>NZ_OZ244204.1:3447500-4664630 GCF_965216855.1 Roseivirga sp. | reverse complement strand
CTGAACGTAGTGTCTCTGTAATTCAGGCAGGCGATTGACCCGCTGAAACCCGACAGTGCTGTTGATCTCTACACTGGGATTATAGCCGAAATGATTGCTGTAAGTTTTCAGAATAGTTTTACCATTCCTCACTTTGATCTTTTCAATATTATACCAAGGGTAATCTTTCAGGGTCTGAGTAGTATCAGTCAACACTCCAAGACCTTGCCCGTTTTTAAGCTCTGAATCCAGATATGCACTTGAGAATTTGCCTTGCGGCTTTAAACTGGTATTCTTACCAGCATATGGCGAGTGGGCGTATTTCCTTCCAGGCTTTACCGGAACCAGATCTGTTTCGGTGACGGTAAACTCTTGAGTAACATAACCCAGGTACCGGAAAACTAATACAGAACCTATCGGTGCATTGATGGAGTAGTAGCCATTGATATCGGTTGCCGTACCCGTTGTTGTGCCCTTAATGAGAATGGTTACCTGAGGTAACGGCAGACCATCATCCGACCCGGTCAAGACCCCTGAAACTTTACGCACCTGCTGTGCCGATAAATCAAGGGCACAGAACCAGATCAGAATGACTAGCCTCCACTTCATAATTTTAGTTTTAGTTTAAGGATGAAAACCAAATGCAGATTCCATAAATCTGGTCTTTGGTTTCCTTAAAAACAGTGAGAACTCGAAAACAACCTTACAGCGCTATTTCGGGAATTGGGGGTTCATTTCAGAAGATTTAACTTTAACAGCTTGAATTACAACCTGTTGGTAAACGGTAATTTTTTTATTTTAAATCACATATTTTTAGTTTATTCGGACAAATCGAATCCATCTCAATGATTAAGAGCCTGATTCTTTACCCTATCTCCCTACCACTAAAACAAAAGAACATCTACCTGAAAAAAACTACTGTTAGGGCAAGCGTATTAGAGGTATATTGAAGGAACTTACCTGAAGCATACAGTAAGTATTCAACCTTAATTCAGAATTATGCATAAACAGTTTTACACTCGACTGAGTCTGGCCTTTAGCTTACTGATACTTTTTAGCATCAGTGTTCAGTCCCAGGAAAAGAAAGCCCTTCAATTAGAAGACTATGGTCAATGGAACCGAATCAGTAATACCGAACTTTCACCCAATGGGCAGTGGATCACTTATGATTACAGTCCAAACGATGGCGATGCCAGGTTCTTTATCCACGAGGTGGCTGGCGATACGGTATATAGCACTATCAATGCGTCCAGAGTAAGTTTTTCCAATGACAATCAGTATGTAGCTTTTCTGGTTTCTCCGTCAGAAGATAAAGCAGAGGCTTTGAGAAAGCAGCGTAAGCCTGTGAACCGAAACCTGCATATCTACAACCTGAACAGTCGCTCGGTAGAAGAGATTAAGGACGTGCAGTCGTTCAGTTTTGCAGAGAACTCAGAATATATCGCCATTAGCAAGGTAAAGTCCGATAAGGATGCGGAACATAGCGGTACCGACCTGATTCTGAAAAGCCTCAAAGGCGGAACAGTGATGAACATTGGTAATGTTTCCAGCTATGCTTTCAATGAAACAGGAAACCTGTTTTCTTACCTGGTAGATGCTGACGGCGATAGCGGGAATGGTGTCTATTTGCTCGACCTTAGCAATAGCAGAACATGGTCTATCATTACAGGAGAATATACCTACAGCCAACTCTCCTGGAACGAAGCAGGAAATGCCCTGGCAGTGCTTTATGGCAAAACACCGGAAGGAAAGGTCCAACGAGAGAATACCATGCTGATTTCAAAGAACCTAAGTGCAGGAATGAGCAGTCTCTCATCTGTGACTTTTTTCAGTCAGGCACCAGCCAATCATGTCATTAGTGAATACAGCGGTTTGAACTGGAATGAAGCCGGAACTCAGATTTTCCTGGGTATTAAGGAACAGGAAGATGAGTTGAAAAAGGAAGATGAACTCAAGGCTAATGTTGACGTCTGGCACTGGAAAGATGATGTCGTACAGTCTTCTCAAATCGTAAGATCCAATAGAGATAAAAGAGCTACATATACCTCTGTTTACAATTTGCAAAGCGGCAAATTGATGCAGCTTCAGACAGATGATGTTTCAGTTAGAACCAACAGCAAGTCTAAATGGGCCGTTGGTTTGAACGATTGTAAATACAGAGGTCTAAGAGATAGACCATCAGGTTATGCCGACCTGACAGCAATTAATACTGAAACAGGTGCCAGCCAAAAGATCGCTGATGAGGTTTATCACTTCATGGGGCTTTCAGCTGATGGCCAATATGCGGCATATTCTAAAGACACTCAGGTAATGTTATACCAATTTGAAAGTGGCAAAACCGTTAATCTGAGTGCCAATACTGAGGTTAGTTTTGAGAACACCGAATTCGATTATCCAGTAGAAAAACCAGTTTATGGAATTGCCGGTTGGTCGGCCGATGGTGAATGGGTGTTAATGAATAACAAGTACGATATCTATGCCTTTTCACTCACCTCTAAAGAGGTAAAGAACCTGACAGACGGTGTAGGTAGAGAAAACGAAATCCGTTTCAGACTGACACAACTAGATCCGGAAGCCGACAGCTACGACCTATCTAAAACCTTATTGATGAGTGCTTACGGGGAGTGGACTAAGAAGTCAGGTTACTACGAAGTGAAAATGGGTAAGAAGCCCAAGGCCCTAAAATTTGTAGATAAAATGATTGGCAGACCTAACAAGGCAAAAAATGCTGATGTAATCATGTACACTCAACAAACCTTTGAAGAGTTTCCAGATGTATGGGTGGCCAATACAGACTTTAAGAATGAAAAGAAAATAACAGATGCCAACCCACAGCAAGCGGAATATAAGTGGGGTAGAAGAGTGCTAGTGGACTACACAGACAAAAGGGGGCATAAACTACAGGCAACCCTGGCCTTGCCGGCAGATTATCAGGAAGGTAAAAAGTACCCAATGGTCATTTACTTCTATGAGAAAATGTCTCAGAGACATCACCAGTATTCTATGCCAACTTATGACGACAGACCGCACATGTCGGCTTATGCCAGCAATGGCTATTTGGTGTTGATGCCAGACATTGTTTACGATATGGGTAAGCCTGGAAGTTCCGCTTTAGACGATGTTACTTCAGCTGCTCAGAAAGTAATTGACCTCGGATATGCTGATCCAGAAAGAATTGGTTTACAAGGACATAGCTGGGGTGGTTACGAGTCGAGCTTTATCCTTACGCAAACTGATATGTTTGCCTGTGTGATTACAGGTGCTCCACTCACCAACCTAATCTCCATGTACAATGTTGCTTACAAGAGAACCGGTAACCTTAACGGTCCGATTATAGAGTGGTCGCAGGGAAGAATGGGAGTCAGTCCCTGGGACAATATGGAGCTTTACAGAAGCCAGTCACCAATTCACAATGCTCAAAACATTAACACGCCATTTTTGATTTTACATGGTACTGCTGATGGTGCTGTGGACTGGAATCAAGGTTTGGAATATTACCAAACAGCGCGAAGACTAGGTAAAGAAGTCATTCTTCTATCTTATCCGGATGAGCCACATCACCTCGGTAAAGAAGAAAATCAAAAAGACTTTCAAATCCGTATGAAACAGTACTTCGACCATTACCTGAAAGATGCACCGGCTCCGTTGTGGATGACCGGAGGAATCGATCACCTGGATAAGAAGCGCCTGGGACCGGAAGTAATGGAAAAAGACAAGGATTAATTAAAACCCAACACACTCATGAAAACCATCATCTCCTTTTGTCTAATGCTCTGCAGCGTACTTCTGGTCGCTCAGAAAAAACTGACTTTTGAAAAGTTGTCTGATATGTCTAATGAAGCCTTTGCCTTTGGCTATTCCGCTTCAGATCAGGACATATTCGCATTGACAGGAGGGGATGATGTCTCTAAATACACCACCTTTCTCCAGACCTATGATAGCCGATTCGACTTCTGGATGGCAACACCCATCAAGGATTTACCCCTGATGAATTATTCATCGGCTGCCTACATGGAAGCTTATGACGGCCTATTGATTCTGGGAGGTACACAACCCTATGGCAGCTCCGTAGCCCTGGTCGATAAGATCAGGATGCTTAATCTGGAAGACCAAACCATAAGTATTCTCGGACCTCTGCCTGAACCCGCCAAAAATATGGGTCTGGCCATCGAGGGCAGCAAAGCTTATTTCTTTGGAGGCTCAAAAAGCATGTTCCGCAACTCTTTAGGCAGTGTCAGTTATGAATGTAGCAACAAACTCTTTGTATACGACCTGAAAGTCGGGCACCTTGAAATGCTTCCTGATATGCCACAGGCTATGGAAACTAAAGGGGGAATTGCCAATGGCAAGCTCTATACCTTTGGTGGGTTTGATGGCAATGCCCGTTCCGATGTATGGCAATATGATATTGAAGCCAGATCATGGACCAAGCTTCCTTCGCTTGAAAAACCTGTTTCCGCTTATGCCTTGGCCCAATATGAACACTACTTTATTCTGGTGGGCGACTATTATGATGCCAACCAGCTTATCGTCTACAATACCGAAACCCATGCAGCCGAATACTTTAAAATGAATGTGGCTGGCCGACATATGGGTGCTTCTGTTATTGGTAGTGACCTTTATATTTATGGTGGAGTAAACGGTCAGTTACAACAACCTAATGGCTTTGTCAAGAGTGAGCTTTATAAGATAGGAGTCAGGGAACTGATCAAGTCTTTGGAGCAGTAGTACATGACTACACTTTTTTGCTTTCATTAATGCTAAAAGCTTAGTAGTTTACTACTCACTAATCAACACATTTATTACACACACTATCTAACCATTAACCATCATGAATTTTCTAGAAAAAGCACAACAGCTAGGGCTGGATGTGAATGCATTGAAGAATGGACAAACCATTAAAGCAACTCACACCGTCAACTCTTTAGAAGAGTTTAAGCAATTATTTGCCGGGAATATAAGCCCGGAACAGAGAAGTAATTTTACCAAAGGTGCACCATTAGCCGTAGATACCGCTTCAGCTAATATGAACAACCTCATGCATCATGTCTATGGAACCCATGAGCTAAGCGCTGCAGATCAAGCCTTTGCCAATCAGGTTTTCCCTACTAAAGTGGGTCTAACTGCAGCTCAGGACCTGACCATCACTCAGGATATGGTCTTTGGTCCGGCAGGGCTACCTGAAGTAGTAACGGCAGAAACCATTACTTTCGATGGAGGATCTATCACGGCCATTTCAACAGTTCTTAGTTTACGAGCCGACAATGTGGTGGTTAAGTCTCAGGGAACCAAACCATACACCGTTGGTCTGGTCGGTAACAAAGGTCAAGATGGACATATAGGTACTACAGGAGCCCCTTATACCAGTGCGGCCAAAAATGGAAGCAACGCCAGTGCACCATCACCAGGCATATGTACAGGAGCCTCTGGTGGAGGCAATGGCAGTGATGGTGATCAAGGAAATCAAGGTGGACGTGGTGGCGATGGCTTCAACGGACAGTCTAACCTGCCAGCGAACATTACTATAAACAACTACGATACTTCAAGTGCTCAGCCTTTTGTTGTCTATACTGTTTCCGGAGCTGGTGGCGATGGAGGACAAGGCGGACAAGGAGGCCAGGGACAAAACGGAGGAAAAGGCGGCAATGGCTGCGACTCAGGATGCGAAGGCACCGATGGTGGCAATGGCGGTAAAGCCGGACAAGGCGGAAATGGTGGACAAGGTGGAAACGGAGGTCAGGGTGTTGATGGAAATGCTATTAGTATCTCTTTCCCAAGTAGCAGCAAAGCTTCTTTGATGACCACTTCAGATACGGCTAGTCCCGGTGCCAAAGGCCTGGGTGGACCAGCCGGACAAGCGGGAAGTTACGGTGATGCGGGTAGTGGAGGAAAACATTCCAATCCAGGGCAGCATGGTGGCGGCAACACCAGTGGCAATAATGGCCCAGATGGACTAGCAGGTACTCAAAGTGGCAAACCAGGGGCTTTTAATATTCAGTATACCTGATATTAATGGAAAACCTTCCCCATATATCCATTGAGGAAATTGGAGAGGAGTGGCCTGAAGGCACTTATCTGACCGAGATTCCGACTCTGCCCCTGGCACGTCAGTTACTTGGTCCGGATGATGATGCTATAAGAAAAATCAAAAGCCGATATTATTACGATGAGTTACCCAACCAGGCCAGAACCCGACTGAGACTCGGTAAACATGATCGGGGGGAAGAATACCTGATTGCAGATGGCAAGATTCACGATGGTGATGCTGACGGTCACCGCAGGCACTTGCCATTGCACGTCAAGGTCATACGATACAAGAACTATAGCTTAGAAGCAGGAGAGGTGCTCGATGTCACCTCTTCTGCTACTTATTGGCCTGGATTACACTTTCGCGAGGAGCTCTATGTCTATATGAACATTGACAGACTCGTAGTTAAACCAGGAGCTAAAATCATGGTCAGAGGAAATGTCTTTATTCTGGATTGCCAGAAAATTATCTTTGAAGGGCATGAAGAGCAAAACCAGGAGTCCTTTGCCATCCACATCTTAGGTACAGCACATGCTGCTTATGGAAGCATCCGCAATAGTCCGGGAGAAGCTGGCCAAGATGGATTAAACGGACAAAATGGTATCCATGGCAGTCCATTAATCAAGCAAGGCTCTCTGTTAGGCCCGGTACTGTTACCCGGTAAGGGCTCACCTGATGGAACTGACGGAGAAGATGGCACTGATGGTACCAACGGATCAAATGGTCAGAATGGTGGCATGTCTATGTTAGCTGATATCCGGATAGGCCAGCTGTCTCATTTTGAGCCAGGCATGTTACAGATCTTTGGACAGGCTTCTACTGGACTTCCCGGAGGCGATGGCGGAAAGGGAGGAAATGGTGGCCATGGCGGTAATGGTGCTGATGGCATAGATGGGCATCCCGGAGGAAAAGCAGGTAAAGGTGGCAATGCCGGACAAGGTGGAAACGGAGGCTTTGGCGGCAATGGTGGTTTATCCAGTAATATCTTTGTTCAGCTACCCACTGATTATCATGACTGTCTCCAATTAATCTCCAAAGACAGTGAGGGCGGAGAAGGTGGTAAAGCGGGTGAGGCGGGAGAACCTGGACTAGCCGGTTCAAATGGTGATTACTCTAGTGCTCCTCTACCCAGCAATGGCTTAACTGCCCAACCCGGTAAAGCCGGTAGAAAGGGCAGGGGGAGACAAGGGCCGAGTATTGTTTTGGTCTGCACTTAACCTTACATTAGATATTATAAATTCAACACAATGCCAGAAAACAGGCCCAGATACCAAAGCCTCACAAGAGAGCAAGCTTTTGGCGTAGAGGCAAGGCTTTTACAAAGAGTATTTCCTTTATTCGTTTTAAAAGATGAAGTAAATCCAGCTGATGTAAATGAGTATTACCTTAATCTGTTTGATTTAACTCATCTCTTAATTCAAGTAGGAATAGGGAACAAGTCATTGGAAGAGGTCAAAGAACGGGCTGAAGAACTAAACAAGTACTTTCATTTAAACAAAATCTTTGCTGACAAAAGCTATTTGGCAGTGGAAGCAATCTACTTAATTACAGATGCCCTGAGTCAGTCCAATCGAATCAGATATTACCCACTGCCCGGGCTGCCTGTACATGATCAGGTAAATCCAGACCTGGTTATGTCAATTAGTACCGTATCGCATGCCATAACAAAGTTTAACCTGACCAAAGAGACATTAATTGAACCTGCTGATTTAGACTGTTATTATGTCCTTAAAAACTGCGACTCAGACTATCTAAATAGTGAGTTTTTTGCCAGAAAATTATGGCCAGATAATGGATCACCAACAGGTGATACCGGTATGCCCTTTCCATTTCAAATATTAATCCTTGAAAACTGGAAAAATGATTTAAGGAGTCTGGGTTTAACAGGAACAGTAAAAAGCTATGAAGGTTTGATTTATGGAATAAAGGTTAGATCAGAAAGGCAATTAGAAAATAAAAACAGCAATACCGTGATAAACAATGTAACAATCAATCTTGGCGATGGCTCTACTTTTACCGGGCCAGTTTCGGTAGGAGAAAACATACAGGTTTCCTACAACGCAGCAGCAAGCACTTCAGAAGAAGACTTAAAAGTAAAATTGGAGACTCTGGTTCACAATGTTTCCGGCCTTATTGAACAACTACCAACCGAAAAGGAGAAGAGTAATGTTTCAACCCAATTGAAGGCTTTTGTGGAAGAGTCTAAGAAGGAGTCTCCCAATGAATGGCTCATAAAAGTTTCAGCCGATGGCCTGATTGAAGCCGCTCAAAAACTGGCTTCCTTTACCGAACCGGTTACTTCAATAGTGAAAGAAATCATGGGGCTGTTCTCATGATTAGGAAATAACTCTTTCAGGTGCTCTCGTTTTAACCACAGGGTAGCAGTAGTAAATAACAACATTGTTATATAATGTCCTCAGTTTTGTGTTACATAGCTTGGGGTTCCAACTTCGCTGAAGCTTCGTTGTATAAATCAACAGGGGTATTTTATTCTAAGCAGCGTCTAGCCAATTAGCCACATAGGAGGGAGGCAATGGCACACTTATGTGACACGCTTTGCTGGCGCATGTGTGTGGCATGGGCAGTGGCAAATCTACTTAAGTCGATTAGCCCTCCTGTATTTTGTATTTATATTCAGGGTCAAAATCAACAGATAATTGATCATTAACTTTCTCCGACAAGAATTCCTCTGCTTCACTAAAAGAGGTAAATCCTTCAGCCATGAGAACCAAAAATTCTTGATTTGGATTAAGTGACCCTTTTTGAATTCTATAAATATTATATCTCTTCATTCTAACTCAGAAATGGAGGCAATTTCCTCTTCAATAAGTACGGATTTCAACCTATAAAGTTAATCTAACCAGTTATTTTTAGTAGTTTGTGAAGAAATGTAATGTAAAGGCTGAGCTTATGGCTCCATATCATTAGTACTGCTCTAGAGACTTAATGATAGTTCATTAGGTATCATCAATTACACGCACTAGATATGTTATCTACTAATATAAAAGAGGATTTCTTAAATCTGTTTTATCACGAACTGAAGAGGGAAACGCTAGAAAATGCCAACACTCTTGATCTATTCATTCTAAAAGTTCAGAACAACTCGTTTTCCTACGATGAACTCATAGATCAATTAGGAGATAAGCTCTGTTTTTTCGCCTTATCGAGAATAGAAGTCGAGGCCTTAAAAGCCCAAGACAGGTTTAACTCACTTGTAAAAAAGGCAAAATCTAAGTTTAGAGATTATAGCTCTAATGAAGGCGAGTTTGGAGAGATTTTATTGTACTGCTTCCTAGAGTCACATTTAAAGGCGCCTAAACTTTTGACCAAACTAGAGTTGAAGACTGCTAACAATGATTATGTGAAGGGGGCTGATGGAGTACATTTATTAAAATTGAATGACTCTGACTATCAACTTGTTTTAGGAGAATCAAAAATGAGAGCTGATCTCAAGCAAGGTATTTATGATGCATTTTCTTCAATAGGGAACTTGTTGAGTGATGGCCGGAAGAAATTACGATTTGAACTCGATTTGGTCAATAGTCAGCTTGTCAAGGAAGCCTTTGATGATCAGGCTTACAGTCTACTACAAAACATAATATTGCCCAGCGCTCGTGATGATGAATATAACTTGGATTATTCGTTTGGAATATTTCTTGGCTTCGACATTAACATAACTTCTCAGCAGCAACAGCTAACCAACAGCGAATTCAGAACCAACATAAGAAGCACCATTAAATCAGAAGTATTGGCTGTTGTTGATTCTATTAATAATCAAATCAGAAAAGAGAAATTCAAAGGATATAGCTTCTATGTCTATGTAATTCCTTTCTCTGATCTGGCAAAGACAAGAAAAGATGTAATTGAAAACCTGATAGCTTAATGAAATTGATAGATCGCCTTGTCCAAGATGTTTTTGAAGATGACTATTTCAATCACTTATTCAAGCAATCAGCCTTGCTATCAGCTGATTATGTTTTGGACCAACAGAAAGCCACAAAGCTATCAACCAAAGAATTTCTTGATTCGCTGAGGTTTGCAGATGTCTTGTCAAATAGCAATGACCCAAGAGCAAGAAACAAAGCATATCAGTTGATAACTTATTTGAATACAGAATATTCACAAACCCCTGAATATAAAACAGTATCAAAGGCTGTTTATTCCAAACTTGGGAATTTCCCTGCCATTTCATATTTGGAAAGTGACGATGACAATCAAGCTCAATTACCCTTTCAAAGAGCAATTGAAATGGAGTCAAAAAAAATCATTCAGGCTGTGCCAGATACGGACGGTCTAGTATTTACTGACTCACAATTTGAATTGTTTTCGAGGCTCAGTAATACATTAGAATTCAGTTTCTCAGGCCCAACTTCAATGGGTAAGTCATTCATGATCAAGGCCTTTATTAAAAAGGTGATGAGAAATAGCCCACCTGAAAATTTGGTGATTTTGGTCCCGACCAGGGCATTGATCAATCAATTTTCCATTGATCTACGCAGTGAACTGACTGACTTAATGGAAAAGTACAAGTACAGAATTCTAACTAATTCAAGCGTGTCAGATCTTACATCAGACGAGCCTCATAACTACATACTTGTGCTGACGCCTGAACGACTAATCAGTTATTTGTCTCAACCCGGCAACCCTCCAATAGGTTTTATTTTCGTTGATGAGGCCCACAAGTTGGCTAACGAAAAGGATTCTCGAAGCATTACTGCTTATACATCCTTAGAAAAAGCACTAAAAAGATACGGAAACATAAAACTGTATTTTTCTTCGCCAAACGTTTCTAACCCTGAAGTGTTTTTGGAATTGTTTGGTCGAGGTGCGGCTGAGAATTCATTCAGAACAGATGAATCACCAGTATCACAAAATCTTTTCTTTATTGATTTGATAGAAGCTTCCGCAGAACTTTATATCGATAAAGAACCAATAGCTGTTCCAATGAATGGGTTCTTTAATGAGGTCAATAGTGCAATTGATGTCGTTAAAATGGTCGGCAAAGGGAAAAACAACCTGGTCTACTGTAATGCTAAAGCAAGGACAATTGAAAGAGCACGAGAGTTCACGGAAAATCGAGAAAGGTCTGCTACTTCAAGCGCGATCCGGAAGGCTATCAAGCAAATTCAGGATTATATTCACCCTGATTATTTCTTGGCAGAACTATTAAGATTTCAAACAGCTTTCCATCATGGTAAGCTTCCTCAACTGATTAGGAACCTGGTAGAGGAACTATATAAAAGTGAAGAAGTAAAAACTGTTTTTTGCACATCGACTTTGCTTGAAGGAGTCAATATGCCAACAAAAAACATATTCATCTTAGACAATAGAAACGGACTTAATAAACTTGAGCCAATAGACTTTTGGAACTTATCTGGTCGTGCAGGAAGACTTGCAAAAGAGTTGGCCGGTAATATTTTTTGTATTCAACATGAGGACTGTGAATGGACAGATAGAAGAGTATTAAAGAAAGAGCCTATAAACCTAAAGCCAACGGTACTGACCAAGATTGACAGAAATCTACGCAAAATCGAAAAAGTCCTTAAAGAACAAAATATAAGTGGGTCAAAGGAAGAACAGTTTATTCTCAAATACTTAGCGAATATCATTAGTGTTGATACGCTGGAAATCGACTCGAACTATAAAAGTCCTTTGATAACGAAGTTGATTGAGAAGAATAAGGATCAAATTATCGAATTAGCCAGACAAGCCACTGTAGGCTTTGAAATTCCAGAATATATTCTAGGGCTAAATCAGTCTATCAATTTGAAAGTTCAGAACAATGTTTATACCGAAACGAGAAGAAGGTTTGATAAAGGTATGAATGTGAAGCTTCCGCCAAGTTCCGAAATTGATTACGAAAGATGTAAGAATGTACTATTGGGCATGTATGGGCTTTATGCTTGGGATAAAGCCGAAAAGAAACTAAATAATCAGAATAGCATGAATTATTATGCCATGCTAATGAACAAATGGATACACGGATTCCCCCTTAATATGATAATTAGTCAGTCGCTTGACTACTACAGAGACTCAGGTCAAAACGTTCAGGTAAGTTTTAATGAATACGTACCATTTGAAAAAGGAAACAAGGAGCACATCAACATTGTAATTGAAAAAGTAATTGAGGACATAGAGTATATATTGAGGTTTCTTTTCGAAAAATACTTCAATCACTACTATCAAATTCTGATACAACTATATGGTGAAGATGATGCTGGAGAAAATTGGGCTTCATTGCTTGAGTATGGCACTCAAAACCGTATAGTTATTGCGCTTCAGAATTTAGGCCTTTCTAGAAATACTGCTTTAAAAATTTATCAATCAAAAAGAGAAGCTCTGACTATTGTTGATGGAAAATTGGAGCGAGTGGATAGATCACAGCTACTTTCAGCGTTCAACGCTGATTCCCTAGAATTTGGAGAAATTATGAGGGTCCTATAACTGATAACTGCGTATGAGACTCATGCTTAAAATTCTTGCCGGACTTTTGATTGCTGCTGGTCTAGCAGTCAGCGTATTCTTTTTTATAAAGCTCTCTACTGAATATACAGTTTTCGGGGATAATGCAATTCTATTGGATAAGACCTCGAATGTTGGAGATTTTATTGGAGGCGTGGTTGGCACAATGTTTTCATTTGCTGGTTTTTGGATACTTATTTTGACATTGAATGATCAGAATAAATCCACTCAAAAAGAGAGGTTTGAGAGCAAATTCTTCGACCTCTTAAAGCTACATAGGGAGAATGTACAAGAAATGGCGTCTGACGGAACTAGTGGCAGAAAAGAGTTGCATGACATTTTCATGCAGGTGCTGAAGTGCAAAGAAGAAATAGGAATACATTTTCTCAGAAGAAAAGTCGAGCAGATTTACACAGAAGATTATTTGTCAGAAATAAAGAAAGCAATTGAGAACTTCAACCCAGAGTTAAACCTGAAAGACTTAGCTAAGATCAATTTAGCCTACCTAATAACATTTTATGGCCTAGGAGCTGCCGGAAGACAAATTATACATGATCTATTAGAGAACCGTTACCAATTGAGATTTTCAGACAGAACGATTAATTATATGTCTATGAAGCCAAGGTTAGATAGTGATTACTATTCTAACTGGTGTGAGTTTATGAATATTAGTAGGAAAGGACAACGCAAGAGAGCCTTCGAACTAGTAAGAAAGATTAGAAACAACGAAAAGTTAGATGACTACAAAGATCAACATTTAGTAAGTTTTGCCAAAAAACACTCTTATCCTTCGAACTATATCAAGTTTTATGGAGGACATCAATATAAGTTAGGACACTATTTCCGTCACCTATATCAAGCCTTTTCATTCATTGATCGTCAAAAATTTTTGTCTCCAGAAGAAAAATATTTCTACGCAAAAACTTTGAGAGCGCAATTATCCACACATGAACAGGCACTGCTCTTCGTTAATAGTCTTTCAATGCTCGGACTAGTTTGGGAAATCAAATCTGGAAAAGGACGGGGACAAGGACTGATTTCTAAATACAACCTCATTAAAAACCTGCCAGGTCAAGAAATATTTGGCATTATCTACAAGGAGTTTTACCCAGATGTTCAATATGAGCATGCTCAGTAACCCTTAGACTACCCCTTCGAACTTACCAGCAATTCCCTTATGTCAACATCCAAAATCTCCGCCATTCTGTGTAAATCCTTAAGGTGAGGCTGCGACTTGTTGTTGCAAATTGCCGTCATGGCTGTGGTGCTGATCCCCATTTGTTCAGCTAGCCATTTCTGAGATTTTCCCTGTATGACCAGGACTTCTTTAACTCGGTTAATTCGGAGAGACATATCTGTAAAAGTAACCTAAAATAGGGTATAGGAGGCACTTTTCAGTAAGAATGACTTAGATAAGAATAAGTCTTGCTTACATAAGTTTAAGTAAAAATTTAATTTAGTCTTGCTTTTTATTAAGTCATACTTACTTTTGTATAAGTAAAACTTAAACTTAGGAAAAATCATGTCAGAAAAAAACATTGCCCCATTAACTGCCTTTCCGACAATCACTACCGAAATGATTGAACAATTCGAGATTCTTACAGATTTCGTTAGACCCGCAGAATTTAGAAACCAACTTGTCAACCTGTATCTTCAATTCATTATCAGTGACCCTGAAGGTTTTCCCGGAGACTTCAAGAACATCACTGATAATCTATATATCTTCTTGGAATTCCTAACACATCTTCAAGAGGCAATTGATAACCGCAAACAATGAGTCAAGAATGGTCTAAACTGCGTCCTTTATCTAAGCTCGATCAGCTTGCCGAAACCATTATAAAAACGGCCTTTATACTATCTGAAAACCATCATGTAATACAGAGCTATTTGAATCATGACGGTGCGCATTTTAAAGTATTAAACCGGGTAGGGGAGTCGACTTTCGATGTGCTGTGTAAACAGATCAATCTTGAAAAGACCAATTATGCTTTTATACCTCAAAAACATCTTGAACAAGGTCTAAGAGACGATTTATACATAGGTTTGGTGCTGTTTGTGGACAATCAAAAACCTACCAAATTTCTATTTCCTTCAACTGTCTGGCGCAAGCCTAATCTGCTGTTTACAAATTCATCAATCAAAACGGCTGAGTATGGTATTAGCCTAGGTCAGAAAACCTTTGATATATTGAAAGAACACGACTTTGGGCAGATCGTTAAGACCCTATAACTGTTTTTTAGTTAGAGGAGAAGTTAAGTTTTTGAAGGTGGCTGGGCAGATGGAACCACTGTAGGAAATGAGTCTTGATAATTATTGGGATGTAATTGTATTCTATTGGAGGGTTGCATATTTTGAGTCCTGCAGAGCTACTAGAAATGCCTAAGGGTATTCATGGTCTCTAGGTCAAAATGTTTTCGAAAATGAAGGAATTTATTGAGTCTTATTGGGAGGTTATAATTGCTGTGTCAGCTTTACTCGTTTCCGTAGTATCCGTTTATTTTAATTCTAAAGCACTTAAAATTCAGAGAATTCATAATCAGAAATCTGTTACTCCAATTCCCAAAATCCTGATCAATGATCATTCGAATTACCTTTGCGTTTTCTTAAAAAATGTCGGAGTTGGCCCTTTAATTATTGAGAAGATGGTTGTTTCAAATAGAGTTGAAGGACTAAGCGGAAATACTTTATACGAAATTATGCCAAAATGCCCAAAAAACATAAGTTGGAGCCGTTATCTTGCCTCTTATAGACCAAAACGCACCACATTATCACAGAATGAGAGTATGCCTTTACTTGAAATATTCATAGACAAACAGAATCAAGCTGAAATTGATTTTCAAAAAGAAATAAGAGAGATTTTAAAGGGAACGGAGATTCGTCTTAAATACTGCGATGTTTACCAATACGAAGAGCCCTCTGATTATTCTACTCAATTGACGTATTTTTCTCGTGATTTTTCTGAGGTTGAAACTAGCTATAAGCGGTTTGATTTAATTAATGAAAATTATTATTGACACTTTTTGAACAAAGGTTCTTGCAGCGGTATAAGGTAATCAGGACTATGCTGAAAGCTTCAAATTATATTTCAGCTCATTCATATAGGCAAATGTCAAGTTTTGATGAAGCGGGCGGGCAGAAGGAATCGCGGGGATGCGTCCGCCTCGTGCGGCTGGCCGATTATTCCTTCTTGATTTCTTTGCATACTTTCTGCATCAAGGCAGAAAGTTTGAGCCCAGCGGCTTGAGCGATCACAAAAGCTACTGAACAACAACAGATCGACCTACAGGCTACCAAAGGTAAATGCACAGCCCACAGCAAAAAGAAAAGCCTTAAACTAGTACACAACTCACCAGAGACTACCAATAGTTCAGGACAGCACAAACAAAGCGTTGGCTCACATGTGTTTTGACAGGCAAATTCCTAACGCCTGAGAATTGAATATTTGGATGTATTCTGTACAACAGGACGTACACAAGAAAATAGAGCATTGGCTTTGCCTGGCAAATCTTATGTGAGGGGCTGGCCATTGGCTGGAACAGACACAGCGGGCTTGCCTTCGCGAAGCTTCAGCGAAGCAAAGCGGGTAGAATAAAATAGCAGCTTTGGAACAGGGCAGCCGCGGGTATGCAAATTGTAACAATGGCTCGGATTGATCTCGCTTAACGAGAACTAAGAACTTCATGAAAGACGAGAGCGTTCGGTCCAGCTTCGCTGGTTAATGTAATATAGAATTATATAAAAAACTTAGGTGGTGCGTGTGGGCTTAATTCCTTTAACATAAAATCTGATGTTATCTCACTGCACACTTTCGCTAAAGCTTCAGTGTACAAGTGGCGATAACTGATTTTATGCTAAATACTCGTACCTCGTATTACAGGAATTACTAAGGATTTGTTATATAATTTATATTATGTTAAATAACCCATCTAAAGAATAAGGGAGATTGATTTAACCTCCCTTACCTATTTCAATTAATTATCTTCCAGAGCATCTAGTCTGTCAAGGATTGCATCTCTCTTAGCGTCCATTCCTAACTGATCGTAGATAGTACTCAACGGTCTTAGTGAGTATACATCGTTAGGATCAGCCTCTAAAGCTTTCTCGAACATTGGCATCGCCTCTTTGAATCTGGCCATTGCCTTTTCTTTCAAGTCATTGTATTTGGCATCATCATCAACAGTCAGGTTAGCTTCTTTCATAATCTCAGCTGCCTGGTTAAAGATTACTGATCCGGCTACATATAGTGCCTCAGCATAGTTAGCATCTAAGTCCAACGCTTTCTTAGCATTCTTCTCAGCATCTTCCAACTGCTCGTTGTTCCACTGTAAGTAAGCTAATGTGTAGTAAGTAGTTTTGTCAGCTTGTCCAGCGTCAATGATTTTAGACAGACCACTAATGGCCTCGTCCATTCTCTCTGACTGGATCAATACGTCTACTTCCCACTTCTTGTACATTTCTTCTTCAGGATAGTTACCTTGAGCTTCTCTGATGTGAGCCAAAGCATTGTCGTAATCCTCATTGTCGATTTCGTACTGAATTACGCTGTTGTATGCGTAGTTCTTGTTGTCGTACTCTTCTTCGTGTCCGATTACTCTGTTGTAGAATTCGTAGGCTTCTTCGTCCATCTCAGCATTATCAGCTGCATAACCGGCAAAGAAATCACGCTCAATTGAGTTCTCTACTTCAGCAGAAATAGACAGCATAGCAAAAGCTTTTGCGAAATCTTCTTCTTCCAAAGCAGCATTACCGGCACTTACCAGGTAATAGTCCAACAAAGCCAGGGTTTCACCACCACCGATCCATTTCGTGTTATCAGCCGGGTTAAAGAATGGCTGCTCGAACAATGTCTCTTTGGTTTTCTCCTGAGTTTTCTCATCACCCTTGTCCATTGATTTCTTAAACCACTCCAAGCTTTTCGCAGCTGCTTCAGCGTCAGATTTGCCGCTGTCTACGAATTGCTGCAAGTAGATTTTACCTAATAAAATATATACATCGGGTTCAACTCCAGTCTCCGGGTCTTGAGTAGCCTGAGTAGCCAGCTCGATTGCGCTTTCCATTTCGCCCTTTCTGAACGCCTTGTCAGCATCTCTCAAAACCTTCTTTTGTGCAAACGCTCCCACTACGAACAGTGAAAGTGCAACAGTTAA
Organism: Roseivirga sp.; assembly: GCF_965216855.1. Classification (NCBI taxonomy): domain Bacteria; kingdom Pseudomonadati; phylum Bacteroidota; class Cytophagia; order Cytophagales; family Roseivirgaceae; genus Roseivirga; species Roseivirga sp. The sequence continues at coordinate 4,647,014 of NZ_OZ244204.1, read as the reverse complement.
AAACAGTTTCTTCATGGGTATTTTAGTCTAATTTTGGTTTCTAATTATGATTCAGTTGTCTCTGAGTTTGGCTCTTCGCCTCCCTCCTTGTTTTCCTCTTCAGATGAATCTATAAGTTCTTCATCTTCAGCAATTTGCTCTATCTTTTCTACAGAAGAGATTGCATCTCCTTCCTGTAGTCTGATCAGCTTCACACCTTGTGTGGCTCTTCCCATTATTCTGAGGTCAGCTACAGAAATTCTGATGGTAATGCCCGACTTGTTGATAATCATCAGGTCATCGCTATCAATCACTTCTTTTATGGATACTAAGTTACCGGTTTTTTCAGTAATGTTAATGGTCTTAACGCCTTTACCACCTCTTTTGGTAATACGGTAATCTTCTATTGGAGAGCGCTTTCCGTAGCCTTTTTCTGAAACGACTAACAGGTTAGCGTCATCCCTAGCTACACATACCATGCCAACAACACAGTCATCGTCTCCTTCAAGGCTTACACCTCTTACACCGGCTGCAGTTCTACCCATGGAGCGTACATCGCTTTCATGGAAGTGAACCACCTTGCCTGAACGCTTACCAATAATGATGTGATTGTCGCCATTGGTGAGCTTCACTTCCAATAGTCTGTCACCTTCATTGATGGTAATGGCATTGATACCATTGGTTCTTGGACGTGAATAAGCTTCGAGTGAAGTTTTCTTGATGGTACCTGACGCTGTACACATCACCACATAGTGGTTATTGATATAGTCTTCGTCTTTCAGGTCTTCAGCATTAATGACTGCACGGATTTTATCACCCGGCTCAATGTTCAACAGGTTCTGTACCGGACGGCCTTTAGAGGTTTTGCTACCTTCAGGCAATTCCCACACTTTCTTCCAGAACACTTTACCAAACTCAGTGAAAATGAGCAGGTAATTGTGCGTCATTCCGGTGAATAGGTATTCTGTGAAGTCATCTTCCTTAGAACCAGCTCCTCTGGAACCTACGCCACCTCTACCCTGTCTCTTATACTCAGATAGCAGGGTTCGCTTGATATATCCCTGATGAGAGATGGTGATAATCATCTCCTCATTTGGAATCATATCTTCAGTGGTGAAGTCTTCGGCAGAGTGAACGATATCGGTTCTTCTTTCATCACCGTATCGGTCTCTGATTTCAATGAGTTCATCTTTAATGATGCCCATTCTCAACTCTTCCTTCTCCAGGATTTCTTTCAACTTGGAGATCAACTCCATAATCTCTTCGTACTCCTTCTTGATCTTGTCTCTTTCCAGACCGGTCAGTCTTTGCAGACGCATTTCAAGAATGGCTTTGGACTGAATTTCAGACAGTCCGAAGTTCTCCATCAGGCCGGCTTTGGCTATTTCAGGGTCTCTGGACGAACGAATCAGGTTAATCACCTCATCCAGGTTATCCAAGGCAATCAGGTAACCTTCGAGGATGTGAGCACGCTTTTCAGCTTCGTTCAGCTCGTATTGTGTTCTACGGACCACGACTTCATGTCTGTGCTCTACGTAGTTCTTAATCAGGTCTTTGAGGTTGAGGGTATAAGGACGGCCTTTTACCAGGGCTACGTTGTTTACCCCGAAAGACGATTGTAGCTGTGTATACTTGAACAGGTTGTTCAGTACCACATTACCAATGGCGTCTTTCTTCAGTTCGTAAACAATACGAAGTCCGTTTCTGTCAGACTCGTCACGGATATCGGAGATACCTTCAATCTTCTTTTCATTCACCAGGCCGGCAGTCTTCTCGATCATGCTGGCCTTGTTGACCATGTAAGGAATCTCGGTCACAATAATTTGCTCACGTCCTGACTTGGTCACTTCAATATCGGCTTTAGCTCTGAGCACAATACGTCCCCTACCTGTTTCAAAGGCCGATTTCACACCGGTATACCCGTAAATGGTACCTCCGGTTGGGAAATCAGGGGCAGTTACATGCTGCATGAGTTCTTCAATACTGATATCGTTATTATCGATGTAGGCAATGGTACCATCTACCACCTCCGTCAAATTGTGAGGGGCCATGTTGGTGGCCATACCTACCGCAATTCCTGAACTACCATTAACCAGCAAGCATGGCAGCTTACCCGGCAATACGGTTGGTTCTTTCAGGGAATCATCAAAGTTCAGTTGGTAATCAACAGTGTCTTTGTTGATGTCGGCCAGCATTTCTTCAGCAATACGCTTTAGCCTGGCCTCAGTGTAACGCATGGCTGCGGGAGAATCACCGTCAATGGAACCGAAGTTACCCTGCCCATCGACCAGTGGATATCGCAATGACCATTCCTGGGCCATACGCACCATAGTATCATAAACTGAGGAGTCGCCATGCGGGTGATATTTACCCAGCACCTCTCCTACAATTCTAGCTGATTTTTTATAAGGTTTATTCCAGTTTACCCCTAGATCGAGCATACCGTAGAGTACTCTTCTGTGTACAGGTTTGAGTCCGTCTCTAACATCTGGTAAAGCCCTTGAGATAATCACCGACATGGAGTAGTCGATGTATGCACCCCGCATCTCATCTTCTATGTTAATCGGGATGATCGTTTCCTTGTCTCCTTCTGCCATAAATTGGTTAAAAAGTCCGTTTGATTCAAAGTCGCAAGATACTAAATATTATCTGTAGGAACCCCTAAAACGCAAGGTTTAATTGCCACTTCCTTTGCCTTTTTCAGCGCCTTTTTTCGACTTCTTTTGTTTGATGACAGGGAATGAAGAACCACGTGCTTTTCGGTTCACTCCACGCTGTCCGTAAAGTGGATTTTGTCGCTTGTAGAATGGTCTTCCACGATACATCTTCCCGTTGAAGACATGCTCCATCTGGACCATATCGGCCGAGTATTTATTCCTCGGGTAGGTTGGGTATTTCAGTAACAGACCTAAGTCGATACTAAAGATGGTGTACTGATGTGGCACGCTCACAAAGTCATTGGCCATCGTATAACTTCTCATTTCAACCGATGGTCTGATATAACCTTTGAAGTATTTCGAAAAACGCGTCTGGAACATTAAGCCCACATTGAAGAAAGGATCGTACTGAATGTTATCAGTATTGATCAGCGATTCCTTAATTTTCCAGACTCCTCCATAGACATCGGCATGCATGGAGAAGTCACCCATACTGTAGAAGTTATAAGTGACTGACGCAAACATTTTAGTAGTGGCAAACTCCGTTGTCGGTAGCTCATAGGAACGGAGTAGCGGATCAACATCCTGCTCATTGTAAGACCTTCGGAACTTAATGGCTCCAAAGCCAATTCCGGCACCAATCCTCAGTAGGTCTTCATCGAGGTATCGCTTCTCTCCTGTCCTCTGGAAATGACCTTTATCGAGCTTCTTGAAACTATAAGTCAGACGCAAGGTGATGGGATTCAGTCGACCTGTATTCGTAAAAACCACACTGGCCGTATCGGTACGAACTATCTGAGCATCATCATCAATGCGGTCGACTCCCAGTTCGGTAAAGCGATTGAACCAGTTGTTGTAGGCATTAATAGGCTGAACGCCACCACCTTCTTCCCCAATAGGTACAATGTAAAGGAACTGATTGGAAGGGTCTCTGATCACCGATACCCCTTCGAGCGGATTCTTATAGGTAAAGTAACCGTAGCTTTTTTCGACCTGAAGATTGAATCGATTGAGGAATTTCCGAACAGGACTCACCAGCTGGCGCTCCAGTGCCTTTCTTTGCTCTTCGGGTGTAGGTGCTTCCTGCAATACAAAGCCTTGCACATTCCCCTCTTTCTTTTTCTTCTTTTTAAATATCTGTGCCTCTACCGGCTGAACAGCCAATGACAGGAAGAAAACGAGCAATAAATATTGGAGTGATTTTCTCAAGAAAAAGCCTTTTGCAATTATAAAGACAAACCTATTCAATTATTATGGAATCCATCAAAAACAAACTCAACATTCTGCCTCGGTTCTGACAGTATCGGGAGACTTCAACAGGTATCAATAAAAAAAGACTGCCAAAGCAGTCTCTTTCCGTTTTTAGTATGTTAAGGTTGATTAAGGTTTCTCTACGAGCTCTGCCATGAAAGCATCGATTTTAGCCTTGGCGTCACCACCACTGGCGTATGCTTTTTTAATGGCATTGTATTTTTTTGCACCTAGACCATGAGTAGCCAATTGGCTCACTACAGTTTGAGCAGCCTTCTTTTTCTTAGCTACTACTCTATCTTGCATGGTTTTGTAAAAAGTGATTTCGAATTCAGTTGCTCCAGATCCTGAAAGTTTAGCCGGATCACCTTTAGCGATCTCATCCAACTCTGCAAATCTGTTGTTGTCAATTCCTTCTTGCTTAGCGATGTACTCCTCAACTGTTGGTGTGATTTTGTCAGTGATTGACTTCTGAGCCAAAAGAATGATGGCGTAGTCTTTATAATCCTGATCAGTAAGGTCCTGAGCCTGTGCTGCCACAGACATGAACGCAAAACAAACAGCAGCTAAAACAACTTTAGATAGTCTTTTCATGGTCTTTTTTAATTTTAGTTAATGAAAGGCCAGTGACCTCTCTTCCACAGATTAGTAGTTTAGTTATATTTTACAGCGTCACAAGAAAAATGATTTGTGACTAACATACAAGCGATTATGTGCCAAATTTGTTTAGAAAGGGCTTATTTAGCATTCGAATAACGAAATAAGACAAATAAAATAGCATATGAGAAAAGTTTACTACCTGTCTACCTGTGACACCTGCAAAAGAATTATGAGCGAATTGGACCTGTCGGGATTTGAGAAGCAAGACATTAAGACCGAACCAATGACTGCCGATCAGATTGAAGCTATGCATGCTCTTTCCGGAAGTTATGAAAGTCTGTTCAGTAAGGTAGCCAGAAAGTATCGTGCCCTTGGACTGAATGAGAAGCAGTTGACTGAAGAAGAAATGAAACAGCACATTCTGGATGAATACACTTTTCTGAAAAGACCTGTCTTTATCATCGACAATGAGATCTTCATTGGCAACAGTAAGAAGAATGTAGAAGCAGTGAAACAAGCTTTGGGGTAAGTCCTGGCCGAAACCACCACCCCGGCCCTAAAGGGTGACTAGACCCCGGCCCTAAAGAGACTAGATCCCGACACTAAAAGGTGAAATGTGGTAAGGCTAAATAAAGCTCTTGGCCACTTTTCATTTGTAATTCAATGCCTGAGTATGGACCAAACTCAACGGTTCCTTTTCCCTCTTGAGTGAAACGAAAGATATGCCGGTGAATCAAGGGTAAGTAGATTCCTCTGCTACGCTCGGGATGAAAAAGAGCGGATGAATCCTGCCTTAACCCCGGCCCTAAAGGGAGACTAGACCCCGGCCCTGAAGGGTGACTATAACCAGGGCCTAAAGGGTGACTATAACCAGGGCCTTAAGAGATGGTGGTTACTTCCCATCAAACTCTCCGGCCTTGAGGCGGGTGAAGTAGTGCTGAGCGGCTTTCCATACTTTCGGAGCCAGAATAACGGCTGAAACCATGGTTGGAATCGCCATTAAGGCGAAGCTGCTGTCAATCAGATTGACCACAAAACCCAAGGAGGTGACTGCACCAACTATTATGGTTCCTATATATAAATAGTTGTAAAGATTTCCTCTTTTGGCGCCCAACATAAAGGACACACATTTCACCCCATAGTATGAGTATGACAGCAATGAGCTTACGGCAAATACAAGAATACACAGTCCAAGTAAATAACCTCCTGCTCCTGGGATAGCTGTATTGAATGCCTCGAGGGTTAAGGTCACTCCAAGGAGTCCAGTGTCCTGTGCCCCCAGGTAACTCTCATGTACTCCTGTACCTAATATGACCAGAGCAGTTAATGTACAAACCAATAAGGTATCGATAGCAGGCCCGAGCATAGCCACCAGACCTTCACGAACAGGCTCATCGGTTTTAGAGTCTCCATGCACCAAGGGTGCTGTACCAATTCCGGCCTCATTGGAGAAGGCTGCTCTTTTGGCTCCAACAATAATGACCGCTCCAAGTCCACCACCCAGAATGGCACTACCGTTAAAGGCTTCATTTAATATGGATGAGAAAATAGCCGGTATCTCTGTTACATTCTGAAGCAGTATATAAACCACCAGAATGAAGTAAAGCACCACCATTGACGGCACCATACGAGAGGCCACCTTGGCAATCTTCTTAATACCTCCGAAAATTACTGTAGATACCAATATGGTAAGTATTACCCCGATGATAGATGAGGCATAAGATATCTCTGTACCGAACAAGACGAATGAATTGGCCGGATCATAGCCCATATTTGGACCCAACACAGCATTCATCGCTGCGGTAAGCTGATTGGCCTGGAAGATAGGCAATGCACCAATCAAAGCGAAAATACAGAAGAATATGGCCAGTGGTTTCCACTTTTGCCCAAGTCCCTCGGTAATCACATACATTGGTCCTCCCCTTACTTCTCCTTCAGAGTCTTTACCTCTGAACATAACAGCCAGTGTACAGGTAAAGAATTTAGTGGCGATTCCGAAAAATGCCGAAACCCACATCCAGAAAATTGCTCCTGGTCCACCCATGGTAATCGCCACGGCAACACCAGAAATATTTCCCATACCTACTGTAGCCGCCAAAGCGGTCGAAAGGGCCTCATAATGGCTAATCTGACCTTCTTTATCTTCTTCGTGATACTTGCCTGCGAGTACTCTTATCGCATGTCTGAAGTAGAGAAAGGGAGTAAATCTGGCATAAGCCATAAAAAACAATCCACCTCCCATTACCAGAATTAAAAGAGGTATTCCCCATATCCATCCGGCAAAACCGGAAACAGCATCTTCGATAAAACTCACAAGTGATAATTTAAGTCAAGCCCCTATAATAGTGTATCGTAGCATATACACCAAGTGCATATTGGTTTTTTGGTAGGTTAGATTACAAGACAGGGCTGAGTTTTACTTAAGAAGATTCAAATACCGTAGTCAGTTCAGATGAAATGCTGAACAAAATCAGGCTTGAAATTATAGCAGCCCCTGGCTCATTGCCAACAGATTGATTAGCCTGTAAAGTACCCTGGCACCTACATTCGCATCCCATTCATCTTCTCCAGGGGAAACTTCATTTAAATCGGCACCGACAATGGTTCTGCCTGATTTTACCAGTTTCTTCAGCAGGAACATGACCTGCTCGAATTCAAAACCTCCGGGAACAGGTGTTCCCGTATTAGGGCATAGTTTCGGATCAAGACCATCAATATCAAAAGAGAGATACACCTTGTCAGGAAGCTGATTGACGATTTCATCACAAATACCTTCCCATGATTTACCTGCATACTGTGCTTCTTTAATATGCTGGTCATAGAAGCTAACAACACGACCATCGGAATCACGAACATAATCGGCTTCCTGCTCACAGTAGTCTCTGATACCAACCTGCACCAGCTTACCAACCTGCTCATTCTTCATGGCATTGTACATGATACTGGCATGAGAGAATTCAAAGCCTTCATAGGCAATGCGTAAATCGGCATGGGCATCGATTTGCAGTATCCCAAGCCCGGGGTGCTTCTTTGCCAGCGAGCGAATATGTCCCAAAGGGGTACTATGATCGCCTCCAAGCAGTACGGTAATCTTCCCCTTCTTTTGCCAATAGCTACACTCCTGCTCTACATATTCCATCAATTGAGCACATTCCCGATTGACTTCAGCAAGTATAAGCTCCATTTCCTTAGCTAAAACGGGGTTGGCCCCTTCTTCCAGCCACTCGATGTATTGTTCCGATTTGACACGCAGCTCTTTACCCAAAGAATACCAGACTTCAGGAATATCAGCCATGGCCACACCCAGTTTCCAGGCCTCCTTCAGGTCAGGTTGTTCATAGTCCAGCTGAGAAGAAGCTTCCAGCACCGCCAGTGGGCCATCTGAAGTTCCCGCACCATATGAGACGGTAACATCCCATGGCACAGGTATCACTACTATTCTGGCTTCTTCCAGGCTGTAAGGCAGGCCAAAAAGGGTCCCTTTGACCCCTACATTATTAGGATTGAAATCTTCAGTGCTCATCGGTATCTATTTCAAGTTCAATGCTTATGACTGGCACTAGCCAATCATTTCTTTCACGAAGTTAGGCAGAGCAAATGAAGCCTTATGCATATCGGCATTGTAATATTTCAAACCGGCAGCCTTCACAAAAGCATCCTGTTCTTCTTCGGACTTTTGTTTCATCGGATGGGCAGATCCTTTAGAACTATAGCTAAATGACCACATTCCGGTTGGGTATGTTGGTATATAGGCCAGGTAGCAATGCACCTGATCTTCTCCGAAAATGCCTCTATAAGTTTGATAAATCTCCTTAAATACCTTGCTGTTGAAACGTGGTGACTCACTTTGAGTGATCATAATACCATCAGCAGATAGTATTCTGTAAACCTCCTTATAGAAGTCAACAGAGAAAAGGCCTTCTGCCGGACCAACAGGGTCTGTAGAATCTACAATCACCAGGTCGAAGCTTCCGTCAGCAGCCTCATTGACATACTTGATACCGTCATCTACGATGAGGTTGAGCTTAGGGTCATCCAGCGACTGAGCAATACCCGGTAAGTGCATTTTACTGGCTTCAATTACCTTATCGTCAATTTCTACCATCACTACCTCTTCCAGGTTTTTATGTTTCAGCACTTCTCTGGCTGTTCCGCCATCGCCACCACCGATAATCAGCACTCTCTTCGGGTCGGGATGCGTCAACAAAGGTACATGGGTAATCATTTCGTGGTAAACATACTCGTCTACCTCTGTAGTCATGACCATACCGTCCAGTGTCAGCATATTGCCATAAGCCTGCGTTTTATAGACGGCTACTTTCTGAAAGTCAGACTGTACATCATACAGTTTACCATCATGCTTTAAGGAGAGGGCGATTTTATCATCCCTTTCGGTGAACCAGACATCTCTTGTTCTAATAGGGCTTCCGTCTTCCGAACTTCTTTCGTCACGCATCGACTGCACATTGAAGTTTTTCTTCTTCAACAAGGCCATCTCTCCCCTGCTCAATTCTACCGCTGAGCCATGATCGGCTTCAAAAGCTTCCTTTAGCATTTGATAAGAAACCCATGGGTTTACCGTATCACCACAGGTAAAAAGGTCTACGGAAGCATATCCATATTCCGGCCAGGTATGAATAGCCAGATGGCTTTCCTGAATTACAACCACTCCGGAAACCCCATAAGGCGAAAAGTGATGAAAAGTAGAGTTAATGATAGTCGCGCCTGCTTCTTCAGCCGCATTTTCCATGCTTTTCTCTATATGAACTACATCGTTGAGTAGTTCCGGTGAGCAGTTGTAATACTCAACAATGATATGTCTTCCTAATGATGCCATGCTCCAAAAATAAGGTCTTCCTCTTTTTAGGTGGAAGAGTTTTTTGAAATATTATCAGGAAGGGCCTATCCTATCTGGCCTGGATAATAGAAACTTTTCTGCAGAGCACTGTTTTCAGAAAGATGATTCCAGCTATCATATTCACAGGTCAGCCATACGCAGGTAGATGTCACAAAGCCATCGAATTTTCTCGTGAGATAATTGTGTAATTCAGAAATTCCGGGGTTATGAGCCACAATGGCCACATTCTGAAAGTTATCGTCCATGCGGTTGACAAAGGCCTTCATCAGGTTACCGGTGGCCTCATACAGTTCTTCGGCATCCATCAGGCGCGGCTTACTCTCCAGCGCATTGACGATGGCTAAACTGGTAGCCAGCGTTCTTTCTGCCGGGCTGTGATAAATAGCATCGAGTTGAATGGGCAGGTCTTTCACATGATTTCCAAGAATCAGCGCCTGATTCATCCCGTTAGGACTAAGGCTTCTTTCAAAGTCACGCTTTTTTTCTGCAGGAAATTCTGCTTCTGCATGCCTTATCAGCAATAAATTTCTAACCATTTTGATTGATGTTCAGTTATGTGTCCAACAACGTAATAGATCGCGTATTGATATACTCAAATTGAGCGGAATAATCAATTCGCTTGTTTTTTTGAAAGTTTTATGCGCATCTTTGGAGCGCTCAGAATTTAAAATCAAGCCTTATATGTCGAAAAATCTTGTCATAGTCGAGTCACCGGCTAAAGCTAAAACTATAGAAGGATATCTTGGAAAAGACTTCAAAGTAGTGTCTAGCTACGGCCATGTTAGAGACCTCCCCAAGGGAGACAAAGCCATTGATATTGAGAATGGTTTTATACCGACATATGAGGTAACCTCAGACAAGAAGGAAGTCATCAAAAACCTTAAGAAGTTAGCGAAGGATGCCCAAACCATCTACCTCGCGAGTGATGATGACCGCGAAGGAGAAGCCATTAGCTGGCATTTAAAAGAGGCATTGAAACTTAAAGAAGAGCTCACTAAACGCATAGTATTCAGAGAGATAACCAAAAGCGCTATTCAGAAGGCTTTGGAAAACCCCAGAACCATTGACGAAGATCTGGTACATGCTCAGCAGGCCCGTAGAATCCTGGACAGGCTGGTGGGTTATGAGCTCTCTCCTGTGCTATGGAAGAAGATTAAAAGAGGACTGAGTGCCGGACGTGTTCAGTCAGTGGCTGTGCGTTTGGTGGTAGAAAGAGAAAGAGAAATCGACAAATTCGATGTTCAATCTTTCTTCAAAATCTCAGCCATTTTCGATATCGATGGCAAAGAGCTTAAGGCAGAATTACCAAAAAGGTTCAGTACTGAGGATGAGGCTCAGCAGTTCCTGGAAAGCTGCAAGTCTGCAGAATTCACTATCGAGTCACTCGATAAAAAGCCGGCAAAACGATCTCCTGCACCGCCATTTACTACTTCTACCCTTCAACAGGAGGCCAGCCGTAAGCTGAGTTTCTCAGTGGCTCAGACCATGACATTGGCACAAAGGCTCTACGAAGCAGGTAAGATTTCCTACATGAGAACTGACTCCGTAAACCTGTCGGATGAAGCCATGGAAGGTGCTAAAAATGAGATTCAGTCAGCTTTCGGACCTGAATATGCCAAAGGCCGCAAGTTCAAAACTAAATCACAGTCGGCACAGGAAGCGCACGAAGCGATCAGGCCAACAGACTTTTCTGTACACACTGCTGGTAAAGACTATAATGAGAAACGCCTCTATGAATTGATTTGGAAGCGTACCGTAGCTTCTCAAATGGCAGAAGCGCAGTTGGAAAGAACTACAGTAAGCATTGGTATTTCAACCAACAGCGAGAAGCTGGTAGCCAATGGTGAAGTCATTGTTTTTGAAGGTTTTCTGAAAGTATACATCGAGTCAACCGATGATGAAGACAATACCGAAGAAGCCAAAGGCATGCTTCCTCCTTTAAGTGTTGGCCAGTCACTTAATCTGGACCTGATGAAGGCCCGACAGGGATTCACCAGACCTCCTGCGAGATATACAGAAGCCAGCCTTGTGAAGAAGCTTGAAGAAATGGGCATTGGACGTCCGTCTACCTATGCACCGACTATCTCTACCATTCAGAAGAGAGAATATGTAGTGAAGGAAAACAGGGATGGAACAGAAAGAAATTATAAAGAACTGATCCTGAAAGATGATCAGTTGAATGTTCATCAACTGACAGAAACTACGGGAGCCGAAAAGGCGAAGCTCTTCCCTACCAATATTGCTATGGTGGTGAATGACTTCCTGGTCGACCACTTCCCTAACGTGATTGACTATTCCTTTACAGCCAATGTAGAGGAAGAATTTGACCAGATTGCCAGAGGTTCTCAGAACTGGGACAATATGATCAAGAACTTCTACGGTAAGTTCCACCAGACTGTAGAAGAAACCGAGCAAATCAAGCGTAGCGATGTAGGTGCCAGCCGCGAGTTGGGCATTGATCCTAAATCAGGCAAACCAGTTATTGCACGTCTGGGAAGGTTCGGACCATTGGTTCAAATTGGAGAAAGCTCGGAAGATGAAAACGAGAAGCCACAATTTGCCAGCCTTAAAAAGGGTCAGTTCATTGAGAGTATTACCCTTGAAGATGCACTGGAGCTGTTCAAACTCCCTCGCGATGTGGGAATGTTCGAAGACAAGAAAATTGTCGCGGCTATCGGTCGCTTCGGCCCTTACATCAGACATGACGGTAAATTCGTGAGCCTGGGTAAAGAACATGACCCACTGAGTGTAGATGAAGCCACTGCCATTGAGCTGATTGAGGCCAAACGAAAGGCGGATGCCGAGAAGTTTATCAAAACCTTCGATGAAAACCCTGATGTTCAGGTATTGAATGGCCGTTGGGGACCATACATCAAAGTGGGTAAGCAGAATGTAAAGATTCCTAAAGACAAGGAGGCGGCTGAATTAACGCTGGAAGAATGTCTGGAACTCGCTGCTGCAGCACCTGCTAAAAAAGGACGTGGCAGAAAGTAGGCCTTACCTAACTGTGCATTTGGGTATCTAAAATCATCCATTCACACCGATAGGATTTCTTAACATCCTTTGGCTTATTTATTGTTTCAAGTCTCCATTGAAATCACTAGTTTTCAAACAGATTGACTATGAGCAGACTGGTTATTGTTACCTGTATTTTTCTTTGGCTAATCGCTCCTCTACACGCACAAAACTTTGAGGAGGAGACCATCTTTATAGAGTCAGCTGGTAACCGACTTGGAGGAGTTATCATGTTTCCGGAAGGCAAAAAAAAGAAGCTTCCTGCCGTACTCATCATTCAAGGTTCCGGCCCTACCGATAAAGACGGTAACTCTGAAGCACTCACCGGTAAAAACAATTCCCTTAAGCTGTTGGCAGAAACGCTCGCCAAGAACGGTATAGCCTCTCTCCGCTTCGACAAAAGAGGCATCGGCCTGAGTAAAGAATCAGCCATGTCTGAAAGCGAACTTACATTCGATGACTTTGTCACCGATGCCCAGGCCTGGCTAGAGTACATGAAGAGCGACAAAAGATTCAAGAAGATCGGAATTGCCGGACACTCGCAGGGCTCTCTGATCGGCATGAGGCTGTCTCAGGATAGTCCTGTCAAAGCTTTCGCTTCTATAGCCGGTCCTTCTCTGAGCATAGATGAAACCATCATTGCACAAATCAAAGCCAACCCATTCAATCCTGCTAATGTGGTAAAAGAGGCCAGAGAAATCTTCGGTAAACTTCGTCAGGGAGAAACCGTTGAAAAGGTCCCACCCTACTTAATGAGCATCTTCCGACCTAGTATTCAACCCTTTATGATGTCATGGATGAAATATGATCCTTTGCTGGAAATTGAGAAGCTCGATATTCCTATCCTTGTCATTACCGGAAGCACAGATCTTCAGGTAACGGTAGAAGATGCCCAAAGGCTACAGATATCTAATCCCAAGGCAGAATTAAAAGTCATTGATGGAATGAATCACATCCTCAAGAATTCTTCGGCAGAAGCTAATGAAAATGTAGCTTCCTACTCCAACCCCAACCTTCCCCTGAATACAGAATTTGAAAAGGCTATTACCGACTTCTTCAAAAACACGCTGAAATAAATTATCATATCATTAAATGATACGCAAGCCTGTAATATTCAGGCGCTTTGACTAAACTTTTACCGTAACGAATGATTAAATTTCCATAGTAACATTATTCAATAAGATTTCCCATGAAGCGGATTGTCTGTCTTTTTCTGATTCTCATCACTCATACCGGCCTTTACGGGCAATCCATTAGCGGAAAGGTAATTAATGAGGAAACAGGACAGGGTATTTATGGGGTCAGCATCTATTATAAAGGTACTTCTCTGGGAACAGTCTCTACACCTGATGGCAGTTTCGATCTCCGGTTATTACCAGGCGATTTCACAGAAATCATCTTTGCCAAAGTGGGTTTTGAAATGAGAACCATTCAGGCGAAGGAAATTAGTGGTATTGAAGTGACTCTAAAGCCTCTTGCCGGTACATCAGATGTGATTGAAGCCAAGAAGAGAGACCGCAAATGGAACAGACTCTTCAAGCAATTTGAAAAGGCCATTATTGGGGAGACGGCCATTGCCGATCAAATCGAAATTCTTAATCCCCAGGTGGTAGAATTAAACAAAGGTAAAAGTGGAGAAATCATTGCCCTCGTCACCGAACCACTCCAGATTCAAAACAACGCTACGGGTTACCTGCTCTATTTTCTATTCTCTGATCAGGTAAGTATTGAAGGTCAAAACGCCCAATACAATGGTATACCCTATTTTGTTGAGTTGGAGACCGATGATCCTGAAGAAAGGGAGCAATGGGAGGCCAATCGCTTAAAGACCTACGAAGGCTCTCTTCAGCATTTTATCTACGCCCTCAGTACCAATAGTCTTGAAGAAAATGGTTTTGAAGCCTATAAGGCCAGAAGAGATGAAAGATCTGGTAAGTTTCAGGAGGCAGGTACTATTGTTCCTCAGGAAGTACTTAAGGATGGTTACCTCACCATTACGGATTACCTAAAAGTGAAATACATTAACGAGAAGCCTGAAAATGCTTTTATCAATGCCTTTAGCCGTACTACCACCATTGGCTCACGTAGTCGGAATGGTACTAAGACCGGTGAGATGCTTATTGAAGACATTCCAGACAGAGACGGGCAGGTTTCATACCTCTTTAGTAGAAAAAGCAGGGTGAAAGTTGATGCCAATGGCATAGTAACCGAACCCGAGTACTTACTTGAATATGGCTATTGGAGTTGGGAAAGACTGGCTGAACTGATGCCACTCAATTATCATCTGCAGTACATTAGAAAAGGCTCTGACCAATAGTCACCAGAATTTCACACCCTTCTCCTCTTCTATTGCTTCGTGTAAGCCATGTCCTTTATATTCAATCAAATTTATAATTTAGGACTATGAGTCAAATCACCCGGGAACAAGCAAGAAAACTATTAGAAAACTGGACCAAGACCGACAGTCTGCTTCGCCATGCCCGAAGCGTAGAGCTGGTAATGGAAGCCTATGGCAGACACTTTGGGGAAGATGCCGAAGAATGGGCCATTACAGGCATGTTACACGATGCTGATTACGAGGCTTTCCCGGAAGAACACCCGCATAAGATTGTGGCACTTTTAAAGGATCAGGGTGAGGAAAAGATTGCTCATGCTATCTCTGCTCATTACACCAAATGGGGCGTTAGTTATGAAACACTACTAGATAAGGCCCTGTTGGCTTCTGATGAACTTACCGGATTTATTATTGCCTGTTGCCAGGTAAGACCCGAAGGTATTAATGGCCTCACTCCTAAATCAGTAAAGAAGAAGTTGAAACAAAAGAGCTTTGCCGCTAAAGTAGAGCGCGATGAAATTGAGGCCGGAGTTCAGCAACTAGGAGTTGAACTTGACGAACATATTCAATTTATAATCAATGTGTTAGAAGAAAACAGAGAAGAACTGGGTATTGGTTAAGCCTTTCTATAGCAAGTCAATGCCGTGTATACGGGAATCCTTCAGTTTTATATAATCAATTAGAGATTCCCATGTAGGCGGGAACGACAATGAAGAATGAAAAAACTTGTAGTACTTACCGGAGCAGGAATCAGCGCGGAAAGCGGGCTTAAGACCTTTCGCGATTCGGATGGATTATGGGAAGGCCATGATGTAACTGAAGTAGCGACACCTGAGGCCTGGTCGAGAAATCCGGAGCTTGTTCAGCAGTTTTACAATGAAAGACGCAGGCAGGCACAAACAGTAAAGCCCAATGCAGCCCATGAGATTCTGGCAGAATTCGAGGATCATTTCAAAGTAACTGTGATCACCCAAAATGTAGACAACCTTCATGAAAGAGCAGGTTCCAGTCATGTAGTTCATCTCCATGGCCAGTTATTCCAATCCAGAAGCTCCATCGATGAGGGCCTTATTTACGAAATGGATCATTGGGAGTTGAAAATGGGTGATCTGTGTGAGAAAGGTAGTCAGCTCAGGCCCAATATTGTCTGGTTTGGAGAAGCAGTTCCTATGATGGAGCCTGCCATTAACATAACTATGCAGGCAGACATCTTTCTTGTTGTGGGCACTTCTTTACAGGTTTATCCGGCTGCCAGCCTCGTTCAGTACACCCAAACTTCATGTCCCATCTACCTGGTAGACCCTAAAAAGCCGGGTGGACATTTTGGCCGGGATATGAACTATATCGAAGCTAAAGCGACCGATGGTATGCGTCAACTCAAGGAGATTTTACTCAAAAAGTAATTTTTTCTAGGAGATTTTAAGATTTTGCCATTGATTTGCAGGCATCATGATTTTATGAGAAATACGTTCACTCCATACGCCAAGGCTGCATCGGTTCTGAACCTGGGATAACCCCTATCCCGGTCAAGTATATCTATTTTTTAAAATCTCATAATACTCAACAATGACATCTTATTCTAAAAATAAATACAAGAGGTATTTTCAATATCTAATAGACGCTATCCGTGGTAAAGAAGAAGACTTTACTACCGGAAGCATCCGGAAGGCCATATTCATGCTTTCCATTCCCATGATTTTTGAAATGTTAATGGAATCGGCCTTTGCTTTGGTAGATATCATTTTCGTTTCAAGGGTCTCTGTCAATGCAGTCGCGACAGTTGGACTCACAGAATCTGTAATTACCCTGCTTTATGCCCTGGCGATTGGTCTAAGTATGGCAGCTACTGCAGTTGTAGCCAGAAGAACTGGTGCCAAAGACAAAAAAGGTGCTAAAGAAGCCGCTGTTCAAGCCATCATTCTTGGGGTGATAATTTCGATTGTCATCGGTGCTATAGGCATCATCTACCCTCGGGAAATTCTCGAGCTTATGGGTGGAGAATCTTCATTGATTGCTGAAGGTTATGGCTATACCCGGATTCTGATCGGTGGTAATATTACCATCATGCTCCTGTTCCTTATCAATGCCATATTCAGAGGTGCTGGTGATGCTTCTATCGCCATGTGGGCACTGGTACTATCCAATGGCCTGAACATTATTCTGGATCCGATCTTCATTTTTGGATGGGGACCTGTCCCGGCCTATGGTGTTGAAGGAGCAGCCATTGCAACCACTATTGGCCGTGGTACGGCAGTTTTTGCACAGTTCATGGTGTTGTTCTTTGGTTGGAGTCGTATCAAACTGACACTGAAGGATTTTGTCTGGAGAGCTCAAGTAATGCTCAATCTGATAAAAATCTCTCTGGGGGGTATCGGGCAATTCCTGATTGGAACATCCAGCTGGGTATTCCTGATGCGCATTATGTCAGAGTTTGGTAGCGATGTATTGGCTGGCTATACCATCTCCATCAGGGTAATGATGTTTACCTTAATGCCTTCCTGGGGAATGAGTAATGCGGCCGCTACACTGGTAGGCCAAAACCTGGGAGCCCAACAACCAGACCGGGCAGAAACATCAGTCTGGAAGACCAGCCGGTACAATGCCATATTTATGGTGCTTGTTTCGTTGATCTACCTATTTCTTGCAGAAGAAATCATAGGACTGTTGAGTGATGTGGAAGATGTGGTGGAATACGGTGCCCTAAGTTTACAGGTAATCGCTTCAGGATACTTGTTCTATGCTTACGGTATGGTGATTACTCAGGCCTTTAATGGCTCTGGTGATACCAAAACACCAACGATTATCAACTTTTTCTGCTTCTGGTTATTTCAGATCCCTGTTGCCTATCTGGCTGCCCTGTACTTTGAAATGGGACCAGTTGGTGTCTACGGAGCCATCACCTCATCAGAAATTCTGATTGCGGTGGTTTCTGTAATACTCTTTAAGAAAGGAAAATGGAAAACGACTGAAGTCTAACTAACTGAATGCTTCACCGGTCGGACGACAACTAGTGGTTCGACCGGTTGAGCATTCACAGTTAATATATTATCTCCCCTACTTACACCTCCCTTCCATTTGGGAGATCAAGCCGACCTCAAATATCAGTGCCTTGAGAATGGTGTGTTAAGCGAAGGTATTATTAAGCGCGAAATACCTCGTCTACTGTCTTCGGCTGGCCGGGGCACCCAAAGGCTGAAAACGGTTACCTGGACTCTTCCTTTCATTTCAGCAAAAACCAATTATTATTCATAATTTGTTTGACTCTCTTTTTGATCAAACATGGAATCGCGAAGAACCTTTTTAAAGAAAACAGCTATGGCCAGTGCCGCAATTAGCTTTTTACCGAAAGTCCCTAAAAACTCTGGCCCTGATGAACCTCTATTCTCACTGGCTCAGTGGTCATTACATAAGGCACTACAATCCGGAAAAATGGCGGCTACGGACTTTCCTATGGTGACCAAAAAAGAGTTCGGCATCCATGCTTGTGAATATGTGAACCAGTTTTATGCAGACCAGAAAACCAATGCTGCTTTCTGGTCAGAAATGTTGAATCAAACTCAAAATGAAGGCATCAAAAATCTGCTGATCATGGTAGATGCTGAAGGCGAACTCGGCAATGCCAATGTGGCTGAAAGAAAGAAGGCCGTCCAAAATCATCATATCTGGGTAGATATTGCCGCCAAATTAGGATGTCATTCTATTCGAGTTAATGCTTTTGGTGTGCAGGAAAAAGCTCAATTAAAAGCAGCCTTGGTCGATGGTTTGGGTAGTCTCTGCGAATACAGTCAACAGGCAAAAATCAATGTGCTGATAGAGAATCACGGGCTTTTAAGCTCTCAGGCGGATTTTATAGTAGAGGTCATCAAGGAGGTCAATAATCCATATATGGGTACCCTGCCTGATTTTGGTAACTGGTGCACTTCTGAGCTATGGGGTTCTACTATGGGCGATGGCTGTCAGTCCGTTTACAATCATGTGGAGGGAGTGAAAAAATTTCTTCCTTATGCCAAAGGAGTCAGTGCTAAAACATATGACTTCGATGCCAACGGTAATCAGCCTAAACTCGACTACAAATCTATGCTAAAAGAGGTAAAGGATGCCGGTTATATCGGTCATATAGGTATAGAATATGAAGGCGAGAACCTTGGTGAAACTGAAGGTATTAAAGCCAGTAAAAAACTGATCGAAAGAATTTGGTCAGAACTTTAGTGAGCCGCATTTTTTCATTATCCAATCACCTATCTTTGCGGCCAAATTCCCATTGATGATTTCTGTTGATGCCGTAGGTGTTGAATATAGTGGCCACACCCTGTTTAATAATGTTACTTTCAATATCAATGATAATGACCGTATTGCCCTCATGGGCAAAAACGGAGCGGGTAAGTCTACCTTGCTGAAAATTGTTGCTGGTCAGAATAATCCCACTCACGGCAGAATCTCCGTTCCCAAAGATGCCGTAGTAGCCTACCTGCCACAGCACCTGTTAACAGAAGATGATTGTTCGGTCTTTGAAGAAGCGTCCAAAGCCTTTGCTAAAATTCAGGGCATGAAAACCAGGATTGATGAGCTCAATCATCAACTCGAAACCCGGACTGATTATGAGTCAGAAGCTTACAGCCAGATTATTGAAGAAGTATCCGAACTCAGTGAAAAATACTACAGCATCGAAGACATCAACTACGATGCTGAGGTAGAAAAGACACTTATAGGCCTCGGTTTCCAGCGTTCCGATTTGCAAAAACCGACTAATGAGTTCAGTGGTGGATGGAGAATGCGTATAGAGCTGGCTAAGATCCTTCTTCAGAAGCCAGACCTGATTTTACTTGATGAGCCTACAAACCACCTCGATATCGAATCGGTTCAATGGTTGGAAGATTTTCTGAAAACCAGTGCCAAAGCCGTAATGGTGATCAGCCACGACAAAACCTTTGTTGATAATCTCACCAATAGAACCATTGAGATTACCCGTGGTAAGGTGTACGACTATAAAACCAATTATTCACACTATCTGGAACTGAGAAAAGAAAGGCGTGAACAACAGCAGAAGCAATTTGATGACCAGGCTAAGGAAATCGCGGAAATTAAAGAGTTTATTGAGCGTTTCAAGGGCACCTATTCCAAGACTCTGCAAGTACAATCCAGGGTTAAAATGCTGGAGAAAATGAAGATTGTTGAAGTGGATGAGGTCGATACTTCTGCTTTAAATATCAAGTTCCCTCCTGCTCCTCGTTCAGGAAATTATCCGGTCATTGTCGATAATCTGGGAAAGAGCTACGGAGACCATGTTGTTTTCAAAGGCGCTTCCTTTACCGTAGCGAGAGGCGAGAAAATAGCCCTGGTAGGAAAAAATGGTCAGGGTAAATCTACTTTCGTAAAAGCTGTAATGGGCGAAATTGATTTTGAAGGAACCCTGCAGGTGGGCCATAATGCCATGATCGGATACTTTGCCCAGAATCAGGCCTCCCTCCTTGACGAGAACCTTACCGTCTTTCAAACTATCGATGAAATTGCTCAGGGCGATGTAAGGACAAAAATCAAGGACCTCCTGGGAGCATTTATGTTCTCAGGTGATGCCATAGACAAGAAAGTAAAAGTACTTTCCGGAGGAGAAAAAACACGTCTCGCCATGGTGAAGCTGCTCCTTCAACCAGTGAACCTATTGATTCTTGATGAGCCTACCAACCACCTGGATATCCGCTCCAAAGACATTCTGAAAGATGCCCTGAAGGCTTTTGACGGAACTTTAATACTGGTTTCTCACGACCGTGATTTCCTGGATGGACTAGCTTCTAAAGTACTGGAATTCGGCAATCAAAGAATTAAGGAGCATTTGGAAGATATCAACGGATTCCTTCGCAACAAGAAAATGGAGAACCTTCGCGAGATTGAGCGCAAAGTGTAATCCCGATTAAAAATCCTCTGCCACAAGAATATGCCGCTTCTACGAAGCTAAGTAAACTCATTGAACTTAGAGTTTATAACATCTAGCTCCTATGGAGCCGTTTATGCCGTTCAGTCAAATAGGCCACAGCGTGGCTTAATATCATAATAGGTATCACTAAGTGCTTCTAAACTTCGTAGAAACGATATCTATTTCTTGTCTCCTTGCTATGGTTGTTTGCATCATAATCATGTCGCTTCTACGAAGCTTTAGGCTTATGGCATTGGGCCTAACCATTTAGCGACAATGATAAAGGTATGTGTACGGGCCACAGCATGGCCCAATGTCACAACAAATATCACTTTAAGAGCTGCTAAGCTTCATAGGAGCGACACAAGAACATTATGACATTAGGCCTAACCATTTGAGCGGCAACGATAAAGGTACATGTACAGGACACAGAGTGGCCAAATGTCATAACAAATATCACTTTAAGAGCTGCTAAGCTTCATAGAAGCGACCTAAGAATATTATGACATTAGGCCTAACCATTTGAGCGGCAACGATAAAGGTAAATGTACAGGCCACAGAGTGGCCAAATGCCATAACAAGTATCACTTTAAGTGCTTATAAGCTTCATAGAAGCGACATAAGAATATTATGACATTAGGCCTAACCATTTGAGCGGCAACGATAAAGGTACATGTACAGGACACAGAGTGACCAAATGTCATAACAAGTATCACTTTAAGTGCTTATAAGCTTCATAGAAGCGACATAAGAATATTATGACATTAGGCCTAACCATTTGAGCGGCAACGATAAAGGTACGTGTCAGGCCACAGAGTGGCCAAATGTCATAACAAATATCACTTTAAGAGCTTCTAAGCTTCATAGAAGCGACACAAGAACATTATGACATTAGGCCTAACCATTTGAGCGGCAACGATAAAGGTACGTGTCAGGCCACAGAGTGGCCGAATGTCATAACAAATATCACTTTAAGAGCTGCTAAGCTTCATAGAAGCGACACAAGAACATTATGACATTAGGCCTAACCATTTGAGCGGCAACGATAAAGGTACATGTACAGGCCACAGAGTGGCCGAATGTCATAACAAGTATCACTTTAAGTGCTTATAAGCTTCATAGAAGCGAAATGTACATCTAAATCATCTCTGTATATTGATTATTGTGTTAAGTCAAGATAGATGATCAGCCCTACTGCTCATCACATATTGCTCCCCTATCTGATTCAGGTTGCTTACATTCAGTATTAAATAATTCCGCCATGCTAAAAAAGTCTCTTGTATTCTGCCTAACCATCATCGTTATCATTTCTGGGTTCAGCCAGGCTAAAGCCCAAACTGTTCTGGAAGACAGCGTCATGAACGGCAACAACTTTCAGAAAGCCGCTTTCCGCTTATGGATCGGTTCGGAAACCGAATCGGTGACCGGTGTTATCGTTCTGGTACCGGGTTCCAATGGTAATGGCAGAACTATGGTTGAAAAGCCCGAATGGCAGGCATTGGCGAATAAATACAATATGGCTTTGCTGGCTGCCCATATCACCGATCAGCGCAGTGAGAACATGGCTATTGAACGTTATGTGAATGTAAGCCAAGAGAGTGGCCAGGCCATGTTAGATATACTGGACAGACTTGCAGACAAAAGCGGACATCCTGAGATAAAGAAAGCTCCTTTGGCCTTCTGGGGCATGTCTGCCGGAGGTCAGTTTAATTATGAGTTTGCTTGTTGGAAGCCGGAACGTGTCATCTCTTTTATTGTCAACAAAGGAGGTGTTTATTATACCGCATTGGCCTCTAAAGCTACCCGACAGGTACCGGGAGTATTTCTCACCGGAGAAATAGACAATCCTTACCGCAATGAAATTGTTGAAGGAATTTATGCGGTCAACAGACGTTTTGGTGCTAAATGGATGTTTGCCGAGGAGCCTGGACAGGGTCATGAGTTTGCCAAATCAGAGGCCTTTGCTTTGAAATACTTCGACCTGATTATTCCCATAAGAATGCAGGAGTCTGGCCTCACCCCTTTACCTTCTTCCGGTTATCTCGCCTCAATAGAAAATCATGATATCATTGAAGACAGCACCCGCCCACGACCTAGAGGAGTTACTTCCTGGTTTCCCAACCGGCAGATTGCCGAGTTGTGGTTGACACTGTTTGATCAAAATGAGTGAATTTGATTTTCTTACCTTAGCTCATAACAAAACCGAAAGTTCTTCATATTGTGTATGAAGATTAAAATAAGTTACCGGAATTGTAATGATCAGCACTTTGTCTCAACCTACTAACAAAGTGCACTAGGTTTGAACAAAAAACGACAAGCAGAAAAAGAGTTCCTGGCAAAAGTCATGGAATCACAAGGCATACTCCACAAGGTCTGCCGCATTTATTGTGATAACGAAGAACATCGGAAAGACCTTTTTCAGGAAATACTCATCAATCTTTGGAAGTCCTACAAGTCTTTTAGGGCCGATTCAAAATTCTCGACATGGATGTACAGGGTAGCATTAAATGTTGCCATTCAAGACCTGCGGAAGGTGAAGAAACGCAAGCTTTTATTCTTTGAGTCATTCGAGTTTCGGGAACACATAGAAGAACCAGGCTATTCTGAGCTCGAAAACGAAAGATTCCGACAAATGTATCAGGCCATCAGTGGCTTAAACAAGCTAGATAAGGCAATTGTATTGCTCTATCTTGAAGGAAACAGCAATGAAGAAATAGCAGATTTAGTGGGGATTACCACCAACTATGTACGTGTTAAAATGACACGCATTAAAGAAAAATTGAGCAAAAAAATTAAGGAGAAATAACATGGAGCTATTAGAGTTAAAGGCCACCTGGCAACTGTTTGATCATGAGGTAATTCAGAAAGACTTTGTTAACGAGAAAACGGTTAATCAAAGTATCCGTCAAAAATCAAAAACAGAAGTCAATCATATTAAAAAAGGCATGTATTATAAATTTGCCATGGGAGGAACAGCTTCTTCCGTTGGCTTTGTTATGATCATGCTGACCCTATCGGACATATCTTTTAATCCTCTGGAAAAATTTTTCAACCCTACTGAGAGTCTTGTCTTCTTCGCCATGCTCACATTATCACTTTGGATTATGCTCTTTTTCAATTTGAAGGCTTTCCGTCAAATTCAGAAACTGGAAAAAGCCCCCGAAAATCTCAAGAAAGGCTTAGAAGGAATTGTCAGTAGTATGCGCTCAGCCATGACCTTCAATATTTACAGTGAAGCACTTCTTTCTCCCATCTTCATGACATGGTTATATTATGCTTTTGCTTTCAAAAACCACGATCTGGCCTACGACATAAGAACTTTGATTTTATTACTTCTGCCCATAGCCTCTGGTGTTTTCGGTTACTGTTTTCAACGGTATATGCAGGGTTTGAAGTTCGGTCAATACGTACAGAAGCTGGAAGCCTATTTAAAGGAATTCAAAGAAAATTCTTAAAAAGTGTAATGCTCCAGGGTCATTTGCAACTCACTGAATAAACAAGCATTCAGATGCAAAGAGAGCCCTTTTTAAGAACAATAAAGATCATAAGCATTGTAATTATGCTTTTTGCCTTTGTGGTGTTACCGGAAAGTCTGCCCTGGTATTACGAATTACTCGTTTTCAACCTGGGTTTATGGTCCTGGTTGATAACCTCTCGAATCCTTAAAAAGGGAATCCAGGCAGAAAGTCAATCAACTTCAAATCTAAATGAGTTATGAAAAATACAGATAGAAATAAATGGTTAACGACAGGCATTATTGGCTATAAAGGAGTATTTCTGACTACCATTTACCTTCTTTTTACAATCAGTTTCAGTTTAAAGGCACAAGACTATTCTGATCAGTTGAGCGCCATGGAGAAAAGCTTTGCGGAAAAAGACACAGCTTACATCAATCAGCACCTGAGCAAAACTCTGCAGTTCAAGCCGATTCCAGTAGCCAATACTCCTGCTATACTAAACAACATTTTTACAAGGCTTCCATTTATAGGCATGAAAGTACTGGGTACTGAAAACGGCCTGGCAAATATTCAGTACGAATTTCAAGGGATGGGCACTATGGAGTCAGCTGTGCACTTTAATGACTCCGGTAAAATTGAGCGAATTGAACTAATTGAAAATCTTATCAAGCTGGAAATGGAGCAACAAAGGCAGCTCAGGGAAAGTGTTCAGGTGCCGGGTAGCAACGATGTGGTGATGAAATTTCAGCCTAAAGCTGTTTCTTTCCAGGCCAAGGATGGATTGAAAATAAGTGGCAATCTATATGAAATTGATCCATCGGCTCCTGTCATTCTGCTGTGTCATCAAGCCGGCTATAACAAGGCCGAATACCTTGATATTGCACCCAGATTAAATGAATTAGGCTATAACTGCCTGGCAATTGATCAGCGATCAGGTGGTCCATTTGCTAACCAGGCTAACGAAACAGCCACTTTGGCTCAATCCGAAGGTAAAACACCGACTATGTTAGATGCCCGACAGGATATTACTGCTGCAATTAACTATCTTTCAGGTAGATACGATCAGAAGGTTATTGTTTGGGGAAGCTCGTATTCATCTAGTTTGGCTCTGATGGAATTAAATAACAGCCAAGTAAAAGCGGTGATAGCTTTTAGTCCGGGAAATTACTTTGGCGAAGAAGCTCAACCATTGCAAGAGGTATTGAAGGATACTCAAAAGCCTTACCTCGTGACCTCTTCCAAAACCGAGTCAGAAGCTGTAAGTGAACTATTGAAGCCTGACAAAATGAATTCACTGCAAATGCAGTTTATTCCTGAATCTGATGGCTTTCATGGTTCAAGAGCTGTTTGGATAGGACAAAAAGGAGCGGAAGAATACTGGAATGCTTTAAAAGACTTTCTGAAAAAGCTTCAATAGCTTTTGCGACTAGCTTGAAAACTAGAGAAATGAAAATTCATATGGCTTAATCACTAAAACAAATTGACCATTGAAAAAAAGTACAATTGGATTGACAATTTTGGTATTTGCAGTATGTCTAAGTGCTTGCAAAACAGAGAATTTGAACCGTAAAGCCGATGATTCTTCAACTGAGAAAATATCGTATTTCAGCCAGAAGCCACCGGGCTTAGTACCGGAAGTCTTTGCTCCGGGTGAGGTATCTATCGATGGAAGGTACGAAAGCACCATTTCGTTTTCACCAGACTTTAAAGAGCTATATTTTGATGCTAATTATGAAGACGAGCCATCCCAAATCTACTTCTCCAGGCTCATAGATGGCACCTGGACTCCTATTAAAAAAATCAACCTTACCAAAGGAGAGAAAAAGGAAGAATTGCATCCTTTCGCGAGCCCGAATAGTGACCGGTTATATTTTACGGCATATGACTCATTTTTTTCAGATGAACGCATATGGTACGTTAACCGTCTGGAGAACGGATGGAGCGAAGCTCGTCAACTAAATTCCCCCGTCAATGATAAAATGGTCTTCTTCCCTAATCATTCAAAGAGCGATGGGTTATATTACTTCAACCTTTCAACATTTAAAACCTCTTATGCCTCGAAAAGAAATGGTGAATTCGTGGCCCCCCGACCAGTTGAGATTGAAATGGGTCATCATGCTTTTATCTCGCCAAACGATGACTATTTATTAGTGACCGCGAAGAATGAGCAAGAAGGCAGAAAGGACAATGATATTTATGTTTATTTCAAAAGGCAGGATGGAGCTTGGTCTAAGCCCATCAACCTCGGAACGACAATAAACTCCAATTTTTCAGAAAAAACACCAAGCATCAGTCCCGATGGTAAGTATTTGTTCTTTGGCAGGGACGAAAGAGATATTGAACCAGGGCTGGCAAATGTTTTTTGGGTTAGCACAGAGGTCATTCACAGGTTAAGACCGGATGATCAATAACCATTAAAACACATCTCCTATGCTTAAAAATTATATAAAAGTTGCCTTCAGAAATTTACTCAGACAACCTGGCTATACATCCCTCAACATTGTGGGGCTTACTGTGGGTATTGTCTCAAGTCTGATCATTCTACTTTACATCTTCCATGAAACTAGTTTTGACAAGCACCATTCTAAGGGAGCTCGAATCTATCGTCTTTCCACAGAATTTATAGAGCCCGACAAATCTTTCAAATGGGCAAATATGACAACAAGGGCTGCTTTTACGGTAAAAAACGAAAACCCGGAAGTAGTTCAAGCCACCCGATTGCAAGGACTCAACGTTCAAGGGCCAACACGCTTTAAAGTTGATCAAGTCGAATACTATCAAGGAAATATCTATGCCGCTGATTCCACGGTTTTCGATGTTTTTGACTATGACTTTATCATTGGTAACCCCCAGACAGCTTTAGACCAACCCAATTCAATTGTCATTAACCAGTCCATGGCCAAGAGAATGTTCAAAAATGAAAATCCGATTGGCCAAACCCTTCGAGGCGATTGGAATGACGGTGAGAAGCCCCTTCAAGTAACGGGGGTTTATAAAGATGTTCCAAGTTCTTCTCATTTGATAGCGGATGCGTTAATCTCCTGGACCACAGTCTTTCCCGATGGAGACCGGAGCTGGGGCCTATGGGGCGTGTTTTCCTACGTTTTAGTACAAGAAGGGGTTTCTCAAGAAGCCTTACAGGTCAAGCTCGATTCGACTTCTGCCAAATATTTGGATCCCATATTTGGTCCGATTAACATGAAGGTAAATATCTCTGCAGTTCCTCTGACAAGTATCCATTTAACCTCAGATTTTGAATTTGAACCAGAGCCAGTTGGCAGCCTTCAATATGTTCAGATTTTTACTGCCATAGCTATTTTTCTAATCCTCATTGCCAGTATCAACTATATGAATCTGGCCACCGCACGTTCTGTTAAGCGGTCTATGGAAGTCGGCTTAAGAAAGGTCATGGGAGCGCAAAGAAGCAGCCTGATATGGCAGTTTTTAACTGAATCCGTTCTGGTTACCCTCATTTCTCTTATTCTAAGCCTCATTGTTATCATAGTAGCGGTTCCAGGTATCAACAACATAGTAGACACGAACCTGACTATTACAGATTTATTACACACTCATGTAATCTTCGCAGTCATCGGTATTGTATTGGTCACAGGGTTTGTTGGTGGATGCTACCCTGCTTTCTTCTTGTCTGCTTTTCAGCCAGCCATAGTACTCAAAGGCCTGGGAGTCAAATCTGGAGGCAGGCTATTAAGAAAGGTTTTGGTGACAATACAGTTCTCCATTTCCATCTTTATGCTCATTGGCACATTGGTTATTCACAATCAAATGCAATTTGTCAGAAATAAAGACTTAGGGTTTGATAAAGAGCACTTGATGCTCATCCGTTTCAGAAGCAGTGAAGATAGGGCGAAATGGAATATCCTGAGAAATGAACTGGTTCAGCACCCCGGTATAAATGGTGCAGCATCATCCAGCTCAACTCCGGGTGATGGTTATCCGACTAACGCATTGCTAATAGAAACTGAGGATGGAGCGATGGAAAATAGAAGCATATTCAATTATAGCGTTGATTATGACTACTTTTCTACCCTTGGTGTTGACATAGTTGAAGGTAGAAATTTTTCTTTGGACTATGCCACCGATACTTCTCAAGCCGTCTTAGTAAATGAGGCGATGGTGCAAAGAATGAACTGGACCAATCCAATTGGCAAAAAGGTCCGACTCTCTCGAAATGATTCGGTTCCTCCGGCTCTGGTTATTGGCGTAGTGAAAGACTTTCATCAACAGTCGCTGTACGAGCCTATCACTCCATTGATGTTTCGTCCAAGTCTTTCCAATAATTTTGCCCTTGTCAGAATTACCGGAGAGGCCAAGGCCACTATCGATTTTATTGAAGCAATATGGGACAGTACCTTTCCAACTTCAGCATTTGAGTTTGGATTCATCGACCAACAGTTCATGGAACACTATGAGGCCGACCAGATTCGCGGCAGGCTGTTTTTAGGCTTTTCTGGCATGACCATTCTGATCGCTTGTCTGGGATTGTTAGGTCTCGCTTCTTATACCTCAGAGCAGCGTGCTAAAGAGATCAGCATTAGAAAGGTACTTGGTGCCCGTACTCATGGCCTGGTAAACTTGCTCATTAAAGACTTTGTAATCCTCATTATCATAGCAGCCATACCTGCTTCCATTATGGGATATTTATTGATGATGGGTTGGCTTGAAAACTTCCAATTCCATATCACTCCGGGTTTCGGAATCTTTTCCACCGTACTGTTAGGAACTTTGATAGTAACCGTGCTTACCACAGGATTTCATGCCCATAAAGCCGCCACGGCCAATCCGGCACAGAAACTGAGAAGCGAATAAGAATTAACACAAGCTGATAACAAACAGGTGAAATGAAAACTAAGCAAGTACTTATACTGTGTATCCTACTGACTCTCAATAGTGTTGTAGCGCAAGAAACCGTAAAACCTGGAGCTTATGATCCAAACCTATCGGGGCCTTATCTAGGTCAAAAACCACCCGGCCTAACTCCAGAGCCGTTTGCTCCCGGATTGGTAACAACTCAGCGATGGGAATACAGTGGTGTCTTTAGTCCAGATATGAAGGAATTTTATTTTCTCAGACAACCTGCGGATTCTAGTGAGAAGCAGGAATTTGTTGTCCACAAAAATGAAGGAAATAAATGGCAAGAGACAGTCATTTCCTCTCGCCAGGGACAGCCTTTTGTCTCCCCAGATGGTAAAACAATGCATTTAGGGAGGAGATTTAAGGAGCGTCAGAAAAATGGAGAATGGTCTGAATTAAAAAGGCTAGAATCCCCCTTCGACAGTTTGCCTATCATGCGCCTTACGGCTTCTTCAAAAGGCACATACTTTTTTGACGAATTCAAACGGGACTTTACAGGTGATATTCGCTATTCACGACTTGTGAATGGAAAGTATGAGGCACCGAGGTTACTGCACAAAGGAATTAATGCAGGAGGCAGTTTTCATCCTTTCATAGCCCCAGATGAGTCTTATCTGCTATTTGATAGTAAAAGAGAGGGAGGATTTGGAGATTCTGATATTTATGTCAGCTTTCGCCAACAGAATGGAGAATGGGGCGACCCCATCAATCTTGGTGATAAAATAAATACCGAAGCTTGGGAAGCTTCTGCCAGTGTAACGCCAGACGGAAAATACCTCTTCTTCAATAGGAATATGGGTTCAGAGAACTATGAGAACGTGGATATTTTTTGGATCAGTATGCAAGTTGTAGAAAACTTGAGACCCCAAAATTAATGCATACCTACCATCAACATGAGATGCCTGGCATTCGGCAATTATTATAAGTATGATGAGATAACTTAAAACACGAGTCTATGAAAAATGAACTGGTTCACTTTGCCATATACACAGATGACCTTAAACGTGCTAAAGGCTTTTACTCTGGTGTCTTTGAATGGGATTTTAATGCTTATGGCCCTTCCGACTTTGCTCAAATTACCCATAGAGATGGAGGAGAAATACCGATTGGTGCTCTTCAATCAAGACAATATAGCCCGATAGGTGAAAAGATTATCGGCCTTGAAGGTAGTATATCTGTAGAAGACATTAATGACACAATTGCCAAAGTAGAGGCATTTGGAGGTGCGATAGTCATGCCTAAAACTGCCATACCTAATGTAGGCTGGATATGCAAATTCAAAGATACTGAGGGTAATTTGCTGTGTGCCGTTCAATATGATCAAAATGCCAAAGGATAATGGAGAGGCCAATTCACCCTGACTTTTTGAAGCATCTCGAAATGAAGGAAATCAACCTGATAGAGCTATATGCAGATCTGAGAAACTACATTATAGAAATATGTCCGGATGCAAATGAATTACTTTATCATACTCACGCACTCACATCTGTCTATTCTTTGTCAGATAAGCTTGGGGATGCTTTCTGTATGATTCCAATCTACTCAAACCACCTGAATCTTGGATTTCATCAGGGGACACTTCTACCCGACAGAAATCAACTGCTCCAGGGAACGGGTAAACTCATTCGACACATTCCGGTGAAAAGATCTTCTGATTATAAAAACAAGGGCGTCAGGAAGTTAATTGATGATTCCATAGCCCTAGCCAAAGAGGAAATGACAAAGCCTTCAAAACTCAAAGGCCAAACTATATCGAAGATTAAAAACTAACTTCCCAACCCTTAGGCTGATTATAGAGCAACTCCCCTTTTCTGATTTCCAGCGGAGACTCAAAGTTATTATGATAGAGTTGGCCGGTTCCTAAGCCTTGAGGCAATAGGTTCTCATATTCCGCTGTAAACTGGGCAATTGCGTTGAGTCCAATATTGGACTCCAGCATAGAAGTCATCCACCAGCCAATGCCTCGCTCTTCAGCCAAGTCAATCCATTCCTGACAAGACCTGATTCCACCGACCAAAGAGGGTTTTAGAATAATGTATTGGGGCTTTATGGTATCCAGTAGTTTAACCTTGTCCTGAAGTGAGTGAACACCGATCAACTCTTCATCCAAGGCAATGGGCAACAGACCTTCTGCACAAAGCTCAGCCATTAAACCCCACTGACCAGGCTTAATCGGTTGTTCAATAGAATGAATCTCCAAAGAGGCCAGGTCCGTTAATCGCTCCCTGACATTCGATTCATCAAAAGCACCATTAGCATCAACCCTCAGGGTGATTTCATGAGCAGAGTAGCTTTGCCTGATAGACTCCAATAATTTGAATTCAGTGTCGAAATCAATAGCACCAATTTTCATTTTAATGGTATTGAAGCCAGCTTTGAGTTTTGCCTCTATCTGCTCCTGCATAAAGGATTCTTCTCCCATCCATATCAGCCCGTTGATAGGAGTTCGTTTCTTACCCTGCCAGAACTGATTGTCGAAGATTTTGAATTGGCAGCCATTAACGTAGTCCAACAAGACGGTCTCGAGCCCAAAGCGAATGGACGGAAAATCAGCGGGGATTTGTTCTGTCACCCACATAAGAATTTCATCAGCAGACTCGGGGATTTCAAGAGAAGCCAGTTCTTGAAGCATATCTGTAAGTACCGCTTCAAAGTCCTCAGTATAATCTTCTGAAAGGCCCTTAAGCGGACTTACCTCACCCCAGGCGACTAAATTGGGTTGAGCAGGATCATAAGCTTTGACCGTCCAGGTTTCCTTCTCGGTGAATGAGCCTCGGGAAGTACCCGCTGTAAATGTAAAATGGAGTGTATATGGAATAATTTCGAACTTCAGCTTCATATCTATTCTGGAACATGCTCTAATACCCAATCGATAGCATCAGTTCCCATAACCCTGCGAATAAAAAGTATGTCATTTGAAAAGGAATAAACAACCACATGATTATCAGTTGTTTGCTGGGGAAACAAAAGCTTTATCCTGATGCCTTTGCTTTGATTTGCAAATACCTCTTTTATAGCCAATGATTTTGTTCTTTCAATAAAATCTTGACTAGACTTCATATCATTGATATTCAATTCATAAATTCCCTCTAAATACCACATATCAGGTTTCGGGCTGAGCATGTAACCGACTAATTTACCCCTGGATAAAATTCCAACCCTCTCCAATTCTATTTCTTTTCTAATAACCTCTTCACGTATTTGCCAATAATATCAAATTCGAGATTGACCTGATCGCCAATTCTTAAATAGCGGAATACGGTATGTTCGTAGGTATAAGGAATAATCGCCACACGGAACTTTCCTTCTTCTGAATTAAAGCAGGTAAGGCTGGTGCCATTGATACAAACGGAGCCTTTCTCAACAGTAACATTTCCCTCTGAAGGATCATATTCGAAGTCGAAAAGCCAGCTACCATCCTGCTCCTGAATATCCGTAACTGTACCAATTTGATCCACATGTCCTTGCACCACATGCCCGTCAAACCGTCCATTAGCCACCATACAACGCTCTAGATTCACTTTATCGCCCACTTTCCATTGTCCGAGGCTTGTCTTTTGCAAAGTCTCATCAATGGCTGTTACCCTGTGAAAGTCATCATGAACAGCCACCACGGTCAGGCACACGCCATTGTGGGACACACTCTGGTCTACCTTCAATTCAAAACTGAATTTACTCTGTATATCGAAATGGTAATTGCTTCCCTCCTGTTCAATGGAGCTGATTGTACCTACGGTTTCTATGATGCCTGTAAACATAGAGCAAGTTTAAGCATAGTATGATAGAGTTAACAAGCTTTTAGAGATTTAGTTGGGTAATCTGTTGACTTGATTCAAACAAAAAAGGACAAGCCAAAGGCCTGTCCTCTTAATCAGTTGAATTAATCTTAACCCGGGTTAGGAACAATAGTCATGGTATCGCCCCAATTGCCTACCTGCCAACTGGCAATCATAGTTCCACCCTGGACTCTTCCACCGGTAGAGTTATTGATATAACCTGCTCCACCGTTCTGACCTCCCGGTCCTGAAATTGATTGGATTCTTACTCCGAACTGAGTAATTGAACCGTACTTTTGAATCTGTGCTTGCATCTGTTCGATGTCTTCAGCTACTGAACTCATAATAATGTTGTTTATTGTTAAAAATGTGTTTACCTATTTAAGTAACTGAAAATAAATGAGATATAAAAGGTAACTTCCAGTTTTGGTGAAATTACCAGGTTGATTTCAATGCTGAAAATTGGTTTAACAACAACTCAAAAAATTAGTCAAGAAGTTAAATCTCATTCGTCATTTTCTTCTGGTTGACCTATCTTCGGGCGCTCAATATGCAGGACAGTTACAGACATAAGGGAATGAGGAGACAACTGGTAAAAGTTGTCAGAGAAAAGGGAATTAAGGATGAGCGCATTCTGGAAGCAATCGGGAAAATTCCGAGGCATTACTTCTTTGAAAATGCCTTGGTAGAGCATGCCTATGAAGATAAGGCCTTTCCTATTGGTTCAGGACAGACCATCTCACAACCTTATACCGTGGCATTTCAAACTGAACTATTGAATGTAAAACCTGGCGACAAAATCTTCGAAATCGGAACAGGTTCGGGTTATCAGTCTATTGTCTTGCTTGAATTGGGTGCTGAAGTATACACCATAGAGTATCAGAAAGAGCTATATGAACGCACCAGACGATTTCTACCTCAAATGGGCTATCAACCCAACTTCTACTATGGTGACGGTTCTCAAGGTATGCCACGTTTTGCACCTTACGACAAAATCATAGTCACCGCAGGCGCCCCTACTGTTCCCGATGCCCTCATCGATCAGCTTAAAGTTGGTGGTATTTTGGTTATCCCTGTAGGCGATGCCAAAACCCAGCAAATGCTTCGTATCACCAAAACAGCCGTCAATAGAGTCCGAACGGAAACCTTTACCAACTTCAAGTTTGTTCCATTGCTCGGAGCCGATGGCTGGAGGAAATGATTTTCAGGCTCTTGATCTTTGAAGTTTGGGGTGAAATTTCATAGCCCTATTTGGGCAGAAACCCAAAGCCATGACGGTAGAATATTCTAAAATATCTTATCCTAAAGAATTAAAACTCGCAATTCATTAATTACTTTTGCATTGAACAAAATATACTATGGCGAAGCAACCAAAGAAGGCAAGTGAATCAAGCGTAACCATGACGGAGTTGGTACTCCCGAACGACACCAATACGCTGAACAACTTAATGGGTGGTAGACTTATGCACTGGATGGATGTAGTAACAGCTATTGCAGCTCAAAAACACTCCAATCGCATTGTGGTAACTGCTTCAGCCGACAACATCTCCTTCAAAAACCCCATCCAACTAGGCGATGTGGTTACACTAACTGCCAAGGTAACCCGTGCCTTCAGTAGTTCTATGGAGGTTTATGTTGAAGTATATGCCGAAAACATCCCTTCTGGTACAAAATTCAAGAGCCACAGTGCCTTCTTCACCTTTGTTGCGGTAGATCAGGGCGGCCGACCTATCGATGTGCCTGAGTTGGTTCCTGAAACTGACGAGGAAAAGGAGCTTTACGAAGGAGCCTTAAGAAGAAGACAATTAAGACTTGTGCTGGCTAAACGCATGAAACCGGAAGATGCCACAGAACTCAAGAGCATCTTTTTTGACAAAGCTATCGGTCAGGTACAATAATTCTTTGAACTATCCCTTGTTGCCAATCAGGGATCGACTATTTTTGGTTTATGTCTGACAGAGCCTTTCTTGCTGAATTCATAACCGAACCGCTTTACCTGATCAGTGAAAAAGATCAGGTAAAGGCCGATTATCCTTCGGTTGAAGAGAAGGCAGCAGAACCTGCCCGAGTGGAAGAACCTAAGGCCAAAGTAGAGTTGAAAGCCCTCACTACATCGGGGAACAATCTGAAAGGCTGTATCATTCTGGTTTCCTGGGGAGATGAAGCCGTTGCCAGCGAAAAGGAATTACTACTGAAGATTCTGAGCTCTGTTAAACTCGGAGAAGGCGATGTACTCATCGCGCATGCCAGCGGTGCTTCCCATGAGCAGATTGAAGCGCTCTTGGCTGAACAGAATCATAAACATGTATTGGATTTTGGTACCTCTTTGCTCGATCAAGTGAAAAACTCACCTTCTTATACTCCGGTAGCCAATGGTTATAAGAAATACCTGAAGGCAGATAGGTTGGACAGCATTGCAACCAGTGTCGACCAAAAGAAGGCTTTATGGAAAGCCCTTCAGGATATATTCCTTTAGAGCGTCTCCTGCCTGAAAAGGTCAATTTCCTTATACAGTAGTTTGGCTGACTTGTTCACCAGGCTTCTAAATTCATTGAAGTCTTTGGGCCATTTACCTCTTAAAGGTCCACTGAAATACACCGTTACCTCATGAGGTTCCTCAAGATCAAATCCTATTTGTCTAAAGTGTAAATCCCTGAAAGGATAGAGTGCTGTTCTCAATGGTTCTGGAAGAAAATGAAGAATACTCTTAATGGTCGGGTGCCAGTAAAAGCTAAGATATACTTCCATTATCTTACCTCCTTGATAACTAGTGAAATAACCAGATTCATGCAAGTCAGGAATTTCTCTGAACATATTCTCTACAGCATACCTTAATTCTTCTGAAAGAAGTCTGGTCAAGGCATGATGAGACTCCTGTTCTTCTTTGAAATAACTGAATCGATAATCCCGAGAAACTACTTGTCCTGTATTGGCATCCCATTTATGTGCCTCAATACTTCTCGAAGTTTTAGCTTCATCCAGTATATCAAAATAGAGGCCATCTGGACGAGCTTTCTTTAAATCGAGACTTAGCGCCTCGAGCACCATACGTTCCTGAATTTCATTTCTTCTGGACAAAATCACATGAGGGCACTGGATCTTTTCAAGTAACTCCAAAATCCTGCCTTGATCGACCATCTGCTTTTGCCAAAGTAGCAGAACCTTATCCCTAACCTTTGCTTCCGCTCCGTCAATCTTCAGCGACCATTCCAGTTTGAGATCAGGAATTTGAGATAGATATTGACCCGCTAAGTTCAGCAGGTCAATATCATTAAGATTCAGATTGGATGCCATTACCAGTTTTTAGGATCAGCATCGTTCCATACTTTCTCTGCTACAGAAGCAAAGTCTCCCCCAATCTCTTTGAAGGCACTTACAATATCATCCTTAGCATAACCACCTGTTTGCAACAAAATACCCAGCTCTTTAGGGTCACCTATATGATAAACATCTTCTAAAGCAGTGGTAGCATCTTTAACGCCTATGTGCATAGCATTAAACACTGCAGGCACTGCCATGAAAGGAACCTTCAAGTCATTAAGCATTATTGTGGCAACCTGATTGGCATTTAGCCCTAACTGACCTAAAGCTATTCCTATATTAGAGGGATCCATTTGGTAGCTGGTTTGTAAACCCTTGGCTATCACATCGGCACTATAGCCCATTGTTCCCTCCATATACTGAAGACTTGCTTTTAATCCAGCACTCGGAACACCTATAGAGTTAAGTCCATTTAAAAGACCTTCAGCCGTATTTTCTACAGGGGTAATCAACTTGGAAGTGATAGCTTTAAGATACCCCACCGGATTATTCATTAGGGCCATAATCAAAGGCATTGGGTTATCTATGATATATTGGATGATAGCCTGTATCACCGATTCTACTGAAGTGCTTCCATTTAATACAGCCACCCCCATATCGATATCTTCTCCCAGAAAAACAATGTGTATTCCGGCTTCAAAGCTGTACTGCATACAGGTTATCTGAGCGCTGATCTTATTGGCAGAGGTCAAATCCCCTATCTCCTTAGGCATT
This sequence comes from Roseivirga sp., assembly GCF_965216855.1. NCBI lineage: Bacteria > Pseudomonadati > Bacteroidota > Cytophagia > Cytophagales > Roseivirgaceae > Roseivirga > Roseivirga sp. Next base: position 4,610,267 of record NZ_OZ244204.1, on the reverse strand, counting down.
GGTATCGGAGATTTGGGCTCGAAAGATATTGCCCCTCTCAAGCCATTGCTGTTTAACGTAAAGGCCGTATCTACCTGTGCTAACGTTCCAAAATCGAAGTCAATGGTGATCCCTTCTTCACCTACCTTAGCATTAATGCTTTGGGCCGGTAAGTCCAGAAATTGGGCTTTACCATTGATGGTTCCCTGTGGAATATTCTGTGTACTCAGACTTATATCGAAGCTTGGTCCATTGGCAGAGACCATAGTTTGCATAGGTGCATTTTCAGTAGACTTGTTATCCTCAGCAGATTTCGGTATTGCTCCATTTGGCACCTGTTTTCTTTGAATCGCTGGTATATCCCCGTCACTGGTCAAACTAAAAACCTCGGCAATGTTTATAGGATCAGCCTGATATTTACCCGAGTAACTCTTTCCTTTCACTATCTGCATATCACCAAAAAACTTATAGCCGATAATGGAAACGTAAGATTCTACACTAAACCCAGGCTTACCTGGTTGACCGTTCGGTAAAGTCACTGACTTTTGGCACCAGGTGAAAGAAGGATTCTCCAATTCAAACCCCAGACCTGTATTCACTAATCCCGGTAATCCACAAAGCTGTATGAAATTGTTAAAGTCAACAGAAGAAGCACCAAATGATATATAAAGAGGAACCGGTACATCACCTTCAACATCACAGACTATGGTGAAGCTGGAGGTTGGCATGTTCATCCCCTTTAAAGCTCCTTCAGCCGTAATACCTACCAAACAGCCCGGGGGATCGAAGATTACCCCAAGTTCTCCACCTATGTTTTTCAGGGTAAGGATATCATCAAGGATTGGCGGTAAATCAATCCCCTGCGGGGCATTAATATCCAGACCTGCCTCAGCAGAAGCCATACCCGAAGGAGAAACACTAACAGCCATATTGACATTCGCTGGTAATGTCTGATTATTAAATAATGTGACTGGCAATGTAGCCAATACTTGGAATTTAGCTGACGGAGGACTGGATAAAGGACTTACTGACAGGTTAACTGTAGGGTTATTCAGTGTTAGACTGAGCCCGGAACCAGCATTCAGGTTCACCTTATCTGTTTTGAAAGAAACAAGCAGAAAGGCATCCGTTGGCTTTACCCCACCAGTATTCACGGTAATTGTTGAAGGAGCTGTACAATCCTTGGGTAACATATCATTAAGAACGCCAAATAGTGGAGCAGGAAAATGAATATTACTAACCGTTACATCAGCGTCAAAAGTAAGGGAAGAACCGTTGGTTGTAGGATTGTGTATGTTACTAAGGGCAAAATCAGGGTAGCCTGATGGTAAAGACACCTTAAGTGTCTCCAAATACTGACTTAAGTTCATATATGTTTATTGTTTTGGTTAAAGTCTGATAATAGGGTAAAATCTGCTTCGCTCCTATCCCTTCTTACAGAAAATCAGCCCAAGTATAAAATCAAAATACTTTTCCTTCGATAAGCTCTATACCCAGACTCATTAGTATTCTCCTTATGTATTCATTCTGTTGATTTATAAATATTTTAGTATCATAATATTTTTAGTATTATTGACTAATGAAACGATCTGGACATACTGATTTACCCTTACATCACGGGACAGTACCAAGATGGCTGGCTGAAAGAATGGCCAAACTGGGAAGGGCTATTACTGAGGTGATTGTAATGGAATATGGACGTGATGAGTTCATTCAAAGAATCAGTGATCCCTTCTGGTTTCAGTCATTGGGAGCGGTCATGGGAATGGACTGGCACTCCTCCGGTATTACTACTTCAGTTGTGGGAGCCTTGAAGCGCACTATCAACCCGATCTCAGATGAATTGGGGATTTATGTTTGCGGAGGCCGGGGGAAACACTCCAGAAACACTCCGCAAGAACTGATTGAAGTAGGATATAAAACAGGACTCAACGGGAATGAACTGGCGAGGTCGAGCCGCCTGACGGCTAAAGTAGACAATACGGCCATTCAGGATGGCTTTAATATTTACCTGCACTCTTTCTTTGTATCGAAAGAAGGTCAGTGGTCTGTGGTACAGCAGGGCATGAATACGGAAACGGCTTATGCGAGGCGATACCATTGGCATTCTCAGGCTTTTGCAGCTTATCTCAATGAACCTCATACTGCAGTATTTGGTCAGAATCAGGGTGATATTCTGAATCTGACTGCAGCAGATTCTGATGCAACCAAGTCGGGCATTTTATCACTAAGCCGGGAAAAACCAGAATTAATCCGGAAGGAAATGCAACGTTACCTCTGCATGCCTGCACATCATGAAGTACGGGCTAAAGATGTTGACCTGAAAAGATTGGGTGCTACTCTGGCCCTGGCTCATCATTCAGACATTAAACAATTCGAAGACTTATTACTGCTTCAGGGAGTAGGCCCCAGAACCATTCAATCACTCACCTTGGTCAGTGAAGTAATTCATGGCACCCCATCGCGTTTTAAAGACCCTGCCCGTTTCTCATTCGCTCATGGTGGCAAAGACGGGCACCCTTTCCCGGTTCCTCTAAAGGTTTATGATGAAACACTCTCTGTTCTGCGCCATGGCATAGAAAAGGCAAAAGTAGGGCTTTCCGACAAGCAGAAAGCCATTAAAAGTCTTCACCGAATCTCTGCTCAAATGGAAAAAGACTTTCAGCCCAATGCGAACTTTGAAGAAGTAATAGCCAAAGAAAAAGCTGAAAGCTATAAGTATGGCGGAATGACAGTGAACGGGCCGGCCAAGCGGCCCGTATCACCGCGTCTTCGTCAGTTGAGTCTGTTCTAAGAACGAAGATCTTTATCTCTTACCTCCAGGGCCTGATTCACTTCCTGTACCGTTGCCGGAGCATCCAGCTTAAACAAACCGGAAAGTCCTCTCTCAATTCTGCTGGCCCTGATAGCAGACTTGATCGCAAAGAACACACTGGAAGCCAACACCAATGGTGGTTCCCCTACTTCTTTGCTGGACAGTAGTTCATTTGGATTTTCAGGCACCTCCGAGGAGTTATCCCGTGGGTACAGGTAAGTATTCATTTCCAACGGAATAGTTGTTACTGCCGGTGGCTTATACCTCCAGGTATTCAGTGTATTCAATCGACCGACTTCCTCTCCTTCCGGTTCAAAAACCAGTTTCTCGGTAGTCACATAGCCTACTCCCTGAACAAAGGCTCCTTCTACCTGACCAATATCAATGGCCGGGTTTAGGCTCCATCCCATATCAAAGACAATATCCGAACGCAGAATCTTAACTTCTCCTGTGAGTATATCTACTTCCACTTCAGAACAGGCTGCCGAGAAAGTCCACCCGACAAAGGAGTCTACTACTCCACTGGTGGATGGCACTTCAGCCAACTCAATACCGGGTATTTCCTTCTGTTCATCCAGAGGTTTAAAGGTCATTGCCGGGATTGGGGTAGTTCCTCCCGGAATAGGCGCTGTAAATGAAGCAATCAGGTCGACCCTGTTCTGATAAGCCAAACCGACCAGGTTTTGCCAGATGAGTCTTGGATGTTGGTCAATTCCGGGCCTGATGACACTCGCTGACCAGCCTTCTACACCATAATTCCAATAATCTATTCCATTGGCTTTACACCAGTCTTCACCATTGTCTTTCAGTAAATCCTGAGCAAAGTCCATTAACCTCGACCGCATTTTCTGACAGGCCTGTTTCACTGCTTTACCATTGTAGGCAGTTCCTGTAGAACCTCCGGTACTGGTCGGGTTAGGAATTACTTTGGTAGATGGGCTGTGAATCTGAATCAGATCCATAGGCACATTGAGAATATAGGAGGCGATTTGCTCTACTTTGGTCATCATGCCCTGTCCCATATCGACACCACCCTGATTGATGGTAATACTGCCATCGCCAGAGAAGACGGAAACGATAGCTGCTGCCTGTTCAATCATCACCAGGTTGTAGCCTGAGCCATATTTGACGGGAACGGCATAAATGCCTCGCTTCTTCCACTTGTTCTTACTGTTGAATTCCGCAACGGCCTTAACCCGATTGTGGTAGTCACTCTTTTCTGCCACATATTTCCAGACATCTCTCATATAACAATAAGAGAGTGCCTGACCGAATGGTGTGACATCACCACGCTGGTACATATTCTTCAGACGCAGATCGTAAGGGTCCATATCTACACTGAATGCTGCATCATCTACCGCATTTTCCAGAATCAATTTGCCCTGCATATCTCCAAAGGCCCGCATGGCCGTATTAGGCGCCTTGTTGGTTCGGCATACATCGAGCTGTGATTCGAAGTTTTTGATGAGATAGGCATTGTCCATACGCAACTGAACACAGTTACTTACAATAAAGGAACAGTCATAGAAGGCCCCGCCATCTCCCCAGAGCTTCACTAATAGTCCACGGATGATACCTTTATCTTCTCCCCTTATATCTCCCTGATCTACAGCTATTTGATATTGACCATAATAACCATGCCTTTTACCAATCATAGCCGTATCATGCTCCCTTTTCATGGCCATACGGATAGGAATATCCAAGGCACGAGCTGCTACGGCCACAGGTCCTGTGACAAACTTGGCCTGCTCGGTCTTACCTCCGTATCCACCGCCCAATTGACGGACATCAACGTTGATTTTATTATGCTCTGAAGCCAGGGAAATAGCCACAGTTTGATGCATTTCCATCGGGCTTTGTGAGGAAGGATGTACTTTGATCTGATCGTCATCTTCAGGGAATGCTACGCAAGCCTGCGTCTCCATATAGAAGTGGATTTGCTCTCCTGAGATCTGAGTATTTTCCACCACGAGACAGCTGTTGCCATCGATCCTGGTTTTACGTTTAGCCGGTTTCTTATCTAATGGATCCTTATTTTCATTAGTCCAGTATAGCTCTGTTCCCGGTCTGGTGATCTTCCAGATGTGAGTAACAAATGGTGCCGTTTTGGGACAATCGGGAAAGATACTTCCTTTTTCAATCGCCTCATCCAGACTCATAATAGGCTTTTCCCATCCTTTAGACCAATTGATTGGTTGATATCCCAGACAATAAGAAGAAGCAAATTCAGCGATTTCTATGGCCAATTGTTCGCTATCGGCAATGACCATAGCAATGACCTGGCCTGGGTAAAGAATCTGATCTACGGCAAAGAGTGGCTGATCGGCTCCCATCCCCTGATAGTTGACTCCACCAACAGGGATGTCTTCATGATTGATGAGGGCATAAAAGCCTTCGAACTGATCTGCTAACAAGTCGGCCAGCTCATCGCGAGTGATTTGCTTACCATTTTCCGGGTTAATGAAATGGTAACGAGCCAGGGTTCTCTGACTTTGAATAAAAGCCGCATTCTGGCCCATTGGTGGCATTTCTATTTCATGGGTATAGTGTACCTCACCCATGGCCTGATGAAAAGCCATTAACTTGATATAGGGTTGTGAAACAGGTGCTTTATAATCCTGGTTCTTGTAATGCTGTATTCCTCCACTGACTCCCCAGTTACCCCAGTCGATTTTACCTGCGGAGGCAATATTCTCAGGAATCTCTTTCGGTTTCTTGTCAACAATGGCCCTTACAATAGCCTTATAGACATAAGATAATGCCAGGTTGATTTTATATTCATTGGTGAAGCCTTCGGATGGAAGTCCTTTAAACCTTCCCTTTTCATCCCAGAAGGCTAGTTCCTTTCTTGTCTCACGCTTAACAATACCCAACAAACGTGGCAACAGGTCCAAAGAGAGTTCTTTACCTATCAACCATCGCTCTGCATTCTTTGCATGCCAGGTAATGGGCGCGATGCCGCCATAGACAACCGAAGCTTCTTTAATAGTCAGGTCCTTATGAAACTCCAGTCTAATCGTTGAATTAACTATGGAGTGTGAATTCACTTCTCGGAGTGCCACCTTTTGTGAGAGAATCATCTCCTCTCCTTTTCCTGCAGGAATAAAATACCTGACGATAATGAGATCATCTGCCAATGACGGATTAGCTCTTAGTTTTCTCACCAGAACATCAACATGGTCTTCCATGGTTTTACCGGTAGATACTCGCAGGTAGGTAATAGTAGCATTATTGGCATCAAGAGCAGTAAACAAGTCTGAAGGGAATGGTTCGCCATGCATCAGGTGCTTGAGTACCAACATGGTATTTCCTGCTATTGAAGCTGCATTACGCACAATCATTCCCGCAGTACGATGAACCATGTATAAGCTGGCCCCTAGTCGGCTGGTTGGTTCCGACTTGAGTGCTTCCAGAAAATCAAAGAGCTCGGAATAAGTAGTGGTTGCACCAAAGGATATACCTTTATCCGTTTTCTCTATCCCCTTTAACTCTTCAATTAGCTTAATGTCTACCATCAGGTTCACTTCAGGGTATTCATCCGCATAAATACCGAATGATGTATTTCCGAACACGATACGGGTAGTGTTGCCCGGATGCTTACGCATAATCTTCTTCAGGCCATCCAGGGTATGTGGTGTTACCCAGTCACATTGGCTTTCAAGAATCCGGGTATCAGGTAATGGCGCTTTTGCCGCTTCAGGGAAAGGAATCTTCACCTGATCATGCACCAATACCTCTTCGCACTTATCCTCTGTCTTACACTTCATTCTTTCAGCCTCATCTTTAGCGGTCCAGTCAGAAGCGAATGTTTTCATACCGGTCAGGATGGCTCTGTATCCTGTGCAACGACATATATTGCCATCGAATGCTTCTTCTATCTGTTGCTTCGTAGGTGACGGATTCTTAGCTAGGAAAGCGGACATGTTCATCACAAAACCCACTGTGCAATAGCCACACTGTGAACCATTATTAATGGCCAATCGATGAGCCACCGGGTTAATACCCTCGTGCAGGTCATGTAAATCTTCATCACCCAGGTTGACAGCAGTCATACCCTTGGCTGATTCCACCTTGGCTAAAACGGCCTGTGCCAGTGTCTTTTTCTTATCCTGATGACTCAGTAGTTGCTTTTTAGATTCATTCCATCGTTCCGTAGGTTGAATGGCACCAGGGACTGATCCCCTGGTGGCAGGTACCATATAAGTCAGGTGCTTGTTTTCCGGACGCTTTGTACCACCGGTTCCTTCAATGGTCGTGATGGAAAGCCCTCCCAGAGAGCAAACAGGTCTCAGACAGGAGTTGATTGATTTATGCTCTGCTTCCTGCTTTTTATGATTCCAGGAAGACATGATGACCGTACAGGCCCCACATCCACCCTGACCACAACCTTTCTTGGCTCCCGTGAGGCCAATTTCCTGTGATCTTAAAAAATCAATAAGCAGTAGTTTTGGAGATGGATTCTCCAAAACTACTTGCTGACCATTTAGAAAAAATGATACTTGGTTTGACATATGTCGATTGAGTTAAGTGTGTCTATTTTCTTTTAATAAAGTGCTTGGTATAGCCTTCCTGTAAATGCTGAAGGAAGTGTTTATCTCCGGTCTTATTGGAAGTACCTGTTACATGATTGACCATTTTGGCCATGACCCGATGCAGATCATTCTCATGGCTTTCATCAATCTCAGTATCCCACTTAAGTGGCTTGACATCCGCAAAGTCCTTTCTCGGTTGGTCTTCAGTCAATACCCCCGAAAGGCTTGGAGCGGCCTCATCTCTGGCTGTAAGGTGTCCCTTCAATTGGAAGCATTCCTGCGCTGTCTTAATGATCGAGCTATGATCGTAAGGTAAATCACCCTTCGGTCTGGCTATCAGACCTGGTTTTATCCATGGACTGATTAATATACACGGCACCCGTACGCCAAAACGATTGAACAGGAAACCATCCTGGCCAGGTTTATTCTCCGGATCAGGATTCTTCGCCTCTCCCGGAGGTGGCACATGATCATAGCATCCACCGTGTTCGTCATAGGTAATCACGAAAAGTGTCTCATTGAAAACGGGTGATGACTTGACGGCATGATACAAATCTGCCATTAACTGTTCTCCCGGTCTGATGTCTGCCGGTGGGTGCTGATCATTTTGCCCCGCACCACCATAGCATGGCTCCAGAAAGGAATAGCTGGGTAATTGGCCGGAAGCACAAAGCTTTTTGAAGTCGTCTAGCGTACCGAAGTTATCGTCATACTTAGCATCATGCAATTGAGTCATGCAAAGCCTGGTGAGTGAGAAATGATCATCCTTGGTCTCTCCGGGTTTGTCCTTTTCTCTTTTGTATTCGCTCGTAGGCATCAGGTTACTACTGTAAATCCCCCAACTCAGGTCCTTTCTGCCTCCATCAATGGCTTCCTGGATCTGATTGTAGATGGTTTTACCATCGCAGAAGGCGTTAGGCGAATTGTTGACATTGCCGCCCGAAGTAGCTGCATGCACAAAAGAACGATTGGGCAGGGTTTGACTGGGGACGGAACAATGATAATGATCGCAGACAGCAAAGTCTTTCGCCAGGCCAGATAAAACCGGTGTCTGATCCGGAGTAAAGCACTTCATGATATCCCTTGGGTTGCTGGGTTGGTCGCCAAAACTATAAGCACCATAGAGCATGGCGTTCTGATAGTTCTGTACAAAACCCATGTTCACCGGTTTGGGTGGATAAAGGGCCCCGACATTATACTCACTGAAGAGCTGATGATTGGTGTCTTTAAAGCCTTCTCCCGGATCGGGATCAGGAAAACAAAAGTCAGGATCTACCTTTTTGGTGCGTCCGTATTTATCTTTTTGAATACCGTTCTTCTGTATGGATACCTTCTCAATAAATGGCATTCCATCACTGTCGATATTATTAAGCGGATTCCAAAGGTGCTCATTTAGTCCTTCGAAGTATTGGTCATAAGGAGGTTTTTCCTCGTCATATAACCAGCCGAGGAGATTATCAAAAGAGCGGTTCTCCAGCATGAGTACCACTATATGTTTGATATTCTCCTGCAGCTTTTTAGTCTGTGGAGGCAGATACTGGCTCATCCATTATTTGTTTAAGGCTTCACCTACTGATTCTTTTATTTCGCCACTTCTGTGCATTGGCACAGGTGTTCTTTCATATTCCTTATACCAGTAGCCTTCCACATTCTGGTTTTTCCACTCAGTGAAATAGCCCAATGCCAGAGAAACCTGTAAGGAGAAGTCACATGAAGTTGTCCCTTCTGAGTAAGGTGTAGCACAGCGTATATTGGTAAAGTACTTCTTGAAGGCGGCTGCCTCAGTATTGGTTAGTTTGACCAGGTTACCCTCTTTATTTCTGATGCCTTCAAAGGCCTCAGCAGGTACCAAAGCGGCTGCTTGCGGGTATTCAGCTGTTGAGTGACAAGACATACATGAAGCATTATTCAAATCAACAGGACCATCCAGTCGGCCACCCCAGCCCAGGTGTTGTGGAGGAAGTTCTTCCTTGTTGGGGTTGATCTTCGTCTCCTTCAGGTTAGGATTGATAATGGTTTCGGTTGGTGGGTATGGATTGATAAAATTGGTGGTGTCCTGCTCATCATTTCCGAATTGAATTCCTACGGGCACCAGGTTCTCTGCTCTGAATGAGCCTGTTTTACCATTATTCAGTTTGCCATTGTAGCAGAATGTACCGAAGACCCAGCCTGTACCATACTTGTCAGCACGAGGATCACGGATCATTACATCCATTTGGATGAGGTGCATATCTTTCACGACCCTTCCAGTATCCAAACCATCATTCCAGGTTGGCGTCACATAGGCTTTCCAGGTCATTGGATTGACGAGATAGTCTACTTCATTCTCATCAGCATCGGTGAAAAGGAGTTTATAGATAACGGTACCTACCGGAAAACCTTCAGGCTTTTGCGTAGCATTAGGATCAGGATTGTCAACATCCTTCCACATTTGAGCGAGAGTATAACCGGCAAATTCGTTGTAAAAGCCCAGAGCATACGTCTGGTGTGCATTTTTCTGATTAGGGGTTAGCTGATATGGAGAAATCTCAGCCTCTTTGGCCAGGCCATGAAATCCCTCAGAGCCTTGCGGACCCCAGTGCATCCATGGCATATGGAACCACTCCCGGACTTCACTGTCCTGAGCGACAAAGTCTACATCAATCATTCCCTCGAAACAATAATCACGAACGGCATTGATATAGTCCATCCAGCTTTCATCATCATCAAAAGGAATTTTGAAGAAGTCCGGAATTTTAGATTCGTCTGGCATGACCAATGGATAGTCCTGCTTAAGCTTGAACACCTTTTCCCCTGGATATTGATTGACAAAATCTGCAGGACTTAACATGCGACCAAAGTCAGGGAAGTTATTGTTCACTCTTTCAGCTTTGAACTTCTCTTCTTTGTGGGGTCTTGCCTTGCTTTGCTGACAAGATTGATAGACGAAAATGAGTGATAAAATAAGAATGTAAGGATACACTCTTTTCAGAGTATTGTGTGTGTGCATGGTTGATGTGTTAAGGTTAAAAACTAACTGAATATAGGATTATTTCCTTCAAAAGAAAAAGAGCAGCTCTTCAGACCTGGTCGTTTTCATATTCAACAAGCTATGCTCAACCTTCTATTTTTCAACGAGTTAAAATCAAATCAGAGATTAGAAACAAATTGAAGATCACGTAAAAATACCTGGCGATAATGGTTGTCTATTTACCTCATTGTTTCGAAGAAATACGCTTCATCAGAGAAAACGGACGGTTACCGGTAATTCCCCTAATCAGGAGGAACAATGGAGCTGCATCATCAGAATTGGTAATGCTAAAAGTTTCTTCAGATCCGTTGAACTGCGGGTTCCAGTAAATAGTCGATTTAAAAACCGGTGTCTCGGCTTTTTCTGCCCAATCCTGGTTAAGGTTATTGAACGGCAAAGGCTTGCTTAACCCGAGAATCTTCAAGTTAGGGTTCAGAGGTTCTCTGACATTGCCCGGTTTGGTGTTCACCACAACGAGTCCATTCCTGGCCATCAACCCAAAGCGTGACAGTTTCTTAGGGTATTTAATGACCGAAATGGTTCGAACATCTTTTGGATTAAGCGCCAGAAAGAGGTCCGTATTTTTAGTGGCAATACCATCGATAATGTAAAGCGGATCACCAGTAGCAATATCAGGTTCAAGGAATTTCATCCTGACAATAGCCTTTCCCTTCTGCTGTCCAATTCTTAATGGCCTGACCACCTCTGTCACAAATTGGGTCATGGTTGGAAACAGGTAGAAATCATCGACATTGATTTCATTGTCAAAATCAAAGATACCAGCCTCGGGTACGGTGGAACGCTGCGTATCCGCAATAGAATCAAGATTATCAGAGGTATTAAAGAATTCAAAGGACTTATCAATCTTTGACTGCTTCTGATGAAATGTACCATAGGTACTGGCATCAGTAGTTTGTTTTGCAGCCGGGGGCAGTTCAAAATCCGGTAAGGGAAGTTCCACCCACTCTATTTCAATATCTGTCAGTTCATTACCCTCAGGTGTTTGGGCCATGACAAACACCTCATCTTCGCCATACACGTCCAGCAGATTCAATACGAAGCTTCCCTCCGGCCCTGTGAACACTTCATAACGCATGAGGTCCTTTTGCAAATAGACCATGAGCGTGGAACCTATAGGTAAATATTCTCCCGAGGAGGCTATTCTGGCCTTTCCTGCCAACTGTAATAAGCTGGCGGGTCCATATAAGGGTTTATCCGTGTCAGGTGAAAGGATACTCTGCCAGTCTACCCGATCTGGGAATAAGGTTAATAGCTGATCTATCACTAAGCCCTTGTCTTCTTCTGGAATGGTTTCAGGCAAATAATCTGCTCGCTGTCCCAAATAAAAGCGTTCCGTAAAATGTGCCTGCCTCATTTTACCAAAGGCTTCGCTGTTCAATAGGCTGACCGAGTATTCAATCTGATCACTCTGATCCATATGGAGACTTATATCCAACAGACCTCTCGGACTGACATCCGTTGGATTGATGGTTACACTGGTCTGAACCTGAGGAGCATGATAAAAGGATCTTGATGCCAATAGCTCTCCCTCAGTATTTAATAAGGAAACATGGTGAATACCGGGAGTTAATGTGCTCCGGTTGATATTCGTCTGGAAGGGCTGAGAAGCGTCAATCATCTGATGATAATAGGCTTTACCCTCTGAACTAAAGATGAGAGCCAGTTGCTCAGTTGCCGCTGATTTACCCAGGACTCTCAATCTGTAAAACTGTTCATTGAGTGTACTCAGGTTGATTGTAAAACCGGTGTTCTGAACCGGTGGAAGTGCATATCTCTCTCCTGCGCTATCTGTAACAAAATAAGACAGCCCTGAGGCAGGAACCAGTCTGATTCTGGCAAAACCATATTGATCTGTTACGGTTGTAGATAGTTCATTCCCCTGACTATCCATCAGTTTCAACTCTTCTTGCGCTGCATATTTGACAGTGATGTTAGCAGGAACTCCTTCAACTACTTTCCCTCCTTCCACCCCGAATTGAAGTGGCTGATCTGAAGGATTCAGATCAAACTCACCCAAAACTTCTAAAGTCTGGGCAAACATATAAGCCGTCTCAAAATTGCGCATCCAGTTTGTAAAGGCCGTAAAACGGTAATAACCAGGTTCAAGCTCATCGGGTAGTACCAATTGATTATTTCCTAAACCATTGTCCGTCTTGACTTTGGCACTCTTGATGATTTCCCCGTGCTGATCAATCAGGTTAACTTCTACAATCTGGGCACCCTTCCATAGGTTATGTCCCGGACCAGTCAGATAGAGTTGATAAAAGATAGTATCACCTGCCGCAAATTGTGGCTGATTGAAAGTAACATGGAGTTGCTGTTGAGGCCATTCATTTCTGTACTGCTCCATAGCATCAACAAACTGCTCGGCAGGAGTCTGTGCCTGCAGCCAGTGTCCCAGCAATAGGAAAGGAATAAGAACCCATATTTGACTTCTATTTACCATGCTTCGGGCTTTGTAATTGTTGAATTCTCAAACTCGAGCAGACAGGACTCCTCTGCTCCGGGAAAAGGAGGTATTGGATAAGGCACATCACTCCTTTCAATAAAGTCTACTTTCTCAGTGATAGAAGTTGCCCAAAAAAGACCGATTACCCTGTCACTACTATTCTCCGACTTGATATTGCCTATTAATTCACCGGAGGCCGGCTGAAATATATTACTGGCTTCCTCCTTCTGAATCCTGATCAGATTCTGGAAGTCAAAAGCTATTCTGCTCATGCTCATCTGTTCCACCGTTACCATGTACTTCTCATAGAAGGTAGCACTATTGATAGACACTGTACCTACTTTCACCTGACTGAAAGCACCATTAGATGCTAACAGGTTGTCAGAGATTGTTGGAGATTTTTCGAAATCATTTACATAGCAAACACAACAAGTGCAATCACCAATCTTAACTATGATAGTTCCCCGGCCAAATGGGTTGGGAGCTGTTGTATAGCCGCTGCATGGTCTTGGGTCTTTTAATGGAACTGCTCCGGGATGAACGAGCACTTCTCTTAACTGGGGCTGTGTCTCAATCTTATAGGTTCCGGTCATCCTCCAACGCACATAATTTTCTGCATTGGGGCCTTCTGTGGCGTCTACATAAACATTGAAGTAATCCTTATTCACCTCACCAAAAAAATCGTCCTCTCGTTCTCGTTCGTATTCGAAGCGTATGTCGGTTACCTGCCCCACAGGCTTTATTTGCTCAGGCACTGATTCAAATTGCTCACCATCTGCTGTATTCACGGTAATATGGTATGACCGACCTACCACTCCCCGCATCGCTCCTCCAGTCTGATAAACTCCCGGGCTTACTTCTTCAAAGTCTTCTATATTTCCCTGGTCATCGTGTAATCGAATTGATGCACCCGTCACAACCGGGTAATCCAGTTCTTCAGTCAACAATGGCAATGCCCGATTGATTTTAACCGTATATGGCCCTTCCTGATCACTGATCATGCCTTCAATGATGATTAGCGACTCAGCGGGAGGCACATCAAACTCTGCCGGTTCAATACAAGCCATTAGTACCATGCTCAATATCAAAAACCGCTTCTTTACCATGCATCGGGTTTTGTGGTGGTGGCATTATCGAAGTAGACAAGACACGATTCGGGTATGGTCTCTGTATCGGTCAAAGGATATGGCACATCACTTCTTTGGATGAAGGCCGTTTGCTTACTAATAGCGGTGGCCCAGAAAAGACCAACGACTCTGTCTTCTGAATTGAGTGCCTTGATATTTCCTATCAATTCCCCGGAAGGTGGTTGGAAGATATTAGAGGCTTCAGTCTTTTGAATTCTGATCAACTTGAAGAACTCATAAGCTGTTTGTGTCATACTCATTTGCTCTACTTCAATCAGGTATTTGTCGAAGAAGGTGATGTTGCTAATGGGTACTTCTCCTACTTTAATATTATTGAACTGACTATCTGCAATCAACAGATCATCAGAGAGTTGTGGTGCTGCTTCAGGTTGAGACACCCAGCATTCACAACAAGTACAGGGCCTCTCCTGCAACAGTATATATCCACTTCCACTGGGATGGCCGGCAATTCTCACTCCACTACATGATGGCGGAATGGGCCTTGGTAAGTTCGACCAGGGAACACGTTCTACTTTCAACTTGGGATCAGTGACTATGCGGAATACTCCATTATAGCGCCAGCGTACGTAGTTGCCTATTCCGGGACCTGCATCTGAATCGATGTAAACATTGAATACGTCTTGATTGACGTCTCCAAAAAACTCTTCTTCTGTCCTCGCCTCGAACTCATAGCGGATCTCTTCTACATTACCTACCGGCTTCATTAGCTCAGGTTCGGATTCGAATACTGAACCGTCTTCCAGTTCTATCCTGATATAGTAAGAACGCCCTACCTCTCCCTGAATGGCTCCTCCTGTCTCATAAATACCCGGTGAGGTTTCACTAAAATCTTCGATATTATTGAGGTCATCATACAGCCTGACCCTGGCATTTTCTACCGGAGGTCTTTCCAGACTATCGGCACTAATAGGAATGGCACGGCTGATTGATACTGTATAAGCCGCATCTTCATTGCTGATATAACCCTCGATAATAATCAGAGACTCAGCAGGCGGAACATCGAACTCAATGGGTTCCACACAGCCGATCATGGCCATCAGGCTCATCAGCCAAATGAATCGATATGTAATCTTCCGCGTCATTCGAACTTGAGGTTATAACTGATGGATGGGAAAATAGTACCCACTATGGACAACTGATAAGGCTCCGGCACCCCTGCATTAGAGCTTCTAAAGAAGATAGTATATGGGTTATTCCGAGCATAAACATTATATATCGAGAAGATCCAGGTGCCTTTTCCTTTCTTTCTTTTATTATGATTTCCTTCAATCACCAAGGCAAGGTCGAGACGGTGATAATCAGGGATTCTGTATTGATTTCTTCCTGAAAAATAAGCTACAGCATTGTTATCATAACCAAATACGGCCAACGGTATGGTGACAGGTCTACCCGTGTGATAGGTGAAGTTTCCTGTGAGGAAATGCCTGCTGGTTAATTCGAGTTTCCAGCCCAGGTTAACAATATGTGGCTGATCGAAACTCGCAGGATATCGCTCTCCCTGGTTAATAGACTCAATTCTGGTGGGTCCTGCAATTTGTCTGAAGGCCCTGGAATAAGTATAGCTCAGGCTTCCTGTTAGTTTACCTGTATTCTTAAAGAAGGAAGTTTCCACTCCATAAGATTCACCAACACCTTGCAATAGCTCTGTTTCCAAATGGGTATTTAAGATGAGCTGAGCTCCATCCTTAAAGTCTATGAGGTTATCTATGTACTTATAAAATACTTCTGTTGAGAAGCCGTATGACTTATTTTTAAAGTCCTTAAAAAGACCAACCGATACCTGATCTGCTCTTTGCGGTTCAAAATAATAACCGCTGGGCTGCCAGATGTCTACCGGGGTAACAGCCGTGGTATTGGTAACCAGGTGCAAGAATTGGTAAATGCGGTTATAACCAAACTTCAGAGAGGTTTCGGGGGCAAAGGTCCAGTTCAGCGAAAGCCTCGGTTCCAAGCCAAAATATGATTTAATCAGTTCACCGCCATTGTATTGAAGTGTATCTGTAATCGTTGAAATCTGTTTGATACTCCCTTCCTGGTAGGTGAATACATCGGCCGGACCGAAAGAGAAGAACATAGGGAGTCTTAACCCGGCTTCAAGTGTTAATTCATCACTTACCTCCCATTCATCCTGAATGTAAAATGCATTTTCTATAGAGTATTGATTGTCGATATTGATAGTAGCCGCATTGGAACTGGCACTGGTTGGCCTGAGACGCCCGGGCTTAAACAGGTAATGTGAGAGCTGCCATCCGAAGTCCAGCTGGTGTTGGCCTCTATCTAAATGAAAGCCGCTTTTAAGAGCTGTGATGGCAATTCTATAAGACAGTTCTGATGCCTGTCGCGGATCTTCATTCTCCACATCATAGCCATAGGAGCTTCTACCCAAGACGAAGTCTGCACCAAAATCAGGCGAAAACTGATGGTCTAACCTTAAACTGGTCTGTACATTGTGCCAGCGATAAGTAGTATCACCTTCCAGACTAAAGGCATCTTTACTTGAATATCCTGTAAATGAAAGCTTGGTGTCTTCGCTGATGAGATGTGTCAGCTTAAGTGTGGCATCGTAGAAATTGACTTTACTTTCACTTAAATCCGCATAATCTGTCCTGATGGCATTGATCAACCAATTGGAGTAAGTGGACCGAACTGAAGCCGCCAAAGAGGTTTTTCCTTCCTTAATGGGCCCATTGATCATGGCATTGCTGGTAATCATACCCAAACCAAGATTGGCCTTCCACTTTTCCATATCTCCGTCCTTCGATTTGATATCGAGTACGGATGAAATACGCCCGCCATACTCTGAAGGAATACCTCCTTTATAAAAGGACACATCATTCACTGCTTCCGGGTTG
Source organism: Roseivirga sp. (assembly GCF_965216855.1). NCBI lineage: Bacteria > Pseudomonadati > Bacteroidota > Cytophagia > Cytophagales > Roseivirgaceae > Roseivirga > Roseivirga sp. The sequence continues at coordinate 4,593,461 of NZ_OZ244204.1, read as the reverse complement.
AATGTGGTAAGGAAACCGAAAACGTGGGAACTATTGAATACAGGCATGCCGTCATAAAGAATCAGGTTCTGATCTACACTTCCACCCCTTACATTGAAGCCTGTAGCGGCTTCCCCTACGGAAGTAACTCCTGGTAAAGTCTGTACCTGCTTCACCAGGTCGACTTCTCCTAAAAAGGCCGGAGCCAGTTTTAAATCCCTTACACTGAGGATTGTTCTGCCAATCTTACTCTTGGTTAAATCCTGGGTTCGTTCTGCCTGAACAACCACTTCAGCTAATTCCGTTGACTCTTTCTCCAGTTCAATGAAAATCTGACCACTATCGTATACAGTCAAATCGATGACTTTTTGATCGTAGCCCAGAAAGCTCAGATTCAGTACATAGGTACCCGGATTCAAACGAAGGACGAACTTTCCGTTTTCATTCGATGCCAGGTTGAACAGAGAATCATTGACAGATATCGTAGCATAGGGCAATGGCTCTCCTGTGGTCCAATCCAGCACATCTCCGTTGATGAGCAGTTCTTCATCAGGCGAACTATCACCTTCTTCTCCCACTTGTATGGTTTCAATCTTCTTACCCTGCATCAGAGCAGAAACCAATGCCTCTCTCCTTTGAATATCTTTAGTAGGATCCTTTATGATCACCACTACCTGCGGGTACATGGCTACAAAATCTATATCGGTTCCCTGAAAAAGGTCAGAAAACATCTCTCTTAATGAACTACCGGCATAGCTTTTCTGAATCCGTACATGTTGAATCCATTCCGATAAATAGAAAAAACGGGCTTGAGAATCCTCCTCAAGGCTGGAAAGGAAGCTTGTCAGACTCTTACCATTTTCGGTACCGTCCATAGAACGGTCTAGCACAGACTGAGCCCTGAGCGTGTTTATTGATAAGCACACTAAAAAGAAAAGTATGCAGCGCGTTTTCATACAATCATTTTCAAGATAACGGAATTCTCATTCCAAAAAAGCCCATTTGTTAAAGAGTCGGCATAAATTGATGCGGATGGCAGCAGGTTAACAAAAATCAACCAGTATCATGTCATCCACTTTTGCCACACCGTCTCTCCTGAAAAATAAGCGCCATAAATAGAACCAGCTGTAAGCGAAAAGAGACTATTCAATCATTTAGTCTCTATGCTATACTCTACTGACACTAATTCTATGGAATTGACCCGACCGAGGTCATGAGAATCTTCCTCATCAAATTCATAGGTACAGTCAGAGTTCGCTGCAATCATATAACAGGGAGAATTATTAGATGAACCCTTTGTGATGATGAGTCCATCGGCATTGGTCTTAATCTGATAAAACCCCTGGACATCTGTATCATTGGGGTTTGTAAATTTGATTGAATATCGGAGTCTTGATGAATTATTACCGGTATCCGGAGTATACTCGAAATAATTCACCTCATACATAATGTCCTTCAAAGCCTCACTTTGAGAATCTTCACCACAGCCAGAGAGCAATAAAATGCTCAAAGGCATCAGGGACCTGATTAACCTTGTCATGTTGTTGTTTTAAGTGTTTTTGTTTTGACCAGAGACTCATTCCACGTCCTGCATGACATGAGTATCAACTGTATTATTTTCGGAATCATAAATCAATAAGCCCTCACTCGTCTGGTCTAGTTTGGCTATCAATTCACCGTTTTTATTCCAGATGGCACTTTGACCATCACTTATAAAATCATCACTGGGCCCAATACTATTCGACATGAGTATGGGCATGCCCATTGATTTGGCCATAATGGTAAAATTGACAAAGGCATTCCTTACTCCTCTATCAGGCTTGGCCACACTGGCAATAAAAAGCTCTGACTGATTTTGTCTGGCCATATCGAAATGCTCCTTTTGCAAGGTTTCATAACATATTCCCAGCGTGATTCTTTTTCCCTTTATTTTAAAATGTGGCTCACCCTTGCCCGGAATAAAAAAGGGAACTTCATCGTCATGAAGAAGTCTTTTGGAATAGGTGATCGGCTCCGCTCCCGGTTGGAAAATAATCATCCCTATTGTCGATTCCATTCCACCGGACCTGAGTGGACAGCCTACACCAATAAACATATCATTGGCATCAGCTAAGGCCTGAAGCGGTTGAAAGATTTCGTCCTTAGCCGTTTTCGCCAGCTCTTGAGCTAAGGTAGGTTCATAATTGGTGATTGATAATTCAGGAAAGACTATCAAGTCGGTTTGAAAACCGGCAGCCAGTTGAATCATACGGGCATGATGCTCGATATTCCTTTCAACATCTCCCTTTTGGGATTTCAATTGTACTACTGCTATTTTCATGATCTATGTCTATGCTATATCGCCTTACTAATCCACAAACATCAACTAAATCTAAGACACTCATCTTGTCATTTGGCAAGTATTGATTGAATTTGTTTCACTCCTGTTATCGCTCTCAATGATCTGATTTACCGTTAAACCTCAAGGTGCCACAGTATAAATGCTAAAAGTTAAAGCCAAAATGAAGGCCTGGCTCACCAATAAAGTGCTTTGGCCACTGATCATCTTTCTCTTTAAAGCCAGCAGGCATCTCTGTATGATAAGGGCGATGAGTTATCGCAATGGATGGCTCAATAAAGAATTGATCATCAAAAAGCTTGAAGTGATAACCTATTCTATAAGTATTGAAGAATTGAAAACCCTTGTCAACTCGGTTATTACTTTCATCAAAAAACGACTGCCACGCACTCATGACATGAACTCCCGTGTAAAGCCCCTTCCACCAAAACCGCTGGTATGCCAAGGCAAACCCATATTCTCTGATATACCCGGGAAATTTCTCGGCTGGGTCTTCAAAAGAATCCCCATATGGAATTCCCAGTGACCAGGCATACTTCCAGGTTTTCAGCTCGAGAGAGATAGCATCTCTGTGACTCAGTCTGTAGCCGAAATTCACCTGAACAAAGTCTGGCTTATTCGTAGAAGACAAGTTACCCAGCAGGAAAAACGTGCTTCCTGCGAAGTACTTTTTATAGTCTTCATCCTTACTGTATTGAGCATTTAATTCAGGAAAAGCCATCACCACAATGGCTATTGCAAACACTATTCTTTTCAACACTATTTTGAGTTTTTGACCAACGCGAAAGTATCAGGCAAAAACTCAAACTGACGTTGACTTAAGTTAATTTCTTTTAAGACTTACTCTTTTTTTTGAATCCTCGCTCTGAGCCTACTCAGGGATTCAGGAGTAATGCCCAGATAACTGGCCAGATGTCTCTGTGGAATTCGCTGGATTAGATCAGGCCTGTTTTTCGTCAAGCTCAGGTAGCGTTGCTCTGGTGATTGAGTTCTGAAAATGTCAAAGTTCAACTGCTCTTTGGCTAATAACTCTTCTGATAATATCCTGCAAAGGGATTCGAAGCGGGGAAACTTCTCAAATACCTCAACTTCCATTTCAGGAGTTGAAACGGATATGATTGAATCTTCCATGCTTGAGACATAGTATTCCGAAGGCTCGTTGGTTCTCACACACTGAGGGGTAATTCCTTCCATTTCAGTATAAAACCCGGTATTTTTCTCTTCACCCCCAATGACATAATAGGTTCTGAGACAACCTTTGAGTACAAAATACCCCTCTCTGGAAACCTCTCCTTCTTTCAGTAAAACCGTTCCTTTCTTCACCACGCGGAAAATATCGAGTGACTTAATAGCCTCCTTTTCATCCTCATTCAGGGTGATGTACTTCGAAATAAAATCAAAGAGTAATTCATGCATTTGACCCAGCTTTTAATAATGATTATCGAAGTAACTTAATTGCAATCAAAGTATATCGCATTTCACAATCATTAACTCAGGATCAGGATCAGGAGGAATATATGGCCATCAGAACAAGGTTTGATCGATACAAGCCTGGCCATTACCAGACTTTTCTACCCCGATATAAAAAAAGCATTTCCGGTTATGGCTTTTATGTTTAATTTATCAATTGAATTTTTCAGGTTCTAACCAAAAACGAAACGCAACAGACGCTGAAAGATTCGTTCATGGTACTTGCCATGATCAACAATTGTATGAAGAGCGCGCTGGCTCATATTTTTGAAACTATGGAAAAATCTAAACAAAACTCCTCCTCCCGTAGAAACTTCATCAAGACCCTTGGTTTAGGTACTGCGGCATTTACCATTGTACCCCGTCACGTACTGGGCAAAGGCTTTCGGGCACCTTCCGATACTTTTTACCTGGCTGGTATAGGTGTTGGCGGTAAAGGTTATTCTGACCTTACTGAGTGTGCAAAAAGTCCTGCTGTTAAAGTGATTTCTCTCTGTGATGTAGATGACAGAAGAGCCGCCAATGCGGTGAAGACTTTCGCTGATGCCAAGTATTACAAGGATTATCGTGAAATGCTGGACAAAGAAACCGGTATTGATGGTGTTACCATTTCTACCCCGGATCACATGCACGCCATTCAAACCATGGCGGCCATGGAAAGAAATAAGCACGTATATGTGCAAAAACCACTTACTCATGATATTGCCGAAGCTCGTCAATTAACCGAAGCTGCCCATAAATACAAAGTAGTAACCCAAATGGGTAATCAGGGTGCATCAGGTGATGGCGTAAGACAAATGCAGGAATGGTATCAGGCCGGACTCATTGGTGATGCCACTGAAGTTTGGTGCTGGACTGACAGACCTGTATGGCCTCAGGGGATTGCCTGGCCGGAAGAACGCAAAGCGGAAATACCTAAAGAGCTTGATTGGGATCTTTGGTTAGGAACTGCTCCTAAGAAAGATTACATAGATAACCTCGTTCCATTTAACTGGAGAGGCTGGTGGGATTATGGTACTGGTGCACTGGGCGATATGGCCTGTCACATTATTGAGCCTGCCTTTAAAACTCTGAAACTGGGCTATCCGACAGGTGTTGAAGCTTCAGTAGGTTCAGTATATGTAGGAGAATTCAGAAGAGGTTATTTCCCTGAAAGCTGCCCTCCTTCTTCACACATTACCCTTGACTTCCCTGAGCGTGGCGATGAGCCAGCTCTTAAACTTCACTGGATGGATGGTGGTATTCAGCCGCCAAGACCAGAGGAATTAGGTGCTAATGAGCAAATGGGTGATGGCGGAAACGGAGTCATCATTAAAGGTACCAGAGGCACAATGATGTGTGGCACATATGGTATGAACCCGAGACTGGTTCCATTGGAGTTGAATGAAGCGCTCAATGTGAAAGAAAGCATTCCTCGTGTGCCGGAAGGACACTACGTTCAGTGGGTTAATGCTGCCATGGCAGGATACAAGCAGAAAGAATGTAGCTCTGATTTCGATATCGCAGGTCCTTTGACTGAAAGTATCTTAATGGGTAATCTTGCTTTAAGAAGCTTCGATATCCAGAAGAAACAAGGCAACAGAACCACTTATCCTGGTCGCTATATCAAACTGTTATGGGATGGCCCTAACATGAAGATTACGAACTTCGATGAGGCTAACCAATTCGTGAAGAGAGAATACAGAACTGGTTGGTGATAGTTGTATAAAAACCAAGAGGCTGTTTTAGAAACACTCTAACCTTTACGTCACCCTGAATTAATTTCAGGGTCTCGCGATGGTTAAATCCAGGTCAATGAACTGGAATGTGCGTACTAAAACAGCCTCTTTTTATTGGGGGTTGACTATACTCTTACATGGCCCTGGCCATAGACATAGTATTTATTGGTAACCAGTTGTTCCAAACCTAATGGACCTCTATGGTGCAGTTTGTCCGTACTAATGGCTAACTCTGCTCCCACTCCCATTTGTCCACCGTCAGTGAAACGGGTCGAAGCATTATGATACACTGCACCACTATCGACCTGCTCCATAAAGGTTTCTGCTTTACGCTGGTCTGTAGTCATTATGGCAGAAGAGTGACCACCGGAATATTTGTTGATCTTCTCGATGGCCTCCATTTCGTCACTCACTAGAGCTACGCATGCCTTGAGTGCCAAAAACTCTTCGTACCAAGTATCTTCATTCTCAATAACGGCTTCATTATTGAGTATTTCCTTCACCTGCTGGTCTACCAACAATTCCACTTCAAACTCGTGAAGGGCCTTCTGTAAATGGACGAGTTTCTTGTCCAGATCAGGAATTCGCTTGTCCAGTAGAATTTTATCCAGAGCATTACAGGCTGAAATCTTATCAGTTTTAGCATTCAAAATGACCTTTATGCTCTGCTCCCAATCTGCGGTATGGTCTACATAGATAAAGTTGTTACCTCGGCCTGAAACCAGTACCGGACAACTTGAATGCTCTTTCACAAACTGAATCAGGCGCTCACCGCCTCGAGGTACAATCAGGTCAATTGGTTCGGTGGGGTTCTTCAGGAAGGCCTGAGTTTCTTCTCTCTTCAGCTTCAACAACTTCACATAATCTTCCGACAGCCCATTCATGCGCAAGGCTTCATGCCAGATATCTACAAGGGCCTCATTAGAATGTATGGCCTCTTTTCCTCCTTTGAGGAGAATCTTATTGTTGGCCTTAAAAGCCAGCACAGCTGCCTCAACAGTAACATCTGGTCGAGACTCATAAATGATCATAATGGTCCCAAAGGGTGCAGTCTTATTGATAATTCTCAGACCATCATTTCGGTCAACCTCAGAAATGACCTTGCCAACAGGGTCATCCTTCTGCTGTACTTCTCGAACGGCCTGGATCATTCCATCTACCTTTTTATCATTCACCACCAAGCGATCATACATGGCCTTATCATCCTTAGTAAAGGCATCCAGATCCTTCTGGTTGGCCTTGAGGATTTCAGCCCTGCGCTCATCGAGCAGCTGCATTACATTATCTAAAACCTTATTTTTTATATCAGTAGTTAACAAATTCATTTTCCATTATTTATGATGTAAACTTTGTTCCAACAGTTTTACCTTCCACAATATCCAGAATCACTCTTTCTCGCTTACCATTAGCGATAAAAGTGGTTATATCCTTCGCAGCAGTTCCCTGAGCTATCTTCAGCTTGGACTTCATACCACCACGACCTTCTCCTTCACCTTTTCCACTCTCCCGGATATAGTGATCCAGATTATCTTCTACTCCTACTTCCCGAATGATGTGCGTATTGTCATCGTCAGGGTGACCATTATAAAGACCATTCGTATCGGTCAGAATGATCAACATATCAGCATTAATCAGCTGGGCAATGAGGCTTGCCAATTCATCATTATCAGTAAACATGGAGTGCGACACTGAAGTGGCATCATCTTCATTGGCTATGGGAATAATGCCTTCCGACAACAGACCTTCATAGCAATTGATCATGTTTTCACGCCATACTCCCGGATTGAAATCACGCTTGGTGGCCAGCACCTGGGCACATTTCATTCCGTAATCATGAAATATTTCGTAATAACTTCTCATCATACGAGGTTGCCCCACCGATGAGAATACCTGTCTTCTGATCGCTTCTTCCTGAATTTCGCAGCTTCCCAACACTTCCTTACCGGCAATGGCGGAGCCAGACGAAATCAGGACTGACAGAATATCCTGCTCATAGAGCTCAGCAATCTGTCTCACGATCTCGTGAATAATGGGTCTTACAATTCTGTTATCCTTGTTGGTGAGTACATTAGTACCCACTTTAATGACGACTCTTTTCTTGTTAGACTTTACCAAAACTTATTTTTCTAGTACTTCTTCTTGTTCTTCTTCAGGTTTACCTAATTCAACCGCGCGGTTGAAGGCTGCGTAGGCAGCATCATGGATGAGATCCTTTACATTGTTGTCTTCCAGAGAATCCAATGCGGCTTGCGTAGTTCCTCCTTTGGAGGCTACACGCTTCATCCAGCCGTCAGGCGATAATTTGTTTTTGTTGAAGAGCTCAATCGCTCCTTCGAACGTGGCACTAACCAGAACCTTTGAATCATTGTCGGAGAAGCCCATACTTTTGGCTGCCTCCATCATAGATTCCATGAAATAGAATACATAGGCAGGACCACTACCGGAAATACCTGTAGAGGCATCGATAAACATCTGAGAGTCTACTCTTACGGATTTACCCGTAGAGTTCAACAGGTCTTCAACCATCCACAACTCAATGCGTGAGATTTCCGGAGCTGCCAGGTATGATGTCATCCCTTTACCAACCTGTGCCGGAAGGTTAGGCATAGCTCTCACTACCTTTTTAATACCAAGGCCTTTCTGAATAGTTTCTATGGTTACACCTGCCATAATGGAAATCACCAGTTTCTGATTGTCCATCATATCAATCATTTCTTCCATTAAACCATCGTTGTGATAAGGCTTAACGGCAAGGAAAATGATGTCGGAAATGGGCAGTGATTCCTCAAGAGAATCAGTCACTTCGAAATTATCACTGGCTTTCTGTAAAGTCTCTCTTAACTCAGAGGACTTGTCGTAGACCATCAGGTCTTCTTTTTTGAGATAACCAGATTTGGCAATAGATCTGGCATACGTGAGGCCCATGTTACCGGCCCCAATGACGAGTACTTTCATGATTTATTTTTGATTATAATGAATTGATTGCATGACAATAGACTTCACTCCGAGATGTAAGCATCCCGGCTTCGGTGAAAATCATATCTGAAATATCTTAGCTTTTAAAGGAGCATTTGGCCAGAATCAGGCCCGTGGGGTGAGACAAGATACTATCTTTTGGATTCGTATTCTTTTCTGCGTAGCTCATAACACTAATAAAACACCTTGCCGGCAGATAGGTTCAGATTATTTTAAAAAACCCTGAAAACGATTGAATATCAATGAGTAAGGTTAGTACCTCAACAGGCCGGATAAAAAAGAGACCCATGCTAACGCCCACACACCAGTATCTTAAGGCATAAAAAAACCACCTGAGGTTAGCAGGTGGTTTAGTTTTAGTAGTTATAGTTCAAGAGTAGATTAAATATCTACTTTGGCGTATTTCGCATTCTTCTCGATGAACTCTCTTCTCGGTGCCACTTCATCACCCATCAACATAGAGAACAGGTGGTCAGCTTCAGCAGCTGATTCAATAGTTACCAGTTTCAAGCTTCGCGATTCAGGATTCATAGTAGTTTCCCATAATTGCTCCGGGTTCATCTCTCCAAGACCTTTGTATCGCTGTATCGATACTGAGTCTTCCTTTCCATCCTTAGCCATTTCCATGGTTAGCTGAGCTCTTTGCTGCTCGTCCCAGCAATAGCGTTGGTCTTTACCTCTCTTCAGTAAGTAAAGTGGTGGCAAGGCAATGTAAAGGTATCCGGCATCGATTAATGGACGCATATAACGGAAGAAGAAGGTCAGAATCAGGGTTCTGATGTGGCTACCATCAATATCGGCATCCGTCATGATCACGATTTTATGATAACGCAATTTCTCCATGTTAAGAGCCTTCTCATCATCTTCTGTTCCGAAGCTTACCCCGAGGGCGGTAATGATGTTCTTGATCTCATCGTTGTCATAGATCTTATGCTCCTGTGCTTTCTCCACATTCAGGATTTTACCTCTGAGTGGAAGAATAGCCTGGAAGTGACGATCTCTACCCTGCTTGGCCGATCCACCCGCAGAATCTCCCTCTACCAGATAAAGCTCACTGATAGAAGCATCTTTGGAGGCACAGTCGGCCAGTTTACCAGGCAGACCTGAACCTGACATGACATTTTTACGCTGTACCATCTCACGCGCTTTTCGGGCGGCATGACGAGCCTGAGCGGCCAATACTACTTTGGCTACAATTTGTCTGGCACTTTTCGGATGCTCCTCCAGGTAGGTATTCAGCACATCACCTACTGCTGACTCTACAGCACCGGCTACATCTGAGTTACCCAGTTTGGTCTTGGTCTGACCTTCGAACTGAGGTTCGGCTACTTTCACTGAGATTACTGCGGTGAGTCCTTCACGGAAGTCATCACCACTGATTTCTACCTTTACCTTATCCAAAAGACCAGATCTGTCGGCATAGGCTTTCAGGGTTCTGGTAAGTGCTCTTCTAAAGCCGGAAACGTGCGTACCTCCTTCAATGGTGTTAATGTTATTGACATAACTCACCACATGTTCGGCATAAGAAGTATTGTAGCTCATGGCTACCTGAACGGGCACATCATTCTTTTCACCTTCAATATAGATAGGCGTTTCGATCAGTGTTTCTCTAGAGCTATCGAGGTATTCAACAAACTCCAACAGACCACCCTCAGAGAAGAAGGTCTCTCCCTTCAGAGTTCCATCGTCATTGGTATCGCGCTTATCGGTCAGGTCAATCTTGATTCCTGCATTCAGATAAGCCAGCTCTCTCAGACGAGAAGCAACAGTTTCGTATTTGTATTCTGTAATCGTGAATATTTCAGGATCAGGATAGAAATGTACAATAGTACCATTCTTGTCGGTCTTACCGATTTCCTTTACATCATACTGAGGAACACCTCTAGAGTATTCCTGCTGATAGATAATACCTTTTCTATGAACCGTGGCTTCCAGTTTATGGGAAAGGGCATTCACACAGGAAACCCCTACACCGTGCAAACCACCGGAAACCTTGTAGGTGTCTTTATCGAATTTACCACCAGCGTGGAGAACAGTCATTACCACCTCCAATGCCGATTTCTTTTCCTTAGGGTGAATGTCGGTTGGGATACCACGTCCGTTATCCTCAACCACAATCGAGTTATCAGTTTCTATGGTAACCTGAATATGATCACAGTGACCAGCGAGGGCTTCATCGATTGAGTTGTCTACAACCTCCCAGATCATGTGGTGAAGTCCTTTAACGCCAACATCACCAATGTACATAGCAGGACGCTTTCTAACAGCCTCTAATCCTTCTAAAACCGTAATATTACCCGCTGAATAGTCTTTTTTTGAGTTTGATTGTTCTTCGCTCATATATCTCTCTAACAAAGTTCACAGGGCGCAGAAATCAAAACAGATAGATTGAAAAAAGATGGGTGTAATGCGCCCCAAAACAAAGCACGAATATAAGCAAAAAAATGCTAGTAAACGCCCACTGAAAGCATAACTAATGTACAGGCTTCAAGACACTCAATTCCTTGTTCTTCGGCCAGTTTTTTAAGTTCCTGATTCTCAGTGCCGGGATTGAAAATTATGCGCTTAGGGTGTAGTTCTATGAGGTAGTCGTACCAGTCTTTTTGACGTTGTGGATTGATATAAAGCGTAATGGTATCAACCCCTTCTATCTCAGGTCGTTCATACATGTTCAGAATATCCCTTCCCAACACATCGCCCTCCTGAATGCCTAAAGGAATAAAATCGAAATTACGCTCATCCAGCATTTGTGCTGCCTGGTAGGCGTATTTGTAAGGTTTTGGCGTACTGCCGACTATTACTGTCTTTCCCATTAACCAATATTAACACCAATGAAACTAATGTGCTGCGATTATTGTACAGCAATAATTAGTTTTGTCATCGTTAATGCTTCAAACAGCAACATACTTCATGAAAGTTCAAACTTTATTCATTCTCTTCCTGCTGGCATTTGGTCTGAATGCCAATGAAATTGAAAGCCTCACATTTGTTGAAGTAGAAAACCAAAAACAATGGGACGAGGTATTTCAATCGGCCAAAGAAAAGGGACAGTTACTGTTTGTTGATGCTTACACCGACTGGTGTGGCTATTGTCATAAGCTGGACAAGGAAGTTTACACCGAGGGCTCCGTCATTGAATATTATGGAGAGAACTTCGTCAATGTAAAGTTTGATGCTGAATCTGAGTTTGGCTACCAGCTGGCTAACTTTTATGGTATTGACAGTTACCCGACTTTATTGTTCCTCACCCCTGAAGGTAATGTATTCCAACGTATCAAAGGTTTTGTCCCTGCTCCTACGCTTCGTGCTTATGGCCAACAGGTGATGGATGAATGGGCTGGCTTACCTCTACTGGAAACAGCTTTCAACGAAGGTAAGCTTGAAAGAGAATCTTACCTGGAACTTATCAGCATTCTGGAAAGAACTAATCCCGAAAAGGCCGAAATGGTGGCCACTGCTTATGGAGCAGGTTTTACGGAAGAAGATTACCTCGATATTGAAAACATCTGGTTCCTTACCCGTTTTGAGAACGGTCTCAATTCAGTACACTATGCCTACATCACTTCTCATAAAGATGAAATGATCACAGCCCATGGTCAGGGAGAGTTTAATGACTATATGAGCGGGGTTTATAATGACAACCTCATGCTGGCTATCAAGTATGGAGATAAAGCTTTATTAAACCGTCTCACTCAGGAAGTGATGCCTGTATTTATTCCTGAAGCTGAATTACCGGGTGCCAAGTATGTAACAGAATCAGTTTATTATGCCCAGCGCGAGGAATTCGACAATTATAAGCTTTCAGTGAACAGCTACATGAACAATCACCTGGCAGATGAAGAAAAGCCCGATTTCGTTATTTCCACTGCTGTGGAAATCATAGAGAACTATGAGAGTGAAGAGTTACTTTCATTCATGCGTATCCTTTTGAGTCAGTCGCTTCAAATTGACAACCAGAGATATGAGTCTCATGCGCTGCTTGGTTATATCAACGGACTTCAGTCCAATTTCAAAGCAGCCGAAGAATCGTTGGCAGAAGCTAAGAAACTGGCCAAAAGCGATGAAGAGAAAGCTTTTGTAGGCAATCTACAGCAAGCGGTTAGAATGATGCAACAAGGCTAGTGAGCCTTGCCGTAGGTTTTAATCAGCATATCAGCACACTTTTCACCATCCATAGCTGCGGAGAGAATACCACCGGCAAACCCGGCACCTTCGCCACAAGGGTATAATCCTTTGACCTGGACATGCTCACAGGTTTCTTTGTCGCGGGGAATTCTCACAGGTGAAGAGGTTCTGCTCTCTACTCCCACTATTTGGGCTTCATTGGTATAATAGCCCTTCATTTTCTTTCCGAAAGCCTTGAACGCTGTTCTCAGCCTTTCATGAATATGGGCAGGAAGCACCTTGTTCATAGAGACACTCACCAAACCGGGTTGATAAGAAGTATCATTGAGCTGAGAAGAAACCTTATTCTGCACAAAATCAATCATGCGTTGAGCCGGGGCCGCTTGTGTCTGGCCAGCTACTGCAAAGGCCCGCTGCTCTATTTGCTGTTGAAAAGCCAGTGCTGCCAATGGCCCATGTTCACTGTAGGCTTGTACATCTTCCAATTCAATGGCTGTGACAATACCTGAGTTAGCATATTTAGAGTCTCTTCTGGAAGGACTCATGCCATTGACCACTATCTCTCCGGGAGCGGTGGCTGCGGGCACAATAAAGCCACCGGGACACATACAAAAGCTAAACACACCCCGCTGTTTCTGATCGTAGTAAGTCTGATGGACAAGAGCGTAAGAACTGGCAGGCAACCATTCTCCACGGTCTACAGGACAATTGTACTGTATGCGATCGATCAACTGTTGAGGATGCTCAATTCTAACTCCTAAAGCGAAAGGCTTGGCTTCGATCAATACATCACGTTGATGTAGGAGGTGAAAGATATCCCGGGCAGAATGACCCGTAGCGAGGACCACGCCCAAGCCTTCAACCTTAGTGCCATCTTCCAGCACGACACCTTTCATGCGTTGCTCATGAATGATAAAGTCAGTGACTTTAGTGTCGAAGTGAATCTCTCCTCCGGCATCCAGTATGGAAGATCTGATCTCCTGAACTACCTTGGGTAGTTTATTGGTACCAATATGAGGATGGGCATCTACGAGTATTTCCTCAGTGGCACCATGGGCTACCAGTATTTCCAGAGACTTCTGAATGTCTCCTCTCTTTTTCGAGCGGGTATATAGCTTACCATCTGAATAAGTCCCTGCCCCACCTTCACCAAAGCAATAGTTAGATTCCGGATTTACCTTATGTTCTTTGTTGATGGCTGCCAGGTCTCTCCTACGCTTCTGCACATCGCTGCCTCGTTCTATCACTATGGGTTTATAACCCAATTCAATACAACGTAATGCGGCAAACATACCTGCCGGGCCGAAACCGACAATCACCACTGGTTCAGCATGGGACACATTGGGGTAATCTCTTCGGTAGGAAATCAGAGGTGGCAGGTCTTCTTTAACACTGACCATGGCCTCCATATTGACTTTAACGTTGCGTCCACGCGCATCAATCGACCGTTTGAGGGGACGGACTTTGGCTTCTGCATCCTGAATGCCAGATCGTTTGAGGACCGTAGCCTCAAAGAGCTCGGGATTGTAAGCCTCTTCGGGCTTAAGCGTAAGTTTGACAATTTTCTGCATGTAGAGTTTTTATCTCTAAAGTTGCTAATCCGTTAATCGGGACTAAGCCCAATTAACCTTAATGTTTTTTATTCAATTGCTCCAGCACCCAATGCTTTCCCCATTCTGCCATTTCCTGCTCTGACCAGATTTCAGGAAAGAAAATGATTTTCTGGAAGCGTGGTGGCAGGTATTTCTGCCAATTGGTACCGCCAGTAGCAGCAATATCTTCTGGGTCTTTCTGTAAGTAGCGAACGGCAGAACGATAATGTGCCAGCGGCCAGTCAACATTGGCCAGCAAATCGAACCTTCTCAGCTGCTCCACAATTTTGTCTTCTCCTTCAGTGCCTTTATAATGCTTCAGGTATAGCTGATAAAAATTCGTGGTTCTGGTTTCTTCTGCCAAATGCAGAAAGTCTTTGGTGTATTTATCTTCAAACTGCTGGAGCGTCAGCGTTTTCTTTCCTGACTTCAACTCCGTAGCACCTGTCTTCCAGTAGATGGCTTCATAGAGCTGGTCGATTGAAGCATAATCATCGAACTCATCGCGTTTATCCAGATTCACCAAATTGATCATATCTGTTGCTCCGATTTCAATCATGCGGTATTGACCCGACTGAAACCCTGATGAAGGCAGCAATGACATTCTGAATTGAAGGAATTGCTCTTTTTCCATTCCATCAGTCATGATCACAAAAGAATGACAAAGATGTTCAAAGTAATTATTGAGGCGCTTGAGTCTGGCTTCGAAGAAACTGGCATCAGGATGCTGATGTTCATGAATCTGTTTCATTTCCCAGAGGCACAGCTTAAAGTAGAGTTCTGTAATCTGATGATAACAGATAAAGACCATTTCATCAGGAAAGCCCGTTTTAGGCTGCTGAAGGCCCAATAGCGAGTCCAGATTGATATAGTCCCAATATTTCAGATAGTCGGCATGTAACAGGCCATCGAGATAAGATGTCATGTCCTGGCCCATGGCCTCGTACTTCTCAGAAAGCTTCTTAATTCTGTCAAGTATACGTTGGTCGATGTCTGATTCACTCATACGTTTGCATAGGTTAAAAAGTGGGTGCAAATTTGACCACAATTCATACAGAAACCAAATTACCTATGGACTCAAATAAAGCTTCAAAAATTCAAAAATCATCTAAAGCAGACACTTTTGAACACCCTGATTTCTATATGATGGATAGCCTGCTGACCGAAGAACACAGGCTCGTTCGTTCTGCTGTTCGTGATTTTGTCAAAAAAGAGATTTCTCCTTACATCGAGAGCTGGGCCGAACATGCTTATTTTCCTTACGACATCGTGAAGAAATTCGGTGAGATCGGAGCATTTGGTCCGCAACTGCCTGAGAAGTATGGCTGCGGAGGCATGGACTATATCGCCTATGGTCTCATTATGCAGGAAATTGAAAGAGGCGATTCTGGCATGCGCTCTACGGCCTCTGTTCAGGGTTCTTTGGTGATGTACCCTATTTACAAGTTCGGTTCGGAAGAACAACGCATGAAGTACTTACCTAAGCTGGCTTCAGGTGAATGGTTAGGTTGCTTCGGACTGACTGAACCGGATCATGGCTCCAACCCTTCGGGAATGACTACCCACTTCAAAGACATGGGCGACCATTACCTATTGAATGGTGCTAAAATGTGGATTTCTAATTCTCCTCATGCTGATGTGGCTGTGGTTTGGGCCAAGAATGAAGAGGGCCGAATCCATGGTTTGATTGTGGAAAGAGGTATGGAAGGTTTTTCAACTCCAGAGACTCATGGCAAGTGGTCATTGCGCGCCAGCGCTACGGGTGAACTGGTATTTGACAATGTAAAAGTTCCTAAAGAGAACCTGCTACCGGGAAAAAGCGGCCTGGGCGCTCCGATGATGTGTCTTGATTCGGCACGCTATGGAATTGCCTGGGGTGCCATTGGTGCTGCCATGGACTGCTATGAGTCAGCCAGAAAATACTGTGCTGAAAGAGAGCAGTTTGGTAAGCCTATCGGTTCATTCCAACTACAACAAAAGAAACTGGCTGAGATGTTGACTGAAATCACCAAAGCTCAGTTGCTCAACTTCCGATTAGGACAGCTATTCAACGAAGGTAAGGCTACAACAGCTCAGATTTCCATGGCCAAGAGAAATGCGGTAGAAACTGCTTTGAACATTGCCAGAGAAGCACGCCAAATGCATGGTGGAATGGGAATCACTCAGGAATATCCGATGATGAGACATATGGCGAACCTGGAGTCTGTGGTGACTTATGAAGGAACCCATGATATCCACCTGTTGATTCTGGGTGCTGAGATTACTGGTATCCCGGCATTTAAATAAAATAAAACACAAAAGAGGCTGTTTTAGAAGCGCTGTTGTCACTGGATCATTATCCAACCAGAGACCCTGAAACAAGTTCAGGGTGACGTTCAGCAAGCTTTTAAGACAGCCTCTTTATTCTTTTACAGGGTGAAATCAATTCAGCAAATTGCCTTCATCATCCCACTGTGCTATATCCATTCTTTTGCTTTGATCTACGCACTTGGCTAACCATTCCGGTTCATAATCTACATCATGTTCAGCCAGTACATCGGCAGGAATACCATCCCAAACGCCAGGCGTATTTCCTTTATAGCCGAGGTCTTTGATACCCATTTCAGAAGTAAAATAGCCCGTCATGGTCAGGTTGCGCATTCTGGTAAAGAATCGCTCCCCTGCCATAAGTTCCGGCTTGGTTTTACCCGGAAAGGCAATGGTATCACAAATCCCCTTCTGTTGCTCCAATGTCAGGTCTTTAAACACCTTGTTATGCAGCTTATTGGAATGAGAATCTAGCCAGGCAATACCACCACGGATCGGCAGTTGGTTGTTCGGCATATCCTTCACAATAAAGTCGATAAAGTCTACCACTCCGGCATCTGATGCTGAACCGAAGTCAGCATTCGATGGCAGGATAATATCTACCAGAACAGCAATGGTTTCAAGCTCATGCTCATTGAGAAATTCCTGAGCCATTACCTTGCGGTCATGCTCTTTCTCTTTCTCATTACGTCCATAACCCGGTAAATCCTGATTGGCTTGCGGTTGAACTTCTGCATTTTCAGCTCCTGGAGCACATCCGGTGACCAAAAGACCACCTGCAACGGAACCCACCAATAATGATTTTAATGAATCTCGTCTGTCCATGATTAGATATTTCTTTGTTTTACTTGTTCTACTAAATAATCTGAAGCTCTCCAGGCCAGGGCCAGAATAGTCCAGGTTGGGTTTTTGTCTGCCTGAGAAACAAATGGACCCGCATCCATCACAAATACGTTTTCACAGTCATGCAACTGATTGTACTTGTTAGTCACTGAGTCACGTTTGTCATCCCCCATTCTGGTGGTACCCACTTCGTGGATGATCTCACCGGGAGCGGTCAAACCATAGTCTCTGTCGGCACCGGGCTTATCACCCAGAAGAATTCCACCGGCAGCACCCAATACTTCCTCGAAAGTATCCTGCATGTGCTTCGCCTGCTTCACTTCATGCTCCGTCCATTTGTAGTTGAACTTCAGTACCGGAATACCGAATTCATCTACCACATCATTGTCGATTTCACAACGGTTTTCCTTTTGAGGCACTGATTCACCACGTCCCGAGATACCTAAAACAGCTCCATAGTAGCGTTTTACATCGTCTCGAAGTGAGTCACCATAACCTCCAATGGCTCCACCGGTTACCTTGTTCAGGTCGTTAGGGTTGAAACCGAAGCCATAGCTCGGCATACCCATTCCACCCCAAACTTCAATGTGATAACCACGAGGGAAGTCCAGTTTCTTATCGTTCAACCACCATGGCGTATACACGTGCATACCGCCCACGCCATCTTCGTTGTAAATTTTTCTGTCCATCAATTGAGGAATGAAAGCTGAGCGGCTGGCCCCTGTTGAGTCATGGAGGTATCTACCCACCAAACCGCTGCTGTTACCCAGTCCATTCTGGTGTACACTACTCTTAGAGTTCAGGAGGATTCGGGCGGTAGAACAGGCAGAGGCTGCCATTACTACGACTTTCGCCTTTAAGTGGTATTCTTTACGGTCGGCCTTATTGATGTAATTCACACCGGTGGCTTTACCATTTTTATCGGTAGTTACCTCTCTTACCATGGCATCGGTAAAGAGCTGCACTTTCCCGCCATTTTTCTGTGCCGGGAAGATCAGACATGTACCTGCGGAGAAGTCGGCATAGGCCATACAGGCCCTGTTACACTGACCGCAATAGAAGCAACTACCACGTTGATCGTTAATTCGTTTGGTAAGAATAGAAAGGCGCGAAGGAATTACAGGAATACCTGTTTTTCTGGCTCCTTTGATATAATAAAGTTCATGAAGCCTTGGTTTTGGCGGGGGCAGGAAGAAGCCATCAGGCTCATTGTGAATGTTTTCGCGCGAACCAAAAACACCAATAAGCTTATCTACCTTATCGTAATAAGGTTTGACATCATCGTAGCCAATAGGCCAGTTATCACCGAGGCCGTCTACACTTTTTCTTTTAAAATCGAGCGGTCCGAAACGCAGGGAAATTCGTCCCCAGTGGTTAGTTCTACCTCCCAGCATTCTGGAGCGGAACCAGGCAAAGCGCGTACCCGGTTCGGTGGTATAAGGTTCTCCTTCGATGTTCCAGCCTCCGTAGGCGGCATCAAAGTCACCAAAGGACCTGCGATTGGAGCTGGCACCTCTCCTTGGAGATTCCCATGGCCATCTCAGCTGATTTCGGTGTTCATCCAGTGCAGGATCGAAAAATGGGCCGGCTTCCAACACAGCCACATCAAATCCGGCTTCAGAGAGTATTTTGGTAGCCATACCACCTCCTGCACCGGAACCTACAATGGCAACATCATAGGTTTTTGAAGATTCAATGATTTGCATAGAGCGAGTTAATGAGATTTAATTCAAGTAAAGTAAGCCTTTAATTTAAAGAATAAGCCTGAAAGAAGACCCATGAAATCTTCAGAACTGATGCATTAATATTTGAGCTGGGACATCTGGCTTTTGGCTGGTCAATATGCCTCACAAGTTTTGAATGACAGATCTAAATGTCCTATCTTCTGAGGCTTTTATAAAACTGCAAGAATGAAATCCAGAAGATCATTTATTGGCAAGTCAGCTTTGCTGGCTGGCGCTGCACTCCTCGGTAAATCGTTTCAAGTCAATGGACAACCTGCCGAAGCACCTGTTCCTCTTCCCTCTCTAAAAGGCAGGAAGGTCATGTTTCTCTTTGGCGGCTGGGACGGTCACGAGCCCACCAAATTCAGGGATTACATGGTCCCCTGGATGGAAAATGAGGGAGCAACGGTTTCTGTTTACGATAACCTGGACCCGTATACCGATAAGCAACTGATGGCCAACACCGACCTGATTGTCCAGATCTTCACCATGTCGCAAATTACTCAGGAACAGGAAAAGGGCCTTCTGGAAGCTGTGAAAAATGGAACAGGTATGGCTGGTTGGCATGGCGGTATGTGCGATGCCTTCCGCAATAATACAGAGTATCAGTTTATGACCGGTGGCCAGTGGGTCGCGCATCCGGGTGGTGTTATTGATTACTCTGTTCAGGTAACTGATCAGATGGATGCCATTACCTCTGGACTCAGTGATTTTAATATCTCCAGCGAGCAGTATTATATGCATGTAGATCCCAATGTGAAGGTTCTGGCGACCACCACTTTCTCGGGTGAGCACTCTCCGTGGATAGATGGCTGCGTGATGCCGGTTACCTGGAAGAAGATGTATGGAAAGGGTAGAATTTTCTACACTTCCCTGGGGCACAACTTATCGCATGTGCTGATGTCTCCCAATGGCATGACCATGATAAAACGCGGTATTCAATGGGCCAGCGATAGTAAGTATGGTCCTGCGGAGAATTGGGTGAGACCGATTTATAAAGGGTAGGTTAAGAGATAATGGAGCATCATCACAATGGCCAATAGACTTTATTAGAAGATACTTTTCCGAAGTTTTGGTGCCTTCACCAAAACTGGTCAGACCAATCGGGAAAGGACACCTCAATTCACCACGAACAAGATGACAAAATCGTTTTGGTGGAAACGCCAAAACTGGCGTAATTAGATCAACCTGAATACTAACCATTGCTAGCCACCTATATCCTCATCTATCTAGCCATAACACTGGCCATCGGCATCTTCTCCTCCAGGTATATCAGAGGTTCGAAGGACTTTATTCTGGCAGGCAGAAAGCTTCCACTCTTTATGGCGGCCTCTGCCCTCTTTGCCACCTGGTTTGGTTCTGAAACCATATTGGGTGCTTCTTCTGAATTTGTCAGTCATGGATTTCTCGGGGTCATTGAAGATCCGTTTGGAGCAGCTTTATGTCTCATTTTGGTGGGAGCCTTCTTTGCCAGACCGCTGTATCGGATGGGCATTAATACTTTCGGTGATTTCTATCGGCAGCAATATGGAAAGCGCGTGGAAAGAATTGCAGGTCTCTGCCTCGTACTCTCTTACTTTGGCTGGATAGCCGCACAACTGGTGGCATTGGGCATTATGGGTGAACTGATCCTGGGTATCTCGGTAGAGGCAGGCATTCTGGTTGGTGCCAGTATCGTCCTTATCTACACCGTTTCAGGAGGTCTTTGGGCAGTAGCCATTACCGATACCATACAAACGGTGATGATTGTGGTGGGTTTGGTCATGATCGCCATCAGCCTCACACAGATAACCGATGGTTTCAACGCTGTAATTGATCATGTGCCAGATCACTTCTATCGCTTCCTGCCAGAAAGCAACTTCAATGATATCCTTGTCTATGTGGCTGCCTGGATTACCATAGGATTAGGCTCTATACCACAACAAGATGTTTTTCAAAGAGTTATGGCTGGAAAGAGTGAAAAGGTAGCCGTGCAGAGTTCATACCTCGGAGGTATCATGTACCTCACCATTGGGCTGCTCCCCTTGTACATCGGACTATGTGCCGGTTATATTGATCCTGCTTATGCCCAGTCTACTGATAGCGAATCCATTTTACCTCAGATTGTACTTTCCCAGACGGGTTTAGGCATTCAGGTCCTTTTCTTTGGTGCACTCATTTCTGCTATCCTCAGTACCACCAGTGGGGCTATTCTTGCCCCTGCCACTATCCTTAGCGAAAACCTGATTAAGCCATTATACAAAGCTGGTATCAGCGATAAGAAGGAATTGTTGTTAGTGAGAATTTCGATCGTTGCGATTACTGTAATTGCTGTCTTCTTTGCCTTTAGACAAGGAAATATCTATGATTTGGTAGCTGCCTCTTCTTCTCTCAGTCTGGTAAGTTTATTTATTCCCCTGGTTGCAGGTATCTACTTTAGAAAGAAAAGTGAGTTTGCCGCTATCATCTCGATTGTTGCGGGATTGCTGATCTGGCTGATTACGGACCAACTTGAAACCAATGTACCTTCACTGATCTGGGGATTACTTGCTTCCCTGGTGGGATGGTATGTAGGGATCGCTATCAGGCCATATATCACCAGGTCATTGTAAGCTTATGTCGCTCTGGCGCAGTGAGTCACGGTTATCACATATCGCTCCTACGGAGCTAAGATAATACTAAGCTATAGTCCATTATAACATATAGCTCCTATGGAGCCCGGGAGGCACCAGGGACGTTAGAACTGTACCATGGCAAACCCGGACATTTAGTAAAACCAAGAGTCCCCTTGTTTCCGGCAATCTTAAGACATAAAAATGGGCCACAGCGTGGCCTAATGTATTAACCTTAAAGTCTTCAGTCTTGGTTGAGCTTCGTAGAAGCGACATCTACAAACAGATGCAGAGTCCCAAAACCTTTATACTTAGCATCCAACCCTGATCTCTACCTAATGATGCCGCTCCTACGGAGCTAGGAGGTAATGCTAAGCTGTAGTATATTATAATATATGGCTCCTATGGAGCCCGGGAGGCACCAGGGACGTTAGAACTGTACCATGGCCAAACCCGGACATTTAGTAAAATGCAGAGTCCCCCTTGTTTCCAGTAATCTTAAGACATAAAAACAGGCCACAGCGTGGCCCAATGTTTTAACCTTGAAGTCTTCAGTCTTGGGTGAGCTTCGTAGAAGCGACATCTACAAACAGATGCAGAGCCCCAAAACCTTTATACTTAGCATCCAACCCTGATCGCTACCTAATGGTACCGCTCCTACGGAGCTAGGAGGTAATGCTAAGCTGTAGTATATTATAATATATGGCTCCTATGGAGCCCGGGAGGCACCAGGGACGTTAGACCTATACCATGGCCAAACCCGGACATTCAGTAAAACGCAGAGTCCCCCTTGTTTCCAGCAATCTTAAGACATAAAAATAGGCCACAGCGTGGCCCAATGTTTTAACCTTAAAGTCTCAAGCCTTGGTTGAGCTTCGTAGAAGCGACATCTACAAACAGATGTAGAGTCCCAAAACCTTTATACTCAGCATCCAACCCTGATCTCTACCTAATGGTACCGCTCCTACGGAGCTAGGAGGTAATGCTAAGCTGTAGTATGTTATGACATATGGCTCCTATGGAGCCCGGGAGGCACCAGGGACGTTAGAACTGTACCATGACCAAACCCGGACATTTGGTAAAACGCAGAGCCCCTACTTTTTTCTAGCAATCTTAAGACATAAAAATAGGCCACAGCGTGGCCCAATGTTCTAACCTTAAAGTCTTCAGTCTTGGTTGAGCTTCGTAGAAGCGGCATCACCCACCCTGATTAGTTCCTCGGCAAATTCTTACTCCAGGCATCAAAAAGCTTTTGTTGCTCTTCTGTCAGATTTTCCATCTTCTTGATCTCCACATTCTGAGGTGAGTCAGCTATGATTTCAATCCCCACCTTAGCAAAGTACTCTGCCATCGGATAAGGCTGACTGTCCAGAATATAATTATCGAACAACTCTCTGATTTCAGGGAAGGTCATTTCCACAAAATCATCGAAGAAATCTTCTTCAGAGATAGGGTTACCCTTTCCGTATTTCTTAATCAGGTCGAGCAATACTTCACGAAGACCAAACTCTCCTTCTGACAATTCCAGCAGGCGTATATCGAGCAAATTGCCGAATAGTGAGCCTCTCATGTAGATGTTTCCATACTGACGCGATCCGGCAGTGTTGAAAGATTCCTGAGCGATTTTCTCTATACTCCACTCCTTGTTGAAGTAATTGTTGAAGATGATCTTCTGCTTGACCGCACCATCCAGATAATCTTGTAAGCTGAGTTCTCCTGCTCTGTAGAGCAGCATATTAGAGGCCCATTCGGTAATACCCTCATATAGCCATAAATGAACCGAAGGTGTCGGCTCCACAAAGTTGAAAGATTCAACCACCTCGCTATGAATATTCAAAGGAGTCACAATGTGGAAGAATTCGTGCGAAGCAATGTCTGTCACTGACTGTACTTGCTCCGGAGTATTGAAGTCATTCTCCTGCAGGGCATATTCAGAGCTATATGAATGCTCCCAGGCTCCAGTGATACCCGGAGGAGTTGGCTCAAAATGGTACAGAAAGGTATACTGATCTACTGGCAAGTCGATGAGAAACTCTTTGGTAGCACTCAGCATACTGGACATGCTTTCCAATAATCTCTCGGAAGTAATTTTGTCGTTGGCTGAATAGGTGTAAATCTGGATCTTACTCTTAGCCACTTTGGTATCGGCATAAGTGAGTTTACCCATGAGAATAGGAGAATCGACCGCATGGTCATAATCGTCTGCTTTGAACTTGTTGCCTCCACCTTTCAGCGCTGTTCCGGCTGTCCAGCCCTCTCTCATCTTCAGCTCAATCTGAATAGGGCTTTTCTGAAGTCCATGAAAGTAACCCATCATGGTATGCGCGTTGATCAATGCATGATCCGATTCCAAAGAAGAGCCACACATCAGGTAAATCGGATATTCTTCCACCTCTGTATCCCAGGTTTCAGCTACTTTGTAGGTAATAGAAGCCAAATCCTCAGGACGTGTAATTCTGAATTGGTTGACGGAGGCTTTTTCTACCGGAATTTCACTACCCTGCCTGTCGAAGGCTTTAAAGTCAGTCACGAATCGACCGATGTTCATGGTTTGATAAGTTCCAGGGGCTGTTGAGGCGAACTGAAATACCTCATTGGCCTGAGTCAGTTTCCCTTTGACTTCGAGCATAACGCTGAAAGTGTCGAGACTCTGAGTCATGTCTATTTCATATTGCATTCTCTGTGCCGACAGGGCCACAGAAAACAGCAGAAATGCTGCAGTAATTAATTTCTTCATGTTATTGGTTTTTGACCGGGACGAAATTAGCAGACTCCACTATGCTTTCCTCATGCTTTTGCAGTTTTAATGACAATTAGCAAGTTTAATCCAGTGGTAGTAAAACGGCAGGGTCAGGACAGTTGGCCAAATAGTAATCTCTTTCGCTGGCCTTACAAACACCCGGATAATCGCCTTTCTTTCCTTCCATATCAAGCATCACCTGAAAGTGTAAGTGAGGTGGCCAGTGATAGTTCTCATGGTAAGCTCCTAGACTGGCGAACTGCTCTCCTCTTTTGATCCATTTGCCTTCATACAGTCCATGCAGGGACATAGTACTTAAATGCCCATAGAGGGTAAAGAAGGTCTCTCCTTCCAGTTCATGTTGCAAAATGATGACAGGTCCGTAGTCGCCATGCACTTTGTGGTTGGCAAAAGAATGGACGATCGCCTCTAATGGGGCATAAACGGGAGTTCCGGATTGAGTCCAGATATCTACTCCCAGATGAATGGTTCTGGGCTCTTCATCTTCAAACAGATCACTTCTGCTGTAAAGGCTTCTTTGCTCAGCATATCCACCAATACCGGCTGTACACTCATGAGCTTCGAGTTCCCCGAAAATATATCGGGTGAACTGCTCCTCATCGTTCAGGTCGATCCGGTTGAGGGCCTTATTCTGATGACTTAAGTCAAAGTGATGCAATCTGGCAGGGTCAAGCCTTACGGGGCTGGCAGGCACCCAACCTGATTGCTGTAGCAAAGCCTGAAGGTCCATTTACGAAAGCTTTTGAATCAATCTTTGCATAAACGCCACCCCCATTTGTAGTTGCTCTTTTGCTATGAACTCATCCGCTCTATGAGCCTGGGCAATATCTCCAGGGCCACAAATCATGGCCTGAAAGCCTACTTCCTGAAACTGACCGGCCTCAGCCGCATAAGAAACCGCATCCAGCGTGTCATTCTGAGCCAGTTCCTGCACCAGTTTCACAATAGGTTCATCGGCCGATGTATCCAGACCGGGAACAGCAGGATACCTCCCTTTGGTGCTGATCTTGAAGCCAGGGTATACCTTTTGCAATTCAGCTTCTCTTTCCCGACAATAAACATCGAACTCGGCCAGTATTTGTTCAGGGGTTTCGGCAGGAATGGTTCTGGCATCCCAGTTAAATACACACTCCTGAGCAATGATATTCGGAGCCAAACCACCTTTGATATTTCCAATGTGAATGGAGGTGTGGTTGGGTGTAAAGCGATCATCTGTTGATCCCGCCTCAATCAGGGTATTCATTTTATTTTCAAGCCAGAGTATCAAGCGCATGGATTCATGGATTGCACTTACTTCCTGCTTAATTCGACTGCTATGCCCTTCTGACCCTGTAACTACAGTATCGTAGATACAGATTCCTTTCTGACCCGCTGTGGGGATCATCATGGTGGGTTCACCAATGATGGCATAGGTTGGTGTTTCCTCATAGTATACCTTAATGGCTCTTGCCAACTCTGGTGCGGCTAAACAACCAATCTCTTCATCATAGGAAAAGGCAAAGTAGATCGGAGTCTTCAAATCGGCCTTCACCATTTCAGGTAAGGCTGCCAGGCAACAGGCTATAAATCCCTTCATGTCGCATGAACCTCGGCCATAGAGTTTGCCATCACCTTTATCGGTGAGTTCGAAAGGATCGGTTGTCCATTCCTGACCCGCTACAG
Source organism: Roseivirga sp. (assembly GCF_965216855.1). Taxonomy (NCBI): domain Bacteria; kingdom Pseudomonadati; phylum Bacteroidota; class Cytophagia; order Cytophagales; family Roseivirgaceae; genus Roseivirga; species Roseivirga sp. The sequence continues at coordinate 4,567,375 of NZ_OZ244204.1, read as the reverse complement.
GCACTACATCGGTATGTCCAGAGAGAATAACTCCGCCATCATGAGCAGGACCTATACGGCAATGTAATGAGGCCTTAGTTCCTTCCTCATTCGGTACTAAAACCGTTTTCACACCATGATTTTCAACATATTCCTGAATCCAATGGATGATGGAAAGGTTGCCTTCCCCTCCAAGTACAGGGAACGAAACAAGCTTCTTGAGTATCTCTTCTACTGTCATGTAGTTTAAGTATTGGTTATTGGTTAATAGTTTGTGGCCATTGCGCTATGCTGGACCCCAATGAATGGCTACGGATATCATGAGCGTAATCCAGGACATCAGGAGTACCACCCCCACTATAGGCATAATAAACTTTAGCCATCGGTCAAATGGTATTCGGCACATGGCCAGCATGGCTATTAATCCCCCTAAAGTAGGATTAAACAGGTTGGTTACTCCATCACCAATCTGATAGGCCAATATGGTGGTCTGTCGGGTCAATCCCAAAACATCACCCATTGGAATCATGATCGGCAAGGTAGCCAATGCCTGTCCACTTCCTGAAGGAATAAAGAAATTGATCACACATTGTGATCCAGACATAGCCAGAGCAGAACCATATAGGGGCAATTCTTTGAGCCCTTCAGATAAGGTATAAGCTATGGTGTCGGATATATTCCCCATTTCCATGGCTACTTTAATACTGGTGGCAAAGCCAACCATAAATGCTCCGGGCGCCACAACGCTAACTGATTTCAGGGCCGTTTCACTGATCGTCCTTCCACTTTGACCTGAGACAATTCCTGCCGCTATGGAAATCATCAGAAAGATGGCTGATATTTCATTAATGTACCATCCCCAGGAGAACACACCAATTAACATCACCACCATGCCTGAAACAAAGACCAGCATTACCAACCAGTTATTGCCGGTTAATTGATATTCATTCAGAGGTCTTGACAGTTTGAAACCACTGGTATCGATACCTAGTGAAAGCGACTTTTCAGGCTTGGCCAGAATTTTTTTGAAGTAACGCACATTGCAGAAAGCCAGAAAACTTAAGGCCGAAAAGCAAAGGACTGAACGGATGAACCACCCGGAGAACATAGGCATTTCAGCCAATGTATGTCCTGTACCAACGGTGTAAGGGTTAACAGGAGAAAGTCCAAAACCGACTGTAACTGCCCCCACTGAAATACCGGCTGCCAGCATTAAATCACCACCTAATGCCAGTGAGGTGATCGCTGCTATGGGTATGAGAGCGATGTTGTTCTCATAACCAATGAATATGCCCAGACAACCGAACATGTAGGTCATGAGGATTACCACCAGAAATCTTCGTTCTACTCCCAGCTTCTTCACGAAAGTGCCGACAGCATTTTCGATCATACCTGATTTTTCCAGTATCCCGAACATGATGCCTGAAGAAAGCACTACGAAGATGATGGAGATGGCAGAACTAAAGCCTCCGGGTATGGCAAGGAAGGTATCTAAAAAGGAAAGCGGTGATGGTTCAACCGTATGATAAGAACCGGGAATTACCCGGCTCCTACCTTCTACTATTTCTCTCTCGAAAAGTCCCGCAGGAATAATATGGCTCAACACTGCGGTTAAGACAATAATGGCAAAGAGCATCACAATAGGATGCGGCATTTGCCAGAGCCATTTCTTGCGGAGCTTACTCAATGCTTATTTCAATGATTCAAAAGCTTCCTTAATCTGTTCGAATTTGGCCTTCAGCTCTTCGAAGCGCTCATAAGCATCCTGACCAGGTCTCTGATCGGCTCTGCCAATCATGCTGCTCAGGTATCTGGTTTGATCAGAAAGCATTGGCTGCATATAGGTACCGGGAGGTGTCACCAACTGATAATAGATGGCTTCGAGCTGCTCCTTCTTTCGCTCATCTCTTCTGCTGGCCTTTTCAGTATCGAGGCTATTTTTCAAGGCTTCCAGCTCTTTCTCCATAGTAGAAATCAGCTTGGATACTTCGTCAGAGAATGACTGAATTTCAAGTGCCATTCTTTCCTGCTCAGCCACATCTGCCTCGGTCACCAGGGTCATGCGCGGATCGAGCACTACTTTGAAGTCTTCTTCCAATACTTTATCGCCCACCGTTAGTCTGGCTTTGAATACTCCTGTAGACACCATTGGACCAAAGCCCATGTAGGATCTTCTTGGATTATCGCTCCAGCCACCCGCATGACGCATATTCCAGTTGTAGCGATTCAGTCCCTGGCTGTTTGGTAAACCACCTGCAGCCGGAGGCGCAGAAAACTCAGTAGACATATCTCTTTCGGTATTCCGTGCCGGTTCAGGACGACCGTTCACAAAGGTTCTTACAATGTTGCCCTCATCATCAAGAATATCCAGTTTAACCGGCTGATCCTTGTCTTTGATGTAGTAGTCAATGGTGACTCCCATACGAGGATATTCCGGTCCATTATCGTCACTTCTGGCACTCATTCTATCTCTTACACCATCCTGAATATCAAAAAGGTATGCCTGCTGGTTCCTAACAGAACCGATCTCTCTCAGGCTCACAATGTTATCCATAATCCAGAAACCTCTACCCATGGTAGAAAGTACCAAATCATCGTCTTTTATTTTGATATCCGTTACCGGAGTAACAGGCAGATTATTGTTGAACTGTTGCCAGTTCTTACCGTCATCGAATGAAATGAAGAGACCAAACTCAGTACCGGCATATAATACACCTTCTTTCTTAGGATCTTCTCTGATGACTCTTGTCGGATAATCATCAGGAATACCATTGCTTCCCGTAGTTAATAACTCCCAGCTCTGACCATAATCTTCTGTTTTGTAGATATATGGGTGATAGTCATTATCCAATTGATATCTCAGCACAGAGACATAAGCTTTTGCAGGGTCATGTGGCGATGGCTCAACAGCATCTACTCTACCCCCTGTTGGCATATCAGGTGTTACATTGGTCCAGCTTTTACCACCGTCTCTGGTTACATGGACAGGACCATCATTGGCTCCTACCCAGATAAGTCCTTCCTGAAGGGTTGACTCTCTGATGGCATAAATGGTGCTGTAATATTCTTCACCCGTCACATCTCTGGTAATTGGGCTACCCGGCACCACCTGCTTATCCGGTTCAAAGGCAGTCAGGTCTGGGGAAATGATTTCCCAGGTTTTACCATCATCCATTGTCTTGTGAACATACTGAGAGGTATGGTAAACCACATCCGGGTTATGTGGAGAAACATGTACCGGAGCCACACGCTGGAATCTGAATTTCAGGTCTTTAGGGTTGTGTCCGTAAATATTTGTAGCTCCCACATAGTATTGAAGTTCCTGTCCTGTCGACTTATCATACACGCCAAAGCGTCCTTTACAATTCGTATAGACGATGTTCGGATTACCCGGCTTCGGTACGGCAGGGCCTGTCTCGCAGCCACCAGTACTCAGGATAAATGCATTGCTTCCGGCTTGTACACTGGCCACTGGCTTACTTGGCACAGCAATGGTGCTGTAATTATCTTGCTGACCAGCATATAACCAGTACGGATACTGATCATCTATCTCTACCTGATATAGTTCTGCTGTTGGTTGGTTGAACTGGCTCGACCAGCTTCTACCGTTGTCCAGTGTCACATTGGCACCTCCATCGTTAGACTGAATCCAGATTGAAGTATCATTAGGGTTGATCCAGATGTCATGGTTATCTCCGTGAGGAGTTGAAATGTTTCTCCAGCTCTTTCCACCATCTTCTGACTTCAAAAAGCGTAGGGAGTTATTGTAGACAACATCTGCATTTTTAGGATTCGACTCGATGTTGGTATAGTAAAATGGTCTGTTGGTCAGGTTAGAATTGTCTGAAACAAAAGTCCAGGTTTCTCCTCTGTCATCGGATCTATAAAGACCACCCTGATCATCAGAAGCCTCAATATTGGCATAAACACGATTAGGATCAGCTGCAGAAACAGCAAAATCGATTTTACCGATCAGCTTAGTCGGCAGGCCATTGGTCTTTTTACTCCAGGTTTGTCCTCCATCAGTTGATTTGTAAACACCTCCAACTGAAGAACCACTGATAATAGTCCAGGGCTTTCTTTCACCTCTCCATGCTCCTGCATAGATCGTATTTGGATCGTCCGGGGCAAGTTCCAGGTCAGAGAAACCAACGCTGTCTGAGAGATAGAACATCTTCGACCATGTTTTTCCTCCATCGGTCGTTTTGAATACACCGCGTTCTTCATTTCTGCCGAAGGCTTTACCAATGGCAGCAACGTAAACCACATCGGGATTGTCCGGGTGAATTTCTACCGCACCAATTTGTCCGGATTCCTTCAGGCCTATAAACTCCCAGCTCTTACCGGCATTATTCGACTTATACACTCCTTTACCGGTAATAACATTCGATCTTAAACCGTCAGAACCTGTGCCTACATAGACAATGTCTGGATTCTTCTGATAGACAGAGATGGCACCAATTGAAGGGGTTGGAAAATAGCCATCAGAAACGTTTTCCCAGGTATTACCATAATTCACAGTTTTCCAGACACCACCACCGGTAGCACCCATGTAGAAAACAGAGGGTTGACTGGCCACTCCTGCCACGGCAGTTACACGACCTCCTCGTAATGGTCCGACATTTCTGAATTCATAGTTCTTCAGTACTTCCTGTAAATCCTGAGCTGTTACAGAAACAGCTAAGAGAGACAGCAATACACTCAAGACAAGCGATTTAGTTTTCATAGAAGTTTAATGGTTTAAGAATGCGGAAAATAATACAAAAGCTTCAAAGTTGACAGCCTGTATTTGATTAGTGGAATCAGGCGAGGCAATGCTTGCCGGCTATATGAGCAGTTGTCCAGGCGGCCTGAAAATTGAATCCACCCGTAACACCATCAATATTCAGTACTTCACCGGCAAAATACAGCCCTGAGACAACTCTGCTTTCCATGGTATTAAAGTCTACATCTGAGAGGGCTATGCCACCAGCCGTAACAAACTCTTCCTTGAAAGTAGTTTTGCCGGAAACCTTGTGTTGATGATTGGTCAATAGCTCTATCAGCCTGTTCACATGCTTTTTCGATAACTCTGCCCAGGGTCTTTCCAATTCAATTTGAGCCTCCTTCAACAGGTATTCCCAAAGTCGTTGAGGTATATCAAATGGGCAATGATTTTTCATCTGTTTCTTAGGGAAAGAGTCGGCCGCTTCATGAAGTACTTCTCTTAGCTCCACGTCCTTCATTTCTCCCAGCCAGTTCATATGGGCGGTGAACTGATAATTGAGTTCATTCAGAATTCTGGCACCCCAGGCAGAAGTTTTCAGAACTGCGGGGCCGCTCATTCCCCAATGGGTAATTAACAGTGGTCCCTGTTGCATCAGTTTGGTCCCTTGAATTCGTACTGAGGCATTCGGCACGCTTAAGCCCATCAGTTGAGTGATCGGATTTCCGGGCATATTGAAGGTGAACAAGGAAGGAACAGGAGGTACAATTTCATGGCCCAGGGCCTTTAGCCAGTCGAAACCTTCCGCTTTGGGACTTCCTCCTGAAGTAACAATGACCTTATTAAAGAGGAATCTACCATGAGCTGTAGTAAGTTCAATTCCATCCCCAACTGGCTGAAGGGTATTTACCGGTTCGGACAGGTGTATGGCCACTCCTAATCTTCTGGCCGTGTGCATCAGACAATCTATGATGGTTTGAGAGTCATCGGTAATTGGAAACATGCGTCCGTCAGCTTCAGCTTTTAGCTTTACTCCTTTTTCTTCGAACCAATTGATGGTATCAATTGAGCTAAACTGCGAGAAGGCCTTTTTGAGCTGCTTCTCTCCTCTCGGGTAATGCCTGGCAAACTGGCCATTGCCTTGACAGGCATTGGTGACATTGCACCGGCCACCACCTGAGACTTTTACTTTCGACAACAACTTGGTAGTCTTTTCATAGATAACTACCTCTGATTCAGGGAAATGCTCTTTGCAAGAAATGGCAGCAAAAAAGCCTGCTGCTCCGCCACCTATAACTGCTACCTTTTGGCTCATGCGGCAAATTAGCAAATCATTTTCCCATTCTCACCGTTTCAACACACAGCACTTAAATCAAAATCTCATGAAAACAATCACAAAAACAATGTTGGCTTTGACCCTCGTGGTCTTTGCCTCTGCCAACCTGCTCGTCACAAGCGACTCTGCCCTGGAAGATTCAATGAAAGATGGATACGTAGCTGACTGGGAAAGAGCGAAAGCCTATTCCCTGGAATACATCGATGCCATGCCTGAGGACGGCATCAATTATCGTCCCGATGCATCTGTAAGATCTTTTGCTGAACAGTTCCTGCATATGGCTCAGGGTAATATTGGCTTAGTTGGTAATGCAACCGGAGCGGACAGGATTTATGCCAATGTAAACCTGGAAAAAGAAACCAAATTCCATAACAAACAAGCCTTGAGAGACCTGACTGTAGAAGCCTATGACTGGTGTATTGCTGCGGTTAAAAACATGGACATGAGCATTGCTGAAGAAATGACTGGTCCAAATGACAACTTCCAGTTCAGCAGAATTGAGTGGTTAAAGAAAGCCTTTGAGCACCAGACTCACCATAGAGGTCAAACTACCATTTATTTAAGAATGAAAGGTGTTCAACCACCAGCTGAAAAGCTTTTCTAGGACTGAAATAGCCTAATGAGAAGACCGGGAATTGTTGAAAACAGTTTCCGGTTTTTTTATTCAATGAGTCTAAGCAGTTCAGGGTGACGTAAAGCAGATGATTATGTAGCCCCGCTAAATGGCCAGCCATAAAATAATATCAACCCGCCTGTTCTTGCGCCTGCCTTCCCAGGTAGAATTGTCGTAGATAGGGTTGAACAAACCAAAATCCTTGATTTCAATTACTTCAGGCTTGACCCGTTCGTTGGAAATCAGCTTCTCTACTACAGATTCACTGCGCATTTCGCTGAGCCATTCATTGTACTCCTTACCTCCTACATTGTCGGTATGGCTGTGGACGGTGATGATAAAATTGTGGAGGTTGGGAATAGAATCGAGGAACTGACCGAGTTCTTTGGTTTGCTCACGGTCTACATAATAACTCCCTCCCCGGAAGTAAATGCTTCTGATAGCTGAGGGCTCACCGAAGTTCTGCGCCAGACCTGAAGCCATCAGACCAAAGAAGAACAAAGACAGACAAAAGAGCTTTCTCATACCTTACATGTGTATATCACACAGCCTTTAAAGTTATTCTGGTCATCCTCAAAGGCTTTCGATTTAATTCTGAGCATATAATTTACTTCATAGAAACGATTTATCATCCTTTCTGTTTTTTGATTTTATGAGCTTGATTTAATTTGTGATGAAAGGAGCATAAGCAATTGAAACAAGTCATTCTGGTAATGGGTATCTGTGGCTCAGGTAAAACCACCGTGGGTAAAGCACTCTCTGTTGAACTGGGCATCCCCTTCCTCGATGCAGATGATTTTCATCCCAGAAGCAATGTCATGAAGATGAGTCGTGGTGAAGCTCTGACCGATGACGATCGCTGGCCCTGGCTGGCTGCCATCGTTGAACACATGCTCAACAGTCACCGCGATCAGTTCATTCTCGGCTGTAGTGCCCTAAAAGGTGCCTACCGTGAGTACCTTGGCCAAAGACTGAGACTTCATCCGGTAATGCTGGATATCACCTTTGATGAAGCAAAGCGCAGAATGGACCAAAGAGAGGCACATTTCATGCCCAGCTCACTGATCAAATCCCAATTGGATACGCTCGAGGTTCCAAAGGATGCGATCACCATTTCAGCCACAACAGAACTCAATGAAATAGTGGATTTGCTAAGTGAAAGCTTCCGCAAGTTGTTGTAATTACCTAATTTCTGCGTTTTTATCTCCTTAAGGAAAAACCTATGCTCTACGTTGCCATTGTTTCAGGCGTTGCAATTCTGCTTTTTCTCATCATGAAACTGAAGCTGAATGCCTTCCTCAGTTTGCTGTTCGCCAGTATTTGGGTAGGCTTGCTGGGAGGCCTCTCTGGCGATGAAATCATTCGGTCTATTTCTGATGGTATGGGAAGCACTCTGGCCTTTGTCGCCACCATCGTTGGATTGGGTGCCATATTCGGAGCTATACTCGAGCATTCAGGGGGTGCTCAGGCATTAGCCCGGTTTCTATTGAAAAAGGGAGGTGAATCCAAGTCGAGGCTGGCACTTCTCACCACAGGCTTTATCGTTTCAATCCCCGTGTTTTTTGATGTAGGGATCATCATACTGATGCCCATTGTAAAAGCGCTTTCCAAAAAGAGTAACCGACATGTCCTTTATTATGGTTTGCCTTTGCTAACAGGGTTAGGCATTACCCATAGCTTTATTCCTCCTACCCCCGGCCCGGTTGCAGTAGCAGAGATTCTTCAGGTAGACCTTGGGTATGCTATCGTAATTGGAGCACTCATTGGAATTCCAATTGCCTTGCTCTGCGGTTTAACCCTCAGCAAAAAGTTGGTTCCTACTCATGAACTACCTGAATGGGAAGAAAATGAAGTTGAGAATGAGCAAGGATTTGACAGTGGACTGGTTAAGACAATCATGTGGGTACTGGGACTTCCTATTATACTCATACTGATAGGCTCCCTTCTCAAAACCCTGGCCAATGAAGGGATTATTAATTATGGACCAATCATCGACATTATGTCCTTTCTGGGACACCCTTTTGTGTCTTTATTGATCGGTACTTTCCTTGCACTTTACTTCCTGGGAGTGAAAAAAGGATTGGGTAAAGATGAACTGTTCAAAGTAACGAACGATTCCCTGTCTCCTGCCGGATCAATCATTCTGATTACAGGGGCTGGCGGAGTACTTAAAACGGTGATGATTAATACGGGTATAGGTGATATGATTGCCCAAAGTATGCTAAATACCAGTTTCTCGGTATTACTCCTTGCCTATTTGGTAACGGTTTTAGTACGAATTATGCAGGGCAGTGCCACAGTAGCCATGCTCACCGGTGCCGGAATTGTGGCAGCCGTTTTACCGGGCATCGACCTGAGTATGCTGGAAAAAACCTTTATCATGATGGCTATTGCGGCAGGCAGTATCGTAGTGAGCCATGTCAATGACAGCGGATTCTGGCTGGTGAATAGAATCTTAGGACAATCCGTTCAACAGACACTGAAATCATGGACTATTCAGTCCACTCTGATTTCAGTGACTAGTTTTCTAATGATCTTTATTATCTATCAGTTGATTTAATCTTCTTCCCACTCAGTGTGGAATACACCCGGACGATCGAGTCTCTCGTAGGTGTGTCCTCCAAAGTAATCTCTTTGGGCCTGAATAAGATTAAGCGGTAATCTCTCAGATCTGAAGGCATTGAAGTAATTCAAACTGGCGCTCATTCCGGAAACTGCTATACCTGCGTTGTGTGCCACTGAAATCACCTTGTTCACAGATGGCAACAAGCCTTTGATTTCATCACTAATGTAGGCATCGAACAGCAGGTGTTCTCTGTTATCTACATTATCGAAAGCCTTTCTGATATGCTCTAGAAGTTCCGCTCTGATGATACATCCTCCTCTCCAGATTTTGGCAATTTCAGCCAGATCCAGATCATATTGATACTTAGATGATGCCTCCAGCAATTGCCTCATGCCCTGAGCAAATGTGACGATAAAGCTGAAATACAAAGCTGCTTCCAAATCAGCTGCTGAAAAACGACTAGGGTCGCTTTGCGACTTAGGATAAACCAATGCTGCCTTTTCTCTTTCTTCTTTGAAGGATGATAATACACGCATACTCACCGAAGAGTCGATGGCCGGAATGGGGATACCAATATCCATCGCATTCTGTGAAATCCACTTCCCGGTTCCTTTCTGTTTCGCTCTGTCACTGATGTGATCTATTAATTCACCCGGAGTGAGGTCATCTTTCTTCGTGAAAATATCAGCTGTGATCTCAATCAGATAAGACTTCAACTTGCCCTGGTTGAACCCTTCAAACAGTTCAGCCATTTGCTCATTGCTGTAGCCCAGACCATATTGAGCCAAATCGTAAGTCTCAGCGATCAACTGCATCAAGCCATACTCAATACCATTATGTACCATTTTGACATAATGGCCTGCCGAGTTATTCCCTACCCTGGCTACGCATGGCTCACTGTTTACTTTTTCCGAAACAGCTTCCAGTATAGAACCAATAATATCATAAGTCTCCTGATCTCCTCCGGCCATCATACTAGGTCCTTTTCTGGCACCTTTCGCTCCACCGGAAATACCAAGACCCAGGAAGTTGATTCCTGAATTGCGCAGTTTGGTCATTCTCCTTTCAGTATCCATGAAATAAGAATTACCACCGTCTATCAATAAGTCTCCATTATCGAGAAATGGCATTAAATCCTCTATGACGTTATCTACCGGGGCACCACTGGGTACCAGGAACATAATCTTCCGAGGTGTTTCCAATGAGCGGATAAATTCAAGTTTATCGGTAGTGGCAGTTGCCCTGCCAGTCGTACTCTCGTTCTTTAATGCATCAACTTTACCCTGGTCTAAATCATAACCAATGGCAGAAAAGCCGTGATCAGCCACATTGAGGATAAAATTCTTTCCCATTACCCCTAGGCCAATCAGACCAAAATCATATTTTCCCTGAGACATATTTCTGTTTTTAATTCTTAGGTCTAAATCTACACCATAAGTTCCTGAAGTCTGAACTCTACCAATTATCTTTAGGCCGGAACTTTCTGAGTCTGGAAAGATTTAGTGGTTACAAAGAAACAAAGCCTGACCTAGGCAAAAAAGCTTAATGAAAAAAACTGACGACCAGGTCCTCGTAATATTTGGCGGTTCCGGTGACCTGACCAAAAGAAAACTCATTCCCGCTGTCTTCAACCTATACCAGGGAGGTCTTCTCCCTAAATGCTATGCAGTAGTTGGTGTAGGCCGAACTGAATATACCGATGATGAATACCGTGAAAGTGTAGTCTTTGACAATGAACATCTAAACAACAAAGAAGAAGTTACTGACAGTCAGCTTAAAAGCTTTGCTGCCATGATTTATTATCAGGCGCTGGACACTAAAAATATTGACTCCTATGCCAACCTGAAGGAGAAGCTGAGTCGGTTGGATCAGGAAAAAGCTACCTGTCACAACTATATTTTCTATCTCTCTACTCCTCCCAGTCTCTATGAAATTATTGCTGAGGGTTTAGCAGTGAATAAGCTCAACCAGCAAGAAAATGGCTGGAGCCGTTTAATTGTTGAAAAACCATTTGGCTATAACCTGGAATCGGCCAAATACCTCAACGAACACCTAAAGAAGTACTTTTCAGAAGAGCAGATTTATAGAATAGACCATTACCTGGGTAAGGAGACTGTTCAGAATATGTTCGTTACGCGCTTTGCCAACAGCATATTCGAACCGCTATGGAATAGAAACTACATTCACCGGGTTGAAATTACCGCTGCAGAAAGTGTGGGCGTTGAAAAAAGAGGCGGTTATTATGATTCTTCAGGCGCTCTCCGTGACATGGTGCAAAACCACCTGTTTCAGTTAGTAGCCTTAGTGGCCATGGAACCTCCGGTCAAAGCTGATGCTGAGAGTATCAGAAATGAAAAGCTGAAGGTTTTCCAAAGCCTTAAACCTTATACCAAGGAAGGCATTCGTGAAAATGTAATCAGAGGCCAGTATATGGCTTCTACCATAAGAGGCGAGAAAGTACCCGGATATCGGGAAGAAGAAGGCGTCTCTGAGGAATCCAAAACGGAAACCTACGCAGCGCTTAAGTTCTACATAGACAACTGGCGATGGGCAGGTGTACCATTCTATATCAGAACCGGTAAAAGAATGCCTACCAGGGTGACCGAAGTGGTGATTCACTTCAAACCGAATCATCATCACCTGTTTTCATCCAATGAAAACCTTTCTAACCCACAGAACACCCTGGTGCTTAGAATCCAGCCAAACGAAGGCATACTCTTAAAGTTTGCCATGAAAATACCAGGGGCAGGTTATAATACTGAACAGGTGAATATGGACTTCCACTATGACGACCTGAGTGATGTTTATGTACCGGATGCCTATGAGAGACTGATTCTTGATTGTATGCAGGGTGATGCTACCCTGTATGCCCGAGGAGATAGTACCGAAGCGGCCTGGGAGTTTATCGATCCAATTCTCAGGGCATGGGAAAACGATGAGATTCCTATCTATGGATATCCGGCAGGTACCTGGGGACCTGAAAATGCAGATAACCTGATTGATGGCGATCAGATGACCTGGCGCTACCCCTGTAGCAACCTGACGAACGATGGCAACTATTGTGAACTTTAACCTGAACCATGGACATTAACATTACTTCTACCCCACTGGAAACTGCCAGAGCTTTTGCTGATTATATGTTAGCTCAACATCAGCAAAATGGCCAACTGAATATTGCCCTTTCAGGAGGTTCAACCCCAAAAATACTTTTCGACTTGCTGGCTTCAGAGTATAAAGAAAGCTTCAACTGGTCTGATATTCATTTCTATTGGGGCGATGAGCGTTGTGTTCCTCCTTCAGATTCGGAAAGCAATTACAAAATGACTGTCGATCATCTGCTATCGAAGATTGATATGCCTGAGCAGAATATTCACAGGGTCTTAGGTGAAGAAGAGCCTGCAGAAGAAGCGCAAAGATATGGTCAGTTGATTGAAGCTAATCTACCATCAGAAAATGGTAATCCGGTTTTCGATATCATCATATTGGGTATGGGAACCGATGGCCATACTGCTTCTATTTTCCCGCATGAAATAGAATTACTCGATAGTACCAAGACTTGTGAAGTAGCCAACCATCCTGAAAGCGGACAAAAGCGCGTTACGCTCACCGGACCGGTAATTAATGCGGCTAAAGCTGTTTGTTTTCTGGTCACCGGGGAGAGCAAAAAGGAAAAGATCAAGCAAATCGTTGATGCGGAAGATGTGGCCCAAAACTATCCCGCATTCCATATTAATCCGGTCAATGGAGAGTTGATCTGGTTTATTGATGAGCCGGCAGCTTCTTTACTAGCTTAATTTCCAGTTTTTTAGTCATCTGCTTTGAGGCTAATTCATTTCATCGTAACATTGCGATATAATTATGGGATTAACCAAATCAAACTTATTTACGCAAGAGCAAAATGAGCTGGCAGCTATCGCCAGGGTATTGGCACATCCTGCCAGAATTGCCATACTGCAACATCTCATTAAAGCTAACGCCTGTATTAACAGTGACCTGGTCAATGAATTGGGTCTTGCTCAGGCCACCATATCTCAGCATTTGAAGGAGTTGAAGGCCATAGGCCTGATTTCCGGAACTATTGAAGGCGTGAGCATGAGCTATTGTATCAATGCCGATCGTTGGAATAACATCAAAGAAAGCCTGGCTTCCCTGTTCGACAATTATAACCCTCCTACCTGTTGTTAATATGAAACTATCCGAAATCAAGAACGCCTTAACTCACCTGGAGCAGGTTCAATTCAGACTCCCTGATGGTCAGTGGGTACCCACACACTTCCATGTTACCGAGGTGGGTGCAATACACAAAAACTTTATCGACTGTGGTGGAACAGTTCGCCAGGAAAAAGTCATTAGCTTTCAGCTGTGGACGTCAACCGATTACGATCACAGGTTGGCGCCTCAGAAACTGCGTTCCATTATCGAACTATCTGAGCAACACCTTAAGCTGGAAGATGCTGAAATTGAAGTCGAATATCAGGGAGAAGAAACTATTCAGAAGTTTGGTCTGGAATTGATGGATGGTGTTTTACAACTCACCTCCAAATTCACTACCTGCCTGGCCAGTGACAAATGCGGAGTACCAGAACCCAAGGCAAAGCCACGTGTCAGACTCAGTGCCCTCAGTAATACCTCATGTACTCCTGGATCAGGTTGTTGCTAAGATGAATACCACACTCATTTCAACCATTGAGAAGGCTTCATTGGCACCCATTGCGAGTGATCGAAAAGCTGTACTTCAGGTCTTAATCGACTATATCAACGAGAAGCTCAAACAAGGCCTTCCGCTGAAGTTGAATTTTATCTGTACACATAATTCCCGAAGAAGTCAGATGTCTCAAATCTGGGCGCAGGCGGCCGCTGTGCATCATCAGGTAGATATTGAATCATTTTCCGGTGGTGTAGAAGTCACTGCTTTTAATCCCAGAGCCGTAGAATCATGTAGAAGATTGGGCTTTGATATTGAGGTTTCAGACAACCGCAACAATCCTGTCTACCTGGTTAAACTTGAAGAAGGAAAAAAACTCAGCTGCTTTTCGAAGCTTTATGATGATGATGCCAATCCTTCGGCACAATTTGCTGCAGTAATGACCTGCTCCGATGCTGACGAAAACTGTCCATTTATTCCAGGTACCGAAGCGAGAATTCCGCTAAGATATGAAGACCCCAAGGCCTTTGACGATACCCCTCAGGAGGCTGAAAAATACGATGAGCGAAACCTCCAGATAGCCTCAGAAATGCTCTATGTATTTCGCACAATCTCAGCGAATTAGGAATGATTTTTATCATCTTTTCCAATAGTTGACATCAGCCTTTTTATGCGCAATCAACCCGACCTTTATACAAAGCTTGAGTCATGAAAACGCTAATCGCCTATTGTAGTCGCCATGGTTCTGCAGAAAAGATAGCTCACCTGCTTTTTGTAGAAATTGAGAATGGCCCTGTTCGCTTACTCGACCTTAGTAATGAACAACTACCGGAAAACCTGAAAGAATACGATCAGGTTATTATTGGTGGTTCTATTCACTATGGACAGATTCAACCGTCTGTTAAAAAGTTCTACCAACGCTATTTCGATGAGTTAATGCACAAACGCCTGGGCCTTTACATGTGCTATATGCTGGAGGATAAAGCTGAAGAAGAATTCAATGAAGCTTACCCTGAAGAACTTAGGAATCATGCTGTGGCCCTTGGATTCTTTGGGGGCGAGTTGTTGATTGATAAAATGAACTTCCTCGAAAAGTTTGTGGTAAGAAGGGTAATGAAAGAAACAGAACCCACCTTTCATCTCGATGAAACAGAAGTGGACTCATTTATCAATAAAATGAATCACTGAAGTTTCATTTTAAACATGATGCCTTAGCTTTGGTTCATGCCAAAGTTCAAAACCATTGCTTTCGATGCAGATGATACCCTGTGGGTCAATGAGCCCATATTCACCAGCACCAGACAGCAGTTCGAAGAGATCCTTTCCACCTACATCCACTTTGATGAGAATTTGGAAAAGGAGCTCTATGCAGTAGAATCCAGAAACCTGAGACTCTTTGGTTATGGTATCAAAGGCTTTACCCTTTCCATGATCGAATCGGCTCTTGAACTCACTGACTATAAGATACATGGCAAAGACATTGAGCGGATTATTGGTTTAGGGAAAGAAATGCTTGAGCATCCGGTACAGGTGCTGCCGGGCATTGAAGACATATTAGACCTGCTGGAGAATCATTATCAACTCATGATCATTACAAAAGGCGACCTGTGGGATCAGGAAAGCAAAGTGGCCCGCTCAGGACTTATGCGATACTTCGATCTGGTGGAGATAGTCAGTGAGAAGAACCCGGATAGTTATCGGGATGTACTCAGACGCAATCAAATTGAAGTAGAAGATTTCCTGATGATCGGAAACTCCCTGAAATCAGATGTATTACCTGTGGTCGAACTGGGTGGAACAGCCATACACATCCCCTTTCATGACACCTGGACGCACGAGCAAATGGACAAATCTGAAATTAAAGACCTATCTTATGTAGAAATGAGCTCCGTTTCCGAACTGAAAAGCTTTTTAGGAGTTTAAACATAAGTACCAGGTTATCAAAGCAGTATGCTTAAGTTTCGATTGATTTCAGCTCTTACCTTAACGGCATTGGTTAGTGCCTGCGGATTCAAAGCCAACAATCCGGAACATGCAATTGTAGGCCGTTATGAAGTGCAATCAATAACCCTTAGTGGTTGCACAGACCCGGCAGAGAATGATGACGGCTCAGACCTGCAGTTTGGATGCGAAGTAGAAGATCGTTATCGGGTATGTCAATCCATCAGTCTGGAATTCACCAATGACCGTGAGTATATCTTTTCAAGAAACAGAACCGTAATCGACATGTCTATAGGTACTTCGCTCTATGAAGAAGACCCACTGATTGGCTTTTACTGGATTGATGGAACCAATCTGAGTATTTGCTTCGATGGTGACTGCAGACCTGCCAGCTTCACGCATGAAGGAAAAATACTGAAGCTTGAAATTCAGCAACCTAATGGCTGTCTGGAAACTATTATGGCTGTCAGAAAATAGCCTATCCCAAAATAGACTTACTGGAATTGAGCTGCTCCAAAACCTTGTCTTTGTAATTTCTGCCAATGGGTATCTCTACCCCATTCACTTCAATTGCATTATTGGAAAATGCCTCAATCTTCTTGAGAGGTACGATGAATGACCGATGTACACGCATGAAACAGTCTTCAGGTAATTTCTCCTCCAGAAAGCTGATTTTCTGAAGTGAGATCACTTCTTTGCCCTGAAGCTTGATACGTACATAGTCCTTCAAACTTTCGATATAGAGGATGTCCTTCAGGTAAACCTTCACCATTTTTCGGTCAGCCTTGAGAAAAATGTGGGGTTCATCGGTTCTTAAAGCATCCGGTTCCTGAGCCGGCTGAGGCTCTTCCTGCTGAACGTGTAACACCTTGTTCACCGCTTTAAGAAAGCGATTGAATGAGATAGGCTTCAACAAATAGTCCGCTACATTTAACTCGTAACTTTCCAGCGCATATTCCCTGTAGGCCGTGGTAAATATGATTTGAGCATTGGGATTAAGCACTTTGATGAACTCAATGCCTGTGAGTTTCGGCATTTGGATGTCCAGAAAGAGTAAATCAATCGGTTCCTTTTTGAGCCATTCAAACGCTTTGAGTGCATTATCGCATTCTGCAACCAACTCGAGTCCGTCAATCTTTTGAATATGTGATGTAATCACCTCTCTCGCGAGTGGTTCGTCATCAATGACAAGGCATTTCAGTTTCATGGCTAAAAATTGAGTTTCAATACCACCAGGAAAGAATCTGAGGACTCATGGATATTGAGTTCATGGCTTTCCGGGTAAAGGATTTCCAATCTCCTTTTAACGTTCTTCAAACCAATCCCCTCTTTATAGGAGAACCGGTCTTCAGATTCGTCATGATTACTTTTACTGTTTTCAACTTTTAAGGTTAACCCTCTATGCTTCAGGCTAAGGTCAATAGATATCCAGGAATCCTCAATTTCCTCGCTGGCACCATGTTTAAAGGCATTTTCGACAAAGGGTAGAATAAGCAAGGGCGACACAGATTCATCACCATTCTCATTATTCACCGTCATATTTACATTCAGCCGGCTGCCATACCGAATCTTCTCCAACTCTATGTAATCTCTCACCAGAGCAATCTCTTTCGATAATGGCACCTTATCGGCATTGCATTCATACAGCATGTAGTTCAAGAGATCTGACAGCTTCAATACCACCTCAGGCGCATCCTTGCTTTGTTTTAGAGTGAGTGCATAAAGGTTATTCAGCGTATTGAAAAGGAAGTGCGGATGTATCTGCGACTTCAAAAACTTCAGTTCAGCCTCCAGTTTATCTTCCACCAACTGCTGATTCTTCTTTTGTTCCTGATACCAGTATTTAAACCATTTAATGACCACGGCAATGAACAATACCGGATAGATTCCACTGGTCATCTTAAGAATCTTACCCACATTGATTAGTGGACTTTGAAAACTATCATTTGGCCAGAAAACAGGATGTTCAATGAACACATATTCAAACCAAAGCAGTGTGGCAAAAACAATCACTACCAACGCTATATACAGAAAGAAGGCTCCATATTTCTGCTTGTAGAGTAGTTTGGGCATTAGCACATAAAGCGTAATGTAAACGGCAGGCATTTGCACTAGGGCATCAATGAGTTGAATCATGATGTGCATGCCATACCTCTCATCGAAACTGCCATAGACAATCCCGAAGAAGAGTATGTAAACGGTCCAAAAAATAATGTGCCAGAGAATTCTGGGGGTTCTGAACAGAAGGTTTTCAAATCCTGGTTTTGCCATAGCTTATCGGACAGGTAAGACACCAAACTTAGTTGATAAGTTTCTAATTATCACATATCTAGACAAAAGTGAGTACTCCACTCCCCAACCTTTCATTTACATCGACAAACGCCTCAAATCGATAAAAACCGAAGTTCGGCTAATAAACTAAGGCTTTAGTCTAATAAACCTGTTTCAGGACAACCTTAGCCTGGAATGACAGTAAAGGCAGACAACTACGTCAACAACTCAAATTATGAAAAAGCTGCTCACCGCAGGATTACTCATCTTGTCTGCGTCTCTGATGGCTCAGAATCAAGACACCAGAAGCACTTACCGATATCGTATTTCAAAGTCTAAAAGCCCGATCATTATTGACGGTGTCGATGATGAAGAAACCTGGCAGACCGCTGCCAAAATTGGTAAGCTACTCAACCATTGGCCCAGCGACACAGGAGATGCCGAAGCACTGACAGAAGTATGGGTTAGCTATGACGATGAATTCGTCTATGTACTCGCCAGACTCTATGACAATGGCGAAAGAGTGGTTCAGTCACTCAGAAGAGATAATATTGACTCACATTGGAACAGTGACAACTTTACTGTAATCATTGATCCTTTCAATAACAAACAAAGTGGTTTCTTCTTTGGCCTCAACGCTGGAGGTGCACAGGTAGAAGCCCTGATGAATGTAGAAAACGGAGAAACCAACTTCGATGAGAACTGGGACAATAAATGGTATTCAGAAGTCAGGGCCTATGAAAACTACTGGTTGGTTGAAATGGCCATTCCATTCAAGACACTCAGGTATAACAGTACTCAAACCGAATGGGGAATTAACTTCATCCGGGGCGATATGGAGCGTAACCACTACTCTACCTGGACACAGTTCCCTATCAGTTTCGGAGGGATAGACATGAACTTCATGGGTACTTTGGAATGGGATGCTGCTCCTAAAAAGGCCGAAGGTAAAGTGGTGTTGATTCCTTATGTAGCTGGCAGCACGCAAAGAGATTATGAGAATGAGGAAGGTCAGACCGGATACACTCAGGAACTCAGTACCGGGCTTGATGCCAAAGTGGCAATAACAGGTTCGTTGAACCTGGACCTGACGGTTAATCCTGACTTTTCCAATGCAGATGTAGATCAGCAGGTAACCAATCTTTCACGTTTCAGCATCTTCTTCCCTGAAAGACGAAACTTCTTTCTGGAGAATGGAGACATCTTCTCCAATTTCGGTAGCTGGCAAATTCAGCCCTTCTTTTCCAGAACTATAGGTCTTCATGAGGGACAGCAGGTACCCATTCGCTATGGTGCCCGTTTAACGGGTAACCTGACTCCTAACCTGAGAATTGGTGCCATGAATGTACAAACCGGTTCCATCGAAGAGTTAGAAGCCAATAACTATTCTGTTATCGCGGGACAGCAGAGGGTGTTCAGTCGCTCTGTTATTAAGGGAATATTCATTAACCGGAATGGACAAGACGGTGATTTCGGCAGAAACGGTGGACTGGAATTCAACTATGTACATCCATCAGGATCATGGAACAACACCTTCCGCTACCACATGGCCACCAATGAGGAAAATCCTTCAGACAATAGCTTCTACGGATTCGATGGAGGGTATCGCGACCGTAATCTGGCCATGGGCTGGACATTTGATGTGGTAGGTAGAAACTACGTGACAGAACAAGGCTTTAACCCGAGACTTTATAATTATAATGCAGAAACTGAAGAATCTGAGAGACAGGGTTACACCAGAATCAACCCATGGTTCAGATACCGATTCATTCCTGAAAACGAGAATTCAAAACTCGCTCAGCATGGCGTCAGAACCTGGCACATGGCCTGGCTAAACACTGATGGTTCTTTAAATGAAAGAAGACACGGTGTCGGATATGACCTGATCTTTAAGAACACCTCTGAATTCAGAATTAACCGACTTTTCTTCGAAAGTAATCTGCCTGTACCGATCAACCTGATTGGTGAAGGAGAAAACCTGCCAGTTGCGAATTACAAGTATGCCGATAACTTCCTGTTCTACTCCAGTGATCGCAGGAAAATCATTAATACTGAAATCTCTTTGAGACATGGCACCTTCTACAATGGTACCAAGAGTGGATTTACTACCGGGCTTAATTTCAGGACTCAACCATGGGGTACTTTTGGAGTAACTTATGACTACAACAAAGTTAAACTGGCCGAAGGTTATGGTGAGTCTGACTTGCACCTATTCAGATTAAACGCTGAAATCAGCTTCTCCAACAAGATGTTCTGGACTACGGCTGTACAGTATAATTCACAAGCTGAGAACTACAATATCTTCTCCCGCTTCCAATGGAGATATAAACCTATGTCGGACATTTTCATTGTCTACACCGACAATTATGGCATTGATGGGTTGAATATTAAAAATCGTCAGATCGTATTCAAGGTGACTTATTGGCTGAATATGTAGATTGACTGACTGTTGCTTATTTCCGGTCTTGGCGTCTTATTGAAGCCAAGACCTTTTTCATCTTGAGTGAAACGTAAGATCTGCCGAAACCAAAGTATGGCAGATCCCTCCCTTCGGTCGGGATGGAAAAGGAATCATTCTCTGCGCTATCAAAAAGCTTAACCCATGCCTCATGGCTAGGAATAATACCGGAGTGTACTATCTTCGGATTGAAACAATCACTCATTTATGGATGCCATTTACCAGATCTTCAAAAGAGAATTCGATATCTCAGACCAGGACTGGCAAATCTTTGCATCCAAGCTGGTGAGACAAGAGTTCCCCAAGAAGACAATACTCCTGAATGTGGGTGAAACAGAACAATTTCTCTCCTTTATCGAAAAAGGAATTATCCGTCAATTCATACCCGGTATTGAGAATGATCTCACCTTCGGTTTTGGCTTCAAAGGTGCCTTCCTAAGTGCTTATGACTCTTTTCTCAGTCAAAAACCTTGCACTTACACTACAGAGTGCATTACGCCCGTCACACTCTGGCGCATGACTTATGATGACCTTCAGAGAGTATATGAGGAAACCGAAATAGGTAACCTCATCGGTCGGAAAACCAGCGAAGAGCTATTCCTGAGAAAATCGGCCAGAGAGCTTTCACTCCTGCATCAAACTGCTGAAGAGCGGTATTTAAGCCTGTTTGAAGAAAGGCCTGAACTCTTCCAACGTGTACCTTTAAAATACATAGCCTCTTATATTGGAGTGACCCCGCAGGCATTAAGCCGTATCAGGAAGCGTATTTCTTAACCTGGGTTCATTGTATCGACTGTCAGCACTGTCGACCTTTGTATAAAAAACATGAAGCCACTTTTCGTTTTAATCGGTTCATTTCTGATCGCCCTGCTGATCATCAGATTATACAGTGGTCAATTTGGTTTTCGACTTGCAGGTAGAGTAGCCATGGCCATTATGCTGGTCTTCACTGCCATTGGTCACTTTGTATTCAGTAAGGGTATGACTGCTATGGTACCTGAGTTTGTACCCCTGCGTGAGCAAATGGTATTACTCACCGGAGTGATGGAAATACTCTTTGCCATAGGATTGCTCATCCCTGCTTACAGCCAATATGTGGGTTGGGCCCTGATCATATTCTTCCTTCTCGTCCTTCCTTCCAACATTAAAGCGGCCGTTGATAACCTGAATTATCAAACCGGAGCATATGATGGCCCAGGACTCTCCTACTTATGGTTCAGAATTCCTCTTCAGGCACTATTTATCGTTTGGGTTTATTTATCGGCCATTAAGAAGTAGCTCTTAGTTCTGTCTCAACGACCTCCTTTCAGGTACTTATCAGGAAGTGGAAACTCAGCATTCTCACCCATCCAGTAAACACTCACAATAAACCATCGACCCTGGCCTTGCAGCAGCTGAATACTATTGATTCCTCTGGCGAAAGGATCTTTATCGTCTTCGTTTCTTCTTGATTCGTAGGTTGAAAACACATGAGCGATTGTACCATATTGCTCCACTCTTCGGGCTACTTCAATCTCGAAGAAGCCATTTTGCTCCAGGCTGGTACCAGCCTGATCGATATAATCCTGTACACTCCATACCCGATAACCGACATTTCCGTTTTGTGGATTCTTTCCGGTTGGCATCAGCCTGCCTTCAGGGATGAAAAGACTCTTCATGCGCTCCCAATCGCGCTTCTCTCCTGCCGGACCTGATATGACATCATAAAGAGCAGCCAAAATAGCATCCATTGATTCCACATCTTTGGGATCAGCAGTTTGTGCGTTAATCTGAAAAATAGTGCAGGTGATGAGTGTAAGCGACAGGAATAGCTTTTTCATAAGGGTCATTGTTGAATATGATAAAGATAACAGAATCGTGAAAAGCTAAACTTGCGAAAAGGCTACTAGGGAGGTTGTCAAATAAGAGGAAGCTTTTCAACCATCTGTGGTCACGTCACCCTGAACTCGTTTCAGGGTCTCGTCACAGCAGGCAGTCTCAAATACCGAGATACTGAGACAAGCTCAGCATGACGCATGAAGAGATGAAAAGCTTCCTCTTAGGCCAAAGCCTATTTGGCCTGGTTAATCAGTTTACCATTCATGTTAGCGAGTATTACTGATGTCTGATTAGTCAGGTCGTATGACGCATTCTGGTAGGTGCCATCCGTGTTTTTACATTGGCAGGTCAGTTCTACCTTAACACCAATGGCTGAGTCTTTGTAAGATCCGGCCGGCACAAAACTGTTCACCTCGCCATTACCAATATTCTGGAAGCTTCCATTGATATTATTCAGGTTCAGGTTAGTGGCATTGGTAATATCCATGGTTTGTTCAATCCGCTGTTTAGCTTCATTCACCAATTGACAGGAAAGGGTGAGCTTAACATTTTCAGAGGTCTTATAGAAGCTACCAGCCGGCTTATAACCTGCTACGTAATAAGTGGTTTGTGCATTTGGTGCTGCTTCCCATATTTTACCATAAGTCGCTGCTACAACACCATTGGCCTCGGCAATCCATGACTGATCATCACCAGATTCAAAATGGATCACATGCAGGTCGTCAGTAACGATCAGCACCTTTACCGTATCATCCCCTAAGTCATCGGCCCAACCACTGGGAGAAAACAGGTGGTGAATGGTATCTGTGTTGAATACATCCTGAAATTGCCCTGCAGGTATGGCAATCATTTGCTGTTTCAGATGCTGCAAATCTTTACTCAACTTGATGGCATTTTTGACAGTCTTTTCGGCCCCGCACACTCCACCGATGAGAACGCCTACAGACTTAAAGAAAGAGACAAGATCGCCAAAGGTTCGGATTGTGTTGGGCAAACCATTCGCAATAGCTCCCAATTCATCGATTCCTGTTACAGCTCCTATTGCCGCTACGGCAACGTCAAAAATACCATCAGCCACCTGCCAGCCATCTTTCCGGGCAGCTGCTATGTAGATGGTTTGGCCACTATTATTGGCCACATTAATTTGTGTAGACATAATGTTGTGTGTTTTAATGAATACCCGAAAAAAGGGTTTCCACACAATCCATTCAACCGTAAAAACACTGGATTTTAAAAAAGGGGAATCTTACTCTCTGTTACGTGGCTTTCTACTAAATCCGTGAAAAATCTGACCAAAGAAGCTATGAGGAAACTTCTTGACACCGGGAAATCCCAGCTTAATCGATTTACCCGAATGAGGTATATAAGCGGTACCGAAAAGGTAATCCCATAGACTGAGGGTAATTCCAAAATTCACCCCATATCGATGGTTTTCCGGTAAATCATGGGCATGGTGCCACATGTGCATGTTCGGATTATTAAAGATATACTTCAAGGGTCCAAGCTTCACCTTGATATTGGCATGGTTCCAGTGACCTACAGCCAGCGTAAAGATGTGCACAAAGAAGAAGTCGTCTATCCCAAAGCCAATCATGGCCAGGGGCAAATATTCCATGGTTCGGTATACCACTGTCTCCATCCAGTGATAGCGCAAATGAGCAGCAAAGCCCATTTGTTCCACCGAGTGATGTACTTTATGGTATTCCCATAACCTGGGTGAGTAGTGTAATAAACGGTGAGTCCACCATTGTATAAAATCACGGACAATAAATAGCGTAAAGAGCTGCAAAATAACCGGCCAGCTTCCTATTTCCAGTGCCACCACATTCGTAAGGCCAAACCAACCGAGGAATTCATTGAAAGCATTCACCACAACTTCGGAAAGCGCATTGAACACAATCAGTGAGAAGAGAAAGAAATTGAAAAACATATAGAAAGCATCCAGCCAAAAATCCTTCCTGAATTTAGGCTGATCTTTCCGCCAGGGTCTCAGCCATTCCCAGGCCAGAAAGAACAATGAAATCAGCACCAGTGCCCAGAAGTAATTCTGCCACCATGGTTTGTAATCGTATTGAAATGTGATTTCCTGCCAGAGATAATTGGCATAGCCTTGATAGGCGTTCTTTATTATTTCTATATATTTCTCCACTCTAAGCTACTTTATAGCTACCACTAACATAATGAATTACCCATTGTCTGAATAACTTTTTTTCATTCGAAGGAATTCCATTTCATTCACAGAATTTATAATTGAACTGACTATGAAATACACATCTTTAAAAAAGCCTTTGTTGGCTGCCATTGTTTTAGGACTTACCGTCCTGGGCGGTGAGCAGGCCGATGCACAAAGGCGTAACAGGGGGCAGCAGGACCAGCCTGCGGAGACTCCCAAGCAGGAAACACCAAAGAAACCCGAGAAAACCTACGAATCGCTCATCAAAGACATGAAAGTCGATGAAGGCTTGTTCAAAGTCTATCAGAACGATTCGAAAATTATGTTCGAGATTCCCAAGTCCGAACTGAAGAAAGACATGCTTTGGGTGACTCGCCTGGTGGCCAGTCCTGAAAACCTAAGCCCCTTCCTGGGTTCCGGTTGGAAAATGAATGAGCAGGTTGTTCAGTGGGAAGAAATCCAGGGCAAAATCTACCTGAAATCCATTTCCTACAACAATGTAGCCGACAGTACTGACGCTATTTTCAAATCTGTGGCCGACAACAACTTTGCCCCCATCATTGGATCTTTCAAGGTAGAAGGTCAGCCAAAAGACTCTTCTGCTTATTTAGTAGATGTTACCGGTTTCTTCAACCAGGACACCCGAGCCATCAGTGCTTTGGGTTCAGGCCTGAGGAACCAGTTACAGGTAAGAAGACTGGACAATGACAAGAGTTATGTAGAGTCAACCAAGTCCTTCCCTATCAATATTGAAGTGCGCCAGGTAATGACCTACGATGCCGGCAGACCTCCTTCAAACTCTCAGACAGGATTGGTCTCCATGAAAGTGAGTCAGTCAATGATTAAGCTTCCGGACAACCCAATGATGCCAAGACTGGCTGATGAAAGAGTGGGTTGGTTTACCATCAACAACATCAACTACAGCTCAGATGAGCTAAAAGGCGATCAGGTTACTTTCCTGAAACGTTGGAGATTAGAGCCTAAAGATCCGGCTGCCTATGCAAGAGGTGAACTGGTTGAACCGGTGAAACCTATCGTTTACTATCTCGACCCTGCCACGCCTGAGAAGTTCAAGAAATGGTTTAAAATGGGTATTGAAGACTGGCAGGTAGCTTTTGAAGCAGCTGGTTTCAAAAATGCTATCCTCGCGAAAGAGCCACCAAGCCCTGAAGAAGATCCTGACTGGAGCCCTGAAGATGCTCGTTACTCAACCGTGCGCTACATTGCCAGCATGACCAGAAATGCTGTAGGTCCAAGTACTGCTGACCCTAGAACCGGTGAAATCATAGAGAGTGATATTGTCTGGTTCCACAACCACCTGCGCTCTTACAGAAACTGGTACATGATTCAAACAGGTGCTGCTAATCCGAAAGCCAGAACATTGAATACCCCTGAAGAGGAAATCGGTGAAATGATGAGAGCTGTAATTGCTCACGAAATCGGTCACGCACTGGGCTTGCCTCACAACATGAAGGCCAGCTCTTCTTATCCGGTTGAATCGCTGAGAAACCCTGAGTTTGCTGAAGAATATGGTGTAGCACCAACTATTATGGACTATGCCCGACTGAATTACATTGCCCAGCCGGGTGATGGTGTCACCCGTTTCATCAGAAAAATCGGTCCTTACGATAAATACTCTATCAATTGGGGTTACCGTGTTATTCCTGGTGCTAACAGTCCTGAAGAAGAAAAATCTACACTGGATGAGTGGATTCTGGAAAAAGCGAATGATCGTATGTACCGTTATGGTTCAGGTGATGGCTCTAATCCTGAAGCACAAACTGAGGATTTGGGTAATAACTCCATGAAAGCTGATGCTTATGGTATGGAAAACCTGATGAAAGTGGTGCCTAACCTACTGGAGTGGACGACTAAACCAGGTGAAGACTACTCAGATACTGAAGAGATTTACGGTGAAATCATTGGTCAATGGAGAAGGTTTGTTGGACACGTAATCACCAACGTAGGTGGTATTACCGAGAACTATAAGTCAACAGACCAACCGGGTGTGGTATATGAAGTATTGCCGGAAGCACAGCAGGTTGAAGCCATGAACTGGTTAATGAAGTATGCCTTTAATACCCCGGAATGGTTACTGGATGAAGAGTTGTTAAGAAAGATGGAGAACTACGGTGCTGTTAACCGCATCAGGGCCACCCAGACTTCTTACTTAAACTCACTACTGGACCCTACCAGAATGCAAAGACTTATTGAGGCTGAAGCATTTAAAGGCAGAAATACCTATACCATCTACCAACTGCTGGCCGATACCAAGAAAGGTTTATTCTCTGAATTAGCTTCCGGAGCTGAGATTTCAACTTACAGAAGAAACCTGCAAAGAGCCTTTGTTGAAAGATGTGAATACCTGATGACCAATGAAGCCAGTAGCTTCCAGGCCAGACAGGTGAATATTTCTCAGTCAGACATCAGACCTGTCATCAAAGGTGAACTGAAGACCCTTTTAAGAGAGGTGAATACAGCCATTGGAAGATACAGCAATGACAGAGCAGGTAATCTGCACCTGATTGATCTGAAAGACAGAATTGAAGAGGTACTCGATCAGGACGATTGATCATAAAAACAAAGGAGAATCCCGTCTGGACTCTCCTTTCCTCATTCTAAGAATCAACTAATTAGTTTCAAAAACAGGGTCGCGTATCGACCCTGTTTTTGTTGACACAACCAAAACATTAAAGACCGTAGTTGAACTAATGACTGGCTAGTTCTACCACCTCTTGCATGTTTAATGCTTTATTAAAAATTTTCAGATCGTCAATTGCACCTTCCAGTGGAGTCGACTCAGACCATAGGGAATATCCCAGGGTTAGAACTCCATCATTCTCAAGCTCTGGTATTGTGTATGAATAGTTGGTATTGGCTTCCAAGGCGCCATCTACCCATAGTTGATATTGACTATCAGCCGTGATTATGGCAGTAATGTGATGCCATTGGTTGTCATTAACAGTGTTCGTTGATAAGCCGGAACTTCTCACCTCTCCGCTACCATCTGCCCCCTCCAGGTATAGTTTACCCTCCTTCATTTTCAGGCTGAAACCTACCTGATTATCCTTTTCAGTGAAGCGCTCAAGAACTACCCCGTTTTCTTGAGACGACTCCACTGTTCTAAACCACAGACTAGCTGTTAATTCATTGGTAACCAATGGCTTTTGGTTCATTTCTAAAGAGAGGCAAGGACCCAGAGAGAGTGCCCTTTGAGAGGCACCCTTTCTGTCTCTGGTCAAAGACCATTTATTCAGACCCAACGATAAACTCAAATTGACCTCATCTCTGACCAACCCATCAAAACGAAAGTGATGCATAAGCCCTTTCACTTTCACATAGTTCTTCATCACTTTAGTGTCGTATGTTTTACCATCTGTTACAGTAACCACGACATCGTAACTTCCAGCCTTGGGGTAATAGATTTCAGGATTAGATATAGTAGCTCGGTTAGGTAAGCCATGTTCAAAACTCCAGTTCCAATAGATGGGATCACCTTTAGACTTGTCGAGAAATTTTACTTTCTCTCCCTGATTGATCTCAATTGTTTCAGCTTCAAAATCAGCAAAAACCCTTTCTAAATTTCGAGACTTTTGTGTGGATTGTCCGGGGCAGAATAGTCCCGTTAAAATCAGTATGGAAAAGGCCACTTGTTTCATTCTCTTATCATCACAACGCTGAGTTTAAATTGCGCAGAATGAATGAGTTGAATGTCTCCCGCTTAATGAGTGTAGCCCATCAGGGTACAGTCGTAGTAGTCTATTTAATAAGTGTATTATTCCAGTTTTTGAGGAGTTGCATGAGATTGTCTTTCTTACGTACTGAAACTGGCAAGATCCGCTCATTGTCCATCACTAACACACCACCCTCACTACGCTCAAATCGCTTAATGTGATGAATATTCACCAGATAGGAATGATGAATTCTGAGAAAGCGGTCTCCCTCCAGAATCTCTTCATAAGACTTCAGGTTCTTTGAAACCAATATCTCTGATCCACTTTCCAGACAGAAACGCGTATAGCTTCCCTCTGCCGCACACCATAGAATGTCACTCACTTTAACCAGATAGATACTTTCAGAATCACTCAATACAATCTTGCTCGGCTCCCTGTGTACATCATTCAGACGCTCCTCCAGTACCTTAATCTGCTGGTCCAAATCCTGAACTCTGGTCAGTTTTTCGGCTTTACGAACAGCATCCGTAAGGTCTTCAGGGTCAATGGGTTTAAGCAGAAAATCCAGCGCACTACAGGCAAAAGCATCGATCGCATATTTATCATGAGCGGTGATAAAGATTACATGAGGCTCAAAGTTCCTGAATGACTTGACCAGTTCAATGCCGGTACCATCGCCCAACTCCACATCAAGAAATACCAGGTCGGGACGTTCCTTCAGAATGGCTACTTTGGCACTGGCCATACTATCGGCTTCACCAGTCACTTCAATTTTGGGACAATAGAGCTCCAGCAGCTCTTTCAAGCCGTCTCGCACGCTCTTTTCATTATCGATAATCAGGGTTCTCAAGGCTAATCAATATTGAATGGGAATTTCAAAAATGACTTCGGTACCAATAATCTCATTGGCATCGCTGAGTCGGTCTTTAATGTTGAATGAAATATTCTTTTTAAGCTGTCTTTTCAGCACTTCAATCCTGTCTGAGGTGATCTTTGTGGCCATAGATTCATGTCCTTTCTTATCCTTCATAGCTGCGGCACGGGAAATACCTATACCATTGTCCTCCACCTTAAACCTCATCAGGTCATCATGCTGCTCAAAGCTGATGTTTATTTTTCCGTTTTGAATAGAGGCTATGCCATGTTCTAGGGAGTTTTCAATGAAAGGCTGAGCGAACATGGGTGGTATCTTAATTTCACTCATTTCATCTTGCACATCTACCTGAATACTGTATTCAAAACTATGGTCGAAACGGACCTTCTGAAGATCAAGGTAATGCCTCAGCGTGGCAATCTCTTCCTCTAACGAAACGAAATCCTTCCGGCTATTATCCAGGATTCTGCGCATGAGCTTAGCGAACTTAGAGAGGTATTCCAGGGCCGGAGCCCCCTGCCCTTTGTTAATCAAAAAGAGCTGAATCGATGACAGGGCATTGAACAAAAAATGTGGATTTAACTGCGTACGGAGCAATTCATTACGTGTTTTCTGCCGGGCCAGCCTCTCCCGCTCTACCCTTCTTTTGAAGAATACCACCAGAGCGATCACCAATAGAACAGCGCTGATAGCTACAAACAGAAAGGTCAGGTTTCTGAACTTCAGCTTTTGTTCCGTTTCAGCCTGTAGGGTCTTTAATGATTCAATTTCATCGAGACGCTTCTGTGTTTCATATTGAACCGTCAGGTTCTCCAGTCTCTGATTCACCTCTACCTTAGCCAGGCTATCCTGCAGAAAAGAAAGCCGCTCCTGATGCATCAGGGCAGATTTATAGTCAGGAATTGACTTTTCAAGATCTACCAACCAGGTCAGTGTCCTGATTTCATTATCGGTGGCAATAAACTCATGCGTTATTTCCAGGCTCTTTCTGGCATATTCGAGTGCTTTATTGAGTACTCCCTGGGCCTTAAAGGCTTTACTTCTGGTAAGGTATGAAGTCATGAGATAGCCATTCTCTCCTACCTGCTCCACTTCCCTTTCCAGCTCTTCAGACCGGGCAATGGCCTCCTGGTAATTTCTCTTTAGATAATGAGCTAAAGAAAGCGCATTAAGTGAGCTCCACTTCATGGTAATATCGTCCTGATTAAGAGCGCCTTTGTAGGCCAGCTGCGAGAAGTACAAGGCAGAATCGGCCATTTGAAGTCTTCCGTAGGCATTTCCAAGATTCAGTTCAGCGGTGGTTACCTGTGTCTCCGCACCTATTTGACCGGCTAGTGCTCTGGACTCCTTATAGTAGCGAATTGCATCGCGATCTCTTCCCAATTGGGCATAACAGACAGCCAGGGCATTGATGGAAGCGGCCTGCTGACCGATGTCTTCAATGGCCTTACCCATTTCCAGCGAGGTTTTGAAGTAGTATGCAGCAGAATCCAGCTCATCGAAACGAAAAGACAGCGTGCCTTTGAGATAAATGAAACGGGCGATTTTGAGTGAATCAGCCTGCTGTTCGGCCAGTCTTAAGGTGTTGTCCAATACCTCTAGCGCTTCGGGGCGCATTAACTGGTATTTGTAATGATTGAAGAACATATTATTCGCCCGATAAACAGGTTCATACAATTCATTCTCCAGCCCAAAAGTCTTTATCTCGGCCAATCGCCTCTCGAAGGAAGCAAAGTCATTGGCATCGGTTGTATCATCGGCATAATTGAAGGTATAGATAATCTGCTGTAAGCTGTCCAATTCACTCAGCATGGCTTCTTCAGATAAAGCCTCTTGCGCATTGGCCTGCATGACCATTAAGGTAAGGGCCAAAAAACCGATCATCTTAGCTTTCATTCAGTCGTATTAACCAATGAATTTAAGCTATTCCTCTTAAAAGAGCACCTACCCCTATTTTAGACTTGATAAGTGTTGGCTTTGGGTTGATAAGTGAAGTTCTACCAATGTACTAGACTTATGTTTTGATTCACTTAAACATCAGTCATAAATCCACCTGAACCGTATCATAAGGAGGAATATCTATCAAGCCACCTTTGCTATAGAAGTTCTTCCAATAATTCCAGAATTCCACTTGAAAGATTTCCCCATGATTCTTTCGGAAAAAGTCTCGAAATGGCCCCTTCGGAATCATGAATTTCTCAAGCTCTTCGGGAAATATATCATTCTCATTGACCACCAGCCAGGACTCATTGTCCCATAATTCCTCGTCATTTCTTGGAGGAGGTAGCTTACGGAAATTACATTCTGCCAGTAGCGTTACTTCATCATAGTCATAAAAAACTACCCGATGGTCTGGCGTAACGCCAAAATTCTTCAGCAGCAGATCACCCGGAAAGATATTGGTCATTGCCATTTCTTTAATCGCATGGCCATAGTCTAAAACCACCTCGCTAACTAATTCATATTCAGCCGTTTCAATGAATAAGTTGAGCGGATGCATTTTGCGTTCAGTAAATAATTGTCTAAAGACCACCTCGTGCTCGTTAATAGACAAATATGGGCCTGTGCATTCCTCTAATTCCTTCAACAGGTCACCTGAGAAGAGCTTCTTTGGAAAAGCCCAGTATTTAAAAAGCTGAGCATCGGCCAACCTTCCTACCCGATCTTGTCGAGCCACCAAGTCATATTTTTCAAGTACCAGTTCTCTTGTAGCAGATTTGGGAGGTTTTATATTATTCTTGACAATTTTGAACACCAGAGGATAGTCAGCCAGTGTAAAAACGATCATCACCATGCCTTTAATTCCTGGTGCATGTTCCAATTGGAAAGAGGTACTTTCTAAATATCGATCGAAGTTGCTCTTCATCAGCATTTTACCCC
This sequence comes from Roseivirga sp., assembly GCF_965216855.1. NCBI lineage: Bacteria > Pseudomonadati > Bacteroidota > Cytophagia > Cytophagales > Roseivirgaceae > Roseivirga > Roseivirga sp. The sequence continues at coordinate 4,535,442 of NZ_OZ244204.1, read as the reverse complement.
ATTCCTGAAAACCTAGGTTAATAATCAACTGATCTGCACTCTTATTGGGCATCACTCTTAGCAAAAAAGAAATGAGTCCTTCGGGGTCCTTAGTGCTTACCATGAAATTGGACCTGGTGAATTCAAAAATTCGAATTATCTCTGGTTCGGTAAAGAAGAAAGCATCGGCCTTAATACCCTGCTCATCATTAACAAAAGCTGTAGCGAAGGGAGTTATGGTATGTGATGAATGAATCAAACCTACCATGTAGGCGTGTTGATTTCTGAAAAAGAGATTTTTATACAAACACAGCTCTAACGAACAGCTAGAGAATAAATCTTCAAGCCTTCTGCTCAACTGATCTACATCGAATTGAAGGTCGCGATAATCGTTACTAAATTCCGGTATATTCAACGCTCCCAAACCCAAGTCATGATAGTCTGTGGTACAGGCAATCCTTCTAAGTTCCTTCGATTCCTTATTGAATTTTGTTTTTAGTGTGGAATAATCCTGAGTTGGCTCAATTAGGTTGCTCAGATCCTGTTCTATGCTAAATAAGAAGCTTTCAATAATAGGTGCTGGTACTGCTGCTCCTTTGAGCTTAACTTTCGTTTTTACCTGATTCCATATTTCACTAGCCTGTTCATCGCCTTCCAGCCAATGAATCATTGATTCAACTGAGGTAGCAACGCTTTCATTAATCACATCTAATCTTCTTGTACTGGCTTCTCTTTGAGCAAGCCACTGCCTTTTGCAGAAATGACTACTGGCCGCATCAGACAATTGACAAAATGACTGATAATAGGATTGGCACTGATCCACAATAAGCGATGATATCTCCTTGATCACTTCAGAATGCTGTTTTTGCATAAGTATATAAACTTACATCGTAATTAGCGATTACGCTATATAAATCCCTTTGGTCCGGTATTACATGGAAACTAACTTTCTCGATATTCGAGCCCCTGAAAACATTATGCAACCACTCTCATATTAGATTTTGAATTCAAGAGGCTATTGCAGTATATTTTCTCCTTGTTTTAAAACACTAAACTAAATTGCTAAATATGAAATCACTCAGAAAGTTAAGCCTTCACGCAGTGTTGCTACTTTCCTTGTCGGTGATCACATTAAGTAGCTGGGCACAAAGTGATCCTACCGGGGAATCACCTGTAACCAGAACTTATGCGCTGACGAACGCCACGGTTATTACCAAGCCGGGAACAGAATTGAAAGAGACAACGGTCATTATTAAAGATGGCCTGATTCAAAGCGTAGGCAAAAATGCCTCAATTCCTGCAGATGCGCAGGTGATTGATGCATCAGAGCTGTACATCTATGCAGCCTTTATAGATGGAATGTCTAACACAGGGGCCAAAAGACCTGAAAACCCTGAAAGACCTCAAAACCTGTTTACTCCGGATCCGCCAAACTTCTATGCCGGAATTACTCCAGAGAACAGTGTGATTGAGCAATTAGACATTGAAAGCTCATCTATCTCCAGCCTGAGAGAAGCCGGTTTTGCCATTTCCAACGCAGTGCCTTATGGTAGAATGCTGCCGGGCTCTAGTGCTTTGATCTTATTGAAGGATGGTAATCACCCTGATGACATCATCATGAAACGTGATGTTGCTTTATTCGCTCAGTGGGTTGGTGCTCCGGGAGCATATCCTGGTAACATTCTGGGTATGATGGCCAAGTGGAGAAACCTTTACAGAAATGCTGTTCAGGATAAAAGACATGCTGAGCTTTATGCTCAAAACCCAGCCGGGATGTCAAGACCTGCCAACGATAGAGTAAGCCAGGCTTTCTTCCCTGTTATTTCTCAGCAAAAACCGGTGATGTTCAACGTTGACGGTGTGCTGGATGTAAGAAGAGCCATGAGATTAAGAGACGACCTTGGTTTCCCGCTTATGGTGGCTAATGTTGAGCAGGCATGGGAAATCATTGATGAGTTGAAATCTACTAATACCCCTATCTTCCTTTCACTGGATGTTCCTGATGAGCCTAAAGCTTCTGACAAAGATGATAAGTCTGACGAGTTACAGGCCATGGAAGACAGAAGAATGGAGTTCTACAAGATTCATGTGGGTCAGGCTGCTAAACTGGCAGAGGCTGGCGTAAACTTCGGTTTTGCCGTAGGTAACGTTCGCTCTAACTCAATCATGAAAAACATCCAGACTTATGTAGACAATGGTTTGAGTACTGATGCTGCTTTAGCTGCATTAACTACTAACCCTGCCTCCATTCTGGGTATATCTGAGGTAACTGGTACCATTGAGCCGGGTAAAATCGCCAACGTAATGGTAACCACTGCACCTATTTTCACTAAGGATTCCAAAGTGAAAATGATGTTCGTTGATGGCGACAAGTTCGAATACGAAATCAAGGCGGCCAGAGGTAACAGAGGTGGTGGAGACGCTGGTCCTGCTGCTACTTCAAACGACCCAATTGTTGGTACCTGGTCTTATGTACTTGAAACTCCTCAAGGTGAGCAAGGTGGTAAAATGATTATCAGAAGAGAAAACGGTGCTTATAGCGGTACCTTAACCAGTGAAGATGGATCTCCTGATAATGATATGAACAACATCAATTTCAGAGATGGCGAACTGGCTTTCGACTTTACAGTAGATGCCGGTGGACAATCAGTGGAAATTGTAGTGGTTGGAACTGTAAGTGGTAAGACTTATGATGCTCAGGCGTCTGTTGCCGCTTTCAACGTAAATATTGCATTCACCGCTACTAAAGATGAGCAATAAAAGATGAAGACTATGAAAACTAAAAATATACTTCTTTCAATCTTGCTAGTGCTGTGTACTTCAGCATTTGCACAGGAAGTGCCGAAAGGCGATGTGCTTTTCAAAGGTGGTACCGTACTGACTATTACTAACGGTACACTTGAAAACACCGATGTATTGGTAAGAAACGGTAAAATCTCCCGAATTGGTAAGAATCTAAGAGCACCAAACGGAGTAGAAACTGTAGACATTACCGGTAAATTCTTAATGCCGGGTATTATTGATGCTCACTCTCACATTGCGGGTTCTGCTATCAACGAAGGTACCAGCCAGGTAACTGCTGAAGTGAGCATGGAAGACGTGCTCGATCCTTATGATGTATCTATCTACAGAGCTTTGGCCGGTGGTGTGACCAGCATTCACCTGATGCACGGTTCTGCGAATGTTATTGGTGGACAAAACGAGACCATGAAGCTTCGTTGGGGACTAACTAACCCTGACCAGTTAAGATTCGAAGGTGCTCCAAGAACCATCAAGTTCGCTTTGGGTGAAAACCCAACCAGAGGCGCAAGAGCCAGAGGTATTCAGCCTCAAAGCCGTATGGGTATCGAAATGATGTTGAGAAACTCTTTCGACCAGGCCATTGAGTACAGAAAGAAATGGGATGCTTACAATGCAAGCAAAGACCCAAGAAAAGTAGCTCCTGAGTACGATCTCAGAATGCAAACTTTAGTAGACATCATGAATGGTGATGTTTGGGTGAACTGTCACTCCTACAGAGCTGATGAGATCTACATGCTCATGAAAGTATTCAGCGATTACAATATCCCAAGAATCAACTTCCAGCACGCTAATGAGGCCTACAAAGTGGCCCCTGAGTTAGCTGCTTTCGGTGCTACTGCTTCAGTATTTGCTGACTGGTGGGCATACAAACTTGAGGTATACTACTCTACTGCTTACAACGCAGCTATCCTTACAGAAAACGGTGTGTTGACTTCAATCAACTCTGATTCAGGAGAATTGATCCGTCACCTTTTCCACGAAGCTGCCAAGACTCAGAAATACGGAAACCTTTCTGATGATGAAGCACTGGCCATGGTTACTTTGAATCCGGCCAAGCAGTTAGGTATCGATGGCCGCGTAGGTTCAATCGAAGAAGGAAAAGATGCTGATATCGCCATCTTTAATGCTCACCCTCTTTCAGTATATGCCATTCCTGTAATGACATTTGTTGATGGTGTGAAGTACTTTGACAAAGAAAATGACAAAAAAGATCAGAGGTTATACGTAGATCCGGAGTCTAGCATCGAAGCCATTACCATCTTCAACAGAGAAGATATGGACAGATGTATGGAGGGTGCCGAGTTCTTGAACTTCGAACAACTATTCTCTAACAAAAAATGATAGAAGACATGAAGAACATTAAAAAATTGTTTTCTGCATTGTTAATGCTCACGCTGATTCCACTTCTTTCATTTGGACAAGAGGATGATCAGGTGCTCAAGGCCGAGTATGGCAAATTTGCATTGACCAATGCCAAAATTTATACAGTAACCAATGGAGTTATTGAAAACGGAACCATTGTCATTAACAATGGTATCATCGAAGCAGTAGGTGCCAATGTGCAAATACCTAACGATGCGCAGGTAATTGACTGTAACGGTAAGGAAATCTATCCAGGTATGATCGATGGTGGTACCACCCTTGGTCTTAATGAGATAGGAAGTATTGCTGAAGCTCAGGATTTCAGAGAATTCGGTCAATTGACTCCTCAAATGGAGGCTTTGACTGCTGTTAACCCTAATGCAGTGACTATTCCGGTAACCAGAGTAAGCGGTGTGACTACAGTATGGACTATGCCTCAGGGAGGTGTTTTACCAGGTACTGCAGCGGCCATCAACCTATTCGGTTATACGCCTGATCAAATGTATGCCGGTCAAAGAGGTATTGTCATGAACTACCCTTCTACCGGTGGTGGCAGAAGATGGAGAAGACTTTCTGAAGAAGAACTGAAGAAACGTCAGGAAAGAGCTTTGAAAGAAGTAAATGACACCTGGGATAAAGCTGAGCTTTATGCTAAAATCGAAAACTCAGGAGATGTGAGAAACTACCCTGAAATCGAAGCTTTAGTACCAGTTGTAAAAGGTGAAATGCCTTTGTTCATCGAAGTGAATGCTGCTGATGATATCCTTAACGCGATTGAGTGGGCTAAAGGAAGAGAGTACAAGCAAATCATCTTAACAGGTGTTGCTGAAGGCTGGAGAGTTGCCGAGCAAATTGCTGAGTCAGGCTACCCTGTCATTGCAGGTCCTGTTCAGGCTATTCCAACCAGACAATCAGATAGTTTCGATGCTGCCTATGCGAACCCTGGTATCATGTCAAATGCTGGTGTCAAAGTAGCTTTGAGAACAATGGATAACGAGAACGCCAGAAACCTACCTTACCATGCCGGTTTTGCCGCTGCATACGGAATGGGTAGAGAAGAAGCTTTGAAAGCCATTACTATTAATGCTGCTGAGATTCTGGGTATCTCTGATCAGGTTGGATCAATCGAAGTAGGTAAGAAAGCTAACATCTTTGTAGCTACTGGCGATCCTTTCGAAACTGCTACCAAGATTACTGAGTTGTTTATCGATGGTTATAAAGTTCCAATGACTTCACGTCAGATCAGACTTTATGATGAGTTCTTAAACAGAAACCCTGGTGTGGATAAAACCAAGCCGGTGATCGATATCAAGAAGAAATAAATCAACCTCGACTTCTAATCATTAGAGGTTGTCTCAAATTGGCCAGATCACGTCATTCTGAATTTATTTCAGAATCCATTGAGACCCTGAAACGAGTTCAGGGTGACGCAGAACAGGCCTCTGAGACAACCTCTTTTTTTATGCCTTATGCTAAAGCTTTAAGCCTAGTTTTAAAATAAGAACCTCTGTATTCTCTATGGCAAAACCAGTAATAAGTCTTTTGCCTTCATAATAGGTACCCACTGAATAGCCCACATCAGGAAGTACTCCTGAATAATCATCTGCCGTTTCGAGTTCCAATGCGAAACCAGCAAGGAAATTGACAAAGAAGCTGGCTCCCTTCTCGTTTTTCACATAATAGTACCGGCCACCTCCAATAGCCATAAAAGCTGTGTTGGTTTCACTGGAATTGGTAGTACCAGTAATATTCACACCTACTTGAGCATCCCACCCCAATCTTTTGCTGTTAACCTTATAGATATTAGCACCCAGGTGAGCGCCATAGCCCTTGTCATAAAATGTGTCTAATCTTGATGTCCCTCCCACAGTGATAGTAAATGCAGACCTTTTTCCAGGATTTTGGGTGTCCTGACTATGCAAAACATCTGGTATTGACAGAATGAGTAATAGAAAGATGATTGAGGTGGTTGATCTCTTTATCATATGATTAATCTATTATCTGAACTTTCTAAAGTATAGAATATTCAGAATGAACAAATTAAGCATGTGTTAATTTTCACCATTAGAAGTCCAACACCTCAAAAGCCTTTGTCAGTTTGGTATCACCCACCATAAGATTCATGGTATAACTTCCTTTAGGAATAAATTCATTGAAGTGAATAAAGTAAGCCTGATCGCTGGATACCTGTCTTAAGATCAAATCCCATCTGTACTGATTCAATCCTGACTCACCCTCCTGCTCCTTCTTCCATATTACTTCACCCTTAGCATTCTCTATGGAGAGTGTTACTGTTTGTGCAGAAGGCAGATAATAGCTTATAGTGGTTTTCTGCATGGTTTCAAATTCCGGTTGTCTGTGGGTATCGCCAAAGGCAGGTCTTCTAAACTCAGGCAAGTCAAAAAGCATGACCTGTTCGGGTTTATTCTTCATTTCTCTCACCGGATCGAGGTTAAGTTTATAGATACCCCGACCATGTGTGGCCACAACCAGGTCATTGGCCCTTTCCTGAATTTCCAGATCAGCCACGCTGACTGCAGGCAGGCTCGTTCCCAAAATTGACCAATGCTCTCCCCTGTCCATACTGATATAAACGCCTCTGTATAAACCTGCATAAAGAATATCTTCATCAGTGGGATCTTCTCTGATCACATTGGCTGTTTCATTGGGCAGATCTTCACTGATCGATCTCCAGTTGGCTCCATAGTCATCAGAGACAAAGACATGCGCTCCCAGATCGTCATAATTCATACCGCTCAGGGTCACGTAAACTCTGGACTCTTTAAATGCTGATGGCTCAATGCTGATCACATAATTAGTCGGTAAACCAGTTGAATGTTCGGTCCAGGTTTTACCATCATTGCGACTTACCCAAAAAGCACCTTTATCAGTCCCCATGTACAGCAGACCTGGAGTCATGGGCGATTCCGCTATTGCTCCCGCTGCTGTTGAGGCTCTCTTCTCATCGGCCGACACGGATAAATCCTTGCTGATCACTTCCCAACTATCCCCCATATCTGTACTCTTGAACATATAATTTCCGGCATGGTAAAGTGTATGTCGATCATGCGGTGAGATGAAATAGGGCGTCATATAGTTAAACCTCAATCTTCCCTCGTGCCCTCTGGGAAGTCTGGGTCGAATGGAAGTAGATGTATCAGCTGCCATATCCTTTCTTCTGGCAGAGCCATTCTGCATACTGAAGTAGACGATATTAGGGTCTACCGGATCGACACAGGTCACGCAACCATCACCTCCACTCCAGGCATCAATCCAGATGTATTTCCAGTCTTTGGCATAACGTGGGTCGTATTCCAGTGAAGGTCCGTAAACGCTGGCATCATCCTGAACTCCTCCATAAATCTTATAAGGTTCCTGATTATCTACGGAGATATCGTAGAATTCACCTGCCGGAATATTGTTGTGATGCTGCCAGGTTTTGCCCTTATCCATGGTAGTGTACAAACCACCGTCATTGACCAGAGCCATATGGTTCGGATTAGTTGGGTTGATCCACATCTCGCAATTATCCAGGTGCAGAAAGTCTGCCGCCATGGGGAAAATATGGTAAATATCGCCTCCCAGGTAATCAAAGGTCATTCCACCATCCTGACTATGGGCTACTCTTGGCCCCAGTCCGTAAATCTCATTGTCGTTCTGTGGATTCACATACATATCGGCAAAGTACCAGCCTATAGTAGAGAAGAAAGGCATTCCCTTCTCATGGGTCATCTGCCAGTTATTTCCTCCACTGAATGTACTGTAGAACTTCGCCCATCCTTCACCATTCTCTCTGTTTCTATGGTCGATCAGGGCATAGGCCTTATTAGGATTGGAATAAGAAACAGCCAGACCAATGCGACCCACGTTTTCATCATTTGGCAGACCATTGCTCGCCTTTTTCCAGGTTTTTCCACCATCCTCACTCTTATAAATACCACTGTTTTCTCCATGTACCTGTGGGCTGTGCTGCCACATAGAGGCATAAACAATATTCGGATCTGATGGTGCAATGACTATATCATTTGCACCGGTCTGTTCATTGACATACAGTACGTGCTGCCAGGTTTTACCACCATCTTCCGTTCGGTAGACTCCGCGGTTTTCATTATCTGACCAGAAGTGTCCCAATACCGCTACCAAGGCAATATCAGGGTTGGTAGGATGTACAGCAATTTCTCCGATGTGCCATGAGTCGTTCAGGCCAAGGTGTCTCCAGGTGGCACCCGCATCATCCGATCTGTAGACTCCCGTACCGGGCATGGTAAAGTTTCTTGGCTTCTTCAGGCTTTCTCCAGTACCCAGATAGATAATATTGGAATTAGATGGCGCCAGGGCTACATCGCCAATTCCCAGGGCTGCCTGATTCTCAAAAATCGGTTCCCAGGTCAATCCATTGTTGACAGTCTTCCAAAGGTTGCCAGAACCAAAGGCCACGTACATAGTACCTGGTCTATTAATATCTACCTGAATAGCATCTGCCCGAGCTGAGTTGATGGTTGGCCCAATGGGAATCCATTCAGCATGCAACTGAGTCTGGGCCTTCTTCTGCTCATATTGCCTGAAAGAATTCATTAATGGTGATTCAGGTTGTTGGGCATGACACCAAGCAGACATGAGCAAAATGACCGGCAGAATAGACAATCGGAATGAGCGCTTCATAAGTAATAGTTTTAGCTATGGATTAAAATAGTCAATTGTTGCTGTTCCGATTCCAATTCATTTGTCTACGGCAAAATATTTCTTTCAAAACTGACTCATTTCGACTCAATTAAGTCTGTTCTACATTTTCCCGTTCAATTCAACTATTTTTGCAAAACTGTTGTTAGCCCATGTAATTGGCGAAAAATCATGAGAAAAAGAGTAGTTGTTGGTTTATCAGGAGGTGTTGATTCTAGCGTAACCGCCCATTTATTGGTGGAGCAGGGTTATGAAGTGATTGCCATGTTCATGCGCAATTGGGTGGATGATTCCGTGATTATCTCTGACGAATGCCCATGGGTAGAAGACAGTAACGATGCCCTGGCGGTGGCAGAAAAGTTGGGTATCCCCTTCCATGTCATCGATCTTAGTGAGCAGTACAAAGAACGTATTGTCGACTATATGTTCAGAGAATATGAGAAAGGCAGAACGCCTAACCCTGATATTCTCTGTAACAGGGAAGTGAAGTTTGATATCTTCCTCAATGCTGCCATGAAGCTTAAAGCTGACTATGTGGCTACTGGTCATTATGCTCAGAAAGAGACCTTTATTAATGAGGAAGGTAAAGAGATACACAGGCTTATAGCCGGAGCCGATCCGGGCAAAGATCAAAGTTACTTCCTTTGTCAATTGAGTCAGGATCAACTGGCAAAAGCGCTTTTCCCTATCGGACATTTACAAAAATCTGAGGTCAGAAAAATCGCTAAAGAGCAAGACCTGATTACCGCTGAGAAAAAGGACTCTCAGGGGCTTTGCTTTATTGGTAAGGTAAGACTGCCTGACTTCCTTCAGCAGCAATTGAAGCCAAAGGCGGGTGAGATCAGGGAGCTGGATGCTGAGGCGGATAACTTTGAAGCTTTCAGAGTAAATGGTTCAGCCAGTTATGCTTCTAAAAAAGAAGAGTTGGTGGCCTTAACCACGCCATATTCATTTCAGCCAACGGATGGCAAAAAGGTAGGTGAACATAATGGTGCTCATTATTATACTATCGGCCAGAGAAAAGGCCTGGGTGTTGGTGGTACACCAGAACCTCTCTTTGTCATAGAAAAGGACACTGAGCATAATGTGATTTATACAGGTCAGGGTGAAAATCATCCGGGATTGCTCAGAAAAGGACTTTTTGTACCTAAAGCAGAAGTACACTGGGTAAGGCCTGACCTTCAGTTAGAAGAAGGAACCTCTCAGGAATTCTTGGGCAGAATCCGTTACAGACAACCCTTGGAGAAGGTGGAGGTATTTGCCGAACCTGAAGGGCTTTACTTCATTTTCGAGAACTATCAGAAAGGTATTGCCCCCGGTCAGTTCGTAGCCTGGTACAGCGATAATGAGCTGATTGGTTCAGGAGAGATCGCCTGATTATTTTAACTTTCTTTTACTTAAACCTTTCGAGGGGTTGAATGTCAAAGGACCAAATTTCAACCCATGAGAAAGGTATCATTATTATTAAGCATGCTGTTGGTGTTCGGACTGATGGCAGCGCATGCCCAGGGTGGCGGTCAAAGAGGTGGTCAGAGAGGACAAGGTGGTCAGCGTATGGCGCCTGAAGCAATGGCCAAACAAAGAGCAGAACTTTGGCAGGAGAAGTTCGGATTGTCTGATGATCAGTACAAAAAGACTTATGACCTGTTACTGGCCAATCAGAAAGAGGTTAGAGAGAAAATGCAGTCTCTGATGCAGTCTGGAGATCGTTCAGGAATGAGAGCTGCTATGGAGAAAAATCAGGAAGAACTTGATAAGAAATTAAAGGATGTTTTCACGGCTGAGCAATGGACTAAGTACGAAGCCTGGAAAAAAGAAAATCCACCAATGCAGCGCGGCAGAGGTGGACGCAATTGAGTTTGCATAGTATGTTATGGTTGACATGAGAAGCGCCTCAAGACACTTGCCTGTCGTCACCCTGAACTAGTTTCAGGAGCTCTTCTGAGATGCTGAATAAATTCAGCATGACGAAACAGAGGGTTTTGAGGCCGCTTCTTTTTACTTATAGACCTCTACAAGCTGATCCCAAACAGATTTCAACCATTTTTCTCCTTCTCCCTTAAATGGCAAAAGTCGTCCTCGCTTGTAATAGCTAAACACAACCTCATCACTTTCGGCATCTCTTTCGATATAAACCTCCTGTCTCGTTTCTCTATTCTTTACAATCAGATATCCGTTTTCGGTAATAGATTCAATAGACGAATAGTCTTCCGAAAACCTCACCCTTCCTTCAGATTCAAAGTATAAACCTGAATCTTTGAAGTACATAGACCTGTTGCCATTGATTGAAATGGAACCAAAATCACTAAAGTCCGGCAATTCGGGTAACTCTGGAAGTTCAGGCATAGCAGGCATTGCCGGCATTACCGGTAGCTCCGGCATAGGCGGAAGCGATGGTAAATGAGGCTGAACCGGTGGAACCGGAGGCACGGGAGGTACAACGGGAACCGGTGGTACTGGCGGAACCGGAGGTACAGGAACAGCAAATTCCAGTTGGTACTTTTTCTTTGATTTCTCTTCCTTCTTATCCTGCGCATGTACAGAAATAATGGAAAGGAACATGACTGCTCCAAAGAGCAGACTGAAGAATTTTCTTGTTGATTTAAGCATATCCATGAGTTTTAGACAGTTTGAATATGACCATGATTCTATTCAAATAGAATTTGTAAGAAGTGAATTGTTAGATTAATGCACTGAATCCATCGATCGATTCACTCAGAAGTTTTACTCATCTCTTAAAGCCTCTACAGGATTAGCCTGTGCTACTCTTAAAGCCTGTATTACAATAGTAGATAAGGCTATCATGATGAGGATTGCTGCCGGAATAAGGAACAAGGCTATACTGATGTCTATTCGATAGGCGTATCCCGATAACCATTCGTCCATGCTTAGGTAGGCAATGGGTATTGCAATGACAATCGAGATGGCAATCAACTTTAAGAAATCCATTGAGAACAAACGGATGATAGAACCGACTGAAGCTCCTAAAACCTTTCTTATACCAATCTCTTTAATTCGCTGCTGTACTTCATAGAGCACCAGTCCAAACAAACCCAGAATAGCCACAAAAATGGTAATGGCCGAGAAACTGGTAAAGATGGTTCCAAACTGCTGATCTGCTTTGTATTGCTGATCAAAGGCCTGATCTAAAAAGTAATACTCAAAATGGCTTTCCTGATAGAGCGAATTGAACTTTGCTTCTACCGAATTCAACACCCCGCTATAGTCATCAATTCCTTTGGCTAGTTTAACAGAGATAAAACTGGTAGAAGCCAGATGCTTATCGAACATCATAAACAAAGGATCTACTTTTGACTTGAGGGAGTTGTGATTATAATCGTCAATCACTCCTACCACTCTCCTTTCTTTACCCCATAATTTGACCGGACTATTGACAGCCTCTTCATTGCTACTAAAGCCCAGCATTTCTCTTCCTGTTTCATTCAGGATAATCCCACTCATCAGGTTAGAATCATCAGCAAAAGCCGGTGCATCGAGACTAGCATTGAAATTTCTACCCGCCAGAATTTCAATCCCCAAAGTTTTCAGGTAAGCTGTATCTACGCGATACATGTAAAAATTGAGGTTATTCCCAAGATTCGTTTCAATAGAGGAAAGACCTGTTGTACTGTTCAGGTCAATCGTTCCTCTTCCTACCATAGTCTCAGAAAAACCAACGCTGGTAATTTGGGGTATAGAGTTAAGTTCAGCTCTCAGTAAGTTCAATTTATCGGAAATCACCTGATCTGACTCGGGCAGTAAAGGTGCTCTGATAACTAAAACCTGATCTTTATCGAAACCCAGTTTTTGATTCCTCATATGATCTACCTGCAGGTAAATCACAAAGGTACCAACCAACAGGACCATGGTGATCAGGAACTGAAAAACGACCAGACCTCTTCTTAAGAAAGACCCTTTCTTAGAATCCCGCAGCTTACCTCTTAGAACCTCTAATGGTCTGTATCTTGACAGCACAAAGGCCGGGTACATACCTGAAGCAAAAGAGCCCATAATATAAAAGGTAATAACCTGCCAAATCAACTGCTGATCGTTAAAGAGATTGATCTCAAGTGCCAATCCTGAAAAGCTATTGAAAATAGGCAGTACCCCTTGCAGACAGGTAAATGTAAGTACTAAGGCCAGCAGGTTAATAATGAATGACTCCATCAGGAATTGGAAAACCAGAGTGCCTCTAGTCGTTCCCAGTACCTTTCTTACTCCTACCTCTTTCGCCCTCTCCAGTGATTTGGCTGTAGATAAGTTGATGTAGTTTACCCAGGCCACCAAAAGCACGAAGCCTGCTACAATTAAGAGAATGTTCACGATCATGATATCTCCATTGGCCTCCGCTTCAAAGGATTTATCAGAATAAAGGTGAATATCTTCCAGGGATTGAGTGACCAGCTTTTCTTCACGGTCGCCCTTTACCCTTTCTGCCACGGCAGCATTTAACTTATCATCGAAGCTTTGGTCCAGGGCAGTGTTGGAAAGCAGGTACACAAATTCATTATTTGCATTCCAGTTTTCCTCAGTCCAATTCAGGTATTTCACCCCTGACTGCCACGATACCAGTATATCAAATTTGAGATGAGTGTTTTGGGGTACATCTTTTACTATGGCCGTCACCTTCATATCAACTTCACCTCCACCGGGCACCAGGGTGATGGTTTGTCCCATGGGGTCCTCGTCTCCAAAGAGCTTCCTGGCAGCTGACTCAGTCAGTACCACTTCATCGGGCTGATCAAGGGCTTCATCTGGATTACCCTGAACCACCTGCCAGTCGAATATCTCCAACCAACCAGGACTGGCAAAGTAAACCCGATCTTCATTGAAGGCCACATTTTCATTCTTGACCAGGACTCTACCAATATGTCTGGCCATAGCGAAGTTTTCTATCTCAGGGAATACTTCCACAGCCATAGGGCCTACTGAAGGATAGCATTGAGCATCTTGTGTATGACGGACATCACCAGTGTATAAGTCTACCGTAACCCGGTAAATCGAATCCGATTTTTGGTGATAGGCATCGTAACTCAACTCATATTTGGTATAGGCCAGAATGAGCAGACAAACCGTCATACCCACTGTTAAGCCAAGTACATTAATGAGCGTAAATGCCTTTCTCTTTTTGAAGTTTCTTAAGGCGAGGTAAATATTATTTTTAAGCATGATTTGAGTTTTAGCCGATTAAAGAATTATTCCTGTCGTAGCATTGAGGCAGGATTCACCCTGGCCATTTTCACACTGTGGAACAAGATTACAATAAATGCCAGGGCAAATACCAGTAAGAGTGGCAATACCAGTTCTGTAAAGGTGAGGTCAATGGCATAGGCGTAATTATTAAGCCATCCATCCATTACCCAATAAACCACAGGAATGGCTATAACTGCTGAAAGCAGTAGAATCAATATTATCTGTTTTGAGAAGAAAGTGTGAATCTCCAGTGAACTGGCCCCCAGTACCTTTCTGATACATACCTGTTTTTGGTTTTGCAAAGCCCTGAATGAAGCCAGCGCAAACAATCCGGAACAGGCAATAAATATCGCTACCGCGGTAAAGAGAGTAGACAAACTATACAGATTGCTCTCTTTGATATACTGAAGCCTTAATTCTTCTTCAATAAAATGAACAGAGAAAAACTGCTTGGGATACAGGTTAGCATAAATATCCTCAACAGCGTTCACTGTTTCTCTCAACTGATTGGCCTGAATGTTCAGGTTCACATAGCTATAATGGCTTGTTCCTTCGGAGTAGATCAGCACCAACGGCTCAATCTCTGTTTCCAGTGATTTAAAGTGGAAGTTTTCTACCACTCCCACTATTAGTCCGTCTTCGAACCGCTTGCCCACCGGGTCTTCCAGGCCCATCATTTCAGCAGCCTTTTGATTGACTATGTAGGAAGTGGTTGCGCTACTTTCAGGCTGAGGAATGAAGTTGGTTCCCTCCTTCACTTCTATCTCATAGGCCGATAGAAAAGACTCATCAACCATCATAAAGGAAATCATGAAATCTTCTGTTGTTTCTTCCTTGCCTTCCCAGCTCCAGGAACGACCATACCAACCCATATTAATCGGTATACTGGTAGACATGGATACTTCATTGACCTGACTTAAGGCTGACAGTTCTGTTTTCAACGTCTGATAGTCTTTCTCCGCACCGGGAGAAACATTGAGATAGAGCGTAGAACTCTTATTAAAGCCCAGGTCATTGGAATTGAGGAAGTTCAACTGCTGACTCACGACATAAGCACCTACAATGAGCATGATACTCATGGTGAACTGCACCATAACCATAGCATTCTTAAGCCAATTTCTGCCTCCAGCCATCTTCAGGTCCTCCCCTTGTCTCAGTGATTTGAGCCCGTTACTTCTGGCTGCTGAAATGGCAGGGAATAATCCGGCCAAAATACCGATACCCAGGGTTAAGCCTACAGTCAGTAATAAGAGTGTGGTGTTTGTTATACTCAGGTCTATTTCAACCTGTAGCACCGCATTCAATGTATTTTTACAGAGTTGAAGTATGGTTAAGGCAATGGCAGTAGATATAATGGCCTGAAGAAAGGACTCGGTAAATACCTGTTTGAATAGCACCGCAGGTCTTGCACCGATGATCTTCTTAACACCGATTTCTTTTCTGCGCTTTCCTGCAATAGAGGCACTCAGGTTTACAAAATTGATAATAGCAATCAATAGAATTACCAATCCGATAACCAGGGCTATTTGAACAGAGCGCATGTCTCCATGCAATGTCGTGTCGCTGCCAAAAGCAAATGAACGGCCAAGGTAAATATCTTCCAAAGGCTGCATATACACTTTAGGAGTCCATTCCTTCTCCCCTGCATTTTGGGCAATTACATTTTCAATGGACCGAGTAAAATCAAGGGGATTGGTTTGTTCATTGAGCTTTATATAGATGTAGAAGCGATTAGACATCCAGTTCTTTAACCCACCCATTCTTTTGGCCAGGAAGCCTCTTGACATGAGAAAGTCAAATTCCAGATGAGATTTACCCTCAGGTTCCTTCACCAGGGCTACCACCTTCACCGGAAATCTATTGCTGTAGTAAAGAGTTTTCCCAATTGGATCTTCCTCTCCGAAATATTTTCTGGCCATCGATTGGGTGATGACCACTGCATCATTGTTCTCAAAATCCTCAAGACTTCCCTGTACCAGGCTAAAGTTGAAGAGCTCGAAAAAGGGTTCATCAACAAAATAGACACCCGATTCTTCAAACTGAGCTACCTTATCTGCAGAGAAAACGATGTCGCCTCCAAGTGAAATAACCCCTGACACCTTTTCCAGCTCAGGGTATTCGGTTTTAAGGTGATCTACCAATGGACCTGGCATTTTAGCTACCTGATAGGTCTGTCCTGCCTGAACTTGCTCCTGAGCCAGTCTGTAGATACGTTCAGAGTCCTGATGAAATTTGTCTACGCTGGTTTCTTCATGGATGTAAATACTCACATAGAGTACCACGGCCATTCCAAGCGCCAGCCCCAGAATGTTGATCAGTGAGAATACTTTGTACTTCAGTAAATGCCGAATGGCGTAATTAATGTTCTTCATTGATGAGTTTTTAACATTTGTGTTAGTCTTGTCTTAAAGAGTTGACCGGATTCTTAAGACTGCTTCTGATAGATAGTATGGAAGTAGTGGCCAGGGTGAGTCCTACCAAAACAAGCACTGGTATGACAAATACATAAAGCTCCAGAGATGTAGCAAATGTATAGTTAGACAACCAACTGGTTACCGCATAATAAGCCACTGGAATACAAACAATTACAGCTATAACATTCAACCAGATCATTTTACCAGAGAACAGGGAAACCAAGCTGAAAACACTCGCTCCCAACACTTTCCTGATTCCAATTTCCTTTGTACGCTGCGCTAATGATAGCGAGGTCAGCCCAATCAGCCCCAGGCAGGAAATCCAGATTCCCAATAGGGTGAATAAGTTGAACACTTTCGCAAAATTCTGGTCCTCTTCAAACTGACGCTGAAAGAACTCGTCCAGGAAGAAGTAATTCTGTATGCTCACCTGAAAGCTGGACTGAAACTCAGTCTCCACTTGATTAACCAGTTGAGAAGGATTTTGCGAATCGTAACGAATAATAAAGTAATTGTTGGCCCAGGGTGCATACAGGTATCCTGTTGGATTATAGTTCTGTTTAAATGATTCCTGCATATAGTCATCAACTACTCCCACTATGGTTAACCTGGGCGTCATACCCACGAGGTTTTGACCAATGGCTTCTTCTGGCGAATTGAAACCCAGTGACTTAATAGCTGATCGGCTTAAAATAACACTGGTACTATCTACATTCCCCTCTACCCTGAAATCACGCCCTTCAACCAAACCAATATCGAGCGTATTGAAAAACTTCTCATTCACACCAAGGAAGTGAATTGACCTGCCTTCCGTAACATCAGCGCCAGCCCGTCTGACACCATTATTAATCCAGGTATTTTCTCTGCCCGGAATATTGGTGCCGTGTGCCACTGAAACTACTCCGGGAATGGCCTCAATCTGATTGAAAAAGCCCTCAAAACGGTCTGAAATATTATTGCCGGCTGCAGGCCCCTGAACCACCAAAACCTGCTCCGAATTAAAGCCCCAATCGGCATGAACCATATAGTCAATCTGGCTTCTTACCGCAAGACTACCAATGAGCAGGAAACACAGAATAACAAACTGTAACACCATCAGGCTTTTGTGCAGTAAACCAGTTTTAGCAGAACCTGATGATTTACCCTTGAGAACCTGCGCCAGATTGATTTTAGACATAATCAATGCGGGATATATCCCGGAGATCAGCGTACCAAAAACAAGCACTGACAGCATCACAGGCATCAATTCAGCACTAAAAAATGTATCAGTCCCTGCTACGCCCATTACATCCTGAAAAAAGGGTTTGCTGAACTGCATGAGCGTAAAACCGAGTAGCAGGCTCAACGAGTTAAACACAAACGACTCAGTCATAAACTGACGGAAGAGTTGTTGCTTTGTGGCTCCAGCCACTTTTCTTACCCCAATTTCCCTTGAGCGTTGCAAGGCTAATGAAGTGGTGAGGTTGATGTAATTGAAGTACGCCAGACCCAAAATGAAGATAGATACTACGATCAATACCTGCACCATCTGATAGTTACCCGTTGCTCCTACTTCAAACCTGACATCTGAATGCAGGTAAATATCTCTCAAAGGCCTCAGGTGCAAACTGGGTTGAATACCTGACTCTATCACACCCTGATAGTGCGACTCTACAAACTCAGGCAACTTTGCCTCCAATGCTTTTACATCGGCATGCTCAGAGAGCAAGAGATAGGACGGAAAAGCATTCCATCCATAGGATGAGGCCGCACTTCCTCCTGACTGGCTGATGAGTGTTTCAAAAGACATCAAGACTTCGAATTGAATATGGGAATTAGCCGGAAGATCTTCTACCACACCTGTAATTCTTGTGTCTCCTGCAGACATCCCATTTCTAAAGTCGACCACCTTACCTACGACATCTGTGGTATTAAATAGCCTTTGAGCCATTGAGCGGGTAACCACCATGGCATTCGGCTCTGATAGTACATTTTCCCGGTCTCCGAAAAGCAGTTCAAAATCAAAGAGCTGGAAGAAATGCTCATCGGCATAAAATACCTCTTCAGAAATAAAAGACTGATCATCGAACCTGATGAGGTTCACCAGGCTATTGGTAGCCCATAGTTTAGAGAATTGCTCAATTTCAGGATATTCAGCCTTAAGATCCGGAGCGGCCCCAGCGGCAATACCGGCACTTTGATCCAGATGATCTGAACTTTGCTTGTCATACTGCAGCCTGTAGATACGATCGCCTTTGGTGTGAAAGTCATCATAACTCTTCTGGAAAGCAATGAAGTCCAGAATAAGCAGAAAAGCACAGATACTGATCCCCAAACCGAAGATGTTGATGAAGGCCAGCGATTTCCGCTTAGCCATATTCCGTAAGGCAACCTGAAGGTGATTTTTAAACATAATCTTGAGTTTTTGAGGACTTATTCATGGCGAAGTGTATCTGCCGGGTTAGACAAAACGGCTTTCATTACCTGGTAACTGACCGTAATGACCGTAAGCAATAAGATGATGGCTACAGGCACTGAAAAGACCGTAAATGACGGATTAGCTTTGTTCGCAAAACCATTCAGCCACTGTTCCGACAAATAATAGCCCAGCGGAATAGCGATCAGCGAGGCCACAATGAGCAATACTATATATTCTTTCGTCAACAGGTAGAAGACATGTCCTACTTTGGCACCAAGCACTTTACGAATACTCATTTCCTTAGCGCGCTGAGTGACATTGTACAACGACAGGCCAAATAATCCCAGCGAAGTAATGACTATCGCCAGCATGGAGAAGAGCTTGAAGATCTTCCCGAACAGGCGGTCAGCCTTATATTGCCTGTCGAAATAGCCATCGAGGAAGAAGTAATCGAAATGACTTGCCGGAAAGCTGGATGAAAAGGCAGCTGATAACGCTTCAATTTCCTTAGTCCCGGCTCCGGCTGATAATTCTACCGCATAATACTTAACCCGATCGTGGTTGGTATAAATCAACGGGTCAGAATCAGCCCTCAGAGACATTTGATTCACATCGGCCACAATACCCACTAGAGTATAAGGCTCCGCACCATAATAGATTCGCTTGCCTACATGCTCACTAGGATCTTCCTTTTCATAGAGATTCTGTGCGGCTTTCAGGCTCAAGATAATACTGTTCTCATCTGACCCGTCAGGTCTGAAAGTCCTTCCGTAAAGTACTTCTATGTCGAACAAATCGAAGAACTGATCATCTACTGCCACATCTTTGCAGTATTCGGCTTTGTCTTCTTCTCCCGGACCTAAGGCTATATACCTTCTTCTTGTAATTTCATGGCCCGGTATTTCGGTGGTTTTAGATATTCTTTCAACACCGGGTATCTGACTGACCATATTTTCGAACCTGGAACGAGTTACATCTCTGTTCTCCTCTTCAGTAAAAGGCTTCTTAATGACCAGCCTCTTGTCAAGCGTGAGTCCCAGAGATTGTTCCTGCATAAAATTCAATTGCTTTTGTACAACCAGGGTACCGATCAACAGAATTACGGCAATGGCATACTGAAAAGCAGTCAGCACTCTTCTCAGGCGCAGACTCGATTTGGTGGTTCTGGACTTGCCCTTAAGCACTTCGGAGACCTTGTGTCTGGAGAACAGAAAAGCAGGGTATAGACCAAAACTGATTGAGCCCAGGGTAAACGCCAGGACAAACACTAAGGTGGTTTGAATTTCGGCCGCACTGAATGGGTTTACCGCAATCCCCAATAAGCTTCCGAAATAACTTGAAAAGGCCTGCAATAAGGTCAGGGACAACACCATGGCCATCAGGTTCATGAGTGATGTTTCATACAGAAACTGGAAGATCAGGTGCTTTTTATAACTACCTAATACCTTTCTGACTCCTGCCTCTTTGGCCCTGTCGAGTAGTTTGGCCGTGCTCAGATTGATATAGTTGACCCATGCCACCAGCATAATGAACACTCCAATGATGGCCAGGAAATTGACGGTGGTTTTGTCTCCGTTGGCCTCTATTTCAAATGAGTGATGGGAATCCAGGTGAATAGAAGGCATCGGCTGAAGACCAAAGGTCATTCCTACTTCTGCAAACCAGGCTCCTTCTACATCGATGAAGATATCATTGACTTTCTGTTGAACCACTTCCCAGTCAGCTCCTTTGTTCAGCTTCAAATAGGTGTAGAAGTTACCCCAACCAAAGTTTTGATCCAGTTCCCAGTCTTTAGGCAAAGATGAGATGGGAAGTAAAACATCGAAGTGCACGTGCGAATTGTCGGGCACATCTTCAAATACCCCACTGACGGTAAACTCAAGCCCCATGTTTTTGAATTGAAGGACTTTACCTAAGGCAGATTCACCATCAAAGAATCTTTCAGCATATGATTGAGATATGACTATCTGATTCGGTGAAGCTAATGACTCAGGTCCACCTCCGGCCTGCCAGTTTAGGGAGTAGATATCCAGAAAGCTGTTGTCTACATAATAGCCTTCCGACACATTGAATGTCTTATCAGAGCCATCGGTATTGTAATGGGTCAGCGCAAAGCTTGAAAACATTTTATCATAGCCAATTAGCCTGGAAACACTTTCTACTTCCGGCACCCGGTCTCTGATGATTGGGGTCATGGCCGGAAATACTGAGGCGACACCATCCTGCCAACTTTCACCTTCTTCGACCCTGAAAATTCTATAAGCCTGATCTGCATCGGTATGAAACTGATCAAAGCTCTTTTCAAAGCTCACGTAGTTAAAAATCAGCAGGCAGGCCATCATAGACATAGCCAGACCGGTAATGTTAATCAGACTAAAAAGTTTCTGTTTTCTGAGCTGTCTGAAGGCAAAACGTAAGTTGTTTGTAAACATGAGTTGTTGAGTTTTTTATTCTTGTCTTAAAGAATTGACCGGGTTAATGCGCGCCACTTTCATGGTTTGCACGACAATAATACTGACCGATATAATGGCCACTATAAGCACGGGAAGGGCAAAGAAGAACAGACCGATAGAAGTCTGGTAGGCATAGCCATTGAGCCATGATTGTGCGGCCAGATAGATTAATGGTAGTCCAATGACATTGGCCAACAGAATCAGCACCAGGAATTCCTTGGAGAGCATTTGCAGAATGTCTGCAATAGAAGCCCCCAAAACCTTTCTGATTCCAATTTCTTTGGTCCGCTGTATGGCGGTATAACCCACCAGGCCGAACAGACCTAAACAGGCAATTGAAATGGCGAGTAGAGAAAAGAGGTTGAATACTTTTCCAAACTGCACATCAGACTTATAGAGCTGACCATAACGATCATTCATAAAGCCATACTCGAATAAATCTCCCGGGAAGAACTCATCGAAGGTAGTTTCTATATAAGCCATGGTTTCTGGCAGGTCATCGGTACTGACTCTGATGTGATAGGTATCTTCTCCACCATCGTAGAAAGGAAGCAGAATCAGTGGTTCAATCTCATCTTTCAGTGAACGCTGATGGAAATCAGTCGTAATTCCCACAATAGTCCATTCCTGATTAAAAAACAGTATTTTCTTGTTCAGAGCTTCTTCAGCATTGGCAAAACCAAGAATTCGGGCGGCCTTCTCATTAATAATAGTCTTGTCTATAAACTGAGGGTCTTTGTTATGATCACCCGGCCTGAAATTTCTTCCAGCCAGCAATTCGATCTCATAGACATCGAGAAAGCCATAGTTAGCACTCATTCGGTTGAGCATATGACCATCTGTTTCTCCAGGGCGCTTCACGTTGAATACTCTCGGCAAACGGCTTCCGAATACATTGGCTGAAGCACCAGCTTTGAGAATCCTTGGGTTCTGTTCCAGTTGGTTAATAAAAGCATGGATATGTGTAACAAATGTGGTGTCCAGGTTAGTCAGCGAAGGGCCTTCAACCGTTATTACCTGCTCTAAATTGGCCCCTATGTCCTGATTCTGCATGTATTGGGTCTGCTTCATAACCAGGTAAGTACCGGCAATCAGCGCAGTGGAAAGAATAAACTGGAAGGTCACCAGAGACTTACGTAGAATTCTACCCTGAGCACTGGTACTGAACTCTCCTTTTAGTGTCTGCGATGGCTTATAGGACGATAATGCAAAAGCCGGGTAGAGTCCTGAACAAAGCGTACCAACCAGTACGACTATAACAGCCCATACAGCCAGCGGAATTCCTCCCAGACTGGTCGAGGCAAAACTGATCAGACTTAATGGCTCTTCTACCAGGTTATTGAATTCCGATTGCAGAATTTGTACGAGGGTGATGGCCAGCACAAAGGCGACCAGATTCAACACCAGTGATTCCGTCAGGTATTGATTGATTAACTGAACTCTTGTGGCGCCAACTACCTTCCTTACCCCTACTTCTTTGGCTCTTTGAATTGATCTGGAGGTAGTCAGGTTCACATAATTCACCCAGGCCATTACCAGTATGAATACCGCAATAATGACCAGCACCCAAACCATTTTACCATTAAAGGTATGATGGTTTTCATACTCATAATCGGAGTACAAATGTACATCCTCAAGTGGTTGCAGGTGGAATTTTTCAATGGTGCCTGTCACCTCATCGCCTCTGAAATGCTGATCAGAGAAAGCATCGAATTTCTTTTGGAACTCCTTGTAGTCTACCCCATCTGCCAATTGCACATAATGGAAGTAGTCTGAGCTTTGCCAGCCAAACCTGGCACTTTCGCCCCACAGAGTAAAGAGGGTCGAACGGGAAAGGATTGCTTCAAACTGTAAACTCGATTGATTGGGTGGATCTGCCAAGATACCCACCAACTGGAATTCCCTTTGTGAGGCACCGAGTTCTACTATTTCACCCAGGTAATCATTCCAATTACCTTCGGTTGTCTGAAATACCTTCTCTGCATAAGACCGGGTGAATACCACCTGATTGGGTTGACCCAGTAAATCCTCATCGCTTCCCGCCAGTAGTTCAAAGTCGAACATTTCGAAGAAGGTAGGCTCAGCCAGGAAAAGAGATGGAATTTCTACCGGATGATTATCATAAACGAAAACATTGTCTACGAAGAAGTTGAGCGTGGTCTGATTGACAATTTCGGGAAAGTCTTCCTTCATTTGCGGACCGACTGCGGAATAGGTAATCTGCCCTCTCTGAATCAACTGATCACCTTCGAATCGCTCATTCATTACCCTGAAAATACGATCTGATTGTCCATGAAACTGATCGAAGCTCAGGTGAAAGAAGGCATATTGTAAGATGAATATGGAGGCAGCGATCCCAACAGAAAGGCCCAATATATTGATCAGGGCAAAACTTTTGTTCTTCCTGAATGATCTGAGTGTTGTTTTGAAGTAATTCTTTAGCATGTTCTTATTCGTTTCTGAGTATGTTAGCCGGATTGGTCAGGATTACTTTTACGGAGTGGTAGGTAACGGTAATCAGTGTGATGACTACTAAGAGCACCACTGCAAAGGCAAAGAGATCAGCCGTAATGCTCACGTGATAGGCGAAACTACCTAACCAGCTTTCCATGAGATAATATGAGATAGGAATGGATATCACTGAAGACACAGCAATCAGCAGAAAAGACTGCCTGTTAAGCGTGTAGGTGATTTCCTTGTGCCCCGCTCCCAATACCTTTCTGATTGAAAGTTCCTTGAGTTGATTGACCATACCTATTCCGGTAAGACCGAACAAACCAATACAGGCAATCAATACCCCAATAGCCGCAGCTACATTGACCATCTTTTGCCAACGCTGGCTGTCTTTATACCTTGAGTTTAGATAATTATCTAAAAAGCTTATTTCCTCCAGAGGTTCTTCGGTGAGCTTCAAATAGGTCTCTCTAATGGCCGCAAGGCCATCTTCTGTCTGATTGGGTGCTATCTTTACGAAAAGGGTTGACAGACCACCTGTGGTTGATTTTCTAAAAGTGATATCGCGAATTTCACGTTGTAGAGACTCAAAGTGGAAGTCTTTCACCACACCGGCAATCTGAGGTAGAGTTTGTCGGAACATGGCCGTGTCTTCCTTCAGCGTATTGTAGTAAGTCTCATTGTAAAGGGCCTTA
The DNA here is from genome assembly GCF_965216855.1 of Roseivirga sp. NCBI lineage: Bacteria > Pseudomonadati > Bacteroidota > Cytophagia > Cytophagales > Roseivirgaceae > Roseivirga > Roseivirga sp. The sequence continues at coordinate 4,511,012 of NZ_OZ244204.1, read as the reverse complement.
TCTTCGGGTAAATCAGCGATATCGATTCCCGGTATGCCATCTACGTCAATTAGTTCCAGCCCCAGCGTACTGAACAGATCCTCATCCATTCTGACAGAGCGAACACTATGCTGTACCCCATTAATAACTGTAGAACCGAAGCTGCTGGAGCCTACAAAAACCCCGGTACTACCTGCTGAATTGACAATAGAAGGATATTTGGCTAATTCCTCTTTGAACAGGTGAGTTTTACCCCACACCCCATTAATGTACACTACCTGCTCCTTATCGAACCCAAGGTCCTTATTACTGATGTAGTTGAACTGCTTGCGCATCATCAGGCCTGTGGTAATGAACACAAGGCAAATAGTAAACTGAAACACCACCATGCCACGAATAAGCCCTGGCTTGATCCTGTGCGTTCCCTTGCCCTTCAGTCCACTAATCACTTTAAATCGGGATAATATCTGCGCTGGCAGGCCACCAGCCAATAAGGTCAATAACAAGCCAAAAGCCAATCCATACAGCAGTAGCTGAGCATTGGCCATTACTGACAGTTCGAATTCCTTTCCTGCTAATTCATTGAAAAGCGGCATAAGGCCCTGTGTGAGGGTAAAACCCATTAATACCGCCAGCAAAGTGAGCACTAATGACTCAGCATAAAACTGACCTTTGAGGTGAAGTCCACGAGCACCCACTACCTTTCTGATCGCTATCTCCGACCTTCTTCCGGCTGAGGAGGCTATACAGATAGACAGGTAATTAATACAGGCGATTATCAATATGATAAAGGCAATGCCTGCCAAAATCAGGGAATAAGCAGGAGAAGAGCTTCTGCCATAAGGAATGGTCGGGTCCAGGTAAATACCTGAAATTTCCTTGAGCTCATAGTCAACCACGGGATTATCCTCATTCAACTTGAGCATGTCCCTTTGGGCATTCATTCGTTCCGGGCCTCTGTAGTCTACATCGAGTTGTCTGATCTTCTTACCTGCTTCATCTGGCTGATTTGCCTCATTTAACAAGACAAAGGCGCTCACTGCATTGTAGCTTCTGTTATCCTGGTTGTTCTTGAAATAGTAGGAGTTTTCAATTCTGACTAAAAGATTGGTATTAATCACCGACTTATGAGCGGACGATATTACTCCTTTAATGATATAAGTCTTGTTGGGCTCTCCAGCCACAAGCAGTTCTTGACCAACCACATTGACTTCACCAAATTGCTTCATGGCAAAGTCCTCTGATACAACCGCATAGCCCAATTCACTTAAAGCTGTTTTTCTGTCACCATAAAGAAATTCAAAGCCCATGACATCGAAAAAATCCTCATCTACGAACTGGGTGTATTCAAAAGAGCTTTTACCCTCTTTCAATACACTGCTGTAGTTCGTCTCAATTCTTACCAGCTTCTCTATTTCAGGAATAGAGCTCTCTACCTCATCAAAAAAAGGAAGATTGAGCACAGGCGATTTGCTAATGCCCTCAATGTTTTTGGTAGTGAGCATTCCAGCTCTGGTATTGTCAATGTTGTCTTGTGAATAGTCAACTCTGTTGATGAGATACAGTCTCTCAGAGTTGCTGTGGAACTGATCATAGCTATACTCATCCTGAATATACAGGTAAGCAAAGAAACACATCATTAAGGCTAGTGAGAGCCCCACCAGGTTAATGATGGAATAAACCTTATTTCGGGCAAATAACCTGATGGCTGTTTTGAGGTGGTTTCTAAACATTTTATTTCTCTTTTAAATAGTCAGTTGGATTCTTCCTGAGTTCATTGCTGGAACTCACATAGAGTACAATTACCAATATAACCAGTAGTAAAAGTGCCGGTACGATATACTTAATGTCCATTTGAATTCTATTAGCATAGTCTTTCAACCAATTCTGCATAAGCCAGTAGCTCAATGGAAAGGCTATCATGCAAGCCAGTACATATCGTTTCACGCTACTTATTCCTATTTTATAGAACAGATTTGATATACTGGCTCCCAGCACCTTTCTGATACTGAGGTCTTTCATGCTCTTCCCTAAATCCAGCAAAGTCAAAGCAACAACGCCTACTATGCTAAGTATAATGGCGATCAGACCAAAAGCTGATAGTAAGGATGAAAGCCTTTCCTCGGTCTCCCGGTATTCAGCATAAAAATCATTCAATAAAAAGCTGTGGAATATATTTCCCGGAAATTGCTCTGCATACAGTGACTCAATTTGTTGTAGAAGAGCCTGAAAGTCATTCGTGGTATAATGAACAGAATAAAACCCACGACTTTCAGGGTCAAACACAAAATTCATTGGGAAATGAGCTACTTCTGGCGATTGATGATAGTAGTCTTCAATGACACCAATTACTGTTCGGATGTACTCTGATTCGGGACTGGTAATTCGTTTGCCCAACACATCATCTAAGGCAATGTCTCCAAATAAGGCCTTTACTGCTGAAACGTTAAGAATGGCCGCTGAAGAATCTTCTATTCTTGAAGCATCAAAATTTCTACCAGCCAAAAGTCTGTGATCATAAACATTGATGTAGTTGGCATCGACCTGATGCTCGGGTATGAATACGTTGGCAGAGAAGGGCTTACCTTCTTCTCTTATTTCATAAGCATAAGGAGTATCTCCGGGTACTGCGTAGGAGGAAGCCACGGAATTCACCCCGGGAAGCAACTCCAACTGATGCTTGATGATGTCAGGATTGGTCGAGAAACGGTCATAATCAAATAATCTTGGTCCCTTAAAGACTAGAATGCCTTCGGTCCGAACCCCTCTTTCCACCTCATTTAAAAAAGCCAGTTGATCTTGAACAACAAATACAGAGAGAATCAGCGAAATGGAAACCACCCATTGGAAAACCACCAGAGCTTTCCTCATAAACGGAGTTCCTGAGTTAGAATCACCCAGCTTTCCTTTAAGCGCATGGAGTATACTGATTCGCCTGCTTTGAATGACAGGAGCAATAAACGTCAGAAGTACTCCAATTAAGGAAACCCCAATCAGAACCAAATAGAACTTCTCATCAGGCTGATAAGTCGGATTTATTTCTGCCAAACGATCAATAACTGGCTTAAATATCTGCCAAAAGCTCACCGCAAGCGCTAAAGCGAGGGTATTAACCATAAGCGATTCCGTAAGTTGCTTTTTGACAAAATAGCTAAACCCAGCCCCCAATGATTTCTGCACTCCTATTGCTCTTAGGCGCTCAAATCCAAGTGATAGGCTAAAATTGATGAAATTGATCCAGGCAATAATCAGGATAACAGATCCGATCAGAAGGAGGCCATACACCCTGTTACTCTTTTTGGCTATAAAAGAACTGGTTTCAAAATCAGAATGCAGATTGATTTCATTAACCGGTTGAAGACTGATAAATTCCTCAAGATCTGTCTCCACCTCGACAGGCTTATTTCTGACAATTATATCTTTAATCTTTTCCTCAATACCTTCCTCACTAACATCCTTGTTAAGAAGAACATATACCTTCATTCTATCCCAGTACCATGAAGTTCTATGTAAATCAGCATTATGCCTTGCCCCAATCGATTCGAAAGATTTAATTAGGTCGAAATCCAGGTGTGAATTTTCTTCCCATGGCTTAAAAACTCCGATAATCCGATAGGTAGATCCATCGTCCTCGGTCCAGGTTTGACCTACTGGATTTATATCTGGAAAGTAAAGATCTGCCAGTTGTGTAGAAATCAGGCCAGTAAAGGGCTGTGTCAGTTCCTTTGTTCCTCCCACAGTCAATTCAAGGGAGAAGAGGTCAAAAAAACCGGGGTCTACACTCAAAACCTTCAGGTCATCTCTCAACTCCGATTCACCTGAATGACCAAAATCCATTAGAGTTCCTCCCCTAAAAGAGTACATCATTTGTTGAGCATAAAGCTCTGGTATCTGTTCATTTAATGCCGGAGCCAGCATGGGGTAAGTATCAGATCTTTCAGATACCCTCTCGCCATTAACAAAGCGGGTCATGACTACCCTGTAAAGACGGTCAGCCTGGGGATGAAACTTATCAAAACTGGTTTGGAATTGGAAGTAATAGAAAATCAAGGCAAAGGCAGTTAGCCCTGAACTAAGGCCCAAAAGTATCACAGCATTCAAGCAGGCATTTCTTTTCATAAGCCTAAGAGATATGTGTAATAAATGTTTGAGCATGATCAGGAATAGGCCACATTTGTGCCATCTTTATAATTATCTATTTTTCAGTCACTTATAAAGTCTTACTCTCCGCTAATCAATTATTTCGTCTCAATCTGAAACGTTTGCTTGTCTCATAATGACACAATTTATACATTCGCCCCCGAACTCACTATTCCCCTGAAGCATGTCTAAAATTGACGGTAAAATCCTGGTTCTTGACGATGATCAAGGTGTACTCTACACAGCCAAGATGATCTTGAAGCAACATTTCGAAACAGTCGTCACAGAGAAGGATCCACTCAAATTAGACTTTCTGCTGAATCAGGACAAGTACGATGTCATTGTTCTGGACATGAACTTCTCTTACGGATTGACCAGTGGCAAGGAAGGCATCAAGCTGCTGCGTAAAGTACTGGAGAAAGATCCTTCTGCTCACGTACTCATGAACACGGCCTATGGCGATATAGACATTGCTGTTGAAGCCATGAAAGAAGGCGCTGTCGACTTTCTGGTGAAGCCCTGGCAGAAGGAAAAGCTATTAGCTACCGTCAAGGCTATCTATGATCTCAGTCAAACCAGAAAACAGCTGGAAGATGTGAAAGCCAGCCAGAAAATAGTGGTTCAGGATCAGCAAAGGGAATTCAATGATATTATCTCGGTCAGCTCGGCCATGAAGCCTGTTTTCGATGCCATCGATAAGGTAGCAGCAACAGATGCTAATGTCCTGATCCTGGGTGAAAACGGAACCGGTAAAGAACTCATCGCCAGAGCCATCCATAATAAGTCTCCCAGGGTTGATGAGAACTTCATCAAAGTAGATTTGGGTGCTATTACCGAAAGTCTCTTTGAATCAGAGTTATTTGGCCATGTGAAGGGTGCCTTTACTGATGCCAGGGAAAACCGTCCCGGCCGATTCGAAATGGCCAATAAGGGTACGCTCTTCCTCGATGAAATTGGCAACCTGTCTCTTTCCATGCAGGCCAAACTGTTAACTACCATTCAATTCAAGCAAGTAACCCGTGTAGGTTCCAACAAGGCCCTCCCACTCGATACCCGTTTGGTTTGTGCTACCAACATGCCGCTTTACGAAATGGTGGCCGACAAAGAGTTTCGTCAGGATTTACTTTACCGAATCAATACAGTTGAGATTAAGCTTCCCCCTTTGCGAGATCGCGTTGAAGACATTGAGCCACTGGCCCGTCACTTCCTCAAAATGTATGGCAAGAAATACAAGAAGGAGAAAATGAGGCTGAATGAAACTACCCTGACCAAACTGAAAGCCTATTCATGGCCGGGAAATGTGAGAGAGCTTCAACATGCGATTGAAAGAGCCATTATCATGTCAAATTCGCATTTATTGGCTCCTGAAGACTTCTTGCTGGTAGAAAGACCAGACCAGAATATAATCGCTACAGACTCTTTCAACATGGAAGATATGGAGAAGCAGGCCATTCAGAATGCCATCAGAAATGCCGATGGCAACCTGACCAAGGCGGCCAAAGCCCTCGGATTGGGTCGTAGTACGCTCTATCGCAAAATGGAAAAGTACAAGCTCTAATTTTTTGTTCCCTGAGTTTTCATTTTAGCATTTCTCCCTATTTTAGAGCCTTCTTCACAAAGCATCAATGAAGCTCTTTGTTTCTTTTTTCCTTCTGACCCTGAGCCTGTGCCTCTCTGCTCAGGAAAGTAATATCGATGAGGTAGCTCAAATGATTAAAGACAGTCAGTTGAAGGATGAAACCAATGACTGGGTCTTCTTTGGCAAGTATAGCTCCTCTTTAAAAGGTATAGACAATGCCGTCTCGGCTCATTTGAGAATTGAAGACAATACCACGGTGCGCATGTATCTGCTGGCCAAAACAGACTGCTACATGTTCTTTGATGTACGTGATCAGAAAGAAAAGTACATTTTCGGCACCAATGACCCCATTAGCCTGGAAACCGAACTCATGGGCTACAAAGCAGCCACCTCTATTTATACCTATGAGGAATCTTCCCTGATGAACATCAACTTTGGTATCCGCTGGGGATGCGCCAATATGCTGGATACTGAACTTCGTTTGCTGGTATTCTATGTGAATAAAAACGCGAAATAATGGAGTATAAGTACTTCAGGTGGAATATCATCATACGCATAATACTCCTGCTAGCTCTTGGTTATACTGCGGTTTATGTGCTCACCTCAACACATTTCTGGCTGGTTTCCTTTTGGCTCTCATTGGCCTGGGTCATTGTGCTGATTAACCTGATTCGCTATGTTGAGCGCTCCCGCAGAGAACTGGCTTATTTCCTTCTGGCCATCAAACAAGGCGATTTCACTAATACTTATCATTTCAAAAAGACGTCCGACCTTAACTATGCATTCCATGAAATCAATCAGGTTATGCAAGAGCTCAGTCGCGAAAAAGCCTCTAACCTTCTCTACTTGCAAACCATTGTAGAGCATGTAAGAGTGGCGGTTATCTGCTTCGATCAGGAGTATAAAGTAAAGCTGTTCAATCAGGCCGCCAAATCATTATTCGGTAAACGACAGGCCAGTTCTATCAAGAACATTGAAACCATATCAGAACCCATTGCCAGGGTCATTATGAAGATGGGCAATGGAGAAAGAGAGCTGATTAAGGTGAACCTGAATGGCCAAATCTTCAACCTTTCCATGTTGGCCACCGAGTTCGTACTGCAAGACCAGAAATATAAACTTGTATCATTCCAAGATATCAAGAGTGAGCTGGAAGCTAAAGAGATTGAGTCCTGGCAGAAACTTATCAGGGTACTGACCCATGAAATCAAGAACTCAGTCATTCCCATTTCTACACTCTCGGAGGTGATTCTCCAAATGCTCAGATCAGAAGATGGTTCAGTCGACCTTTCCAAACTCGATCAGGAATCAGTAGAAGATATAGTGGGTGGTATAGAGACGATTGAGAGCCGAAGCAAGGGACTGGCACACTTTGTTTCCACTTATGATCAATTGACTAAAATACCTAAACCTAAACTTAACAACCAAAATATTAAACCCCTGATTAATAATACACTAAAGTTATTCAAGGCAGACACTGATAAGCACAACATAGAAATATGTGCTATTTTAACCGATACCCAAATAAACATCGATTCTGACCTAATAGAGCAGGTTTTAATCAATCTCATCAAAAATGCCATCGAAGCCATCAGGTCACTTGACAAACCTTCTCTCACTCTGCAAACGGAAGAGTTGGATCAGGAAATTCTGGTGACGATTAAAGACAATGGAGAAGGTATTCCTGAAGAAATTCTCGACAATATTTTCGTCCCCTTCTACTCTACCAAGGAAGGAGGATCAGGCATTGGGCTTTCCTTGTCAAGACAAATTATGAGGCTTCACAAAGGGCAGCTTTCTGTGGAGACCTCCCCTTCAGGTACCAGCTTTACATTGCACTTTCCTAAGAGCATGATAATTAACCAGAAATAGGCAACATCCAACAGCCAAATATTTTTTAGCATTTGTTAACATCGCATTCAGAACAAAGCCTTTTCTTTGGCGTCCATTAAATAATCACTAAAACTAATCTTGAATGAAGCGATTGAATCTTGTGCTGATGGCGCTGCTGCTATCTACCAGCATTTACGCAGCCAACCCCTACAAATATACAGTCGACCTGACCCGCGTCTCTGATGACAAGGTTTTCGTTGAACTGGAAACTCCAAGAATCAAGGAGAAAGAAATTAAGTTCTACATGCCGAAAATCATCCCTGGCACCTATGCCATTGCTGACTACGGCCGTATGGTTTCTGACCTGAAAGCTTATGATAAGCGTGATAATCTGATGGAAGTTGAGCGCTTAGACGACAACACCTGGTTAATCAAAGATGCCAGAAAACTAAGAAAGATCACCTACCTCGTTGAAGATACTTACGACACTGAAAAATCAGGACCGTCTATCTTTCAACCAGCCGGAACGAACATTGAAGACGATAAGAACTTCATCATCAACAACTCCGGTTTCTTCGGTTATTTCGAAGGCATGAAGAAAGAGGAGTTTGAATTGAACATCGTTCGGGAATCCAGCTTCTATGGAGCCACCGGTATGATCCCGGATAACAATCCTCCATTGATTGGTAAACTGGATATTGAAGGTCCAACTGCTGATCTGGCTGTAGATCGTTTCATAGCAGAAGATTACGACAGACTGATTGATTCTCCACTCATGTACAGTGAAGCAGATACAGCTATCATTAAAGTAGCCAATACAGATGTGCTGATTGCCAGCTACTCCCCTAACAAGATGGTCTCGGCTAAGGAGATCGCTGAAAGTATCAGAGAAGTATTGGCAGCACAAAATCAATTCCTGGGAGGTAAACTACCTGTAGACAAATACGCTTTCATTTTCTACTTCACGGATCAACCTGTTACTTCTTATGGTGCACTGGAACACTCGTACAGCTCTGTTTACTATATGCCTGAGCAGACTATTGAGCAAATGAATCAGCAGTTGAGAGACTTCGCGGCTCATGAGTTCTTCCACATTGTAACCCCTCTGAATATTCACTCTGAGGAGATTGGCAGCTTCGACTTTAATGATCCTAAAATGTCTCGTCACCTGTGGATGTATGAGGGCATGACAGAATACTTTGCCGGAAGCGTACAGGTTAAATATGGTTTGGTTACTCCTGAAGAGTATCTCGGTATGTTGCAGGAAAAACTAGTGATTTCACAGCAATTCAAAGATCAGTTACCATTTACTGAGTTAAGCCTTGGTGCACTAGACGAGTACGCAGATCAGTACTATAATGTATACCAGAAAGGTGCGCTTATTGGTGCTGCATTGGATATCCAGTTAAGAGAGCTATCAGATGGTGCTTATGGTGTCCAGGATATGATGTCTGACCTGTCTAAGAAATATGGTAAAGACAAGTCGTTCAGGGATGAAGAGCTATTCGATGAGATCGTGAACCTTACATACCCTGAAATTGGTGAATTCCTGAATACTTATGTAGCCGGAGATCAGTCGTTACCTTATGATGAAATCTTTGATAAGGTAGGTGTGAACGTGATCAACAATGGCACTGTGAAGCAGCACTCACTAATTTTCAATCAGAGCAACGTAACGCTTGGTCAATACGAAGGCAATCAGATGCTGGCCATTTCTAACGAAGCCGGGCTGGATGCTATGGGTAAAGCCCTAGGCCTGAAGTCTGGTGATATTGTATTGAAGATGAATGGCAAGGACTTCCCTGTTTATGGTCCTGAGTTGAATGCTTTCCTGGGTGAGCAGGTTCAAATGATCCCTGGTCTGGAAACTTTCACCATGACGGTTTGGAGAGAAGTGGATGGAGAAGGTCAAAAAGTTGAGTTATCAGCTCCTAATCAGCAGATAGAAGTACCTGTTCCATTGGCATTAGTCTTCAACGAAGAGGCCTCAGAGCAACAACTAAAATTAAGAGACTACTGGTTGAAACCAGCAGAACAGAAATAAAAACAGAAGAGGTTGTTTCAAACGCCTGCCCAGCGTCACCCTGAACTTGTTTCAGGGTCTCAGTAGATTCTGAAATAAATTCAGAATGACGTAATCCGGCAAACTTGAAACAACCTCTTTATTATACCTGGTTTTATACTTATTTCGCTCTCCAGGCCACGTGCTTGGCACTCTCCCCTACAGTTACTATCAGCCTGGTTGGACCTGGCACCAAAACCAGCTTCACTTCCTGACCAGCAAACTCTTCTACCTGAACAGGTACTCCCTCTCCAAACTCTATGTCGTAGCTGTACCGTCCCTGATTATCTTTCTGATTTCTGATATAATTCTTGGCAAAATAGGCTATCGGCAGTAAGACATCATTGTCAGGGCAAAACTCATCATGAACAGCTTCAATGGCTTCTTCCAGGTAATCTCCGAACTCCTCAATGAAGTCATCTTCCAAATCGTGCAGTTCCTCTTCAAGCTCGTCATAACGCTCATCGCTGTAGCTCAGCTCATCCAACTCATTGATCTTATCTGCAATTACTGCGAAGTCCTTATTCAGTTTATCTATATCCATGAATTATAGTTTTGTGCAAAGCTGTTGAGTTCAATTTTAAGTTCCAAATAATAAGATGATGGTTTTGGCGATTGTCTTGAGACAAGGTGAAAATTCATGAATTGAGCTGCGAATTCTCATATTTCTTCGCTTGTTTCTCCCCAAAGACTCCTTACAAGCCCGTGATTTTAGTTTTTACTCGCAGAAAATCGTATTTCATTTTCAACAAATGAAAGGGACTTCTATTTTTGAATTCCATATGACATTGTTCTTGAAACATTTCTCAAAAGCAATTTCAATTGCCGAAAAATTCAATCATTTTCACTTAAGGAATTATCCTCTCTTATGATAGACCAAGCAATTCAGCAGAAAGCCGACCAGTGGCTCAACTCAGCCATTGATGAGGAAAGTAAAGAAGCCATTAAAGCATTGAGCGAAACCGAACTGGCAGATTCCTTCTATAAAGACCTGGAGTTTGGGACTGGCGGACTGAGAGGAGTTATGGGCATCGGTTCAAACCGAATGAACAAATACACCGTGGGAATGGCCACTCAGGGACTGGCTAATTACCTGAAAAAGTCATTCGCTAATGAAGAAGTTAAGGTGGCCATTGCCCATGACAGCCGTAACAATAGTCGCTTCTTTGCCGAAACGACAGCTGCTGTATTCTCAGCCAATGGTATTAAGGTTTATTTATTCGAAGATTTAAGGCCTACTCCCGAGCTTTCATTCGCGATCAGAAAACTAGGCTGTAAGAGTGGTGTTGTGCTTACTGCTTCTCACAACCCTAAAGAATACAATGGGTACAAAGCCTACTGGGACGATGGTGCTCAGGTAATAGCCCCACACGATAAAAACATTATCAAGGAGGTCCAGGCCATTTCCGGAGTAGAGCAAGTGAAGTTTGAAAAAGACGATTCGCTTATCGAAACCATCGGAAGAGAGCTCGATGAAGCTTACATTCAGGAAGTGCTGAATCTCACCCTCTCCCCGGAGGTAATCCAAAAGCAGCACACCCTCAAAATCGTCTTCTCTCCTATTCATGGTACCGGTATCACGCTTGTGCCTGAAGTTTTGAAGCGCAAGGGGTTTGAAAGTGTGACAGTGGTGGAAGAACAAGCTATCCCGAATGGTGACTTCCCTACGGTCGTCTATCCTAACCCGGAGGAAAGAGAAGCCATGAGTCTGGCCCTGCAGAAAGCCGGGCAAATTCATGCAGACCTGGTAATGGCTACAGACCCTGATGCAGACCGTGTAGGTATAGCCGCCAGAAATGCCAAAGGGGAATACGAAATACTCAATGGTAATCAGGCAGCTTCATTGCTTATCTACTATTTGCTGACCAAATGGAAGGAAAACGGTAAACTGAACGGCAATCAGATGATTGTTAAGACCATTGTTACCACCGATCTGCTTGATAAAATGGCTGCCAGCTTTGATGTTGATTGCCCCAATACACTAACAGGCTTCAAATTTATTGCAGCACTTATTAAGGAACTGGAAGGCAAAAAGGAGTTTATTGGCGGTGGTGAAGAAAGCTACGGCTATATGATCAGCGACTTTGTGCGCGACAAGGATGCAGTGGCTTCCTGTGCTATGCTGGCTGAAATGTGTGCCTGGGCTAAAGATCAGGGCATGACGGTATTCCAGCTGCTCAGCAAGATCTATCAGGAATTTGGCTTCTTCCTGGAAGACCTGGTCTCTATTACCAAAAAAGGCATGAAAGGTGCCGAAGAAATTCAGCAAATGATGGCCGGCTTCAGGTCAGCGCCTCCTCAAACCCTGGCAGGGTTGAAGGTGGTCAAATTAATGGACTATCAATCTTCGATAGCCAAAGATTTAGAGAGCGGAAAAGAATCGGCAATAGATTTACCCCAATCGAACGTTCTTCAATTTGTACTGGAAGACGGCTCCAAGATTTCTGCCAGACCATCAGGAACAGAACCAAAAATAAAATTTTACATCAGCGTGAACCAGCCTTTAAAGAATGAGGTTGAATATGATCACGTGAAAGAAGAATTGCTGGGTAAGATCAACCAAATAAAACAAGAACTAGGGCTATGAATAACGCAATACAATCATTATCCGACCTTTTCGAAAGAGACCTCGATCGACTACTTCAGGAAGTAAAGGCTTATAAGAAAGAAGAGAACCTCTGGATTCTCGAAGGTGAAATCGCTAACACAGCCGGAAACCTGGCCTTGCACCTTTGCGGTAACCTTCGCCATTTCATTGGAGCTATGCTTGGTGGAAGTAGCTATATCCGTCAAAGAGACGATGAGTTTGGCTTAAAGGATGTAAAACGCTCAGAATTGATCAGTCAAATCAAAGAGACTAAAAAATCTGTGCTCGATACACTGGCAGAATTACCGGAAGAAAAGCTGGATGAAATCTATCCTGTTAATGTATTTGGAAAAGAGATGACTATCCTTTTCTTTCTCATACATTTACAAAGCCACCTCAATTACCACCTGGGCCAGCTAAACTATCACCGAAGACTGCTAGATCAATAATCTGAATGTTTCAACAGAACGTCTCCCTTAAACCCTTTAATACTTTTTCATTAGAAGCTAAGGCCGGGCACTTCAAGGCCTTCAATTCTGTAGAGGAACTCAAGGAGGCTTTAAATCATCGTAAGGGTTTAGAACTGCTGGTTTTAGGTGGCGGAAGTAATATACTCCTCACCAAAGACTTCAATGGATTGGTATTGAAGAATGAGCTGAAAGGCATCGAATTAGTCAGGGAAACGGAAGAACACTATTTTGTTGAAGTACAGGCCGGAGAAAACTGGCATCAGTTTGTGCTGACTGCCATTAGCAATGATTGGGCTGGTATTGAAAACCTATCTCTCATTCCGGGTACTGTGGGTGCTGCACCTATGCAGAACATTGGTGCCTATGGAGTAGAAATTGAGCAGGTATTTGAAAAACTGAAAGCTGTAGAAATTGCCACTGGTGAGGTGCATACCTTTTCTCATGCAGACTGCCAGTTTGGTTACAGGGAAAGTGTCTTCAAGAAAGAACTGAAAGGGAAATACATTATCACCTCCGTTACCTTCAGACTGAATAAAGAACCTGTCTTTAATACCTCTTACGGAGCCATTAAAGATACCCTGGATGAAATGGGAATTGAAGAACTCAGCATCAAAGCTATCTCTGATGCGGTTATCCAGATCAGGCAAAGTAAGCTCCCCAATCCGGAAGAAATTGGCAATGCCGGAAGCTTCTTTAAAAACCCGACTGTCGATAAAATCGACTATGAAGGTTTAAGGGCAGAATTCCCCGGCATACCGGGATATCAGCAACCCGAGCAAAAGATGAAAATCCCTGCCGCCTGGCTTATTGAGCAGGCCGGCTGGAAAGGAAAAACCTTTGGCCCTATTGGTGTGCATAAAAACCAACCCCTGGTATTAGTCAACTATGGAGGTGGTGAAGGCGCTAAAATCAAGGAACTGGCTTTCGAAATTCAGCAATCCGTAGCCACTCAATTTGGTGTTGAACTCACCCCGGAGGTAAACATCATCTAGTTGTCAAGATCTTAAACCACTCTTTTAATTCTTTATTCTTTTCCTTTAGGCATTTGATTTCAAAGCGGCTAAATTCACAGCTGCTTTTTCAACTATGTCCAAAAGAACCCCAGCTTTAGGCTTCATTTTTATTACTGTCCTGATTGATATTATCGGGCTTGGACTCGTTATTCCAATCTTTCCCGATTTGCTAACGGAATTAGGCGGGTTCACCTATGGTGAAGCCTCCCTAAAAGGAACACAACTGGTCGCTGTCTACGCCATCATGCAATTTATCTTTGCCCCCATTCTTGGTGGCTTAAGTGATCAGTATGGCAGGCGACTCGTGCTCCTGATTGCATTATTCGGATTAGCTGTTGATTATCTGTTTCTGGCATTAGCTCCAACCATTGCTCTCCTCTTTATAGGAAGAATCATTGCAGGTATGTGTGGGGCAAGTTTTACCACCGCGTCAGCCTATATTGCCGATGTAAGCCCACCGGAGAAGAGAGCAAAGAACTTTGGTCTTCTGGGAGCCGCTTTTGCGCTTGGTTTCATTATTGGTCCTGCTCTTGGTGGCTTTCTGGGAGCATTGGGGCTTCGTGTACCGTTCTTTATTTCCGCGGGACTCACCCTGCTCAATTTTCTATACGGTTTCTTCTTCTTACCCGAGTCTTTACCCAAAGAGAGCAGGAGAAAATTTAGCTGGAAAAGAGCTAATCCAGCAGGATCATTGAAACAATTGAAGAAGAACCCTATTATTGTTGGCCTTGCTTCCGCTCTTTTCTTTGTCTATATAGCCGGGCATTCAGTTCAGTCGCAATGGTCTTACTTTGGAGCCGAAATGTTCGAATGGGGCCCCAAAGAGATTGGTGCCTCTCTTGGTGTCATAGGTGTTATGGTAGCCATAGTCCAAGGCGGATTGATTGGGGTGATCAGCAAGAAGCTTGGTAACAAGAAAACTATCTACCTGGGGCTGTTCTTTAATTTTGCCGGCTTGGTTCTCTTCTCATTGGCTCAAACAACCACCATGCTATATATCTTTCTCGGTGTATATGTTTTAGGTGGACTGGCTGGCCCAACGGTTCAGGCCATTATGGCTGGTCAGGTACCCAATAGTGAGCAGGGAGAGCTACAAGGTGGACTTACCAGTCTTATGAGCCTTTCATCTATCTTCGGGCCTATTATGATGGGAATTACCTTTAAGTTTTTTACTACTGAAGAATATTATTTCCCAGGGGCACCTTTTGCTCTGGGCGCAGTCTTCTCTCTGGTTTGTGCCATTCTCTGCATTAGAACCTTGAGAAAAGTAGAGGAGCCTAAAGCCGATGAGGCCACTACTCCGGCAAAGACTATGGCATAAGCTTTTAGAATTAGGTTGATATCTAAATCTGCATGGCTAACTTTGGGAGCTAAAAAATTAAGATTTGAATTACCTACCTCTAAACATCACCAGCGAAACTAACCCACTTAAAACTGTAATTCTTGGCATTGGTACCGATCAGGGAAAACCCTATGAAATCAACCCTGTGGCTAAGATGCATAAGGAACAAGGCACCTATCCAACCCCTGAAGCCATTCAGGCTGAAATTGCAGAAGCCAAAGCCGCACTGGAGAAAGCCGGAGTTGAAGTTATTCAGCCAGATAACCTTTCGAATCAGAAACAGATCTTTACCCGCGATATTGGTTTCGTTATCGATGATAAATTCGTGGTGGCCAACATGAAGGAGCCTTTGAGACAGGGCGAAATCGAAGGCATTAATGAAGTACTGGATCAAATTAAGCCTGAAAAAATTGTTCGGATTCCTGAAGGTGCAACTATTGAAGGTGGCGATGTACTCATTTGTGGTGACCATGTGCTTGTTGGTATCAGTAAAAGGACGAATCGAGCAGGTTTTGAATATGTTCAAAGTCAGTTTCCCAATAAGCAGTTTCATGCTTTGGAATTAGTGGTCAGTGATGATCCGGCAGTGAATATTCTTCATCTCGATTGTGCTTTTCAGCCGGTGGGTGATCGCTATGCTATTTTCTATGAAGAGGGCTTTGCCGAGCGCCCTGAGATCATCTTTCATCTTTTCGAAGAAGAAAACCTCATCAGGGTAAATCAGGACGAGAAAAACAGCATGTTCCCGAATGTGTTTTCCATCAGCCCCAAAGATGTGCTTATTGAAAAGGACTTCAGCCGATTAATTAAAGAACTTGAACTAAGGGGAATTCAGTGTCACCCTGTTAAGTACAGTGAGACATCGAAGCTCAGTGGTTTACTGCGATGCTCTACGCTGCCATTGATCAGGGAATGATCTTTATTGCGGATATTCCGTAAGCAAGTTAAAGCCAAAGTTAAATGCCAAGTTTCTGGATAGTTCTGTTTACTGCCACCGTCTCTCAGGGCATCTTCCTGAGTATAGTACTGGGAATGAAGCAGCAATGGAAAAACAAGGCAGTTAACATTCTCAGTCTCCTGGTGCTGAGTTTTACACTTACCCTGGCTTACTACTTATCGTTCTGGCTACAGATTGTTCATTACCTGCCACCGATATTCTCCTTGAGCATGCAGTTTACCCTGCTGTTCGGCCCATTGTTATGGATTTACTTCTGCAAAGTTCGAAACAAGCCTGCCCCATATGTTTGGCTGCACTTTATCCCCTTTCTTATGGCAGTAGTAGCCCTTGTCATCAGCAATGGCACTCAATATATCAGAACCGTAGGCTTTAGTGTTATTCTGCTTCAGAATGCACAATTGGTGGGTTACGCGGTAGCTATGTTACTCATAGTGAAGGACTCTGCGCTTCGTGTATTGGTGTACGCTTTTGCCGGTTATGCTGCCTGTTTTCTAAGTTACTATGTGCTGGTCTGGACAGGAACACTGCAATTACAGTATGACTATATGGTATCTCTGGGTATGGCTGTATTTATTTATAGCATTGGTTACCGGGGCCTGAAAACAGAAAGTTTCGTTCCCGCAGAGAATGGAGAAAAGTATTCAAACTCAGCGTTGACCAGCGATGCACTCCAATACATCATTCAGAAACTCGACCAGGTAATGGTGCAGGAAAAACTCTACCTGAATGGCGACCTGAAATTGCAAGACCTGGCGGACGAGCTGGATGTGAGTATTCATTCTCTTTCTCAGGCTATCAATGCAGGAAAGCAGAAAAAGTTTAATGACTACCTCAATGAGTTGAGAGTTCAGGAAGCCAAAAGGCTGATGTCTTCTGAAAGTCACCGCGACCTTAAACTCATTGCCATTGCTCTCGATTCTGGTTTTAATAATAAGACCAGCTTCTTGAATGCCTTTAAGAAACATATAGGTGTCTCCCCTTCAGCCTATCGCGAAAAACTTTTAGCCCAAGCCTCCTGATTCGAGGAAAATATTATCGGATTTACCGCATAACATAAAGTAATGAGTGTATTTCAGGTATCACGACTTGAAATACTATGACAACAAAACGATTAAAAACTCAAAGATTATTCTTACTCCTTAGTCTCATTTCCGGGCTCTCCTTACAGGCTCAGGACTTTAAACTGATTGACAAGGGAGCCTTTACTCAGGACCGATTGAATACCAACGGTGCCTCATTTGTAGACATCGACAATGATGGTGACCTCGATCTGTTCCTCACCAATGCCAACCTGCCCTTTGGCGCCAATACCATTTACCGGAACGATGGTGATGACATGTTTACTCAGGTAGAAGCTGGTGAACTGACCGCCCTCCAGGTAGCCAGCTTCGGGCATAGTTGGGCCGATTATGACAATGATGGACTAATGGATGTATTTATAGCCAATGGGTTTACGCGCTTTGGTTCGCTGCTTTACAAGAACCTCGGCAACTTTCAGTTCCGAAGAATTGAAAGCTATAATACAGCTAATGTCGGGACCCTCGCCTTCGATGCCGCCTGGGCCGACTATGATAATGATGGATTTGTCGACCTGGTCACTATTCATCCCGCTAATTTCGTGGGCAAACCTGTGGAAAGTAATGGCTTGTTCAGGAATGAAAACGGTCGCTCCTTTTCATATCAGGCCGGATACCCTATCACCGGTCCTACCGCTCCCTTTACCAATGCCACCTGGACTGATTATGATCTGGATGGAGATATGGACCTCTTTATTGGAGCGGGTCCTGCCAATGGTACTGTCGCACCTGATTTCCATTTCAGGAATATGCTCAAGGAAAGCGGTCAGGTTAGCTTTCAGCGTATCACTAACCAACCCATCGGTACCGATGGTATGGACGGTCAGACCTGGAACTGGATTGATTATGACAATGATGGTGACCTGGATGCCTTTATGACCAATTACTCCGGCTTACCCAACCCACAGGGAGCTCCCGCTGGTATGCTCAACTGCCTTTACAGGAATGATGGAGATACACTCATCAAAATCACTGAAGGTCCTTTGGTTGAAGAGCTTTCTGTTTCTCTAGCCAATGTGTGGGCAGACTTTGACAATGATGGCTATCTCGATGTCATTGTAGGCAACGCACAGAATACTAATAAGCTATACCATAACAATGGCGATGGCACATTTACTTATGTCAGCACTAGCGCCATTGAAGCTCCCGGACCAAAGAATACCTGGGGAATAACTTATGGAGACTATGACAATGATGGTGATCAGGACTTATACATCACCTGCAAAAATGGCTATGTAGCTCCTGCTCCCAGCGGAGCAGAACTCAACTACCTATATAGAAATGACCTAAACAATGGTAATCACTGGCTCACCATTAAATGTGTGGGTAGTCAATCCAACCAATCGGCCGTTGGAGCCATTGTGCGACTAAGAGCAACTATTAATGGACGGACTATGACTCAGACACGGGTAATCGGCAGCAACAACACCTTCCTTGGTGATAATGACATTAGGGCTCATTTCGGGCTCGGAAACACTGCCACAATTGAGCGCATTGAAATTCAGTGGCCTTCCGGAGTAGTTGATCAAATGACTAATGTACCAACTGATCAAATCATGACCATTACTGAGGGACAGACCAACTAGGCACTACACGCGTGCAATCGCCAGGGCTGATTTCCATTCTTTTACAGTTCCTGGCAAAAAAAGAGGTTGTGCCTTAATGGACACAACCTCTTTCATTTGAATTTATTGAATACTAGTACTCTACCTTATTACCGTTTTCATCGATAAAGTACAGTTCTACCCTTCTGTTGAATGCTCTACCCTGAACGGTTCTGTTAGAAGCAATAGGAATGTCTTCACTAAAGGTTTTAGTGGCCAATTGACTTGGATTCACTCCTTTGTTAATCAGATAGTTGTACACTTCCGTATACCTTCTTTCTCCAAGCGCTACGTTATATGGGTTCGTACCATAAGCATCGGTGTGACCTGCCACCATAATTCTCAGGTCTCTTCTTCTTACCAGCAATTCAGCAGCTTCATCCAGTCTTTCGAAGAATTCTGACTTGATATTATGCTTATCGAAATCGAAGAATACGTTCGGTAGCTCAATGGTTTCTTCAGTCACAGCAGGAACAACAGCAGCTTTTACTTCCACTTCTTCCGGCTCCTCTTCTTCTGTTACTTCTTCCTGAACTTCCTCAACGGCCACTACTTCTTCAGCTAGCTCTTCAGCTTCTTCTTCCTCAGTTACAGGCTCAATTCCTTCAATAGAAGGATCTTCCACCGGAACGTTGGTCGGGTCAAGATCGAAGCTATTGATCATTTTCACATAGATGTCTTTTTCAACCTTGTCACAGCCTATATAGAAGTCTTGCTCTACATCAAACTCATCTCTAAAGAGCACTCGAATGGCATGTACCTTCTCATAAACAACCTCATCGTCTTTAGTCACTGTTAAGGTGAAGTCACGTTCAATCGGCATAGTCATTTTATAGACACCGTACTCATTAGTCATGGCAGTGAGTTCTTCACCATCCTGAGTAGTTACTTTAACCTCTGCGAAAGCTACCGGAGATTCATTGTCACAGTCCAGTAGTTTACCCTGAAGCTGGGACTTGTTGAACATGATGATTCTGTAAATATCTACCTGGCCATAGCCATCAGGACGGCTTGAAGACAAATAAGCATTCTTACCATAGAGTGTAAAGAAAGTATCGTCATTGGGCAGGTTAATGGGTGCTCCCATATTTTCAGGCTCTGAGAACTTACCGGTTGCACTATCCAATCGTGTGGTGAAAATGTCATAACCACCCATAGAGTCATGGCCTTGTGAGGAGAAGTATAATGTTCCGTCTTCAGCTACAAAAGGAGCATCTTCACGCTCAGGTGTGTTCAGCTCCTCGATGAAGTAAGGCTTAGACCATTTTCCATTTTCATCTTTATGGACAATGTAGAGGTCTGAATTCTCCTCATCATTACCAAAGCTCGATGCGTAAATCATGGAATTACCATTATTGTACAGGTAGGCATGTGAATCCCATTTATTGGTATTGATAGGAAGAGGTTCTCTCTTGCTCCAGTTGCCATCGGCCTCTTTGTAAGAGATAAACAGATCTTCATCGTAGAATGTCAACAGGGTGCTATCACCATTGGTCAGCTGAATAGGTGCCTCATTAGCATCTGTTGCCGAGAAGCCATCGAGCGGCTTGTCTTTCTTCCACTTATCCAGCTCATCCATCTCAGCCGTCATTACCATTTCATAGTTCTCACCATCATCGGCAATCTTACCCAGGCCAGATCTTCTGGCGGTAAAGAATATCCCCATCTGATCCGCTGTAACCACCTGAGAATACTCATTCCCTTCAGTATTCACATTAGGTCCTAAGTTCTTAATAATAATATCCTTGGGGTTAGAGAGGTATTTTCTGGCATTCTGAATTTTGTTAAAGAGGGCGTACCAATCTGCCTGATCCTGCTCCTCAAGCGAGCTGGGGTTAAGCCTTCTTAGTGTGCGCTCGGCATCATCTACGCGTTCAGCCACCAAATAGGCTTCAGCGTAAGGAATCCAATAATAAGGGAGTTCTTCTGCCAGAGGGGCAGATTCCTGAAATAATTCGAAAGCCTTGTCCATCCGGTACCTCTTGGTATGACAGATACCGGCCAGCCACATGGCTTCATAGCTTTTTTTCTTCTTGGCAAGTATGGGTTCCAGCTCTTCTAAAGCCACTTCCCAGTCCTCTTCAGCCATAGCTCCATATACTTTATTCAGGTTTTGTGCATGTAACTCAGATAAAGTAACGGATAGACTGCAAATCATTAGAACAATGAATAGTCGTTTCATAATAAGTCTGATAGTCGTCTTGGTTAAAAAAAATCGACAGGTTAGTCCTGGAGTTGATGGAAGTTGAGGGAGTGCTGCATGCAACACAGTGCTAATATATTAAAAAACCAACAGTTGTTGTTAATCCTCAGTAAAATGTAGTTCATAACACTTTAAAAAACCTAATTCTACTGACTGCTCTATGGAGATTTGGTCAGAAGTATGAAAAACGACCTGACCTTCAGTCTCTGTCCTTCCTCTGCATAAATAATAATTTCCCATAAATGTGCACGACTCCACATAGACCTCAAAAGCATGCTCTTGCTCCTTAAGGCTTAAATGCTCTGCCCGTATATAATGGACCTTGCCAGATAAGTCTTTTACGGTATTTACACGCCCAAAAAACTGAGCAATATCAAGAGTTTCAGGGTGGTTGTAAATCTCACTGGGTGTATCGATTTGCAACAATGTACCTTGATCTACATAGGCAATCCTGTCAGCAATTAACAGAGCATCGCGTACATCATGACTAACTAAAACCAGAGAAATCCCCTCCTTCCTGACAATATCTGTCAGTTCAATGAGCAGGTCTTCTTTAATGATAGGGTCCAGATTGCTGAAAGGCTCATCCATTAAAAGGAGCTCAGGATCATCTGCCAGTGCTCTGGCTAATGACAGCCTTTGCTGCTGTCCACCAGATAATTCTCTGGGCTTTTTAGAGGCGAACTCCCGAAGTCCACATAGATTGAGAAGTTCATCGCAGCGTTCTTCCTGATATTCTTTATTGAAGTGAAGTAATTTATACCTGATGTTCTCAGCTACAGTCATGTTGGGTTTCACCTGAAAATCCTGAAAGACCATTTTGATCTTGTCATGACCAGCAATCAACTGCTCCTCAGGATCCTTGAGTGGCTCACCACGGAACAGGATGGAACCGGAATCAGGTTTCATTAAACCAGCTAACATTCTAAGCAAGGTACTTTTTCCCGAACCACTCCTACCTACAATGGCCAGTACTTCGCAGTCAGACAGTTCAAAAGACATGTCTACTACTGCTCCGTAGTGTTCACCCGGGTACTTCTTAAATAGCTTTTGTACTTGCAGCATGATAATAGAAAGGACTACACCTTTTATTGTATAGTCCTTCTCAAAACCCCTATTCGGGTGTGCATAAAAAATACAGAGTACAATCCTGAGCCGTGTAAGGATCAACACACTGATAACTACAGGCACCAGGCAACCCTTCTATTTCCTCCTGTTGATCACAAAGTGATAAGAATCCTGGTGCACCAATCCATTCTCCACTACAAGTCTGAGACATAACACTCTCAAGTGACAATAGATTAATTAAATTGAAATAACTTTCTACAAGTTCAGTTTGATTAGAGAAACCTCCATTAAGGAAGCTTTCGCCAAAATTTCTTACCTCAAAAGTTTCAGTCATCGACAATTCTCTATCAGCCGCCATTGATAAGGCTGAAAGATAATTTTCTATAGATTCCTCTTTTTCTTCACAACTTAGTTCACTTGCGATATCCCTAATGTGATCAATAAAAAGGTCTTCGGAAGTTGCAACACTTAAAGGAGTGATCATATCAGAACTCATTGCCTGTAAGTTTAACGCTAGACCAATACCTAGTATTAGTGTAGTTTTTAATATGTGATTATTTTTCATAATTGAATATACAAAACACAGCTCTTACTTAAGCCTAGGAAGTACATTCACTTAACTACCCCTAAAACTAATCCGGTAAATACAGTGATTAACATCGTCTGAAACCAAAATAGAACCGTCAGGCATTTCCATTATATCCACCGGCTTACCCCAACCCTGATTCTTTTCTTTATCCAACCAACCATCAGCAAAGATTTCACTCTTTACTACTTTGTCATTTTCGATTTGAACAAAACGCAATTGATAACCACTATGTCCAGCTTCTGGAGTTCGATCCCAAGAACCGTGTTGTGCCACT
Source organism: Roseivirga sp. (assembly GCF_965216855.1). NCBI lineage: Bacteria > Pseudomonadati > Bacteroidota > Cytophagia > Cytophagales > Roseivirgaceae > Roseivirga > Roseivirga sp. The sequence goes on along the minus strand of NZ_OZ244204.1, from coordinate 4,488,235 downwards.
AGTATATTCCCGTTATATTTTTCAGGAAACATATCTCCTTGATAAAACCTGAGCCCAAGCGGAGCACTATGAGGCTCAAACTTATAAGCTGGTTCAGTGAATTTTTCTCTTGGATACTTATTGCCAAACTCTTTGTCTGGTATATCTCCCTGGTGCCAGTAAGGAAAACCAAAGTGCATACCAGCTTCTGGAGCAAAATTCAGCTCACAAGCAGGTTTATCATCACCAAGCCTATCTCTTCCATTATCAGTAAACCACATATTACCTGTTTTTGGATTCCAGGTGAAGCCAACAGAATTTCTCACACCCTTTGCATAAATCTCCATGTCAGAACCATCAGGGTTCATTCTGGTAATAGAAGCATAAACAGGGTTTTCATCTTCCTTATCGCATACATTACAAGGAGCACCTACCGGCACATACAGTTTACCATCAGGACCAAAGGCAATGAATTTCCAGCCATGATGACCATCAGTTGGGTATTCGTCATAAATCACTTCTGACTTAGGGTCGGCCAGGTTCGCCATAATATTGGGGAATCGATGAATCCTGTTGATTTCGGCTACATAGAGGTCACCATCTTTATAGGCCAGACCATTTGGAGAGTTCCATCCGGTCAGGATCGTATCCACCTTATCAGCCACCATGTCACCATTCGTATCAGTCAACGCGTAAACATTGCGTCTTCTTCTATTGCTTACGAAAACTGTCTTACCGTCTTCGGTTCTGGCCAAAGACCTGGCATCAATCACATTAGTAGCATAGTAGGATATCTCGAAGCCTTCTGGCAAATTGATTTTCTCCAATCGCGCGTTGTACTCATCCATTGACTTATCCTGTGCCTGACTGTTGCAGCTAAAGAAGCCTACTGAACAGATAATAATTACCGCGTAGACTGCACTGTTTAAGGTTGATCTTTTCATAATTCAAATCTATCAAATTGTGTCCATACACATAATAACTATTTTATCAGAGGTGAATGTTTGTTTTGTCTCTACGGAAGCTATTTTTGCGACATGATTGCCATTAACAACCTCTCTTATTATATCGGTGACAGGCCTTTATTTGATGAAGCCAGCCTCCACATTAAACCCAATGACCGTATTGGCCTGATTGGATTGAACGGACGAGGTAAATCTACACTACTCAAGTTGATTATTGGTGATTATCAGCCGACATCTGGTGAAATTTCCATGAGCAAAGACTGTAGCATTGGTTTCCTGAATCAGGACCTACTCTCCTATCAGTCTGACGACAGCATTTTGTCTATCGCCATGGAAGCTTTTGAAGAGGCCAATGCCCTTCAACACAGGATTGACAAGCTCCTTCACCAAATGGAGGTTGACTATAATGACGGACTGGTTGACAAGTTGTCTAAGGCACAAGAGCAATTCGAAGCTTTGGGTGGATATACCATGCAATCAGAGGCTGAAGCCATACTGGAGGGAATCGGCTTTAGAACCGAGGACCTGAAAAGGCCACTGAGAGAGTTCTCCGGAGGTTGGAGAATGAGGGTGATGCTGGCTAAACTCCTGCTACAAAAGCCGGCCTTACTCATGCTCGATGAGCCTACTAACCACCTCGACTTACCTTCCATTAAGTGGATTGAGAACTATTTAAGGAATTATGAAGGGGCCATCATTGTGGTTTCTCACGACCGTTACTTCCTGGATAATGTCATTACTTCAACCGTTGAAGTATCGGGTTTCAAGCTGACCCAATACTCAGGCAACTACTCTTTTTATCTGGAAGAGAAAAGCATGAGGGAAGAAATCCAGAAGAATGCCTATGAAAATCAGCAGGCGCAGATCAGACAGACCGAACGCTTCATAGAACGCTTCAGAGCTAAATCTACAAAGGCAAGACAGGTACAGTCCAGAGTGAAGGCACTGGAAAGAATGGACTTGATTGAAGATGTGATCGATGATAACATCGCCATGAATTTCCAGTTCGGCTTTAAGCAGAAGTCCGGCAGGTTCATCATTGAGCTTAATGACATTTCTAAGAGCTATGGCGACCTTCAAATTCTGAAGAATACTACCGCTCAGGTAGAGCGAGGAGATAAAATTGCACTCATCGGAGCCAATGGTAAGGGAAAGTCTACCCTACTAAGAATCATTGCAGGAACTGAAAAAATTGAAGGTGACCGTAAAGAAGGTCATAATGTACTCACAGCATTTTATGCCCAGCACCAACTGGAAGCATTGAATGTCGAAAACGAGATTCTGCAAGAGCTTCAGCAGGCCGGATCCGGAAAAACGGAGAGAGACCTGAGAGGTATTCTGGGATGTTTCCTCTTCCAGAATGAAGAAGTATTTAAGAAAATCAAGGTGCTCTCAGGAGGTGAAAAATCGAGAGTTGCCCTGGCTAAAACCCTGTTATCGGAAGCCAACTTCCTGATGATGGATGAGCCGACCAACCACCTCGACTTTTTATCTGTGAACATACTGATTCAGGCTTTACAGCAGTATGAGGGCACTTTTGTTATCGTTTCTCACGACAGACACTTTGTATCTCAGATCGCCAATAAAATCTGGTATATAGAAGATAATGAGATTAAGGTATATCCGGGTACTTATGATGAGTATGAGTATTGGCAAGCCAAAAGGGAGAAGGAAATGGCCAAAGCCACTGCTCCGGAACCTAAGGCAGAGAAACCAAAATCAACCGGCAAGAAGGTCAGAAATAACCAACAGGAGCAGGAACTGAAAAAACTACGTCAGAACCTGTCAGAGATTGAGACCAACATTGAAAAGGTTGAGGCCAAAATAGCTCAACTGGAGAAGGAAATGGCTGAACCTGAAGTATATGGTAATCCAGAAACTTTAGCCAGCAAAACGCAGGAGCATAATGAGCTCAAAGAAAAACTGGAAGAGACTCAGGAAAGCTGGGAGAATATTTATCTGGAAGTAGAAACCCTGGAAGCGGAGTAACTTTCAGCTTAATCTCTCTTCAGGAAATAATTCACTGACAGACCAAATCCCAATACAGAAGCTCTTCTCTGCGTATCACTACTACTGGTCGGTACAAAGTATCGGTAATTGATATCGGCCGATAACCCCAAAGAAGGATTGATTCTGTAATTCACTCCCAACCCGGTAATACCACTCAGGTTAAAATTCTTGATGAAATCTGAATCATTAAGGTTGGCCTTTCGAACTGAAAGAAAGTTAAGGTCGCCTTTCACCCGATAAGAAAAGAAGTAATCCACTCCTACACCACCAATCACCGATACATCAAACCTACCAAACTGTGCCATTTTATAACTCAAGGTAGGCTGTACCGAAAGCCCCTGAATGGTATTGGTAAGATTATACCTGCCAATGAAATTGACATTGGTTGGATCATAGCCTAAGGGTAGATAAATTGGATATGACACTCCGTTTACTTCTGAATAGGCATTAGAAGATGACCTTACTCTTAATTCAGTATACCTTAAACTCATATTCAATTGCAGCCTGCGACTCAGTTCAGTAGCAAAGCCAATACCTGCACTCACTGAGCCAAGAGCCTGCTCCTCCTCATTGTTAATACTGGAGTATGCATTAAACCTGGAATCAACAGCCTGAGTAGATAACGACTCAGTATTACCAGGCATAGTAGCAATGTTAAAGCTGTTATTACCCAGCCTGCCATTCAACATCTGCTCTCCTTTAAAGTCGGGAGTCATAACAGCCGGCTCAGCATCTGCTGTCAAAGAAGATAAATCGACTCCCAGGCTATTCAACCATCGGGCCTGAGTCGCGGCAATACTCTGTCGATAAGCCTTAGGTACAGCAAGTTGTAATCTCAGTGAGTTGGTTTCAACCGGCACTGCCAGTGTTGATTCAGTTACCTCTGTTTGATTTACCTGAGCTGTTAACAATTGATCCGTAACCAATACCTGATTATCTATTCTGGCTAACTGAGTCGGATCTACAGCATCCGGTTCATTAGCATTTAGGTTAATTGTCTCGTCTTCCTGGCCTTCAGTAGTTCCTGCCAATTGCTGACCGGATACTGAATTACTGGAAGGCTTCTGTATACTGGTGGAGTCAGTAGTGCTACCTTCTGTCTGCGTTAATTTAGGCTTATTATCAACAGGGCCCGGAGTACTTTGGAAGTACCCGTTTTTATAAAGCATACCTGCGGTGATGAAGAAAACAACTGCTGCGGCAATACCATAAGTCTGCCACATCATAAAGATGCCTTTCTTCTTCTTTTGTGCCAAAGCAGACTCCACTCCTGCCCACACTTGTTCCGATGGCTGAAATTCAGCCCCATCGAACATATCTCTCAATTCACTTTCAAAATTGCCCATTACATTGACGCATTTGATTTAACTATTTTACTGGCATCTTCCACCATCACTTTCAGCAAGGCTCTGGCCCTGGCATATTGCGATTTGGAAGTACCTTCAGTGATTTCCATCATTTCGGCTATCTCTTTATGACCATAGCCTTCAATGGCAAACAGGTTGAAGATTGTTCTGCAACCCACTGGCAACTTTTGCATCATTGCCATTATCTCGGTGAAATGTAAATGCGATATCACCAATTCATTTTCTACATAGAGCGGTGTCTTTTCTATATCGAGCATTGGCTGCTGATACAGCTTCTTTCTGTTGTGGTTGATCGCTGTATTGACAACAATCCGCTTTAACCAGGTCAGGAATTGTGCTTCCTGTCTGAACGACTCAAGGCTATTGAATATCTTAATGAATGCATCCTGAAGAATATCCTCCGCATCGGCCTGCGATTTTGCATATCGCATAGCCATAGGCATCAGCTTAGCCGCATAGCGATCATACAATTCACGCTGGGCCTTGCCATCTCCTTTAATGCACTTATGGATTAATTCTATATCTTGAATCATTAACCTTAAGAAGATCCTGTCTCCTTGTTTTTAGACACTCTGGTATATTAATTGGTTGTAAAGCAATAAAATATTTTCGCTTCGTTTCCCAACACATGAAATTCAAGCCCCAGCAAATTCTAAGCCTTGTATTGACACTTGTTTCATTTACCGTTTTCGGACAAAAAGAACTGCAATATGATAATGCTGTTTATGAGCCCGATATCAAAACGGTACAAATCAACATAAAAGGTGGCTCTGTTGAAAATGCAATTGCTCCACCAGTGACCCGAAAAGGTCAGAAAAGCCTGATCCTTTCTTTCGATGAGCTGAATGAAGACGCAGATTACTTCTATGTATATTTTATTCATTGTAATGCGGATTGGACTCCCTCCTCTGTGCGCCCCAATATGTATCTGAATGCCTACAATGAGTTTGAAATAGAGCAATTTGAATTCAGCGCAGAGGCCAAGAGACAGTATGTCAACTATCAGTTTGAGATACCTGCATTTAAAATGTCAGGCAATTACCTGGCGGTTGTTTACCGCGACAGGAACAAAGAAGACATTGTGCTCTCACAGCGATTCTATGTGTTTGAAGAAAGTGCAGCGGCCGGACTCAGCATAGTCAGGTCAGCCGACCAAGCCCAACGGTTAAGTAACCAGCGAGTAGAAGTAACCCTCAATTACAGCAACCTGAAAGCGGTTGATCCAAGAGAGCAGTTCATTACGGTAGTCAGACAAAACCAGCGACCTGACCTTACCCATTACAATCTTTCCCCCACTTTTATTGATGAGAACAGTAAAATGATCCGCTTTCAAAACCTGGATGAACTCAATGAATTTCCGGGAACGAATGAGTTCCGAAGTTTTGACCTGGGTATTGTCACCTTTACCGGAAGGAATGTTCAGGACATTCTGATTGGCGGAAATGAAGTTAGGGCTCAACTCCGGCTCGACAGGCCTTTGGGGCAGAACTACCTGCAAGCACTCGATATCAACGGACAGTTTTACATCAGGGACCTGGAAAGCAGGCCCGGGCAAACTACAGCAGAATATATTGACACACAATTCAAACTGGATTATCCCGAGACTGACCAGTCGATCTACGTCATAGGTTCTTTCAATCAATGGCAGCGAAACGAAAATTCGAGACTACGATTCAACCCGGCAACCGGTTTTTACGAAACTAACATACTGGTCAAACAAGGCTGGTATAATTACGCCTACATGCTTTCAGGAAATGATCCCTATGCCATTGATGGTAATTTCTGGGATACAGAAAATCTCTATGAAGTGTTTGTGTATTTCAGGCCTATGGGCGCCCGGGGTGATTTACTTGTAGCTTACGGACAGGTACCCTACAACTCTAGGCGGTAACCTCTTCTTTAACAAAGTGGTATTTCTCTGTTCTTGAAGTTGGATCGGCATTGGCAATGTCGAGCATTCCAAAACCTTTGTAGGTATAATTGCCCATACCACAGTGGAATAGAAACTCTTGTACCTCTTTTTCAGCATAGAGTTTAAACGGCAGGGTATAGCCTCTCACTTCATACTTTACATCATTGTCGAAGAGAGAGTAAATGCGGGCAAATTTCTTATCATTCTCCTTCATTCTGTTCAGGTAAGCCTGGTCTGGAACCACCTGAAATTTCTTGAATCTTTCGAAGTCTGCATGATCGAATTGACCTGTTTTCTCCATCCTCTGAATGGTGGACTCATACAAGAGGTCTGAAAACTCATCAGTATCCGGTTGAAGGAATCGCTTAGACTGATCGTCATTAAACCTTGCTTTAAACGGCACCAAAGGAGAAATACAGATGAACTTGGTTTCGTCTTCCAACTTCACCGGTTTTTCAATTTCAGTAAATAGCGGACTGACCTGAAGGTTTCCTAAATCGATTTTCTCAAAGTCGAAAATTTGCTCCAGTAAATAATCGATAAATTCCTGATTGGCTGATGAAACAACCAGAGTTACCAGGTTTGAATAGAAATGCAATCCACTTCTGGATATCTTGGTTTGCCCTTTCAGGCCTGAGAAATTGTAGTATTCATAATTGAAGAAGTCTTCATTCCCTCCCTTTACCAACACGCCCTTAATGAACTGAGCCAAAATATGCTGATGATGAAATGGTAGGTAAGCGCCTCTGTTATGCAGCTTAAAAATTACCCTAATTCTCACTGTCTTATCCTTTTAATCACAATCTATGATGGGTATTTACCCCAGTTAGCAAAGGCATAACCCTTTGCTCAAAAAGATTGTTCAGTACTGCCTAAAAAATTAAAGGGAATTTGACAGTCGGCTTATACATTGAAGCGGAAATGCATAATATCTCCGTCTTTCACGACATATTCTTTTCCCTCAACAGCCATTTTACCGGCTTCCTTTACAGCTACTTCTGTTTTATATTGTTGATAGTCATCTAATTTAATGACTTCTGCACGAATAAATCCTTTTTCAAAGTCGGTGTGAATTACCCCAGCAGCCTGAGGAGCTTTCCATCCTTTTTTAATAGTCCAGGCTCTTACTTCTTTCTCACCTGCTGTGAAGTAGGTAATTAAATTCAGGATAGAATAAGAGGCTTTGATCAGTTTGTTGAGGCCTGATTCTTTCAAACCATACTCTTCCAGGAACATGGCTTTTTCTTCCGGATCATCAAGCTCAGCAATTTGCGATTCGATGGAGGCTGAAATGACCAATACTTCTGAGTTTTCATTGGCAACTGCTGCTTTCAAAGCATCTACATGCTCGTTACCTGTGTGAATAGATGCTTCCTCCACATTAGCGGCATATATAACCGGCTTCAGTGTCAAAAGAGAAAGTTCTTTAACAGCAGCCAATTCGTCATCGTCAGCTTCGATTGATCGGGCATTCTTGCCAGACTCCATTTCAGACTTGAACCTTTCCAAAGCGGCCAGTTCTTTCTTGGCTTTGGCATCGCCTGACTTGGCTACTTTAATCAGTCGTTGAATTTTCTTTTCTATAGACTCAAGATCTTTCAGTTGAAGCTCAGTATCAATGACTTCCTTATCGAAAACAGGGTCTACATTACCTGCCACGTGTACTACGTTATCATCTTTGAAGCAGCGAATCACATGTATGATAGCATCTACTTCGCGAATATTGGCCAGGAATTTATTTCCCAGGCCTTCACCTTTACTGGCGCCTTTTACCAGGCCGGCAATGTCTACAAATTCAATTACTGTGGGTAATACCTTTTGAGGATTCACCAATTCTTCCAAAATGGTCAATCTTTCATCTGGAACTGTAACTACACCAACGTTTGGTTCAATTGTACAGAAAGGAAAGTTGGCAGCTTCAGCCTTGGCACTGGAAATCGCATTGAAAAGTGTTGATTTTCCAACATTTGGTAAGCCAACAATACCACATTTTAAACCCATAATCGTAAATGAATTTGCTTCTTTTAAAACAGGCGGCAAAGATAGCAATAAATGCATTTCTGCCTCAGTCTAAAATCAAAAAAGGGGCCTGAGCCCCTTTTGTATCTTTATCGTGAATTCTGATTAATCCCAGCTCAAATCGCTGTCGTGATCAGAGTTTGAATTCATACTATATTCCTCCTTATCGAACTGTGTGAAGTCCACATCTGGTAGAAGTTCATCTTTCACATGACTTACGGCCTCATTCAAGGCATCTACAAACTTGCTGAAATCTTCCTTATAAAGGAAAATCTTATGCTTCTCATAGCTAAAACCATCGTCCTTAAACTTTCTCTTACTTTCCGTAATGGTTAAATAATAGTCGTTGGATCTTGTGGCTTTGATATCAAAAAAATATGTTCTTTTTCCTGCCCTTACCCGCTTCGAAAAAATCTCATTCCTGTCCTTGTCTTCCACTTCTCAAAGAATTTAGTCTTATTAGTTTTTAGTTGATTTTGGAAAAATAGCTGACTAAATATAAACTAATTAAAGTCACTATTGCAAACACCGTAAAAATAAAATACGTAACGTAATAGTTAAATTTAAGTAGTTTCAACAGGGTCTTAAAGGTGTTTCGGACCTGTTTTACTTAGCACTAAGAGATATGCAATTTACATTGGAAGACATTAAAGGACTGGGCAACATAGAGTTACTGGCCAAACAAATGGTTGAAGGCTTTATCACCGGTCTACACAAATCTCCCTATCATGGTTTTTCAGTTGAGTTTGCCGAACACCGATTATATAATAATGGAGAGAGTACCCGACATATCGACTGGAAACTCTTTGCCAAAACTGACAGGCTTTATACCAAACGTTATGAGGAAGAAACTAACCTGAGATGCCAACTGGTCATTGACCAGTCTTCCAGCATGTATTATCCTGAAGTGAACTTCGGTAAAATGCGTTTCAGTGTCATGGCTGCTGCTGCCCTCACCTATCTTTTCCATAAACAGCGTGATGCAGTCGGCCTGCATACTTTCAGCGATCAATTGGAAATCGAAACCCCGGTTAAATCTTCAGCCTCCCACGTTCACAAGTTGTTTCTCCAGTTCAATGAGTTACTCGATAAACCCAAGAGTGAGAAAAGAACCAATGTGGCCTCCATCTTGAATCAGTTGGCCCAAAAGATACATCGCAGGTCACTGGTCATCATCTTCAGCGACATGTTCGACAATGAAGCGAATGAAGAAGAGCTGATGTCTGCCCTGCAACACCTGAAACATAAGAAACATGAGGTACTCCTATTCCATGTAACTGACCACCACACAGAGCTGGATTTTGACTTCGAAGACCGACCCTATGAATTTATCGACTCGGAAACACAGGAAAGAGTCAGGCTTAATCCAGCCACCATCAAAAAGTCATTCCGTGAACAGATGGATTCATACTATCATGAACTTTATCTAAAGTGTGCCAAGCTTAAAATTGACCTGATTGAAGCGGATATTAATCAAGGGTTTGATCAGGTACTCAAATCTTATTTGTTAAAGAGACAGAAGATGGCTTAATTGACTAAAATAATAGACATGTACTTTGACGCATCAAAACTACCATCTCCTAAGAATGAATATGTTCTTTGGGTTGACATTATGGGTACCAAAAACATAATGTCAGACTCTGTAAATACAGCGGCAAATTTCATTTTCAAATTTCATGGAGCAATTCAAAGCTCCAAAGATGCTCATGCCAAGTATTACCCTTTAATGGATGGTGTTTTTATTACCACGCCAAGCCAAATAGTCTTGAAAAGAGTGATAAGAAAAATCTTCGTTTGTCTGTTTGAAATCTATTCCAAAACAGAACTATGTAAGTATCGGTTTTTGGCTAAGGGCTCAATATCCTTTGGCCCCGTCATTCATGGAAGAGATGTCCCTAAAAGTGCATCCACTTCTTTAGAAAATGATTTGAATTATAAGACGTCCATTTTGATGGGAACTCCTATGATACAAGCTTACTCTATCGAGAAGTTAGCTCCTCCATTTGGCGTATTCATTCATGAATCTGCAAGAACCTTTGCCCCAAAGCAATCAATACCGTTCTCCGGGAAGTATTTTCAGTGGTTCCCAGATAATTTTGACAAAGCACAGTTTGAGGTGGAAGTCAAAAAATATTTTGATTGGGCAATCAAATATGAAAAGTCTTTGGAATTAGATGCAGAAAAGTCAAAATATTACATGAAGATATTTGGAGAATATGTTGGTAACTATACTTGACAAGTATTAGGAAATTAATAAAACTTCTTATGGCTAGTTGCCCAGGTTCTTGAAATTTTTTTTTAAAATAAAAAAGCCTCTTCCGAGGCCTTCATTCATCATTTAAAATCCAATATAATCACACGTGAAGCCACTCTTTTTTAGCTTCCAGTTCTTCTGTTGTTTCTCTATAATCAGGATCATCCACACAGCAATCAACAGGACAAACAGCAGCACACTGTGGTTCTTCGTGGAAACCAGTACACTCCGTACATTTTCCTGAAACGATATAATAGAATTCGTCTGAAACTGGTTCTTGTGGCTCATTGCCATCAATTACGGTTCCGTCTTCCAGCTCAACTTCCTTCAGGTCGGTACCACCACTCCAGGTCCATTCCATTCCACCTTCGTATATAGCTGTATTTGGACATTCAGGTTCGCATGCACCGCAGTTGATGCATTCGTCTGTAATCATTATCGCCATAGTGCTTCGTCTTTATTAGGTATCCTTAGTGCAACAATATTAAGCTGACTAAGTTTCAGAATTTCTCAATATTTGGCGCAAAACTAATCAGATATTGTTCTTAGGCGCAATCATATCATGTATTTTTGCCTCTGAATTATGGAAATGAAACTGCAGCAAAGAATAGAGGCCCTTATTGCACTGGGCACTTGGTTTGAAAAACAAGATCCACAGGAATTCAATGAACTCTGCCTGACCGCGGCCAATCAGAACAATTGGTTTACTCAGGAAAGTATAGAAAAAGCCTTTTCTGCCTGGGCCGAATCGCTCAAAGCGGACAAGATTGAGCAGTGGCTGAATGGCTATCAGTTTTCAGATGATGGAAAACAGATCGGATTAGTACTGGCCGGCAACATTCCACTGGTTGGCCTGCATGATGTTCTTGCTGTATTGGTTAGCGGCCATATAGCCTGCATTAAGTATTCTTCGCAAGACACTATTCTGATGAAAACAGTGCTCCATGCACTCATAACTATTGCACCTGATTTCAAAACGCAGATCAAGGAAGTAGAAAGACTCAATGACATGGATGCCGTAATAGCCACCGGCTCTGATAACTCGGCTCGATATTTCAAAAGTTACTTTGGCCAAAAGCCTCATATTATCAGACAAAACAGAGTCTCTGTGGGTATTCTGAATGGTGAAGAGAGTACTTCAGACTTTGAAGCCCTGGGAGAAGACATCTTTACCCACTTTGGACTGGGCTGTCGAAACGTAGCCAAACTCTTTATACCGAAAACATTTGAACTTCCACAATTCATCGGATCGCTGGAGAAATTCCAGTCCACACTGGAGCACCATAAATACCGCAACAATTACGACTATAATAAGTCCATTTATCTGGTCAATAAAGAGCCCCATTTAGACTCAGGCTTTTTCCTGATGCGGGAAAGTGAAGAGCTGGTTTCTCCTATCTCAGTCATATTCTATGAAACCTACTCCTCAGAAGCAGAACTGTCTCTGAAGATATCGGCACAACAAGATAAAATTCAGTGCCTGGTATCTAAAGATGCCTGGTATGAAGGCAGCCTGCCATTCGGCACAGCCCAATGCCCGGAGTTATGGGACTATGCTGATGGTGTTGATACGCTGGAGTTTTTGAGTGAATTATGATCAGGTAAAGTCTTCACCCAGTGTTCTTCGAATTCACTAAGAATTCGCATCTTTAAGCATGAACAAAAGATTCAGGCAGCTCTTTTACCACCTCTTCCCCTCCCCCTTTGCCATTGCTATTATGCTGACCGTTGTGGTCTTTATACTGGCACTTATTTTTACGCAAAGGCCTGAAAATGCAGTATCAGCCTATCCGCTGAAAATTCTGGAGTACTGGCAAACCGGATTCTGGGAGCTCCTGGCCTTTACTATGCAAATGGCTTTGATACTCATCCTGGGTCACGCACTGGCACTCACACCTCTGTTCAATCGGCTGATCGGACTTTTGACCCGTTACTGCAACTCTACAGCCCAGGCAGCACTTATGGTCAGTCTCTTTACCATACTGCTGAGCTTCTTTAACTGGGGTCTGTGTCTCATCTTCGGAGCCATCTTTGCCCGTAAGGTAGCCGAAAGAGCCAAATCACTCAATATGCCCTTGAACTACCCGCTCATTGGCGCTGCAGGTTATGCGGGTATGATGTGCTGGCATGGAGGCTTTTCAGGCTCAGCTCCATTGACTGTTTCCGGTGCAGATCATTTTCTGCAAAGTCAGATAGGCATCGTTGGTATAGACCAGACTTTACTCTCCGGTATGAACTTTAGCACTTCCCTGTGCCTGATAATACTGATACCTACAGGCCTCTTCCTGCTAGGCAAATACAGTAAGCCTTCTGCTCTGGATATCAAAACAAAAGCCTCAAGCCGGTCTAAACCAGTAGAGGTTATTGGTGCAGAGAAAATAGACCATCTCAAATGGCCCGCCATCACCCTCGGACTCATCATTTGTTTCATAGCCATTCGACAAGCCTGGAATAATCCTTCTGGGGCTGGTTTGGGCTTTATAGACCTCAACTACATTAACTTCCTCCTCTTTGGTCTGGGGCTTATGCTACATGGCACTTTAGATAATTTTCTAAAGGCTATTCAGAAAGCCATTGGCGGAGCAACCGGAATTATTATTCAGTTTCCGCTCTATGCGGGCATCATGGGTATTATGAAGTATTCGGGCCTGGGTGCCGAAATATCCTATGCCTTTGTAGCCATATCCAACCAAACCACCCTACCCATTTTCACATTCTTCAGTGCGGGACTGGTCAATATTTTTGTACCCAGCGGTGGTGGACAATGGATCGTACAAGGTCCTATTGTTACAGAAGCTGCCCAAACTTTGGGCGTTTCCATTCCCAAAACTGTTATGGCCTTGAGCTATGGAGACCAGCTCACCAACATGCTTCAACCCTTCTGGGCTTTACCTCTTCTCGGAATCACTCAATTGAAGGCTAAAGACATACTTCCCTACAGTGCATTAGTCATGCTCATGGGAATGCTTATCTTTATAGTCAACCTATTGATATTCTGACAGATGAGCAACAAGTACAGACTTGAAGGAGAACCAAGAAGAATTTCGTTAAGAGGCCTGGGTAAAGTATTCCTCGAGCTGATCATCATTGTCATAGGTATTTATCTGGCCTTTGCGCTGGAAGAATACGGACAGAAAAAGAAGGAAAGGCAACTCGAAGTTAAATACCTGAAGGAACTCCTTTCAGAAGCCAGAGCTAATCAAACGGAACTCAATGCGGATCAGGATGCCAGACGGGAACAAAGGGCACTTTTTGGCGAGTTGCTGGATGCTGTAAACCGACAGGTTGGTGACGATACATTGAGAAGTGCGGTGAGAGAACTGACCGTCAATCGCCTCTTCTCCCCTACAGATGCAGTTTATCAAGACCTGGTTTCATCAGGCAACCTCAAACTGATTCAATCAGACACTATCAGAAAAACCATTATCAGTTACAAACAGAGACTTGCCCGTGCACCGGTGACGGAGGCCGTTGAAGAAAGACTGATTGAAGAGAAAATCGAGCCCTACCTGCTACAAAGGAAAGTTCTTTCATTGATTGAGCCTTTGACTGATGTCGATCAGATCAGTATATCTGATCAACAGATTGACAGAATTATAAGGGTATTACTCAATGACCGGGAATTCATTGACCTGGTTTACCTGAGATACAGCAGACTGGATGATGTCATATACTTTGAAACGCCTCTTCAGTGGTCATTACGCGACCTGATTCGTCTGATAGAAGATGAAGTGAAGAGATTAGAGGAATAATCCTATCAACTATTCCTTCTGCGGCACACTCAATTCTTCGATTTTTGATAACTTAGCGGCCCCTAAATGGTTATCTAATTAGAACTATAATCACAAAAAATACTTTTCATGGCTTTTGACATTGATATGATTAAGGCTGTTTACGAGAAAATGCCTTCTCGCATTGAAGCAGCTAGAAAATCTGTGGGAAAACCGCTCACCCTTTCAGAAAAAATATTGTATTCACACCTTTGGGACGGAAACGCCACTACTGCCTATGAGCGAGGCAAATCATATGTAGACTTTGCTCCTGACCGCGTAGCGATGCAGGATGCAACAGCGCAAATGGCACTATTACAATTTATGCAGGCTGGTAAACCAACTGCTGCCGTTCCTTCAACTGTACACTGCGATCACCTGATTCTTGCGAAACAAGGTGCTGAGCAGGATCTTAGAAATTCATTGACTGCTTCCGGTGAAGTTTTCAACTTCCTGGAATCAGTTTCTAATAAATATGGTATTGGCTTCTGGAAACCCGGAGCTGGTATTATTCACCAGGTAGTTTTGGAAAACTATGCCTTCCCTGGCGGTATGATGATCGGTACCGATTCACATACAGTAAATGCCGGTGGTTTAGGTATGGTAGCTATCGGTGTTGGTGGTGCTGATGCTGTTGACGTAATGGCGGGCATGCCCTGGGAGCTTAAATTCCCGAAACTGATCGGTGTAAAACTGACCGGTAAAATGAATGGCTGGACTGCCCCCAAAGATGTTATCCTGAAGGTAGCTGGTATTCTGACCGTAAAAGGCGGAACCGGTTGTATCGTAGAATACTTCGGAGAAGGTGCTAAAAGCCTTTCAGCTACAGGAAAAGGTACTATCTGTAACATGGGAGCTGAAATTGGTGCTACCACTTCAACTTTCGGTTATGACGATGCCATGGAACGTTACCTGCGTTCTACTGACAGAGCAGATGTAGCTGACATGGCTAATCAGGTAAGAGAACACCTCACTGGTGATGCGGAAGTATATGCCAATCCTGAGCAGTATTTCGATCAGGTGATTGAAATTGACCTGAGCACATTAGAGCCACACGTAAACGGTCCTTTCACTCCGGACAGAGCCACTCCGGTTTCTCAAATGAGAGCTGAAGCCGAGAAAAACGGATGGCCTACTAAAGTGGAGTGGGGATTGATCGGTTCATGTACCAACTCTTCTTATGAAGACCTTTCAAGAGCATCATCTATTGCACAACAAGCTGTAGACAAGGGCTTAAAAACTAAAGCTGACTTCGGTATTAACCCGGGTTCAGAGCAAGTAAGATATACAGCAGAGAGAGACGGTTTACTTCAGATTTTTGAAGACCTGGATGCCACTATCTTTACCAATGCCTGTGGACCTTGTATCGGTCAGTGGGAAAGAACCGGTGACAACAACAGAGTCAACACCATTGTACACTCTTTCAACAGAAACTTCTCTAAAAGAGCTGATGGTAACCCAAATACGCATGCCTTTGTAACTTCTCCTGAAATGGTAGCAGCTATTGCTATCTCAGGTGATCTGGGCTTCAACCCAATTACAGATACTTTGACCAACGAAAAAGGTGAGCAAGTGAAGCTTGATCCACCTGTAGGTGAAGAATTGCCTTCTAAAGGCTTTGCTGTTGAAGACAATGGATATCAGGCACCTGCTGCTGATGGCAGCAATGTGGAAGTTGTGGTGAAGCCAGACTCTAAGAGACTTCAGCTGCTAACTCCATTCGAACCTTGGGATGGTAAAAACATCACTGGCGCTAAGCTTTTGATTAAAGCTTTCGGTAAGTGTACCACTGACCATATCTCTATGGCAGGTCCATGGTTGAGGTTCAGAGGTCACTTAGACAATATCTCAGATAACTGTCTCATTGGTGCTGTGAATGCTTACAATCAGGAAACCAATAAGGTGAAAAATCAACTCACCGGAGAATATGGTCCTGTACCGGCCACTCAGCGTCAATACAAGGCTGAAGGTATTCCTACAATCGTTGTGGGTGACCATAACTATGGCGAAGGTTCTTCAAGAGAGCATGCTGCCATGGAACCGAGACATTTAGGTGTTAAAGCTGTTTTGGTGAAGTCATTTGCGAGAATTCACGAAACCAACCTGAAAAAGCAGGGTATGTTGGCCCTTACTTTTGCCAATGAGGCTGACTATGATAAAGTTCAGGAAGATGATACCATCAATTTCCTTGATCTAGATCAGTTTGCTGATGGCAAGCCATTGAACATTGAGTTTGTTCATGCCGATGGTTCCAAAGATGTGATTGTGGCTAACCACACTTACAACGAAGCACAAATTGGCTGGTTCAAGGCAGGTTCTGCACTTAACCTGATCAAGGAGCAAAATAAATAAGCCGATAAGGCCAAATAGATTTTAAAGAGGCTGTCGCGAAAGCTAGCTGAACGTCACCCTGAACTTGTTTCAGGGTCTTTAAGTGATTGATTGATCATTCACTTGGATTCTGAAATAAATTCAGAATGACGAACTCGAGCGCTTTCGAGACAGCCCTTTTTTATGAACTCTCTTTAAGTTTGATTCATGCAAACCCCATTATTCTTCAACTGGAGTACAGGAAAAGATTCTGCACTGGCTTTGCACAGATTACAGAACAATCCTGATTTTTCGGTTGAACACCTCCTGACTTCCATCAATAGCCATCATAACCGGGTCAGTATGCATGGCTTGCGCAGAGAACTCTTTGAACAACAGATGGAAGCGTTGCGAATTCCGTGGTCAACACTGGAGCTGCCTGAGCAACCCTCTATGGAGATTTATGAAGAGCAAATGACCAAAGTACTGAATCCACTGCTGGAAAGTGGATTTCAGAATACAGCTTTTGGCGATATCTTCCTGGAAGATCTAAGGCAATACCGTGAAGATAAACTGGCTCCGCTAGGCATAAACGCCCACTTTCCACTCTGGAAAGAGGACACCAAACTATTGATGGAGGAATTCTTCAAGCTTGGCTTTAAAGCGATTGTCATTTGCGTCAATGGTTCACTGTTAGATGAGTCCTTCGTGGGTTGTGACATCACTCCTGAATGGCTGGAACGCCTTCCCGATACTGTTGATCCATGTGGT
Organism: Roseivirga sp.; assembly: GCF_965216855.1. Taxonomy (NCBI): domain Bacteria; kingdom Pseudomonadati; phylum Bacteroidota; class Cytophagia; order Cytophagales; family Roseivirgaceae; genus Roseivirga; species Roseivirga sp. The sequence goes on along the minus strand of NZ_OZ244204.1, from coordinate 4,470,878 downwards.
GAAAATGGAGAGTTCCACACCTTCTGCTATGATGGTCCTATATTCAAAAGCTCCATCTCATTCTCTGTAGGAGAAAAGGTATATCGAGAATATGATTCACCTGGTGGGAATGGAGAAAAATCCGGCTTCTGGTTTTGTGACCTGCTCCCTGCCCGAAATGCTACATCCTAAAAGGAATAATTGTAACTTCTCATCAAAAGTCAAAACTCACCGATATGCAAGATAACCTCATCAACTACGTAGAATTCAAAGCTAATGACCTGGAAGCCGTTAAGACATTTTACAGCAAAGCTTTTGGCTGGGAATTCACCGATTATGGCCCTAATTATGTCGCTTTTAATGCCAGTGGCTTAGAAGGCGGATTTGAAAAGTCTGCAGAGCCTGTGGTTAACGGGGCACTCATTGTCCTTTACCATAGTCAACTGGAAACTGTTTTGGAAACAGTCAAAACCAATGGTGGACAAGTTGTAAAGGATATTTTCTCCTTTCCCGGAGGCAGGCGTTTTCATTTCAAAGACCCTGCTGGAAACGAGTTGGCTATTTGGTCTGACCAAGGACTTTAATATCACTTCTACATGACAGTCTCCAAACCTGACTATACCAGATTTGGAGACTATTATTATCAACCACCTTTCTACATTACCTGATAGGAATAGCAATAGGTCTCAATGGAGCACCACTGGCACCTTTCAGTTTTAATGGTGTAGCTATAAAAGCAAACTCATAAACTGAATCTGCAGCCAGCTCTTCCAGATTTAAGTTCTCTATAAAAGACACTCCTCGCTGAGCCAGCAAGTAAGTATGTACCGGTACCCAATTACCAGGCTCCTCTGATGGGAAAGCTTCCAGACCCAGATTATCGGCACCCAGCAACATAATCTGTTGATCTTCTGCCAACCACTTCGCAGCCGCAAGGCTCAGTCCGGGAAACTGATTAAGATATTGAGAGGCATTTTGAAAATAAGCCCCCTGCCCTGTTCTGATTAATACAATATCTCCCTTTTTAATACTTACCTGCTGTTTGCTCAGGGCTCCCTTCAAATCGTCAACTGTTATCATGTAGTTCGGATCCAGTGTGCTTTTTCCTTTAAAAGCGGCTACATCAATCAACACGGCCCTGGAGATAATGGGTGGAATCTTCTCCGCTCCACCTTTATGCCATCCTTTGTCACCCAATTGCTCATTGACCTTATACCCGTTGTATATCTCACCATTAAGGCCAAAATGACTCAATGCATCGATATGTGTTCCGGCATGGGTCAACATTGAAAAGGCATCAGAGGTGTAGCTTACCTTTTGATTCATAGCTTTCCCCGCTCCATTTGGATTGTCAACAACAGTACCCTGTGGTGTATGGGTTAACCAAAACTGATAAGCAGGATCGCCAAAAAAGTTGAAGGAGGGCATTCCGATAAAGTATTCCACACTCAAATCATAGACCCGGGTGCCAGTAGTCGATTGAAGAGCCTTAAGCTGTGAAGCCGTGGTCATCATATTCAGTGTACCAATCTCGTCTTCAGTACCCCAGGGGCTTTTACCCACCCGTTCCTGAGCTTGTAAAAGCCCGCAAAAACCAATGCAAATGGCCATTAGCCAAAACCTGTTTTTCTTCATGATTACATTTTTTGATTTCATGAAGCGAAACTGGCCTATCGAAAAGTCCAAAAAGTTAAGCTAGCTTAATAAAACACTCAGTTCTTTGACCTAAGGTGGCTTAGGAATTCTTTGGTAATTCCCAGATATGAGGCCACCATATACTGAGGTACGCGTTGTTCAATTTCTCGGTACTTCTTACGGAAGAGCTCGTAACGCTCAGAAGCAGATAGCAGAATACTCTCCAGATGACGTTCCTGCAAAACCTGATGAGCGCTCTCAAACTTAAGCCTCATAAATCGTTCAAATGGAGGTACCGCATCATTCAGCCTTTGCAATGCATCTCTATGAATTTGCAACACCACCGTGGGTTCAACAGCCTGAATAAACTGTCTTGCTGGTTTCTGTTCAAGAAAGCTTTGTAAATCATTGATACACCACCCTTCAATGCCGAACTGTGTAGTGATTTCCTTCTCAGCATCCTGGTAAAAAACCCGCATACACCCCGAAGCAATAAAGTATAGATGATTGGAAACAGTACCGGGAGCAATCAACATCTCCCTTTTGACCAGTCTTTTCACACGGAAATGTTCCCGCACTGATTCTACCTGCTCTTCCGTGAACTGAGTGGCTGATGTTAGGCGATCAATCAAAGGACTGTAATAGTCCTGATCTTTATTAGACTTTACTGCTACCTGTTGCATGTTGAGAAGATTATGAAGGACTAACAGTACTTGAAGTGATCGGGTTCTGAAGAAGTATGGTATTGTGATTCAGGTATCAGACAAATGACAACACAGATCAATTCACAGTGCGTATTTCCATTTGCTTTCTCCTCATTATCAAAACAAGGCCTTCAGGTAGATTTACTTCCTCATTCAGAATAATCATCGCTTTGGTAAAAGCCGGGCATTTTGTGCAGGCTGCCTTAAATGAATTTTGACCGGATAAGAACCACATTAAGAATTAAATCATTAACTTACTTACAGTCAATTGATTAACATTCTTCAACCCAATGAAAAAAGTACTTAAAGTCCTCGGCTTTGCGGTGTTGGCTATTGCCATAGTAGCCACAGCAGCAATCATTTATGTAAACAATGCTTTCCCTAAGGTAGACCCTGCAATTGAACTCACCGTTAACTCAACTCCTGAATTGGTAGCGAGAGGTGAATACCTGGCCAACCATGTGGCCGTCTGCATAGACTGTCATTCCACCCGTGATTTTTCTCTTTATTCCGGGCCTCCGATGGACGGTACACTGGGCAAAGGCGGTGACAAGTTCGATCAGAGTATGGGAATGCCCGGAGTATTCTATGCCAAAAATATTACACCTTACGGGATCAGCCGATACACTGATGGTGAGCTGTATCGTGTCATTACCACAGGAGTGACCAAAGAAGGCCATGCACTCTTCCCTATTATGCCATACCCTTATTATGGGCAAATGGACCCTGAAGACATTCAGGCGATCATAGCCTACCTGAGAACGCTTCCATCTATTGAAAGCGATATTCCGGATGCAGAACCTGATTTTCCTTTCAGTATAATCCTTAAAACTATTCCTCAGAATGCTAATCCGCAAAAACGGCCTGATCAAACGGACATCATTGCCTACGGAAAGTATATGGCCACTTTTTCAGGTTGTGCAGAATGCCATACGCCTGTAGAAAAAGGACAGATTATTCCAGAGAAAATGTTCAGTGGCGGAAGGGAATTTCCGATGCCGGGTGGTCTGTTGAGAACCCCCAACATTACGCCACATAATACCGGTATGGGTGCCTGGACTGAAGATATGTTCATCGCCCGTTTCAAAGGCTATGAAAACAGCAGGCAACCTGTTGCCATGGGCGAATTCAATACGCTGATGCCCTGGAACATGTATGCCGGAATGGACACTACAGATTTGAAGGCCATCTTCGCCTATTTACAAAGTGTTGAACCTATAGAAAATGAGGTGACTCGTTTTGAACCTGCAGGTGAATAAAGAAACCATAATCGGAAAAATGACATAAGTACCAACACAGATCATTTTTATAAGAGCGAAAAAGTTCTAATTTGAGAAACGAACTTTTCAACCTGTAGAACTATGACAATAGGCCTTTTAAAGGAACCCGATGGTGAAAATCGGGTAGCACTTTTGCCCGAAAGTGTAAAAGCCTTAATCGCTCTGAAAGCAGAAATTATTGTTGAATCCGAAGCCGGTCTTAAAGCATTTTCTCCCAATGCATTATATGAAGATGCAGGAGCTAAAATTGGTCAGCGCGAAGATGTTCTTCGCGCTGATCTTGTTTTAGGCATTAACCCTCCTGATGACCATGAACTGAAAACATTAAAACCGGCCCAGGTACTAATGTCTGTCTTTCAACCTCTCTCCAATAAAGCCCTGGTAGAGCAACTGATGTCTCAGCAAGTTACCAGCTTTAGCATGGATAATGTACCCCGAACCACCAGGGCACAATCAATGGACGTCTTATCTTCCATGGCCACTGTGGCAGGTTACAAAGCTGTACTACTGGCAGCATCCAACTCTCCCCGCTTCTTCCCTATGTTTATGACCGCAGCAGGAAGCATTGTTCCTTCCAAGGTGCTGGTACTGGGTGCCGGTGTAGCAGGTCTTCAGGCTATTGCTACAGCCCGCAGATTAGGGGCAGTAGTAGAAGCCTTCGATGTGAGAACAGCGGCTGAAGAAGAGGTGAAGAGTTTGGGAGCCAAGTTCGTGAAAGTCGAAGGTGCCACCGATGATAAATCGGCCGGTGGTTATGCCGTGGAGCAATCAGACGAATACAAAGCTAAGCAACAGGCCTTGATACAGGAGCATGCCAGCAAGGCGAATATCATTATCTGTACCGCACAGATTCCCGGAAGGAAAGCACCTGTACTCATCACAGCAAAAACAGTGGAAGCCATGGCCCAGGGCTCGGTAATTGTAGACCTTGCCGCATCTACCGGAGGCAATTGTGAGCTGACTGAAAATGATAAGAACGTTCAGCAACATGGCGTCACTATTATTGGTGATTCTAATTTAGCCTCCACCATGCCATTGGATGCCAGTAAAATGTATGGCAAAAACATGGTCAACTTCCTTAAACTCATGATTGACGAAAACGGTGATCTCAACCTGAACTGGGAAGACGATATACTGGCCAATACCTGCGTGACGCATGCCGGAGAGGTAATGAGTGAACGCGTAAAAAACATTCTTTTTCAAACCGAAACAGCCTAAGCCATGGATCAACTTTTACAACTGTTCATCGATAACCGGGAGTTTATCTTCCTCATTATCGTTTCTGTTTTTTTAGGAATAGAAGTCATTTCCAATGTCCCTGCCGTGCTTCACACCCCATTAATGTCTGGCGCCAACGCCATTCATGGGGTCGTCATCATTGGCTCTATTATTATTATGCTGGAGGCTGATCCTACCAATTACTTCGCCCTGATTTTGGGCTTTCTGGCTGTAGTGCTGGGAACACTCAATGTAGTGGGAGGCTTTGTGGTGACCAACCGCATGTTAGAAATGTTTAAGAAAAAGGAGAAGTAAGCAGCCATGAATGAACTACTAGGACTTTCGATACTGGAGCTATGCTACATTGCTGCTTCCATTACTTTCATTTTGGGCTTGAAAATGCTTTCCAGTCCCGACAAAGCCAGAAAGGGAAACCTAATTGCCGCTTACGGCATGGGAATAGCCATCCTGGCCACTATTCTCTTCAAAGAAGAACTGACTGCCGACAAATGGCTGAACTATACGTTGATTCTCGCTGGTTTAGTCATTGGTACTGTAATTGGTACACGCATGGCCCTGAAAGTGAAAATGACGGCCATGCCGCAAATGGTCTCCTTCTTCAACGGTATGGGTGGTGCCTGTGCCGCGGTTATTTCTCTGGTTGAATTCGACCATATTATGCGTGGCGGTGAGGTGGAAACCGGAATGCTGATTGTGATCATTCTCGGTCTGATCATTGGATCAGTCTCCTTCTCAGGTAGTATCATTGCCTATGGTAAACTGGAAGGTAAAATCGGAGACAAAGCCCTTCCTGCAGGACAAATACTCAATATTATTTTGCTGCTGGGTATGCTCGGCATGGCCATTTTCATAGCCACAGCGCCTGAACCACAAGCTTTATATATCTATATCCTGTTAGCAGTATCCCTCCTATACGGAGTCCTGTTTGTGATGCCGATTGGAGGCGCAGATATGCCTGTGGTGATCTCTCTCCTCAACAGCTTTACCGGTATGGCAGCTGCCTTTGGTGGCTTCCTCTATGGCAACCAGGCCATGTTGACTGGTGGTATTCTGGTGGGATCTGCCGGAACTATCCTCACCGTGTTGATGTGTACCGCAATGAACCGCTCACTCACTAATGTCATCATCGGTTCCTTTGGTGGCGGTGGAGCTACTGCTGGTGCTGATGGTGAGCAAGGCACCATTAAAGAAGTTACGGTTACTGATGCCGCTATCTTATTGGCTTATGCGCAAAAAGTGATGGTGGTGCCGGGCTATGGTTTGGCCGTGGCTCAGGCACAACACACGGTACATAATCTGGAAAAAATACTGGATGAAAAGGGAGTCGAAATGACCTATGCCATCCACCCTGTAGCAGGCCGGATGCCCGGGCATATGAATGTACTCCTGGCTGAAGCAGACGTGCCCTACCCCAAGTTACTGGAAATGGAAGAAGCCAATGATGCCATGTCTAATGTAGATGTGGTACTGGTGATTGGTGCGAATGATGTTGTGAACCCTGCCGCAGAGAGTGATCCCTCCAGTCCGATCTATGGTATGCCGATTATCAAGGTGCTGGACGCTAAAAACGTGATTGTGATGAAGCGTTCCATGGGTAAAGGTTATGCCGGTATTGAAAACAGCCTCTTCTTCCACGACAAAAACCGTATGCTCTTTGGCGATGCCAAAGACTCATTGGAGAAGTTGATTAGCGAGGTGAAGAGTTTGTAGGGGCTCGAATCAGAATGCCGAGTTTGCCCCTAGATTAACAAAAGAATGACACAAAGTTGTATTAATAGTTAACCCGAGCCTCTATCCTTTCAAAATGGAGACAATTAATTCGCTTGACGAACTTAGGAATAACCTAAGAACCATTGAGGACTACTTGACAAGTGATGACATAGGCGAAGCTAAATTTGCTGAGGATTTAATTAGACGCGGAACTTGCTTTGTAGCATATAAAGCTGGAAACCAACTAAGATTTGCCCCTAGCCGGTTTATTGGTTATCTGAACAACTCAGTAACAGAACATTTGGATAACCCCACCAAACATGGCAACGTAACAAACAGAGCTATTCGGCAATTGCTTGGACATGAACAACCAAATAAAAAGCTCGATGAAGACTACAGAAAGTATTGTTCCACACTAGGAATTAATCCACCAATAACAGGAGCATTTGGAAACCAGCGTAAGTTTTGGACAGCTGAAATTGGAATTACTGATTTTGCCGAAAATATTGAAATGGATGATGAATTTCCAGAAGGAAAACTCGTAGAACGATCTCACAGACGAAGAGAAAGAAATAAAAAAATCACCGAATTAAAAAAAATGGAATTCCTCAAAACTCACGGAAAAATATTCTGCGAGGTATGTGGCTTTGACTTTCAAGATAAATACGGTGAACGAGGAGCCAACTTCTGTGAAGTTCATCATACAATTCCAGTCAGTGAAATGCATCCAAGTCACAAAACTTCTATTGACGAACTAGTCATCGTATGTGCAAACTGTCATCGCATGATTCACCGAGAACGACCATGGTTGTCAACGAGTCAACTCAAGAAAGTTCTCAAATAATGGAAATCAGGATAACAAATGCTATAAATGAATGCGGTTCTATCGGGCGGAATATTTCCGTAAAATTTGAAATCCAAATAAACTATAAATTTAGATAAAGGTGTGGCTCTATACTAGAGAAGGGTTAGCACTTTTCTAGCCTTCTCACCATGATGAATTAAGTGGCTATAAGTTTATAATTTCAAATCCTAACAAAGTTCGATAATGTCAGATTTCAAAGTTTATTTTCAGAATACTAATTCCCATTTCTCGCCTGCTGAAAAAGTGACGGCAGATGATTGGTTTGATACTTCATATCACAAATCTTCACATTCAATTGGAAGTCTCCGGTATCCTATGGTAGACAATGGCAGATATCAGAACAAACATCCTATATATGATACACATGGGGAAATTGTAGGTTATCTTGTTGATGCTGAGACTCAAATTGGTTATACATGGAGATGTGTTTATGCAGGAGCTGGATTTTGGCTAACGCATCAGACTTTCTCTGCAACTATGGGTGGAGGTGGCTGCAACATCTCCCTAATAGCTGATGTTGGGAATCGTCTCTTTTCATCAAAAAGGAGATTTAAGCTTATTAAATCATTCAATTTTAAAGAACATAGTTGGACCTCTCCAGATGCGTTTAAATTATTAGAAGATGGCTGTGAATTGTTTGTCATAACCCATCATGGCTTCTGTGTTTTCGAAACCTTCAATAAAGTATTAAAATCGAGAAATCACTTTCAGCCCTTTGTAGATAAATATGACTTTACTATTTCACCCAAAGTCAAAATTCTAGCCGTAGTATCTAGCTTTAATGGAACAAAAGATCCTATTGATGGGGAATATAGATATAAAAATGCCATCTGGCTTTACAATCTTGATACTGGAAATCTAGTTGGTGAAAAGCAATTAGAAATAGATAAATCAGTGAATTGGTATATCGACTTTAGTGAAGACGGCCGGAAAATAAGAGTTTCATCCAACCAGTTTACGACTCATTTTGAACTAGTATCATCGTGACATTTTCAACGATAAATAATTTAGAGCTATTAAGAACTTACCGAATCGTAAAATGTAACACGCACTATCTCCACTAAATCAACAACCAAAAGCATGGATATTCATAAATTTAATTTATGGAATCGAATATAAGCCTTTCCCTATCTCAGATACTTGAGTTAGTTAGAAACTTGCCTGTCGATCAAAAAATCAGGATTTCACAGGAACTGGAAAAAGAGACTATCATGTCTAAACTAACTGAATTTCTAACTGCTTTTCGAACGGATAAACTTTCAAAGGAGGAGATAACAACAGAAGTAGAGCAGGTCCGACAGGACTTTTATAATAAGAGACGTTAAATTAGGAGCATTATTAGTGAAAGGCGTATTTCATGAATGTTAATTCTTGTTACTACATGATCAACTACAACGACAAACGATTCAGAGCCGTAGAAAACTCGCCTAATGGTGAGGTTTCGGGAGATTTGTTCTGATTAATCCTCGGAGTAAGAATGAGAAAGAAACGAGCCAAACAGATATTTAGAGTTGTGTTATTGCTAGGTACGGCCATTTCATTGTTCTTTGTGCCTTGGCTTTTGGTAAAGGCATGGATACTCCCATTACCGGATACAATTCAGGAGCAATTGGATCAAGCCATTGGTCATGGATTTGACGGAATGATCGTTTATGTAGACCAGGCTGGCAAACCACCTCAGTATTATGCAGCAGGCTGGCATAATCGAGATTCTAAAATACCCGCCAAGCCTGAAGCACTATTCAAGATTGCCAGCATCAGCAAGCTATATGACGCTGTAGCTGTTACCAAACTGGTAGCGGATGGACGACTTTCTCTGGATAAAACAATCGCTGACTATTTACCCGAACTCGTGGGAAGAATTGAAAACGCTGATAAAATCACTTTGAGATTAATGATTCAGCATAGAAGCGGTATTCCCAATTTTACGGACGCTCCAAATTTCTGGGCTGATCCAACAAAGAGCTATGAAGAAAGTCTTGCATTAATCCTTGACAAACCGGCCAACTTTGAACCTGGTGAAGACTACGAGTATTGCAATACGAACTACCTATTAATCAATAAGATAATGGATGACGTATTAGGATATAATAACTTTCAATTCATACAGGAAGAAATTCTAATGCCACTGAATCTTAACAATACCTTCGGTTCTCTGAGTGAAGTGGATATTGAAGATTTGATGAGTGGATATCATGAAGGATATCCCTATGATTTAAAAGAAAATGATCATGGCATGCATGCCACTGCTGAGGATGTAGGTAATTTCGTAAGGGCCTTGAATGACGGATCAGTGTTTGAACCAGGAGAAAAGGAAATCTATTCGTCCATTTATGAGTTTGAGCATGGTGGTTGGGTGCCTGGATACCAGAGCTTCGTAGAATATCACGAAGATATTGATGCTGTTGTTGTTGCGTTTTACAGTACGACTGACCCTAAACTGTACAATTGGAACCTGTCAGAAATCATCAATAATAGAATTGTTAAGATTCTAAGAAGACAATAGGCTCATAGCAATGTATCAGGTATATTTTAATGGCATTTACACCAAACCTTAATTGTGATCAACTACAACGATAAAAAATTCAGAGCCATTGAAAACTCACCTAATGGAGAGGTTTCGGGAGATTTAGTTTTCCATTATAAACAGGAAGGCAATCAATTGGTTTGTCAGTACTTTGGCGGTAAAATTCTGGAAGGTTGGCTGGAAGGCACAGTGGATGAGAATGGAGTTATTGAAATGAACTATACCCAGGTGAATACAGAATTGACACAAAATACAGGTAAGTGTACTTCTACCCCGGAAGTCCTTCCCAATGGTAAAATCAGGCTGCATGAAGACTGGCAATGGACATCGGGAGACCTGTCTAAAGGCACATCAATTTTAGAAGAAATCTAATGGACGGAACAAGAAGAGCAGACATTAAACCAGGCATTGAGGTTAACATCGTCCTCAAACAGGATCAGAGAAGCGGTAGACTCACCCACGGCTTTGTAAAGGATGTACTTACAAATTCTCCCTCCCATCCACATGGCATCAAAGTAAGGCTGGAAGATGGTCAGGTCGGCAGAGTGAAGGAAATCCTCTCTTAGTAAGTCATTACCCCATCCTCTTCGTTATTCAGAGCGAAGTGCAACGAAGCGAAGAATCCCCTGGATTGTGCAACAAACATGGAGATTCTTCGGTCTCATTATCCTTGATATACATCAGGATAATGCTTCCTCTGAATGACGCATCAAAGGTATATTTCAGCATCTCGGAGACCGCTCCATTTTAGTCAACCAACATTACCATAGTTCCTGAAACAAGTTCAGGATGACGGTTACGGGACATTCAACTTTCATAGTAACACCCAATTAATCCATCACAGAACAGTAGATAGTAAGCTTCATAACTCCGCTTCATGCATCAAAACGAATACGCCTATTGCACCCTGTCGTCATGCTGAACTCGTTTCAACATCTCAGAGGCCGCTCCATTTTAGCCACACAACTTTACCATAGTTCCTGAAACAAGTTCAGGATGACGGTTACGAGACTTTCGGCTTTCATAGTAGTACCCAATTAATCCATCACAGAATAGTAGATACTGAACTTCATAACTCCTCTTCACCTATCAAAAACGAACTACATGTATTGCACCCTGGCGTCATGCTGAACTCGTTTCAGCATCTCGGAGACCGCTCCATTTTAGCCACACAACATTACCATAGTTCCTGAAACAAGTTCAGGATGACGGTTACGGGACTTTCGGCTTTCATAGTAACACCGATAAATCATCAAAGAAAGGCAGATAGATAATGATCTTGCCCCCTTCACGTATCAAAAACGAATTACGTCTATTGCACCCTGTCGTCATGCTGAACTCGTTTCAGCATCTCGGAGACCGCTCCTTTTCAGTCAACCAACATTACCATAGTTCCTGAAACAAGTTCAGGATGACGGTTACGGGACATTCAACTTTCATAGTAACACCCAATTAATCCATCACAGAACAGTAGATAGTAAGCTTCATAACTCCGCTTCACCTATCAAAAACGAATACATCTATTGCACCCTGGCGTCATGCTGAACTCGTTTCAGCATCTCGGAAACCACTCCATTTTAGTCAGCCAACATTACCATAGTTCCTGAAACAAGTTCAGGATGACGGTTACGAGACATTCAACCCTCATGGCAAACTTGATCTGATTCGCTTAAGTCTGACAGAATAAATCAAACAACTCCTTTCAGCCAAAAACGCTAATTCCGCTTCCGCATCATTCTAGAAACTTTTAAATTACTTTATGGCGAAAGGTGGATCCATCTACATTATGTCTAACCCAAGCAGAACGGTACTCTATATTGGTGTTACCTCCAACCTCATTGCAAGAGTCATTGAACACAAAACGAATAATGGATCGACATTCACGAAGAAGTATAATTGTATTGACTTGTTGTACCATGAAGAGTTCTCCTCAATACAAGAAGCGATCATTAGAGAAAAGCAACTAAAAAATTGGCACAGAGAATGGAAATGGAACTTGATAAAGGCATTCAATCCTTCATTAAATGACCTCTCCGAAGCAATAGGTATCGATTTGAAACACGATTTATGAAATACCACTCGAGGAATTAGCTAAAAACAGCAGATCCTGAAACAAGTTCAGGATGACGTATATTTGGGCATTCGCCAGACACGGTGCGCAATACTCAATACGATTCAATGCTCGAAATCCTCTACCAAGACAAAGACCTGATAGCTATTAACAAACCTCATGGGCTCTTAGTACATCGTTCGCCTATAGCTACCAATACGGATACTTATGCGGTACAAGAGCTCAGAAATCAAATCAACCAACATGTCTACCCTATTCACAGGCTGGATAGAAAAACTTCAGGAGTACTTTTATTCGCCTTGAACAAAGAGTTGATTACGGGTTTGATGAAGCAATTTGAAGAGCATACTGTCACCAAAACCTATGTGGCCATTTTGAGAGGTTATACAGCAGATGAGGGCACAATAGACTATGCCCTGACTAATGACAAAGGCAAAACGCAGGAAGCTGTAACTCACTACAGGACGCTAAAAAGAACCGAAATACCAGTTCCCTTTGGAAAGCATGAAACATCGCGCTATTCATTGGTGGAAGCCAGACCTGAAACCGGAAGGATGCACCAACTCAGGAAACACTTTGCTCATATTCTACATCCAATTATTGGAGACAGGCCTCATGGCTGCAATAAGCAAAACAAGCTGTTCCTTGAAAAATGGGAAATGGGGACTATGTTACTTCATGGTCAGCATTTGAGCATAAAACACCCCGTTACCAAAGAAAGCTTATCATTTAAAGCCAATGTGAGTTCGGAGTTCCAGAGGGCTCAGCAAATACTCAACCTTCAGTTTCCCGATAAGGAATACGCTTCAGAATATGTTTAATCACTGATACCCGAGCGGTAGTCTTTCTGTTAGCCCTTAGTATGATCCATGGATTTTTCTCGGTATTGGTATGGGCAAACATATGTTCTTTGTACTCGGTATAAGTATCCCAAAGGTCCTGAGCTACTTCATCTACCGGAGACATCTTCCATCTTTTCAATGGGTTTGAAGCAATGTCATCAAAGCGATCAGCTTGCTCCTTTTTGGTGATGGAGAAGTAAAACTTCATCAGGATGATTCCGTCATTGGTGATCATATTCTCAAAGTCATTGACTTCTCTCATAAAGCGGTCATACTCTTCCTGTGTGCAGAATCCATTCACTGGTTCAACTACTGCACGGTTATACCAGCTTCGGTCAAAGAGCACTATCTCACCCGGATTAGGCAGCTTGTTGATGTATCGCTGAAAATACCATTGTCCTCTTTCCTGCTCTGTAGGCTTTGGTAAGGCGACAACCCGGTAGTTCCTGGGGTTCAGGTGGTGAGTTACCCTTCGAATAGCGCCACCTTTACCCGCTGCATCACGCCCCTCAAAAAGAAGACATACTCGCTGGTTATTCTTAATCACCCACTGCTGCATTTTGATTAGCTCAACCTGCAGATCTTCCAGCGTCTTTTCATACCGCACGTAGCGCAAGACTTTGTCCGGGTTAATATCATCACCCTGGGCTAATAGAAGCTTAATGGCCTTATTAGAATTGAGCAGTTTGAGCTCCTTCTCGGAAAAGAAATATTTCTTCTTCATCATACCAGGTGATAGATTGATCGGTGAAACCTCATAACCACATTCGGGTCGGGTAATACTGTAGTATTAGCGCTTTCCTTACCCTCATATTCGAATTTGGAAAGCACGTGCCTTATGCTTTCGAGACGAGCGATTTTCTTCTTATTGGTTTTAATGATTGTCCAGGGACTGAAAGTGTTATGCGTTCTGGCAAACATCTGCTCTTTGTAGTAGGTATATTTTTCCCACATTTCCTGCCCTTTCTCATCCACCGGACTCAATTTCCATTGCTTAAGCGGATTACTTCTTCGGGCATCAAATCTCCGTCCCTGTTCCTCTTTATTGATAGAAAACCAAAGCTTGATAACATGCACTCCATCTTCGAAAAGCATATGCTCAAACTCAGGCACCTGTCTCATAAATTGCTGATACTGTTCCTCAGAACAAAAACCCATAACAGGCTCAACAACCGCCCTGTTGTACCAGCTGCGATCAAAGAAGACTATTTCACCGGCATTAGGTAATTCCTTGATATAACGTCTGAAATACCACTGTCTCTTTTCAAGATCAGTTGGTTTATTCAATGCGACTACCCTAAGTGAACGTGGGTTCATATGTTCAATGAACCTCTTGATGGAGCCTCCCTTTCCGGCAGCATCACGACCTTCAAAAATGATAGCAACACGTTGCCTGGTATCGGCTATCCATCGCTGCCACTTAACGAGCTCAATCTGTAATTGCTCCAGTTGATGCTCATACTCAATATTAAACAAGGCTTTGCTGTAATCCCGGCCTCTTTCCTGAAGAATAGCCTCCAGATCGGCACGAGACTTTATATTCGAAAAATCATCATTTGTTAACCTCTTTGACTTCTCGAGGTTATTCTGGATGGAATCATCGGTGATTAAAAATTCACTCATAACGGTGCTTTCAGGGGCTTCTAAGATAGAAAATTCTGTTAAAGTAGTAGGCCTTGAAGCACTATTGATTAACTACATTTTTAAGATGGCAGATTTACTTGACATGTGCTTTGAAAGTCAGCACCATGGTCGGGTTAGAGGGATCGTTGGAGAAAACCGCCAGGGTCTTTCTTTCTAAACCTATTCTGTTGGTCGCATCAAAGGTCACTGTCATTCTAATGCTTTCACCACTACCCAGGTTCATTTTAGGTATTTCATAACTCAAACAATCACAGTTAGACTGAATTGATTCTAACTTTAACGGGGCCTTCCCCAGGTTGGCTAAAGTAATATCTACTGACTGCACCTCTCCTACTTTCATGACCTTAAAGTCATGGTTAATGATGCTACTGGTTATGTTGGGTGCACCTGACACCTGCTCTTCACTATCGTATTGAACAGCTGGCAGTAAGGTATACTGAACTGGTAATTTTCCTATCAACTTCTCATTGATCATCAGGTCGAAAGTTGTTCGCTGAAATCCTGATGTTGCTTCATCGGACGCTACCATATAGAGTGTCATATGTCCAAACTGATTGTGCTTGATCGTAGACGGAGTAAAGCTCACCCAGGTACTATCACTGATTTTCACATCCTTCAAGTCCAGATCTTCGCCACCGAGATTATAGACATCGAAAGTGGCCTGGAGTGTATCACTTTTATACCCTGCTCTTAGATTAAAGACTCTCTCTTTAGCTCTAAATGGCCAATGTGTATTTCTGTAAGCTTCAAACACATCAATCTCAGGTGCTAATATTTGTAAGCCTAACTGAAACTTCTGCAAAATCAGTTCACTGGTACCCAGTTCAATCTCATACTCATAAAAACCCGGAGTTTGGGCAAGCTCTACCGTGAATGGGATTACAAGTGTATCATTGGGAGCCACGGTTTTCTGCTTGAAGTCCAAATTAATTGTTTTAGACTGACTACTCAGCTTCAGTTTCACCGGGTTATTGGAATGATTAACCCAGGCAACCTCTCTTTCAAGTGATTTAAACTCTCCTTCCACTACTCCCATATCGACAAACCTGACTTCTTGCGCTGTCAGCAAATTGGTCAATATGAGAAGTAGGAACATGATACTACTTCTATACATCTACGAAAACCTTCTTTATTCTTGATTCGGTCAAAATTAAACGAACTAAGATTGATTTGAGCCTGTCAGTTTTATTTAATTTGCCCAAAATTTTACTAATGGCAAGAATACTTACAGGAATACAGAGTTCAGGCAAACCGCATTTAGGAAATATTCTCGGAGCCATTCAACCGGCTGTAGCGCTTTCTAAAGATGAAAAGAATGAATCGTTCTTCTTCATTGCCGACCTTCACTCATTAACCACAATAAAAGATCCGCAAACCCGCATTGAGAATACTAATGCTGTAGCGGCCGCCTGGCTTGCCTTTGGTTTCGATACCAAGAAGAATACATTCTACCGTCAGTCACGGGTACCGCAAGTTTGCGAATTGACCTGGTATATGAACTGTTACACTCCATTTCCTATGCTGGCGAATGCTCACAGCTTTAAGGACAAGTCTGACAGGCTTTCTGATGTAAATGCAGGCTTATTCACTTATCCTGTATTAATGGCCTGTGACATTCTGCTTTATGATGCCAACATAGTTCCGGTAGGTAAGGACCAGAAGCAGCACCTGGAAATGACCAGAGATATTGCCAGTACAATCAACCACCAATATGGCGATGTATTCGTATTGCCTGATGCCCGAATTGACGAGAACGTTATGACTATCCCTGGGATCGATGGACAAAAGATGAGTAAGTCTTATGGTAACACGATAGACATCTTCCAACCAGATAAGGCACTTAGGAAGAATATCATGAAGATCGTAAGTGACAGCACACCGCTGGAGGAACCTAAAAACCCTGATACGGACAATACTTTTGCTTTATATTCTCTTCTGGCATCAGCTGAACAGACTGAAACCATGAGACAGAACTACCTGGCAGGCAACTATGGTTACGGCCATGCCAAACAGGCTCTATATGAACTGATCATCGACAAATTTGCCAGAGAGCGCCAATTGTACAATGATTACATGAACAACCTTGATGAATTGGAAAAAGAACTTTCCATCGGAGAGGAAAAAGCATCTGCCGTTGCTGAAGAGGTTTTATTGAGAGTTAAGAAGGCTCTTGGATTTGCTTAAGGTAACTCTTGTTACATTCACAATATTTTTTGCACCATAATTGGTTGTAGTGCGTTAAATTAGAGTCAAATCCAAGGAATATGAAAAAGCTACTCTTTCTTTCTCTCATATCATTGTTAGTACTCGGTTGTGATAATCAGTCAGGTGAAGCCGAGTTCACCGGGAATGAAGTAAGTTTTGATATGATTCCCGGCTCAGTCAATGGTAATGAAACCAATGGTACACTAACCATCAGAGAAAAGTCGAACGGATTAGCTCAAATAGAAATAAACCTTGAAGGAGTTCTGACTAATGCGAATCACCCTGTACACCTTCATTATGGCAGTCTGGCTGACGATGGTAATATTGCCACTTTATTGAACCCTATTGAGGAAGTAAATGGAATAGGCAAAAGTATTACCATACTGAACGAATTTGAGAATGGAACAGCCATTACCTATGCCGATTTAGTTGGCTTCAATGGTAGCATCAAAATTCACTTTGAAGCCTCAGGCCCCTTAGAAAATGAAATTCTCGGGTCGACCAATATTGGATCTAATTCTACAGAAAATGCAGCTTATCTGAGTGGTGAAAAGTCAATCACCATCTGCAACTCAGATTATTAACGAATCACTACCTTTCTGGTCGTCTGAATGGCTCCCTGATAAAGTCTAACTTAGTTAACTAATAGACGCTTAGTCAACCTTTGGTCGGATTTTGTAAGAATGATCAAATAAGTTCCTTTTGGCAAACCGGGAATAGACAATTGATCGGTATTGAATGATTGTGATGCACTAGTCCAGACAACCTTCCCTAAAGAATTCAATACAGAGATATTAAAGTGCTCTTCAACTTCAGTAGACAGTTTAATGGTCATTGGATAACCTGAATTTGAAGGATTAGGATAAATAGTCCATTCAAGTTCTTTTTCCCTGGGTTGAAAAAGAATAGAAACAACTTCCGAATACTCTATCAATCCACTGAAATCTGTCTGTTTCAATCTGTAGAATGATCGACCTGCCACAGGTGTCTTATCTTCATAAACATAATTCTGAACAGAATTTGAATCTCCAGCTCCCTCAATTACGGCTACTCTCTCGAAAGTTTCTCCATCGGTTGATCTTTCGAGTGTAAAGAAGTTATTATTAATTTCTGAGGCTGTCTTCCAACTGATCTGTACCATATCCGATAGCACCCTGGCCTCAAAGCTTATTAACTCAACCGGTAGTCGATCGAGGTTGTTATCCATCGCATAGAGATCTCCCCAATTATCTCCACCAGTAATAGTAGCTGTATTGTTAGTGGCATTGACAGTCCCATTGTCTTTCCAGTCAAAGAAGGACTCTCCAATCGGCTGTCTGTAAAGAGCTGCAATCAGGTTAGCCTCTGTACCTGTAATATCTCCATCGATGTATTGATAACTCACATCAAACTGAGGAGAAGTAATATCGTTTCCGGTCAGCGTCCAGTATCTGGAGATGTAGTCTGTCGCTGTTACTCCATCATCGTTACCTCCTGCGCCCAGGTTACCTGTATTCCTGTTGGGGTGATTGGCATCAGTAATGTCCATTTCGACATAAGGATTACTGCCTAATGTGCCGGAATTGATAGTGAAAGAAGTGATAGGCGAATAGTCATTACTATCGCCAATTGGAAAACTATTAGTAGCTCCAACCGAAGTGTAGTATTGGCGTAAAACCCCTGTACCGTTAATACGAATATAATTAGAAGCATCACCTCCCGATATAGTAGCACCGGCAGCCATTTCAAGGTCAAAGCTTCCTAACTGAACAAAGCCTTCGGTAATGGTGAGGGTACCATTTACCCGAACATCAGCCGCCAGATTGACTGTCTGATAGTCTCCTGTATTGGTTTGAATAACCACATTATAATAATCATTGGCAGAAGAGGTAGTGGTCCTCCATTGTTGATTATAGGTTTGGGCAGCATAAACAACTGTATTACCAGTTGCTGAAGCCGTAAAATTGGCCACAGAGAAATTAGTACCTCCACTGTTATTACCCTGATAAATCAGTGTAGCATTGGCACCATTGGTAAATGAACCGGTTCCATTAAATGTACTTCCAACCTGAAGCGTACCGGTATTAGTATAATTACCTGGCGAGTTGATTTCAATATCACGAATTGTCAAAGTATTACTTCCTCCAATAGTTCCTGAAGATCCTGTGAGTGTGTATAGGCTTGTGCCGTAACCCGGGTCTCCAGTAAAAACTCCGTTATTGGTGATATCTCCATTAACAGTGACATTATTAGGCTGAGTGACATTCCAGTTTCCAGAGGCATTAACCAGTATTGAACCGATTGATTTGGTTCCTCCGGTATTATTAAACGTCATGGTTCCATCCAGTTCTACTGTACCACTTACATACAAGTTTACCCCATTAATGAATATCTCATTTCCTGTGGTTACATAAAATCCGTTTGTAATGAAATCTCCTCCTTGAAGGTTGGCTGTGCCCCCATCATATGTGAAAGTTCCGGATATATCCAGAGTGGAACCTGTACCACTAAAAAGCACTTCTCCTGCCGTCATGCTCACATCACCGGTCACATTAACTTCTCCATTGTTATGATCGTACTGCCCTCCGGTAATGTTGAAATCACCACCAATATTAACAACTGCTGAAGCATTATCCGGAGTAAACTCTCCTCCCTGAAGGTTCAGGTCGTTACCTATACTGGCAGTTACAGCATTGACCTGAAGAATACCACTTTGAATAGTCAGATCATTACTAACATTGATGCTTCCTCCAAATACCAGAGAGCCGCTCGATTTATTGAGTACCAGGTTAAAGTATGAGCCGGTAAAAGCTGTTGGACTGCCATAACCGGTATAAGTAATTGTATTTCCGGTAGCTGCAGCATTGAAAGAACTCACACTAAACGGACCTCCATTTTGCAACTCTAATTGCCCACCATTGCCATTGGTGAAAGTACCGGTTCCTGACATGTTATCTCTAATCTGTAAGTTACCTTCATTTGTATAGTTGGCTGGAGAGTCAAAATTGGCTTCAAACAGACTTATTAGGCTGGCACCTCCAAAGGTGCCGGAAGAACTGGTAAAGTAGAATGTCTGACCAAAACTAGTGGCTGTAAAGACCCCATCGTTCACAAGGTCTCCATTGAAGTAATAGGTATTCCCACCGGAAAGTGTAAATGATCCGGTCGCTCCAATGTTTACATCTCCAAAGTTTCCTGTTCTTCTGTTACCATTAATAGCAAGAGTTCCCTGAACATCTACAGACCCTGTAAAAGTATAGGTAATCGATGGAATACTAAGTGATGCACTCGAACTGACGGATGTACTACCTGATACAGTAAAAGTCTGATTTGCCGAATATCCATTGAAAGTAACACTACCATTGACCACCACATTGCCACCCACATTCAGACTTCGGGTTCCTCCATTATAGGATATACCCCCACCACTAAAAGTGAGGTTATTACATTCCTGATTGGCAATGAGTGTAATGGTGTGACCGGATTGTATAATGACATTGTCGTTGATATCCGGAATCCCATCAGCGTCCGAACCACTAACCAGCGTCCATCGTGCCGAAGTATTCCAGTTCCCTCCACTGGCCGATTGGAAAGTAGCCTGACCGTAAACCCCCGTAAATGAAGAAATTACAATAAAAAAACTGATAAAATAAGATTTCATCGTTTAGGTGACTGTTAGTTGAATCGCGCAGACTTACGAAGCTTATCGCTTCTCGGATCTACCGTCCACAAAATTTTATTCGTTTTTTTAATTACAAATTTATGTATGTGAACAACGATAATAATTATACATGTGACCTAACGATGTCCCTACTTAAGGGTAGGTGCTTATTGCTCTTTTTATGTCAGCAGTAAATACAGGCTACCAATGGCATTTAGTCGTGAGCCAGCGGTCGCTGTTTATGGACAAATGGTCTTACATAAACACATCAAAGAACAGGTTCAGAATATGGAGGTTGATGAAACATTTTATTCATCTATGCATGTTCATTAAACCGACTGAATTAGGCGCATTTCCACCAGAACAATTAGTTTTGACACAAAGACAGATTATATGAATCCATTACTCTCTTTTTCAGGAGATATCAATACTCCTCCAAAGTTTTCAAACATCAAAAACGAGCATTATAAGCCGGCCATTGAACAACTCATAGAGGAAGCTAAAAACGAAATAGAGGCTGTTGCTAATCAGAAGAATACCCCCACTTTTGATAATACTATCGCGGACCTCGAGTTTGCGGGTAAAAAGCTGGACAGAGCTTCTGCCATATTTTTTAACCTCAACAGCGCAGAAACCAATGACGAAATGCAGGCCATTGCCCGTGAGGTTTCTCCTCTGCTTACAGAGTTTTCAAACGACATACTACAGAATGAAACTCTATTCAAACGGGTACAAACCGTTTACGATACAGTGGACAGGAACGAGCTGAGTGAAGAAGATAAAACCTTGCTGGATAAAACTTATAAGGGTTTTGTCAGGAATGGGGCATTACTGGACAAGTCCACGAAAGATGAGCTTAGAAAGATTGATGTAGAACTCGCTCAACTCTCATTAGAATTTGGAGAACATGTATTGGCAGAAACCAACAAATATGAGCTCATCCTTGAAAATGAAGATGATCTGGAAGGTTTACCTGCATTTGCCAGGGAACAGGCATCTGATACTGCTGAAGCTAAAGGTTACGAAAATAAGTGGGTAATCACACTGGAGTACCCCAGCTACGTTCCTTTCATGACTTACTCTGCCAAACGCGATTTAAGGGAAAAACTAGCCAAAGCGTTTGCATCAAAAGCCTTCAAAGGTGACGAATTGGACAATCAGCAAATTGTTAAAAAGATCGTTGAGCTCCGGAACAAAAGAGCTAACCTGCTGGGCTATAAAACGCATGCACATTTCATTCTGGAAGAACGTATGGCAGAATCGCCTGAAAAAGTGATGGAATTCCTTGGAGAGATTGAAAAATATGGAAAGCCAGGAGCCAAAAGAGATGTGGAAGAAGTGGCTGATTTCGCCAGGAGAATTGATGGCTTGGAGAAGCTCGAAAAGTGGGATTTCGCTTACTATTCAGAAAAGCTGAAAAAAGAGAAATACAATGTGGACGATGAATTACTGAAACCATACTTTCAGTTAGAAAAAGTCATTGATGGGGTTTTCCAAACAGCTGAAAAACTCTATGGCATAAGCTTCATTGAGAACAAAAGTATCGACCGATATCATAAAGACGTTACTGTTTATGATGTTAAAAATGAGAATGAAGAAGAAGTAGCTATTTTCTATGCTGACTTCTTCCCCAGGGCGGGAAAAAGAGCCGGTGCCTGGATGACTTCATATGCCGGCCAGTTTAAAGACGCTTCAGGTAAGAATCACATTCCATTGGTATCAATAGTCTGTAACTTTACCAAGCCGGGTAAAACCACACCCTCCCTCCTCACTTTCAATGAAGTCACTACTCTTTTTCATGAGTTTGGACATGCACTGCATGGTATGTTAGCCAATGGTAAATACGAAAGCCTTTCTGGCACGAGTGTCTATTGGGACTTTGTGGAGCTACCTTCTCAGATTCTCGAAAACTGGTGCTATGAGAAAGAATGCCTCGACCTTTTCGCAAGACATTATGAAACAGGAGAAACGATTCCTGAGAATTATATCGAGAGAATTAAAGAATCAGCCAACTTTATGGAAGGCTACCAGACTATGCGCCAGTTGAGCTTCGGCATGCTTGATATGGCATGGCATGGTACAGAAAACTTACAGGTTGAAAGTGTAGCCAATTTTGAGCAGGAAATCATGAGTAAAACTGATGTACTCCAGCCTATAGAAGGCACCAATATGAGCTGTTCATTCTCGCATATCTTTCAGGGAGGTTATTCAGCAGGCTATTACAGCTATAAATGGGCAGAAGTGTTGGATGCTGATGCGTTTGAGTATTTTAAAGAAAACGGCATCTTCAACCGTAAAGTAGCCGACAAATTCAAGAAACATGTACTCTCTGCCGGAGGTTCTGAACATCCAATGACACTATACAAAAGATTTAGAGGTCAGGAACCGGATGTAAAGGCTCTTTTAAGACGAGCAGGTTTGCTGGAAGAATAGTTGAAAACAACACCGAAACATATATTACCAGTCATTGTATTTGCACAGTTTGCCGGCACCTCACTATGGTTTGCCGGCAATGCTATACTTCCGCAAATTCAACAGACATGGCAATTACCTGAAAACAGCATAGCTCAGGTAACCTCCAGCGTAATGCTGGGTTTTATTGCCGGAACATTACTTTTTGCCCTCACTTCTATAGCTGATAGATTTCAGGCTTCAAAAGTATTTTTTATTTCGGCTGTTTTAGGA
Organism: Roseivirga sp.; assembly: GCF_965216855.1. NCBI lineage: Bacteria > Pseudomonadati > Bacteroidota > Cytophagia > Cytophagales > Roseivirgaceae > Roseivirga > Roseivirga sp. The sequence continues at coordinate 4,447,852 of NZ_OZ244204.1, read as the reverse complement.
GCAGCATTGAACTCTTCGGTGCTTCTGGCTGGAAATTCCTTTACTGCTTTACTCATCTTCCGATTTCTCACGGGTATATGCATTGCAGGAATTTATCCGGTAGGAATGAAAATCGCTTCCGACTGGTTCGATGGCAGGCTTGGCAAAGCATTGGGCTTTCTCGTAGGTGCTCTGGTATTGGGTTCAGCCTTTCCTCATCTCCTGAATCATTTCGGGGCTGGCTATGATTGGAAGCCGGTCCTGATTGGTACATCAGTTTTGGCCGTAATTGGCGGGATGCTTATGCTGTTCTTTGTTGGTGATGGCCCGGCAAGAGTCAAAACATCCGTATTTTCTCCGCGATATGCCTTTCAGGTTTTTAAAAAGAAGGAGTTTCGATGGGCAGCCTTTGGCTACTTCGGACATATGTGGGAGCTCTATACCTTTTGGGCATTTCTTCCTCTAATACTCACTTACTTTGCCAGGCAAAACGACCTGGATTTACCTGTCAGTTTGTGGACCTTCATCATCATGGCTTTGGGAATGGTCGGTTGTATCTCAGGTGGTTACTTCTCTATTAGAAAAGGAAGTGCTAAAGTAGCTTTTGGCTTCTTGCTCACCTCAGGGATACTGTGCCTGATCTCTCCTTTTCTCTTTCAACTACCTCCTATTATCTTCCTGATTGCTTTATGTTTATGGGGACTGGCTGTTATTGGAGATTCAGCCCAGTTTTCCTCCCTGAATGCCCAAACAGCACCCGTGGAGTTAAAGGGAACCGCCCTGACTATTGCTGTGAGTATCGGGTTTTTACTTACCATTCCGAGTATTCAATTACTTCAGTACCTGACTGAGTTTCTACCCGAAGAATGGCTTCTGTTTACACTGGTACCTGGTCCTGTATTTGGTCTAATGGCTACCAAAAAGCTATTTAAAAAGCAATCACTCACCACCTGATTCAGACTTAGTAATCCATTACCTGATTCAACTCAAACCCAAGCGCCTTAATTTCCTTCTCCGTCATCTCAATAACATTGACATCCAAAGGAATAGATTGAATAGGTTGGTTAATACTATCCTTCTCCACTTTTACAATCTGACTGACTACATCCATTCCCTTAATGACATGACCGTAAATCATATAGTCTCCATCCAGTCGCTTGAGTCCCTTTTCATTCTGAACAATATAGAACTGACATGCCGCAGATAGTTTGTCCGGGTTATTATCCCTGCCTGCGCCAAATGCACCGTAGACATGTTTATGTCCTGCCTCAAATTCAGGTTCCAGCAAATGAACAGAATAGGCAAAACCTTCGGGAGTATCGGGACAACCTCCTTGAGCCACAAAATTCTCAATCACACGATTGAAAGTGTAATCGTCATAATAGCCTTCTTCAGCCAGCTCGAGAAAAGCCTCCTTGTGCTTTGGCGTATCGTCATAAAGCCAGATAAGTATTTCACCCAGACGGGTATTGATTTGCCCCACCTGATAAGTAGGTTCAGGAGAACAGCCTACAAAGAGAATAATGACAAAGAGTAGGAATAGCTTCTTCATGGCCGAATATAAACAGATAATCTCTTATCTAACATTGGATATGAATTCAGACCATTGTTTCTTTGAGTATGGATTTGGATGGAATTGCACCAGTTAAAATAGGCATTATTACAGTATCGGATAGGGCCAGTAAAGGCGAATATGAAGACCTTTCGGGTCCGGCCATTATTGACACGCTCAATGACTACATCAAAACCCGTTGGGAACCCGTCCACCAGGTTATTCCAGACGAACAATATCTGATTGAGAGCACCTTAAAGCAAATGGCCGATAAAGAAAAGTGTTCCCTGATTGTCACCACCGGAGGTACAGGTCCGGCTCCAAGAGATGTCACTCCTGAAGCAACCGAAGCAGTCTGTGACAAAATGATGCCTGGCTTTGGAGAATTGATGAGACAAGTGAGCCTGCAGTACGTCCCTACTGCCATCTTATCCCGTCAAACAGCTGGTATCCGTGGTAACAGTCTGATTGTCAATTTACCAGGAAAACCCAAGTCCATCAGAGAATGTCTCGAAGCTGTTTTCCCCGCTATTCCCTATTGTATTGACCTGATTGAAGGGCCTTACATCGAAACCAACGAAGAAAAGATTCAGGTATTTAGACCAAAGGGAGTATAACTACACAGGCGGTAATTACTTTTCCTATACAACCCGTTTTACTTTTATTGATAATACTAGCTATAAACTAAAACTAACCGACCTATTACATTGAGAAAATCTACTATAAGACTCTGTCTTGTTCTCCTCACACTTTTCACCTTATTTAATTCTTCTGCCTTTGCACAGGTAGTTGCTGGTAAGATTGTGAACAGTGCAACGAACAACCCTATCCCATTCGTTAATGTGACGATTGTTCAGGAAGAGGGCTCAAAAAAACAAATTGGAGTAGCCTCCGATGAAAACGGGATATTCCTGATTGGTATTTCGCAACCGCTTCCCATAGAGCTGGAGTTTACCGCTGTGGGATTCCTAACCAGGAGAATTAAAATTGAAGAATACACCAGAGACCTGGAGGTACGCCTTTCAGAAGACTATATGCAACTGGGCGATGTCTACATCACCAGTGACAAAACTTCAGAGCAGGATCTCAAAGCTCCGATTGAAACGATCAAAGTCGGACTGGTTCAGCTTCAAAGTACTCCCTCATTCAACTTTTATGAATCACTGGGTAACCTTAAAGGAGTTGACCTCACAACGCAAAGTGTGGTTATTAACACAGTGAATACCAGAGGTTTTAACTCCAGTACTAACCAACGATTTCGTCAGTTTACAGATGGTATCGACAACCAGGCACCAGGTCTCAGTTTCTCCCTTGGAAACATCGTAGGGCCCAGTACGCTAGACATTGAGTCTGTACAACTGGTACCAGGTCCCTCTTCTGCCTTCTATGGTCCTTCCTCATTCAATGGGGTACTGGAAATGACAACGAAGAACCCTTTCGATTATCAGGGTTTCTCCTTTACAGCCAAGGCAGCTACCGTTTCAGTAGAAAAGGATAAGTCTAAGTTCTTAAACTTTGGAGATAACTTCATTTCTGATTTCTCAGCCAGATATGCAGTGGCTTTCAAAGATAAGATCGGTATCAAGCTGAATGCCTCCATACTCGAAGGGGTTGACTTTAGAGCCAATAACTACGACAATATCGGTCCTGGAGAAGTATATGAAGACACTCACTCCATTGAAAACCAAAGTATTAATCTGGTCAACGTTTATGGAGATGACCGTGCCGCCTTGTTAATTGTACCAAGAGCTATTGTTCCTGCTGGTGGTGAGGGTGGAGGATTTTCTTCCTCCGTATTGGATACCGCTCTTTACGTAACCCGTCAGGGATACAGAGAAGAAGACCTGGTAAACTACAATGCCAGGAACCTAAAATTGAATGGTGAAATCCAGTTCAAACTGAATGAAGACATCGTTTTTAGTGTAGCGGCATTCTATGGACAAGCCGATGCGATGATTACCAGTGATGATCGTATTGCACTAAGAGATTTTGATATTTTCCAGCAAAAGGCAGAAGTGAAAGGTAAAAACTTCTTGCTCAGAGCATATCAAACACAGCAGGATGCCGGAAACACCTACAACGTAGGTCTACTGGGAGAGCGAATCGTTCAGGCAGCTAAGCCTGATGAAGTATGGTTCGATCAGTATAGAAGACTGTATCTGGCCGGCCGTGGATTCGTTGGCGCCCGATCATTTGCCAATTCACAATTCCCAGGTAACTATATCAGACGTTTCGAGCCCGGAACGGAGCAATATGATTCTGTAAGAACAGCTGTTATTAACCGTGAAGTATCAGATAATGGTGCCAGAATCTTTGATAAATCAGAGTTAAAGCATGTTGAAGGTATGTACAACCTTACCGAAATGCAGGACTTTTTCAGCAAACTAACTGCAGGAGGTAGCTACAGACTATACGACCCGGAATCAAATGGAACACTGTTTACCGATACTTTGGGCAATGATGTCACTAATTACGAGTACGGTGCTTTCATTGATTTCGCCAAAGAATTATCAGATAAAACTGAAGCTTCTGCCTCATTGAGGTTCGATAAAAACGAAAACTTCGAGGGTAAATTCAGTCAGAGATTATCAGTTGTTCATCAATTGAAAGACATTCACTACATCAGAGCATCATTCCAAAGAGGTTTCAGGTTCCCGAATGTAAGAGAGCAGTTCTATAACCAGGACTTAGGTGATAAGATCATTATAGGTGGTTTGAGTGAAGTAACAGACTACTATCAGTTGCAAGGCAATGCTTTCCTTCAGAATGCACTCAACGATTATAATGATGCAGTGGCACAAACTGTTTATGATGAAGATGCCAAGCTTCAGGGAGCTAAACTACAGCACCTCAATATTTTAGCGGATGGCATTGTAAGTCAGGAAAGATTCAGAGGCCTTGAGCCAGAGCAAATCACTTCATTCGAGTTAGGCTACCGAAGCCTTGTTCAGGATAGAAGAATCTTTGAAGTGACTTACTACAGAAACTACTACAATAACTTCATTGGTAACCTTAGGGTAGTGAAGCCAAGAACCAGTCCTTCTTCCGACCTGGCCAGAGCGGCTGAACAAGCGAACAGCCCGGGTTCAAGTGACATCTTCTTCGTTACAGCCAATGCCGATGAGCAAATCATCACTCAGGGATTAGAGCTGCTTTACGATATTTCAGGTAGTAGCGGAGTGAATTTTGCAGTGAATGCTACTTTCGCAGATATCATTCAAAATTCCAGTGATCCATTGGTTCCAGGCTTCAACACTCCTCCTTTTAAATTCAATGTAAAGGTTGGACACAGAAGAATCAGCCGAAACTTTGGAGCAGAGTTCACCTGGAGATCCAGAACAGAGTTTGAGTGGCAAAGTGCATTTGTCGATGGAACTGTAGCTGGATTTAGTACATTCGATCTTCAAATGAGTTTAAGAATGCCAAGCATTAACTCTTTCATCCGTGTAGGCGGTACCAACCTTCACAATATTGGACAGTATAACAGTTTCGGTGGTCCCGAAATCAATGCTTTCTATTATATCAGTTTCACATACGACCCATTCCAATCCCGTTAATATTTAGAGCATCATGAGAAGTAAAATATATTTATTCGTTTCATTCTTCGCACTGGCACTGGTATCATGTGAATATGAATTTCCAACCCCTGCCGAAGAAGCTCCTCAAGAGGCACAAAATGCAGACTTGTCGCAAATGACTTTTGTTGGAGGTAGCCGCTTTGCCGGAACAATAGACGGAGCCTATTCCGCTAACACTGCTCAGTTTAACTTGCCATACCTAATGTTACGTCAAGGTAATTTCGTAGAGCAGGATGCTCTGGTAGGCCCTAATGCTAATATCACCAGTAGTTTTAATGTTTACCTTAATGCTGACGTTAATGGAAGCACCGGTGCCTATGAGGCCTTTTATCCAAGTTTGGATACTACTCTTTTTAAAAGAAGAACCATTAGTGGCGCGGCTTTAACATTTGGTAATGGAGGAGCTACTGACCTCAGGTCTTACAGTTTTCCTGGTATGAGCCTGGGAGATATTACAGGAACATCGCCTAACAATAGCTACCTCAATGCCTTCTACCCCTCTCTGTCTGGTTCTTTGATGAGCCAACTTGATCAGAGCACATCAACGTTTATGATCATTGATGCGGGATATGAAGATATTATCAACTTTGCCATGAATGGTGCAGCCGGCAATGCAGAAGTAGCCACCACCAATGCTTTAACATTCGGTGATCTTCCTTCCGAAGCACTTTTCAGATCACAACTGGAAGACCTGGCTAATACGCTGATTGATGGTAACAGAAAGGGTGTCTTATTAAATATTCCTTCAATCTTGCAATTCCCTGTTTTCTCAAGAATTGAGTATGACCTTACACCATATATCGATGGAACTCCTGCTCTTAGCACCGCAAGATCACAAGCCAGTACACTGAATAACAAGCTTTTAGCCTATTACGCCCAGAATCCGAATATTCCATCTGAAGACAGACGTCCTTTATTCGATTTTGCTGGTGACAACAGAGGTAACTGGGGTATTATTAATGAAGACCCAACCCTTGCCGATGTCAATTATAATGGTGAAGAACTGCCGAAAATCAGACATGCCATGAGTAATGAGTACTTCATTTACGAAAATGAAAATGCTCTGAGAACAGGATATGGTTCAAACTTCGACAACCCGGTACCTAATAATAGGTTCATCACCGCTGCCGAAGCTGAACTGATCAACCTCAAGATTGCTGCATTCAATCAGATCATTTCTGATGTAGCTGCTGCCTCTAATGGTAACCTGGTAGTAGTTGATACCAAAGCATTCTTCGATACCCTGTATGAAGGTTACGACAGAGTGCTCAACAACTCGCCTCAGGGTACTACCATAGATGGTGTATTCTATGAGCCTTTGATTAGTGAGTTTGGTATTTTCTCAGCCGATGGACTTAATCTGAATCCTGCAGGTAATGCCATGTTAGCCAATGTAATTATCAACGGTATCAATAATGGCTATAATGGTAATTTAAAAGGAGTTAACCCTAACGCTTTACCGGGCACCAACTTTAAATTAGGTCAATGATATAATTTAGAATTAAATTGTCGAGCTAATCACCAATACAACCTTTAAAACATGAGGACATCTGATCAACTGATAAAGCTCACTGGCAAAGTCAGCTTTATCTTATTGCTTACTTTCTTCACAAGTGGACTATATGCTCAGGGGATCAGGGGAAAAATTGTTGATGCAGTCACTAAGGAGCCTGTGGGCTTTGCCACCATTGCTGAAATTGATGCACAAGGCCGTAGAACCAATGGTGTTTCAGCAACTGAAGAGGGTGAATTCTTCATAATTGTCAAAACACAGGCTCCTTATAATCTTGAAGTTTCACGAATAGGCTACATGACCAAAAGAGTACAGGTAGAAGCCCTGACGAACAACCTGGTCATTGAATTAAGAGAAGAAATCTTCAATGTAGAAGGCTTTGAATTCACAAGCCAGAAGCTCACCGAAGAAGAGCTTCGTATGCCTATTGAAATGGTCAGAATGAGTTTAAAGGAGATTCAATACACTCCTTCCTTTAACTATTATGACGCTATTGGTAACCTGAAGGGTATTGACCTGACAACTCAGAGTACTGTCATTAACACGGTAAATGCCAGGGGCTTTAACTCCAGTACAAACCCAAGATTCAGACAATTTATTGATGGAATAGACACTCAGGTGCCAGGACTCGGTTTCTCTTTGGGAAATATTATCGGACCAAGTTCATTAGATGTTGAAAGCGTGGAAGTACAGCCGGGACCTTCTACAGCCCTTTATGGTCCCTCCTCTTTCAATGGTGTGCTTCTCATTAATACCAGAAGCCCAATCGACTATCCCGGATTCAGCTTTACGGCCAAAGGCGCAACAGCAGCCATTGAAAAGACCAACAAAGACTTCTTTAGACTGAACAACTTTATCTCAGAGCTATCTGCACGTTATGCCGTTTCTTTCAACGATAAATTTGGTGTTAAAGTAAGTGCTACGGCCTGGCAGGGAGTAGACTTTCATGCCAGAAACTACCGAAATAAGGGCGCTGGTTTCCCCTATGAAACAGAATACAATAAAGACAATCAAAGTATTGACGGAATCAACGTTTATGGAGATGACCGGGCAGCCATTGTATCTCTACCCATTCCCGCGAATGGCGGTACGGGTGGCTTTGTCGATTCAGTTTTCTATGCTACCCGAAACGGCTATAGAGAAGAAGAACTGGTGGACTATCAAGCCAGTAACCTGAAGTATAATGCCGAATTGGAATATAGAATTACCGACAAGCTCAGAGCCTACCTCCTGACTCAATATGGTAAGACCAATGCCATGATTTCCGGTATTGACAGGTTCAAGCTCAGAGATTTTGAAGTACAACAACATAAGTTTGAACTGAAAAGCCCCAACTTCCTTTTCAGGGCTTATACAACCATCCAGGATGCAGGAACCAGTTTTAATGTAGGTGCTTTAGCAGATGCTATGAATCAGATTGCTAAACCCGATAATGTCTGGTTCAACCAGTTCCAACAATTTTATCGCTCCAACCCAACAGGTATTTTTCGGTACGAAAGAGCCAGAGACTTTGCCAATACCAACACTGTAGGTGGGTACTTGCCAAGGTTTGAACCGGGAACTGAGCGTTTCGATTCTCTGAAGTCCGTACTGACAGAAACATTCGATCAAAGCCGTGGAGTAACCTTATTTGATAGATCAAAGCTCTATCATACCGACATTCAGTATAACTTTAAAGACCAACAGGAGTTCTTCAAAGATTTGTTGATTGGTGCCAGTTACAGGCTTTACGATCCAGATACCCAGGGTGCTGTCTTCCCGGATAGTGACATGAATGACATAACCAATTACGAATACGGCATCTATGGGCAAGTTCAGAAGGAAGTGGCACCAAGACTGGAGATGACCGCCTCATTACGTTATGATAAAAATGAAAATTTCGATGGAAAACTCAGTCAAAGATTATCGGGAGTTTACCAACTGCAAGACATTCATTACCTGAGAATCTCTGCCCTAAGAGGTTACCGCTTTCCTACTGTGTTAGAACAATTTCAGGATCAATTCCTGGGTGATAAGCGTGTTGTGGGTGGCCTTGGCTACATCACTGATCCTTTAGATTTAGGAGGTAATGCCTTTTATGATAATGTGATCAGAGAATATAATGAAAGAGTATTTGAGGAAGTAAACACAAATGGCTCCAGCGTAGAAGCTGCGAGAATTGACCTCTTGCCTACTGTGACTGATGGCATTATACCGGAGAATATTTTCAGTGGAATTAAGCCTGAGCAGGTCACTACTTTCGAAATTGGTTACAGAAGCCTGGTGGAAGAAAAAAGGATTTTTGAAGTAACGATCTACAGAAACTACTATGAGAACTTCATAGGGAACATTAGAGTCATTAAACCACAAACCAGCCCGCAGGTAGACCTACAAAGGTCGGTAGAACAGGCCAGCAGCCTGGGTTCTAATGACCTAATCTTTGTAACAGCCAATTCAAGCAAAACAATTATAACCCAGGGAATCGAGTTCCTGTATGACATCACCGGATCGACCGGATTGAACTTCTCTGTCAATGCAGCCTATGCTGATATCATCAGAGAAAAAGATGATCCTGTTGTGCCAGGCTTCAACACCCCTCCGTTCAAATGGAATGTGACAGTAGGTCATACCAGAATAAGTCGTGCTTTAGCAGCTTCATTGACCTGGAGATCAAGAACTACCTTCGAATGGCAAAGTCCATTTGCAGATGGCTCCGTAGACGATTTCTCTACTTTCGATTTACAGTTGACCTATAGAATACCGGAAATTAAGTCAGCGATCAGACTAGGTGCCAACAATGTCCACAACATCGATCAATACAATACTTTCGGTGGACCGGAGATCAATGCCTTCTACTATTTGAGCTTTAGTTACGATCCCTGGCAAATTCGTTAGTGACTAGCCGGTAACCAGGCTGGTTCTCCATGATAGAAGTCTCCTGAAGTAATTTTGGTAAACTTACCATCAGCTATATCGATGGTGTAAATCTGATCCCCATCGTTTTCGGATGTGCCATGAAAAGCAATCTTCTTTCCTGATAAAGACCAGGAAATCTCTTGTTCTGCATACGGGGTAGATGTCAAGCGAGTTATATTTCCGGATTCCAGTTCAATAATGTAAATATCCTCTTTGGTATCTTCTCCCTCCTCGCGCATCGTCACCGCTATACGCTTTCCATCAGGCGACCATGTATTATACTTTTCTATGAGTTGATTATCGGTTAACTGCTTTAACTCTCCTGAAGCAATATGTAATGAATACAGCTCATTAGAACCTGTTCGATCGGAAATAAAGGCCAGCTTTTCACCATCAGAAGAAATGGAAAAACGACCATTGTAACTGTTAGTATTGGTCAGCTGAAAACGGTTATTTCCATCCAGGTCACACTTCCAGATATTACTCACATCACCGTCAGCCATGGTGTAGAAGATGGTCTGTCCATCGGGAGAAAGCTTGAAATTGGGTAGCTGGCTATTAGGCAGTGTATCCGTCTGTCCTGAACTTAGGTCACGTGCCACTACCGAAAAATGACCAGAAGTATCATCCGTATAATACACCATCTTGCCCAAACCTGCATTCCAGTAGGGTTGCCAGTCAAAACCGGGATTGGTAGTTAGCCTTTCTTCCCATTGGCCCAAAACATCAGATGAATAGAGGTCAAAGTTCCCATTGGCCCTTTTTAAATAGACCAGTTTTTCAGCAAGAGTCTTATCACCTGATGCACAAGCAGCCAACAGCAGAGCCAAAAGAAGAATACTTACCCACTTATTTTTCATGAAAGCAAAACCAGACAAACCCAAAACTGTTTTATGACAGAAGATTTCCGCAATTTTAAACAAATGCTAAAACTTTCCTCCATTTTTACATGTTGCGACATATAAAGAATTCACCATGAGCAATTCCATCAAAAGAATCGAGAGACTTCAGTTTCCCTGGCAAACACAAGACCCATTTCTTTTCTGTGCTTTTCACAACGACCTTTACCCCAAGGGTAATGGTCAATTAGGCCCATCGACCGGAACATCAGGCCGAGCCATTGGGTCAGACTTTAGTGGAAAAGATGGGTGGAGTATGTATCACGGTGACACAGTACCTGGATTCCCTGCGCACCCTCATGCAGGTTTTGAGACGATTACTATTGCTGAGAAAGGATTGGTAGATCATTCAGACTCTCTTGGGGCAGCCGGAAGATTCGGTAATGGTGATGTACAATGGATGACTGCCGGAGCTGGTGTTCAGCATAGCGAGATGTTCCCGCTCTTGAAAGATGATGAAGACAATCCCCTGCTGTTATTCCAGATATGGCTCAATCTTCCAAAAGCCAGTAAAAAGGTCGATGCTTACTTTGGTATGCTTTGGCATGAAGACATCCCATTCTATCATCACACCGATGATCAGGGCAAGAAGACCTCTGTAAAGGTAATTTGTGGAGAATTGGGTGATATAAAACGCTACGCTCCCGCTCCGGATTCCTTTGCTGCTCAACCAGATAATCATGTGGCAGTTTGGATGATTGATATGGAAGCTAACGCTGAATGGACTATACCAGCCAGTAGCGCTGAAGCCAACAGAAGTCTCTACCTATGGAGCGGAGATCATATTGAAATTGAAGGAGCTGAAGTACCCAATATGCATGTGGTTAAACTCAACGCAGAAGAAAGCACTACCATTAAAAACGGAAATCAGTCTGCTAAATTCCTGTTCCTGCAAGGTAAACCCATCGGTGAGCCGGTAGCTACTTACGGCCCTTTTGTGATGAATTCGAATATGGAGATCCAGGAGGTAATGATGGAATATCAGCGCACGCAATTCGGTGGCTGGCCCTGGCCGTCACATGCCCATACGCATGATCCTGCTAAAGGTCGCTTCGCCAAACATGCCGATGGCAGAGTTGAAGAAAGGGGGTAATTCGGTGATTTGAAATTTGACCAATGTTCATAAAAAAAGCCCTTGAAAAAGGGCTTTAAAGCTTTTTAATAGATTACTCATTGACCAATCGGTAGAGTCCTCCTCCTTCTACCCCTACATACAGATAGCCATCGTTGCCCATTTCAACATTACGCACGCGGCCAATACCTTCAGCAATCTTTTCTTCCCTAACTACCTGATTATCTTCCAGAACTAATCTCACCAGATAGCTAAACTTCAGTGAACCTACAATCAGGTTGCCGTCCCAACCTTCATATCTGCCATTCTGAACGAAGGCCATACCACAAGGCGCAATGGAGGGTACCCAGTAGGTCACAGGCTGCTCCATCCCTGCTCTGGCAGTTTCGTTAGTAATGGGAGAACCACCATAGTTCACACCATAAGTGATTACCGGCCAGCCATAGTTCGCCCCCTTCTTAATCAGGTTCACTTCGTCACCACCCTGTGGGCCATGCTCATGCTCCCAGATATCTCCTGTTTCCGGATGAGTAGCCAATCCCTGAGGATTTCTATGTCCGTAGGAATAAACAGCTTCCTTAGCTCCGTTCTGACCCACAAAGGGATTGTCTGCCGGAATACTGCCATCATCATTCAATCGGTACACCTTGCCCCCGTCACGGCTAATATCCTGTGGATTGACATCGCGATTACCCCGATCACCAATAGAAAAGTAGACATGATTCTCACGATCGAATGCAATGCGGCTACCAAAGTGTTGACCTGCTGTGGAGTTGGGTGAGCCTTTGTAGAGCTGTTGCAGGTTTTCAAACGAAGTACCGTTCCACTGTGCTCTGGCTAATGCTGTCATAGCACCACTGCCTGAACCTTCATCACTGGCATAAGTAAAATACACCCATTGGTTGGATTCAAAATCGGGATGTAATTCAATATCCAGCAAGCCGCCCTGACCACGCACTACGCTTTCAGGACCTCCTGATACATCATCATTGATAATCACACCATCCTCCAGCAATACAATTCTACCTTCTTTCTCTGTAACCAGTATTTTACCATCAGGCAAAAAGGCCATTCCCCAGGGGTTCTTCAGGTCTCCATTGACCAGCTCAGCCTTTACTCCTGCAGCTTGTTCTGGATTCTTAGATGGGGTATTTACCGATTCTGCCGAGCATGAGAGGCTCAGAAATGACAGACCGATACAAAATGTTGCAAGCTTTTTCATGACGATACAATTTATCACTAAACACGTCAAGCCCCGGTTTAGGTTTGAGAAATTACAGGAAAAACATGAACCATTGGAACTATAAGGACACTCAATGACCTCTATTCCATAGCTAAGCAAAAGTAAATGGTCAGGGATACAAAGAATACACTGGTTATACTGGGAAGCGCAAGAGGCGATGGTGACACCTTCGATTTGGTGAATACGCTTTTAAAGGATATAGATTTCAAACTGGTCAACCTTCTCGACTGGCGGGTTGAAGAGTACAACTATGATGAAGAGTACTCAGAAGAAGATCAATTCCCGGAAATCATCGAACAGATGAAAGAAGCAGACCTCATCATTTTTGCCACTCCCGTTTACTGGTATAGCATGAGTGCTCAGCTGAAAGTTTTCTTCGATAGAATGACTAACCTGACCGATCTTTACAAGTCAACAGGTAAAGCATTAAAGGGGAAGTCTACTGCGCTTATCTCCACCGGATCCAGCGAAGAGGTACCCGAAGGTTTTTATGTGCCCTTCAGAGACACCTCCCATTATTTTGGAATGGAGTTCAAAAGAGGCTATTACCAAAGCTCAAAAGCAAACCATTTTCCAAAGGCAGATCAGTCTTTTATAGATATACTCTGACCACTGTAAAGGCAGGACATTTCTACAGTTTTGTTAATTTCAGGAGAATCAACCTGAATGAAACAGCTCATTTACTTTTTTAGCCTGCTGGTACTCACTTTTTCAATCAGAACTGACCAGCCATTCGAAAACTATCATCAGTCCATTCCCGGCACCGACATGCAAGTGGAAATGATTGCAATTCCCGGTGGCTCCTTTACTATGGGAAGTACTAATAAGCCGGATGAACAGCCTGTACATCAAGTTGAGGTATCTCCTTTCTGGATGGCGAAGTATGAAACTACCTGGAATCTTTATCGACTGTATCGTGAAAGAAACCTGGATACTGAGCAACCTCAGCAATTGGAAGGCACGGAGGTCAAAATCAAAGTCGATGCGGTTGCCAGAGCAACTACCCCTTATGTAGATATGAGCTTCGGTATGGGCACAGATGGGTACCCTGCCATTGGCATGACTCAACTGGCCGCTGCCAAGTTCTGCGAGTGGCTTTCAGCCATGACCGGTAATTTCTACAGGCTTCCCACCGAAGCTGAATGGGAATATGCTGCCAGAGCGGAAACAACAACCGATTATTCATTCGGCAATGACACCGGCCAACTCAGTGAATATGCATGGTTCAAAGACAACAGTGAAGAGGCCTACCATCCGACAGGTGAAAAGAAGCCTAATCCATGGGGTCTGTACGATATGCATGGCAATGTAGCTGAATGGACGTTGGATGCTTATCAATCAACTTATCAGACCAGCGAGCGACAGAACCCCTGGGTAGTTCCTGTAAAAACTTACCCGAGAGTAGTCAGAGGTGGTTCATGGGTAGATGAAGCCGATGCCCTGAGAAGTGCCGCCCGCAAAGCCTCAGATAAATCATGGAAGAAAAGAGATCCTCAAATTCCTAAAAGCCTGTGGTGGCACACCGATGCGCCTTTTGTAGGCTTCAGAATTGTAAGACCACTGTACACCCCTTCTGAAGAAGAGCAGCGTCAGTATTGGGGATATCAATAGAGGATCAAGTAAATAAAATACAAGACAAATCAACCTGAACTATGGAAAATAAATCGAGAAGAAACTTTTGTAAAGCAGCCGCTCTCAGCACTGGCGGGCTGCTCATCCTCCCTACTGGGATGCACGGTAAAATCTACGGCAGTGGAAGCGACAAACTAAGGCTGGCACTGGTGGGCTGCGGTGGACGCGGTACTGGTGCTGCCGTACAGGCCCTCACAGCCGATGCAGACGTAGAACTGGTTGCCATGGCCGATGCCTTCGAAGATCGTCTGAATGGAAGCCTTTCCGCCATTACCGATCACTTTGATGGAGAAAAGGAAATCAATGTACCGGAAAAGAATCGGTTTGTTGGGCTCGATGGTTACCGCCAGGCCATAGATCAGGCCGATGTTGTCATTCTGGCCACCCCTCCCGGGTTCAGACCAACTCACTTTGAATATGCCATTGCTAACGATAAGCATGTGTTCATGGAGAAACCCGTGGCTACTGATGCCTACGGTGTTCGTAAAGTGCTGAAGTCAGCCAAAATCGCCAAAGAGAAAAAGCTGAATGTGGTTGTAGGCTTGCAAAGACATTATGAAGACAAATACCTCCAGTTGCTCAATCAGGTAAAAAAGGGAGCCATAGGTCAGATTACCTCTGGTCAGGTATATTGGAATAGCGGTGGTGTGTGGGTCAGACCTCGTCAACAGGGACAAAGCGAGCTGGAATACCAGATGAGAAACTGGTACTACTTCAACTGGCTTTGTGGTGATCACATCCTCGAACAGCACATTCATAATATTGATGTAGCCAACTGGTTCATTGGCGACTACCCTGTTTCTGCCCAGGGAATGGGTGGTCGACAGGTGCGCAATGGAAAAGACCATGGTGAAATTTATGACCACCACTTTGTGGAATTTACCTATGCCAGTGGAGCCGTAATTGCCAGCCAGTGCAGACATCAACCAGGTACTATGTCCCGCGTCAATGAAGTATTGCAGGGTACCAAAGGCTCCGTAAATACCGGCCCTGGAGAAATTAAAACGCTCTCCGGTGAGACCAGCTATAAATATGATGGCGACAATCCTAACCCTTATCAGGTGGAACATGACAAACTCTTTGCTGCCATACGCAATGGCGATGTAATCTCTAATGGCGAATATGGTGCTAAAAGTACCCTAACAGCTATTATGGGACGAATGGCCACCTATTCCGGACAGGTAATCACATGGGATCAGGCACTCAATGTAGACATGCAAATCATGCCCGATGAACTGACATGGAAGGATAATCCTCCAACTATGCCGGATGCCAATGGAATGTATCCTATTCCTACTCCCGGGGTAACGAAGTATTGAACAAACAGAATCCAGAAGTAAGAAAATGATTAGATCGAAAGTGTATTTATTGGCAACAGCGATACTCCTGTTAGCTTCTGTTAATGGCTGTACCAATGCTTACAACCGATTAAATACAACAGATAGAGCCAATCTTAATATAATTTCAGAAATACTTGAACAAGGCAAATGGCGATACGAGGATGAGGACTGTAGTACAGCCTTTCTTTCCCTCACTTTTGATAAGCCAAATATGACCCTTTTGGCGGACTCGAAGCTATCAGATTCAGACACTGTGAATCATTATGTATATGATATACATTCAATCACGGAAAACAGTCTGTTTATGGGTATCAGGGACGAAAAAAGATCAGATGATCTTGGCCATCCAGTAAAATGGCATCTCATACTGGTAGATAGACAAACTTTCTACTGGCGCAGGGGTGACTGGAACCCTAACAGCGGCACTAAAAACTTGGTATTATGTCAGTAAGCAGGTATCAGTTATTGCTCCATCTCTGTCCTTTGCTAACGCAAAACCTGACCCTCGACCGATAGATTAAAACTCAACCATGCATAGATTCACCATAGCCCTATTAGCCAGCCTTTTCCTGTCAGCCTGCAGTTCTAAACAGACATCTCCGGGAATCGAAGTGGCTCAACCCGATGACTCATCTGTCCTTTGGTACAGGCAACCAGCCAAAGAATGGATAGAAGCACTCCCTCTTGGTAATGGAAGGTTCGGTGCTATGGTATTTGGTGACCCTAACCGAGAAAGGCTTCAGCTTAATGATGACAGCCTATGGCCGGCAGAGGATGGCTGGGATAACCCGGACGGCACACCAGAAGACCTTGCAAAAGTACGTCAGCTGATTATTGAAGGTGAAAATGTAAAGGCCGATGCGCTTTTCGTTGAGAAATTCCTCACCAAATCTGTCACCAAGTCACACCAGACCATGGGCGATCTGTTGATAGATTTCGGTTCGAATGAATACTCAAACTACACACGTTCGCTTGACTTAAGAACTGCCCTATTCGAATCATCCTACAAACTGGAAAATAGCTCAATTCGTCAGCAGGTATTTACCTCCAATCCGGATGACGGGATTTTTATGCAATACACAGCAGAAGGAGAAGAAGGAATTTCTGCGGTAATCACCATGACCAGACCCGAAGATGAGGGACATGCTACGGCTATTTCTTTTGTTGAGGATAACACCCTTGTGATGCAGGGAGAGGTCACTCAGTATGGAGGGCAGTTCAAGGGAAAGGCCACGCCTGTTCTTCATGGGGTGAAGTTCGATACTCGTGTCAAGCTTAGGCACGAAGGTGGAAAAGTTATTTATCATGATGCTTCCATTGAGTTGAAAGGGGTGAAAAAGGCAACTTTCTATATTGTCAGTGCCACCAGCTTTTATCATGAAGCTTATTCAGAGCATAACCAGAAACACCTGACAGAAGTAAGCGCCAGATCCTTTGATGATTTACTTTCTGCTCATGTAGAAGACTATCAATCGCTTTATAACAGGATGCAGCTAAACATTGCTAATCCGTCACAAAACCTGCCAACGGATGAGCGCCTCCAGGCTGTTATTGATGGAGGTGTTGACATTGGCCTTGAAGAGCTACTCTTCAACTATGGCAGGTACCTTTTGATCAGCTCTTCCCGCCCCGGAGCCAATCCTGCCAATCTTCAGGGCATTTGGAACAAAGACATCGTGGCGCCATGGAATAATGACTACCATCTGAATATCAATCTGCAGATGAATTATTGGCCTACGAATGTGACTAACCTCGATGAACTCAATAGTCCTCTATTCGACTTCATCGACAAATTAGTGGAAAATGGAAAGCAAGGAGCCATGGAAAACTTTGGTTGCAGAGGATCCTTTATTCCTCATGCTACGGACTTATGGGCACCGACATTCCTCAGGTCGAACCAGGCCTACTGGGGAGGTTCAATGGGTGGCGGTGGCTGGTTAATGCAGCACTACTGGCAGCATTATCTCTTTACGCAAGACAAACATTTCCTGAAGGAACGAGCATTTCCAGCGATACAGGAAGTAGCCAAGTTTTATAGTGACTGGCTAACCGTTGACCCACGGGATGGCTCTTTGGTGTCCGCTCCCTCCTCTTCACCCGAAAACAGCTACATCAATGCAAAGGGCGATCATGCCGCCTTGGTAATGGGCAGTGCCAAAGATCAGCAAGTCATTCATGAGGTATTCACCAACTACCTGAAGGGTGCCAAAATTCTTGGAGTAGAAAACGAATGGACTGAAAAGATTGCCGGGCAAATTACTCAACTCCGACCAGGTATCAGGTTAGGAAGTGACGGACGTATACTGGAATGGGATCAGGAATATGAAGAGCCGGAACCGGGACACAGACATATGTCCAACCTCTATGCTTTTCATCCGGGCAACCAGATTACCAATCAGAGAACTCCTGATTTAGTAGCCGCAGCCAAGAAAACCATGGACTACCGCATGGAGCATGGTGGAGGGCACACCGGCTGGAGCCGTGCCTGGCTGATCAACCTGCAGGCCAGGTTTCTGGAAGGTAATCTGGCTCACGAAAACATATTAGCTTTGCTTCGTAAGTCCATGGCTTCCAATATGTTCGACTTGCACCCTCCTTTCCAGATCGATGGTAACTTCGGGCTCACAGCCGGAATAGCGGAAATGCTGATTCAATCGCATGAGGACCAACTCATTAGAATTCTTCCGGCATTACCGGAGTCCTGGCCTTCAGGGCAGGTGAAAGGACTCAAAGCCAGAGGAAATATCACAGTAGATATTGAATGGCAGGATGGCAAAGCCAGCAGCCTTGTTCTGCTTTCACCCGTATCACAACACGTTCAGGTAATGGTGAATGGAGAAACTAAAGAAGTGATACTTGAAGCTGGAGAGTCTTTGGAGGTGCTCTAGATCTCGATCAGCTTCATTATTGCAAGAAGAAAGGCTCAGTGAGCAAGTGCATTACAACATCGTTACAAACCTGGCATAAGCATCTAACTGAGGCCTTTATTAATAGCCCCACCCATATATCCCTCCCCACCGGAGAGGGACAGCACATGCTGCAAGTGTTAAACGACATTGGTTCTAACAGCACTTGGTACCGTCTTCCACCCATGGAGGAAGACAGGAGATGAGGGCTCTTTTGGCTCAGTGCAATCCGCTAGAGATTCCCGCCTGCGCGGGAATGACGTAGAACCATAGGGAATAACATTTCAGTTAAAACGAGAGGAAAGTACATTTCCATATTAATCCATCTAGCCGTTCACCAACAGGCTCTCCCTCAGGTCGATTTGTACACGGTACCATATTTGGCTACTTTAGAATAAACATTCACTTCCAATGATCATTCAATTTATAGTCTGGACCTGCGCTATTCTATTTGCGGTAACAGGAGTTGTTACAGTATTGGCTCTTGTAGGAGTTCTCAAAATTAAAAAGGAGTACATGAATAAGCTTTTCTACTCCCTGATCTTAGAGGTAGTAGCTGGTTGTATTTTCGGATTTAACACCTATCTAAAGAATTACTCCCAGTCTGATAACTGGAATTTTGTAGCCATTACCACCCCTCAAATTAATATTGCCAATAATGACATTGACACGATCATTGTCGATACCAGCTATATGAACATGCTATTCAATGGTGTTGTGCAGTTCGATAAGTCTAAAGACATTAAGTCCATGTTTGAATACAAGGAAGGTGATCAGGTGAAGTACTCTTCTGAATTGACTGTAAATCCCAGTGGAATATATAGTCTGAATATCCCGGTTTCAACTTTTACGGATAATACCAACTGTACCATTAAGGCCTACTTGTTAGATGGAGATGAAATAGTTAAGGACTATTTGATCAATGGGTATATTGTTAAAAGGCCAGGGCCTAATAATACTTCTGGTGGAGAATAGATGGGGTTTGAACCCGTCTCATTCCATACCTGCTTCTAAAGATTAAAACAAGGGGACTCTGTCATTCAGAGCGAAGCCAGACTTCCTGCAGAAAGCTGGGAATCCCTTTGTTAGGTGTAAAACTCTGGGAGATTCTTCAGTCGCACATTTCTTATTTCATGGAAATGTTCTCCTTCTGAATGACGCGGTTAGCAAGGCTACATCGGTCAGCGTCATTCAGAGGAAGTATTATCCCGATGCATATCAGGGATAATACGACCGAAGAATCCCCTACTTCATTAAATTAGTCTTTTAAACCATCTCAAATGGCATTCGGAGGATCTATATACATACTCACGAACCGACATAATACAACCTTTTATGTAGGTGTAACTTCTGAATTACAATCCAGAATTATACAGCACATAGAAAAGGTCTATCCCAAGAGTTTTACGGCCAAATACAACTTGAACAAGCTCGTGCATATGGAACACTTTGGATTTATAGAAGAGGCTATTCAGAGGGAGAAGTACATCAAAGGAAAAAGCAGACAATGGAAAATTGACCTGATCAATCAACACAATCCTAATTGGCACGATTTGGCTCCTGAAGTTTTAAGTTGGTAATCACATCATTCAGAGCGAAGCGAACCTGCCTGCGGCAGACAGGTAATCCCTTTGTTAAGTGCAAAACTCCGGGAGATTCTTCAGTCGGCTTAAGGCCTCCTTCTGAATGACGCGGTGAGCTGAACGACATCGGTCACCGTCATTCAGAGGGAGCATTATCCCGATGTATATCAAGGATAATACGACCGAAGAATCTACAACGGAAACCACCGGGCTTTGGGGCTTTAAGCCCTCCTTTGCCTTCAGACAGTTAGGATCTTCTGCAATGCATTGTCATCTAGAATCTAGAGGAATGAGAAGAACCTCTATGTTAGGTGTAAAACTCTGAGAGATTCTTCAGTCGTACATTTCTCATTTCATGGAAATGTTCTCCTTCTGAATGAAGCGGTGAGCTGAACGACATCGGTCACCGTCATTCAGAGGGAGTATTATCCCGATGTATATCAGGGATAATACGACCGAAGAATCCCCAACGGAAACCATCAGGCTTTGATATTTTAGGCCCTCCCTTGCCTTCCGACAGATGGGATCTTCTCCCCTCTGCAATGCAGTGTCATCTGGAATCTAGAGGAATGAGAAGAACCTCTATGTTAGCTGCAAAACTTCTGGGAGATTCTTCAGTCGCACATTTCTCATTTCATGGAAATGTTCTCCTTCTGAATGACGCGGTTAGCGGAGCTGCTTCGGTCACCGTCATTCAGAGGAAGTATTATCCCGATGTATATCAGGGATAATACGACCGAAGAATCCCCAACGGAAACCACCGGGCTTTGGCACTTTAAGCCCCTTCCTTGCCTTCAGACAAGTGGGATCTTCTCCCATCTGCAATGTATTGTCATCTAGAATCTAGAGGAATGAGAAGAACCCCTATGTTAGCTGCAAAACTTCTGGGAGATTCTTCAGTCGCACATTTCCCATTTCATGGAAATGTTCTCCTTCTGAATGACGCGGTGAGCTGAACGACATCGGTCACCGTCATTCAGAGGAAGTATTATCCCTATGTATATCAGGGATAACACGACCGAAGAATCCCCAACGGAAACCATCGGACTTTGATACTTTGAGCCCTCCTTTGCCTTCAGATAGGTGGGATCTTCTCCCCTCTGCAATACATTGTCATCTGGAATCTAGAGGAATGAGAAGAACCTCTATGTTAGCTGCAAAACTCTGGGAGATTCTTCAGTCGCACATTTCCTATTTCATGGAAATGTTCTCCTTCTGAATGACGTGGTGAACGGAGCTGCATCGGTCACCGTCATTCAGAGGAAGTATTATCCCGATGTATATCAGGGACAACACGACCGAAGAATCTCCAACGGAAACCACCGGGCTTTGATACTTTAAGCCCTCCTTTGCCTTCAGACAAGTGGGATCTTCTCCCCTCTGCAATGCATTGTCATCTGGAATCTAGAGGAATGAGAAGAACCTCTATGTTAGCTGCAAAACTCTGAGAGATTCTTCAGTCGCACATTTCTCATTTTATGGAAATGTTCTCCTTCTGAATGACGCGGTTAGCGGAGCTGCATCAGTCACCGTCATTCAGAGGAAGTATTACCCCGATGCATATCAGGGGTAATACGACCGAAGAATCTCCAACGGAAATCACTAGACTTTGATACTTTAAGCCCTTCCTTGGCTTCCGACAGGTAGGATCTTCTCCCCTCTGCAATGCATTGTCATATAGAATCTAGAGGAATGAGAAGAACCTCTATGTTAGCTGTAAAACTCCGGGAGATTCTTCAGTCGCACATTTCTCATTTCATGGAAATGTTCTCCTTCTGAATGACGTGGTTAGCGGGGCGGCATCGGTCACCGTCATTCAGAGGAAGTATTATCCCGATGCATATCAGGGATAATACGACCGAAGAATCCCCAACGGGAACCATCAGGCTTTGATATT
This sequence comes from Roseivirga sp., assembly GCF_965216855.1. Classification (NCBI taxonomy): domain Bacteria; kingdom Pseudomonadati; phylum Bacteroidota; class Cytophagia; order Cytophagales; family Roseivirgaceae; genus Roseivirga; species Roseivirga sp. Next base: position 4,425,763 of record NZ_OZ244204.1, on the reverse strand, counting down.
ATAAGCCCTCCCTTTCCTTCCGACCGATGGACTTTATCTCTACGCATACTGTAAGAGTTAAACTACAATGCTCCTCATAGCACTTGGCCCCGTCTTCCTCCTACGGGGGAACCTGCCTGCCGGTAGGCAAGGGAGGCCAGATGGGGGCTCTTTGGGTTAAGTGCAATCCGATAGAGATTCCCGCCTACGCGGGAATGACGCCCAACTGGAACACTTTCTCAACCGCCTTCGCTGCTCTTCTCCCCTCCGCTATCGCCCAAACCACTAAGCTTTGGCCTCTACGGCAGTCGCCAGCAGCGAAGATATTGGGTTTGGAGGTTTGAAAGCCTGTGGTTTTGAAGTTACCCCGAGGATCAAGTTCCAGTCCAAACTGGTTAGACAGGCCGTGTTCCGGGTTGGAGAAGCCAATGGCCAAAAAAGCCATGTCGCAGTCTATTACTTCTTCAGTACCTGCTATCTCTTCGTATTGGAATTTGGCCTTATCGGTCCAGCGGATTTTCACGGTTTCTACTCCTTTTAGCTGACCAGCTTCACCAATAAAGCGTTTGGTCAGAATGGACCAGTCTCTATTAGCTCCTTCTTCATGTGAAGTAGAGGTATTGAGAGTCATTGGCCATTCGGGCCATGGATTGCTTTCCAAACGGGCAGTCGGTGGTTTGTCCATCAGTTCTATCTGGGTAACAGAGGTAGCACCCTGGCGGTTGCTGGTACCTACACAATCGGCTCCGGTATCTCCACCGCCAATCACCAGTACCTTCTTATCTTTAGCGTTCAGTTCTGGGCTTAATTCAGCAATTTGACCTGAAATCAATCGATTCTGATGGGTTAGGAACTTCATGGCAAAGTGTACCCCTTGCAGGTCTCTTCCCGGAATGGGTAAATCTCTCGGTACAGTAGAACCCACGCAGATAACTACAGCATCGAATTGAGCTTCCAGCTCTGCAGCACTGATATCTTTACCGATTTCCACATTACACTGAAAGTCGATACCTGCCTTTTCCATCAGGGCCACCCTGCGGGCCACCACTTCCTTATTCAGTTTGAAATCAGGAATTCCCAGGCGTAACAGGCCCCCCGGCACTTCATCTCTTTCATAGACCATCACACTGTGACCCTGCTTTCTTAACTCTTCAGCTGCTGCCAAACCAGCAGGACCAGAACCCACTACCGCCACAGACTTACCCGTTTCGAAACCTGGTACAATGGGCTGCTCCCAACCTTCGCTAAAGGCCCTTTCGCTGATCTCTCTTTCAATATGCTCAATATTGACGGCTGCATTGTTGATACCCAGCACACAGCTGGCTTCACAAGGTGCAGGACAAATTCTACCAGTAAACTCAGGGAAGTTGTTGGTGCTTTTCAGCACTTCCCAGGCTTCCTTCCATTCCCCTCGATAGACGGCATCATTAAAGTCCGGTATCTTATTGCCCAACGGACATCCATTATGGCAAAAGGGAATGCCGCAATCCATGCAGCGGGCTGCCTGCTCAGTGTATTGGCCTTCATCCCATGACTCCACAAATTCGGCAAAGTGATGTACCCGCTCTTCCGGAGCCTCCATGCTTTTCTTTGCCCTGTCGTATTTCAAAAATCCTTGTACGTCTCCCATTATGCCATTACATTTTCAAAGTCCCTCTTCTTCGCCATTACACGCTTGTATTCGGTAGGAATCACCTTTACAAAGTGTGTTTTGGCAATTTCCCATTGGCTCAACAGCTCAATGGCTTTTACACTGTTTGTGTATCGGTGATGCTTTTCCAGCATCATATGCAGGAAAGTGAAATCATCCTCTTCGGGATATTCCAGTTCCACCAGATCCATATTGCATCGCGACTCAAAGTCGAAGTCGGCAGCATAGATATAGGCAATACCTCCTGACATACCTGCCGCGAAGTTTTTACCCGTTTCACCCAGTACCACGACACGGCCACCAGTCATATATTCGCAGCCATGATCGCCAACGCCTTCCACTACCGCTTTGGCACCAGAATTACGCACAGCAAATCGCTCACCTGCCTGTCCGTTCACATAGAGACGACCCCGAGTGGCACCATATAGGGCCACATTACCAATGAGCACATTATCTGCGGCTTTGCATTCGCTTTCGGGGCTTGGGTAAATTACCAGTTTTCCACCGGAAAGCCCTTTACCTACATAGTCATTGGCTTCGCCTTCCAGGTTGAAGGTGATACCGTGAGCGAGGAATGCACCAAAGCTCTGCCCTGCCGCGCCATGAAAATCTACGGTAATGGTACCATCGGCCAGGCCTTCAGGACCAAATTGTCCCGTAAACTGTCCGGCCAGCATAGCCCCGGTAGTTCTGTTTTCATTATGAATATGTTGCTCGAAGCGAACACGTTCGGAATGCTTAAAGGTCGGCTGTGCCAGTTTGATCAGCTGATGATCGAGCACCTCGGTGATTCTCGAAGGCTGAAGCTGTGTTTTGTACTGCTCCTTCCCTTTTTCACTAAACGGATTATCAAGTATTGGTGTGAGATCGATATCTCCTGCACGCTCCGTTGCCTTCGCCTTATTGAATTGCAGCAGATCAGTTCTGCCTACCAGCTCACTCACCGTTCTAATACCTAATTCAGCCATGATGAGGCGCATTTCTTCAGCCATCATGGTGAAGAAGTTCACAATATGATCTACTTCTCCGGTGAATAATCTCCTCAGTTCTGGTCTTTGTGTGGCAACTCCAACGGGACAGGTATTCAGATGGCATTTACGCATCATAATACAGCCTTCCACCACCAGCACTGCGGTGGCTACTCCCCACTCCTCAGCCCCCAGCATAGTGGCTATGGCCAGGTCGCGAGCGGTTTTAATCTGCCCGTCAGTTTGTAGTTTAACACGTTTCCTGAGTCCGTTTCTCAGCAAGGTTTGATGTGCTTCTGCCAAACCAATCTCCCATGGAATGCCGGCATGCTGAATGGAGCTGATGGGTGAAGCACCCGTTCCGCCATCATGTCCCGAAATGAGGATATTATCCGCATTCGCTTTAGCTACCCCGGCCGCAATAGTTCCTACTCCTGCCTCAGCCACCAGCTTTACATTGATCTCGGCCTTGGTATTCACATTTTTCAGGTCGAAGATGAGCTGAGCGAGGTCTTCAATAGAATAGATATCGTGGTGAGGTGGTGGGGAAATAAGTGTTACTCCTGGCGTGGAATGTCTGATTCGGGCTATATTCTCATCTACCTTCAATCCCGGTAGCTGACCTCCCTCTCCGGGCTTGGCTCCCTGAGCAATTTTAATCTGAATTTCATCTGCATTGATCAGGTAATGAGTGGTGACGCCAAAACGACCACTGGCCACCTGCTTAATGGCAGAGCGCGCCAACAGGCCATCCGCATCGCGTGTGAATCTGGCCGCATCTTCTCCCCCTTCACCACTGTTTGACTTACCGCCAATCTTATTCATGGCTTTGGCGATGGTGGTATGCGCTTCTTCTGAAATGGAACCGAATGACATGGCTCCGGTAGCAAAACGCTTCATGATTTCTGAAGCGGGCTCTACCTCATCTACAGATATAGGTTCTGCCTTTTTGAAGTCGAAGAGGCTGCGCAGAGTTACATTTTCTTTCTCCTGCTCATCTATTAGTTTAGCATATTTTCTAAACAATTCGAGATCATTCAAACGGGTTGATTTCTGAAGGAGATGAATGGTCTGAGGATTGAACAGGTGCTTCTCACCCTCAGCTCTCCATTGGTAGATTCCACCATCAGCTAAACGCTTGGTCAAACCCTTTTCATCATAGGCTAATTGATAATTGGCTTTGATTTCCGCTTCCAGTTGATCGAAATTCTTTCCAGATATTCTGTTAGGTGTTCCCTTGAAACAGAGTTTGACAATTTCATCACTCAGGCCAAGCACCTCAAAGATTTGTGCGCTCTCATATGACTGAAGGGTCGAAATACCCATTTTTGAGAGGATTTTACGCAATCCATAGCCAATAGCCTTAATGTATTGATCAATAGCCCTGGTGGCTTCATCAGGCTCAGTCAGGGAGTTGATGGTCTCGAAAGCGAGGTATGAACAAACGGCTGAAGCTCCATAACCAATCAGCGTAGCATAGTGATGTGTTTCTACGACATCGCCTCCTTCTATCACCAAACTGACTCGTGCCCTAATGCCCTGATCGATCAGGTAATGGTGAACTGCTCCGGTAATCAGCAGCGATGGAATGGAAAGTTTTCCGGCTTCGGGGCGGTTGCTCAATACTAAAATATTAGCACCTCCTCTTACTAAATCGGCAGCTTGTTTAGATAATTCTCTAATAGCTGTTTTTAGCTTTTGCTGAGTGGGGTCATAGGTGGCAGATAGTGCCACCGTACGATAATCTTTTTCGTCCAGCTGTTTAATGGCTTCCAGCAGAGCAGGCTTTACCACAGGTTGGTCGAGTAAGATCTTTCTGGAGGTTGGGTCATTATCTTCAAGCAGGTTATTGGACTGCCCAAGGTATACAGCGAGTGACATGACGGCTTTCTCCCTTATCGGGTCAATGGCCGGATTACTTACCTGAGCAAACAGCTGTCTGAAGTAGTTGGAGATATGGGCATTTCTTCGGGCAAATACGGCCAATGCTGCATCATTTCCCATAGAACCGATCGGCTCTGTACCCAGGTCTGACATAGGTTTGAGTATGTATTTCAGATCTTCTCTGGAATAACCAAAACTCAATTGCTCTTTCAGCAATTCCTGTTTATCCAGTTCGAAGTTTAATGTGGTATCCCTCGCCAGGTCTGATTCATGAGTGATGAGTTCATCGTTCCATCGCTGATAATCAAACTGAGCACTCAGTCTGGTTTTGATGGATTCATCTTCTTCGAAGGTATTTTCAACCAAATCTACCAGAACCATCTGCCCAGGCTTAAGCTTCCCTCTTTTCAGTACTTGCCCGGGTTCTATTTCTACGATACCGGTTTCAGAGGCAAAGACTATTCTATCGTCTTTGGTAATGGTATATCGGGTTGGTCTCAGTCCGTTTCTGTCAATGCAGGCTCCTACCTTGTTGCCATCGGTAAAGCAAACCGCAGCGGGGCCATCCCAGGGTTCCAGGAAGGTAGCGTGATAGTCATAAAAAGCTCTTAATTCTTTACTGAGGGTAATATTCTCTCGCCATGCCGGGGGAATGAGCATGGCCATAACGCGCTCAATTTCTCTTCCACCCATAATCAACAGCTCAACAGCCATGTCCAGATTGGCAGAGTCAGAGAACTCAGTATTGCAAATAGGCAACAACTGGTTAATCTCTTCTTTAGTGAAATGGGTTGAATTGAACAATGCCTCTCTGGAACGCATCTTATTGATGTTTCCCTTGATGGTATTGATCTCACCATTATGAGCAATAAAACGGAAAGGTTGGGCCAGCCTCCATTCTGGTAATGTATTGGTTGAGAATCGGGAGTGAATTATAGCGAATGACGATACAAGCTGATGATCTTTCAAATCAGGGTAATACTCATCAAGCTGCCAGGTGCGTAATTCTCCTTTATAGATAATGGAATGAACGGAGCAGGAAGACATATAGAACTCCCTGGCAGAATCCAGTCCACGTGCCTTATATTCAGTAATCTTTCTAAAGAGGTAGAGTTTTCTATTGAGGTCGAGACCGGAAAGTCCTTCGGTACTCTTAATGAAGTATTGCCTTACATAGGGTTCGTTGCTTTTGGCAAAGTCTCCTATTTCATCGCCAAGGGTTGGTACCCAACGCGTCCAGCAAACTTCCAGATCACATTGCCTGATGACAGCATTCAATATACTTTCAAACAGGGCCGTATTTTCTTTGGGAAGAAAAACCATAGCCACACCATAATGTTCTCTCTCCGGCAAGGCAATCTCCTCTTGTTCGGCCAGTTGCCTGAAGTACTGATGTGGAATTTGAATATGCACTCCTGCACCATCACCAGTCTTGTCATCAGAAGCTACTCCACCCCTGTGCTCCATGCGGTGCAGCATTTTCAGGGCATCGGCTACAATCTGATGTGACGGCTGGTTCTTGATATTGGCAATGAAACCAATACCGCAGGCGTCTTTCTCATATTCTTCTCTGTATAATCCTCTTGTCATTTGTTATATTGAATGTAGTAGTTGGGGCAGCAAACGTTTACATCGATTCTATACCCCATTGTAAAGTCAACCATTCTGAAATTACCTAATTTGGTAGGATTGAAAGAATGTAAAACAGTGGGAAATATGAATTCCACGAGATTACAAACTCAATACAATACACTGACATTCAACTACTTAAACTCAATAGAAATCACATGTCCAAAACTCCTAATGAGCAGCTACTTTTTGAGTTGATCCAGTCTCTGACCAAGTCTGAGAAAAGGAGTTTCAAGCTCTACGCCAAGAGATCGGGCGGAGCCACTGAAACGAAATACATCAAGCTTTTCGACATCATGGAAAAGATGGAGGTCTACAATGAAGAGCTCATTCTGAAAAAGCTTCCCGGAACCAGCAAGACACAGTTTGCCAATCTTAAGTCGCACCTGTATCAACAGATACTGGGTAGTCTTCGTCTTTCCGGACTGAAGGACGATATAGATATTGATCTACGGGAGCAATTGGACTTCATCAGAGTACTTTATAAGAAGGGACTGTATTACCAGAGTTTAAGGTTATTGAACAGGGCCAAGAACATTACGGGTGACTACCGCAAAGACTTGTTCCAACTGGCTCTGCTGGATTATGAAAAGCAGATCAGGTCGCAACAGGTATTTGACCTGGAAGAAGATCAGGCCTTCGACATTGATGTGCAGACCGATCAGGCCATGAAGCGCTTTATGAATGTGCAGAAATTCTTCACCCTGGCGACCCGACTGAAAGCCCGCTTTGTACAGCATGGCATGGTGAAATCGGAGCGCGAGATGAATAACCTCAAGGCTCTTTTCTATACCAATTTGCCTGAGTTTAAGGAAAGTGAACTGGCCTTCAACGAGAAATTCTACCTCTACAGGGCCTATTACTGGTTTTCTTACCTCACCTATGACTTTGACAATTGTGTGACTTATGCTGAGAAGTGGGTGGATATTTTCCACGAAACCGGACTACACAAGAAACGAAGATCGGCTTACCTCAAAGGGCTCAACCGATTGCTACAGTCAGCCTTCAGAGTGAACAGCATTTCCAAGTTTGATGAGTATTACAAACTGCTCGATGAATTCGAAGAGGTGGAAGGTCCTACTTTGGCCAGTAATACGCAAGTGCTGCTGCTGAAGTACAAGGCCATTCAGGCCTTCAATTATGTCTTTCTGACTACCGAATTCGAAGCGAATGAAGAGCGCATCGGTCAGGTACTCAAAGAGATTGAAGCCAGCAAAAACGTGATCGATAAGCATAATATGGTAGTTATTTACTACAAGGCCTCTGTCTTCTACTTTGCTTTGAAGAAATACAATGAGTCGAGATACTACCTCAACAAGCTACTCAATGATGGTGACCGCCTGAGAAGCGACCTGAAAGGTTATGCGCGTATTATCAGCATACTGATAGATTATGATACAGGCGAAGAGGAGTACATGGAGCAGAAGCTTAAAGCAGCTTATGACTATATCGTATATGAAGAAAACCTGGGCAAGGTACAGCAGGTCTTCCTCGACTTTATGGGTAAGATTGGCTCTATCTATCCGCAAGACCTGAAAAAGGGCTTCCGCAGTCTCAAAGCAGAAATTGAGAAGGTAAATGATGGCGATTTCTCCAGAAAGACCCTGCTCTATTTTGACTTGATGAGCTGGATTGAAGCGAAGATCGAGGGAAGAAGCTTTGCAGAAATGGTAAGAGAAAAAACAAGGCTCCACTATAAGTAGAGCCTGTTTTCATTCTTATCACCAGCTTTCCATTCAAAGATAAAATCAGAAATAAACAGGAAAGTTTATATTTGCGCTATGTCAGATGAGCGGAAGGTTGTACTCGTATTACTGAGTATTTTCTTTGTGGTGATGATATTGAAACCCTATAAGCCTGAAAGTGATCATCAGCTTATTGAACAGTTTCGATTAGATACCAAAGAAGTCATTGCCCAGTCACCGGATGACATTGTTCCTATTGACAGTTCTCTGGTAGAACCTGTACTCTACAGTAACATCTATTTCCTCGACTCACTCCCCTCTGATGAGGCCAAACAGAAGTTTATTGATGTGATGATGCCTGCCATTCTTATTGTGAAATGGCAATTGGAAAAGGAATTGGAAAGACTGGATCAAATCATCCAGGACGGTATTCTCGACCAGGGTGACAGTATGCTGGTGGCGAACTGGTTCGATCAGTACAAAACGGACAACCTACCCACCCTGAGACGCAGGTTACTCACCCACCCCAATAGCATAGTATTGGCGCAGGCTGCAGTGGAATCCGGCTGGGGAAAATCCAGGTTCTTTATTGAAGCCAACAACGTATTTGGTGTATGGAGTTATAATTCCGATGAACCGAGGATTCCTGCCAGTATCAGACGGGAAGATTATCAGGTGTACCTGAGAAAATACGGCCATATTGCTGAGTCGGTAATGGATTACTTTAAGACCATTGCCCGTGCTCCGGCCTATACCGGATTCCGAAGAAAAAGGGCTGAAACTTCTGATATTCGAGAGCTTCTTCCTTATCTTGATAAGTATTCTGAGCGAGGACAGGAATACGTTACTCAGTTAATGACTATGATCCGTTACAACGACCTTCAGCGATACGATAATTATCAAATAGACCCTGCCTATGTGGTTATGGACTAGGTCTCTGACATGTCTGACTTTATTGCTCATTGCTGCTACCCTCACCGCACAGGAAAGCAGCATCAGTACTTTCGTTTATCATCGCTTTGGAGATGATCGTTTCCCCAGCACCAACATTAAGCTCGAACAGTTCGAGGCACACCTGAAGTATCTGAAGGAGAATGACTATCAGGTAGTTACCCTGTCCGAAGCCCTGAAAAGGCTGCAAAAGAGAAAGCGCTTCCCCAAAACAGCTGTCCTTACGGTAGACGATGGTTACCTCACCTTTTACCAAAATGCTATCCCCTTACTTCAGCAATATGGATTTACCGCCACTGTGTTTGTGAATACAGAAACGGTAGGTGGTTCTGATTTTATGGACTGGAAGCAGCTTCAGGAAGTTCAGGAGTTAGGCATAGAAATCGGAAATCATTCCCACAGTCATGCCTATTTCCTCAATACAAGTCAGGAGGAGTTTGAATCTGATCTGGAATTAAGTGAAACAGAGTTTTCGACACATCTCGGCAGAGTGCCTGTAGTTTATGCCTATCCTTATGGCGAATGGAATCCTGAAATGGCCGCTCATTTAGAAGCTAAAGGTTATTTGGGGGCAGTAGCTCAGAATTCAGGGATTTTATACAAAGAGGCACCTCAGTTTCACCTGCCGCGGTTTCCTATGTCTGAGACCTACGCCAGGCTGGAAGATTTTGTTTCTAAGCTGAAAACACTTCCACTTCGGGTTGAAAAGTATGAACCTGTCAGCTCAGGCTATATGGGTAGTACAGAAAAACCAAGGGTGAACCTGGAGTTCAAGGAAAGTAACCTGAAGCTGGAACAATTACAGTGCTTCATTCAAGGTGCCGATTGCCAGAAATCTATTCAGATCGTGAAAGATGGTCAGGTGAAGCTCAATGTTCGCCCAGACCGTGACCTGAAACGCAGGCGCACCTTGTTTACCATTACCGTACCCGATGCCGATGGTCACTGGCATTGGTTTAGCTATTTGTGGGTCATTCCTTCCATTGAAGAATAATTGCTATGATCTACCTGAAAGAAGAACCCTCTCCTGCCTTAAGCCCCTGGATTGATTGTCTCTGGTTGATTGATAGTGAAGGAGAGTCAACAGTACACGAAGAAAAGATTATTCCCGATGGCTTTACTGAAACGATCTGGCACTATGGCGATGCCTACGAAATCAATATCAACGGGCAGTGGGAAAAGCAATCTGACTTTCTGCTGGCCGGTCAGTTGACCAATCACTTCTACCTGAGAAATACAGGCCGTTCGGGCATGGTCGGTATCAAGTGGAAACCACAGGCATTACATGCCCTTTTCCAGACTGACATGCCTTCCCTGATTGATCGGGTCATTCCTTTAGGCGATGACTTACAGAGACTCTTCTGTCCATACGATCGCTCCGACCCCACTCTCTACCTGAAAGAGCTCAATAACCATTTAACCACGATGCTGGCTGAACACAGTGCTTCATCGCCAATGGCTCAGGTCATTGATTGCATATTCGAGTCGAAAGGTAAGGCTGATGTGGAGCAACTGGCGGACCTGGCGCATATGAGTACCCGTAATCTTGAGCGAACTTTTAAGCGGACTATTGGCCTAAGCCCGAAGTTCTACAGTCGCATAATCCGACTCAGGCATGTCTTTGAGATGATTGAATCAGGCAACCGAAACTGGTCAGATATAGTCTATGAATCTGGTTTTTACGATCAGTCACATTTCATCAAAAACTTCAAATCCTTTATTGGAGAAGATCCTGGAAAATATGGTTTTGACGCCAACAACATGGCCAACTTCCACCTGAGACAGAAGTCTTAGCAGGATGAAGAGCAGTCGTTACAGCCCATTTCGGCAACCAAATGACCACAATGCTCTGTAAACAACTCTTTCAGCATTTTCCTGCCCCGCTGCACTCTCGATTTCAAGCCTGATTCACTCATGCCGTATTGAACGGCTAACTGTTTCTGTGGAATTCCTTTCAGCTCATAGTCGATTAGTGGTTGCGCATACTTCGCGGGAAGTTTCTTCATCAGCGAAGGCACACACTGCTCCAATTCTTCATAGATATCGTTGAACATCTCTTCGGGAGAATTCTCTAAGCTTGACTCTGAACTGGTCTTCTTCTGCTGACCCTTGAAGTAGTCTACCACTGTATTTCTGGCAATGGTAATCAGCCAGGCTTCTATGTTTCGCACATGGTCGAGCTTTTCACAGTAGTCATAAATCTTGAGCATTACCTGACTAATGAGCTCTTCGCTATCAATAGGATCACTCACCCTGCTCTTAATGAACCGGGTGAGTGTATCTCTATATTCCAGAAATACCGGTGCTACAACTGCACAGCTTGGATTAATTGGATTGCTCATTCTTCGACACAACAATTATCGTCACAACAGGCTGTAGTTGCAATTTTGTTCACATCTGATTCACCATAAGTATGGAACATCTCCCACTCCACACCCTGAGGATCATGAATCCACGACTTATGAGATTTGGCATAACAGCAGACGGTATCTCCTTCCTCTCTGACCTGACCCTCAGCCTTGTCCATATTGAGGTAGAGTTGATTGAGCTCTTGCTCATTCTCCGCCTGAATCCCCAGGTGTTCTATTCCGGCTGTCTTTTTCTGACTCAGAGAAATGGAGAAATTCACCCTTGGGTCTTCCAGCATCCACTTGGCATAATCATTTTTCTGAACTGTGGGGACTTCATTGAACAAAGCGGTATAGAAGTTCACAGATTGTCCCAGATCGTTTACATTCAGGTTTACATGTAGTCTTTTCATGTTTTTAAGTTTTGTTTCACCCTGTAGACTGCGAGGCGCAAAAAAGACGCAAAAATTCTGTCGGATTTTTACAATAGCATTCTTTACCACTGTGCTACTTTTGTTTTAAGTCCAAAGCGTATGAAACTCAAATCACTCATTATCTCACTGGTTGTCTGCCTGTTAGCCTTAACCTCTCTACCAGCTTCACCACAAAATACAAGCGACATTGAAAAGCTTAGCTGGTTGCTGGGTAAATGGCAAAGAACGAATGTATCTCCCGGCACCACAGCCTTTGAAGTATGGTCAGTCAATTCCGTAGGCGTGATGGAAGGGAAAGGCTACAGCCTCAGAGGTACGGATACCACTTTTGTAGAAAAACTACGGATTGAGGCCAGGGATGGTGACCTCTACTATGTGGCTGATGTTAAAGAAAATACACAGCCCGTTTACTTTAAATTCACTCAAATGCAATCCAATGCCTTTGTGTCGGAAAATCCTGAACATGACTTTCCAACCATGATCAGCTATGAATTGAAAGATGGAATATTGACCGCTATTATCTCCGATGGTGGCAATAAGAGAATGGGCTTTGTCTTCAAAAAAGTAAGTGAATAAGTATCCTTTCGGCCAGCCTAAAGGTGACCCTATCGATTTAAAATGTATGTTTATAGTACTAACGCTATAAACATGAACCTGAAATCAACCTTACTAAAACCCGCCAGACTTCTATGCATAGTGATGGTGCTGGGAGGTCTTTCATGGCAATTGAAAGCCCAGGAAAGTATAGACATGGACGAACTGATTAATGAAACTCAGTTCTTATCTGACGATCCTGATGCCATGCGCCTGGTATGGTACATCCCCATTGAATATTGGCATGCCGTCTTCGCTAATGATCCAAGTATTAGTGAAGCAGAAATCAAGGAGATTATAGATGTACTCGATGAGTATGAAATGTTCGCTGTACTGGATGGCACCATGGGTGTATTTGGCAATGTGAAGTACAAAGAGAAGTCTGAGACGAAGCGTGGCCTTACTCTTGCCGACCAGAACGGAGCCATTTATTATCCTTTAGATGAGTCAGAAATCAATGAAGAAACTAATACTTTGATGACTCTAATGCAGCCGATCCTTTCCAGTATGATTGGTGCCATGGGTGAAAACATGCACTTCTTCATGTTCAAGAGTAAAACTTCTGAAAGACTAATCAATCCGAAAGAAGCAGGACAATTTACACTGACACTGGCTGAAGAACCTTTTGTGTTTGAGCTTCCATTATCTGCTCTTTTACCAGCCAAGTTCTGCCCGGTAGATAACAAAACCATGAAGGGCACCTGGAAATATTGCCCTTTCCATGGTACTGAGCTAAAGGACAATTAGGACTGTAGGTATCCTACCCTTTCTATCCCGAGTGCAGCGAGAGACCTAAACACTGCGCTAAGCAGAGACAGATCTTTCGCTACACTCAAGATGAAAAACATACAAATTCATCGATCTGATACACTAGCCCCCCTTTAGGGGCTAGGGGCAAAAACCACCACAATCAGTGAAGACACCCTGACTGGCGATAGTATACTACTAGTATCCCGATCCTTTCAATCCAGAGTGCAGCGAGGGACCTAACTACCGCAACAAGCAGAGACAGATCTTTCGCTACACTCAAGATGAAAAAGAAGATAGTCAACGGATCAGGTGCAGTAATTCCCCTTTAGGAGGTAGGAGGAAAACTGGCATCGTCTCTAGAGAGATTGCTTCGTCATAAAACCTTGTTATCACAGGTTTCATTTCTCGCAAAGACGGTACCGGGGCGGTCTTGGGTACCTCTTTCATTTCACCCAGGATAGAAAACCAAACGAGTCAGGTGTCTTCACCGATTGGCTGCCTACTCCACTCTCAATGCATTCACAGGATTGATTCGAGAAGCTCTGATGGCATGGTATGCAATCACCACCATCATTAACAGGAAGGATAGCAAACCACTGATCAGGAATACCACAATCCCTATATCGATACGATAGGCAAAATCACTTAACCACTGATTCATGAGATACCATGTAATCGGAATAGAAACGATAAAGGCTATGATCAGTTGAATGCCAAACTGTCTCACCAGAATATTCATAATGGTCATAGGAGAAGCTCCGAGTACCTTACGAATACCGATTTCCTTCACCTTGGTATTAACCACCAGTATGGTCAAACCTAAAAGACCGAAAGAAGCAATGAGAATACTGATCACTGTAGCGACCCCGGCAATCTTATTGACCCTGGCTTCATCTTCATACATCAGTCTCAGACGTTCATCAACGAAGCTAAAGTTGAGCTCTTCATTTGGGAAAGTCTCACCCCATACTTCTTCCAGTATGTCTTGAATGCCCAGCAGGTTCTGTCCATTATATTGGAAGAAAACCTTAGGAATCGGGTTATTATTCATAGTGATATCGCTGATTCCCTGCAAAATAGGTTCTCCGTTTTGCGCAATGATCAAAGGTGCAACATCGGTATGCAAAGACTCAAAATTGAAGTTTTCAGTCACTCCAATGATGTTATGTTGGCCAAACTCATCACCCGGTAGTTTCTTGCCAATGGGATCTTCCGAGCCGAAGAAATATTCAGCAGCCGCCTTATTAATAATGATGGATTCGCGTTTATCAATCTCCAGATCAGGATCAAAATCACGCCCCTCTACAATGTTGATATTGAATCCGGAAACGAAGTTCGGGTCCGTCAGTTCCAGGTAGAACTGTCTGAACTGTCCATTCTTATCGCTAAAGCCTACATTCGTCCACCCCGATGAACCGAACATATGTGATGCTGCTCCAAGGTTTGAAATTTCAGGATACTGCGCTAAACTGGCTTTAATAAGTTCAGCATTTTCAAAACCACTATTAATACGACCAAAAGTACCAGATACACCTTCTTTAGGATACATACCTACATAGACCATGGCCTTTTTATTGAATCCGACATCGGAGTTCTGCAGATAACTGAGCTGTTGCCTCATGACGAGGGAACCAGAAATCAGGAAGATAGTCAGTAAGAGTTGGAAGACGACCAGGGACTTTCTGAAAAACCCTGCACTTCTGCCTCCTGTCTTGCCTCCCCTGATGATGGAAATCAACTTCAGATTAGATAGTACAAAGGCTGGATATAAACCCGTTGCCACTCCTACCAAAAAGACAATAATGAGATAAATACCTATACTCTGAGCATCAACAGGAATCTTAATTTGAGTTCCGGCTAACTGATTGAATGTAGGTAACAGGAAATAAGCCAGACCAATACCTACCAATGTGGCACAGGCGGTAATGAGTATACTTTCTGACAAGTATTGCCAGATCAGACCACCTTTCTGGGCACCAACTACTTTTCTGATCCCAACTTCTTTAGCCCTTTTAATCGACTGACCAGTAGAAAGTGTGGTATAGTTAATACAGGCCATCACTAGGACCAAAAGCCCGATAGTGGCCAAAACATAGACATAATTAGGGTTACCCACAGGATAACTGGCTGAAGGGAAATCGGGGTTCAGGTGAATATCTTCCAAAGGCTGAATCCCCAAAACGTACTGTCCTTCTTCTACCTGATCTCCCAATACTTTATTGATCATGTCAGGAAACTTAGATTCCACAGAGGCCTGAGTGGTGTTTTCCTTCAATAGCACAAATGTCTCCGGAGCTATGTTGAACCAGGCCTGCATAGCACGTGGATTGTAGAATCGCTCCATGTCTTCATTGGAAACAATCATTTCCATCTGAAAACCGGTGTTTCGAGGCATGTCCTCCATTACTGCTGAAACATTGTAGGCAATCTTCTCATTGTTGACCTGAAGGGTTAGTGTCTTACCCACAGGTTCCTGCTCACCGAAGTATTTAGTGGCATAGGCCTGAGAAATAACAATATCGTTTCTTCCCAAAGGCTGCGTTTTATTGCCTTTAAGGATATTAAAGCTGAATACATCAAAAAAGTTAGGGCTTACAAACGCGACCCTTTCATTGATTCGGTTCTCGCCTTCTCCCACCAGAAAATTGGAGTAGTCGACCAGTGTCGTGGCTTCTACTTCGGGAAGGTTCTCTTCCAGTGTTGGTGCCAGTGGCAAGGGTGAGGAAGTGTAGAAGAACACCTGACCTTCGCCATAATCCTCTTCTGTCCAGGTACGGTAGATTCTGTCTCCCTTTTCATGAAATTTATCAAAGCTGAGTTCCTGACTTACATAGAGTGAAATCAAGATAAAACATGCCATGCCAATGGCTATACTCCCCACATTGAGCAGCGTATTCGTCTTCTGCTTCCAGAGTACTCTGGCCGCAATTTTAAAATTGTTCCTTGTCATTTGAATGATATTTGAGTTTGATCCTTTGAGTTGTTTAATATTCGATGGTTTGAAAAAACGGAGTACATCCCAGAAGAAGAACAGCCTTGCTTTTGGCTTGCTTTCTTCAACCCTCCGTTCGAAGAGTTCATAGACATCCCCTTCAATTTCTTCGAGGTATTCTTCCCGACAATAGCAGCGCAGAAACCAGTTGGCTAAGCGAGGGGGCGATATAGGTTGCTTATCCTTCAAGCCTTAACCAAAATTGATGTCTGTGATACGGTTGTATAGCCTCATACGCATTGACTGTACCTCATCCAGGGCCTTTTTACCGAAGGATGTTAGTTCGAAGTAACGCTTACGCCTGCCACCGCGGGCATTGGTAGCACCGCCCATATTGCTCTTAACGAAGCCCTTTTCTTCCAGTCTGCGAAGTGCGGTGTGTATAGCAGAGATATTGACCGACCTGCCTGCTTCCTTCTTGATTTCATCCATAATGGCCACACCATAGGCTTCAGGATACATGGCCCCTACTGTAAGCAGTACCAGTTCTTCGAATTCTCCGAGATATGTTCCTTTCATACTGTGAACGATTAGTTACACAAACATAAAAGAAATATTTCTTTCATATATGTACAACTAATTAAAATTAGTTAACAGTTATGTTGAACTGAGTTGTAGAATCTGTGTAGTGAAGTTGAAGTGGGATGTACGATTTTTGATTTACGATATAAATGATGTAGAAGAGTTCTCGGTGGTATGGTTTAACCGCTAAGTGCGCAAAGAACGCAGAGGTAACTTCAAGTTCATGACTTTCAGCTCCTAAAATACTCTTTGCGCTCTTTGCGTGCTCTGCGGTTCAATCCATCTTAATTCGTAAATCAAAAATCGTAAATCGTAAATCCTCAGCGGTGCCATGCCTTAGGAATTCTTAATGCTGAGACCCTCGTGCGCAATTTCCATAGTCTCGACCGCCACTTCATTGCCATCGGACTTCAAGTCTACGGCAGAGATCCTGGTCGGCCAGGCATTCATTAATGTCCATGTCATAACAGGCTGACCTTGCTCATCTAGTAACTTAATGACCACTGTCGTTCGCTTGATGGTGTTCATTTTCACCTCGTCATACCAATTCCAAAAGCGATTGTCATTGACAAAAATCCCTCTTTTCAAGGTAACATTTCCGGTCTTAGCCAAACCCGGCATTTTAATCGTACTGAAATCGGGACTATTACTATGTCGGTACTCAATCACCTGAGTCTCCGTTTCCAGTCCACTTACTTCCTGAAAAGCGATACCATTAGTCAAACCTTCCCAACTTACTTCAAATCGAAATTTGGGCATGGGCCATGCATTATCTTCAATTGATCCGTCTGCTGCCATATTTTATGATTTAGCCATTTCCTGTTCGAGTTGAATAATGATAAATTCTGCCGGATGTACTACTGCTATTTTGACTGACACCCTCATTATACCATTTAAAATATCCTCAGCCGTCATGGTAGAGCCAAGTCCGACTGAAACACTGAAAGCATCGGCTGCTGTAGCTCCTTGAAGCCCTCCCATCTTCCAGACATTTGTAAGAAAGCTGCCAATCATAGCATTTACGGCTGCCCAGGTATTGGCTGTATTCGGTTCAAATACATAGGCCCGCATGGCCAATTTGCAGGATTGCTCAATCATAGTCACCGTTCTTCTCACACTGATATATCTCCAGTCCTGACTATTACCATCTAAGGTTCTTGCTCCCCAAACCAGAATCCCCTGGCCATTGAAGAATCGAATGGCATTAATGGATTTCCCGGATATCGCATCAACATTCAAGCTTTCCTGCATTGATGAACTAATGGCAAGGGTTAATCCACTAACGCCAACCGGAATAACATTGGCCGGAGACTTCCACACACCATCGGTATTGTCATTGACCGTATAGATACCAGCCATTGCTCCGCTTGGTGGCAAGACATTCGCTTTATCCATCACAATATTGAGTATTTGACTGTAGGTTTTACTTGCTGTATGAGCGCATTATTGAGTTGAGCTGTAGTCAGACCGGAGTTACCTGCTTCTATCTGAGATAAAATGGTAGCTGCTGCTTCATTGGGATTCTGCGGAGGATTGATTATTTCGGAAAGTGCCTTTACGTCACCCCCATTCAGGTTCAAATAGGTGATTTCTCCTGGCTGAGTTATAGTAGTCTTCAAAAATGGATAGTATGCAGCTCCATACATCAGGCCATCCGCACCCGTACTGTTTCTGAAGTTCTCAATATCCTGAGTGTACATAATCGGATCAGGTTCATTGCCCCCGATCAGGTCCAACAAAGACATGGCAGTTTGTACCGAAGCATTCTGAGAGAGCATGGCCTGCATTAAAGTGCCATTATCTTCCGGTTTTAATAAGGTAGCCTCAGGAACCACATATAGAGTGATTTCCTCTTCGTTAGCCACCAGGCTGAGGCCATGCAATAACTCACTCAACTGAACATTAGGGTTGACAATCGGGGCTCCCGGAGCTTTCACCTCCTTCATTTCCGGCCCATAGGTTCCTATCGAAACAATGTAAGCATCCCCACCACCATTCTGGTAAAATAGTCTGACGCTGTTGTAGAGGTAGTATATGGTACTCTGGTCAGGTTCAATGGTGTAGTAATCTCCATTGAAAGTAAAGTATTCTCCCTGAGCCGGTTTTGCCTTTACCTTATTTGTATGGTACTGCGGGCTATACTGGCTTGCCGGTGGTGTCGGTGCGGGTGGGTCAGGATTACAAAAAATAGCTTTGAAATCAGCAAATGAAGTGATTTTGGTGGGAATGTTGGTATAGGACTTCCCTTCATATATGGCTTGCGGTGTATAGCCTATAAAAACAGGAACAGCCGTTGCAACTTCAACGACTGCATTGGGGAAAGCATTGACTTCATCAATGTAAACTCCCGGGGTTTTAAAACCTTCTGATTTGGCCTTCATGCGATGTTTAGTGGTTACCTGACTAAGATACTACAATTAATCAGGTAACCATTAAAGCTTACTCGCTCCTGAGTGAGTTCACGGGGTTTGAATTAGCAGCCCTCAGTGCTCTGTAACTCACAGTCAGCATAGCAATGAAAAGCGTACCTAAACCGGCCAGAATAAAGACATCGGCCCCAACACCTACCCGATATTGGAAGTTTTGCAACCAGTTGGTCATGAACCAATAGGCCACAGGGGAAGCGATGAGAAAGGCGAGTAATATCTGCTTAGTGAATGAGCCTGAGAGCAGTAGGAATAGCCTCCATTCACTGGCTCCCAACACCTTTCTGATACCCAATTCTTTGACTCGTTTTTGAATGGTGAAAGAAGCCAGACCAAAGAGCCCCAAACAGGCAATAAAGATGCTCAGCCCTGCTCCTGCTTTAAAAATCACACTGGCCTGACGATCTGACTCATAGAACACTTCCAATTGCTGATCAAGGAAATGGTGTTCCATTACAGTTCGGGTATCGAACTTGCCATGTACCTCCCGGGCAGCTTCTATGGTCTGAGCAATGTTCTGATCCGAAACTTTAAGAATGAAGTAATCAATTACCGCAGCTCCGTTATTCCAGGCACGCACAATCAAAGGCTCAATTTCAGTATGCAATGACTGAAAGTTGAAATCTTCAAAGACTCCGATAATTGTGTATCGGCCCTCTGCATCTCTTATCTGAAGTTCAATGGTTTCACCAATTGGATCGGTTAAACCTAAAGCTTTCACTGCCGTCTCATTCAAGATGATTTTGGTAGAGTCTGACTGATCATTACCGCTAAAATATTCTCCCTGAGCCAATTCAAGATCGAATGTTTCCATCATACCTGTATCAAAACTCATATAAAAGAACTCTGTGGAATCAGTCATGGCACCTTGCTCATTATAGAAGTTTACCTCTACGCGGTTGATGTTTTTCCATTCTCCCGGAATTCGGGAAGCAACACCTACGCTCTGTACCCCCGGAATCTGGGCAAACTCGTTCTTCATGGTTTTGAAAACAGGCCGAACGGCTCCGTTATTAATATCAATAACTAACAGGTTTTCATCATCAAAGCCCAGGTTTCTTTCTTTGATATAACCCATTTGCTGTGAAACCACCAGTGTACAAATAATCAGCACCGTAGACAATACAAACTGAAACACCACCAATGCCTTACGCACATTGAATGATCCACCTTTAACCTGCTCACCTTTCAATATGCTCACGGTCTTAAAGCTGGTCATAAAGAAGGCCGGGTAAATGCCGGATAGAATACCTATGAGCAGCGTAATGACAACAAGAATATCGGCATACTCCAGTAGATGCATCCAGCTGAAGTCATAATTTCTGCCCGTCAATTGATTGAAGAAAGGCATGGTTAAATCAGTCAAAGCCACTGAGATAAGTAGTGCCAAAACAGCAATCAGCAGAGATTCGATAAGAATCTGGGTAACCAATTGTGTCTTCTCCGCTCCCACCACTTTTCTGATACCAATTTCTTTGGCCCTGAATACCGCCTTGGAAGTAGCCAGGTTCATATAGTTAACTGAGGCAATAACAATGAGGAATACAGCAATGAAAATGAAGACCATAGTATAGGTTCTGTCACTTTTAAATCTTGCGATATCGGATTCAATATGGGCCGAACCAAAGTGAATATCCGCCATGGGTTGATATTCAAACCTCACCAGTGCAGCAAAATTCTCAGGCATTCTGGACTTGGCCAATTCATTCGCTTTCTGCGAAAAAGCCTCCAGATTCGTTCCCTCCGCCAACAACAAATATGAGGTAGAGTTAAAGTCCGTCCAATTGGTTCTGATGGACTCCATAAATTGTGGTGGAAGTAATTCACTCATCAGCAATTCGGCAAAAATGTGCGAGTTATCTGGCATGTCTTCCATGATACCCGTGATCTTCACATCGCCACCTTGCGTTTGCAGTGTGTTACCTAAAACATCGTCATTCCCGAAGATGGCGATGGCTTTTGATTGCGACAGTACTACCGATTTTGGTTCAGATAAAGCAGTGGCCTCATCTCCTTTCAGGAGCTTGAAATCGAAAACTTCAAAGAATTCAGGCGTGGTAAAGAAAAAGTCACGATCAGTGAAATTTTCTCCGTTGTAAGTGTAATTGATCTGGTTGCCATACCTGTATAAAGTCACCTGATTTTCCACTTCAGGCAATTCATCCAGAAAGGTGGTTGCCATAATCATTGGGTTTGAGCCAAAGTATCGGTCTTCCTCCAGGTTCTGTTGTACAGTGACCGGTCTCACAATTTGCTCATAGTTGGCATGTAACTTATCGAAGCTCATTTCATCTTTCACAAAAGTGAGGAAGAGTGTAGCTCCGGAAATACCTATAGCCAGGCCAAGGATATTGATAAAGGCATAGCCCTTATTTTTCCAGAGTGTTCTAAATGCAATTTTGAAGTAGTTTTTAAACATGTTGATTCATTTGAATTTGACCTATTCTGTTCTAAGTGTGCTGGCAGGGTTACTCAATGCCGCTTTAAAAGCCTGAATACTCACCGTTGCGAGGATGACCACCAAGACGATCAACCCGGCCAGCAAAAAGCTCCCGATACCAATACTGATGTGATAAGCAAAGCCTTCCAGCCAGCTATTCACAGCATAATAAACCACAGGGATAGCTATTAAAGAGGCCACCAGAAAGATTTGAACAAACCTCTGATTGACCAGCCATACCAGTGTACTGATTTGTGCTCCAAGCACTTTTCTAATTCCTATTTCCTTGATTTTTCGTTCGATGGTGTAGGCCGTCATACCATACAAGCCGAGACATGACAGCACAATACAAATGAAGGCAAAGACTTCGATGGCACTTTGCAGCCTGCTTTCCTCATCGTAGTAAGAAGCAATATTATCTTCCAGGTACATATACCCGAAAGGATAATCTGAATCCATTTCCTCCCATAAACCTCTGGCATACTCCACCACTTCGGCTCCTTTACCCGGCTGGATTCTGACAGACATAAACCAGTTGGCAAATGGGTTAATGAGGAATAGAGCCGGTTTTACTTCATTATGAACCGACTGAAACTTAAAATCCTCTACCACACCAATAATAGGCCTGGCATCTGATTCAGGACCAAAGAGCCTGACCTTCTTACCGAGAGGGTCTTGCAAAGCCGTAGCTTTCACAAAAGCCTCATTGACAACAATAGAGGTACTGTCGGTCGTTAGTTCTGGGTTAAATGTCCTTCCTTCAATAATATCCAGGTCATAGATATCCATAAAGTCCATCTGGGTAGTAAAGAAGGTGGCGAGTGTACCTTCATCCTGAGGCAGACCTTCAATACTCACATAACCTGAGTTATTCGTGTACTGGAAGCCCAGTACGTCCATAGAAGAGGAGACACCCAAAACATTCGGATTCCTTTCCAGCTCATTTTTATAGGTCTGCAGATTCTCGTTGACTTTATCTGAATTATTGGGAATAATGATAACATCTTCCTGGTTAAAGCCCAGGTCCAGCTGATTGATATACTCTGTCTGCTTCATCACCAACACCACCGCACTAATAAGCATCATGGTGAGCATCACCTGAAAGCCCACCAGAGCCGACCTTACCCTATTGCTCTTAAAAAAGCCCTTGGAATAATGACTATTGAAAGCTTCAGTTGGCTTGAAGGCGCTCATGATCAAGGCAGGATAAAGGCCAGAGAAGAGGCTTACTATAAGCAGTAAAGTCAGTAGCATCCGGATGTAGAAACCATTTTCCAGAAGTTTGATTTCCAGATCCTTACTCATTAAGTGATAGAATTTCGGTAGTAGGATATCTGTCAGCAGTACTGAAAATAAGATAGCCACGAGGGAGACCAAAAAGGCCTCACCCATAAACTGAATAATAAGCTGTCGCTTGTAAGCTCCGAAAACCTTCCGCACACCTATTTCCCTCCTGCGGTTCAGCGCTTTGGCTGTAGCTGCATTGATATAGTTCATACAGGCAACAATGAGAATAAAGAGGCCTATGGCCCCCAAAATCATGGTGCTTTGCTTATTGCCCTGGCTGAAGTTATCGTCAAAATTGACATGACCGGAACCGAAGTAAATGTCATAAATAGACTGGAAGGTATAGCTCTCTCTTTTCAGTGATTCAAGCACCTGTGCATCGTCCTTGTAAAAGTCGAGATAGTAATCCTTAACAGAAGCGGCCACCTGCTCGGGCGTCACCCCATTGGTTAGCTTAAAATAGCCATACATGCTGCGAACGTAGCCGTCACGCATCACCTGATATCCCCTTTCATCTCTAACCTCAAATGGGAGTATAAACTCAAAATCGAAGTGAGACTGTTCGAGGTCTTCAATTACTCCTGTTACCTGCAGACTAAACCTGAAATTACCAAAGAAGCGAACAGTTTCCCCCATCGGGTTTTGATCACCGAAAATGCGTTTAGCTGCCGACTCGGTAATTACGAGTCCTTTCGGGTCAGCCAATGCAGTTTTCGGATTACCCCTGACCAGGTTGAACGAGAAGAAGTCAAAGAAACTGCCCTCGGCAAATAAAAGCTTTCGGCTCTTGAACTTCATGTCTTTATAAGTCACCGCCAAGGGACCTGCTCCCAGGTCTCTCAACATAATCTTATCCTCAATTCCTGCTACATTCTCTTCAATCTGGTTCAGTACGTCCAGACTGACAATACCGGCTGTTCTAGTGGTTCCATTTCCACTTTGTTCATTGTAAAGAAAGCGATACGTCTCCTGCTCATGGAACTGGTCATAACCCATCTCATGATGCAGAAACAAGGCTATAATGGAGAAACAGGTAATACCCAGCGTTAACCCGAATATATTCAGGGCTGAATAAACCTTGTTCCTGATCAGGTTTCGGTATGCTGTTAGTAGATAGTTTTTAATCATGCTTTATTCTGCTCTAAGTGAATCCAACGGATCAGAAATGGCTGCTCTGTATGCTAAAGTCGTAATGATGGTTGAAATGGCCAATAAAGTAATTACACTTGAAATCAATATCGGCCAGACAGACATATCAATGCGGTAGGCAAATCTGTCGAGCCAGGAGCTTCCCAGGTAATAAACCAAAGGTGAAGCAATAACAATGGCTATCAGTAAAATCAGCAAAAACTCTTTATAGATCAATGCAAACACATGATTCATCTGAGCACCTAATACTTTTCTGATGCCTATTTCTTTCATTTTCTGGCCGATGGAAAATACGGTCATAGCGAACAGGCCAAGTAAGGTCAATACAATGCTTACCAGAGAGAAAAAGCTAATGGATTGCAGCATCCGCTGTTCTTCGGCATAGAACCTTTCAAACTGCTGATCTACAAACTGATAGCTAAAAGGCTTTTCAGGTTCAAAGGCATTCCACTTATCCTCAATAAAACCCAGAGTAGCCTCCATATTCTCAGGTGCAATTCTTACAGACATTTGCCAGATATTCCACTTGGCAATACGCATCACAACAGGATTGATCTTCTGATGAAGTTTCTGAAAGTGGAAGTCTTCCAGCACACCAATAATTTCATAGACAGGGCCCTGTGACTGATATAGCACAATTTTCTTCCCTATGGGATCAGTAATACCTAAGGCATTCACCAAAGCCTCATTCACCAGAATAGCGTTAGAATCGGCCGCTACTTTCAAATCGAAGTCTCTCCCCTCCTTTATACTGAGCTCATAAGTATCCATAAAGGAATGGTCTACTCCGAAAATCGTAGCGCTGGAAGAAGTCTCCATATCCAATTGAGGGTAAACAGATCCTGAATTATTAGTGAATCCGGTGCCAAGGATATCAGTTGATGTCGAGGTAGACAGGATATCCGGGTTCTGGTCAAGTTCACTGCGGAAAGCCGACAGACTGTTTTCAATATTAGGACTACCAATGCTGAAAGTAATGACCTGTTCCTTGTTAAAGCCCAATTCCTTTTTGTTGATGAATTGGCTCTGCTGAAAGATGATGAATGTGATGGCAATCAGGCAGATGGAAACACCAAACTGGATCAAGAGCAGACCCTTTCTAAAACCGCTGTTTTTCACTCCCTGAGATGAAGAGCTTTTCAATACCCTTGAAGGCTGGAATGATGAAAGCACGAAGGCCGGGTAAATACCTGACAATAGAGAAGTAAGGATAAAAATAACCACCAGCCATTCAAACAGGCCGTTTTGGGTGAGCATGGTAATGTCGAATGACTTACCTGTAAGGTTATTAAAGGTAGGCAAAACCACATCAATCAACAGCACGGCAAAAACAGAAGCCACCAGGGTTACGGCTACAGATTCTGATAAGAACTGCAATACAAGGTTATTTCTGGAAGCTCCCAATACCTTCTTCACTCCCACTTCCAGACTTCTATTGCGTCCTTTAGCCGTTTGTAAGTTCACATAGTTAATACAAGCAATGAAGAGTATAACAATGGCCACGATAAAGAGTGTATTGACGGTACTTGAATTACCCGTTTCAAAGGCCAGAAAGCTGATATCACCTGAGTTTAGGTACATATCAGACAATGGTTGTAAAAAGTAAGCTATATCAGCTTCAGGGTTTTCAGACTTGAGCCTGTCATTCATTTCCTGAGTAATCGCTTCAGCACTGGAGCCTTCACCAATGACTACATAGTTGTAGAGCGATCTGCTGAAAAAAGCATCTGCTATCTTCATTCCATCAGGGTTCGTCATATTCCAGGGAATCACAGCTTCGAACTGAATATGAGAATTGTCCATATTCCTGGCTACAGCAGAAATTACCAGGTCCTTTTGATAAACGGAGATGATAGTAGCATCTACTGTAATGGTCTCACCAATTACATCAGTTCTGCCAAACATCTTCATGGCCAGATCCTCTGTAATGACAATAGATGAAGGATCACTCAACACCAGTTCAGGTTTTCCTTCCAAAAGCGGAAAGTCGAAAACACTGAAAAAGTCTTCAGAAGCAAATAAGAAGTCAACGTTGAGGCTTTTGTCAGAATCACCTGCCGGGAACATATCATAGCTGAAGTTCCTCAACTTGATGGCCTTTTCTATTCCGGCATAATTGGTTGATAAATCTTCATAGTCAGCATTGCCGGAAAGAGCTATTTTCCGTCCATTCTGACCTGTTTCTTCCCCTATCAGTCGGTAGATACGCTCTCCCTTTTCCATAAAGGAATCGTAGGAGTTCTCGTATTTCACATACATGAACAACAAAAGACTAAAACCGATACCTATGGTCAAACCCAACAGGTTGATACCTGTTACCAGTTTGTTCTTCCAGAGATTCCGAAGCGCTAGTTTCAAATAATTCCTGAACATAATCTTGAGTTTTTGACTCCCTAGGTCCTAAACATCACACCCAAATGTTATTTGATGCTACTCAGGACTTTCAGGCTTGTGCTGACTGTGCCATTACTGACCAACATAATACCAAAGACATAAATAACTACATATCAGATACTTACGATTAATAACCTACTCAATTAACCGGATAAATGTCCAACCTTAAAACATAAGTGCCCAAAAATGGGCACTTTTCAATAACTTGAAGGCCAATACGCATGAAACAAAAGGCCAAAATACTCATACTCGATGATGACAATTATGTATTGTTATCACTGAGGATACTTCTTGAACAACATTATACCGATGTCAGAGGCATTAATAACCCGGCTCAGCTCAGTTCTGCGTTGGAAGAAAATGTCTTCGATATTGTAGTGTTGGATATGAACTTTACTGCTGGTGATACTTCCGGTAAAGACGGTCTGAAGTACCTGCAACAGATTAAAGAAGCCAATCAGGACACAGCCGTTCTCTTATTAACAGCCTATGGAGAAATAGACCTGGCAGTGGAAGCCATGAGATTGGGCGCCTTTGATTTTCTGGTAAAACCCTGGGAAAATGAGAAGTTATTAGCTTCAGTAAAAACGGCTTTTGAGCTCAATTCATCGGCCAAGAAAATCAGACAGCTTGAATCGGGGAAGTCCATTCTGATGGAGCAGTTGAATGCGCCATTCGATGACATTATTGGTGAATCGAATGCGATTCAACAGGTTTTCCGACAAATAGAAAAAGTGGCAGGCACCAATGCCAATGTATTGATTACGGGTGAAAACGGCACAGGTAAGGAACTGGTCGCCCGAGCCATTCACAATGCTTCCTCCAGATCAGGAGAAGTCTTTCTTAATGTTGATATGGGGGCCATTAGTGAAAGCCTCTTTGAGAGTGAACTCTTCGGGCATAAAAAAGGATCGTTTACTGATGCCCGGGAAGATCGCATAGGTAAATTTGAAGGCGCTCAGGGAGGTACACTTTTCCTGGATGAGATAGGTAACCTTCCCCTCTCGCTTCAGGCCAAGTTACTCAGGGTAATTCAGGAGCAAAAAGTTACCAGAATTGGTGAGAACAAAAGCATTGACCTGGATATACGTCTGATCTGTGCCACCAATGCTCAGTTAGATGAGTTGGTTAAAAACGAAGAATTTCGTCAGGACCTCCTTTTCAGAATTAATACCATAGAGATTCATCTCCCCCCGCTTCGCGAGAGATCAGATGACATTCCGTTACTGGCTAAACATTTTCTGGATCAGTATAAACAGAAGTATAAGAAAGCAGGGCTCTTTATCCCGGATTATATCTTTGCAAGACTTTCCAAGTATGACTGGCCCGGTAATATCCGGGAACTTCAACATGCTATTGAAAGGGCTGTTATCATGAGTGATGGCAAGCAATTACAGGTTTCGGACTTCAACCTGAAAGAAACCAACGAAGCAGAGCTTGGGCAGTTAGACTCTTTCAATCTGGATGACCTGGAAAAATGGGCGATTGAATCTGCCATTAAAAAGCATCAGGGTAATGTAAGCCATGCAGCTAAGGAGTTAGGCCTCAGTCGGGGTGCATTATATCGTAGAATGGAAAAGCATGATATTTAGAGGCTTTAAATTCCAGGTCATTATCAGGCTGATGCTGGTCACCGCCATGCTCTACGGCCTGCTTTACTATGCTTTTTTCGAAGTCAACTACATTCGCGTCTTCTTCCTGGGCCTTTTTGCTTTGCTCACGCTCATCAGCCTTTTCTACTTCATTACCAAAACACAGAAGCTGACTTCCGGCTTTCTCAATGCCATTCTTAATAATGACTTCACCATTAAATATCCGTCAGAGAGTAAGAACAAACCCCTGGCTGAACTTTACGACAAGTTCAACGAGGTGAATGACAAATTCTCTCAGAATGTTCAGCATGAGGCTAACCAATATCAGTACCTCATGGCTCTGATTAACCAATTGAAAATTGCTGTGGTGGCCTTTGATGATAGAGGTCGGGTGCACGTTTCCAACCAATCATTCAAAGAATTGGTCAGAGAAAAAGAGGTCATTAAAATGTCGGTACTGCAAAAGACATCACCAGAACTATATGAGGAGATCATTGCGCTTCAGCCCAATGAGCAAAAAGTGGTCAAAACACTTATTGACAACGCTGTGCATAGGTTTTCAGTAGCTGCATCGGTATTTAAACTCAGGCAAAACCAATACACACTTGTCTCATTACAGGACATCCATGCCGAACTCGATCAGAACGAAATGCAGGCATGGCAACGACTGATCAGGGTATTGACCCATGAAATCATGAACTCCATCTCTCCCGTAGTTTCACTTTCCGGTAGTCTGGAACATGTTATCAATCAACTCGATGAATCTACTGTGGCATCGAGTAAGCAAACTTTAAATGAAGGTATTGACGCCATTAAAGTACGCGGGCAGGGTCTTATGAACTTCACTCAAGCCTACAGAAAGCTCACCCGAATTCCGAATCCGGTATTGCAGCCTGTAGAGGCCAAAGACTTTCTTCAACATACGGCCACCTTGTTCAATCCGACTTTAGCAGACACGCGGGTGAGCTTTAAAATCAATCAGGTCGAAAACGGTCAACTGCTCATCGATCGTGACCTGATGCAACAGGTGATCATTAACCTATTGAAGAATGCTCTGGAGGCTGTTGATCTTCAAACAGGTCAGATAGAGCTGACCTACAGCAAGGAGGACAGCGGACGCACAATATTAGAAATCCAAGACAATGGAAAAGGCATACCTGAAGAGATTGCCGAACAGATATTTGTGCCATTCTATACAACCAAACAGGAAGGTTCCGGTATTGGTCTGAGTCTGGCCCGTCAGATTGTTCAGTTACATGGCGGAACATTAAACTTTAAAACCGGTTCAGAGGGTACTACTTTTTTCATCAAGTTATAAGCCATGCTTTCTGCTTTGCCCGTTTTAATTAGTTTTGGAGAAATTTTGTGAGTAGATGAAGAAGATACCGAGAATAGCACTCATTCTGATAATCATATTTGCCAACATTGGCTGCGACCAGATTACCAAAGATATGGCCAGAAAAAACCTGGAATATCATGAGTCAGTCGATGTCATTGGTGATTACCTGGTTTTCATTAAGGTAGAGAACGAAGGTGCCTTCCTCGGCATGGGTTCATCTCTTTCACCAGCTTTAAGAACTACACTCCTGCTTATATTACCCTGCGTGGTGATGATAGCCGTTTTTGTTTACCTGATCCGAAACAAGAATATGAGCATGATTAACCTCTGGGCCCTTTCCTTTATAGTAGGAGGCGGAATAGGTAATATCTATGACAGGCTTCTTTATGGTCAGGTGACAGACATGTTGTTCCTGGATTTTAAATTTGCTCATACAGGTATATTCAATATGGCCGATGTTTCCGTTATGGTTGGAACAGGTTTGATTTTACTCGACCAGTTTTTACCGAAAAAGAAGAATGAAAATGAAGCTGAACTTCAGCAATCATAATTGCGGTTGACCTATGACTATGAAAAAATTAAGCTCCCTCCTTTTATTGGCAATACTTCTCATCAGCAGTTGCGGTTCTGATGATGGAGGTACCGATCCCGTTGTCGAAACCAGCGGTCCCATTTCAGGTTCTGTCAATCTCTTTGACAGCCGCGGTTTGGCAGTGCAATACGATCAAATGACAGTAAGCATTGTCGGTACCGAACTTACTGCCCAAACCAATGCGCAAGGCGCTTTTAATTTCCCTAGTGTTCCCTTTGGAGATTATGTACTGGCTTTCTCAAAAGATAACTTCGGAACGCACATGAGAGAGGTGGAGCATAATAAAGGCTTTAGCCAGAATGGCACCAACCTGATTACCATCTCACTGGGACAAATTTCTCAGACCGATATTTATGAGACTATCCCTCAGAAAGATGGAGGCAATATTAACCTTCGGGTAGTTACTACCCCGGTAGGCACAGCGACATCACCGGTTTATGTAAGCGTATTTTTCTCTTCAGAGATCAGCGTATCGAACAGCGAAAATCAAGGAGTGATTGGTCCGGTTCGTTTCTTCTCAGGCAATTCAGCGAATACCATTACTATTACCGCCTCACAGCTTTCGGAAATGGGTTTTAATTCAGGAGACAATGTTTACTTCAAGGTGTATGGAGATTCTTTCCACACCAATGAATATGAAAGTGACAATGGAACAGTTCACCCGAATGTAAAAACACCCGGCTCAGGCATTATGTCTGTAGTACTTCCGTAATTTTCGTTGAGCCATCCATCAGGCTTTTCCCTTTTCTGCTAAATTGAAAGTATGAGCTTTCAGGATAAGGATAATGCTGTTGAAGCCAGGGATGAAAAGGCCTGGAGAGCATGGCTTTTGAAGAATCATCAGCAAAGTGAAGGCGTTTGGCTCATCTTCTACAAGAAAGAGAGTGGGATTGAAAGCCTAAGCTACAATCAGGCTGTAGATCAGGCCCTTTGTTTTGGTTGGATTGATAGCCGTCCTAATAAACGAGATCATCAAAGCTCATATCGTTACTTCTCTCCCAGAAAGCCTAAAAGCAACTGGAGCCGCATCAACAAACAGAAAATTGAACGACTGACAAAGGCTGGATTAATGCACGAATCGGGTCTCAGACTTGTACAACTTGCCAAAGATAATGGCACGTGGGATGCGCTGAATGAAGTAGAAAATCTGGTGGTACCCGATGACCTGCAAAAGGCTCTTGACCGATTTAAGGAAGCTAACCTGCATTGGACTCACTTTCCAAGATCAGTGAAAAGATCGATTCTCGAATGGATTCTCAATGCAAAGAAAGCCGAAACCAGAGCCAAAAGAATTGAAGAAACAGCCCAACTGGCCTCTGAAAACATCAGAGCCAATCAATACCGACCATAGCTTGTCCCCTATCGCCTGGTTCTCACGTCATCCACAAAAACTATGAAAACACAACTCACATTCGCGTTCCTCTTCCTGATAAGCTTCAATCTGGCTGCTCAGCAAACAATTCAACTCGATGGAAAGACATCGCCTCCAGCTACCCTTAAAGATATCGCCTGGCTGGCCGGTGACTGGGTGGGCCAGGCATTTGGTGGTGAAACACAGGAATTCTGGGCTCCTCCCTTGGGTGATTCTATGATGGGTGCTTTTAAGTTGGTTAGTAATGGCAAGGTTGAGTTCTATGAACTTTGCCAGATCAGGGAAGAAAACGGCTCACTGATTCTGCGACTCAAGCACTTTCATGGCGACCTGAAAGGCTGGGAAACCAAGGATGAAACGGTCGACTTTCGTCTGGTAAAAATGGAGAAAGACGCAGCATACTTCGAAGGATTCACGGTTCGGAGAATCAGCAAGAATAAAATCAATATGTATGTCATGATTGGTGAAGAAGGCCGGGAATCGGAAGTGGAATTCAACTACACCAGAAGTGGCAAACGCTAGCTTCAGAATATAAAATAGAGCAGGAACAGAATAATCAGGAACACGGCCACCCAAACCGATACTTTAGATTGTTTAGGAAACTCATACTGACATATTGGGCAAACTTGCGCATCTGCATCTATTTCCATGGCACAGGAAGGGCATTCCTTCGTTTTTTCGCTCATCCGTTAAGTTTTGCTTAAATTAACCAAATGCACGCAGACCCCAACATCAAAGGTATTGAACCTGTCTTGCCCACTACAGATATCAAAAGAGATTTGGAGTGGTATGAAAAATATACCGGCTTTGTCCGCGCCTTTGGCGATGATATGTATGCAGGCATGGTGAGAGATCAACTCTGTATCCACCTCCAATGGCATGCCGATACACCTGACGACCCCTTATTAGGTGGTTCAGTCATCAAAATCTTTGTGCATGACATTATGCCCTGGTTGAATGAGTTTGTAGAGCGGGGAACCATCAAGCCTGAGAAGCTTAGAAAAAACACTCCCTGGGGTACTCATGAGTTCGGTTTTTATGACTTGAATAAAAATGCCATATTCATAGTTCAGGACGCTTAACCCGATTCTCTTGAAAGATATAATCAATCAGTTCTACACAGCTTTTAATGCGCTCGATGCCGAGGCCATGGTATCTCTCTACCATGATGACATCACTTTTGAAGACCCTGCTTTTGGTGTATTAAAGGGAGAAAGAGCCAAAAATATGTGGCGAATGCTTTGTGAAAGCCAGCAAGGCAAAGATTTTAAGGTAGAGCACAGTGAAGTAACCGACAACTCAGCCTTTTGGCAGGCTCATTATACCTTCAGCAAGACCGGAAGAAAAGTACACAATAAGATTCACGCCAGGTTTGAATTCAAAGATGGTCTGATTTATAAGCACACGGATTATTTCGACTTACATCGCTGGGCCAAACAAGCCCTGGGCTTTAGTGGAGCCGTACTCGGTTGGTCTGGTTACTTCAAAAAGAAACTCCAATCCCAAACCAACCGCCTGCTCGACAAGTACGAGCAATCCAAAGCCTGATTTTCCATTATCGGTTAAGGATTCACTTTCCTCTTCTGTATCTTCAAACTTCAATAACTATTCAAGCATGAAAAGACAACTACTTTTGATGGCTGCTGCACTTTTTCTCTGGTCAGGAACTGCCCTGGCTCAGGATGTAGTAGACCAAATGGTAAAAGAAGCCAATGAGAACTCCATGTTGGAGGATTTAGCCTATGAACTACTGGACCTGACTGGTCCGCGATTGGTGGGTACACCACAAATGCAGAATGCACACGACTGGGCTGTGAAAAAATATGCCGAGTGGGGTATTTCAGCCAAAAACGAAAAATGGGGTACCTGGAAAGGTTGGGAAAGAGGTATTACTCACGTTGACCTGATCTCTCCAAGAGTAAAAACACTGGAAGCTATGCAATTGGCATGGAGCCCTTCTTCCAATGGCATTCAGGAAGCTGAAGTAACATTGATTCCTGATGTTCAAAACGAAGCCCAATTCAAGCAATGGCTATCTACCGTCAAAGGTAAATATGTAATGATTGATATGGCTCAGCCTACCGGCCGACCTGGTTATAATTGGGAAAAATTTGGCACGGAAGAGTCTATCAAGAAAATGGAAGCGGATAGCCGTGAGGCCAGATTAGCCTGGAACAACAGAATCAGAGCTACAGGTTACTCATCAAGAGAATTACCAACTGTTTTGGAAGAAGCTGGTGCTGCCGGTATCCTTATGTCTTACTGGTCAAGAGGTTTTGGAGTGAATAAAATCTTCGGAGCGAGAACTTCTAAAATCCCTACTATCGATATCGGATTGGAGGATTACGGAACCCTTTTCAGAATGGTAGAGCATGGTGATATTCCAAAAATCAGAGTGGAAGTAACCAGTGTAGATCATGGTACGGTGCCTACTTACAATACCATTGCTGAGATTCCAAGTACTGTTAACCCTGATCAGTATGTGATGCTTTCTGCTCACTTCGATTCATGGGATGGTGGTACAGGTGCTACTGATAATGGCACAGGTACACTCGTAATGATGGAAGCTATGAGAATTCTCAAGAAGTTCTATCCTAACCCAAAAAGAACCATTATGGTGGGGCACTGGGGTAGTGAAGAGCAAGGATTGAACGGATCAAGCTCTTTTGTAGAAGATCATCCGGAAGTAGTTAAAGGACTTCAGGCACTATTCAATCAAGACAATGGAACAGGCCGCGTGGTAAACATCAGTGGTCAGGGATTCCTTCACGCCTATGAGTTCATCAATCGTTGGTTAGAGCCGGTGCCGAGAGATATCAGAGGTGAAATCGAAACTAACTTCCCTGGCTCACCAGGAAGCGGTGGATCTGACTATGCTTCTTTCGTAACTGCTGGTGCTCCAGGCTTTAGTTTAAGCTCTTTGAGCTGGGACTACGGTACTTACACCTGGCACACCAACAGAGACACTTATGATAAGATTGTTTTCGATGATGTAAGAAACAATGCTATTCTGACTGCAATTCTGGTTTATATGGCTTGTGAAGATCCACAGTTCTTCCCGAGAGATAAAGCAGTATTGGGCATTAACCCAAGAACCGGTGAGCCAAGAGAATGGCCATCACCTAGAAATCCTACCAGAAATGGTGGCAATGACTAAATAATAGAAATCAGACTTAGAGAGTCTGTTTTGGATTAAGCAGCTGCTCGTCACCCTGAACTCGTTTCAGGGTCTCTGTACTTCATAGAGATTCTGAAATAAATTCAGAATGACGGAGCCGAGAAGCATCCAAAACAGACTCTTTTTTATTCATCCGGTCTTTGTTTACAGCAACAACAAGTTCCTCGTTTGTGACCAGAACCAATGACTAAATCCCCTCCATAATTCATAAGAAGAGATCCAGGAAATCATAACTGAATCCTTTCCTATCTTGAGTGAAACGAAAGATCTGTGAGATCCCCCTTTACAATCGGAAAAAGAAACTCAGAGCATTACGCTATTTCTCTAGTCCTCGTTTGTAACGAAGACTAATTAACGAACTCTCAACTCCCACCTCTCTCAGCTAACTGACCCACGTTTATAATGAGAGTTACTCCTGCAACTGTAACTCACTCCCCCTTCTGTTTGTCGATAAATATGATAATTCATTACATTGACTTATAAACCAAAACCAAATGAAAAACTCAAACCGACAGTGGGCACTGATCTTCTTTGCCTTGCTTCTCAATTGTACACTCACACTCGCTCAGGGTACGCGACTTTTGCGCGAACCTTCCATGAGCAATCAAAACATTGTTTTCACCTATGGGTCTGACATCTGGATAGCCGATACTAACGGACAAAATGTTCGCAGAATCACCAGTACCCCGGCTATCGAATCGAACCCTCATTTATCTCCTGACGGTAACTGGATAGCCTTTTCTTCCAACAGATCGGGCAATACAGCAGTCTACGTAGTGTCTAAGAATGGAGGGACTCCTACCCGACTCACCTGGCATCCTGCCAGTGCATTGGTCAGAGGCTGGTCACCTGATGGCTCAAAAGTACTTTATGCCAGTTCAAGAGATACTGCTCCAACCGGTTATGCCAGATTATGGACTGTATCTGCTCAGGGTGGCCCATCGACCTTACTCTCACACCAATGGGGTTTTGATGGATCTTATTCTCCTAACAGCCGACAAATGGCCGTTGACAAAATGGATCGTTGGGATGAAGAATGGAGGAACTACAGAGGTGGGCAAAATACTCCACTGATTATTCTTAACCTCAATAACCAAAGTGAAGAACTGATCCCTAACCCGGACAGAACTTTTGATATCAAGCCACTTTGGGTAGGTAATACAGTCTACTTCCTTTCTGACAGAGACTGGACGATGAATGTTTGGGCCTATGATACCCGAAGCAAAGCATTGCGCCAGGTGACCCAATTTGAGGGAACCGATGTAAAAGACCTGAATGCAGGTGCACAAGGTCAATTGATCATTGAGCAGAATGGCTACCTCCATCTGGTTAACCCCGCCAATGGCAATACCACACAATTGAACATCAATGTTGTAGGCGATTTCCCTTGGGCTGAAACCAAATGGGAGAATGTGACCAATAGAGCTACCAGTGTTTCACTGTCAGCTACGGGCAAAAGAGCTGTGATGGAAGCCAGAGGTGAAATATTTACTGTGCCGGTAGAGTTTGGTGATCCAAGAAACCTGACACAGTCTTCAGGCGCTGCAGATCGCAGACCTATTTGGTCACCTAAAGGAGATAAAATAGCCTGGTTCTCCGATATGGATGGAAATGGCTACAGATTGTACTTTACCGATCAGGATGGACTTTCAGAACCCACCAGCTTTAGCATTGGTGAATCAAAGTTAGGCTGGGAAGCTACCTGGTCACCTGATGGTCAGCACATTGCTTTTGTCGATGATGATGTGCGTATCAGAGTAATCAACGTAGAAAACGGAAACATCATCACAGCAGATACCGGAGGAAGTAATCTGGAAAGAGGTTCAACCGGATTGGTCTGGTCTCCTGACTCTAAGAAACTGGCCTATTCCAAGGCGGGTGATAATAACTTCAGAAGAATCATGATCTGGGATAGTGAAACCAACTCAGTACAGCAACTGACCAATGATTTCGCCAATGCCTTCTCTCCTGCCTGGGACAATGATAAAAAGCACTTCTACTTTCTCGCCAGTACAGATGTAGCTTTAGGCTCCGGATGGGCCAATACCAGTGCCATGACAGCCAATCCATCTTATGCTGCCTATGTGGTGGTACTTCAAAAAGACCAGGACTCTCCTTTCATTCCAAAAAGCGATGAGGAGAAAGTAAAGGAAGAAAAGAAAGAAGGAGAAAAAGAAGAGAAGAAGCCGGAAGAAGATAAAGAGAAGTCTGATGCCATACAGATAGACTTTGACGATATCGACAGAAGAACCATTGCCCTTCCCCTGCCAACTGCCAATTATACCAGTATGGTAGCCGGACCAGCAGGTTCAGTGTTTATCGGAGAAAGACCAGCAGGTTCGTTCGCCATCACCCTGCATAAATTCTCTTTGGAAAAGAGAAAAGCAGATGAGTTCCTGACCGGAGTAAGACAATTTTCAATCTCTGCCGATGGTAAGAAAATGTTGGTCAGAAGTGGCAGCAGATGGACAGTAACCAATACCGGAGGGCCAAGTGGCAAAGGAGGTGACAACCTGAACGTGAATCTTCAGATGAAACTGGACAGGTCTGAAGAATGGAAGCAAATCTTCGAAGAAGCCTGGAGATACGAAAAAGACTACTTCTATGATCCAAACTTACATGGCAGAGACTGGGATGTGGTCTATAACCGTTATGCTCCACTTATTCCATTTGTAAAGCACAGAGCAGACCTGAACTACGTACTGAATCAGGTAAATGGCGAATTATCAGTTGGTCATAGTTTTGTGGGTGGCGGAGACTACCCTGATGTGGAAAGGTCTAATATGGGTCTACTCGGTGCCGATCTGAAGATAGACAAAAACAGGTGGCAGATTGGTAGAATATATACAACGGAAAGCTGGAACCCCGGATTAACCAGTCCGCTTGACCGACCTGGCATCAAGGTAAAAGAAGGCTACTATCTGGTAGGTGTTAATGGAAACGAACTGAACGCTTCGCAGGATCCTCAGGAATTACTGGATGGAACCGCTGGGCAGCAAACTGTACTCCATATCAATGACAAACCCGTATTTGAAGGCTCATGGACAGAAATTGTAGAGCCAATCAGAAGTGAAAATGCCTTACGTCAACGTGCCTGGGTAGAAGATAATAGAAGAATGGTTGATGAACTTTCTGGTGGAAAGCTGGCCTATATCTGGGTTCCTAACACCAGCGGTAACGGATTTGTCAACTTCAACAGGTACTTCTTTGCCCAACAGGATAAAGAAGGTGCCGTGATTGATGAGCGATTTAACGGTGGTGGCTTACTGGATGACTATATGGTCGATTTAATGACCAGAAGCCTGAGGGCCGGATTGACCAATGAAGTACCTAATGGCAGGCCTTTTAGGTTGCCTGCAGGTATCCTGGGACCCAAAGTATTGCTTATCAATGAACTGGCCGGTTCGGGTGGAGACTTTTTCCCATGGGTTTTCCGTCAACAGAATGCAGGTCCACTTATTGGCGCCAGAACCTGGGGTGGACTGGTGAAGTCCTCTACGCACTATGCTATGGTTGATGGTGGCTCATTGACCGCTCCTGACAATGCCGTGTTCGACCCGATTAATAATGTATTTGTGGCGGAAAACGAGGGTGTTCCGGCAGATATCGAAGTAAGACAGGATGCAAAATCTCTGAGTGAAGGTAAAGACCCGCAACTTGAGAAGGCCGTTCAGGAAGCTTTAAGACTTCTACAGGCTAACCCTGTACCTAAGGTTACTGTACCACCGTACAATAGCCCCGCCAAGAAGAAAAATTAATCCCTATCTTATCCCTGTCAAATGTTTTTGACAGGGATAATTTTACCCGCTTGACGCGATCACTTTTAGTGAACCACTGTCCTGAACCTCCGCGTCACCCTGAACTTGTTTCAGGGTCTCGGATAATACATATGATACTCACTGGCCCTCGTTTGTAACGAGGGCCTCTGATGATCCGAAGGATTCTGAAATAAATTCAGAATGACGTGTCCGAGACTAAACCGGTCCGATCCAT
Organism: Roseivirga sp.; assembly: GCF_965216855.1. Lineage (NCBI taxonomy): Bacteria > Pseudomonadati > Bacteroidota > Cytophagia > Cytophagales > Roseivirgaceae > Roseivirga > Roseivirga sp. Next base: position 4,387,614 of record NZ_OZ244204.1, on the reverse strand, counting down.
CCTGATTCATAGAAAGTAAACAGCAAGAGAACATCATCAATCAATCGGTGATGACACCGATTGTGGCAGCTACTGCTGCTCCTGCCTCCTAAATGGGCTGTACTCACTGGTCCTCGTTTGTAACGGGGGCCTCTGATGATCCAATAGGATTCTGAAATAAATTCAGAATGACGTGTCAGAGGTTAAAGCGGTCCTATCTATCCTGATTCATGGGAAGTAAACAGCAAGCCAACATTATCAATCAATCGGTGAAGACACCTCTGCGTCACCCTGAACTTGTTTCAGGGTCTCGGATAATCCAAAGGATTCTGAAATAAATTCAGAATGACGTATCGGAAGCTGAAGCAGTCTCATCTATTGGATTTTATCCTTAAATTCATAAGGCTTAAAACCGCATCATTTCAACCAAAATTCTACGACCATGGCATCGAAACAGCTGAAATTCATCTTTACGGCCGATGAAGGTCTTCTGGATTCAATAGAAAGAGGACTAAGAGAACACCCAAAAGTCACCAGTGTTTCTCAAGACTCCGGATTTTGGTACACAAATGGCGAAACAGGTCCCGAATGGTTTTCAATGCATGTTTGTTTTCTGGAGAATGATAAAGATGAAGTAGAACGACTGATTCAAAACACTTTAGCTGCAAAAGGAAGTTCTGCCAGGTTAATACTGGAAAGGGTCTATTCCTAAGTCTAATCTTCCCAGCAACACTGCTTAAACTTCAATCCGCTGCCACAGAGACAAGGAGCGTTCCGGCCAATCTCTCTGCTCTTATACTGATCACTCATAAAGGCAGCAGTGTCCTGATTAAAGACTTTGACCAGCAGAGCATATAGCTTGGGGTGGTTTTCTTTCAGCAAATCCGGTCGCTCAAAGAAGTACTCTCCCGCCACAGCAAAAAACTCCATGGGATTCGTAGTTGCATAATCCCGTATATCCGAACGGTCTGCCACAATATCGGCAATCTTATGATGTACCAGCTGCAACCAGGGTAAGGCGTAAGTTTTTTTCTCCAAGCCCGGAGGCACGCCATCAATAAAGCCATTCTCCTTATCGAACAGATGCACAAACTCATGAATGGCTGTATTCTCTCGATCGGTATTGATATCAAAACCTGCGTGTAGTGCTGGTTTGGAAAGTATCATCTTCCCTTCCATGACTCCGGCTCCCACCATGCCCGTTATCAGTTCGTCAGGATCATCAAGCTGGAATTGACGATTGAAGGTTGTCGGATAGAGAATGACTTCTTCCAGGTTCTTATAGGTACAGGCCGGAAAACCAAAAAGTGGAATCACTCCACTGCTGGCAATTAGCACCCTGTCTTCCAGTGTCACTTCGCACCGGACTCCTGTAATCTTAACACTGGATAAAAACTCAATTACATCCCGCTCAAAACGAATTTTCTGCTCGCCATTCAATTGCTGATAGAATAGCACCCTTTCCATCAATATGGTCTTCCAACGGGCTGGCATATTGACCGGAATACTCTGTTTTTTCTTTTTAGGTGAAATATCAAAGGTGAAGTAGATAACCAGCAATAGAGCGGCTAACAGTATCCAGGTCACAATCATTAGTCAGAAATAAAAAGACCAAAAAACAGAAAAGGCACCGATTCTTCAAACTAAATCTGAGAATTGGTGCCTTTGCGGTCAACCCTGTTCAAACCAGGGTGAAACCAGGTGATATTAACGCTATTCTTCTTTCAAACTCTTGACCGGGTTTACAGAAGCGGCCTGGTATGATTTCGCAGCCACAATGGCCACTCCAAGAACAAACACGATTAAACCTGCCATCAGAAAAGTGAATAGGTCCAGGTTGGTTCTGAATTCAAATTGATTCAGCCAATCCTGAGTGAAGTAATAGCCAAATGGAATGGCCAATAAGAAAGCCAGGAAAATCAGCTTACCATAGTCTTTTGAGAGTAACAGTAGCACCTGGCTTACAGAGGCTCCATGCACTTTTCTCACACCAATCTCCTTCGACCTTTGTTCTGCGGAATAAGAGGCCAAACCCAGTAGCCCCAAACCTGAAATCACAATAGACACCAGAGCAAATATATTGGCCAGGGTGCGCATTGTTCTTTCATTGGCATAGCTTTCTGCGTAGGCCTGATCAATAAACTGATACTCAAAATCCTGTCCGGGATTTACCTTTTCCGTCACCTCTTCAATCGCAGCCAAAGCGGCTGTGGCACTTTCGTCAATTCTAATCAGGGCAACAGGTGGATCGAATTGCTGGTAGCAGGAAACAATCAGTGGAGCAATCGGCTGGTATAAGTCCCTCATGTGGAAGTTCTTCACCACACCAATAATTTTACCATCAATTCCCCAGAATGATAGCTTTTTACCTATAGGGTCGTCAAAGCCCATAAGTTTAGCTGCCACTTCGTTGATTACAAAATTCGTTGAATCCTGAAGTTCGCCAGAGAAACCTCTTCCTTCCAGAATAGTCATACCCGTGGTAGAGAAAAAGTCCTCATCCGTCAACATCACATTCACTTCATAACCCTCTTCCGGATTCTTGCCCTCCCAGTGGGCAGAGCTGGTAGATCGGCCATAGTTCAGTGGATTTCCAGAGGCTCCTGCCACATGAGTAACCTGAGGCAAACGCATTAATTCACTCTTATAGGTCTCTATTCTGGTAGGTAAGTCACCTTTGAGTTCAACAGCCAATAAGTTATCCTTATTGATACCCAGGTCCTTATTTAATACATAATCAATCTGTTTGTAAATGACAGTAGTACCGATAATCAGCAGCGTGGATATGGCAAACTGAAAAACTACCAGTCCTTTGCGGAATAAGACGGCAAAACCGGACTGCTTCATCACACCGCCTTTAATGGATTGAATTACACTGAATGCCGGCAGTAATATGGCAGGATAAGTACCCGAAAGAATACCTACAGTCAGAATAAGACCTCCAATAAAATACCAGGTGTTCAGCTCCAGAAAATTCAGTACCAGTGACTTACCTACAATCTGATTGAAAGTAGGCAGTAAGAGTACTACACAAAGCAAGCTGATAGCGACAGCGAAAGTGGTCAGCAGCATGGCCTCAAAATAGAATTGTGTTCTGATCGACTTTCTTGGTGCACCCATAACTTTTCTGAGACCAATTTCTTTAGAGCGCCTGCTGGAACGGGCTGTTGTCAGGTTCATAAAGTTGATGCAGGCTACCAGGAGGATGAAAATGGCTACAACAGTCATAATCCTTACATAGTCTATTCTTCCACCAGCCACAACGCCATTTTCAAAATTCGAGTAGAGGTAGGTATCTGTAAATCGCTGGATGATCAATTCTTCATCTCCGGCATTTGGATTACCTTGTGTGTGATCCTTGATCTCCATCAGAATACGATCTGCTACTGTTTCTACCTGTGATTCTTCAGGAATGAGCAGATAGGTATCAAAAGCCCCGTTTCCCCAATCTTCTACCCATGGGTTTGCAGCATAATAAGCCTGAGCTGAAATAAGCCAGTCAAAATCCAGCGTTGAGTGCTTATCAGGATCTTCAAACACACCGGTTATTTGCACATCGAAAGCATTTTCTACTTTCACCATGGTACCGGGAGCTTCTTCTCGCCAATCCTGACCAAAATACTTTTCTGCCACTGATCGGGAAATAAGCATACTATTAGGCTCATTCAAAGCGGAGTTCCTATCTCCTACCAGTACATCGAAAGAGAACATGGTAAGAAAAGCAGGGTTGGCAAATCGGCCTGCCTCTGTAACGGCTTCATTTTCCCTTTTAATGTCCAGATTTAATAACCAGCTCAATTGAGCCATGTCCTTCACCTCGGAATAGGTCGATTTCACAAAATCACCGAGTGGTTTGGGAATAGAAGTGGCTGTATTCACCTGCCCTCCGGACTGCTTCATATTCCTGAAGACCTGATAAATCTGGTCTCCTTGTGTGTGAAACCTATTCATACTTACTTCATCTTCTACCCATAGAAGAATCAGTATACTGGAAGCAATACCAACCACCAGACCCAGCAGGTTGAGTGAGGTATAGCCTTTGTAGCGTAGCGCATTTCTCAATGCAATTTTAAAGTAGTTGCTAAACATAACCGTGTTGTTTTGACCTTTGAATAATTTGAATTGTCTGATAATACCGGGACGAAAAAGCAGTAAGACGTCCCAGAAAAAGAGCAGCCTGGCTTTGACCTTATTGCCACTGCTCCTGATTGCGAAAAGTTCTTTCAAATCTCCCTCAACATCTTCGAGTAGTTCCGGGCTACAGAACAAGCGAAGAAACCAGAGAGGGAATTTCGGAGGTGATATTTGAGTTTGACCGTTCATAGCTTAAAAATCAAATGCCATTGATGGAATGGCTTCCCACAGCTTCTTGCGGGTTTCCATTACCTGCTCCAGCACCTTCTTGCCGTAGGGAGTCACCTTATAATATCGCTTACGTTTTCCACCACGCATAGCTGTGGCTTCTCCAAATTCGGATTTCAGAAACCCTTTCTTTTCGAGTCGGCTCAATGCGGTACGCATAGCTCCAACACTCACTTTTCGATTGAGTCGCTGTTCTATATCCTCCTTAATTGAGATTCCATAGGCATTTTCATAAAGGATGGCAACTGTCAGCAACACCACTTCTTCAAACTCCCCTATTGATTGTTTTCCCATTGGTAAATATTTTAATCCTAAATGTAGCCATAATATATAAAAGTCCTAAATGTATCTTTAATAAGATTGACTACCTGAAAGTTCCTTAGGGGTTACATTCTTGTCAGGTGTTTGATACTTGATGGTCAGAAAAACGACACTGCTTACGCTATGCCTGCTGATGAGTTGCTGCCTTACGAAGGCACAAAACATTCTGTTTGTTGGTAACAGCCTGACTTACTCCAACGACATGCCACAGATGCTGGAAGACCTGGCTGAAATGAATGGTCTATCTGTTCAAACCATGTGCCTTTGCCAGCCCAATTATGCCTTAGAAGATCACCTGAATGAGGGAACGGTACTATTTGAACTGGCCTCCAAGCCTTACGACTTCATGATTCTTCAGCAAGGTCCTTCCTCCCAGGACTATGGGCGGAAAAAACTGTTCGATATGGGTGGAAAACTAGCCGCTTTGGCTCGTCAGAATAAAGCCAAAACAGCCTTTCTGATGGTCTGGCCAGCTAAAGACTACTACCAAAGCTTCGATGCAGTAATCGAAAATTATACGGACGCTTCTCATGCCAGTCGGGCTATTTTGATACCACTAGGCGCTGTGTGGCAGAAGCTCAACCTGGAACATCCGGAGTATGAATTATATGGTGAAGATGGTTTTCACCCTTCACAGCTGGGAAGCTTTCTGGAAGCGGTGGTCATCCTCAAATCAATCCACCCTAAACTTGAGGTGACAACATTAAAAACAGACTTCAGAACTGAGGGCATCAAAGACGATGAGAGTATGCAACAGTTCCTGAATGCTGTGAGTAAATACCTGAAAAAGTAATCTATCTCACCACAAACCGGATACTCTCTCCCACATAGCCGTTGCTCATTCTAAGTACATAAAGGCCGGGAGCCAGATTCTGCGTGTCGAGTTGAACGGTCTTTTCGGAATAGCTGATGTTAACATCTTCTACAATTCCCCCATTCATATCTACCAGTTGAAACTGCATCTGATCTATATCTCTGAAAACGCTCACATTCAGCATATCCCCGCTAAGCACCGGGTTAGGAGCGACTTCAATATTGAGTTGATTAAGCCCAAACTCATCAGGCACTTTACCAGTAAAGAATTGCTCTGCAAAGGCGAAGGCATCTACTCCTACTTCAATGCCCATTTTACGACCAGGAATATCATCAACAGGTGGATGAATTCCTCCCCAGATTCTTGACAAACTGGTCTGGTCTGACGCATCGCGGTAAGTAGCCCACTGCAAGGTCACATCTACTGAAGGGCCTTCCTCAAAAACCAGGAACTGATTTTTTCTGGCAATGAACTCTCCCATACCTCCCGGGAAAAATTCATCACCCGTAAAAAGGGTCAGTACTTCGGCAGCAGCCCGGGAAAAGGTTGAATGGCCTGACACATAGCCAGCAAATGGAGGTGTTACAAAGGTCGGACGTTGGTATGGCCACCAGTTTTCCGCCAAAATCCAATCTACTCCTGCCTGTTCAACAGCCGGATTGAAAATATAGGCTGGACCTCTCCAGGCCTTTATTTTGAGTTTGTCTATGGCTTCATTGTTGAACTGGGTTAAGGGGTCACCAAACCTTACCACATCTATATAGTCCATTTCCTGTCCGAAGCTATTCGGGTCGTAGGTCGGTAAAGCTGAAGATACAGCCTGCCCCAAATCGCTTAAGCCCCGAATGGCTGAGACGGGTCTGATATAATCGTAATAGCCCTTCACACTCCAGGCAGAAACGGCAGCATCATGCATGGCTCCACCTAATACAAAGTATGACTTAATATCCCATTCGAGATCGCTCAAAACAGGGCCTTCACCCTTAAACTTTTTAACCACCATAGGGTGATCACTCACATAATTGAGAATGGTAAACCAGTGGCCGGGTGGTGTTTCTGAATCAGGTCCATCTGCCCAGAATTCGGCCAGTACCCTGGTGAAATCACCTCTGGGAACAATATTGGGCTCATAGGGCTCTCCTGTTACAGGATTAATCGCATGGCCCCGGCTGGCATCACCTCCATCTCTTCGGTTGTAGAAGTCTGCATATTCTGACCAGTCTTCAGGGAGCTCCGGATTATTTCCGATTGTAGCGGGTGAGATATCCCACATGACATTATCCCATGGAGATAAATGCCCGCTCCAGACAGCAACTGTACTGAAATTCCATTTATAGAATTCATGGCCACCATTCTGAAAGTCATCGAAACGCGGTGGTGCTCCCGGATCATGATAAATCCAATAATCATGACCATCTCTTCTTTTCTTTACCCTATCCTGCTCATTCATAGCAAAGGGATAAACATTGCCCCATTCCGGGCTGAGGAAGGGCTGTAAGTCTCCACTGACGAATCCACTTTGTCCGATAAAGACCTCTAGTTGAACCTGCTGCCATCGGTTGAGGTCTTTTAGATCGGGGTTACCGGAAAACAGCGGTGCAATTGGAGGGTTGACAGGTTCGTAAAATTGGTTAGCATATCGTTCTTTCTCATTAGAGCCATCAGTCCAGCCATATTCAATGTAGCATTGACCTATAAACTGACCCAGAGCGGCTGATGTGCCATCGCTGATATTGGTTTGGTAAGAGAACTCATAGCCCAGTTGCTCCAGTAAACGTGAATATCTCAATGAAAGAGTCGGATACCTCTCCGCATTACGGAAACGATGGTTCAACAAGGTAAATGCAGCAAAACTGATCACCTCTTCCTGATCAAGATCCGCCTTGTTAATTGAGTTTAGGAAGGGTGAATCACAACTGAAGCCGTTGACGGTCTTGCCCAGCATGTATGTTTCTGCCTGATCGTCAAAAAAAGCCCAGGCATCGTACATGGCGGCCGACATATGAAAAAGGTTTCTGGCATGTACTGTTGGTCGGGCCAGGTCATTTCTAATGGATGTGAGTAGCTCCTCCATCCAGTCCCTGGCCACCGAATGATCTGATTGTGCCTGGAGATTAGTGCACAGCAAAAAGTGGACAGATAAAAAGAAAAGCAGCGCGTAAGCCTTCTTCATAGAGTTTCTCAGTTTTGACCTAATTCAATATAAAAATGTAAGAAATAATGAGTGAACTTTATAAGGTCAATTGGTAAGAGGTTCTATTATTTGAGGAAAAGAGCTAAAGCAGATATCCTAAGATCAATACAACTGCTCCTATTGGAGCAATGATTAATATCAATTTCATGTTGAACTTGAGCCAGACATTGTAGGGCACATTCACCATAGCCAGAGAAGGCAGGACTAATCCTGAAGGTGTTATCAGCTGCATCATTCCAAAACCAAAAAGATAGGCATTGACAATTTCTTCCGTTGGTACTCCCACCACGTTGCCCAACGCTCCCATGATGGGCATACTGACTAGGGCCAGACCGGAAGAAGAGCTAATGAAGAAGGCCAGGACAAAAAACACAATCATCAGCACCGGGAGAAAAATTAATGCTGAGGTACCACTGACCATTTCACTAGCCTGATTGAGAATGGTGCCGGAAATATTGCCCTCATTCATCACAATGGTAATACCACGGGCAATCCCTATGATCAATGAAACTCCCAGCAGGTCTTTAGCCCCTGAAACAAAGGCTGAAACAAAATCACTTTCCGAGATTCTCTGCAAAACGCCAATGATGAGAGCAGCAGCCAGAAACAGTGCTGTCATTTCCTCAAACCACCAGTTGAGCATGGAGACACCATAAACCATGGTGGCAAAAGTGAGTGCAAAAAGAGAAAGTAGTATCCAGGTAACGGGTTTCATTGGTCCGGGTGCCTCCACCGTCTTCTTTTCAAAGGGGTTCTTTACACCCAAGCCGTAAAGAAGGGACTTAGTCGGATCGGCCTTAACACGCTCAGCATAGCGCACTACATAGCTAATACCTACGATTCCGGTTAACACCAGCATGATCAGCCTGCTATACACACCCACTGTCCAGCTAACACCTGCTGCATCAGAGGCGATGATGGTTCCGAATGGATTGACTGTAGCGCCAATCAACCCAATACATGAACCGATATAAACCGCTGCCACGGGCACTAATAAATCATATCCTGCTGCAATGAAAATAGGTACCAGTATAGGGTAAAAAGCAATGGTTTCCTCCTGCATACCGAAAGTGGTTCCTCCCAGGGCAATCAACAGCATGGTCAGAATGATCAGCCATTTCTCTCTTCCTCTTAGCTTCTCTGAAAGGAAGCCTACTCCTTTTTCCAAAGCACCGGAATGCTGAAAAACGCCAATAAATCCGCCTATGATAAGCACAAAGAGGATGATATCCATTGACTCATAAATTCCTTTAAGCGGTGCAAATAAGATGGCTTTTAAGCCTTGTGGATTGGAGTCCATTTCATGATAAGTATTGGGGATTGAAACAGGCTTCCTGATCTTTCCCTCCTGAAACTTACTGAGCTCCATTTGTAGCCCCAGACTATCGAGGGCTGGTTGAGAAGCGGGTATAGTAGCCGCATTCTCTCCTTCAATGACAAACTGACCATCAGCATAACTGAGCGTATCATAGCTACCCGCAGGCATAAGCCAGGTAGCCAGGGCTGATATGATAATAATAACGTAGAGTGTGGTATATGCCGAAGGGAACTTGAGTTTGCGCATTGCTGTGGTTGAAAAGTGTAAGATAGGGAAAAAGAGGGAAGCATGGCACCCGCTTTGGATGTGCTAAGTGCAAGGCCATTGGTGATGTATTGGTAATAATAGTTGATATTAGCCCCTGACATCGATTCATTTTCATGAAGAGCATCAAACCCATTACCGCTGAAATGACCTGGGCCATCCGCCATCAGGTACTCTGGCCTAATGAACCTTTCGACTACGTCAAAATCTCTACTGATGAGGAAGGTATTCATCTGGGCTGCTTTGTGGATGATGAACTGGTGGCGGTAATCTCTGGCTTCATCAATCATGAAACGAAAGAAGCCCAGTTTAGAAAATTCGCTACACTGCCGGAAGAACAAGGCAAAGGTTATGGAACTCTACTCCTCTCTCATCTCATAAAGGAGATGACCGAACGAGGAGCCAAAAGAATCTGGTGTAATGCCAGGCTCAATGCTACTTCGCTTTATGAACGACATGGTATGCACAAAACGGACCAATACTTCGAAAAAGGCGGTTTTGACTATGTGGTGATGGAGATGGTGGTTGATTAGCTAATTTGAAAATGAGTTGATTGGGGTGATGATGTCCTCCCCCTGCCCCCTCCAAAGGGGGACAACTAAGTCCGATGCTATCGGCTACTGCAACTAGTCCTCGTTTGAAACGAGGACCAGGAACGGTCGAACCCCTCAAGGCCACTTCATCGATTATCTAAATTTTAATATCTAACACCTATTATCTCGCTACTACCGGAACTCTTTAAGTCAAAAAGTATTTAATTGCCGTGGATGCATCCGCTAAGAGTCCATATTGAAGAGCTGATTCCATTGACTGATGAGGAATTCGAGTTTATTCTCAGTCATTTTGAGCCCATCAAAAGGCGTAAACATCAATACCTTGTTCAGGAGGGTGAATTAGTGAACAAAGAGTTCTGGATAATCAAAGGCTGTGTAAGAAGCTCTGTCCTGAGTGATGATGGCAAAGAACATATTCTTCAATTCGGAATGGAAAACTGGTGGATCACCGACTATGAATCTTTCGTCAAAAGAACTCCCTCTAAAATATCCATTGACTGCCTTGAAGACACAGAGCTATTCGCCATCAGCCATAGTAACCGCGAAAAGCTAACGGCAGAAATGCATAAAATGGAACGTTTCTGGGCCAAAAAGAGCAAACTCGGTCGCATTTCACTTCAGAACCGATTGTTGAGCATGATGACTCAATCGGCACAAGAACGATATGAGCAATTACTGGAGCAGTATCCTCAACTGCTTCAACGGGTCCCTAAGAAATACATCGCTTCTTATCTGGGTGTCTCCAGAGAAACCCTCAGTCGTTTCCATCAATAGTGTGATCTACATCACTTCATAATAGTGATGTACCTCCTCCTCCAGCCCTTCCCTCTTCCAGAACTTTGTAATCAAATAAGTTCTAACAAAAATTATTAAGCAATGCCTTATGTAAACATTCAGGTTACAGATGAAAATGTAACCAAAGAGCAGAAGCTGCAATTAGTGCAGGGAGTTACGCAATTACTGGTAGATGTATTGGACAAAAAACCGGAAACGACTCATATCGTGATTCAGGAAGTACCAACAGATAATTGGGGCGTAAAGGGAAATCTATATTCAGAACTCAAAAAGTAAAAGGTCATTATGGAAACTAAAAGAGTAATTATCACCGGTGCTTCAACCGGAATTGGAAAATCTATCGCTCAGCACTTTTTGTCCAAAGGTCATCAACTGGTTATTAATTCTGAAAACGAGGATAGACTGGACGCTACCGCTCGTGAATTGGGGCACTCAGATCGCCTGGTGGCTATCGCTGGAGACATCAGCCAGAAGGCTGTAGGTGAACAATTGGTTCAGGCCGCAATCGAAGCCTTCGGTGGTGTCGATGTATTGATCAACAATGCTGGAGTATTCGCTCCAAAACCATTCCTTGAAGTTGAGGAAAGCGATATTGATCGCTATATGAACATTAACCTGAAGGGTACTTACTTTGCCTCGCAGGCTGCTATCAGACAAATGGTAGCACAGGGTCAGGGTGGTACTGTCATTAACAATGGTACTGTGTTGGTAGATCATGCCATTGCAGGTTTCCCTTGTTCAGCGCCACTCGCCAGCAAAGGTGCCATTCATACACTCACAAGACATCTGGCTGCCGAGTTTGGTAAAGACAATATTAGGGTGAATACGATCGCTCCCGGTATTATCAGAAGCCCATTACAAGGTAAAATTGGTGTGGAAGATGCCGATAGCCTGGCAGGGTTACACCTGGTGAACAGAATCGGTGAACCGGAAGAAGTGGCCGAAGCTGCCTATTATCTGGCCTTCGCCTCGTTTGTTACGGGTGACACGCTCCATGTAGGTGGCGGTCATGCAATTGGTCACAGCCTTTAAGCCTTGAGTGATGACTGAGAGCATGAACAAAATCGCTGAAATGATCAGCATCTATTTCGATGGACTCTTTTATGGTGATACAGATAAACTGGAGCAGGTGTTTCTCAAGGGCAGCTATCTATATGGCGACATCAAGGGTCAGCCTTATGCCAAAAGCCTGGATGAATACCTTGAAGGTGTGAAGAACAGGAAGAGCCCAAGTGAAATGGATGAGACGCAAAACATGCAGATTCTATCTATTGAAGTACTCGGCCAAATGGCTACTGCTCGTCTGCGGGTACCCATGCTGGGGTTTAATTACTATGACTTTCTTTCTCTGGCTTTAATTGATGGAGAATGGAAGATAGTGAACAAGCTTTTTGTTCACGTTGATTAGAGAAAGTTAGGTTTCTTTGTTGTGCTAATGGCCCTCCGGAAAATGCTCAGGCAGACTTCGGAGGGTTTTCTTGTTGATATCAGTGTGTCTTGTCCTCCCCCTCCCCCCTCCAAAGGGGGATAACTAAGTCCGATACAGACCTGGCTTGCACGAATGTCCTCCGCTGGCGGAGGTGTCCGAAGGACGGAGGTGGACATTCTTCTATACTCACTCTGAATAACGGTGAACATGACCGCTCCAGTCCCGTCTTTGCGAGAAATAAAACCTGTGATAACAAGGTTTTATGACGAAGCAATCTCTCTGCAAACTTTCCCCTGGCCCCTAAAGGGGTATTACTGTATCAGATCCGTTGACTCGTCCTAAAATAAGTTTACAGTTTTGACTTATAATTTTCTATTTTGAGTTAAACGAAAGACCTGCCAATGCTATGACTTAATGTTAGATCCCTCCTTGCACTCGGGATGGAAAGAACCGATACAGTGCATGACTGATTACTCTTAAAATAGTACTCACCATAACGGGTTTAAAGCACAAAACCTCCAACATGGTCAGTCAATCGGTGGGGACACCAATTGTGGCAACAGTAGGTGCAAATGCCCCCGGTCGCTAAAGGGGTATCATTGTATCAGATTCGTTGACTCAGCTGGTTTTCTATCTTGGGTGAAAGGAAAGAGCCACAGAAACCGTCTCTATAACACGTCATTCCCGCGCAGGCGGGAATCCCTATAGTATCTCAATCTCAGACCATAAAGAGTATTGTCTACTTAACGATCCGTAATTAGACTGCCGTTAGGCATGAATGACGGTGAGCATGACCGCACCGGTACCGTCTTTGCGAGAAATAAAACCTGTGATAACAAGGTTTTATGACGAAGCAATCTCTCTGCAAATTTTCCCCTGGCCCCTAAAGGGGTATCATTGTATCAGATTCGTTGACTCATCTGGTTTTCTATCTGGGCTGAAGTCGACATCAACAAAAAACCGATGAGCAATGCCCATCGGTTTTCTAAATTCTTATCGCTAAATACTAGTTCTTACTTCTTCAGTCCTGGTAAACCTTCTGGTTTAGCCTGATGCCAGTAGAAGGTCTCTGCCTTTTTCTTGCGAGGATATACTTCATCCAGCGTATTGGCATCGTAGAGTCTACCATTCTTCATCACCTGATAGATCTTGTTGGTGTTTCTGATGTTATTCAGTGGATTGTCATTGAGGATCACCAGATCAGCCAGCTTACCGGCTTCAATAGATCCGATGTCACCTTCAAGGCCTAAAGCAGTAGCGCCTAAGATAGTGGCTACTTTAAGGGCATCATGTGCTTTCATTTCAGAAGCTACTGACCAAAGTTCCCAGTGATAGCCCAAACCTTGTAACTGGCCGTGGCTACCTACACCGGCTAAACCGCCCTGAGTCACAATCTTATTCACTCCTTCACTATGCTTGCGGAATACGTGCTCTTCGTCCATGAACCATCCCGGTCTACGTCTCGACTTGGAAGCCAATTCATCGTAAGGAGTGAAATACTGCATTTTAGCATCATGGTAAGGATTCTCACGGCTGTAGAAGTAATTCTCAGCCCATGGACCACCATAAGACACCAATAATGTTGGTGTGTATGCCATCTTCGATTCTGCTACGGCATGCGTTACATCATAGTATAATGGCGCAATTGGTAATGAATGCTCATGTCCCGGGTATCCATCAATCAACTGAGTCATGTTCATCTTGAAATCAAGACCACCTTCTGTAGTAGGCATCAATTCCTGTTCTTTAGCAGCTTCAATCACCCATTGTCTTTGCTTACGATTACCCACCAGGTACATCTTGATGGTTTTGGTGTTGTAGTACTCACTGTATTGCTTCAACACTCTTCTTGTGTGATCAAGGTCTTTCAGGTTATACATCCAGTAACCTACACCCGGTCCGGTTGAATAAACTCTTGGGCCATAAAGGTCACCAGTTTCAACAAGGTCAGCGTATGTCAATACGTCTGTAGTAGCAGTCTGAGGGTCACGGGTAGCGGTTACACCATAAGCCAGGTTAGCAGCATAAATCCACACCTGATTTTTGTGTAAGCCCCATGCCGGCCACATGTGGGCGTGTGTGTCGATAAAGCCTGGAACAATAGTCTTACCTGACATATCGATGGTTTGTGTACCACGAGGCACAGTCAGTGAACCGCTGGTACCTACCGCTTTAATTCGGGCATTCTCGATCAGAATATCTCCGTTTTCGATTACCTCATCACCATTCATGGTAATAATTCGGGCACCTTTGAGCAGGGCTCTTCCTTCAGGAATATCCTTTTCTGCCATTACCTTCACTCTGAACTCTTCAGGCTGATAGCCTTCATCTTTCTTCTCTTCTTTCTGGTCGTCTTCTTTGGCTTCCGCTTCGTCTCCTTCTTCCTTCTCTTCATCATCCTTGGCTTCTGCTTTGGCCTTGGCTGCTTCTTTCTTAGCGGTTTTCACGCTATCGGCATAAGCCTCAGCTTCATCCAGGTCATAGATGAAATGAGCATTACCGATAGACCAGTGTACCTTTTTGGCATCTGATGACCAGGCAGGGAACTGTCCACCGATTTCCGTCAATTTCATTGAAGGGAACTGGGAAGAAGCGGGGTTAGACACTGAAATGGTTGGTGTTTGTCCAAGCTTTGGCACTGTAACCACATAGATATCATTGTTGATCAAAGCTATGGCTTTATCTCCTTCAGGAGCCATGTAAATAGAAGTTGCTCTGGTAGGAGGATTATTTTCTCTCCAGCCATCGCCTTCCTCTAAAGAAGTTCCACCACTGGTAGTTTGGTTTTCTACTGACCATGGATCATATATCTCATAAGGAGACTCATGATGATCAGCGATCGATCCGTAGGTAGTGATACCGGTTATTCTTACAATTTGCTTCTCGTCAGTTCCATCCCAACGCACAGAGCTCAGGCCATTGAAACTGCTGAGATAGATTCTGTCGTCACCTTTAACAAAGTGTGGTCCGCTTCTACCCTGAGTTTTCATAATAAAGTTTACATCTCCACCATCGGCAGAAATCCAATTCAGGTCTTCAGAAGCTCTGGCGGCACCAGGTCCTGAAGCATCTTTAAGGTTCTGGGCACTTCCCTGAGTGAATACAATTCTGTTATTAGATGCCCAAACAGGGGTTTGATAGATCGCAGGTTCCTTTGTGAGTTTAACCGGACGTGGTCTGCCTTCTACATTCACTTTGTAGATTGAACCACCTTCGGTATCTGACCAGGTCACGAATGCTACCATTTTACCATCAGGTGACCAGGTAGGCATGGCTTCGGTCATATCGAATTCAGTCAGTCGTCTTGGTTCACCGTCAGGAATGCTCATCACATACAGTCTGTTCAATGCAGTAAAGGCCAGTTGCGTACCATCGGGAGAAGGTACTCCGTCACGGATTTGATTGACAACCATTTCCTTATCGTCAGAAATCGGGTATTCGAACTTCAGCCTTGGTCCCATTTCCAGCTTCACATCAACATCCAGAGGAATCTCAGTGACTTTACCTCCCTGGATGGCCACTCTGTAAAGCTTTCCACCCCATGAAGTGATTACCTCTTTTGAATCGGGAGTGAAAGACATTGCAGGTAATACACCTAATGGAGCAATTGACTCCTGCTCATCGCGCTGAATCGGATAGGCCAACCATCTCTCATCACCGCTATTCATATCGCGCAATACTAAGCCGGTTTCATCCTCATAGCGAGAACCATAAACCATCCATTTGCCATCAGGTGACAACGTTGGAGTAAAGGCTGATCCATATCTTGAAGTCACTGTAGATCGGTTTCCATTTTCACGATCATACATACCAATCTGATACTGTGGTAGTTGTGCATTGTAATTCCATGCACCATTTCTCTGAGAGAAGTAGATATAACGTCCATCAGGAGAGAAAGCCGGTTCAATCACTTTCAGGCCGGAAGGACTGCTGATGATCTGGAAACCTCCACCCCCATCTTTATGGTACATGAATAGTTTGTGATTACGTCTTCCTTTGGTCACTACAATATAGTCCCCATCAGGTGACCATTCAGCTGACTGTACCCATTCGTTATTACTTTTGGTGATCTGGGTGAACTCTTCCGTCTCAAGGTCCATGATCCAGGCATTGTCTGAGCCACTTCTGTCTGAAGTAAACACAATGCTCTTGCCATCAGGGCTGTAACGTGGATGTGTGTCATAGGCCATACCATCAGTAATTCTGGTGGCTTTACCGCCAGAGATCGGCATGGTATACAAGTCGCCCAACATATCGAAGGCAATAGTTTTACCATCAGGTGACACGTCTACTGAAATCCAGGTACCCTCCTTGGTATTGAACTCCAATAGCCTTTCCGCTTTAAGCGGCAGGTCTTTATAGGTTTTCTGATTGAATTTAGAGGTATCTGATTTTTCCTCCTGCCAGGCATTGGCCTGGTTCAGTCCCGTAGACCAAAAGACTCCGGCAGCCAATGCCACCGCCAGCCATTGGCGCAGGTTCCTTGGTTTGATCAAGTGTATCATAGTTTGCTTGGTTAATTCGCAATGTAGCTTTGAATTTAAGAATTATCAGCTACGGTCTAATCTGAATATTGGTTAACATTGCGAAAAAAGCAGCATGGCTCAGAAGAGAAAGTCGAACTCACGATCAGCGAAGAGAGGAAAAAGCAGTAAGCAGCAAAGATCTAAGGGAGGTTCATCCTTTGGCAGAATCCTACTGGGCTTATTCATTTTACTGGCTTTGGCCTATGGTGCTCTGGCTTTTAAGGAAGGCAAACTGGTTCCTGAGGTTTTAAGCGAATTAAAGCTGAAACTACCTGACCTCGACCAATCTGAAGTAGCAGAACCAGAAACAAAGCAAGAGGCTCCGAAAGAGGAAAAGAAAATTGAAGCTCAGCCCGTTGAGGAAAATATCAGTGAAGAAAGCCCTGAAGAAACTCCTTTCGATTATGATGCCTTCGACTTGTACTTTACCGCTGCTTTTGACTTCATGTGGCCGGCCTACACGGCCAATGATGCCATTATTGAAAGACCCTATTACACCATCCGCTATAACGAAGAGCACGAGCAAGCTGCCTGGGTAGCGTATAAGCTGGTGGCCGATTCACTGAATCAAACTACCTATGAGCGAAAAGACAATTTCCGAGAAGACCCCAGGGTAAGGTCAGGCTCTGCTTCCCTGGATGATTATAAAGGCTCAGGTTACGACAGAGGCCACCTCGCTCCCGCTGCCGATTTCTCATACGATGAGTTTGCCCTCTCTCAAAGCTTCTACATGAGCAACATGAGTCCTCAGAACCCCAGCTTCAATCGGGGTGTATGGAAAAAGCTGGAAGATCAGGTTCGTGACTGGGCCAAAGCCAATCAGGCTGTCTATGTTGTAACTGGTCCTGTACTTAATAAGCGTTTCAAGACCATTGGTAAGAATCAGGTGTCTGTTCCTGAATACTACTACAAGATTGTGCTGGACATAGAAAAGCCGGAGGTTAAAGCCATTGCTTTTCTGATGAAGAATGAAAAGTCATCGGCCGATTTGAGCACCTTTGTAGTGACTATCGATGAATTGGAGAAACTCACCAGTCTGGACTTCTTCCCTTCTATGCCGGATGAATTGGAAAATGCTCTGGAATCGTCAAAAATGACTTCGAGGTGGTTTAAGTAGTAGCGTCACAGCATGTTCCACACCAGATTAATTAATAGAGAGATTCTGAAATCAATTCAGAATGACGAGAGATACAGAAGACGCAGGGTGGAAAGACTACCAGCGAGTCTATTTTATGTGCTCAATATTTCAGGCATAAAAAAACCCTGAATAAGTTCAGGGTTCGATCAAAGCTTTTTAAAGGTGGTTTATTGATCCTTTTTTCTGGTGGCGGTAATTTCGAGACTACCATCATCTGTGTGCGCATAGCCTTCCAGATCATCTCCATCGAATTTCCATTCGAAATCAACCATTCCACCATCTACTTCAGAAGAGCCTTCAAGAATCATGTCCTTAAAAGTCACATCTTCCAATTCAATGGTACCATAAACGCTGCTTTTAATCACTACTTCATAACCTTCAGCAGTTTTTGAAATAGTCAGCTCACCGGTTAAATCACCTTCGGGGGTTGGTACCACGTACTTCCAGACGCCTGAAGGATCGTATTCAGTTTGCGCCATAGATTGGTTCATTGAAAATAACGATAACAGCATGGCCATTACGCTAAACATCATGGTTCTTTTGAAAATTTGCATTGTTTTCATGATTGAGTTTTTGATTTGCGTTTGATAGATGCATCAAAATACTCAAAGGTTGCTTTGGTGAGAAGCAATTCACGAGAAACTATTGCATATGTCTTAATTACAATACTTTTTCAGGGCATCATTAGCTTCTTCGGCACCCAGTGCTTTGGCCCTGGTGAAGTCATTACAGGCACTTCTGCTTTGATTCATGGCAATTTTGAGTGCACCTCTGTAGAGAAACGCTTCAGCGTTCTTGTTATCGAAATTAATCGCCTGATCATAATTCTCACGGGCTTCCGGAAACTCACCCTGCTGGTGCAAAGATCTGCCTTTCAATAAATAAGCGGTAGATACACGGCCATCTACTTCAATTACCTTATCGAAATAATAAATGGCTTTGGTAAAGTCTTTCTGATTGTACCAGTACTTACCCATACTCAGGTTAGCATTGAGATTATCACCATCCAGGTCAAGCACCTTTTCGAAATCGGTTTTGGCATTGCTCAATTGACCTAATTCTTCATAAGCCCTGCCTCTGTTGTACAGCGACTTGACATCCTTTGGTTTGGTGGCGAGGTATTCGTCATAAGCCTGAATAGCCTCTCGATACTTTCCATCTTTAAATAATTGATCGGCTTCCCTGGTAACGCTATCATTACAGGCAGAAAATCCCACGGTCACTAATACCAATAAAAACCAGCCTAACTTCTTCATTCTTCCTATTCCTTCCAAAATGATCGGCAAAGGTAATGTATTCCCATTCTTTATAAAAGAAAAAGGGGCACAAGGCCCCTTTCCTCAGGTAGGGTGAAAGAACTACCCTTAAAGCAGGTCAAGCCTGCTACCCAATGTCAAAAACTCAAACAACTACTGATTAAAGGCCAAAGGCGGTACCAAAAAAAATAAACCACTGATTATCAGTGGCTTACATTATTTTATTCTCATGAAGAACTCCCAATGTGGGAATAATACTGTCAATACTAGACCGCTACGTTGTTTTCACGGAGGGCATCGTTGAGCGAAGTCTTCTTATCGGTGCTTTCCTTACGCTTACCAATAATCAGCGCTGTAGGCACCTGGAATTCACCGGCAGGGAATTTCTTGGTATATGAACCTGGAATAACAACAGATCTTTCAGGCACATATCCTTTATATTCTACTGGTTCAGAACCTGTTACATCAATGATTTTGGTACTTCCTGTCAGGGTAACATTCGCGCCTAAAACCGCTTCCTTACCTACTCTCACCCCTTCTACCACAATACATCTTGAACCGATAAAGGCATTGTCCTCAATAATTACCGGAGCAGCCTGAAGCGGTTCCAATACACCACCAATGCCTACTCCACCACTGAGATGCACATTCTTGCCAATTTGAGCACAGCTACCCACAGTCGCCCAGGTATCTACCATAGTACCCTCATCTACATAAGCACCTATGTTTACATAAGATGGCATCATAATTACACCCCTGCTCACGTAAGAACCATAACGTGCAATAGCATGAGGAACCACGCGAACTCCTTTTTGTGCATAGCCCGTTTTCAACTTCATCTTGTCATGAAACTCGAAAGGTCCCACTTCAATGGTTTGCATTTTCTGGATTGGGAAATAAAGGATCACTGCTTTCTTCACCCATTCATTTACGATCCAACCCTCTGGTGTAGGAGTAGCTACACGCTTATCACCATGGTCCAGATCTTCGATAATGGTCTTGATTGCAATCACCACTTCCTTGTCGTTCAATAAAGAACGATCGTCCCATGCTCTTTCAATAATGTCCTTGAGTTCCATTTATACCGTAGAAAATTTTATATTTAATTCAATTGATGAAAAAGACCAAAGTAGTCGTTGCCTCGCTGCTTAAGCCAATAGATGACACCCGGATGTACGAGAAGTTCGGCCTTTCGATGGCTGAAACAAATAAATATGATATTAATATCATAGGCTTTGATTCAAAAAATGTCAGATCGTCTCAGGGTATCAGCTTTTATCCGCATGGGCCGTTCACCCGGACCAGCATGGCGCGTATTTTTCAACCCTGGAGAATCTTCAGAAAACTAGTTAAACTTAAACCTGAAGTAATTATAGTTAATACACATGAATTACTGATAGTTACGTTTTGGTACAAAATTTTATTTGGTGGCAAATTTATCTATGATATCCGGGAGAATTATGCCAAAAACATCAGAGAAACTAATGTCTTCCCTGCTCTTCTCAGGTGGCCATTGGCTACCTGGGTAAGGCTAAAAGAGTGGTTGTCCAGGCCCCTGATAGACCATTATATTTTGGCCGAAAGGATATATGAAAGACAACTCCCCTTCCTTTCTTCCAGCCGAACCATTATCGAAAATAAGTACGCACCGCAACCAGAGGAATCTACTGCATATCGCGATCCGGACCCCAGTCATATCGACTTGCTCTACACCGGAACTATCTCTGAGTCTAATGGAATTTTCGATGCCATAGACATCACCAAATCCCTCCACCTGATTGACTCCAAAGTTAAGCTGCGGATAGTCGGTTACTGTGCGCTGAAGAAAGACCTGATGCGGCTGCATAAAGAGATAGAAAGCCACGACTTTATTGAACTCAATGGAGGCGATCATCTGGTGCCACATCGGGAGATTGTAGAGGCCATTCAAAAAGCAGACTTCGGCTTTGTTCTGAAAAAGCCGAACAATGGCACCAATGACGAGAAGATTCTCACCAGATTGTTCGAGTACACCGCCAATCAGCTCCCTATACTCCTGCTTAATAATCCTACCTGGATAGAATTCTGTGCACAATACCAGGCCGCTATTGAAGTAGATCCACAGGACTTCGATGCACAGACATTGCTTGAGAAGATGAAAACCACTGACTTTTACACGCAGGGCAATACCAATGACAGCCTTTGGTACAGTGAAAAAACACGCCTCCTCGACCTTATGGGTCAATTTTCTTAATCATCCCCTGCCTATCTCTCTTTATTCCATCATTTGACAAACCAAGTGTTACTAATTTTATAATTAGCTTTGCTATATCTTTTTTTTAGGTAAAACTAAATTTATATTTGCATTCAAATTGAGTGCTGTGTATAGTTTATCTGAAGAAAATTACCTGAAAGCCATTTACCACCTTTCCAACCAGGGAGAGGACAGTGTCAATACCAATGCCATTGCTGAAGAGATGAAAACAGCACCGGCATCGGTAAGTGATATGATCAGAAAGCTTTCTAAGAAGAAACTGGTAGAATACCAGAAATACAGAGGTGTAAGAATTTCTAAGAAGGGTAAAGAAATAGCCCTTAAAGTGATTCGTAAACACCGATTATGGGAGGTATTTCTGGTGGAGAAGCTCAATTTCAAGTGGGATGAAGTGCACGATGTAGCCGAGCAACTGGAGCATATCCAGTCCGGCCAGTTAATAGAGCGACTCGATGAACACCTTGGCTTTCCTAAGTTCGATCCGCATGGCGACCCAATACCCAATGCCAACGGAGAGCTGGCCCCTATTCCCACCACCACACTCAGTATGTTAAAGCCTGGTGATAAATGTCGGGTAGTATGTGCTAAAGACTCTTCCAGCGACTTATTGCTTTACCTCGACAAGATCAATATATCATTAGGTGCCAAGCTGGAAGTGACTGATTTCCATGACTTTGATGCTTCATTTTCTATTCAGATAGACGGAGCTAATCCCATTACGCTTTCCAGCAAAGTAACAGAACACATTATTGTAGAAGAGCTATGAACCCTGCACTGATTAACTTATTGGTTTTTGCTGGCGTGGTAATCGCCATATGGCTGGCCTATCGGTTTTTCAGCTCCAGAAATCCGTTGGAGAGCAGAATCAATCAGCAGAAAACCATTACTGAAGATATTCTCAAACAGCTTTACCATGTAGAGCAAAGTAAAAGCAGCGCCAACCTCGATAATCTGGCCGGAGCCCTTCAATTAAGCAGAAGAAAGATCTATCCGGTCATAGAGACTATGACTGGCTCCGGGCTGATCAACCTGCACGACAACCAGATTGAGCTGACTGAGGAAGGAAGACAATACGCCCTGAAAATCATACGGATTCACCGGTTATGGGAGAAATACCTGGCCGAACGCACAGGACACAAGGCCAGTGAATGGCATCACCTGGCTGAAAAGATGGAGCACAAGATCAGCGAAGAAGAAGCTCAAAAGCTGGAATCCTTCCTGGGCAACCCCATGTTCGACCCGCATGGCGACCCTATTCCCAGCGAGTCCGGTGAAATGAATAAAGTGAAGTGGGTACCTCTCCCCTCATTTGAAATGAATCAGCCCTGCAAAATCACACACATAGAAGATGAGCCGGGGGTGATCTACCAGCAAATACTGGAAAATAAGCTCTTTGTGGGCTCACATGTGATGCTACTACAAAAGGACAACAATGAAGTCAGCTTTGTCTGCGAAGGTGAAGAACATCGCTTTTCAACCATTGTGGCCGCCAACATTCATGTGGAAGCCTTGAGCGAAGATGAAATCTTCGAGGAAAATGCAGTGAGACTGTCAGCACTGCAATATGGAGAGACAGCCGAAGTGATTGGCCTGTCGAAAGAATGTCGAGGCGCCAATAGAAGGCGCTTACTAGACCTGGGCATACTTCCGGGCACCAAGGTAGAAGTAGACCTCAAAAGTCCACTACAGGACCCTGTAGCCTACAGGGTGAGAAATACCTCCATAGCCTTAAGAAATACACTGGCAGATTTGATTTTAATTAATAAAAGCTAAGCCTATGACAACGCATAGTTCCGCATGTGATGATTGTGCATTTCATAATGTGAATAGCCTCAAAAAACTGGGCATAGATACAGCTGATGTAGACTATGTCATTGCCCTGGCAGGCAACCCCAATACCGGTAAAAGCACTGTATTCAATGCCCTCACGGGTCTAAGACAGCATACAGGCAACTGGCCGGGTAAAACCGTAGTTCGGGCCGAAGGCGCCTATCAGTTCGATGAAAAGAAATACAAGATCATCGACTTACCGGGTACCTATTCCCTGCTCTCTACTTCTCAGGATGAAGAAGTGGCCAGAAACTTTATTCTTTTCGGCAAGCCGGATGTAACGGTCATTGTAGCCGATGCTACCCGGCTGGAGCTCAACCTGAACCTGGTATTGCAGATCCTTGAAATTACCAGCAAGGCCGTATTATGCCTGAATCTGGTCGATGAGGCCAAAAGACACAATATCAAGATAGACCAGCGTGAGCTGGCCAAAAAACTGGGCATCCCCGTGGTTGAAACCGTTGCCAGAACGCAGAAAGGTATTCCTGAGCTACTTTCCACCATCAGCGATGTGGCTTCCGGCAAAATTATCTGCAAACCCCGCAAGGTGAAAAACCTCTCAGGCCAGGTGGAAGAATCAGTTAACCAACTTTCAGCCGAAATAGAGAAGCAATTCCCCGGTTTGCCCAATAGCCGCTGGGTAGCCTTCAGGCTGTTAGAAGGCGATGAAAGGATAACGGAAGCAGTGCTTAACAATGAATTGAAGGAGTTAGTCTAATGGATAAGAAATCGGAAAACAGCATTGTGCAATTAGCTTCTGAGCTACGCTGGAAATTGGGAGACAATTTCCACGATAAGCTTACGGAAAGCCTTTATACCGATGCTTCTGAAATAGCCTCGAAGTCAATTGAAATGCCCGGCAAGGAAAGAAACTATACCCTTGACAGCAAAATTGACCGAATTGTTACCAGTAGAAAGTGGGGATTCCCGATCATGATCGGTATCCTGGCCGTGGTGCTGTGGCTAACCATAACGGGAGCCAATTACCCCTCTGGCCTGCTCTTCAACTTATTGATTGACTCGGCCTACCCTGCGCTGAAAAGCTTCTCAGACAGTATCAATCTGGTCTGGTGGCTCGATGGTTTGTTGATTGATGGCATTTACCTGGCGGTTGCCTGGGTAGTTTCCGTGATGTTGCCTCCTATGGCCATCTTCTTCCCGCTGTTTACCCTGCTGGAAGACTTCGGTTATCTGCCCAGAGTAGCTTTTAACCTCGATGCACTCTTCAGAAGAGCCGGAGCCCATGGCAAGCAGGCCCTCACCATGAGTATGGGCTGGGGATGTAATGCCGCAGGCGTAATCGCCACGCGGATCATTGATAGCCCAAGAGAACGATTAATCGCCATCATCACCAATAACTTTTCCCTTTGCAATGGCCGCTGGCCAACACAAATACTCATTGCCACCATCTTTATTGGCGCCCTGGTGCCCGCCTCTCTTTCAGGCACAATAGCCGCTTTCTCAGTGATCGGCATCGCCCTGGTCGGTGTTGGCTTTATGTTCCTGACTTCCTGGTTATTGTCCAGAACGGTATTGAAAGGTGAAGTATCCACCTTCACTTTGGAGCTTCCTCCCTATCGACCACCACGATTCTGGCAGACCATCTATACCTCCATTATCGACAGAACACTGATAGTCCTTTGGAGAGCTGTGATATTTGCAGCCCCTGCAGGAGCAGTGATCTGGCTCGTTTCCAATATTCAGGTGGGTGAACTTACTTTGGCCAATCAGTTGATTGACTGGATGAATCCATTTGGTCTGTTTTTAGGTCTGAATGGAGTAATCCTGCTCGCCTATATCATTGCTATTCCTGCCAATGAGATCATTATCCCCACTATCCTGATGCTGACAGTGGCTAACCTTAACCTGATTGGTTATGGTAGCGGTGATGGCGTCATGTTCGAACTGGATTCTACCCTTGACACGGCCAATGTATTGATGGCTGGTGGCTGGACCGTGCTCACAGGAGTTAATCTGATGCTCTTTAGTCTGCTTCATAATCCGTGTAGTACAACCATCTACACCATTTATAAGGAAACTAAAAGTGTCAAGTGGACGGCAGTGGCCAGTATACTTCCGGTTATTATGGGTTTTGTCGTGTGTTTTCTGGTTACCCAGTTTTGGCACTTGTTGAGCTAAGAGATATCCCACTCTTTCCATCCCGAGGATACGAGGGATTTGCTTTCGCCTACTCAACCAGCAACCGCATGATTAGCCAGATGAAGCAGATGCTTCGGCTTCGCTCAACATGAAAAGTTTGTCCCTCTCTTTCCATCCCGAGGATACGAGGGACCTATCTTCGCCTACTCACCCATCAACAGCATGATTAGCCGGCTGAAGCAGATGCTTCGGCTTCGCTCAGCATGAAAAAGTTTGTCCCTCTCTTTCCATCCCGAGGATACGAGGGATCTACCTTCGCCTACTCACCCAGCAAAAGCATGATTAGCCAAATGAAGCAGATACTTCGGCTTCGCTCAGCATGAAAAGCTTGTCCCACTCTTTCCATCCCGAGGAAAAGAGGGATTTACCTCGCCTACTCACCCAGCGACAGCATGATTAGCCAGATGAAGCAGATGCTTCGGCTTCGCTCAGCATGAAAAGCTTGTCCCACTCTTTCCATCCCGAGGAAAAGAGGGATTTACCTCGCCTACTCACCCAGCGACAGCATGATTAGCCAGATGAAGCAGATGCTTCGGCTTCGCTCAGCATGAAAAGTTTGTCCCACTCTTTCCATCCCGAGGATACGAGGGATCTGCCTTTACTCAATAAGCCAACAGAAGCACGGTTAACCCACTATGGCGGATACTTCGGCTTCGCTCAGCATGGAAAGGGTAAGTAAGAGATATCAAGCATTTGCCCCGATTCATAAGCAGCTATCCAATCGAAAACTTATCTTTGCCCCATGCAACATCTCCTGCAAAATGAAGACACCATTATCGCACTGGCTACCCCTCAGGGTATTGGTGCTATTGGGGTAATCCGCCTGAGCGGAAAAGATGCGATAAACCTTACTAATCAGGTATTTAAAGGAAAAGACCTGACTCAGCAGGAGTCGCATACGATTCATTTTGGGACAATCCGGGATGAGGACAATCGCATCCTCGATGAGGTATTGATCTCCCTTTTCATAGCTCCCAAGTCCTTTACCAAGGAAAATGTGGTAGAAATCTCCTGCCATGGATCGAGCTTCATTATTAAGCAAATCATACAGTTGCTGATCAGAAAGGGAGCACGTCCCGCTAAACCCGGTGAGTTCACCAAGCGCGCCTTTATGAACGGGCAATTCGACTTAGCCCAGGCAGAAGCAGTAGCTGACCTCATCAATGCCGATACCGAAGCAGCCCATAATACCGCACTCAATCAGATGCGTGGTGGTTTCTCCGGAGAGATTAAAAGACTCCGCGATGAGTTGATCCACTTTGCCTCCATGATTGAACTGGAGCTCGATTTTGGCGAAGAAGATGTCGAATTCGCCAGCCGCGATGACCTGAAAGACCTGGTCAACAAGTTACTGGTTGTGGTGAATGCCCTCATCCAAAGCTTTGACCTGGGCAATGTGATCAAGAATGGTGTGCCTACCGTGATTGCGGGTAAACCCAATGCCGGTAAGTCTACCCTGCTCAATGCACTGCTGAAAGAAGAAAAAGCTATTGTCTCCGATATTGCCGGTACTACCCGCGACTTTATCGAAGATGAGATCGTCATCGGTGGTGTAGCCTTCCGTTTTATCGACACGGCCGGACTGCGGGAAACTACTGATGCCATCGAGAAGATTGGTGTGGAACGCACCCAGGCTAAGATGAAGACCGCCTCTATGATCATTTACCTGTTCGATCTTTCGCAGGTGGATATTGTAGAGATGAACAAGGAAATTAATGTGCTGGAAAACACCGGAGTGCCATTCCTGAAAGTTGGCAACAAGCTGGACAAGGTGGATGAGAGCCTGGTTGAAAAGCTCCAGGAACAACATCCGGATATGCTTTTCCTCTCTGCCAACTCTCCTGAACAGGTAGAGCTTTTAAAAGACCGCATCCTCGAACTCGTCAACCTGGACAAGTTCAAACGGGGAGATACCGTAGTCACCAATATCCGTCATTACGACTCCCTCCTGCAAACCAAAAATGCCCTGATGAATGTCATCGAAGGCATCGACAACCAGGTGACTAATGACTTTGTCGCCATGGACATCCGCCAGGCCCTGCACTACTTAGGTGAGATCACAGGAGAAATCACAACAGATGATCTGCTGGCGAATATTTTCTCGAAATTTTGTATCGGGAAGTAAGTAACTATCTATTCCGTTGAAAATCTGAGCTTGTTCGAGTAAAACTTCCTTGAATTTTATTCAGAGATCTTTATCCATTGACCAACCTGAAAGCATTGGCCTTTAATTCCATTTCATTTCTCGATATCCCTGTTTCTTCGGCCAATACTCTCCAGTTACTCACTACTCTTTTGGTGCCGTTAATTATTTCCAAACTTTCTTTTTCTTTCAATCCAAAATAGGGTGCCACTTCTAAAGCCAGATCAAAGTCTATCGCATTTTCATTTTCAGAAACATTCAGTTTCAAACCTGCACCTGTTTCAACCGGATTAATGTCATAGGCCGGAGACAACTTCCAGCCTCTGTTGGTCAATATAAAACCATGGTTCCTCAAATGGTCATCTGTATTGCAAACACACATGCTAAAGACAATTCTTTTCCAGAGTTGCTCCAAATCGGCCTTCACACTGGCACCATGGGTACTGATGAATTCAACCAACTCAAGATAACTCACACCATCATGAAAATCATTGCCGTCTGCATAACCGAGCATAGTCATGGCTGAGGCAAAATGTATTCTTCCACCCACAGCGCTTCTGTCAAATCTTTTGGCCAGGAAGGTATGATGGTTAGAAGAAAAAGTTCTGGCCTGAGCTTCTGCCATATTGATACCCGATTCAATGGCCAATTGATAGGTAACCCATTCCCAGGCGCCTATATTCCCTTCATCGTTTTTACTTGGGAATTTGGCAATCCATAAATGCCCCTGAGGATCAACCACACTGGCCTTTGGTCTGGCACCGCCTAAGGAAGAACCAGGTGCAATGAGCATGTTTAACCAATTCAAATACTCCGGATCGTCCACCACATCATCTTCTTCCAGTTTTAAGCTGATCTCCTCTAATTGGCGGATGGAAGTCCATGGAGGTGACGCCAGGTTTCTGTCATCGCTCAAAAATGGCTCTTCTTCTGACAGTTTAAATCGTAAAGCTCCCATTCGGTGCTCATCATAAACACCTAATAAATAATCTGTTTCGAAAAGCGTTAGTGCAGCCCTTTGCTCCTGTCTGGCCATGGCAGCTTCCCTTCTACGCATGAGCACACGGCCCCATCTGTCGGGAGATGAATCTGTGAAGACGCCAAAGTTGGGTTTAGCGCCCTCGGCAAGGTATTGTCGGCCTGAAAAGAGTTGCAGATCGGGATCGATCACCTGAGCATATCGGTTATTCAGCCAGTCTTGATGATAACTAAATGAAAATACTTCATTCCCCCTGACCCGATCAGAGCTCAATACCCCAACCAATTGAGGACCTTCCAATGACTCCCAATGGGCATAAACCAAAATTTCTCTATGATTGGAAGGTTGAGCCATGTCTATTTCTTAGGTGCTCTGCTTTTGGTCTCTAAATTGGCATCCTGTATTTTTCTGCCTAACTCGTCATCCTTTGCTAAGAGCAGAAAATCCTGTTCAAGCCCCAGTACTCTTAGTACATTCAGCACATTACCGATACTTACACCAGCATCTCCTTTTTCTATGCGCACCAAGGTAGATCTGCTTATAGCAGCTCTTTCTGCCACCTGCTCAGCACTGAGCTTCCGTCTGAGTCTAGCCAGTTTTATCTGATCGCCAACATCCGCTAAAATACGTACCAGCTTAGGAAGTAATACAGGACCACTGTTTGTCATAATATTTTAAATATGAGACAAATATAATATTTTTTGTATCATATTTGAAACATTAAAAACTACTATCTCTATCGGGAACTTTTATAATTACTCCTGCCTTCAGATCAGAAGATCTAAAGGCATCTACTACAATTCTTCCACCTATCTATTTATATTCTAGCTGATGCCACAGAATATCCTGTATATCCATAGCTGTACCGCAGTTGGGACAGTTGATTTGGTTCGAATTAGCCATAATTAGTTAATAAATGAGTTTATAGTTTCTAGCCATTCAATTATTTCACCTTTGACTCCTCTAGAATCTATTCTCTCTATGGTCATTTTATCAATAGCTTCCTTATTCAGTAATCTTTTTGCCCTAGACACCTTCCTTTTCTGTTTCTCTTCTCTCTTAACTGGGTCTTCGTCAATGTCATCCCAAGCAACAACGCTTTGGACTTCGTGCACTGTTCTTGCAACTAAAAGTGGTACATCTTGTGCATCAATCTCTTCAAGCTCAATATTGATTCTTAAATCTGCGTAAGCCTCTTGTATTGCTTCATGATGTAGAAAGTTCTCCATTTCATCCATCGAAGTATTGAACCCAACTTTTCTAGGGTCCTCTTCTGCATTTAATTCCTCAACCGCTGCTATGTATTCAGGCTTATCAGAGTCATAAATATGTACCTGTGCCTGTAACAAGCCATCCAAATGTTTCTTTTCGATATAATGTTTCAATTGGGAACCACCAGTTGGGATAAAAGCCACAGCTTCATTATTCTCTAAGTATAGAACATCATTGTTCTCTTCATGAAGTATTCTACTATATCTGATTAAAGCATTGATATCATTTTCACCCTCAACGAAGACTAGAACCTTAACCTTATTTTTTGGGTCAGGCAAAGCCCCTAATGTCTCAATTATTTTGTCAATAATCTCCTCATTATCAGTTCCATCTGCATTCGTTCCATTTTCAAGATGAATATTATCATCTAGATCTTTATAGATATATCTGAGAGCTTTTCTTGGTATTTCCTTTGCCAAGTTTGAATTATGCGTGGTAAATAGAACTTGAGCATTATCTGTTTCCGAAAGCTCCTTTAAGGCATTCACAATCATCAATTGAAAATCAGGATGCTGTGAGGTTTCAGGTTCCTCTAATGCATAAATAATATCTGGAGCAGAGTCGCTTCTTCGGTTTTCTACCTGCGCTCGAAAGAAACTCAGAAGAACAAGTCTTCTTAATCCACTACCTCTTTTGTTTAATGGAATTCCTCTTTCATCCTCTAATGCCAACTTAAAAATAGTATTCCAAGAGGGTTCTTTTGGAAAACTAGATCGCAGAGTTTCAGCTAATCCAGAATCTAGTTTATTAAGCTCGGTTATCGTATCATCAGCGAGAGCACTTGAGGCTTCTTGCACAGCCTTTTTCAAACCATTCAAAAGAGGTAAGATTTCTTCTCTCTTCAGCACCTCTTTTATAATCTCCTTCATGGGGTCTTGAATGTCCGAGTCTTGATCATTCAGTGGCTTATCAACAAAAAAGAGAGAATAAAGTGGCAAGTATTTTTTAAGATTAGACCAAATCTTTTTTCTGTTATCCTCATTATCGAGTCGACCTTCTATCTGTAAGTCCTTGGGCGCGGTAATCACATTGCCATCAGGGTAATAATGATCTCTTATGGCCTTTCTAAGTTCAGCGTTATTTCTCTTATCTACACCTTCTTCTTCTAACTCCAACCTATAGAAAAGAGTCTTTAAAGGAGTGTTTTTCATCTCCATCAGTTTATTTAGCTCTTCTTTGTCTGGATAATCACAAACAATAAAGACCTTTTCGGATACAATCCCCGTTGCAGTAAATGAAAACTGTTTCTTAATTTCTAATTCGCCCCTTGAATTGACCAAAAACTCTGATTCGAGACTTGTAGGTGAGGTTTGGTCAAGAGTAATTGGGGAAGGAATTTCATTAAAAATGCATGTTATTTCTATTTCACTAATGCCATCTTCAATTGATAGGTCATTGCTATCTGGCTTGTTATTGAAGAATATATCTAATGCTTCTAATATTGTAGACTTCCCGACAT
This sequence comes from Roseivirga sp., assembly GCF_965216855.1. NCBI lineage: Bacteria > Pseudomonadati > Bacteroidota > Cytophagia > Cytophagales > Roseivirgaceae > Roseivirga > Roseivirga sp. Next base: position 4,356,567 of record NZ_OZ244204.1, on the reverse strand, counting down.
CATTTCTTCCAATGATGACATTTAAGTCTCCTACATCAAATACAGTTCTTTGACTGTAACTCCTAAAACCACTAATAACGAGTCTTTTAAGCTTCATATGTGTTTATAATTAATTGTTGAATTTTTTACCTAAATCTATTTTGTCATTTCCTACAACACCCTCACCTTCCCACTAATCAATGCGGCAATAAAGTATCTCGCAGTTGGGTGAGGGTTTCAGCTTCCCTTTCATTTGCTTCCTTCTTATTGAAGTACTTAGTAACAAGTGAATCAAATGATTCCAAAACTGTCTGAATGGGCAATAAAATATCGATGCTGTTTAGTTGAGCACTAGTTATACTAGGAACTGCTGAATCTTATCATCCAGCTTACCTATATAGGCACTGGCCTTTTGTTCGGAGACAGGTGGAACTCGAATATTTAATTCATTCAATTGGTCTCTGCCAACATTACGACACTCTGGCATTTTTGGAAAAGGTGTTTATCTACAAAGAAATGAAGATAAACATATTCAATTGAATTGAACCAAGAAACCAATGACTTAGTAAGTATTTTCCATACCATACTCTTCCGTAATCAGGCTCTGAAGTGTTTTTAATTCCTGGTTGTAATTGAGATGTTCGTCTTCACTTCTTTCAAGTTCAGACAGTACCTTAAACACAAATTTATCCTCGCCATATGCATTCCAATCGTTTTGTAAAGCCTTATTCCGATGGCTTCCAAACCGAAGTTCTGTTTTATGGCGATTCCATTTCGACTCCATATTAGTACTATGGTCTATCAACGACCTCTGATTAACCGTGCAAACTACCTGAAAAACACCCATTGGGAATTTCATCAGCTTGTACTCGTCCCTAAGCTCCTTCTTTATACTCATGGCATAAATCCTAATTGTTGCATAACTGTTCTTCTATCGAAGATTTGGGTATGTCCATTGATCAGGCCATCCTTGAAATGGTAGATAGTCATTCCCCTGGTATTAATGGATCGTTTGGTGGGAGGATATCCCCCAATCTGCCCCAGGTTAGTCCCTGTTAATATCCAGGTGGCAGCCACATAATTCTCCTCTTCTATAGTGGAAGTAATTTCAAAATTCATGTCAGGGAACGGCACAAAAGACCCTAGTTCCATGCGCTCCCTGAATTCAGAATGCGATAATGTTTTCCCTTCCCAGGAGTCTCCCGGATCGAGATGTATTTTGTATTCTGGATGCAGGTAGTGCTCAATTTTCTCCAGATTCTTCTTATTCCAAACCTCACCCATGAATTCCCTGAGGAACGATGCTTTGTCCATTTCTTATTTCATCTAATATTTAACCGATCGCTATTCCCCCTATTTTACCCCTCAATTCAAGGGTTCCAAAAATTCAATTATCCGGAAAAAGAGCCAACCCGCTTCGAAAGTATTAAGATTGAGCATAAAAGACATCACGATCATTAACATTGGTTAATGATCGTGATTAAGGCGTATGTTTATCAAGAAGTAATAACTTGTCTCACGCCCCTGTTAAATTTGATGTTCCCAGTCAATCTCATGGAGCAAAGACTTAAATAAGCCTGAGGTAGTTTTATGCCTGATAGGCTGAGATGGCTGACCTGACCAAAAGGCCTCATATTGAAAATTGCCCTGCTGCTTTGCGGTTTCCCTAAGGTCACTCAAGAAATTACTCTGGATAGGAAAAGGGGCAATTTTATAAGATAAATCAATTTCTCTTACAAAATCGGTTTCAATAACTCTGGCCATTCTACCAGTAAAAACATTGGTAAGCTTTGTTATAAACAAGTCTTCTGACAAGAGCTTTGCCTTATGTTCTTCCGTAGCATTAGATTCTTCTGTAGCCAGAAATGCTGTACCCAACTGAACTGCATCTGCTCCAGCATGAAGGGCTTTAACAATATCGGAACCGGTGGTTATCCCCCCTGCTGCGATAACAGGGATATTCACTTTACTCCTAATCCTAGCCACCAATGCATTAGTCGAGTCCAGGTGATTGATGTCTACCGGAAGGTCCAAAAAGGAAGCACGATGACCACCCGCTTCCTTTCCTGAGGCTATGACAATATCTAACCCGGACTTTTCAATCATCAGGGCCTCATTAACGGTGGTAGCAACAGCCATCACCACAATACCCCGTCTTTTAAATTCGCTGATTATATCAGCCGGGGGAATGCCATAAATGAAACTGACTACGGGAGGACTAGCTTTTAGCAGTGCTTCAATTTTCTGCTCAAAATCCCGCTCCTTTCCAAGCATCTGGTCAGGAAGTGTTGCCCCTACATTGTCAAAGTGCTGACTGAAGCTATTTCTGACTTCTTCAAACTCATCTTTGGTATAGGTATCAGCAGGATCATCTTCCAGCGGCACCCATATATTCAAGGCATAGGCATTTGAAGTCTGGGAACGGATGTCTTCATTAATCTCCAGAATCTCCTCCGGAGAATAGGAGTTTAAACCGAAGGATCCCATCCCCCCCAAATTAGAAACTGAGGAAACCAGTTTGACGGAGGAAAACTTTCCGCCAAAAGGTCCCTGAATAATCGGATATTTTATTTTTAGTAATTGAGTAATTCTTGTCTTATTCCACATTAGAAATTGCTTTAATATTCAACTCATTGATCTTAATCATACTTGATTGTTCCTCGCAAATCTCTTTATTGATATGCATGTGTATCGATCAGATATGTAAGAAGAACCCGGCCTGAAACTGCTTTCTTAATTGATTATAGCTCAGCGAGAAAAAGCCTTCAACGAGGCCCTCACTCAAAACATATTTTCTCATGCCCCAGGTACCTGAGATCTTTTTATCTCCTTCAACAGCGTAAACCAAATCGGTATAGAAGCTGACAGAATCAAACACATTGAGAAAGCCTGAAAAGGCAACTGAGTCATTATCATAAGTCACCACTATATCTGACAGGCCGTCTTTCCATTTCATCGCCAGGAAAGAGTCATTAGCCGATATAAAGCCGGATAAAGTGAGAGCTTTATAGGCCAGCTTCAAATGATAGGCCGGCTCTTCATTTTGTATATGAACCCCTGAAACCAATTCCAGATGATTCATGAAAGTGTATCTCACCTTAACACCCGGCCTGCCTCCAAGAATGGTGCTCTCAGCATGGGTTTCCACCTGACTTTGCCAGGTGGAAGGATTGGGGCGTAACTCTGTAGTTGGAGTAGCCATAACACCAACATGTATGTTCCACCTCTTACCCGGTGATAAGATTGACTCAAAATTGGTAAAGCTCTTAACCTCCTGTCCACCAACCAGTTGAAAGACCCCAAAAGATCTGATAACCAGCCTGTCAGGAATCAATGACCATTTTACCCTGGTTCCGGCCTGAACAGTGAGATGACCTGACTGCTTCAGGTCTTTGGTCTGAACCAGGGCTTCAGAGAGAAGCCCGAAATAGAGCCTGTCTATCGTGACATCTTCATTGACAGGTATATTTTGAATTTGTCCGCGGCATTCCACCGCATTCAAAAAACCAATCAAACAGATGATTGATAGGAACGTCTGCCTACGCATAAACAAAAACCGACTTTGGCTAATCCCAACGGTTTGTTTTCGAGATGGCATAAGCACCTGCACCTGAGAAGTAAATGGATAAACCGGTAAAGAGATAAAATGCCTGCAACTCAATGGCCCATCCGCCAAACTGATTGAGTGCCAGTATATCTCCTGCATGAGCTAAGACTATTGCTACAAACATGGTAAAAACCAGAGCCAGACTGGCCATTCTGGCTCTGTAGCCTATAATGATCAGGATTGGTGCTATGATCTCACCTATGAATGCGCCAAATGCAAAGAATCTGGGAAGGCCAGCACCTTCCATAACGCTTCCGATAAAGGCATATCCGGAAGATAAGTTTCCAATTCCATGAAGGATAATTAAAAGACCTACTAATAGTCTGAGCATTAGTAAGGCAATGTCTTGTTGTTTTTCTGTTTTCATCATTTTGTCTTTTTGATTCGTTTTGATGATGCAAAAAGAATAAAATGACGAGCCAGCTAACAGGAGCTATATCACCAATTTGGAGTGACCTATATCACACATTTTCAGGACTGAAATCTGCTCAAAGTCTCCCTTGAGACCCCCAGATAGGCAGCAAGTAGTTTTTTGGGGACATGCTGAAATAATTGAGGGTATTCCCTGTACAATGTTTCATAGCGTTCCTGAGCAGTATTCTTCAATAATGATAAGACTCTGTTCTGTAGGGAAATATATCCCTGTTTGGTTTTATAAGCCCAGAATTTATTCCATAGAGGCATCTCACGGAGTAACTTCTCTTTGTTCTGGAAATCAATGCATAACAACTCACAATCTTCTAAACAGTCAACCGATATCTTGGCTTCTGATTGATTGGTGAAAGCATCATAGTCCGTAACCCACCAGTTCTCCATGCCGAACATGAGAATGTGTTCCTTTCCGGCATGGTCAACAAAGTAGGACTTGACCAGCCCCTTGACAACCCAATACTCTTTATCTACAGGCTCTCCTTGTTGAACTATATATTGATGTTTACGCTTCGTGACGATTGAGAAATGTCCGAGCAAATAGTCAAAGTCCTCTTCTGAGATGGGAGTAATTTCTTCGATGTGCTTCTTTAAAGGATGATCCAAAACTGTTCAACTTATAAACCGCTTAAAGAAAGGCTTTAATTGCAAAACTGCAATGGAGAAACCATGTCCATTTTACTGATCGCTGAAAGATAAAGCATCATTCACTCCATTGCATCAGGCCTCAAGACTCCGTTGACCAACCTTTACCTTAGAAGGCTCTCATCTGGCATTATTCAAAATCCATTATGGAGACATCCCACACGGGAACTTCAAATAGTTAAGAATGATACAGACATTTTTATAACCTGACATTAGCCATTCTGGAAGCTGTGCTTTATTTTCAAAACGTATGGTAAGGTCAGCAAAAACCAGGCGGTGGTTAAAAGCAATCAGTATTCTATTGGTCATTCTGTTATTACTCATTGCTACAGTCACCGGCATTGCCTACAACCAGCAAGACAAGCTGATACAACAGGCCCTGAGCAGCCTCAATGAAGGCTTTAGTGGTCGGTTTAGTGTAGAAGACTCCCACATCTCCCCTTTCGCGAACTTCCCCTATGTATCCATCGACCTGGAGAACGTTGCCATATACGAAAACAAATCAGACAGTAGCGAAGCCCTGGTGAGTATTCAGGATGTCTATGTGGGTTTCGACATCGTCTCCATCATCAAAGGAACCTATGAGATTCATAAAGTCAAATTGAGCGATGGTTTCATCAAGTTGATTCAGCATACGGATGGCAGTTTCAATGTAATGAATGCCCTGAGTGTGGAAAGTGAAGAAGAAGCACCCGAAACTTCGGGGGAAGCATTGCACCTGAGTCTCGATGCTTTTGAGATGAACAACATCGACCTGCTCAAGATCAATGAGTCCAATAATATCCTTGCAGAAGTATTTATAGAAAACATCCAGTCCAGCGTCTCTACCTCAGACAAGCATATCAAAGCCCGGTTCGACAGCAAAATGCTTTTCAACCTGATACTGGATGGCGACACTTCCTTCCTGCATCACAAGCATCTGGCCCTTTCTACCGGAATTGACTATGACCTGACCACTGGCATCCTCGACCTTGACCCTTCGGAATTAATGATCGAAAAGGCGGAGTTCTTAATGGATGGAACGGTGCAAGTGAACCAGGACATGGAACTTGACCTGCAGTTCAGCGGACAGAAACCGAACTTCGATCTGTTCCTCGCCTTTGTTCCCGAAGAGTATAGTCCCCTGCTTAGCCGATATGACAACGGTGGAAGTGTATTCTTTGATGCCCAAATCAAGGGCCCTTCAGCTAATGGACAGATTCCTCATGTGGAAATCGACTTTGGCTGCGAAGAGGCATTTGTGGAGAATGTAGCCGTCAGCAAAAGTGTGGATGAGTTATTCTTTAAGGGTCATTTTACCACGGGAGAACTGAATACTCCGGAAACCATGTCGCTGAAGATTTCCGATTTTCGGGCCAGGCCGGAAACGGGTACTTTCAGAGGTGGCGTAAGCATCGAAAACTTCGACTCGCCTGATATTCAAATGACCCTGAACTCTGAGTTCAACCTGGAGTTTCTGGCGGACTTTCTGAATATTCAAAACCTCCGGGAGCTTAAAGGGAAAGTGGCGCTGGATATGAACTTCCATGATATCATAGACCTGAATGATCCGACCAAAGCCATAGAGCGTTTGAATGAGAGTTACTACACCGAACTAAAAGTTGAGGATCTCAATTTTGTAAGTCCTGATCTGGACTTCCCTTTTAGAGATATCAATATTCATGCGGCCATGGACGGGCACAGGGCGGTTATCGACCAATTCAGCTTAAAGGCTGGTAATTCCGATGTTTCATTGTCTGCCAGTATTTCAGACCTTCCGGCTATTCTGCATCATACGAATCTACCGGTCGATGTGCACCTGAAGGTTCAATCATCACTGCTCGACATTCAGGAACTCACCCGCACAGCTGAGGATACAGTGGGTTTCAATGAGCAAATAAAGGACCTTTCCATGGGTTTTAAGTTGACCAGCTCTGCCAGGGCTTTTACTGAGTCGCCCTACCTCCCTCTGGGTGAATTCTTCATTAGCGAACTGAATGCTCAACTTACTCATTACCCCCATCGATTGCACGATTTTAATGCCGATGTGTTGATCGATTCCACCGATTTCAGGGTCATCGACTTCACGGGTATACTCGATGAGAGCGACTTTCATTTCAATGGTACTTTGGAAAATTATAACCTGTGGTTTGAAAATGAGCCCGAAGGAATTACCAGTATAGATTTTAATCTAAACTCTTCTCTGATTCAGCTGGAAGACCTGTTTTCTTATGGCGGGGAAAACTATATGCCTGAAGACTACAGACATGAATCTCTAAAAGACCTGAAGGTGCATGGTTTAAGCCGGATGAAGTTTGAAAATAAGCTGCAATCTGTTGAGCTGGCCTTAGATAAAATTGAAGCAAGAGCAGAAAAACACAATATGCGGCTTCAAAATTTTAGTGGCAACATCTATGTAGACAGTACTTTACTTGAGGTGAAAAAACTGGGAGGAAAACTGGGAAACACTGACCTGGAGGTTGACCTGGTCTATCATCGGGATAGTCTTACGGATGCTTCTCACCAGTTCTCGCTGAGAAGTCAGAGGCTGGATTTCGATCAGCTCTTTGCCTTTGCTCCGCCTTCTGAAGAGTCGGACAGCGTTACAGTAGATCATGAGGCCGGATTTAACATCTTCGACCTGCCATTTGCCAATATGGAGTTCAATCTGGATGTAGATCATTTGAACTACCATCGCTATTTGCTGGACAATTTTAAGCTCAAGGGTAGAATGCAGTCGGATCACTACATCTATGTCGATACACTATCGCTGCAGGCTGCAGGGGGCCAAATGGACCTAAATGGCTATTTCAATGGCTCTAACCCTGATGAAATCTACTTTAGTCCAAACATGAAATTGAAGGATGTTGATCTGGACAAACTGCTTTTCAAGTTCGACAACTTTGGCCAGGACCAGCTGATCTCCAATAACTTACACGGCAAATTGAGTGGAACGCTGACAGGCAAAATACACATGCACCCTGACCTGATTCCTGCCACAGATGTTTCGGACCTGGAAATTGACATCGAAGTACTGAACGGGAGTCTGGTTAACTTCACTCCTTTTGAGGCGCTTTCCAGTTACTTCACAGATAAAAACCTCAACCTCGTCAGGTTCGACACCCTGAAAAACAAGCTAAGCCTGAAAAATGGCGATCTCATTATCCCTAACATGAATATCAACACCTCGTTGGGTTACTTTGAGATATCAGGAAGGCAGGGTCTGGATCTGAACATGGATTATACCATGCGCATTCCATTTAAGGTGGTCACCAGGGCTGGCTTCAAAAAGCTATTTGGCAGAAAAAACCAGGACAATTCAGATCAGGTAGACGAAATTCAGTATCGCGATGAGTCAAGGCGAACGACCTTTATCACCGTGAATATTTCCGGTACCACGGAAGACTATAATGTCTCCTTAGGCCGTAAGTCCCGGAATTGAATAATCAATCTCCGACCATATCATATGCTGTTTATTTCTTTTTAAGAAACATCTGAATAGCAACATTCTGTCCCTCTGTTTTAGGCCAGTGAAGCCAATCCATTGTTTTGGCTCTCTTTTCAGAGTTTCTGGTGTTATCACCAAACTCAACAATAAAATCGGTAAGATCAATAATGGTAATTTCAAATACTTTATTCCTGTTGAAACCATTTCGTTCCTTCTTTACAGTTAAGAACCATTCTGAACTGCCTTGATAAAGCGTTCCATCCCGAAATAGACTGTAATTGACTACATCATCTTTAAACTCAAAAAAGCCGGGGTCATTTGTATTGACCACTTCATCTAAACCATCATGACCTCCATCCTCGTAAAAATAACCATGAGATGAAACTACCTCTTCAACTTCCCAATAACCAATAAGTGACTCTCTGCCCTGTTCCTCATCGGAGCAGGAAGCCAAAAACACCATTTGACTGAAAATCAACAGTTTAATCAATACATTTTTTGTTTTCATATCTTATAACTTTCAATTTCTAATTAGACTTTCCATCAATTCCTTTACGCAAAAAAGGTTTCAGATACAGGTTCTCCCCCATATTCCACCAGTCTATGAATGAACTTCCCAATAGATCTAATGTATAGCTGCTCTTTACTTCATTCTGTAAGCTTTTAAACTGCCCGGAACGGCTCCTTATTCTTATGATTTGTCTTGTTTGATCTTTAGAAATAAAATAGAACTCCTCGGCCGGAATCATGTGACCCAATACCTTTGTGGGAGGAAACACATCATTCGGATAGCTTACCTTTACCTTGTTCACATACCTTATCCCTCCAGTTTCGACCAGTTCTTCCTCTCCCATCAGAGTGATCGTTACATCGAATTTGTTATCTCCGAAAAACAACCTGGTCACTGCTGATTCACCTGAGCTTATATTCACTATAGGAAAACTGTATTCAGACTGCTTTGAAAAATCAAGTGCTCTGACCAAAAGAGGAATTTGTTCAATAGAATAATAGTTCTGATCCAGATTATACTGAGCATCATACTTCTTTGCTCCATCTCCAACTGTTACCTGCTCTATCGTCCCGCTCCTGAATCTTTGCTCGTTAAAAGAATTTCCTTCTAAGCTATATTCAGCTATAGAGACCTTGACCGGCATCAGGTTCTTCTTGAGTAAATGTATGCTACTACTCGCGCTTTGGCCTGAATATAAGGGCCCCTTGATCCTTCTTTGTATCACACTGAAGACTTCAGCGGTATTGTTACCCGAGCCCATACTTTTTTTAAAATGAGTAAAGTCATAAAGCTGTTTGACGATTGAAATTTCGAATGTATCGGAGTGTCTGCTTATATGAAGTTGTCCATTTTGATACAGGGTGTCTATTCGGTTCAATAAATAGTATGCTATCTCTGCCTTGCCTTTATCCCATACCTCACTATTAATAAATTCACTTGAAAATTGGGAGGAGGAATAACTGCCCTCATCCATATTCTGATCTTTATCGCAACTGGACAGAAAGAACAAAAGGATGGAGAGGACCATGTATTGGATGAAATACGACTTCATTTAGGCAAACTCTAAGGCCATTTCTGTGATTTAACAATGAATAAAGCCAAGTCCGGTAATTCAACTATCGAGTGAATGTGAGGCTTAGTGAAGAGTTTAAATTCTCTTCGGTTCCGTCACCATTAAAATCTGTTTTTTCATTTTCCTGGAATTCAAATACCAGGGTTCCTGATTCCAATTGTATTATCTCCAGTTCTATTGAAGATCCTGTGGCAGGACTAAGCGAAAGTGTTGAGCCGGCTAAACTCCAAACTCCCGTTTCGCGCTCATCACCCATATCCGATAAATATGTCATGTCTTCATTAAAGCTGATCGTACCCCGAAACTCATCAGTCAATGACGCTATGAATAGGTTTTCAAACTCATCGGCTTCATCATCTGTAAGTCCCATATCATTCTTCAACCAGTCAAAGAGCGGAGAATCATTAATTAACACCTCAGCCGAAAGCCTGGAAAAAGTCCACACACCAGCCAAGCTCACCTCTTTATCAGAGGGGTCATCATCATCACATGATACCAGAAACATGGAAGTTAAAAGAACGGCAAACAACAACAGCGCACTACCCGGATTCAATAGTTTTTTCATACACAAGATTTTAAAGAATCTCTTTTGTTGATATCTGTATAAACAAACCTTTCTAAATCACATGTTGAGTGAGTTTTATTTTTAACTCAACCAGAACCACCTCACCTGGAAGGTGGAATCAGTACATGTTCTTACCAAAAGTCAGTCAAGGGTGCACTAAGAGATGAAGATGGCTTTTTGAACTCATTAGTTGTGAATGCAAATGTTTCCTCAGCCGACAAAGCCTTTAAAGTGACAACGAGTAGGATATGCAGACATCACTGACTCACAGATCGATTAGTATTGAAAAATCACAATGACCATCAAAACGAACAATATACCGCTATCCTCCTCAAAAAGGCATTCATAAAAAACGCTCTATTCATGTGTGCTTTATCTATTTGTCGGGCTACCAATCAACTAGTTGAATCAAAAAACAGAATTATGAATTTGAAGAAAGTAGCTTTAATTTTTCGAAAAGAACATGTACTGATCACCTTGTTTTTGCTTTGCTCAGCCACCGGATTATCTCAGGATTTACCAAGACCGAGTCCCCAGGCCAGTATCACACAAAGAATAGGTATAACAGATGTTTCGGTTGTATATCACCGCCCTAGTATGAGGGGCAGGACAGTATGGGGACAAGTAGTTCCATATGGTTATAATTCACCCAGTTCAGATGGTAGTCCTTCCGCGCCATGGAGAATGGGCGCCAACGACCCTACCACAATAGAATTTACTCATGATTTAAAGGTTGCCGGAAAGGAGATTAAAGCAGGCAAATATGCTCTATTTGGAGCCATCTTCGAAAATGGTGTAGCCGACATTATATTTTCCAGAAACTTTAATGGATGGGGATCCATTCACTACGCAGAAGAAGATGTCATACTGAAAGTAAATGCTGAAGTGAATTCATTGGAGCATCCAGTTGAACAATTAACATATGCATTTGATAGTGTAACCAACAATACATCAATACTTAGTGTGACGTGGAGTGATAAACAGATTTCAATACCTCTCGAGGTCAACACAGAGGAACTAACTTATCAGAGTTTACTGGATCACGAACTATCGTTTGATGCTATAAATTTCGGAACCAAGAGTAACTGGCATCAAAACGCAGCGCTGTATTTGTTGAACAATAGAATTCATCTTGACAAAGCACTATACTGGTCAAATATTGCTGTAAACGAACAGAATGGAGGAATCAGGAACTTCCCTAACCTAACAACAAACGTTCTCCTATTAGCTCTAAACAATCAACAAGAAGAAGCACAGAGCTTATTGCCAGAGGCCTTGAAATTGGCTCCAAACCTAAACATGATGATGTTCTTTGGCCGTCAGGCTAATACTTTCGACCTGAGAGAAATAGAAAAAAAGAATTACCTGACAGCTTTAGATATGTTTCCTGAAAACGCAAATACATGGTGGGTTCATTTCCAGCTTTCGCAGGTCTATCTGGCCGATGGTGAAAAAGATGAGTTTCTAAAATACATCGATATGGCTATTCAAGATGCTCCAGAAAGTTTCGTTGACAGAATAAAGAATTTTAAGTCACAAAATACCTAAGGAACAACTTCTGAATCGCATTTCTTTATGAGGTAGAAATGCGATTCATTAATTGTTTAATATACCTGTGACTGAATTAAAAAAGTCTGGTTGAATAGCCACCTCAGGTCATTGCTTGTTCCGCACATTTAAGAACAATCCCAACGCCAGTAAGAGTACAGCTATACCGAAACCTAAAACTCCAATATTAACTCCAAACAATACTTTTTCGCTTCCATCAAGGTACTTCATAGACCCTCCATAAAGATTCTTAATCAAGTATGACAATAAAAATCCTCCTGTTATTAATAAACTGATAATTGAAGGAACCAGGTACTCTCCTTTTTTCCATGTAAGCCATAAGCATAAAACTCCTAGCGAAGAATTTGTGATCAGTTGCCAAACCTCATGAATCCTTACATGTGGCGTCCAATCAGAATTGAACACGTGGGTATCATTAATTTCAAGAACTGGAACTGCTATTGTATAGAGCAATACACTCAAGGTGATCGCGAATCGGGTAAATCTCATGTTTTCATCATTTTAAATTCAAGGTAATTAATGACTCACTTTCAAAGTTGCCCTCCAGAATACGAATCATTGGCCACAGGATTGGTTAAATCATTTACTAAAGAATAAAGACTAGTGATTTCAACCGTGCCGTTTTGTGACCCTGCCGGATTAGTATCTACATCTTATTAAAAATCACAGAAACGCTATATCAGTTTTACCAAACTCCATTATTCATAAATGGCTTAGTGCAAAACCAGATAAGCGATGTACGAATTATTCAAACAACTGATCAGACGGTCGTGCACTTCTATTTCTAAGCTGACCATAATTCTTGCTATAAAAATTGTCTCAAATGTGATTTTTCAGAAGCATTCCATACTGATCCAATAAAAAGATGAATCTTAAAATTTTCATGATAGTTATAGCCTTTGTAAACCCTGCAGAACCAAAGGCCTTTGATCATTATGCCAGCTCAATGAGAGAGCTATATACCTCGGTAGGTGCAGAAATTGTGGACAGATACCCTGTTTCACACCTGTCCATTGGAGAGGACAAGCCAGACTTTATCTTGATAGTCAGCTTTCCCAGCGAAGAAGCATTAAGAAAACTATTTGAGTCAAAGGAATATCAAGAGTTGATTGCATTTAGAGAGAAGGCATTCAAAAAGCTAACGGTCTACCTGTCAAAAGAACAATGACTGTAAGAAATCCGAAGTCAGATCGAACTAATAGAGCAGATCGTTAAAAAAATGTCTCTGGAAAAAGATTTTTTAGCCCTACTCAGAACGCATGAAGGATTAATTCACAAGGTAACCAGGATATATACCGATACAACAGCAGATAAGGAAGACCTTTATCAAGAGATAATCTATCAATGGTGGAAATCCTTTCAATCCTTTAAAGGAGATTCTAAAATATCTACCTGGTTATATAAAGTAGCACTCAACACCGCAATAGTTCATCTGAAGAAAAGGAAAAAAAGAAAAGGCACAGATAGTATCAATGATCAGGTATTGGATATTCCTGAAACTGATGACTCCGTGAAGGAAGAACAATTAGACTCTCTTACTAAATGTATCAAAAGGCTTAATGAGATAGATAGAACAATCATACTTTGTTATCTAGATGGCAAATCTCATGAAGAAATAAGCCTCATAGTGGGATTAGGAAAATCTAATATTGGTACAAGAATAGGTAGAATAAAGAAGCGAATTAAGGAAACACTTAAGTTGGATGAAGATGGAATTTGAACAACTAAGAAGTACATGGAAAGATATTAACCAGAAGTCAAACAACAGCTCAGAAATTGACGGGAAGCTTATATTTCAAATTATTAAGACTAAGCAGAGGAATCAGATTAACTCGGCCTTCACTTATGAGTTTTGCGGCTCACTGGTACTGATTACCGGAGCCATTCTCACCATCTTGAACATTAAGTACTTCGATACAATGGGCCTTCAGATAAGTGCTGCTGTCTCAATTACCATTATGGTATTTCAACCTATCTATACGCTTTCAACAATGGTTAAATTGAGAAATCTTAAAATGGATGAATATAGTGTTACTGAAACGATAATTGAATATTCGAAAAGAAGCAACAAGTTTCTATTTGCACAACGTTTGGGAATAGGACTTTCCTTCATCCTTATGCTTTCAATCATACCTGTTACCTTAAAACTGGCTTCTGGAAAAAACCTCTTTGAGGGAAGGAACAATCAGGTTCTCTGGTTTATCCCCATTGCGCTGATTGGCCTAATCATAACATCCAAATGGGTATTCAATCATTATAAGGCTATAACAACAGAAACGAAGAACGACTTAAAAGAACTCAGAAATCAAATTACATCCAATAAAAACTAACCTATGAGCAATAAGGCATCATATATTGACACATTATTGGTTAATGACAGGTACCAGAACAGGCCTATTTCAATAGCATATTTCAACTGATAAGGGTTAAAACAACACTAATTTCACAATTGACAGATCTTCACACTTTTGGAAAAAGTATATTGAGTACGATCCCTACACTATCGGTCAGGGAATATCCAAGTAAATAGTTAAAGACATGAGTAAAAAACTGCTGAAGAATATTATATTCTTCATTATCACCTCAATAGCTTTTGCCCTCTGGTATTGGCTATTTATCTAAACAGATTCACATAATAGCTATACACCACTATCTATTGAAGCATCTTGGACCTAATTGACACCAGTGAAATTATAATTGATACAATTGATGGTTATCAAATTGTAGGAACCAAGAGGTCTAATAAGCAAAAATGTAAGGGCGTAATAATCATAAATTGCGGAACAGGTATTCCACAGCTTGTCTATGGCAACTTTGCTGAATTTCTTACACAAAATGGTTACGATACAATTACCTATGATTATAGAGGTATTGGAAAGTCGGCTCCAAAATCTCTAAGGGGATTTAAAGCGACATTGGAAGATTGGGGCAGATATGACATGACTGCAGTTTTTGACTGGGTAATAAACTCTTACCCAAATGATAAGAAAATTGTAGTCGGCCATAGTATGGGAGGTCAGCTAATTGGATTGATGCAGAACAATCACCAAATAGACCAGATATTCCTTATCGCATCGTCAACAGGATATTGGCTTGACATGAGTTTTCCCTATAAATTAATCTGGCCACCCATTTGGTTTATTTTCATTCCATATTCCATCTTCCTATATGGGTATGTTAAAGCCAAGAGCATGAACCAGGGAGAAGACTTACCAAAGGGAGTAGCCCTACAGTGGAAGAAATGGTGCACTAACCCGAACTATTTTGACCTTGATTTAGCTTCATCTGATTCTCCTCTGTATTTCAATCAGATTAAAGTTCCCTTAAATTCCATTCAGATTTCAGATGACCCAATAGCCAACAACATTACCGCCAGCAAAATTTTAAGGTACTATAAAAATGCCATAAAAAGGATTGAGGTCATCTCCCCAGAAGACTTAGGAGTATCCCGGATTGGACATACAGGCTTTTTTTCCAGAAAGGTTAAAAACCCACTTTGGCAAAACCTATTAAGCGAAATAATCTGAGTAAAAATCATTCATTAAGAATTCGTTTTGTTTATCCCCTGTTCTGGGCCTGGACGAAATCTCAACCAATAGCCATCTCATGGAAAAAGGCTGGGTAAATCAGTTATTCTCGAAATAACTATCAAGTGAACTAGTCATCCATATAACTGATCATATCATTGATTACCTGAGTTTGACAAAAGGCTTTGAAAATCAACTTCCAGGCCTTAGCTTCATCAGCTTCAAATTCTAACCAAAAACTAACATGTCTACAGCATCTGATTTTACTGCTGCTTCTCAAGCAATGAATGGTCTATCAACATTGACCAAAAAGAGTTATCCTGGAGCCTCCGCTCTCTTTACTTTAGGTTCAACCGTCACCGGAGTTTTAGGGACGTTATTTGGTTCTAGTGCCGCAAAGCGTAAAGCAGATGCTACTGCCAAATTTCAAGGTGAAGTATTGAATGACTTAAAAGCCGCATTAAATGATTTGAGTGATATTGATCAACAACTAAAAGTAATTAGTGGTCAATTATCAGATATCGAGAGTGAACTCAATAGTGTTTATAGCCAATTGGAAGAAGGT
Source organism: Roseivirga sp. (assembly GCF_965216855.1). Lineage (NCBI taxonomy): Bacteria > Pseudomonadati > Bacteroidota > Cytophagia > Cytophagales > Roseivirgaceae > Roseivirga > Roseivirga sp. The sequence continues at coordinate 4,340,671 of NZ_OZ244204.1, read as the reverse complement.
AATGACCTAAGGCTTGCCGAGCTTTTTGGTTACATTGATACAGACTTTGGCAACTTAAAGAGTTATGATCTTACTACTGAAAATGGCATTACCAGTATACAAAGCTATGCACCTCAGGTCTTTAACTCATCAGCCTCTACCTATTACACCATGAATACACTTGAGGAGTTCATCAACTTTAGTGGGTTTAAAAACGGTCAAACATTGCTTGAGGGGAATATCAGTATTCCTGCGTACATGTATATTAGATCCAAGTTGCTATTAGGCCTATCTGTTCTTGGATATGCTTGCCAGTTTATTGAAGGAAGAGATTTTGGTACAGAATTTAAAACCTGGTCGCAAAACCTGGCTAATCATTTGAAGACCATAATTCAATACGGGCAGTCAAACCCTAACAAGGTCGACTATAGTACAGCTCATTTTAAAGCAAATTGGTATGGAACCTGGATAACCAATACCCCTCAGACAAACATTCCATTGTATTGTACCGATAGTCTTTGTTTTTCAGCAGCAATTACTCCCATTATGCCGCAAAAAATTTGGATGGGACAATTAAACCCAACCAATGACAGCTTGTACGATACATTTTTAGGTGGTGATGTGCCATTCGTTAATACCTTCACTGCTCCTGGTCCAGATCAACATCTCAACTCTGTATGGTTTTATAAAAAAGAGCAATTAGTGAATAAGACCATTACCGACAACGATGGAAATCAAAAGAACTATGGCTTCTGGGTTAACCCAATAAACCCAAATGATCTTGATAATCCTACTAACTATAATCTTATAACCGCGCAAGATTTTGCTGCGAGTTATCTCAACAAAACTGTACTTCTTATTCCATATACACACCTTACCTCAGCAGATGGAGATTTATACCTTGGTTCAGTTGATGGTATGTTGAATGTGTTGCCATACGTGAGTGAAAACAACTATTCACCAATCATTGCCTTCTTATATGATGGCACAACCAAAGAAAAATTACTTCAACCTGTTCAAAATGGCTATGCCGTTAACACAGTACTACTCGACAATCTGAATTCATTGACCGACTGTACAGTCCAAATTAACTTCGAATCCTTCGTAACTGAAAACTCCAAGAAAATTTACATACCGAATATTTCTATTCAGTTCCTTTCAAGCGGACTTTATTTAGGCATCTCGCCATCTGGAGACTGGTATGTTTCCGGAGATAAAAAGACTTTGATGCTTGATTATGGCCCTACATTAAACCAGCAACCCATTCAATCTCCTCTGGAAATGAAACCGGTTTCTCTCTATCTGACCGAGAATTCTCCAAACGGAGGAACCAGGAACCTTATAGTTCATCAGTCTCCATTTGAATAGGTTCATGTAGATTGTCACGCTTAAAAATTGCTAGTTAACTCAGAGCTTCATTGAGAATGTAGGACTTAGTCAGGTGCTTTCTTGTTAAGTCCTTATCCATTGTACCTTGGGATTAATCTTAGGAATGATCGACAATGGTGTTGGTTACCATAAACAATAAGGGCACCCTTCTACTGAATGATGTTTATTACCGTAATCTATTTATAAGTTATCTGAATAGGGTCAGATGACGTTTCATTACCCAGTTCGTCCTGTACTGTTACCATCACAGTATAGTCACCAGCCACATCAGGAGAGAACATATCGGCCTGTGTGTATTCTTCTGCATCCCAATAAGATAAATCTACCGTCTTGTTATGCACCACTTCATCATTGTCGTTTTTGACCATAAAAGTAATGGTTGAAAGCCCGTCTTCATCTTCCATTTCGGCCTGCATCGTCATGGCTTGCGTTAATGGCCATGCTCCTCCCCAGCCAAACACATATATGCTGTTGGGTTCGGGGAGTATCATAGTTACTGTAGGGGCAGATTCAGATTTAGTAATTAAATCCTCATCGATAGAAATGTCTTCATTGTCGCATGCAAGTAAAAGAAGGCAGAGTGCTCCTAATAAAACCTGGATTCTCGTTTTCATGATTATGGTCTTTATTTAGCATTTTCATCTCCGCATGAAAAATGAGGTGTAGAACTATTAATTATCAACTCTTCAAACCTAACCTATCCTGACAAGAGAATTATTCACTTTAGTTAAGATTGTTTTCAGAATAAGCCTCAGAAATCAACCGGGAACTTCAGAAATTTCCGCCCTCAAAATCAATGAAAAACATTCCCATGAAAAACATAGATATCGATGACAAGAAGTTTGTCACCGTGGAAAATACCAAAGGCCTTTCTTCAAGTGAGACCATATTTCATTACAAAAGATCAGGTCAGGTGATTACCGGAACTTATCAGGGAGGTGCCATAATAGAAGGCTTTGTTGTAGGCAAACAGCTTAATGAAGATAGCATCGAACTACTGTTTCAATGTTTGACCAATACTGGCGAACTGAAGGCGGGTCATTCCCGGGGTAAGATTTTTATGCGAGAGAATGGCAAGCTCGGACTTAAATTTGACTGGGCCTGGCTAAATGGAGATCTGTCAGGAGGAAAATCTGAATATATAGAAGTTTAACCGGGCATTGCTCAGTTTCCGCTGCAGGCTAACAATACTGTTGAATCACTCCGGGCTCAAAAGTCAGGGATAACCTATTGAGCCCGGGTGTTTATTAATCCCTTTTAACCGCACTGATACAAATGAACAGCGGAAACCTGTTGAGTTTCTCATAATTTTTAGGGTCCAGATGCCTGAATTGTTCTACCGGTCTGGGTTCAATGATCTGGTCAATGAAATATCTGTTTGCAGCCAATGGCCTCACCATGTCCATTAATGATCTTCTATAAGAATACATGTCCAACGTAGGCCCAAAGCCTGTCCATTCGCACTTTACAGCCTCAAGCTCAAAGTACTGTTCTGACTCAGATTCATTGAACTTGTGAAAAGGGTGTTCCATAGAAATTACCAACCTCCCCCCTGGCCTTGTTACCCGATTGAATTCGCTCAAAGGTTTATTCCAGTCTTCCACATAGTCCATGGCCAAGGCTGAGATGACCGTATCAAAAGTGTGATCCTTAATAGAGGATAATGGTTCTTCCATATCATGAACAAAGAAGTGTCCATCTCCCCCATTCCTCTTGATGGCCAGGCCGATCATTTGCGAGCTCATATCGAATCCGGTTACAAACGCTCCATTACTGATGAGCTCCTGGGCGTACTTGCCTGGGCCACAGCCGGCATCAAGTACTTGTTTACCCTTACAGTCACCAATGAGCCTGAGCATATTGGGTCTATCGTAATAGGCATTATGTGGTTTATGATCAACCTGCTCGTCATAGCCCTGAGCAAGCTGATTATAGGTATCCAGTATTTTACTTTTCATCATTCAGGCTGTGGCTTTGTTCTGAAAAGTAAAACTCCCGTAGCCAGAATCCAGGCAGACAGGCTAAAGGTAAAGAACCTGAAACCGATCAGACTGGTAAAAGCAAACTTGAAGATCAGTCCGGCAAATGCCAGTACCAAAAGTGACAATCCAATATATCCCAGCCATTTAAAGGTATTTCCAGAACTAATCATCAGTATGGAATAGATGCTTATGGACAGGCAGCAGGCGACAATAAAGATGTAGTCGAAGGCCCAGTTAAGCGTAAAGTTGTAGGAGACGATTATCTCCAAAATCTGGATATCCTCATTTAAGCTCGATTGAAATTTACTCAGGAAGGTTGGAAGGATTACTCCATTCAACAGGGCTGCCAACATACAAGCCAAAAGTCCAAAAGCGATAATAATAAATGCCAGAGTGGATAACCTCAGCTTGTCTTGAAGCGCTTTGCTCAATCCATAAAAACCGAAAAGAGCCACGGGTACACTAACTATTCCGATAGTATGAGATGTCTTCAGCATTTTCGCAATGCTTATCAAATAAGGAATATCACCCCCTGCCGGGTGTAAGACCATGGTGGCAATAATCAGCAATGATCCCAAAGCCAGGCAAAGTCCGGTACTTCTGTAAAGTTGTTTCGTCATATCTCATTTTGTTTAATGGGCACAAAGATGAGAATGACCATCCGCCAGGTCACTTGATTGAAATCAAGAAACGGCTAGAGTTCAGTTATTTTCTTTCGTACTCTGCTCAGTGTCTCTGGCGAAATCCTCATGTAAGAGGCGATCAGTTTCAAAGGAAAGCTGCTGATCAGTTCAGGCCTGGCGTCAATCAGATGCAGGTATTTTGCCTGAGGGCTGGTCATGCTATTCAACTTATCAGACTCTGATTTGCCAGAGTCAAGTATGGTTCCCAGTTGGAAAAAAACAGGCGATTGAGAGATGAGAGCATGCAGTGAGTCAATATGCAACTCGTATAATGTAGTGTCTTCAAAAGCCTCAATCACTGAATCTGAGGGACTTCTGGAAATAAAGCTTTGATGTTGAAGTATCCAGTCGTTTTCAATCCTCAGGTCTCTGACCTTCAAATCACCCTGATCATCCATCAGATACTGATACATGGCTCCTTTTTGAATCAACCCGATGGAAGAACAAACCTGTCCTTTCTCAAGCCAAATTTCTCCCTTTTTGAGTTCGCGGAAGGTCATTTTACCTGCAAGGAGTTGAAGGTCTTCGCTGGAAAATGTACCGACTGTACTAAGCTTCTTGATAACTGGATGATCCATAAAATACTATTTACTGAAGAAGTCGCTTCAAATAAACTCCAAAATTCAGATTGATTGAAAGTTTAATGACCAAATTCTAAAAGGATGAGCCTATAGCCATATACAGGAATTATCCTGCACATGACTTTAGGTTGCTCAGCGAGCTATAGGTCACTGAATTATACAATCGGAATGAAGAATTCTACTTCCATCTTCTGTTCCGGATGCTCCCGGTAGTCAGTATGATAGATCTCGAAAGCTTCACTATCTGCCTTTTGATGTCCATTCTCATTCATCCACAGAAAAAGCCCTGTCCATGACTTCTCAAACTCATCTGGAGCTATTTCGAAGCGCGCCACTATATACTTCCCCGAGCTTAGTTTGAGGGCAATAAATTCATTCTCTGCCAAAGCAAGTTGATCGGTAGTTAGAAAGACATTCATTCTGACCTTACTGGGTTCTGTTACCTTAAAGCTGTCGTAAAAGACTCTGCCTATTTTATGCTCAGGCTTGTCAAAAAGCCCTTTCTGACCGGCCCAATGCATGAGTTTACCAAAAGTGGCATCAAGACCATCAACCCCAATATGGGTAAGTCCAATAGCTCCTGTTTCATCGATCTGTTTAACTTCAATTTCTGCATTCATCATTATCCATTTTTTTAATTCCATGATGATGCAAATGTATTCCTGCCTGTCTGGATAGTCTTGTCCAATCTTGCTCTGCAGTTGCTGAATCTTACTGTGTCGGTTGGGGTTTTGCTCTTTAAATGTTGAAGGACTAACACCGAAGTACTTTTTAAAAGCCTTTGAGTAGGCTGCACCATCACTAAAACCATAAATATGAGCTATCTCCGATACTGCTAAAGCCTCATGCAGCAGTCTTAGTGCCGACTTCTCTATCCTCTGTCTTACTATGTATTGATTCAACGTTTCACCAGTCATAAACTTGAAGACCCTGTGAAAGTGAAAAGGAGAAAAAGAGGCTACTTCAGCAACGTCCGTCAAACTTATATTGGATTCTAAATGACCGTCAATAAACTCAAAAACGAGGTTAATGCGCTTCAAATAGTCAGCCTCAATTGATTGGGTCATTTTACTGGTGGTTTGAATGATCAGTCTGGTAAACAATACGAGTATAATCAATCATCATTAGGAGTCAATATATAAAACCAAGAATGCCGGCATTTCTACCGGCATTCTATCCTATCAGGTTTATTTGACGCTTGAAAAACAAAACTCCTAATAGAAGACCAACCCAACTCAGTGTTGGTATTATCCACATAACAAACAGTCTATAACCTCATTTATGCTAACTGATATGACATTCTCCAAGGGATAATTACCTCCTGTTCCTAAGGGCTTCAAGAACCTGAGTCAATGCGTCAAAAGTAACCGGATGGTAGAGTCTGATCATTCACTATTGTTAATGATTAATTGCCTATAATTCTCTTTACATCAAGTGGGAAGACTAAACATTGTAGTTTCCGGTTTTTCGAAGCTCAAGCCATTCCTCGTTGTCAATAGCCTGGCTCATTCCATTGATAAATCTTGGATAGTATTGACTTCTTTCGAAGGCTTCCATATCCGGTGCTTTGGTTATCAGCACTTTCATGAAGTTGAAAACAGCCTTTAGCTTATTCCCAAAACTAATTTTGGCTTCCGGCATTTGGGAGAGGTACCCATTGGCAATTACCTCGAAACTATCGGGTTCTTTACCCACCAGTTCTTTCACTACATTGGTAGTACCGCCAATGGCAAACACATTTTCTTCAACATCTTTGATATAGTACCTGATGTTGGAGTAATCATATATGGAATACTTTCCTGCCTTTAAAGACTTGAGTAACATCTTCTCAGAAATCTCCATCACCTTGACTTTCCTATTGAGTAATCGGCTAAAAGTATCTCCTACCTCTTGTTGCGAAATCACTTTCGGTCCCGTTGGCCTGTAGGTTTTCTGATGATGTCTTGCCGGGTCTTTAAGTATATGGGCCACTACCTTCCCCTGATCTTCCTCTGAAGGTGGAGCATTGAGCCCCTCTCCTTTGATTGCCGTAGGCATTAGCCCTAATTGGGCAATCATCTCCACCGTGAAAAAGTAGGTGAAAGCGAACAAGCCGGGATTAACAAAAGTGTATTGAGTGGTCTTGTGCTTTTTGATCAACTCCTCTCCCAGCCATTGCATCTTGGTATTAATGGCATAGTGATTCTGATTAAGAAGCCACTGCGACATGTAAACTACATGCTTCAATTCTTCAGATTCTTCTGCAGCCAGAAAAAACACGTTGGTCTGAAAAAGTGTATTCCTTCCGAATGGCGGACAGAAATAAGCTCTTTCAACTCCTTGCAGCGCCCTTCTCACATCACGAATATCATCCAAATCACCCCTGAATATTTCTGCACCCCTTTTCTCCAAATCTCTGGCTTTCGGGCTATTAACATTTCGAACCATAGCCCTTACTTCAAAGCCGAGCTTGAGCATTTCTTTGGCTGCCGGATAACCTGTATTACCATTAGCAGCGGTGATCAGGATCTTAGTCGAAGATTGACTCATACTGTTACTGTTTTGGTTGAGCTAAACTTTTTCTCATTTCACCGATGGTCGTTGTACCAATGCTTTCCTGCACACCACCAGTCTTCACGTCATAAATACAGCCGGATACCTTAAAGAAATCAGGAAGAACAGGGTTACGTGCTAAAGCCTCAACATCCTGCTGTAGACAAGTCTCTAAATCGTGATTGGCATATTCAGCAATATCTAATCCGGTCTTATGATGGACGGCTTGCTGCAAATCTTCCTTGACGAAACTCTGCGTACCGCAATGGGTATGATGCATAACAATCACTTCAAAGTTGAACGACTTTCCTTCATTCATTTTCAACATGAGTACCGTTAGAATCGATAATTCATCTTGAATTTTCTGCGTGACCCTTCCCCCCAGGTTTCTGGAAACCAATAGCTCTCCAATTTTCAGATTGAATATATTGGCCGGGTCTACCCTGGCATCGACACAGGTGATGACCAATGCCTTCAGTTCGGGAAACATCGTCAAGTCTTGTTGGTCAAAAGACTCTGCAAACGCCTCATTCTTATGGATTAATTCTTTTAATGCTGACATATTACTTTGGGTTAAATATGTCAACAAAGCTAGATACCGGGCGACCGCCTCAGTTTTGACTGAAGCTCAAAAACTGTCAATTTTGGCTCAACCTGTATTCTTTGGGACTCAGGCCATACTTCTTCCTGAAAGCGGATATGAAGTGAGAAGACGACTTGAACATACAATCCATAGCAATCTGAGATACCTCTGAATCACTGACTTTCAACAGCTCTGCAGCACGCTCAAGGCGTTTGTTCCTGATGTAGCTGGCCGGACTTTCATTATATACCCTATGAAACTCTCTTTTAAAAGAGGCCAGGCTCAAATGGGTCAGATTGGCCAGATCTGGAATGCTTAGGTCTGAGAAGATATGTTCAGCAATAGTTTGCCTGAATGAATATGTTCTGGGGGTAAACAGTACGCTTAGAACCTCTTTGAGTGATGAAGAGCTGGCAGTATGTAGTAATAACAGTATAACCTCTCTCAGCTTAGTAGCAATCAGTTCCTCATTACGAATCAGGCTGGTAGTAAAATATGGTCTTAAGGAGTTGAAGAAAGTCTCTACCAGCTGGTTTCTTTTCACCAGAACACTACTCTTGCTGGTATCCGCAGCATCCTCATTGATCACTTTATATAGAGATGCTCCGAAAGCATATTCCAAAACATCGGGATGCAGGTGGATGGCTACCATTTCTGCAGTTCCAGAATCAGCCTTTGGATTCAGGTCGAAGAGATAGTTTCCACATTTCATCAGGACACCTTCCCCATCTGACATATGTATGCTACCAGATTGAGAGTAGGAAACGTTGGAGCCATTCATTAGATAAAGAAAGCAGGCTTCGTTTTCCAGATAGTTGGGTCTCTTGAATTGATCTGATACCACGACCCTTTCAAAAACCTTTTTACCCATAAGATGTATTTCCTGATGCTCCAGAATCATTGTTCAATGACTTTGACCCACTCTATAAATCCAAAATGACTAGATCAACGACATTTCGATCGAGATTAAAGTTCCCTAAGTTCAGGGCTTAGACCTGGGTCTACTCCAGAATAAACACCTCTTCTATGCTCATAGCAAACACTTTGGAGATATCATGGGCAAGTTTAAGGGAAGGATTATACTTCCCCTTTTCTAAGAAGACTATCGTTTCTCTTCTCACCCCAACCTGTTGTGCAAGGTCAACCTGTGTGAGGCCATCTCTGGCTCGTAACTCTTTAATCCTGGTTTTCATCGTCAATACCTACCTTTGAAAGGTACAGCCAAATAAAAAGGAAGATGAGCACCATGGCCATCATTCCAAAGGCAATAAAAAATTTAAACTCCTTAACCGACTCAATTGGAATCCAATCAACCGCGAATAAAAGGCTAAATAACCACATATAAATTGACACAGTAAAGGTCTTTGCGGCCGCTTTCTCTCTAATTCTCCTTGAAAGCTCATCATCGCTGCTCAAACCGGCTCTTTGATTTCTGAGGTCATTGATTCCTCTGTAAAAGGAAATAAAGGCTGCAAAGATCATGATCCCCAACAAGGTGTAGGCCAATGCATTAAAGGGTTGACTGGTAGTCATTACCCATATGGCAGCCAGGCCAAGTATAATGGCTCCGAAGATAAACCTGATCACCGCTGTATTACCTCTTTTCATATCCGTGATAATTTAAATGTTCAGTTCTGTTTAATAGAGGGGTAAATATTGGTGAGAAATGAGATCAGTGCTTTCCAATACTCTTCAGCACCTGTCTGGCTCTCCCACAAAGACCTTGACCCATGAAAACCATTCACTTCAGGAATATAATGTATTTGGTTTGTCCCTTGTGTGGTAAGCTTCATTATTTCGGACAACTGTGTACTCTCTCTTTTCGAGGAGGTAATGAAATAGGGCTTATCAATATTGCTGATAATCTGGGCCAGAGGTGGTCTTTCATCCTCAAAAAAGTCACTTGGACTAAATGAAATTACCGCCTCCACTTCATCCTCATTGGCCTGGAACAGCACCAAAATGGACGAATAAGAACTTCCCCAAATCGTCACTTTTTGCTGATATCTTTCGCTCAGGTATTTGATAGCTGCGTTAATATCCTGCTCGGCTTGCAGAAAATCAGTGTCTCTCTCTTCTTCAGTGGCTTTTAGAAAGGTTTGATTCTCTTGACCTGCAAAGGCTCCTCCAGACCTCTGATCAATAGCCAGACAATTAAACCCTAACTCATTCAGCTTCGGAGCGATATCGGCATACTCGAATTTATTGTAGCCTCCTTGATGACAAAGCAGTATTACGGGAGCATTCGGGTCAATCTCGTATAAATTTCCCGTAACCAACAGACCGTCATTAGATTGGAAGCTTACTGACTGAGCCGGGTATTTGTTGGCCATCTCACCTGGATTAGGCTGATGAACACTTTTGCTTTGTTCAATCTCTCTTTCAATTACCTGCTCAATCAACTCAATCCGGGTAATCTTTCCCTCATCATCAAAGCGTACTGCTGACTTTGTTCCTCTGGAGCCTTCGAAGTAGTACTTCAACAACGCATACTTGTCCCTGACCTCCAAAATCTCAAGTGAATTAAGTTTTGGAAATCTGCTGAAAACCTGGCGTAAAATCCCTTTAGACTGCGCTGCAGGAAAGGGAGGAAAAACCAACTCAGAGCTGAGCATGGTCGATAGACTATCTATGCTTCTTTGATTAAATCCAGCTTCCAAGGCTTTGATCTGGCGGTTATAGTTATCATTCTGCGCGACAACTACTTTCCCATTCATCAGGAGTAACATCAACAAGACTCCTAAGATTTTGAGTAAATACATTTCTTTCATTTGACCTTTTTGATTTGTTAATTAATTCTAACACAAAGTTATTTATTTCTAACATACATTGAATCAAAAAGGTTAATTATTTCTAACATTAAATTAAAGAGACCGAATCAATGCCATCAGGCCAATATCAGTACACCTACCCCCTAAAGCACAGAGAACTATTGTGTATGTTCACACAATAGTTCTCATCATTATCAAACTCCTATTGAAACCTATCTCTTAATGGAGATAAAGGTATTCACCTTAGCCTGGTCGCCCATATAGTACTCTTCTCCATGGACGGTGAAATCCACATGATATGTTCTTTGAAGGGTAGTATCGGCCCAAATCTCAGTCCAGGTTTTGACAATAGCTTCAGGCATTTTTCCCTTGGACACAAACTCCTGATAGCGGTCCTGCCCTACTTCAAGCGTTACAAAGCCCTCAGGAACCTGGTCAAAAGCACTCACCTGCATGCCTATGATAAAGGTATAGGCCCCGGTGAAATCCGACTCGTAATCGGTATAAAGTGCATAAATATCACTACTGAGTTTATTCGGTACTTTTTTCATCAATTCTTCAGACCAGAACTTTGTCCAGAGGGCTTCAATAGCCTCCACAGCTTTGCCATCTGTATTTTGAATTCTGGCTGAAATACCGATGATCTTAAACCCCTCTAGTTCATGAATAGATGAGCCTTGATGCTCATTTTGTGCATTAACAACTGATGTAATCGACATAAGGCAAATAATTAGTATTAGTGTTTTTTTCATGTTGTGAATTGTTTCCGATCGCAAGCTTAGTCCAGCAGGGTGACAACCCTATGTCAGTAGAGAATCTGTGAATTGAATTTCGTGCAGAATTTAATCTGGCAGGTAAAGCATATGAGCTTTATGTGCAAGGATTCAGAACAGATCATCAAGACTCTCCGTTAATGATTGCTTTAGTTTGATCATCAGGCTGTAAACAATAATCCCTATTCATGAAATTTCTTCGCCTCATTCCAATACTCCTACTAATAACGGCTTGCAACAATACCCAACAGTCAGTTCCGGAAAATAAGTCAGCGAGCGATATCATTATTGGTGAAAAGCACAGTATTTATTCGGAGAGTCTGGGAGAGAACAGGGAATTACTCATTTCCTTACCCCCCAACTACAAGCGCAATCAGCATGCTTATCCTGTTGTTTTTGTGCTGGATGCAGAGTATCTGTTTGAAGTAACTCATGCCATTGTCAAAATAAAAAGCTCCAGGAATGAGATGCCCGAGAGCATCATTGTTGGTATACCTAATACTACGGACGCCCGCTACGATATGGCCTTGGCATTGCACTATTCCAACGGCAATACTTTTTTTGGAGATGCTACAGGTGAAAAAATTCAGAACTATCTGAGTTTCTTCAAGAAAGAGTTAATGCCTTTCGTCCAGGACCAATATCGCGTAAACGATCATCACACTATCATTGGCATGTCTCCTACCTTCGGGCCTGTACTCACTGCTTTCTGGGAAGAACCCGAACTATTCGATGCATCTATTATTTTGGCGGCTGAACTGACCTTAATCACTGATTCTGGAGAAACCATTGCTGAAAGGACGGTAAAGGCTATACAAGATCAATCGAGAAACAAAAGCGCTATCTACATCGGTAAAGCGGGTGACGATTTGCTAAGACGTCCGGAAGAAGAGGCACTCGCCTATGAACAAATGAATCAACAGCTCGAACAAAGCGCCAATCCTAACATCAGCTATACCATCGAAATACTTGAAGAGGAAAACCATTACGGCATGGCGCTAAAGGGTATTGAGAATGGACTGGAAACCCTTTATCCTTTTGAAACATGGAATATCCCATACCGAGAATTCTGGAATTCAGAAAATCCTGCACAACAAATAAAGCGACACTATCAGTCTCTTTCTCTGAAGTATGGTTTTGAAGTGCTTCCTCTTGAAGACTCTTTTTATGCCGCCCAAAACCTGATAGGTACTTTAAGAAGGCTGGAAAGAAACAACAGACCAAAAGCTTACAATGATGTACTGAAACTGGCCCTGACCTACTACCCCAACTCTCCTGCTTTGCAATCGCTTGAGTTTCGTTAAAGGTTGAGCTAATCGGTCAACTCTTTGATCTGCTGAGTCAAATGAGAGTCTCTGATACTATCGAAATTTGCAGAACAGCATATAATACCGGAGGCTCGATTCTAAGATTAAAGACTATTCATGAAAGCTCTATTTAGCATACTAGCCATTTTAACTACTACCCTTTCTTTGCAGCATTGCAGCCCATCCAACAAAGCGCTTCAGTTAGAAAAGGAGGCTCTTGAATTATTAGCTCAGGACTATATCAGCTGGACTAAGACAGGCGATCCGAAATTGGGTCAGGCTATTTTCGCTGATCAGGTTGACATGACTTATGAGTTAGACAATGGTACTTTTGAAGCCTATGGTTTTCAGGAATACAAAACCAATATTGACGATAGGGCCAGGTCTATTGAAAGAGATATGAATCTGGAGCAAATAGAAGAAAGCGAAGAGAATTATGTTATCAGTATCTCGGATAAGGCTCCAGATAATGATCATTCACTGATACATTTGCTGACCTTAAAGAAAATTCAGGACAAATGGGTGATTATAAAACTCTCAATCGAAGACGGAAGCACACCGCTGAAGTAGGCGCCTGATGACTATTTCATAAAAGGCATTTGGGAAGCGCTTCATTAAGAACTCCATGAACTTTTTAATAATATTCCCAACATAATGTCGCTTTGCAGCCATAATTATTGTCAATAGTGAAGAGTTTTGTACCCTCTGGCCAGTAGCTTTGTATTCTACTGTTCGCTCTACTCAAAAGATGGCAAATGAAGTTTTTCACTAAGATCATATGGCTATTGTTCATTATTCAGACCTGCTCAAAAGTTCAGGCTCAAGACAGGAAGGAAAAAGTAATAGAACAAATTGATCGTATTGTTGCGGCCAAAATGGACGCCTATGACCTGCCGGGTCTGTCTGTGGGCGTAGTTTCTTCCGACAGCATCTTTCTGGCTAAAGGCTATGGGGTAAGAAATATAGAAACGGGCAATGAGGTCAATCAATACTCGATGTTCCATACAGCTTCAGTTAGTAAATTATTCACCGCTCTGGGAGTTGTTCATCTGTTGAATGAGTCTAATATCTCTTTAGATACCAGGTTGAACACCCTATTACCTGAAATTGAAATAAGTGGTGAAGGTGCAGAAAAGATCACGGTTAAAAACCTCTTGAATCACACCTCCGGACTGCCTGATGTTTCAAGTTACGCATGGTCAACACAGAACGACAGTGACCGGGGCCTAAGTGAATACTTCAACCATAAATCACTAAAAACGACAGCAGCTCCCAATACCCGCTTCTATTACAGCAACCTGACTTATGATTTGTTAGGCTATCTTATTGAACGACTTTCGGGAAAACCCTTCGCTCAATACATGAAGGAAGAAGTACTGCTAAAGAGTGGTATGAAACAGAGTAGTTTCCGATATACACAAATCCCTGACAGCCTTAGGGTTTCACCCCATTCCCGCAGGTACATCGGCAAGAAAAGATACGTCAGAAAGATTTACCCATATAACATAGAACACGCTCCCAGCAGTACATTGAATGCCTCTGCTTTTGAACTTTCTCTCTGGATGATGGACATGCTTCAGGAACTCCGGGACACTAACAATGGCTCTGTTCTTCACTCTATGGTTCAACCTTCTACTCCCTTAAGCTCAAATATTGGACTGGGTTTTCAGCGTTTCTCCATTGTAGACCATCAGGCTTATGGTCACTTTGGAGGAGACACAGGATTCAGAAGTCTTTTGGTCATCATCCCTGATCAAAATATTGGCATTGTCGTATTAGGTAATTGCGACTATGAAGAAGACTTCAGGCAGGAAATTGTCAGAGACATTGCCGCCATACTGATCAACGACTGAAATGAACCCTAAAGAGGAAAGCTACACTAACAAAATCACCTACCGGTTTGAAGCCGAAATCTGGCAACATGGCGGTGCTGGATGGTTTTTCGTCACATTACCCAAAGACATTTCCCACGAAATAAGAACCCACCTGAAGTGGCAGGAAGAAGGCTGGGGACGGATGAAGGCTTCGGCCACAGTGAAGAAAATAGAATGGGATACCGCCATTTGGTTCGACACCAAGGCAGATGCTTATTTACTTCCTGTTAAAGCGGATATCAGAAAAAAGGCAAGGCTCCAATCAGGTCTGCCTTATCAATTTTCAGTTCTTATTTAGTGGCTACTCGTCTTTCAATACCTGAGTTGGATTAGACATAGCTGCCCCCACTGTTTTAAAGCTCATAGTTAAAAGAGAAACCACCAGGCTGATCAGTGCTGCGAAGACAAATACCTCCCAACCGATTGAAGTCTGATAAGCAAAAGACCCCAACCAACTGGACATTGTAAAGTACGAAACGGGTATGGCCAGCAGCAATGCAATACCAAACAGTTTGATAAAGTCCAGAGACAGTATGCCTACGATTCGCTGTATAGAAGCTCCCAAAACCTTTCTGATTCCAATCTCCTTCGCCCTTTGGTTAGTCGTATAAATGGTCAGACCAAAAAGTCCCAGACAAGCCACAAAGATGGCCAGTACAGAAAAGGAGTAGAAGATCATTCCAAAACGTTCATCGGCTTCATACTGATCATTAAAGCTTATATCATTGAAGTGAGCATTGAAGGGGTAACTCGGTACAGCTTCTTTCCAAATGGCCTCAATATCGTTCAGGGCTCCTCTCATATCTTTTGATTTCAGCTTTACGGAGAATTTCTCAGTAGACCACCAAATTGAATACCGTAAGGTTAAAGGTTCGACATCGTTGTGTAAAGAGACATAATTGAAGTCTTCAATCACACCAACCACTTTACCTTCACGTCCCCATTGGCTGAAACTCTTGCCAACAATGTCTTCCGGATTGCTGTAGCCATAGAGTCTTGCTGCGGCTTCATTCACCATTAAGGCCATAGTGGTGTCTGTAGGAAAGTCTTTTGAGAAGTTTCTCCCCGCTACCATTTTCATATCATAGGTAGGTACAAAGTCTTCATCAATCTCATAAATAGCTGGTGACTCACTTACCTTCTCTCCGGTAGGACCTTCGATCGTGGTGCCCGCATTCGGGAAAAAATCACCTGGAGTTGCTCTGGAAAGAGCCACAGATTCTACAGCACCATGCTTCTGTAGTTCAGTTTTTATGTACTGAAGATCTCTTTTGACCTTAGGATCTCCGCCAAAGTCAATCACCAAAACCTGCTCTGACTCAAACCCTTTGTCGTAATCTCTTATATAATTGAGTTGCTGGTAAACAATTGCTGTACCCGCCAGCAGCATAATAGACAGGGCGAACTGGATCACCACAAGAGATTTCCTTAACCATATCCCTTTTGACGAATTCTTAAAAGAGCCACGCAATACCTGTATAGGCCTGTAATTCGACAAAACAAAGGCTGGGTAAAGGCCGGCCAGTACTCCCAACACAAGCACCAATAGTATACCAACCAGAAGATTGCCTGGAGCGAACAACCAGTCTACCAAAAGTGGTTTACCAATCAGTATTTCAAGATACCTGTACCCAAAGGAAACCATGGCTATGGCTAACAAACCAGCAAAAAAGGTGATCATCACAGATTCAATGAGGAATTGAGAGATCAATGGGCCTTTGTTTGAACCCAGGGTCTTTCTTACGGCTACTTCTTTTGCCCGATCAATCGACCTGGCGGTTGAGATGTTGATAAAATTGATGCAGGCAATCAACAGAATAAATACCGCCACTGAAATAAAGAGGTAAATATTGTTCTTGCTCCCTACTGGCCCGGGCTGACGGCCTGCTTCAGAATTGAGATAAGCATCTCCCAAGGCCTCAAACTGGAGAGTATAACCGTAATTATCGGTATAATGAGTTGCTAAAAATTCAGGAATTTTCGCACTAAGCGCCTTAATGTCTGCCTGTTTATTCAGCGTGAAATAAGTATAGAAATCAACATATCCCCAGGAATCAAAAATCTGTGGTCTGAATCCGTGGAAAGTAGACATGGAGATAATAGCATCGACACTGAAGTGAGAGTTGGAAGGAATGTTGTAGACTCCGGTCACTTCATAAAGGTCTTCACCATCCATTAAAAGAGATTCCCCTACCGGATTCTCATTGCCAAAGTATTTTTCAGCCAGTTTCTTACTCAGAATGATGGTATTTGGTCGGACCAGCGCTGTCTCGGCATTTCCGCCCAGCCAGTCCCATGAAAAGACTTGATAGAAAGTAGAGTCACCGAAAACCACATTTTTCTCCTGAAAACGGTTCCCTTCATATTCTACCAGCCAATTGAAACTGCTGGTAAAGCGAAAAACACTTTCTATTTGAGGATAGAACTCCTTCAGCGCAGGTGCTACCGGTGCATTTCCCCACACCTGGTATTCAGAAACGGGCAGCACTACGTCTCTTAAATCCCCTTCACTCCCACCAAAGTGTTGTATGACCCTGTATGTGTGATCGTAGTTGACATTGTAAGTATCGTAAGAAAGCTCATTCTTCACATAAATAAGAATGAGAAGACAGCTGGCCAAGCCGACACTTAAACCTGTGACATTAAGAATTGAGAAAACCTTGTTTCTCAGTATGCTGCGCATACTAATTTTGATGTTGTTTTTGATCATACCGTAATTATTGAGTTTTTGAGTTCCTTCTAAGCTTCGGACTATACCTGGTCTGAAAAACCTCAGGATAGTCCAGATATATTTCCATCTCGCCTTCAACAGACCTTTAACCTCTGCTTCATAATAGAAGGCTTCCTGCAAGTCGCCCAGAATACTCTCCTGCAATGGCGCCTTACAATACCATTTAAAAAACCTGGTAAATAAGCGAGGTGGTCTTATTTCAGACATGGCTGAATTTCAGCTGAGGGGTTAGCTCCCATAGTTTACTTCTGGCATCTTTCATTTCCTGAAGCATGGCTTTACCGGCATTGGTGATTTTGAAGTAGCGTTTCTTTCTACCTCCTCTCACCTTGGTCGCTCCGCCATAGTAAGACTCCAGATAACCCTTATCTTCTAATCTGTAGAGGGTAATATGCACCGAGCTCAGGTTGACCTCCCTGTTCTGGTGCTCCTTGATTCCATTAACGATGGTGTTACCATAGGCTTCCTCCTCGAGAATCAAAACCATTGTTAGTATCAGCTCTTCGAATTCGCCTAAATAAGTTGTTCTACTCATTATTATTGAATTTGTAAAACAAATGTACGAAGCATTTCTATATATGTTGTAAAAGAAATAAAACTAATTCAGATTTTCGGCTCGATTCAGAACTCAATCAGTCCCATTAATTAAGAAAGTAATACACAGGCAACCACTGCCCAAAACAATCAGATAAGCCCATAAAATCCAGGCTGCCAGAAAAATCACCTGTTCTTGATTAAAAGCCGGAAACGCCAGAGCATGAAACCTGATACATATTACATCGCTGAACATGCCTGGTAATGCCATTAACATTGTGCTTTTTAAACCTCGTTCTCGATTCAGTTTAAATCTTTTAATCACCCAAAAGACTAATCCAAAAAGCGGGGCAGTAACTCCAAGGAAAAGGCCTATTACAACAATGGAATTCTGAATATCAAAAAAGTAATTTCCCCAAAACCTGAAAACCAAACTGGCCAACAACCATATCAGAAAGCCAAAACCTATACTAAATCTTTTATAATCCATAAGTCTACATTGTTTTTAGCAAACGTATAGATATCTATTCGCAACAAAATTGATCTTGGTTAACTATGAAGACCGCAGAGCAATTCTCTTTCTGATTCTACTCAAGCTTTCAGGCTGAACGCCAATATAAGTGGCTAATTGTTTGAGCGGAATTCTTTGCAGTAGTTCCTTGTCTTCTCTTAGTAGTTTTAAATATCTCTGCTCAGCTGTTTTCAAAATATAGGTTGAAAACATATCCTGGTAATTGGCCACCTCTTGTTCCAAGACAATCCGGGCAAATCTTTCTATTTTCGGTATGGATTCAAGTAATCTTTTCTCAGTCTCATCGGATATAACGATAACTTTTACAGGCTCTAAGCACTCCAAAAAGTGATCTGACGGCACCTTTGCATGAAAGCTCCTGAAGGAGGCAATGAATTGACGCTCTTTGTAAAAACAGGTGGTTCTTTCTTCTCCATCAATGCAATGGAACCTTCTCACCAAACCACTGAGATTGAAATATGAACGTGTGGATACCTCTCCTTCATTTAAGAGCATATATCCGGTGGGAAAGTCTTTTACAGTCAACTCAGACTTGATCATATTGGCTTCCTTATCAGCTAGTTTCACGAATTGAGAGATATAATCAAGCAAAACCTCCATAATATTAACTGTAAATTAACACGGTTTATAAATTCGCCCTTTTTACTGCGCAATCAAACGATATACATTAGTTGTTTTTCGAGAGCACTTTTATCGTTTTAAAATATGATTGAGCTTGTAGATCATTTCCCAATAACTGATGGGTTTCGGCCAGTGCTTGTAGATACGGAACAGCATGAGGTTGTTTTTTAACCAGGGCATCGTAAAGTTCAACTGCCGCCTCTAGATTATTCTTGGCCTTGTAAAAATTAGCGATACCGAAGAGTCTTGGATTGGCCAGGTCGTCAGCAAACTCTACGGTCTTCAAGACTGCATCGAATTGACTAAACTGGTTATAATCATTGGCTCTGATAGCGCTTCTTAAAATGGTAAACTTGGTCCAGGTGGAAAGCTCTTCATCAAAGCCAAACTGCCTTGCCCTCTCCCTGGTATAGGTCAAAGCATAGTCAATTCCTCCCCTATTTAAGAAATCATTAAGGTCGTCTACCTGCAGTTCAGGATAGTATTGAAAGTAATCTTTTAACCCGTGGTAGATCGTGGCATATGGTGTAGACCTGTGCTCTTCATTGACTAGTTTTTGATAGGTCCATCTTAAGTCTTCAATGGGTTGGGCTGTCAGCAGGGAGTCTAGTCTGTCTACTCCATGGTTCACTTCATATTCATGAGGGCTCACCGAAAAGAATAGAGTGCTCTCCAGCTGATCTACTCCTTTCAGGAGATCGACCTCATCCTTAATTGGAAAAGGACTTGCCATCAGGTAGGAATCAAAAATGGAATTGTCATGAGCAAAGAAATGATAGGCCAGACTTCCTCCGTACTCCCAGCCAAAAAGTATTCGTTCGTCCGAGGCCCGGTATTTACTTTCCACTTCAGGAATTAACTCGTCTTTGATGAAGGCCATAAATTCATCCTTTCTGGAACTGAAGTAAGCAAACCGCTCCGGATAACCGGTGTAAATACCAACCACGACAAACTCTGGTGTCAGGTCGTATTGCCTGAAGGTATTCAAAAGGCTTGCTCCATACAGATAGAAGCGTTTAGCGTCTAGCAAATACAAAACGGGGTACTCTTTCTCCTCACTATAGTTTTCCGGCAGATAGACCTGATACTCCATCTGGCTCCCCATCTCGGCAGACTCAATAACATGAATATCTCCTGAACTCAGTGCCGAGTCTTGAGCATGTATCATTGTGGTAGCGAAACAAAAAATCAGGGCTTGAAAAAGACTTCTTCTCATAATTAAAAACAGACGCTTGTTAAATTCGATGATCAATACCTTCGAGTTTATTTACTGAATAATTTGATGGTATAGTCGAGCAGCTCTGTACCTCCTGGCGAACCATGGCCCGGTATGACCAGCTCGAGTGAAGGATACTTTTTCTTTAAGTTCATGACTGTAGTTGGCCAGGCCTCTACATTGGCATCTCCCAGATATCCTTTACCAGCCGAAACTGACTTGATCATACAGCCACCGAATAGTACCTGATCGGCAGGAACATAGGAGACAATGTTGTCTAAAGTATGACCTTCTCCAAAGAACCTGTTTTCCACTTTCAATTCACCTACCTGAATCTTGAGCTTCTTTCGAAAACTAACCTGAGGGATAATTAAACCCTGATCACTGGCCAATGCAATTGTCCTCATATGAGCATAGGAAGGAATACCTCTCTGATGAAAATCTCCTAATCCACCCAGACAGTCATTATGAAAGTGTGTGACCACAACCCCTACCACCTTGGCATCAGTATTCCCTTCTGTCCACTCGATCAGTTCTTTTGATCCGGCATCATCGGTTGGTGTATCAAAAACTAAAGCCTCTCCCGAGTCGATTACAATCATTCCATTGCAACTGACGTTGCCAAAATCTTCGGTAGACAGATAAGTGATATGGCGGTAGGTATGCTCTGTCAATCTGACGATTTTCAGGCTCTCACTTTCATAAACCAGACTATCCTGAGCCTTCATTTCAACAAAAAAGGTAAGCCACATAACCATGATGAAAACCGGGAGCCTGAGGTTGAAGAATTGAAGGGAGTGTGAAAAAGAGTTTTTTAATTTCATGTCAGATAGTAAGTCTAAAAAGTCAATGGGATTGATCTAAGTCTAAATTAATTTCCTTGTCCTGGTATTGAGTTCAACTTACCCATCAACCAATACAAGCTACGTACGGTGGTCATGGGAAAAGCACTACTATGGTCGGCAGAGTCAACCAACTCCAGTGTGGCGGAGTTTTTCAGAAGCCTTTCACGCTCCAGCATAGCTATCAGTCCCTCTGCCTGTTCTATCATTGTTTTTTCTTCCAGTTCACCGATAGAAATAAAGACGTTCAAATCCAGGTCTCGGGCCTCGCTGACTTTGAGTAATTCCTGATTATAGAGAAATGAATCGTCTAACAAAGTTGTCGGACTTCCGAGTATATAATTCCTGAACGTATTGGGCTGAGAAAGCAGAATATAAGCTCCAAATGCACCTCCCATAGAGTAACCGAAATAGGAACGTTGATTAGTATCGGTTCGGTAATGATTATCAATATATCCGAACACGTCTTTCTTAATAAAGCTTAAATGATTCGCAGCCTGACCACTTTCATACTTCTCGTGCATATCGGGTAACAGGCTAAAGTCTCTAAATCTGCTTACCTGAGGTATTTCATCCTTTTGCCAGGAAATACCAACCAAAATAATGTTATCCATCAGGTATTCGCTGGCTCCTGATAGCAGTTCAATATGCCAGAGCGCATCTGTAAAATACAGTACCGGATACTTTTTTTCTTCATCTTCAGAGTAGGCTTCCGGAAGCTTTATATACAACTCATAGGCCCTGCCTGTTGCCGAATCAGTGATAGGAGCTACCTGTATACGCGGGAGCTCCAATGACGCTAATGGCTCTGGCAAACTACTCCCACCAAGTGAGCCTTTTTGAGCCAGGACACTACAAGTAGAAAGGGTAAAAAAAGCCATTAATGAATAAGTGATAAGTCTTGATAAGGTATTATGCGAGTTAAGTCTTTCAGGGTTATTCATTTTAGATATAAGTTTCTTCTTCTATGACCGACTGCCATTATTCACCTATGTATGATAAAGGTGAGCTAAATTAACGAGGTCAAACATCACTTTTCGAAAAATCCTCCCACTCCAGCGGATTTCCTACCAGCCTTTGCAGCATGGCCAATTGTCCAATATGTGTCAGGACATCCGTTAATGGTCCCTGGATGAGTCTGTTGGAGTAGTTCATGTCCAATGGCTTTTGGGCAATTAACAGATCAAGGACATAGAGTTCAGCTTTAAAACGGTCGACCTCCTTTTCAAAACTCAACTTCTCCAGATCGCCCTTTGGCATAGCTCCCTCTTCAACAAACACTCTGGTAGAATGGATAACATCATACATATGATGGACTATTTCCCTCGGACTTCTGCTTCCATGGCCTAAACCAAAGTTCCCAAAGTCCATTGGGCTTCCTTCCACAGCCTTATTGAAACGATACTTGATTGAGGCGATCAGATGCCTCAGTATTTGATTATGCATGGTTGAATTTTAAAATAACGTTTCCCTTTTTGTGGCCCGCGTCAACATATCGGCTGGCTTCTACTATTTCTTCAGGAGGGTAGCACTTATCGATTACGGGCTGTATGGCTCCTTGTTCAGCCAATTGCTTTAATTCAACCAAATCTTGTTTCATACTTTTTGAAGAACGGGTGTAAGTAGTGGCCAGAATAGCCTTCTTTTTACCAAACATGGCTGTCCAAAGCATGTACAAAATAGTAGAAAACCCAGCGGCATTCAGATAAATCCCTTCCGGGTTTAAGGAAGCTTTACACTCAGGGAATGAGCGCTTGCCCTGTGTATCGAAGATGACATCATAGGTTTTTCCATTTTGAGTAAAATCAGATGCTGTGTAATCAATTACCTCATCTGCTCCTAAATCCTGAACCATTTTCAGGTTTGAAGTACTGCATACTCCGGTCACATGAGCCCCTAAATACTTAGCCAGTTGAACGGATGCCGTGCCTACAGACCCGGATGCTCCATAGATCAGAACGGATTGACCGCTTCTCACCTTCGCCTTATGTTTCAAAAAGTTGATGGCTGTTAAACCGCCTTCAATCACTGCGGCACTTTCTGAGAAACTCAGGTTAGCAGGCATATGGGTAATAGCAGCTTCCTCCGACAGGCTTTTAAACTGAGCATGAGCCCCCAGGCTCAGACCGGTCAAGCCAAAGACCTGATCGCCTGCTTTAAACTGAGTAACCTCTGGCGAAACCGCAGCTATCTCTCCGGCCAGCTCCATACCTAAAATGTTCTTTCTGGGTCGTAATAAACCACTGAATAAGCGGGTAAGCTTTGGTTCTCCTTTTCGTCCAATCTGCCCGGCTGTGGTCACCGCAGCCGCGTTAATTCTTATCAACACCGCATTATTCTCCAAAACTGGCTCGTCTACTTCCTGGCATTGAAGTACTTCGGGACCTCCGTACTTCGTACAAACAACCGCTTTCATAATACATCTTTAAATCAATTCTTCACATATGATCCCAAACTCTGACAACGCATTTGGGATTTCATGGCCAAAGCTCTCCTCTTCCATCTCAATTCTGAGTACCTGATCCGCATCTTCAAAATCCAGGTTCCAGCTCAAGACATTAGGTACATTGCTCAAAACAAAGTCTACTGAGGTTTGTCCGAGTATTGACTTCACATTTGTTTTAAAAACCAACACATTCATAAGTTTTACAGATTGTAGATATTAGTACTTAAGCCAGATAGGCATTCGGCATTCAGAGGTCGCGACCATAGAGTATATTCATATTGACAAAGCCTTTCTCTCTGATCTTGATCAGTTGCTGATATGCCTCACTCTCGAAGAGATTATTCAAAGATTCATCAGAGGGAAAGTCCATTACCAGCAGATAAGTAAACTGGCGGTCTCCATGAAAAACACGGGTAACCTCAGTTCTCTTTACCACCACTCCGCCCGCATTCAATAGCATAGGCATTACTCTGGTTACATACTCGTTCAAAAAAGACAGTCCTTCCGGGTCAGGAGTGGAAGTCACGATGAGGGTTGTTTTATCCTCTTTCTTTTGATCAGGTGTAATCATTCTTTGTATCTGTCCAATTAAAAAAACGGCCAAAAAGACTATCAGGGTGAATATCCGCTTAAGTATATGATGGCGTTATCTGAAACCAGTAATCCGTCAGTTATGGAAAGGCATGAACTATAGGTGTTGACCTGTTTGCCTCCCTGCAAAGGTTTCCAAACCTGCATAAACGCACTTGATCAATCAGCTCAAGTAGTTATCCAAAGGGCTCACATGGGTAAAAATGTAGAATAAGAAAGGTAAATTGATTACCCAAAGTGAAGATTGAAGTGTAAAGCTTTGCCTATTTTGGGCCTTCGGATTTAACGTGAATAAGATGATTTCTTCTAACCATATTGTGGCCGTCCTCATTGTTTTTCTATGCATTGGATGTAGTGAACAACCACCGAAACATAGCTTTCAACACACAATTGAAGAGGATGCCCAAAAGCCCTGGACAAGTGAGACTTTCGAGGACACGGAAACCGACTTTACCTTCGCCATTATCTCCGACCTCTCAGGAGGCGAAAGAGAAGGCATCTACTCAGAAGCAGTAGCAAAGATCAACCTGCTCGACCCTACTTTTGTCTTAAGCATTGGCGACCTGATTGAAGGTGGTACCAAAGACACGTCTCAATTGAAGAAGGAATGGGACTCATTCGATGCAAGAACCTCTAAACTAAATATGCCATTCTTTCACCTGGGAGGTAATCATGACCTGACTAACCCCACAATGCGCAAGGTCTGGCAGAACAGGTTTGGACCACGTTACTATCATTTCGTTTTCAACGACATTCTATTTCTGATGCTGGACTCTGAGGATTATACCGAAGAGAGAATGATTGAAATCTACGAAGCCCGGGAAGAGGCCATCAAAATGATCAATGGTGAAATTGAAGGCAATGTGGAAGAGTCGACCTACAGCCAAATGATCGAATCACGGGTGGGTGCCATAAGTCCTACTCAAACAGAGTATTTCAAGACCGTTCTGAATCAATACCCGGATGTTAAATGGACATTTCTACTCATGCACAAACCACTATGGATGCGAGAAGATGAAAAAGGCCTTGGTGATCTGGAAAAAGCACTGGCAGACAGAAACTACTCTGTCTTCAACGGACATTTTCATTCCTTCTCTCAAAGAATCAGAAATGGCCAGACATACACCATTTTGGGAACGACAGGAGGTAGTCAGAATCCGGAAGACAAAATGTCATTCGATCACTTTACCCTGGTCAGGATGACCTTCCCTCCTACAGTAACCCATCTCAAACTTGACGGCATTATCGATGAGCAGCATCTTCGGGAAGAACAGTGATTCAATCCGCTACCTGAAAGAGTCACAAGCCGATCATACTTCAACTCTAAACCCTATTCAACCTTCTGACTCCTATAATCACTTGGTGTTTGGGCATAGTGCTTTTTAAAAGCTCTTGAAAGGTGCTCGGGACTGTCAAATCCCAGGGAATAACCAATTTCACTCACCGGCCTGTCAGTATATTTCAGTTCCTGGGCTACCTTTTCCAGCCTCCTTTTGAGTATATATTGGGCGGGGGGCTCGTTATATATCTCCTTAAACTTTCTCTTAAAAGTAGAAAGGCTGCAATGGGTAATACCTGCCAGGTATTCAATCTGGATAGGAGAATAAATATGAGCATCGACTACCTCCTTGAATGAAAATTCCTTAGTGGAAAAAAGAGACTTAATAATTTGTCTGATCTCCTCTGACTGATCGGATTGCAATAACAGAAGTACCAGCTCTTTGAGTTTATTCTTTAGAATCTCATCTGTTACTGCTGCCCTGTGCTGGAAAAGCCTTTGCAGATCGTTGAAGTAACTCTTTACCAATTCACTGGCGGCTTGCTGTACCACATAGGCACTGACTGGCTTGTTTAACTCTCTCCACAGCGAAGGCTTTTCGTGTTCAAAAACCGTTTCAAGCACTTCCCTTTTTAAATGGACAATCAGGCTTTCCATACTTGATTTCAAACCCATATTCACAATACCACTGAAGGTGAAGCCACAGGCTGACAGTATTACTGTAGATTTTGTAGCATGCAGATTAAAGGTATCCGTCAGCCTCTCTCCTCCTCCTTTTGTGATATATACATAACAAGCCTCGGCAGGCAAGTTGAGCATGTCTGTCATTGGCGCTGAAACACCAAGTTTGGTAATCACCGGTTGACCTGCTAACTCCAAATGTTCTTTGTAATCAATCATATTATATAAGCCCTTTCAGCAACCCAATCAAATGAGTAAGCTGTTGAATCTTTTCACCTAATTTCTATTCATTATAACTAAATTGAAGCCTGAATGCCATTAACCCGGACCCCAGCTTCGCCAACCAAACAACAAGAACAGCTAAAAGCCTACCTCTTGAAGTTTCATCACGTAACTGACCAAATACTATCAGATTATGTGACGCTCTGGACAGCAATAAGTATACCGAGGAAAACCATTATTACCGCGCCCGGAGAAACTGAACAGTTTTTTTATTTCATCACAGAAGGCATTCACAAATCACACCTGCTCAACGGCAATAAACAGCACATTATCGCCTTTGCTCATGCCCCCTCATTTAGTGGTATCCCCGAATCCTTCTTCACTCAACAGCCTTCCAGATATTACCTGGAATCAATTACGGCTACTGAAGGATTGAAGATTTCTTCACACAATCATCAGATGATGCTTCAGAAGCATGAGGAAATCAATACCCTGTTCAGGAAAATCACCGAGACGTTTCTCACCGGTGTATTACAAAGACAGCATGAACTTATGTCTATGACTATGGAAACACGTTTTCGCACTTTCGTAGAAAGAAGCGCTTACCTCCTCCATAAAGTACCTCACAAAGACATTGCTTCCTATCTGAATATCGATGCCACTAACTTCAGTAAACTTATGAACAGCATCAGGATATAATCTTGGTTAATACCAAGATTTACAACATATCCCATTGGTATAATTGCCGTTTGTCTCGAAGAGTATTATTCCACGTCCGGCACTCACTTGTTGTTGGAAAGGTGAAATGATTATCCCTCTTTTCAGGCTGACTTTCGAAAACCCGAATCAATAAACATATAGATCGTGTACTGAGCGCTAAGATAACCATAAGGTCACGGCCTATGATTAACTAAGGTGAATGATCTGAAAGATTCAAATATCTACTTTTCACAGATTGAGCAAATACGATGGGTACCAACTTTAATAGAAATGCGAGGTTAGCCGGGGTGCTATTTCTGCTTACCATGGCAGTAGCCATTGCCGCAAATCTCATCATTGTTAATCTGCTGGCCCCGGATGACTATTTAGTGAAGATTGCCGCAAACCAAAACCAGCCGGGCTATGCAGGTCTTTTGATGATGATCAATTGCCTGGGTATTATTGGCATAGGGGCTCTGCTCTACCCTATCATTGCCTCCGCCAACAGGAGCGCAGCTGTTTTATATATGTCTGCCAGAATCTTTGAAGCAGCCTTGCTCACTTTGGGTATTATTTCCATACTCACGTTAGGCAGCTTAGCATCTGAGACTTCTGGAGAAACTTCAGGCTTGTATGCCATGGCTAATGTAGCGGTAAGGACTAACTGGTTTGCCTATCATGGAGCAATGGCAGCCCTTGGCCTGGGTAGTATACCTTTTTGCTATATCCTTTTCAAAAATTCAATGATTCCCCGAGTGCTATCAGGTTTGGGAATTGTTGCCTATCTCATCCTTTTTCTCAGCTCTCTACTGGCCTTTACAGGTATCGAAGCGGGCATTGCCTCTACAATAGCCGGGTTTGTATTTGAAGTCTCATTTGGTTTTTGGCTTGTATTGAAAGGAATCAGCCGTGAGAGCAGTTAATTAAGCCTTTCCATAGCACGGAAATTTCAAACAACATCTACAATACAATCTTGGTCAGCACCAAGATTCATTTCATGTCCTCACCCCACCTTTGTAGCATACATTTAAACATTAAACAATGAAAAAAGTAAGCGCAATTATTATCAGCCTATTCCTTATTTCTATTGGTCACACTTATGCTCAAAACATGAAAAAAGAAATGTCAAACACTCAAATCGTTGAAAAATTCCTGAACGGATTCAATAACCCTGCTGAAATCCCTGCATCTCTGGCCCTGCTGGCAGATGATTATCACTTCAAGAACCCTATGGTTGAATTGAAAAACAAAGCTGAGTTCATTGCTCTGGCTCAGGAAATGGGAAAAGTACTTACCGGAGTAAGACTGATCTCTACTGCAGAAAATGGTAACTGGGTGGCTACCTATTATGAGTTCAAATCGGCAATCCCTGGTCTGGAGAGCAACTTTGGATCTGAATGGTTCCGTATCGAGGATGGCAAAATTCAGGAGTCATTTCTGATCTATGATGCTTCTGAATGGAGGAAGGTCTACGCTCAAATGGAAGGCAATAAATAGACAAATAAACACTTTGCAATGGGCTATTTCAGTCTCTGGTTTAGCCCATTAACCTTTAAAGCTATACTCAAACATATCCACAAGAATGACTCAACCATTGGACATATGTCCTGTCTATTCACTCCGGTGATTTAGGATTTTGCGTCATCAAACTATTAAATACATCCTTTATGATTTGTATAACCGGAGCCGGTGGAAATGTGGGCAATGAAACTGTGAAACAACTGGAAGAAACCTGTGTAGCTTTTAGAGCTGCCTGCTTCTTACAAGGCTGAGGCCTTAACGGACCTTAACCGCTACTTTAGAGAAGGTAAACCAAGTGCAGTAGGTAGCGATATAAAAAATATACTCGGCCGGGAGGCAGGAAGCTTCACCAGCTTGATTCAAGATATAAAGAGAACGAGAATCTGGGGTTTACCGGTTAATGAATGACATATTCACATTGAATGAGTGATTGACTTTCATTTTAAAGGAAAAACTACCCTATATAAGATTCTCAATCGTATTTTAGATTATTCATAAATGAGATTCCCGAATTCAATAAACACACACTTTTCCTTGCAAACGATACACTAGGAAAAAGGACGATAAGTCTTGGGAAAGTAAATTTCACCGTACTTTTCAACCGCTCATTCAATTGAGCCTAAAACTCAAGGCTTCGTCTCTTAGATTATCGGCTATTGATTCATGGCGACTGGGATAAACCCATTTATGCCGGACCCTATGTTTCATGATCCGATAATTTCACAATGATCGAAGTAGTAACAACTCAAAACAATTCATATGAATGCTTTAGAAAAGGTAAAAGCGATGATTAACCACATCGAGTTTCTAACTCCTGCGGAAAAAGAGGTCATTATCAAAGAGACCATTTTTGAAGAATTTCCAAAGGACACATTTCTGCTCAAAGAAGGTCAAATTCCGAAACGATGCTTTATGGTGGTTGAAGGCTGTGTAAGAGAATATATTATCATCAATGGTGAAGAAAAAACTACCGGGTTTTACACTGAAGGAGATAAAATAACTCCTTACAATACAGTTGAGGTGGACCAACCTTCTAAGCATTACCTGGAGTGTCTGGAAGACTGTATCCTTACCATTAGTAACAAGAGCTTTGAAAATCATTTGCGAAAATTACTGCCACGCCTCGACCAGGTGATTCAAGGGTTTGCCAAAGAAGAAATTGGCAGAGCCAAAACCGCCTGGACCAAATTCATCTCCTCATCACCCGAAGAAAGATATACTCACTTGATGGAAACACGGCCTGCCCTATTCAACCGGGTTAACCACCATCAAATAGCCAGCTATTTGGGCATGAAGCCCCAATCCTTGAGCAGAATCAGAAAAAGGGTCTGGTCAAAAGAGTTGAACGGGCAGGCTACTGATTAAAAGTATATCCTGTATAAGATATTCGGTATTACCCCTACTTGTCGCTCATAACCGATAAAATCGGGTTCGTTTACATCATAATAAGACCTTAAGCGGGCCCGGTTATCGGTGACATTGTCAATATTGAGGAACAGCTCATGAACAACTCCTTTTAGATTCCACTTATAACTGAAACTCAAAGTAATACTCATCAGATCATCCAGCTTTGACTCATAAGCTTTGCTGTAATCATAAATTCTACCTGCCTCAGGGTCTACATTGAGGTTTCCGTCCTCATCTCTGAACAGAGGCAGTATGTATCTTCCGCCTCCAAAAAAGGACTTGAAGTTCACCGAGAATTCCTGATTTCCCTTTTTTCCTAAGTCTGTAAACTCTTTCCCTCCCAGTAAATTGATCAGGTATTTACCGTTAAATCTGGTATTCCTTTCTACACCATCCAGAGCCGTGTATTTAGACTCATAAACTGATGAATTGAACATGAAGTAATAGCCTCTGGACATAGACTTCTCCAGGGTGAATTCAATCCCATAATTCTTACCTGTTCCCCTATTCACCAGGTCCACATAATTCAGTTCCAACCCTTCATTCAAGGTAGCATAAGAACTATTGAGATTATTCTCAACAGGAACATCGCTTAGCCTTTCATAGTATGCTTCAATCAACATTCTGATATCAGAGCCAAAGTTTCTCTGAAAGCCTGTTATCCATTGCGAGGACTTAATCATTTTCAAATCAGTGTTGGGTCGAAAAGAAGCTATACCTCCACTTTCCGTAGAAACAAAGTAATTGTGAAGACTTTCCAGTTTTCCCATTCGACTGTAACCAAAAGTGACTTTGCTATGCCTTCCTGTTTTATAGCTTAGTGCAAAGCGTGGCTCAAATGTGGTCTGATCTATGAAGGGTACGTTTTGGTTATTAAAACCTGTAACAATGGTTAGTCGGTCTGAGGGTTGGAACTTCCAGCTGATATGGCTTTGATTGATGAAAACCTGCTCGTTGAAACTGATCAGGTTTTGTAAACCTGTATCCTTGTTTCTCTCAAACTGATCAATTTTCTGTCTCAAAAGCGTATAGTTCCCACCATAAATGAGGTGGTTCCTGGCATTCAATCTCTTATGAAAAGTCCATCTTAACCTGATGGCCGATCTATTCAGATCAGATAAGAAGTTGTCTTCAGACGCTATTCCTTCATCTTCGTTGCCAATTGTATATACCCTGTCTGAAACATCGTCTGTAGAATAAGAGAGTGTGGTTTCCAGAAAATTCCGTTCTCCATCACCAATGGTATGATTCACCCCAAAATTCCAAAGTCTGGAGCCCTTCAGGTAGTCTTCCGCTTCTATTTGCGCAAAGTCACTGCCTGGAGTCACCCATACATCCGGAGCAACATCTTCTATCAGCAGATCACTATGAGCCTGCAAACCAAATACTGAAAATGAACCAAGCTTTTCGGTGGGCAACCACAGTTTGAAGCTGGCATCCTGAAAAGTGATGTCCGTATCCTCTACTTCAATCAGGTCGAGTTCAGACAATAATCCAACGGTAGAATATCTAAAATTGATCAGATAAGATCCATTATAGTCTTTACTAAAGGGACCTTCCAGTGTCACATCGGTACCCAGAATCCCAAGTCCGAAAATCCCTTCAAACTTTTCATTATTTCCCTTACGCATTCTCAGATCATATACACCTGAAAGGGTATTGCCAAACTCTGCAGGAAAAGCCCCGGTATAGAAGTCGGAAGTAGACAGGAGGTTATTGTTCAAAACACCCACAATACCACTGATGCCATTTTGATCTCCGAAATGATTGGGCGTGGTAATCTCCGCCCCTTCAAGTCTCCACTGCATATACTTGGGAGATTTGCCACGCACAATAATATCATTGCCGCCATCCTGCGTATTGGCTACTCCAGCGAAATTGGCGGTAATTTTGGCAGGATCATTAAAACCACCGGCATACCTCCAGGTTTGCTCTGAAGAAATGGCTCGTGCACTCAGTAAGGCCAGGTCGTTCATTGGCTCGCCCTGACTACCGGAAGCGGTTACCACCACATCTCCCAGGTCATTAATAGCTTCAGCTAACCAAATCTCCAAAACAACTTCCTTTACTGAGTTTAAATCGAAATTGGATACCACTTTTCGCTGGTATCCCGCATATGTAACCAACAGCCTGTTACTCGATAGAGGTACACCTTCAATTCTGAATTTGCCCTCTATATCTGCAATGGCTCCGATGATGGAATCGGTATCTAAAACTCTTATAGTAGCTCCGATAAGAGGTTTTCGTGTATTCTCGTCCAGTACTACTCCCCTGACCGTTTGGGTGATTTCCTGAGCAGTTAAAAATGTTTTGCTTAAGCCTAAAATGGCTAAGACTATGATTGACCTAAATGACATTGTTTTTGAGTTCTATTCTGCCGCAAAGGTCAGCAGCTTAGTCATCAGGAACATTCACTATAGTTAACCGAATAGAAAGGTGCTCAGGAAACCACCCCTCAACTTAAAACCTGATGTTCTGCTTGGTACCGAAGATCAGCAACCACAAACACATTCCTATCTCACCTATGGCAGCGGGAATAATCAGTAGATCGGTACTCACATGATCGTAGTAATCTTTAATCAGAATGGCTCCGCCAATGTCGACCATGTAGGTAATGCATCCCAGCATGAGTGAAATACCCAGAAACCTGGGAAGGAAACCTGACTTAAATGCCAAAAGACCAAAAGGAAACAGCCACAGTCCCCAATAGACCTGATTCAGAAAAAACCCATTCATTAAACTTCTGTAAAGAGATCTGGCAGAAGTTGCCAGATTGTCCCTTGTTATCAAGCCCAGGTCGTAATCTTTGAGCAGATCCAGAAAATTGATTTGGTCAAGGATAAATGAGAACGAAACCGGAACACTGATCAAGGCCAGTGCAACCATGAGAATGGCAATTCGCTTATTCACCTGATTGAGTAGTTTGTAAAGGGTTAGTGGAAGCAGTATAAAACTCAGGTGCCCTGCAATACCCACCAGTATTCCGATACGGAACAGCGTTTCATTACTCAATAGCTTTGTGAGTGTTCCTTCAGCATCTCCACTCACCATAATCTGAGAGGGTATATATTCCATGTAAAGAACACTGAAAATCACATTTAACAGGTAAAAAAAGCCAGCCCAGCGAGCTGTGTTCTTATCGTTTTTCATCATGACAATTTGTTGATCTTGAGACAATTAAATTAAGTAACTATTTGATTCTTGGAAGCCACAAACCTGTAGTAGCAGCAAAGACTCCAATCGCTGTAATGAGGGAAAGAATGATCATTAGAATAGCGAAAGCATTTTTGGATTTTGTGCTCCCCTTAGTTTCTGCATAGAAATACAACTCAGCCACCACCAGTGGAATCAGGTATTGACTAAAACCTAAAACGGTAAGAAATGGGCCTCTGAAGGTTTCCATATCGAAACCAACAGGCTTTCCTCCAAAGATAAACAGCCAGAACATCAGGCCTATCCTGAAGAACCATACTCCCCCCATAAACAGAAAGAGCCTTATAGCCCATTGACGGTGTTGTCTGAACTTGTCCTGCAGGGCAAACCTTAACGTATAGAAAGCAGCCAGCAGAATCAGGAAGGTATTGATTGACATACTAATATTGCCTATGGTTCCTCCTACTGATCCTTTGTAGAAAATAATGAAGAGACCACCCAGGCTAATCAGAAAGGCCATGACAACATACAGTCTGCCATTATATCGGTGGAACCTGGGAGCTCTTCTGCGCACCGTATCTATAAACTGTAAAGGACCTCCAACCAGAACGACTGCAGCCAGAAAAATATGGATGGCCATGGATACATTATTCAAGCCATCACCTTTTATATAACCATGAGGCAGTACATCGTTCCATTGCTCCCAGTTACCCTGCATACCGGACCCAACATAAAATGCAATCACGTAGTAAGCGAATATCCATATACCGATGGTGGCAATAACAAACCAGGCCTCAACTGACCGGTTAAGGAAGATTTTCGAATTCATTATTTGAGTTTTGTATTTGACCTTAAATATCTGCGCACGCCTGGGCACAGAATGCCCGAATTTCACGGTCAAAAATCAAAAAGTCATTCACTTTAGTTCATAATCGACTTTGTCATTGCAGAGAGATTTAATCATTATTACAGGGGGAAAACTGAAGAACATCAGGCATGAATTTGGAAGAGCTAGTAGCAGAATTAGAGTCATCAATCTCAGGAACATCCAACGAAAAGTATCAAAAGAAGCTCAAAAAAAGCATTTCCTTAGTCCGGGAGATCCAGGAAAAAGGGCTAGACAAAGATGAAAGACTCACCAGCATGCTCATGGAGATGTTGAGTGGGGTCAGTTCGGAAAAGCAGCTTGCTGAAAAACTTAAGACTTTGAAAAAGTTACTGATGCGTGATTTTGGTTTTGTTCCTCCCATGTACTACACCACGCTGGGCCTTGGCATTGGTGTGGCGATGGGGGCTTCACTTGGCACCTCGTTCGGAATCCCTTTTGGAGTGCCCAATGGAATTGTCTTCGGTATGATGATAGGTTCCGGAGTAGGTATTACCGGTGGAGTTGTTGTCGGCCAGTTTCTCGATGGTAAAAAGAAAAGCTCGAACCTTACGCTTCAGCATATGAGTTAATGGCACTTAATAAAGTAACTTCTCCCTTCCCCATCATTAACAAAAGTGAATAGTTTTCAATAGATCGGTAGATACTTTTGTCGAAATGCTTTCTTATGAAACGTTGGACAAATCTATCACTGGTTCTGGTTATATCCCTTCTCTCAAACCTTCAAAGTCAGACTGATATTACGGGTCTCATGAAGGAATTAAAAGCATACAGATCTTCAAAGCCATTTTGGATTTAAAGCAAAACTCAAAGCCTCAGGAAACACCTATAAAACAGATATACTTTTCACAGCGATTGACATGGCCTTTTAATAACTCTTAAGCCCAGCCTATTTTAAGGTCTTTATGAATTATCTGTTTTGAGACATCAGCCCGGATGGGGCTGATGTTTTTTTATTGACCACCTCTCTATTAATTGCCAAGAGAAGAATTCTTTCTTATCCCGAAAAAAGCGAAACCTTCAGAACCCAATCCGGTATATCTACCTCGGGGGAAAACTGAATGCATTACCAAACCTTTACACCATGTGATGAACTCAAGGACTATATCAGTCATTTTTGGGTAGGCACCTGGGATTCAGCCAAACTCCCCCCTCACGAAACTTACTACATAGTAGCCAACAGTCTCACCGATATTTGCTTTGCTTTCAATAGTGACACTGCCGATGCAGAGCTTCTTTTCTCTCTGGTTCGGGGGCAAACCAATAAGCCCCTACAAGTTCCGGTAAAAGGATTTTATCACCTGATAGGTGTGGCTGTTTACCCCTATGCCTTGCCTTCTCTTATAAATCTCGCTACTTCTGACCTTAGCCGGGAATTAATCGGTTTAGATGATCTGTTCTCCAAAGATGCGGCTCAGCTCAACCAACAAATGGCTGCCGGGCAAAATGTTATGGCCCGGATTGAAATTCTGTCTGACTTTCTGAAGTCATTAGTAAACCGCAACAGCATCAAAGACCGCCTTATGCTGCATGCCGTTAAACAGGTCATCTACCAAAACGGCCACAAAAGCGTAGTTCAGTTAGCCGATGACTTCTGCCTCTCCCAGAAACAGTTTTACCGAAGGTTCAAAGAATTCTCCGGT
The DNA here is from genome assembly GCF_965216855.1 of Roseivirga sp. Lineage (NCBI taxonomy): Bacteria > Pseudomonadati > Bacteroidota > Cytophagia > Cytophagales > Roseivirgaceae > Roseivirga > Roseivirga sp. The sequence continues at coordinate 4,305,213 of NZ_OZ244204.1, read as the reverse complement.
TTCAACCCCAAGTTATTTTCAAGAATTGTCCGCTTCGAAGCTGTAACCAAAAGCTATCCCTTCTTGTCCAATCTCACTGAGGTAGCCTATCTCCATGGTTATTACGATCAGGCCCACCTCATTCATGAGTTTCAGGAATTCACCGGATTCAATCCCACCGAATTCTGGAAACTAGCCGAAGACTAAGACTAAATGTCCATTTTTTACAATGAAGGGTTTTCATAGGGAAATACCTTCGCGTCAATTAAAAACTCAAATACAATGTTCAAACAACACTTATTTAGAAACTTTCTTATGCTCATTGGCTTAGGCTTGGTCAGCCTTTGCCAGGCACAAAACCAAAAGATCACCACCCTCGATGGTCAGAAGCTAAAGCCTGAGTATCTCACCAACCAGCTGGAGGCGATTATTGAAAAGGTGGGAATTCCCGGAATTTCACTGGCCATTATCAATAACAATGAAGTGGTTTACCATGAAGCGCTGGGTATCACCAATACTGAAACCAAGGAACAGGTAGACAAGCAAAGCATATTTGAAGCAGCCTCGCTTTCCAAGCCCATTTTCGCCTACTTCGTTATGAAGATGGTGGAGCAGGGCAAACTCGACCTGGACAAACCTTTATACCAATACCTTCCACATCCCGGCATCACCGAAAACTCAAAGGAAGATGCCAAACTGATTACCGCCAGAATGGTACTCGCCCATCAAACCGGTTTCCCCAATCATTCCAATGGAGAGCCTATTGAACTGGCCTTCAAACCCGGAACGGATTTCATGTATTCAGGTGAAGCCTACCAATACCTTGCTGCCATTGTGGGTATGCAAAATGAGGTGGGTTGGAAAAAGGATCTCAATGCCCTTTTTCAGAAGGAAGTGACCCAACCCCTGAAAATGCCACATAGTACCTTCGTTTGGGACGATTATCTTGCTGCGCATAAAGTATCAGGACATAACGAAGACGGAAGTCCTAACCCAAATCACCCCCGCCCGGGCTATTGGGATGGAGAAACTTTTAACTCCTATTCCAGCCTTCATACTGAAGCACAGGAGTATGCCCGCTTCATTATCGCGATGCTCAGGAAAGAGGGATTAAAGGAATCAACCTTTGAGACCATGCTGGCAGAAGAAACTGTCTTCTCTGAAGATAATCCGCTAAGGCAACAGGTCGGGCAAACAGGCTGGGGTCTGGGCTTTGCCCAAAAGAAAGGTCCTGACCATACCATGCATCTACATACCGGGAACAACCATGACTTTCAGGCCTATGCCATGTTTGTACCTGAGAAAGATTACGGGCTTGTCGTCTTTGTGAATACAGGCAAAATGATCCCTTTTCTCGAAGAGCTATATAAAGTCATCGGACCCCAGTTTTAGCCTAAACTGACCCACACGGGAGACTTTCCTGCTGAAGAGCAGCTTTAGTCTCCCGTATGCCTGGTTCTCTTCTCATCTGATTCTTCAAATGAAGTCAGACTAACACGGAAACCCGAACTTTAAGCATTAACCAAAGGCTTTTTACGTTATTCCACAGATATTTACAAGCCACTCATTAAACCTATAAGTCTTAACATGCCACTTAGGAAATTACCTGTACTTTTCATTACCGGCCTATTACTCCTTTTAGCTACAATCAGCGAATCGTTTGCTTTTCAAATTGGTACTGATCAATCAGCTTTATCGGGCCTAAGAGCCACGTTGATATCAGACAGCCTTCAGTCTTACCTCAAGTACAAAGCAGGTACTATTGCCTTCACCGAAGTGAATGTGATTGATGGACTCGGAGGCCCGGTCAGGAAAAATCAGACAGTGATCATTGAGAACGGTCATTTCTCAACCATCGGTGATGATGGGACTATTGAAATCCCTTCGCATGCCCTGCAGGTAAACCTCCGCGGCAAGACTATGATCCCCGGACTGGTGGGCATGCACAACCATTTGCATTTCCCTCAATTTCCAGAAATCGGAGAAGCATCAGCCAAACTCTATCTGGCCGCAGGAGTAACCACCATTCAAACCTGTGGAGCTGCATCGGCTCATGAAGAACTGAAACTAAGCAGCAGAATTTCCAATGGCCAGTTTCCCGGGCCAGAAATTATCCCCAGCGCTCCCTTTATCACAGGCCCAGGAGGTAATCCTAATATGATCATTCCCCGGGATGAGGCTCACCTGAGAGACACCATACAATACTGGATTGACAAGGGGGTTAGATGGTTCAAAGTCTACAGAAACACCAAACCGGAAGATCTCAAGACCGCTATTGAAGTAGCCCACGCCAACAATGCCCGGGTAAGAGGACATTTGTGCTCTATCACCTTCAAAGAAGCTACTGAAATGGGAATTGATGGCATAGAACATGGCCTGAACAGTACCAGCGACTTCAGAACCAACAAGACCTTTGGCCAGTGTGACGGGGGCCGTGAATACATAGACGAATTACAAATTAATAGCGAAGAAGTGATTGCGCTTCAACAGCAAATGATCGATAAGGGAGTCTTTATGACCTCTACACTTTCCGTCTTTGAAGCCAGCGTAGCACAGCGGGCCTATGCAGATGCCAGAGCCCTGAAAGCCATGTCTCCCTACCTGAAAGGACTTTATGAAGAAAGAAGAAAAGCCTTCGACAAAGAGATGAAGGATGAAACAAGGCTCAAGCGATTGAAACGCATGATGGCCTTTGAATACCAGTATTTTAAGATGGGCGGATTGCTTTGTAGCGGTGTAGATGCCGGAAGACATGTTTTGCCGGGCTTTGGCGACCAAAGAAACTTTGAGCTTTTTCTGGAAGCCGGCTTTAGTACCGAAGAAGCCATTCAGGTCATGACCTCGAATGGTGCGAGGGCGCTTAACCGAAATGACATCGGTAGTATAAGCAGTGGTAAACGAGCCAGTTTTGTTATTCTCAATGGCGACCTGACAGCCAACTCCAAAGTGATTGAAAAAGTAGAAACCGTATTCAAAAACGGACTGGGTTTCGATCCGCAAATCATCCTGAACGAAATGCAGGGGAAATTCGGGCTATAAAAATGAACAAAGAGATCAACAACAGACAGGAACGCTTCTGGGATAAAATGGCCGCGTCTTATGACCGGGAGGAAAGAAAAGCCGGCAAGAAGCAGCAGCAAATCCTTCAACTCATCCAATCGGAATTGAGGCCAACGGATACTGTTCTTGACTTTGGCTGTGCCACGGGACTCTTTTCTGTTGCCATCGCTCCAAAGGTTAAATCGGTTTATGGAACCGATATTTCTTCCCGGATGATCGAGCAGGCCAGTCTAAAGGCCGGGAAGGCAGGTGTGACCAATGTGACTTTCACCCGGGACTTTGCCTTCGACAATGGGCAATTCAATCTGATTATTGTGCTTCATGTGCTCCACCTGGTAGATGACCCTAAAGAGACATTGAAGAAACTAGCCGAACTGCTACAACCGGGAGGCACAATGGTTACCGTAACCCCCTGTCTGGGTAAAAAGCCCCTGCTCAAAACCATGTTGACCCTTCTTTCATGTTTGCGCCTGGTACCCAAACCACATGCCTTTAAACTAAATCAACTAAAAGACCTCTTTCTGGAAAATCAACTGGAAATCACTCTGGAAGACACTATTACCAATTCGCCAAGCGAGCAGATTATTGTTGCCAGAAAGGCTTAAGACAAAAGTTAAAATGGATTGAATCAATCCGGAGCAAACTCAGTTATACCCATCGAACCTATAACTAAGCGTTGTATGAAAATTGAGATCTGGAGTGATGTCATGTGTCCTTTCTGCTACATCGGCAAGCGACATCTGGAAGAAGCATTAGAAGAGTTCCCGGGAAAAGAACAGGTAGAAATTATCTGGAAAAGCTTCCAGCTCAATCCCAATATCCCCGATCAGGTTCAGGATAATGTTTACCAATACCTGGCCAAGGCCAAAGGCATCAGCTACGAGGAGTCTGTACAAATGCACAAAAGGGTTGAAGACATGGCCAGCCATGCGGGGTTGGACTATCATTTTGAAAAGGCGGTGGTCGCCAATTCGTTTAAGGCCCACAGGGTACTGCAACTGGCCAAAAGAAGTAATCGGGGTGATGAGCTGAAAGAGGCCTTGCTTCACGCCTATTTCACGGAAGGCAAGGATATCAGTAATGAGCAAGTGCTCATAGAATTGGCAGAACGAGTAGGCTTAACGGCTGCCGATGTAGAACTCGCACTCACCAATGAGGCTTTTGCCAACTATGTAAACAACGATATTGAAGAAGCCCGTCAGATCAGGGTTCAGGGTGTCCCCTTCTTCGTCTTCGATAGAAAATATGCCGTTTCAGGAGCTCAACCTGTGGAGCATTTTAAAGCAACATTAGATCAGGTTTTGGCAGAACAACAACCAGCTGCTCCATCAGAAGATGCCGACAGTTGCGATGTAGATGGAAACTGCTGAGCTGATCATTTACCGTTAACAGTACCCCTTATTAACCTCTTAATGAAAGCTCTTGCCCAATAGAAGCCCTTTCTCATCATGTCAGATTGGTTTTAGACCGAGCGTAGTATCGCATTTTCAATAGAAACTTCTCTCCCTCCTCTTGCATTGAATATGCTTTTTTAATTTACTTTGTATTTCAAAGTACTTTTAAATAATTCAAAATGACAGGACAAGCCACACCAGAGAACAGTATCCAATGGCCCCGACTCAGAAGCAGTTTATTGACAGGAGCAGTCATAGGTCTCACACTGATTTCACTCTTCATTGTATCAGCCGGAAACGCAGACCCATCCTGGGCCAGATACTGGTTCGTTAAACCATTGATCATTACCCCTACCGCAACAGCCATGGGAGGAGCCTTTTATTATTTTATCGACCATACTTTTGAGAAAAACGGTTGGAACAAGGCCCTCGCCTTTATAATCGGCATAGTTGGCTTTACCGTATCACTTTGGCTGGGTACCGTACTCGGTATGAATGGAACCTATTGGAATTAAAAAATTTTACACATCCACTTTGAATTTCAAAGTGGATATAACTCAAAAACAACAATGAAATACAATCGAAACAATCCCCTACAACACATGAGACGACCGGGAATCTTCATCCTTTTTTTAATCCACATTATATCAGCCCTTTCCTTACCTCTTTCAGCTCAGGATAAATCGGATCAGATAGACAAAATTTTCAGCTGGGTGGGCGAAAATGCTCCTGGTTGTGTTTGTGCCTTTTCTCGCAATGGACAGGTAGAATTCACAAAGGCCTATGGTCTGGCTAATCTGGAAACCCAAACTCCGCTGGAGGCCAATAGCGTGCTCGATGCCGGCTCATTAGTGAAACAATTTGTGGCAGCAACGGCCTTAATGATGGTAGAAGAAGGCACTTTGTCACTTTCAGCAGACATTCATGATTACATTCCTGAACTTCCAGACTACGGATATACCATTAACATTAACCACCTGATGACACATACCTCGGGAATCCGCGACTGGACGGGTTTAAGAATGATCTCCAGTCAGGATGAGGATGCACTAACGATGACTTTACAACAACAGGGCTTGAACTTCCCTCCCGGTGAGCAATGGTCATACTCCAACAGCGGCTATGTGCTATTGAAAGAAATCATTGCCAGGGTAACCGGAAAACCTTTCGGTGAGGTTGCCCAACAAAAACTTTTCGAACCACTGAACATGAGCTACACCATTTATACCGAGACACCTTCAACCATTAGCGAACGTGCCCTGGCCTATGAGAAAAGAGGCGAAAGCTGGCAAAAAGCTGTATTGGAAGATAATGACCGTGGTGGTGGCGGTGCACTCATGACCACTGCAGGCGATCTGTTAATATGGAATGATGCTTTGACTCAGAAGAAACTGGGAGCATTTGTCTCACAAAAACTTCAGGAACCAGTCCGGCTGAACAATGGTCGGAAACTGACTTATGCCCGAGGACTTTTCAATATGGAAATGGACCTGGGTCAACTGATTTGGCACGGAGGCAGTGCGGGAGGCTATAAATCCTTGCTTGGTCGTTTGCCGGAATTCGGTTTTTCCATTGCCATTATGTGTAATTCTGGTGAACAGTCTAACCGCACCCTTTATGCCAACCGCATTTTCAGACTTTACCTCAATGAAGACCAGCTTCCTGCACCTGAAACTCAAGATACGTCTATCGAAATTCCTGAGGAGACCCTACAAGCGAAGACAGGTAGTTTCGTTAATGAAACCAATACTGAACTCATTCAGGTAGTGAGCCGAAACGGAAGACTTGGAATTCCCGGTGGCCCCATGCTAAACAGCATTGACAACAATACATTCGCTAACCCTGAAGGTATGCTGGAGTTTCACTCAGAAGATGCATTTAAAATCAAATACCTTTCAGATGATCAGTTTATCCTTATTTCTATGGAAGGGGAACGCGAGCTCTACAACAGAGTAATGCCTTTTGAGCCCAAGCCAGAAGATCTGAAGCCTTATGAAGGGAAATATCACAGTGATGACATGGCTGCTACTTTCAATGTTCAGGCTACTCCTACCGGTATTTTGATGTTTCTGGAACATGCCCCGATGCAAAAGATTCCATTTCAGCCAATCAACAGCGAACTGTTCAACTTCAGGAGAATGCAGGTACGGTTTCTGAGCAATTCAGATGGTGAATTGGTTGCCCTGGAATACAGTAATCCTATACTGAGCAGGGTGAAGTTTAAAAGAATTGAATGATTCTTCGGTATGCCGATTTTGGAGTATGTAAATTGAAGGAATGAGTGTCATGGCACCGGAAATGGAAGTAAGTGAGTCTGAATACTTTGTCAATCAGGGCTCTATTGTTCGCCAGATTTGGGGAAAGAGTGACACCATTCTTTTCATTTTTGCCGGAGCGGCAGCAGAATTTGCTTTAAGCAAGGCAGTCGACTGGCTGTATTTCACAGGCAGGCTTCCATCCGACCCTCTGGGCAGGTTATTTTCAACCGTAAACTATGCCAAACGCATTGTATTTTCCAGGCGAAAAGAGGCCTACCAGGCCATAGACTCTATCACAACCATTCATGGTTCGGTAGAAGCCAAAAGAGGATATCAGATTCCGGACTGGGCCTATCGCGATGTACTGTTCATGTTGATTGACTATTCTATCCGGGCTTATGAGTTGCTGGAAAGGCCGCTGACTCATGCAGAGTATGAAGAAGTATTACGAGTCTTCAACCAACTGGGAGAACGCATGCAAATACCCAATCTGCCTCACGATTTCTCTGCCTGGCAAACTATGAGGGAAGACCATCTCCTGAAACACCTGGCCTTCAGCGATTACACTGCCGATCTCTTTCAGCAATACCGCAAGCATCTGGGAGTGGTCCGTTATCGGATGCTGCTAGACCTACAGGCCTTTGTGGTGCCTCCCAGGGTAAGGGAATTAATGGGCTTTAAGCGGAAAACCCTACTCAGGTTAATGATTCATGGCTACAAGCTGAGTCGTATCATCAGGCTGGATGGTTTTATAAAAAGCCTTGTTCTACCTTCAGTCTACAAGCAGCAGATTAAAGCATTGGATGAATCCTGAATTGGTTCACGACAGAGAAATATCCTATAACCATGTACTGTCAATGTCGTTTATGCGATGATATAATCCCTGGCGTATGGACATTCAGATTAAGGTATTGGGTACGAACCAACTGGAGGAATTCAAACAACTGGTTGCTGTTTTTGAGAAGGTTTTCGAGATGAAGAACTTCAGCCTACCCAAAGAAAAGCACCTCCAACAACTACTGAATAAGGATAACTTCTTCCCGGTAGTGGCATTGAAAGAGCATGAGATAGTTGGAGGTCTCACCGTATATGTATTGGATCAATACTACTCAGAAAAACCCCTGGCCTATATTTTCGATCTGGCTATACTGGAAGAGCACCAGAGGAAAGGCATTGGCAAACAACTGATCAACTTCACCAAAAATCACTGCCGGGCATTAGGTTATGAGGAGGTCTTTGTCCAGGCCGATCGGGTTGACCACCATGCCGTTAATTTCTACAGATCTACCCAACCTACTGAAGAGGAAGACGTGCTTCATTTTTACTATACGCTTTGAAGACCCCACCAAAGCAGGTATAGCTTAAAAGCTAAATTAGGCTTTGCCTTCTGGCTTTTTGTACCGCTTCCATCTTATTATGCACCTGTAATTTTTTGTAAATGTTTTCTATATGCTTTCTCACAGTGCCGGGAGAAAGAAACAGGTTATTGGCTATAGCAGTATGACTGAGGCCCTCAGCCAATTGTTCCAGCACCTCCTGTTCCCGATTGCTCAGTTCCACAAATTCTTCTTCTACTTTAAAAGACTCCTGCTTCTCGGGGTACCGAAGCAATTTCAGGGTTTTTACCGCGATGGAGGGACTCATGGCTGCTCCTCCTTCCAGCGTTTCTTTAATGGCTTTATATAACTTCTCCCCTTCTATTTCCTTGAGCAGATAACCGTCTGCTCCGGCACGAATGGCATTGAAGATATTCTCATCATTATCGAAGACCGTCAGCATTAGGACTTTGATGTGGGGATACTTCTGCTTAACAATGTTGACGGTTTCTATGCCATCGAGTACTGGCATTTCAATATCCATAAGCACCAGATCGAGATTATGATTTTTCTGCAGATTGGCCAAAAATTCACTTCCATTGTGAACCGTGTATTTGATTTCCAAATCCTCATAACCAGACAATTTCTCATTGATAGCCCTCGCTAAAAATGTATTATCGTCTACTATCGCCAATCGTGTTTTCATTGATTATTCCTTAAACCTGAGTTTCCTCTTTAGTCTTTATTTGATTCCATATTGGCCCCGGCTTGTCACCCTCAGAATTTTCGAGCACCAACACTCTGAAATTTCTAAACCTTCACCCTCAACTCCACCTTAGTTCCCTCACCTACGATGCTACTCAGTGCAAATTCAATTCCGGCCTTCTCGGCCCGGTTTTTCATAATATACAGCCCATTACCGGAAGATTGCAGGTTGACATCAAAACCTTTCCCAAAGTCTTGTACCACCACCTCTACGGCATTTCCTGAATCTCTGTAAGCCACCAGTACTTCCTGGGTTTCTGCATGTTTCACTGCATTATTGATGGACTCCTGAATGATTCGAAACAGATTCATCCCAACAAAGGCATTGAGCACCTTGTCACCTGAGTCACTTTCCGTGCGTACCCGAATGTTATCATCTGTAGCATCATGAATGGTAGCAGCGAGCTGCTGTGTCCGCTCCTGAATATCCCTCAGGCTAATCTCATCCTTATTCATGGCCCAAATGGTATCACGCAATTCAGATATGGTAACCAGTGTAAACTGCTTCATTTGCGTCAGCTTTTCGGACAGAAAGGCCTCACCCTTGTCGAGGCCCTTTCTGGTGGTATCGGTAATGGAGGTGATATAGGTTAGCTGTGAACCAATATTATCATGCAAATCGCGGGCAATCCGAATTCGCTGTTCCTTTAGGTTTTCCTGGGCTTTAGCTTCTGTCAGCGCACGCTCCAGGGCTGCTTCATGTTTAATCCGTTCCGCTTTCAGGCGCTGAACCCTGAGCAGTGAAATGCCCACTACCAATAGCACAATCACTAAGCCACCACCGGCCATTAATAGATTATTCCTTCTTTTCAACGCCAGTTCATTTTCAATCAGCTCATTTTGCTGACGCAGAATTTCATTCTCTTTCTGTTCAGTTTCATACTGCTCCTTCAGCTTCAAAACCTCCTTGGCCTTTTCGGTCATAAACAGGCTATCCTGAGCTGCTTTACTCTTTTGCAGGTAGCTTAAAGCATCTTTATAGTTGCCCCTATTCTCGTAGATTCCGGATAACGTCAGAGCTGTTTTCTGCTGAAAGGTAAGCAAGTCGTCATTTACAGCTCCCTGATATGCTTCCTGCCCCAGAGTGGCTGCCTCAGCATAATTACCCTTTCTGTTCAATACATCTGCCAAATGCATTTTGAGAAAGATTACTTCATATCGATCGCCTCTTTCCTGTTGAAGAGCCAGTGCTTTTTTCAGAGATTCCTCTGCTTCATTGAGCTGACCCAAACCCTTTTGTGCTATCCCTAAATTGGTATAACTATAAGCAACAACCAGTCTCTGTTCAACCGACTGCCAGAGTCTCAGCGATTCCCTGGCATGCTGAAGTGCCTTTTCATATCGTTCCTGTTCATTGTTCAGCAAAGCCAGGTTATTCTCCACGGCAGCCTGAAAGAACACATCGCCCAAAGCCCTGTACATTTCAAGGGCTTCCATATTTACTTTTTCGGATAGTTCATACTCCTTAATCACTCTGTATTGACTGGCGATATTGAGCCGAACAGAGGCCATCCTTTGTGAATCACTGGCAATCTCATAACGCCTGAGTGCTTTTAATGAATAGTAGATGGCCGTGTCAATCAGGCCTGTTCGCTCGTAGGCATTGGCCATATTATGATACACAAAACTCAATGTCGGGGAGCCATTGGTAGAATCAACCAAAGTCATGGCTAATTTGTAAGACTGAATAGCGTCTTCATAGTCTCCTGCTTCTGTTTTCAGAATTGCCAGGTTCATCGAAATCCTGCCTTGTAAGTCCTTGTCTCCCAGAGCCTCAGCCTCCTTATAAGCCTGTTGTACATAATGCCATGCACTATCAGTATTAATCGTGCGGTACTTAAACCCGATATCTCCCAGGAATTCAACCCGTTCCTTCCCCTTTTTCAGAACAAGTGAGTCTTTCAATGCATCGATCTCTGATTGAGATATACTCTGAGCCCTTGAACAGAGAGTCAAAAACAACAGAAAAGCAACCGCTATGGATAAGCGAAGGTGTTTAGCTAAAGGCATCATTAAAAATAGACAACAAATTGAATTGGACTACTCTTTAAATTTTAAACTACTCCAGATAATTGAAGAACACCCCTTGGCACCTATATCAGACAAAGCGAAAATGCCAGCGTTCTCATTGGATTGAAAAATAAATACCAGACCTGTCCCGGCACTCGGTGTTGGTCGAATAAGCATGGCTTGTATATAGTAAGTACCCACAAATTGGGCTTCAGCTCTGTCAATAGAACCAATGGCCTGATACATAGGGTACTCCTTACCATAGAAACTCCTTTTGCCGGAAAACTCATAGCTGAGGTCAAAGCTGGAGCGATAGATATTCCGGATTTGGCCAATCAGTTGTTCATTGAGGACATCTATGGTCTGTCCGTCATCCCCTTCCATCGTATAATATCCAACAGAAACCATATCGCTTCTATTTCCTGCCTCATCCAGCAAATAGAAAGTAGCGTAGTTATAATTCTTCTCACCTGCTTTTGCCGGCTCAAAAATCATATTGGAGGGATAGCTCAGTTCGAATGATATTTCGGGAAGACCATTTCTTCTGGCCTCTTCTGGGTTCACTGAAAAAGATTTGATCTCGTCACAATGGCTCAAAGACTGCTGTCCCCTGCCTTGACAAGAAAGGGACAACAGTGCTATAAGCATAGTAACATATTTAGGCTGAAGCAGCATTGGACTTACCTGGCCTTATCAGCCATAGCTTCTACTGTGCTTTTCAAGAAGGCCCCGGCTCCCATTTCGGCACCTTTTAAATACTTCTCAGGATCGCATTTTACCGTGGCATAATTGGCCTCTTCTCTATCTTCTACTCTCCATACTCTCAAAACACCCATATCAGTACCCAGCCTGTCGGTGTCTGCATTCTGTCCAGCCTCGAACTTCTGTCTTTCCAGGACATCAGCTACTTCAATACCACTCTTGGCGATGAAAGTACCCATACCAAAGCGGTTAGAGCTGGTTTCACTGATTTTAAAAGTAGTTTCCGCTTTCACCTGTGCAGCACCTGCATGTCGGTTCAGTGTTCTCGACAATTCACTCTGGCTGTTTTCAAAAACGATGACCTCAAGCACTACTTTATTGAAGATAAAGTCCGTTTTCTGATTGGTTAGTTTCCTTTCGGTACTCTCTTCATAATCGCTCAACTGTGCCAGCGGGCTACCATTTTGTTTATCAACTGTTTTTTGTGCCACGACAAATTTCTGAGTCGATGGTCTGGTTAAGATCATCCCGAATTCCTTGCCTTGTTCAGGACCATTACCGGCTTTGAGTTCCCATCTCTTCTCGCGGTTCTTTTCGTACAGCTTGTTATTCCATAACTCCTCAATAGGTGCAATTTCAAAGCCCTGCGCTTTCAGATCGGCCACATAAGCTTCGTATAGCTGATCGGTGAGTCGTTGAAGATCATCAGGGTTCAACCCGTCCAGTACAACAGTAATTGAGGCTTTGGCATCGCCTTTAATTCCTCCGCGCCACATTTTACCGCCTTTCTTCTCATCTTCAAGGTTTAAGGCTGTTTGGTAATTTACCTGGAAGTCGGCAATCATGATTCGTTTGGGACTTTTGCGATAGTTGAGATTGGCCGGGCCCAGTTTCTTGATATTGTAGTTCTCCACTGTTTGGGAGAAAAGGCTCAGGCTGGTGAATAGAGAAACCAGCATAGCCAGACATATTTTCCTTTTCATATTCAATGCTTGTTTTAGGTCTTGAATGATTGATATATCAAAACTAGACCTCGCACCTACGGCATTCAATACGGCAATTGACGTAATCGCTTCGGAGAAGTAGAGAAACGGGGAGTTAGGAAATTATCTGTTTCTGCCGGGATTGTGAGGAAGAAATCGGACCTGAGTCAAAACCTCCGGGTAAATAAGACTGCTTCGTGCCTCGCAGTGACGGAACCGATAGTGTATCGAGATCAATCCGGCATGGTGCCATCAATTATTCACCATCAAGTGCAAGTCTACCAGATTGGTTACGCTATTTCACTCGGTAATATCAAGCTGGCGGCTTTCCAAACCTGTCTTCAATATGGGTTGTCAGAATCACACCGGTCACGTCTTTGCGAGGGAGGAATGACCGAAGCAATCTCCAGACAAATAAGACCGCTTCGTACCTCGCAGTGACGGAACCGATAGTGTAGATCAATCCGACATAGGGCAAAAGATTGCCATTAATCATTTACGGCTAAGTGCAAGTGTAACAGGTTTTTTATTCTAATTCATTCGGTAATAGTAAACTGGCAGACTTCCAAACCCGCCCTTAGTACGGGTTAGCAAAATTACACCGGTCACGTCTTTACGAGGGAGGAATGACCGAAGCAATCTCCCGGAAAATGAGACTGCTTCGTGCCTCGCAGTGACGGAGCCGATAGCGTATCGAGATCAATCCGGCATGGTACCATCAATTATTCACCATCAAGTGCAAGTCTACCAGATTGGTTTACGCTATTTCACTCGGTAATATCAAGCCGGCAGCTTTCCAAACCCGCCCTTAGTATGGGTTGGCAGAATCACACCGGTCACGTCTTTGCGAGGGAGGAACGACCGAAGCAATCTCCCGGCAAATAAGACTGCTTCGTGCCTCGCAGTGACGGAACCGATAGCGTATCTGCAAACATCATGTGAGGGAAGAGAAACGAAGTGAAGCATGGGTGCGAAGAGTTCTCTGGAGTATAGCAACTCAAACGAGAGATTCCTGCAATCCTCAGGCATGAGGGTTCAGAGGTAGATGTTACAGTAATCCGGCAACCTTGCACAAGTACTTCAACACGTCCTAAATTTCAATTTTATGAATATTTTTTAAAACTATATAGATTTACAAATTATAAAACATATAATTTATTTAAATTACAGTGTTTCTATAAGAATAACACACATTACTTTCAGTAGAAATAACTTATAACCACTCTTAATACTTCACGGGAGATAACTCATATGTCAAGAGGCCGATCAACAGAGTTGAGAAGTAGTGTAAAATCAAAAAGCTCCCGACAGACGAGAGCTTTTAAAATCTTAGACTTGATTACGTTCCCTGATGGGAAGAGGCTTGATCAAGCATTACAATGTAAAAATAGACCATCTTTTTGATTCAAACAAATAGGACGGATGGAATACTCAAAGCTTGAATACTATTTATCTCAACCCAGACTTCAACGTTTTCTTACAGCAACTGGGAACTCAAAAACGAAAGCACAGAAGCTATACCGTGTTAACCTTCGTGTTTCTCAGGCTTTCTATCCAGTTCTGAATCTTTTTGAAATCATCTTACGAAACACAATCAACTATCATGTTTCAAGTCATTTTTCAAACCCAAATTGGATTATCACTGAAAAATCAGGGTTTATGAGCAGCACTACTTTAGCTCCTTCAAAATATTTCCTCAAAAAGAGTATTCAGAAAGCTGAAAACACCATTATCAGAAAAGGAGGCATTGTTACTTCTGGAAAAGTAATTGCTGAGCAGTCTTTCGGATTCTGGACAAATTTCTTTGATTCTCACCATTATCGGTTGATTGGAGGTTCACCTATTCACTCTTTCCCAAATAAGCCTCCTCATGCCAACAGAAGTTTAATCAATCAAAAATTGAATAGAATTCGAGCATTTAGAAATCGCATTTACCATAATGAGCCTATTTGTTTTAACAGCAGGAATATAGACTTCACAGAGGCAAAAGATATCAAAACAGAGATTTATGAACTTTTAGAATGGGTTGATACCGATTTGACTGAATATGTAGAGTACTTCAATGGTATTCAAGCGAAGATTGACACTGCAATCAATATTTGAATAAGAGCATTCTTTCCAACAAAATCTTTATGTCGCATAAAAAAAGCAGCACCGTCCGTGCTGCTTCTCAATTAACCAGGTAATTCACCTGACACTCAACTAAAGACTACTACTGACTAATTTTCAAAACCTTAGGGTATTCTTCGGTCGTCCCTCCCTCTGATTGACAGCCTGAACTGACTATTTCAGTTTTCAGATCCGACCCCGCTAATTGCCCAATTCACCAATTCCCCAGTTTCCCAATTACCCGATCATCTAAAACAGATAAAACTCCTCCTTATTCAGCTTCATCACACTCAGTGGTTGCTTGCCATACCGGGGAAAGAAAATGATCACCCTCTCTCCTACATTGAGCTGATCGTATAATACAGTGCTCACTGCCAGTGTACCCCGAGTAGTGATGACTTTATTGACTCCTCGTCTTCGATTGCCGGTAACGGTAAGTTTGTCTTCTACCAAGGCGGTAACTGCACGTTTATGGGCATACCCTTTATTTTTGATGTATTCACCCCATCTGCGCATGGCGTTCACTCCCTGCCATAAGGGAATGACAAACAGGGGAAACATGATGATGAGGAATCCGGTCAACCCATTGGAAATCATACCGAAGACAATAACTACAAAGGGCAACATAAACAGTAGTCTCTTTCGGGTTTGTACCTTAAAAATCTGCTTCAGGGCATGGAAATCATTATCATTGAAGCGTTCTTCCTGCATCTGGCGCTCCAGAAATTTCACATTTTCCGCAAGCATATCGGTTGAAGTCTTTGGATATTCCTCCTCCTTCGACATGACGGTTAAGGAGAGCGTTAGTCTCGATTTTGGTGCTCTGTCCATCACCACATGAGAACCCACCTTCACCCTGGTGTAATTTTTATAGTCAACCGGGAATTCCTCATCATTGATGTAGAGATAATAGTGCTTGGTTGTACTGAAGCTGGTACCGGAACTTCCTGACCGGCCACCCGCAGAACTGTGTCGCGTAGAGGTCTGAATATTCAGTCGCTTGTCAGTCACGACTCCGGTTACCCGGTATTTGAATCCTCTTTTAATGTCGATGACAGATGACCAGACCATATAGCCGAGAATACTCAGGAACAATACCGCAAAGCCCATGAAGATCTTCTCACTGATACCATCCTGAAAGAAGCTTTCGTCCATATTTCTGAAGGCCAGCTTGTAAAATACGGTAAACATACCCACAACAATAAAGGGGAAGATTAGCATGGGAATGAGCTGTTTTCTCAGCTTGCTGATATCTTCAGGTGAAAGTGGAAGTTGCTCTTTCATCGTTATTTCAGGCTGCTGGAAATGTAGACACCATCCAATGTGTTAAACACAAACTCATCGTTGGCAGTAAGGGTAATGTCTTCATCGTATTGGTACATATCTGATGCATCGAAACTCACCTGCAGCGTCTGCTCTGTGCAGCCTCCTGTGGAACTTTCGCAGAGGGAAATCTCCATTTCTCCATCAAACTCAAACACAATGGACACAAATCTCCCTGAGCTCAACTCAAACTGGCTGGTCTTGAAACCATCAGGAACCGGCTCATTTTTGTCGAGATTCATCCCGTCCAGCAAACCTTGCCAGTTGACTCCAAAATCTTCACTGAGCCTGGCGGACCCGATGCTTCCTGCATTCGTGTCTCTGGTATAAACCACCCCATCTGAACTGATCAGGCGTGGCCCATAGCCCAGGTGATTGGTTGCCGAACCTGATACCTCGGTCCAGTCGATACCGTTGCCGGAGGTATATGCTTTTAGGTCTGCCGAATAGGTTCTGGCCTGGGTACCGGGGGATACATATACCTTGATTTCTACTGTCAAAGCATGGTAAAGCCCATCTGTGCCTTTGGTTACCAGTTCGGGAGCAGGTGGATTGGTATTTTCCAGGTTCCAGTCCCTCCCATTGATTGTGGTATAAGTTCCGCTTTCGGTGTAGGCAATGGTTCTTCCATCATCGTGCAAAATGCTGGTTATGGCGCCTGTGGGTGAAGTTGCATAAGTATTGTTATTCCTATCGAACACCTTGTCTTCAGCATATACATAATTACCTATCGCATAAGCCTTTCCAAACATATATCCGGAAGGGTATTGGTATCCCATATCGAGTGGAAGGTATTCCTGACGTCCATTTTCAGTTTTGATAATTCCACTCCTGAATCGGTCCCCATTTTCAATAAAGCCCTGAGTGTAAATACCATCTCCTGCCCTTTCAATGGGAAAACTCATATCTACCTTGTTCAACTCACCCTGATAAGCTTCATAGGTATTACCATCTACCAACTGAACATAAGCCCTGTCTCTGAACAAGCTCAGTCTAACGGTATTGTGATAACTGGCTCCCATGGCCGGATAGACATAATAAGTAACTTCATCGTTAGGGGAAATAATGAGTAAACCGCCACTTTTGGCATAGGCAAAGTAACCATAGCTGTAAGCGGTTTTAATCTCCCCTGTATACTGACCAAAGCCACCAATACGACCATAATCCAGATCGAGGGTTCTTTGATTGTAGGTTACCTGTGTTGCATCAAATTCGGCAATGGTTTTATTCGTATGATCGAAGAAACCCATTTTTTCACCTGATGTACCGAGGTAATAATCAGCATCCATCTCCAGCCGAACCCCGGTACTTACATAAGTGCCATTATCATCAAAGAAGAAAGTCTGACCTTGGCTTCCGTCATTCTGAATGTAGATCAGTTTACCTGAATCAGTCACCCCTGTGGCATTGTGCATGGTCGGCCCGGCATTGTTCAGGTTAAAAAGCCCGCCTTCAAAAAGGAAGAGGCCATCATTGCTAATGTTTGTCTGGACAGGCCTGTTTCGATTGTAAATCGTCCTGTTCAGGTTGAGTTCATGTACTGTCTCACCTGCGTCATTAGAGTAATAGTCTTTGAAAGCAGTGTTCTGTTGAAGAGAGAAGACCATATACTGTCCGTTAGGGCTGACACTGATATAGTCTGCAGCTGCGAATGGAGAAGGAGCCATTACTTGTGTGAAGGAGATGTTCTGAACAGCTTCAACGGCTGGATCTGTATCTTCTTTGGGGTCACAGGCCAACACTATTGATAAGACTAAAAGCAGTATGAGAGCTCGTTTTTTGTGAAGCATAGCGGTTTGTTATTTCATGCTTTACAAACCTATGGAGGGTAACAGCTCAGCTCAATACGCCAATTGACGTAAATATGAGATTAGGCCAGATGCTAGGGCATTACTTATTGAACCTTGAAACAGATTTAGCACCTCTGAGAGAAGGGGCTTGACAATCTGTCAATAGGTGAACATCATTAACAATAGGTAAAACGGAAAATAGAAAGCCGCTACTTCCTGTACTTATCCCGGTATTCGATGGGTGTGAGTCCGGTGATCTTCTTGAAGACACTGCGAAAAGCCTTGGTATCTGTATAACCCACATCAAACATCACCTCAGTGATATTTTTTCGGGTAGCTTCGAAAGATCTCTTGGCAGCTTCAATCTTAACGCGTTGAATATATTCTAATATCGTGTTGCTGGTGGCCTGCTTGAATCTGCGCTCAAAGCTTCTACGGCTGACAGCCACCATGTCAGCTAACTCATCGACTGTGATCTTATCGGCAAAGTGCTGCTCAATGTATTCCTGTACACGCCTGACCTCTTCATCATTGTGGTCTTTCTGTCCTCTGAAGATCATAAAGGGTGCCTGACTTTCCCGATCGATATCAATTGCAAAGTACTTGGAAGCGAGAATTGCCGTATCCCGATCTGTATACTTCTCCAACAGGTACAGCAAGAGATTCCAGTAAGAATTAGCTCCTCCACTGGAGTATACCCTGCCCTCTTCAGTGATTACGCTTCCATCCTGCACTTCCACCTCCGGATAGGTCTCCCTGAACTCCTGATAATAAGCCCAATGTGTGCTGCACTTCTTACCATCGAGTAAGCCTGTAGCAGCCAACAGAAAAGCTCCCACACAAAGCGAAGCTACTTCGGCTCCCTGATGGTACTGCTGAAGTATCCATGGTATGAGTGCCTCATTCTTCTCAACCGCAGTGGACATATCTCCAAAAAGAGCAGGGATAATCACCAGATCCATCTGCGATGGCTGACTCGTGAGCCGGGTGGTATTGATGCTGCAATAGCCATCATGTACTGCTACCTGAGAAGAGACACCAATCAACTCCACATTGAAAAGTGGTTCGCGACCAGCGGCTTGTAAAAACTGATTAGCCGCTGAAAACATATAGCGGGGATTGGAAACGGCTTCAGTCACTGCCATCTCTGGCACCAGTATACAGATGTTTTTCATGGTCTGAAGTTAAGTGATCCTCCTGTCGCAATCAACCCCTGAGAGAGACGGTTTCACACCCACCAAGTCCGATTCAAGTGCTGCAACTTTGTGATGTTGAATGAAAGAATAATGAACAGACTGGTTACTTACCTCCTATTTAATGGCAATTGCAGAGAAGTTATGAGCTTTTATCAGCGGTGTCTGGGCGGTGAACTGTCATTTCATACGCTGGGTGAAACTACCCATGGACATCGCTTCCCGGAGAGTATGAAACACCTGATTCTTCAGGCCAGACTTACCAGAGATCAAATGGTCTTATTGGGTTCTGACCTGACCGGACACAGACTATCACCCGGAAACCAAATCAGCATAATGTTGGAGTATATCAATGAGGAAGAAGCAGAGGCAGTTTTCTCAAGACTACTGGAAGGTGGCCGGATAGACACTGAATTAACAGTAGATGAAAATGGCCGGATGGCCGGTAGTCTTACAGATAAGTATGGAAATCAATGGCTCTTTCATCAACAGGAACAAGAAATCATTAATCAAAAAAATAAACCATGAAAACCAAAATTCGCTTCGTCATTTGTCTGCTCTTTGGACTGATGTTCATCAATGCAGGCCTCGATAAATTCTTACACTACATGCCAATGCCGGAAGATATACCGGCAGATATGATCAACCTCATGACTGCCATGATGGAAATCAGCTGGTTGATTCCACTGGTCGGAATTTTCGAACTCATCGGAGGTGTACTCTTCATTTTCCCCAGGTACAGAGCCCTTGGAGCCATGATCCTTTTGCCCATTCTGGTCGGTATTACACTAACCAATATTACGGCAGCTCCATCTGGCTTACCATTAGTCATTATCCTATTAGCCATTGAAGGCTGGATTATTTTGGAGAACAGACAGAAGTATTTGGTTATGATCAAATAGAGCATATCCGGATAACGCAGAAATCAATTACATTGAATCATAAAACCCAACAACATGACTTTCCAGAAAATAACCATTGAAGCCACGATCAACACAAACATCCAGACTGCCTGGGATAGCTATACACAGCCCGAACACATTACCCAGTGGAACTTTGCCGATGACAGTTGGCACTGCCCATCGGCCGAAAACGACCTTAAAGTAGGCGGTAAAATGAAATCGAGAATGGAGGCGAAGGACGGCAGCTTCGGCTTCGACTTTGAAGGCATCTATGATGTGGTAGAGGATAAGAAACGACTTGTCTACCACCTGGAAGATGGACGAGTAGTGGAAACTACCTTCGCGGATCAGGGAAACTCAGTACTGGTAACCACCACTTTCGATGCTGAAACGCAAAACCCTATAGAAATGCAGCGTGACGGCTGGCAGGCCATTTTGAATAACTATAAGAAGCATACTGAGAACAGTTAATTCCATTCGAAATGTATAAGAAGGCCCTGCTTCTCGGAGTAGGGCCTTCTCATTATTGCTCCCTGAGCTTATCAATCAAGCGTTTGTTCAATCTGACAAAGTCCTGATTACCAGCCCTCTCTGATAGTATCAATGACCTTTGCGCCACCTCGATAGCCTCCTCGGTCCTTTCCAAATCAGAGAGAATCAAGGCTTCTCTATGCACCTGAAAGAACAAAGCATTCTCATCAACCGTCACTTTTCTGATGTACCCGAGTGCCTGCTCCAGGTCTATTCCCCGCTCATGCATAAATAAGGCTGCCTGAAAGTAGTCATTGTTGCCAGGCCCTTCCATGACCTGCTCAATACGCGCCATCACTCTTTGATCTACCTCCACTTTGAAAGGAACAGTGACCTTCAGGTTTTCCCATAGTAGTACCAGTTTGGCACTGTTTAAGGTAACCTCCTCTACTCCTATGGTGAAAGTCTCAGTAGAACCGATAAGCTTATTGATTTCGGCTTTGACTACCAAAAATGGAGTCTTCGGCACATAGCTTAACCAATTCTCACTTTCATAAGGATAGAACTCCAGTTCCCAGAATTCGGTGGAAGGTTTTGCCAGCATGGCATAAGTCCCCTTCTTCAACAGCTGCCCGTTCAACTCAAAGTCGTCCGACAAAGTGATTTTTGTTGCTGCATTGGCTCCGGCTCTCCATACCTCCCCGAATGGCACCAACCCATCTTCTCCAAACACCTGTCGGCCACGGGCGCTGGGTCTGGAATATTCAATTTCGATGCTACTCATACCGATATCCTGCCTGATATGGGCATTTGGACTTAAATCTGGCACCCTTAACTGGGCCATAGATGATCCTGAAAGCACTGCCGACATCAGCAGTACCCAATGTAATTTTCTAAGCATAACTGTTTTAATTAAGAAGTTTGATTCTTGAAATAATCTGAGGGAGATTCCCCCATAAGACTTTTAAATGACTTGTTAAATGTGGTTTTCGAATTGAAGCCTGCCTCCTGAGCCAGACCAAAAAGTGTCAGGTTCTTATACTTCTCCGATTTAGCTAACTCTACAAACTCCCTGACTCTGTAGTAATTGACATATTCGAAAAAATTCATCCCAATGCGTTCATTGAGCAGTCTGGCCACCTCAGGACTGCTTACCTCCAGCATCTCAGCCAGTTCGGCCTTCAAAAGTCTGGCATTGAGATAAGGTTTCTTTTGCTCCATTAGCTCTTTCAACTTCAATTCAAGTTGCTCTAAATCTGACTGAGAAAGCTTGGAGTTGGAGTACTTTTTAGAAGTACTCAGTCCGGTTATTTTGAAAAGCTCCGGTGACCTGAGTGCATAAAAAGCGATGAACAGAATAATAAGTGCTATGCTGATCCAAACGGTCTGCCACGCTACCCTATTCAGTATCTGGAAGCCCAAAAGGCTCATAGTATACATGATAGTCCAGCAAAGCAGACAACAACCTATGGCAATCAGGAAATTGGCAAAGAAACGCGACCGCACCACATAACTCAGTTCTGACTGTATACTCCTCTTGAATTTCAGGAACAGGCCTACCGACCTCAACCAGTAAGTGATATTGAATGCCAAACCGAAACCAACGAACAAAAGGATAATTCTCATCTGTTCACCAGAGGCAGCTCTGTACCTCAACTCATCATCTGAAGGCAGTATAAAGAACAATACCACCAGCACATTGTACAGCAATGCCGGCAGGTAATGGTACAGGTTTCGGATGTTGAACCTCTCGCCATAGAGAGAAGATTTTGTAAAGAGGTAAATGGTTGGCCCGAACATTAAAGTGGAAAATTCAGAGAATACCACCCACCTGTAATTGTCTTCCACTACTTCCGACAGGTAAGCAATTCTCCCCGATAAGCCTACCGTGAGAATGATGATGAAAAAGATGAGGTACCCATTAATATTTTGCCTGCTCTTTGGAGAAAACAAGTAGACGAACAACAGAAAAAGACTCTGAAGAAAGCTGAAGTAAACAAGTTGATTCAGGAGTACCTGCATATTCTAATAATTGAGGGCCAACTGATTCACGTGCTTTACCCCTTTATGGTTCATTTTAAGGTTAAGAAGATGAAAGAGTTCAAATGACTCCTCATTCTCCCACTCCGTCATAATTAACAGATCAGGTTGATAAAAGTAGCCTAATGGAGACTTTCCGTCTTCCATCAACAAACTCACCCGACCACCGGCACGCTGGACTTCTTTTAACCACTCCTGTTTGAATCGCCCAAAAGCCCTTTCATTATCTGACCAATAGGCTGTAATTACGGTAAACTTACCCTTGCGAACCGCGAAGTTAATATCTGACGGCACTTCATAATAAGTCAGACAAAATGATGACCAGATAGCCCGCCTTCTTTCATGAAAGTCAGGGACAGCATCTTCAATTTCAGTGAGGAACCGTTCTCTTTTCTCCATATTGTCCCACTTGGCTAAGATCAGTGATTGAGGTTGGTAATTGCCCTGAAGATTCACTCCTATTCTAAATCCGGTCAGTGACTTATAACTCATCTCTTCTCCCACGGGAAAAGCTGTCCTGACATAATCTTTAAAGAGTGCTTGAGTTTCAGGTTTCTGAATAAGAAAAAGAAGATCTAATACCTCTCCCTTCTTCAAACTAAAGGCAACTGAATCCGATTGAGCAGAGACCGGAGTACTGAATGTACATAGATAGACCAGTAGGCTAAAAGAGCAAACTGACTTCATGGCTCGAAATTGCTTCATATGTTTCATGCCGCCAATTTATCGGCCGCTTATATAGCATTGAAGAAAAAAAGGTCTGTAGAGGTACGCATTCCGTATCGGTACATGAAAAGAGGAAAAATACCTCGAATTCAATTGACTTAATCATTTGATGATCTCATCTCTGGTGGGGCTTACCTGACAAAATTTTGATATCTTAATCAGTGTAAAAACATTCTTCACTCCAAACACATGCAATATGGACTTAAGTAAAGTCAAACAAGTGGCTATTTACCCAAGTATTGGTATAGCCAGAGTGGGCAATAGCCCCGATGAATTCTTTGTAGGGCCAACTATTCCCGGTATTACGGCTCAGGACCCTGATGATTTCCGTGATGCACAAGGTAGAATCAAACGTCAGGCCGCACAATTCCACATTTTCGGATTAGATGCCAAGGGCAATGTTCTCGGTGAGCTCAATGAAAGCCACGGAGTTAATATCGACTGGTGCGTAGATGTGGCCAATAAAAAAGCTGCCTGGTATCAATTCGATCTGGCGCTGGACATTCCTGCCGCTCAGGGTTACTACGATATGGATGGCAATCCACAAAATCCACGAACCTCACCTCTACTGTGTCAAAAGCGAAACCTGTACTACGATGGTCCGAGAAAGGAGCTAATAATTGAAGCGAAGGCTAGACATATCACGGGTAAAAACACCAACAAAAAGGGAAATGGAAAAGGCTATGTCTTTGAAGGAAAAATCGGTAAGAAGCAAACTTCCGTTTACCTGGGAGAGCTAAGAACAGATGATTCAGGCAGGCTGCTCTTCTTAGGTGGAAGAGGTCATTCCGCCAGTTTTGAAAATAAGCCTCTCACCACTTTTGCCAACAACGAAGGCTGGCATGATGACACTTCTGACGGTCCGGTAGATGCTACCGTCAGCTGGGGCGAAGGCAAGAACAAAGTCACCATGGAGGCGCAAGGTGCCTGGGTGGTGGTTGCTCCCCCCAATTACGCTGTGGGTGTACAGGCCTTTACAACAGGCTATGAGTTATTACAGGATGTACAGTATCGAAACGGTACGCACAAGCCAGGCAAAACCAGCTTCTATAAAAATGTTTACCCAACCCTTCAGCACCTGACACAAAACCAATGGGTGAATGCCGGAGTCAGCAGAGAATTCGGTTGGGGAAGTGCTTATGAATTTGACAATGACCTGTTACTGGCCAGACTCAATGACAAAAGTGAAAAGAACAGGCCTTTCAGGCAGACCATACTGGAATCCTTTAGGGATCCGACTTATACCGAAATGCAGGCTGAAGCCTGGCCTCCACTCTACGGTGATGCTGTCACCTTTAATATGAACTCTACGGATCCGCGAAACTGGTATGCTGTCACAGAGCTTCAGTATTATCATCTCAAGCAATGGGCAATGGGCAAGTTTATTGAAGACCAGCCTGTAGTACCGAAGTCATGGGATCAGATGAGTCCGGAAGAACAAGCCAATGGCCTGACAGAATCAGCTCTGGAAGAAACTTTAGGTGGACCTTTTCACCCTGGTTGTGAATTCACCTGGCCCATGCGAAATGCCATTATGTTCAGCAAAAAAGACCCATGGCGGATCAAGCGCAGAAAGAAAGTACAGGATGATTTTGGCGTAGCCCTCGATTCAGAAATCGCTCTGGGAAAAGGCGGACCGCTGGATGGTAGCTCCCCGGGAGATATTACCCGATGGATGGCTGTTCCATGGCAATCGGATACCTCTAGCTGCCTTTCTTCTTACCGTGCCTATGCCGGTGAATACCTGCCTACCTTTTGGCCAGCCAGAGTGCCTAATGATGTCCTGACTGAAGAAGACTTCAAGAAGCTTCAGAGCTCTAAAACTACTAAGGAGGATAAAATCAAGGCCTTTAGTCCATCGGCCAGAAAGAAATGGTTACGTGGCTATATCTTCACTGAGAATGGAGAATTCATTGGTGGAAGCTCGATCACGGAACGTATGAAAGGCGTGACCAAATTCACTGAGGAATGGTACAAAATCGGTATCATTCTTAAAAAGCCATTGAAAAGTGACCCTGATTTATTCCCGGAAGAAGTATGGGTAGAAAGTGGCCGAAGTATCGATAAAAAGCCAAAAGCAAGGTCTTTGGCAGCCAGTCAGGTGGAATCTACCAAACGGCCGGATTGGGTTGATGTTAATCCGCGATTACTACGCTAGGTTGAAAGATTGATGAACCGGAAAATTCTGGTATTAGGTGCCGGTACTGCAGGTTGTGCGGCTGCTATATTTCTGAAGCAACTCAGCTTTGAGGTTGTCTTGATGGACAGGCAGAATCCCGTCAGTACCGGTGCTTTTAAAGTAGGCGAAAGCCTCCCCCCCGATGCTGCCGGCTTACTTCAGCAGTTAGAGGTTTGGGAAG
Organism: Roseivirga sp.; assembly: GCF_965216855.1. Lineage (NCBI taxonomy): Bacteria > Pseudomonadati > Bacteroidota > Cytophagia > Cytophagales > Roseivirgaceae > Roseivirga > Roseivirga sp. The sequence continues at coordinate 4,279,832 of NZ_OZ244204.1, read as the reverse complement.
CATTTTGCTCAGGACCTCATCTCAAGTGCTATGGCAATATCAGCTATTGGTACAGTCATGAACCCACACACCATGACTTCCTCCAACACCCCATAGGTTATGGCTGGCATTTGGACAGAGTAGCCTTCGATCGTCTATTGCTGGAAAAGGCTATGGCCGTTGGCGCAGAATTTCTACCCGACACTACCCTAGAATCACACCACTATGAAAACGGCCAATGGCAATTGATCCTGCAATCTGGACAGCCAAACCGGGATCTTTCAGTAGACTTTATCATAGATGCCAGCGGAAGGAATAGCTGGCTGGCCCGTCAGCTCGGAATTGAGCGGCTTTATGAAGCGGAACAGCTGGCACTCGTCAGTTTTCTGGAAATATCTCCCGACTTTCAGGACACCCGAACCCTTGTAGAAACTACCGACAAAGGCTGGTGGTATACTGCCCCTATCCCCGGTAACAGAATGACAGCGGCCTTCTTCTATTCACCCGAAGACCTGAAACTCTCAGGTCAGCCTGAACCTCAGGTATGGGAGAATCTCCTGGAGCAAAGCCGTCAAACGAAGCAAAGAATTGATCAGGCCAAAGGCCAACTGATTACACAACCGGGCATAGTGGCTGCTCACAGCAGTATTCTGGAAGAACTCCATGGGCCAGGTTGGGTGGCTATAGGCGATGCTGCCCTTACCTATGACCCTATTGCTTCCCATGGCATCACCATGGCTTTGGCTTCGGCACGAGATGCCTCAGGCGCTATTCACCAATATTTCGAGGGTGATATGCAGGCTTTGGCTTCCTATGAAGCCGTGCTATGGGCTGCTTTTCAACACTATGCTAAAGAAAGGCAGGTTCTGAAGGCTCCCCTTTAACGGAAAATTTGCTTACATTTAGTATGACTACTTCATCTTTCCCTGATTATATTCTTCATTCATTTGTTAACCTAAAAGCACAACACAATGCCTTTTTATGTACCTCTCAAATACAGCAGCAATAAAGACTTTGCTCCACGGGCTGTCGACAGACTGATTGATCTCAGAGCAGGCCTGGATGCCGAAATCCCTGCCAAAACAGCCACAGACACCCTACTGCTAGCCACCTGGAATATCCGGGATTTCGATAGCAATAAATTCGGACAAGGGCCTCGAATACCTGAGTCCTATTACTATATCGCTGAGATTATTTCCAGTTTCGACCTCATTGCTGTTCAGGAAGTCAATGAAGACCTGACCCCTTTGAAGAAGGTCGTCAAAATTCTGGGCAAGGATAATTGGGACTTTATCGTAACCGATATGACGGAGAAGGACCTTGGAGGTAATGGTGAACGCCTGGCCTATATCTACGACAAACGTAAAATCCTCTTCAGGAACATTGCCGGTGAAATTGTACTGGGTTACCGCGATCAGATCAAGGGAAGAAAATCTACCATTGAACTACCCGAAGAGCATGAAATTGAGTTTACGGAAAACTCTGAACTTACCTTGCCCAATGGACAGAAGATCAGCTTCAATAAAGGTGAAAAAATCAACCTGGAAGTGGGTAAACATAAAATCGACTTACCGGAAGGTCAGGAGATATATCAGCAAAGGCAGTTCGCCCGCACTCCTTTTCTGGTTTCATTTCAGTCTGGCTGGTTTAAATTTAACCTGTGTACTGTGCACCTCTACTACGGTTCTTCCAGTGGTGTTGGTAAAGACAGAAGAATCCGTGAGATCGATAAACTTTGCGGATACCTGAAGAAAAGGTCTCTGAAAGACGGTGAAAACTACATTATGCTGGGAGACTTCAATATTGTCAGCCCAAGTGATGACACTTTCAAACCCCTCAAAAAGCATGGCTTTACAGTTCCTCAGGGGGTTTATAAGAGTAACCTGAAGGGAGACATGTATTATGATCAGATTGCATTCCGTGTACAAAAAGACCACCTGCAATTAGGCGACAGTCAACCTAACAGTGGCGTCTTCGATTTTTCGAAGTACGTATTCAAAGACGATGAATTAGATGTCTACCATGATCTGATGCAAAACACCAATGTAAGAGACTTCCACGACAAGGGACGTAAAAAAGGACAGCCCAGAACCCATGAAGAAAAGGCCGTCTATTATCGGAATAACTGGCGTACATGGCAAATGTCGGACCACCTCTTGCTTTGGGTAGAGCTCAAAGTAGATTTCTCTAACCAGTATCTGGACAAGCTTAAAACTCGGTTGGCTACTTGAGAAGATTAGAGTTGCTTTGGGGTATTTGACTCATCTGCGTTTTCATCTTGAGTGAAAGGAAAGAGGTGCCCAAGACCGCCCCGGTACCGTCTTTGCGAGAAATAAAACCTGTGATAACAAGGTTTTATGACGAAGCAATCTCACTAGAGACGATGCCGGTTTTCTCCCCTAACCCCTAAAGGGGCAGTACTGTATCGGGTCCGTTAACTCATCTGTCTTTCTATCCTGGGTGAAATGAAAGAGGTACCCAAGACCGCCCCGGTACCGTCTTTGCGAGAAATGAAACCTGTGATAACAAGGTTTTATGACGAAGCAATCTCACTGGAGTGTCTTGTCCTGAAATAGGTTTACACCAACCTATTAAGAGAAAATGGACAAAAACAAGATTAGGCATGGAGGCTCAATTTCATGGATAGAGCGTGAGGAAATGATTAAGGAGTACCTTTCAGGAGATTTGAGTAAAGCAGAGATATGGAAGAAGTACACCGGCCAAGATGAAGAACACGGTCAGTTATTGAACTGGATGCGAAAGTTAGGTTATGTTGAAGATGCTGTGTCAAGACAACAAATACTGTTACCTTCATTTGGACAACCTATGGGCACATTGAACAAACCTACAGACGATAAAGACCCAGCAGAACTTCAGCGTAAGATCAAGGAACTTGAAAAGCAGCTAGAAATGGCCAAACTCAAGGCCGAAGGCTATGAGTTGATGATCGACATTGCAGAAAAGGAGCTAAAAATACCGATTAGAAAAAAGTCAGGCACCAAGTAATTACCACCTTAAAGGAAAGGCATCAACGCATTGCTCTGGGGCGTTTATGCTTGTTATTTGGTGTGACCAGGCAATCATACTATCAGCACTACTGGTTTTGGGAAGAGAAGACCTTTGAACAGGAGCTTGTTGTCAAGCAGGTAATGCAGATCCGAAAACGGCACCCATGTATAGGAACCAGAAAGTTATACCAACTCCTAGAACCATTTATGCTTGATCATCAGATTAAAATGGGTAGAGATGCCCTTTTCGATCTATTAGCGGCCAATAGCCTATTGGTGAGAAGAAGGAAAAACAGAATGCGTACTACCAACTCTTTTCACTGGCTTCGCAAGTATCCAAACCTGATTAAGGAGTTCGCCCCATTATCGGTAAACCAACTTTGGGTAAGCGACATCACCTACTGGAAAACCTCCATAGGATATCTGTATATCAGTTTTATTACCGATGCATACTCACATAAGATAGTAGGCTTTAGGGTAGATAAAACTCTGGAAGCAGCAGCATCGGTCAAAGCACTGAAGATGGCAATTCGGGAAGCAACAGGTTCTCTAAATGGCCTCATACATCACTCAGATAGAGGGTTGCAATATTGCAGCGGTGAGTATGTCAAGGTTCTGAAAAGACACAAGGTTAAAATCAGCATGACAGAAAACGGAGACCCAAAACAGAATGCTGTAGCTGAGAGGATTAACGGAATCATAAAAGGGGAATACTTAGAAAACTACCAAGTCAACAGCCTTAAACAAGCAAGAAAACTACTTAGGCAAACCATAAGGCTTTATAACAGTGAAAGGCCTCATATGAGTATTAACAATAGGATCCCTTCAGAGATACACCAGTCAAAGAACATAGAAGTATTAAGAAAGTGGAAGAACTATTACCCAAATAACAAACCAACTGTAAACCAATATCAGGATTAACTATTATTGTATTATCATTAGAAAACTATAAGTCAAATCTGTAAACTTATTTTAGGACGAGTCAGGACGAGTCAGTAGGTTTCTCCCCCTATCCCCTAAAGGGGTATGACTTTATCACATCCGTTAACTCATCTGTCTTTCTATACTGGGTGGAACCAAAGAGCCACCTAAGCCGGAGAAGCTACTTGTCATTCAGAATATAAATCTCCAGATTGGGGAATTGAGAATTAGCGGTAATGGTGTAGATCATTTTGGTGATACCTAACCTGGGTGCTGCGGCTATATCTTCCTGAGGCAGTCGGTTGAAGCTGATCGTTGCAAAGGGATAACCATCCTCATTCGGACTCAGCGTGATCGTTTCCCGAATATCAGGGAAGCCCGTGAATTTGACCTGCCCTTTGTAAAAGGCCCCTACCGAATGGAGAGAACTCGCTGTTTTGCTCCGGTCAATGACTACCAGAATCAGGCGCTTGTCAAAATCGTTAACATCGCGGTTCAGGAAAATCTTATTAGATACCTGAGTGACATCCGTAACACCTTTCAGCTTCTCCAAACCGCCTCCATATCGGCCTTTCAAAGCCGAGACCAGATCTGAAACCTTTTCTTCTTCGGCTTCAAAACGCGCTCTTTCTCTACTGTAAAGCTCGTAACGCCATTTTCCATCCTTTTTCGATGGATCTCCAGAGTAAAATGGTCCCTCATAAAAATTGAGATAGGTTCCACTTTCATAAACCGTCATCCTTCCTTGCCCTGATGGCTCCAGCTGTCTGTTCACCTCTCCGCGATAGTCTTTTGGTTTAATCTCTAAGGATTCAGCGTAAACATTCGACTTGTATTGAATAATGGCCTCTCCTGGTTCGCCATGATCGAAGCTGACCCAAGCTTCATCCTCTTTGTTGGAGGGGTTAACCGCGTATACGCTGAATTCCTCTGGAGAATGTGGCAGCAAATCATCATCCAAATGGGTATAGAAAGACCATTCTCCTTTTTTTACACTCACAAGATAGAGTGAATCAGGATAGACCTTCCCATGGTTAAAGGTTCCGCTGAACGAAGAAAAACCTCTCAAGGTCTTGTTATTGTACCGATATTCACCAGTGCCATGAGGCCTGAATTCTTCATCCAATTCACCTGTGTACCTGGCGCTGTCCGGATAGTAGAGCGTATGAAATTCCTTTGGTCGCTGGTTCTCAAAAATAGTCCAGATGGTACTACCATCTGCTTTTTTGATGATCACCGGGCCGTCTATGATGCTTCCCTCATCATCCAATGCAGCAATGAAGACCTTGTCTTCATGGGTAAGGGTATCACGGTAGGTGATGTCTTCCCCATAATGAAAAAGCAGATCATCGCCCAAGCGCTCTCCATTGGTAACATGCATGATGCCATGCGGCAGGCCCAGCACAAAGTTACCCTCCAGAAAATAACCGGAGGACCTACCTGCCGTGTTGTTTCCATGGGCCAGGCCATAAAACCCATTAAACCCTTTATATCTGTCTGCCCGGTAAACATTATATTCTGACCATCGGGCTATGAGCTCATTTCTGAAATTCTCATCGGTTGGCACACTATCACGCTCAAATATTTCATCGGAAGCCGAATTTAAATAGTCATCCAATTCCACTACATGCTCACCAATGGCCCTGTAAAGGGTGCTATTTTGAAATTGATAAAGCGGACTCAAGCAATTATCACCAGACGCCTCCGAGAGGGTGGATTCCTCTTCATTCAACTCAAAAAGAATGGATGAAATGATCTTTGCTTTCCTGGGAAGCTTGCCATGGCAGGCCTCATATTCTTCTATAGCCCTTTTCTTCCAGACTTTTGGGGAATCATTGGGGTCGGAATACTCCACCAATTGATAGATCTGTGTCTCGTTATTCACCGCAAAAGACCTTTCCAATTCGTATGATTCACTGATTATGGGTAGTTCTGTGTTGTCTTCACTCAGCTCACAATGGCGAAATTCATCTCCCACATTAAAGCGGATATAGGAGATATAAAACCGGCAATCCTTTACCAGCACATTCACGTTCAAAGCGTTTGGCCAGTCTCCTTTGGATTTGAGTCGGCCTTCCGTCTCAGCTTCATCCCAACACAGCTCCGGCTCTTCTACCAGCAATCTTTGAATAGCCCTCTCAAAGACATGCTCATCTTTACCCACCATTTTAGCAAAAGCCAGTGCATCCGGATGGCAATACTCTTTGCCAATTACTTTTTGGGCCGCTTCTAATTTCTCCTCAAAGCTTTGGGCCTGCAGGGCTCGAGACTGGATAAAACAAAGGCATAGAAAAATTCCTAAATAAGAAAGAGACTTCATGGTTGATTGAATGGTATAACAATGTGTTGGCTATCAGACGATAGCCATGTTTAGTCAAGCCTCTTTTCAAAAAAAGAAGATTCATGCCCTTATCAAAATTTCACATCCATTTTTATGTGAATGACATACAGAAAGTATGATGCAAATGCTTTAGCGGATTTTATTATCTTAGGTGGGAAAACACACACATGGAATACAAACTCCCCGTGATTTTCGAGAGACTAAAAAGGTGCCTATAGCTTACCATATTGGTTGGCAATAAGGAATTTTTAAGCGATTATAAGAATATGACTGCCACCATAGTGGCGCTTAGTTAACGTTATCTATCAAAAAATCAATGAACGAAAGGGCAATACAATATTTGGAAGATCTACAATTGAAAATGATGTATGATCAAAGAGAACATCCATTGTTAAACCAAGCAATGAGAGATTCAGAACAAGGGTTCATAGAAAATAGAGATAATAAAACCTATCAGCGTTCTGTAAGAATATTGGAAGAAATATTTTCGTTAGGAGGTAAATCAATTAAAGATTTTCCCCAGTTTTCTGAGTTGTTCAACAAACAACGCGAAAAACTAATTTCTGATTTAAAAAACAACTCACGCAATTACTCCAAATATGAAAGTCCAATTTTCATTGCAACTATAGAACAAGCCAGAAAAATTGCTGATAAAGGGATTCGACATCTATTTGGTGAGATGTCAACAAAAGACCCTGATAAATCAAAAGAGTATCTTGCCAAATATGAAAGTATAGCATTTGGCTCATTACCAGATACTAGCTTCAACGCTTCAGCAATTAGAGTAGGCAAAGGAGAAGACTATATTGTTATTCTAAATCGTAACGTACCTCAATTTCTATCGAGAATGGCACGAATTATAGTGAAAGCTGAAACATCAGTAACACCAGAATCATTAAAGAAACTTAACACAGAAACTGATGAATGGAAAGAACAATATGACACGATGGTTCAAGATGTTTTAAAGTCTAAACAAAACGAATACTTACTTGACTCATTCTTAGCTGCTATTTTTGACTACTATAATATCGAAAGTAATTTTGAATATGAAGTGGAAAAATTCGCTGGTCCAGAACGGATACTATCTGAAATTATGACCATCGGAGCTGAGGTATTTATAATAGGCCATGAGTATAACCACATTTTAGATGGTCACCTTATGAATTGGGAAACATCAAATGCATTACCCCAAGGAATAAAAATGGACTTTGGAAAAAGAGATCATATGATGGAATTCGCAGCTGATATTGCGGGAATTGGTAACTTAATAGTTTCCTTTGGCTCTCATGCTCATCCCTTTTTACCGAATGAAGATTATGAAAGATGGCTATTGAATGGTATTCAATTGTTCTTTTCAAGTGCTCAAATCATCGAAGATTTTAACGAAGCTTTTGATGTTTCAACGACTGTTGAAGACACACATCCTCCTAGCTCTGATCGCTTTTCTTTACTCTACCATCAATTAAAAGAAATGAATTCAAGATATGAATCAACTTACTTTAGACTTCAATGTGTTATAGAAAACTTAGTCGAACACTCAATACACAGATATAATAATTCAATAGATGGGTAAGAAAAATGACCTATTCAGCTATGAAAAAATACTTAGCTCAATATCAGAGAAAGAAATATACGCTCATCTTACTCAGCCTCAAATCAAGCAGGTTTCAGATGTTTTAATCGCTCAAGACTTAGCTGAACAAATCAATAAGGCTGAGATAGTAAGGGTCTCATCGGATAAAAAGAAAGTAACTAGTCATAAAACAGGGAATATACTGTTGAATTGGGGAAGACTTTTTAATGCCATCCCGAATATTGTGTTTGCTGGAGCTTCTTCTGCATCAAGTAATTGGTTAATTCCATTTGCCGGCCTGCTTATCATTAAAGAGTTATTTGATTTATCTAAGGTCAACTTAGAGGCTCATCATGCAATAATTCTCCTTGTCTTGTGGGACTCAGGAAAATCCAAGACTTACTTTAGTATGGGTATTTCTGATTTACTGCACGAAACCAACAACAGATTAGAAAAGAATAATTTAGAAAAATTGGAGGAACCTGAATTTGAAGAGTGTCTAAAACTACTATTAACTATGAAATCCATCGAACGATATGGTAATCGAATTCTGCTAATGGAAACAATTTATTATGAACTGCCACCAAAATCGAAAGATATCAAATAACAAGCTCAGCTTCTAAAATCACCCCTGCCCCTTACTGGTCGTAGCGTCTCGCTAAGACCAGCCAACTAATCAAAAAATCTTAGCCTGTCTTCTGAGAAGCCTTGAGATACAGTGCTAAACTTAAAACATCAATCATATTCAGAATCATCCGATTCCAGCCCTCAAACTCCAACATGGTCGATCAATCGGTGGGGACACTGATTGTGGCAGCCATTTCTCCCCTAGCCACTAAAGGGGTATCACTTTATCACATCCGTTGACTCTCCTGGTTTTCTATCTTGGACGAAACGAAAGAGGGGCCCAAGACCGCCCCGGTACCGTCTTTGCGAGAAATAAAACCTGTGATAACAAGGTTTTATGACGAAGCAATCTCACTAGAGAGACGGTACTGTTTTTTCCCCCAGACCCTTAAAAAGGCAGTACTGTACCCTATCATCCGACTTTCTATCTTGAGTGAAACGAAAGATCTACCCAAGCCAAAAAAGCAGTTAGATCCCTCCCTACGCTCGGGATGGAAAAAGCCTTACCAAAATTCTGGTCTCATGCTGAGCAACTCATACCCCCAAAGACCTCGCCTCCATTTTTATGTGAATGACATACAGAAAGCATGATGCAAATGCTTTGGCGGATTTTATTATCTTAGGTTGGAAAACACACACATGGAATACAAACTCCCTGTGATTTTCGAGAGACTAAAAAGGTGCGTATAGCAACCTTATTTGGTATGCTATAAGGAATAAATCAGCATCTATTAGAATATAACCGCAACCACAGTGGCGTATAGCTAGTGTTGTGCTTTAAACAAAAAACCAACGAGACTGCAAATACGAAACTTAAAAAGAACAATTCAATCGTGAATCGAAAGACAATAAAGCCATGGACAAGTTAAAGTTCTATTTGACGAATAGATTCATCCTACTATTAGTGAGCATTGTATTATTCATTGGATTACATTACTTCCTGACGGACTCAATACTACCTGATACTTCGACAAAAAATGTTTGGTTCTATTCAGGACTTTTTATGTTGTTCTTCTCAATCCTTTTCATTGAACCATATTATTCGTCTCCGAAAAACGTAATTACTAATTCAATACCCCTTCTACTGGTTTATTTATCAATTCAATCATCATTTAAGAATGTATCACTTTGGTATTTGACAATTACTTTGATAAACGTATTAATTATCCTTTCAATTGTTGCAATTGCTCTTGCATCAGAAAATGAAAGTCCAGATTCTTTAAGAAATAAACTATCCAATAGAATTAAAAATATCGCAGTATTTGTCGGTCGGGGAAAAGTTATCTACTCTTTTGTTTTTATCTCCATACTTGTTCTATACAAATCCGAAATAATGGCAGAAGTAAGTGACAGTTATCTTTTTTCAATGATTACTCTTTGGGGATTAGTATTAATAATTGACCCAAAATCACTTCATAATGCGTTTATTCGAGAGACAACATCTCTTCAATCAAATGCAATCGGAGAAATATTTGGGGTTCAATCAAAGAAAATATTTCTTACCAAGATTTTTGAAGATAGAAGCAGAAGTATTAAAAGGTTTGATATTGTAACCTTCAGGTATTCAATGCAAGACTCCGATTCGTATGTAATTGCGGGTATAGTATTCGATACATATTTGTTAAATCAAGAGAAGTGGATAAAAATTCTTCAGCTAGGTACAATCCAGAATGATTTGTCAAACTTAAAGCGCAACGTAGTTTATAAAACTGTAGAACCTGATGAGATTCAGAATATGTCTGATTCTTTAAGAATAACAGATTTTGTTGGTGTTGTAATTGAAAAATCATCTATCGGAACTATCAAATTTGAGTACTCAAAGCAAACTGATGATATTCAAGAAGGAGATTTATTGGAGCTAAAAGTAGGTAGTCGTAGATTATTTTATCAGGTTGTGAGTGGTACTACGGAACTTGAAAAGTTGGAAAGTAAGAATGAATCAGGCTTTATTGAAGGAGAAGCGATTCAACTAGGAGAATGGCAAAATGATGTTCTTTCCTTTCAAAAGTTTGGGTGGGTTCCATCAATAAACACACCCATTTTCAAAGCAGACACTAGTGATATCGAAGTAGACCAATATCAATATCCAGACTTTGAGTTGGGTACAATTCCAAATACAACTCTTCCTTCAGTAATCAACTTACATGAAGCTATAAGTCATCATACGGCATTAATTGGTGTAACAGGGTCAGGGAAATCATTCCTAGCAAGAGAAATAATTGACAAACTAAAAACAGACACTAAAGTCATTTGTATTGACTTTACAGGAGAATGGAAAAAGAAACTACAATTAACCTCACTTAACAGTGGTAATTTAGATGCCTTTCTTGCCATACAAGATGATTCTATTGGACTAGTTGAACTCCCAACCGTAAGTAATACAGTAGGTGTTATTCAGTCTACTGAAAACTTTATCAGCTTAATATTTTCGAAAGCCAAAGAAGCCTATGAAGCAAATACTCCAATGAGAATTTGTCTTGTGCTTGAAGAAGCTCACACCATAGTTCCAGAAGGTAATTTTTTAGGTGTTAATGATTGGGATAGTAAGGCAGTGGTAAACAAAATGGGACAGGTAGCATTACAAGGACGTAAATATGGTGTTGGTTTATTGGTTATTGCTCAAAGGACGGCTAATGTTTCAAAAACTGTCCTCACACAATGCAATACCATTGTATGTTACCAAGCTTTTGATGAAACTAGTTTTAGCTTTTTGGGAAACTATATCGGACGGGATTTGGTACAAGCTTTGCCTAATTTGAAAAGATACCATGCGATTGTAACAGGAAAGGCAATTCGATCGAACTTACCGATGATTGTAAATCTTGAAAGAGATATTGAATAAAAAAGTACGAAAGCTCAACATTGGGTACAAAACATAGGGCGGACAGTGGTTTGCGCAAGTTTTCGGGTTCTTATCAAAGTTTGTTAAGGGCAAACATCTAAGTGCTTCGAAATGTCCTATGTTTCATACCCGAGCTCGTTCACCTTCTGACCCCTCTGGTCTTAGCGTCTCGCTGAGACCACGCCCAACAAAAAAGTCTTAGCGAGCCGCTAAGACTAGTTTTTTGTTTTCATTCGGGAGATCCTGAAACAAGTTCAGGATGACGGTTAGTCTTGCTCCTTCTTCTTAATCATCGTCAGAATAGTAGCAATAGCTACGGTTTCTCCGGTTTCGTCATATACGTCTACCAGGAACTTCACGATGCCTTTGGCGATATCATCCTTCTTCTCCTGCTCAATCTTTTCTTTTACCGTCAGGCGGACACCAATGGTGGCTCCCGGATAAACTGGTTTGGTGAAACGACAGCTTTCCAGACCGTAATTCAGTAGCACTGGCCCTTTTTTGGCCTGCACAAAGAGTCCGGCAGCGGCTGAGAGGACGAAGTAACCATGGGCCACTCTTCTTTCGAAGGTGGTGCCTTCCAGCGAGGTTTCATCCGTATGCGCATAGAAGTGATCCCAGCTCACATTGGCGAAGTTCACCACATCGGTTTCTGTCACCGTACGCTTGGCGGTGATGATGGTCTCTCCTACCTCCAGCTCTTCGAAGTACTTGGAGAAGAGGTGCTGTCCCGGCTCTTTGTATTCCCCACCATATTGGTATTGCTGAGTAATCTCGGTCAAAGTGGTTGGAGAACCCTGGATGGCGGTACGTTGCATATAGTGCATCACACCACGTTTTCCACCCATTTCTTCACCTCCTCCGGCTCTTCCCGGACCTCCGTGGGTCAGCATTGGCATGGGTGAACCATGTCCGGTGCTTTCTTTAGCACAATTCTCATTGAGGACCAGGATTCGGCCGTGGTGAGAAGCTGCACCCACCGTGTAATCTGTAGCAATTTTGTTATCGGCTGTGGTGATGGAGGACACCAATGAACCCTTTCCTTTTTTGGAAATGGCAATGGCTTCATCAATCGTTTTATAAGGCAGAATGGTACTTACCGGACCAAAGGCCTCAATATTATGCGGTTCTTCCACCCCCAGTGGATTCTGATTCAGGAACACTATTGGCGACATGAAGGCACCTTTGTCCCAATCTCCACCCATCAGGTCAATTTTATCCAGAGAACCATAGACCATTTCGGAGGTTTTGGCCAGCTCAGCCACCTTTTTGGTCACCTCAGCGAGTTGTTCTCTGCCGGCCAGGGCTCCCATTCTTACCCCTTCTACTGAAGGGTCACCAATTGTGGTTTTAGCAAGGGCATTGCCCAGCGCCATCTGAACATCTTCCACCAGCTTCTCCGGCACAATGATTCTGCGCACGGCAGTACATTTCTGACCGCATTTGGAAGTAATCTCTTTTCGAACCTCTTTGATAAACAGGTCGAACTCAGGTGTGCCCGGCACTGCATCTTCACCCAGGACGGCACAGTTCAGGGAATCAGCCTCCAGATTGAAAGGCACGGAGTTCTCAATGATCTGAGGCAATGTTTTTAGTTTCTTACCCGTATCGAATGAACCGGTAAAGGTCACCACGTCCTGAGAGTCCACATAATCCAGAATACCATTACCATAACCGGCTACCAGTTGCAGGGCTCCGGCAGGAAGGATTCCTGAATCGATAATTTCTTTCACTACTACCTGCGTGAGGTAGCAGGTTTGTTCAGCCGGCTTCACAATACAAGGCATCCCAGCCAGCCAGTTGACGGCTGCTTTTTCCAGCATTCCCCAAACCGGGAAGTTAAAGGCATTGATGTGCACGGCTACACCTTCCTTCGGTACCATAATGTGATGTCCCACAAAGGAACCACCTTTTGACAGTGGCACCATATCGCCATCTACATGGTATGGCGTATTAGGGAATTGTCTACGCAGGCTGGCATAGGAGAACAGGTTACCAATACCCCCTTCAATATCAATCCAGCTATCCATTCGGGTGGCCCCGGTGGCTTTGCTGGTTTCATAGAACATCTCTTTCTTTTCCAGCAGGTGGAAAGCAAGGGCTTTGAGCATCAAACCTCTTTCCTGGAAAGTCATTTTGCGCAAGGCGGGGTTTCCTGTGTTTCTGGCAAAATCATAAGCTGACTTAAAGTCGATGCCCTGAATGGTGTGGGCTGCTACGGGTGCTCCGGTAATGGCATGGTGAAGCATTTCACCGTCTCCATCTCCATAAATCCACTCTCCTGCTATATAATGGGGTATTTTGTTGCTCATTTCTTTTTGGTTTCGTTCCAGGTTTTATAATCGGCTGAGGCTATCGGCCTGTTCGGTTCAATTTCTCTTAGGGGTTCACATGCCTTCAAAGAAGCATGGCAGTCGGCAGGAAGCTGCTGATAGAGTTTGGTGCCTTCGGTTTTCCAGGCGATCATCTCATCGCTCACTTCCTTGATGCATTTAGCGGGATTACCGACAATCAGGCTTCTTCTTTCAAAGACTGAATTGGCTTTGATAAAGCTCAGGGCTCCTACTATGCATTCGTCTCCTATTTCAGCTTCATCCATGATGACGGCATTCATGCCAACCAGTACATTTTTACCAATCTGTGCACCATGAATGATGGCACCATGACCGATATGGGCTCCTTCCTGCAAGGTAATGGTGATGCCGGGAAACATATGCACTGTACAGTTCTCCTGTACATTACAGCCATCTTCAATGACAATGCGACCCCAGTCGCCACGAATGGCAGCTCCGGGACCTATGTAGACGTTTTTACCAATGATGACATCGCCTGTTACCGCAGCCAGCGGATGCACGAAAGCACTTTCATGCACAACAGGTTTCATATGGTTGAATTCGTAGATCATGAATTAGCCTACATTTTCGAGGATGATGGCGTAACCTTGGCCCACACCAATACACATGGTGGCCAGGGCGTATTTCTTTCCGGTTTTCTGCAATTCCAGGGCAGCAGAATAAGTAATTCTGGCTCCCGTCATGCCCAGTGGATGGCCAATGGCAATGGCTCCACCATTGGGGTTCACTCTGGCATCATCATCCGCCAGACCCAAAGCGCGGGTGCATGATAATGATTGCGCGGCAAAGGCTTCGTTGATTTCGATCACATCCATTTGATCGAGGGTCAATCCGGCCTTCTTCAATGCTTTTTGGGTGGCCTCTACGGGACCAATCCCCATGATTCTTGGCTCTACGCCCACTACGGCTGAGGCCACAATTCTGGCCTTAGGTTGCAGGTTGTGTTGCCTGATGGCATTCTCAGAAGCTACCATCACGGCAGCGGCTCCATCATTGAGACCTGAGGCATTTCCGGCTGTCACGCTTCCGTCATTTTTAAAGGCAGGCCTTAGTCCGGCTAAAATCTCCTTAGTGGTGTTGGCCTTGATGAATTCATCCTGATTGAAGATGATAGGGTCTGCCTTTCGCTGAGGGATCTGAACGGCCACAATTTCTTCGGCCAATCGGCCATTGGCTTGTGCTGCGGCTGCTTTCATTTGAGAATGATAAGCAAAGGCATCCTGATCTTCACGGCTGATGTGATGAATATCTACCAGATTCTCGGCTGTCATACCCATAGAGTCCGTTCCATAGATTTTATCCATTTGCGGATTAATGAACCTCCATCCAAAGCTGGAATCATACATCTGATTATCAGTACCGAAAGGTTTGGCTGATTTGGAGATCACCCAGGGTCCTCTGGTCATGTTCTCCACACCTCCTGAGATGAAGAGGTCTCCATCGCCTGCTTTGATGGCCCGATTGGCCTGCACAATGGCCGACATGCCTGAAGCACACAGTCTGTTGACGGTTTCTCCGGGAACGGAATAAGGTAAACCCGCCAGCAAGAGCGCCATGCGCGATACATTTCTATTATCTTCCCCGGCCTGGTTGGCACAGCCCATGATCACATCATCGATGAGTGCCGGGTCGAGGTTTTCATTTCTTTTGACAAGCTCTTTGATTACCAGAGCAGCCAGATCATCGGTTCTTACTGCTCCCAGGGTACCTCCGAATTTTCCAATCGGAGTTCTGATTCCATCTATTATATAAGCTTCCTTCATTGATTCCATAGGTATTTGATGTCAACTAATGACATTTGAAATAGTCAAAGGGTTCCAGACAATCATTACACTTAAATAGCGATTTGCAAGCTGTAGAACCAAATTGGCTAATTAGTTTGGTATTATGAGAGCCGCAGTTGGGACACTCGATATCTTCTTCATTACCGGGGTTGGGTGGTGCAATACCGTATTCCTTCAATCGGGCCTTCCCCTGCTCGGTCATTAAATCAGTACTCCAGGCGGGAGTAAGCACGGTGGTGATCTTAAAATCGTTGATACCTTCTTTCTTAAGCGCGTTGTTAATATCACGCTCAATTTCCAGCATGGCAGGGCAACCGGTATAGGTGGGTGTGATGATGACTTCAACAAAGCCATCGGTGATCTTCACATCTCTCAGAATACCCAAATCGGCTATGGAAATCACGGGGATTTCCGGGTCTTTTACCTCTTCAAGGATTTGCTGAATCTGTGACTTGTCGATTACCATTGATTTCCCGGATAAGCTCTTTGTAAGAATTGCAGATCGGCAAGAATATAGCCCAGGTTTTCACTGTGAACACCTTCTTTACCTCCCTTGTGCGCATAGTCGTTGTCAGGAGTGGTCAAAGTGGCTTCTTCAAGCACCGCTTTGATTTTCTCATCCCTCTTCAGTTTCAGTGCTTCCAGAGAGATACCGTATCCTTTTTCCAAAGCTTCTGCATCTACTGCATTGGCGGTAATGATTTCGTCCTTATAAGACCACAACTCATTGACGGCTTGCTGTACACGCTCGTGACTCTCTTCGGTTCCATCTCCCAGACGGATAACCCAGTCGCCACTCCACTTCATGTGATAAAGAGTTTCCTTATGCGACTTGGCCGCAATGGAAGCCAGCCTTTCATCGGAAGAGTTCATCAAGGCTTCGTAGAAATAGCAGCTGTAAGTATCGTACAAAAACTGACGAAGAATGGTCTTTCCGAAATCTCCATTAGGCTGTTCTACCAGCAACACGTTCTTGAAATCCCAGGCATCGCGCAGATAAGCCAGATCGTCTTCTGTCTTTCCTTCCTCCTGAATCTCGGCAGCATATTGATAAAGCAGTCTGGCTTGTCCGATCAAATCGAGCGAGATATTGGTCATGGCAATGTCTTGCTCCAACACGGGACCATGGCCACACCACTCGGCCAGACGCTGACCCAAAATGAGGCAGTTGTCTGCTTGTTGAATGATATAGTTGAATTTATTCTGATCCTGCATTTTACATGTGCTTTAGTTCGTCCGGCAAATTGTAGAAGGTCGGATGTCTGTACACCTTATCCTTGGCCGGTTCATACATTTGGTCAGCATCTTCCGGATCTGAGGCCAGGATGTGCTTTGATTCTACTACCCAAATGCTAACGCCTTCATTTCTTCGGGTGTAGACATCACGGGCATTTTGAATAGCCATTTCGGCATCGGCCGCATGCAAACTGCCCACATGTTTGTGGTTCAGTCCGGCTTTACTTCTTATAAATATTTCCCAAAGGGGCCAGTTCTTGTTCATCCTTTTGATTTTAGATTTTAGATGTTGGATTTACGATGTACGATGTGCGAATTACGATTTATCATCTACTTTGTCTGCTGCTTTTACCCTCAATCCCTGAAGGGAAGTTACATTCTGCGTTCACTTTCCATTGCCTATCAATAGGCAGACTTTAAGATTACATCCTGAGTAACACCCTTTAGGGCCGGGGTTCTCCACCCCGACAATCAGTTATTCAAGCAGCCTTCTTCTTAGCTTTCTTCTCTGCATAAGCATTGGCGGCTTCGCGAACCCAGGCACCATCGTCCCAGGCCTTTTTGCGGGCATCCAGTCTTTGCTTATTGCAAGGTCCGTTGCCACTGATGACGTTGAAGAATTCCTCCCAATTGATTTCTCCGAAATCATAGTGACCTCTTTCCTCATTCCATTTCAAGTCCTTATCAGGAACCGTGAGTCCGAGAATTTCAGCCTGAGGCACCGTCACGTCCACAAACTTCTGACGGAGCTCATCGTTGGTAAATCGCTTGATTCTCCAGCGCATAGACTGTTCCGTATGCTTAGAATCGGCATCGGTTGGACCAAACATCATCAATGATGGCCACCACCAACGGTTCAGGGCGTCCTGAGCCATCTTCTTCTGCTCTTCCGATCCATTACAGAGGGTTAGCATAATCTCATAGCCTTGTCTCTGGTGGAAGGATTCCTCTTTACACACCCTCACCATAGCTCGGGCATAAGGACCGTAAGAAGTTCTGCAAAGTGGTACCTGATTCATAATAGCAGCACCATCAACTAACCAACCGATGGCTCCCATGTCTGCCCAGGAAAGGGTTGGATAATTGAATATGCTTGAATATTTCGCTTTTCCGGAATGCAGATCGGCCAATAGATCATCGCGCTCTACGCCTAGTGTTTCGCAGGCAGAGTAGAGATATAGTCCGTGACCAGCCTCGTCCTGCACCTTAGCCAGGGCAGCGGCTTTTCTCCTTAAAGAAGGCGCACGGGTGATCCAGTTAGCTTCCGGCAGCATACCTACAATTTCTGAATGGGCATGCTGAGAAATCTGTCTGATCAATGTCTTACGATAATGATCGGGCATCCAGTCTTTCGGCTCAATGCGAACTTCCTGGTCGATCTTCTCATTAAAACGCTGTTCCAATAATGCTGTATCCATTTCTAACAATTTTATCTTACTAATGAATTCTGAAAGCTATATGTATCCAATCCTGCCAGAAGTCCTCACAGCCTGGGTTCAAATCCATTTGTGAGGACCTGTCTGCCGACAGGCAGGCACAAATGGTGGCGGAGCTAACGATACTTGTATTCTTAAACGTCAAAATTCAGTTTTACTTTTTCTGTTTTCGGATGGCTCTGGCAGCTCAACACCATGCCATTGGCCAACTCATCGGGCTCCAGGGCATAGTTCACTTCCATATCTACCTCTCCTTCTTCTACCTGACAAATGCAGGTACTACAAACGCCACCTTTACAGGCAAAGGGTAAATCCAGTCCGTTTTGAATGGCCACATCCAAAATTGACTCACTCGAGTCATAAGGAAATGTATAATTATTGCCGTCCAAAACAACCGTGACCTCACTTTTAGCCTTCTCATGGCTTTGTTCCTTCTTCTTCCCTCCTCCTAATTTACCTAAAGGAGAGGTGAAAAGCTCCATATGTATCTTCTTTGTAGGCACACCCAGTTCAATCAGTGACTCTCTGATGGAGAGCATCATGGGTTCCGGTCCACAGGTGAAGAATTCATCAACGGCCTCCACATCGAAGAAGAGCTGAGCAAATCCCCTGATTTTCTCCTGATCGATAAAGCCCTGATATAAATCCAGCTCAACCACCTCATCACTTAAAACATGGTGTATACTGAACCTGTTCATGTATTTGTTCTTCAGAGCCTCCAGTCTCTCCTGGAAAATAATAGCCGAAGACTTTCTGTTGGCATAGAATAAGGTGACTTCGCTTTCAGGCTCCGTGCGTAGTGTAGTCTCTATAATAGAGATGATAGGGGTAATTCCACTTCCCCCGGCAAAAGTCACATAAGACTTAGCCTGATCGGGATTCAATTCAGAGTAAAAGCGCCCGTTGGGAGGCATCACTTCCAGGCTGTCTCCTACCTGCAGTTCGTTATTGGCATAATTGGAGAATAAACCTCCCTCTACACGCTTGATGGCTACAGTCAGCTCATCGTCTAAAGGGCATGAACAAATGGAATAAGACCTGCGTACTTCATCGCCATTGATGGTCTGCCTGAGCGTAAGATATTGCCCCTGAATGTACCTGAATTCTTCTTTTAGGTTGTCCGGTACCTGGAAAGAAACGGCTACAGAATCTTCCGTTGGCCGGCTTAAGTCTTTCACTTTCAAAGGATAAAATGCCATAACACTAATTTACTCTAGTTAAAAACTAATCAATATTAGTTAATGTTCGAAAAAAATTTAAACCTTTGCCAAAATTCCTTTCAGAATACCCTGCTTGAGGTAAGTCTCCATTTCAAGCCGATTGTAGTTTCTATACCGAGCGCACCAGGCATACAGCGATCTCAGGGTGGAGAGAATCATAAACATCATAAAGTTCACATCCATCTTCACCACCTCTCCTTCTGACATGCTTTGCTCCAGAATTTGCTTGAACTGATTTTCGTAGCTATCCCTCAGCTTCACATATTCTACTCTTTCTTCAGATTCCAGGTGTGTCCACTCGCTGAGCATGAGCGACATGGCATCGGGGTTCACTACCGTCAGTTCTATGTGCAGGGAAATCACCCGGTCAATTTTGTCCATGGAACTGAGTGAGGATGAGTGAATTTCACTGATTCTATCATTGAAAACCCTGGCATTGGTCATCACCAAAATGGATAGCAACTCATGTTTAGACCTGATATGGTTATAGAGGCTGGGGCCTTCCATGCCCACACGTTCTGCAATCTGTTGCAGCGAAGTTCCCTTAAAGCCTCTGGTTCTGAATAGCTTAGCGGCTTCTTCGAGGATCTGTTGCTTGCGGGATTTAATACCATCCGTTGGTTTCATCCCGGAAAAATACGGATTTCCTGACATGTCAGGCATACAGACCCAAATGCTTTCGTTCAGATTAAGCGGACAAAACTGACCACTTGAGAATTATTGCTATGAATTTAGAGCAAGTTCTGGCAGTTTGTGGACTGATTCATTAACTCAAAAATTACAACATGCTCAAACAGATTAGATTTTTAAGCATTTCATTAGTGCTGACCATTTTTTGTGGTTGGCTTCAAGCACAAAACGATAAGAAACTGGTGACCCAGCAGGATGCTGAAAAGTGGGAAACCACCAGCTCCACGGGTTTTTCCAAAACAGGCCAATGGGCCAACCTTTCCATTTATAGAAATGATGGTTCTCAACAACTGATCATTAAAAACCTCTCCGATTTCTCCGAGAAGCAGGTGGAAAACGGCATCTTTTCCGGCTTCAGCAACAATGAGCAATGGGCAGCCTACTTCATTGAGCCTGGTCCTAAAGAGAAAGAGGAACTGGAAAAGGCGAAGAAACCGGTCGAACGCAAACTCATTCTCATGAACCTGGCCTCTGGAGACAGTAGTTACCTGGAAAAGGCTACCCGACTGAGCTTCAGCCCTTCCGGCAACTTTGCTGTCCTTACCATGGAGAAGGATAAGGACGACAAAAGCTCTGGCAGTCAAATCATTATTCAGAAGCTGTCTGATGGTTCCAAATTTTACTTCAGTAATGTGGGAGGCTTCAGCTGGCACGACACGCAGGACCTGCTGGCTTTTACCATAGATAATAAAACGAAGGTGGGTAATGGTGTGCAACTCTTCACCCCTGCCAATGGTCAGATCCGCAACCTGATTACTGAAGAAGCGGAATTCAGCAACCCTGTCTGGAGAGAAAAATCGAACGACCTGATGGTTACACAAAAAGCCACATTGGAAGACCTGGAAGAAGATTCTTACCACGTTCTGGTTTGGCAAACACTCAATACCAAGAATGAGAACCTGAAGAAACTGGAGGCCGAGGATGTTACCGAAATGGCGGAAGATCACTTCATTACCAGCAGCCGATCAGTTCGCTGGATGGACGATGGCCGGCATATTCTTTTCGAAATCTTCAGAGGTCAGAAGAAATCGGACTTACCACAGGAAGAGGCTGAGGTATTCTTCAATATTGATGAAGCTCCCGAAGTGGAAATATGGCATACGGATGTAGACCAGGTACTGACGCAACAACAGATTACCAGCCAGAAGTCGGATGAACAACCAAGATTGGTGGCCTGGTCTGTGAACTCGGGTACTTTAACGGCTCTGGAAGATGACTTGGTGGAAAGTGTTTCTTTCAACAGCGCCCACAGCATTGGCCTGGGCCGAGATAATACGCCTTATGCCACTGAAGCCCGCTTCGGCCGTGGTTTCAGTGACCTTTACACGGTTGACCTGAATGGTGCCAAAACCAAAGTAGCTGAAAAGACTTCTGCGGCATATTCACTGAGCCCCGGTTCTGAGTATATGGTGTATGCGAAAGATGAGAAGCTTTTCCTTTACCATGTCAAAGAGCAAAGGTCTCAGGAGCTGGCCCTTCCGGCAGGTCATCAGTTTTTCAATATGGAGGATGACCACCCCGCAGCATCGCGCAGGGCTTATGGCTTCTCGGCCTGGTCAGAAGATGGAAAAACGGCCATCATCAACTCTCAATATGACTTATGGCTGTTAGAGGCCAAATCAGGTCAGCTCACTCAACTCACCAATGGCCTGAATGATAAACTTCAGCATAGATTAATTTCTAAAGACTGGAGAAACCCTGAATTCAAAAAGGGTGAGCTGCTGATAAGCCTGTTTAGTGATATCACTAAAGATGAAGGTTATGGCACCCTGGTACCGGACAAGGAAATGAAGACCATTGCCTTTGAACCGAGGTCATTGGGCAGCTTTGTTTTCCCCGAGGAGGGTGAGGCCATGATGTATGTGAAGCAGAACTTCGATGAGTCGCCTAACCGTTTCTATCGTCCTTCCCCTTCCGGCAGCGAGACACAACTGACGGAAACTAATCCGCAGCAAAGCGATTTCTACTGGACCAAAGCCGAGCTGATCACTTATACCAACTATGCGGGAAAGGAACTTCAGGCGATCTTATATTATCCTGCTAACTACGAAGCGGGCAAAAAGTACCCGATGGTTACTTATATCTATGAGAAGCTGAGCAGTGGCTTTCACAGCTACCCAAGACCGCGTGTTGAAGATTATTACAATACAGGATTCTTTACGCAGAATGGCTATTTCGTCTTGAGACCGGATATTGAGTTTAAAGCGAGTGATCCGGGTCGTTCTTCTGCCCGATCGCTGGAAGCCGTGGTAGGCGAAGTGGTTAAAATGGGACTGGTTGATGAAAAACGTGTCGGTTTGGTAGGCCACTCATGGGGCGGATACCAGGCGGCTTTTGTGCCTACTGAAACGGATATTTTTGCAGCTTCCGTGGCTGGTGCGGGACTTACCAACCTGGTGAGCATGTACGGAGCCATTACCCCTGCCTTTGGTGGAGCTCCTGAAAGCGGTCACTTTGAAGTGAGCCAGGAAAGAATGGTGCAGCCACCCTATGAAATACCGGAGGCTTATATGCTGAACTCAGCGGTGACCAATGTGCACAAGTTGAACACCCCTATCCTGCTGGAAGCGGGCGACAACGACATGAATGTGAACATGAGACAGAGTGTGGAATACTATAATGCGGCCAGAAGAGCGGGTAAGGAAATGGTGATGCTGGTCTATGCCAAGGAAGGTCACGGTCTGCGCAATAAGAAGAACATGGTAGACTACCATAACCGCATTATGCAGTGGTTCGGGCATTACCTGAAAGGTGATCCGGCTCCTATCTGGATGAAGGAGGCTCAGTCTTATGCCGAACAACAACGCATGTTGAAGAACTGGGACAAGTATAATGGTAAGGAGGACGATAACTAGGCCTCAAAACCATCCCTGTGAAACAGAACTGTAGCCTCAACGGCTACAGTTTTTTTATGCCCTTTTGCTCTCTGAATTCTTTCGGGCTGATTCCGACAGATTTCCTGAAGGCTTTGTAAAAGCTGGATTTAGAGTTGAACCCTGCTGCATAAACGATTTCGGAAACCGTCAGGTCCTGATGCTTTTCATCCAACAGCATTTGGCTGGCCAGCTCAATGCGATATCGGTTCACCAGTTCTGAGAAGTTGACCTGAAAGCCGCTGTTAATTACATGGGAAACATCGCGAAGCGTCAGATTCAGTCTTTTGGCCAGATCAGCCAGGGTGAGTTCTGGCTCCAGATAGCCCTGTTCTTCTTCCATGAACCTGATTACTTTCTCCTTGTAGTTTGTCAGGTCATCATCGCTTAAACTTGAGCTTTTATACTTCTCCTTTTCACTGGTGCTCAAGCCTAACTCCTCCTTCGTCACGGTTTGAAAAATCAAAGGGTTTCTCAGTCCCTTGAATACTGCTGTGGTAACCATGATCAGAATCATCAATAACTGCACTTCATAAATATGGATGCTATAGATGCCATAAGAGATAAACAACTGCTGGAATACTATATCGAGCAGCATAACCGCCAGCATCAGCAGGAAGAACTGCCTGACCCAGGTACTCATGGCCTTCTGAAAGCCGGAGTTCACAGCCCTCATGGCTTCTCCATATTTGAATAAAAGACGATAGGTGAATATGAGATAAATGACCACCTGAAGCTGAACCGTAATAATGAGCCAGTTCTCCTCAATCTGATTGACCGTTAAAGCCAGGACCTGAAGTACAATGCCGGGTATAATGTGCAGTAAGTGCTTCTTCTTCAGGCTAAAGTCACTTACCACCATACTTCTGATGTAGAAGTAAATAACGGGACCATAAAGCAACCTGCTCCAGATGAGGTAGTAAGTATTCCAGCCCTTCACTCCTGCCATTTCAAAGATGACCGAACCGAACTGAATAAAGAGAATGGCCAACAGTCCGGCCAGAAAATAGCTGCTTAGGGGTTTGCTCTCCCTGTGTCCCAACAGGAAAACCAAAGCCATCAGGCATTGGAAAACAATAAGGATGACGAGCGCATTTTCGATACTTAAACTCAAAATATTCAGTCTTTTTAGTGCCGTTTCCTGAAATGACACACCTGTCAGCGGGCTGCCATATAGCTTTGGCAAAATAAGTACAATCGAAATACTATCATGCTCAAGCGCACTGTTAAAATTGCTTTAAAGGTTATTGGAGGCCTTTTGCTCCTAATCATTCTGGTGGTCTCACTGGTGCTTTACTTTACGGCCAGATACGATTCTATCGATCAGACCTTCGGTAATCACTACTCACAGGCATTGCTCAAAAACGCCCATGTCATTGATCTGGAAAACGACACTATCTATTCGAATCAGTACCTGAGCATTGAACATGGCCTTATCACTGAGATATCATCCTTTCCTCCACCGGATATAGATACCACAGAGGCCATAGATATGGAAGGTCAATACCTGATCCACGGACTGGCCGATATGCACACACATGTCTTCGACCCGGCTGACCTTATGCTCAACCTCTCCTATGGCGTAACCCATGTCCGCAATATGATGGGCTTTTCCTACCATCTCGATTGGAGACAGCAGGTAGAAGATCATAAGATCAGCGGTAGTTATATGACCACTGCGAGCCATACCTTCAACGGTCCCGGTGATGCTCCTCCACTACACATTAAAGTGGATGGTGAAGAGGAAGTGAAGGCAGCTATAGATGAGGCGATTGCCGATGGCTATGATTTCATCAAGGTATATGACAACCTGCGAAAAGAGACTTTTCTGGCTTTGGCAGAATACACCCGGTCAAAGGGTATTGGCTTTGCCGGACACCCTTCTTATTACATCAAAAATGAATCGCTGTTCACTGCTGGCTTTCAATCCATAGAGCATGTAGAGGAGCTCTTTCAGGCCATGCTCAATTACGAATTCGACTCATTGGCCGCACAGGAGTTGGTCCGTGAACTCAAGGAAAGAGAGATTCCGGTCACCATCACCATGTCGGCCTATAATCACCTGTATCGCACGATGACTGAGGGTGAGAGTTTCCTCAATACCATTCCAATGGAGCAGATCACCCCTGCTATTCAATTCCTGGGGAAGAAAAGCCTGGAAGAATGGAAGGCACCCCAGCAAAGTAGCTATGACTGGACTATGAAGAAATATGCCTTTATGGAATACCTGGTAGAATTACTGGACCAGGAAGATGTGCCTCTGCTACTAGGTACCGATACAGGACCTAACCTGACGGTTCATGGCTGGAGTGTACACAGAGAGATAGAGCTTCTGCAGGGAATGGGAATGAGTAACAAGAAGATTCTTAAATCTGCTACAGTCAATGCCGCTCCCATTTTAAACAAAGGTAATTTCAGTGGAAGCATCAGGGCCGGAGCATATGCCAACTTCCTGGTGGTAGATCAAAACCCCTTGACTAACCCTGAGACAATGGAAATGCCCATGGAAATCTATCTGGGTTCAACTCATTACAGCCGGGGAGATCTCCTGAATATGAGACAGTATGCCATTGATAATTTCTATCCCTGGTACTTCTCTGCCGGACAGTTGATCAACAGTGTGCTTTTCAAATAAAGGGGGAAGGCTTATTAAAACATAATACAAGCAACAACACCGATGACCTTAATTTCCGGTGTTGTGATTTGAGTGGGTATCGGTGCGCTTGCCGATACCTGTTTTTTTTAACTGAAAGCGTCAATAAAGGCCTGATTTCCCTGGGCTTTGGCATGGTCAAGTGGAGTCATGCCTCTGTTGTCTTTAATGGTATGGTCTGCCTTTACCTTCACCAACATGTCAATGATTTCCGGCTTACCATAGCCTGCAGCATAAGTCATGACATTAGCACCATTGTAGTTCCTGGCATAAACGGAAGCTCCCTTTTCCAGCAGATAGGCTACTATATCGGGGAAACCTTTGAATACAGCTCCCATCAACGCGGTATTGCCGGCACCGTCTACCTCATTGATTTTAGCTCCCTTGTCTATTAATATTTTCAATATATCGAGTCGATCGAAGTAAGCGGCCATAATGAGCGGTGTAAAACCACGGTCATCAGCTTCATTCACCAGGTCGGGGTGTTCGTCAATTAAGGAAGTTACTGCTTCCACCGAATTGGAACGGATAGCTTGCTGAAGGGACATAATGAGTTCACTCATAACTGACAATGGTTGGTTTTTAATGGTTTACGAATCATAAATGTCTGGTACACCTTGCCTGAAATCAAATTGATAATCTTTAAAGCTTATAGATGCTGACAATATCTAGGCTTTTTGTTCCGGTGTCCATTCACTGACTCTGGCATATGGAAATGTATCTTTCTTCTCTAACTGATAGTAGCTGTTCAATCCCGAAATACCCGCCAGGTTAAGCTGATCTAAATGAATATGGCCGGCTTGATCTACAGCATCATCATTGACAAAGAGATGTTTGATTTCACCAATGAGCATAATGGTGCCATTTCTTTTGATGGGTAATTCTTCCACCAGCTCCATGCCAAGCTTCAAGGGACTCTCTTTGACGAAAGGGGCATCAAAGTTTTCCAGATAGACAGACTCAAAACCACATTGCTCAAACTCTGACTGGTCTTGCTCAAATTTTGCAGAAGTATAATGTGCCTGCTCCCGATGCTCCACACTTACACTGTTAATGGTGTAAATACCGGTGGCTCTGATGTTCGCATAGGTATGTCGTGGTACTTCATCCACCGGCCGGGTCACCATACCAATTAGGGGCGGGTTACTTCCCAGGTGAATTACCGAAGAGAAGATGGCCAGGTTTTCGTGCCCTTCCCTGCTTTTTGTCCCGATCAGATTGGCTGGTTTTATTCCACTTACTGAATTGATCAGGTTTAGCCGATAGATTTTATCCAGTGACTGTATATCGTTTCCGCTTAGATACATGCTGCATTTTTCTAACCAACACCACCCGAGCCAAACTGTTTGAAGATGCCGGAATTATTGCGGAATAAGATGAAAGCTGAGCCGCTATAAAGTATAATCCCCTTCTACCTGCTCATGCTTACAGGCGAAGGGGATATTGAAGATGAAAAAGGACTAAATCTGGGTTATCTAGCACCTTCAACCAACTCACGTAACTGCTTCACTTCATCTTCAAGTGTTTTGATATAATGAGTCTGATCTTCTAAAGCTTCTTTGATATCCTGTTCGGTATATCTCGGGGTAATGTGTTGGGGACAGTTCCAGTCGAATGCTTCGACATGGTAAAGGATAATCCGCTCCGGTTTAGCCTTATATCCATCTGTCCATAACCACGACTCCAGTTCAGGTCTTTCACCCAGTTCAACTACCTCGGCCCTGGCATACAACTTCATGCGTGCCCTGTTGGGATAATCCATCAGAATCAGCGCTACTTTGTCGCTGTGCTTTACATTACCCAGGGTAATGAACTGACGATTTCCGGCAAAGTCGAGAAACCCGAGGGTTTTATCATCTACCACTTTTAAGAAGCCCTGAGGTCCTCCTCTATGTTGTATGTAAGGAAAATCATTTTCGCCTACACTGGCTACATAAAAACTATCTCGTAATTCGATAAATCGGGTTTCGTTGGCGGTGAGGCCATCGTAAGAACCAAACTGCTCTACCCGCTCATAACTTTTTCTGCTACCATTCTCCGTCTGCAATTGCCTGATGGAGTCGGTAAATGCCAGTTTAGCGTAATTCATGTCTACAGACTTAAAATTTCTCTGATCATCTGATTGGTAAAGCCCCACTCATTGTCATACCAGGTGAGTACTTTAACCAGGGTTCCATCGACCACTTTGGTCATAGGCAAATCAGCTATTGCTGCATAGGGGCTTTTGATGATATCGGATGACACTAATGGCTCACTGCTGACTGCAAAAACCTCCTGATATCTATCCGTGGCCGCTTCTTGTCTCAGTATTTCATTGATTTCATCCACGCTGGTTCTTCTGCTGGTTACCAGGGTAATATCTGACAATGAACCCAGTGCTACAGGTACTCTTATGGCCATACCATCGAACTTACCCTGATATTGGGGCATCGCTTTAGTAGTGGCTACGGCAGCTCCGGTAGTGGTTGGAATCAGGTTATTCATTCCTGTTCTTCCCATTCTGAAATTCTTGGCAGAAGGTGAATCTACCATGGTATTGCTGGAAGTATTGGAGTGAACGGTAGTCATAATGGCCTTCTCTACTCCTATTCTCCTTCCCAGAATTTCAATGACCGGACTGATATTATTGGTCGTACAGCTGGCGCAAGAAAAGATATTGGTTTCTCCATTGGCTGAGTTCACACCATGTACTACAGTAGGAACATCCTGACTTTTACTCGGTCCGGAAAGCACTACTGTTTTGGCTCCTGCTTTAATATGACGGGCGGCATCTTCCTGTTGGGTGAAAATACCAGTACTCTCAATGACTACATCGATATTCAGTTCAGCCCAGGGCAGGTCTTCAGGGTTTCTTTGATTATAAAAATGGATAGGCCTGCCATCGATCACCAGTTGCTGTTCCTGATGGCTCACTTCGCGTTCGAAGGTGCCGTGCATACTGTCATATTTGATGAGGTAAGCGATATTCTCAACAGAGGCGATATCGTTTACGGCTACTAGTTCAAGTTCGGGTGTATCAAGGATGACTTTGAGCGATGCGCGGCCAATACGGCCCATTCCATTGATGGCTATTCTTTTCATGTTGGTTAGAGTTTTCTTTCAGATGCCTGTATAGGCAGATCGTTGATGCTGGCATAGCGCCTTTTCATCAGTCCATTGGCATCGAATTCCCAGTTTTCATTTCCGTAAGCCCTGAACCATTCTCCAGCTTCATTCTGGTATTCGTATTCAAAGCGGACGGCAATACGGTTGTCGGTATGTGCCCAGTATTCCTTTCTGAGCTTATAGTTCTTTTCTTTCTTCCATTTCTCTGTGAGAAATGACCTGATCTCTTCACGGCCATTGACAAACTGTGAACGGTTTCTCCACTCACTGTCGACTGTATAGGCCATTGATACTCTTTCCGGATCCTGGCTGTTCCAGGCATCCTCAGCCATTTGAATTTTCTGTCTGGCAGTTTCTTCAGTAAATGGCGGTACGGGTAACTTTTTGGTTTCCATGTTGCTTTGGTTTCAGATCAGGGCCGGCATTTCTGCCGACCCCTTTCATTGATTATCAACCCAACTCACATGATAAATTCTTATGCTTCAACAGCATCCAGTTCCTGAGCCATTGGGAAGTCTACAGGAATCTGAGTAAGATTATGCAGGTAGTTCATTACTACTTTGTCTCCTACAGCGATGATCACATCTACCAGGTTACCTTTGGTATAACCTGCATTGTAGAAGTTCTCCAAAGTGCTGTCGCTTACTCTACCTCTGTTGTTGTTTACTTCAGAAGCCAATTTCACAAGAGCATCCAGTTTATCGCTGAATGAAGCATTACCAGCTCTAAGCTCAAGGATTTGCTCGTCAGTAAAACCATTCATTTTACCGATTGCAGTGTGTGCGCTCTGACAGTATACACAGCCATTGCCTTGGCTTACCGCCAGGTTAACAGCCTCTTTTTCTTTGTTTGAGAGTGAGGTTTTTCCTTGTTGGAACTGCAGATAGTTACCCAGTGCAGTTTCTGAGTGTGCCATAGCGGCATAAAGGTTAGGTACGAAGCCGACAGCTTTTTTCAGGTTATCGAAAATAGCCTGATTACTTTCGCTTACTTCTTCTCTGGTTGGTACATTAAAGGTTTCCATAATTGTTTGTTATAAATGTTTGTTACAAATACTTTAATTATATACAGACAAGTCTGTTCGTTTTAATCAAAGCTTTCAGAAGGACTCAAGCCTTCTTCAAATTTTTGATGACTCTACCGAAGACAATCGATAGTTAATTATTCATCCCCTCTGCTTAAACTCTTTTGTTATTGCGTCAAAGACAAACTACAAACAGACTAGTCTGTTCTTTTAGTTCAAAATATTAAGAATTTTCTTTAATTATTTTTTCGAACATGCCTTTAGCGGTCAGAATCGGCCATTCTGCCCTAAATAAATGACTCTCCATCAATGCTACTTCATACAATAAATAGAGATGGTTGGCTACTTCTTCGGGTCTGTTGGCTTTCAGGTTGTCGGCCACCAGTTTTTGCAGCCAGGCTTTGAAGCGCTTCTTCTGATTCTGGATTTCTGTGTTCACCAGTAAATCGTCATGCGGCATTTCGGCAATGGTGTTCAGACTCCAACAACCTCTGAAGTTTTTCTGAAAAAAGAATTCGTGGACGAAATCGATCACGGCCATCACCCTATCTGGTCCTTCGGGAACACTTTCTACTTTAGTGCTCAGGTCTTTCATCAGCTGTTGGTCCATATGACGCAGGTATTCTACGCACATCTCTTCTTTAGACCTGAAATGTTGATACATACTGGCCTTGGCCACTCCGGCCTTCTCCAGAATCTCATTGATTCCGGTTCTGTTATAGCCTTTCTGATAGAAAAGCTCAGAAGCCGTATTGATCAATCTATCGCGTACAGGTAACTTTTTCATAGCTTTAAAGACAGAGAACAGACAAGTTTGTATATATGTTCAATTTTACCAAATCTAATTGGCATTATTGCTCTATAATGAGAGGTAGGGGTCTGATCAACCTTACCTGTAGAACCGAAGACCATCGATCAGGCAATCACTTCACAGCAAATCGAATTGCAGACTGGTATTCCAATGGGTCGGTGGTGGAAGGATCATTGAGGTACTCCTCAAAAGGGTGAATCTTCTTATTATACCTGAACACTTTGGAGCGTTGTAAATTGCTCATCAATGACCAGGCATTACCTAAATGCTCGTATGGTCCGGTATGTACCACGGTATATACAGGCGTGGCTGGTACTTCTCCGGTAATGAAACCACCAGGAAGATCATCAGGGATTTTGCTCACGGGAATCGCTACAGTATACTGACATGTGCCT
Source organism: Roseivirga sp. (assembly GCF_965216855.1). Lineage (NCBI taxonomy): Bacteria > Pseudomonadati > Bacteroidota > Cytophagia > Cytophagales > Roseivirgaceae > Roseivirga > Roseivirga sp. Next base: position 4,248,960 of record NZ_OZ244204.1, on the reverse strand, counting down.
TTCACGAACTTCCATTGATGGTAAATAGAAATAGGATTGCCATTGACCAGATCCATCTTATCGTGCATATAAGCCCACATCTTGTCAAAGTCCTGGGACATTTCAGTACCAAGATCCGCGATCTTACATTGCTTTTTGATGCCTATGTATTGACAACCGGCATAGTTTCCTTTTTCCTGAATTTCCAGCTTGGAATGAACTTCTCCATCCTCAACATAGTCTTTCAATAAGCGCAGCCCTCTCTCATAGTCCATACCTACGAAAGCCTCCATCATTTTGGTCATAAAGAACATAAAGAAAGGCATAGAACTATCCATGGTCCAGGTGACAGTTGTTTGCTCTCCTTTAGATTTCAGGATAAATCCTACTTTGGCCTTTGACTTCCATGGCTTTAAAAATACCAGATCAAGATCTACCCGCTCATTTTCCTTTTCTGAAGTGATGGTCATATGACCGGAACCGGTTCGTTCTCCCTCCCACTCGTAGTATTTAGCATCGTCTCTTACCGTTACCTTAGTTTCAGGTTCCAGGATTAACCAGGGAGACCAGGCGGTCCAGTGGTTTAAGTCATTGATCTTTGAGAAAACTTTGTCTACCGGTGCGTTGATCTCGATAGACTTCGAAATGTTCATCTTTGCCATAGTCGAAAAAATAGTGATTGAATATAGACATTTTAGAAATCAATTGTTAACCGTCTGAACACTATTAGCAAGATTTTCATTTTGATAAACTGTTCTCATTTCGACAAGACTCTGTTCTCAGAAAAGCTCATTTCCTTCTAAAAAACGAGGTTTTCTTCCGGTGGCATACCGATTGACCATAGAGGTATCAAAATTCTAAACCATGAAAAACAAACTGAAACTATTTACGATCACACTTTTATCTGCTTTGGTTCTTTACGGTTGTAAAGCCAGTAATACTTTAAAAGGAAGTGCCATTGGTGGAGCTGCCGGTGGTGTTTTAGGCGGAGTGATTGCAGGTAAGGACAATACAGCAACAGGGGTAATTATTGGTGCAGCTATTGGTGGTACGGCCGGTGCATTAATCGGTAAAAGAATGGATAAGCAAGCCGAAGAATTGAGACGCGATCTGGAAGGTGCTGAAGTAGAGCGTGTAGGTGAAGGAATCAAAATCACCTTTGACTCAGGCCTTATGTTCGCCACCAATCAATCGACCCTGAATGTCAACACCAAGACCAATCTTCAGGATTTAGCCACTGTGCTTCAGAAATATGAAGACACTAACGTATTGATTGAAGGACATACCGATAGCACAGGAGAAGCTGCCTACAATCAGACGCTTTCAGAAAAAAGAGCCTCAGCCGTACAGGATTACCTGATTAGCCTCGGACTTGACTACCAAAGACTTAGCATTGCCGGCTATGGTGAATCGCAACCCATTGCAGACAACAGTACCGCTACCGGCAGACAGGAAAACCGTAGAGTAGAAGTGGCCATTTATGCCAACGACAAAATGAAGAGAATGGCCAAAAGAGGTGAGCTGAATTAATCCGCTCCTTCTTACCACTTAAGATGTAAGACTCTGATGACCACAGGACCTATGTTTCTGTGGTCATCGTTTTTTCCAACCACATCATTCACATATAAGAGGTTATGATCGGGGCTAAAGGCCAGGTCATTGGGAAAATGAAATGTACTTTCATCCGCATCGCCATCTTTATTCCCTGCTTCTCCGGAACCCGCCATCAGCATCTTATTGCCTTCCATGTCTATGGCCCAAATCTGATGGGCCTTTCGGGCCACAACGAATAAAATACCTCGGTAGAAAACCAGGTGTCCATTATTACTTCCCGGTAATGTAGCAAAGACACTTACATTGCCTCTTGGGTCTATTTTTATGATATCTCCATTGGCAAAATTAGCTGCATAGAGGTTCCCACCGGGGTCCATTTCCAGGCCGTTGGGGCACTTGAGTAAATCGCTCTTGGCGAAAACGGTAGAATTCATCTCCGAATCTATCTTCTGAATAGTGCCACTTCCACAATTAGCAACAAAAAGTGCCTCCGGTGCTTTGACCAGGCCTACCGGGCTGTATATTCCTTCGGAAGTGTAGTCGGTCACCGAACCATCAGCATCAATAACACTGATTTTATTTCCACTGATGTTGCTTTGATAGAAGCGTCCATCGGGGCCTATATCGCTCCCTGAGGCTCCATTGATCTGATCAGTGAATACCGAAACTTCTCCTATGGGGCTGATTTTAAAGACCTCCTTTCCTCCTGCCTGATTCAGGATTTTACCAAAGTTACTCATGTAAATATTTCCCAGCCGGTCAACTTCCATGCCTCCACTGCCTGCATCGATGGTATCAGTAAGTGTTGTGACCTTTTCAACTTTTGGGAAACGTTGTGCCATCGCTGACTGGATGACTAAGAAAAATAGTATGGTGTATTTGAGTTTCATAACACCAAAAAATTAGAGTTAATTAAGCGTTCATTGGGAAAAAGATATAAGATTTGCCCTTGTTCTATGGAAAACCAGCCTGACCCTACCCTGCTACTGAGTCTTGTAAAGCATGAAATGCCCTTTGGAAAATATAAAGGACAAAAGCTCAGCGATCTCCCTATTCACTATCTGGAATGGTTCGCCCGCGAGGGATTCCCGCAAGGCAAACTGGGTATGCAGTTACAAACGGTTTATGAAATTAAGCTCAATGGACTGGAAGATATTCTCCGTCAGCTGAAAAAGGCTATTTAACAGCAGCCAGTACCTTCTGCATCATCTCAGCTATTTTGTTAGGCTCCAACCAACGGGTAACTACCACCATATTGTTGGTCTTATCTACAATGATAAAGTTTCCTCCAAAGCCGGCCGCATAATAAATTCCTTCGTCTTCAACACCGGCCCATTTTCTCGGGCCTCTGTTCAACCACCACATATAGCCATAGCTCTCCATGGCTTCGGAAGGTTGCTGAACGGCTTGAACCCAATCTTTAGAAATTAACTGGTTACCATTCCACCGGCCTTCATTGAGGAATAGCAGGCCAAAGCGGGCATGGTCATAGGTATTGATAAAAACACCTCCGCCTGAATGTCCTCCGCCCGTTACAGATTGCATTTTAACACCATCTACATTCACCCATGCTTTGTCGCCTCCATACCACCTCCAGGTGGTTGAGGCGCCAATAGGATCCATAATTCGCTCTTTTAACACCTGTGGTAAGGGTTTTCTCCAAACCTGAAGAAGGGAATAGGCTAAAACGTTCACCCGCACATCGTTATACTCCATTTCTGTACCTACAGGAACAGGCTTGGCTAATCTCCAATCGTCAATATCTCCTCTTCGGGGAGGTCTGTCTGCCCAATCGTATAGTCCGAACAGCTGACCTGTCCAGGCTGAAGATTGATTGAGCAGGTGATGCCATTGAATGGTCTGGTTATGCGCACCATCGAAAGTACCATCCCATACATAGTCCTTCACAAGATCAGCTGTACTGGCGATCAAACCATCGTCAACCGCTAAGCCCGCCATGGTGGAGAGGTAGCTCTTGGTCACGCTAAAGGTCATATCTACTCTATCAACATCGCCCCACTGCGCAACGATGTAGCCATCCTTGATAATCAAACCGGCAGGCCCTCCTCTTTTCTTAGTCGGGCCGAGAATTTCGTGGAATGGTTCTGACCTAAAGCCTTCCAGAATAGCCACCCTTAAATCACGGGAACCTGAGTATTCGTTTTCCTCTGCAAATTTCACTGCTGCATTAAGCAGCTCCTGACTGAGTCCCAGTTCATTGGCTGACCTGGCTTCCCAGCTTCCTCTTGGAGGAAAATACTGTTGGGCCGCCGTCTGGAAACTGATCAAAACAAAGACTAAGATGGATATATACCGATTAGACATGGCTATGAGATTTTGGTGTAGATTTATGAATTATTTAGTCTAATCACAATAGCATTTTTACCGATGGAATTGCCTCATCCTTTTTATTCAGGTTTTTCCACTGCTCTTTATCTGCTGCTGATCTACCTTCTTGTCGTAGGTTTTCTTCAGCACTATCGGATGGAGTGGTTAAGACATCCTGTATTGAGGCGCTCTTTAATTCCGGTGGGTGTTATAGCTCTGACCACCGGTTTCTGGGGGCTCATTAGAAATACTCAGGAGACTTTTGATGCTATTGAAGCAGCTGGTGACATAAGCCCGTCTTTGGTAGCAGGAGCAATTTCCAGTGGTTATCCTTTGCTCCACCTGGGCTTACTTTGTCTGATTGTAAGTTTGGTTTTTTACTATTTCAATCATAAAAAAGAAAGGAGGTCATGACACCTCCTCTCACCTAATCGAAAACATGAACAACTCTGTTATTCACGTTCAGGACCCAAAAATAGCAAAGCTTTGACTTTGTCAAGTACATTTCACTTTTAATTTATTCTAGAAAGTGTAATTGAGTCCAATTCTCATTTGCCATCTCGACTCTATACCGATATGATCTATATAGGAAGAGCGTTGGCTAAGATCGAAGAAGTAAGCAGGCTCTCTTATTCCGGGGTTCACTGTAATTCCCAATGGCTGTGTACTGACTGGTAATTTTCTCACTCTCCACTCAGAATTGAGGAGGTTATGAAAGTTGATAAGGTCTATGGTCAATTCCAGCTTTTGATCATTCCAGCTGATGGCTTGTGAAGCCCTTAGGTCAAGCCCCCACTGCCAGGGCATTCTAATGCCGTTACGTTCCACATACTCTCCTCTTCTCGAGCTTAGGTAAGGATCTTTATTAATGAAGTTATTGAAGGCCACCTTCTGAGCATCGATCAATGGCACAGAACCGGCAAAACTATAGTTAGCAATTTCATCTGCAGTAGGTATATAGAGCAGGTCATTATTATTAATGCCATCACCATTAGCATCTCCTGCATAAGTGTAGTCATATCGCCCTCCACGAGTAATATCATTCAACAGACTCAAGCCAGTACTCATTTTACCATAGCTGAAGGTTTTACCAACAACGGCCAGCACTCTATGCTGATTTCCAAAAGCTGAAGGACTCAATACGGCTGCATTGGTATTGTCTACCACTGCATTGGCCGCCAGGGCGTCACTCAATATGGGTGATGACATGGAGCTGATATTCTGTGCATCGAGATAGTTATAAACTACCATCGTATATATATCATTGGTCCATTGTCTTTCTACAGACAGGTTGAAATTGACACTTCTTCCCTTGCTTTCTGATTCGAGTACATATGCATCCTGTTCAGGATTACCAAATGGATTTTCAGCCCTGTCAGTTGGCTGATAATACAGGCGGGAGTCTACACCTGCCAAAGCGGAAGACGGAGCTGCCAAACCATAGTTCCTAACTATCGGTGCATTGATATCCTGAGTGTAGGTTATACCTGCTCTGACCTGAAAGCGCTTCACTGTTAAGTTAGCTTCCAGGTGGTTTCTCCATACCTGTGGGATTCTGAAATCTGCCCCCAAAAGGGCATAATTATAATATTCTGATTGATCGACCTGATTGTTCAACCAACTACCTGGTACACGACCATTGTATATTCCGGAAAGCAAGGAAAGGTGCAGATCTGATTGATCTTCGGCCCTGTATTCCAATGCTACTCTCGGTGAGATGAGTAAAGGGGTATCGGGTAACTCGCTGTGATCAAATTGTATCGTCTGCCCATTATTATCGAAATAATTTAGCTGTGGAGCGTAACTACCTTCGAACAGGTTTTGATTAGGGTCAATGATTCCTCCCTTTCGATTGATCGCCTCCAGTATTTTATCAGCGGTATTAAAGTATGTCGGCTTTTCCACCCTGATGCCCATTGACAGGTCTAGTTTCGGGTTAATTGAAAAGTCATCCTGAATGTAAAAGGCGAACTGGCCGAATGCATTTTCTGAGCGATCCCAGCTATTGGTTACCGTTCTCTGGATATGCTCTTGCCTGGCCCTGGCTACTACCGGATCGAAGAAACCTAAGGACACAAAAAGGAAGAAGTCATTCATGCTGGTGAAGCCTGTTCCGTAGGTTCCTCCTGGATACCCCAAGTCATTCGGTTCGTAGGCATCAAAGTTGAGCGAAGCATCATAAGTATATTTTTCAAATGACAATCCCGCAGTTAATGAATGCTTACCGGCCTGATAGGCGATTTCATTATTAACCTGCAACACCTGCTGATCAATCCGATTATTGATTGAAAATGGCTCATGACCAGCTACTATGTAGTTGATGCCATTTTGCCTGATATTAATGACTGGGAATGGAGAGCTCATAGGGTCTCTTGAATCGCTGGTATGACTGTATCCTGCCTGAAGTTTATTCGTCAACCCCTCAGATAAACGGGCATCCCATTGCAACATCGCTCCATGAATTTCACTATTGGCCGTATACCCTGAGTTCTCGAACTGAAGCACTCCATTATCTGGCCCCCGATGGCCCAGCAGGTCAGAAGCAGCATTGCGTTCGGCTTCTCCGGAAAAGTAATTGTAGCTCAGCATGAGCTGATGATTTGGGTTCAGTTCCCAATCGAATCGAAGGAAGGCTTTATTACTGTTTCTCTTTCGGGTGAAACCCTCGAACCTTCCGGGGTCATAGTCATACAGGGAAATAAGTGCCGCACTTACAAAGCTGATGTCATCAAACTGTACACGCGACTCATTGGTTTCTCTTTCTGTTCCCCGTAATGCCACAAAGTTGGAGCCCGGTTCTTCACCAGACTCTGTTTCAAAGCTGGCGTAGTAAAAGAGTTTGTCTTTTATAATAGCTCCTCCAAGGTCGAACCCGCCCTGGAAGAGTGAATGGTTGGCTAAATCGATCGACTGTCCATTGACTTTATTCCCGGTCAATGATGCTCCGGAATAGTAGCTAAAAGCGGAAGCGAAAGTCTTATTATCTCCTCTTTTCGAGGTGAGTTCAATCAGTGCTCCATTGAAGCCCGATTTTGAGAGATCAATGGGGTTGGCCAGCACTTGTATACGATCGATGGCCTGCATGGAGATCATCTGGGTATTGACCTGGTCTCCGTTAATTACACCGTCAAAACCAAAAGAGTTGTTGATAACAAGGCCATTGAGCGTATACCGGTTGTAAAGCGGATTATAACCCAGAAATGAGCCCTCACTGTAATAGGGAACCAGTTTATAGAAATCTCTGAACTGCCTGTTGATGTTGGGAACAGTACTGAAGGTAGATGAATCTAGTAAATAGGCACCAACGGATACCTTTTGGGTAGTATCTGCCTGAGATGAGTTAGTGCTGTTGTTGATAATCTGCTGTTCAGTACTTTGGGCCTTTATGATCTGGCTTAAACTGAAGAGGATGAGGACAGTTAGGATTTGTTTCATGAAAATGGATAGTCTTAAATCTAACAATCAAAAGTCAGATAGTCCTTACTAAACCATAAAAAAGGAGGCCTCACAACCTCCTTTTCAACTTACTCTGTTAACAAAACTAATCTTAAAATAGGGCAGCCTGTAAAACAGACCACCCCGACTCAACCAACTAATCAGACACGCTTCACTTATTGTGCAGCGGAATTTCTTGTATTGTGCCTAGATGTACGAGGTAAAGAAGTGGTTTGGATTTAAGCGGGGTAGATTAATTCAAAAATTTATTGATCCAGCCATTTTTTGAACTCCGTAGCCTTCTCTTCTGAGACAGTCACAGGTTCATCTGTTTCGAATGATGTCTTAATTAACAGCTTGCCTTTGAAGTATTTCTCGACAGAGCGAATGAATCTAAAATTGATGAGGAATTGCCTGTTGGCTCTAAAGAACTGCTTTGGATCCAGTTGGCGGCTTATTTCATCCATCGTCTGATCCATAATTAACCTCTCATTGGTAAAGGTTTGAAGAAAAAGCACTCCGCTTTTGATATGGAAACAAGCTACATCTTCAGAAGGTACTGAAAGTAGTTTACTGCCCTGTCTCACCAAAAAGCGGGATTTATATTGCTTATCGGTCAACTGGATACTGGAAATGAGGTCTTTGATTTCCTGCTGTTTATCTACACTAAAAATGCTTCTAAGTTGCTCCAGCTTGATCAGGCTTCTTCTAAGCTCTTCCGGTTTTATGGGTTTGAGCAAATAGTCGATACCATTGACCTTGAAAGCATTGAGCAGATACTCATCGAAGGCGGTTGTAAAGATTACGGGAGCAGGCACATTGCATTGCTCAAATATTTCGAAGCTCAATCCATCACTCAGTTGAATGTCCATAAAGGCCACATCGAGCCTCTCCCCTTTGCCGAACCATTGTACAGCGGATTCTACACTGTCGAGGACATCGATCAGTTCAAGATAGGGAATGAGTTCTTCAAGAATCTTATGTAGTCTTCTGAAAGCGGGTGCTTCATCTTCAATAATCAATACCCTCATATGGCTTCAAACATTCCTTCTTTATGACTTTCAACCTCCAACAATGGCACAGAAACCAAAAAGCTGTTATCATCCTGCTGGATGACTATCTCTTTCTGACTGAAGAAAGCATAGCGCCTTTTGATATTGTCCAGACCAGTCTTGGTCGATTTCTCCAGTGATTTTTTGAGTTGCAGGTTATTGCGAACCACAATATTGTTCCTTTGGTCTATATATACCTCAATATGCAGTGGATGTTGCTTGCTCACCACGTTGTGTTTGATGGCATTTTCAATGAGCATCTGAATAGTTAAAGGGGCAATATGCCGGTTAAGTTCTTCCGCTGCTATCCGAAAATTGGCTGAGAGATTCTCCGGGAATCTCATTTTCAACAAATACAGGTAGGCCTCAGCAAAGCTCAGCTCTTCCTTTAGGGTGACCAAATCTTTTTCTTTGTTCTGGAGAATATAGCGGTAAACATCGGATAGGTTATCGGTAAACTCCTGTGCCTTATTCTGGTCTTCGGCTATCAGGGTGGAAAGCGTATTCAGGCTATTGAAAAGAAAATGAGGACTCATTTGATTCTGAAGCACTTCGAATTGCGTTCTGATCTGTTGATTCTTTAAAGCTTCATTAATTCTTATGGTATTCTTCCATTGTTCAAAGAAATAAATCGCCTCATACATCATTCCCACCACTACTCCGGCAACCAGCGTGGGAATGGCCTTGTTAAGGTTATAATCATCAATACCTGTGCTGCTACCTTCAATGTAAACACAGATGAGAAAGTCGCCTGTGAGCATAATCGCCACCAGCGACAGAGAGGCATAAATGAGGCGTTTAGGCGTTTGCTTGATCAGCGGAAACCGCCTTCTGAAATAGAAAAACATATAGCAGGCACTATTCCAGTAAAATGCGGTATAAAGGAGGGCCATTACATACTTTTCACCAAAGGTCTCTCCGGGGTCTGTACCGAATACCAGCGACATGATCAAAGCCAGAACAGGAATACCAATGATTCTGATATGTATTTCCTTCATTTTCATACCCCAAGTAAAGATAATCTTTAAAACGAAAGTGTCTCTATCCTTGACAAACCCCGGTATAGGCCAATGAAACCGGAATTTTCAATACTCAAACCTTTAGAGTCAATTTTACCTGACATTTCAACTTCATTACTCCTCTTCCCTGCTTCGATATACACAATCCCCAGCTTAGCATTAATTCCATTTATTAAGGCAAAAGCCGATTCTAGATTCGAACTGAATCAAAAACCATCAAAATGAAAAATATTAAACTATGGCTATTCGCTATTATACTCTTCGGGTCGGTACAGGCCATGAGTCAGACCCAGGTGGTCAAGGGCAAGATCTATGATGCCCAGAGTGAGTTTCCGCTTTTTGGAGCAAACATTATTCTGTTGGACTCTGACCCTATTGTGGGCGCAGTATCTGATCCGGATGGAAACTTTAGAATTGATAATGTGCCTGTAGGACGTCAGGTCTTTGTGGTGCAGTATATCGGTTATAAGACCATTACCTTACCCAATGTGCTGGTCACAGCCGGTAAAGAGGTGGTGCTCGATATTAAGCTGGAAGAATCGGTAGAAACACTGGAGTCTTTTGTGGTTACTTCTGATGCTGATAAGGACCTGCCCCTAAATGATATGGCGAAGGTTTCGGCCAGAACCTTTGACCTGGAAGAGGTTACCCGTTTTTCGGGAGGACGAAATGACATTGCCAGGCTGGCCACTACTTTCGCTGGCGTAAGTGCACCAAACGACTCAAGAAACGACATTGTCGTCAGGGGTAACTCTCCCACCGGCCTGCTCTGGAGAATCGAAGGCATACCTATCGGTACGACCAACCATTTCGCAACACTGGGTACTACCGGAGGTCCGGTCAATGCACTAAATACCAACCTCTTACGGACTTCTGATTTTCTGACAGGAGCTTTCCCCGCAGAATATGGCAATGCCAATGCAGCCGTATTCGATGTTAACTTTAGAAACGGTAACACTGATAAGGTAGAGTTTACCGGACAAGTGAGTGCCTACAGTGGTGCTGAGCTGATGGTAGAAGGCCCTATTAGCCGTAAAAATGAATCTTCTTACCTGGTTTCCTACCGCTATGGTATAGCCAGCCTGGCAGCTACTGGCACCAGTGCCACTCCATACTATCAGGACTTATCTTTCAAGGTGAACCTCGGTCAAACCAAAATTGGTAAGGTAGAATTGTTTGGGTTTGGTGGTACCAGTGATATCGACTTTCTGGGTGATGAAATTGATGATACCGACCTCTTTTCTAATCCAAACCAGGATGCCTTTATTGAAAATGAACTGGGGCTGGTTGGTCTGAGCCATACAATCCGTTTAGACAACACTGCTTACCTCAAAACTGTCTTTGGTGCTTCCACCAACTTTAATCAATACCTGCAAGACAACCTTATTAAAGATAATAATGGCAATACGCTCAACAGCTACAGAGCTACCAATGTCTTCAACCGTGAAAATCGCTTCACCGTGAGCTCAACCCTCAATAAGAAGTTCAGTGCGAGATTCAATTTAAGAGCAGGACTGGTGAATGAAAAATACGATCTGGATCTATTCACTTCAGATCGCGATAACCGCTCGGAAATCCCTGATGACAACAATGACGGAATACCTGATTACCTGGTCAATATTCGGGACTATCAGGATGGATACCATATCACTCAGGTATTTGCTCAGGGAGAATATAAGTTCAATGATGACTGGAGCCTTACCGGTGGTATACACAGCCAATACCACGGCTTTACCGAAGACATGTCGCTAGAGCCCAGGCTGGCCTTAAGCTGGCAAGCAGACAACTCCAAGCGTTTTAGTCTGGCCTATGGCAGACATGCACAAAGTATTGCCGCTCCTATCTTGTTTTTGAGAGAAGAAGTGGCCGACAACCAGTTTGAAATGACCAATCGCGATCTGGAATTTATGTACAGCAACCATTATGTATTTGCTTTCGACTGGAACCTGGCTCCCAGCTGGAGATTAAAGGCTGAAACCTATTATCAGGACATTTTCAATGTGCCCGTACAGGCAACACCGAGCAGCTATTCCGTAATCAATGAAGGGGCTGATTTCATTTTTGACGAAGAGGGTTCATTGGTTAATGAAGGCACAGGACGTAATCTGGGATTAGAAATTACTCTGGAAAAGTTCTTTAACAATGACTTCTATCTACTGGCTACCACTTCAATCTTTGATTCCAAATACAAAGGCAGCGATGGTGTAGAACGCAACACCGCTTTTAATAATCAATTTGTGTTGAACACACTATTCGGAAAGGAATGGAAGTTTGGTGAAGGCGGCAGAAATGCCTGGACTTTTGACACTAAGTTGACTACCGCTGGAGGAAACCCTTACACACCAATTGACCTGGATGCTACACGAGCTAACGCGGGTAGAGAGGTCACCAGAGATGAAATTGCCTATTCCGAAAAATACAACAGCTATTTCCGTTGGGATGTGAAGTTTGGTGTGAGGTTAAACAGTAAGAAGAAGAATGTTTCACATCAGTTCTTTATCGACCTGCAGAATGTAACCAACAGGAAGAATGAATTTGTGAAACGGTATAATGAGGTAACTGATGAGATCAATGTGGTAGAGCAAATAGGCTTCTTCCCTGACATTATGTATAGAATTCAGTTTTAAAAAAATAAGAGGTTGTCTCAAAAGCCTGCCCATCGTCACCCTGAACTCGTATCAGGGTCTCAATAGATTCTGAAATAAATTCAGAATGACGTGATCTGGCAAACTCGAGACAACCTCTGGCATTTTGCTGTGTTCAGCATTAGAACACCATGCTCATTTAAACATATGAACTACCAAAATTAATTTGCGTTAGCTCCGATGTCACCTTGGGCAACCAAAGTAGCCAGGTCGTTTGCACTTTTGTGGATGTTTACATAACCATCGAATGTTGCTATATCAGAATAACTGATGGCTGAGTCATCATCCAGGGTTCTCATGTTGGTCATACTCATACCGGTAGCACCGTCTACATTGTTGAAGGTGAACAGTATCGCTCCGCCTTCCGCAGCCGAATTAGCATGAATGTGACCTGGGTGAGAATCCGTTGAGATGGTGTTCTGCAGTTGAATCTTAATCAATGTTGTACCATCCTTTCTTTCCATAAACTCAATGGTACCACTGGTTCCCTGCTGATCTCTCTCCTCCAAATCATAAGAGATTGTATTTCCAGTCAATTCATTCGATCCAATATCTCCCTGAGCAATCAAAGTTCCCAGGTCCGAGACACTGTTATGAATGTTGATATATCCATTGTAATTAAGTAACTCTTCATAAGTAATGGCGGTGCCATCGTCTTTCATTCTGATACTGGTCATACCTACACCGGTAGCACCGTCAACATCATTCAGGGTAACCGCAATGCCCCCTGATTCGATAGCGGCATTATCATGTATGTGACCCGGGTGAGCATTACCGGCAGAAGTACCGTTCAATTCTACTACAGCCAGTGCAGTACCATCTTTTCTTTGCCTGAAGGTTACTGTACCATCAATGGTAGCCACTGCTACTGAACCTAAATCATATGAATAGCTTTCACCAGTCAGTTCGTTCGAACCTATATCGCCCTGAGCCACGAGAGTCGCCAGATCTGATGCACTATTATGGATGTTCACATAACCATTGAAGTCTAGCAATTGAGTATATGTAATTGCAGTTCCATCGTCTAACATGGCAATGTTATTTACACTCATGCCTGTGGCTCCATCTACCGGATTAAAGGTATAAGCGATACCGCCTGACTCTGCTGCTGAATTATTATGAATGTGTCCAGGATGCATATTTCCATCAGAAGTACCCATCAATGACACAACAGCCAAAGCTTCTCCGTTCACTCTTTCTGAGATGGTGAATGTACCACTGATACCTGCTACTGCTTTTTCCATCAGATCATAGCTCTTGCTTTGACCAGTTAATTCATTTTGTCCGATATCACCCTGAGCTACCAGTGTTCCGAGGTCAGACATGCTATTATGAATATTGACGTAACCATCATAATTCAATAGCTCATCATAAGTAATAGCAGTTCCATCATCTTTCATTTCAATTGATGTCTTACTAACACCGGTTGCACCATCTACAGCATTCAAACTGATAGCAATGGCTCCACCAGTGGCGGCATTATCATCATGGATATGACCAGGGTGCATATCGCCTGATTGAGTTCCACTGAGCATAACGGTAGCCAAAGCTGTACCATTAGCTCTTCTCTCCAGCATGAACGTACCGCTCACGCCATCTACATCCTTCTCGTAAAGTGCATAAGACTCAGACTCACCTGTCAATTCATTGACGCCAATATCTCCTTGTGCTACTACTGTAGCCAAATCTTCAGCACTCAGGTGAATGTTTACATAACCATCGAAGACAATGAGTTCTTCATAACTAATAGATGTTCCATCATCGAGCGTAGTCACATAGGTTTCGCTCATTCCTGTGGCACCATCAACCGGAGTTAATGAAATGGCAATGTCACCACCCTCTGCAGCCGTATTAAAGTGAACGTGCGCTGGATGAGAATTACCTGAAGAAGTTCCATTCAGCATTAGCGTAATAATACTTCCGCCCTGATCTGCTTCTTCAATTTTCACACTACCCGAAACGCCCGAATTATTCAAAGCACTTAGGGTAAAACTATCTTCCATACCAGTAGGCATGGGAACGGGATCGTCATCACTACAGGCTCCTACCAGGATAGCCAAAATAAGTAATGTTAAAAACTTAAGGTATTTTGATAATTTCATAGGTTTATTTTTGGGTTCGCTTCATTTACGAACCCAGAAGCCGGGCTGGATTACCTAAGTCGTGAGAAATGTTTAATTTTTATTGCAAATCATTAAACAAATAGATTTAAGGCCCTTTTTTAATTTGTCTTTTTCTCAACATTTATCTCAGAACTGATCGAAAGCATTACTTATCATACCACACTTGAATACTTCAATTGGTCTACCTGGTATTATCACTTCCCGGTTGATAGTGCGACCACTAAAAAGCTGAGCAGCCCGGACCATAAAAGAGTAATATGTCTGGTCAATGGTGAGGTAAAAATGAACAGTGCCTTAATGCCCTGGGGAGATGGCAGCTACATTATGGTTAATAAAAAAATCAGAGAAAGACTAGGGCTTAAAGAAGGCGATCCGGTGACTTTACAGTTAAAGAAAGATACTTCTGAATACGGCATGCCCATGCCTGAAAGTTTACAGGTCATGCTGGACCAGGATGACACAGGGAGCAATTATTTTCATGCATTGACTCCTGGTAAGCAAAGAAGCCTGATTTACCTGGTGAGCAAAGTCAAGAACATAGATAAGCAGATCAATAAGGCGCTGGCCATACTCGACCACCTAAAGGATGTAAATGGTCAACTCGATTTTAAACTTCTGAGCGAGAAGATTAAGGAATACAACAATAGAAGCAACCTGACTTGATTCTGAATAAAACAACTTTAACGGTCTTTTATATGGCTTAAATATAAATTAGGCAGTTGTTTATTTTGTATTTTCAGTTTAAAACACTACATTCTATCTCTTTCACTTTTAGACTCAGCTATAATTTTTAAACGAGAATGATTATGAATTTTACAGGAGCAAAAGCACCCGAAGCGCCCAAATCAGTTAAGGAATACAGGCCCATTACTGACTATATGACCAGAGAAGTCATCACCTTTCATCCGCTGCAGAGTATTGCCGATGCAATGGATGTCTTTTTGGAGCATAGAATCTCAGGAGCACCTGTGGTAGACGATGACGGAAAGATTGTTGGTATATTATCTGAAATAGACTGCATGAAGATTATGGTGGACGAAGCCTATCATAATCTTCCTCATGGCAAGATCACTGTCATACAATACATGAGCAACAACGTTGCTACAGTACCTATTACTGCAGACGTGCTGGATGTGGCCTCTAAATTCCTGCATACCCATTACCGAAGATTCCCGGTAGTGGATTACAATGGAAAATTAGTCGGACAAGTGAGTAGAAGAGATATACTCCAGGCCACCAGAGACCTCAAAACTTCTACATGGTAAAATTGTTCCGGCCGGAAAAGCGAAACAGAGTCTACTCAGGCTCTGTTTTTTTATGCGCTAAACTTAGAATCACCAGACATCCTTCCATTCAGGGTGCCTCAATAAGGTCGCTTTGGCAAATGGACAAAGGGGCAACATCTTAATCCCCTTTTCACGAACATAAGACACTGCATGTTCAACAAGCTGCAAGCCAGCCCCCTGCCCTCTCAAAGAATCGTCTACTTCTGTATGATCTATAATGATGCGGTTTTCCCCGGCAATAGAATAAGTCATTTCCGCTACTTTGTTCCCTTCCTGCTCAATGAAAAAACTTCCCTTTGTTTCCGTCTCGCTCTGGTGTATCTTGAATTTCATACTTTTTGAAACTGAATATGAATATTAAAGTTCAGCAAGTCCTGAAACAAGTTATTTTTATTTCAACCCTCGGTCTCTATGCCTTATCTCTGTCTGCTCAGGAACTTGTCTATGAAGGCTTTCTGAATGATAAAAAAGTAGGTGAACTACAGGTGATCCGGGAGGTCAATGATGAGAACACCAAGATTATGGTAAGCAGTCTTATTGAAGTTCATGCTTTGGTAAAGATTTCTGTTGAACTGAGTTCCGAATCCATGTATGTCAATCAGCATCTGATGCAATCATCGGCTACTACCAAAGTACATGGCGATGTGAGAACAGACATTCAGATGATTAAAAAGTCAGGATACTACAGTCTGGAAAATAATGGAAAAAGTAGTCGTATTAATAAGTCAGCCATTCTTGGCGCTGATCTGCTCTACTTCGAAGAACCGATCAACATCAAAAGAGTATATGCCCTGGCAACAGGAGATGAGCTGGAAATAGTGAAATCTGATGAAGATGAGAATGCCTATTATTTTCAACACAATGGAAAAAAGGAGTATCACAAATATGTGGAAGGTGTACTCCATGAAATAGAGATTAACCACATGCTCTACAACATCACCTTTCGCCTAAAACAGAACTAGCCAATTGATCAGTCAAGCATAAAGCGGTCCTTTACATTAAAGACCATGGTAAGTGATCGGGACCCCATTAGCGCATAACCTTTAAATTTCTTCATCATCTTTGAGATTAGGGGCAATTCCCTTTCCACCTGGCAGGCATCGCAGAAATTATCAATTCTCAACACTCCCTTGCTGCCATAGGTCATAAACTTCAGTTCCAGGTTTTTGACGTTAGGCAGGCTCCCCAGGTAATAAGTCAGCACTTTCACCAATAGATTAAAATCTGCCATCAACATAAACTGACTGCTGATCTGCCTGAACTTCAATGAACTGGGAAGTCTGGTTGAAATATCCTCTACCAGTTCGTAAGGATCTATCGGCACCAGTTGAGGCTGCAACCCATCTATTTCTTCCTTCAAAGATTCGGACTGATTCAGGTTATTTCCCTCACCTTGAGTCTGCTTAGGTCGGTTAAACGCTCCCATGACATTGATATCCAGGTCAGCCCACTTCAATAGTTGATTCGATTGATAAGAAACACTGGAAGAGTCCGGATCGTGGTCGGTCCGAAAAGACGAAAGTTTGGCTAGATTTTTCATGGTTTTGTTGTTTCATATACCCAAAGTTCCGTTTCTCTTCTCCCGTATTATATCGCTAAAAACCTAAATGGAGGAATTAGGTAAATCCCTTAGTTGACTACCAGCATTACCTAGAAAAAACAGCCCAGGATGGGACTACCATACCTGATTCGAAAAAGACAGTTTATAAGTCGCTGGCAATGAGACACAAGCTGAAAGCCGCTGAAAAAATTGAAATATTTTCACATATGCTGTTTGCAAATCAAAATGAAGCTACTACTTTTGCATCACCTTAAACAAAAGGGACAGTACGGAGCGGTAGTTCAGCTGGTTAGAATGCCTGCCTGTCACGCAGGAGGTCGCGGGTTCGAGTCCCGTCCGTTCCGCTTAAAAAGCAAAGGGTTACAAGTGAAAAATCTTGTGACCCTTTTTTATTTGTATGGAATTTGTATTAAAACCTTCTTAATTCTCCCATTTGTAATTCACCATTATTTGATTGTAATTGAAGCATGGGAGCTTATTTAATACTTTGGTTTATTTGCGGAGTGGTCGCTTCTCTAATTACACGCAGTCGTGGAAGAAGTGAAATAGGAGGTTTTTTCCTTGGAGCCTTATTAGGACCTTTAGGCATCATAGTGGCCTTAGTCGTTCCTAAAGACCCTTCTAAACTGGGGTATACAGAATGTCCTTATTGTGCTGAATACATTAAGCCTAACGCAAGGGTTTGCAAACATTGCGGTAGAGACTTATAGAGTTAAGTTGATGCATTTAAATATTCTTCATAACCAGTGCTTAAATCTTTTTAGTTCTGAAACATACAGTCTAAATAATCCTTGGTCTCTCATTAAAGACCTTTATCTGAAATCCCTTTCTCTTTGTATAATTTTCTGATATAACTCTGGGCTCTTACTTGAGAGTTTCTCTAGGTTGGTTTCAATATTGTCATCATAGACTACCAGATCTGTGATACCATAAATATTCATTGAATTACACCAACGGTAAAGAGTTGCACAGCTTACGGCATAGTGTTTGTCGAACTGCGCACTGAAAATCTTTTAATAAAACTCAACTCATTTATGAAAACAACAACCATTGGGTACAAACAGAAACCAGTACACAACCTCCTTTTCTTACTCTCATTCTCTGTATTTGCGATGACAATTAGCTCCTGCAGTCAGGATGATACTTCAGCAATACCTGAACCTCCTCAAGGTGATTTGGTCTTCAACTCACAGCAGGAACTCGATGATTTTAACTGGCCTGAATTTTCGGTGGTCAAGGGAAGCCTGATCATCGATGACTATGAAACCGAAGCCAGTAGTCAGGTTACAGACCTGAGCGCACTAAGTCATATCACGACAATTGAAGGAGATTTAGAGATCAGAAACACCAGGAAGTTAATGACCCTATCAGGGCTGGAAAAAATAGAGACGGTCAATGGCTCCATTCGAATCTATGAAAACCTGAAGCTGCAAACCACAGAGAGCCTCTCAACACTCAGCAGCCTGGGTGAAGGAATCACCATTACTGACAACAGAGAATTACTGGACATTAAAGGATTACAAGGACTATCTGGCGTAGCGAATGATGTCTTTATCAATGATAATCCAAAACTGAGCTCACTGGAGGGACTAAATCAAATCAGAACCATTGACGGGGGACTACACTTAATCAATAATCACAGCTTGTCTACTCTCAATGAATTGAGTGCACTGGAGCTGGTTAAAGGGCGGCTGTCTATTGGTGGCAATACCAACCTTTCGAATCTTGATGGATTAAACAAATTGATTAAACTGGATGGCAATCTGATTATTAACTATAATGATCAGTTGGCTAATTTCTGTGGCTTATCTAACCTACTTCAGAATGGATCATACAATGGCCAAAGCATAATCCACGACAACCTAAAAGTAGTATCTGATCAGGATATTGCTCAAGGAAATTGTAAGTAGGTATGCCTAATGGTTTGGTAAGCCCCTGACAATACAGACGAATACCAGACAAGCAGAACAACAAGTTTCAGGCAGTTCTTAGGCTAATGTAAACTCGCCTGAAACTCCCAATCAACCTACAACTGAAAGCCCAGTCTAATTATCCATGGGCCTGCATTTGGGCTGTTTTGTTTCTTATAAAAGAGATCATAAAAAGTAGTAATATTCAATCTGACTTTGTCTCTCAGTACTATGTGCCTTCCCAAACCAATCAAAGCGGTTCTATACCATGTAAGATCGCTTAAACCCTGATCCGTACTTTGCTTACGAAACCTGTTGATTTCATAATTAGATTGTATATAAAAAGTCGAACTGAGGGCATATCTGCTCACCGCTCTAAAACTTACAAGATCATTAGCGACATCTTCTTGTAGATTATTTACTTCTCTCTTTTCAAGGTATATTCTTCCACCTGCCTCTATTCCTGAGCTTAATCTTTTGTTGAAGGGATAGACAAAACTGGCGGTAACATCGAGCGAAATCGGTTTATTAGAGTTGAGGCTAATGTTCCCTCCTACCTGAGTTCTTTGCATCAAGCTCTGTCCCTGATAGGGATTGTAATTACGTGGGGCATCTTCAAGACTTTCAAGGCTGGGGAACTCCATTTTGGCTTCATTCATTTTTACCAGGGCTTCATCGAAACGCTCTTGCAGGCTTTCCCCCATAGCTTCCAGCTCCGCTGCCTTTTCCTCGAGCTGGTCTCTGACAAAGTTATTGGTCTGAAGCTTACTCATATCCTTCCTGTACCCTTTAGGTAAGGCCTTAAAGTCTTTGACGTGGTCCAATTTTTCCTTGACCAGTTGGGCTTGAGGTAAATTTTCTATAGAAGATAGAAGAGCCTCATCCCAACCCTCGAAGTTAGCCTTATACTGCTCAAGGTCCTCAAGGACTTTAGAAGTGCCCTTATCAAGCCTCCTCATGTTTTGTGCAGTGAACACATCTTTTACCTTTAAAGTATCCTTATTGAGCTGCTGAATGGCTTCTATTTCATTTATATGAGCAATGCTCTCCTTCAACTCATCAGAAACCGGTAACTTTTCAGGCGTTTGTACAATCCAGTCCTGTATTTTTTGCTTTGCCTCAATGCCTTCCGTGTTCAGGCTGTCATCTAATGATTGAGCATAATTGGTTATTAAGGAATCTATCTGAGTGGAATTCAGCTCAGGGTATTGTCTCGCAAGTACCTTGCTACCCTTTCTTTTTAACTTGTCCAAGTCCTTTAGCAAGCGCTTGTTAGATCTGCTCAAATCTGACATGTCCGAGCTAATCCCACTTTCTGAGGCAGAAATGCTCTGCGACAGCATACTATTCCCTACTATCAGGCACAACAGAAAGCTTAGTGCTATTGAGCGCATCATTCGCATAGAGAAAAGATCATTTGGCACTAATTACAGGTTTTCTTCACATAGATGGTTGCGTCCGATGTATTCTCAAAACCATTGGTACTGTTGGTAAAAAAGTCAAGCTTAGTATTGCCATCCCAATTATTAATATCTGTACTTCCTACATATCTTACTTTAAATGTCTGCGTAGTATTAGGCGGAATGTACATGGCTAATTCATAATTTCTGGATAAGCCTGTTCTCCACTCTCCGGTACTTGTAAAGATTAATTCAATACCATCATCCACATCATTATCATCAATTTCGACATAAGCGACTTCCAGATAGTCATTACCGAGGTTCTGTACGGATACCGTGGTTTCTATAAACGGATATTCAACAAGTGCACAAGTAGATGGCAATATCATATCTCGTTGGGGTGTATCTACTTCAGCACTAAGACTAAAGGTAAGATCCGGGTTACCTAAGACATTTTCTCTTAAACTCACCGTAACACTTTCTGAGGAAGTTGTTGATCCAGCTGTAAAGGTTATTGGTAAATCGAAATAACCGCCTGGTGCAATAGGGAAATTAGAAACGCTTGTGGTAAACTTGGCATTGGTAAATGACACATCGCTGATGTTCATTACATCATTTCCCGTATTCTTGATCCTGTACAATTGAGTTTTATTACCACTTGGGGCCACATTTCCATAACTCAATTGACTTGAGCCCAGCGATAATTGTTTATAAATCCCTTCCTCAAAATTATAGTTAATAAACTGTACAATGTTATCATCATTGTCACGGACTAACTGCAACCTGTCTTCATTGGTATAGGAATAGCTTATTTTTAAATTGTTAGGGTCATGCTGTGCGATAAGACCAACATATGGGTCATAATCATAAGTGGTCACAAAAGCAGTTTGTGTATTGGCATGACTTCTAATATTTGCTTCATAATTAGCCCCTAATGAAGTAGTATAGGCAGCCGATAATTGATCATAGGTTATACCCTCACCTTTTACTATTGGCAGCATCTTATTATGCCCCCAAATAAGAGCACTATAAACACCTGCCCTGTCTTTAACTTCCAATAAGTTGGTTTCCGAATCATACTTTGTGTATTCATTCAGTAAAACATAACCAGCATCGAAAGTACTTCCATCAGTGGTTGGGGTGTGGGTCCCATCGGATATGTCATAACTATAGTCTTTGTTCAACACAATATTTCCATGGCCGTCTTCAATAAACTCATTGGCCTGAGCCGAAATAACCTCACCATTTCGTTCCTGAATAACTTCAATAACAGGAGATACTATATTTCTGCTTATCATTTCATTAATATCCGTTGACGGGCTTGCTATATCATTCGGCCTGGTAAACCTGGTCTTAATCAAATCGCCATTAGAATCAAGTAATGATTGCTCCTTTAACTGGTATAAACTGTTGTAAGTGTAATCTGTAGTTTGGGTGACATCTGCATTACTGTTTTTTATAACTTCTATTTTCTGTTGAATGCCAGTAAATGTTTTGGGTAGTGTATATGGGTGCCATGAAGCCATGTACCCTCCAGTAGCTGTTGGGCTACCAAAATGAATCTTCATCCCTTTTACTTCACTAGTCACCGTATTGTAATAATCAAATGTTTCCTGCATCACTGATGAACTGCTGGCATTTCTTGCATCCATGAAATTCAGCTGGCCATTTTTAAATGTCTTAACCTGCTTGATCCTGTTTGTTGATTCCAAATTTGGTTCAAAAACAGTCTCTTCATTCTCGAATGAATAAATAGTAGAATAACTTTCACCATTACCAACAAAGGTCTCTACTACTCTGGAATAACCGATATTGGAACCATCGGCCGAATTGGCAGCTAAGATTTCACTAGACGGTACAACTCCTACATAATAATTACTACCAGTTGGTGAGAACCTCATATAGAAGTAGTTCCATAGTGGTGACATCAATATACCGGAGGAGGTACTATTATCAGCCAATTGGTACTGATAAGTCCTTTTGAATGCCAGCGCATTTAACTCTGAATAGGAAGATATTGACTTGACTCTTAAGCCTCCGCCAGTTACATTCCCGGCAGCCCCTGAATCATCCACCGCCTCAGTTCCCTTTTTGTCAATAGCACCTCTCACATAATATTCATTCAGTTCATATTCATATTGATTATAGCCACCTGTAGGATAATATACTCTCTTTAGTGTCCCTATCTGACTGTTTTCAAGACTTGCCTGCATATTAACGGTTTGATAATGAGTCACCTCCCAGGGAGTTGAACTCAATGTCCCTGGCCCATGGACTGTATAACCAAAACGATTCATTACCTCACTTCTGTTGGAGGGAATATCACGCAGGAAATAACCAAAATTATCTATTCCAAAATTAGATTTATTGGGCAATCCATTAAACCCGTAGTTATATTCGAAACGATAGACCTGATCATCTATAGTTAGTTTATCTAATCTACTTCTCATATACTGCAGTTCCATATCATCTTCCACATTTTCATTCAAATACTCCTGGTGAAAATAGCTCTGATGAAAAGTAATGTCTTTACTAAAAGTTGATGCCGGGTCCAGGCCCTCTATCTGAATACCCGTATACCGCTGAGGGGCCCAGGCACTGCTGGTAGACATGATATAATCGCTATCTCCCGTCACAGTTAAAGGAGCCAGATCATTGGATTCCAGATCATGTCTTTCTTCCATATTAAAGGTTATTCTCAGTTCATTTGGTATTTCAATCTTTGATAAGTATACATGTTCCTGAATCACTCGGTAAACCGGGAAGTATGACCGTTGCTGAGACACATAATGGGGCCCTCCAGTGTTAGCCACCGTTTCAACATAATCTTGGATATTAGCTTGGTTGTTATCATCATAGTAGGTGTACGAAAGGTAAAGTTGCGCGGCAGTACCACCTACAGGTATCCAGTCAGTTTCCCACCTACCATTCCCAAATGTAGGTTGGGTGATAGATACATATTTGCTTTGTCCACTGGTCTCCAGGTCGTACTCGAAGTTCAGGAGCTTACCATTCGGGGCTGTGATACTTGTGAGGTACCAACTGGTAATCACCCTATACCTGCCAGAGGTCTGAAGTCCTGTCAAATCATTATAAGTACTTACGTTTTTCCATTGCGTCAAACCCACACCTGCGGTACCTGATACTGTAGTCGTTCTTTCCCTGGCGCTAAAAAGTCCCTGAAAACCTTCAGGTGTTGTAATGGTAAAATTTGACAGGGATTCGTTGAATTCAATTTTTGTATCGTCAAGTGTTAGTTTTTCTATCGTCAGGCTTTCTCCCTGAGTAGTTTTTTTCTTAAAAACGAACTTACCCGAATAACCGAAGAAGTTATAATTAAACACATCAGGTTGAGTATCTACTCTTCCATTCTTAACAATATCCCAATAGGAAGAATTAAGTTGAAAATCTTGAATTGGATTTAATTGGTATGGATATCCAATACTCCCCACCCCGTTATACAAATCGTCAATACCTTCAACTGTTCTGGAAATCACAGCCGTTGCATTTAAAGACCAGCCCAAGCCTACTTCGGTGGCCTCTTGGTTGACCATGATTCCTTTTGAATTATAACTAAGGCTTAATGGAATTTTCATTCCTTCAAAATCAAAGCTGTACAGCGGAATGCCAAGGCCACTCAAACCGGTATAAAGGTTGGGTTGCTGAGCTTCAAAGCTGGTCATTTCATAGGCTGCAGGAGTAGGTGGAGTAATTCCCTGTATGCCCTGACCTAACAAAGAAGTTCTAGAAAAAAAAGCAATAAAAAGAAGAAAACAGACTGTGCTGTAGCGCAAATCAAGATTCATTGACGTGTATGCTTAATGTTTAAACAGTGAGGTTTAAATATATTTTCTTTGTTTCTAATAAGCTAGTTTTTAGCTAACTCATTGCGCAAAAAAGACCTAAGGCTTAATGGAAATCCCAAGATCAGAGAAGGCATCACAATTTCTCCGAAATGACCTCTATCTCCATAAAGCCTTTTCATCTCTATAACCTTTGTTTTGAATATACTGCAATACAGTAATACTATTAGCTACCAATCGCATAACCTTTCTAATCTCAGTAAGAGTAAGATCAAAATGAACCTAATCAATCCAAAAAATGATTCGGCTTGTTTTCCTGAATTTAATAGCTGGTCTCAGCGAGATGCTAAGACCAGAGGGGAAGGGTCACAACTCAATAACAAAAAAGCCCTTACGGGGCTTTTATACAATATTGAAGAGTACTATTTATTCAATATCTCTTCCCCATCAACAAGGAGTTTACCAGGCTTCCAGAAATTATCAAAAAGGCTTATTAAAGCCTCTTGATTATCTCTTAGATCATAATATTCATTTCCTTTCGGAAGAGATAAAACGCAACTATTTCTATTAAATGTTTTAGTCCCGTAGGCTCCTATATTGAAACTTATACTCACAGACTTATTACCATCCTGATCCCCTGTCCAATAAGATAGTCGTGCACCTAAATCATCAAACTTCTTATCCCAATTTTTAAGAATATCATCATAAACGTACTTTTCGTCTAACGAAACTTCTCGTAATAAAGCATCCTTCTTACTCTTACCTTTCTGATACCACTTACTAAACAAATGGGGATTATGCTTTTTAAGCAAAGTTAAAAAAGCCAAAACCTTTTCTGAGCATTCTTCAATTGTAGCCCTTTCATTAGACATCCATATTGCACTTATCGAACTCATTTGTCTATTTATCATACCTAGATTCTTGGTGTATGTATTAATTCTATGCCTTCAATCCCTTGCTCTTTGAATAATTTCTGAGTTGCCTCCATTACACTTTTGTTTTCAAAATGCCATTGAATCTTAGCCCCATCGGCTGCCTTCAACTGCCGATTCGCCTGATTTAACAATCCATCTGCACCTTTCCACCAACTATGGAACCCCCCATCTTTGTTCACAAAATTACCCATACCTGACTTAGCATCCAATAAGATACCACCATCTGCGAGCTCGTCAAATTTCACACCATTAAGCTTGAAGCTCTTTGTTGCATCTACTCCAGTGATTTGCTTTTGGTAAGATGCCGCAGCATCGCTCATGCTTTCACCTGCATCAATCCATCTTCCCGAGCTAAGTAAATTATCAGACATTTTTGTCATGTCAGAAAGAGTACCAGCCGTTCTTAACTCACTTAAAAGTAGCAATCCAGCAGCCCTACTAAAACCACTTAATTTCTCCCCCGAAACAAGATCTTTCCCCGTAAACACTTCTATGAACCCTTTCACATCACCAATAAATGGTATTACATCCACTTGCATAGCAATGTCTTGCTTTTTCTCTGTAGGATTTCGAGACGACTTCATGGCCGTGGCCTGTACATTAGCCTTTACCCCTTCTGCATTATAACCATAGAACATATATTCAAGCCCCTCAAGCTCAACCCCATTAATCACTCTGTTCTCTGAGAATGCGTATGGACTATTGTGAGTGTAGTCAGTGGCCAAAGGATCAATATTAAAGAATCTTCCAATCGAAGGGTCATGGTTTCTCCATTTGAACTGAACCCAATCTAAATCAAAGTCACTTGTTCTCTCTTGTCCTTGGAAGGTGTTGAAATCATTAACCTTACTCAAAGGAGCACTAGTAGACAATGCCTGTATGTTCATCCCAAAAGGATAGTAATGATCCTCCTGTATGATTTCTCCTTTGGTATGGGTAATCCAGAGATCGTCAAAATAGACTGGTGCATTATTATTGCTCTCATTGGATACATAGACATAAATAAAGCCTGCTTTATCTATGTTCTTACTCAACGAGGTTAAGGAAAACTGATCGGCCGTATTGCTTACCTGGCTAAATCCTGCAGTGATATAGACAATGTCCTAAACTACCAAGCACTTACTTCCTTCAAATCTCAGCAAGATCAAAATGAACCTAA
This sequence comes from Roseivirga sp., assembly GCF_965216855.1. Lineage (NCBI taxonomy): Bacteria > Pseudomonadati > Bacteroidota > Cytophagia > Cytophagales > Roseivirgaceae > Roseivirga > Roseivirga sp. The sequence continues at coordinate 4,222,771 of NZ_OZ244204.1, read as the reverse complement.
TCAATCCATAAAATGATTCAGCTGGTTCTACCAAATATTATTACGGGTCTCAGCGAGACGCTAAGACCAGATAGAGAGAGGGGTCAACGTTTCCTTTCTCAAATGCAAAATTTAAACGGTTTGTTAAGAACACTTTAGTTCCCTAACTTCGGGTAATAGTTCGTTTTACTGTTTTATTCGCATCTCATGAGTTTCGGAAGTAGGTTATTGGAAGCTCGGAAAAGAAGGGGGCTGTCACAGTTCCTGGGAACAAAGGGGCCGGTCATCGGACGAGATGAACGAGACGAGGTAAAACCCTCTGTGGAAGTGGTGATCAAAATAGCTGATGCCCTGGGCGTAAGCCTGGACTTTCTGGTGGGCAAAACTTCTATGGAGCTAGATTCGGATGCTCTCAAAAGACTGGAAGAGATTTCAGCACTGCCTGATGATGAAAAAAGTAAACTCTATATGGTGGTAGATGCGCTACTAAGAGACTTTAAAGCTAAACAGGCATACTCATAAAAAAACCAGCTCCGCAAAACGAAGCTGGTCTTTTCTATCAAGTTAGTTGCTAACACTTTTTAAACGTAAACCGCAAAGTGGTTACTTGATTATTAAGCCAATAGATTTACAAAATGATTGTAGTTCCTTGACTTGCGAACCTATTAACGCTTTAATTTTTGAAGAATCTTTTACAGCTTGATTCAGTCTATGTGTTGTTGACATTAGCAATTCAGAAGATACAAAAGACGTATCTAACAGCATTTGAATCTCTTCTGACAATTGCTTATCTCCGTTTTCTCGAAGTATGGTTATGATATTGCGAATTTGACTTATATAGTCCATTTCAATTACCTCCTATTGTATGAAAACTTTCTAACCTTACCCCATTTGCAGGTGTCACAACTTCAATCCCCCCCTGAACCGGCAACACTTCCTGGGGCTGCTGGTGCTGGCCTTGTAATGAAGTTTGTACCTGGTTGTAATCTACCTATTTCGATAAAGTTAGCGTTTTGTATGTTTTCAACTGGTATACCGTATATTTTTGAAAACCTTTGAGGGTCAGATAATGGGTTTTCTAAGGCCCAAAATTGGGCTTCTCCTGCTTGACTTCTTCCAGTCGTACCAATTCTATACAGCCTCTGACCTGAACTAACACTAGAACGCGCAGCCATTGCGTTTGGAGCTAAAGACTGAACTGCATCACCGTAAGGCGTAGCAACAGATGGTAATTTTGGAGCAGCCTTGACAGCACTACTTTGAACCCCTCCTTCTAACCCGCCCATTACAGTGGTCATTGCATCCGTGTAAGCACTTAGGTAATCTGTACCGCCTTGAATTGATTTACTAAGTGATTTTAACTTGGTTGTCTCATAGTGCTGTTGCTCTACTTCAGCTGGGTATTCATCAATTGGATCGTTACTGTACTTCTCATGCCTAATTTCATTCACCGTATATTCAACTCCACTCTCAATCATATTAACACCACCAAAAATCAGCCTTCGAGTCCAACCTGCAAAGAATCCCAGTCCTCCACTTGTCGCTGGACTACTTTCCAATGCAATTAGAACTGCTTCGGTTTTTCGAGCAGTTTCAGTTTTCTTAATACTAATTTTCTCAAGACCTTCTAACTCAACGTGTGATGTTATATGATTTTCACTAAAAGCATAAGGGCTATTATACAAATATTCTTCAGCCAATGGATCAATATTAAAGAATCTACCAATCGCAGGATCGTGATTTCGCCATTTGAACTGGTACCAGCCAAGGTCGAAGTCCTCTGTCCTTTCCTGCCCCTGGAAAGTATTGTAGTTATTTGGTTTGCTTAATGGTGCCCTTGAACTGAGTGCTGCAATCGACAAACCGAAAGGATAGTAATGATCTTCCTGTATGATTTCTCCTTTGGTATGGGTAATCCGGAAATCGTCAAAATAGACTGGTGCGTTATTATTGCTCTCATTGGATACATAGACATAAATAAAGCCTGCTTTATCTATGTTCTTACTCAACGAAGTTAAGGAAAACTGATCGGCCGTAGTGCTTACCTGGCTAAATCGTGCCATGATATAGACAATGCCCTAAACTAACATGCACTTACTTCCTTCTAATCTCAGCAAGATCAAAATGAACCTAATCAATCCACAAAATGATTTAGCTGGTTCTACCAAATATTATTACGGGTCTCAGCGAGACGCTAAGACCAAAGGGTGGATAAATGTTTATATTGATGACCTCTAAATATTGCTAAGGCAAGGTGTAGATTACTTACTTAAGCTCCAGCTATTCTAAGTGTACTTCTTGCATTGTAAAACTAACCCATGTCAGTCCCGAGATTCTCATAGATTTATCAGTAATCCCAGATAGGTCCAGATACCCATCATACTGACCCTCATGAATACTTAAAGACCATTCTGCCGATACCTTCTTAATGCACAGGAGTACCTCATGAATAAGACTTCCCGGAGTGAATGAATCCAGGTCAGTAGTACCTTCTATTTGTATTAAAGAAGAATCCTTCCAATAAACTTCTTTGGATATAACATTAAGCTCAACCTTTGTTTCTCTTAAAAAACGTTCTAAAATCTTACCCGCCTTATCTATTGATTTCGTTTTTGCGAATAAACGCCAGTATAATTCATACTTCATATTACTTGTGCGTAACAACACCATTTAGAGAAATATTCACATGCTTTCCGTCCCTTGATAACCAGCCTATCATCTCCTTGCCTTTATTTGATAGTTGTACATCCCATTCAAATGCCTCTCCACCAGTTCTTGAAGGTCCTTTTTTCCAAATATTGCCAAACTTATCTACATAACCACCATTTCTCTTTAGCAAGCGACCATTTTTGATATCTTGAGGTCGTGGTATAAAACTGATTTTACCCCTTGTCGTTAGTCCATTTTTTTTATTAATGCTTTAGAACTAACTATTAGTTTTTTGCTAGTATTTATGCCATTAATAACGGCTTTACCCCTACCCATCGAAGTTATATCAGGTGGTGTGCCAGTTACCTGAAGTGGAACAGGTTGAGGCGGCCTATCAATAAAAAAAGACCAGCTTACGACTGACCTTTCTGGGCTTACTTATTCTATTCTTAACCTGATAGTTTCTCAAAGGCCATAAACTGTGGAGAAGATTCGATCTTATTAATTAAATGATGGATATTCCCCTTAACCACTTCCAAATCCTGATCTATCAATTCCATACCATTCATCAAACTGTATTCTAAAACCTCTTCAAGAACTGCTCTATAATCTTTTGAAAAGTCAATCCGTAACAGAACCTCTACTATACTGTCATCCTCTGCGATCAGCTTTAAAGTATGTGATCCTTCTTCTCCGTACTGGATTATTTCATTACTCCATGATTTCCCAAGGGGTAAGATCTTATCAAAAGACTTAAAGTCTTTTGTGGAGTACTGTCCATGCCAAAAGTCATAGCTTTCAAGCATCCTCTTGTCCAATCTATCAGTTACTGATATCTCAATCAGTGATGATTTTGGAACAACTATCAAGTCATATTGCCAAACAGCCATGATCTATTAATAATGTGTATAAACCAAATCCATTGGTGTCCTATAACCTGTGACTTCTTCGGCTGGAATACTCTCCATCCCAAGTTCACGAGCTGCTCTTAGCCTATGGTGCCCATCCACTACGTATCTTCTACCGTTGTAAGTAGTATATTTTATGGGCTCCCTTATTCCATTCTGTTTGATATCTGCCTTAAGTTTAGCAAACTGCCTATTAGACATGGTTATACCATGAGTAGCCTGAACGTCATAAACACCTGTAAGTTTCACCCCTGTACTACTGCCGCTATACCTGGCCGAAATAGTTACACCTCTAGTGGATGGCATCCGACCTGCTCCCCCAAGGTACAATGAACCCGTCGAATAAAGAGCAAAAATTCCTAATCTTGCAGACCGCTCATCAACAGTATTTAAATAGTTATTGGCTGTGATTGGCAGGTATTGACCAGCACTCTCTCGCCTCTCCAACTCTCTAGTAACTGGATTACCACTTCCCAGATCAAGAAGTATGCTTCTCATTTCAAAATCTGACCTATCATAGTAATAGTTAGTGTTGTTATTTGAAGCAGTAGAAGGGTTACTCGAAACATCTTTCCACTTGCCACCTCCCAAATACTGCCAAGAGCCTTGATTATTTGTTACCAATGCCCCAACAGCATAAATCTCATCAGCCTCTTCGCCTTGAGGACAAGTAGGACAGTCCCCTAAAGGGTCATTAAACCTAATTGGATTATTGTCCATACTTGAATACGGACTCTGATCAAACATCAATTCTGAAGCAGGGTCTACTTGCCACCATCTACCGAGAACAGGATCAAGTACTCTGAACAAAGTCTCATAACTTTTTAAGCCAAAACCGGAATGAAATTCAGAACCTTCATTGTACTTAAACTGATTAACTTTACTCAAAGGAGCATTGGAAGACAATGCCTGTATGTTCATGCCAAAAGGATAATAATGATCTTCCTGTATGATTTCTCCCTTGGTATGGGTAATCCGGAGATCGTCAAAATAGACTGGTGCGTTATTATTGCTCTCATTGGATACATAGACATAAATAAAGCCAGCTTTGTCTATGTTCTTACTCAACGAGGTTAAAGAAAACTGATCGGCCGCATTGCTTACCTGGCTAAATCCTGCTGTGATATAGACAAAGTCTCTGTCGAACAAGATATAGTTCAGATAGGCTCGGGGTTTGTTACTATCTCTTTCTGGCATTATCCTCTGGCTGAGCCCCCAAATTACTCACCAATAACCCCGATTCCTATAACACCTTTTCATCCGTAAAACCGACATTGGTAAGAATAGACTTAGTGAACATTCCTCTTAAGCATCTGCCACTATAAGAGGAGAAGAAATCATCTGATTGCCCTGGCCCTAGATGTTTCTCCTACTGAAATTCTAGAGGCTACTTGTTTCGATCTAAAATTACGAGCATAAAAAACCCTCCAAAGAGGGTTTTATGTTTTTAACTGATAATTGATAACATTACCCAAGTGAGCGCTAGTGGGTGTTTGACCCTGCTACCCTGAACAAGATCACCACCATTCAGAAGCTGCTTGACTAGAACAGGGAGCATATACTTTTTGTGCTGGATGCCATGCTCAGGCTAGGGCTGCTTATCAATAAAAACCAGTTCCATTGTTGAAGCTGATCTTATTTTATAGCTATTTCTACGCAGATATCAATCGTACCATAGAATATTCTCCCCTAAGTCTTCAATATCATAACGCCCTATACTGGATTCAAGGATATCAAGTTCATTATGGTATACACCAAAACACATAGCATTTAAGTATCTGCTGTAGCCATCTTTATCATCAATCTTAAAAATTAGATAGTTCTTGTCTTGTTTAAAAAGATATTGACTGCCTAAAACATTCCTTACATCGGAATCTGTTGGAGTAGATATTTCAAACCCATCAAACTCGGTAGACATAAGGAGGTTGACAACCCCTTTAAAAATGATGTCAATATTGTGGTCTCTCCCCTTATGTTTTTTACTTCTTATCAGGAGTTGACGATGGCTAGCATTGTAATCCAAAACAAAAAAACGTTCTCCTAATTGACTGTATATATGTTCTCTCATTTTCTCTAAGTTAATTGAAGTCAACATCGAAAATCTCATCTCCAACATAAGTCTCTCCCTGATAGTGGAATGTAGTTCTTGACCAAGCCTCATTATTCTGATAGAGCTGACTCATTTCCCAATTGGTACTTGAACGACCAGGGTCTCTGATCATATCCCATACATTTCCATCTATGTTATCCAAGCTAAAATGAAGCTCAGATTTAGGATTATTAAGAATATCAATAAAGCTCGATTTCCAATTGGCGTCTTTCATTAAATGACTACCTCCTATATCATCCGCTAACTTCATGGCCTGATCGCCAAAACCAAAAGCGTATTTCTGACTAGCTCTCATCATTGATGCAGCCCTACCAACACCTGCTCCGAATGCTCCTAGTAAGTTGTTTACCCCAGCATTCTCTATTTCACTAGGTGTTGAGACATTACCTTCAAGATCGTGAGCTGGCAAATCTGATAAGCCTATATCATTAAAAGTTTTAGTCACTGAAATATGAGCATCGTCAACTCCACCCAAGAAGCCATCCACAAGTAGTCTTCCAAATGCTGATCCTATTGGCGTTGCTCTATTAAATTCTCTAAATGCGCCAAACAATGTGTGCTTCCTTGGACCAATAGTAGGCCCTTGTTTAGGCGAAGTTTCAAATGCCAAAATTTGAGGGTTGGCAAATATGGCCACCTCACTTGCGTGAATAATCTTACCGTCAACTTCCTGTTTAGCTCTTCCTGTTTGCTGAAACAACTCTAATCCTTCAAGCTCTCTACCTAATCCTAGCTTGTTTTCTGCAAAAGCATAGGGACTGTTGTAAACATATTTATCGGTTAATGGATCAATATTGAAAAACCTACCAATTGTCGGGTCATGATTCCTAAACCTGAACTGTATCCATCCAAGATCGAAGTCTTCTACTCTCTCCTGCCCCTGGAAAGTGTTGTACTTGTTCGGTTTGGATAATGGAGCACGGCTTGAGAGTGCAGATATATTAAGACCAAAAGGATAATAATGATCTTCCTGTATGATTTCTCCCTTGGTATGGGTAATCCGGAAATCGTCAAAATAGACTGGTGCGTTATTATTGCTCTCATTGGATACATAGACATAAATAAAGCCTGCTTTGTCTATGTTCTTACTCAACGAGGTTACGGAAAACTGATCGGCCGTATTGCTTACCTGGCTAAATCCTGCTGTGATATAGACAAAGTCTCTGTCGAACAAGATATAGTTCAGATAGGCTCGGGGTTTGTTACTATCTCCTGTATTGACCAATATATTGGCTGTCTTTGCTGTTACCTCAGGAGAGATATTCCCTGTCTCTGAACCAACCGGGGCTGCATTGGTAATAGTGGAAATTAATGGGGCTATGATGTTTAAGGTTCCATTCTGGGTATTCCCTGTAAAGCCTCCTGAGTGATAACTATAGACCTCCATATCTACCACATCTCCCGGCATTACCTGCAACAACTTACCAGGCCCCAGTTGACGGGTGGTCAACGTTCCATTTAATCTGGCTGATTCATTATTGTCAATACCCTCTACAGCAGAATGGTTAAACACCATAGAATCGCGCACTGCTTCCAGGTTGAGAAACAAACTCTCTTCATACTGTTTGAGGTCTACATTGTCCGGGCTTGGTGTAACATCGGTCTCCATGGTGGCCAGATATGGTATCTGAATCGTCTCGGTGGTAAACGTAACCCGGGTGTTACCTAAATGATCTTTCAAATAATAGTCATAGACATAGTCATTACCGTTGAGGTCATTCTCACTAAGCCTTACCCTACCCTCGGCTGTGGCCAATTGCTGAAACTGGCTATTTTCATAGATGAAGCCCCCACTATAATCGGTTGTGGTGATATTGCCATCGTCATTTACGGTTTTAGACAGCTTTATTCCGGCTGCATCATATTTAAAAGTGATGCTTCTGTTATTTGTAAATGTAACGACTTCGGGCAGGTTCAGGTGATTGTAGGTTATACCTGTAATCTCTTTATTACTGTCCTGGATCATATTACCGTTGAAGTCATAACCGTAGTCATTTCCACTGGTATTTTTGTCTTCAAAGCCTTGGGCAGGATTACCACTATCTGTTACAGACAGCAACTGGTTACCTGAATAGGCATAAGCCAAATCATCATCGGCCACAGAAGTATTGGTTGCAAAACGCTGCAGTCCTTTGATGTTACCATTCAGGTCATAGGAGGCAATATCAACATCAAACTTCGCGGTTGTTGTCCAGATTGGTTCAGTTTCCTGCTTATATGAGTAGTCTGCAGAACCCAGTCGGTTCATGGCGTCATAACTATACAAATAGGCATTTTGAACCTTGCCATCATGGCCTAAATCACTCCATTTGGCTGCACTGATGTTTCCGTTAAGCAACAGGGAATTCGATAAACCTGAAGCTGCTGTGTTGTAGAAGAGTTCTAGTCCAAAATAATCCCCATCACTGTCTGCCAAACCAGCATCGTTGATACTGGTCAGCCAGCCTCTGATGTTATATCCATAATCTACGGACTGTTTGAAACTGCTTCCCAAATCAGTAGAGTGTAGCTTTTTATCTATAATCTCCCCTATTTCATTGTAAGTATTGTGGACCATGATCACTTCAGGATCGGAATTCACCTGGTGTGTCGCCTGGGTTAATCTGTTGGCATGATCATAGGTGAACTTCTCCAGAATGACGGTTGAGTTGGTTCCGTCATTATGTGTGCTTTTGGTCTGGGTCACTTTTCCCGCAAAGTCAAATTCATTGGTTATGCGATCAAAGCCTGAAGCATTCAGGTGATTGGTACTTTGAACCTGGATGGTTCTGTAACGGTCATCATAATAACTCACTGTTTTCAACCAGGTATTGGTACCATCCAGAATGCGCGTCTGAGCTCCCACTACCTGTCCTTTAACTGCTGTATTTGCTGAGGCTGCATTACCCAGCTCCTGCACATAGGAAAGTCCAAAACCGGAGGGTAGATTTGCATAGGTATCATAATAGGTGGCGCTGAGATAGTTACTTTCCCCGCTCACTTGCGGAAAAGCATTATTAGTGTAGTTCAACACGGCACTGCCTATAGATTCAAAAACAGGATTGGAGGCATTATGGGTATCGACAATACCCTGCATTGTGGACTGATCAACAGCACTACCATGTGTATAGAAACCGGTCAGTACCGGTCTGCTGTAACGGTCGTACTTCGTAAATGTCCATTGGTTGTTTACTCTTTGGTTAGCATCCTGGGTTAAAATAAGCCGGTCCAGCTTATCATAGACCATGTAAACCCAGCCCGCTCCGGGCACGCGTTTGGCCGTCATCCTTTGTCTTCCATCGTAGAGGTACTGGAATGCCCAGGTATCAAGAAAGTCAGAGCTAATTCCATATGAGGTTATTTCAGAGGGTGTGTCAATAGTTACCCCGGGTAAAAGCGTTACACTGGCACCACTGGTATACAGGTAAGATGAGCCGGTATAATTGGCTGATGTTACTTCTAAATCTGTAGTCACCAGTTCATAGCCGGCTGGTACATCTCCAAGGCTTTGGTCTCCAATGGTCTTGTTGGCCTCCGGTGGTAAAACAACCGCAATATTATTGAAGTCATCATACACATAATAGGTATCAGCCCATGGGTCACCTACTTCACCTGTCTCTACCCTTTTGAGAACCGTACGTCCCAATTTATCGGTAAACTCCACCATCTGGTTTCCATCCTCGTCTTCGGTAATCACTTTTGTGAGTTCTCCGGCAGCATAGAATCCATTGGGGTTAATCGGGATGTTAGCATCGGTGAGTTCATACCTAATCACTTCGCTGGTGGCATTGGAATTATAGTCCATGGTTATACTTCCTGCTCCGGGTTGCCATGCTGCGCCAGCAGATCCCTGTTCAAGAATTCTACCCATAATAGACTTTTCCAGTATGGCTACCTGATAAGGATTAGGGTCTGTTGCAGACACCTCGGCAGACTGATAAAACTGGTATTGAGGGCCGGAAGCATAATTAGTAACCCCATTACCTAGTGGATTATTCTGATACAGACCGGAGCCCCCTGCAACGTAGGGTAAATAAGCCACTGTCCTTCGACCATATTCATCATAAGCAATTGGTGAAACCAGATGATTCTGCGAAGGTGAGGCCTGTACTGCGATGGACTGTGAGGCTCTTCCAAGACCGTCTACATACTGTATACCGATCGTCCTCTCACTCACTTGTAAAGCTCCGATTTGGCTTGGAAGGGTTACCCCCTCTGCTTCTATAGCAATATTGAAAACATAATTGTGTGCTCCCGGATCTAAAAGGATCGAAGAAGTGATCTCAAAAGGTTCACTTGTACTGGACCCACTTATTCCTGATTGCTCAATGGTTAATGTATAGGTACCCGTTTGGGTGGCCGTTAATGAAGAAGCGCCAGAACCAACAGACACACCATCACGCTTCCAGCTGTAGGTTGCATAAGTGTCGTCTGCTGTTAATAATACCTCATCTCCACTGGCACTTATGAATTGGTTACCCAAAACAATGATCTGCGGCTTCTTGAGGGTCGAAGAACTGGCATCCGCTGAATAATTAGAGATATAGCCTTGACCCAGGGCCCTCACTTTATAGTAATAAGTAGTATTAGGGTCGAGGCCATTGACAACAATAGAATTGGCCTGTGTAGTCTTTGGCCCATAATTGGGAACCAGGCTTGTAAAGGAGGCATCTTCAGACACCATTAACTCATAACTGTTGGCACCTGTAACTAATGTCCAGTTGGCTTGAAATGATTTATCTGTGGTATTGCTTGCCGCATTGATCGAAGGGGTACCCAGGGTAGTAAATGCCAGTACCTTGGAAGAATAGTCTGAACTTCCACCGGAGTTAACTGCTTTGAGACGGTAATAATATAATGTACCCAGGCTCAAACCAGTAACCTCATGACTTACTGTTGCACCTCCCGATATAACCTTACCATCATAGCCCGATAAGTGAGTACTAAATTCAAAATTGTCGGAAACATATAACAAATAACTGGTGGCACCTGTAGATGCCTGCCAATTGGCCACAAAGGAATCGGAATCCTCGCTTGAGGCATAGTCTATTACAGGGGGTGACGGTATCGGGGCCGTAACTGTAACCGGAAAGTTAGGAACGGGCTCTACATTACCATTGACAGTGACAAACGCCCCTACCGATTCATTCCCTTCTTCTGACCAGGTTATTTCGACCTGATTATTCCCTATATCCTGCCAGGTCACATTATTACCGGTAATCTCCCAAGAATTAAGACTCATTCCTGCCTCAAGGGTATATGTTCCTGTAACACCAATCTGTATTGTTGGCGGACCGGTAATTGGGGATTCCAATTGCTGGTAGGCCAGCACGTTGCTTATGGATATGAAAAATAATAAAGCGAAGAAAGAACTAACTAAAGCTTTGTGCATGTCTATTAATTGGAAAGTCTGTTTAAAAATAACTCTGGAAGAACGGGCTTATACTTGCCTTCCAAATCCATTTTCAATACCAGTTTTTTATTCTTGAGTTCGATTACATAATACTTTCTAACCAAGCCACTTTCATCTGTCAGGATAATACTGCCCCCATTATCTCCAAGTTCCCAATTAGACACACTGGTCTTGCCATCTGCCCTAATAATATCGACATAGTGATCTGACTTGAAATGATACTTCAGATCAATCAATTGATCATTCACTTTTTTAAGCTGTTGAGCATTCATCTTTTTAAGTTGCCCATCCATTTCTTTTGAAGTAGTTTTCCGGGACTTTGAAAAGTCTAGCTGCCAGATACCTACCAGATTGGACTCCTCTAACTTAACTAGTTCACCATCCTGAGCAGACAGGCTTGAAGTCAGGAAAATGAGGATTGATGCCAGAACACACCTTTTAACAGCTTTTAATAGATAAAAGCATCGATGAGCAAAACCTTTTGCCATAGTTCGATTGGTAAGTATTGATTTGAAAAAAGATTCCTGAAAAGGGGAAAAAATCATGTGCGTTTAATTGATTCTCAATCTAGTGAGTCAACTTAAAATATCAAAGAATTCTAATTCCGTTTCTCAAACATTTTATAAAGCAAGCTCCTTCGGTATCTACATTACAAGACACATTGCGAACTATAACTCATTATCTCCCCCAAACGCCCTGTACGGCAATCTGATTATTAACTATAATGATCAGTTGGCTAATTTCTGTGGCTTATCTAACCTACTTCAGAATGGATCATACAATGGCCAAAGCATAATCCACAACAACCTAAAAGTAGTATCTGATCAGGATATTGCTCAAGGAAATTGTAAGTAGATACTATAGCTTAGCCTAAGCTTAGCATGATTTCAGACAGCTAAATCACAAAAACACAGGAACAAAAAAAGCCCCTTCTATAACAGAAGAGGCTTTTTAGTATTGAACATAAGTAATTATAAATCTCTTTTGACCACTAGTTTAATGGTAGCCCAATAGAACAATATCATAAAGCCTACCACAGCTCCCAGTTCTGGAAGCGTAATGTAGTCCTGCACTTCCTGGAAAATATACTTAGGGAATGGTATGTGTATTAACTGGTTAGTGGCCTTTACTGGCAATACATAACCAATCCAGTCATAGCCGAGGTAAGTCATTCTGCCCCATATCACATTCTCCACTACCAAGGTCCAGAAGATCAGTACTCCCATAGCAATAATGGATTTCTTGATCAGTGTACCGACAAACAGGGTAAAGATCAGGAAGGTGAATAGCTGTAAGGCAAAGGCCAGAATAAAGTAGGCATCTTCAAAAATAAGACTGAAGCTTACTTCTGTTGAGTAAATCAGACCGGTAATCAACCCTAAAACAAAGAGGAAGGCCGCAGAAATAGCACTGAGGAATCCGGCCATTACGATCTTACTCATAATGAATTCACGCTTGCTCAAACCATCAATCACGTTTTGCCTGATGGTTCTGTAGGAGAACTCATTAGTCACAGAGAAAATCAGGCTGAAACCCAGTAAGAGCTTAAAGAAAATGGCTACACTGGTAATGTTTTGCCAGATATCAGGAAACTCATAGAAAGGGATAATGGTCGGGTCTAACCCATCCATATCGAAGTCTTCTATCTTGCTCTTCAGGTATTGGAAGAAAGGCATTACCCCCACACAAATAATAAAAAGGGCAATCAGGTACATGCTAGCCAGGATCTTAAACGATCTGCTGGGGCGTACTTTTCTTAATTCAATTCGTAATAATCGCATCATGATTGACCTCCTTCCTGTCCTTTAAGTATTTCAAGGAATTGCTTTTCAAGGCTCTTGGTTTTTACCACTAGGTGCTTGGCTGTAATTCCCTGATCGAATAAGTATTTGTTAATATCGGCAGCGCCATAACCATCCTCCATGGTAAGAATGTATTTATCGAGCTCTCGTTTGAGCTGAGTATGCATACTGGAAGCATTGAGTACCTCTTCCAGGTTGTCGGCCTCGGCTTTCACCTCTACACTCAGGCTTCCTTTGCCTACATCTTCTACCAGGCCATTATGAATCAGCTTACCTCTTTGCAGCACACAGAAGTGTGTACAAACTTTTTGCACTTCATCCAGCAAGTGACTGGCTATGATGATGGTTTTGCCACTGTTGGCAATATCAATGATTAGCTCTCTGATTTCAGCAATACCTTGTGGATCCAATCCATTAGTAGGTTCGTCCAGAATCATGACTTCAGGATCACAGAGTAATGCCGAAGCAATAGACAGCCTCTGTTTCATCCCCAGAGAGTAAGTTTTGAACTTTGAGTCTTTTCTTTCCTGCAGACCTACTTTCTCCAGCACCTCTTCCACCCTATGGTAAGGCACTTCCTTGATGTCGCAAACGATCATCAGGTTTTGAACCCCGGTGAGGTAGGGGTAGAAAATTGGATGCTCAAGGATGGCTCCTATTCGCTTTCTGGTATTGGTACTACTCTTTTGACCAAACCACTGAAAAGTACCGGAAGTGGGATTAATAACATCTAGGATCATACCCAGAGTAGTTGTTTTACCACTACCATTGGGCCCCAGAATTCCAAAAACGTTGCCTCGCTTAACCTCCAGATTGAGGCCGTCAAGGGCTTTTATCCTTCCATAGTGCTTGGAAAGATTATGAATTGACAATACAGTATCCAAATCGTGATTGTTTTTTGTTGACCTTATCTAAATGCTTCAGACAAACGAAGATTATCTGAGCTTCCATTGATGAACTGAGAGAGTTCGAGAATTTTACTTACATCGGGGTACCCCTCTATGTCGATGATGTTGAAACCATCTTCAGTACGAACGATGACAACGAATCCTTCCGGTTCTCCCCTGCTTTCTTTCATCATCACATTCATGAGGTTCCCTTCTATTCTTGCCGTAATGAGATCTTCATATCCCTCCTGATGTACATCTTCCACCAGCTGATCGATCATTTGTCGGCTGATATCTGAAGACTCTTCATAGTTGAAGAATTTAATTTTCTCTATGCCATTAATCATCTCAGACAGCTGAGGTAAATCGGCCATATCTTCACCAAACTCTTTCTGTAAACCCATTTGCATACGGGAATACATTTTGAGGGTGCTCTTGTAAAAGAAAAGTTTCAATGAGGGTCTGTGATCGCTGCGGAATCGCTCTACACTACGACTTTGGGCCTGAGCACCAAAGGCTAAAGAGCAGCATAAGATCAGGGTAAAAAGCTTTTTCATGTGTAAAAGGGTTTAATCTCTTTGGTACACATGGAATTCGCAAAAACATAGTTTTTGACAATAAAGAGTCAGCCAGTTTTTGCTCATTACATACATCCAAATTTTGAGCTTTTGACTAAAAATAAAAATCAGGCTGGTGACCAAATCAACCACACCAGCCTGATTAAGTTAAGGATTTCTTAGTTGCCTCCTCCTCTTTGATCGAGGAATTCGAGCTCTTCGAAACCTTGCATTCCAATCTTCTTGGAAAGCTTATATAGTGCATTCAGATCGATGCCATCGCCTACTATGCTAAGGAGGCCGAACTCATCGCTGCCACCCATGACCATGAATAGCTCATCGATTCTATTATTCTTTTCTTTGATCAGGAACCTGATGTCCTTGTCGTCATCTCTAACTGACATCAGCTCTTCAAAGTCTTTTCCTTCAACCAGTTTGATGGCTTCATTGTACATTTTTCTACCATCAACACCACGTTCTTTGCCTAAGACCTGAACTCTCTTGATTTTTCCCAGAGACTCTTCGATCATTTTTTGTTCATCAGCATTATCCATTTCCAGCTTACTAATCATCTGGAACATTTTTCCACTGAAGTTGATGTGCGTAAATGAGGTATCGGAAACATATTTTCTAAAGTACTTCGATATCGCATCATCCTGAGCATTTGCACTCAATGCAAACACTGCCATCACCATTGTTAATACTAACTTTTTCATATTCGATTTTTGACTAATTATTTTCAACATTCATTTCACTTAACATTTCAAGGCCTTCTGAAGCCTCGCTAAGCTTTCCAAAGTCTGCAAATTCTGAAGGCACTTTGCTGAGGTTATTCAACTCATTCAGCGTATTCTCTCCTTTATTCAGAAGTTGGGAAACCATTAATAATTGCTTTTTCAATTCTGCATAAGCCACTTCAGGATTTTCGAAAGTATCTTCTACTTCATATGGCTGTTGTTGCTGATAGTACAGGAAACTACTCACACAGAGTACGATCACTGCGGCAGCCACACTGGCATATTGCCTGAAATAACCTCTAAGGCTGATGACCTTCGCACCTTTCTCTTCTTCCATCTGGTCTATTTGGGCCAGCAATTGGGTATCAAAGTCATCGTCTAACCGGGCTTTTTGCTTTTCTCCAAAGTGTGAGAAAAGTGCTTTCTCCTCTTCCAGTTCATCGTCTTCAGAAGTAGCGAGCAATTGACTTAGCTCCTTTTCTTCTTCCTGACTGGTTTCGGCATCCCAGTATTTCTTTAATAGTTCTGATGTCTTAAAGTCCATAAGCATCTACTTTTATTAGGCTTTCTTTCAATTTTCTTCTTGCTCTGAACAGATTGGTTTTCACCAGATTAATATCTATTCCGAGCATATCGGCTATCTCTTTATAAGCGTAGCCTTCAATATCACGGAGATGCATTACTTCCCTTTGTCTGTCTGGTAGCTCTTCAATAAGTCCCATGATTCTTTTCATCAGGTCACTTCTTTCGGTTACTACCAGCGGGGTATCTCTCTCCTTTCTCGTATCGAACTCCACTTCGAACAAATCGGTTTTCTTCACATGCTTACTTCTCAGTTTATCAAGCGATTTGTTCCTTGTGATTTGCATGCACCAGGCTTCCAGATTTTGAATCTGATGAAGTTCATCCCTTTTCTCCCAAACCTTTATCAGGCTCTCCTGAACAACATCTTTAGCCAATTCATCATCCTTCACAATGTGAAGTGAGAAACGATAAAGCTTGTTCTTCAAGGGTAGAATTTCCTCTTTGAAGCGTGATACATCCATAATCAAAAGGTAGACGGCAATAGGTTAAACTAAGTTAACAGCCATGTTAAAAAATTCTATGATTTTCAGTAATTGACTGAAAACCAACTATTAAAGAAAGAGAGTTTAGATTACTTACAAACCTTGCTGCGAAGTGAAATGATCTCAGAAGAGTCTTCAATCTCTTGCTCCAACTGGTCACAAGCCTCTGAGAGAAGCCCTTGCTCGCTTAGGGTTTTAGCCCAGTAGAAATGGAGAAGCGGAATTTTACTATCGAAACGAGCAGCCGTTTCGAAGTTGCGAATGGCATCTTCATAGCTTTCTTTTTTGAGAAAGAGGATTCCCCGGTTTCTATATGCCCAGGCATTCTCGGGTGCTCCTATAATGGCCCTTCTAATATCTTCAGCAGCGGCATCGAGACTATCCATTTGTAAAAGCAGGTAACCTCTGTTGTTATGGTAATATGGATTTCCGGGGTCCATTTTTAGGGCCTGATCGAACCATTCTTCGGCTTTCGCTAACTGACCGGTTTCCATGGCAATCATCCCACGGGTATTGTAGATATTGGGCTCCGAAGCATCTATGCCTTCAGCCTGCGTCAAGAGTGACTGAGCCTTATCCATCTGTTTGAGCATGAAATAGCTATTGGCAGCATTGACCAGTGCTTCAGCATCTTTGGGATCTTTCTCCAACGTGACGTTGAAAGCATTAATCGCTTGCTGATAATCGCCAGATTCGTGATAAGCAATCCCCTTGGTAAAGTAAACATAGGCGGAATCAGGAAACCTCCTCTCCAATCGACTTAGGTCTTCCAGCGCTTTTTCATAACGACCATCAGCCAGGTAGGCATTGGCGCGATTTCTAATGGCATCGGGATAAGCCGTATCTATCTGTACAAGGATGTTAGAATAATCAATAATGGCTTCGGTATATCGGCCGTCCTGGTACAGTGCTACTCCTCTGTTGTTCAGGGCCTCTTTATAATTGGGTTTTATGGTCAAGGCCTCATTGTAAAAGCGTATGGCTTTTTCCAGTTCTCCATTGTTCAATGCCTCGTTGCCCTTAATGAAAAAGCGTCCTGCTTTATCTTCATCGGAATCACATGATAAAACAGAAAGGACAATCAGGAGGAAGAGTAACTTTTTCATAGCAATTTGTCGGCAAATTACGTCATCATCAGGAGTATAAGCAAAGGAAGATACCGTTAAAACGCCCCATTAGTGGCTTCATTTTTGCTTGATTTGGTCCTAAATTAACCACTATGAAAAGGATAGCCACACTCTTACTCACCTTCTTTATTGTTCAGATATATGCTCAGGAACCAAAATTGAGTCTAACAAACCATACGAAGGACACTTTAACAGAATCCAGAAAACCGTTTATTCAACTTTCCTATCAAGGCAAAAATATACCCTGGGGTAAAAATGCCAACCTGGATGCCATCGACCCAAGTTGGATTTCTTCTGTTACACTTTTGAAAGATAATTCCGCAATTTCTCTTTATGGTAAAGATGGTGCTGATGGCGTACTCATTGTTCAGTTAAAGAGCTCTCCTGAAATCAGGTCTTTTTTTGAGAAAGAATCAGAAATCTACCGGAAACTTACCAAAGTTGATCTTTGGCAGGATGCTTCGAACCGGGACTTTGAAAGCGAAAAACGCACACAAAGCATGAAGCAACAGTTCATTACAATCGATGGGGAATCTGTTGATTTTGAAGGTTCTTCAATGGTTATTATAAAGCACAAAGGGGAAGAATTAAGAATACAAAGTATCAATGCATTGAAAGACACCAACGTAGAATTGATAAATTCAATTGAGGTGCTAAAAGATGAAGAGAGTCTTAAAAAATATGAAGCCACTAAGCAGAAGGGGGTTATAATTCTGGAATTCAAAGAGGGAAAAAAAGCAAATAGAGCATTCAAGGAATTGAAGAAAGCTACCAAAAGGAAGAAGTAGTACCTTCTCATCAATTAGTGAAATCGTTTTTCTATTTTGGAGAAACGATTTTTTTATGCGCCTCCAACCACTCAGTTTCCTCCTGCTTTCCATTCTGATTTTTGCCTGCACTCCAGAGGAGAAAACTACTCCCCCCAACATCGTATTGATTCTTGCCGATGATCTGGGCTATGGCGAGCTGGGGAGTTACGGCCAGAAGATCATACAAACACCTAACCTGGACCAACTGGCTGCTAATGGTATGCGTTTTTCGCAATTCTATGCGGGATCACCCGTTTGTGCCCCCTCCAGGTATGTATTATTGACCGGAATGCATACGGGTCATGCCTACATCAGAGGTAATGATGAATGGACTGAGCGTGGAGATGTTTGGAACTATAAAGCGGCTGTTGAAGACCCGGGACTGGAGGGTCAAAGACCGATACCTGATTCTATTGTTACCATGGCGGAAGTTCTGGCCCAGTCAGGTTATCAGTCCGCTTTAGTAGGGAAATGGGGGCTTGGGGCTCCAAATACTGAAGGGGTACCTAATCAACAGGGGTTCGATTATTTCTATGGTTACAACTGCCAGCGCCAGGCGCACAACCTCTATCCTGTCCATGTATGGGAAAACGATAAAAAGGTGGCTTTAAATAATGATACTATTCCCCCGGGAAAGAAACTGGCAGAAGGTGCTGATCCTAATCAGGCTGACTCATATAGTGATTATTATCAAGCTGACTATGGACCTGCCAAAATGCATGAAAGTGCCCTTAGTTTTATCAAAACACGGGATAAAGACAGGCCCTTTATGCTGTATTATGCTTCTCCTCTTCCGCATGTGCCCTTACAGGTTCCGGCCGAATATCTTGAGAAATACAGAAAAATCATTGGGGAGGAAGAACCGTACCTTGGACAAAATGGCTATTTCCCTCATCAGTATCCCAAGGCTGCTTATGCAGCTATGATCGATTATCTGGACCAGCAGGTCGGTGAACTCATTCAGACCTTAAAGGATGAGGGTGTATACGAAAACACTCTGATCATTTTTACCAGTGACAACGGACCTACCTATGCCGGAGGAGTAGATCCTGAGTATTTCAATAGTGCAGGGCCATTCCCTAATGCTTACGGACGCACCAAAGGCTTCTCCTATGAGGGAGGCATTCGCGTTCCTATGATTGCTTCCTGGCCGGGCAAAATTGAACCAGGCTCTACATCTGACCATATCGGTGCCTTTTATGACATTCTTCCCACATTGGCAGAACTCTCTAATACACCGCTCAATAAGGCAGTTGACGGTTTAAGCTTTGCCTCTGTTCTGCAGAGTGGAAAGCCTGGCAAAGAGCATGAATACCTCTACTGGGAGTTTCCTAGTTACAATGGCCAGCAGGCCGTAAGAATGGGTAAATGGAAGGGTATTAGAACCAACATGATGGATGGCAATCTGGACATTGAACTTTATGATTTGGAGAATGACATGGCTGAAACAGAAAATGTAGCCAATGAATATCCAGACATTGTAGAAGATATCCGTAAAATCATGGAGTCGGCTCACGAAGAACCGGCTATCAGTAAATTCAGCATTCCTGTGATTTCAAAAAGATAGATTTATGGCAAAGAATGAAAACAAAACCCAGGAGAATGACGGCAGTGTAGATCATTTTCTAAACAGTGTTAAAGATGACAAAAAGAGGGCCGACAGCTTTGAGATTAAGGCTTTAATGGAGAACATCACCGGAAAGCCGGCTAAGATGTGGGGTACTGCCATTGTGGGCTTCGATGTATATCACTACAAATATGAAAGCGGACGTGAGGGTGATTTTATGAAGGTAGGCTTTTCACCCCGGGCCCAAAATCTTACACTCTACATTATGCCTGGCTTTGGCAGGTATGAAGAATTAATGCAGAAGCTCGGGAAGTATAAAACCGGTAAATCCTGCCTCTATATTAAGAAGCTGGAAGATGTCGACAGGTCGGTTCTCGAAGAACTGGTGAAAGAATCCTACGATTACATGACCAAAAAATACGGGTAAATACAGGTTAAAAGAACTTAGCCCAAATCAGTGAGAAACCTGTCTCTAGGTGTATCACCTATTTTGTATTTATTGTAAATTCCATGGTAGGGTAAGCCCTCATGAGTCGGTAATAAGTCTGTATATGAAAAGATATTTCACCTATCTCTTTGCCATTGTACTGTTTATAGTCTGCATTTTCAATGAAAGACTGATACCTGAAAACATTTCAGACCGCTTTCTGGGTGTTGTAAAAAGAAACATCAAGAAAGACAAACAGGAGTTACTGGCTGATATGAAAGAAATAACCCGCCAGGGTTTGATCTACTTCGAGGTATATGATGGCAGCGGAGAACTGGTCACCGTATTAAAGGAACCACAGGATTTTGATCAGGATGCTATGAAGGGCTTCGGCACCAATAACTTCTCCATCAAATCAGTGAGCAAACACAGCCTGATTGGGCAATTGCAGCTAACCAATACCTTACCTTAGGCTACTACTTTAGCAGCCCATTCCGGTTTAGTCGTATTAACTACGGCTCCTAATTCATTCAGAATATTATATAAGCCAAAATAGGTTCGATTAATATATAAGCCGTCTCTGGCTCCTCTTGAACGTTGCGAGGTTCTGAACTTCTTAGATTCAGAAATCACCTCTCCCATTTTGAATATCTCGGCAAAGTATCGATCATCTCCAAAGTCGAAGACTTCCTGGTGAAATGGTTTTCCCAATAGCTCCATCAGGTCTTTTACTACACCTGAGAAGTAAGCTTTGTCTTCTTCGGTGTCTTCATCATAGATAAACTGAAGCTCTTTGAATCTTCTTTCCAGTTCACTGTCAGCTGTAAGCATGTCCTTTCTGATCAGACTGAAATAAGGATCATAGAACTGGTCCGGAATCTCCTTAACACATCCAAAGTCGATTACTCCCAGGTTACCATGATCATCAATAATGAAGTTACCCGGGTGCGGATCAGCATGCACTTGTCTGAGTGTATGAATCTGATAATCGTAGAAGTCCCACATGGCCTGCCCTACGCGATTTCTGGTTTCCTGATCCGGCTGGGTCTTAATAAACTCCTTAAGCACCTTACCTTCCATCCAATCCATAGTGATTACCCTATCTGATGAATACTGAGGGTAATATTTGGGGAAGTTGAGATGGGGAATATGGGAACAAGCCTCCGAAATTTCTACCGATCGCTGTACCTCCAAATGATAATCTGTCTCCTCCAGCAACTTGGTTTCTACCTCTTCCATATAATGATCGAGGTCACGCTCATTGAGATTCATCAGGCGAACAGCAAAAGGGCGTACCAGTTTCAAATCAGACTTGACGGAATTGGCGACACCGGGGTACTGAATCTTCACTGCGTACTTATGGTCGCCAATGGTAGCCTGATGCACCTGACCAATTGAGGCTGCATTCACTGCAGACTTGGTAAAAGTGTCGAATATATCAGATGGATTTTTCTTAAAGAACTGCTGGAAGGTTTTCACTACCAATGGATAAGACAAAGGAGGGGCAGAATATTGTGCCATCGAAAATTTATCCTGATATGCAGCCGGCAGCATGTTTTTATCCATACTCATCATCTGAGCCACTTTCAAGGCACTGCCTTTCAATTCACTGAGTGAATCATATATATCGCGTGCATTATCAGCATGCAATTCATCCTTGCTCAATGAAGGGTTTACCGCCTTTTTAGCATAATGCTTTACATAGTTTCCACCCACTTTAGCACCTGTCTTCACAAATTTGGCCGCACGTTGGACTTTGGAAGTAGGTATTTTCGACTGCTCCTTCATGTAATGTTCTTATCGGTTTTGGAATAGGAATTTGCCAAAGTCTACTATGGCATCGAGAGGACCTCGGCCCATCAGGTCGAAGGCCAGGTTGACTGATTTTTCAATCGCAGCATCTGTCTTTTCAAAGGCCTTGCTGTCGTCTTTAATCCAGAAGCCAATGACAAACAGGAATTGCAGCCAAAGCGCATCATCGTATTTCTTACCAATGACGGGTCTTTTCTCAATTTCCTCAGTCTCCTCTCCTTCCAGCAAAAGTTCATTGACCCAATCTTTAAATGCTTTTTTGACATCCATGAGGTAATAGGGTGTCAATTCAGGTCTGATCTTCTTAGGAACTGTTTGCAGAATGTAACTTCTATGACTTTTCAGTCGCTCGATAAAGGTGTAAAAGAAAGCGAGCATCTTTTCACGAACGGAATACTCATCATAAACTGAATCGCCTTTGACTGTTTCCAGGGTCTCATTGAAAATCATCAACCAGATATGTTTTTCAATGTTTTCGAAAGAGTTATAATGTTCATAAAACTCTTCCTCCTTGATTTTCAACTCTTTAATGAATTTAAAAACAGACTCAGGGGCTTTGCCATGTTCCAGCACATGAGCGATATATCCTTCCCTGATTTTCTCTGATGGAGACTTTCTGGTAGTCCTTTTCGCTGCTTTCTTTTCTTCCATGCCTGCATAACACCTGTTTGCAGAAAAAGGTTGAGAAAATTAGCACAAGTATTTACCCCTTTTTTACTTTTTAAATTCGTTAGCTTCCATTCGCTCAATGTAGAAGACAGCATCGGCCATATTGGACCAAATTCCCGACATTTCTCCATGCCCATAAATCCTGGCTGCGAAACGTAATCCTTTAAGTCTTTCATGGTTCAGGCCAAGAAAAGCATAAGGCATTCCGGTTTTCTTAATCTGTGCTTCCAGACTCAGTGGATGCGCTGTTCCTAAGTCCATCGGAGGCCTGTTCATGCTCCCATAATTACCTCCTGCGCTGGTAAAAGCAATGGAATACAAACGCTCCTGATAATCAATCTTAAGGTACTGACCAGCAGGCACCATGGCTTGCTCAGGCGCCTCCTCCCCTTCAAATGTACCTAAAAGTGCTCTGCCAAAACCCAAGTGAGAATTAGCACCCCAGGCGATAAGCTTTTCTCCGGGATACAACTCATTCATAATCAGCTCAAAGTTTTCGGCCATTCGTTTATCGCGAATATTGAATACATGAGGGGTATTAGAAGGATTCTGCATATCGGCATTGGTGAACAGACTGATGGTTGAATGGAGGTTCTGAATGTAGCGTGCCATTACTAAATCCTTTCTGCTCTGACCTGCTGTAAGAATGGCCTCTGAAACTGCATTCACCTCCTGTTCTAATTGGTCCTTTTCAGCCTGACTTAAAGGGGATCTAAAAAGCTGCGCTATATTTTCATAAGCCTTCCGGAATTGTGTGTATTTATTTTTCCATTGCTCACCCAGTTGATCCGTCAGGTAGGCATCGATCTCCTGGTACCTGGCAGCCGGAGAAAGCACTGAACCCGTTGGCTGCATATCAAAACCAGCAAGAATGAGAGGATGCTCCGTTTTCGACTGCTCCAAAATATACTCGAATAAAGGCTGCACCTGTTTGCTCTTTGCCCAAACCGGGAATATCCCCAGGTCGAAAACGGCTAAACTATCGGCTCCATTTTGAATAGCTTCCCAAACCCGGTAACAGTCGGCCAGGCCACTCTCGAAGGCCAACACATTATATCCCATTTCTTCATGGAGGTATTTGATTAACCTGGTTTTGGCCAGAAAGGAAGAACCATCACCATGCCCCTGTTCACCAAGAAGGACTATTTCGACTCTTTCTAATTCTTTTTTAAGAAAACTGAGGTCTGAGTAATCAGAAGTGCCAGGTTCAATGCTTTCAATCGGCTGAAGATGCCCCTTCAGGAAATCAACTGAAAGTGTATCATTGGCCTGTGCCGATAAATTGAGGCAAAGAAAACAGGCCAAGGTGGCGTAGATAGATTTCATAGTTTTTGACTTTTCAAGTCAAGTATATGAAGCCCGGTTAAGCTTGTTATATGAAATCTACCAACACTGCTTTTCCCTATACCAAAGCCTTTGGTCAGGCCATCCGCTTTTGAATCAACTCATCGAGAGCAGCGCGATAAGATTCTCCTACAGGAATGAATTGGGACCCTACTTTTACTTTACCCTTTTCCAGCATTTCAATAGCCTTCACCGCAATTACATAAGACTTATGAATCCTAAGGAATCGGTCTGAGGGAAGAATAGGTACCAATCGGGAAAAGCTTTGTAAAGTCATGATTTTATCTTGCCGGGTGACGATGCGCAGATAGTCTTTCATTCCTTCTATATAGAGGATATCATCGAAGGCTACCTTCACTATTTTATATTCCGCCTTAACAAAAATGTAGTCATCAGATTCAGGTTTAGAAGACTCTGTAGCTTTTACCTTTTGAACAGCCTTAAGAAAGCGATCGAAGGAAATGGGTTTCAGCAGGTAGTCCAGTGCTTCCACTTCGAAGCCTTCTACAGCAAATTGATGATAGGCCGTAGTAAATATAATAGCCGCTTTACTCCTGGCAATTCTGGCCAATTCCAGTCCAGTGAGGTCAGGCATCTGAATATCAAGTAAAATCAGATCAACATCATGTTCATCGAGGAAATTCAGTGCGTCCAGCCCATTTTCGAAGGATGCCACATGTTTCATCCAATGAAGCTTCTGCACATAGGTCTCCAGAATATCAACGGCCAGAGGTTCATCATCTACTATTATACACTTGAGTTGGGTCATGGCTGAATTCTTAAAGTAATCAGGTATCGGTTTGACGAAGGACGAATGGATAATGTGTACCGGCCGGGATAAATCAGTTCAAGTCGCCTCTTAATATTTTCAAGGCCAACGCCCCCCACTCCATCTTTCGATTGGCTTAATCCTGTCGGAGACATCGGGTTTTCCACCTGAAACATAATCTCTTCATTGGCCTTGAGGTCTATCTTAATGCAATGCCTTTGATTGAGTTGATAACCATGTTTAAAGGCATTCTCTATAAAAGGCAGCAATAAAAGTGGTGCTATCTGATGGCGACTCACATCTCCTGAAATATTGAAACTCACCAGATCATCAGCTTTAAATCTCAATGACTGCAATTCAATAAAGCTCTTCAGGTGATATACTTCCTTTTCCAGTGGCACAAAGTCAGTGTCTGACTCATAAATCATATATCGCATCAATTCAGACAGTTGCATAATGGCATCGGGTGCCAATGGTGATTGCTTGAATGATAGCGTATGAATGTTATTAAGGGTATTGAAAAGGAAATGAGGATTAATCTGTGACTTGAGAAAGGCCAGTTCACTGGTCAGGTTTTGGGTTTCCAATTCCTTTCTGATTCGCATATTTCGGAAATAGTCGAAGGTGAACTTACCAAAGCCGGCCATCATGATCACAAACAAGCCACCCAAGGTACGCACCAGAAAGACGGTCCAGAATTGTGTGCTCACTATGCTGGTGAACGGGCTTAGATCATCAGGAAAATAAATGATCAGGAACTGATCGATGAGGAAACGAGAAAGCGGGTAAATAGCTAAAATAACGATTACCAGCCCGGTAAAGAACCAGCTCTTCTTTCCCCCTACCAGGTATTGAGGAATGGCTTTGGAATAGAAGTAATAGAAAAGGGGCACATCTGTAATCACTATACTCAGTATGTAAGTAAAATGGTATAGACCCGATTCGCTTTGCCTGATATAGAAAAAGTACGTAAACGCCAGATATAAGAACCAGGCAATGATGTGTACAACCACCTCTACCAGTCCGCCCGAATGCCTGTCTAACCACTGCCTCAGTTTCTCCATAACTTAAAGGTAGAAGATTGACAACAATCAAATGTTACAAACCTGAATGGCTTATTTGTATAAGAAGAGGGTTGGTAGAGATCATTTCCCGATTGGCAGAGAAATATGCACCATTGGTCTAATCATCTATTTACTGTGTCATCAAGAACCACATTTGTTCCGTCATTACCCAAAACAGACCTTATGTCGAATCTGATTATTGAAACTAAAAACCTGAACTTCTACTTCAAGGAGTTCCAGGCGCTCAACCAGGTGAATCTGGAGGTTCCCGAAGGCAGTATTTTCGGCTTCCTCGGTCCCAATGGAGCGGGAAAAACCACTACCATCCGTATTCTGCTGGATCTGTTCCATGCGGGTGAAGGACAGATCAAACTCTTTGGAAAGGACTTCAGCAACGGTCGCGAAGAGATTCTCGAGAAAGTTGGGGCTTTGATTGAAAATCCATCGATCTACAAACACCTGACGGGAAGACAGAATCTGGAGGTGATCAGAAGAATGGTCAATGTGCCTAAGTCGAGGGTTGAAGAAGTCCTGAAGATTGTCCGGCTGGTTGACAATGCTGATAAAAAAGCCAAAAACTACTCTCTGGGTATGTGTCAGCGACTTGGCCTTGCTGCAGCCTTATTGACTGACCCGGATCTGCTCATTCTCGATGAACCCACCAATGGCCTGGACCCCAGTGGTATTATTGAAATGAGAGAGTTGATTACCCGGTTGAATAAAGAGCATGGGAAAACCATCTTCCTTTCCAGTCACATTCTCTCCGAAATTGAGAAACTGGCTACAGATGTGGCCATTATCGATCAGGGCCAAATACTCTATCAGGGTAAACTGGAAGGCCTTCACCAACAGGACGGCCTGATGGAACTTAAGATTGAATTGGAGCAGGTTAATGAAGCCATTGAAGCTCTTCGCAACATGAATTATACCATCTCAGAGCAAAACGGCAGATCTGTCAAACTACCCATTGAATCAAAAGCCGATGTATCCAGAATTAACAAACTGTTGGTACAATCAGGTATAGATGTCTATGGTCTGCAAACCTCTGAAGAAACCCTGGAATCTATCTTCCTCAACATCACAAAAAAATTAGACCAATGAATACAGCCATAGCATTGAAAAGAGGTATCTCAGCAGAGATATACAAGTACCGATCTACTTTTGTCTTTTGGTTCATCATACTGGCTCCTGCCTTTATTCCAATCATTAACCTGATTGTATTTCTCAAAAGAGGTGATGAGATTGTTGAAAGAGGTGGTACCGCCTGGGGTAATTTGTTGCAGTTCAGTAATGGCCCTGCCAATTTCTTATTCCCCTTCTTTGTCTTTATTGTCGCCCTTTTTGTCAGCAATATCGAATGGAACTCAAATACATGGAAGCTCATCTATACTCAGCCAATCAATCGATTATCGGTATTCTTCTCGAAGTTGCTGGTATTCGTTGCTATGCTTTTCGTAAGCCTGATGCTTTACGGAACGCTTATTTTGGTGGTTGGAAAAATTGTCCATACTATCAATCCTGACCTTGGCTTTGGCGATCCATTCGATTTGGTGATGCTCTATGGCAGAACTTTCAGGATGTTTCTGGCTACTCTTGGCTTTGCTTCCATCCAGTTCTACATTAGCCAGCGGACAAAAAACATTCTACTCCCATTGGGAATAGGCATTGGTGGGATTATTTCATTTATGATTGTAGTTCAGGGCTGGGAGTACGCCATGTTTCATCCCTATGGCTACCATGTGGCAGCCTCTGGCGAGTACGTTGGTGCCAGGTCATTATTATTAGAAAATATGCAACCCATCTATCTGAGCCTTGCTGTTTTCCTGATCTTATCTCTAACGGCTGCCATAGATGCCAGCAAAAAGAGAATTGTTTAACCAATGATAGTAAGATTTAAACTTTGAAAAATAATCTGACGAAAGCAGAAACATAAGTCATTTGCAATCGTCATAAAGATATCCCGCTTGTCGGGATTACATACATCCAAATCGTGCCCTGGCTGATTCAGCTGGGGTTCTTTTTTTAAGCATGTTGAAGTGAATAATAATGGTGAAGGCTTCTCCCCTGAGCTTCACATGAATGCAGAAAGACATCTGACTCAAAAAAAGAGAAGGCCTGAATAAATAAATATTCAGGCCTTCTCTTTAGAAGCAGGTAGGTCTAGTAACCTCCACCCATCTGCTCTAATTCCTGCATTGTCATTTTTTTGTAGCCTTCCGGAATATCCAGATTAAACTCATCATCGCTGACATTATTTTTGACGACTTCTGTAGCAGTGATCGTAATGGTCATACCCTCCTGCACAGTGTGCATCTCCAAAGGCATACCTTCAATTCCCTTGTAAGTATATTCCGTATTCTTATTCAAAGGCTTAAGGTCTGGTGTATAATAGATGGTCATTTTGGTACCATCTTCATCCGTTACAATGGCCTTTTTGCATTTGTATCCTGCAATGGTTTTGGTCTCTCCCGTTTCTTCAATCTTCGGGTCTTTCTGATTCTCCAGAGCCTTTTTGTAATCTGCTTCGGTCATGGCCACGGCCATCTTCATGCCCATCATATCCATCAACATCAATCCCGATTTACTATCGTCATGGCTGATCACTGTGGTGGTCATCATACCCATGTCCATGTGAACTCTGGCTTTGTCTCCCTTAAAGGCCAACACCATTTTTGAGTCCTGCATCATCATCATGGCCATTTCTGCCTCATCGCCTTCGGCATCAATTGCAAAGTCAAAAGTGATCTTGAAACTTTCCTGAGCCACAGACAGCTGAGCCGTCATAGCGAAAAAACACAGGAGGAAGATTGAACGCATGTTCTTAATAAGCATAGTTATGTAGTTTTAAATCTTTAGCAAAATAGCTGACTTATACCGGAGTTTAGTCAACAGCTCCCATGTATTTTTAAAATCCGGTGCTCTTTGGAAGAAGTATTAAAGCCTCGTTTGAGGCAGAATAACCTACAAAACACACTCCTATTCTAACTAATCAGTGTTTAGCGATCGGTTTATGTCTCAAAATGAAACAATTGAAACCTCCCCTTTCAACCCGCATAATTCAATAATGATTGAAAACCCAGAAGTCATGTAAATTACATATTGAAGCTATATTTGAGATAAACCTTGTCGACTATAAACATGGATTGAACTTCGGTCTATTCCTTTGTAGTTGATACGATTTGCTCACCTATGAAAACTCAGGAAATCACATTTCATCAGCTAAGCGATATTGAACCTGCGGATATGTTGGCCCTAATGAACAATGCCCAGGTTCGCCAGCAAATGCCTTTGTTCAATGGTGATTTTACTCAGGATGATTATGAAAGGTTTATCGCAGCAAAAGAGGAACTCTGGCAAACCCATGGCTACGGTCCCTGGGCTTTTAAAGTGAATGGAGTCTTTGCCGGATGGGGTGGGCTCCAACCTGAAAATGGTGATGCTGATCTGGCGCTTGTATTATTACCCAGGTTCTGGGGTGTTGGCAGAAAGCTTTATCGACTCATTATTGAGAAGGCGTTCAAAGAAATGCAGCTACCATCGGTTACCATACTCTTCCCTCCCAGTCGTACCCGCATTCAGGGAATACTCAGGCTAGGGTTTAAGGAAGAAGACAGAATCGATATCAACGGGTATACTTTTATCAAATATAGATTGATGGCCGGCAATGCCTGACCCTTCAACATTCAAACAATAACATTTAACTCAAAAGCATTTTTTCTAAATTCGAACCATGGATATGAAAGTCATTAACGGATTTGAGCACATTCCCTACAGTCATGAGCATTATGAGCCTGAGGAAATGATCGAACGTAGTCAGAAGTTCTACGACTGGATGGAAACACGCAGATCAGTCAGAGATTTCTCAGATCAGCCTGTTCCACGCGAGGTGATCGAAAACATCATCAAATCTGCCTCCACCGCTCCATCGGGAGCCCACAAGCAACCCTGGACTTTCTGCGTGGTGAGTAATCCTGAGCTAAAAAAGGAAATCCGTGAAGCGGCCGAAAAAGAAGAGTATGAAAGCTATACCAAACGCATGAGCGAAGAATGGCTGGAAGACCTTAAGCCCATGGCTACAGACTGGCATAAACCATTTTTAGAAACAGCACCTTATCTTATCATTGTTTTCAAAAGACCTTTTGAATATGATCCGGAAGGTAAAAAGCATCAGAATTACTATGTCAATGAGTCTGTAGGTTTAGCAGCAGGTATGCTCATTACTGCTATCCATGACGCAGGCTTGGTAACGCTGACCCACACTCCCAGCCCAATGAACTTTCTCCAAAAACTGCTTAATCGTCCTGACAATGAAAGAGCCTATCTTCTCTTGCCAGTTGGCTATGAAGCAGAGGAAGTTTATGTACCCAATAACCGCAGAAAAGGTCTGGACGAGGTAGCCGTTTTCTATGAATAAACTGCTTTGTCTTCTTCTGGTATTATCCTTTGGCCTGTCAACTGCACAGGCTCAACGCTATTCTAAGCGAAAAATCAGAAAAGACCTGCAAGAACTTCCCGGCTTTGAGAATGCCTTCATCGGTTTTTTATTGGTAGACCCGGAGAAGAAAAAGCCGCTCTATGAGCAATATGCTGACAAATACATGACTCCGGGCTCCACAACGAAGCTGTTCACCATCTATGGAGCCATACAACACCTGCCCGATACATTATCGGCATTAGAATACGTGGTACAAGGTGATTCTCTCATTTTCTGGAGTACCGGTTATCCACTCAACCTTCACCCGGATCATCCGGATTCTGCTGTAGTGAATTTCCTTAACGCCACCGATAAACAGCTGTTTTATTGGCCAAGGCCAACCGCAGACTCCCGCTTTGGTCCCGGATGGGGGTGGGACGATTATCCCTACTATTTCGGTGCAGAGAAATCTGTTTTTCCTATTTATGGGAATAGCATTCGTTTTATTCTGGACAATAAGAATAAGACCTACAGTATGTCTCCGCAATACAGAGGATTTCGGGTTACGGTTGACTCGCTTGATGCGGAAAAGTCCAGCGTAGTCCGCGATGAGTTCTGGAACGAGTTCCACATTCAATTCGCTAATAATTATGAGGTAGACACAATCACCCGTGCCTTTCACAGCTCCAATGCCCTTTTCACCGATCTATTAAGCGATGCTATCCAGCGGCCTATTCAGCATCTGGACTTAAACTCCAGGCCTGAATACCATGAATCAATACCCGGAGTTATAGCTGACAGCTTATATCGGTGGACCCTTCAGGAATCTGACAACCTCTTTGCCGAGCAGATTATGCTGATGATCAGTGGACAGCAAAGTGATACACTCAGTACAGAAGCCGGAATAGACGAATTACAACTTACATGGAATTCATCGACAGCCCCTCAATTCCCGGGTGAATTAATATGGCGTGACGGTTCCGGACTTTCCAGATACAATATGTTTAAGCCAACCGAGTTACAAAAGTTGATTTCCTTATTCGATACGAATGAAATACTCGGTCTACTCCCCCAGGGCCAAACCTCGGGAACCCTTGAAGACTGGTATGGCCCTTATGTCTTTGCCAAAACAGGTACTCTCAGTAATAATCATGCCCTGGTTGGTTATGTTCTAACAGACAAAGGCAAGTACCTCCAATTTGTATTGATTGCCAACCATTACACCGCCTCTACCAGCACTGTTCGAAAGTCTATGGGTGTTATGCTGGAGAAGATTAAAACAGGGTTTTAGGTTCTGGACTTAGAGTTCGAAAAGCTAACATCCCCAGGCTTCACTGACCTGACACCGTAACCCCACTTTAGGGGTTGGGAAAAAAGGCTACCACAATTAGTGTCCCCTCCGATTGATTGAATATGTTGAAGGTTTTATGCTCTGAATCCGTCATGGTGAGACACCTTGACTGGCTGATTGCACTGAACCAAAAGAGCCCCCCATCTCCTGTCGGAAGGCAAGGAAAGGCCTAGAGTATCAAAGCCTGGTGGTTTCCGCTGGGGATTCTTCCGTCATATTATCCCCGATATGCATCGGGATAATACTTCCTCTGAATGACGGTGACTGATGCAGCTCCGCTAAACGCCTCATTCAGAAGGAGAACATTTCCATGAAATGAGAAATGGGCGACTGAAGAATCTCCCTGGTGTTTGCAGTTTAACAGATAGGTTCCCTGTCTGCCGCAGGCAGGTTCCCCCATAGGAGGAGGACGGTACGGAGTGCTACGAAGAGCATTGTAGTTTAACTCTTACAGTATGCGGAGAGGTAAATCCCTCCTGTCGGAAGGCAAGGAAACACCTAGAGTATCAAAGCCCGGTGGTTTCCGTTGCGGATTCTTCGGTCGTATTATCTCTGATATGTATCGAGATAATACTTCCTCTGAATGACGGTGACCGATGTAGCTCCCCTAAACGCCTCATTCAGACAGAGAACATTTCCATGAAATGAGAAATGTGCGACTGAAGAATCTCCCTGGTGTTTGCAGATTAACTGAGAGGTCCCCTGTCTACCGCAGGCAGGTTCCCCCAAGGGAGGAAGACAGTACTGAGTCCTACAAGGAGCATTGTAGTTTAACTCTTACTGTATGCGTAGAGATAAAGCCCAACTGTCGAAAGGCAAGGGAGGGCTTAAAATATCAAAGCCAGGTGGTTTCCGTTGGGGATTCTTTGGTCATATTATCTCTGATATGTATCGAGATAATACTTCCTCTGAATGACGGTGACCGATGTAGCTCCCCTAAACGCCTCATTCAGACGGAGAACATTTCCATGAAATGAGAAATGTACGACTGAAGAACCTCTCTGGTGCTTGCAGCTTAACCGAGAGGTCCCCTGTCTGTCTGCCGCAGGCAGGTTCCCCCATAGGAGGAGGACGGTACGGAGTGCTACGAAGAGCATTGTAGTTTAACTCTTACAATATGCGTAGAGGCAAATCCCTACTGTCTGAAGGCAAGGGAGGGCTTAAAGCATTGAAGCTCGGTGGTTTCCATTGGGGATTCTTCGGTCATATTATCCCCGATATGCATCGGGATAATACTTCCTCTGAATGACGATGACCGATGCAGCTCCGCTAACCGCGTCATTCAGAAGGAGAACATTTCCATGAAATGAGAAATGGGCGACTGAAGAATCTCCCTGATGCTTGCAGCTTAACCGAGAGGTCCCCTGTCTGCCACAGGCAGATTCATTTCACTCCAGATGAAAAAGCATTTTCTGACCTGACACCGTAATCCCCCTTCAGGGCTTAGGGGTCACCTTGTTATCACAGGCTTCATTTCTCGCAATAACGATACCGTATCAATCAAACTACTTCACCTTTTTCCAAAGCTTCTCTGGTGGCACGATAAAGACGGAAAACTTCAGATAGGCCGCATCCTTCAGCTTATACTCCTGCAATGGATTGTTCAGCCTCTCACCAGGCAAAGAGACAATGTAGGCTACATTATTCACATAACTTACCTCAGTAGCCAACCACAGCCAATCGTAAACCTCTTGCTCATAAGTTACATTGAATAGAAAATCAGCTCGCTGCAGAGTCAATTGCGACTGTTGCTGATCAATGGCATCGGTGACATTGTAACGCCAGTTGTCATACATGGCTTTGGCAATAAAATAAGACTTGTCCGAAACATGATATCGCAAACTGATAAATGAAGGCAAAGTAGCCTCTATCATGGCCTTTGCTGACAGTGCTCTGTTATAGGTAAATGTTGGGTAGATATTCAAGACACCCAAAGCATAGTTGACCACTAAACCATAACCTAATTCCAGGTCCTCGCGCTTCTTTGTGTTATAAGAACCAGCTACATAATAGCGACCAGAGTAACGGTTCAGGTATCTGGTATCACTTGCCAATTCGGTAACTCCCAACAGAACAAGCTTCTTTGTATCTGAAAGATTTCGCTGATAAAGGAAGTTAAGCCCTGTGTTGATCAGACGCTCCTGATTAAGGTAACGGTAGATATTTTCATCGCTTTGGGGAATAAAAGCCGTGTTATACGACTGTCTGTAATATTTCAGTTGAACGCCAAAAAGTGACTTTTCACGAAGTACTATAGGAATACCCAGCCGAACAGTCAGCAACTGGTCACTTATGAATTCATTCTCTCCATTGGCATTCATGGAAGTAGACTGGTAATTGGAAAAACCCCGGTAACCTATTTCAATCACCTTTGGACGGTATTCCAACAGATCTACCTGAGCCTGAAGGGCAACAGCACACAGGCACCAGAGTGCAAAGCATGTTAGTAGTTTCATTGGCAAAGCTTCAACCTTTCAAATCATCAAAAAGTCGACATGCAATTAACGAATTAAATTCTAATCACGGATTGTTCACCGCTCTTAAAAAAGTGATCAATCTGCGCCATGATAATTTTTATCTTCAGGCCTCATACAACTAGAATTCGATGAAAAAAACGCTTCTTTTTCTCACTCTGTGCCTGACGACAATGGGCTTTGCCCAGGCACAAATCAGCTCAGAGAGCCTTTCCGGGCTTCGTCTGAGGAATATAGGCCCAGCCACCATGAGTGGCCGTGTGGTAGACCTCGCTGTCAATGAAAATGACCCCTATACCTTCTACATCGCTACGGCTACCGGAGGTGTATGGAAGACAACCAACAATGGGGTAACCATAGAACCTGTATTTGAAAATGAGAATACACACTCAGTTGGTGCCATTGCCCTACATCAAAATCACACTAATATTTTATGGGTAGGTACCGGAGAAAGAGCCAACCGACAAAGCTCATCATGGGGAGATGGTATCTATAAATCTCACGATGGAGGAAAAACCTGGCAACACATGGGACTAAAAGATTCTCACCATATAGGAAGAATTGCCCTCCATCCTACCGATACCAATACAGTCTATGTTGCAGCTATGGGACACCTCTGGGGACCCAATAATGAAAGAGGACTTTATAAGACTACCGATGGTGGTGAAAGCTGGGAACGCCTGATCTATATCGATGACAATACAGGCGTGGTAGATGTAGCCTTAGACCCTGAAAACCCACAAATCGTCTATGCAGCCACCTACCAAAGAAGAAGAAGACCTTTTGGCTTTGATGGTGGTGGACCGGGTTCAGGCCTGCACAAATCGACTGATGGAGGCAAAACCTGGAAAGAACTTCGTAACGGATTACCAGAAGGCGACTATGGTCGCATAGGTATTTCCATCTTCCGCAAAGATCCGAATATAGTTTATGCTTCAGTAGAACAAGGCTTCCAGTATAATGCTTCTACTGCCTATAATGAAAGAAGAGCCGGCTTATACCGCTCAAAAGATAAAGGCGAAACCTGGGAGTTCATGAGTGACTGGAACCCACGTCCGATGTACGCCAGTCAACCATTAGTCGACCCTAGTGATGCCTCCAGAATCTATATGATGAACCAGTACAGCTACTCCAGCGATTCTGGCCGTACTTTCAGACCTGCCAGACAATCGCTACATGGCGATGACCGAATCTTCTGGGTCAACCCGAAAGATTCGAGACATGTAATGAAGGGTGATGATGGTGGATTAGGGATCTCCTATGATCGTGGTCAGACCTGGTTATTCATTACCAACCTTCCTGTTTCTCAATACTACAGAGTGGCTGTAGATATGGCCAAGCCTTATAATGTTTATGGAGGTTTGCAGGACAATGGAAGCTGGGTAGGTCCTTCGGAAACTTATAGAAGCAATGGTATACTCAATGAAGACTGGAAAAAGCTTGGTGGCGGTGATGGTTTCCTTAACCTCCCTCATCATACTGATCCAGATATGGTCTACACTGAGTCTCAATATCTTGGACTGGGCCGACTCAATATGAAAAACGGTCAGCGACAGTCTATCCGACCCGATGACCCACAAGGTCATATAGGAGCAAGAAGAAACTGGGACGCCTGGGGCCCGGGTCAGCCTGAGCCAGAGTTAGGCAATGCGATGGCCCCAGCCAATTGGGATGGTCCGTTCTTCCTGAGCTATCACGATCCGAATACCATTTATGCCGGTACTAACCAGCTTTGGAAAAGTACTGATGGCGGAGCCACCTGGGAAAGCCTCGGTGACCTGACCACTCGCGTTAACCGCAGAGAACTGACCATCATGGGACAAAGAGCTGATACTTCTACTCACTCTCTGGACGATGGCATCCCCTACTATCCTACCCTGACCGCTATTGCAGAAGATCGCTTTATCCAAGGCCATCTTTATGCCGGCACAGATGACGGACTTGTTCAGGTATCGGAAGACGATGGAAAAACCTGGACCAATGTAACCGATAAGTTACCCGGACTGGCAGCAGATGCTTGGGTTAATACCTTTGAGGTATCTCCAAGTATGGCCGGTACCGCCTATGTGGCCATCAACAACTACAGAAACAATGATTTCAACAACTATATCTACCGCACAACCAATGGTGGTAAAACCTGGGAATCAGTAGCCGGTGACCTGCCTGCCGACCGTGTGGCCAGAACGTTGAGGGAGGACCCTAAAAACCCCAATGTTCTTTACCTGGGTACTGAACTGGGACTTTTCGTCAGTTTTAACCGAGGAGAAAACTGGATAGAGCTGAAGAATAACATGCCAACCCTTCCATTTAACGACCTGGTAGTACACCCTAGAGATAATGACCTGGTGGTGGCCTCTCATGGTCGTGGTGTATGGATTCTGGATAACATTAGTGCGCTTCAGGAAATTGGAGACCAATGGCATCAGCGATTTGCTCTTTTCAGCATTGCAGATGCAGAAATGATTGACAGAAACATCAATGGAGCGCATACGGGTGATATGTATTACCGAGGAGAAAATCCTCCGGTAGCCGCCATGATTGACTACTATGTCCGTGATTCTGTCGATAAGGATAAGCTTAAGCTAACCATTCACGATACGGATGGCAATGAACTGGCTACACTGAGAACAGATGCTTCAGCCGGAATCCACAGAGCTTACTGGAACTTCAGAGGGCCTGACTTCAAACCAATGAACCAGAATCCGGATAACCAGCGAAGAGGCGGGTTCAGAGGCTTCGGTTTGGGAGGCACTCCTATCCTACCGGGCGTTTACGTGGCCAGACTGACCTACGAAGACAAGGTAATAGAGCAAACCTTCAGAGTTAAAAATGATCCTCGTCTCGATGTAAGCATTAATGTACAGAGAGAGTGGAAGGCTTCTATGATGAAAATCGGCACCCTCTACGAACTATTGGTAGATGAAATGCTCCCTGCACAAAAAATGGGGTGGCACCTCGATAAACTGAGAAAGGATAAAGTTGACTTTGATGAAACTGCCGCTAAGTCAATAGAAGACCTGAATCAGAAATACAATGAACTATTGAGCAGAGTACGCTCTCTCTATTTTGGAGTTAGTGGCTGGATCGGCCCATGGACCGGAGACCAGAAAGCTCAATACGATTATTTCCATGAAATGCTGCCAAAGCTCAAGATGGAAACTCAGCAAGTACTGAATTCAGATATTAAGAGACTCAACAGAGGACTGAAAAAGGAATACAGATATACCCAAGAATAAACTAAACAGAAATGAAGACAACTAAACTATGGACAATTGCAATGCTGATGCTGCTCGCGGTTTCAGCTATTGCTCAGGATTCGGAAAGACGTATTCCGGTACAATCTGCTGTGGTAACTCAGCATGAGGTAACCATTAAAGGTAAAAAAGTACCTTATAAAGCCACTGCCGGAACTCAACCGGTTTGGGATAACGATGGCAAACCCGTTGCTACCCTATTCTATACCTACTACGAGCGTACGGATGTGAGTGATAAGGACAGAAGACCATTGGTCATCAGCTTTAATGGTGGCCCTGGCTCAGCCTCTGTCTGGATGCACCTGGCCTATACCGGACCTAAAATCCTTAAGATTGATGATGAAGGCTACCCTATTCAACCTTATGGTGTAAAAGACAATCCGCATTCCATCCTCGATGTAGCAGATATCGTTTTTGTGAACCCGGTGAATACTGGTTATTCGCGTATTGTAGACCCTGAGGCCGACAGAAGACAATTCTTTGGTGTGAATCAGGACATTCGCTACCTGAGCGAGTGGATCAACACTTTTGTCACCAGAGCAAACCGTTGGAACAGTCCTAAGTACCTGATTGGTGAAAGCTACGGAACTACTCGTGTATCAGGTCTTTCTTATGCTTTACAGAACAATCACTGGATGTATCTGAATGGTGTTATCCTCGTATCTCCTACAGAACTGGGTATAGATAGAAGCGGTCCTGTGGAAATGGCCAACAGACTGCCTTATTTCACAGCGGCAGCCTGGTATCACAAACAACTACCATCTGACCTGCAGAGTAAGGACCTCCTGGAAGTGCTGGAGATGTCTGAGTCTTATACTCAGAACCACCTACTCCCGGCTATTGCCAAAGGTGCATGGGTATCTGATAGTGAAAAGGAAGACGCGATTAAGAACTTTGCCCGTTTCTCTGGACTTGATGAAGAGGTAGTTCGTCAACATAACCTGGATGTTCCGGAAAGCTTCTTCTGGAAAGACCTCTTGCGTCACGAAGGTCATACCGTTGGTCGACTTGACTCACGTTATAAGGGAATCGATAGAATGGATGCCGGAACCAGCCCGGACTTCAATTCAGAACTTACTTCATGGTTGCATTCATTCACCCCGGCTATCAACTACTACTTCCCGAATGTACTGAATTATTATACTGACCTTAAATACAACATGTTCGGCCCGGTTAACCCCTGGGACAGAAGTGGCGACAGAACTGGTGAGAATCTGCGTCAGGCTATGGCCATGAACCCATACCTGCATGTAATGACACAATCCGGTTATTTCGATGGAGCCACCACCTACTATAATGCCAAGTACAACATGTGGCATTTAGACCCTAGTGGTAAACTGAAAGACCGAATGAGCTTTAAAGGATATCGCAGTGGACACATGATGTACCTGAGAGCAGAAGATTTGGCCAAAGCCAATGATGATATTCGTGAGTTCATCAAGAACAGCATACCGCCAGCGGGAACACCGGCTAAGTATTAGCATCGGTTGATTTAGAGTCAATTGATCTATAAAGGAAATCAGAAAAGGGAGCTTCGGCTCCTTTTTTTGTATTCTGAATAATCTTAGATTTTTTGAATTAGACTGGCATCCATAATGTAAATCGGACCAGGTAGTTCCAAGGAACAAGCTACAAGCTTTTATCAGTTGAAAACGGTTAATTAATTTAAGTTCAGTCGGATAGACAAAAGAATCGGTAGATCCTTGACGATCGAGATAGAAAACAGTCTTCCGAGACGAAAGACCAGGTACAGCTAATTATATTTGCAGCCGTTTAGTTTTCAACAGCAAGAATTTCATCGAATATGAGAACAGGAATGATCACGCCAGAAGGGTTGGAAAAACTCAAAGAGGAGCTGAATTTTCTTTGGAAAGTTGAACGTCCTGAAATCACTAAAAAAGTCTCGTGGGCGGCCAGCCTGGGGGATCGATCAGAGAATGCCGATTATCACTACAACAAAAAGCGTCTTCGTGAAATTGACAGACGCATCCTCTATCTACGCAAATGTATTGATGACTTTAAGGTGATCCATTACCATCCTCACCAGGAAGGAAAAGTGGGTTTTGGGGCCTGGATAGACATTGAAAACAACCTGGGACTTAGAAAACGACTGCGCATTGTGGGCTATGAAGAGCTGATTGGCATGAAAGATTATATCTCCATAGACTCTCCTATCGCTCAGGCCTTACTCAAAAAACAGGTGGGTGATGAAGTTGAAGTAGAAACACCTGCCACTACGCTCACCTGGAAGATTCATAACATCGAATACGAGAAGTGAGATAACGGGTACCCCCTAAAGTCATCTGCAACCTAACCTATTGCTGCCACAATCGGTGTCTTCACCGATTGATCGACCATGCCAGTATGCTCAACTCATCCTCGTTTGTAACGAGGATGAAAGCGGCTATAGCCAGTTGTCAATGTACATAGACCATCTCCCGACACGTCATTCTGAATTTATTTCAGAATCTTTCGAAGGATAAGAGGTCCTCGTTACAAACAAGGAGCAGTCTGTACCATTTTCAGCATACTTAAGTGACATACTGCCACAGCCTTTCCTTCTCGGGTGCAGCGAGGACTTTGGCAGATCTTTCGTTTCACTCAAGATAGAAAACAGACTACTCTGCAACCATCATGATGTACTCCATTAAAAGGTCATCAAGGGCCTAGCCTGTTGTTGCCACAATCGGTGTCTTCACCGATTGATCGACCATACCAGTATATTCAACTCATCCGCGTTTAACGAGGATGAAAGCGGCTATAACCAGTTGTCAATACACATAGATCAGCCCCCGACACGTCATTCTGAATTTATTTCAGAATCTCTCGAATGATCAAAGGTCCTCGTTACAAACAAGGACCAGTCTGTACTACTTTCAGCATACTTATGGTTTTGGGGCCTGGATAGACATTGAAAACAACCTGGGACTTAGAAAACGACTGCGCATTGTGGGCTATGAAGAGCTGATTGGCATGAAAGATTATATCTCCATAGACTCCCCTATCGCTCAGGCCTTACTCAAAAAACAGGTGGGTGATGAGGTTGAAGTAAAAACACCTGCCACCACGCTCACCTGGAAGATTCATAACATCGAATACCAGAAGTGAGATAACCCTTTCCATCCTGAGTGTAGCAAGGAACCTTACTGCTCTTTCAAGCTTTGGCAGATCTTTCGTTTCACTCAAGATAGAAAACAGACTACTCTGCAACCATCATGATGTACTCCATTAAAAGGTCATCAAGGGCCTAGCCTGTTGTTGCCACAATCAGTGTCTTCACCGATTGATCGACCATGCCAGTATGCTCAACTCATCCGCGTTTAACGAGGATGAAAGCGGCTATAGCCAGTTGTCAATGTACATAGACCATCTCCCGACACGTCATTCTGAATTTATTTCAGAATCTTTCGAAGGATAAGAGGCCCTCGTTACAAACGAAGACCAGTCTGTACCATTTTCAGCATACTTAAGTGACATACTGTCTAGGCCTTTCCATCTCAAGTGCAGTGAGGACTTTGGCAGATCTTTCGTTTCACTCAAGATAGAAAACAGATTACTCTGCAACCATCATGATGTACCTCCTTTCGATTTAATTATTTTACAATTGGGTAAAAAATAATCACCCCTTCCCTTGCGGCTTTAAATCGGTTTTTATTCTTTTGTTTTACAAATGGGTAAAAATGAATCATAAGATCGGAGAATTCGAGGAAATAGTCTTGCTCTTTGTAGCAGCTCAACATGAAGAGGCTTATGGCCTTTCCGTTACGAAAGCCATTGAAAAGGAGCTCGACAGATCAGTAACCATGAGCAGTGTACATACTGCCCTCTATCGTCTGGAAGAAAAGGGATTGGTAGAGTCAAAAATTGGTGATGCTGAAGGCAACCGTAGGGGCCGGAGAAAGCGAATTTTCGTCATTACAGCACAAGGCAAACAGGCTTTGGTCGAAGCCCGAGATGCCAGAATGCGTGTATGGAACATGATACCAGATTATGTGATGAAGTTCGGCTGGTGACAGAAGAACACTACGATATTGATCCTCCAAAAAAAGCTGAACAGTTCTTCCTCTGGTACTGCAATGAACGCATGCAGGAAACCATTGGTGGCGATCTTTATGAGCGCTTTATAGACAACTATGAGCAATATGGCAGAAGAAAAGCCAATCGAAAATACTGGATCGATGTGATCCGATTTATGAACAGACACACACTCAAACGGTCAACAAACTCAAAATTCAACAACATGTCAATGCTTAGTAATTATTTCAAAGTAGGTTTTAGAAACCTGGTGCGCAACCGTGCTTTTACAGCCATTAATGTATTGGGACTTTCGGTCTCAATGGCTGTTTGCCTGATTATTATTCTGATGATCAACGATCAGTTGAGCTACGATCAGTTTCATCCCAATAAGGATAATATTTATCGCTTTACTCACGATCGGGATGTGGGGCTAAGTGTTCCAATGGCCACTATTCCGCAACCTCTGGCAGCTACAGTTCAGGAGCGTTTTGCCGGTTTTGATGAAATCACCAATTTCCATCGCTTCAGTGGAGAAGTGTTAGAAAACGGAAAGTCCATTGAGCTAATCGGCTATTATACAGAACCTGCCACTTTTAAGATGTTTAATTACCCTCTCAGACTGGGTAATCCGGCTACAGTTCTGTCAGAGCCTAACTCTGTGGTATTGAAGGCTGCTATTGCCGAGAAGTTCTTTCCCGGAGAAAACCCCATTGGTAAGAGCATGAAGGTGGGCAATATGGGAACCTATAAGGTAACAGGCGTACTTGAAGAGCTCCCGGGCAAAACCCATATTCGTTTCGATGCCTTTGCTTCAGTAAGCAGTATTCCTGCTCTTGAAAAAAGAGGATACAGCTTTCGTGGAGTCGATGATTGGGAAAATGGCAGCAGCACCTGGACTTACTTCAGCTTGAAAGAAGGTTATAGTATTGAGCAATTACAACCTATTCTTGATGGATTAAGAAATGAATTCTACGATGATAACAGCGAATATAGAGCTGATTTTACTGTTCAAAAGCTAACTGACATTACTCCTGGCCCTCTCTATGGCAACCAAATTGGAGATGGTATGCCAACCTTCTTCGTTTATGGTTTAGCTATTCTGGCGGGACTTATCATTGTTTGTGCTGCCTTTAATTATACCAACCTTTCAGCGGCCAGAGCCATGACAAGGACTAAAGAAGTTGGGGTAAGAAAAGTAATGGGGGCACGTAGAAATCAACTCACTTTCCAATTCATGGTAGAGTCGGTTCTACTGAGCCTTATTTCACTGGTTTTAGCGTTCATCTTTATCCAATTCCTGATCCCGGCATTTGAAGGACTTCAAATGAGCACTTTGCTCAACTGGGATCTTGAACTCACCCCCAAGAGCTACCTGCAATTTATTGGCTTTGCCGT
Organism: Roseivirga sp.; assembly: GCF_965216855.1. NCBI lineage: Bacteria > Pseudomonadati > Bacteroidota > Cytophagia > Cytophagales > Roseivirgaceae > Roseivirga > Roseivirga sp. The sequence goes on along the minus strand of NZ_OZ244204.1, from coordinate 4,180,190 downwards.
TTTGGTTGGATTAGTTACCGGCTTCTTCCCTAGTCTATATCTGGCCTCATTCAATGTACTGAATGCCATGAAGGGAGCCATCAACAAAAAAAGACTATCCGGCTGGGCATTACGCAAAACCCTGATTGTCACTCAATTCGTGATCTCTATTGTATTGATTGTCTCTTCCCTCCTGGTCTACAAACAGATTCGTTTCATTGTCGATAAAGACTATGGCTATACGAAAGAAAACATCATTGTGGTAGACCTGCAAGGGCAAGACTACGACCTGTTGAAGACAGAGCTCGAAAAGCTTCCTTTTGTGGAACAAATCGCAGCGACTAATTCAATCCCGAATACAGGGGTATCTTATGCACAACCGGTGTGGAGACAAACAGAAGATGAAAGTATTTCCATGAATTACTATTCTATTGACGAGCAGTACATCCCGGAATTAAACCTGGAGCTGATAGCCGGCAGAAATTTCGAACAGAATGCAGAAAGTCTCAACAAAACATCATTGATCATCAACGAACAGGCATTAAGTGCACTTGGCTTTGAAAGTCCTCTGGATGCCTTAGGCCAAACCTTGTTTGTGGAAAGCGATTCAATTGCTAAGAACATTATTGGCGTGGTTAAAGATTACAACTATGAATTCATTATCAGTAATATTAACCCACTTATGCTCCGCTATGAGCCAGCAGATTTCCAGTTTGCCCAGGTGAAGATATTGGGTTATGATATCACAGACGAAATGGCTCAAATTGATCAGGTGTGGAATGAATTTGACAAGAACCATGAACTACGTGCTAAGACTTTCCAGACTCATCAGGATGAATTCAATGCCTTCTTCTATGACATTCTATATATTATTGGTTTAATAGCCGTTCTGAGCATCAGTATTGCCGCTATGGGACTTCTGGGCATCTCTGCCTTTGCCATTCAGGCGAGACTTAAAGAGGTAAGCATCAGAAAAGTATTGGGGGCTAATATTAAATCCTTAGTGCTAATGCTCTCTAAGAGCTTCGTGGTCATGCTGGTCATTGCGCTGATTATAGGTTTCGCGCTGGCCTATTATGGCAATGCCATCTGGCTAAATATGTTTGCCTACCGCACCAGTTTCGGCTTTGAGATATTCTTTTTTACTGCAGTTGGATTAATAGGTGTTGCCGTATTGACCATAGGCTGGCAGGCAATCAAGGCCATTGGAACCAATCCGGCTGCCACCCTTAGGGATGACTAAATGTGAGTTCGGCTTTCTGGCTTGTAATTTTATGCTTCTAGCAAAGTCGATTCATGAAATGGATCTCTGCTTTAGCTGAGCTGATCTTTCGCTACACTCAAGATAGAAAAGGATGGATTACCAAAGTTTCAAAGATTAAGGCTAAAACTCGCAATGTTCATATAAATCTTGTTCTTCGGAGAAAGGATACATTGCTTTCTTATCCCGAGCGGAGCCGAGGGATCTGCCTAGATACCATGTACTACTAATCTTGCTGAACAATCAAGGCTGAAGTTTAGCTTTCTGGTTCATCTTTAGGACAAAAAAAGAGGCTGTCAACTCATTGACAGCCTCAAATCATCACCCAGCTAACCACTCTAACGCTGCTTCATCATCTACAAACAAGCGCATTTTCTTAAATCCTGCGCTTAGACAATGATTCTCCCACTGCTTATACCCTCTTACATCTTCTCTCACAACCACTGCACGCTTGTAAGAGGAAGCCAATCCTAGCTGAGCAAGCTCTTGAGATAGTTCGCTCATATCATGTTCATCTGCCTTCAGGTTCGCCTCTCGCAAATCAGTAAAAACTCTGTTCAACCCATTCTGATATGCTAACTTCCCTACTTCTTCAAAATACCTTCTGGCGATTTCTTTGGTCAGGTCTCCTTCAATACGTCCGGAAACCAGCTTCAACCCATCAACCACTTTAACCTCAATCATTCACAAACCCCTCTCTCAAAAGCGGGTGCAAAGGTAGAGGTAATTTCAATAAATTCAAACCTTACCCCTTAAATATCAGCTAGTTACAGATAATTTTATGCATCACGTTTTCCGGGGAAATAATCTGTAGGTACTTACGAATTCACCCCAATAAAAACACCCGTGAAACGGCAGTAAGAAGAATAAAAGCAAAGCTTAAGCTACCCGGCACATCATGCATCTGACACTTCCACCACCAAATTTTTCAATAGTAGGAATCTGTACAGTTACAATTTTGGAGTAACCTGAAAGCTTATCTATCTGGAACTGAGACAGGCTATCGTAGGCGGTTTGCGACATGATGAGTGTAGATTTACCAGCATCGTCAAGTACCTCCAGCATGTTGCCTGCAAAATGGTACATCTGCTCCATGGTTATCTCCACTACTTCGTGACCGGTTTCTTCAAGTGTTCTAATCACATCAAAGCGCTGATCTTCCTTAATGGACTCAGCACATATCACGGCATATTGGCTGGCAATGCACATGACTACATTGGTATGATATACTGCTACACCTTCAACATTGAATGATTCAAACAGTACCGGCTCATAGCCATTGATCTCACAAAGCTTATCCAGCACATCCCTGTCTGTACGGGAAGAAAGGCATGCATAGGCCAGGTCGTTTTCATAGTCAATGACCACACTACCTGTGCTTTCCAGGAACTTGTTATCCTCTTCATATTTTGAGATATCAATGATCTCATCTACGGGTACACCTTCATCCACTAATTGATCGAGCAAGTCTACCCTTCGTTCCCATCTGCGGTTTTCTGCTAACATGGGATAAAGCACTACCCTGCCATCATGGAATGAGACCCAGTTGTTAGGAAATACTGCATTGGGTTTCTTGGGTTCGTCAGTATCATCAATCACTACAACATCTACCCCATGGGTACGCAGGGTGTTTACGGCCTCATTGAACTCATCAATGGCCGTTTGTTGTATACTGTGTTGTTGTTCGGCTCCTTCGGCCTGTTGAAAAGAGTTAGTAATAGCAGTGGATGGATCGAAACCAAAATGAGCTGGTCGAACCATCATAATTTTCGCGGCAGCTTGCCTCATACATTTCTATTTTAAAAAGCGTTTACTTAAACCAAAGCCAAGCAAAAGATTGGCAGACCCATTCGACAACCCTGTTCCTCCATAGACATCGAGTTGAAGACTGGAATTAAGCAGGTAGGTTAATCCTGCATCCATTGAATGATTCTCAGGACCTCTGTCTGGAATGGCCCCATAGGCTTCTATAAAAACAGCCAGTTTTTCATTAAGACTTCGCGATAACACAACGGTATATACAGCCGAGTTACTCTCGAACTCATTGCTGGCAGCCCAGCCCACATTCGTAGAAAGTGCCAACTCTCCGGGCAAAGAGCCATCTAGCAAAAGCCTGATCTCTGTTTGAAGTCCCGTACCGATATTGTCGAAAATCCCTCCTCCAAGGTTTGCCAAAATACCGATATCAGGCCATTTAGGATTATTTTTCAATATGTTATACTTCACCCCGAAAAATGTGGGTGCCAGGCTAAGCGGATTGGATTCAGAAACAGATCCATCGGTGATAAATCTGCTTTTGATAAGTTCTTGATAGAATCTCAGCTCCAGCTTATTACTCACTCCATATCTCAGCAGCGTGTTGTTAATGGAAATGTTCTGGAATTTCAGATTGGGCGCAAAATTACCCGGGAAAAAGTCATTGAATTCAGAAATATAAAAGCCGGTTTCAATTTGAAATGCTCCAATCGGCACTACGGCCGCAGAAGTAGTTTGTGTAGGACGATCTGTATAAATATTATCCTGGGCCTGTAGTTCAAAATTCAGGATCAGGCCAATGAGTAGAGTAAATGAAAAGGCTATTTTTTTCATGCGCAGCTAAGGTATTAAATGACGGTTGAGTAGAAAAGACTTCCTGAAGAGTAATTGTTGCCAAAAAAGAGGAAATTATCGCTCTGTTAGCTGACTGCTGAGTACCAGCATCTGCTTTTTATTGAGCATGGCATTGTGCTGAAACCTGATTTCACCATCAGCACTTAAAATTACCACAGTAGGAAAAGATACTTTACCATCAACTGTTCCTATAGCCTCGGCTAACTGATGAATTCCGGTCCCCTTTCCTGTAGGCCTGAAATGAAAAGATTGTCCCATGAACTGAATGCTTTCTTCAGATTCACCATTGAAACTCACAAACCAGAAGTTATTATTCAGTGCCCCCTGCACTTGCTTGTTGGCCAGAACACTCCTTTCCATCACTTTGCAATAACGACACCAGGGGGCATGCAGAAAGACCATAACATCTCTTTCCTCCACTTTTTGTAAACTGTCGATAGATTCGAATGACCAGGTATTGAGCTGGGCATAGGATTGCTGAAGCCCCAGAATCATCAACGATATGATCAAAAACTTCTTCATTAGTCAATTGAAAATCTGATACCGAAAAAGCCTCTTATCCCTTGGTTAGGTGCATACACGTAAGTCGGATCGAAGGTTAGCGCATATGGATTGTTTGGTGTAGCCTGCACATTACCCTGGTTATCGTATCTCACCTGCTTGTCGAATGGATCGTTTGACCGGGCAATAAGGAAAGGCACCTCCTGATCAGGAGTCCAGTTGAATATGTTCTTTACTCCACCATAAAACTCTACTTTTTTATGGGTATAGGTCAGCTGAATGTTCTGCAAACTCCACCATGGAGAAAACTTGTCTCTTGGATCAAGTTCACCTAACAAGGGTAGCTCCATCGGACTGTACAGTTTTCCGGTATAATCAACAGTGAGGGGCAGGCCGGAAAAGGTATAGGATGCTGTCCAGGTAGCGGAAAACCGTTCTGTTAACAGCTGACGCCTCTTTACTCCATCATTTCTGGTAAACACATCCTGATAGGTAAACCCAGCTAATAGTTTGAACCCATTATTGAAATCAAAATCCAGATTGGCACTAAAGCCATTGGTTACCGCATAACCATCGATGTTATCATAAATAATCTGATCCTGATCTGTCTCATAGTCCGGTAATATCTGGTTAGTGAAGTAGGTGTAGAAAGCACTCATGTCAAGACCAATGAAAATTCCGGAATTGGTGTACCAATTGCCCAGATAGTTCAGGTTGAAGTTATAACTCTTCTCCGGCTTCAGTTCATTGGCGATAATGACCTCTCTGGCACCTGTTAGCGCAGCATGATCTTCAGTAAAGAGATTCACCACACGGAATCCGGTTCCTGCATTAAACCTCAAGGACTGATCAGGAGAAATGGCCCATTTATAGCCTATACGCGGTGTGAATATACCACCATGCCTGCTATTGTGGTCATATCGCAGACCCAGCAACAGCTTGTTATTATTTTCAAAAGTGACCTCATCCTGGATGAATACACCCGGGAGCTTAATTCTATCCGGCTGGTTCAATACATCATTACCATCCATCCGGGCCGTAGCAGGTGTGTTGTCGTCATAGAAAGTATGACGATAAGCGGCTCCAAGGAGTAAATCATGCAGACCATACTGCTTGTCCCAACTCAGCTGAGTAAAGCTAATTCGCTGGATAGCATCGTATACTGTCTCCCCATAGCGACTATCCTGATCGTGTGCATTGAAGGAAAAGGAGAGCATGAGCTTTTCTGTGGTAGGAAGCTGATATTGACCCAGTAGCTCCCATCGGTCGGTGTAGATGCTTTCTCCATAAACTTCATCACCACCACGATGAGACTCATTCCATTGGGTTTCTCCTCCCCAGCGATTTTCATAATAGTACCTTCCGGCAAGAGTGAACAGTTTATGATCCTTTCGGTTGAAACTCCACTTCTGAAAAACAGATATTCGGTCCTGCAAGGTTACGTCAGTGAAGTTGTCATTGTTCTGGTCCATAATGTTATCATAGAGATAATAGTTTACACCGGTCAGGGAAGTGGCCTTCTCTCCTACATTCAGTTTTAATCCCAGGTCCAGGTTATACTCCTGCCAGGTAGTACCAAACATATCAAATGCCAAAAGCGGTGCATTGCCGGGTTTCTTTGTGATAATGTTCACCAGTCCTCCTACTGCCTCACTACCGTAAAGTGAAGAAGCAGGTCCTTTCACAATCTCTACACGTTCGACCAGAGAATTAGGAATTCCCGATAATCCATAGACTGTGGAAAGTCCACTGACTATCGGCATCCCATCGATCAACACAAAAGTATATGGACCTTCCAGTCCGTTGATATGGATGTCTCCTGTATTACAAATATTACAATTCAATTGGGGTCTGACACCGTTGACATTTTGCAGGGCATCGTAAATATTAGGAGTTGGATTTTTCCTGAAAAACTTCGGGCTATAAACTTCCACGGGAACAGAGCTTTCCATCCTGGTTATTTCCTTCAAGGTACCGGTAACCACCACCTCAGACAATGACTGCTGATCCTCCTTCATCGAGACATTCAGGGTCAAAGATTCTCCCGGTGAAAGGTTGATTTTTCTGCTTTCGGCAATGAACCCGACAAAGCTAAATTGTAGTGTATAAGTTCCGGCTTGCAGGCCTCTGATCTCGTATCTGCCCAGGCTATCTGTTGATGTTCCCAGACTGGTACCATCAACCAAAACATTCACATAGGCGAGTGGAAATTCATCCGCAAGCACATGCCCGGACACTCTGGCTCTCTGCGCCTGCACCGTCAGAGAGCTCCCCATCAAAAGAAGTAAAAAAAGTACGCTTCTGGCCTGTTGATATAGCATAAATCAATTCAAATGATGAGACAAATTTAAATCATCAATTCGAATTGATTGAATATATTTTTAGATAAATTTGATTTTAATTTTTAGTCTAATCTAAATTATCGTATTTAAAGCCCTATTAACCTGATATTTACTAAACACTCATTTATGTCTTGATTCAAGAATAGAAACAACATCAGAAAGCGTATATCCTTTAGCCTCCAGGAGCATCATATAGTGAAAAAGCAGGTCGGCAGACTCATTCAAAAAGAGGTTTTCGTCATTATCCTTAGCTTCAATTACTACCTCCACGGCCTCTTCTCCCACCTTCTGAGCTACCTTATTGATTCCTTTGGAAAACAGCCTGGCCACATAAGATTCTTCAGGAGATCTTTGCCTGCGTTCTTTGATCACCTGGGTGAGGTGATTGAGAAACTGAATATCATTTTCGTTGTCTTCATCCCAGCAGGTATCTGTTCCGGTGTGACAAGTTGGGCCGTCTGGATCGACCTTAACAAGTAGTGCATCCTGATCGCAATCAAGTGCTACAGAAACCAGGTTGAGAAAGTTAGCCGAGGTCTCCCCCTTTGTCCAGAGCCTTTGCTTTGACCTACTGTAAAAAGTCACCTTCTTGGTGGACATGGTCAGGTCTAATGCTTCATCATTCATGTAGCCCAACATTAGTACTTTTCCGGTATTTACATCCTGAACAATGGCAGGCACGAGTCCGTCACCTTTACCAAAATCCACCTGTCCTATATCTTCTAATAATCTCATATTTCTATCCTTACTGGTATTCCTTTTTCTCTTAAATATTGCTTCAATTCGGGAACGGCAATTTCCTTAAAGTGGAAGATGCTGGCAGCTAATGCCGCATCTGCTTTTCCCCTAGTAAATGTATTCGTAAAGTGTTCCATTTGCCCGGCTCCACCGGAAGCGATCACCGGTATGGACAACATTCCCGAAATCTCTGCAGTCAACTCATCTGCAAAGCCGGCTTTCGTTCCATCATGGTCCATAGAGGTGAGCAGTATTTCTCCGGCACCTCTTTGCTCTACTTCTTTGGCCCAGGGTATAGTTCTGAGCTCTGTTGGGGTTCTGCCTCCCCTTACGTGTACAATATGCTCTCCTTCAACAAAGCGGGTGTCTATGGCCACCACCACACATTGACTACCAAACTCTAATGCCAGTTCATTGATCAGATCGGGTCTTTTTACCGCTGATGAATTGATAGATATTTTATCCGCACCGGCATTCAGCAAGGCAGAAACGTCTTCTACTGAACTGATTCCTCCCCCTACGGTAAAGGGGATATTGATTTCTGCGGCCACCCTTTTCACCAGTTCCACAAGTGTCTTGCGTTTCTCCACCGTAGCGGTGATATCCAGAAAAACCAGCTCATCGGCTCCTTCACGGGCATATCTAGCGGCCAATTCAACAGGATCACCTGCATCGCGTAAGCCTACAAAATTGACCCCTTTTACAGTTCTTCCGTCTTTAATATCCAGGCAGGGTATAATTCTTTTAGTTAACATCTGATTGATTTATGATGTATGAGTCTTGATTTAGGTTCAATTCTTATTCACAGGTCTTTAATCACCCGAAGTTAGCCAATTGCTCAAGGGTGATTCTTCCTTCATAGAAAGCTTTGCCTACAATAGCTCCATAGACTCCCATGTCCTCGAGCTCCTGCAAATCACTGTACTCAGCGACTCCTCCACTGGCAATGAGCTTTAGGTTGGGAAATGCTTTCAGAACCTTCTGATAAAGCTCCATTGATGGACCTTGAAGCATACCGTCTTTACTCACATCGGTGCAGATGCAGTACCTCACACCCTGGTTTAAATAACTTTCAAGGAAAGGAAACAGGTCCAGCCCGGAATCTTCCTGCCAACCGTGAATAGCAATTTTTTCCTCTATAACATCAGCACCCAAAATGATCTTTTCTGCTCCGTAATCCTTTAACCAGGAGCTTACCAACTCGGGATTTTTGGCCGCTATGCTACCTGCAGTAATCTGACTGGCACCTGCCTTGAGCACCGCATCGAGGGATTCATTGGATTTTACTCCTCCACCAAAATCAACCTGAAGGCCAGTTTCGCTGGTAATTAGATTCAGCACTTCTAGATTTTGAGGGCTTTGTGCCTTGGCTCCGTCCAGATCTACTAAATGCAAATGGGTAATTCCGGCTGATTCAAAGTTCTTAGCCACTTCCAAAGGGCTGTCAGAATACTCCTTCTTCTGGTTATAATCTCCCTTGGTAAGACGTACAGCCTTACCTGAGATGATATCTATTGCTGGTATGATAATCAATGCTAAGTTTTTAAGGTTTTATCATTTTTGGCTACGCTTGTGAATTCCGAAGTATCATAGCCTTAGAAAATTAGAGAGAATTTGTTCTCCTACCTTTCCGCTTTTTTCCGGATGTGCCTGCAAAGCATAGAAATTGTCTTTTTGTAATGCTGCCGAAAACCGGTTGATATACTCTGTTTCTGCCACTGTACATTCACTCAATTCGGCATAATAACTATGCACATAATAGACATAGGCCTCTTCAGTTAATCCCTCAAACAATGGTGAATTAAGCTTTTCCAGGTTATTCCAACCCATTTGGGGTACTTTGAGCTTCGGTTCAAACTTTCTGACCTTCACATCGAAAATCCCAAGGCAATCTGTATCATTCTCCTCGGAGTGGCTGCACATGAGCTGCAAACCCAGACAAACTCCAAATACAGGTTGTTTAAGGGACTTAATGACTTCATCGAGCCCCTTATTTCTCAGGAAGTTCATGGCGGTACTGGCTTCACCCACACCAGGGAAAATCACCTTATCTGCCACGCGAATCTCATCCGGATCGGCAGACAAAACAGGCTCAACGCCCAGGCGTTGCAAAGCATAAGTGACCGACTGGACATTACCTGCGTTATAGTTGATAATTACTACGCTCATATGTTCACGAACTAGGTTAAACCAAAAGGGTTAAGCCAATGCAGCTTTTTCTTTCAGTCGTTGTTCAATCTTTTCCTTAATCTCTGGAATAGACTCGTAAAGTTGCTCATATGAATCGATTATGAAATAGTTTTCCTGCATTCGGTCTTTCCTGTATGGAGTATCCAATATCTGATCGACATTATACTCAAAGTGATTCGGTTGATCAGAAAGGGAAAATTTAGTTTCTCCTGAAGAAGACAAGATACCTGCCCCGTAGATTCTCAAGCCGGATTCTTCTCTGATTAGCCCAAATTCGATAGTAAACCAGTAAATACGAGACAGCAAGTGTATAGCCCACTCATCTTCAATCCACTCATGACCAAATTGACTGATAGCCTGAAGAAAATCTACAAAAGCCTGATTGGTCAGCAGCGGAATATGAGCAAATACATCGTGAAACATATCCGGCTCTTCGAGATAGTCGAGCTGACTCATTTTCCTAACCCAGGTAGTGGCCGGAAATTTCTTATTGGCCATTAATTCGAAGAAAAGACCATCCTCCACAATACCAGGAACAGCATAAATTTCCCAGCCGGTGAGTCCCTTGAGGATTTTGTTAGTCTCTTCAAAATTCGGAATGGCATCAGCGGTGAAGTTGATCTTTTCCAGACCCGTCAGAAACTCTTTGGTAGCAGCCTCAGGAAGTTGAGGAAACTGTCTGTCGAAGAGGATTTTCCAAACCTCCTGATCTTCTGCTGTGTAATTTTCATAAATCTGTTTCATATCTGTTTTATAAGTTTTAGCCAAAAAAAAGACCCGGTTCTTGCGGAACCGGGTCTATCTATATTTTTAATCTTTAAGTCAATCAAAACATACGACTACCGTTCCGCGCTTGCGTAGCATGGTAATAGTGGTAGTAATATGCGTTGCTGTGTAACATTGGCACAAAGGTAATTCCTGATCCTTTACCCGCAAGTAAAAAATGACTTTTTGCATCTAAGAGTACAGGAGATTTGACACTTGACAGACAAAGTCGATCTCCATTGCCCAAAAGTTCGTTTATTGTAACACTAACTGACTCAACCATGAAAAGACTGTTACTCACCCTATTGACCATTCTGGTCGTTAGTTGTAATCAAAACATTGACATTGACCCTGACACAGGGTTCGAAGTATTCACTATTCCCACCGGAGGTCATAGCTCAATTGTTCGAAATGAAGCCTTCACAGGAACCGGTATTAATGTGACTGTACTCTTTGACGAAAGTGCAGAATACACTCTCGATGTAACCAGCGACCAGGCTGACATTAATAAGTTGATCGGTTTCTCCGACTGTCATCAGGATCATCAAAGCGAAAGCGCCCGTCTCGGCTGGAGATGGTTTGATGATGAACTTCAAATACTGGCTTACACCTACAGAGAAGGTCAGCTCAGTTTCGAATTGATGGGTGCAGTTAGTATGAACCAGGAAATTGATTTGCAGATCCGCATTGTGGGCGATACCTATCAGTATTCAGGAACCGGACTTACCTCAGTGACTATGGACCGTACCCCAAACTGCGAAACCGGTGACAACTATTGGCTCTGGCCCTACTTTGGAGGAGATCAGCCGGCCCCTCACGAAGTAACCATTAAGCTGAAACGAGAAATAATTGAGTAAACTAAAAGACCAATCAGCTATCAACTTATGCTGATAGCTAATTGGTCATTCCTTACTACTCTTCAGACTTCTTGAGTAGTTCTGCCATCTCCATCAATTTAATCATCTCTGCTCGATAACCATTGCCATCGGTACCCTTGCTACGTTTTGCCAGCTGAATGGCATCATGGTATTGGAATTCATTGATGTAGTCAGACTCTCTCATCAGCATTCCGAATGAGGCTACTGCAGCAGACCAGTTGAAATTATTACTCAGATAATTGTTCAGTTTGTTTTTAATTACTGTATCCAGATAGATCGACTTATCTTCATCTGGTTGCTTGTAGCGAAGCTTTACAGTCATTAGATCGGTTGTATTGCTCACGACCTTAGGCTGGCCATTGGGCTGATACTTTAAGTCATCCACAGGTTTAAAACTGCTATTAACCCCTACCGGAATCACTTCATACAAAGCCGTTACGGTGTGACCAGCCCCCAGTTCTCCGGCATCCTTCTTATCATTATTGAAATCTTCATCCGCCAACAACCTGTTTTCATAGCCTATTAATCGATATGCCTGTACAGTTCCCGGGTTGAACTCTACCTGAAGCTTTACATCTTTGGCAATGGTGAAAAGGGTTCCACCAAACTCATTAACCAATACCTTCTTTGCTTCCAGTATATTATCTATGTAAGCATGATTACCATTTCCTTTGTCGGCCAGGATTTCCATCTTAGAATCCTTGTAGTTCCCCATACCAAAACCTAATACGGTAAGATAAACACCGCTCTTTCTCTTCTTTTCAATCAGGTCTTCCATGGCCTCATCACTCGATGCACCAACATTAAAATCACCATCTGTGGCCAGGATAATGCGGTTATTACCTCCTTCAATAAAATGCTCTTCTGCTATGCTATAGGCCAGTTTGATTCCTGCTCCTCCCGCAGTTGAACCTCCTGCCTGAAGATTCTCCAGCGCTTTCAGAATCTTTTTCTTCTCATTTCCAGGAGTAGATGGTAACACCTCTCCCGCTGCTCCTGCATACACCACAATAGAAACCCTGTCTTCAGCTCTTAATTCATTCACCAACAGTTTCAGTGACTTTTTGAGCAAAGGCAACTTGTTTTCTGACGACATGGAACCTGAGACATCAAGCAGAAAGACGATGTTGGAAGCTGGCAGTTCATCCATCTCTATCTTCTCGCCCTGAATACCAATATGCACCAGATAATGGTCCTCATTCCAGGGAGCCTTACCTACCTCATGTTGCACGTTGAAAGGGTGTTTACCTTGAGGAGTATCATATTCGTAATCGAAGTAGTTGATCATCTCCTCAATCTTCACTGCATCCTTGGGTGGCAACATACCCTGATTGATAAAACGCCTGATATTGCTGTATGAAGCGGCATCTACATCAATGGAAAAAGTACTGTATGGATTCTTGAATGGAGAGTTAAAACCATTCTCACTTATCTCGCTGTATGACTCATTGGATACATCATCTTCCATGTAAGTTGGAGAAGGCATACTCATACCATTGGCATTGCCTTGTAAACTTAAAGCCTCTTCAAATGCTTCCTGTTTTCTCTCCAGCCTTTGTTGTCTTCTTTTGGCTGCTGCTCCGGTCACCACTACTTCGCCCAAAGAATTCACATCTGGCATTAACCTCACATTGAGCACATTAGAATTACCAACTTTAAACTCTCTGGTCTTGTATCCCAAATATCTAAAAACAAGGGTAGCCCCTTTATCCGGCACCTGCAAACTGTAATTTCCTTCCAGATCAGTGGCTGTACCTATATTGGTTCCTTTTATCAGTACGGTGACCTGGGGTAAGGGCAGTCCATCATCAGCTCCGATTACCTTTCCTCTGATGGTTCTTGAAAAATTATTATCAATAGGTTTATGGAATCCTATGAATAATGTCATCATGATTATTAAGACCTGTTTCATGGCATATCGATTTTAGTTTTACAATCTTTAGTAGCAGGATGCGTAGCACTGAAAGATTCCATAAACAGGAGAAGAAAAATTCTGATCTTTTTTGACCAAGAGCATTTCAAATAGCACCCAATTAACTGACATTCAATTGATTGAATCTTATCAATCGAATGGAGATCAATCTGTTCTTGGAATTCTCTTTAAGCGATATATGCCTATGGTTTATGGTACCTGCATGAAATACCTGAAAGAACGGGAAGCAGCTAAAGACATGGCCATGCAGGTATTTGAGAAGCTCATGAAGGAACTGAAAGAGAAAGAGGTTCAAAACTTCAAAAGCTGGTTATATGTGTTAACCAGAAATGAATGCCTCATGCTGCTACGAAAGAATAATCCGGAGAAGAATGGGGTGTCGATTAACGGGACTGAGTTTATGGAATATCAACTCCCTGTGCATCATACTGACGAGGAAGATTTGGAAAACGACCTCGGTAAAATGGAAACCTGTATCGAAAAACTGAATGAAGAGCAGAACAACTGTATCAGACTATTCTACTTAAAGAAGAAGAGCTATCAGGAAGTCTGCGAAGTCACAGGGTTTGAGTTGAAGAAGGTGAAGAGTTACCTTCAGAACGGCCGAAGGAATTTGAAAATTTGTATTGAAAAACTGCGTGAGCAAGAAGAACAGACATATTGAACATCTGACTCCAGAGCTGATCAAGGCTTATAGAAATGGTGAGCTGACTCATGAGGAAATGCATGAAGTTGAAAAACTCATGCTTGAAAACCCACTGTATGAGGATGGCTTTGAGGGTCTTGATGCATTGACCGATGATCTATTGGATTCTGATCTCAGCGAGTTAGACACAAGACTAGACTCCTTATTGGAGCCAGAAAATAGCAAAAGCGGGTTCTGGACCATTTGGAGAGGAATAGCCGCTGCGATAGTATTTCTATTGATTGCCACTTCCCTTTTCTTCCTGAAAGAAGACAAGCCTGTACCCAATAAATTACTTACTGAAAACAAAAAGACTCCAAAAACAGAAGAGACAGATAGTTTACCGGCAGCCAACCAATCCACACTCAATGCAGACAGTATTGATGATGATACTGAACTCATATTTGAAGATACCTTTGAAGAATCGGCACCTATGCCTGAATTGAAGGCCTTTGAACAACTGACCATTGCCAGTATAAAAATTGAAGACAAACAACTGACACTTCAGGCCCTGGTAGACATTGAGAGCGATACACCAAGGCTTATTATCCCAATGGAAGAGCTAATAGCAGAGTCGGTATCCATTCTTAATGAGCAAGAGGCTGCTCAAATTCTAAAAGGTCAAGTCGAAGGATTACGAGTACAGGGGTTACAAGCTCAGCCTGCACCCGAGGCCAGGCAATCGACTGGCTTAGATGCCAAAGCCTCAACAGAGACTAGTATTGTACGCGGTAAAGTAACAGGAACAGACGATGGTCTCCCCTTACCTCAGGTAACCGTATTGTTAGAGGGCACAACCAATGGTACTGCTACAACTCTGGAGGGGCAATACACTCTCACGAATGTTCCTAAAAATGCTACACTGGTTTTCCGTTACTTAGGTTATATCACCCAGACCATTAAAGTTGGTGAACAGGACACTGTCAATGTAGAATTAGAGCCTGATGCTACTTCGCTTGGAGAAGTAGTAGTCACAGGGTTGGCTGCCTCTGAAGAAGATCGAAAAATGGAATTCTTTTATGAAGCCGCAAGACCCGTTGATGGGTTTCCCGAATTCAACTCCTATTTGAAGGACAATATCCGATACCCTGAGGAAGCCAAAGCTGAGAATATTCGTGGTCGTGTAACCGTAGAATTCACTGTAGATGCGGATGGTTACCTCAGTGATTTCGAAATCATCAGAGGCTTGGGCTTTGGTTGCGATGAAGAAGCCATACGCCTGGTACGTGAAGGACCTCAGTGGGAACCCAAAAAACAAGGAGCCAATAAAAACCCTGTGAGTTCACGAGTAAGGATACGAATCAGGTTTAAGCCTTAGTTCAATTTGAAGATTTGAGGATGCGTTAATTTGAAAATCTGAATGATCAGGGACTAATTCTATCAACAATTCCCCTTATTCGATTCGCCTCCTTCATATAAGCTTTCATACCATCAGCATCCTTTTCTTCCAGCAGCTTCTTGAACTGCTCCAGTTGATCGATATAAGTGGAGAGTCCTTCCAACAAATGCTCTCTATTTTGAAGAAATATAGGTGACCACATTTCCGGTGAGCTTTTAGCCAAGCGTACGGTTGAAGCAAAACCAGATCCAGCCATATCAAAAATTCTTTGCTCTGATCTCTCCTTTTCCATGACCGCCTGACTCAATGCAAAGGAAGTCACATGACTCAAATGAGAAACAAAAGCCAGATGTAGATCATGCTCAGCGGGATTCATCAAAGTGAGACGCATTTCAAGCATCTGACAAAGCTCCTGAAACAGCTCCATCTGCTTTTGTCCCGACTTCTCCTCTTCACAAACGATCATCACTTTCTGTTCGAAAAGTGAAGCAAATGCCGCTTCAGGGCCAGAGTATTCTGTCCCTGCTATGGGGTGAGCGGCTACGAAATTGGCCCTCTTAGGGTGATTTGCCACGACATCGCAAATGGCCTTTTTGGTAGATCCAAAATCAATGACTAAAGCATCTTCCTGACAGGCATCAAGCACCTCGGGCAACAATTGCTCTAATGCATCTACCGGAATCCCAATAGCAATCACATCCGCTTCTGCAATGGCCTCTTTCATGGATTTGGAATCGTGGATAATCCCAAGAGCCTTTGCTTTTTGCAAGGCTTGCTCATTTCTATCTACCCCACATACATGCAGGGACCCCTCATAGGTTTTCTTCAATCCCAGAACAAAGGAGCCTGAAATCAAACCAACTCCTATCAATGTAACATTCATCTGTTTATTATTTATCCTTTAACCTTTCCGGGTTTCGTCATTCTGAACTTGTTTCAGAATCCTTGGTGGACCCTGAAATAAATTCAGAGTGACGTAGTGTTCAAAGTGTCAATTCAAACCCTTGAAATTGCCTCTTCTAAGACTGACTGTCTGTTACATAATGAAACACGAACAAACTGTTCTCCCTTCTTCCCGAAAATAGAGCCAGGGGTAATAAATATGTTTTTATCATACAGTAACTGATCTACCAGGTCAGTGCTTTTAGAGTAGTCCTCGGGAATTTTCGCCCAAACGAACAAGCCTTGCTGTTCCCTGTCATACGTACAACCTATCTTATCCAATAGAGTCCACACCTGCTTTCTTCTCTCCTGATATTTTTCATTAAGCTGACTAAACCAACTCTCTCGTAATTTTAATGCTTCTGTCGCTGCCAGCATCATAGGTTTAAACTGTCCTGAATCTACATTCGACTTTACCTTGAGAATGGTTTTGATATAGTCTTCCCTTCCTGCTACCCAACCTATTCTCCATCCAGCCATGTTAAATGACTTGCTTAAGGAGTTAAGCTCTATGACCACATCCTTTGCACCACCTATACTCAACAAACTCAAAGGTTCAGATTGAGGTAGAATCATGCTGTATGGATTGTCATGGCATAACAAAAACTGCTTACTTCTGGCCAATGCGACCAGCCTTTCGAAGGTGTCTTGCTTTGCTGCTGCTCCTGTAGGCATATGTGGATAGTTAAGCCATAGGAGTTTAACCCTGCTAAAATCCAGTTGCTCCAGAAATTGCCAGTCAGGTTGGTAGTCATTCTCCTCAACCAGCGGATAAGAGATGACTTTAGCCTTGACCATATTGGCCACGGCAGCATAGGCCGGATATGCCAATTCAGGCACCAGTACCTCATCTCCCTCATCGAGAAAAGCCAGTGAGATATGCGTAATCCCCTCTTTAGAACCGATCAGGGGTAATACCTCCTTCTCAGGATTCAGGTCAATACCATAGGCCCAGTGGTTCCAGTCGACTATAGCCTTCTTGAGCTCCGGTATACCAGCATAAGACTGATAGCCATGCATCTCTTCCTGAACAGCTGATTCCTGCAAAGCACTTATCACCTCAGGCGCTGGCATACCATCGGGATTCCCTATGCCCAGGTTTAATACCGGCTTTCCTTCGGCTATCATTTCGCGAATCTCCGCCAGCTTCTGTGAGAAGTAATATTCCTGAACTGTATTGAGCCTTGATGAAGGTTGAATGATCATAATGGTAAATATTGAAAGGAAATGGATGAGTTGAAAGGGAATTTTATACTCGTTCAAATTGAATTTGACAGATACGCATCGGTACCGTCATTGCGAGGAGCAAGCTTTGCTTCCCGAAGCATCGGGAGCAAAAGATTGTGACGAAGCAATCTGTCTGTTTGAAAAGCAGTTGCAATGAATAGGCAGATTGCTTCATCATGAAACCTTGTTATCACAGGTTTCATTTCTCACAATGACGGTTCATCTGGTTATATTTGACTTTCAAACTTTGAACAATTCCATGTCTTTCAAATCCATTACCGAATCTCAAATCACCCTCTCGCAGTTAATGCTTCCCTCTCACTCCAATTTCAGTGGCAAAATTCATGGTGGCTTTATTCTCAACCTCATGGACCAGGTGGTCTTTGCCTGTGCTTCCAAACACTCTGGACAATACTGCGTAACTGCCTCTGTCAACCGGGTAGATTTCCTGAACCCGATTGAGGTAGGTGAACTGGTTACGCTAAAAGCCTCCATCAACTACACCGGACGCACTTCTATGGTAGTTGGCGTAAGAGTAGAATCAGAGAATATCCAGACCGGAGTGACTAAACATTGTAACTCCTCCTACTTCACCATGGTAGCCAAAGGAGACGATGGCCAAAATGTGGAAGTCCCGGGACTGATACTGGATGATATGGATAGCATCAGACGTTTTGCCCGAAGCATCACCCGACAAGAACAATCTAAGAAAAGAGTGCAGAGCTTCACTCCTGAGGAATTTGTAGTGGATGAGTATTTAGAGTTGATTAAGGAGCATAATGCTCAAATGGAGTTGTAAGAGAAAAAAGCTCATTACACTAGACACACTAATATGCTCTTGAAATAAACCTGCCTGAATTGAACTTTTCATTATGCTTTACTTCTGGTTTCAGAGTAATTCTTTCTCAAAAAATCAATTCACTTTTACAAAAATGTTATCTTAAGAGATAACTTTACGTATGGTTAGAAAGATTGTCTTCTTTGAGAACCATTTCATTGCCTTTTATCAAAAGCAGAATGATAAGGTCAAAGGAAAGATTCAGTATGTACTTGAACTGATTCGGCAAGTAGATCGAGTTCCAGAAAAGTTCTTAAAGCACCTTGCCGGAACTGATGGCTTGTATGAAGTTCGAATTGAATACCAGTCCAATATATACAGAGTGTTTTGTTGTTTTGATGAAGGTAAGTTGGTCGTTTTGTTTAATGGATTTCAAAAGAAAAGCCAAAAAACACCTCAGAAAGAAATTGACAACGCAGTAAAAATAATGAAGCGATACTTCGAATCTAAGGGCTAATTAAAATGAAAAACTACAAAGAAATTAAGGACTTCGATCAACTCATTGAGTTGGAGCATGGGCAAATTGGTACCGAAACCCGAAATCGATATGAAGAAGGTGCTCAGATGTTCATCGTTAGCGAGATGCTCAAAGCGGCTCGTAAAGAGGCCAACTTAACCCAAGAAGAACTAGCGAATAGAGCTGGTACGAAAAAGAGTTACATCTCTAAGATTGAGAATGGAAAGGGTAACATTCAATTGGCAACACTTATAAGAATCTTTGAACAAGGACTGAACCGTAGAATAGGTTTGACTTTCTTATAAAAGAGTAAATAATCCCGCTCCATAAACTTCAGGACGCGGGATTCTAATACTTTCTAGTCTCAATACTCACTACCTAATACGCAATACTAAAAACTCTCCCTCAGCTCAAAAGTCTTCTTCATCCTATCAATCAGCTTGGCCGATTCCGGGAAGTTCAGTGTTTGCTGCCCATCTGAATAAGCCTCTTCCGGTTTTTCATGGGTTTCGTAGATGACGCCATCAGCTCCTGCCATGATGCTGGCTAAGGCGATAGGTTCAACGAAGTCACGGATACCAATACCATGCGATGGATCTGCAATGACCGGCAAATGCGTCTTCTCCTTAAGTACGGCAATCGCATTCAGGTCCATTGTATTTCGGGTAGCCTTCTCATAGGTCCTGATACCTCTTTCGCAAAGTAGCAGTCTCTCATTACCAGCGGAGAAAACATATTCTGCTGAGTAAAGGAGTTCATCAATTGTCCCCGAAATACCACGCTTGATCATGACCGGCTTATCGGTATTCTTACCCAACTCATCGAGCAGGTTGAAGTTCTGGGTATTTCTTGCTCCTACCTGATAGATATCTACATAAGGATCCATTTCCTCAATTTGAGAAACCTGCATCACCTCAGTCACGATTTTAATCCCTGCCTCTTTAGCCAGTTGATACCAAAGCTCCAGGCCTTCAATGCCCATTCCTCGGAAAGCATAGGGTGAGCTTCTCGGTTTGAAAACCCCTCCACGCATAATTGAGATGCCATTGTCTTTCAGGTGAGCGATGGTCTTTCTAATCTGATCTTCACCTTCAATAGAACATGGTCCGGCCATGATCTGGAAACCACCTTCTTCGATTTTAATACCGTCACCCAGGTCAATCGTAGTGGCATTCACCTTCCATTTTTTGGAGACCAGCTTATAGTCATCTGAAACGATATGGATGTCCTTAATGCCTTCCATGTGTCCAATGGAACGGATATCAAAATTTCGTTTTCCAATACCAATCAGGTAATCTCCCTTCTGGGTTTTCACCTCTGTTGGTTTATATTTCAGCCCTTTAATGCGGTTAATGATCGCGTCTTTCTGGCTGTCTTTTATGTCTTGTTCGAATTGTATAATCATTTTCTTGAATTACGATGTACGATTTTTGATTTACGATCTACCGGTTTCCGTTTTCTGTTCAACCGATTACTGATTTTACATATTGATCAATGTTCAAACTCAAATCTCCTTCCTGCGCAAGCACCTTAATAAACGCACTGCCAATAATGGCTCCGTTGGCATTTTCGCAGGCTTTGTCGAAGGTTTTTTTGTTGGAAATACCAAAGCCTATCAATCGAGGATTCTTCAATCCCATCTGATTCACACGCTGAAAATAAGCCTCCTGCTCCTCAGAAATACCGGTCTTGGCCCCGGTGGTGCTGGCCGAAGAAACCATGTAGATAAATCCGCTGGAATTATTGTCGATTTCTCTGATACGCGCTTCTGATGTCTGAGGCGTGATGAGGAAGATATTAAGCAATCCATTCTTTTCGAAAACAGGCTTATAAACTTCCAGGTACTCATACATGGGCAAATCAGGCAATATGAGTCCATCTATTCCCCTGTCCGCACAGTCTGCACAGAACTGCTCAATACCATATTGTACAATGGGGTTGATATATCCCATCAGTACTATAGGAATGCTCACCTGACTCCTGATGTCTTTCAGTTGTTCCATCAATAGCTTGAGGGTCATGCCATTGGAAAGGGCCACATCATTGCTGGCCTGAATGGTTGGTCCATCGGCCACAGGGTCTGAAAAAGGAATTCCAATTTCGATCAGGTCGGCACCAGAGGCTTCCAAAGCCCTGAGTATGCTTACGGTATCATCCAGCTTAGGATAACCAGCCGTGAAGTACACATTCAGTATGCGGTTAGGCTTGGTTTGAAAAAGGTCTGTTATTCTATTCATTGTTTTTTGTTCTCTGACTCCGTTCATTTATTTGTTTTGTGAATATTTTTTTGTCTGGCCTCATCCCCCGCCTTCTCCCTAAGGAGAAGGAGCTAATGGTGTTCACAAAACCAAATAAATTCACTCAGCAGTCTCAATACTCTGTACTCAATACTAACTACTAATACTTCCCCCATTTTATATAAGTCTCCAGGTCTTTATCTCCACGACCTGAGAGATTAATCACCACTATGTCTTCCGGTTTCAAAGACATCTGATTTAAGGCAGCAAAAGCATGCGCTGACTCAATAGCGGGAATAATACCCTCCAGCCTGCTCAGTTGTACACCTGCTTTCATGGCTTCTTCATCGGTTACACTGTAGAAGGTTGCCCTTCCTGTTTCGAACAGGTGAGCATGAACCGGCCCGATCCCCGGGTAGTCCAAACCTGCTGAAATGGAATAAGGCTCTACCACCTGACCATCAGCGGTTTGCATCAATAGTGTTTTGCTACCATGCAAAATTCCCGGTTTACCCAAAGTGGTTGTCGCAGCACTTTTGCCTGTAGCATTCCCCAGTCCGGCAGCTTCCACGGCCACCAGATTCACCGAAGCATCATCATAATAATTATAGAAAGCTCCGGCCGCATTGCTTCCACCGCCAACGCAGGCGACTACATAGTTGGGTAGTGCCGTTCCCTCCTTCTCTTCCAGCTGAGTTCTGATTTCTGCACTGATAACGGACTGAAATCTGGCTACCATTTCAGGATATGGATGTGGCCCTACTACCGAACCAATGATATAGTGCGTATCGGTTGGATTGTTGATCCAGTGCCGCATGGCTTCATTGGTGGCATCCTTTAGGGTTTTGCTTCCACTGGTGGCTGGACGAACTTCCGCGCCAAGAATACGCATACGCTCCACATTGGGTCTCTGACGCGCCATATCGATCTCTCCCATATAGACAATACACTCTATGCCCATCAACGCGCAGACGGTAGCGGTGGCTACTCCATGCTGACCTGCTCCCGTCTCTGCAATGATCTTCTTCTTACCCAGGCGCTGTGCCAACAGAATCTGTCCAATGGTATTGTTGACTTTGTGCGCTCCTGTGTGGCAAAGGTCTTCGCGCTTGAGGTAGATTTTAGCTCCATAATGGGCTGAAAGCCTTTCTGCCAGATAAAGCGGTGTAGGTCTTCCAACATAGTCCTTCAACAACTGATCGAACTGTTTTTTGAAGTCCGGATCTGAAGTGATGGACTCATAGTTATCTCTTAACTCTTCCACATTGGGGTATAGCATTTCAGGGATGTATGCCCCTCCGAAATTGCCGTAATACCCTCGTTCGTCTACTTTTATTTTCATACGCTATCGTCTATCGTCATTGCGAGGGAGGTACGACCGTGGCAATCTCCCAACTATTGTGGAGACTGCTTCGTTCCTCGCAGTGACGTTCTATTTCATAATCGCTTTAAGCTTTTTCAATGCCTCTAAATCCTTCAAACCCGGCTGCAACTCAAACTTTGAGTTCACATCTATGGCATAAGGTTGAACCTTTAAACTACTAATGGCCTCCACATTTTCCAGATCAATACCCCCACTTAAGAAATATGGTACATCACAGTGGTAATCATTCAGCACTTCCCAGTTGAAGACCTCTCCGTTTCCTCCTCTTTCTTTGCCTTTTGTATCGAAAAGGAAGAAGTCTACCAGGCCTTTATAAGGCTTCAGTTGGTCGAAATCGAATTCCTCAGCTATTGAGAACACCTTCATCACACTGATACCAATGGCGAATAACTCGCCTACATATTCCACTGATTCATCACCGTGTAGCTGCACATGATCAAGTCCATAGGCACGAACCTTCTCTTTAACTTCCCTGATAGGTGCGTTAACGAAAACGCCTACTTTCTTTACTGACTCTGGAAAACCCAACAGCAAGTCATTATCCAGCTCAGGAGCAAACCGTTTAGACCCCTCGAAGAAAATAAAGCCCATATAGTCTGGCTCCAACCTCAATAGTTGTTGGATATTTTCACTTTGCCTCATGCCGCAGACTTTGATCTTCATTTTGGTTATTGGTTATCAGTTATTAGTTATTAGGGTTCTTAGCCTTCTTGAGATAGTTGATATATCCGTTTAAAACTTTCAGCACCTCATCAATTTTTACTTCAAACTCATTTAGCACTTCGTTAGTCATGTAGCCTTCATCACAGGCGGTAATTAGATGATCATGAGTTTCATATAGTGAGCCTCTGGCTTGTCTGCAAAACTGAATATTCTCCTGAAAATGGAACCTACCATAGCCCTCAGCAATATTGGCAGTCACTGACCTTGAAGACCTTCTAATCTGGCTAATAAGACCATACTTCTCCTCATTAGGAAATCCTTTTGATATTTCAGAAATCTCCTTTCTCAAAAGCCTGGCTCTTTTCCAGCATTCCAACTCGGTGAAACTCTTCAAATTCATGGCGTGTACTAATTCGGATTAACCATTAACTCTTAACCAACATTCTATTAACCGCTTCTATAAACTCAGCAGCGGTGCGCTCAGGCCTGCCCGTTTTCATAAAGGTTTCTCCAATTAAAAAGCCCTGAAAACCATGACTTCTTAAATCGATGATGGCTTCCGGGTCACTGATACCGCTTTCTGAGATCTTCACAAAATCGTTTGGAATTAATGGAGCCAAAGCCTTACTGGTTTCTACCGAT
Organism: Roseivirga sp.; assembly: GCF_965216855.1. Classification (NCBI taxonomy): domain Bacteria; kingdom Pseudomonadati; phylum Bacteroidota; class Cytophagia; order Cytophagales; family Roseivirgaceae; genus Roseivirga; species Roseivirga sp. The sequence goes on along the minus strand of NZ_OZ244204.1, from coordinate 4,156,579 downwards.
ACTTCAAAGGTCTTCAGGTTACGGTTGTTCACTCCTACTACATCCAAATGCTCGTTTAGATAATTATCTAACTCCTCCTGATTATGCACCTCCATGAGTACTTCCAGATCAAAGCTTTTAGCAAAGGCTGCGAGTTCCTTGAGTCTTTTTGGCTCTAAAGCAGCTGCAATCAACAGAATAGCATCGGCTCCAATGGATTTAGCCTCAACGATTTGATATTCATCTACTATAAAGTCCTTTCTCAGCACCGGGCAGAAGTTGAATTTTCTGGCTGTACTGAGGTCTTCACTACTTCCGCCAAAGAATTCCGAATCAGTCAATACTGATAATGCTGAAGCTCCGGCCTGCATATACCCAATGGTAGTTCGCTCTACCGGTGCATGGGCATTGATGACGCCTTTTGATGGTGATTGACGCTTGAACTCAGCGATAATTCCTGATTTGTCTTCTCTGAGCAGGTACTTCTTCAGTGAAATAGGTTTCCCATCGAAATAGATGCTTTGTTCCAACAGTTTCTCTGTGTAGAGTGACCTTCTCTCTTCTACTTCCTTATGCTTATGGGCAATGATTTGTTCTAGTATATCCATATTCGGTTATCGGTTGACCGGAAAACAGAAAACAGTTTTCCAGATTCCCGTTTTCTAATTTCTGTTTAACTGATTTCTAAGATTTTTCTGAATGTTCTTAATGCTTTTCCGCTTTCAAGGGATTCTCTGGCCATTCCCAGGGCATCATCTGTCGAAACTCCCTTACCACATTGTATAGCCATAGCAGCATTGGCAATGACTACTTCGTTCTGTGCTTTGGTACCCTCTCCCTTAAGAATGGATTCAAATATATTAGCGGATTCTTCCACTGTATTTCCTCCAAAAATCGCTTCTGCTTTAATGGTTTCCAATCCAATATCTTCTGGATTTACGATTTCTTCCTTGTCATTAGTGATCTTCTTGAAAGCTCCGGTGAGTGATATTTCATCATAACCATCCAGTGCATGCAAAATGACAAAGTGTTTGTCGGTCTTCTGATATAAGTAACCATATAACCTTGCCAGTTCAAGGCTAAAAACTCCTACCAATTGCTTCTTAGGAAAGGACGGATTAACCATTGGACCGAGCATATTGAAGAAGGTTTTAACTCCCAGGTCTCTTCTGATGGGCGCTACATTCTTCATGGCCGGGTGAAACAAGGGTGCATGCAAAAAGCAAAGGCCACATTCATCAAGACTCCTTTTCAATTGGCCGATGTCATTGGTGAACTCATAACCAAAATGGGCCATCAGGTTGGAAGAACCAGAAACTGATGAAACTCCATTATTACCATGCTTGGCTACATTTTGACCTGCTCCGGCTACAATAAATGAGGATAGGGTGGAAATATTGAAGGTATTCTTTCCATCTCCCCCTGTACCACACAGGTCAATGGCATCATATTCCGGTATCTCAACCGGTACGCAAAGTTCCAGCATGGCATCTCTGAAGCCTTCAAGTTCTTCAACCGTAATGCTTCGCATGAGATAAACCGTCAGGAAAGCAGCTACCTGACTCTGGTTATATTTTCCCTGAGCCAGATTGATGAGTATTTCCTTGGCTGTCTGCTTGTCCAGAGACTTATATTCTATGAGTTGATTTAGTATTTCTTTCATCTTAATTCGGTTAAAAGGAAATCGGAAAACAGAAATCAGTTGGTTTGTTTAGAGTTGGTCAGAAACCTTATGTAGCCGTTCAGTATTCTGATGCATTCTTCAATTTTGTCATCATATACTTTCACTATCCCGGAATCAATATAACCTTCATCCAGAGCCACTGTCAGATGATCCTGAAGCTCTGTCAAAGAGCCTCTGGAATGTCTGCAGAATTGAATATTCTCTTGATAATGATATCTGCCGTACCCTTCTGCAATATTTGCAGTGACGGACCTTGATGCTCTAATCATTTGATCTACCAGTTTGAATCGTTCATCTGTTGGAAACTTTTTGGTCAGTTTTGAAATATCATTCCTCAACTCTCTTCCCTTTTTCCATATTTCCAAATCCTTAAAATTCTTACTCATGTGCTTACTGATTAACTGTTTTCTGATTTCCGTTTTCTGCTAACTACACACCCAATTCTCTAATAATTTGTGTCCATGCTCCGTCATAATTGACTCGGGATGGAACTGCACTCCTTTTACATCATATTGCTTATGACTGATGGCCATAATTTCTCCAAATTCATCTTCTGCCGTGATATTCAGCTGATCGCCAAGGTTTTGTTTATCGACATTCCAGCTATGGTAATGACAGATAGTGTAGTTCTCCGGAATATCCCTGAACAACCTGTCCTTTTGATCCAACACGTTCACCTGACTGGATACTCCATGTAATACCTGAGGCATATTGTACAGCTTCGCGCCATATACTTCGGCAATGGCCTGATGCCCGAGGCAAACGCCCAGAATACTTTTGGTTGCACCGTATTGTTCGATCAGAGGCAAGAGTATTCCCGCTTCTTCTGGAATTCCCGGGCCCGGAGATAATAGTACCTTGTCGTATTGGTCTACTGCTTCGAGAGCAATCTGGTCGTTACGAAAAACATCCATTTCTCCTCCATAACCCAACTCTTTCAGGTAATGGACCAGGTTATAGGTGAATGAATCGTAGTTATCTAGTATTAATATTTTCATTGTTCGTTCTCTTCAGTGATTAGAAATCAGAAATCGGTTTATTACCTTTTGTCTTCTACTTTCCGTTCAACCATTTTCTACCTGATCTCTTTCGCTAATTCAATGGCCTTCCTCAAGGCAGCCAATTTGTTATTCACTTCCTGCAATTCAGACTCTCTGTTGGACTTAGCTACTACTCCGGCCCCGGCCTGAAAAAAAAGTGTATTGTTCTTACTCAGGAATGACCTGATCATAATCGCATGATTGAAATCTCCATTGAAGCCCATAAAGCCGATGGCCCCTCCATAATAACCTCTTCTCGTGGTCTCATTCTCATTGATCAGTTGCATGGCTCTTACTTTTGGCGCTCCGCTAAGCGTTCCTGCCGGGAAAGTACTGGCTACCATTTGAGTAGACTCCATGTCATCGGAAAGCGTACCGGTCACTTTAGAAACCAGGTGAATGACATGCGAGTAATACTGAATCTCTTTGTAGGTATCTACCTGCACATTAGAACCTGCTCTGCTGAGGTCATTACGGGCAAGGTCTACCAGCATGACATGTTCTGAGTTTTCTTTAGGATCGGCATGAAGCTTTCTGGCTAATTCAGCGTCTGCTTCATCGTTTCCTGTTCTTTTAAAAGTCCCTGCAATGGGGTGAATCGTGGCCTTGCGATCTTTAATTACCAACTGGGCTTCTGGTGAAGATCCGAAGATCTTGAAGCTCCCAAAATCAAAGTAAAACAGATAAGGAGAAGGGTTAACCGACCTGAGTGCTCTGTAAACATTAAACTCATCGCCCTTGAAACCACTCTGAAATCTTCTGGAAAGTACAATCTGGAAAACATCTCCCCTGAAACAGTGCTTCATTCCCTCATCGATAATCGAAAGGAATTCTTCATCAGTATAATTAGATACCTCCTCCGTCAGTGGTGCAAACTCATACGAAGGGAAGTTTTTGTTATTCACCAAAGTCTCAATAGACTGAATCCCTTTCGGCTCTGTTCCTTCCGGTGAATGCTCGAAAAGATAGAGCTCATTCTTGAAGTGATCTATGGCAATGACATAGCGATAAACATGGTAAAGCAGATCAGGGATTTCGTATTGATCTGCTTTGCCATCTGCAACAGGAATGTCCTCAAAGTACCTGACCGCATCGTAACCAATGTAACCGAAAAGCCCATTGTTGATAAACTTAAAAGAATCGGCATCTGATTCGAAGGCTGCGGCAAACTCCGACAGTTTAGCTGCCACCTGAGCACCTTCTACTTCACCCTCCTCATCATAACCCGGCAAAGTCAGTTCGTACCTGCAATCCTTCACCATCAGTCTGGCAATAGGCTCACAGCAGATGTAAGAGAAGCTATTGTCGTCTCCATGATAATCAGAGCTTTCCAGCAGAATGGCATTCTGATATTTGTCTCTTAGTTTCAGGTAAATACTTACCGGTGTCACTGTATCGGCCAGCAACTTTTTGTAGGTAGTATTGAGTTTAATTTTGTTCATTTTCTTAATGCTTTATTCAGAGTCCATGTCCTCTCTATAGTCCCTCAAAAGGCACATATCTATAACCGATAAGCTTCTTAGACATCGGTTCTTTATTGTTTAATCATTCTCCTTTCAAAACATGCAGCCCGTTCGGCTGCTACTGTAAATCCCTTCTCAGAAGGTCTAATCGGCATTTTCCCAGCGCCTTAAAACGAAAAAAGCCCGCATGAACTGCGGGCTTTTATATATCCTTAGAAATAGCACTAGTTCACGTTACCGAAGATCAGTTACGTGCCACCACCATGCGTTATTTCTGTTTGTTCTTTTCATTATGCTGCCAAAACTAGAAAAGGATTTTTTGAAAGCAAATAGAATTTTGAGAATTTCTGTCAGAGGTAAGACTTGCCTGGCATCGAAGCCATATATTTGATCATTTAAAGGCTAAAACAACAACCAGAATGCTCAGAAACTCACTAACTATTGGATTACTGTTCCTTACGCTCTCGTCAGTATTTGCTTTTCAAAGCAATCAACTCAGCACTCAAAAGGAAATACTCTCAAAATTAACCGGTCATGAAGCCATTCAGGGGCAGACAAAACTTAAAGATCGTTTTGCCCAGGAATCGAGAGAAATTGCAGCAGAATACCTGAAAACTAAACTTGCCACTTTCTGTGAAGCCATTATTGAAAACTACAGTGCTACAGGCAACAATGTAATAGGAACTATTCCGGCTACTGTTTCAACGGATCAATGGATTATTCTGGGCGCCCATTATGATAGTGTCAGAGACTGTCCCGGTGCCAATGACAATGCCTCCGGTGTGGCACTGGCCTATTCCGTAGCCCAACATATAGCTTCCTTACCCGATAGAAAATATAATATGAAGGTTGTGTTCTTCGATGAGGAAGAGAGGGGATTAATTGGTAGTAAGGCCTATGCACAGCAATTGGTGGATAAAAACATGAAAGTAGTTTCCGTACATACGGTCGATCAATTGGCCTGGGATAAAGATGGCGATATGGGAATAGAGCTGGAGGTACCAACAGAGAATATCAAAAGTCACTATTTAAAGATTGCCAAAGACTTCGGCTACGAATTTCCGATACAGATATCTGATGTGACTTCTACTGACCATCGCTCTTTCAGAAACCAGGGATTTGCAGCCACCGGAATTACCGAAGAATACAAAAATGGTGATACAACACCACATTATCACCGGCCTACCGATACCTACGAAACCGTCAACTTCGAATACCTCACCACTATTACGACTTATGTAGCGAAGGTCTTTGAAGATTTGATGAAGTAGAAAACACAATCATATAGTTAATATTTCAGCAGAATCGGTACCCTCTGCCTCTATTCCAGACCCGATCCCAACAATTCGCTACGGAATCAAAAAGTAAATAAGTGACAATAACAAAATCACGATGGAGACACTGCGATTGGCGGCTTAGGCAGTATTCATAAGCATAGTTGCAGAACCCTTATCACGACAGGTAGAAAACCTAATGAAATAAAAAAACCGCCCTGGGGCGGTTCTATCTACTTTTCTGCCATTAGCTGTTTATACCTCAGCTCATTGTAATTAACAATGTGATTGGCAAAATTTCTGAAATGTGGATTTCTCACGTCCAGCATTTCCGGTACATCCGCAAAGATGCTTCTGTATGCCTTTTCAAAAGATGCCTTTCTAACGATTTGAGTATCACCATCTCCTTTAACCACCAGAAAAGTTCTCTCCTCTCCTCCTACCACAGGTATACCTTTTATAGCAATAGGCATAGACTTCGATCCATTGGGGTGATAATAAACCTTGATGAATTCGTCCATTCCAGGATTGAGCAACTGTAGCATACCCTTCTTCTTGCTTCTTGGCATCACCTGGGTATCATAATAGATCCATTCTCTGTCCAGAATGTTATTGTAGTTAGTTCTGGCGGCATGACGGATACTGGTTGTCTTTTCGTTAATGGTGTTGAGCTTAGTAAAAGCATCCGGACGAATACCAAAGCTCTGGATTTGATGGGCTTTGAACTTATGCTTTCTACCCTCTTCATCCACTAGCGTTAGCCTGACAATGAAGCCTCTTGACTGAGTGGCTCCTCTTAATTTCCCATGAATCTCCTCACCTGAGTTGGTAATTACGAAACACTCCTTCATGCTGAAAAAATCAGCGAAAGGCTCTGCGAATTCCTGTGCCTGAACACGGCCCACACCCAGGACCACAAAAAATAAGGCGATTGATAATTTGAGTTTGTGCATCATCATATTTTGAGTTGTTGACGCAGACTTTTACCAATTGCCGTGCCAAAAAGATTGGCAACTTACTTACTCAATAATACCTATTAGTTAGTTGAGAGTTGAATCATTACCGGTCTGTGATCAGAAACGGTATTGGTGAATTCAGAAAAGCACTGATCCAGTTTCAAGGTCTGTGTAGACAACTCATTATCGAAAAGCTCATTGGTAATAAGAATCTGATCAATATGGCTTGGCCAGGATGGATATGACCATTCGGTATCTGGTCCTGCAGCAATTTCCATCGTAGCGAATTCATAGTTGTTCGCATCATCAATGAAGTTCTGGAAAACATTATCAGAGGCATCAACAATTTCATCATTGAAATCGCCCAGGACAATGACATTCTCAGTAGCCAGATTATCATCAATATAAGTTTTGATCAGTTGAGAAGCACTTCTTCTGCGATCTTCGGAGCCATCGCAACATTTCAGGTGAACATTAATCAGACTGAGTATCAAGCCACTGTTGTGTTGCACCTTCACATAAAGAGGTCTTCTAACAGAAGTAAAAGCATCATCGTTTTCGGTCGTAGATTCTGCATAGAGGTTAACCGGTTGTTCCAACACTGTGATTTCACTGTCTTTGTAGAGATAGGCCAATCGCTGGCTGCTTCCACTTACATGCACCACTTGTCCTGACCAGCCCTCGAGGGCATCAACCATGGCATTAAAGTCGCTAACCGACCTGATTTCCTGAAGAGCAATAATATCGGCATCAAAGTCTTCAACGATCTGCTCTACTCTTTCTACTGCTGTGGCTATTACAGGAAAATTCTCCACGTTCCAGGTCACTACTTCAAGAGTTTGACTGCCTACTGCTACCAGGCAATTCTCATAATCTACAGGTTGTAGGTCATCATCATTATCCGGAGCAGGCGTTGTATCTCCTCCACTTTCTCCACAGGCTACAAGAGCCATCAACAATAGTCCGAAAAGCCAGTATCTTTTTTGCATGGCGCAAATTTAAAGGCTTAGAAAGTCAGAGGCTACAAAAAGATTTGATATTAAGATCAACTATATGTTAACTCTTCTTTCCTTTTGGATTGTCCAGAGAGCAAGAGCAGTAAACACCAGAGCCAGCGCAATGATGAGGCTACGGTTCAGGCCGGAAAAAGCAAAGCTTTCACCAATAGCAGAATGAAAGGCCTTCGACACATTGATCAAACCTAAGACAGAAGTGACCAGCAACGTGATGAACATGGCCAGGTTTAAGCCTATGCCATTCATATGCTGCCCCAGTCTTTTACTATTAGTAAGAACCCAGAGAGCGAAAGTGAGAATCGGTAAAATAAATCCATTAGCCGCCTGTGCTGCAATGATCACTGGAATGGGTCTGATACCACTGATGCCAATGCCAAAACCTATGATGATAATCACGGCCCAAAGGCTTCTGAACTGCCTCGACTGGTTCGACCATGTCTCTCCTTTAGGATGGACACTTCTGATTGTCAATGCTCCGGCCAAAGCAGCTGTAATCGTTGAAGTAAATCCCGCACCAAAAAGACCAAAGGCAAAGATATACCCCATAAAAGGGCCATGGTCTGAGACCAACTCTTCGTAAAGAATATCGAAGTTAAACCGACCATCCAGGCTGGTCCCTACCAGCAACACCGCCATTGAAACGAGTCCACCCAGAAGGATAGAAAAGATCAGTCCGGAACGAACTGATTTCAACTCCTTCCCTTCTGCCAGGCCAGACCCCAGGAATATATTATAAGGAACAATAGTGGTGCCTATCAACCCGAGTACAATAAGAGTGGAGTTATCAGGTAAACGAGGGACTACCAGGCCATTCAGAACTTCTCCCCAGGGCAAACCAAAACTCAATGCTGCATAGAACAACCCTACGCCCATAATCGCCACAAATGCACCTAAGATTTGGGGGACTGATTTAGTCTTTTCGAAGAATAGCAATAGAAACGAAACGACAGCTATGATAGTGGTAAATATCCATTGGGGAATACCCAACTTCAATACAGCAAGTCCTGAAATAGCTCCTAGTATATTACCGGCCTCATAGGCCAGACAACCTAAAAAGATAGATATACCAATAAACCAGACAAAAGCAGATTGGGAAAAGCGTTGTTTTATGGCCTGGCCGAGACTTTTACCGGAAACGATGGTAACTCTGGCTGCTGCCTCCTGAACTACCAGACAAGCGAGGGTAGAAAATAAAAGTGCCCAAAGTAACTGAAACCGATAATTGGCTCCGGCTGATGCGGCAGTGGTAACTGTACCCGGACCAATAAACGCAGCGGCTATGACCAGCCAGAACAGATAGTTCCAGAATTTAGACTTCATCGCGGAAGATACTAATTTCTGTTTTGAACTGGTTCGGTTATCTCCTCAGCGATTCAATCTGTCAAGATTGGGGTTTGATCCATAAATATGACTACATCAAGATCACGGTAAGGACACCGTGATTGGTAGCATAGATAACTATCAACCCAACAGGAAGCCCAGGTCTGAGGGGTTTTTCAACATCCAGCCCGTTAAACTATATCGGCCCACGTTAGTGGTTAATACCTCATGTGGCAGCACATCACTTTTAAAAAGGATGAGACGCTTAGCAATGGGCTCTACCAGTTTTTCTTCATCATTATGATATAGCTTGAGTTCTCCACCATCTCCGGGTTGCCAGCCTTCATTCAAATAGATAATCATTGAAATCAGTCGGTTACTTCTGGCCTTAAATTGGTCAAGGTGTTTCTCGTAGAATGTGCCTTTGGGGTAATAAGCTAAATGGGATTCAAAATCAGCTATTCCTAAAAAGCAGTACCTATTGAGTTTAGCTATAAGTTCATGGATCAGCTCAAAGATGGCAGCCAGGTTTTGGTCAACTTCACTGTCAAGCCAATAGACATGGTCTCCCCTTCTGCTCGTGTCAAGATGATGTTCACTCAACGCTCCTATACCGGCCGGATCAAACTCGTCATGCCCCAGTTTATTGAGAAAGAAGTTTCTCAGTAGTCTATAGGTGTCATCATCAAGAAAATCATCAATAACCACGTAGTCATTGGCGGCAAGTGCATCAACCCAGTCAATCCACTGCTCTTCAGTAATACTTTTCAACAGTTTTACTACCGTAAAAAACTTGGCAAAAGTGATAAGAACTTTTCAAATAATCTCTTATCAGAATGTGAAATTTGCACGTTCTTACCTTAATTGAATTTTTATTTAACGTCCATGTCAAAACAGAATCTGGCCATCATTTTTGGAGGCAAATCCACAGAGCATGAAATATCCATCCTCTCAGCCAAAAGTATACTCAAACACCTGGATCGAAGTCCCTTTAACCTCTATGTAATCAAAATAGATACCGCAGGGCACTGGTGGTTGATTGATGAAAACCAGATTGACACCGACCAAGCTGGCACGAGAGTCAGCCTGATTCCCGGCAGCCCTAAAACAGAATTAATCAGCCTGGTTGATGGACAGGTTATTACAACCCTCGATGTCGCTTTTCCGGTATTACACGGGGTCTTTGGAGAAGATGGTACTATACAGGGCTTATTTAAAATGGCAGATCTGGCCTTTGTAGGTTGTGATGTGCTCGCAGCGTCTTCCTGTATGGACAAAGATGTAACCAAGCGCCTCCTCAGAGATGCAGATATTAACATCGCTCCTTATCTAATGGCTACCAACCAAAGCATCCCCTCTTACAATCAGGTAGAAAAGGAATTAGGTATGCCTGTGTTCATTAAACCCGCTAATCTGGGCTCTTCTGTTGGGGTATATAAGGTTTCCAGTGAAAGTGCATACAATGAAAAAATCAGGCAGGCGCTTACCTACGATCACAAGGTCTTAATCGAACAACTGATCATAGGCAAGGAAGTGGAATGTTCCGTTTTAGGAAATGAAGATCCCAAAGCCTCTCTCCCGGGTGAAATCATTACCAATACCGATTTCTATGACTTTGAATCGAAGTATGTCGATTCAAACGCTTCCAGCACTCAAATCCCGGCATCGATCACTGAAAATCAAATTGATGAAGTAAGGAAGATCGCTGTGAAGGCTTACCAGACTATGGGTTGTCAGGGACTGGCCAGAGTCGATTTCTTTGTGACACAGGAAGGTGAAATCATGATCAATGAAATCAATACCCTCCCGGGCTTCACTAACATAAGCATGTATCCGAAGATGTGGGAAGCCACAGGTATCGGATATCAGGAGCTCTTAAGCCTGCTGATTGAACTGGCTCTGACCAAACACGAAAAAGACGCTTCACTGAACATAAAAGCAAGAGAAGTTAAATGAATTATGCCGTTACCACAGTACCTGTCAGTCTGATTGAAGAATCGGCCATTCAGGAAATCAATGCGCTGACAGACCTGACCTGGCCGGAAACCAAACCGGCTGAATTTACCGAAAGAAGCAGAATAGAAGATTTTCTCCATAGAAACCCCGGTAAGTTCTGTCACATGATCTATGATGGAGATCAGCTGATCGGATATGCGGAGTCGTTTCCCCGTGAAATTTCAGCCGACCAGCAACGACAAACGATTATGGGACTGGGAGCGGTTTGTGTGCATCCACAATTCAAAGGTAATGGCCTTGGGGCCATGTTGGTACAGGCTGCCTTTGCCAGAGTAGACGATGAAGAGTTCACCCTTTCTCTCTTCCAAACGGGAGTTCCTGGCTTTTATCATAAGCTTAATTGCCGAACTATCGATAATCGAATTGTGAACTCACTGCATGATCAACCTGAGCAGAATCCGTTTTGGGACCCCTATATCATGATCTATCCCAACTCTCAACCCGGTTTTCTGTCAGATATCGACCTTTTAGGCCCTGGTTACTAAAAAATCCATCAGATTTTTTTTCCCACTTGTTGATTTTTTCTCAATAACAGTGATATTGCTTTCAAAATCTAACTGCTATGAGCCAACCAAGTCCATCGAAACCGCGAGTAATTAAAGACTTTGAAAAGCTGGATAAAGACATTCAGGAACAAATCAAGCTGGAATACCCGGAAGGTTTTGAAGACAACCTAATCTATTTCACCAACAAAGAAGGCAAGCGTGTTTCAGCACTTCCATTCGAAACTGAAGAGAAATACTATCTCGTCAGAATGACCATCGAAGAAGCACAACAAATCATCGAAGACGATGATGATTACGATGATGATGGTAACCTCAAAGACGACATCAAAATGGAGTACGAAGAAAAGCACAGCGATGAGGATGAAGAAATGGATGAAGACGATAGCGACCCTTACAGCGACCAGGGTGATGATGACGAAGATGATGACTAATTGAACTAAACCAGTTCAGGCTGGTTGAACAATTAGTTAGCTTAACTATATGAAAATTGGAATCATCGGGGGAACAGGCATGTTGGGCCACCACATTGCCATAGAAGCCCAAATAAGACAATACGAATTAGTACTCATACACAGGAAAGGCACTGACTTAGACAAGGTGCTGGATCTTCGCTATGAATCCAGGATTGCCGATCTGAACGATCGTGGAAGCCTGATCAAGGCATTTGAAGGTCTGGATGCCGTGGCTAATTGCGCGGCCTATTATCCTACTGTACCCCGTCCACTGGCTCAGGAGATGAAGACAGCCAGACTTCAGATGAAGTTTTTCCTCGATGCTATTGAACAAGCCAAAATAGAAAAAGCACTATACGTTGGCGGTGCCATTGCGCTTCCAAAAGTGACCAATGGAATTGCCAATGAAGAAGCTATATACGACAAGGCACCGGAAAACCTGGCTCCTTATGTACAGGTCAAATGGCTGATGGACCAAATGGCAAGAGAAGCAGCAAATGATGGCCTGCCACTGGTCATTGGTATTCCTTCCATGACTTTTGGTGAATACGACTATGGCCCTACCACAGGCAAGTTAATTGTCGAACTGGCCAATCAGAACCTGAAAGCTTACATTAAAGGAGAGAGAAACGTGGTTTCAGCCAGAGATGCAGGCCGGGGTTTACTTTATGCTTTGGAGAAAGGACAGGCCGGGGAACGCTATCTGATTACAGGAGAAAACACCAATATGGATGAGCTGGTAGCTACAATTTGTGAACGTGCTGAGGTGCCATTACTAAAGAAGACCGTTCCACTCAATATGGCTAAACTGGTGAACAAGCTTCAAGAAACCAGGTATGCTCTATTTAGAGGTGACGCCCCAAAAATCAGTTCCACTGCCATTGCTGTAATGGCAGGAGGACAACATCTCGATGGCAATAAAGCCAAGGTAGAATTAGACTACACCCCGAATCTTACGATGCGCGATGCGGTGGACAGGGCATTTATCTGGTTCGAGAAAAACGGCTACATCAAGCAATAGCTTTCCAACTTTCGTTTGACTTTGGTTGTCTGTGATAATGAAAAGTCAAAAGTATGAAACCTTATCTGATGCTCCTGTTATTGGCCGTATTACTGTACTCCTGCGGTGAAAAGACTGTGGATGATATTTTAGACTGTCCTGATAATCTCGCCTGTACAGAAGAGCTTCGTCACATAACTTACTCCCCCATGGCAAATGGCCAGCCTGTAGTCCTCGACCATTACTATGTCAAGAACCTGGACAATGGTCAGATTTATCAAAGCAATCCCGCCATACTACAGGCCGAAGGAAGCTACCTGGTCGTAAGTGATCTGGAAATGGATCAATTGAGGCAATCAGGTACTATACTCCGCTTCTTTGGTGTAATCGATAACAAAATTGTACTGGAAACTGATTTTAAGGTGGGTAAAGACTGCTGTCATATTGTTCCTCTTGGTGGACCTTACGACCTTCAGCAATAAGGAATTACTTTTTATGATCACAATGGTTTTGATCAAGCTGATCTGGCCCGAATATCCCTGTCAAAAGCCGCCTATTCTGATGAATTCCGCACTCCGCAAAATCAGCTGATTTTGCTCCTTTCTTTGGCTTAGTCTTAAAATGCTTTTGTTAACTTGGTGAAAAAGGAGCTCATGAATTCAGTCGACATTAATTGCGACATGGGAGAAAGCTATGGCAACTATACCATAGGCAATGATGAAGCTATTTTTCCACATATCACTTCCTGTAATATTGCCTGCGGCATGCATGCAGGAGATCCATATCAAATAGAAAGAACAATCGACCTGGCCATTCAGCATCAGGTACAGATAGGAGCCCATCCAGGCTATCCGGACCTTCAAGGCTTTGGTCGCAGAGTGCTGCCCATGGAGTCCGCAGAATTATCCTCCTACATTAAGTATCAGGTGTCAGCTCTTATGGGACTTGTAGCCAGCAAAGGCGTTTCCATGACCTATGTAAAACCACATGGAGCACTTTACAATGAAATGGCCAGGAATGAAGCGGTGGCTCGTATTGTTGTTAAAGCCATTAAAGCGATTAACCCCGATTTGAAAGTAATGGGGCTTGCCGGTAGTTTGGTTAAAGATATTGCTGAGGGCGAGGACATGATCTTCATTGCTGAAGCCTTTGCCGACAGACAATATGAAGCCAATGGACAGTTAAGGTCGAGACAATTGGAACATGCCGTTATTGGAGATGCCGAAAAAGCCGCCAGTCAGGTACTCTCTATCTCTCAGTCCGGCAAAACCTTAAGCCTCGATGGCTCAGAAGTGCCTGTTACTGCTCAGAGCTTTTGCATACATGGCGATAATCCGGCAGCCATATCCATTCTGAATACCATCACAGAAAAGCTGTCGGCTTCAGGTATCACTAAAAAACACTTTTAATGGACGTCAAACCCTTTGGTGATAAAGCCCTGTTAATCTCATTCGAGAAGAAAATTGATCCGGAGGTCAACCAAATGGTGATTAACCTTTATCATACATTGAAAGCCTCCAGGTCATTCACCTTCCTCACACCCGCCTATTGCAGCCTTACCGTAGGCATTGACCGAACCAGATTCACCATGACCGAAGCCACTGAACTCATTCGTGATTTGGCAACACATCCACCAACCAACCAAATGGCCTATGTGCGCGATGTGACCATCCCGGTATGTTATGAACCTGAGTTTGCCCCTGACATGGCAGAAGTAAGCCGCAAAACTGGTCTCACTGAACAGGAAATTATTCAAAAGCATACAGAAACCACTTACAGGGTCTATATGCTGGGGTTCGTTGCTGGTTTTGCATACCTGGGAACCTTGCCCGAACCTTTGGTCTGTGATAGAAAAGAAACCCCGAGAAAACTCGTTCCGAAAGGTTCTGTGGGACTGGCCGGTCACCAAACGGGAATCTACCCGGTAGACGCTCCCGGAGGGTGGCAGATTATCGGGCAAACTCCCCTGAACATGTTCGATACATCGAGAGAAGAACCTAACCTCCTCTTTTCAGGAGATAAAGTGAAGTTCAGAGCTGTTTCAGCCGATGAATTCAAACTGATTGCCTTGAAACAAGATACCGGCATATATACTATGGAAGCCAGGCATGGAGAATAGATTCATCATCCATATTGTCAAACCGGGGCTGTTCAGTACCCTTCAGGACATGGGCCGTATTGGGCATCAGGATGCCGGAATCCCATTTGGCGGGGCCATGGACAAAGAGGCTCACAAAATTGCCAACGAATTACTGGACAATCCTCATGAAACTCCCACCATAGAAATGACGCTGATTGGTGCCGAATTACTTTTTGAAGGGAGTGGACAGATCGCTATCACCGGAGCAGACATGCAGGCTGAACTGAACGGCAAGCCGGTTATTTTGTATCAAACACTGGATATTAAAGACGGTGATCGCCTGGTATTTCATCAGGCCGCTCTGGGATGCAGGACTTACCTTGCCGCCAAGGGCGTCTGGAAAGCCAATGAATGGCTCAAGAGCTTTAGTGCTATTTCTAATCTTCTGAATGTAGATGGCCTACCCAACAGGCTAAAAGCGAAAGATGAAATTGGCATCCAAATCACCAATTTCATTCCAAGAAGAACCTATCCCATCGCCCTCAGACCTGTTTACTCGTCCTGCTACATACTCCGTGTAGTAACAGGCCCTGAATTCGAGCAGTTTACCATGCCGCAAATTCAGTCATTCTTTGAGACGATATTTAAGGTGAGTGCAGATTCGAACAGAATGGGTTACCGATTAGAAGGGGCTATTGAAGACTATCAACCAAATGGAGAGGAGATTTCGTCAGGCATTGTGGAAGGCACCATTCAGTTAACCAAATCAGGCCAGCCGATTATTCTTACAGCAGATGCCCAGACAACGGGTGGATACCCAAGAATTGTTAATGTGATTAGTGAAGACCTTTCAATTGTGGCTCAGATGAAAGCGGGTGACGAAGTGAAGTTCATGTTAGTGAGTTTATCAGACCTCTAAAAAGAGACAAGGCGATCTCCGTATGAAATCGCCTTAATCAACCTTAAACTAAAACTACTAACTAATGATTTATTTGATAGTAGGCAGTGCCATTCAATTCTGATAGCAAGTCTGCCTGTCTCAAAAGCTTTAACTGATTTTCGTTGAGACTACCTTTCTCTCCCTCCACCAACAACTGCTGGTTGTCATCATACACCTTAACGTAGTCTACTGTCTGGAATTGTACTACCTCTTCTGCCAGATATTGCTCCACATAGGCATCAATATCTTCCAGGTAATCTTCGTCATAAACGATAGTGGCTTCTGCCTTATCATTGACGGGTTGGTTATTGATCGGGGTAGTTGCTGCTGAGGCGAGAATAGTGCCTGCCAGCATAAGTGCCACAACGGCTGAGATTCTACTTTTATTTAATGTTTTCATGTTGTTTGATATTTTGAGCTCCGCCCGTAGGCGGAAAATTTTGACCTTGTTTTCGACCTTGTTTTTGACCTGCCAGTATTTATCCAATCGGTATGCCAAAAAATATTAACTACTGATTATCAGATAGTTATATCAAAACTCATTTTAAGGGGTGTACGAACGTGTACGGAATCGGTCAAACTAGTGAACAGTTTTGTCCATTTTGAGCGTTTCAGCCGCTTTTTTTAGGTTACATGAACTGCATTAAATTTTCATAATTTAACTTGCGGCCCATTATGGCATTACCTTCTGCACCCGATTTACAAGAGATCAATTATCATCTTCCCGATGAAAGAATTGCTAAGTACCCACTGGCACAGCGCGATGAGTCCAAACTCCTTATCTATAGGAGCGGACAAATTCAAGACGCCCGGTTTAAAGGCTTGCCTAATCAGTTAGAATCAGGTACAACCCTTTTCTTTAATAATACCCGGGTAATCCCTGCCAGACTATTTTTTCAGAAGGACACAGGTGCTCAGATTGAAATCTTTCTGTTGAGTCCGGTAAGTCCTACCCATATCATCAGCCTGATGATGGAGGCATCCGGACCAGTTGTCTGGGAATGCATGGTAGGAAACTTCAAAAAGTGGAAGGATGATACAGTTCTGAAAAGAACATTAGAAGTATCAGGTAAACCAGTAGAGCTGGAAGCCAGAATAGCCGATCGTGATAACAAGCAAATAGAGTTTAGTTGGTCTGACCCTTCCATCTCATTCGCTGAAATTGTTGAGCTCAGCGGAAAAGTACCTTTACCCCCCTACCTCAATCGTTCCGATGAGCCTGAGGACAAGGAGCGATACCAGACCGTATACTCTAAACAAGATGGTGCAGTGGCTGCACCTACGGCCGGCCTTCACTTTACCGATGAGGTGTTGTCAGAACTAAGTCAAAAAGGGGTTAACCTGAATTACCTGACATTGCACGTCAGTGCCGGCACTTTTCAGCCCATAAAAGCCACTGACGCCCGCGAGCACAATATGCACTCCGAACAGGTTGAAATTAACAGAGCAACAATTGAAGCCCTGGCTCAAACCGAAAGAGTAGTAGCAGTGGGCACTACTTCTATGAGGACACTTGAAAGTCTATACTGGTATGGCATCAGACTCATGAAGGATAATGAGGACTTCTCAATACAAAAGCTGGAACCTTATGAAAGCGATGAAATACTACCTTCAAGACAAGAAGTCTTTCAGTTTATGCAAGAGTGGATGGCAAAGAAAGGCGTAGAGATTCTGACCGGTAAAACAGAAATTTTCATCATGCCTGGCTACCAGTTCAGGGTATGTGAGGGACTAATCACCAACTTTCATCAACCCGGAAGTACATTAATGTTATTGGTTTGGGCATTCATTGGCGAAGACTGGAAAAAAGTGTATGAACATGCGCTTAATAACAGCTACCGCTTTTTAAGTTATGGTGACTCTTCAATATTGTTGCCCTAACCAATGAAAAGTACCTATATTAAAGCATGATTCAGGATACTTCTATTGAGGAGCCGATTTCCGGACTGGAGAGGCTCATCAATTTTATCAACGAACATATACCAGTGATTAATGATCAGTTCACCCTGCTGGGAGAAGAGATCACCGCAACGCACTTAATCATTCCGATTGTCTTTCTCATTTTGCTGAATTTATTCGGCAATCTGGTTCGATCCATTCTTATTAATAAGATTCTAAACCATAGAATTGAAGATAGAAAAACGGTTTTATCTATAGGTAACACGGCCAAGTACACCATCCTGATCATTGGGGTGACTGTTCTATTAGCCAGTATTGGGGTAGACAGTAATTCAAACCTCAATCAGCCACTCTTTGGGGAGGAAGGTAAAAAAGTGAAGGTCTTTGATTTACTAAGGCTCTCTTTCCTCTTCTTTCTGCTCGTTTACTTCACCCGAAAGCTAAAGCCTGTTTTTGTTAATCAGGTGCTCTCCAAATACAGTACAGATATTGGTGTAAGCCAGTCCATTGGTACCATAGTTCAGTACCTGGTGATTATTATCGGTGGCTTCTTCATTATACAAACCAGTGGTATCTCTCTGGGATCGCTGAATGTGCTAGCCGGTGCCCTGGGTGTGGGTATTGGTTTTGGCTTACAAAACATTGCGAACAACTTCATTTCCGGACTTATCATTCTCTTCGAGCGACCGATTAAAGTGGGTGACCGAATTGAGGTAGGCAATATTCAAGGCGATGTAACAAAGGTTTCGGCCAGAGCAACTACAGTCAACACCAATGATAATATTAGCATTATTGTACCTAACTCCGAGTTCATTAGCCAAAGGGTAATTAACTGGAGCCATAATGACAGAAGTATTCGTTTCCATGTTCCGGTAGGCGTTTCTTATAATGAAGACCCGGCAACCATCAAGAAAATTTTGTTGGATATTGCGAATAAACATCCTGATGTTTTGAAACGACCTGCACCAGATGTTCTCTTTGTAGAATATGGTGACAGCTCCCTGAATTTCGACTTATTGATCTGGACGAGTACCTATATTAATCGCCCTATCATACTGAAAAGTCAGCTTTACTACGAGATTTTCGAGAAATTCAAGGAACATAATATAGAAATCCCTTTTCCTCAGCGAGATTTGCATCTCAGGTCAGGCTGGCCAGCTGAAAGTAAAGGAAAGTAATCGTTTTCTGTGCAAACAACTTTTAATTGTATACGTCATTCATGATTTTGTTTAAATTGGCAGCCTCCAAAGTGTGAAAAGATGCGGGTAATTATAGCGGGAGTTGGTAATGTGGGTTTTCATTTGGCGAAATTGCTGAGTCAGGAAGGTCAGGACATTGTGCTGATCGATCAGGCTGCCGACAAACTTAAAATGGCTGCTAATCAGGTAGATGCAGCGACAATCAAAGGAACAGCAACCTCCTACTCTGTTTTGGAAGAAGCAGGGGTTAGCGAATCGGACCTCCTCATTGCTGTTACCTCCTCTGAAGAAATTAATATTACCACGGCTATCATTGCCAAGCATCTTGGTGCCAAAAGAACCATCGCCAGAATTTCTAATACCGAGTTCCTCTATAAGAAGGATAAGCTCAACCTGAAGCACCTGGGTATAGATGATATCATCTCACCAGAATCACTGGCAGCACGAGAAATCAAAAGGCTGCTGAAAGAGGTGGCTATTACCGATAGCTTCGATTTTGAGAAGGGTCTTCTTCAACTCATAGGCGTGAATATTGAGGCCAAAAGCCCCCTTATTGGTAAGTCCATGATTGAGGTAGCCAAAATCAACCCTGATCAGGCTTTTATGACCGTAGCCATACTCAGGGAGAATGAAACCATTATTCCTTATGGTGACACTAAGTTCCAGGAGGGTGATCACGTTTACTTCGTGACACAGCCTGAGTGCGTAGAAAAACTGCTTTTCCTTTCTGGAAAGAAGAAAGAAGGTGTAAAGAGCCTGATGATACTGGGTGGTTCCCGAGTTGGATTCCATGCAGCTAAAATTCTCAGCAGCAAATACAACGTCAAGCTCATTGAGAAAGACTCTCAGAAATGCTTTGAACTGGCAGATCAGTTGCCTGATGCCATGGTCATTAATGGTGATGGCCGAAATGTGGAGTTACTGGAAGAAGAGAGTATCAATGAAATGGATGCTTTCATTGCTGTGACCGGAGACTCTGAGACCAATATCATTTCCTGTCTGGTGGCCAAGAAGATGGGAGTGAAGAAAACCATCGCCATGGTAGAAAACATGGATTACATACACCTTTCGCAAAGTATCGGTGTTGACACCATGATCAATAAGAAACTCATTGCAGCTAACTTTATCTTCCGTCATGTAAGACAGGGAGAAATTGTATCTATTACCAGTATACATGGTGTAGATGCTGAAATCCTGGAATTCGAAGTGCAGGAAAACTCCAAGATTACGGAGCATCAGTTAAGAAATCTTCAATTCCCCAAATCTGCTATCATTGGTGGTGTTATCCGCGATGGCAGAGGACTTACCACACCTGGTAATTTCAGGTTCCAGGCCAAAGACCGTGTTGTAGTACTTTCAAAACCGGAATGTATCAAGAAGGTAGAATCATACTTCAGTTGATAACTTGTAGCATCAATGTTTAACTACAAGGTCATCGGTAATATACTCGGCATTTTGCTCCTCATCAATGGAGGATTTATGCTACTCTGCCTGCCTGTCTCTCTGTACTACTGGGAAACAGACTGGGTGTCTATCGCTATTTCCAGTGGAATAACTATTTCAGCAGGTTTTGGTCTGCGCATGCTTACCCGTAAAAACCGAAGTAAAGACCTTAAAAAGAAGGATGGTTACCTTATTGTAACTTCCGGCTGGATAGTAATGTCGTTTTTCGGAGCACTCCCCTATCTCATCAGTGGCGCGATTCCTTCGCTTACCGATGCTTTCTTCGAAACGGTCTCCGGCTACACGACTACCGGAGCATCCATATTGACCGATATAGAATCTGTTTCGAAAGGAATACTCTTTTGGCGAAGTCTTACTCAATGGATTGGTGGTATGGGAATCATTGTATTGGCCCTGGCCATTCTTCCTTTCCTGGGTATTGGAGGTATGCAGCTCTTTGTTGCAGAAGCTCCAGGCATTACCCCTGACAAGCTTCAGCCAAGAATTCAGGAAACAGCCAAACGACTTTGGTTCATTTACTTCGGACTCACCGTTACGGAAGCCATTCTCCTGTACCTGGCGGGTATGGGGCCCTACGATGCTATCAATCATAGTTTAACCACCATGGCCACGGGTGGATTTTCCACCATGAATGCCAGTTTAGCCGGACAATCTCCGGCCATTCAGTACATCGTTATTGTGTTCATGTTCCTGGCAGGTACTAGCTTTACGCTCACCTACTTTGCCCTGAAAAGGAACTTCACGAAAATCGTTAGAAATGAAGAGTTTGTTGTCTATACGCTGTTCACCATAGCCATTACGCTCATTGTAACGGTAACCTTACTGGTGGTCAATGACAATAGCTTCGAACGCTCCTTCCGCGATGGCCTGTTCCAGGTAGTATCCATTATTACCACTACGGGTTTTGTTTCTGCTGACTATACAAGCTGGGCACCATTCCTATCGGTTCTCTTCTTTATCCTGCTTTTTGTGGGAGGTTCAGCAGGTTCCACAGCGGGTGGTGTAAAGGTGATTCGCCATGTGGTGCTGTTTAAAAACTCCTTTCTTGAGCTGAAAAGACAGCTACACCCTTCTGCGGTAATCCCGGTAAGAATTAGTGGTAAGGCCATTGAACAGAACATTGTATTCAATGTACTGGCCTTTATTATGATCTATATATTGGTCTTTCTGGTGGGTGTGACTTTACTAGCTTCTATGAATGTGAGCTTCGACACAGCCTTTGGGGCTGTAGCTACCTCTCTGGGTAATGTGGGTCCCGGAATTGGTGAAGTAGGCCCGGTAGATAATTTTTCCGGAATGCCCATGGCTGGTAAATGGCTCTTAGGGATTCTAATGCTTTTAGGCAGACTGGAACTGTTTACAGTATTGATGTTGCTTTCCCCTCACTTCTGGAAAAAGCGCTAATGCTAATCAGAAACCGAAAAGTCCTTTCTTTTCCTGAATTTCAAAACCTGCATCTTTTACCAATTTGATCACCTCTTCTTTATCCAGCTGGTCGCCTTTAACCGTGAGCTTCTTGTCTTTGGAGTTCGTGTCTACCTCCCAGTCTGAAATGGTATTGGCCTTTTCCAAGAAAGGAGTCACCGTAGCGATACATCCTCCACAGTTGATATTGGTTTTAAAAACAGCCTTCTTCATTTTTATATGGTTCTATTGATTAGCTTTGTGTACTTTGTATATTACGCTTAACACTAAGCAATACAAGACTTCCACGAATATAGTTCATGCTTTGACCTTTTCAGAACTCAATTTACATCCAGACGTATTAGCCGGCTTAGAGGCCATAGGCTTTGAGAATCCAACCCCCATTCAGGAACAGGCTATCCCTCCTATTATTGAGGGAAAAGACATGATTGGCTGTGCCCAGACAGGCACAGGAAAAACAGCAGCCTTCTTATTGCCATTGATGCATAAAATCTGTTCAGAAGGCATTGAAGATGATCATGTTAACTCCCTGATCATTTGTCCTACACGAGAGCTGGCCATACAGATTGATCAGCAGCTTCAGGGACTTAGTTATTTCACCGGGGTGACTTCAATTCCTATTTACGGAGGTGGTGATGGTGATGCCTTTACCCAGGAAAAGAAAGCGCTTACCCATGGAACCCATATTGTAGTTGGTACTCCCGGTAAGTTGATTTCTCACCTCAATCTTGGCTATGTCAATGTAAAGCAACTCAAGAACCTGGTGCTGGATGAAGCGGACAGAATGCTGGACATGGGCTTTATGGACGATATCAAGAGAATTATCTCCTTCCTGCCGAAAGAAAGACAGAATCTCCTCTTTTCAGCGACAATGCCTCCGAAAATCAGGACGTTGGCTAAAGAGATTCTGAAAGATCCGGTAGAAGTCAACATTTCCATTTCCAAACCTGCAGAGAGAGTAACCCAGGTAGCCGTATTAGCTCATGACCATCAGAAGATTGAGACAATCAAGCACCTCTTGCGCTACAATGACGTTCCAAGCCTGATCATCTTCGCCTCTACGAAGTTGAAGGTGAGAGAAATCACCAGAGCACTTCAGAAAGAAGGAATGAACGCCAAGGAAATTTCCAGTGATCTGGAACAGAAAGAGCGTGAAGCGATTCTTAGAGAGTTCAAAAACAGAAAACTGCAGATGCTGGTAGCCACCGATGTAATCTCAAGAGGTATCGACATCGATAACATCGACATGGTCATTAATTACGATGCGCCAAACGATCCTGAAGACTACATTCATCGCATTGGTCGTACTGCCAGGGCATCATCCGAAGGCGAGGCTGTTACATTTATCAATGAAGATGACATGTACAAGTTCTCTCGTATCGAGCAGATGATGGAGCAGGAAGTAAGGAAAATTCAACCTCCCGGAGATTTAGGCCCCGGACCGGAATACAATCCTAAATCAAGAGGAAGCAACCCACGAGGTGGCCGCAAGCCTTTCAGAAAAGGGAAAAGAAGGTAGTCTTAAACCTTCTTTTCACATAGTTCTTTCTGTTGAACAGTATCCCGCAATTCTTGCCTCTGCTTATTCGTACCTCAACGAATCTACAGGATTAAGCTTTGACGATTTGATCATTTGAAAGCTTACGGTAATCATAGCAATGACTAATACCATTACCGTAGCCAGCGCATAGACTAAAAAGTTAGTCTCTATTCTATACTCAAAGCCTTGCAGCCATTGATTCATCACCAGATAGATAATGGGCCAGGCAATAAGATTAGAGATCAGTATAAGCACCACAAACTCTTTGCTGAGTATATAGAATAAACCGGGCATAGTGGCACCCAGCACCTTTCTGATACCAATCTCTTTGGTTCGCTTCATGGCGGTGAAAGCCGAAAGACCGAACAATCCCAAACAGCCAATGACAATGGCCAGCACTGAGAATACCGTAAACAGCGACTGAAATTGTTCTTCTGACCTATACTGCCTGTCAAAGAATTCATCGAGGAAGAAGTAGTCGAAGGGGTTACCGGGGAAGCTTACTCCCCACTGATTTTCTACTGCTGCCAATGCCTGCGATACATTCTTTTGCTGCACTTTGATGAGGAAATACTCTGCCCAGTAAGGCTGTAAAATAAATACAGACGGAATAGTCTTGATATGCAGTGACTCATGGTTATAGTCTTCCACCACACCAATCACTAAGACGGTGGCACCGAAATTCTCTGCTGTGATGGGTTGATTGATAATATCTTCAGGACTTTCGAAACCCAATTGCCTGACTGCAGAACGGGTAACCAAAGCCGCAGTATCAGGATCGCTTGGATAGTCTCTGGAAAAATCACGACCTGCTATGATTTCCATACCGAGCGTTTCCAGCAGCTCATAATCACCTCCTACAAAATTCAGTGGGTAAGTCTCTCCTACCGGAGCTGAATAAGACCGAACGTCTGCCTTAAACCTGATCTTCTTACCCGGAACCACTCCACTACTGGCAACAGAGAGTATGTTCGAGTTCTTCTTCAGTTCTTCAGTAAAGGTGGTGATCTGATTATTTCTGTTTTGCCTGTCTGTAATAGCTGCTCTTTCCACTACAATCACCTGCTCGGTATCGAAACCCAGGTCAGCAGTTTTCAGATAGTTCATTTGCTGATAAACCGTAAAGGTGCCAATGATTAAAGCCGCTGAAGCTGCAAATTGAAAAACGACTAAAAGCTTCCTCAATACGACTCCTTTGCCTGAGGTTCTGAATTGTCCCTTTAATGTCTGAGAAGGTTTGAATGAAGACAGAACGAGTGCGGGGTAGAAACCGGAAAGCAATGAGCCCACAAAAAAGACTCCCGCAAGTGTGAACCAGATGATCTCATTCTGCCAGATCTTAACTGTTTCAGGTACTCCACTCACTGCGTGAAAGGATGGCAAAACAGCCATTATGATCACTGACATCAAGATAATGGCCAGAAAATTCACAGCAAATGACTCCATCAGGAACTGACCAATCAGCTGGCCCTTCAGAGAGCCAAGTACTTTTCTGATACCAACTTCTCTTGCCCTGTCCAGTGACCTTGAAGTCGCCAGGTTCACATAGTTCACCCAGGCAATCACCACGATAAATACGGCAATAATGGACAGATACAATAGTGCGTCCCCATTTCCATTCAGTTCGGCCTCATCGTTCAAAGCCGACTCGAGGTGTATTTTTCTTAAAGGTTGAAGGTGCATCACATTCTCTCCACCATTCTGCTTTAGCCCTGGCATATACTGATCGACCATGGCCGGCAACTTTGCTTCCAGCGCTTTAATGTCTGTTCCCTTGGCTACTTTGATATAGCTGTAGAAGTCCTTTCTTAACCAACCCGTATTGTAGCGCTCATTAGCCCCATCAAAGCGGTTGTATAGTGTTGGGGTGGAAATGAGCACATCATATTTCAGATGAGTATTTTCAGGCACGTCTTCAAATACTCCCGTTACCAGACAGTTTTCATCGTTGAAGTCATCGTCCTTTAATCTTAACCTCTTTCCAATAGGATTCTCGTTACCAAAATAATTCCGGGCCATGGATTCAGAGATGGCTATGGTGAAAGGCTCAGCCAAAGCAGTTTCAGCATCTCCATCAATCATCCGAGCACCGAACATCTTCAGAAAGGTGGGGCTGGCATATAGAAATCTCTTCTGTTTAATCTTAATGGGCTCTCCGGGAGCTGCCTCATTAGTAATGACCACATTGTTTTTGGAGCCCATATTATATAGGTGCGACCAACCAATGACTTCCGGGAAGTCTTTGACCATGGTGGGCCCAACCGGAGGATAATTTTCGGCACTATGGAATACAAATTCACCATTCTGAAAGATCTCCAGACTCACCCGGTAGACATCATCAGCATCAGGCTGAAAGTTATCATAGCTTGATTCGAATGATACATAGTGCAAGATGAGCATGGCACCAGCCAGACCAATGGCGAGACCAAAGACGTTGATAAAAGAATAGACTTTGTTTTTGAGTAAAGTCCTGAGCGTGATTTTGAGCAGGTTCTTGAACATAGTTGTGATTGAGTTTCCTTACGGACTGATAAAAACGTAATTGGTTACAGTTATATTTCGGGGATTCTTGCTAAATACCTAACGTTCAGCATAATCGATATACCGATCAGGTACACGATATTTCGCTCTTCATTATTCAGGCTAGAGTGTGGTTTTAAGTTGTGACTTTTGATTGTCAATAACTCTCAACTATTATGAACAATTTCGTCATTGCCACACGAGTTCTGCTTAAGAATAAATTTTACTCTCTGCTGAACATTATGGGGTTGGCTGTAGGTCTGACAGTCGCTATCATCATCTTTCTTTACGTTCAAAACGATCTTAGCTATGATAAGCAGCATGGAGATTATAAGAACATCTATAGAATAGAGTCTAATTTTGTTATCTCAGGTGAAGATGACAGCTACGCATTGGCTTCGCAGTTCTTACCCTTTGCCCTACAAAACGAATATCCGGAGGTCAAAAATTACGTCCGCTTTCGAGGGGCGGGAAAGGTCCTTTTCAGATTAGGAGATAACCAGTTCTATGAGAATGACATTTACTATGCTGACTCATCGACCTTTACTGTTTTCGACTATGAAATGATTCAGGGAGATCCCAAAACTGCACTGGATGCTCCCAATAGCATAGTACTGACCGAATCTCTTGCCAAAAAGCATTTTGGCAATGAAGACGCCATGGGACAGGTACTGAAAACACCAACCAACCAGTTTCAGGTCACCGGTATAATGAAGGATTTGCCATCTAATGTTCACATGCGTTTTGACGGACTTATGTCTTATGAGACGCTTGAGACAGATAAGACATTATTAGAGCAGCAAAAACAACAAGGTGGTCTCTGGGCTCCATCAGACTTCTCTTATTTGCAGTTTGCGGATGGCTATGATACCAAAGCACTCCTTTCCAAATTCCCGGAGTTCTACGATAAATACATGGCACCCTTTGCCCGTCTGGCAGGCTTCGATGGCTCATTCTCTATGAACCTGACCAATATTGCTGATACACACTTCAATTCTAATCCTCCACAATTCGACTTTGCCACAGGAAACCGAAATTATATATATGCATTCTCAGCGATAGGTATCTTCATCCTGATACTGGCTTCGATCAATTACATGAACCTTGCTTCAGCCAGATCGGTCAGCAGGTCAAAAGAGGTTGGAATCAGAAAAGTGATGGGCTCAACAAAAGGAGCCCTTGTAACTCAATTTCTGAGTGAATCAGTCATTATCTCTTTCATTTCCTTACTACTGGCCTATGGTTTTGTCGCACTGTTGATTAATGGGGTGAACATGGGCAATCTGCTTGGTAAGCAATTGGAATTCAATTTATTAGCAAACCCTATCCTCCTGGTCAGTTCAGTATTGATAACCCTTTTCATAGGAATTGTATCAGGATTATATCCTGCCTTTTACCTCTCTTCTATTTCAACAATCAGAGCACTTAAGGGTGCTGCCAAAAGCGGGAAAGGCAGTTTGAATATGAGAAGAACCCTGGTTTCATTTCAGTTCTTCATTTCAATCGGTATTATCATTTCAACCTTATTGATGAAGGATCAGATTGACTTCCTGAATGACAAGGATCTTGGATTCAATAAAGACAATGTGGTGATAGTAAATATGCAGGATACTACCATCAGCAATCGTGTTGAGTTTATCAAGTCAGAGCTCATGCAAAGCCCCGATGTGGTTAGTGTTTCAGATGCTATTATGGTTGGTGGTGATACCAACCTGGGTAACAACCTCCTTGGAGCTTCCAAGTCTTTAATCAGAGCGGAAGGAAGTGACTCAGTGAATGTGGATAAAACATATCCTGTATTGTTTGTAGGAGATGATTATGTGAAGACCATGCAACTGGAGTTGGTTGCTGGCCGCGATTTCGATAAAAATCAACCTTCGGACCGCACCACGGGTGTACTGGTAAATGAGGCCATGGTAAAAGCCATGGGCTGGGATGAAGCCATTGGTAAAAGGGTCGGACTCCCCTTCCCTGGTGAGTTACCTAAAGTGATTGGTGTGGTAAAAGACTTCAATGCTTTTTCATTGCACAATGAAGTCGAACCGACTGTCATCTTCCATTATCGTTTCAACCCCTTCCTGCTGGCTCAGGGAGCATTTCCATCATTCCTTATCCATGTGAATGGCAATAACCTCAGAAGCACGATGGATTTCCTGGAGACCAAATTTGTAGACCTAGACCCAAGCCATCCATTTGAATACCGATTCCTGGATACCAGAGCGGAAGAGTTGTACAGGGAAGATCAACGCCAAAGCGAGCTAACAGGTCTCTTGTCATACATTTGTATCTTTATTTCCTGCCTGGGTCTACTGGGATTGGCTTCCTTTACTACATCTCAGCGCATTAAAGAAATTGGGGTAAGAAAGGTACTAGGTGCTTCAATTCCTCAGCTTGTCTTTATGATTTTTAAGGACGTTCTGATGCTTATTCTTATAGGATTCGCAGTATCAATCCCTGTATCATATTACCTGATTCAGAACTGGCTACAAGAGTTTGCCTATCAGATGCCATTGGCTCAAACCCTGGCCTTTGCCACCATTATTTCTGGGCTTCTGGCCATACTTGTGGCCTTCCTGACCGTTAGCTATCATTCGTTGAGAGCAGCCTCTCAGAATCCGGTAAAAGCACTTAGGTATGAATAAAGCAATATCCAACAGTGCTCCCCCATATGGATTAAATCGTAAAAATGTAACATACTCTGTATTTAAACCGACTAATTAGTAAGCTATATATCCGCAGCCATGAAAAACCTCATTTACGCCTTCCGCGTCCTCCTCAAAAACAAATTTTATGCTTTCCTGAACATCTTCGGATTAGCATTAGGTTTAGCAGTCAGTATTATCATCCTGCTTTATGTGCAGAGTGATCTGACTTTCGACAAGCACCACGAAAAGTGGGATCAGGTCTATAGAGTGGAATCTAAGTTTTACATTCCACCGAAAAATGATGAATTCGCTCTGACCTCACCGGCTTTACCGGAAACCATGCAAATGGAATATCCGGAAATTCAGGCATTCACCAGAGTTCAAAATGCAGGTC
Source organism: Roseivirga sp. (assembly GCF_965216855.1). Lineage (NCBI taxonomy): Bacteria > Pseudomonadati > Bacteroidota > Cytophagia > Cytophagales > Roseivirgaceae > Roseivirga > Roseivirga sp. The sequence continues at coordinate 4,127,767 of NZ_OZ244204.1, read as the reverse complement.
AGATTCTCTTTAGAATTGACGATAACAACTTCTATGTGGATGACATGTATTTTGCAGATTCTGCCATGTTCAGAATCTTTACCCATGAATTTATTCAGGGAGACCCGGAAACAGCCCTTGTAGAGCCACGTAGTCTCGTTTTAACTGAAAGCACAGCTAAGAGGCTCTTCGGTAACAAGAACCCACTGAATGAACTGGTCAAGACCGATCAGAATACATTCACGGTCAAAGGGGTCATTAAGGACCTACCAGACAACGTTCACCTGACTTTCAATGGTCTTATCTCATATACCACTATCACATCAGGACAGCCCCCTCTCAATGCTCAGGCCAGAATGAGCCAGCTATGGAATATTGGAACCTATTCTTATGTATTGCTGCCAAAGAACTACGATGTCAACAACATCTACAACAGGTTCCACGAAGTCTTCGACCAGTATATGGCTCCTATCAGACAGTTTGCTCCTTCTTTGAGGGAGGCCAACTTTGAGCCCAGACTCGTACCATTGAATGAAGTCCACTTTAATTCTAAAGTACAATACGATCTTGCCACAGGTAACAAAGCCTATACTCAGGCATTTATGGCTATCGGTATTTTTGTATTGGTACTGGCCAGCATCAACTACATGAACCTGGCAACGGCCAGGGCCACCAAAAGATCGAAAGAGGTGGGGATCAAAAAGGTCCTTGGTTCTACCAAAGGCAAATTGATTTCTCAATTCCTGAGCGAGTCTATCCTGATCACCTTCTGTTCATTAATCTTAGCGGTTGGTCTGGTTTATCTATTGCTCTATGGATTAAACATTAATGACATTCTGGGTAAAGAGCTTTCACTCGACTGGGCGAATAACCCTCTTCTCCTTTTTGGTTCAATTGGCATTACTACCCTGTTGGGTGTCCTCTCCGGATTATACCCAGCCTTCTACCTGTCTGCCATTTCGGTAATCAGTGCTATGAAGGGTTCTGTTAAAACCGGACCGGGTAGCACTTTCATGAGAAAAGGTCTGGTGGCTTTCCAGTTCTTTATTTCCATTGGTGTTGTGATCGCTACGTTGCTCATGAGTAATCAGATCAACTATATGCGCAATAAAGACCTTGGTTTCAATAAGGATAATGTCATCATCATTCCTACCAGAGATACGCTGGTAAGCCGCAGACTGGAAGTCATTCAGAATGAATTAAGAGAGAACCCGAACATCATTGATGTGACGACAACGACCGGTTTGAGCGCCAGTAACTCCAGTGCTGTTGGAAACAGACTGATTGGTGGCGGACGTCAGGTCATGATGGTGGAAGAGGCCGACACCATGATGAAGACAGACACCTATAACGTCATGTTCATTGGTGAAAACTTTATCAATGCCATGGAAATGGAATTAATTGCAGGAAGAGATTTCGATGAGTCCATTCCAACAGACCTAACTCAGGGAGTAATAGTCAACGAAAGCATGATTGAATATCAAGGATGGCCTGATGCCGAGAGTGCTATTGGCAAACGCGTTCAAAATGCCGGACAGCAGGGTAATCCAAGTCGCGTGATTGGTGTAGTGAAAGACTTCAATGCCTTCTCCCTACATGTGAAGGTAGAACCTACCATTATCCTTCGATATGAAAGATTCAATGGTATTACTCCGGTAAACCCCTCGGTTGTCGTTCATGCCAAGGCTGGTACACTTTCTCAAACGCTGAGCTATCTTGAGGCGAAATACGATGAGTTGGATCCCAGCCATCCATTTGAGTATGGTTTACTGGACACACAGGCCGATAACCTATATCGCTCCGACAAACGCCAAAGTCAGCTGACAGCTGCTCTCTCCTACATTTGTATACTCATTAGCTGCCTTGGGCTATTAGGCCTGTCAAGCTATACCACAGCTACACGAATCAAAGAAATCGGGGTAAGGAAAGTATTGGGTGCCACAGTACCTCAGTTGGTATTTCTGATCTTCAGAGACATTATGATTCTGGTGATTGTGGGCTTTGTCATCGCCACTCCGGCAGCCTATTTACTCATAGAAGATTGGTTGGAAGTATTCCAGTACACCATGGATTTGCCAACTATGATGATTAGTGCAGCGGCCATTGCGGGCATATTGGCTCTATTGATCGCCTTCCTGACCGTCAGCTTCCACTCACTGAAAGCTGCACAGCAAAACCCTGTGAAAGCTTTGAGGTATGAATAAGATCAGATATTAGACACCAGATGTCAGATATAAGAAAGGCTTCCTTACGGAGGCCTTTTTTTATTCTACCGATTCCAGCCTATAAAGAGCTACAACAAAAAAAGCCCTGCAGTCAGACTACAAGGCTTTCAGCGGAGGGAGGGGGATTCGAACCCCCGGTACCAGTTTCCCAGTACGACAGTTTAGCAAACTGCTGGTTTCAGCCACTCACCCACCCCTCCAGGTGTTTGATTTGCTAAAGGTTTGCAAATATAAACGATCAACTGATAATTCAATAGATTGCAAACAATAATTAAGCTGTGTTTTTACACAAAAAAACCAACCTCATTTGGTTGGCTTTTGTCGGGGTGGCAGGATTCGAACCTAATATTCTATTTTTGATACACTGATAGTCAAATACTTACAAAAAAACATGTGTCGGAAAATGCTCAAAAACGGCAAAATCGACACATATCTTCGACACATGGATTTTATAATCCTACGAGACCCAACCCTTATACTGATTTTGATTACATCATTCAAGCTGAAACATACTAATAAAGTATAGAAATGAGTATTTCAATTCCTAAACATTGGCATTTAAATTAAGACAGTATAATTTGTAGATAACAACACACATTCTCTTAATTACATGCAACCCGTAAATCTAAATTCTTTCGCAAATCTACATGACGGTCTTCAAAAGAATGATTTCGAACTCTATTTAAAGGCAAAGTCAATTTCAATAAAACAAGAGGAAATTCTTGATCTGAAGTCTTTCATATATCTGTTAAAGTCGGCTTCTCAAGAATCTGTAGTATTTGAAAACTTTCACATTTGCTTCCAAATACCTCAAATCGGAAAAGAGTTTGATTTGTTGAGAATTGACGAATCTCTAATAATTAATATTGAGCTTAAAAGTGAATTTGATGAAGAGAGAATAATTACTCAACACAAAAGAAATGAATATTATCTGAGATTTTTAAAGAGAAAAATCTTTTCATATACATTCATTTCCAACAAAAAAGAAATACTTGGAATAAACCCTGATGGCCAACTTTACAAAACTGGTATATCTGAAATTATTGACTTGTTAAAACAACAAGATCATAAATACAAAGTAGACACCCAGAACATATTTAACCCATCAGATTATTTAGTCTCTCCATTTAATTCAACACTCCGCTTTCTCAGAAATGAATATTTTCTTACTAACCATCAAGAGGATATTAAGAAAATTGTTCTTAACAGCCTTCAGCAAAATAAAACCTTTTATATAGGTATCGAGGGAAAAGCGGGAACTGGAAAATCACTCTTGGTTTATTCAATAGCTCAGGAAACTCAATCCCGATTCAAGACATTAATTGCTCACGTAGGCATGCTCAATGAAGGACATAACACACTGATATGGGACTATGGATGGGAAATAGTTTACCCTAAACAGCTAAATGAAAGGATATTAAGAGACTATGAATTCATCATTATTGATGAAGCTCAAAGATTAAAACCCTCACAGCTAGAATTACTAATAAACTCAGGCAGGTCATGTCTCTTTGCTTTCGATGGGGTACAGACATTAAGCAAAAAAGAAATTGCTAATAGCATACCATCAAAAATCGAGGAAGTTCTTACAACCCCATTATTTAAGCTAAAAACAAAAATCAGAACTAACCCCGAAATATCAGATTTTATAAATGCTCTATTTCAAAAAAACAGAGCTCCTAAAAAACAGTTTTACCCTAATGTACAGGTGCTGTATTTTATTAAAAGGCATGAAGGCAAAGAGTATATCAAGTTTCTCCTAGACGAGGACTGTAAAGTCATAAATTACACACCACAACTATATGGCAAGTCAAAGTATGAATACTTGAATACAGAAGATATAACTGAAAATGCTCATAGTGTAATTGGTCAAGAATTTGAATGCGTAGTTGGTGTTCTAGACGGTCATTTTTACTACAAGCCGAATGGCACTTTATCTACCCAAGGATACCCAGAAACCCCAATTTATCACCCGACAAAAATGCTCTACCAAATATTATCTAGAACAAAATCCAAACTCAAGCTAATAATTATCGATAATCCTGAAGTTATGAGCAGATGTCTAGAAATATTAACCGCAAACCAGGTTTGATAATTTTTATCATAAAAGATGTAGTCAAGATCTTATCTTCGACACATACTTCCGACACAAGTATTTTGATTGTTGATTCTTATTAATATTCAAATGAAGTCAGATATACAAACCGCTAGAGTAATTAGACTACCGAAATAATATGACTAATACGCAAAATAAAATGCAGCAAAAAGGACTTTTCGACACATGAAAACGACACAAAAAAAGCCTAACTAATTGATAGTCAGGCTTTTAATTGTCGGGGTGGCAGGATTCGAACCTGCGACCTCCTGCTCCCAAAGCAGGCGCGATGACCGGGCTACGCTACACCCCGTTTCCCTTATGGGAGTGCAAATATAGAGGGAAATTTCTTTTTGCAATAAAACACCAGCTTAAAATTTAAGGTGATTTGCATAAAAAAAGCCGCAGTTCATGCGGCTCTTGGTTTAACTTTTTGATTATCAATCTTCTCCGTCTTCAGTCCGTGCCACCACAACTCCTCTGATTGTCAGAATAATTGGCTTTTTATCTATAGAGTTAGTCATCAGCGTAACCGTTTTGTTCTGGTTATTCATTTTGCCTGCGCTATTGAATTTCACGACTACCTCTCCTTTCTCTCCTGGCTGAATCTCATCCTTCGAATACTTCGGCACCGTACAGCCACATGATCCTCTGGCGGATAATATCCTTAATGGCTCGGTTCCTACATTCTTAAAGACAAAAGTATGTAACACTGTGTCGCCTTGAGTAATTGTACCAAAGTTGTACAGCTTCTCCTCGAACTCCATTATCGGCCCGGTCTTCACAGTCTCTTCCTGTGCCTTGGCTACCTGCCAACTGAAAAACGCAAATAATATGATGGCTACCTTTTTCATAAGCTTCATTTTATCTAATAAAACTAAGGGATTTCAATAAGAAACAAAGGCTTTAAGCTTCCTGAATGGCCGTATTGGCAAAATCGAGCAAAGGAACAACGGCCTTGTAAGACTCAACTACCATATCGCTGAAAGCCTCTGAGTAGAAATCTTCTCTGGTAATGGGACGATAAGCCGCCAGACTCTTCATCCGAAGTAAGTAGATATGGTCGTGATCGGAAGAATAGCCCTTAGGCGTTCCTTTCAGCATATCTTCTTCGTAAATGATGAAATGGTCAGCAAACTCAGGTCGTTTGAGAAGAGTATCCAATCGCTCTCCTTCATAGTCTATCTCCTGCCTTAGCAATTTGAGTTTTTCTGAAGACGGATGCCATAGACCGCCCGCAATCAACTGCTCAGACACACCCAGATGGACATAAAAGTCTGCCAAACCCTTTCCATAGCCAAAGGCCAGGCCCATATGATCTTTGTAAGTTGGTCGGTCCGGATGGAACATCAGGTTGTTATTGATTCGACTGAGGCATTTTCTGGCTGTGGGCTGAACAATTCTGGGATCGAACTCCTTTAGCCTTTCCAGGATGGGGTCAAATTCTTCAACCAATATCGACTTAACCTCCTCATACCTGGAGCGGTTCTTATCCATCCACTCCTTTGAGTTATTCCGACTCAGATCTTCTAAAAACTGAAATACTTTCCGCTTAGACATGGTAAAACAACATAGACCAGAATGAATAGTTCTTAGTCGATTAAAGAAAGTCCGTTAAGATCAGTGGTCAGGTATTCCGTCATGACATCGAAAAACGGTCGGATAGCCAAAAAGACATTCATCACCTCTTCTAAGAATTGCTTACTATGTACTTCATCATCAGTAAAGGATTTGAAGGTGTACATGGATTTATATCGAAGCAGATCAATAGAAGGATGGTCTTTCTCAAAGCCCTTGGGAGCTGTCTTCAACTGCTCTCCCATCAGCTCTCCAAAGACCGATTTGAACCGTTGATTTTCCAGCACATCACGGAGCGGCTGATCGTCCTGAGCAATGTGTTCGCGGATCAGTTTCAGGTCATCTGCATTGGGTTGATAAAAGCCTCCGCCAACGACAGTATCTCCCGGTTTAAAACGGAAGAAATAGCCTCCTCTTAACTGTGGTTTTATCCGCGCAAAACTACCGGCAAATCGTGGATCGTACGGACGCTTGTCTTTAGAAAATCTGACGTCTCTGTAAATTCTCATGAGACTCTTTTTACCGGATACTGTAGTGATCTGATCTACCTCTTTCATGCGGTTCAAAAGCTCATCGGCAAAGGCAATGACATGCTCATGTTCGCGCTGATAATTCTTCTTATTTTCATTGAACCAGTCACGATTATTGTTCTCTTCTAACTGGCGTAAAAAATCAAAAACAGATTGAGGAATAGAGGTAGTTTTCATAGTGATTCAATTTAAAAAGGCCTGCTGACATTAAGACGGTTTGATTCAAAAATATGGGACAAAAATGTCAAGCCACCTACCTCCCCAATCAAAACATCAACAATTACATTATTGAACTATTTAAAGCAGATAAGCCATATCTACGATTAGCCATTTCGCCCGACTGAAGAGCGGAGATAAAACAACTGTTCAAATGTTCAGACTTAATGCTCCTCTGCAATTATCGATGAGAGGTGTAGAAATTAGGAGGAAGGACCGCAGCCAATTCATCTACCATTGACTGGTCCAATTCAGGACTCTTATAGATTCCGAGAACATCTCTTAATTGCTCCCTGGTTCTTATGCCAACAGCCACAGTGGTGATCGCATGATTGGCTAAAACCCACTTAATGGACAGTTGTGAATTCGTTATTTTCTCAATTGAGAATGACTCTAACTTATCTCTCAGTAATTCAAGCTCTTTTATACTATAATTTAAGTAATCACTTAAATCTTTTTCGGCCAATAAACCCTTAGCCAAAGCTCCTCTCACCACAACTCCAACTTCATTATCGTCAAGGAGTGGCAATAGTTCTTTCTCCGGCCTTCTGTCGAGCAAACTGTATTGCAGCATATCCGAAACGATGTTATGCTTCACCATTTCACGAACCACATTGGGCCTGATTGAGGAGATGCCATAGTGCAAAATCTTACCTTCCTGCTTAAGGATTTCAAAAGCTTCTATTACCTCTTCCCTATTATCATCGATTGTTCCACCGTGTAGTTGGTACAGGTCAATGTAGTCAGTTTGCAGTCTTGATAAACTTCTGTCAACTGCTTTAAGAATATAACTTTTCGAAGGATTCCAGGACCAGCCGGTTCCATCGGCCTTAGGCTCATTACCTACTTTTGTAGCCAGGTAAATTTGTTTCCTAAAGGGACGAATCGCTCTGCCTACTGTCTCTTCATTAAAACCATTCTGGTAAATATCAGCCGTATCGAAGTAGTTGATTCCTCCCTCGAAAGCAGACCGAATCAGTTGTTCATTAGAGGTATGATCCTGCCCCAAAGACATGCATCCAAAACTGATTTCTGAAAGCCGGATATTGGCTCTTTTAAGTAATCGGTATTTCATCATTGATATGATCTAAATCGCTAAGGTTACCGTTCTCACTGAGCAAAACTGCCAGGCCTCTGGTCGAGGGAAATTGTGCTGAAATAATCACCAGAATTGAGATGAGTGGGACAGACAAAATCATTCCTAAAATGCCCCAGATACTACCCCAGAAAGAAAGGGCAATGAGCACTACCAGAGGGCTTAGGTTTAGCGTCCTTCCCATGAGTTTTGGCTCCACATAATTTCCAATGAATATCTGCACCACCTCGATGGTTAACAGGACGTAGATAAAGGGCCAGAAAGAAGCGAATTGAAAAATGGAAAAGATAGCTGGCAAAAGCGTTGCCACCAATGATCCCACATACGGAATATAGTTAAGCACAAAAATAATGAAGGCCCAAAGCACAGGGAAGTCGACCCCCAGTATTAGTAATAGCACATAGCTGATAACTCCTGTGATCAAACTGACTTCTGTCTTTACAGTAAAGTATTTATTGATGGAGCGACTGATTCTGTCAAAAATATCGGCCACATTCCTTCTACTTCCCTCCTTCTGAAACATATTCCTGAGCTTCTTGTCCAGGTAGTTCTCTTCAATGAGAAAGAAGATGACGTAAACGATCACCAGGGTGAAATTGCCCAAGGCCACACTGAGGGAACTGAATGTGGTACTCAGTATAGACTGATAGTCTATCTTTTCAATCGCCTCCTCTACATTGGGCAGAAAATCATACTTCTGTGTAAACTCATGCATTTGCTGCAGGAACATCTGCAGGTTTTGGTCATAACTCTCGGAATTGGAGGCTATCAAAGAAATATTGACTGATATAATCTGATAGATGCCATAGATACATGACAGTGTGAGTATAAATGCTATAATGCGTTGCAACCAGTGGGGCAAGGCCTTCCCCCGAATGGAAATCTTAGCAATATACTTTCTGGTAGTTCTGATGAGGTACCAGACAAGAAGAGCTAATACAATGGGTTCAAGAAAAGACCTGAAGTAAATCAGTCCAAAGACAGAGCCGACCAAAATGATCATCCAATAGGCCGCTTTCTTTAAGTTTTCGCTGGTTAAATCTGTATTCATGAATAATGTTGGAACCATGAATATAGCTTATTAAGCGTTACTTTATTGCCTGAAGAGAGGAATAGCTCAGTCATTAATTGCAGCAGTTAATTCTGACCGCAGAACTTTTTTGACATTTTTTCTGATTCCGGTTGACAAACAAAAATCGATTTCCATATATTTGCACTCGCTTTTGCAAAAGCACGTTGGTCTGCTAGCTCAACTGGATAGAGCAACTGCCTTCTAAGCAGTAGGTTTCAGGTTCGAGTCCTGAGCGGATCACAGATCAAAAAAAGCCTCAGCATATTGCTGAGGCTTTTTTATTTTGGTTCATTCAAACCAATGCATAAAAAAAGACCACCCTTTCGGGTGGCCTTCAGGCACTCTTAAAAACTCTACTTCAAAAACCAACTTCACAATACATCACACTATCTATCAACCAAACCCTAGAGTGCCTTGATAGCTCTTTTCATTACAGTTAAATAATCTGCCATTCGATACGCATCATCAACCATGACATCTAACAAGTTCTGGCGTCTTCTGATATTCAATGATGCATGAACAGATTCATTTGACTGCTCTTCCAAGTGCCCCCAGGTGAAAAGGAGTTGCTCTGTCAAACGTGTAATTTCAGGGAGCACAGCTGCGGATTTAGTCTGATCATTAGTCTGATTTAGTTGTGCCTCCATGCCCCCTTCAATTACTGGACAAAACTAGATCAGCCTACAGACCTGTATATTGGAGAAAAACGTATTGAAAAAAATTAAGTGTTTCGCCTAGGTATTAATCGAAATCGGGGAAGATTTCATTGTCTATGGCAAAGATGACCAAACCTGCTACATTCTTGCTATCGGTCTTAGACAACATGTTTCGTTTATGAGCCTCAACCGTCCTGGGACTTATAAAAAGCTCATCTGCAATCTCTTGATTGGTACGTTGCTTTAGAATGAGAAATAATATTTCCTTTTCACGCTCAGTCAGGTCGGTTGCATAATCGAAAGTTTTCTGCGTTACCCCTCGTAACTTATTCATCATCACCTTGGTCACCTCAGGTGAATAATACTGACCACCCTCATATACAGCCGAAATAGCCGTTCCTAATTCATGTTTACCGATATCCTTGAGTACATAGCCTTCTACTCCAAGATGCAGCATCCTTTTGATGTAAGCTGCATCTCCGAACATAGTAAGGACAATGATCTTTAGTTCCGACCTGTTTTCTCTCAGCTTCTCGGTCAATTCAATACCGTTCATTCTCGGCATTTGAATATCGACCAGAATAACATCAACCTCCAGATTTTTAAGCTTCTCCAAAGCATCGAGGCCATTAATGGCCGTACCCACCACTTTGAAAGCATCTAAGTCTTTAAGAAAGGAAATTAAACCATCCATTATCATTGGATGATCATCTACAATAAAGATTTTGATTGGATTACTCATGGCTCTTTTTTCTTTTGGGCAACCAAACCACAATACATGTCCCTCTGCCTGGTCTGGTATCAATTGAAAGCTGACCTGAAAGGCCGGCAATTCTACTTTTCATTCCGGTTAGTCCAAAGCCTTGTTTATAAAGATCAATTTTATTCTTATCAAAGCCAACCCCATCGTCTTCAATGAGCATCTGAATTTCATCGTCCGAAGCCATTAGCTGCACACTGATCTTCTGAGCTTTGGCATACTTTCTAATGTTGTTTAAAGACTCCTGAACTACACGATACAGCCCTAATTCTATTTCGGGAGCCGGCCTTTCAGTGAGGTTGTAATAGTATTTTATTTCCACTCCCATACTGTTCTCAAACTCCACCAACAGATTTTCAATGGCCTTACACAATCCCATTTGATCGATTTCTCCCGGCATCAGGCGATGAGCTATATTTCTGCTTTCTTTTATACCCTTATCCAGAAACTCCAGGCTTTTTAAATAGCGGCCCTGGGCATCACTACTCATTTGACTTACTTCCTTTTCAAGGCTCTTTAGATTGATGGAACTTACACCCAACACCTGCTGCACACCATCGTGTAAGTCGGCAGCAATTCTTCTTCGCTCCTTATTCTCAGTAACATAAATGGCATGATTGATTCTCTCCTGATTTCTAATGATCGGGGTAATGTCAAAAATACACCCTTCAAGTCCTATCACATCTCCCTCCTTATCAAAGACTCCCACACCTTGCTCCCATATCCATTTGCGCTTTCCCGCCCTGTCTCGAATCCTGTAGGTTGTGCGGAAGGCTGTTTTCCTTGAGATAGACTCCTGAACATGTTCCCATACTTCATCCCTATCTTCAGGCATAATAAGGTCAGCATAGTTAATATCACTCGGAACTCCATAGAATTCTTCCGGTTTGTAACCTGTAATTTCCTCACAGGCAGGACTGATGAAGTCCATAGTCCATCGCTTATCATTTCTACAGTGATAAACGATGCCCGGCATATTGTTGATTAAATTATTGATTTGCCTGTAGCTTTCCTCTAAACGGGCTTCAGCCCTTCTCTTCTCACTCACATCATTGACAATAGCCATGACCTGTGTTTCCCCATTAAAGCTAACCGGGCTTAACTGAACTTCGACAGAGAACATAGCCCCGTTTTTCTTTCTCGCTTTGATCTCAATGCCTTGTCCCATTTTATATACATGGGGATTTTGGAAAAAGAAGCTTAACTCTTTAAAGTGGTCCTCCCGCTTATCCTGAGGAAGCAGGGCAGTAACTTTCATACTCTTAAATTCCTCAGCTGAGTAGCCAAAGACCTCTTCAGCCTTTACACTCTGTAGCACTATTCTACCACTCTGATTAACCAGAAATAAAGGATTAGGGTCGTTTAGGATAACCATCTTGAAACGCTCTTCCTGTTGTGCCAAAAGCTCATTATAAACCTTTCTGGCATGAATATCTTCATGACAGCCAACAACCCGTATAGCCTGCCCTTCTTTATTCCAAACCGCCTTACAGGTAGATTTAAACCAATGATAGCTACCATTCTTCCTCCTCAACCTGAATTCCATCTTATATGGTACCTGATGCTCCAGATAATTATCCATACGCCTTCTGGCCTCTTCCTTATCGTCTGGGTGAACCAGGTCATAAAATCCTTCGATCAGGTCTGTCAGGTCCTCTCTCTGGTAGCCAAGGTTCTTATACATATTGTCTGACCAGAAAATTTTATGTTCAAGCGGTTCCCAATCCCAAATACCATTTTGAGTACCTTCAATGGCTAATTGAAACCTGAGTTTATTGTCCTTTAACTCCTCCGTTCTGGCCTCAACCAACTCTTCGAGGTTATTTTCAAGTTGCTCTCTTTCAATAGCCGCTCCGATAGAATTAGCCAGCGACATAAGCAACGAATTCTCAGAGACAGACCAGGGCCTCTCCTTTTCCATATCAGACAGTCCCAGAATACCCCATAGTTCTCCCTGAACTTGAATAGGGAAGAGTGTTACCGACTTGGTACCATCTATTTTCATATGGTCGTGCAAAGAGCCCTCGCTTTGAGAATAGACAACTTGAAATGATTCACCTCCACTCAGAACTTCGATCAGATCACCAAACCTTGAAAGATCAAGGTTCTGATTATGTTCAAAACGTTCAGGATTGTTTTCCCTGGAAGAAAGGTATTTCAGAGATCCATAGATTTTGCCATTTTCGATACGGTTTACATAAACCATGGCGGAAGTCACGCTGAGATTTTTGCATAAGGTCTCCAGCGCCAAATGAATTCCATCTTCCAGACTTCTGGAAATAAGCGCATTGGTTGCCTCGGCAATACCGAGCAAGAAATCATCAATTGCTTTCACACCTACAAAACGACAGCGTTGAGAGAATTAATTTAAGAAATTTATGGACAAAACCATTTGTATAAGCGAAAGAAGTGCAATAAAAAGGCCTCTCCGTTCGAGAGGCTCTCTTTAACCTAAACACACACGAGATAGTGTGAACTACTTATATCTTGAGATTGAGATTTCTACTACCTCAATTGAATTACGCTGTAATTGATGCCTTAAAAGTAAGAGAACACCAAAGCTTTTTTCTAGGTAAAACCTTGATATTCAGTAAATAGGTGAATCACCTAGAATACAATCTCAAATCAAAAAAGCTTTTTAAAGCTCAAGAAGTGTATTAAAAAATTAACATTTATGTGTAACTTCCTTTTGACTTAACCTCATGGACCAAAGCATATTTAGACAACTCTTTCTGGAGGCTGCTACCGGAATCGCTATCGTTTCATTCGATGGTAAGCCTGTTGAAGTAAACCATCGCTTTGCCTCACTCATTGGGTATACCCCAGAGGAGTTTAAGGCTATGGTCTTTACTCAATTCACTCATCCAGAAGATGTTACAAAAGATTGGGATTTATTCGAAGAACTAAGAAAGGGAGAGCGAAACCACTACTCCATTGAGAAAAGGTACATCAGAAAGAATGGAGAAATATTTTGGGTTGAACTAACGGTAGAGCGATTACACAAAGGGGACTCGAGTAACTATGTAGTTGCCTACATCAATGATATTACCGAAAGGAAGAAACTGGCTCAGTCACTGGAACAGACCGAACTCCTCTTTGAAGACTTATTCAATAACATGTTTCAGTTCATGGGCTATATCTCAACGGAAGGTGTTTTACTGAAAGCCAATAAAAGTGCCCTGGATTATGGTGGCTTTAAACTGGAAGATGCGGTAGGACTGAAATTCTACGATGTTCCATGGTGGACCTGGAATGAGGAGGTCCGAGAACAATTGATCAGTTCAATCAAGAAGGCCTCTAAAGGGGAGTTCATTCGCTACTTTGTTGAGGTAATGGGTAAAAATGGTCTGAGAACCATAGATTTTTCGCTAAGACCAGTCTGGGATGAAAAAGAGAACAAAGTCATATACCTAATTCCAGAGGGCCGACTTGTTCCTGAAGAAGAAGAACTTGAAAAAGAGCTACTCTCTAAAAAGAGAATACTGGAAAACACTGAAAAATTAGCCAAGACAGGAGGTTGGTCCTGGTTAATTGAGAATAACTCACTGGAACTAACTTCAAATGCCCTTGTCCTGATGGGCTTCAATCAGTCATCTGGCCAACTCAATTTCGAGTCATTTACAGATCAAATTCACCCGGAAGATGTAGAACCCTTCCAAAAGGTCATTACTACAAGTATTGAAAGTAAAAGATCATTCAAACACCAGTTTCGGGTAAAAACTTCTTCCAAAGGCTGGAAAAACCTCAGATCCTTTGGGGAGCCAAGGTTTGACAGTGAAGGCAATGTGGAATTGCTTTGTGGCTCATTAATGGACGTAACAGAAGACGTTCTCATTAAGGAGTATCTGGCCGACATTAATATTGAGCTTACCAACACTGTTGAACAGCTCAAGCAGTTCGCTTATATCACTGCGCATGATTTAAAAGAGCCTCTTAGAACCATTAACAGTTTTATTCAACTACTCAGGCAAGAACTGGAGCAGGTTGATTTATCTGAAACCACTCAGAGTTATCTGAACTTCGTTGAGTCTGGTGCCAACAGATTACAAGACCTGATTCAAGGCCTTTTAGACTATACAAGGCTCGATGATGGCCAGATTTCCTACAAAGAGATTTCCGTTAACAAGCTCATTTCAGAGGTTTTGAAGGACATTTCGTTTCAGATTGATGAATCTGATGCTAAAATAGAGCTGGGCGAATACCCTAATATCATTGCCAATGAACACCGCATAAAAATCTTATTCCAAAACCTGATCAGCAATGCCATTAAGTTCAGAAAGCCCGGCTCATCAGTAAGCATCCATATCACCTACGAGTCTAAACCAGAATTCCATGAGTTCAGTGTTATGGATGACGGGATTGGTATAGCTGATGACAACCAGGAACTGATTTTCAAAATATTCAAAAGACTTCACACCAGAAGTAAATACGAGGGGACAGGTATAGGCCTTTCGATTTGTAAAAAGATCGTAAGCCAGCATGGAGGAAATATATCTGTCGACTCAGTAGAAGGCCATGGAGCCCGATTCACTTTCACCCTAAAAAAAGACTATGATAGAAAGAGTAAAGACTTTAATTGTTGAGGACAATGCAGCAGACATAGAACTCTTAAAAATCGCATTCGCCAAGAATGAAATAGATACTGAAATCATTGTGAAAACGGACGGTGAAGCAGCAATAGACTACCTATTGAAGCTTAAAAAGAGGTGCACCCCTATAGCTTTTCCCAAGCTTGTCATACTTGATCTCAACCTGCCTAAAAGATCTGGAAAAGAAGTATTGGAGGTGATCAAAAGGGATTGTGTATTAAAAAGACTTCCGGTGATTATTATGTCAACCTCAGATGTTTCGGAAGAGATTGAAAGTTGCTATGAGCTCCACAGCAATGCCTATCTGGTAAAACCTAACGATTTCAACCATTTTCTATCACTAGTTCAATCAATCAAGGATTTCTGGTATGAGAGAAACAAGCAGTTTTGAGCTGTTTCTCTCATACAAATACACTATACATCGTTGAATAGCCTTTGTTCTACCGCCCAAATGGCTAAACCTGCCATATTCTTATGTCCGGTTTTTTCAAGAAGATTTCTTTTGTGAGCTTCAACCGTTCTCACCGAAATAAAGAGTTTTTCGGCAATTTCCTTGTTGGAGTATTCCTTCACTATCAGGTGCAGCACTTCCTTTTCCCTCTTGGTTAACGGAACTTCCATCGATACCTTAGAGCTTGATCTATCGCCTCTCAGGTGGTCCATAATGGCATTAGTTACCTGTGCACTGTAGTAAGTTTCACCCAAATTTACTTTCTGAATCGCCTGAATAATTTCAGCCTGACTTGCCGTTTTCAGTACATAGCCATTCACACCATAGTTGAGCATTTTCTTGATATGCTGAATCTCACTCATCATGGTAAGCACTATTACCTTGAAGTTATAATTCTCCTGCTTCAAGCGTTTCACCAATTCAATACCATCCATCTGGGGCATGACCATATCTGTAAGAAGTACTTCAAAATCTGGATTTTCCCGAATCTTCTGCAATGCTTCCTCTCCATGATTAGCTTGATTGATCACCTCAAAATCTTCACTATCAGCCAGGTATGTTTCCAGGGCATCTCGTATCATTTTATGATCGTCTACCAGAAATAATCTAATCTTGCTCATTTTGGTCAAAGTTATATGTACAATAAATCTTTAGTATAAGGAAAATCTATAATAATAGTGGTGCCATGCCCGGGATATGAGTCAATCAATACGTCTGCATTTAATGAAGAAACCCTGTTTCTCATATTGGCTAATCCAAATCCATTCTGGGCAGCTCTGATTTCTGAAATATCAAAGCCGGTACCATCATCTTCAATACTGAGTTGAAGCTTGTCTCCTACCCTCATGTATTGAATAGTGACATTCTGCGCCTGTGCATGCTTCAAAACGTTATTGGTGGCCTCTTGAACTATCTTGTACAAGTTTGTATCAACAGGAACTTTAAATCTCACCTGATCCATATTGGTAATAAACTCAAAATGGCAATCACCGGCTTTGTTCAAGTCATTTACCATGGCCTGAACTACCGACACAAACCCGAAGTCTTCGATGGCTTTTGGCATGAGACTGTGAGCTATGGCCCTGGTGTCATTGAGTGATCGCTTCAGATAATCATAAGCCATATCGAAACGCTCCTGGACTTTGTGGCTTAACTTATCACGCTCCTGCTCAATAAACTCGAGATTTAAAGAGGCAATTGTGAGGGTTTGCTGAAGACTGTCGTGTATCTCTTTGGAGATTCTAGACCTCTCTTTATCTGAGGCTTCCATGAAAGCGTTTCTTACCCTTTCTTCTGACTTAACTCTGTCAGTTACATCATGAATGTATCCTTCAATTGTGAATTCCTGTTTTTCCTTATTCTTTTCTACAATGGTCCCGGTATTACTGAACCATTTTACACCATTGTGTTTGGTTTTCATTCTAAACAAGAGCGATAAGCTCTTCCTCTGACGTAGCGAAACTCCAATCTCATCAATGACGGACTCTAAATCATCAGGGTGAACTAATAATTCACCAAAGTTGCCGGGGTAATTGACCAGGTCTTCCCGTGTATAACCAATTACTTTTTCCGTAAAGCTGGACAAGAATTCGATTTCCATCTTAGGAAACTTAATCCTGTAAACGATACCCGGCAGTGATGAAACAATGTTTTCGAACTGCTTCGACTTTTCTTCCACCATTTTATGAGCCAATCTCAAATCAGTTACATCCTGAACAATACCGACTTCTACCTGAGGAACACCATCAGCATCATACCTTACTTCACTTTTGGCATAGAGATGTCTTATACGGCCATCTGACAGCACAATCCTATACTCATGGTCCATTCCACCCGTTTTGATTCCTAGCTCATATGCCCTCCTATGAGCATTTCTATCCTCAGGATGAGTAAATTCAAGCCAGCCTTCTTGGGGTACCTGTGCTTTTTTAGGGTCCAGTTCATAGTGATTATAGAGCTCATCGGACCACCAGGCTTCATTGGTTTTCAGGTCTACCTTCCAGGAGCCAATACGGCCTACTTCCTGCGATTTGGCCAGGGTTTCAAGTGTATTCAAATGCTCCAACTCCAACTCCTTCCTTTGAAGCAATGAATGAAAGAGGTGTGCATAGTTACCTAGTAGCTCAACATCAAGGTCATTATAGGTATGCTCCTTATTCGAAACCCCTACCAAAGCCACAACTTTGGTATTTTGTAGTATTGGTATTTGTAATTCTTGTTTTATGGGTAACGCACATTCTTTATTGATGCAATGAAAGCGTTGACCGTTTTTGTAGTTCCTGATCACATGGCCTCTGGAGCTGATACATTTTTTCCAATGTTTAATATCTTGTACCAACTTGTTATCTGAACAGCCCTTGTTTTGATTTGAAGCCTGACAAACATTCTTAAAAACACCTGTCTCCAACAAACTCAGGCTTTTGCCGTCTTCATTTACAGTTAAGTAGTATGAGCATTTGGAATCAGATATGGCCTGGAAGCTTTCCATGGCTACTTTAATGAGTGCCGATTTGCCTTTATTGTAAGCCTCATACAATTGAACCGAATAATTAAGAAAGCTTGTAAAACGATATTGCTCAGACACATCGCTAAAGGTTGCTTCAATCAATGTTGAACTCCCTTCGCGTTTTACTTTTTGAGCGTTGATATTCAGCCTTAACTTCTTGCCCAATGAGTTCTTAACAGAAATCTCCTTTCTCAGATTATGACCATTCAACTTCTCAAAATAGGACATCAACTCCTCACCAAAGAGCACCTCTTTTAGATTAGTCCCTAAAGCACTCGACTGATTAATACCTAAAATTTTCGCTCCGGACGGGTTAAGATTGTGTATTCTTCCATCAATATCAACCAGAACATAACCCTCATTGATGTTTTCGAAGATAGCTCTGTACTTCTGCTCGCTCTCAATAAGGGCGCGCTGAGCCTTATTCTCTTCAGTCATATCGCGTACAAAGGCTACTATGGCATTACCATCTCTGAAATCCATTGTGGTCAACTGAATATCACAGATCACCAATTGACCATTCTTATGCAGGTGGTGCCAGGTGAAATTCACCTGATCTTCATACTCAAGCCTCTCTATGAGCTCCATACCAAAGGCCTTCGAAGTCTGCCCATTGGGTTGCTTTTTAGGAGAAATATCCCAAGGGTTACGACCAATAACTTCCTCTTCAGTGTAGCCCAACATCTTAAGGAACCTGTTATTAACTCCGGAGAAGTGGCTCTTGGTTAAGATAATTACTCCTATTGTGGCATCTTCTAAAAGCTTCCTGAATCGGTCTTCACTTTCCTCTATTAACCTAACTTGCTCACTCTGCCCAAGAATAAGCCCCAAATTGTCGGCAACAGAGTTCAATAGATTGTACTCCTGATCAGAAATGGTAATGGGCTCTCCAGACTCTGTCTTTTTAGCAACACAAACTGCTATTTCCCCCCTTGTCTGTCCATGATATTTTATTTGTTGAAAGAGCCTGTTGGCATATTTGAGACGGTCTGTTTGCTCTTTATGATCATCCCATGTAATCCTCACCTCTGTTAGCCCCGGCTTCCAGAAAGCCTTTTGAACTACCCTTACAGACTCTTTGAGTATATCTGGTATAGAATCGAGATGCTGTTCTGACAAATGAGAGATTCTATACAAACAATTGACTTCCTTAACTCTTTGCTTCAGGTGTTTAACCAACCTATCATTGAGTTTTTTAGCCTCAAATTCGGAATTTACATTAGTACTCACACCGATCCACGAAACAATATTACCCTGAGCGTCCAGTAAAGGATTCGCCTTAACGTTCAACCAGTAATATTTACCGTCATCGCATAAATGTCTTTCCAGGCATGTATAAGATGATTTATTAGCCAGACTCTCCTCCCATTTGGCAACAGACTCATGTCTGTCTTCCGGGTGAATCAGGTTCCAGCTTCCCTTTTTCAAATCTTCTACACCATCACCATAGAAACTTCTTCCTACCTCATTCAGATAGTTAACAACACCTTCTGCATCGGTAGTCCAAACAATATGAGGCAGAAACTCTGATTGATATCTAAACCTTTCTTCACTTTCAGCCAGTGCGATTTCATTCTGTTTCTGAAGGCTGATATCTCTTATTAAGAGCGTATATCCCGTGATAACTTTGTTTTCGTACAAGGGAGAGACTCTGGTATCGTACCAACTATCTCCTTTTTTATCCTCAGTTTTATGAATGAATGTTTGGGTCTTACCACTTTTATCAACCTTACTGAATGATTTTGCCAGCAAATCGGCTAACTCCGGGCTTACCACCTCCTGATACTTCTTACCCAATATCTGTTCTGCTCCTGACAATGTTGTTTCACCCGATCGACTGGCGAAAAACTCCCTGTAATAACCTTCCTTATCCACCACAATAACATGGTCATCCAGTGAAGTGATAATACTCGTCAGTTTCTGCGTAGCCCTCTCCTGCTCCAATAAGGCTATCTTTCGCAGAGTAACATTTCGGATGACAACGGTTGTACCTATCACCTGCTGTTGACTATCATGAAGAGACGAGAGTTTGGCACTAAACCATCTTTGCTGATCATCTATTACCAGTCCATACTCCATTTCCTGAGTACTATTGGTCTGATTGAGATTAGATATGCACTGATGCAGCTGCTTGTTTACGTGGTTTGGAAGGAACCTTGTTATCCTTTTACCCTGTAAGTACTCAGGTGGTAGTAAAAGATCCGAGGCATCTCCTCCAGGGAAGAATTCCATTACCTTCAGGTCATTGTCAATAATGACCACAATATCATCGAATGATTCCAGAATGGAAGCCAATTTCTCCTTAGTCTCATAGAGCCTAAGTTCGGCCTTTTTTCGATTAGTAATATCGTGATATACACCCAGTACGGTAGTAGGTTTACCATCAGGACCAAAATTGGTCTCCCATGAATCTTCAAGATATTTTATCTCACCCGATGCCAGCTTAACCTTAAACTCCAGATGCGTTTTATCGAAAGTCCTTCTGGCTTCAGAAATAATTTCCAGAACCCTGCTTCGATCATCAGGATGCACCATTTGCATAAAAAGTTCTCTGCTCGGTACTTTGCCTTTTTTTAGCTCAAAAATCTCATAAGCAGCATCTGACCACTGATACTCGTCTGTTCTATAGTCATAGGTCCAGTGTCCAAAGCTGGCAATCTTCTGGGCTGCTCTCAATTGCGCCTCATTAGTTCTGATCTTCTGCTCCTTCTCAAGAATCTCAGTGATATCACTGAAAATTGTGCATGTGGTAAGGCTACCAGATTGAGAACTGACAATAGGCAGGGAGTCAATCTTTAACCATCGGTAAGCTTTCAAGGTAGGATTGTAGATCCCTACAATATCTTCATGAACCGGCCTCTTTGTTTTTAGCACTTTATTGGAAGGCATGTCTTCAGGGCCTAATGGGTTGCCATCTAAATCTATAAACTTCCAATCATCATCGTCAACTGTTTTTTGTTCCAGCTCTGGATGATCAACTCCAAGAATCTGAGCAGCCATTAAATTGACATCAAGAATTTTGCCCTCATCATCCTGATAGACAATACCAACAGTCGCGTTTTCAAAAATGGTCTTGAACTTCGTTTCGCTGGCCTCTACTAATTCTCTTGCTTTCTGGTCTTCTGTGACATCCTGAATCAAAGCTAAAACCCCAATGAATTTGCCTTTTAAAGACTTCTTGGGACTAGATTTTAGTTTGATCCATTTCAATTCGTTCTTTACCCAAATCCTAATAACATGTGAAACAGATTTCCCCTTAATCATCTGATCCATGTGTTGCGAGAGTATTCTCCGATCATCGTCATGCACCATGGACAGGATTAATTCCCTGGTTATTACCTGATCTTTCGACCAGCCCATAATGGCTAAACTCTCGGGAGAGATATAGGTGAAAGCGCGACTGGATTTATCAAAATACCAACTCCCAATTTTACCAATGGCCTGAGTGGCTTCTAATTGCTTGGTTTCAAATTCTAATTGGATTTCCTGCTCTTTGAGTTTGGATACATCTACTACGACACCGCTCCATTTAATTGCCTCATGGTTTTCATCTCTTTCAACTATGATTCCCGAATCATACACCCACAGATATGAGCCATCCTTTTTTCTCAGGCGATAGAAAGCCTCATATGAGTCCTTTTCGCCATTTAAATGCTCATTAATACACTGCTGCACCAACTCAGAATCATCTGGATGAATTAGCTTTCTGTTGCCAGAAAAGGTATCATCCAACTCGTCAAAAGTGTAACCCAGAAGCTGAGCGTAGATATCGTTTAAAAGAATTTTATCTGCTTTTACTTCCCACTCCCAGGTACCTAATCTGGCTGCTTCTACTGTAAAGTTCAGTCTATCCTTTACAGCCTTCGCCTCTGTAATATCTTCCTTAATGGCTACAAAGTTGGTCAGCTCTCCCTTGTCGTTGTAGACCGGTGAAATGGTAGCATCTTCCCAATAGAGAGTACCATCCTTTTTTTTGTTCTTGAAAGTTCCCTTCCAGGTTTTTCCACTCCTGATTGTAGCCCAAAGATCCTGGTAGAATGACGGTCCGTGATAATCAGATTTTAGGGTAGAAGCTTTTAATCCAATAATCTCTTCTTTGGAGTAACCTGTTACTTCTTCAAATCTTTTGTTAACATACTGTATTCTGCCATTCAAGTCCGTAATATCAATCATATTGGCAGACTGTTCTACAGCGATTTCAAGTCTGGTTAGTTTGAGTGACTGGGCTGATAGTTTCTTTTTAAGCCTTAACCGCTCCAAGGAAAAGAAGATAGATTTTTCAAGAAGACCTGGGTTCAGGTCATTTTTAAGAATAAAATCCTGAGCTCCGAGTGCAATGGACTCCTTAGCCAGTTCAAGACTTCGGTTTCCACTGAGAACTATCATACAGCATTTTGGGTGAACATTGAGTATTTCCTTCACCCCATCTAGTCCTTCAGTGCCAGGCAAACCCAGGTCGAGCAACACCACATCAAAATTGGAAACACTCAGGCTGTTTAAGCCATCGGCTAAAGTCTCAACGTGAGTAACATCTATTTCCGCATCGCTGTCAAAACGAGACACGTGGATTTTGAGCAATGCCGCATCGGCATCGTTATCCTCGATGTATAAAAGCTGAATAGACTGGTGGCTCATGTCGTTGTAATTCTAACAACACTAGTTTTGGTCTTTCAAAATAGGCCAATTGCTAATCTACATTTTTAGGTGTTTCACCTACTTTGGGTATTGTAAAGTAAAAAATGGTTCCTCCATCTTCATTGGGTACTATCCATATTTTACCATTAAAGCGTTCTACTATCCTCTTTGAAATGGCCAAACCAATGCCGGAACCAGGTTTACTTTGATCTAATCTTTTGAAGATACTAAATACCAGTTCATAGTACTCTGGACTTATTCCCGGACCATTATCTTTTACAAAGAATTGAAATTCCTGTGTCAATTCCTCACAGCCTACCTCAATAATGGGCGAAGACTTGTCATTGTACTTGATTGCATTCTCAATCAGGTTATTGAAAATGCTTTCGAGTAAACTGGAGTTGTAATGAACAACAGGCAGGTCATGGATATGAAAGCTGGCATTGGCGAGGTCGCTCTTTTCTTTTAATTGAGATAATACATTTTCAAGCGTTTCCGCAGAATTTACATCATGAAGAGAAAATGACTTGGTGTTGACGCGGGAAAACCTGAGCAAATCCGAAATCATCTTTTGAATCCGGTTAGCGGAGCTTTTGATGTAATTAAAATATTCTTGATTCTTCGCCTCGAGTTTTCCCTCCAAATTCTTAGTAAGAATCTCAGTAAAGGAAGCTATATGCCTTACCGGTTCCTGTAAATCATGAGAAGCGACATAGGCAAAACTTACCAGGTCCTGATTCGACCTGTTTAGATCTTCATTGAGTCTGGTAAGCTCCTCTCTGTGGTTTACATATGTGGTTATATCGATCAAAGCACCCGCTACTTTGGTAACTTTTCCGTTAACCAAAACCGGCTCTCCATAGGTTCTTACTTTCTTTAAATTGCCCTTTGCGGTAATAATATCCAGTTCAAGGTCATATGGTATTGCATCTTCTATACAAGCTGTGAAATGCCGTTCAATTCTTTTTTTACTTTCTGGGGTATAGAACTTAATAGCCTCGGTTACATTGATGGTGTCGGACTCATGTTCATGAATCTTAAAAAGCTCTTCTGACCAGAATAATTGCTGTGTATCGAGTTCTAATTCAAACCCACCAACCTGAACCAACGAACCCGCACGCTCCATAATGATTAGTTTTTGTTCATCCATTCTCTCCTTCTGCTTTCGAGGAGTAATGTCATTCATTAACAAATGGATTTCCTCATCCTCGAGAACACTGGTATGAACTATCAACCATTTATGTAAAGAAGGTTCAAAAACCTCAAACCGGTTGGTCTTACTGAGCTCCTGTTTCGAAAAGGACAATATTTTCTTGAAAACCTCTGACTGAGTAAGCCTTTCAATCATTAGTTCCTCATCTTCTATCTCGAATAGAGAACAACAACTATCGTTACATGATACCTTTTGTATTTCCTGAGGAAACCCACGAAGATGTAAATATGGGTAATCAAAAAGATTGAAACGGTTCTTAGGGCTTTCAGATGACAGGCTATTGGCCATAAATAATCACATTAACATCATTTTTCTAATAAGTTAATGTTTAGGTGCTCTGAAAAATGTGATAAAAATCACATAAATAAAAAAAGCTCTCGAAAAAAGAGAGCTCATGTGAACCACATTTCTGTATATGTGTAGTTATCAATTCAGAATAAATCGAGCGGCAAGTCTGGATTTTTTTGATGTATGACCTGCTGTAAATTCGAGGCTTCCCTTTTCAACCTTAATATAATTATACTCAGTGTCCTTTATCCAAATGAGCATTTTCTCACCTTCTCCTACTCTGCCAAGAATAGGATCTATATATCCTTTATATTCCCAATTTACGGTATAGTATTTATTCGGTACTACACCTACCTGGCTTGAAGAAAAACCAGCATCCTGAAGCATTTGGACAGCTTCTTTGTAAGTTGGTATTTTTCTGGACTCATTTTCCAAAGCCATCACCTCCTGATAAGTAAAGAACTCTCGCCCGGAGTCAATCAGATTGTTGTTGGAAAAATTGATTCCCGCCAATTGGGCAGTTGACTCATACATTTCCTTTTGAGAGGCATTAATCTCTACCATTTTTGAGTTGGCAAACCAGGACACGGGAAGCATTAGCAGTGGCAAAGAAGCCAAAATGAGATAAAGTAATTTTATTGGTTTCATAGTAATGACGTTAACCAAAAGTAATTGCTTCAATTCCGGAGATTATCCGCGATCTGCTGAATATCATAGATTAGGTAAATCACCTATCAGCGTCATTCTTGCTGATTAACAATCTTTAACAGCCCCCATTGAGTACACTTGATGAATGGCATGTTAAACTTTGGATACTTAATTATATTTGACCCTTTATAGAGAAAAATGACTTGGTTCAAAAGCATAGGGATAACAGAGTGGGTAATTATAGGGGTGTTTATTGTAGCCTATGGAGTCTATATTGGCAGGCTATTCATAGTTTCAAAAAGACTTAATACAACCTTCCGCCCCCTCTTCTTCAAAATACTACTCAGAACTTTGGCCTTGACTTTTTTGATCATTGCTTTGTTAGGCCCTTCATTCGGAGAAACAACCAAAGAAGTCAAGTCAGAAGGAAAAGACATCTACATCGCAGTAGATCTTTCTCAATCAATGAATGCCTTCGACATTCAACCTACCCGACTGGAAAAAATAAAGTTCGAACTGAAAAATATTGTAGAAGCTTTTAGTTCTGACCGAATTGGACTGATCATTTTCAGTTCAGAAGCCTTTGTTCAATGCCCTCTGACCTACGATCAAAGTGCTCTGAATTTATTCATTAGCACCCTTAACACAGGTCTTGTTCCCAATGCCGGAACAGACTTTGGAGCACCACTGAGAATGGCATACGATAAACTCGATGAGGCTGAAAGCCCAATCACTCAACAAAAAGCCAAAATCATATTAATGATTAGCGATGGTGAAGACTTTGGTGACGATACCGAAGATGCCGCCAGCCAGGTAGTTAAAAGCGGTGTTCAGCTCTTTGCTTTGGGAGTAGGAACTGAAACAGGTTCCAAGATCAGACAGTCCACCGGATTCAAAAGAGACAGAGAGGGTCAGGAAGTAGTAACAAAGCTTAACTCTAAATCGTTAAGAAAACTGGCCGTAGATACTGGTGGCAAGTATTTTGAAATCAATGAAAATCAGAATGATGTTGAAAGACTTATTCGCGCCATCAATGAAGTTGAGGGAGAAATCCGCGATGCGAGAACGATAGATGCATCGGCCAATAAATTCTATTTCTTTTTGCTGGGAGCTATTGTGCTACTGGCTTTAGACGCTTTAATAAGAAGAAAGACATTGAGAATATGAAGTACCTGATAGGCTTACTGATCATACTAACCAGCGTTACAGACCCTGTAACCAGAATTGCTAAATCGAATAAGCTAAAAAGAACCGCAGAGTCAGCTTACGAAGAAGAAAACTACAAGGAAGCTGTTGAAGCTTACAGAACCTTGTTGGATTCAATGAATGTGGAAGATGACAGAGCTCGTCTAAATCTGGCCAACGCTGCCTATATCTTATCCTATGGAGGAGATAATATGGGCTTGCTGAGCGATATCAGTAGTGGTAAAACGCAGGTTCAGGACAGCAGTCAGCTCACTGCCATCAGCGGAGACCTGCAATATTTCGATGTAGCTGAAAGAAACTATAAGGGTGTTACTTCATCAGCTGATGCCTCACTTGCCTCATCGGCTCATAATCAGTTAGGTATTATCTCCTATAAAATGAGTGAGCAATCGCCTGATGAAAAGGAATCCTTTATGCAGTCTGCTTTGGGCAACTTTAAGAAGGCATTGCTTAAGAATCCGGCCAATGAACAAGCTCGCTACAACTATGAATTGCTGAAAAAGCTAATTCGTCAGCAACAAGAACAGCAAGAGCAGGAGCAGGAACAAGATCAACAACAGCAACAGCAGGAGCAGCAGAAAGATCAGGAAAACCAGGATCAGAAAGATCAAAAGCAAGATCAGAAAAACGAGGATCAGAAAGACGAACAGCAACAAGAGCAAGAACAGCAACAGCAGGAACAGGAGCAGAAAAACGAGCAGGAGCAACAACAAGAACAGCAGGAGCAACAGGAAGGTGAGCAAAAAGACGATCCCATGGAGAAACTCATGGAGAAGTTAAAAGAGATGAACATTCCTTTGGAAAAAGCTCAGATGATTCTTGAAGCCATGAAGAACAATGAAGTACAGTATGTACAACAAAAGAAACGCAAGGCTTCTCAGAAAAAGGACTCCAGTAAACCTGACTGGTGATAAAGGCCATTTTATCTAGTCTTGAATATTTATAGCCCTAGCCGACATTTGACACCCGAAATCTAAAGTGTCACACTTTCTTTCTTCAAGGCATTTCTTATCTTTGCTAACGATCGTTAGGAAAATTAAGAAATAGAAATATGAAGGAAGTTTATATAGTATCAGCAGGCAGAACCCCTATCGGAAGTTTCGGTGGGAAACTGGCCGGATTTACCGCTACACAACTCGGAACATTAGCCATTAAAGGTGCTTTGGAAAAAGCCGGAGTCGATGCTTCAGAAGTTCAGGAAGTATTTATGGGTAACGTTGTTTCTGCCGGTCTTGGTCAGGCACCAGCCCGTCAGGCCGCTTTAGGTGCAGGTATCAGCAATGAAGTACCTTGTACAACCATCAACAAAGTTTGTGCATCAGGCATGAAGTCAGTAATGCTGGCAGCTCAGTCTATTATGTTAGGGCTGCAGGATGTTATCGTGGCCGGAGGAATGGAAAGCATGTCCAATATTCCTTATTATATCCCTAAAGCTCGTTATGGCTATAAATATGGCAATGGTGAGTTGATTGACGGACTTTTGAACGATGGACTTTGGGAAGTTTATAATCAATTCCCAATGGGCAATTGTGCCGACAATACGGCCAAAGAGATGAATATCTCAAGAGAAGCTCAGGACGAGTACGCCATCAACTCTTACAAAAGAGCAGCAGCAGCAACTGAAGCTGGTAAATTCAAGAGTGAAATCATCCCGGTAGAAATTCCTCAGCGAAAAGGCGACCCTGTTATTATGGATGAGGATGAAGAATTCAGAAACGTTTTCTTCGATAAGATTCCTGCCCTAAGACCTGTTTTCAGCAAGGATGGAACAGTAACCGCGGCCAATGCCTCTACTATTAATGACGGTGCCTCTGCTATGGTACTGATGAGCAAAGAGAAAGCAGAAGCCCTGGGAGTTAAGCCTATCGCTAAAATCTTAGGCTTTGCCGATGCAGCACAAGATCCACTTTGGTTTACAACTGCTCCGGCCAAGGCTATTCCAAAAGCCATGAGCAATGCAGGAGTAAGCAAAGAAGATGTAGACTTCTATGAGATCAATGAAGCCTTCTCTGTAGTAGCACTGGCCAACAATCAGGAATTAGGTCTCGATGCAGATAAAGTGAATGTAAACGGAGGTGCTGTGGCCCTGGGTCACCCACTTGGTGCATCAGGTAACAGAATTGTTACTACACTTTGCAGTGTGTTGGAGCAGAACAATGGAAAGATCGGTGTTGCAGGTATCTGTAATGGCGGTGGTGGTGCTTCGGCCATTGTCATTGAGAAAATGTAAGATTAGTATACTAATATTGAGAGCCTTACGTAATTTTACGTAAGGCTTTTTTTATGAGAATCACAATCTTCAACTTCCTACTTCTCCTGGCCCTTCCCCTATCCTCTTGGGCACAGGACACCATCACCAAGTACTATCCACCCGAATTTAAAACGGTAAAAGAGGTTTATACCATCATGGATGGTGATACCACCAAAATCCATGGGCAGTACACCAAATACTTCGAAGAGGGTGAAGTCTCTATGAAAGGACAGTTCAGGGAAGGCAAACCCGATGGACTCTTCACTGAGTACTACGAAGATGGTAGTATCTTATCTAAAACAACCTATAAAGACGGTAAAAAGACAGGTCCTTTCGAGGTTTATACCAAAAATGGAGACCCCATTCAAAAAGGAAGTTATGAAGATGGCGTACTCAACGGACTGGTTAAGACCTTCTATGCTGATGGCCAACTGAAAAGCGATATCTATTTTGAAAACGGTATTCCTAATGGTGAAGCCCTGGAATACTATCCTAATGGCAACAAGAAGCAAGAATTTACCTACCTGAATGGCAAACAGCATGGGCAAGCCAAAACCTATTATGATAATGGTAAACTATCGTCTGTTTTCACTTACAACAATGGTGTTATCAACGGCCAGTACGAAACCTTCTATAGCAATGGAAATAAAGAGTGGGTTTACAACTATGTTAATGGCTACAAAAACGGTCCTTACCAAAAGTACAATTCCAACGAACAGCTAATCGATGAAGGGAAGTATGTGGATGGTATCTTCGATGGTACCAGAAAAACCTGGTATGATGACGGCTCCCCTAAAGAAGTCCAAAACTTTCAAAAAGGCGCTAAAATTGGTGAAAATCTTACCTTCTATAATACTGGAGAAAAGATGTGGATTGAAAATTACACCAAAGTCACCAAGGATGGTACCCTTAAAGAATATTATAAGTCAGGTCAGCTCAAGACAGAACAGATTTATGTTGACGGCCTAAAATCGAAAGTCTGGAAAACCTATTATGAGAACGGTAAGGTCGAGACGAAGACACCTCATGACCGAGGAGCCATTAATGGCCTGGTGGAGTATTACAATGAGCAAGGACAGTTGACCAAAACGGTTCCTTATAAATTCGGAAGAAATACAGGAACTGAAACCTCCTACTTTCCCAACGGAAAGAAGCATACAGAAACAACTTATCTCAATGGGTCCAAATCAGGACTCTACTATGAATACTTTGAAACAGGTGAGGTGAAAATTAAGGGAAATCATCTGTATGATGTAAAACAAGGCACCTGGAACTACTATACCAGGGAACAAAAGTTAGTGAAATCGGAGGTTTATTCGCGGGGACAATTGATCAGCTCGACAGAAAATTAAAGAGCCGTATTCCTCGAACCGATTTTTGACTATTTTTACCCGATGATCGAAGGTATCAAGGAAACCCATTTTCAATTTCCGAATCAAACAGGTTTTTACAGCGGAAAAGTAAGAGACATTTACTTCTTTGAAAACGAGCTGGCCATGGTGGCCACCGACCGCATTTCAGCATTTGATGTAGTATTGCCCAGAGCTATCCCTTTTAAAGGACAGGTACTTAACCAAATTGCTCAGAAGTTCCTCGAAGCTACCAGTGACATAGTCCCTAACTGGATAAGTGCCTCTCCTGACCCTAACGTAAGTATTGGTCTGAAGTGCGAGACCTATGCAGTGGAGATGGTGATCAGAGGTTATCTGGCAGGTCATGCCTGGAGAGAATACAGAGATGGCAAGCGAATGCTCTGCGGAGTTCCGTTACCGGAAGGCCTCAAGGAAAACGACAGACTTCCAGAACCTATCATTACCCCTACCACCAAAGCCAAGGAAGGTCATGATGAAGATATTTCGAGAGAAGAAATTCTGGCTCAGGGCATCGTATCTGAAGGAGAATACATTCAGCTTGAAAAGTACACACGTGCTCTGTTTCAACGAGGAACCGAAATAGCTGCTGAACAAGGTCTGATTCTGGTAGACACTAAATACGAATTCGGAAAATTCAATAATGAGATTTACCTTATAGATGAGATTCACACGCCCGACTCCTCAAGATACTTCTACATGGAAGGTTATGAAGAGAGACAGGCCACGGGAGAAAAGCAAAAGCAACTCTCCAAAGAATTTGTAAGACAATGGCTTATTGAAAACGGATTTCAAGGCAAAGATGGTCAGCAAATTCCAGACATGACAGACGAGGTAGTTCAGTCAATATCTGACAGATACATTGAATTGTATGAAAAAGTGACAGGTGAATCATTTGAAAAGCAATCTGGAACGAACGTTGTAGAACGCATCGAAAAAAATATCAATCAATATTTAGCAAAGCATTAAGCATGAAGTTTTCAATAGAAAAAGAACAACTATACACTGTATTCAAACTTGAGGAAGAAAAACTCGATTCAACTCTTTCTCCAGAGCTTAAGTCTGAATTGGTGTCACTACAGGCCCAGGGTGTAAAGAACCTGATCCTCAATTTATCATCTACCAGATATGCTGATTCATCAGGATTAAGTGCCCTATTAACCGGAAACAGAGCTTACACTGAAAATGAAGGTGCCTTTATTCTAAGTGAAGTAACTGACTTCGTAGACAAGCTTTTGACTATTTCTCAGCTAAACAACGTATTGACCGTCTTAGCATCAGATGAAGCGGCAAAGGACCTTATTCTGGCCAACAGTCCTGAAGACGAAGAAGAGTAGTAAGCTTGAGCATCCGGGTTAAAATATTAGGTTCCAACTCTGCAACACCTGCACATAGAAGGCACCACACCTCTCAGTTGGTGAATGTAGAAGGGAAGTACTACCTGATAGACTGCGGTGAAGCCACCCAGCTTCAGATGAAGCGATATAAACTGCGGGCTCAACGAATCAATAACATATTTATATCTCACCTACACGGTGACCATTACTTAGGTCTTATGGGGCTTTTGTCTTCCATGCATCTCATGGGCAGGCACAAGCCCCTTAACCTTTATGGCCCCAAAGGGCTGGCCGAGATCATTACCCTTCAACTGAAGTATTCGGAAACTGTATTCAATTACGAGGTGAACTTCGTTGAAGTCGATACTGAGAAGCACCAACTTATCCATGAAGATGAGCTGGTGTGTATCTACTCTATTCCCCTGAATCATAGAATTCCTTGCAGTGGCTTTCTGATAGAGGAAAAGCCAAAGAACAGAAGAATCAGGCGTGAAGCAATACCGGAGGATTTCTCTGTCAGGAATATTATCAGACTCAAAAAAGGCGAAGACATTTATTCTGAGGACGGGAAACTGCTTCATAAAAACGAAGACATGACACTTCCGCCCCGTCAGTCCTTTAAGTATGCTTATTGTTCTGATACCAAATACGATGAATCTATCATCCCGATCATTGAAGGGTCTGACATGCTCTATCATGAGTCTACCTTTCTGGAAGAACACATGGATCGTGCTTCAGTGACCTACCATAGCACCGCAAAAGAAGCAGCTACTATCGCCAAAAAAGCCGGGGTTGGTAAACTTCTTCTCGGACACTTTTCGGCACGCTACAAAGAACTGGAACCCATACAAGAAGAAGCAAGAGAAGTATTTGAAGAATCTCATTTGGCCATTGAAGGGGAAGAGTTTATCTTAGATAGCTAAGACCATGGTTCAATCCATCCTCAAAGACAAAAAGACCAATCTCTTTATTATCCTTAGTGGCATTTTCATAACCAATGCCCTCATCGCTGAATTAATTGGCGGTAAAATATTCTCAGCCGAAAAGACACTTGGTTTTCAACCTTTGGACATTCCCCTGTTCGGTGAATTTGCCATGCAGTTTAACCTCACCGCTGGTGTTGTCCTATGGCCGGTAGTGTTTATTACCACCGATATCATCAATGAATACTTTGGTAAAAAAGGCGTCAGGAGAATTACCTACATCACGGTTGGTCTGATTGCTTATGCCTTTCTGGTCATTTATTTAGCGATGAAACTG
The DNA here is from genome assembly GCF_965216855.1 of Roseivirga sp. Lineage (NCBI taxonomy): Bacteria > Pseudomonadati > Bacteroidota > Cytophagia > Cytophagales > Roseivirgaceae > Roseivirga > Roseivirga sp. The sequence goes on along the minus strand of NZ_OZ244204.1, from coordinate 4,095,806 downwards.
GCACCTGCAGATTTCTGGCTTTCTGTTAACGCCACGAATGAACAAGGAGAAGCATTTGACATCAACTACGCTTTCGAAAAAGTACTCTCTCAGGGGCTGAACATTATTTTTGCTTCACTTGTAGCCTTTGTAATCGGGCAATTGGTCGATGTTTCTGTATTCCATCGCCTGAGGAAAATCACTGGACCTAAAAAGATATGGCTTCGAGCCACAGGCTCAACCCTCATTTCGCAGTTGATTGACAGCTTTGTGGTCTTATTCGTGGCATTCTATATCCTGGGCCCCTGGAGTATATCACAGGTATTGGCAGTAGGTATTACTAACTATGTCTACAAATTTCTGATAGCTATACTGCTCACCCCCATTCTCTACGTGGCCCATTACTTCATAGATAATTACCTAGGCAAAGAAACTGCTGAAGCCATGATGGAAGAGGCTAGCGCACAGGATGCCTAACCCCTGAAAAAGTTATCCAAAACCACTGCTGTAGCTACTGCTACATTCAGTGATTCAGCCCCTCCTCTACCGGGTATTTTGACAGGGTCAGTTACGAATGGTCTCAATTCTTCTGAAATTCCATGAGACTCACTCCCCATTAAGACGATCCCATCCGTCAGGTCCGTCTTGTAAATGGATTCTCCTTCCAGCAAAGCTCCATAGACCTTCTTGTCTGATTTACTGAGGTAATCCTTCAGATCGGCATACATTACATTCACCCTGGTAAATGAGCCCATGGTAGAATTAATGACTTTGGGGTTGTACACATCGGCCGTATCCATACTGCAGACCAGTGTCTTGATGCCATACCAATCAGCTATTCTGATGATTGTTCCCAGGTTGCCGGGATCATTGACAGCATCCAGGGCGAGAATAAGGCCCTTCTCTTCAACTACATTTCGGTCCTGACCCGGTATTTTAACAACAGCAATCCCTGTATTATTAGACTTGAAAGTACCTACCTGAAGAAGGTCAGTTTCCTTCGCTTCAATAGTCTCCTTGGCTTTACTTTTGAGATTTTCGGCCAGAGAGCTTAAATATGCCGAAGTACCTATGAGAGCCTCTACTTCGAAGTCCGATTGAAGCACTTCTTCCACACCTTTGGCTCCTTCAACCAAAAACTTACCTTCTGTCTGTCTATATTTTTTTAATTGCAGAGATTTAAAGTACTTTGATTGGCGTTTAGATAGCATATCGTTAGTCGTTAGTGAAGCTCGGAAATCAACTATTCTTACTTTTTTTCTTTTCCCTTTTACTGGCCTCATGTACAGGAGTCAAATACCTTGAAACCGGTGAGAAGCTGTTGTATAAGCAACGCATTGAGGGTGTAAAAAAAGCAAATAAAAATGAGATCAGCGACCAGATCTTGCTGGAACCTAATACAAGATTTCCTATTCTCGGCCCTGTCGGAGCTCATATCTACGAAACTGGTGAAAGGGCATTCGATTCAGCAAAAGTCGCCAATAAAAAAGCAGAGTTCATTGAAAAAATAGATGCCCGAATAGCAGAGCGTGAAGCTAATGGCAGGAAGACCAAGAAACTGGTCTCCAAAAAAGAAAGGAAAGTAGACCGCTATGACAAAAAGTTAAGGCTGGGTAATGGACGCATGAGAACAGGCTCACCTCTGGCAGTCTATGACAGCACACTGATTGCTCAATCTGCTGTACGCATAAGAAACTATTTGCTTAGCAAAGGATTTCGCAAAGCTGAAGTCCAAGTGGAAACCAAAGAAAGCCGCAGAAGAGTAACTCAGACCTTTGTGGTAACCGAGGGTAAAAGAAGCTTTATCGATAGCCTGAATCTTAGAACTGGAGATTCAACCATCACCAGGATCATTACAGAATCGAGTAACGAATCCTACCTTAAAGTAGGTGAATTTTATGACCGGGAAGACCTGGAAAATGAACAGGCCAGACTGGACTTGCTCCTCAGAAACAACGGCTACTTTGAATTCAGCAGAAGGTTTGTCGAATTCGAAATAGAGTACGCGCCCAATGCCGAAGACCTGTGGGTTACCACACTGATCAATAAACCGGCAGACAGGAATTTTCACAAGCAGTACACTCTTGATTCCATTGTGGTGAACACTAACGGAGCGGAAGAAATCAGGGAGTCGAAGTCTTATCTGGATGTGAAGTACAACTATGGTACTTTCGATTATTCGCCTAAGGTTCTCGATACCCGTTTAAAGTTCGACCCTCACCAACCCTATCGATACTCTGATGTTGTGAACACACAACGGCAGTTGCTCAATATGGATATGTTCCGGTTCGTGAACATTAACTTCGATACAACTCTGGTACGTGATAAATTCCTGGCAAATATCTATACTGCTCCTCTTCAGCGCTTCCAGCTGACTCAGGAACTGGGAATTAATTTTACTGAAGGAAGACCGGGGCCTTTCTATAGCCTTTCCTTGAGGAACAGGAACACCTTCTCAGGAGCCGAAATTATGCAGTTTAGTGGCTTCATCGGTTCTGACGGTATATCGGCAGCTACCAACCAGGGATCTGCCCTGAATATCTCCAACCTGCAATATGGCGCCAATATAAGCCTCACCTTCCCTCGCTTTGTGACACCTTTTAACTCCCGAAACCTGAGCCGGAGGTCCTTTAATGCGCGAAGTACGCTAACACTGGGTTACTCCTTCACTACCAGACCCGAGTACTCCCGAGGTAACCTTAATGGTGCCTATGGTTATTCATGGCAAAACGAAGAATCGACCAACAGCTATAGACTGAATATCTCAGAGATCAACCTGATCAGGACCACGTTTATCAGTGATGCCTTCCAGAAACAGTTAGATGACCTGGAACTACAAGGAAACACCCTTGCCAATGCATTTGATACGGCCTTTGTTTCCAGTTCATCTTTGAATGCTATTTTTAACAGTAATTATGGCAACAAAACTTCCCCCTCAAACTATCTAAGGCTTTATGTTGAGGCAGGAGGAACCATCTATAACCTGATTGGAACCGGAGTCCTGGACAGAGATTCGCTTACCTATTATCAGTATGGAAAAGTTCAGATAGACTTTAGAAAGCATATACCCCTTTCGCAGGAGTCGTCTTTGAACTGGCGGGCAAATCTTGGCTATGCACTCCCCTACGGTGATAACAAGGCACTTCCCTATGAGCGATATTTCTTCACCGGAGGCAGCAGTAGCAACCGTGCCTGGAGCCCAAGACGTTTAGGGCCGGGTTCTGCATTCCCTTATAAGCTTGATGAGAATGGCAATAACGTGGATGAAAATGGTGAGTTGGTACCGGATAGAACAGGAAGGGACAGCTATCGCTTTGAACAACCGGGCGAGATTCTACTCGAACTCAGTATGGAGTACCGAGGCAATATCACCGGCTTTATTGACTGGGCCTTTTTTGTTGATGCTGGAAATATATGGCGTTTCAAAGATTTTGAAACAGCAGCCGGACAAACCTTAAGAATCTCATCGGGTGGAAAGTTTGAACTGAACGACTTCTATAATGAAATAGCCGTTGGGGCTGGTATTGGTTTACGCTTCGACTTTAGCTTCCTGGTATTCCGTTTTGATGCCGGGCACAAAATTAAAGACCCTCGTTTTCCTGAGGGTCTGCGTTGGCAAAAACCATTTACCCGAAGCGGACAAACGGCTTGGAATATAGCCGTTGGATTTCCTTTCTAGTAATTTAAGAGCTGCGCCAATTGAGCCTCCACCTTTTCAGGAGTTGGCAGCATAGCTTTCTCTAAATCTACATTCAAGGCAATAGCAGGCAGATTCTCTGCACCATAAGCCATTACCGGAGCATCGAGGATTTGGAAGCAGTGTTGCGATATTCTACCAGCCAGTGACTCTGCGAACGAGTTAAGCAATGGCTCTTCAGTCAATACTAAAGCCTTGTTATGACGTCCGACAGATTCCTTCACAGCATCCCAATCCAGTGGATTAAGCGTTCTCAAGTCAAGAATTTCCACTCTTCCTTCAAAGTTCTTACTGGCCGCTTTGGCCCAGTAAACACCCATTCCGTAGGTAATGATTACGCAAGATTCTCCATTCTCTATGGCTTCTTCGCTTGCTTCCTGCTCAATTCTGGCTTTGCCTAGCGGCACAATATATTCTGAATCAGGCTCAAAGGTTTTAGCCCCCTCAGTCCCCGGTACTTTAGACCAGTAGAGACCTTTATGTTCTAGCATTACAACCGGGTTAGGATCGTGGAATGCGGCTTTGATCAGGCCTTTCATATCTGCTGCATTGGAAGGGTACACTACTTTGATACCTCTGATATTCAACAGGGTAGACTCTACGCTACCTGAGTGGTATGGGCCTCCACCTCCATAGGCACCAATTGGCACTCTAATGAGGGATTGTACAGGAAATTTACCCATACTCAGGTAGCAACTTTTAGATAGTTCCTCTACCAATTGGTTGATACCTGGCCAGATATAATCAGCGAACTGTATTTCAACGATCGGTTTAGCCCCTACAGCAGACATACCTGCAGTAGACCCGACAATATAAGCTTCCTGAATAGGTGTATTGAAGACTCTCGAGTCGCCATACTTTTGAGCTAAAGTAGCAGCCTCTCTGAACACACCACCCAGTGTACCCCCTACATCCTGCCCATAAAATAATGCCTCAGGATTATTTTTAAGGATATCATCAACCGCATGCAATGCAGCATCAACCATCACTACCTTCTCGGCTCCTCTAGGCTTACGTTCGCCTCTTTCTTCCGTGATAGGCGTTGGAGCGAACTCATGGTCCATCACTGTTGATGGGTCCGGATCATCTGCATTCAACGCTCTGGCATATTCTGACTGAACAAAGGCCTTAGCCTCATCTTCCAACTTTACCAGATCGGTTTCTTTAAAACCAACCTGCTTCAGTGCTTTTCTTAGTTGAGGAATGGGATCACTTTTCTGATGTTCATCCAGATCATGATCTCCTCTATACCATTCCTTTCTTACACCGGAAGTATGGTGGCCCAATAATGGAGTCTTGGCATGTACAAGGATTGGCTTTCTATTTTTTCTTACATAGTCGAAAGCAGTTTGCATACCCTGGTAAGCATCAGTGAAGTCTGCTCCATCTACACGCATGCGTTTCATACCTTTGAATCCGGCAGCGAATTCATAAGCATCCATGGCGCGCATTTCCTTACCTGTTGCGCTGATACCCCAGTCATTATCCTGGATGAGATACACAATGGGTAATTGGTGAAGAACGGCCATCTGCATGGCTTCAGATACTTCTCCTTCGGTGACAGAGCCATCACCCAAAGAACATAGAACAACCGACTTATTATTACCTCCTAAAAGGCCTTGATTCTCTAAATAGTGTAACCCATGTGCCATGCCCGTAGCCGGGATAGCCTGCATACCCGTAGCTGAACTTTGGTGTGGAATTACAGGAAAGCCTTCTCTTCTCAATGATGGGTGTCCGTAATACGTTCTACCTCCTGAGAATGGATCATCTTTTTTACCAAGTAATTGAAGCATCAATTCATAGGGCTGCATACCTATTCCCAGAAGAATAGACTCATCACGGTAATAAGGAGCTGCAAAATCATATTCCTTGAGTTGAAAGCCGGCCGCCAATTGAATCGCCTCATGTCCTCTTGAAGTACTGTGGACATATTTGCTACACACCGCCTTGTTTTCATCATAGAGTACAGCCATATGATAGGCTGTTTGCATCAGGCGATAAGCCTTCTCAAGTATAGTTTTAGGAATTTGAATTTCTTTCGTCTGCTTTTCTTTCTTGATCTCTTTAGTCAAATCCATGGGTGTTGCTTTCGAGCCTAAAGTTAGGCAATAATTCAAACCAATACTGAAAAACCTACCGATCGTTAGGTTTCTTTTATCAAACTCCTCTGAGTAAGAAAGTGTTACGAGAAGCGAACATAGTTTTGGTTCATATTCTTAGACATTAACGCTATTTTTACGGCATGTCTCAAGTCACCAAAGAAGATATAGCAGCAGTTTTCAGAAATATCCAGGATCATATCTGCAAAGAACTGGAACGTACTGACGAACTGGGGAAGTTTATTGAGGATAAATGGGAAAGACCAGGAGGAGGCGGTGGCCGAAGCCGTGTGATCCGCAGTGGCAATATCATTGAAAAGGGCGGTGTTAACTTCTCTGAAGTCTATGGGAAGACTCCTGAAAAGATCCTCAACTCTTTTGGACTGACTGAAGGCGACTTCTTTGCTACAGGCGTTTCCATTGTTTTACATCCTGAGAATCCATGGGTGCCAATTATCCATATGAACATCAGATACTTCGAAATGTCTACGGGTACCTATTGGTTTGGTGGCGGAATCGACCTGACTCCTCATTATATAGATAAAGATGATGCACGACATTTTCATCAGCGATTGAAAGCAGTCTGTGACAAACATGATCCTGACTACTATCGAGAGTATAAACAATGGGCTGATAACTACTTCTTCATTAAGCACAGAAATGAGACCCGTGGTATTGGTGGTATCTTCTTCGATCATCTTTCAGCAGATGACTCCAAAAGTAAAGAAGATATTTTTGCTTTTGTTAAAGATGTAGGGTTGAGCTTCGCCCCAATCTATACTCACTTTATGAGTAAAAACTCAGTTAAGCCCTATGGCAAAAGAGAGAAAGACTGGCAGATGTCGCGAAGAGGTCGCTATGTTGAATTCAACCTGGTACTCGACAGAGGAACCAAATTTGGCCTGGAAACTGATGGCAGAACAGAATCTATTCTGATGAGCTTACCTCCTATGGCCGGATGGGAGTATAATCATCAACCCATCCCCAATTCTCCTGAGGCCAACACGCTGGCTACACTGAAAAAAGGAATCGATTGGCTGGCATGATCAAGACACTGGAGACATGGGATAAGGCACTGTTTCAAATACTAAATGGTGCACATAACAGCTTCTTTGATGCTTTAATGCCCTGGATTAGTAACAAGTATGTCTGGATTCCGCTCTATGCCCTCCTGCTCTTCTACATGATCAGAAAGTCGGGTTATCCGGCATGGCAGATTATTATTGGCATCATAGCACTCATCTTTATAAGCGACCAGTTAGCCTCGGGAGTGCTCAAACCCTGGGTGGAGCGACTCAGGCCTTGCTATGACCCTGATTTAGAAGGAAATGTGCACTTGCTCAAAGGTTGTGGCGGACAATATGGTTTCGCTTCTAGTCATTCCAGTAACTCATTTGCCATAGCCATGTTCTGCTGGTTGCTACTAAGAGATAGCATCAAGCATATATGGCTGCTGTTTATATGGGCAACAGTAGTCGCTTATTCAAGAGTGTACCTAGGGGTCCATTTTCCGGGAGATATTATTGTTGGAGCCTTGATTGGTTTGTTGAGCGGAATTGTGGTTAACTTCGCGCTGAAAAAATTAAAGAGGGCTAACTAATGGGAAAGAAAGACGCCATTGTTTATCAATACTTCAAAAGGGTTTTCGATGATTATCAGGTATTGGTATCAGTAAATCCCATAGACTTTTCAGGTACCGAGCTTATCATTCATCCAGATGGCAAAATCGAAAAGACAGAAATGCAGTTCGATGAGGACATCTTCGAAGATCTGGAAGTTGATGAATTCAAGGAAAGCAGTCCGCTTGAATTCCAGCTTTATATGAAGCAGGATTTCTTTACCCGGGAGGAAGATTGAAGAACTCCTCCTTTGTCTATCCGGTGGCAAAAGGGATTTTATAAAAGCAGGTATTAGTATTTTTGATCCCGAGGTACGAGGGATCGGCCTATTCTATTAATCCTGACTGATCTTATTGTTAGGCAGATACTTCGGCTGCGCCTCAGCATAAAGAGATCAGATACACTTGATGTTGGTTCTAAATATTCCAAAGCAAAGACTTATAATATTCTGCTTTTTCATCCTGAAGGATGAGAAATTCTATTAAAGCCAATGTTGACATTTCTTTTTATCCCGAGGTAACGAGGGATCGGCCTGATCTATCAATCTTGACTGATCTTATAGTTAGGTAGATACTTCGGCTCCGCCTCAGCATAAAAAGATCAGATACACTTGATGTTGGTTCTAAATATTCCAAAGCAAAGACTTATAATATTCTGCTTTTTCATCCTGAAGGATGAGAAATCCTATTAAAGCCAATGTTGACATTTCTTTTTATCCCGAGGTAACGAGGGATCGGCCTGATCTATCAATCTTGACTGATCTTATAGTTAGGTAGATACTTCGGCTGCGCCTCAGTATAAAAAGATCAGGTACACTTGATGTTGATTTTAAGTATTCCAAAACAGTTACTTCACTTTCATTGAGTTTAGTCACTCTTTCTTGCACCCTAGCATAGGAAATCTATAAATCATGACCCTAAAAACAAGTATTCATTTTACTCTTTTTATTAAATTAAAAATTATTTTTTTAAAATTATTGAACAAAGTATTTTACATATACATTACAACAAATCCGAACAGGTCAGTTCTATACATAGGACGCACGGATAACCTGCTTCAAAGGATGACTGAACATTGGATTAACCGAGGTCAACCAGAAACCTTTGCAGGCAAATACTATTGCTACAATCTAATCTACTATGAAGAAACTCCTTATGTACTTAATGCAATTCATAGAGAGAAACAATTAAAAGGTTGGAGAAGGTCTAAGAAGGAAGAATTGATCAAACACTCAAATCCTGAACTAAAATTTCTGAATAATGAAATCATGGAATGGCCTCCCGTTAATCCTTTTCATAGAGGGGAGTTTTATAATTGAGATAGTACATATGTTCTACCATCTTTCAATTATGGGCAGATACTTCGGCTACGCCTCAGCATGAAAAGATCAGGTACACTTGATGTTGATTTTAAGTATTCCAAAAAAGCTAAATCACTTACCTAAATACTTACTCCTCTCTTTCTACTCTGTCCACAAATGATCCTGTTACAGCAAAACTTAGTGTCTCTTTCCATCCAGAGGTAACGAGGGATCAGCCTTACCTTAACCTTTACTGACCAGATAACTAGGCAGATACTTCGGCTGCGCCTCAGCATAAAAAGACCAGGTATGCTTGATATTGGTTTTTAGTATTCCAAAAAAGCTAAATCACTTACCTAAATACTTACTCCTCTATTTCTACTCTGTCCACAAATGATCCTGTTACAGCAAAACTTAGTGTCTCTTTCCATCCCGAGGTACGAGGGGTCGGCCTTACCTTAACCTTTACTAACCAGATAACTAGGCAGATACTTCGGCTGCGCCTCAGCATAAAAAGATCAGGCACACTTGATGTTGGTTCTAAATATTCCGAAGCAACGACTTGTAATATTCTGCTTTTTCACTCTGAGAGATGAGGAATTCTATGAAAGCTGATATTGACATTTCTTTTTATCCCGAGGTAACGAGGGATCGGCCTTACCTTAACCTTTACTGATCAGATAATTAGGCAGATACTTCGGCTGCGCCTCAGCATAAAAAGATCAGGCACACTTGATGTTGGTTCTAAATATTCCGAAGCAACGACTTGTAATATTCTGCTTTTTCATACTGAGGGATGAGGAATTCTATGAAAGCTAATATTGACTTTTCTTTTTATCCCGAGGTAACGAGGGATCGGCCTTACCTTAACCTTTACTGATCAGATAATTAGGCAGATACTTCGGCTGCGCCTCAGCATAAAAAGATCAGGCACACTTGATGTTGGTTCTAAATATTCCGAAGCAACGACTTGTAATATTCTGCTTTTTCATACTGAGGGATGAGGAATTCTATGAAAGCTAATATTGACTTTTCTTTTTATCCCGAGGTAACGAGGGATCAGCCTAATTTATCAACCTTGATTTATTCCCTCAATTTGTAGATACTTCGGCTCCGTCTCAGCACTAAAAAGTCAGAGACACCCGTTAGCTAAAGCAAATTCTTCTCAAAGGCGAATCTCACCAAACCAGCCAGGTTTTTAACCCCAAGCTTATTAATGATATTCTTTCTGTGAGTATCCACTGTATAAGAACTGATAGACAGCTTATCGGCAATCTCATTGGTGGTGTGTTCCAGTGCAATCAGTTTCACTATTTCCACTTCCCTTTTAGTAAGCTGCACTTCATTGATGGCTTCCTGAGTTTTTTCCAGACTCTCCATCAAGGTCTTGGTCACCGCATCGGTATAATAAGTACCTCCATCATAAATCTCTGTAATAGCATGCATCAAATCCTTCTTTCCGGCATTCTTCAATACGCAGCCTTGTACCCCTTCCGCAATTAACTGCTTAGTAAACTGAGGGTTGTTATGCATAGTCAGAATTAAGGTCTTGATTTCCTGTCCTCTTTGTTTCAAAGCACGGACTAGTTCTATCCCATCCATTTCAGGCATATTGATATCCAGCAGCAGTACATCTGGCGACTCTGTTTCCAGCTTACGCAGTGCCTCCACCCCATTGAGGGCGTATCCTACAATCTTCACTTCCTCCACTTCCGAAAAAATGGAAGAAATCCCATCAATCACCACCTGGTGATCATCCACTACAAATATCCTAATCATCTTCTATGGGTATATCAATTGAAACTGAAGTACCGGCACCTTTACCGGAGTCTATATGAAAGCTACCATTAAGTTTATTAACTCGTGCTTTCAGATTGCTTAAACCAATCCCTCCTGATAAAGAAGGAGCCTTCGGGTCAAAACCTTTACCGTCATCTTCCACGATCAGGTTGACTTTCTTCTCTTCATCATTTCTGATCAGCTGAATATTGGCCTCTTTAGCATCAGCATGCTTTAAGATATTACTGATCAGCTCCTGTACAATACGATAAGATTGAAGTTCCTGCTCACTATTGAGTGCCCCTTCGACATTGTGTGCGATAAGGTTGAGTTTGATCTCACCGGATTCATTGATACGATCTGTCAAATCTTTCAAAGCTGGCATAAGGCCGAATTTGGCCAACACTCCCGAGAGGAGGTTATGTGAGATATTCCTTACCTCTCCGGCCGCAAGGTCAAGCAGTTCACTGGCCGTAAGGAATTTCTTTTTGCCGGGATTGTCTTCAGGCAGTTTCTCCTCTACTGCACTAAAATGCAATTTGACCATAGACAGGATTCCACCGAGTCTATCGTGCAGGTCGATGGCAACACGTTTTCGTTCCTGCTCCTGACCTTCAAGCACTCCCTGAAGGGAAGCAATCTCCTGCTGTTGGAGCAGTTCATCAATGCGCTGCCTGTTAAGTTCTTCGTTTTTAGCCGCAATGGCCTTAATGTTTTTGCGTCTTTGGTCAATGATATAGAGCCAGATGGAGAAAATGATCAATAATCCCCCGGCAACAAACATGGTAATGTTCTTACCTCGCTCCTGTTCCAGTGCTCGCACTCTTTGTTGCTGTGCTTCTAGCTCGAGGTTGGTGGTATTGTATTTCTCTCTTAAGTCAAGTAGCTTATTTTCAATATCATCAGAGTAAAGTCTTTGAGTGATATTGTTTGACAAATACATATAGTTCAATGCCCTTTCATATTGTCCTTTTCTCTGGTAAGTAACTGCTAATCCACGAAGAGCTCTAAAACCAGGGTCAGAATAATCAAGTGAATCACTCAACACCCTAGATTGTTGAAAATAGTGCTCAGCACTATCGAGCAATGAATTGTAATGGTCCAAACTATCCAATGACTCCAGAAACAAATAATAGTCACCAACCATAAAAAGTCTTCTGGCCAGGTAATTCATATTTCCAGCGAGACGATACAGGTTAGCTGATTCTTTGCTTAATTCAATTGCAGACTCATAATCGTTTAGGTTAGCATAAGCTGATGACATTCCAGATAAAGTAGTACCCAAAGCAAAAGTGTCACCTCGTTCTCTTTGATATGACTCTACTGATCGATAATAATATAATGCCGAATCAATTTGGTTATTGCGCTCCTTTATTATTCCAATATTATAGGTAGCCACCATTTCCAAAGAAAGGTTTTCAGCTAACCTGGCATATTTGATTGCCTCCAAAGCTTCATCTAATGCAAACCCATTTCTCTGTGTTGAAAGATAAGTAGTGGAAATTTCAATGGAAGCTCTAGATAAATATTCAAAGTTATCTTCATTAGAAGCTAACTTCTTGAGTTTCAACATTACATATAGAGCTGAATCATATTTTGATTCAGCTCTATATTGGCTACTGAGTTCAACAAGTTTATGAAAAGATTCATCCTGTTTTGGGAGAAAACCTATCACACAAACTAATAAGACACAAACTAGCTTAGTCGAATTCATTAATTTAATTATGATCAATAATATGAGGCATAGAATCAAGTACCTCCACCACCTTCACCACCAGTTCCTGCTCCGGACCCTGATCCACCAGATCCAGAACCAGTACTGTTAGAACCATCCGGATCATCCGGATCTGGATCGTCAGGATCTGGCAATCTATTTAAAAATGTTGAGTTGAGGTGTCTGAATAGCACCTCTTCTGATCTGTTGAGTTGTTTTAACATTGAAATATTGCTTTAGTTAAAGAAAAAAAGAAGAGGAAGCCAATCCAAAAGTATTGTCTGAGTTCTTTGGTTGAGTATCGTGGGTGGTTATATACAAATCAAGTTCTTCCTTGTTGATTTGAAAATACCTAAATCTAGGTATTTCGATCATTTTTTCACCGGACATTTCGCCATTAATAATTTCTTAATACCTTTGCCACCCAATGGCAGAGGGATGCGACCAGCTCCTGCTGAACTCCCCCAGGCTGGGAACAGAGCAAGGGTAGGCGGTTGTAGCGGTGCGACATCCTGATGCCTTTTTTTATTCCCCTGTTTATCGTAATATCACGATAAACTTTTCCAACTATGTCAGTATACCTGGCCGAGTTCATCGGCACCGCAATTCTACTCTACTTCGGCAACAGTATTAATGCTGCTACCACCCTGAATTTTTCTTATGCCAAAAGCTCAGGCTGGGTCATCACCACCATTGGCTGGGGCTTGTCGGTTACCTTCGGAATTTATGCCGTAGGCAATATCAGCGGAGCCCATATCAATCCTGCCGTGACCACCTCACTGGCACTTGCCGGAGAGCTGGAATGGCACCTGGTACCGGGCTATATCATAGCACAAGTGTTAGGTGGTGTCTTTGGTGCCACACTGACCTGGCTTCAGTACCTTCCACATTGGAGAAAGACCGAAGATCAGGCTGCCAAACTGGGCGTATTTAGCACAGCAGGCGCAATTGATCAGAAAAGTGCCAATCTCGTCAGTGAGATGATGGGCACCATGATACTGATTATAGGCCTGATGATGATAGGTGCCAATGAATTTACAGAAGGACTTAATCCATTGGTTGTTGGTGGGCTCATCACATTAATTGGTATGGCCCAGGGAGGCTCAACAGGTTACGCCATTAACCCTGCGAGGGATTTCGGTCCGCGATTGGCTCACTTTATTCTTCCTATTAAAGGTAAAGGAAGTTCCAACTGGGGATACTCCTGGATTCCCATTGTCGGACCGATTATAGGAGGCGGAGCTGGTGCCGGACTTTATTACCTCGTATTTAAAGATGGAACCAATTTACTGGGCTGGGCGGCTATTGGCTTAATGCTCATTGCCATTATTTATGCGGTTATTGATGAATCGAGGAAATAAGCCACTATGAAGATCCGTAAGATTGAGTTCTTTAAAGCCAGGATTAAACTCAAAAAGACTTTCATTACTTCTTTAGGAAGACGAGACTATACCACCAGCATTTTTGTAAAAATAACCACTGTCAAAGGACTTACAGGTTGGGGTGAGTGTAGTCCTTTCCCTCCTATTGTCGGTGAAACCCCGGAAACCTGTTTCATTGTCGGTAAAATGCTGGCTGAGCAACTAATTGGTGAAGACCCATCTGATATCAATCGGGTAGTTACCATCATGGACAAAATGATCTATGCCCATACGGGGATAAAGTCTGCCATTGAAATCGCCTGCCAGGACCTTTCTGCTCAGAAAGCCAGCCTGCCGCTCTACAGCCACCTGGGTGGCCAAAAAGACAAGACTATACGAACTGATTTTACCATCAGCCTCGATGAGGTAGATGCCATGGTACAGGATGCAAAAGATCGGGTAGAACAGGGTTTTAAGACTCTGAAGATAAAAGTCGGTGATAACTGGAAAACTGACATTAAGAGGCTTCAGTCTATACGGGAGGCCGTTGGCCCGCACATTGACTTAAGAATTGACGCCAATCAGGGCTGGAAAAAGAATGAGGCCATCAAAGTGCTGAACGAAGTGGCAGGCTTGAACATTCAGTACTGTGAAGAACCGATCAACAAAAGAAAGTACTTTCAGTTAAAAAAGGTCATCAACAATAGTCCTATTAAGATCATGGCCGATGAATCCTTAATGGATCATATCGATGCTCAGAAACTGGTAAAAGGTCGTTACTGTGATTACTTCAACATTAAGCTGGGTAAATCGAGCGGTCTGCATAAGGCCGGAAAGATATTGGAGATTGCAGAGAAACACGGTATTCTTACTCAGATCGGTGGTTTCGTAGAGAGTCGCTTGCTTTTTACAGCCAACTGCCATCTCGCTTATACCTCCGCCCAGGTCAAATTCTTCGACTTCGACAGTCCATTATTTCATGAATTCGATCCTATCATTGGTGGAATGGAATATCAACCAGACTGGACCATTACCATTCCTGAAGAACCCGGCTTAGGTCTGAAAATTGATAACGACTACCTGAAAGAATGTGAAAGCATGGTGGTTGAATAAATCAATTTCCTTAAATTCATACCTGAGACTCTACAGCTAAGCGGACACACATATCTAAACCAAAATGTGATGTATATGAAAAAGTTACTCCTGGCTACTCTCCTGCTGTTCTCCGGTACAGTTCATGCACAAAATCTGGAAACCAATTTTGTTTGCACATATGGAGAAGGTGCAACACCCGACTTGCTGTGTATGGAGATGCAGCGTTCTTTCGCCAGCGGCAATGATGCCAGCGAAGCTTCCAAAAAGATATTAAGAGTATTGGGCCTTGCCCCCAACTTCATTATGGTGCCTTGTCCAAATATCAACAACTGTGCGGCCGTTACCCTGAATGACGGGTTCAGGTACATTGTCTACGATAAGGACTTCATGCAGAAAATTTCGAATACAGCCAGTAATGACTGGACTTCAATCAGTATTCTGGCCCATGAAATAGGTCATCACCTGCAAGGACATACCCTGAGAAGAACGGGCAATGAAGAGTCTCGCAAAATGGAGCTTGAAGCCGACCGATTCAGCGGTTTTGTGCTACAAAAACTCGGAGCGAGCATCAGTGATGCTCAGGCAGCTATGAATGCACTGGGTCATCCTACTGACGATGTTTACTCAAGCCACCCGGCAAAACACAAAAGACTTAATGCCATCAGAGAAGGATGGAATGATGCAGCTGGTATTACCAACACTCCTACCACTACTACCCCTGAAACCACCACCAAGATCGATGTAGCTGATCTGGATGTTGAGGTATCAGATGCCACTTCATTAGACTATCATGATATCATTCAATCAGAAGGTTTCCCAATGCTGGGAGATTCCTGGAATGCAGGTTACAACTACAAAGCTGCTGTGTATGACTACAACCATTGGTATGTATTCATGAGAAAAGGCTTTGGTGGCTGGCAGGCCTACAGAAGAAGAGATTATTTCCCTAAAGATGAGATTGCCGAGTTGTGGGATAAAAACAACTCCATTATCACCAGTCTCGACTATTATAATGACGAGTGGAGTCTGCTCATGACTTCATTCGATGATAAATTCATTAAACAACGTTGGGTAACTGATGGAGACTTCCCTAAAGAGAAGATCACAGAAGCCTGGGATGAAGACTATTACATTACTGAAGCTGCCTATGGTGAGGGTAAATGGGCGATCATCTTTAATAAGACCACCAACTACGAGCAGTTCACTGATCAGATGTATGGACGCTATGAAGAGTTCCCCAAAGATAAGATCAAAGAATACTGGGATAAGAGCTGGTTCATTACTACACTCAAGTACCTCGATGGTCAATGGTTTCTGGTCATGACGAAATATGCCAACCGAACGGCTAGCAATTATCAACAGCGTTGGAACAAGACTACTGAGTTCCCAATGGACAAACTCTTGAAAAACGATAATGAAGGACTAAAACTTCAGGCAGTTACTTATGGAGACGGCTTCTGGGTGACTGTCATGGAGAAATGGCGTTAAACGACTGTCCATTCCCAAAATGGGAGTCCATATTGGAGTACATTCCCAATATGGACTCTTTTTTTTATAAAAACCGCTTATATGCGCATTCTGGGGCATGGTCTCATTCTTGCCTTACTGTTGGCATAAAACAACAGTAATATGAAAAAAGTCAAAAACACAAGAAAGTCAAACAGAACGTTCATCGTAGTATTAGGCACATTAGCACTGTTCATGAGTTATCAGACGCTTATTGGCCTGATGGTGGGTTAATGATTAAATCAGTATAACCAAAGCTTCACCACCACCAACTTACAATGTCCTGTTGAGGACAGCCGACTACTAGCTCCTTGAGAGCAACACACCAGCCCCAGGCAGGTCTGACCCTGATTCAGACATTCAAGGCAAAATCCGACACCACTATTTCCTTACCATTCTGTCGAAAATGACAGATAGGTTCTGTCTTGTCAACTCAATAGGACAGTTTCATTAACTCCATACAAAGGCTTCCCCCTTCTCTCTATTATCACATCTATAAACTAATGTCTTTGAAAGGATTAGATTCTCATTTTCATGTTTCTGACTTACCAAAAAACACTAGCTTTGTTAATCAATCATTTAACCTAAAAAACAGAAAATGAAGTTCTTTATTGATACCGCAAATTTGAGTGAGATTCAGGAAGCATATGACCTGGGTGTCTTGGATGGTGTTACTACCAACCCTTCTCTAATGGCGAAAGAAGGTATTGCCGGTCATGACAAAGTAATGGCTCACTACAAAGCCATTTGTAATATTGTCGATGACAATGTGAGTGCCGAAGTTATTGCAACTGATTTTGATGGCATCATTAAAGAGGGTAAAGAACTAGCCAAGATTGACGATAAGATCGTTGTGAAGGTGCCAATGATTAAAGATGGTGTTAAGGCCATTAAATACTTCACTTCTGAGGGTATCAGAACCAACTGTACACTGGTATTTTCTGCAGGTCAGGCGCTTCTGGCTGCCAAGGCCGGGGCTTCTTACGTTTCTCCATTCATTGGCCGATTAGATGACATCAGCTATGATGGATTACAGTTAATTCAGCAGATTGTCGATATCTATGACAACTATGGATATATCACTGAAGTATTAGCGGCTTCTATCAGACATACCATGCACTTGATACAATGTGCCGAAATTGGAGCCGATGTGGCTACATGTCCACTTAAAGTAATTACCGGCCTATTGAACCACCCACTGACTGACAAAGGACTTGCTCAGTTTCTGGAAGACCATAAGAAAGCCAATGGATAAAACATTAAGTAAAGCTCCGGGTTATTCAAATATCCCGGAGCTAACATCAGAAATGTATATTATCAAGGTAAAAGGCAAGGCCAAAATTCCAGATTACATACAGTTGCGCGATGAGAACTTTGTACTTATTGCCTACTTTAGAGCTGATCGTCCATTAAAAAATCTGGATAAATATGGACTGGACGGTAAAGAAACAGCGTTAAAACAGTTGATCAGTGAACTACCTTTTGGTAAACTTCAAAAACTAGAAATCTAGATGACTTTTTCCGGTGAACCTATCGTACGTATTGTAGATGCCAGCATTTTTCAGGAAGACACTACCATACTCAATAATATCAACCTCAAAATTGACAAAGGTGAATTTGTCTACTTAGTAGGCCGAACCGGAAGTGGAAAAAGTTCTTTGTTAAAAACCCTCTATTGTGACCTCCCTCTCTATATGGGAAATATCAGAATAGCAGGTTTTGATATCGAAAGTATCAAACGATCACATGTCCACCAACTTAGGAGAAAACTGGGCATCATTTTCCAGGATTTCCAGCTCCTACCCGACCGTAACGTTGCTGAGAATATTTACTTTGTGATGAGAGCAACTGGCTGGAAGGATAAAGCCAAAATGAAGAGCCGTCTGGCTGAAGTATTGATGAGAGTTGGACTAGGTGCTGTATCTAACAAAATGCCGCATCAGCTTTCAGGAGGTGAACAACAAAGAGTTGTAATTGCCAGAGCCCTGATCAATGAACCAAGCCTATTAATAGCCGATGAGCCTACAGGAAACCTCGATCCGGAAGTTTCTGATGGTATATTCAAGACTTTTTTGGAGATCAACAAAAGCGGAACCGCTGTATTGATGGCTACCCATGATTTCAAACTCATAGAGAATTACCCTAAAAGAACGTTAAGGTGTGAAAACGGAAGGGTGATGGATTCAGCTGTTCTCGAACAAGCCTGATTACATCGATAGATCTACAACTTCCTTCATTTCTTCAGGGAGTTTCTCTCGTTCAATCTTCTCTAATCTACTGTCCATTACCTTGAGCTTCTGTCTTAGCAGGTGCACTAATCTTTCCATTACCTGCTCAGAGGGCTGACTCTCCAGAAAGAGGGCTTTCAGGTCTGAGTAAATTTCATCCAGCTCCTTCATTTCCACTTCCAGATACATAGTAGCTTCCTTTGGACTCATTTCTGATTCAAGTCTTTCCTGTTTATTAGCGATCAAAGAAGTGTAGAAAGTCTCAAGCTCTTTGAATTTCTCAACGTTGGTAGCTTCCAGTTCCGGAGTTTGCTGAATCTGGTATCGGTCGACCATAAGAAACCCAACAGCACCCAAAAGAAGGAATACCGCAGCCTTCCAATACCAACCTACTCTATTTACTTTTGGCGCATCATTAAAATGAAGTTGTTGTTCAATAACTTCCCAGCTTTTCTTGCCCGGCTCAGCTGTATCGAATGCTTCACGATTCTCACCAATGAATTGCTCTAACTGATCTTTACCCTGCATATTTCAGTTCCTCCTTTAAAATATCTCTCAATTTCTTTTTTGACCTGTTGAATTGCGACTTGGATGTAGACTCCGTAATCTCCAATATTTCAGCTATCTCTTTATGATCATACCCCTCAATAAGGTAGAGAGTTAACACCAGTCTGTATCCTTCCGGCAGTCTGGAGATACCTTCTTTCACCATCGCGATGTCGTAACTGACATCATTATCGCGATGTTCTTCCATCAAAGCACCTTCATCTTCCTTGCCCTCTACTGATTCAAAGTCTAAACGTCTCCTCTTCACCAGGTTGATGGCATTATTAATCACAATACGCTTTAACCAACTACCGAAAGACGCTGTTCCTTTAAAGCTGGTCAGATTCTTAAAAGCACTGACAAAAGACTCCTGCAACACATCCTCCGCATCCATTTCATTACCCGTTATCCTAAGACTCGTATTGTACATAGCCTTCGAATACAGTTTATACAACTCATAATGAGCCGATCGGTCCCCTTGCAGGCACCTGTCGATTATAGGCTGATGGATGTTGTGATAACTGGTATTCAATTTCTTAAGGTCATGCTAAAGACAGGGTATACAACCACAGGTTGCATACAGAAATATAATTATTAAAATTCAATTGCTATAAATACAAAGAGGCTGTCCCAACAGTACTAGAATTCGTCATTCTGAATTTACTTCAGAATCAAAAAATTCTGAAAGTAAAACCCAATTGAAGCCTGAAACAAGTTCAGGTTGACGTTAATCTAGCTTTTGAGACAGCCTCTCTTATTAATTCTTTTCTTATAAAACTTAGTTATTCAAGCCTTGAAGACTATTCTGAGCAGCTTCAAAATCAGGACTTATTTCCAACGCCTTGGTAAAGTGCTCTCTTGCCTTAGCCTTATCTCCCTGATCGGAGGCAATGAGACCTCTAAGGTTTTGTAAAGCCGCGGCAAACTTTACCTCCTGAACATTTCCGTCTTGCTTGGCCAGGTTAATGGTCTCATCTGCCTTCACTCTTGAATCCAATATGCCGAGGTTAGAAATGGCGGCATCATACTTATCCGTCATGTATTGAAGGTAGGCCACTTGATATAGTATAGTGGTATTATCCGTAGTCAGCCACATTGACTCATATTGCTCAATGGCCTTGTCGTACAACCTAAGGTTCTCATAGCTAACGGCTGCAATTTCCAGGGCCACCAGGTTATTAGGGTGAATTTTGATCAAATCCATAGATACCAGCGCACTAGACACATATTGGCCATTACCGAAGTATATTTCCGCCAAAGACCTTAAAACTGCAGTATCTCCCGGATTCAATAATGCCATTTCCATCAATGCCTGTCGACTAACAGCTGCATCATTGTATCGCTGAGCTCTGTTATAAAGCGCTACTGCTTTTGCATATTCATTGCTCAAATAAGTACTGTCCTGTGCATAAGTAAGCTGTGCAGAAAACACAAGCAGTGCCGTCAAAAGCAAAAGTTTAATTTTTCTCATTCTATTGGTTGTTATGCTTAGAGTTTACAACAATTAATCCCTTATCCTTACCTAACTCAAGTAAGTATTGATAAGCAATTTCATATTCATTTTGAATTTCACCTTCCAAAACTGCCTCCTTCAACGCCTCTTTCAATTCACCCACTTCTTTTCCGGGTTTTAAGCCGAAGGTTTCCATGATGATTTCTCCGGTGATTACGGGCTGGAAGTTACGAATTTTATCCTTTTCCTCTACCTCCCTCATCTTTTCCTCTACTTTGTCAAAGTTGTTGAGGAAACGCTGAACTTTCTGGTTGTTCTTAGAGGTAATATCTGCCCTGCAAAGGGTCATCAAATCATCTACATCATCACCTGCTTCGTAAAGCAGTCTCCTGATGGCCGAGTCAGTAATCTCATCCTTTACCAATGCGATTGGCCGAAGATGGAGCCTGACCAGCTTTCTTACATATCGCATGGGCTCTCCCATCGGCAGGCGCATTCGTCTGAAAATGGGAGGAACCATTCGCGCACCTTTATCTTCATGCCCGTGAAAAGTCCAACCAATTTTCTTATGGAATCGCTTGGTAGCCGGTTTGGCTATATCGTGTAGAATGGCAGCCCAACGCAACCATAAATCATCCGTATGCTTACTGATATTATCGAGTACCTGTAAGGTGTGATAAAAGTTATCCTTATGCGATTTATCCTCAATAGTCTGAACGCCATGTAATGCGACCATCTCGGGAAATATCTCCTGGAGCAAACCTGAATAAAACAGCAGCTTGAAACCATAAGAGGGTTCTTCTGAAAGAATGATCTTGTTCAGTTCCACAATAATGCGCTCTGCAGATACAATAGCGATACGATCTTTCATTTGCTGAATACCTTCGAACGTATCACCATCAATATCGAACTTCAATTGACTGGCAAAACGAATGGCTCTCATCATCCTCAGCGGATCATCCGAAAAAGTAGTTTCAGGAGCTAATGGTGTCTTAATAAGCTTCGCTTTGAGGTCCTCCAACCCATTGAATGGATCAACCAACTCACCAAATCTCTCCTGATTCAGGCAAATGGCAAAAGCATTGATGGTAAAGTCCCTGCGATTCTGATCGTCCTGCAGCGAACCGTCTTCAACTATTGGTTTTCTTGAATTCCTTTGGTATGACTCCTTTCGGGCTCCTACAAATTCAAGTTCGAGCTCATTGAACCTGATATTGGCAGTACCAAAATTCTTAAAAACGTTAAACGGACATTTCCCTCCTAAGGCCTTGTGCACAGCAGTGGCCAATTCTACTCCACTACCCACGCAGACAAAGTCAATATCTTTACTTTCTCTTTCGAGTAAGACGTCTCTGACATAGCCTCCTACAACATAGGTCTCCAGACCAAGTTGATCGGCTACAGCTCCAACCTTTTTGAATACGGGATCTTTTAAATGTTTGGAAAGGTTCATGGGGTATTCTGCCAAAAGGCTGCAAAGTTAGGGCTTTATTCATGCCTTATCAAAAAGTAATTGAGGCTGTAATCAGAAAGAATATGTTTGTCGGGTCTGTTTCAAATGAAAAGTCTTACCTTTGTATCCCATAAGTTAATTTCTGTTTTTCCAAACTTATGGCATCAGCTAAATACATATTCGTTACCGGTGGGGTAACATCTTCTCTAGGAAAAGGTATCATTGCAGCATCTCTGGGCAACTTATTGCAAGCCAGAGGGTATCGTGTTACCATCCAAAAATTTGACCCGTACATTAATGTAGATCCGGGAACTCTGAACCCTTATGAACATGGCGAATGCTTCGTTACTGACGATGGCGCTGAAACCGACCTTGACCTGGGACATTATGAGAGATTCCTGAACATCAGAACATCACAAGACAATAATGTGACTACTGGCAGAATCTACTATGATGTAATTACTAAAGAAAGAAGAGGTGACTACCTCGGAAAAACAGTTCAGGTAATTCCTCATATCACCGATGAAATTAAGCGCAACTTCTTTAAGTTGGGTGAGACCGGAGATTATGATATTGTCATTACTGAGATTGGTGGTTGTGTAGGTGATATTGAATCACTTCCGTTCATTGAAGCTGTTCGCCAGGCCCGTTGGGATGTTGGTGAATCTAACTGCCTGGTAGTGCACCTTACCTTGATCCCCTACCTCAGTGCAGCCAAAGAACTGAAAACCAAGCCTACTCAGCACTCCGTAAAGCAGTTGCTCGAAGCAGGAATTCAACCAGACATATTGGTATGCCGAACTGAAAAGCCGCTACCTAATGATATTCGTAAAAAACTCGCTCTCTTCTGCAACGTTCAGCTGAACTCAGTGATTGAGGCTCGTGACGCGGAGACTATTTATGATGTGCCAATGCTCATGCGTAAAGAAAAGCTCGATGAGCGAGTGCTGACCAAGTTGAGACTCCCTCATAAAGAGCAGCCGGAAATAGATGACTGGAGAAAGTTCTTAAGCAGGGTCAAAAATCCAACCAATGAAGTAAATATTGGTCTGGTAGGTAAATATGTTGAACTACCTGATGCTTATAAATCCATCGCTGAAGCGTTCATCCACGCAGGAGCCCATCAGGAGTGTAAAGTAAACGTTCACTGGATTTCTTCGGAAACCATCTCACCTAAAACCGTACATAGAACTCTGAGAGATATGGACGGTATTCTTGTTGCTCCTGGATTCGGAGAAAGAGGTATTGAAGGAAAAATTGAAGCCATTCGCTATGTCAGGGAAAATGATATTCCTTTCTTTGGCATTTGTTTGGGTATGCAATGTGCTGTGGTTGAATTTGCAAGAAACGTTTTAGGACTGGAAGGAGCCGCTTCTTCTGAGATGGACAAAGGAACTCCACATCCGGTAATTGACCTGATGGAAGACCAAAAGAATATTCAGGACTATGGCGGAACCATGCGACTGGGGGCCTATGACTGTAAACTTAAAAAAGGCACAAAAAGCTACAATGCTTATCAAACTGCCAACATTAAGGAAAGACACCGTCACCGCTACGAATTCAACAACAAATACCTGAAAGAATTTGATGAGGCCGGCATGAAAGCAGCCGGTACCAATCCTGATTCCGGTTTGGTAGAAATCATGGAAATTGTGAAACACCCTTACTTTGTGGGAGTACAGTTTCACCCTGAATTAAAAAGTACAGTAATGAACCCGCATCCACTTTTTATAAGCTTCATTGATGCGGTAGTTAAATCGAAGAAAAATTAATTGAATAACATATGGACAGAAATCAGGCCATAGGCCTTGTCTTAATTGCAGGCTTGTTGATCGTTTACTCGTTGGTGTTTAGGCCTTCCGTTCAGGAACAGCCGCTACCTATCAATGACTCAACAGCTGTTACCTCCAGCGTATTACCAGAACCAACTATAGAGCCTCAGACTTCTGAAGTCTCGAATCCTCAACAACAGGACTCTGTTCTAAGCTCGCAGTATGGAGCTTTTGCTTCTGCTATGAGAGGTCAGGAAGAAACGTTTAGCATTGAAACTGAAAAAGCACGATACAATTTCAGTTCAAAGGGTGGGGCAATCCAATCAGTAGAGCTGAAGGAGTATAAAACTCATACCAAAGACCCATTAATTCTCTTTGATGAGTCAACCAACCGGTTGGACTTACAGGTTGGTACCACTAATGGTGTGATCAACCTCAGCGACCTATACTTTACCACCAACCAAAGAGCTACTACCGTTGCTCCGGGAGACTCTGTTGTTGTGAACTTTGTTTCAACACTGGCAGATGGCTCTACAGTTGTTCAGCGCTATACCATTTATGGTGATAAGTATGATCTGGGTTACCACATCAAACTGAATGGCCTTGAGAATAAGGTACTGACCAACGAAATGACCATCGTTTGGGAGGATAAAATGAAGCGCTTCGAGACCAACCTGGAAGATGCAAGAAACAAGGCAACCCTTCGCTATTATACACTGGCTGAAGATTCAGATAATCTAACCGCTATTTCAAGCGAACCTCAACAGGAAACTGTGGGAGAAGGCATCAAGTGGGCTTCGTTCTCTCAACACTTCTTCAATGCTGGTATCATTGCAGACAAGGGCTTTAGTAGCGGTATTTTCGCTTCTGAACCTGTGGCAGATACCAGTCATGTTGAGTTGGGCAGAATGGAATTAAAGGTGCCTATGAGTGACCTTTATGCCGGTGCTGACTTCAAATACTACTATGGCCCGAATAGCTACAACGTACTGAAAAAAGTTACCGACAGCTATGAAGACAATGTCTACATGGGTTATAAGCTGGTGAGTTGGGTAAACAAACTCATTATTGTTAACCTGTTCACCTTCCTTGAAAGACACATCAGTAATTACGGTATCATCATCATTGTAATTGTACTGATTATCAAGTTGGCACTCTTCCCTCTATCGAGAAAATCTTATCTCTCGATGGCCAAAATGAAGGCCCTCAAGCCTGAGCTTGATAAACTAAAGGAAAAGACCGGTGGCGATATGCAAGCCATGCAGCAGGAGCAAATGAAACTCTACCGAGAAATGGGTGTAAACCCAATCAGCGGTTGTGTTCCTCTGTTGCTTCAAATGCCATTCCTCTTTGCCATGTTCTTCTTCTTCCCGAACAGCATTGAACTGAGAGGAGAATCGTTCCTTTGGGCTACAGACCTTTCTACTTATGATGTATTGGTGAACCTTCCGTTTACCATTCCATTCTATGGTTCTCACGTAAGTGGTTTCACCTTGCTCATGACTTTATCGACTCTGGCCATTACATGGTCTAACAACCAGGTAAGTTCTGTTCAGGGACCTATGAAGAATATAGGTTACTTCATGCCGATCATTTTCATGTTCGTATTGAATAGCTATTCTTCAGGTTTGAGTTTCTACTACTTTGTTTCTAACCTCGTAACCTTCGGTCAGCAAACCATGATCAGAAGATTTGTTGATGATGATAAAATCAGAGAGCAATTAGAGCAGAACAAGAAGAAGAATGCCGGTAAAGGCAAGTCTAAATTCCAACAGAGACTGGAAGAAGCTATGAAAGCCAGTCAGGAGGCACAAAAGCAAAGACAGTCTAAAAAGAAGAAATAAACCTCTTCTTTCAAGGGCGTCATCAAATGGTTCTTTTGAATTAGAGCAACTCTGCTCAAATCAAGAGACTTTGGTGACGCCTTTTTTTATCCTCTCCCCCTACACGCTATTCAACGTACATTAAGTACAAGGCAATCAACTATTTAAAAAGTTATCAACGATTTCCCCTGTCTGAGTGTGCATAAACTCTGGATTAATCTTTCACCTATTCTTATATATTTGTAGCCTCTAGCAGAAGCAGAAATTCAGGCTCGTCATGAAGTTTACATTTTACGGACATTCTTCTTTTATGATTGAAACGATGGGCAAGCAATTGCTCTTCGATCCATTCATAAGGCCAAACGAATTGGCTAAAGAGGTAGACATCAGTCAGATCAAGCCTGATTATATCATTCTTAGTCATGGGCATGGTGACCATGTGGCTGATGTGGAGGAAATCTACAATCAGTCTAATGCCACATTGATTTCGACTTACGAAGTAGTGGGTTGGTTTGCCGGCAAGGGATTGGAAAGAAATCACCCAATGAACCATGGAGGAGCTAAGGTATTCGACTTTGGAACCATCAAACTGGTGAATGCAGTACATTCCAGTTCTATGCCTGATGGCAGTTATGGTGGCAACCCAGCCGGTGTGGTCATTCAAAATAAAGAAGGTTGCTTCTACTTTTCCGGAGACACTGCATTAACCAAAGACATGGAATTAGTTGGTGAAGAGTTCGAACTCGATTTCACCATCATGCCGGTAGGTGACAATTTCACCATGGGAATGAATGACGCTATGAGAGCCTGTAAAATGGTGAGATGTCATCGGCTGATTGGCGTACATTTCGACACCTTCCCTTATGTGGCCATTGATCATAATGAAGCTTATAAAATTGCGGAAGCCAACGGTATTAATTTCACTTTACCCAAAATTCTAGAAACCCTTTCACTCTAAATATTACATGGGCAAGATTATAGCCATAGCAAACCAAAAAGGTGGAGTCGGAAAAACCACTACAGCGATGAATCTGGCGGCCAGTATGGCAGTGCTGGAGTACAAAACGCTGGTGATTGATGCCGACCCGCAGGCCAATACCACTTCCGGTCTCGGGCATAACCCAAGAGAGATCGAAAAGAGCATCTACGAATGCATGGTGGGTAAAGCCGATATTAAAGATTGTATTCTCGAAAGCGAAGTTTCCTATTTACACCTCGTTCCCTCTCACATCAACCTGGTAGGTGCCGAAGTGGAAATGGTAAATATCAGTAGTAGAGAGGAAAAGATGCGCGAAGTATTGAAAGAAGTTCAGGACGACTATGACTTCATTCTTATCGACTGTGCCCCTTCACTGGGGCTTATCACAGTGAACGCACTAACCGCCTCAAATTCCGTTATCATACCAGTTCAGTGTGAATACTTTGCATTAGAAGGACTTGGTAAACTTCTCAATACAATTACCATTATACAGAAGCGTTTGAATTCTAAGCTGGAAATCGAAGGAATTCTCTTAACTATGTATGATGTAAGACTGAGATTGTCTAACCAGGTGGTAGAAGAAGTTCAGACTCACTTTAAAAATATGGTTTTCGAAACCATCATACCTAGAAACGTAAAGCTGAGTGAATCACCAAGTTTCGGTATTCCGGCAATTGTTCACGATGCTGAAAGTAAAGGTTCCCTGGCCTATTTGAGTCTGGCCAAGGAAATCGCAGACAGATATAAAAACTGATTTTTTGAATGGCAGCTAAATCTCCAAAAAGGAAGAATGCATTAGGAAGAGGGCTGGGAGCGCTTTTGGAGGATTCTTCAAACGATATTTCATCTGATATCAAATCGGCTGGTGGAAACCTGAACGAGATCCCTCTGGATCAAATACAGGTAAACCCTTACCAACCAAGAACTCACTTCGACAGAGAGGCTTTGGAAGAGCTTGCTGAGAGTATTAAGGTACAGGGTATTATTCAACCGATTACCGTTAGAAAACTCAGTGATAAGGAGTATCAGCTGATCTCAGGAGAGAGACGTTTCCAGGCATCCAAAATTGCAGGACTGGAAGCTATTCCTGCTTACATTCGTACAGCAGATGACCAGCAAATGCTGGAAATGGCTTTGATTGAGAATATTCAGCGTGAAAATCTCAATGCCATTGAAATAGCACTCAGTTATCAGCGACTGCTGGAAGAGTGTGACCTGAAGCAGGAAGAATTAGGCGACAGAGTTGGTAAAAACAGGACTACTGTCAATAACTACCTGAGACTCTTAAGACTACCACCAGATATTCAGGCTGGTATTCGCGATCAAAAGATATCGATGGGTCATGCCCGTGCGCTTATCAATATAGAAGATGTGAGCAAGCAGCTGTATATCTTCAAAAAAATCGTTGAAGAAGGACTTTCTGTCAGAAAAGTTGAGCAGCTGGTACGCGATTTGATGTCGAAGAATGCTGACGATCCTAAGCCGGAAAAGAAAGGAAGCTCAACCCATAAGAACTATGAAGTTCAGCAGGTTCAGACTAAACTTTCCTCTCATTTCGGTACCAGGGTGAGTCTTAAAGCAGACAACAAGTTCAGAGGTGAAATAAAAATACCATTTGTTTCTACCGAAGACCTGAACCGAATTTTGGAAATCATAGACCTTTAATGCGTTCAACGCTTATCCTTTTACTTTGCTTCCTGGGATTCAATACATTACTCGCCCAGCAAGATACACTTAATACCAAAGCAGGTGTTTTGGTAGCCGATGACATCCAAATCAAAAAGACTGATAACCGGGTTTACGACCCCAGGAAAGCAGCATTGAGATCAGCCATTATTCCCGGCTGGGGGCAAATTACCAATCGCAGTTGGTGGAAAGTACCCCTTCTCTATGGTGGCTTTGGTGTGTCAGTTTACTTCATTTATGAAAATGATCGTTTGTTTCATCGCTATAAAACCTTGCTGGATGAAGAGCAAATAGCGGATGAGCCTAACCAGAATCTAATTCGTATTTATAGCCGGAATGCCGATGCCTCCAGGAAAAACCGTGACCTGGTAGTGTTGACGATGATAGGGCTTTACGGTTTACAGATTATTGACGCTACAGTTGACGCACATTTGAAAGGGTTTAATGTAGACGAAAATCTGGCAATGAACTTTAAGCCTAAATTCGGTGTCATTGCTAACGGAACGCCCTATATGGGCTTGAAACTTACTATACCAATAGGTCGATGAAAATACTACTCCTCGGATATGGCAAAATGGGCCAGTTAATTGATCAACTGGCTACTGAAAAAGGACATGAGATAGTTGGCAAAATCAATATTGACAACCGACATGAACTTGATAGTTTGGATGCATCACAGGTAGATGTAGCCATCGAGTTTAGTCAACCCGAAGCGGCAGTAGAGAATATTAAGTGGTGTCTGGAAAACCAGATTCCCGTGGCAGTCGGCACTACAGGTTGGTTAGATCAGAAGGCGGATATTGATTCCTATTGCAAAGATAAAGGAGGAACCTACCTATATGCCTCGAATTACAGCATTGGGGTAAATATCTTCTTCAAACTGAACGAATACCTGGCTCAAATCATGGCAAGCCAAAGCTATGAAGTAAGCACAAAGGAGATTCACCACACCTCTAAGAAAGATGCACCTAGTGGTACTTCTATCACCCTGGCTGAAGGCATTCTCAGGCATTTGAAGAACAAGACCAAGTGGGTCAACCAGTCCACTGACCGATCTGAAGAGTTAGAGATTATCTCCGAGCGCATAGACCCCGCTCCCGGCACTCATGAAATCAGCTACTCCTCTCCTGTCGATACCATTGAAATTAAGCATACTGCACACTCACGAGAGGGTTTTGCCAAAGGAGCTATTGCTGTGGCAGAATGGTTAAAAGATCAAACCGGAGTAAAAACCATGGACGAATTTCTGGAGAGTCAACTGTAAAGGCTCAACTAGTAAGCTCTTCTTTTGAGGCTCATCTATTTGTCTTAATTTCAAGTCGATGAAACGCACAAGCCTCCTCCTCTTCCTGATCTGGATTGGAATTATTGTTTTTCCTCAGTCGGTCTTATCTCAAACCGGGTTTGAGCATTATGAGATAGATATCCACGGTGATAGAAAAAATTTCTTTGAGCTAATAGATCATATTGAGATCATTCCACTGGAAGAAACCGATCAGACCTTATTGTCTTTTTTTGAATTTTACTTACCCATAGAAAAGGGGTTTATTCTTGGTAGTAAGGGTGACAAGAAATTCTACTTTTTTGATAAATCAGGCAACTATTCCTTCCACATTAAAAACAATGAACAAGGAGACAAAGGCTTCTCTGGCTTTAGTAGCGCCTGGATTAAAGACAACATTCTAGAGTTTTTAAGTAGTGATGATCGGAAATTATTTCGATATGATTTGATGGGGCATTTTTTGGAATCCATTGACCTCAAAATAGATAAAAACATCAGGTTGGGTGAAATGTATAGTTTTGAAGATGGTTATATCGTAACGACCATAGAGAATTTGTCCATCGAAAAAGGAGGCATGGTTCCTTCTCCGGCCGGGTATGCAGTTGTTTATCTAGACAACCAGTTAAACACGATCAACTATGGGCATAAAGACAACACCTTACCACCTTTTCCAATAGCAAACGTACCAAGACTCCTTATCGATAAAAACAAACTGCTCTATAAAGAAATCCTGAATGATAGTGTTTTTGCAATCAATGAAAATGGTGTTCTTCCTTACCTAAAATTTGACTTTGGTAAAGACTGGGCCTGGATTCACCCTAAACACACAGAGCACCTTGGTGCCGCTTTTTCAACAGTTAGTCGTGGTCAGTTTGTTAATGATTTCAGACCTCTTTTCAGTCAAGATTTCATCTTTTTGAAATATTTGATCAATTCGAAAACATATCACTTTGGTATAATTTCACGCCAGACACAAAGTTTTTTAAATGTTCGAGATAACATCAAGGAAATTGGTTTTGAGCCACTGGCAGTACATGAAGGTAAGCTAGTCGCTTCTTTACAATCATACAGTCTTGAAAAGTTTTTGAAGAGAATTGACAGCAATAGAATTACGATCAGGGGAAATAAAACGATTGGCCAACTTATTAATACTGAAAATCCAGCTTTGCTAATTTTAGATTTTAAAACAGACAATTAGACAGGGCTCACAATTGAAACTAAGCATACTACTCACGAGAGGGTTTTGCTAAAGGAGCTATTGCTGTGGCAGAATGGTTAAAAGATCAAACCGGAGTAAAAACCATGGACGAGTTTCTGGAGAGTCAACTGTAAGGACCCAACTGGCAAGCTCTTCTTTTGAAGCTCATCTATTTGTCTTAATTTCAAGCCGATGAAACACACAAGCCTTCTGCTCTTCCTGGTCTGTATTGGAATTATAGTTTTTCCTCAGTCGATCTTATCTCAAACCGGGTTTGAGCATTATGAAATAGATATCCACGGTGACAGAAAAGATTTCTTTGAGCTAATCGATCATATTGAAATCATTCCACTGGAAGAAACAGAGTATTCTTTACTACCCAGAGTTGAAGCCTATTTCAAAACCCCTAATGGTTTCGGTATCATTGAAAAGAAATCCGACATAGTTGTACTCTTCAATAAGGAGGGAAAATTTCTGAGGAAAATAGATCGTATTGGTCAAGGGCCGGGAGAATATCAAAACCTCGGATCAGTATGGGCAACTACTGAAAAAATCAACCTTTTCAGTAGTGAGTCATTCTCCTTACTGGAGTTCGATTTAGATGGCAAATATACTGGCAGCATAAAAGCCACTTACCCTAGAGACCTTCGCGCTGGTAGTATTACACCCTATTTAAACGGCTATGCTGCTCAGCTTTTGGATCCCTCTCCCACCCAGAAATCGGGTAACGAGTTAATGTTTCTGGATGGTGACCTGAAACTACTATCATTTGCATCTCCTGTAATTAAATCTCATCCCCTCCCCATCAACCTGAGTAATCGGTTTAGTTACCTCAATGAGCAACTTATCTGGAAGAAACTCATCAGCGACTCCATTTACATAATCGACAACTATCAGGCGAAGCCTTTCATGAAGTTTGATTTTGGAGATGACTGGGCATGGAATGACCCAAAACTCCTTTCTGATGTGAGAGCCGCGGGGGACATGATTATGTACAATGATGAGAAGGTATGGGAAGTGATCTCCAAAATAAGCCAACGATTTGTGATGCTTACCTATCATTTTAAAGTGCTGGAAAATGACAAAGGTATGATTGACCGTACAACCGGAGAATTTCATCGCCTTGATCTAAGAAAGAATAACAAGGAAGAGGACTTTGATATTGTCTTTCTTGAATGGCAGGATGAAGTACTGGTCAGCTCTCTTCAGGCCTATGATCTGGAAGAATTCATAGGCAAGCTGAACAAAGAACAGATTTCTATAGCGGGTAATCTAATCTCCTCAGAGCTACGATATTCTGAAAATCCCGTATTGCTCAAAATAAAATTCAAAAAGTCATTCTAAAATATTACCAGGCAATCTCTCCCAGCCCCTTTTCCTGTAAATACTGATTAGCCTTACTAAAGTGACCATTGCCAAAGAATCCACGATGAGCAGAAAGCGGACTTGGATGTGGTGATTTAAGTATGAGATTATCTGCAGGGTTAACGATGGCCGCCTTCTTCTGGGCATAACTTCCCCAAAGCATATAGACCAGGCCCTTTTTCTGTTGGGCCAATGCCTGTACTACTGCATCGGTAAATACTTCCCATCCCTTATTTTGGTGAGATCCCGCCTGATGAGCACGTACTGTAAGTGTGGCATTCAACAACAAAACACCTTGCCTCGCCCACCTGTCCAATGAACCATGAGGAGGGATGTCTTTCCCCAAATCATTTTTGATTTCCTTGAAGATATTAACCAGTGAAGGAGGAAAAGTAACTCCTTCATGAACAGAGAAACAGAGTCCGTTAGCCTGCCCCGGACCATGGTATGGATCCTGACCAAGAATAACCACTTTCACCTCATCGAAAGGACATGCATCGAATGCTCTGAAAATATCCTTGCCCTTAGGAAAGATAGTATGGCTGGCATATTCTTTCTTAACAAAGTCAGTAAGCTGATTGAAATACTCTTTGTCGAACTCTTCATGGAGAACTTGTCTCCAACTTTCTTCTATTTTTACCGCCATCGAAAATTCATTTTACTGATTAGTAATTTTGAAACTAATCAATAACTTTAAAACACGATAGTAAGAGATTTGAAAGAGATATTCAATCAAATAAGATTTTCAATTCATGACGCCCAACCCTAGACGGTGGAATTGAAAATAAGCTTTACTCTTTAGGGCTGGGAGTAACAAACAACAATCTTACTTCATGAGTTTTTATTCGTAATGATCGTAACTGCAACTACAAAAGGCATTAAGGTTTGTGTAGAAACCAATTATCAACCGGAGTACTCCAGCCCGGCTCAGTTGCACTATGTATTTACCTATCGTATCACTATTGAGAATAATGGCGATTTTACAATTAAGCTACATCGCAGACACTGGTTTATTCACGATGCCAACAATACGGTTCGTGAAGTAGAAGGTGAAGGTGTAGTTGGCCAACAGCCCATTCTTGAGCCCGGAGAAAAACATGAATATGTTTCCGGTTGCAATTTGAGATCAGGCTTCGGTAAAATGTACGGCACCTACCTTATGGAAAAAATCGCTGACGGCAGGGAATTCGAAGTAAAGATTCCTGAATTCAACATGGTCGTTCCTTTCCTTCTCAACTAAGTTTTGTTTCAGGTTCTTTCATTCATTAGGTACTGGCTGCTGAAGACTGACGAGCATTCGTTGCACTCCCCTTCTATCTTTCAGCTCTATACAGAAGTGATTAAGAATGGGCATAAAACCTTATTGGATGAAGTTGAAGTACTCAGAAGGAGGCTCGTTAAGAATTCGTCTCAGGTTGAAGTCACAGATTTTGGTGCCGGTTCCAGAGTGAATCAAACTAACTACAGAACGCTTGGAGAAATTGCAAAAAATGCCTCTACCCCTGCCTCTTTCTCCGCCTTACTCAGACAGTTCATTCTGCATTTTCAGTACCAATCTGTTTTGGAACTAGGAACCTCCCTGGGACTTAATACACTTTACCTAAGTGAACCTGAAAACGTAAAAGTGACAACCTTTGAAGGAGACCCAACAATAGCCCGGCAAGCTGAAAACCATTTTCAACAATTTGACCGAAAAAATATCAGACTCATCCAGGGCAACATTGATGAGACACTTCCCAATTACCTAAACGGAGTAGATCAAATAGACCTGGCCTATATAGATGCTAACCATCGGTTTGAACCTACCGTGAGGTATTTCGAACAGGTTCTATCTAAAACTCAAGACCACGGTTTGATTGTACTGGACGATATCCACTGGTCTAAAGAAATGAATCAGGCCTGGACAGCAATTCAGAAACATCCAAAAGTCCAGGTTTCTATCGACCTTTTTGAGGCAGGTCTGTTACTTTTCGATCCCAAACTAACAAAGGCAGATTACACTCTCCATTTCAATTTTTGATTACTCATTAATCATTTTGATGAACAACTCACTGCCCTGTCGGGGAGGAATACTGTTATAGGAGGTCTCCATTATATAAATATTGAAATACCTCGAAAACAGCCGTTCATATTCCTCAATACTTCCTCCAAACGGAGGCCTATCGTTATTCAGTGGAATTTGAAAAAGCAATCCCACCAATTTCCCACCAGGCTTCAATAGTTCTTTGGCCTTAAGTGCGTACTCATTTCTTAATGTTGGCTGAAGTGCACAGAAAAAAGTCTGTTCAATAATCAGGTCATAGGTACCTTTCAGGTCAAAGAAATCCTGATGCAATAACTGCTCCTTCGGAAAATCCAGGACCCTATTTTTGAGGTGGTTAAGGGGTGTCTCAGATAAATCAACCACATGGGTATTCTTAAAACCACTATTCCAGCAATACTCAGCTTCATAACCATTTCCTGCACCCGGTATTAAGATTTTGGAATTTTTGTCCTTTAGTTGATCGATATATGTCTGAATCGGTGTAGACACATAACCAATATCCCAACCTGTCTCCCCCCTTTCATACTTGCCTGTCCAGTAAGCTTCATCCAGCACTAAAGGCTTATCCATGAGTCTTCAAATTGAATAATTAAAAAAAGTTTAAGTAATTCGCCCAGTATTTAACCGCAAGGTCGTTAAATAGTTGATTTAATTAAGAAAAAGGATGAGCGAAGCACCATCAGGTAAAGGGAAGAGAGATCAGATTAGAATTATATTAATCATTGCCATAGCCGTTGTGGTATTAGGATCGGCATATAAAATATACACTGACTATCAGGCCAGGGAGGCTCTTCAGGCAGAATACGATGCCACCAGAACTAAACTCACCTCACAATTAGACAGCATTTCAGGGGAGCTTTCAGATAAAATTTCTGAGATAGCTAAACTGGGAGGAGACATTGACTCACTTGTTGTGCTCAAAGACTCTATTACTGCGCAGAGAGACCAACTCCAAAGAACCCGGGTTGCTAATAAGGCTTTAATTCAAAGATTAGACAGGAAAGTAACTGGCTACCAAGAGCTATTGGTTGCAAAAGACGAAGAGATCGCTGAACTCAAAAAGATCAACAGTCAACTACTTGTTGAAAATAACGAGCTAAAAGAAGAGCAAAACACGCTGAATAAAACCATTAACGAGGCTCAGCAAAGACAGGAAGAGTTGAAACAGCAAATCAACCTGGCAGCCAAGCTAAGGGCTGAGAATATTCAGGTTTTTAACATCAACAGTCGTGGACGTGAACGAGAAGGTGACTTCAGGCAAAGACAGGCAGAAAAAATCAAAGTATCATTCAATCTGGCCGAAAATGATGTAGCTCCAGTAGCAGGACATCAGATTATGATTCAGGTGGTCGATCCTGCCGGTAATGTTGTATTTGACGTGGCCAAAGGCTCAGGTTCATTTAAAATTGATGGTCGTGAGCAGTTTTACACTTCTATGCAGGAGATTGTTTTTGACAACTCGAAGCAAGCACTCAGCTTTGTTTATGATAAAGGATCAGAGTTCGAAGTAGGTGATCATAAAATCATTATCTGGGCCGACAATTACGAGATTGGTCAGGTAGCCTTCAATGTAAGGTAACCTGATCTTAGCCACAGGCCAGCTCTCTTCAGACTTTTACAATTCCCTATCCTAACTAGCTTCTAGCTTCTAGCTTCTAGCTTCTAGCATGCAAACGTTAGCATTCCTCAATAGCTAAGAAACGAGTATATTACTTCGTTAATAATTGCTCGTCTCCATGCTTAACTTTCAAAAGAATCTCACCAGCCCCTTTTTCATGGTTTTAAGCTTACCCGCTACTGCCATGGGTTTTGCACTTTCAGTCCAAATTGCTGCCTTAAGCTGGATACTCAATACTAAATTTGGTTTCAATTTGAAAGAGATTGGCTTCGTCTGGCTGGCCGGTCCTGCTGCTGGTATTCTAGGGCAGGTTATTATCGGTCTTGTCAGTGATAATGTATGGTTCTGGGGTGGCAGAAGAAGACCATTCATTTTGATTGGAGGTATTATTGCCTCAGTTATGCTTCTTGCACTACCCAACATTGGTGTAATTAGTGAGGCTCTTGGATTCGAAGAAGTGATTGGAGTTGCCATTGCCGTAGCACTTTCCCTTGACCTGGCCATTAATATCAGTTTCAACCCCACGCGCTCTGTCATTGCAGATGTAACTCCTAAAGGGACTGTCAGAACCAAAGGTTATACCTGGATGCAAACCATCTCGGGCTTTTTTGGAGTATTAGCCTACTTGATTGGTGCTGTCATCAGTAACTATGTTCTTATTTATTTTGGAGCCATTCTCGTATTTCTGTTTTCCGTTATTCCCACCCTTTTCATTACAGAACCAAGAAATCTTCAGCCCGAAGGGGAAATCATTGAGACAGATCAATCCAACCAAAAAACCAATCTGCCTGAGTTTCTCAAGATTTGCATTGCCCATGCTTTTACCTGGGTTGGGGTTCAGACCATGTTCATCTATACCTTTTCCTACATCAAGGAGAACATTATGGGATTTAATACCACAGATCAATTGGCAGAAGCACAAGACAATGAGATTGGTTTGATTACGGGTATCGCATTTGCCGTGCTCAATACAGTAGGGTTTCTGTTACCATCACTTGTTCTAGAGCCTCTCACTGAAAAAATTGGACGGGTAAAAACACATATGCTATGCATTGCTATTATGAGCATTGGCTACCTGATGATTATATTCTTTGGCCAGTCTGAATGGTCTCTCTATAGTCTGATGGTAATCGTTGGTATCGGTTGGGCTGCTGTGGTAAGTCTCCCCTTCGCCATTATGTCTGAAACGGTTAACCAAAGCAAAATGGGACTCTTCATGGGCTTATTCAACCTATCTGTAGTACTTCCTCAATTGGTCGCTTCAAGTCTGGGAGGCTTTATCGATCAGGCTGAAAACAAGTCTATGATTTTTATAATCAGTGCTATTGCGCTGGGCGTTTCTGCCATTTTATGGCTCTTTGTAAAAGAGAATAAATCATCGCAACAGCCACTGAATACATCGTCTTCTCATTAAGGAATCCCAATGAAAAAAACATATCTACTTCTAACCAGTCTACTCATAATCACCATGACTGCTTGCCAGAATCAACCCAGTTACGAATCACTTACCGACTACCCTGTCTATAAGGGTAAAGACCTAGGTCTAACCTATAGCCCTGAATCTTCTTCATTCAGACTTTGGTCTCCGGCAGCAGAGGAGGTAAAGCTCAATATCTACTCAGCCGGAAATGGAGATAACCTGGAAATGGCTTACGAGATGGAAAGAGATGAAGCAGGAACCTGGCTGCATCAAGTAAAAGGGGATTTAAATGGGAAATACTATACCTACCAGGTAAAGCAGAATGGACAATGGCTTCAGGAAAAGCCTGACCTATATGCCGTTGCAGTTGGCGTAAATGGGCAAAGAAGCATGATAGTAGATTTGGACGAAACAGATCCGGAAGGGTGGCAAAACGATCAAAGACCCGCTCTTGCAAACTATAATGACATTATTATATACGAATTACAGATTCGTGATATGACTATACACCCTTCTTCCGGTGCTAACCAGGCTGGCAAATACATGGGTTTAGTTGAAGAAGGTACCAAAAGCCCCAAAGGACTAACCACTGGAATTGATCATATCAAGGAACTGGGAGTGACACATGTACACCTCCTACCCACTTTCGACCATAGATCAATTGATGAGACTCGTCTGAATGAACCACAGTACAACTGGGGTTATGATCCGCTCAATTATAATGTTCCTGAAGGAAGTTTCTCAACTGACCCTTATAATGGAGAGATAAGAATTAAAGAGTTTAAGCAGATGGTTCAGGCCTTTCATCGCAACGGTATCAGAGTTGTCCTGGATGTGGTTTATAATCACACTGGCCAGACAGAAGACAGTAACTTCAACCAGCTTGTTCCTCAATACTACTACAGGCAAAATGCTGAAGGTGGTTTCTCAGATGCATCGGCCTGTGGTAACGAAACAGCATCTGAAAGGGAGATGATGCGCAAATACATTGTTGAATCCGTTCAATATTGGGTGAATGAATACCATCTGGATGGCTTTCGCTTTGACCTGATGGGTATACACGATATCGAGACCATGAATGAAGTGAGTGCGGCTGTAAGAGCCATTGACCCAAGCATCTTTGTGTATGGCGAAGGATGGACAGCAGGGGCTTCTCCTCTCCCATCGGAACAACAAGCGCTTAAGGCAAACACCTATAAAATGCAAAATGTCGCAGCTTTCAGTGATGACTTGCGGGATGGGCTTAAAGGAAGCGTTTTTGAGCATGAAGAAGGTGGCTTTGCCAGTAAAAGACCGGGCTTAAAGGAGAGTATCAAGTTTGGAGTTGTGGCTTCTACTCAACATCCTCAATTGAATTATGAGTTGGTGAACTACTCAAAAGCTCCCTGGGCCGCAGAACCTTCTCAAACCATTAGCTACGTATCCTGTCACGACAATCATACGCTCTGGGATAAGCTCACTATTTCCAACCCTGATGCTTCAGAAGAGGAATTAATTAAGATGCATAAGCTGGCCGAGACAATTGTGCTAACATCCCAGGGTGTTCCATTCATCCATGCAGGTATGGAAATGCTGCGCACCAAAAATGGGGTCGAAAATTCATTCGAATCCCCTGATGAAATCAACCAGATCGACTGGACCAGAAAAGAAAGGTATCAGGATGTTTTTGAGTACTACAAAGGTTTGATTGCCCTAAGGAAAAATCATCCCGCATTTCGAATGACTAATACCGAAGCCATTCAACAACATCTTGAGTTCCTGGATTATCAAGGGGACAATTTCCTGGCCTATCAGTTGAAAGATAATGCTAACGGTGATTCATGGAATCAGATTTTGGTACTATTGAACGGTAGCGGGCTTAACAAAACCATTAGTCTACCCGAGGGTAACTGGACGCTGGTGGCCGATGGAAATCAGGTGAATGAAGGTGGTATTAGAAATACTGGCCGAACCATAACTATTCCGGCCAGTACAGCTTATATCTTGAAAAGGTAGAGTGTCTAAATATTAACCTCCGTTTCAAACACCTTTACGGCATATCCTTGTATAAGAATGCGTGACTCTTGTACTGTAACCAGTAGTTCCCCTCCTCTTGGAGAGGCCTGATAACATTTAAATGTGTTCTTAGCTTTCTGCGAGGACCAGTAAGGAGACAGAATCGTATGAATAAATCCGGTAACCGGATCTTCCTTAATACCCAGGTTTGGAGCGAAGTATCTGGAAACGAAGTCATACGCTCCGGAATGATCCCAACCGGAAACCATTACACCATTCACCGCCAGGCTGGCTATCACGTCTGATGATGGGTTACACTTTCTCACTGAGTCAGCCGAATCAAGAATAACGATCAACTCATTAGGCACTTCCAGCACTTCAACAATAGCATCACCGAACAACTGTTGAATTTTATCCATATTTCCCCTGGTATACTCCACAGGATTAGTCCTTGGAAAATCCATTAACAGTGAACCGTCCTTTTCATAACTGACAATCAAATCACCACTCAGTGTCTCGAAAGTAATTGGGTCGGATAAGTCATGTAATCCTTCATTAAAAAGTACAAATGCAGAAGCCAGTGTAGCATGACCGCACAAAGGCACTTCTCTGGCCGGAGTAAACCATCTTAGTCCGTATTTATTATTATTCCTCACAACAAAGGCAGTTTCGGCCAAATTCATCTCGCTGGCCAAGGCCTGCATGGTTTCTTCAGAAAGGCTTTCTTCTACCAGTGCCACACCAGCAGGGTTACCCTTGAATACTTTTTTTGTAAATGAATCAATTTGATACAGCTTCATTTTTCTTCAGTCTATTTTTATAAACAACATTGAGCACAACTCCGGTCATTACCGCGGCCATGCCCAGATAAGTCAACACATTAAACGTTTCATCGAAAAGGAAGAATCCAAAGCCCAGTGCATAGATGATCCCGATGAAATTGATGTTAGCCACTTTTGAAAGTTCCTCTGATTGATAGGCAATGGTCATGAAATATTGCGCTATCTGCGTCAATACCCCTACTCCAATAAGCAAGAGCCATTCCTCTCCATGAGGCATCACCCAGTTGAGGGCTGAATAAGCGCCCACTATGGGCAAGGTTACCAGGGGAAAATAGAAGATAATTACCAATGGGTGTTCCGAAGTCTTCAGCTTTCTGATCATGTTGTAAGCTATGCCTGAACAAAAAGCAGCTCCAATTCCCAAAAACGCCATGTATGGTGACACCCTGGGGTCAAAACCTTTTATCATTAAGATACCGGCAAATGACATAGCAAAAAATACCCATTGTAAGGGCTTCACCTTTTCACCAACAATCCATA
Source organism: Roseivirga sp. (assembly GCF_965216855.1). NCBI lineage: Bacteria > Pseudomonadati > Bacteroidota > Cytophagia > Cytophagales > Roseivirgaceae > Roseivirga > Roseivirga sp. The sequence goes on along the minus strand of NZ_OZ244204.1, from coordinate 4,055,470 downwards.
TACCGATAAGAGCCGTAAAGATAGGCCCCAGAAACATCAGGGTGACAGCACTCGCCAGGGGAATATTTTGTAGCGTAGTAAAGAACATCATCAAAGCCACAGCGCCTGCCAGTCCTCTGATGAGTAAAATTTTCTTGTTCTTACCAAAGAGTGGAATACCTTTAAGTTTTAAGGTTACTCCAGACATAAAAAATGAAACAATAGACCTGAAAAGAATGATTTCTATAGCAGGAATATTGGGAAGGTACTTAACCAACACATTCATCACGGCAAAAATGAATGTGGCCAGCATCATGTAGAGTACCCCCTTTGAAATCATGCACAAAGATGCACTTATTCACTAAACAGTAATTAACCCATGGCACTAAAAGTAGGACAAAAAGCCCCCGAGTTTCAGCTACCCGACACAGAAAACAATATGGTCTCACTGCAAGACAATTTACCTTGTATTGTTTATTTCTACCCAAAGGACTTCACTCCGGGCTGCACTGAAGAGGCATGCAGTTTTAGAGATAACCATCAGGTATTCAGTAACCTTGATATTAAGGTCTTTGGTATTAGTAAAGACTCCATCTCGTCTCATAGAAAATTTAAGGAAAAGCATCAATTACCCTTTAAACTGCTATCTGACCGAGAAGGAAAAGTTTGTAAAGACTATAAAGCATTGATGCCAATTATTGGTGTTCCTAAAAGGATTACCTATTTGATTGATAAGGAAAAGACCATTCGTGCAACATACTCAGATATGTTTGGCGCCACAAATCATATTAAATCCATGATTAATCAATTAAAAGCTGAATAAAAGTCGGTTTTCCGCGTTCGTATGATAAATTTGTGATTTAACCTACAATCTGCTTTGAGGAAATTTACGCGCTTATCTCTACTGCTGGTCATTGCAATTGGTTTTCAATTCCACTCTACGGCACAGCAATATGTTACAACCGGGGATTTTGACAGATTGTCTAAGGTCTCTTTCGGTATTGGACTGAATACCTATTTTGGTGAATTAAGAAAAGCCAATGATCCCAAATTTCAGTCAGGATTGAGTGTTTCTCTTGGTTATGAACACTTATTTACTGACCAAATTGCTATTCGAACCAGTTTTAGTGTCTACAAAATACAGGCAGACGATTCGCTGTCTCCAATTCCTGATAATAAAATCAGAAACCTAAGTTTCAAGGCAACTAATTTTGAGTTTGTTGTTCAGGGGATGTATTATGCCTTCCGGCACCCGGCTTCCGGCTATAAAGACAGAGCATTTGCCAATCCATATTTACACCTTGGTATTGGTGTTACTTCTAACAACCCCAAAACTGAACTGGCAGGAACTACTTATGATTTACGCCCTCTAAGCCTCGAAGGTGAGCAGTATGGAGGACTGGCTTTGGCCATTCCAATGGGTTTTGGTTTCAATTTCTTTCTATCCAGAAACTTTGATCTCCAAATGGAGCTTCAGTACACCATGACGATGACCGGTTATCTGGATGATGTAAGTTCTGTTTATCGTGATCCAGCTTCTTTTTCGGAAACAAATGGTGTCGATGCTACAACTTTAGGACTATTGTCAGATCCCAGAGCGGCTCTTACGCCTCCTCAAACTCCAGTGGTAGCAGGCACTCCCCGTGGAGATGGAAGTAATGATTCTTATTTGAGATTTGGTTTTAGATTAGCTTATTTCTTACCCAAGTCACTTTATGGTAAGAGCTCTATTCGTTGCAAAGTAGTTAAGCGGACAAGATAGCACCGTCCTTCATTTCTATTTTTCTATCTGAAAGATCAGCTAATTCCTCATTGTGAGTTACAATGACAATGGTTTTCTTGAATTCATCTCGAAGATCAAAAAACAACTGATGTAGTTGCTTTGCATTCTTAGAATCCAGATTACCACTAGGTTCATCAGCAAAAATGATCTGAGGGTCGTTAATTAAACTCCTGGCTACAGCCACTCGTTGCTGCTCCCCTCCAGATAACTCAGAAGGCCGATGATCTTCTCTAAAACTTAGTCCCAGTTTATCCAGAAGCTTCCTGGCTCTGCTCCTCACCTCACTTTCCGACTTTCCGGATATAAAACCAGGCAGGCAGACATTTTCCAAGGCGCTAAACTCTGGAAGCAGATTGTGGAATTGAAACACAAACCCTACCTGACTGTTTCTGAATTTAGCGAGTTTACTGGTTGAAAAACCCAAGACATCATGATCATTTATTCTGAGTGTACCTGAATCAGGTCGATCCAAAGTACCCATGATATGAAGCAATGTACTCTTTCCGGCACCTGAAGCCCCCACAATTGACACTACCTCATTATTCATGATCTCTAAATCAATTTTCCTTAGCACTGCCAGGTCGGCATATGACTTCGAGATATTTTCAGCTTTTAGGATCACTTTACCCATAGAATTCAAACATAATCAATCCTTCCCAATGCAGGTTAGGCCAACGGTCTAATAAACTAAATTCACTTGTTATTATAGGCCCAAAGATTTAGCTTCGCACCAAATTAAAAGCAGTCATGAATATTCACGAATATCAAGCAAAAGAATTACTAAAAGGATACGGTGTTAAAATTCAGGAAGGCATTGTTGCTGAAACTCCTGAAGAAGCTACAGAAGCCGCTAAGAAGCTAAACGAACAAACTGGCACCAGCTGGTATGTTGTAAAAGCACAAATTCATGCTGGTGGTAGAGGAAAAGGTAAAATTCAGGAAACAGGCTCCAACGGAGTTGTTCTGGCCAAAAGCCTTGATGAAGTAGGCCCAAAAGCAGATGCGATCCTTGGTGGGGTATTGGTTACACATCAAACTGGTGCAGAGGGTAAGAAAGTGAATAAAGTATTGATTGCTCAGGATGTTTATTATCCAGGTGATTCAGAACCAAAAGAATATTACCTGTCAATCCTGTTAGACAGAGCAAAAGGGTGCAATGTGATCATGGCCTCTACCGAAGGGGGAATGGACATCGAAACTGTTGCTGAAGAAACGCCTGAGAAAATTATTAAAGAATGGATTGACCCTAAAGTTGGGCTGCAAGGGTTCCAGGCGAGAAAAGTAGCTTTCAAGCTTGGTTTAGAAGGACAGGCATTCAAAGAAATGGTGAAATTCATCTACTCTCTTTATAAGGCTTATGAGGATTCTGATGCCTCACAATTTGAAATCAACCCTGTATTAAAAACCTCGGATAACCAAATCCTTGCAGTTGATGCAAAAGTCAACCTCGATGATAACGGTCTATTCAGACATAAGGACTTAGCTGAACTGAGAGACATTACTGAAGAGGCTTCTGAAGAAGTTGAAGCTGGTAAGTATGGTCTTAGCTACGTAAAACTCGATGGTAATGTGGGATGTATGGTAAATGGAGCTGGTCTTGCCATGGCAACCATGGATATTATTAAGCTCTCTGGTGGTGAGCCTGCTAACTTTCTTGATGTAGGAGGTACTGCCAATGCTGAAACTGTAGAGGCCGGTTTCAGAATTATCATGCAAGATCCTAACGTAAAAGCTATTCTAATCAACATTTTTGGAGGAATCGTCAGATGCGACAGGGTGGCTAACGGTGTTGTTGAAGCCTATAAGAAAATTGGCAATATTAACATTCCAATCATTGTAAGACTACAAGGAACCAATGCTGAAGAAGCAGCCCAAATTATCAATGAAAGTGGTCTTGCCGTCCAATCAGCCATCCTTTTGAAAGATGCTGCTGGCAAGGTACAAGAAGCTTTAGCTTAATACATTAAGCGTCAGCACCCATAGCTCAACTGGATAGAGCGCTGGATTTCGGCTCCAGAGGTTGAGGGTTCGACTCCTTCTGGGTGTACAAAAATCTCCGGTCTTAAGGCCGGAGATTTTTTATTTTACACTAAATAATCATAAATTTGAGGACCTCAGCTAAGATAGTTTGTAACCAACAAAGAAGATTGTTAGCTTTATATCAAGCCCCATGAAGAAGGTCGCTTTCATCCTGACTCTTATCTTAGCGTTCTCAGAAATCGCTGACGCGCAATCATTCTACTCTCGTAGGAGAGACAGAACTCTTATGTTTTCTTATGGCGTTGGTTTTTCTACTTACCATGGTGACTTACATGATGTCTTCTATGATGGACTACAACATGCACTGGGACCTAGTCTGGGAGTGGGGCTAAGAAAAAAGTTTGGTTCACAGTTATCTGTAAGACTTGATCTAAACTGGTATCAGATTGGAGGAGATGATGCTGACGGTAAACAAGGATTCATCTCAAACAGATTGAGCGGAAGAGATGATGTAGGAGACTCAGACACGAGGTTTGTCAGAAACTTAAATTTCAGATCAAGAAACCTTGAAGTTTCGGCATTAGCAATTTTCAATTTAATCCCAGTAGATGGGAGTTATTCCAGAAGGCCGATAATTAATCCATACATAATCGCGGGTATAGCCAGAACGACTAGTCGGCCTAAGACTTACCTACCTGGTGAAGAGGGTAATTACACGGTAAACCTATGGGAATATCAAACTGAGGCAGGCAATCCTATTGGTGAAAACAAGTCATTTACAGTAATTCCATTAGGTATAGGTATTAGACTAAAAGCAAATCAATACATAGATATCTTACTGGAAGGAGGTAGAAGATTTACGTTTACCGACTATCTAGATGACGTTAGCACAGTATACCCCAGCAGAGATCAAATAATTGAATGGAATGGAGGAGTTGGTTCTCCCAATGCGGATATCGCATTGCAGGTTTATGAAAGGATTTTACCTGGTTATAATGTTCCTATTGATGGGGGTGGCACAAGAGGCAACCCTGAAGCTAACGATTCCTATTACATCTTCTCTTTGAGATTAGAAATGTATCTTCCTGACAATTTCCTAAGTGAACTGTTCAGCCCCTCAAGAAGAAAACCTAAGTTCAGATAATCATAATTATATACACCTGTGCTGACTAACAGGACAAGCTGCCTGCTATAATAATCCCTTGGATACCAACAATTAGCAGAGGTAAGGTCTGATTAACTCCATTCCCCGGGTATACTATAAATAAGATAGATAGCGATTAATCCAAGGCTTCGAACTTAGAAGACTTACTTTTATATTCTAGAAGCATCCCCTTCAATGTTCTAACAATAGCATCCTCTCTATTAATGTTATCATTAGTATCGACCAAATGATTGAGTTTATCGATATAATCTTTGACCTCTTTGAAGTCTATCTTACGGGTTTGTGCAATCATGATTTTGGGATGGTGGGTTGCCAGATTATTTTCATTATCATCTAACAACTCCTCGTATAGCTTTTCTCCAGGTCTTAAACCTGTAAAAACTATATTGATGTCTTTACCCTCTATCAAACCAGAAAGCTGAATCATTCTTTTAGCCAAGTCAACTATCTTGACTGATTTGCCCATATCGAAGACAAAGATCTCTCCTCCCTCTCCCATGGTGGCAGCCTCAAGTACTAACCCACATGCCTCTGGAATGGTCATAAAGTATCTCGTAATATCTGGATGGGTCACTGTAATTGGCCCTCCCATCTGGATTTGTTTCTTGAAAATAGGTATCACAGAACCATTGGAACCAAGTACATTACCGAATCTGGTTGTAATAAACTTTGTAGCCCCTGTATCCAGCCCTATCAAAAAATCATTTAATGACTGCACATAGACTTCCGCAGCTCTTTTAGTGGCTCCCATAACACTGGTAGGGTTAACCGCCTTATCAGTAGAAATCATCACAAATTTCTCAATATCAAACTCTACTGATAAATCAGCCAGATTCCTTGTCCCCAAAATATTACACCCTATCGCTTCAGGTACATTCATTTCCATCATTGGAACATGCTTGTAGGCGGCTGCATGAAAGACCAACTGGGGTCTATAAGTAGCAAAGCATTCTCTCAAACGGAATATATTCGTCACGTCAGCTACAAAGGAGATTAAATTATCTTCCAATTTCTTTATCGCTCGAATCTCATTCTCTATCTCAAACAATCCTGTTTCCGACTGGTCTAATAAAATTACCTTAGATGGCGAATATCTGATTACCTGTCTGACAATTTCACTTCCTATTGAACCAGCTGCACCAGTTATTAAGATGCACTTATCGTTCAGCTGCTTACTAATAAATTTATTTTTGAGAACAATGGTGTTTCTACCCAGCAAGTCTTCAATCTTGACTTCTTTGATCTGATTGATATCAAATTCTCCTCCTATCCATTGATCGGCTGACGGTACACTGGTTACCTTAATTCCAAACTCCAAACAGCTATCAACTAAAGCATTTTTTCTTTCAACAGACAAGTTCGTTGCAGCCAGAATTAATTCAGTAGGATTTTGCTTAAGCACAACCTTTTCAAACTCTTCTTTGGCGGAATAGATTTTCACACCACTGATTACATTACCAATTTTCCTCGGGTTGTCTTCCAGAAAGCCAACCACCTTCACATTAGACTTAGTATCATTGTCAATCAGCTGCTTTGTGATCATTCCAGATCTACCTGCACCCAGAATCAATACTTTTCTTTGACTTTTAGGTACAGTTCGGTAGAAGGCAAACAGCTCTTTCACAATAAGCCTATAGCTTATGGAAACCACCAACGACACCAGAAAAGCTATCAAGGCCACACTATATGGGAGTGAATTCTCAGAAAGGGAGTTTATAGCGAAAACAATGCCGAGCATGGTCAAATTAGCATATAATACCCGGAGTGTATCCTGTATTCCAGTGTATCGAATAATACCAGCAAAGCTCCTGGTCAACAACGAAGCTATAAGGCCCGAAATAGTATATATTGCTATTCCTCTTAGAAAGTCAAACTCGTAAAGTTCATCGATTTGAAAATTTAGCCGGAGCAAATAACCAATTAATGCTGCCATAGAAAATATCGTCAAATCAATCAATACGATGATCCAACGCGGCAAAACATTAAGGGTTTTAAACTTATTAAACACTACTTAGCAAAGATACTATATAATGACTCTCTAATTCTATCCAGCTCAGGTTCTGTCATATTAGAGCCAGAGGGTAAGCATATACCAGTTTTAAAGAGATACTCTGAATAACCATCCCCATAAAATGGGTATGACTCAAAAATTGGTTGCAAATGCATCGGCTTCCAAAGTGGCCTGGTCTCAATATTCTCCTCACTCAAGGCGGACATGATAGTATCTCGGTTAACAGAAAGTAATTTATCTTCAACCACAACAGTCGTTAACCAATAGTTTGAATAAAAATCATCAGAAGGTTCAGTCAAAAAAGTGATGCCCTCAATATCTTCTAACAGATTTCTGTAAAAACGATTAATAGACCTTCTCTTTTCAACCCATTGGTCTAAAACTTTCATTTGCCCTCTGCCCATTCCTGCAACCACATTAGACATACGATAATTATAACCAATCTCAGAGTGTTGGTAGTGAGGAGCAGGATCTCTCGCCTGTGTGGCCAAAAATCTAGCCTTCTTTATCCACCCTTCATTATTGGAAAGAAGAGCCCCTCCTCCGGATGTAGTAATAATCTTATTCCCATTGAACGAATAGATACCCAAATCACCAAAAGAACCTAACTTTTGACCTTTATAGGAAGAACCTAGTGCCTCAGCTGCATCTTCAATAACAGGGATATTATAATGGTGACAGATGGCCAGTAATTCGTCCAACCTTGCGGGCATCCCATATAGGTGAACAAGGACAAGCGCTTTAGGAAGCTTTCCTTTTTTTTTCAACCTGTCTTTTATAGCCTCCTCTAGAAAATGTGGCGACATATTCCAGGTCGAATCCTCACTATCAACCATCACAGGAACAGCTCCTTGATATACAATTGGATTAATAGAACCTGAAAAAGTAAATGAGGAAACCAAAACCTCATCACCTCCTTCAACACCAAGTATAATAAGCGCCAAATGAATGGCAGCCGTGCCACTACTCAACGCTGCTACGTGTTGTGAACCTGAGTACTGTGCTAAATCATGTTCAAATCCATCTACATTCGGACCTAATGGTGATAACCAGTTTGTATCGAACGCTTCCTGTATGAAACTTAATTCATCTCCTCCCATATGAGGAGATGAAAGCCATATTTTAGTTTTCTCCATTGTTATATCTAATGACTTTGGCAGGGTTCCCAACCACCACTGCATAATCAGGAACATCTTTGATTAAAACAGAACCGGCACCAACCGTAGACCACTTACCTACAGTGACATTTGGAATGGCTATGGCTCCTGCTCCAATATGCGCACCCTCTCCTATCTTAACTTTACCACAAAGTGTTGCATTGGGACTTATATGTACAAAATCATCAACATGACAATCATGATCAATGGAGGCTGAGGTATTGATTATACAATGTTTTCCAATTGTAGTACCACAGTTTACGACAGCTCCAGGCATTATCACGGTCCCACCTCCTATTGTTGAATCTCCACTAATAATTGCGGCAGGATGCAACAGCTTGATATAATTAGCTTGGACTCTTTGAGTTAATCTCATTCTTAATCGATTATCGCCTATGGCGACAACCAAGTGGTCTGACGGACTTATTTTTCCTTCATCCATTTCTATTGGAAATTGGTAAAAAAAACTATCAGTACTTTTATGGTCCTTTGCCAGAAAAAACTTGATTGTACCTCCTACTAATTTTAGCATATCGTACACAACTTTTGCCTGACCAGATGTTCCTGCAATCACACATTTCATTTTACATAGTCATATTTCAAAATTCGAAAATAGCCTGGTAATTGGTTGGTCTAACTCCGTCCTATTAAAATACTAAAACGCCAGTAGGGAATCTCACATGAATGATCTAACAACTAATCTTATTTCTTAATCGGCTTAGCCGGAACTCCAACACAGACAGAATTAGATGGTAGGGTTTTAGTTACAACAGCTCCAGCTCCAACTGTTGTATTATGTCCTATCTCAAGTTGGTTAATAATTTTACTCCCTGTACCAATGTATACACCCTCATTGATTATGACTTCTCCAGAAATATTAACCGAGGGCATGAAGGATGAAAAATCGCCTATAATTGCATCATGTCCAACCGTACATCCTAAATTCAGTATTACATGCTTTCCAATATCAATATTTACCGTTAAAATACATCCGGCACAAACTATGGTACCATCTCCAATAGTCAACCATTTGTGGTTACCCATAATGACTGAGGGGTGGATTAATACTGGAAACTTAATATTAGAATTGGTAATTGAATTGATTATCTTCTTTTTGATTGAAGGGGTTCCTAGAGCAATCACAACATATAATTCATAGTCCACACCATTTAGAGCGTCAGTATTTCCTAAAACTGGAAAACCATTTATTAGTTCTGATTCAAATTCGTCATCGTAATAACCAACGAACTCCCACACAGGGGTAGCCAAGTTGATTTGTTCAATTAACATTTGGACTTCCCTACCGAATCCTCCCTTCCCAAAAATTGCAATTCTCTTCATTAGTCTGATTTTGCTTTACTACCGGAAAACTTTGTCATGCCTATTTCTCCATATTTATTAATTCCTTCGCTTTTTACAACCTTGATTAAGGTAAGCCATAATATTTTAAGGTCGAGCATAAAACTAAGATTATCCACATACCAAATATCTAAGTCAAATTTGGTTTCCCAATCTAAGTTATTTCTCCCATTCACTTGAGCCCATCCAGTAATACCAGGTTTTACTTCGTGTCTACGTCTTTGACTTTCAGTGTATAAAGGCAAATATTCTTCAAGAAGAGGTCTTGGACCAACCAGGGACATCTGACCTAATATGACATTCAAAATCTGAGGGATTTCATCCAAAGACAAACTCCTCACATACTTACCTACAACAGTAATTCTGTCTTTATCTGGAAGGAGCTCCCCAAACTCATCCCTTGAATCATTCATCGTCTTAAACTTGAATATGCTAAACATCCTACCTCGTTTACCTGGCCTTCTTTGCAAAAAGTAAGGGGAACCACTATTCGAAAAGAATAGAAGTATCGACACTATTATGAAAAGTGGTGAAGACAATAAAAAAAGAATTAATGATAATATTAAATCAATCAACCTTTTAAAAAACTTGCTATACAGATTCATAAAGTCTTTGGTATTCATTAAAAATTAATTCATGAACATATTTTTGATCGTATCTATTCATCATCGATTTTCTAGAATTGTATTTCAAGCGCTCATATAATTTTTGATCCTCTCTCACCCGATTCATTGCATTTAATAGACTTTCCGAGCATTTTGGTTTAATTAATAGGCCATTTAGTTCTTGCTGAACAATTTCATTACAACCATTAATGTCAGTTACTATTGAGGGTAATTCCATTGCCAAAGCTTGTAAAGGTACATTTGGAAATCCTTCTCTATGGCTAGGGAAAACCAAAACATCAGAAAGCTTAAAGAATGGTCTAACATCATTTTGATATCCCATCATATGTACGTTTTCTGAGTTTTGGAAAAATTCTAATGCCTGACTGTCAAAGGGATCTAAACTGCTTTCCAAAGGCCCAACAATCACCAAATTACAACCGGTAGACATTTGCGAAAAAGCTCTGAACAACTCATTCATTCCCTTATCTCTCACCACTCTGCCTACGAACAAATAAACAAAAGAGTCTGATTTAATACCTAAATCCTCTCTTAGCTCGCCTTTTGACAAGTTTACACTCTCTGGCGAAAAATATTCCATATCTATTCCATTGCTGCTCCCTAGACCTAGTATATTCAGTTTTCTAATATGGACTAATCGTTCTCTCTCAATAAACTTTAATAGTTCTCTAGAATTCGAATATACGTTGGTTGCGCATAGATAAATTAAACGATCCACAGACCTTAGAATTGACCTTTTAATTCCAGACGATTGTATCCAAGGAATTCCTGCAATTGTATGCATACGAATAGGTATTCTGGCCAAATAGGATGCTATCATCCCAACGAAACCTGCCTTTGGGGTATGAGAGTGGACTATATCAAACTTTCCTTTACGAAGCCAAAGTGTAAGTTTAATAATCGCATAAATATCTAAAAAAGGTGAAATAGAACGGGATAATGGGAAAGAAACATGTACTACCCCTTCTGCCTGTACAATATCTTTAACTTCCTCTCCATCAGCTGATGCCATTATAACATCAATTCCTCTATCGGACATAAATCTCATTTGCCCCTTCAGAAGATGTTTTAGAGATATGGGCACCGTAGTAATTCTTAGTAGCTTCAATCTTACGTCTTTTTAGAAAGAATCTTTTTTTATGTATTTCTACTCTAATAATTGGAAACATCATCAGAGCTATCCAAAATATTGTAAATCTCAACCCCATATGCGTTAAACCGTAGGCAAAAAGAGGCAAAGAATAAATGAGATAATACCAAGGTAATTTTCTTAACAAAGACAAAATGAACATCCCAAAAAGTATTGTCCCAGGCATTCCATAACAAAATATAATGGTCCCAATTGAGGAATGCATTTCATGGCCTTCAATAAACGTGTCAAACCTGTTATACCCTCCCTCACCGGCTCCTAATACAAGGTAACCAGGATGATTAGTAATTCTGTCATAGCCTCTATACTGCCACTCCGTTATCTCATCAGGTCTATCTGCTTCATTTACCTCCCTAATCTCCAGATTTCGTTGAAACCTCTTACCAAACTCTGTATTCAGAATAGCAAAATATCCTAAGCCGCCAACTACGACCACTGCCAGAATATTATTGAAAGAAAGTACTCTATTGGCAATCAAATAAGCTCCAAAAAGAATAATCATTGCACCCAAGGCAGCCTTAGATACACTAATCAAAGCGAGATAACTAAAAAGAAAAAAACTGAGATAAACTATTAGCTTTGGTATCTTAATCATGGATTCTAATACCAACACAATAGCTAATCCACATAGCGAATAGTACCCCAATTGGTTAGGATTAGTAAAGAACAATGCACCTCTAACACCTTCACCTCCTGTATCCAAAATAAATGACAACCCTATTTGCAATATAGCGGCCATGACACAGGCATACATAGTAGTATATAAAAATTGACGGCCATATTGCCTGTATAGGGCCAAAGCAAGACCCATTACCAACAAGTTATAGATATAAAATGCGCTTATTATAAACCAGGGTAATCCTTTATTGCTAGAACCAAGCAATGCTACGTATACTCCGAAATTGACAATAGTTAAGTAAGCACAGAACCTTAAGAACTTATTAAATACATCCTTATTATCGCTATATAAGTTGAAGCCTTGGGTAAGGAAGTAGAGGCCAATAATCAAGGCAATAAAAATATCTGAAGGTTGTGCGCTCCCTGCTGGAAAAAAATAAAATGGAAAGGCCATTAAATAAATCGCCCAAGCCCTTAACCAGCCCTTCGCTCCTAATGTATATTTTAGTAGCCCTAACATAGAGACAGTACTTCGTCTGTAATTCGAATTACACTATTTCCTAGTGAAATATGTTCTCCAAAATAAGAAGTTTCTTTTGGGGCATCAAATAGTAAGGATAAGTCAAAACTACCCTCAACGGGGATTTTCAAGGTGGAATTAGCTTCTATATAATCGAAAACCCACCCATGTCCCGGTATCTCCAATTGACCAATTGGCTTATTTCCTGCAAGTAGCTCCAATCCTACGGTAGAAGCCATAATTACTCCAGCATCCACTGAAGCTATTGCTTTCCGAATATCCTTGTCTAATTCAAATGCTATGTAATGGCGATTAGCAATCTCAACATATTCATGAATATCTTCTCTGGGATGACATTTCAAACCTAGCCGTATACTATTAGTTTTTAGATAGGGAGTAGCTCTGATCACAAACCCTTCAAACAAGTCTAACTTTTCTTGTTTTGTACAAAAGCCTTGATCATCAATTGGGTTTGTGAAAACACCTAAGACTCTGCCTTCTGTCAACTTATTCAGTCCTTTTAACTGTTCCGCAAATTGATCAAAGCGAGGAGATCCTGTAATGACTATCTCTGTTTCAGGCTGTGTAACTCCCTTAAAATAGTTCGATGACCTCTCCCCCCAGGCAAATAACCTCTTTGCTCCATTGGAACCATAACTTGATTCTGATTCTCCTGGCAAAGGGAACCTGATCCCTTCCTGCAGTAGACAAAAAGGTATTTTTCTTTTATTCAACCAGCTAACAATTTTGTTTCCTGGAAAGGCTGCGTCATTCATCAAAAGTACCACTGAAGCTGATTTAAGGCTTGTGATGACGAACGGTCTGATTTTGAGGTACCAGAATACCTTACGTAAAAGATTCCTTAATATTGATTGATTACCACCAAGTGTCTTTGCACCAGAGCTGGGTTTGAGGTCCTCTGATATTGCTCTCTGAGCGTAATACTTGATCTCATGTTGATCAAACTGTTCCACTGGTGTCTTCATCCGCCTCATTTCACAAAGAGAAACATAGTATGGATCGTGTCCCAGCTCCTTTATTCTTAATGCTACCCCTATCGTCATTTCCAAATGATGATTTGGATTGGTAATCACTATCGCCACTTTCATGAAACAAGAAAATTAAAGTAGGACTGTACCCCAGGCATTTCTTCATACCTTCTTACCGACATGGCACCTTCAGAAATAAACTTCCTTCTTAATGACTGGTCTTCGAGTAATAAAGATATTCTTTCTGCAAGTGACTTATAATCCTCAACCGGAACCAAAAACCCATTCTGACCATCATTGATTAATTCATTTGGTCCGGTAGGACAGTCAGTAGAAACACATGATACGCCAGAAGCCATGGCCTGGATCAAAACTCCGGGCATACCTTCATGTCTGGACGAAAGAGCAAATACAGATGAATGACTCATGAATTTAAAAGGGTTCTTGTCAAAACCTGCAAAGCAGACAGAGGCCATCATGCCCTTCTCCTGTACCATAGATTCATACCTGCTTTGTAAAGGTCCTTTACCAAGGATAAATAAACCCACAGAGAATTTTTCAAAGAGGAGTTCAAAGGCTTTAAGAAGCGTATCATAATCTTTCTGCCATTCGAACCTCCCAACAGCTAAAATCACATGATCAAACTTTTGAAAGAATGGATGATGAACTTCTTCTTGTTTTCCTTGTAGCAGTGTTTGGTTGATGATAGGGTTGTTTACCACAATGGTTTTTTGAGGTTTTACCCCAAGCATTTCAATACATTCCCTCTCTACCCCTTTCGAAACAGCAGTAACCCAACTTGCTCTTTTGTATAAGACACTTTTTACCCATATCATAACCCTTCTCTTCCATCGACTCTTATTGGGAGGAAATAGAATATTCCTTTCAGAAACCACTGTCACTCCTTTGAAACGAGAAACACCTGCAGCCAGCATCATTGGCATAGAGGCTCCACCACAGGTTGAATAGATTATGTCGTATTTACCGGACCTTATCAAAGAAACTAATGGCCTCCACATTGACCAGAGGGATTTAGCCTCGAGATCATAGAGTTCTACATCACCTGGCAAATCACTAATAAAATCTCCTTCCGCTCTCATTAATGCCAGATCACACTGAAAATGTTCTCTGTCGTAAGCTTGCAGTAAGTTCAGAGTGACCCTATCCGCTCCTCCATAACCTAGCGTTGGCCTAACAAAAAGAACTTTTAGTCGGGTTTTCAAATTATCAGAATAATTGGGAGAAGTTTCTCTTTCCAAATGTATAAGTGACTTGCTCCCAATAAGGCGCTAATTCATCAGTCAAACGGGCGAAAAAATCTATACCTACCTGCTCGGCTGCTTCAAAATCAGTACTTGCATCTCCAAAGAAAAGACATTCGGTTTTCTTAAAACCTTTATCAGCCAGTACCATCTTCACAATTTCATCTTTCTTTCTGGGGCTTCCATAAACTTCATCAAACCAGCTATCTATTGATCTTGACCGGATGATAGAATTAAGCTCCTCATGTGGTGTTCCAGATGCTACTACACAATAGATTTTGGCATCTCTTACTGCCTGAATCATAGCCTCAAATCCCTCTACAAATGGCGATTCTATCACCTTTTGCTTCACTATTGATGCAAACCTAGCTCCTAGTTCCTCTTCAATACTGGGGTTGTATTCTCGCTCAAGTAAATTTTCTGTAATCCACCTGAATTTGTCATATCTGGAAACTCCCTGATTTGCCAAATGATGCTCTTTTACCTCATCTTCGATACCTAAACCATTGAAGAGTTCTACAAAAGCCTCTGTCTTAATGTCACCTGACTCGAGAACTACACCATCAAAATCAAAGAACATACACTTATACCCCAGCAATTGAGATTGGCTTGGAATAATTTCTTTCATCATTAATTTTCTCTTGCTGACTGAATCTCTTCGATTACCTGAATAATTCCCTGACCCATATCTACATACTCATTAGACACTAGTTTATGACCAATCTTAGGTGTATATGCGTAAGGTGTAATGTTATAATGGCCATTACCAAGCCCTTCGTCTCCCAAATACCGCACATTAGTATCTTTATTCAGTATTTCACCAAACATTTTGAAAAGATCAGATATGGTGAGCTTATCATTGCCTGTGAGCACTAGATTTTTATTTATATAGTCATCTGACAAGATAGAAGCACTTAACCTTGCTGCGTCATATACATGTATATAGTCTCTCTTATCGTCTGAACGTCCACTATGTTCCATCGCATCATTGTCCATAAAATTCTTGAGTAGTCTGAACACTCCATTGGCCATATCTGTCCTTGGTCCATAAAGGCTTCCGTATCTCAGTACCGTATACTCAAGACCATACTTTTTATAGTACTCTTCAACATAGTTTTCACAGGCTTGCTTACTGCATCTATAAAAACCACCCTCTCGACTATACACATAAACAGTAGACCCAAATACAAATCTTTTGACTCCATTGAGTCTAGCCGCTTCCAACATATTGACAGTTCCCTGAATATTGATAGCAACTGTATCCAATGGTCGGGTTTTTGCCGCATTTAAATCAGCCAGTGCCGCCAAGTGATAGACATAGTCAAAGCCTTTTAATTGTTCTGACAGAGCTTGAAAGTCCGTAACATCACCCTGTATGAATTTTTGATCACTTCTCAGGTAGGGTGATTCTACAATATCAAAAACTGTCACTTCATACCCTTTGTCAGAAAGTGCATCTGCAATATGGCTTCCTAAAAATCCAGACGCTCCGGTTACTAATACTTTAGTACTCATTTAGAGAAAAAATTTATGACTTTTTGAGCTGCCTCTATCTCCATTTGAATTCTTACTTCACTTGCGTATGAACCAATATGTGGAGTAAGAGTACAGTTCTCCAGATCGCATAATGGACCTTGATAGGGTTCCTTTTCAAAGGTATCAAGATAAGCTGACGCTCCAGAATTGCTCTTCAAAAACTCAACAAGTGCCTCTTCATTGACCAATCCTCCTCTACTTGCGTTCACAATCATTACATTGGACTTAACCTTAGACAGAAAATCTGGTCCAATCAAATATCGTGAGCTATCGGTATATGGAGTATGAATAGAAATAATATCCGACAAACGGGCGATATTGTCTATACCGGTATACTCTACTCTATTATTTGAAGCAAATTCCAAGTCTTCATATAGATCAAATGCAAGCACCTTAACATGAAATGGACTCAGTAGTTCTACCAGTCTTTTCCCCACTTGTCCCAAACCAATAATACCAACAGTCTTACCAGTAAGTAATCCCCCCATTGGTTTCTTCCATACTCCTTTGGTCAAGTTGGCGTGAGAAGGACCAATCCTTCTCAAGCTGGACAAAATTCCACCTAAAGTAAGTTCAGCTACTCCATCTACATGTGCGCTTGGAGTATTCTCAACAACAACATTATGTTTTTCAGCAGCCTTGAAATCAACACTATCCATTCCAGCTCCTAAACGACATAAATACCTCAGGTCCGGACATGCTGTAAATACCTCTTCATTAAGCTTCTCAGTTCCAGCAATCAATCCGTCAAAACCAGGCAAAATCTCTATAGATTCCTCAATTTTGAGCGTCCTACCATATGGATTAATAACTACTTCCAGGCCTGCCTGACGTAGCATTTCCAACGGTTCATTAGAAACCTTTCCAAAAGATGAGGTCGTTGTTAAAATTCTATAAGCCATCCTCTGAGCTTTTATTCAATACCTCTTTAATTTTATCCAGTCCATCGAGCCACCATTCACTGATACCTACATCGAAGTAAGTGTGAATGTCTCTCCCTGTCACCCAGGTTCTTAAGACAGGAGCACTTTTCTTACCCATCCACCACCATGGATTAGGCCCATCGTGTGATTGCACAGTATACTTACGAAATGCCCATACGCCCTGGTCGTAGTAATAGGCTTTCTTGTAGGACTGTCTTTCTGTGGAGACATTTCTTTCTACGTTGCCATAAGGTCTCAAAAGTCCTTCTTCGCTGATTTCCATGGCCCGGAAGGGATGATCATCCTGTGCTTCCCAAACTGTCATACATGAATCCAATTCCGTTTCATCATCCAGTTTTTGAAGACACTTGTCTATTATTGACCCATCTACATAAACAGTATTTCCCAATAGCAGTACGACATTTTCCAGGTTTTCATACTTTTCATTCACCCATTCAACGGCATGTTTAATTACCTCCCCATGGTTGACAGTATCTCCTCCAAGTTCATCGGGTCTCGGGATTACCGTGGCACCATATTTCTCTGAAGCCTTTGCAATTCCTTCACCATCAGTAGAGACAAACACCTTATCGATTTTTAATGCCTCCTGAGCAGCTTTTATGGGATAGTAGATGAGTGGATAACCTCTTACCTCAAGAATGTTCTTGTTAATAATGGATTTACTACCAGCTCTGGCAGTGATAATGGCTACGTTCATATATTTCTCAATTCATTAAACTTAAGTATAGTTTGAGCTCTATGTTTCCAAGAATATTTGGTAACAAGGTCTCCTTTAGCTCTGTGCGCCAGATTTGCTCTCAATTTAGAGTCATTTACCAGCCTATCCAATGCTTCCTGCCATTCTTCTTTTCTCGATGCAGAGACTAGTATACAGTTCTTGTCATTTTCAAGAACTTCTCGAAGCACTTTCAAGTCTGAACAAATGATTGGCTTTTCGGCTTCCATATATTCGAATATCTTGAGAGGAGACATATACTCAGCTGTATTCTTACCACTTCTAATGGTAACATTGTCCTGGTAAGGTGCCAGCAAAATATCGCACTTCTTTCTTGCCATTGCTGCCTCTCGTGGTGATACAAACCCATGAAAAAAGAGATTCTCTGAAATTGATTCCAAAGCAATGTTCAGATGTGTTAAGTCTTCCTTATATCCACCAACAATATGAAAGTCTAAATGGGGATTTTCTTTTGCTAATGAAACTACCATTTCAATACCACGACCTGGAGAAATGGTACCGAGGTATCCAACCTGAAGTCGGTCCTCAGATGTAAGAGGCCATTTGTAAGAGGCCAACTCTGACAAGTCATAATCTCTTATAGTGGCTCCATCATGTGCTACCAGAATCCTTTCAGGACTAAGTTTGGGAACCTCATCAATCAATATTGTTTTTAATGCATCACTTAAAACCACGAGCCCTTTTAAGTTTCCTGATTCTAACAATTTGAAGAAGGCTCTCTTCTGTTTTTCAGACATCACCCGAACAGGATCATGAGTCTCATAAATGACATCATATCCTTTGCTTGCTACTAGTGCACAACCGTAAAGTGATCTACCAAAGACAAAATCGGGCTTCTGCTTTTTTATCTTTGAAAGCATTCTCCGTGCATGCCAATAAAGGGTGAGTTTTGGAATACGTGTGGTGGTAAGATCAAGACTAAAACCATTAACTCCATACCAGGATCTGACCTGATCTAAATCCTGATTTTTCTTTCCAAGTCCAAACAAAGTAACATGATGACCCAGCTCTTGAAACGCATTGCACATATGCATGACATGCACACTATTAGCCCGTTGGGAAGGTATCAATGAATCAGAAAGATATGCTATTCTACTCATTTAGATTTCTGGAGAGTCTGATTCAAAAAATTGAGTAAGCTCTTAATATTTTGCTCCTTGACAAACCTCTGTTCAATTAACTCCTTAGCATTCTCCCCTTTTCTTCTGAGGAGTTCAGGTGACTCAATAAGTCTCATACAGTCTGTCTTCAATTGACCATAATTACCACTTAAGAACCCTGCATCTCCTTCTTCAATTTGTCCTCCCGGGTCAAAAAGTTGTGAGACAACAGGTTTAGCATACCCCCATGCCTGAAGAAATACATTTGGAAATCCTTCGGCCTCGCAGGTATGTACAAGAAATTGAGATCCAGCAATTATTCCGTTGGTCTCCAGAATACCTTTCTTCCCTAAGTAATAGAAATTCTGAGGTAGATCGCCCCCTTCCTTTACGTAATCGTATGCTTGTTGCTGAATTTCTCCTACCATGATGAAGTCAACCTGAATATCAGCTAAATCCCCAGCCAGTCGAATGAAAACCTCGGGGTGTTTGTGGGCCTTTAAATTACCAACCCACACAATATAGGGTCTTGGCCATTCAAAGGATTTCTTCTCTAGAAAGGGTGAGTTAGGGATGTATCCTTTATTGTTATGGTTAATGAATTCCAAATGATCTTCATTGTTGCAGACAACACCATCAATTTGCTTCAAGGCTTTTGCATAATGCCATCCTCGAATCCAGTGGCTCAATTGTCTTCTTAGCCTTCCATATAGATTAAGACCAGGTATTGATTTATAATAGTAAGGCTTTAAGTCAAGGATATGGCTAACTGAAAAAATGATACTAATATTCTTACTCTTTACAGGTCCGACCACCGAAGCCAAAAATCGTTTATTAAATCGCCAATACACTACGTCTGGCTGTTCCTGAAGTATGGCGTTAACAATGCCATGAGCATTATTTTCTACCTCCTTTAAAGGGTAGTCTGCTTTAAAACCATCATCAACACCATCAACTGCCAGGTAACAGAGGTCTATTCCAATTGTATGCATGGCTTCTGCTATTTGGTGACATTGAATCTCGGAGCCACCTAATACTCTGCTAAAGTGTTTGTTTATTATAACAACCTTCATAGGGATAAGCTTATATCAAGACATCCAGCGCTCATACC
Source organism: Roseivirga sp. (assembly GCF_965216855.1). Lineage (NCBI taxonomy): Bacteria > Pseudomonadati > Bacteroidota > Cytophagia > Cytophagales > Roseivirgaceae > Roseivirga > Roseivirga sp. The sequence continues at coordinate 4,035,444 of NZ_OZ244204.1, read as the reverse complement.
ACATGCTAAAGATGAGAAGATTCCATACTCTGTTATGCCCTCTGCCATTCTTGAAAGCTTTCAATAAGTCTCTCACATAATTTTCATCAAAAAAAGACATATTTCTCACATGAGTTTCATCGAGATACTCATCAACAAAGGGCTGTAGATGAGTATCTAACCACTTCTTTTTTGGAACCGCAAAACCTTTCTTTTCTATTGAAGTCAATTCTTGAGGGATGTATTTCTCATTAACGCTCCTTAGTAAGCTTTTGCTGACACCATTTTTGTAATGATAATCAGATGGCAATCGAGCTGCAAACTCAGCTATCTTATGGTCTAGGAGTGGCTCCCTGCTTTCCAGACTTACGCTCATACTTGCTCGATCCATTTTGACAAGAATATCATCCGGCAGATAATCCTGATAATCATATGTCTGAAGTTTATCCAATTCATCCATCTCCGATCGGAAATCCAGAGATTGATATAAACTTTCATCAGTATCCCATGTATTGATCAACTTTTTAAGGTCTCTAGTACCAAATGTTCTATTCCCCTCTATCATCATGGTAACAATATCAGGGAAAGCACTCAGCTGCCTTAATTCAGAAGATGCTTTCGAGTATAACTTACTCTGATATCCTAGCAACCCAGCAAGTTGATGGTAAACCACCCCATAGATCAGCTTCTTAGTAACTCTTGTCTTCGAACCTTTTAGGTTATTCAACACCTTCAATGTATCAAAGTACTTATTGTAACCAGCAAAAACTTCATCTCCCCCGTCTGCAGAAAGTGCCACTGTAACATTAGACCTTGCGAACTGACTTACCAAAACTGAGGGTATAGCTGATTTATCCGAAAACGGTTCATCATAAATGTCACTTAACTTCGGAAAAATATCGAGGAGCTCTTTCTCTGAGCAATACATTTCATGGTGATCCGTCCCTAAATGATTAGCAATGGTCTTAGCCTTATCGGCTTCATTATACTTTTCATCATCAAAACCTATGGTAAAGGTAGAAATTGATCCATAGTGCTTTTGTAAAATTCCGGCCACTGTAGTGCTGTCTATCCCTCCACTCATGAACACACCCACGGGCACATCTGAAACCATTCTGAGTTTGAAAGCCTCAATGAGTTGTTTTTCTAACTCTTCTACCGCCTCCTGGTAACTTAGAGAAAGTTTTGGCTGCTCAAATAGTTTCGCATGACTCCAATAGGCTTTGATAATGACCTTCCTGCTCGTTAAATCTAACTCTAGTACATGTCCGGGAAGCAGCTTCTTGACTGATTTAAAAATACACCTGTCCTGTCGGACATATCCAAAATCGAGAAACTGAGCCACAGCATTTAGGTCCAATTCTTTGTTGAAGGATGGATGTTGATGGAAAATCCTAAGCTGAGAACCGAAAACGAAAGTATCTCCCAACTCCGTATAATGAAGGGGTTTAACACCCGCTCTATCTCTTATCAACCAGAGCTTTTTCTTTCTTCCATCCAGAAACGCAATAGAAAACATACCACGAAAGCGGGCAACTGCATCGACCCCTTCCACCATGAGTGCTCTTAGAATCACCTCAGTATCTGATTCAGATTTAAAGGTATGTCCTTGTTTAGTTAGCCAGGCTCTTACTTCAAGAAAATTGTAAACTTCACCATTGAATATAATTGAACAACTCTCGTCCTTGGAATACATCGGCTGTCTCCCCAATTCAGACAGATCAAGAATAGATAACCTTTTGTGTCCTAAACCAATTCTTGCCTCAGGAAGATCAAATACATCGCAACCAGACCCATCTGGCCCCCTATGCTCCAAAGTGTTAGTCATTCTCTCCAAAACCGACTGATCGGAGGAGAATGAAAAATCAACAAACCCTGCTATACCACACACTCTTTATGATGATTTTATTGACGAAATATTCACTATACCGAAAAGAACTCAATCAGTTTGGCAAAAGAAATCTGAGCTTGACCAAGTTCCGAGTGCTTTGATCTCATTTTCTCTATTTTCAGTTCCTTTTTTAGTCTTAGACGGTTGCCAGCCAAAAGATGACCAGGTTTCAATTTCTCTTTACTTGTTAATTCTATATCTAATTCTTCAGACAATTCCGTAAGAGGTTCTGAATCGCCTCTTTTCCCAACAAACTCTTCATACCTAAGCCTTACCATACTGAGGCCACATTTTAAAAAGTAAGTCATATAACTTATAGACAAATGCTTGAATGCTGTTTTAGAGACCTTTTTGGGCTGAATATCCTTTTCAATTCCCTTTGATAAATCCTTTTCATATTTCTTGCGATAAGACTCGAGCACTCCTACAAAATTTCGTTTTAAGTAGAGTACAAAGAGATTTTCATTATCAAATACCCGTTTAAGAAGCATGAGCCTTAAAGGGTTCTTTGAAGACTCAACCAAAAACTCGCTTTCGCTTTTGATATAAATGATCTGATAAAGTTTTTGACAGTCCTCCCAAAAAGTCTTTACCTCACTAGTAGGAAATAAATGGTAAAAAATAACCCAGACATTATTTCTTACTGATAGCTTATACTTTTCATGAATAACCTTGAATCTAGAATCCTCCAAAGATCTTTGGCTGTTCCACTCTTCAAACACATCTGACCAGAATTCACAGTCTTCTATTTTTTCATGACACGAACAATACTCTTTTTCTATTCCATCCCGACTTATCTGGATTAATTCTCCCATACTGAAACAGTCAGGACCATTTCCCAAATAAATATCCAGCAAAGTAGATCCTGAATGCCAGTTTCCTGCCAGATAGATTAATTTCATTACTTGCTTGCGGCTATTGTTTCTACAAATGTTTTGAGACAAATTCCTCCACCCAGGTAGGAGATATCCTTTTCCGTATAAGCCTTACCCTCTGGAACATAACCAAAGCTATCAGTCAACAGACCCTGAAAATAGAATTTTACATCTTCTAAAGTTGGAGTCAACTCTCCACTCAACAACTGTTTCATTATTGTATTATCTGCCCAAACCTCAGATATGTGATACGCTCCTGGCATTGACTTAAATTGAGCATTACCAAAATAAATGCAACATTTTCCCCGGCAAGCGGCCTCAATTGCCACGGTACCTGTGATTGTCGCAGTGAATAACCCTCTTCCTATTAGTTCAAAAGAATCCAGTGAGAATGGGGCCAAAATCACATTTGGTATGGAAACTATGGTCTTATAATAATCATAAGGACGCACATTGTATTTGTATTCAAGTCTGAAGGTAGAAGGATGTTCCTTTACAACAATCTTTACATCTTCCGGTAAAAGGAGCCTGAGCATCCTAATGGCATGAATCTGCTGATCAAAAATGTCGCCCTCAGGTAAAGTCGTCCTTTCTGGTTGATAATGGAGAAGAACCGAAACAAACTTGTCTCCCTCCATTAAATCACCTTGTAAGCTTTCATACCTCTTGTATGCCTGGTACTTGGCCCAGAGACTTGCGGCACTTACATGAGGGCGTTTGCCAGACTTTAAGAAATGGTTCACCATCTCAACCTGCCAATTCCATACTTTCCCTTTGTACTTATCTAACCTTCTCTTTTCGTAGATAGGAATTGCATTTTCATATGAATCCAGCTTTTGCTCGACATAACCATCGACATCCAACTTATCCTGGTCAGTTACCTGAATATCTTTGACTTTGACCAATTCACCATATACGAGTCCCCTTTCCAGGTAGCTCTTCCATGGTAGTGGCGTTCTTCTGATACTGTAGATATCTATTTTGAGGAAACTAGCCACCTTACAAAAAATGTATTCGAACATGACATGAGGCGTATCATGCGTAATGATTACATCAATTTTATAGTCAAGAAGTAAGAACAACGACCTGTAAACAATTTTCTCAATTAATACATCATGCTGATAAATACTGCTTTTACCAGAAGTCTTTCTGGCCATGATATGATAAAGATTGGAATCGTGTGATACATATCTTAAGAGTTCCGGGTACTTTTCGAATATTCTCTTCTCCTTATACACCTCGTTCGTATGTAGCTTCTTTCTTACAAATTCGTCTACATCAAATGTATCTATCCCCTCAACTGTTTTCCACTCATCCACACTCAGAAAAGTTGCCAGAATCAATTTGATGTTTCCAGCGAATTGAGACAAACTTTGATCTACATTCAAATTGCCTGGAAAAATGGCAATGCTTTGATAGGTTTTCGCTAATTCAAACTGCATATGTTCTAGACCTTATCGGCAAGCTCTTTAATGATTCTTTCTGTTGAAGCTCTCCCCGAGTATTCATATACATCATTTTCGAGATACGACTGTTGTTGATTATACAGCTCATCCAAGTAATCCTTCCCTTTCTCAATGAGCTTACGTACTTCATAATTAAGTTGATGTTCCTGACTAATATCAGGACAACCTCCTTCTCTGATCATGATGGCATCCAAATACCCCTCATTCTCACTAATCCGGTGTATCCAAAGCGGCACCCCACCTGCTATGGCCTCGAAACCGAAACTAGAGATCGAGACAATAACAATGTCCACCAGTTTTAGAAAATCAATATTTGTATTGGCTCCTTTTCCAGTCTCAAAAACCGTAACCCTTGGTAGGTTGAGCATCCATTCAGATGGTTTTAAAGATGGGCGCAGTTTCAAAATAAACTGATAATCAGATAATTCAGGAATGCTTAAAATATTCTCGAAAACAACCTTTTCAGTCTGTTCCAGGTGAGTACCCGAAAAAGCAAAACCAATCACCTTCTTATAGCTTCTCCCTGTCTCCTTATTCACTTTAGCTACTGGGTTTCCCACTTTAATGCAACGTGATTTTTCCAAACCTGCTCTCAAAAGAACTCTTTCTGATTGAGCTCCCCAACACCACATTTCATTTGCAATGACAGGGTAATAGCTTAGCGTATGGTCCAAAGAACCATGCTGTAAGGTAACGGATTCAATATTTAATGAATTGGCAGCAGAAAGTAAAGGAATCGCAAATTGTGTATGATCCGTATCTACCAAAATGAACCTGACTTTTGAATTTTTAAAAGTATCCTGCCAAAACTTAAAAGCCATGAGCATCCTGAATATCAAGTTCTTAACCAATTCCTGGTTTATCGGATAATTAAATCGCTCATATACCCTCATAGCTCTGGCGCTAAGTCTGATGGTCTTGATTACCAAACGAATAGCATTGATCGGACCAGACCTAAAGAATAACCCGCGGGAATTCTTCTCCAACTCTTCTGCCACCATTACTTCTGAATTTGATGAAAAATGCTCCACCAAAGGATTCATTATGGCATTGAAGTGATACTTATCCTTATTCTTGATTAGTAGCAAATTCCTTTCAAGCGTAAGACCAGTTTTTGACACCAGAAGACCGTTCTTGATAGCTGAAAGACAGAGTTTGAGCAGAGATACCCTAGTGCCTTGAAATTCAAAATTCGTGGCTGCATGGGCAGGTTCCAGAAAGAAGCCCAAAGGCAAATTATCTTCCGAAGCTTCATTCAGTGCAAAGACCATTTCTGCATTGAGTCTAGAAAGATCTATAAGGTCCTTTCTCTGAAGAATATTCATGGATAAGCAGCTAAATTATTTAGCAAATACACCTGACTAATTGAAAAGCCTCGGCCATTTTTACACCTACTGTAACTCCCCACATTTCTGCTCTTATCTTCAAGGCCTCCGGAGACCTTGGGTGTGGAAAAGGTCTCTTCTCAAACTCATATTGCTCCATTGCCTCAACCTTAGCCAACAAGTTAGAATTCGAGATTTCAATAAAGTAATTAGGCAAAAAATGTCTTGGGTCAGATGAAGCCCTCCATTCAGTTCCTGACATGGTTTCAAATGTAAATATGGACTTGACTGTTTCTCGGGTTAATGGCCGTGAAGCAGTAATCACTGCCTCGAAAGTCCTCTGATGATCAATGTTCACATCTCCCCCATGATGAGTAAAAATGATCTCGGGAAGAAATTCTCTTTTCTCATTTTCAATCACTTTGATTATGTCTAGTAAGGCGACTGTATCAAACCTGTTATCTGGAAAGTCATAAATCCCAACAGATTCATATCCTATCGATTTAATTGCATCATTAATATTCTTACGATGGATTAATAATTCGTCTTTCCATTTTTGCAAATCTCTTTTCTCCGACCTAGACGTAATGCCTTCACCGAGAATAACCACCCTGACAGTACAATTGTGCTGATAAATTAACTTGTTCATTGCTGCCCCTAACCCTAATACCTCATCATCAGGGTGAGCAACTACAACCAGAATTCTTTTATTTTCTAACATATTCATTCTTTCCTCCAAGGCTTACCTCTTACAATATTAGCAGTAGGACTTGATGATAATTCTGATAGCTCAGTTCTTACCCCAAAAGAGTTGAAAAAACTTGACGTTTGAATGCAATAGGCAGTTAATGGCTGACTTTCAAGATAACATGCTCCCGTATCAACCCCTATTTTATAGTTATCCACATAAGGATAATAAAAAGCCGTATGACCAAAAATTACTTTCTTTGAGCCATTGAACAACTTTTCATTTTTCAGGAATTCATACCTGTTAAAAAGCAATTGATTTATTGGCACATTTGGAAGATCATTATCGTAATAGGCCATAGGAATGCCACTATGAGTAACCACATACTCATCACACTCCCAAAATGGAATCATTTTTTCGAAAAAGCCTTTAAATGCTTGAAACATTCTCGTCCTTGCCTCAAATAAATCGAATGTCCCGAATGATTTAGCGGTTATTTGACCTCCATACTTGGTCAGGTAATCAAAATACTTTCTTTTCTCAAAGGGAAGCTGTTTCCATATATATTCATGATTACCCATTATAAACAAACATTCCTCTCGATTGTCGATTTCCGACAAGAAAGATAGTGTTGCATATGGATCTTGCCCCTTGTCAACATAGTCACCAATAAAAATAAACCGAGGATCATCATCTTCTAAATAGCTTATCACATCAAACAACTCTTTAAGCTTAGATACCTCACCATGCACATCACCTATGACATAATCCATATTTTATGAGTTAATCAGATCGATTTCTTGGGCCCGAAGCTCAAACTTGTTATCAGTCTGCATTTTTGATCTGAGAATAGCCACTGTAGGCAACCATTCTTCAATATCCAGAGAATTGCGACCAATTAATTTGAAAATATTATGCTCTGTCAACTCCATCTGTATCTCTCTCCAAAGTGGTTCTTCTTTCAAATAGATTGGTAGTTTTTGTTCTAACCAATTATGACCTAACTCTACTATTTCAGTAGATGACTTTAAGGAATTTCTAATTAATTGGATTACGTCAATCACTTTAGTGGCTTTTGATGGAAGGGCCTCTAAAATGGGAGAAGAATCAAAACCAAGATCAAAAAGCAAATATGATATCGCTGCTGCTAAATCAGGTACATTTCCAATTTGGCAGTAATTTTGACCTGCATTAACGGCAATGATTGGATGATCGTCTAAAAGACGTGAAACATAAAAATCTATTCTACCTGTATGATCATTTTCGGATAAAAAAATAGGCAGCCTTAGTATGGTGTATGTTCCAGGGCTAAAATTAGTCTCTAGGAATAATTCAGCCTCTCGTTTATTTAGAAGATAGTTCATTGTAACATCAGGAAGCAGACTTACCAAACTTGAATCAACACGGTGTATAAACTGATCAGCCCTATTTGACAAGTTCAGTTTTGGCATCCAACAGCTTGAGATTAATAGATACCTACCAAACTTGAGATTATCCTTTATTTTAAAAACCGCTTTATCATCATACGCAATAAAGTCTATAATCCAATCAAAGTACTCCCCCTTTAATAAATCTATTCCTTTATCCCTATCCGAAACTATTGTCCTACAGCTAGAACTGAATATTCCTGCCCTTCTCGATAGAACTGTTACTGCATATTCATCAAGACCTACAAGATGATCTACCAATGATTTACCTAATAACCTTGTGCCACCTACTATTAGGACTCTCATCTCGCGTAGAAACGGTTTTCCCAATGCCTTGACAGGTAAACTCCTTCTTTACCAAAAGACACCAAAGGATCTTCATCCTCAAGGTGATTCAGAAAGAGTGATATCTCACTCAAGCCAGCTTCATAGCTTTGAACGAGAGTAGTTGAAAATCTTGGGTTTATTTCAAAAATAGCTGGTGAACCATCATCTCTAATAAACAATTGAATATTAAATGGCCCCTGTGGGTAGAATTTATCGTTAATTTCATAAGCAAGGTTCTCAATTATCTGGTTATTTTCAGTCACTGATAGGAGTGTTATTCCCTTCTTTTTTAGAACTCTTTTTGGGCTAATACTTAGCACCTTATTCTTATGATTAGTAAGAACTCCCACTGTATACTCAACTCCAGGTATATAATTTTGAATTATTGTCTCTTCAGCACTGTAATCTTCTAACTTATAGTATGCGCTTAACTGCTCAGGATTATCAATTCGTTTTATACCCCTACTACCTCTGCCTACATTAGGCTTTATGAACAGAGGAGCATCAATCTGCCAATCAAATTCAGATCCGATATATGTAGGGTTAATAGAAATTTCACTTTTTATTAACTCATTCATTAACAGATATTTATCAAGACAAAGCTTAGTAAACTCCTTAGTCGGTGCAAAAACAAGAATATGACCGTAGTCTTCTGCAATTTGATGTGCAAGTATTATTTCTTCATCGATTAGAGGAACATATCCCTCTATACTCTCCTTTTCAAATATTTCCCTGATAAGAATAGCATAATCAGGATCAGACACCATCGGGGCCGGATAAAAATTAAATTCAGGATAAACGTACTTTAAATCAGCATTACTATCTACATAAACAGGGTCGAACCCATCCCTTATTAGTTTGTAATGCAAATAGGGAAAAAGAGATCCTCCTAATCCAGAAATAAGTAATTTTTTCATTAATTATTATTTTGACAGAATTATATCCCAAGCCAATGGAGTACCTCTCTTTATGCTCTTGATAGCCTTCGCTCCTAATACCAGATCAAAGTACTTCGGCTCCATACCATCTCCTGGTCGAATTACCCGAATATTAGACTCATCTAACTCCTCCCCTTCTTCAATATCTTTAACTACATATATTGATCTTTTGAACCTTAAGGAGCTCCTTTCTGCATTCAAAACCTTATAACTCACTTCACCTAAAGCTTGCCAAGCCCTCTCCGTTTCAACAACAAGGGCTTCAAGTTCATTGGGTTCCAAGGAAAATGCAGCATCCACTCCACCATCTGCTCTAGATATTGTAAAATGCTTTTCGATTACTTTGGCTCCTAAAGGAACTGATGCAACTGCAGCTCCAATTCCCGCTGTATGATCTGACAAACCTGTAAAGCAGTTGAAAATCTGACTCATATGAGGTATTGTCAGTAAGTTGGTGTTTTCAGGGCTCGATGGATACGTACTGGTGCATTTAAGTAAAATCAAATCTTTGCAGCCATTATCTCTAAGAACCTGAACCGATTCAGAAATATCCTCTAAAGTCGAAGCTCCCGTAGACATAATGACTGGTTTACCAGTACTGGCAATTTTTTTCAGCAGCCTTCTGTCCTTATTCTCAAATGAGGCAACCTTGTATACAGGTGCACCAAGTTCCTCCAAGAAATCTACTGATGTATTATCAAATGGACTACTAAAAGGTATAAGTCCTTTTTCTTTCGCTCTTTTGAAAATGGGTTCGTGCCATTCCCATGGAGTATAGGCCTTCTCATAAAGTTGATATAATGAGTGACCATGCCATAAAGAGTTGGGATCATCAATATAGAACAGACCTTCATTATGATCAATAGTGATAGTATCCGGAGTATACGTCTGAAGTTTCAACCCATGAGCACCTGCTTTGGCAGCAGCATCAACAATCTCAAAAGCTTTCTCAATAGACTGATTATGATTACCAGACATTTCTGCTATGATAAATGGTTTACCATTCTGACTTATTTCAAAGTCACCGATATAAAAACTATTCATTATCCTTTCTATATATCCTTATTATGAAATCCTTACCTCTCCAAGTGAAAAAAGCCGGATACCTCTCATTATCGCAGACTCTTAATAATTCGAATTGCTCTCCCAAACTTTTCTCTGGATCTAAACGACTGTCTTCTGGCCCTCTTTTTTCGTAGAATGACTCCTTACCAGATTGTGTCACAGCAACTACATTAGGGTATCTTGACAAGAACTTAAGAATTAGCCTTTGTGTTAATAAACCTTGTTGATGTTTTATCTCTGAAAGAAGTTCATAGCCTTCAAGGTCTATGTATTCTTTGTCATATATAGGCCCCGCATCAACTTCTTCAGAAGCTTCCAACAATGTTACCGGAATTCTCTTTTTACCTTCCAGCACTTGCCAAGTCACTGGAGACCAGCCCTTTCCCTTAGGCAAATCACTCTCATGAACTACAAGGTTAAATTGGTTTAGATTTAGTTGCCTAAAAATTCTTTCGCATGACAGCAGACAAAGAATGTCTCCCTGAACAACATCTGAGTGACGATGCAATAGTCGTGCATCAAAGTCCAATTCTTTTAATTTATCAACCAGCTCTCTGGCATATGGAATAATCCAGGAATTAGGATTATCAACCAATATTTGGATTTTTAACTCAGACATTTAAATGCTTTAACCAATCTTTCACCTGACTCCCCATCAATCAACATTTTATGTTGATCTCTTATTGAACTCAGTCCTTTTTTTAAGATATCTTGCCAAGAGTTTTCAAGGTCATAAAAACTTGTGGTTTTAACAATGGCACCAGCACTATGAAAACCTTGTAATATTCTATCTTGGTTATCAATGTAAGAACCAGATATTGATGGAAGTCTACAAGCAACAGCCTCCATAAGAACACCGCTGGAGGGTAGTATTCCTACATCTGCCTTTACCATTTGTTCCAACATTTGGTGCTCATTGAGGTTGCTATGTATAATAAGTCGTTCAGGAAATCGGTCTTTTAATTCACGTATAAACTTCTGATCACTGTATCCCGGTCCTAACACTACATGGATTAAACAATTGGTAGAATGCAAAAGCCAATTAGATACACTAAATGAAAAATTCTGATTGTCAGACCCTCCAAATGAAACCAAAACTCTCTTTATTTCTTTGTCATTTCTGATATCCTTTCTTGCTTGCGCCAAAAAAGATGGACGTAGGAGTGCATAATTTGTTCCCAACAAAAAAATCACACCATCTTTATCTACTTGTAAGCTTGATTTATGGGCTCCCGGGGCATGATTAATTATTAAATCCGCACAATAAACTCCTTGTAACTCATCAATAATCATTGCCACCTTGACTGGCTTTTGCTTTAGCGATAATTGGTAGTTGATACCAAACCAATAACCATCCAAAACAACTATATCAACTTCATTGAGGACATTGTGTAAATCAAACTCTAATTCTTTACTTCCTCTTTTATCAGGAGTCGAATATTCCTGAGGTTCAACTTCCAAGAGATCTATCCCCAATTTATCTAACTCACTCCTGGTAGCGGAATCTGTACCTCCCATAGCAAATACTATATGAAATTCATCTCTTAGCATCAAGGCCAAAGAAAGAGAGCGATAGAAGTGTCCCCAACCAATCTGAGGATTTGCATCAACTCTGAAAAGCACTTTGGGGAACGACAAATTAGTTCAGTCTTTTAAACCCTCCATGACATACAGGCCCATCCAAAGAGGCATCTACATTTTCTAATCCCTTTTCGAATCGACTTATTTTTTCAAACAAAGGTGTAACCTTGTTGAAGTATTCCTCAATTTTATCATCAGTATGTTCTGTGCAGACATATACACAGTGACCTGCCAGCAATCCTTGTTTTAGCATTTCCTGAGTAATAAAAGTCTTATACTTAAGCCAATTTGGAGAGTCAATACTAAAGGATGTAAGGGCTGATAAGCCTGCTGTTTTGATTTTGAGATTAAGAGAGCTTCCTATCTCATTCCAACGATCAGTAATTAGTCTTCCCTGGGTAGTAATAAAGTCCCATGAATTGAGTCGCTCCATTTCATCCAGTGTAGCAAGAGCGGCAGCAGAGCCAATACGCTCTGTCCAAAAGGTACTACTTATAAAAGTTTTTTGTGCGGCTTGCATAACGCTTCTCTTGCCCAATACACCTGTTACAGCATATCCATTGCCCAGGGCCTTACCAAACATGCACATATCTGGTTCCACCCCATATTTCTTGTGAAGGCCACCAAATGTTTCCCGAAAACCAGAGGTACACTCATCAAAAATCAGGACAAGATTATGCTTATCACATAGTGCCCTGACTCCTTCAAGATAACCCTCTGCAGGCCCCATATTTCTTGACACCTCCATTTTCACCACGCCCAAGTCTGGATGTTGTGCAATTATCTTTTCCAGTTCAGGTAAATCATTGTAGTGAAACGGCACTACACTTCCACTTAGGTGTCGCGGTACCCCTGCCGGGTCAAGACCTGGTAGAAGATGTCCATCCAGTCCTTCTTCGTTTGCTAGGTTTGCTGACAGATACCAATCATGCCAACCGTGATATCCACAAATAGCCACTTTATCTTTCCCTGAAGCCGCCCTTGCGATTCTAATTGCAATGGCATTAGCCTCTCCTCCCGAACGAGCAAACCTTACCATTTCTCCCCATGGATGTAGCTCTATTAAGCGTTCTGCTAACTGAACTTCTTCCGGACAGCTAAAAGTGGACATGTTCCCTTTGTCTATGACCTGTTTAACAGCATTATCAACCTTGTCATTGCCGTAACCCAAGGAGTTGGTTCCGATCCCCATGATATACATATCGAGGTATTTGTTACCATCAAGATCCCAAACATAGCATCCCTTAGACTTCGAGAAATAAGATGGCCAATGCTCTGGCAAGAACATCTCTGGTCTCTTTGATAAGAGCATAGTCCCTCCAGGGATCAACTCTTTTGCTTTTTTATATAACTCCTGTCCAGTTCCCATGACTAATCTTTAGATTTTAAATATCCCTCATTTCTAATAATATCTGCATTGACGAGGTGATCAGGGTTTTGAAGCATGAATTCAGTATACTCTAACCAACTTTTACCTGTCCCAAGGGACTCTATTAACCAAGCCATCATTTCAAAATCAGCAGGCTCATCTACTGTCATTCTTATTTTGTTGAAATTAGAAGGAGCGTTGTAGTTCACACCTTTAAAGATATTTCCTCCTTTGAAATCGGTATTAGACCTAATATAAGGAGTCACATGCTCTCTATCCGACTTACTTGTAGCCTCTCTCCATGCTCTTTCCAATGCACTCATTTTGAATACTTCAATATCCTGTCCATCCGGGAAGTTTTCAATCAAAATATTGGCACAATAATCTGCATCACTTTCCAGAGCCAGGTTGACCACTTCATCGATTAAATCAGGGTCAATCAGCGGACAATCGGAAGTTAACCGGATAACCCAGTCCACTCCAAAACCTTTGACAGATTGATAAAATCTGTCTAACACGTCATCTGTTGATCCTTTAAAGCACTTAGCTCCAACTAACTCTGTAATTTGACAGATTTGATCTACCCCAGTCTCATGTGTTGTGGCCACAATGAGATCGTCTATCAGCTTGGACTTTAAAATACGTTCCAGATGAATCTGTAATAAGGTTTTGTCCTGAATCCTTTTTAAAACCTTGGCAGGTAGACGAGTACTACCTACTCTAGCCTGCGTTATTGCTACAATTTTCATTACCAATTAAAAGGATATAAAAGCTCTCTTTCCTTCACATCAATAGTATCTATTTCCTGAAAAATCTGATTATCCAAAGGCTTATTAATCAAATCTACATTGGACAATAGTTGTTTCTGTGAGTCCACACCGATCAACACGGCATCTATATAATCTTTAGACAGTGCATACCCAAGAGCCAACTGATTCATAGGTATGTTGAAATCTGATGCAAGTTGACCTAAACTATTCAGATGCTTTTTCAAGGGGGTAAGTTTAGGAGAAATTAGCTCTGACTCTCTAAAAAACAAACCCTGTAAGAATACAGACCGGGTATGTATCTCTTTCCCCGAATTCTTTGCCAATGTGAGAACCTCCCCACGTTGTGAATGATTATCAAGCAGGTTAAATGGCAACTGAATCAAATCAATTTGATTGTCGTCAATGATTTCCAGAACCTCATGATTAGTATATATAGAAACTCCAATTTTCTCTATAATGCCTTCATTCTTAAGTTCCTGTAATTCTATCAGCTGAGCTTTCTTATAGTGATCAAAGGAATGAAAAAGAATAGTATTCAGTTTTTGACAGTTAAGTAGCCGTAGGCTTTCGGTTACAGACTTCGCCAACCCAATATTATCAGTTTTATTGAGTTTAGTGATTACTTGAAAATCATGACCTACTCTTTGGTTGAAGTAATCTCCCAATAACTGCTCACTGGTTCCGTAAGCTGGTGCTGTATCAAGATACCTGATGCCTCTATCAGCACAACAGTCTAATATGCGGAATGCTTCATCTCTTCCGACCTGACCGCTGCTGTTGTTGATTCCATAATCCAGTCCAAACTGGACAGTTCCCAGAATCAATTTGTGGACCTTATTTTTCAAATTAATTCTATTAGCCCCTTTTCTTCCCACTTTCGGAGATATTCCAGTACCACCTCCTGACTTAAATCGGTAGGTAACTCCGAGACAGCTGTTCCATCCCCAACAAAATGAATGAGATCCATGACATCTCTTAATTTTCTAGCATCAGCACTTGCAGTCCAGTCGACATAAAGGTCATACTGAGGATTTCCCAGACACATCAGACCACTAAAATTCTTTTTGATTAAAATCTCCTTCTCCAGGTTTTCAACGAGTTGATGCAAGATATTCACCGATTCATTCAGACAATCTTTATTAATAATATCAAGATTATCAAGGCTACTGTGATATTGCGGATAAGGGAACCTGGATAGACTAGGCATGGCAATCTGATGTGCTTCAAAGCATATTTCATCGTTGCCAATGATGGAATGAAAAGGACCAGTTCTGAAGTTGACTCCAATTGACTCTAAAGTATTCTTAAGAACTTTGTCCATTAAGGAATCTCCCTTAAAGCTATGTTGAAGAGCAAGTTGAGTTTCTGAACCTAACATCTCTAAGAACAGAGCGTCTTTAATCTTATGCCCCCCCTCCTCTTCAAGTTTCTGTAGATATGATTCTGAACCCAGTATTTCCTGTACCAAGAGCAATTGATAGGAGAATTTGGTCTCCTTCTCGGCCAGCTGCTTGAAAAACTCAATTCCAACCGCCACACCAGCCAGATCATCATTAGCCATACCAGGATGGTCCAGATGGGCCACAAAAGTGAATGTCTGATCACTCCTACCTCTTTTAAGATAGTTGAGGACACTCAGATAGCCATCGCTTTCCTTCGTCTTAATTGTCACTTCGTAGCTTCCTTCGGTCAGACCATCATAAAAATCTTTTGATACACAAAAGCCCCAGGTTCTCTCCCATGGCCTGTAGTTCTGCCTGAAATGGAATGGAATTGCATCCGAGGGCAAATCAAAATAAGTTTCGTAATGCAGGTGTTCTTTCAGCTCCTTCAAAGAAATAATTCCCTCAAAGGGCAGTGTTATTGAAATAAACTTGATTGGATTGTCTGTAGCATCATAAATCAGCTTACCATCCTTTTTAATGTTTGCTTCAATAACATCGTGTTTTGGTGGAATTACCCATCCATTTATGTTCTCCTTGAAGTTTAATATCTCTGCACCGGGAAGTTCATTCATTATATAGCTCAGACATTCATCATAATCTGTAGAGCAGAAGTTTCTGTTGGTCAGGTAGAGGTCTTCAATAATACGATAAGCTAAACTCATGCTTTCCCGATCTATATATGAAATAATTTTTCCTGGTCTTTGGTAATAGGTATGGGAGAATAATCATGAACCTGGGCATGATACAAATACTCTTCAAGTATTCTTTTCTCATTGAATTCAAAATCGTACTTCCTTATCCAATCAGCAATGGTTTCCGCTGGAAGATCATAATTCAACATTTCCCTGATTGGAAAGCTCGTTTGGTCAAATTCATAATCCAATGCCTTCATTTCGTGCTGACACAAACCTTCCACAATGGATATCTCTTCCGTATCTAACACCGTGCGCCATTTTTCCATTGATTTGGTATTAATACCTTCCTTGGCCTGATATGATGTATTCTGTGTCCATTGTTTCCCAGAACCATCTCTATAGGTATTAGCATTCACCACATTGGAATGAAATGGAACACCTATGAAAGTCAGCATGGACCTAAGATAATCATCAGGATTAGAGACCATGTCTTCATATCGAATTAGAAAGAAGTTATTCCTTCCTCTGTTTCTCAAAGCAAAAGCCGCACTTTTTCTCCATTGACGGATAAGAAAGAGTATTGGGTAAGCACCCGTAGAGCTTTTCTTATTGGAAGCAATAATAGCACGAGGGTCTCTAATAATGTGTACAAATTTATAGCCCTGTTCTAATAAAGGAGAAGCGAATTCATCGACCCATACTTCCTTAATACCCGTGACAGAAGCATCTTGCTTGGGATAGGCTAATTCTACAATTTCAAGCAATTGCTCAAAAACTTCAAAGGCCAATCCTGGCCGTATTTTATGCAAAAACGGCAATACCGCAGGAGAGAAAATTCCAGCATTTCGAGGTATTTGTCTCTTTAATTCTTCAATATCAGATGATTCGAATCGAATGGTTTCAAAATTGTCATGAAATGAGCGATAATAATTTTCCCCCTTCAAAAAGTAATCTTCAAGTGGTTGTCTATCATCGTACTTCGGATCACTATCTCTAAACCAAATGTTTCTAGCTACTTTGAAAAACTCAAAGAAAGGATCGGAGGCGATATTAAGTTGAGGGTGACTGTTCAGAGCGCGAGCCAGGAAGGTAGTCCCCGACCTGAAAACACCAGCCAGTATCAATTTCTGCTTTGAATTCATGTTATCCAATAATTTTCAATACAGAGTTCATTTAATAACACGCATTAATATCTTTCTTTAAAAGGCTCAATGCTATCTTTTCTGAATAACTATCATCTGCATGCTTAATACGTGTGCTATGGTCCAGCGTTGATTTATCTAATAGTTGATACATATTGGTTGCAAGAAACATTTGCTCATAACTATGTTTATAACTAAAGGCATCGAAACTAGTGATATGGGCATAATGATTTCTTCTTGCCTTATCTGAAAAGAAGTCCAGAATAATCAAGTTTCCTTTATTCTTTAGCACTCTGTCAATCTCAGCCATACTCTTTACCAGAAGATTTCTATCAACCACATAGAATACAAAACCTACGATTACCAAATCAAAGGATTCATCATCGAAAAAGCTCATGTCATCTACGGTCGCCTGCCTCAATTCTAATTCAGGGTATTTTTCTGTGCCAAATTGAATAGCTTTCCCTGAAGGATCAATACCACAGGCATTACAATCAGGAAATATACTTTTAAGATAGTTCAGCTTATAACCAGCCGAACTTCCAACTTCAAGTATGCTATTCGATTGAATCTGGTAATCCTTAATTAGCTCAACAACAATATCATTGTCGAATTTTTTTTCCAGCAGTACTGCCTTATTCCGTTCAAACCAGGCATCCGCTTCACTTCTTACAAACTCTTCTTTTTGTTTCATAAACAGATTTTGACTGATGAAAAGAACACCTCGTTACAGATTATTATAATACTCAAAAATTGTTTCTATTACCCTCTCCTGATCTTCAGAACTTAAGGTTGGGTACATTGGCAGACTGAGACAGTGTCTATAATAATTCTCAGCATTTGGTAAATCACCAACCTTCCACCCCAACTCTCGATAATAGGGCATTAAATGGGTAGGTATGTAATGTATTTGAGCAAAAATCTTTTTTGATCTTAAGTAATTATATAAGCCTAGTCTATCTTCTATTTCAATAATATACAGATGATACGCATGCCCTTCTACGAGCTTACTCTGACCCTTGACAAACGTAGCAGAGCTAAAAGCCATTTCATAACGCTTTGCTATTTCTACTCTTCTGGCTAACCCTTCATCCGCCCTCTTTAACTGACTTGAACCAAGTGCTGCCTGAAAATCAGTTAGTCTGTAATTATATCCCAGGGACTGCATTTCCATATACCATCCTGGATACTCTTCCGACTCAACCCCTCCTGTAGCAAAGCCTATCGTGTTGCTAAACTTTGATTCATCTCTTGTAATTCCATGAGTTCTCAACTCAAGTAATCTTGTATAAAGCTCATGACTATTGGTGGTGATCATCCCCCCTTCTCCTGCGGCAATGTGTTTAACTGGGTGAAAGGAGAAAATAGCCAAATCTGCCCATTGCCCATTTCCGCATTGATGCTGGTTCTTTTGGTCGTCAACAAAGTAACCTCCAGGTGCATGACAGGCATCCTCGATGATCCATAGGTCATATTCATCGGCCAATTGCCGCAGTTCCTCCAGGTTTACAGATCTACCTGCAAAATCTACAGGAATAATCCCTTGGTATGTTCCTCTTGGAGAGGATTCAAGCAGTTCTCTAATGGAATTAATGTCAATCAGATAGGTGTTTCGATCTATATCAGCAAAAACGGGGGTACCACCACAATAACGTATACAGTTAGCTGAAGCAGCAAAAGTGATCGGTGTAGTAATAATTTTTTGCCCGGGTCCAACATTCATGGCCATGGCGCACAAGTGAAGAGCTGCCGTACCGTTGCTTACTGCTACGGCATATTCTGCTCCGACATAAGACGCAAACAAGTCTTCAAATCTCTTAATTTCAGGCCCTTGTGTTAAGTAATCAGAATTCAATACCCTGACTACCTCCTGGATATCTTCTTCCGTAATATTTTGCTTACCGTAAGGTATTGGTTGCATCAGACTTCAAAATTGGGATCTACGTGTTCTTTTATTAATTCTCTCAGGCTCTCCACAGTTTCCCACTCTTCATTACTAGCCGAGTTATAGTTAAAACCTTCGGGAACCTTGTTGGCATTATGTACCTGAACAAACTCTTCTAATGACCATCTTGTCTTGGTAGGTAAAAGCACAAAGTATTCTCCCAAATCATAAGTATTATAGGAATCAGACGCTGTGATCATCTCTTCGTGGACCTTTTCACCTGGTCGAATACCGATTACCGGTTTCTGACACTCAGGGCCTATTGCTTCTGCCACATCAGTAATTCTATATGAAGGTATTTTAGGAACAAACAATTCTCCCCCCCAAGAGTTCTCGAGAGCATGCATTACCATGTCTACCCCTCCTTGTAAGCTTATGTTGAACCTGGTCATACTTGGGTCAGTGATAGGAAGGACACCCTCCTTCTTTTTATTCAGAAAAAATGGAATGACAGAGCCATTACTTCCCATCACGTTTCCATAACGCACGACTGAGAATCTTATGGGGTTCCATCCCTTCACATTATTAGCTGCAATGAAAAGCTTGTCTGATGTAAGTTTAGTTGCTCCATACAAGTTTATCGGTGCACAGGCCTTATCAGTAGACAATGCAACCACCCTTTGCACACCTGTCTCTAAACTGGCATTAATCACATTTTGTGCTCCATCTACGTTTGTCCTGATACATTCTTCGGGATTGTACTCTGCTATATGAACATGCTTCATGGCAGCTGCATGAATCACATAATCTACTCCCTTGAAAGCTCTTTTCAATCTTTCATAGTCACGGACATCTCCAATGAAATACCTCATTTGTGGATACACCGACTCAGAGAATTCCTGCTCCATCAAAAACTGCTTCTGTTCATCACGTGAAAGAATAATGAGCTTTTTAATTTCAGGATGATGAGTTAACAAGTGTTTGGTCAGGGCTTTACCAAGTGAACCTGTACCACCCGTAATTAAGATAGATTTATCGCTTAAATAACTCATATAAAAAATTTGCTAGTTAGATTCTTTTGAACTGCCTTTTGAACATTGTTTGGATAATGGCCTGCAACCATATGACCCTCTTGTACTTCAGTATCCACAATACTAGAATTGGCAGCTACTATTGCTCCATTTCCAATTTTACACTTTCCAATCACTGATGCATTCGAAAAGAGACATACATCATTACCTATAATTGGATAATCAATCCCATCTTCTGTATGCTTCCCTCCTATGGTAATATTTTGATAGATGACCAACCTATTCCCCAATTGAGCCCGCCCTACAATTGATCCCATTGGGTGTATCAACCGAAAAATTTCTGGCATTTGAATATGACCAAACAAATCAATCCCATGAAGTGACTTATTCAGCAAAGCCGACTTTGCATACAACGGTTCATATCCTTCTACGTAAGATTCATTGCTCAAGAAGTAAAGGTAAGTGGCGTATTGGTCACCATGTAAAAAGTTGACATATCCATTATGCTGATTAAAGGCTGTCGTATGATCAAAACAATGCAAGGTTCTGACATGAGCTTTTTTACCCAACAAACGCATCTTATCCGCTTCGATCAAGTTCTTGTCAGGGAAGAATGCGTTAAGCTGTTTTAATGTGTAGTCAAAGATTTCCATTGTACTTAGATCGCTGTCCATCCACCATCCACAGCTATATTTTGCCCTGTAATATACTTTGCTTGATCCGAAAGCAGAAAACTGATAGCAGGAGCGATATCATCCGGTCTTCCCATTCTTTTCATAGGAACTTTCTCTTCGTAAGCGTCAACAAATGCTTTAGGTTGATTATTGAAGATACCGCCTGGGGAAACCGCATTAACCCGAATTCCTTCATGCCCATATCTACTAGCTAAAAATCTGGTGAAGTTGATAAGTCCACCCTTGATGGCCGAATATGGAGGAGGAGGTACAATATCTGTATTCCTGTAAATATTAAAATCATTACCAACCATTCCATAGATTGATGCCACATTAACAATGGCGCCACTGCCCGTTTTTCTAAATGCCTCGATTACCTGCTGGCAGAAAAGAATATAACTGTTTAGCTGCCAATCGACATTATCCTTTAATGAAGACTCTGACATATTCTCAAAATCAGTACCCCAATCAGAAGTTCTTGGATATGCATTGTTTACCAGGCCATCTAATTGGCCATAGTGATTCAAACACATACCTACGGCATCCTTAATGCTATCCAAACTGGTAACATCACAGTGTAGTCTATGCTCTGCCAGGTCGGTCTGAACATTTACGTCAACACATACGGCTACACCTTGCTTCTTGCGAATATCTGAGACAATTTCCTTTCCTAAAAGCCCATTACCTCCTGTTACCAATATTACCTTGTCTCTTAACATCGACTCTAGTTTAAACAGATTTTCAAAATCTCAATGGCCTCCGAGAAATCATTCATCATCTTTCGCTGACCTTGTATGCATTCACAGAAGTATTTCATTTGATCGGTATATGTTTCCAGTATATCATTTCCAGACAGTATTTCTCCAGAATTACCTGAAATAAGAGTGCCTGAAATTAAATCTGCGGTCCATACATCATCATCCCATATACACTCGATGGTTCTTTTAGGCTGGATTCTGTAATAGTTGGTAGTAATAAAAGCCGAACTATCAGGATATTCAAGCATATAATGGGAAATATCAACTGAATTGATCTCCAGACCGGATTTCCTGGATCTATACGATTGGATACCTTCAGGCTTACCCAATAAATAAATTACATAATCCAGCTCATGTATTAAATCGAGATGTACCCCTCCTCCAAGCTCTTTAATGGCACTATATATCTTTCTGTAGTCTGAATCAGGTCTCCATAATGGCAGATAAGAGCCACAATATGCATTCAATTCTATAGGTCTACGCTTTTGTACTTCTTGCTTCAATCTTTTAATAATTGGATGAAAACGCAGGTTACATCCAATGTAGGTCAGAATTTGTTTCTCTTCAATTAGCTTACTCAGCCGACTAACATCTTCCAACTGATGCAATACCGGTTTTTCAATAAATAGTGGTTTGCCTAAATGCGCAAGCGCTTCAATGGTTTCAGCGTGTTGACTGGTAGGGTTAGAAATAATAGAAAAGTCAATATCATCAGGAATATCTTCATACCTAAAAATACTCGTTACCTTCTCAACATCGGCTGACCCAGTGCCTGATCTTAAAGCATAAACCTCTAGATTCTGATCTATCTTGGTAAGAGCATTGATATGCTTTTTCGCGATTGAACCCAGGCCTATAATAAGCACTTTCATATCTGGAAACCTAGAAGCTCCTCCTTCAACAGCAGCTCCATAATTCTGAAATCCATTTCATGGTCAAGATCGAAGCATGGATGAGGCATTACATAGGCCAATGACCTTTGGGTTGTTGTTGTATCATAATCACCAAGCATATATTCTCTGGTGTAGATATAGAAAGAAGCATTCATATCGAACACTTCAGGAGCTTCTTGTCTGGATTTAATCTTATCACTTTTCTTGGAGACTTGAGCAAACCCGTTTTGATCATTTTCCACCATATTGAAATAGGGGTTTCTCGAAGCAGGGCTAACAGAGAATACGTTAAGAGCATCAGGTCTTGACTTCAATAACTCGAAACCATTTTTCAAATCTTCCTGGGTTCGCAAAGGAGACGTAACATCCAGATCTAACACATAATCATATTCTACCTGATTCTTATTCTGAGACCATTTCCATGCATCTCTGATAGCATCTACTTTTCCAGCAGAATCAGTAGCCATAGAATCTGGCCTTTGGTATGTCGTCTCATAACCATAATCACGAGCACACTCCAAAATCTCCGAACTATCAGTACTCAATTGAACATCGGCTTCAAAAGCCCGTGCAAAATTAAAGGCATGATTTAAAGAGTAATGTAATAATGGGGTACCGTTCAGGGGTCTGATATTCTTTCCTGGTATCCCCTTTGACCCTCCTCTCGCACATATGGTAATTAGAAACCTCATTTTATTAGCTTATGGCCACTGCTTTAATATCATTTTTTAATTTGATCGAGCTCATATTTCACCATAATTTCTACAAGCTCCTCAAATTTAACCTTAGGCTCCCAACCCAAAAGTTTTTTTGCTTTGGTGCTATCTCCAATGAGAAGGTCTACCTCGGTTGGCCTGAAATACCAAGGGTCAATAGCTACAATTCTTTCTCCTGTAGCCTTGTCTATTCCTACTTCATCGATACCCTCACCTTCCCATACAACTTCAATACCTGCATGTCTGAAGGCCAATTCAACAAACTCACGGACCTCATGGGTCTCTCCAGTGGAAATCACAAAATCATCTGGCTGATCGTGCTGAAGAATTTTCCACATAGATTCTACATAATCAGGGGCATACCCCCAATCTCTTTTGGCATTAAGGTTTCCAAGATATAGAGTCTCTCTCTGCTTATGCCTTATCTGAGCAACCGCAATGGCTATTTTTTTGGTTACAAAACTATTTCCTCTTCGCGGTGATTCATGATTAAACAAAATACCATTACTAGCGAAAATATTATAGGCCTCACGATAATTAACCGTCAGCCAATACGCATACAGTTTAGCTACTCCATATGGACTTCTTGGATAAAAAGGAGTATCCTCACTCTGAGGAACAGCCTTAACCTTACCATAAAGCTCACTTGTTGAAGCCTGGTAAACCTTTGTATGTCCAGCCAGCCCCAGAATTCTCACCGCTTCCAAAACTCTCATGGTGCCTAATGCATCGGCATTTGCTGTATACTCAGGGATCTCGAAACTTACTCTCACATGACTTTGTGCCGCAAGATTATATACTTCCTCAGGTTCAATTTGTTGAATTAGTCTGGTAACATTCATAGAGTCTGTTATATCTCCGTAATGCACCTTAAAATTGGATTGTTTATGCGGGTCCTTGTACAAATGGTCTATTCTCAGTTTCTGCTCGAGACTTGATCTTCGAACCAAGCCATGTACTTCATAACCTTTATTCAATAAAAAATCTGCAAGGTAAGAACCGTCTTGTCCGGTAATTCCTGTTATGAGCGCCTTCTTCATTTATTTTGTTTTGATAGCGTCTAAAATTCTTTCACTTATATAATCTACATCTTCATCCGACAATGCCGGATAGCTAGGTATACTTACACCTCGCATTGATATTTCTTTAGCAACTGGGTAATTTCCCGATGGAAAATACGGCAGCTCGTCCATAGGTCTGAAAAATGGTCTCGTTTCAATCCCCACGGCTTCTAAACTGTTACAAAACTTCTCCCGATCAACATTGGTGGGCAGACAAAAAGAGATCAACCAATTAGAAGAACTAACACCCTTCTTTTCTTTCTGAAAAGTAACATAACTCTCCAGGTTGGTTTTATAGCGATGGTAAATTTCCTTTTTACGCCTCACTATTTCATTCGCTCTTTCCAATTGAGCCAGACCTATTGCAGCCTGTATATTGGTCATCCGATAATTATAGCCCAAAACATCATGGAAATAACGTTCTGTATTAGAGTTGCCCTGATTTTTTAATTGACGGGCCAGCGTATTCCAATCATCTGAATTCAACAGTAAGGCACCTCCTTCTCCAGTAGTAATTGTCTTGTTACCGAAAAACGAAAAAGAGTTCAAGTCTCCTAAAGAACCAGACTGTTGTCCATGGTATGTAGCCCCAAATGACTCAGCTGCATCGGCTATTAATTTAATCTTACTACCACTTACTATCACTCTTAGAGCGTTATAATCAGCTGGATACCCATAAATATCAACAGGCATAATTGCTACGGTATCAGAGGAAATATGACTGGAGACCAACTGAGTATTTATATTCCAGTCATCCTCATTTACATCAACAAAAACTGGTTTGGCATTACAGTAAAGAACAGAGTTTGCAGACGCGACATAAGTAAAAACAGGAAGAATCACTTCTTTACCACTCTTTGCCCCTGAAAGTAAACAAGCAATATGCAAGGGATGCGTACCATTATGCATTGCTATTGCATGCTTTGAACCCGAACTCTCACAAAGTGCCTTTTCAAACAAGTCTATATACTTGCCCCGGGAAGATATCCATGTAGACCGAATACAATCCAAAACCAGCTCTTCTTCACGCTGACCTATGGATGGAACATAAATAGGGAACTTCATTAATTTAATTCTTGAACCAGTCTGTAAGTATTCATCAAATCCTCAATACCAGAATAGACTTCCAAAGTTATAGTCTTTGACTTAAGAGGAAGCTCCTGCAGCAACTTGGCCATTGAGGACGTTGCATTCACTCCTTTATTGGTATCTGCAGAACCATCGTTATCACTTATATGAATGTAATCGGTTTCTTGACAGAGGATATGAGCCTCTTCATAAAAATCAAGCCCTAAGGTTTGACAAGATACTTTCAAGTGGGCCAAATCAAGCAATAGCTTAAACCCTTTAATTTCTCTCTTCAACTCAAAATACTCTTCCGAGCAGGTTAACATAAATGGGTTTTGGTTATACTCCTGAAAGTTAGACTGAGAAACCACATTGTTTTCCACGTAAAGTTCTTCCGGAAACTCCTGATATAACTCACTGACTGTCTCGACAAAAAGTTGCTTTGAAATTTCCTTATCAAAAAGCTCCCTCCTTTTGATTGTTTTACCTAATTCTGAAGCATTGACAGGAATGTAAAAGCCAGCGTGGACGGCATATTTACCAAGTTTTAATTCACGAGTCAGAGAAAGTGTATCTTTTACATGTGCCTTTGAGGTTTCAAAAGTTTCTTTGTGCTGAGAAGCTAAATTGAGAACAAACTCTTCCTTTGGACAAGGGGAATAATTGTGAAACTGAAAATTCGTATTACCCAGAGAAAGAAAATTTAAAATGGCCGGTTTAACATTCTCTTCAAAATTAATTCCTCCTGTTAACTCAACATTGCCAAAACCCAAATCGAAAAGTGATCTGAGGTTTGTTCCTAGATCTGATTCCTTAATACAAGCCGATGATATATATATACTCACCTTATAAATCTATAATATCGTCTGCACGATACTCTCTTTGAGCAGTTCTGCCGAGCAGATCATCCAGATAAATTGCCGGAATTCCTTTTCCACCTGTCCTCTTTGTCGACAAGTTATCCAGGGTCAACTCTTCGCCAGAGGCAATCTGACATTTAGCCACAACCGATTTTTGTAGAGAATTGCGTGTTCCAAGTTCGCTTAAGGTTGGCATCTTAACATTTGATCCAAGATATGACTGTGCTATCCGGATTTGGTTAACCAATTCTGTTAACTCATCCGGCTCCAATGAGGCCTTATGATCAGGGCCTGGCTGAGACTTGTCCAATGTAAAGTGCTTTTCGACCACCTTAGCTCCCATAATCACAGAATAAGGGCTCGCTCCAATTCCAGCAGTATGGTCACTAAAGCCCGTGATTATATCAAATTCCTCTTCAAAAGTCTTTAGTACATTTAAATTGACTTCCGTTGGGTCGGTTGGATAGTTCGAAGTACAATGTAAAAGTATGATCTGATCATTTATGGGTAAGAGTTCAGCAATTACCTTCTGAACCTCAGAGAAATAGGTCATCCCCGTAGACAACAACATCGGTTTACCTTTTGCTGCCATTTCTCTCAGGAAGACAAGGTTAGTGGTATCTGTAGAAGCTACCTTATAAGCATCAAGGTCACAAATATCGAGTGCATGTAAACTGACGCTATCAAATGGAGTTGTCAGAAAGATTAGGTTTTTAGCCTCTGCATGCTCCTTAAGCTCAAGCATTTTATTCGCGGGTACTTCCAGCTTCTTCAGCATCTCGTACTGACTACCATCATTTTTGAGATTTGCCTTCTGATAAGAGGCCATATCAACGTTAGACAGTATAAGCTCCTTTGTAATGAAGGATTGAAATTTGATGGCATCGACACCACACTCCGATGCAACATCAATCATCTCTTTGGCCACCGAAAAATCACCGTTGTGATTAACCCCTGCTTCCGCAATTACAAAACACTCTGACTTCTTATCAATAGTTTTATGGCCTATTTTAATCGAACCTGCCGGTTTCATATTCTCCTTTTCATTTGAGTTAAAAATCGAAATTCAGAACAGTCACTCTCTACTCTCCTGGACTTTCCAGAAGTTGATAATTAAGCATCTTCTGAAATACCTCTGAGCGGTTTTTCAATTCATCAAAACTACCAATATCCTTAATAACACCCTTGTCTAACAAAACAATACGATCTGCATTCTTGACGGTAGAAAGCCTGTGGGCCACAACAAGAATGGTATAACTTCCCTTGAGCTCATCTATATTGGACTGTATCTCATTTTCTGTCTGGGAATCCAATGCTGATGTGGCCTCATCCATAATGAGCACATCAATTTCTTTATATAGTTCTCTGGCAATTGATATCCTTTGTTTTTGACCCCCACTGAGGTTGATACCATTGTTACCTAACTGGCTTTCTTCTTTATCGGGAAGCTGATCGATGAAACTCTTAATGGCAGCCTTATTTATGGCATTGTTATATTTCTTAAGGTTAGCTTCATTCCTTTCTGACCAAAAAGTAATGTTATTAAATATGCTATCATTAAAAATGACTGGCTCCTGTGTGATATAACCTACTCTCTTTTGATAGCTTTCGATACTCAAGTCCTGACTATTGTAAGAGTCTATCCAAAATTCACCACCATCAGGTGGTAATAAACCGGCAAGTACGTTAACCAAGGTAGTCTTGCCGCTTCCACTTTCCCCGACAAATGCCACTGTTTCATTCTTCTGGATTTCCAAATCAATATTTCGAAGGATTTTATAATCTCCATAGTTTAAACTTAACCCTTTAAGATTCATGACACTCTTGAAGGATGGCAATTGAACAGTTCCGGTGTTTTCTGAATTTGATTTAAGGTATTCACTGAATTCAATCATGTTGTCAAGTGATCCGGTTCGCGAAACAAACTTATTCCAGTGATTCTGTATACTAAGCAACGCGGTAAGTGATCGGTAAAAAAACAACAGGCTCGTTAATATTGGCTCTAAAGACTCACCAAATACCGAATGTTGCAAGTAGATCACGAGGGAGACTACTAATACTAACAATGGCTCCTTAACCGACAAAAGAATAGCATTGAACATGCCTATTTTTCTATTCTCTCGCTCAACATCGACCGCAACTGTCTTAAGCCTTTGCTCAAATTGCTTAAGAGTTCCTGTAGCCTTTAGATATTTATAGTTTCCAGAAAATTGAATTAAATACCCTTGCAACTTATGCGTAAGGTTTGTCATGGTGTAGGAAGCACCTCTGGTTTTCTTGTAAACCCTTCTGTAAAGTAGATTAGTCGCTAATGCTCCTGTAACAACCAAAGCCGCAAATTTCGCATCAAGTGCCAAGGCGAATGAAACATACACGCAGACCAGAACTAATTGCTGCATAGCCTGAAAAAAAGCTGTTGAAGCATTGACAACAGCACCAACTTCTCCTGTTAAGGTGTTCTGAACCCTTCCTACATCGGACTGAACAAATGACTTGAATTTGAGACTGCCTAAGTCGCCAATAAGCTCCAGTCTCACATTCCTTGTAAAATACTCAATCAGTTTAACCCTGTAGCTCTCACTCAAGAAGCGAGCAACTCCTTTTAAACCAAAAAACAGAGTCATGATAGCCAATACAACGGGCACTGATAAAGGAAGCCCTAAGGCAGTTATCGTTTGAGGAATAACGTCTAAAGCACCTACACTATCTTCGGTACCGGGATTAGCGCTATTTCCAGCCAGGCTCAGTAAAGGCAGAAACATGACCAAACCAAAACCGTCTAGTACCCCAACGAGTATATTGAGTACAACCAAAACCACTATTCTATACCGCAAATGGGAATAGAAAAAACCAAAGTAACTTAGGTTCTTAAAGATTGAATCTTTCATTCAGGTGTAATCGGAAGTTTTGTCGGATCGAAAAACGCTCTCACGGGACCGAACCGATTAAGGGTTAGGATTTTCTTTTCAATCCTCTTTTCAATAGTGATGTCTTTTTACCCGTTTTGCCAGTTGCTTCATCTTCATAATACCCACCTCCATAATTTCCGTAGCCATAACCATAACCATAGCCATAACCGTAGCCATAACCGTAGCCATAACCATAGCCATAACCGTAGCCATAGCCTCGATTTACTTTGAAGTCATTCAAAAGCAATGTAGAATTTTTCACAAGGCCCTTCTCGGTAATATCATTTACAAATGGGAAAACTTGTTTAACTGTATAATTCTGACGAACAACAAATATGTTCAAATCAGACAATACAGTAAGGTTAAAAGTATCAGCGACAATACCTACAGGTGGTGTATCGATAATCACGTAATCATATTCTTCCTTAAGACTAGCAATTAGTTCCTTAAGTTCATCAGAGATAAGCAGTTCAGCAGGATTAGGTGGCACAGGACCAGCGGCTATCAAGTCAAGGTTTTCAAAAGCTGTATTCTGAATAATTTTATCCCTTTCTATAAACCCGGCTAGATAATTCGAGACTCCAAAATCATTACTCAAACCAAAATCTCCATATAATTTCGGCTTTCTCAAGTCGAGTCCAACCAAAACCGTTTTTTTACCAGAAACTGCCAACATGGAGGCAAGATTCAAGGAGCAGAAGGACTTACCTTCACCTGATGCGTTAGAGGTAACCAGTATGGTTTGAATCTTTCTGTTTCTTCCAAAAAAGGCAAGGTTGGATCTTATAGCCCTGAAAGACTCTGCCATAATCGATTTAGGATGTTCTAGAACAGCCAGATTTCCTTCATACTTATTGTGCCCAATCATACCAATGATTGGTATATTAGTCAGTTTCTCAATTTGTTTTCTGAACTCTACTTTATCATTTAATACCTCTCTGGAGGCAAAGAACACCAGTGGCAATATTAGGCCCATAGCTCCACCTATGGCGAAGTTTAATCCCTTGTTGGGGAAGAATGGGGCTACATTATAACTTGCCTCATCAACTATTCTCGAGTTTGCCTCATTAGAGGCCTTCAGGATACCTGCTTCAGCTCTTCTTTCTCTAAAGAATTGAAACATACCATAGTATAGGTCATAGACTCTCTCAATATCACCATACTCCCTCTGAGATTCTGGATACCTCTTAAATTCAATATCTAGTTGATTAATTTGTCTCTGAATTGATTCATTCTTAGCCTCTAATTCATTGATTTTTGACGTGACCGAATTGGTCAGGATATTAATCAAAGAAGCAATTGAAGCATCCAGGGCTTGTATTTCAGGTGTTGAATTCGAAAGCACAACAGACCTTTCTCTTCTTTCATTAAGCTTCTCCTGCAAGAGGCCTATATAACGCTGAATATCTGTATTATCAGCACCGGTTATAGCCGTCAAAGGAACGGCAGTAAGCTCAGATATCTTGGCTGTATCCTCTAAATACTCAAGGTTTTTATTTAACGCAGATATAGCCCGTTCATTGACACCTTTTTCTACCTCAAGCTGAGTAATCCGGTTCATCAGGTTAGTACCTACCTGATCGAAGGTAGTAACTCTATTTTCCGCCTTTACCCTATCCATTTGATTGGCATAAATCTCCAGGGTGTCATTTAGGGCTGCCATCTCTCTGTCGACAAACCTAATTGTTTTTTCGGCTGACTTATTTTTTCGGTCAAGCTCTTCATTCATGTAAGCCTGCATAATGGCATTCAAAAAATCAGCGCCTTTTTTGGGGTGAGTATAATTGACACTTAGGGCTGCCACTGAGGTAAACTCCCGTTGGTAGGTCACACCCAATCTTGCATTCCATTCGTCAATTAATGATTGTCTTTGCCTAAAACGAAAGAAGTATTCCTTACCCTGTAAATTAGCCTGACCTGGTATTTCCAGCCTTAAGGTATATGTATCTGAACTAATATCTTCAAAAGGTGTGTATTTAGGCGTCTCTTCACTAAATTCATCTTCTTCTACTCCTAAATTGAAAAGGTTGCCTTCCAGAAAACTCACCTTAAATAACTTACCATAAAGCTGAGCTGAACCTTTTATTTTTACAATCTCAAAAGGTAGTGATTGATATTCTTCTATGGTCTTGATTCTTCCCTTTGAGAAATACTCGATTTCAAAATCAAGACTATCAATTGCCAATGCTGTAATTCGCTCACTTCGAAGAATCTCTAATTCATTGAGAAAATTGGAGGTATTACTAAGTGAAAAAATAGACAATAAACTAGGGTCTACATCTGAGTTTGACTCTGGAATAAGTAGAGTTGATGCAAGTCGAAACCGCTCATTCGAGTATCGGTGATATATAAATACTGTCAGAAAAGCAACCAACACTGACATCACTAATATTGGCCAATAACCAATAATCTTGATTAATAAGAGTTTAGGGTCTATTGCTAGCCCACCAGACTTCTTTTGTTCTTCACTTTCAAACTCAAATTCGCTGGCCATACCTTAGTTATTATTGGTCAAGACGCTAATTATCAATACTGTACCTGATACAACGCTGACAATTGTGGCAAATGTCTGCAAAGCCGTTTCACCGGTTCCTAATTCTCTAATTTTCAAAGGTGGAACATAAATAAGGTCGTCAGGCTGAACAAAAAACAGTTCTGACTCAATAAAGCTTCTCCCGGTAACATCCACAGAATGGATTTTAACACCGTCCGGATATTGACGCATAATCATTACATTCTCACGATTGGCATTGATGGTCAAATCACCAGATCTCGCAATAGCCTCCAACAGGCTTAAATCATATTGCCTTATCAATTGAGGCCCAGGGGAGTTAACCTCTCCATAAATGGTGAATGGAATACCACTTAACTTAACACTCACCAGTATGTCTTTAATCTGGGGCCTGATTAATTTTTCAATCTTATACTTTAGTTCGGTAACCGTAAACCCTGCCGCTTCAACTCTCCCCAGAGTATTAATTTCTATCTGACCATCTTTATCTACATTATAACCAATCAGATACGGGTCATTCAAACCAGCATTTTGATTTCCACCTCCATTTTGATTTCCTTGTCTCAAGAGGTTATCAGGACGGGCGAAAATTGGATAATATTTTTCTACAGCTTCTTCATCAATACTATAGAAGTTGATCAATAAAATATCATTAGGCTGAAGTTTATAATCAACTCTAGACAGTGCGATTAATGCTTCATTATCGAGCCTTATATCTCCTTCTTTATTTTGAAGATAGACTACTTTCTCATTTGGAATGCAGCTACTGGCCGCTAAAACAACAAAAAGAAAGCCCACTAACCTAAAGGCCAAAGGGCTCCTATTATCTTTCTTTCTCATTCGACATCGTTATGTGCTTGCTGACCCATCTCAAAGGCCTCTTTGGTCATGGTCAGGAAATCTTTCATTTTGTGTAGCGGAATCATGTTTGGCCCATCGCTCAATGCTTCTTCCGGGTTAGGATGAGTTTCTATAAAAAATCCATCAACACCTACAGCTCCTGCTGCTCTGGACAAGTAAGGAGCAAACTGTTTTTGTCCTCCTGAGCTACCCCCCATTCCACCGGGTTGTTGAACACTATGAGTAACGTCAAAAATCACCGGAGCATATTGACGCATAACAGGTAGCGCCCGCATATCTACCACAAGATTGTGATATCCGAATGAAACACCTCTTTCCGTAAGAAGCACCTTTTCATTTCCAGTTGATTTCACCTTGTTTACTGCAAACTGCATATCCTCAGGAGCCATGAACTGTCCCCGCTTGATTTTCACCGTTTTACCTGTCTCCCCGGCAGCCAAAAGCAAGTCGGTTTGACGACATAAATAAGCGGGAATTTGCAACGCTTGCGCCACGTCACTCACAGGTTTAGCCTGGTAAGACTCATGAATATCAGTGACTATCGGCAACTCGAAATCACGCTTGATTTGGTCTAATACGCGTAGACCATCGTCTAACCCTACCCCTCTGAATGATTTTGCCGAAGTGCGATTAGCTTTATCAAACGATGCTTTAAAGATATACTGAATATCGAGGCGAAGACAAATTTCTTTCAAGGTTTCTGCAACTTTAGCACAGACCTCATATGACTCTACAGCACATGGCCCGGCAAACAAAACCATCTTCCCGCTACCAACCTGAATACTGTCAGAGAGTTGAAAACTTTTTTCGAATTTCTTCATAGTAGTTCATTAAGAATATCATCGTATAAACCTTGTGCTTCAAGCACTAAATCAGACAGTTCTCTCAGCGTACCTGTTCCACCGGCCTGTTTTAGGATAAGATCTACTCTTTCTTTTACCTTATAATGTCCGTCTGAGGGGGTACATGAAAGGCCGCTTCTTTCTAGAATGGGCAGATCATTAATATCATCGCCAATATAGGCTATCTCCTCATCGATTAGTCCCCAGGACTCTTTAAGTTGCTCATAAATGGCAAGCTTGTTACTGATTCCATGAAAGTGCTGATCAATCTTGAGTTCTTCGCACCTGTTTCTAACTACGGCTGAATCTCTTCCTGTAATTACTGCTGTAAAAATTCCGGCTTGCTTCAAGTATTTAATGATTTGCCCGTCCTTTACATTGAATCGTTTCAATTCCATTCCCGAGTTATCATAAATAATTCCCCCATCAGTCAGTACTCCATCCACATCAAAAACAATGGCTTTAATCTTTGAGGCTTTCTTCTGAATTGTATCTGAATTGTTCATATGAATATAAGAGGCAAAGTTATAAGGTTTATTCTTCCGATTACAAGTTAGTAACAGTGCGAACCAATTGTCCATCAAGATTTCCTATATTCAAATGAAAATCAACCCGTAATGAAGTTCTTAAAATTCACGCTCTCGCTCATCTTTTTTGTGGGCATACTTTATGCGTTCAATACCAAAATTGGTCCTCTCCCTCCTCTCGGGAAATTCCTTTCTCCCAACCAGGGAATCTGGCAAAACGAAATTACGGAAGGAATATCTCAAGACTTTCAGGTAGACGGGTTTAGTGCCCCAGTTCAGGTGCATTATGATGAGCATCTTATCCCTCACATTTTCGCCCAAAACAACACTGATCTTTATCGCGCACAGGGTTTTGTAACTGCTCAGAATCGTCTTTGGCAAATGGAATTTCAGACGCATGCCAGTGCAGGCAGACTTTCAGAAATCGTTGGGGTGGCTGCTTTGGACTACGATAGAGGTCAAAGGAGGAAAGGAATGGTCTTTGGTGCAGCGAAAGCATTGGAAAACATGAAGAAAGACCCTGAAACTTATGGCTTCCTGGAGGCCTACAGGGATGGCATTAACAGCTACATACAAACTCTGAAGCCAAAAGATTATCCGGTAGAATACAAGCTGCTGGACTATTCCCCAGAACCCTGGACTCTCAAAAAAACCGCTCTATTACTGATGTATATGACCGATATGCTGGCCGGAGGTGAGTCAGACCTGGAGTACACCAACTTTATCAGGAAGTATGGTCGTGAGAGATTCGATTTCATCTACCCTGATTTCTTTGACGTGAATGACCCTGTTATCCCTTCTGATAGAGATTGGAGTGATTGGGAGGTAAGCCGTCCGGAAGCTCCCGAAGGTGACTTTCCCTTTGACTACATTGATGATGTAATGGACAAACCACACCCTGACAACGGTAGTAACAACTGGGCAGTGGGGCCGGAAAAATCATACTCAGGAAATCCAATTTTAGCCAATGACCCTCACCTGGGTCTTAATCTCCCCTCCATCTGGTACGTCATGCAACTAGCTACACCCGACAAAAACACATTTGGAGCAACACTTCCCGGTGCTTTAGGTATAGTAATAGGCTTTAACAACCACATTTCATGGGGAGTTACCAACGCCACAAGAGACGTCAAGGACTGGTACAAAATCACTTTTCAGGGTTCTGATAAGAATGCCTATTGGTACGATAACAAATGGAAAGCAACTGAGAAGCGTATTGAGACTATTGAAATTCGTGGAGAAAAGACTTACTACGATACTGTAGTTTACACCCACCATGGCCCTGTCAGTTATGATGAAACCTTTAAGGGAAATGGTGAAAAAACAGGGTACGCCATGCAATGGACCGGCCACTTAGGCGGTAACAATCAAAGAACCCTGATAGAACTGAACGGAGCTCGCAATTATGATGAGTATAAAGAAGCGCTAAAGCATTTTTTGGCACCTGCCCAAAATTTCATATTCTCTTCAAAGGAAGGAGATATTGCTTTATGGATACAAGGTAGATTTCCTAATAAATGGCAAGGCCAGGGAAAATTTCTGATGGATGGTTCAAATCCAGCACATGATTGGCAGGGATGGATTCCTCAGGAACATAATGCCCATGTTAAAAATCCGCCAAGGGGTTTTGTCAGCTCGGCCAACCAGCACCCGGTAGATTCAAGTTATCCTTACTATGTTTTCAACGATGGTTATGAAATGTACCGAAATAGGGTAATCAATGATTTCTTCAGGTCTAAGAACAAGTTTACCATACAAGATTTTAAAGACCTCCATAACAATAATTTTAACCTGAAAGCAGCCGAGTTACTTCCTCATATGTTGGAACAAATGTTAACAGAATCACTCAGTTCGGATGAATTGACCTACTTAAAGGATGCACAAAACTGGGACTACTATAATTCAATAGACTCAAAAGGAGCCAGTGTCTGGGAAGCCTGGTGGGGTAACCTCAATCGTATGGTTTGGGATGAACTGATCGAAGATAGCTTAGCAATGGACATCCCTTTTAGTTACGAAACAATTTATCTTTTGAAGAATCACCCGGAAGATCCTTTTATGGATAGACTTGATACGCGCCAGGTAGAAACAGCCAACGACCTTTTCTTGCTGTCCTATAAGCAAGGGGTAAAAGAACTCAACAAGTGGAAGGAGAATCAGGGAGATTACAATTGGGGGGATGTAAAAGCCACTTATGTTGGACATTTGCTGCAGGCACTGCCAGCATTCTCCAGGTTTAACCTACCCATTGGAGGCAATGGTGGTATTGTGAATGCTACTTCCAGAAACCATGGACCGTCATGGCGTATGATTGTCGAAATGTCCGATCCACCCAAGGCATTGGGAGTTTATCCGGGAGGACAATCCGGAAATCCAGGCAGCAGATATTACGATGATCTGGTAGACATTTGGGCATCTGGCAATTACCTTGAATTAAACTTTATGCAGTCAGCGAACCAAAAAGAAGGTGTAGTGTTTACTCAAACCCTGAATTCACAACAATGAAAAATCTAAGCAACTTCTTACTCACCCTTGTCCTGGGCATCATACTTTCCTTGTTTTTTTCCTGGTGGGCGGTGATGATAGCTGCATTCCTGAGCGGTGCAATCGTTCGCCTACGAAATGTAGCTACCTTCTTTGTTCCCTTCCTGGCAATCGCATTATTTTGGATAGTGAACGCCTGGATGCTTTCCAGTACCAATGACTTCATCTTAGCAAAAAAAATTGCTGAACTACTCCCTCTTCAGGGACACGTTTGGTTACTGTTGCTAGTGACCGGAATAATTGGCGGGTTGGCTGCTGGAATTGCCGGAGTATTCGGTAGTCAGTGCCGGGCATTTTTTGCCAAGGAACATGAGTAATACCCATCATAAGAATCCGCACTTTGTAATAGACTTTGACAGTACTTTCACGCAAGTAGAAGCTCTGGATATTTTGGGGGAGATCTCTCTTGAAAACCACCCTGAAAAAGAAGATCGCCTTCAGCAAATAAAAGATGTGACTGATTTGGGTATGGCAGGTGAACTTTCCTTGCGTGAGTCTCTTGAGGCTCGAATTCAAATCTTAGATGCCA
Source organism: Roseivirga sp. (assembly GCF_965216855.1). Lineage (NCBI taxonomy): Bacteria > Pseudomonadati > Bacteroidota > Cytophagia > Cytophagales > Roseivirgaceae > Roseivirga > Roseivirga sp. The sequence goes on along the minus strand of NZ_OZ244204.1, from coordinate 3,998,851 downwards.
AACGCTCTCACCTGGAAGAATTAGTGAGTAGACTCAGAAAGTTAGTTTCTAAGTCAATCACCCGGAATCAGGAGTTTTTTCATCTAAACTCAGAGAATACCTTCATTGTCTCCAATGGCTTCAGAGATTTCATAGTCCCCGTGGTTACCGAATTGGGGGTTAAACCTGAGCACGTTTTTGCCAATGACTTTGTTTTCGATGAGGACGGCAATATTGTTGACTTTAACCGAGACAATGTACTCTCATCTAACGGAGGAAAAGTAAAGCAAATTGAGCAACTTAGCCTTCAGGGAGAAATCCATATGATTGGTGACGGCTACACTGATTATGAAGTAAAAAAAGCTGGTGTAGCCAAGAAGTTCTATGCCTTTACTGAAAATATTGAACGCGAGAGTGTCAAGGTCAATGCTGACCATATTGCACCAAGTTTTGACGAAATTCTATTTGATAATAAAATGAGTGGAGCCCTATCCTATCCCAAAAACAGAATCAAAATGCTTCTGTTAGAAAATGTTCACCCTAATGCTCTGGCTAAACTAAAAGCTGATGGGTTTAGCGTTGAGAGTTATCCTGCCGGTCTGGATGAAGATGAGCTTTCAGAGAAGATTAAGGGTATTCATGTCTTGGGCATCCGTTCCAAAACACAAGTAACCGCTAAAGTTCTGAAGAAAGCTGATAAACTTATGGCAATCGGTGCATTCTGTATTGGCACGAATCAGATTGACCTGGAAGCTGCTTTGAATAAAGGTGTAGCTGTTTTTAACGCACCTTTCAGTAACACCAGATCAGTGGTTGAACTGGCTATTGCTGAAATCATTATGCTGATGCGGGGTATTCCTGACAAATCTTCAGATATGCACCAGGGCAAGTGGTCAAAAACGGCTTCTAACAGTTTTGAAATCAGGGGTAAAAAGCTTGGTATTATCGGGTATGGAAATATTGGTTCTCAGCTATCTGTATTGGCAGAAAACATGGGAATGCAGGTATACTATTATGATATTGAAGAAAGACTGGCCCTTGGTAATGCTACAAAATGCGATACCATGCAGGAATTATTGAAAACTGCAGATATAGTGACGCTTCACATTGATGGCAGACCTGAAAATGCCGGTTTCTTCACTACGGAACACTTCAACATGATGAAAGATGGTGTGGTCTTTCTTAACCTGGCCAGAGGGCCTGTCGTTGATGTACCGGCTCTAAAAGAAGCTATTAGCAATGGTAAGATAAGAGGTGCGGGAGTAGATGTATTTCCAGAAGAGCCCAAAAGCAATCAGGATCCATTTGAGTCAGAATTAATAGGCTTGAAAAACACTATCCTTACCCCTCATATTGGAGGAAGTACTTTGGAAGCTCAGGAAAACATTGCTGACTTCGTGCCTAACAAGATTATGGATTACATCAATACAGGCAACACGGCATTGAGTGTTAACTTCCCGAATATCACCCTGCCATCATTAAAGAATGCTCATAGATTGATTCACATCCATGCTAATAAACCAGGAGTGCTGGCGAAGATCAATAAGGTGCTCGCTGAACACGATGCCAATATTGACGGGCAGTACCTCAAGACCAACGAAACTGTGGGTTATGTAATAACTGACATCAATAAGGCCTACGACAAAGAACTGATTACTGCTCTACGTAATATTGAGCACACGATTAAGTTCAGGGTATTGTATTAGTTTATGAGAAACACTACACCCCTAATCCAGATCATTATGAATGTTATGAAAACCAATTAATCCTCCAAGAAAATCTTTATTGAATCAGTTCCGATTCCAGACACCGCTATTCCTTTTTTTGTGAATGATTAGGGTTGCCTTATACTAAGAAGTAATAACTATCTAACCACTACTCTGAATGAAAGAATACCATCATGAGTAGTCAAACGGAACATGTACAGACCAACAGGAAGTTCTGTTGTGGAAATCTGAATGGAAGAATTACCTGCAACAACTTTAGGATAGTATCTATTCCCATTAACGTTCAAAACCTCTATAGGTCCCAGTACCAAGCTTGGATCGACATTTAAAATCAGGTTATCTCCCTGTTTTACAGGGTTAGGATAAGCATTAAAACCAAGAACATTAGTTTCATCTAATTCAATCGAAATAACCTCTGATACAGATTCATTTCCTCTCAGGTCTACATCCACCAAGCGGTAAAAATTAACACCTTTATGTGGGTCTATATCGAGATATGCATAATCTGTTCTTTCATTTGAATTAACCATACCTTCTACGGTAGTCAGAGCATCAAAATCAATCCCATTTTTTGATCTTTCAAGTCTAAAATGACTATTGTCAATTTCAGATGATGTTACCCAGCTCAATTCTACGTTACCATGTTGTTCATTAGCTTCAAAAGAAACCAGCGTAATTGGTAAAGCACTCGATTCAGATGAACCTATGGTAAAATAGTTTCCGTCTGAAAAATCGACTAAGAAATTAACCAGATTATCATCTGCAACCACAAAAGACTGATTAACCACAGTAGCTCCAGTTGTAAAATCACCATCAGCATCAACCAGTAAGACCACCTGACTATCATCGTTTGTACCTATGGTATTATCTGGTCCAAGCAATCCTGAAATATCGAACTGTACTAGTACAGTCCCCACATCTCCTACTTCGCTAACTCTCCACTCTCTATTATTCCTTGCATTTACCTGAGCAGGGTTAAAATCAGACTCACCTGCAGTACCGCTGTTCAGATCTGCGTTGTCGTGCCCCCAAACCAAATATGAAATGTTAGTAGAGAAGCTATTAGGGTTAGAACTATTGTCAGTTTCAAGGCCATCCGAATCATCATCTAAACCAATTGTAACAATGGCATCAGTATTAATACTTTTAGATTGCTTTTGATTCAACAACGAACCATCATCACGACCGATAGCCGCAATATTATTATGATGTGTTTGATATAAAGAAGCATCCCAAATCACTGTTCCGTCAGATGCGACATAATCTCCTTCATTTACTCCAGAACCATTTGGCGCCTCAAAGGAAGTATTATCTGTATCATTATCTGAAGAAAGTGTCACTCCGTATTTTACTGCGAGATAACTATCGACTTTCTGTAAGTCGGATGCACTTAATGCCGAACTGTAGATAGCTATCTCTGCGATATTACCATTAAAGGCATTGCTCCCACTTAGATCGGCACCAATAATTCCTGTTGTTGTTCCTGTATTCAAGTCTGTATCTGTTCCAGAAATAAGAGCAGATGTACCTGAGGCACCATTGATCGATACCGCTAAGCTAGATGAATTTGCTGTGGTTAGAGTTCCCGACCCTAACTGAAAAACAGAAGATGGAGCTGAGTTGTCTCCTCTCTTTACCCCATTGAAATCAAAAGTCAATAACTCTGAATTACTATTGAAAGTAATCCCAACCTCCTCTGCAGCTGCAGCTGTACCATGTGCAAAAAAGCCGTTTTGTCCAGCTGATGTATTAGTAACACTAGACTGACCCGCCAATATGTATGTTCTGGTAGTATTACCACTTGGGAGACCGGTCGCATCGGCCAAAGTGAAATAATCATTACCATCAAAAGTAATGTAGGGATTGAAATTAATGGCAGCACTCGTCAAAGCTGGATCTCCCGTAGATGTGGCATTAACAGGTCCACTGGATTGATCCAACCATGCCGTAACAGTGGGAGAACCAGTAGTTCCATTATCAGCCTTTACCCAATAGACCAGATTGGTAATAACTCCACCGGGACCTGAATCGGCAAAGTCAACTCCAACACCCGGGGAGTAGGCTCCTCCATCACCACTATTTGTTATATCTGCTGCATTACTATTCGTGAAGGTAGCATCGCTGAACACAAAACTTAAAGAAGCAACATCATCTGAGTCAAGACTACTATTTGCAGTACCTGTTAATTCCAATTTAATGGTAGTTGTATTCAGCTGAGTTAAACTCCCTGTTAAGCCTGCTGGAATGTTGTTCACAGTAATTCCAGCGGTACCTGTGAATGTATCTCCTTGCAAATAAAAGGTCAGGAAGTTTGTATTATCTATTTGTCCTTCACTTGTCGAAGATTCCAAGAAATCTCCAATATCTATTGAATAACTTCTCACAGAATTACCAGTGTTACCCAGAATATAGGCAATAGTTCCCTGATTATTGAAGACCACCGCTTGTGGAGAATTATCAGAGCTCAGGAGTTGTTCAGAAGAACCATCAAAAGTAGCAGTGGACACATCATAGGCACTTGACAAAGAATATTCAGAAACTCTTTGACTACCAGTCCCAATTACATAGAGTTTAGTGCCATCATAGTTAAAAGTAAAACCTAAAGGAGTATTGTCTTCTCCACCAATATATAGTTCTTCCCCAGAGCCCAAATAGGTAGCCGTTGACACATCAAATGACACAGAAAGGGAATATTCTACAATAGCATCTCCATTGGCTCCAATGACAAATAACTTACTTCCATCAGAATTGAAAGTCAGGTCTCTTGGGTCATTCTCCTGACTCGCTACTGAAAGGCTAGTAGAAAGACTAGCTGTCGAAATATCATATGCTTTAGAAAGGTCATATTCAAAAACCGTATCTGAAGAGTTACCCAGAATATATAGTTTTGTTCCATCATTATTGAATTTGATGGCTTGAGGGTTTGATTCATTAGCCGCAACATTCAATTCTTGGTCAGCTCCGGCATAACTGGCTGTAGTAATATCGAATGCTGATGTCAAAGCATACTCAACAATAGCATCGCCATCTGACCCAATCACGAACATCTTTAATCCATCTGAACTGAATTGCATGCCTGTAGGGGTTACTTCCTGACTGCCTACAGAGAAAGTTGATGTACTTATTCCATCACCAACATCGAAGGAATTAGGTCCTATATATAGCACCTCTGTGTATAAATAGTCAATACCTACATTGGGGGCATAAGCCCCTGAAGAACCAGAGTTATCGACTTGAGAGGCATCTCCTGAGCTAAATGCAGTATTATCAAAGACGAACGTTATATTCTCTACATCATCACTCGTCAGGTGATTAGTTGCTGAACCAGTAAGAGTTAGGGTAACTCTTGTGTCACCATTAGATAAAGTCATTACGGGAGTCAGACCAGCAGGAATATTGTTGATAGTTACTTCTGAACCAACATCTAAAACATCATCTGTATCTGAATCTTGAAAAGTATCACCTACAAGATCAATAATCAAAGGATTGCTATTATCCAGCGAACCATCATTAGCAGCATTTTCCTGATAATTAAGGTTTCCCGAGTAAGTCAATGAGCCCACATTATCAAAACTGATACCTACTCCTGTGCTGTAGGCTCCGCCAGATCCGGAATTTCTTACTGATGATGCATCATTGCCAGTAAATGCAGTATTGTCAAAGACAAAAGTAATGTCCGAAACATCATCTGTAGCATTATGACTATCGGCATTTCCTGTTAGAGTCAAAGTAACTCGTGTATCACTCTCTGAAAGAGTCATTACCGCAGTGAGACCAGAGGGAATATTGTTTACAGTAACTTCTGATCCAACATCCAAAATATTGTCAGCATCAGTATCCTGAAATGTCTCCGTTCCTGAGAGGTCAATAAACAATACGTTAGTGTTGTCAATTGATCCATCGTTAGCTCCAGCCTCTGCATAGTTTCCTCTATCAATTGTATACTCTACAATTCTGTCATCAAAAGAACCAACAACATACAGCTGAGAACCATCTCCATTAAAAGTTAATCCTGTAGGCGTCAATTCCTGAGAGGCAACTAAAAATTCCTCAGAAGCACCATCATAACTGGCGGTGCTGATGTCGTAAGGTGTACTGAGACTATATTGTATAATCCGTCTATCTGCACTACCAATCACGAACAATAGTGTTCCATCATTATTAAAGGCTAAATCTTGAGGTATATTCTCTTGAGCTGAGATGGAAAAACTCACAGGTGACCCGGCAGTAGAAACATCAAAAGCAGTACCGAGTGTGTATTCGATGACGGATTTGTTGGTTACTCCCGTAATAAACATTTTCAATCCATCATTACTAAAAGTTAACCCCCTGGGATTGGTCTCTTGAGAGGAAACAGAAAATTCCTCAGAGGCTCCCTGATAAGTGGCTGCTGAGATATCGAAGCTAGAAGCTAGAGTAAACTCTGAAATAGAATCATCATCACCTAGTACAAAAAGCTTATCACCAGACGTGCTAAAGGCCATAGCTCTTGGATTAGTCTCATAAGGACTTACGTCTAACTCCTCACCTACACCATCATAATTAGCGGTTGATACATCAAAAGGAGTCGTAAGTGTATACTCTACGATAGTCTTTCCAGAAGCACCAATAACGTACATTTTGAGGCCATCTGTTCTGAAGAGCACTCCTTCCGGAGCAGCCTCCTCCGTACCAACTGCTTTCTCTTGAGCAGAGCCATTATGAACTGCAGTAGATACGTCATAGTTAGATTGTCCAAAATAGAACAAGATATCAGTTTGCCCCTGAACATTCAATGTCAATAGGAAGAACAAAACAAACAGTACTGTACAGCGATGCCTTAGTTTGCACAACTTGCTAATAATTACATCACCACCTAACCTCATTTTTACGAACATCCTTTAACAGTCATTAGGACATTTATTAACTATCTCAATACAGAAGTAAAATTTGAATCTTTCTAAGTATACAGTTCTGAAAATACTTACTAATACACCTTAAGTTTAAAACACCCTAAATATTTCACTTAAGCAAACCTAAAACCTCGAACAGGTTTTTGACAGATTATAGATACAACATTACTTCCTAACACAGGAAAAAGTCTGCTAGCTGAGAATAGAATCGTAAATATAGGAAAAGATATGAATTGATTGAGTCTCTGTCTCAGAATCTCGAATTGCTCCTATAGCTGAGTGAAAGGACCCTTTAGAGTAGACTCCACTTAACAAAGCATCAAGCCGAAGTTTCTATTCAATAAAACATAATTATTTCAATACTAAATACAATATCAAACTAGTTGAGAGATCTGATTTCAGGTTGATTCTTCACACTAAATGAAAACAAATCTGGTCTTTGGTAATGACCAATTGGGTCGAAATCCATTTTTGCCTGAGTTACATGGTCAAGATTTAATTCAGCTGTTAAAATGCCTTCTTCATTCCATAATGGACCGGCAAGTACATTACCCAGGGGATCAATAATAACTGACCCTCCTCTACTCATGACATCTGGTTGCCTTTTTATTTCATCCGTATCTCTTAACTCCTGAGGATACATCTCTTTGGTGACATATTGATTACTGGCTAAGACAAAGCACCTTCCTTCAAGGGCAATATGTCTCATTGTATGCTGCCAATTATCTCTGGAGTCTGCGGTTGGGGCCAAATAGATTTGTACACCTTTTTGATACATTGACATACGGGCCAAAGGCATATAATTCTCCCAACAGATCAACCCTCCAATTCTCCCTAGACCTGTATTGAAAGTGCTTAACGTTGAGCCGTCATCTTCACCCCAGATCAACCTCTCCTGACCTGTTGGTTTTATTTTCCTGTGCTTTCCTACCAACTCGCCTTCCGAAGAGAAATAGAAAATGCTACAGTATAAAGTTCCAGAAACTACATCTTTCTCATTGACCCCAATAGCAAGAAACAGATTGGCCGATTTAGCCATTCTTCCAAGTCGTTGACAATGCTCATCACCCTCCTGAATTGAAGAATCCCAAAGCTTCTGCCATAATTTTCTTCCATCATCTGATCTGCTACCGACAACTGTTCCAAAACTCAAACCACGAGGGTAAACCGATACGAAAGCTTCAGGAAAGAGCGCCAATGATACACCCTCCTTCTTACACTTTCCAATCAAAGACTCCACTTTGGTCATGGTGGCCTCAAGATCAAATAATATGGGGGAAGCCTGAACGACCGCTGCTTTATAAGAATTCATGATGGTAATGTAGAGAATCCGATAAGAATAAAATCAAAGTCATGGGAATTAATTTCGTTAAATTGGTGTATATTTACATATATTTTAATGTATTTTTACACTGTGAGCAATGAATCAAAAAATATTGTAAATGACCCGGCAGAGGCTTATCAACTCCAAGAGCAAGGTTATTTTCAATTGGCCGAGAGAGCCATTTCCAAAACTTACATTAAAAGGGTTTTAGAAGTCACCAAGATCCCACTCAATGAATTCATATTACTCATCCCTATTTCCATAGACACCTATAAACGCAAGAGTATCTTCAACCCGTCAGTTACAGAAAAAGTCCTGGAAATTGAAGAGGTATATAAAACAGGAATTGCTGCTTTTGGAGATGGCTTTTACTCCTGGATGAATTCAGAAAACCTCACTCTGGGCGGCAAGAAACCCAAAGAGCTACTCAGTAACAGTTTTGGAATTAGAAAACTCTTAGATCTAATTGGCAGATTAGAACATGGTGTACTAGCCTAATGCGACTCTATAGAATAGCCAAGTCGACCTATGCGCAAGATTTAAGTGGGACCGGAGCAGGCCTTTATGGGGGAAGATGGAACCCAAAAGGCCTGAATATGGTCTACTCAGCCGGCAGCATCGCTCTAGCCTCACTTGAATATCTGGCTCATAATTTCCACCTCATCCCTACTTTGGAAAGCTCCCTGTCTATTATTGAAATACCCGATGATGCGCCTATTATTGAACTCCAAAAAGAATTACTTCCTAAGGGATGGGATACCAAATTGGGGAGCTATCATAACACCCAAAATTTAGGTAAAGAGTTTCTATCAGAAGGCAAAGCGTATGTACTCAAAGTACCATCCGTGATTGTTCCTATGGAGTATAACTACCTGCTTAACCCTTTACACTCCGTACACAAGCATGCTAAGATTATAGAAATGATTATTCCTTTTAAGCTCGATAGTCGCCTGGTAGGCCAATGACCTAGACTGCCTTTATTCATGGATTAATTGTACCTTAATTCCATGACGCGCAAACCTTATCTCTTTCTGCTTCTATTGATTACTGTTATAGAAGCTACTTCCCAGACCATTCCTTTGATCAATAGTTACAATCGTAATGCTATCAGTTTGAATGGCGACTGGCATTACATTATTGATCCTTATGAAAACGGCTACTATGATTATCGCTATCAGCCTTTCGATCAATCTGACAACCCTTCTCGCAATGCCTTTTTTCAGAATGCCAAACAGAGAGACAAATCGGAACTGATTGAATATAATTTTGATGAATCTCCCGTCATGCGTATTCCGACAGACTGGAATTCGGCCGATGAAAAACTTTTCTACTATGAAGGTACTGTGTGGTTCAAAAAATCATTCCGTTCGACCCCGGATAATACGAAAAGATACTTTCTCTATTTTGGAGCAGTCAATTATAAAGCTGAAGTCTACATTAATGGTCAGAAGCTGGGAACGCATATTGGAGGGTTTACTCCATTTTATTTCGAAATCTCAGACCACTTGAAAGAGGAGAACTTTGTAGTGGTCAAAGTTGATAATAAAAGACAGAAAGAAGGGATCCCAACCCTTAACACTGACTGGTGGAACTATGGAGGGATTACCCGTGACGTAAAAATCATTAGCACCCCCAATACCTACATTAGCGACTACCAAATTCAATTGGACCACAATAACCCGAGCCTTATCAATGCCAAAATCTCTCTTACTGGCCAACAGAAGGCCAATGAACCCATATCTATTAGCATTCCCATCCTAAATTTAAGTGCGCAGGGTACAACCGATGAAAATGGACATGTAATGCTGAGCTTACCAGCTATTTCCATTCAAAAGTGGAAGCCATCATCTCCGACACTTTATGAGGTCAAGGTTTCCACAAGCTCAGAAACGATCACTGATCAAATAGGCTTCAGAACCATTGAGGTTAAAGGAAGAGACATCCTCCTTAATGGGGAGAGGATATTCCTTAAGGGCATTTCAATTCATGAAGAAAAACCCGGTGGCGGAAGAGTAAACAATCAAGCAGATGCCCGACAGTTGCTGAGTTGGGCCAAAGAGCTGGGGTGTAACTATGTTAGACTGGCACATTACCCTCATAACGAGCACATGCTAAGAATTGCTGATGAACTGGGACTTATGGTCTGGGAAGAGATTCCGGTATACTGGACTATCGACTGGAATAACCCTGATACTTACCTGAACGCTGAGAACCAGTTAACCGAAGCTATTAATCGTGACAAAAACAGGGCATCCATTATCATCTGGTCGATGGCTAATGAAACTCCGGTTCGAGCTGAGCGCACCCAGTTTTTAACCCGACTAGCTCAAAAAACGAGAAGCCTGGATAATACGAGGCTCATTAGTGCGGCTCTAGAACAAAGTCGTGTCAACAACAATCCAAATCTTAGAACTATTCACGATCCCTTTGCGGAAATGGTTGATGTATTGAGCTTTAATCAATATATAGGTTGGTATGAAGGATTGCCAGACCATGCAAGAAACATTAACTGGCAAATCTCTCAGGAAAAGCCGGTATTAATTTCAGAATTTGGAGCCGGAGCTAAATATGGTTTTCATGCCGATAACAGAACGCGGTTTTCAGAGGAGTACCAGGCCGACCTGTATAAGGAAACACTAGCTATGCTCGATAGAATACCACAGGTGCAAGGCTTCTCTCCATGGATATTAATGGATTTTCGCTCCCCAAGGAGAGTTCTCCCAAGAATCCAGGACAACTGGAATCGCAAAGGCTTGATCTCTGAAAATGGAGAAAAGAAACTGGCTTTTTTTGTCCTTAAGGCTTACTATCTAAAATAAATAACCATACGCCATGAGAAACCTTGTCATCATATCATTGCTTCTACTCATCTCCTCCTGTGAACCTGAAGAAGAAACCACCAATCATCTTAAGATGGAGTTCAGAGCGGTACTGGATGGTTCTGCTGATCAATACCTGAATTTCAGAAAAGACCTGGACAGTACATCATTCCCAAGGAGCTATGAAAACGCTCATTTGGTTACCAGTAATTCGGATTGGTGGTGCAGTGGCTTCTACCCGGGCACCTTATTGCAGCTTTACGAAAACAGTGGAAAGGAAAGTTTAAAAGTTGAAGCGCTCAGGGTCTTAGATGTTCTCGAAAAAGAGCAGTTCAATACTTCTACTCATGACCTGGGCTTCATGATGTTTTGCAGCTTTGGCAAAGCATTCAAGTTGTTTCCTTCAGAATCATATAAGCAAATACTGATCAATAGTGCCAAATCATTGGCCACCAGATTTGATTCTACCACCCAAACTATTCGTTCATGGGATTCAGGGCCTGAAGACTTCCTGGTAATTATAGACAACATGATGAACCTGGAATTACTCTTCTGGGCCACGGAAACCACCGGAGACTCAACCTATTTCAATATTGCCACAACCCATGCGAATACTACACTGAAAAATCATTTCAGGCCTGACAATAGTTCCTACCACGTTCTGAGCTATGTACCTGAAACAGGTGCGGTTCAGCAAAAGAAAACCGCACAGGGGTATTCTGATAATTCTGCATGGTCAAGAGGTCAAAGCTGGGGTCTTTATGGATATACGGCAGCCTACAGGTGGACGAAGAATGAGCAGTATCTTAAACAGGCAATTGCCATTGCCGAATTCATGATTAACCATGAAAATATGCCAGAAGACTACATTCCTTTCTGGGACTTTGATGCGCCTGACATACCGAATACGCAAAGAGATGCATCAGCAGGTGCCATCATGGCCTCAGCCCTGCTGGAGCTGCATAAATATGTAGACAATGAAAAATCAGACCAATACTTCAGCATAGCAGAAACTATTCTAAAGACTTTATCGAGAAGTCCTTACCTGCTCAAAGCTGATGAAAAGTCTGGATTCCTCCTGGATCATAGTGTTGGACACAAACCTGCGAACAGCGAGGTAGATGTACCTCTCACCTATGCCGACTATTATTTTGTAGAAGCTTTATTGAGATACCTGGAGTTGGATCAATAAAAAACAGAGTCCAGGAATTTAATCATTCTATTAAGTGGCTCTATTGCATCTTCCTCAAAGCTATTACCCAGAAACTCATTCTTACCAGAGTCCAGGTACGCATGATTTCTACCTTCATATAACCAATACTCCGCTGTGTGTCCTTTGGCTTTCAACTGATCGAAATAGGCTTTCACAGCTACGGGAGGAGTAGTCTGATCCTCGCTTCCTACATGGAAAAACTGAGGCGGCAACTTTTTCCCGGATGAACTTGGGATTAAATAGGCTGGTGAAACTGCCTTATACATTTCTGGATGATCAGTCACATTGAAATCATTACCGAAGAGACCTCTTGCCTTAGCACCTCCCATTTGCCAGAAAAAATTGGATTCCTTTTCAAAACCACCTTGTGCCGCAGCCAGCATATCGAAAGCACCATAGCTCGGAATAGCGGCCTGTACACTCAGTCCCCCTTCAGCAGCCACTTCCTCTGCCGTTTTAACTGCAGGCAGATAGCTTGGATTGAAGCCATAAGGTGATTGTGTAAAACCATGAGATTTTAACATACCACCAGCCACGACAACCATTTCGGTAAGATGCCCTCCCGCACTATCACCGGTCACAGCAACTTTGTTTGGATCTCCGTTGTATTCTGCAATATGATCTTTCACCCATAAAACTGCTCCGAATACATCCTCAACAATTTCATTGATCGTTACTGTGTTATTCTGATCACCCAATAGCCGATAGTTGATGTTAGCGACCACATACTCGGCATTGCCTGAAACGTATTCAGACATCTGGTCCATGATTGAATTATCATTAATTAACCATCCTCCACCATGAATAATGACCAAAACAGGATAACTTGACTTTCCTGTCTGTGGCGTGTAAATGTCCATGGTCAGGTCAAAGCCCTCAGGCGAGGCAAAAAGAACATCCTTTTTAACCTCAACCTGATGCTTTTGTGGTGTTTGTCCCACAACCTGAACATTCACCACAAGGGCACTAATAAATATAAATAAACAAGCGCGTTTCATTGAGTATTACATTGTGTCAAACCGACACTAAGATATAATACATTTGATTAACTTTGAAAACTGTTCATATAAATTTTCAATGGCTGTACTCAACCCTGATATTCTTACCCCCTCTGTTGCACTTGATTGTGTGGTCTTTGGTTTTCATGACAATGAGCTGAAAGTACTTCTACTCAAGATTAAAGGCATGGACCTTTGGGCATTACCGGGAGGTTTTGTGAGAATAGATCAGGATTTAGAGTCAGAAGCTCATAGGGCATTAGAGATTCGGACCGGATTGAATGAAATTTACTTGAAGCAATTTCACACCTTTGGCTCAGTTGCAAGAAATGATCCTAAACACCCACAGCGTCTGGTCGATCATAAAATCATAGAACCAGAGCTCTACAACTGGTTCAGTCAACGTTTCATTAGTGTTGGCTTCTATGCTCTGGTGGAATATTCCAAAGTAAAGGAACCTGTGCCTGGCCCTATATCAGAAGCCTGTGAGTGGTGTTCAATCAGCGATCTTCCCGAACTCATGTTAGACCACAGTGCTATTTTGGAAAAAGCTTATCTGACACTGAAGAAAGAACTCAATAATCAGCCAATAGGCCTTAACCTGCTTCCTAAACGCTTCACTATTCCGGAATTGCAATCGCTTTATGAAACAATTCTAGGGAAGAAATTAGACAGGCGTAACTTCCGAAGAAAGATTATGAGTTTTGATATTCTGATTTGTACCAACGAGAGAAGAACAGGTGTAGCTCATAAAGCACCGTTGCTCTATGAATTCGATGAACAGAAATATCATGAAGCGAACCTGGCCGGTCTAAGCAGTGGCTGGTAGAACAACTAATTGACCACAAGCTCAATGGAAACCTGGATCATCTTATTAAGAGGAATTAATGTGGGAGGACATCACATAGTACCCATGAAGGAGTTAAGACGCCTGATGGAAGATGATGGCTTCCAAAGTGTCGCTACCTATATTCAGAGTGGTAATGTAGCTTGCCAGTATCCAGAAAACCCGTCTAACCGTGTTACGCAACTCATTGAACAGAAATTCGACTTTGCTCCATCAAGCTTCGTCCTCAAATCTTCTGAACTACGACATATAGCCAATAACAACCCTTTCCCGAAAGATGCAGGTAAAGCAGTTCATTTCTTCTTATTTCAAGAAGAACCTGTAAACATTGATTTCGGGTTAATGGACAGTCTAAAGACAGAAACGGAAGCATACTCACTAATTGATAAGGTCTTCTATTTCTATGCACCCGATGGCATTGGTCGTTCAAAACTGATAGCAAAAATTGATCGGATATTTTCAAAAGCCGAAATGACAGCGAGAAACCTGAATACGATCAATAAGCTGTTGAGCATGGTTGAACAATAATCATTACACTGGTTTCGCACTCATCATACGCCATTGAGCAATTAATGATTTCATCAGACTTAGCCCAACCTCTTATAAAAACTCACTGGTAGCTTAAGGGGAATAGAAGTACTTTCCAGATTCAATAAGAATATGACTATGAAATTACTTCGCAACCTGACACTACTATTGTTGATTGCCGGACTGACAATTCCACTTTCGGCACAAGACGATAGCAGTGACACCACAAAAACCGACAAGAAAAAGAAAAACAAAAACCTCCCTTTGGAGGCGGGTCGAACATTCGAGTTTGATCTTACCGAAGGCTCCTGGATTGCACTTGATGTTAGCCCTGACGGTCAACACATCGTTTTCGACTTTCTCGGAGACCTGTACACCATGCCTATCTCGGGTGGTATTGCTACCCAATTAACAGAGGGCATGCAGTTCGACTCTCAACCTCGTTACAGCCCTGATGGCGAGAAGGTCATCTTTATTTCTGATGAATCAGGTGGAGAAAATGTATGGACCATTGACCTGGCTTCTAAAGAGAAGAAGCAAATTACAAAGGGGAATGGCAATGCCTACCAATCGCCTGAATGGGTGCCGGACGGCAAGTATATGATTGCCTCCAAGCAGGCTTCAGGCATGCACAAAATCTGGTTATACCATGTTGATGGCGGATCTGGTGCTGCACTGGTTAGTGAACCTAACAGCCTGAGAATGTTAGAAGGTGCCTTTAGTAATGACTCAAGGTATGTTTGGTTTTCACAGCGTAGCGGTGCTTGGACTTACAATGCTCCAATGCCTCAGTATCAGATTTCACGATATGATCGTGTGACCGGTGAATCAATCACTCAGACTTCACGTTATGGCTCAGCCTTCCGCCCTACTCCGAGCAGCGATGGTAAATGGCTTGTTTATGCTACAAGACATGACGACCAAACCGGCCTGATTCTTCGAGATTTGGCAACCGGTGCTGAAAGCTGGCTGGCCTACCCTATTCAACATGATGATCAGGAATCAAGAGCCTCCAGAGATGTTCTTCCTGGCTTCTCATGGACTCCGGACAACCAACACATTGTCATCTCCTACGGAGGAAAAATCTGGAAAATTAATGTTCAAAGTAAAGCTGCCACAGAGATTCCATTTAGAGTGAACTCTAGTATTGAATTGGGGCCGTTAGTGGAATTCGATTATCCGATTTCTGACGATGAAGAGTTTACGGTAACTCAGATCAGAGATATTGCACCATCTCCCGATGGTAATCAAATCGCCTTCACAGCTCTTAATGAGCTTTACATCATGGATCTGCCTAATGGTACACCACGCAAGGTATTGGAGCTAGACGAGACTCAGGCTGAACCTGCCTGGTCACCTAATGGCGAATGGATTGCTTTTGTAACCTGGCAACCTGAAGGTGGTAAATTATACAAAGTGCGTCCTAACGGAAGAAATCTTACTCAACTCAACCAGGAAGATGGTGTATTCCAAAGTCCTGTATGGAATAATGAGGGAACGAAGATCGTGACTATCAAAGGTCAATCTGAAGACTTCAGAAATGCACTGCAAAGGACGGCATTCAGAGGAACCAGCGATCTGGTATGGATTGACGCTAATGGGTCAGGCAATAACTTTATCGCCTATACTAATGGTCGTGGTAATCCACACTTTGTCAAAAGTTCAGACCGCATTTATCTTTCGAGCTTCAGAGGTCTGTCATCGATCAGATGGGATGGTACTGATGAGCAGTTTCATTTACAGGTGAGAGGTAAATCGCCTTCAGGTGGTGGCGGCGGAGCCAGAGCTTCATGGATCAAAATGGCTCCTGAAGGAGACCAGGCTTTAGCTGCAGTAGTCAATGATCTGTTCGTTGTGACAGTGCCTCAGGTGAGTGATGAAGCTCCGACCATTTCTGTTTCCAATCCTAAAAATGCAGCTTTCCCGGCAAAACAACTGACTGATATTGGTGGTCAGTTTCCTGCATGGAGCTGGGATGCTAAAAAAGTCCATTGGGCAGTTGGTAATGCTCATAGTGTTTGGGACTTCGATGCTGAAAAAGCCTTCAATGATGCTAAAGAGGCAGCAAAAGAAGAGGCCGAAGACAAAACAGATGACGAAGATAAAGAAAAGGACGAGGCTGACGATGAACCAAAAGAGTATAAGGCCACTGAGCATCGGATTGAAGTCAAAGCCAAACGCGATACGCCACAGGGTACATTACTCTTGAAAAATGCCAGGATCATTACCATGAATGGTGATGAGGTATTGGAAGGAACCGACCTCCTGATAGAGAATAATCGTATCAAGCAGATAGGCAAAAACCTACAAGCCGGAAGAAGAACTAAGGTGATGGACATGACTGGTAAGACGATTGTGCCCGGCTTTGTCGATACACACTCACACTTCAGACATCCGGTTAATCTTCACAGGGGTGAATTCTGGCCTTACTTAACCAATCTAGCCTTCGGTGTTACCACAACTAGGGATCCTCAAACTGCCACAACAGATGTATTAACCTATGGAGACCTGGTAATTTCAGGGAAGTTAATCGGCCCAAGAATTTACTCTACAGGCCCTGGTATCTTCAGCAGTGAAAACGTAAGCAGCCTGGAACATGCCAGAGATGTAATGAAGCGTTACAGCGCCTATTACGATACCAAAACCATTAAAATGTATGGGGCCGGTAATCGTCAGCAAAGACAATGGATTATTCAGGCGGCACGTGAGCAACAGATCATGCCTACGACTGAAGGTGGACTTGACTTCAAAGCCAACCTGACTCAGGTGATCGATGGATATCCTGGCCATGAGCACTCTTTCCCTGTTTTTCCGCTATACAAAGATGTGATTGATCTGGTATCATTTTCAAAGACCACTTACACTCCGACCTTACTGGTAGCTTACGGTGGTCCGTGGGCTGAGAATTACTACTATGCCCTGGAAAGGCCTCATGACGATCCAAAACTGAACCTCTTTATGCCACATGATAACCTTGATTCAAGATCAAGGAGAAGAAATGCCGGCTGGTTCATGGAAGAAGAGCATGTATTTGAAGAACAGTCTGCCTTCGCCAATGACCTCGTGAAAGCGGGCGGTAGAGCCGGAGTTGGTTCTCACGGACAACTTCAGGGATTGGGTTATCACTGGGAGCTTTGGTCTTTGCAATCAGGAGGTATGTCAGAACTTGATGCCCTGAAAGCAGCAACTATTCTTGGCGCAGAAGGTATTGGTCTGGATGAAGACCTGGGATCAATTGAAGTGGGTAAACTGGCTGACCTGGTTATTCTAAACAGCAACCCACTAGATAATATCAGAAACTCTAAAGACATCAGTCATGTCATGATTAATGGTCGTCTTTATGAAGATGATAGCCTGAATCAGGTTTACCCTGACAACAAACCTCTACCCAAACTTTGGTGGATGGAATATCAACCCACTGGTGTTCCGGGAATCAAGAAATAAGTAAATGGACATATCTAAAAAAGCCTTTTGAGTTACTCAGAAGGCTTTTTTTATTATACATCCAGAACCTCATTTGCAACTATTCTTCAAATTTCAAAGGTTTATTGCGTAACTTTTCATTGGCGATTCTTCAACCCTTGTTAACTGTAAAGCATGTTTGCAATATCACCAACAGATCTTGACTGGTTCAACTATTTAAAAAGCAATAATCATACTTATAAAGTAAACTTCTGGACCCCTACTCCCTGGAACATAAGTAAACTAAGCAAAGGTGACCATCTTTATTTTATGCTTAAAGCCCCAATTAGAAAAATAGGCGGCTTTGGAATCTTTGAAGATTATAAAACATTATCATTCGATGACGCCTGGAATCAATTTGGACTCAGTAATGGATGTGGTAGTAAAGATGAGTTACAAGAGAAACTATATTTATATAAGAACAATAGAAGTAATAATTTAAAGAATAACAGTTCTACACAGTTAGGCTGTATCATATTAAAAACCCCGATATTCCTAGATAATGAACATTTCCTTGACCTACAGAATTTTGACATATCCTTTTCAAGACACATCGTTAAAATAAAGTATTATCTCGACCATGACCCTCTAATTAATCATATTATCTCTAATCAGAGCTCGAAGGATTTTCACCTTGTCGATCTTAACCAAAAAAAGAGTAAACAAACCATGGTTAAAGAGAGAAAAGGCCAAAGTCTATTTCGATTTACAATCTCTGAGGCATACAAACACCGATGTTGTATTACCGGAGAAAAAATCCCAGAATTATTAGAAGCTGCACATATACAACCCTATATTAATACTAACTCAAACCACGTTAAAAACGGTTTATTGCTTAGAACTGACCTACACAAACTCTATGACAGTGGACTCTTATTTATTGATGAAAGCTATACGGTTCATATAAGTCAATATGTGAGGTCTCACTATTATAATCAGTTTCATCAAACAAGAATAGAATTACCTAACAACGAGAATGATCATCCATCCAAAAATGCTTTGAAATTGAGGCGATATGAATTTAGACAGAAATAAAGACTTCGAACTACTGAAAGAACATGTAATAAAGTTCAGAGAAGAACGTGATTGGCATCAGTTTCATAAGATTAAAGACTTATTGCTAGGACTCAATATAGAAGTAAGTGAGCTACAAGAATTATTTCTATGGAAGAGTGACGAGCAGTTAAAAAACTTAGAAATTGACAAGATTGAAGAAGAACTTGCAGATATTTTCATATTTCTAATTTATATAAGCGAGGAGTATGGTATTAACATACTAAAGGCCGCTGAAAAAAAGATTAAACTAAACGAAATAAAGTACCCAATCAGTAAGAGTAAAGGCTCAAATAAAAAATATACTGATCTGATCTGAGACAAACCATTCAATAAAATCCATCATCATCTTTAACTTTTGATTAACAGATGGTTAACCCATTCGAGTATTTCAATTCTGTAATTTTGATGACAATGTCCCGGCTAGGAGATGTTCATCGTCATGGACTAAACAAACTCAAAAACAGAAATCATGAGAATCAAATTATTATGCTTATTAATGGTCGCTGGTTTATCGTTAAACCTTTCGGCTCAAAGCTCCCTTAGTAAAGAGGAAAAGGACTTTGCAATTCAATATATGAATGAGTCTACGGACTACATGCTCTCCACCCTTCGAGGTCTGTCAGAAGAACAACTAAAATTTAAACCTGATGCTAACAGTTGGTCAGTCGAAGATTGTCTCAGGCATTTAATGATATCTGAGCAGGCTATCTGGACGGCTTTTGTTGAAACACCCCTCAAAGGCTCAGCAGACCCTGACAACCGAGATGCCCTGCAATTGTCTGATGAACAAGTGATACAGTTTATTACCAGCAGAGAGCGAAAGGCCAAAACCAGCGAGCAGGCAGAACCTCAGAATATAGAGGGAGACTACAAGGATGTTTTGAAGGACCTTAAAAAATTAAGATCGGCTCATGCTAAATGGCTGAAGTCAACCGATGAAGACTTAAGAAACAGAGTAGCTGATTCACCCCTGGGGAAAATCGACCTATATCAAGCAGTTCTACTCATTTCAGGTCATGTAAGAAGGCATACTGATCAAATGAAAGAAGTAATGAGCAGTGATGCATTCCCTAATCAATAAATCCTTTAACTCACTTTTAGAGGGTATCTCAATAATTCAGGCATGCCTGTTTTTGAGATACTCTTCCTACTCTTACGCTATTTTATCTCTCAACTATTTCCTTTATAATCGCCTTTACTAAAAACAGAAACGATTATGGGACTATTCTGGGATTTGATTCAACAAAGTCAAATTAGCGAACAACAAAACAGAGCTCAGTCATTGGAGGAGCGAATTTATTACCTTGAAGATGAGCTTCACAAGACGAAAGTGCTACTTGTTAAGACGCTCAAAGCGCTTGAGGAACACATAGGCAAAGACATTGATGGAGATGGTCAGGCAGGATGAACCCCGGGTAATATTTAGGAGATAAAAACATAACATATTCACTATCAGGCTTTAACATATAAAAAATAGGTGATTCCCTTAGTTATTAAATAAATTTTATATGTACCTTTCAAATTCTGAAACCGTGAATTATGCCTCGTTCAACTGTTAGACAATTCACACACATACTTCTTGCGAGCCAGGTTGTCATCTTCTGTTACCTGACATTCGGGTCATTAGAAAGCCCTGAAAAACTCAAGGATCTTCTACCCAAGGAGCTCAATAAACTGAAGTTTGAAACGACTCTTTCCAGCTTTTTAAAAAAGCATCCAAACGCTCAATTACAGGAGAATAACGGCAATTTCAGACATGTTTATCTCGAAGAAATTGACTCTAAACTGATATCCTCAGTAGTTTATTATTTCGATGCTGATGGTTCCTCCCCCCTATATGAGATTATTGTAAATTTTAAGGATGAGGCTGTCATGGAGCTACAGGCCAATATTCTTCTGGGAGCTCCTAATTATTCAGGCAAAGACGGCAACAGTAAAGAATGGAAGTTTGACATCAAGGAGGACTATCCCTTGCATTGCTGGACATATCGCAATAAAATCATCTATGTTCTCCCCCTTCTCGGAACTGAATGGAATGAAAACGGGAGTGTAGATTTGTAACTCCCCTCTTCAACACATACTCCTATTCTTCCCTCAAGGCCTCTACAGGATTAATTCTTGATGCCTTTATCCCAGGATATAAAAGGGCAATTGTAGACAGGCTAAACATAATGAGTATAGTCAATGCCACTTGTCCCACTCCTATTTCAATGCCGTATTGATAACCGTTGAGCCATTGTTGAGAAAAGTAAATACCCAGAGGTATCGCTACTAGTGCAGCCAGGAAACATACGACAGCAATCGGTCTGGCTATTTGTCCAATGATATGGCTCAATCTGGCACCTATGGCTTTTCTTACACCAATCTCCTTTCTTTTCTGATCAGCATAGTAATAGGTAAGTCCAAAGATGCCCAACGCGGCAATTGAAACCAGCAACAAGGTCGCCCACTGATAGAACTTCCCTTTCTGAAAGTCATCTTCATAAGCTCTGTCCAGCACGTCTTCCATCACCCGATAACTCAACTGACTTCCGGGAAAGAATTCAGTCCATGTGCTTTCCATTTCAGAGAGAATAGACTCAAGTGAATTACCTTCCACCCTGATTGACATATTATTATATCCACCCATCTCATTCTGAAAAAGAACTATAGGTTCTATGCTCTGGTGCATGGTAGTATAATGATAATCCGATACCACTCCGGCAATTTGATAGGTTAGTGAAGTATCCCGGAAGGTATAGGTCATTTGTCTTCCTAATGCATCCTGAAAGTCTTTAAAACCCAGGCTTTCAACAGCCTGCACATTGAGAATAATACCTCGGTTACTTTCACGGATATTTTCACCGGCCAGTAAGGTCATTTGATTAGTTTCTATAAAATCGGGATCAATGAAATTGATATTGAGCATATGATTTACGGAACCCGTATCCATTTGAACTGCGAAATTGGCTTTACCCTGATTTCCGAAAATAGTGGACTGAGAAACACTGGTATTCTTTACTCCGCTAATACTCTCAAAAGCATTTTTGATGGTAAGCGCCTGTTCATAACCCTGAATACCATTAAGGTTAATAGCGATAAGGCCATCATTCTCATAACCCAAGTCCAATTGATTGATGTAATTCAATTGATTAGAAATAACCATGGCATTCAATATGAAGAAACCAGCCAGCGCAAACTGTAAACCGATAAGTCCCTTCTTAAATATAGTACTGAACTCACCTTTCTGACCTTTCACCTGACGGCTTGAAACTTTCATCAGACCGATAGATGTAATCGATGCCAGTGCCCAGAAACTCAGCAAGATTCCGGTCAGCATCCAGATAAACTTATCTTCTGCCAGCCAGGCTGTCTTCAGTGTCATACTGGTATAGGCCTCAAGCTCTGTCAGGGTTAAATGAACCAACAAACCACAAAGCGCTACCGCAGGCAGTAAAACCACCAATGCCTCAAAAGAGGTTTGTAACACATTGCTTAAAGCTGTCTGTCCAAGTGCTCTCTTGATAGACAGTTCCTTCATTCTTTGAGCAACCAAAGCCGTTTGCATGTTGAAGAAGTTAATGAATGTAGAACCGATGATAAAGGCAGCCAATACACCGAGTACCCACAGTGTCTGTTTATCGTGCTTTTGACCTGCATCAAATTCAAGGCCTCTGATCAAATGAATATCTTGGAATGCCTGAGCTTCATGGACAATTACCTCTCTGATATTCTCTGGTAAAACCTCCTGAAAATGTTGGTTGAGCTTATCCTGCAATACTGACTGATCAACCACTGAATGGGTAAGCAAATAGGTTTCCAAACCTGGCATAATGGATGCATAATTGGTGTTGTGCAAAGGTTCTATTAAACTAAAATCTCCCAGCATAGGAGGCCTGACGGATACATTGGTAGGATAGCTCTCATAAACACCTGCAACTCTGAAGCTCCTGTTACCAAATGGTCCGGCAGCCTCAATAATCTCTCCTATGGCATTTTCATTTCCAAAAAACCGCTCTCTTGTCCTTTCGCTTATCAACAAATCATTTGGTCCATTAGGCAATTGACCTTCCATTAGTTTTACCTCAAAAGCCAGGTAATAAGCTGCATCAGCAAAGAGCATTGCTTCATTGGAAAAAGTCTTATCTCCTATTTCCATATTGGCTTGTAGAAATCTTGTCCGAATTGTTGCCTCTACTTCCGGTAGGGATGCCGCCAGATTATTCCCAGTCATGGCAGATGATGAAGCAAAGTGCCTGGCACCATTGGGTAAATCGATTTTTGTAGTCAGGCGATAGATTCTGTCACCTTGGAAATGATATCCATCATAATTGAGATCATGCCATAAAATTGACATAAGGAGTATGGCTCCGGTAAGACCCAGGGTAAAACCAAAGAAATTGATGAAGGAAGGAATTTTGTGCTTTCTGACCGACTTGAAAGCAAACTTGAGATGAGCTTTGAACATGTTGAGTTGTTTGACCCTGAATCTATGCAGAATTAGTCATTCAAACAACTAACAGTATAGTTTATTAACTAACTCATTAATCATAGATCCTTTACACACCTTAAGCCTACATGTCCAAAACCCGAGTCTCTTGTAGATTTCATTCTTCGACTCACTCGATAGCCACTGCAGTAGCTGTCACTACAGAGAAAGGATCCCCCTCTCATGACAAACTTCTCAACATAAGGTTCCATGGGGTCGAATGATGATCTGGGGCCTTGAGGATTAACCAATTGCTCTGCTTCAGACATTTGACTGTAGGCTTCTACATGGTATTTATCCTGGCACCATTCCCATACATTACCAGCCATATCATACAATCCATATCCATTGGGCGCATAGCTTTTAACCGGTGCAGCATTTAGATAGCCATCAGCCTCGGTATTCTCATATGGAAACAATCCCTGCCAGAAATTAGCTTTATCAGTAGCATTATCCACTGCCACATTACCCCAGGGATAAACAGGGTCATCAAGTCCACCCATGGCGGCCCATTCCCACTCTGCTTCGGTAGGAAGCCTTTTGCCTGCCCATTTAGCATAAGCTTTGGCATCATCGTAGGCAATGTGTACTACGGGATAGTCCATCTTACCTTCCAGATTTGATCCCGGTCCAAAGGGATGCCGCCAATTGGCCCCAACAGTCCATTTCCACCATTGACTCTCGTAGTTGAGATTGACGGGACCGTCAGTTGCCTGAAAAACAAGTGACCCGGCTTTCAACAATGAGTCAGCCGGCTTAGGTGTTTCGGGTGGAAGGCCCTTTTTGAGTACTTCCCAATCAATGTCCTTTTCCGCAATAGTTACATAACCTGTTGCTTCTACAAAAGCCTGAAACTGCCGGTTGGTCACCTCCGTTTCATCCATGAAGAATCCAGCCAGCTCAACTTCATTTCTCGGGAATTCATCTCTGTCAGCCTGAACAGTTTTTCCTCCCATGCTAAAATCACCGGCAGGAATAAAGACCATCCCCTCCGGAGGAGTTACCTCTTCCCTATTCTTTTGATTGGAACTACAAGAGAAAAGTACTGAGAGCGCCACAAGAAGCATTAAAATCTGAGTGAACTTCTTCATTACCCAAACCTATCAAAAACTGACGATTGAGCTTAGCATTCGATCTCTTTTTCATCTCTTCTTATTTACAAGCGCAGGCTTTTGTCTCCAACATTACAACCAAACCGGCCTATCAGGAGTCTAATAGTTTTTAAGCCAAAAAATGAAAATTGCTGCTCACATTGAATATCGGCCGGCATATCCGGATGATATTGAGAGACTTATTGTATTGCTCCATCAGGTCTATATTCAGACCTATGCAATTGACGGAATCACACATGAATTCACCGAATTTATTAATCAACGATTCTCAAAGTCCTATCTGAACGAGTCCATTAGCCATAATCCAAATCAGTTCATTGTGGCTTATTACAAGAACAACCCGGTGGGTATTACCGAAATACTATTAAACAGGGCCTGCCCTGGTTTGCAGAAAGAGTTACCCGAACTCTCAAAGCTTTATGTATTGGAGAGATTTACAGGTACAGGTGTGGGATTTGGTTTATTACAGCAGGCCGAACTGAAGTTAAAAACTGAAGGGTTCAACGAGTTATGGCTCGAGGTTTGGCAGGAAAACCCCAGAGCCCGTACATTCTACGAGCGCCAGGGTTTCTCGGTCATTGGTGAAAGCCTTTTCCCAATGTCAGAAAATACTTACCATAATTTCGTGATGCACAAAGTCCTTTACTAAGAGCCAATCAGACTATTTGCCAAACTTGCCTTTTAAAGCAGCTAATTTGGCCGCCATATCCGTTTCTGGCTCCTGTCTTCTTCTTGGTGCTTTAGATTTTTTAGGTTGAGGCTTAGACTCTCCTTTCATGGAAAGAGATATTCTTTTTCTGGCCACATCTACTTCCGTTACAGTAACCATTACTTTTTGCTGTACTGCCACCACATCGGCCGGATTGCTTATGTATTGATCAGCCATTTGGCTAATGTGTACCAAACCATCTTGATGCACCCCAACATCGACAAAAGCTCCAAAGTTGGTTACATTGGTCACTATACCAGGAATCTTCATACCGATTTTCAAATCCTCAATATGATTGATGCCTTCGGCAAAACTAAATACCTCAAACTGCTCTCTGGGATCACGACCAGGCTTGGCCAATTCAGCCATAATATCCTTCAGCGTAGGCAACCCTATATGATCGGTTACATATTTCTTAAGATCGACCTTGCTTCTCAATGACTCATTTTTTACCAGGTCCGCTACTTCACAGTTAAGGTCTTTAGCCATCTGCTTCACTAATGCATAAGCCTCCGGGTGTACAGCACTATCATCGAGTGGATTCTGAGCTCCTTTGATTCGCAGAAAACCAGCTGCCTGTTCAAAAGCCTTATCGCCCAATCGTTGAACATTTTTGATGGCTTCTCTATCCCTGAAAGGGCCATTCTCATTTCTATATTCTACAATATTTCTGGCCAGCTGTGCTCCAAGACCTGCTACGTAAGTGAGTAATTGTTCTGAAGCGGTATTGACTTCTACGCCAACAGCATTCACACAGCTCATTACAACATCATCCAGTGATTTTCTCAATGCCGACTGGTCGACATCATGCTGATACTGGCCTACCCCAATTGACTTAGGGTCGATTTTCACTAATTCAGCCAATGGATCCATCATTCTTCTACCAATAGATACTGCTCCTCTTACCGTTACGTCATGGTCAGGGAATTCATTTCTGGCAATTTCTGAAGCAGAATAGATAGATGCTCCACTTTCGTTGACCACTACCACCATCACTGAAGCTGGTAGTCCAATTTTCTTCACAAATTCTTCTGTTTCACGGCTTGCCGTTCCATTTCCGATAGCAATGGCTTCAATCTGGAATTTTTCGACCAAGTGACGAATGGAAGCCGCTGATTCGGTAGTTCTTCTTTGCGGCTCATTAGGAAAAATAGCCTCATAATGAAGGAGTTTACCCTGTGCATCGAGACAAACCACTTTACAACCTGTTCTAAACCCGGGGTCAATGGCGAGTACTCTTTTTCTACCCAAAGGTGCTGCCATTAAGAGTTTATGTAAGTTTTTGGCAAAAACCTCAATAGCTTCCTCGTCCGCCTTCTTTTTGGAAAGCATACGCATTTCTGTTTCCATGGAAGGACTCAACAGTCGCTTATAAGCGTCTTTCACAGCAAGCCTAACCTGCTCAGAAGCAGCATTATGAGCTGTCACAAACTGACGTTCCAGCATGTTGATAGCTTCTTCTTCAGGAGGAAGTACATCCAGCATCAAAAACAATTCTGACTCTCCGCGCCTCATGGCCAACACCCTGTGAGATGGAGCATCTTTCAATGGCTCTTCCCACTCGAAGTAGTCTTTGTACTTCTGCCCTTCTTCTTCCTTGCCTGTATATACTCTCGACTTGATGGTTGCATTTTTCTGAAAATACTTTCGCATCTTTTCCCTTGCTTCAGCATTCTCATTAATAGTCTCAGCGATAATATCTCTGGCACCCTGCAGGGCTTCATCGATCGATGAGACTCCTTTTTCTTCACTGATGTATTGAGCCGCTTCACTTTCTACATCAAAAGACTGTTGCTCATACAGCTTATTAGCCAAAGGCTCCAACCCCTTTTCTCTGGCCATTGAGGCTCTGGTCTTTCTTTTGGGCTTGTAGGGCAGGTAAATATCTTCCAGTGCAGCCATGGTTTCTGCTGCATTGATCTGCGCTTCTAACTCTGGGGTCAACTTCTCCTGGTCTTTGATAGACTTCAGAATAGTCTCTCTCCGCTTATCGAGTTCCTTTAATTGTTGCAGACGATCTCTTACAGCGGCTATCTGAACTTCATCGAGGCTACCTGTCAGCTCCTTTCTGTATCTGGCGATGAATGGCACGGTTCCTCCTTCATCCAATAACTTAATAGTAGCTTCAACCTGTCTTGGGCCAACAGCTATCTCCTGAGCAATTAATTGAGCGTATGACATATTCTAATTTTTTGAGCGGGCACAAAACTAAGGAAAGATGTGTCAATGAAAACGATCGGATTTAAAGTTTTAGTGACTAATCATTAGCTTCGTTTCTTCAATGAATATTAACACATGGATACCAGTACTTTAAGTTGTCAAGTCAAATTTATCCCCAATTTTATAGATGCTGAAACCGCATCGAACCTATTTCAGGTCTTAAAAAATGACTACCTGCTAAACGATGAGTTTCTTTCGTCCCAACCCGAGGCTTTGCAAATTCCTGAGGTCAGGAAGGTTATGTTTATGGATAAAGAACTCTTTTCTGAAAATGTCCTTCCTCCTGAACATTGGGGAAATACCGCGCCCTGGTTCGAGGCACTTGAGGCCATAAGATATCGTGTGGAGCAAGAGCTACAATGGGCATTTCATACAGGAGTATGTCTCTACTACCGAAACGGTCAAAACAGCATGGATTTCCATTCTGATTATGAGGCATTTGGAAGTACTGAAGTGATTGCCTCTATTAGTCTTGGGGCAGAAAGGTTATTCCAATTACGAGATATTAGAACTAAAGAAGTCTACGAGGAACTTTTACCACATGGAAGCCTATTTGTAATGGGAAAGGGATGTCAGGAAAATTATGAACATGCTTTGGCCCGCAACCCTGAATGTTCTGAGCCACGCATTAATATTACTTTTAGAACTTTCCGTCACGAAACTCAAAACCTACACTTATGGCAAAATTCTACGAATCACTAAGCCCACAACTCACTGAATTCATCGAAAATCAAAAGGTGTTTTTTACCGGCACAGCTGCTGCCGAGGGCCGGGTAAATGTATCACCTAAAGGAATGGACTCTTTCAGGGTATTGTCTCCCACTCAGGTAGCATGGCTCAACCTTACAGGGAGTGGCAACGAAACTGCTGCTCACCTCAAACAAATCAACCGGATTACCATCATGTTCTGTGCATTCGAAGGAAAGCCACTCATTCTAAGGTTATTTGGAACCGCAAGAACCATTCATGAGCAAGACGCAGACTGGGATAAGTACTACGCAATGTTTCCTCCCAGCAATGGGGCGCGTAATATCTTTGTTGTTGACCTCAGCTCTGTGCAGACCTCATGCGGATTCGGGGTACCTCTAATGGATTATAAGGAAGACCGCCCTGTTCTGGCTGACTGGGCAGAAAGAAAAGGCAAAGAGGGTATCAGAGAGTACTGGAATGAGAAAAACCTGATAAGTATCGATGGTTTACCTACGGGTCTTCTGGATGACTAGTTGTGCCTATTCATGACAACCCTAAACAAGAATTGTGTGTCATTAGAGCATCAACACGTTTTTACTTAAATTCGTGAGCATTATTAAGAGACTATGAAAAAAACACTATTGCTATTATTAAGTGCGGCCTTAATTACGGCCTGTGGTTCAGATACAGTTCCTTTTGGCGGAGGCCAGTCCGAAGAGTTATTGGTTGTTGGTCAAACAGATCAACCAGGAGTCACTTATAATGACGATATAACATCCATCAGCTTTACCCAAACCAATCAGGTGGGTGATTCGACTTATTTCGAAGCTGACCTTGACATTGATGATAACAGTTCTGTCGATTTGCGATTCACTCTGATTAAATGGTCTGACCTGCAGGTTCTCCTATTAAGAGGTAGAAATGGAGTAGAGATTCCCTTCTCAGGGAATGAATTCGAAATCCTAGAGAATGAGGCTGTCATTCCTGGCCTTAGTCTCTTACAGGAGGGTACTCAAATCAATTCATTGGTTACCAACTATAGTACCACTGAAGATGGTTTTGTGACTTACACCAGGGCTAACTCTGTGAGTAGTTCTTCCAACATGGCTATCTGGAATAACACAGTTTATTTGCCTTACCAAGCAGTATCCGGAGCATTTACAGGATGGGTAGGTATCAATATTATCTCGAATGCCGGTGTGCAAATTGATGGTATTGGTATCGATGTAATTGCATACAAGGTCACTAACTAAAAAGCATTTAACCTCAAAGCGAAAAGCCCCTCTCCAGGGGCTTTTCTTGGTTGACACTACATAAAACACAATAAATCAACATGACTTTATTGAGGTTTTTATCTTAATTCACTCCGTCTGCTCTATTAATTTCTTATTCTCACTCATCCCCCAATTAATTCCACCACTTGCCAGTTTCCTAATCAACTGAGCAATCAGGGCTATACCAAGTAGAATCACACCCGCCATTGATGAAATAACTGGCTTGGCAAAAAGACTTCCACTGGAGAGAATACCCAGAATCAGCGTAGTCGAAATCGGAAGAGATAAGGCCAATACCAGAATGGCATACTCAGGGTCAAATGTTTTTACTGAACCCTTCTCCTTTTTACTGAAAATGGAAAGATGGGCAAATGGCCAGAAGCTGCAGGAGCTCAAAGGAAAGACCATGATCAGGAGTATAGTTGCTTCACTATTAATACCTGTCACAAGAACCAGTGCCGTGCTAATGAGCAATGTAATACCTGCTCTGATCAGGAGTACATTGAGTATAGGCCAGAGACTCTCTTTTTTTAGTTTTACGGCCAGACCTATAAAGAACAGCACCAGTGGAGTCATTATCAGACTAAGTCTGCTAAAAGTATCTCCTAAGAAAGAAGGCAAATTATCGAAACCAACCCCGAAAGACAGGAGTATAATGGCCAGGCCAATCACCAGATTGATTGGTTCACTGATGAGAGACAGAAAGAGCTCTTTCATCTTTCCTTTAGAACTTCCGGTACCTTCATCATGAAACCGGTAATACATGTTCATAGCCACTACATAAAGAAAGATGAGTACAAAAAATTTATTGCCTACATCTGCCAGCGCAGCATCAGCCAGACTGCTTTCACCCAGGTATTCTAAGATGAAAGGAAAGCAGGATAAACCTGGCGCAAGTGAAGGCAACAGGAGTCTGAGCGTTCTTCCCTTCGATGAATCCGGATCAATACCCGTTAGCTTCGAAAGCATTGGTGTCAAAAAGTACAGCAGAAAATTAAAGAGCAAGGCCAACACGGGCATGATCAGCATATTGGTACTCATCTCCACTCCCATCAACGCCACGAAAATGGTAGATGGCAAGGCAATGGTGAGTATCAAGTTCTTAATACCATTTACCTGATCCTGACTGCCAAACTTCCTTTTCAGTAAGAAGCCAATCAGAATAAAGGATAAGAAAGTAAAGGTCTTTTGTAAAGCTGGATCCATTGAAATCTATCTTCTCTATTCCATTACCTTACCTAAGGCAGACGTAAACATTTCCATTTCCTTCATGGTGCCCATACTTACACGGCACCAGGTCTTGTCATATATCTCAAAGGATCGCACACCAATTCCCTGGGCCGACATTTTTTTCAGAAACTCTCTACCCTCCATTTCTTCCTGAGGGAATATCATGAAGCTTGTATGAGATGGCACTGGTTCAAAACCCATGCTTTTCAGAGTTGCCGCGGTATAATCTCTTGCTTCTTTATTCAGTTGCTTTGACTTCTGCTGAAATTCAACATCCTCCATACTGGCAATAGCCGCGTGAATAGAGGTATTGGAAATACCCATCCCCCCTCTGGTAATGCTTTGGATAGACTCCAATGTCTCCGGCAAAGCTGCCACATAGCCAACTCTTAATCCGGCCATACCGTGAATCTTTGAGAAGGTTCTCGCTACGATCACATTCTTCCCTTCATTTAGTAATGAGACCATGCTCTTACCATTTTCTCCATCAACAAAGTCAAGATAAGCTTCGTCTATAAAGACAGGTACCTTTTCAGACACTCTCGAACAGAAGTCATAAAGCTTCTTGTATTCAGTAATTGTCCCTGTTGGGTTATTCGGGTTACAGATGTAGACCAGCTTCGTATCACTATCTATTGCTGCCTCCATCGCTTCAAGGTCATGAGACCAGTCCTTTTTGAGAGGAATACCTTTCCAGTCTGCTCCAACCGATCTGGCGACATTCATTAGTGACATATAAGAAGGATCAGCAGAAAGAACCGTTCCACCCTTCATAAAGAGTACCAGGGCAAACTTCTCCAGTAAATCAGAAGAGCCCGGCCCCATCATCAAATATTCTTTTGGCACACCTTCCTTTTCAGAAATCTTATCCATCAGTACCGACAGTTGTCCCCAGCCATAACGATTGCCCTGTAAAGCCACAGATTGCAATGCTTCAACAGCCTTTGGAGAAGGACCGTAAGGGTTTTCATTGGCATTTAGTTTAGCCAGAATCTCCGCTTCTAAAGGAGCGGTATGTTCTCTAAAAAGAGGAGTATAAACAATTCGACCTGACTTGTCGAGTGTGATTGGCTTGCTTGATTCAGCCCATGATAGTTGAGGAAGCATAGCTGCACCACCCAGTGATAGCAGACCAGTTTTCAACCAACTTCTTCGATTAAATGATTGTGACATGACAGACGTGTTTTTAGTTAATGTTGATTAAGGCGATTCGTTATTCTAAAATTAGGGACGAAGAGCCGATTTGCCTGCCTGTTCTGTAAACATCTCCATATTCGGTTAAAATTGAAACTGAAAACGTATGCAATCCTGACAGACGGACAAACATTGATTCATTTTTAAACCAATAATCAATGAATATACATTTTTCATTTTAAAACGAGTTAATATTTGAACCGAATTATCAGGAAATACAGGCTAATGGAAAAATTGGGTTTAAGAATAAGGCCTAAAAACAATCGTTGACGGTAAGTTGAAAACTTTGGGCATAAAAAAAGCCTCACAATGTGAGGCTTTCTATATTTTAAAGAGAGGTAAATCTTAGATTGAAATACCCATAAAGCTCATAAATGCAATACCCATCAAACCGGTGATGAACATGGTTAAACCAAGTCCTTTCAATCCATCAGGCACATTAGAGTATTTCAACTTTTCTCTGATAGCAGCCAGAGCCACAATAGCCAGGAAGAAACCGATACCGGAACCGAATCCGAATACAGTTGCCTCACCGATTGAGTAGTCTCTCTGAGCCATGAAAAGTGACGAACCCAGGATTGCACAGTTTACCGCAATCAATGGCAAGAAGATACCCAAAGAACCATAAAGAGATGGGGAGTACTTCTCAATAGTCATCTCAACCAACTGCACCATAGCAGCAATGATGGCGATGAACATGATAAATCTAAGGAATGATAAGTCTATAGTTGCGAAGCTGGCACCTAACCAAGAAAGGGCACCTTCTTTCAATATAAATTCATTCAATAACCAGTTCATTGGAACTGTCATACCTAATACGAATACTACAGCCAGTCCAAGACCGAATGCCGTAGATACCTTTTTCGATACTGCAAGGAAAGAACACATACCTAAGAAGTAGGCAAATACCATGTTCTCAATGAAGATCGACTTAATACCTAAATTCAATAAATCCATGATATATACTTTTAGTGTTCTACGTAACCTGATTTAGTTCTCTGTACCCAGATAATGAATCCAAGTACCACAAATGCTCCTACTGGAGATACCATCAAACCATTGGTAGCGAAGTTTTCAATACCCATGGCTTCAAATACCGGATATCCGAAAACGTTACCGGATCCCCAGATTTCTCTGAAGAAGGCCACGGTTAGGATAATCCAGGAATACCCCAGGCCTGAGCCTAAACCATCCAACATAGAGTCATAAGGCTTGTTACCCAATGCAAAGGCTTCCAGACGTCCCATTACAATACAGTTGGTAATGATCAGACCAATGAAAACTGACAGCTCTTTGTACATATCATATGCATAAGCTTTCAGCACCTCATTCACCAAGGTTACCAGGGTGGCTACTACTGCCAACTGTACGATAATACGTACCCTTGTTGGAATAGCATTTCTCATTAATGAGATGATTAGGTTTGAAAACATCAACACCAGGGTTACGGAAATAGCCATAACCAGTGTAGGTTTCATTTGAGTCGTTACCGCCAATGCAGAACAAATACCCAGAACCTGGATGGTAATCGGGTTGTCGTCACTTAAAGGATCAGTAACAAATTTCTTTCTTCTCTTCGATAGTAAGGATTCTTTCTCCTTGGCTACCGGTGCTTCTAACGTTTCAGTACTCATTATAATTACTGTTTAGTTATTCTCTAAATTCATTGTCATGGTGCCAGAACCACTTTTTACATTCTTGTCGAAGTAGTTCTGATAATAACCGAGGTAGTTTTCCAGCATACTGTTCACTCCATTGGCAGTCAATGTTGCACCAGCCATACCGTCTACTTTGTTGGCACCGAGATTAGACTCAGGATTGTTCTCTCCTTTCACCATCTCAACAGAAACAAATTCACCCTGACCATTGTAAAGCTCTTTACCCTGATATCTTTCTTGAATTTCATCTGAAGTGATTCTTGCTCCCAGACCCGGAGTTTCACCTCGGTGATCGAAGCTTACTCCAACCACGGTTTCCAAATCTGGCGCTATTGCCACAAATCCCCAAATTGCATCCCAAAGTCCTGCACCAAAAGTAGGGACTATGTAAGCCTCCTGACCGTCAGCACTGTACTTAAATACAGGAAGCATTCTCTGCTCAGCTGGTTTTTTGTAGTTCTTCTCAATGTTTACATTCTCAGCTACGATGGGCTCGCCCTTCTCATTGGTAGTCACCAGACTTCCATTATAGTCGGTCACTTCAGAAGTAATCACCTCACTGTAACGCGTAAGAATTTCTTCGGCTGTCATGTTAGCCAAAGCGGCTTTCTCTGAAGGGATAGCACCCAAAATCTGTTTTTTAGTATCCAGATCGACTGCTTTTTTCTGAGCAGGTCCCAATACCTGGGAAACACCTGACAATAACCCTCCTAACACTACAGTAAGGATTACAGAGAAAACGATGATATAAGTATTAGACTGTCGCACGGGCCAACCTCCTTTTCTTGTTTGCTTGTACTACGTAGAAATCGATCAGTGGTGCAAAGACGTTCATTAAAAGAACTGCCAGCATAATACCTTCAGGATATGCAGGGTTCACCACTCTAATTATTACCGTAAGAGCACCTATTAGTACTCCATATATCCATTTACCGGTTTCAGTTTGTGAAGCCGATACAGGATCTGTAGCCATAAATACAGCACCGAAAGCCAAACCACCCATCACCAGGTGATACTCTGCCGGAATTCTCATAAATTCATTAGCATCAACCACATTGAATAGTGTTCCCATAGCAAAAGCACCAGCGAATACACTCACAATGATCTTCCAGCTTCCCACTCCTGTTGCAATCAAAATAATTGCTCCTAACAGCGCCATAAGCGTTGAAGTCTCTCCGATAGATCCAGGTATACCTCCAATCAGCATATTCTGGAAACTAAAGAAGTCTCCACCAAACGGTGCGGCCAGTACACTATTAGCTTTTGCCAGTCCTTCAGTAACAACAGTTCCAACATTAGATGAATCATAGGCAACAGCCAGTGCAGTTGCACCAGAGTAACCATTCACTGCAGTTTCACCAGACAGCTGAGTCCAGACATCACCTGAAATCTGAGAAGGATAAGCGAAGTAAAGGAATGCTCTGGCTGTCATAGCCACGTTCAATACGTTCATTCCGGTACCTCCGAAAATCTCTTTTCCTACCAATACTCCAAATACAGTAGCCAAAGCTACCTGCCACAATGGAATCGTTGGAGGAACAATAAGCGGTATCAACATACCGGTTACCAGGAAGCCTTCATTGATGGGGTGCTTTCTGACAACTGCAAAAATCACCTCTACAATACCCCCTGCGGCATATGAAACGATTACGATAGGAAGTACCCATCTTAATCCGAATAACAAATTATCTACAGAAAAGAATGAAGTCGCTTGACCAACAGCCACATGGTGTTGATAACCTACGTTGAAAATACCCCAGATAAGACAAGGGATCAGTGCGATGACCACAGTCATCATCATTCTTTTCAGGTCAACTGCATCGCGAACCTGCACCCCTTTATTCTTGGCAGTACTGGCTGGCGAAAACAAAAACGTTTCCTGTGCTTCGAAGAGGTAGTAGAACTTCTCGAGTTTACCGCCCTTTTCAAACTTAGGCTTTTGTTTCTCTAATAAATCGTGTAAAAACTTCATTCCAATTAACCGTTTTGCATCAATTCAATCCCTTCTCTAACAATCTGTTGTACATCATGTTTCGACACATCAACATATTCACACAGGGCTAAATCTTCTTCAACTACCTCGTAAATACCAAGGGCTTCCATATTATCATAGTCTTCGGCCATGATGGCTTTGATCAAGTAAACCGGATAGATATCCATTGGGGTTACTTTCTCAAAAACGCCTGTTTCAACAAAGGCACGTGGCTCACCATTGGTATTGGTGTCTAACACATACTCTTTGTCTTTACCATTAAGGAATGAGAATAATCCCCAGGCTCTGTGGAAGCTCAGCACATCTTTCTTAGGCTTAATCCATCCAAGGAATTCTGCATGATCTCCTTCAGGAAGTACTGAAAGCAGATTATCATAGAAGCCTAAATAACCATCCTTTTCAACTTTTTCACCAGTGAGAACATTGCCTGAAATAAATCTGACATGATCCTGCTTCAGGTTACCGTCTACCAGCTTATTTACACAAGCTCCGGTGTAAGTCTTGATATATTGTGGGTCTTTCAATTCAGAGCCAGCTACAGCTACAACTCTGGAAGCATCATATACTCCTTTGCTGAAAAGCTTTCCGATCTGAGCTACACCAAATGGAGTAACAGTCCAGACCAAATCACCTTTTCCGATTGGATCGATATGGTGAATCTGCACACCCACATTACCTGCCGGATGCGGGCCGCTTACCTTATTATGTTGAATACCTTCAATATTGGCGAACACTGAAGAAACCTCACCATTCAGGTCATGATTCAGATGGATAGGCCCTTCCGTAAATTTCTTCAGGATTTCTATACCGGTTCTGAAAGCCTCTTCTTCTCCTTTTAGGGTGAAAGCCGGATCGGCAGCCAATGGATGTGTATCAAATGCAGAAATGAAGATAGATTTCGGTGAATCTTCTTCATTGGCAATTACTCCGTAAGGTCTTTGAATGATATTGGCCCAAACACCACCTTTTGTCATCTGAGCAACAGCGTCTTCTCTGGAAAGACCTTTGATGTCAGACACATTATAAGTGTTGAACTGTTCATATTCAATTTCCTTGTCGGCCAGGATCTTAATTTCGAGTAGTTTCCTCTTGGCTCCCCTCTTCACTTCGACTACTTCACCGCTAACCGGAGAGCAAATCATCACATTTTCCTGCATTTTGTCATATAAAACAGGACTTCCAGCCTTCACGTTATCGCCCTCAGCTACCAAAAGCTTAGGTCGTTTCATTCCAACAAAGTCAGTGGGTTTGATAGCAAACGTTTCCGAAGGAGGAGTATTCGCGATTTTCTTTTGCGCTTTCCCGGCAAGGTTGATGTCAAAGCCTTTTTTAAGCTTTATGATTTTAGACATACTGTATTAAGTTGCGAATCACTAAGGTTGATCAAAATCGAGGCAAAAATACAACTTTTGCACTCAAAAGAAAGGTTAAACCTCCCTTTTCGGTGCGCAATTTAGTCCAAAAAACTTGCTATTGAAATGTAGATTGAAATTTATATTTCAACGGTTTCTTCGAAGTGATTTTCAATGTGTTTCGCCACATTTTGCATGAGCCACATTGGTGTAGAGGTTGCACCACAAATACCAACATGATCTGTCGGGTTAATCCAGCTAAAATCTACCTCTTCTTCATTCTCTACAAAGTAGCTTCTTTCATTCTGCTGTTTACACACTGAATACAATGCCTTGCCATTAGAGCTCTTCTTGCCACTCACGAAGATAATTACATCTACTTCTTCCGAAAATTTGAGTAGTTGGGGCTCTCTATTGGAAACCTGACGACAGATGCTGTCATTGGCTGAAAAATCAACTTCTTCCAACTCACCTTTTTGTTCTTTGATTCTGCTTTCAATCAGTTCACGGATATGATAGAAGCCTTTCGTGCTTTTGGTTGTCTGTGAGAACAGAGTCACCGGCCTGCTGAAGTCAATCTTATCCAGGTCGGCTTCTTCCATTACAATAATAGCCTCGTTGTTTGTCTGACCAGTCAAACCAACCACTTCGGCATGGCCCATTTTTCCGTAAATCACAATCTGCCCATTAGCTCTTTTCATCTTGTCATGGGCTAACTTAACACGGTTTTGGAGTTTGAGCACAACGGGACAAGAAGCATCCACCAACTCGATATTATTCTCCAGTGCCAATTGGTAGGTTTCCGGTGGTTCCCCGTGGGCACGGATAAGTACTTTAGAGTTCTTCACCTGCTTGAGCTGGTCACGGTCAATAATCTTCAATCCTTTTTCATTCAGGCGCTTCACTTCCATACTGTTATGGACAATATCTCCCAAACAGTATAAAGAACCTTCCTGCATCTCGTCTTCTGCCATCTGAATAGCAAACTCAACGCCAAAACAATATCCGGAATTTTGATCTATCGTAACCTGCATACAAACACTCTATCTATTCTGCCTCAATGCGTTGCTGTGCCAAATCTAACACTTTTTGCACTTGGTCTTCAAACTTTAAATCAGAAGTATCTATCTCCACAGCATCCTCTACTTTAATCAGTGGACTCTCCTTTCGGGTGGAGTCTATTCTGTCTCTTTCTTCAAGATTATTGATGACCTCATTTAACTCAACATGCTGACCCTTCTCTGCCAGTTCTGCCTGACGTCTCCTCGCTCTTACTTCAGTTGATGCGGTCATAAACACCTTTAGTTCAGCATCAGGAAAAACAACAGAACCTATATCTCTTCCATCCATTACCACCCCGCTGTCTTTACCCATTTGCTGCTGTTGTCTGACCATGGCTACTCTTACCTCTTTAATGGCAGCAACCTCACTCACATGACCTGCAACGCGCATTGACCTGATCTCTTCCTCAACATTCTGTTCATTCAAAAAGGTTTCATTTTTTTGAGTATCAGGGTTATACTGAAAATCGATCTTGATATTCTCTAAGGCTGCATTTACCTGAGCCGAATCATGGAGATCTACCTGATGATCGAGCATATACAATGTCACTGACCTGTACATGGCGCCTGTATCAATGAATTTATAGCCCAGTGTTTTGGCCACAGCTTTGGCAGTACTGCTTTTTCCACACCCTGAAAGACCGTCAATGGCAATGTTGATTTTATTCATTCTCAAAGTTTGCGCAAAGGTAAGGCTCAAAGTTTTATGTTCTAAGGCTTTTGTCTGAACTTAGCCGTAGCAACTTTTGAAACAGATGAAAATATCCGGTCATATAGTCGATGTAAGAAACAGACGCATTTTCGATGGTGAATTATCTATTGAACGAAACCGCATTACTTCCATAGAAGCCAGAGAGCAGGTCGATAATCAATTTATTCTACCGGGCTTTGTCGATGCTCATGTTCATGTAGAAAGCTCCATGCTCGTTCCCTCTGAATTTGCCCGACTTGCCGTAGTACATGGCACTGTTTCAACTGTTTCTGACCCTCATGAAATTGGCAATGTTTTAGGAGTGGAAGGAGTGGAATACATGATCGAGAATGGCCATAAGGTGAATTTCAAATTCAACTTTGGAGCCCCCTCCTGTGTTCCTGCAACTACTTTTGAAACAGCAGGTGCTGAGATCACTCCCGAAGAAGTAGAGTATCTCTTGAAAAAACCGGAAATCAAGTATCTGGCTGAAATGATGAACTGGCCAGGGGTTTTATTTAAGGATGAAGTAGTCTATCAAAAACTGCAGATAGCCAAGGAACTGGGTAAGCCTATTGATGGCCATGCTCCTGGACTAAGAGGTGAGCAAGCTGAAAACTACATTAAGGCCGGAATTAGTACAGATCACGAATGTTTCACGGCTGACGAGGCAAGAGACAAGCTGAAACACGGAATGAAAATCGCCATTCGCGAAGGGTCAGCTGCCAAAAACTTCGAAGCACTGGTAGAACTGTTTGCAGAAAGCCCTGAAATGCTCATGTTCTGCTCTGATGATAAACATCCTGACAACCTGGTAGAAGGTCACATCGATGTTTTGGTGAAAAGGGCATTGGACAAAGGGTATGATATTTTCGATATTCTTACTGCAGCCTGTATTACTCCCGTAGATCATTACGCTCTGGAGGTTGGAACGCTACAGCCAGGAGACTATGCCGACTTTATTGTAGTGAATAACCTCCATGATTTTAAAGTCTTAGCTACTTATATTGATGGTCAACAGGTAGCTGAGCAAGGTAAGTCATTGATTCCACAGGTTGAGAACAAGATCGTAAATCAATTTGACTGTTCACCAATTGCCCCGAAAGACCTTAAAGTGAAGGCCGACTCTGACTCTGTTAATGTCATAGAAGCCCTGGACGGACAGTTGATTACCAACTGCCTTCCTATGAATTGTAAAAAAGATACGGAAGGATATGCCGTTTCTGATACCAACCAGGACATTCTCAAAATGGTGGTACTGAACAGGTATCAATCGGCCCCACCAGCTATTGCCTTTATTAAAAACTTCGGTTTGAAAGAAGGAGCGATTGCTTCTTCTGTCGGACACGATTCACATAATATTATAGCAGTTGGTGTGGATGATGAGTCTTTGGCCAAGTCGATTAACCTTATTATTAAGGAGCAAGGTGGAGTGAGTGCCGTCAATGGACAACAGGAAATGATTCTTCCATTACCAGTTGCCGGAATTA
Organism: Roseivirga sp.; assembly: GCF_965216855.1. Classification (NCBI taxonomy): domain Bacteria; kingdom Pseudomonadati; phylum Bacteroidota; class Cytophagia; order Cytophagales; family Roseivirgaceae; genus Roseivirga; species Roseivirga sp. The sequence goes on along the minus strand of NZ_OZ244204.1, from coordinate 3,958,864 downwards.
TGTCTGATAAAGATGGTTATGAAGTGGCAAAACAATATACCGCCATTGACAGACTCTCTAAGGAAATGGGTAGTTCACTCAACTCTCCTTTCATGACCCTCTCCTTTATGGCACTGCTGGTTATTCCAAAATTAAAGCTGAGTGATTTAGGCTTGTTTGATGGAGAAAAGTTTGAGTTCAAATCTCTTTTCAACTAAAATTAACTAATCCATTAGTTTGAAGTAAGTCCTGAAATGGCTAAGTTCCGAATTAAACTAGTCAACCATGAAACTTGCACAAACTACTATGCTGGCTTGTCTGTGCCTATGGACTATTAATGTTAGTGCACAGGATTTAGTATCTAAGTCAGAGATCAATGAAAAATATACCATTGCTGGCGATTACATCCGCATGGATGATTATAAGAAAGCCCTCCCCTCACTTCACTGGTTATTGAAAAACGCTCCAGACTTTTCCGAGAGTGTACAATCATGGGCTATGGACGCATTCGAAGAAGTGGCCAATGCCACTGAAGACAAAACCCGAAAGCAGGTCATGCTTGATTCCATGCTCATTGCCTATGAACTTAAAGCGCAGCATTTTGAACTGAGTGTTATTGAACAAAATAAGCTGGCCTTCAGGTATTACAAATACTTTTTAAATGATAAGGACAAACTAACCAGAGCATATACGCTCTTTACAAACCTCTTTGATACACCCGATGAAGTGATCAATAACAACCTGATTCCATTTATACTGGTCACTGAAAAGTATCATCAATTGGTTCAAAACCTCTCCGAAAAGGAAATCATTGATAATTACATGCTTACCTCGGGAGAAGTAACTGAAAGGTATTTCAGTAAGAATGAAAAACGCTTCGACAACTATACTGCCTATCTGGATCAATCACTGATCAATATGCTGGGAGGTGAAATTCCTTGTAACACCATCGATCAGATGGCAGATGGCATGTCGAAAAGTGATAGCGTGAATGTGGCGAAGAAAGTGATGGCCTTTAGCCTCAGATCAAGCTGCGGAAAAACGGATAGCTACCTATCTGCTCTTAAACTATTAGCCAGAAATGAACCTACATCGGGTATCTTCAAAATTCTCGCACAGTATGAAGCAACTGATGATAACTTTGGCCAGGCTATCTCCTATTATCAAAGTGCTCTCGAACTCGAAACAGTTGTTAGCAAAAAGGCAGACATCCATATGGACATTGCCAAAATGCATTTTGCCAACCTCAACAAGCCACTGGCCAGAGCTTCTGCCCTGGAATCAGTAGCACTGAATCCTGAGTTAGGACCTACAGCCTACACATTCATTGGTCATCTATATGTAGCCAGTTTTGACGAATGTGCCGATCGATATGACATTGTGCAGGATCGTGCGGTCTATTTAGCGGCTTACGACATGTTTGCAAAAGCAAACAATACTAAAGCCATGGAGGAAATCGCCCTGCAATTCCCTACCAGGGAAGCAGCCTTTGAACAGGATATATATGATGGAGACCCCATAAAGGTGGGCTGTTGGATCAATGTAAAAACCACTTTAAGGACCAGAGTGAGTAATTAGCAGAAGACAACAATTTGATAATCCTTGAGTTAATTTTTAACTTCTTCATAACCATTACTTTTGCCAACCATTTCTAATTGGTAGAAACTTTGCTATTATCCACTCGTAAACGAGAGACTATGAAAAAGTTAATCTTATTAATACTTACAGTATTTGTCATACAAGGCGCTTTTGCCCAGGCTCCTCAACTGAACCTTCCCTCTGATCCGAAATTGGAAGCCGAAGCCAAAAGACGTTTCGCACTTTCTGTAGATGCAATGTCTGCCGATAAATTCAGAGAAGCAGCCAACTCCTTAAGTTGGTTAATGAAGAATGTTCCCGAGTTGTATGACGGACTTTATATCAATAGCTACAAGGCTTATGAAGAGTTGGCAGAAGCCACTTCTGACGAAGCAAAAAAGAATATGTTGCTCGATTCCATGTTCATTGCTTTCGATCTAAAAGCTAAATATTATGAGCTTTCTGATTTAGAGGTGAACAACAAAGCTTACCGCTATTACAAATACTGGAAGTCTAATAAGGACAAAATGCCTGAGGCTATCGAGGCTTACGAGGCCGCTTATAAAAACCCGGCAGAAGTCATTAATAACAATCTGGTTTCTTACATGGATATCATCAGACGCGCCAAAGCCTATGGTGTAGACATTCCCAATGACAAAGTATTCGATGTTTATACTCAGGTAATGGAAACCATCGACCTGAAAGAACAAAACGGAGAAGATGCTGACCGGCTGGAAAAATACAGAACCACTGTCAACAGCTTATTGACCATGACCATGGGCGATGACCTAAACTGTGACTTTATCAATAATAACCTTGCGCCTAAGCTGGAAACTGACCCAAATACCAAGTTGGCCAAAAAGGTTTTCAGTTTGCTGCTCAATCAGGGATGCTCAGAAAGCCCGTACTTTCTTACTGCCGCAGAGATTATTCAGAAGGATGAACCTACGGAAGGTATAGCCAAAGTAATTGCTCAGAGAGCATTTGTCAATGAAGAGTATGATAAAGCCATTTCATTCTACAATGAGGCCATAAACCTTTCAAAAGATCCTGAGAAGAAAGCAGATCTTTTACTGGACCTTACTTCTGTTTATATCAAAATGGGAAATAAGGCTGAAGCAAGAAAGACTGCCTTACAAGCAGCAGAAACCAACAAAGCTTCTGAAAGTCAGGCTCTCACCTTAGTGGCCAATATGTATATGAATAGCTTCGACCAGTGCGCTAAGAAAGTGAGTCAGGTAGAAGACAGAGCTATCTTTATGGCGGCTTATGACCTTTACCAAAAAGCTGGAAACAGCGAAGGTATGGCTCAGGCCAAAGCCCAGTTCCCAACAGTATCGGATGTATTTACTGCCAACAAAAAAGAAGGTGAATCAATCAGAGTTGGATGCTGGATCAACGTGAGTACTACTATTAAAGCAAGACCTACGAACTAATGGATACTGAAAAACTATTAAAGGAGTTACGCGAGAAAATTGATGAACTCATCGATCAGGCAAAAAATGCCGGTGCAGAAGCTCGAGAAGAAATGGATGATGTCATTGAAGACCTGAAAAAGCAGCGCGATAAGCTGGAGGATAAAATGAAGGACTTCAAATCTAAGAATGAGCCTAAGTTCGAAGAAGCCAAATTCCATATCAGAAAGGCCGCTGAAGAGCTTGAGCAGGCCGTGCGTAAGATTTTTAGAAAAGGCCCGGGAGCCGAAGAGGTATAGAGAAAAGAAAATGTAATCAGAAAGGTCAGCCAAAAGGCTGGCCTTTTGTTTTTGGTATACCCTTAAACAGGTTATTACCAAACCGACTCGTTCTAAATGGTTGGGTTGAGGTTTACTCCAACAGCAGACCCTTTAGCAAAACAGCAGGAGTAAATCCGAACGTCATAAAGCATCAATTGGCTTTTTTGTGCATATTCAGGTATGAGTTATATAGATAGCTTCGATCATGAATATGTCGGGCAGCTAGGTTACCTCCCCATTTATCATCCGTTGGAAACGCTTGAACAAGTGAAATGGGGAGACTATGATTTTGGTGCTGACCCTACCAACCTGATACTTGGTGGCGGAAGCGGTGAACACCCGGGACTTGTACTTCACAGGCTGGAATGTTTTGTCGCCAAATTTCTTTTTGACCAGATCACTGAAGATGATGAACAACTGATGTCCCATGAAGACCGCGATTTTGTGATTGATCTGGCCTTTGTCAATTATATTGAACTGCTAGAATTTTGTGAATGGAGGATAAGTGAAATAGCAAACTTTCACAAGATGGCTAAGTCTTCCACCATGGGTTACCGGCTAACCAAAAACGACATTATGGAAGACTGGCTAATTAAATCGATTGGAGAACTGGTATATTATGCTCTTCCCGAGTTAAACCCGGAACATGAGTCTCTTACCAGAATCTTTCAGGATTATGAAATTCACCCTGTTATGAGAAATGTATTGATACCTCCTCCCGGTTACCCGGCCTGGGGTGGCAGACAAACACTAGACAACAAATCTGTTTGGGGACATCATCGTTTTTATGACAGCACTAACCAATAACCCTATAAACCCCGATTCATCTCTAAACCGCTGCACTCATGAGCATGTCAAAAACTGAAAAACTCTCCCATTATGCTGTTGTACTCATTGCTGTGATGGCCGTAATAGTCTCCTTCTGGCAAGTCCGCATAGCTCAGGAACATAACAGGCTATCTGTAAGGCCTTATATGGACTTCTTCTATGGTTGGACTTCTGCTACGAATCTTCAGCTTAAGTTATCCAATCAGGGAGTTGGTCCGGCCATTATTACGCAGGTAGAGCATTATTACAAAGGCCAGCGATATAATACCTGGGATGACTTACTTAAGGCATCAGGTCTGAATGAATACCGGAAGAGTTCCTATCAGTATGGAGGCAAGAGCCCTTTCGCTTCTGGCAATGAAATCGTATTTCTGGAACTGGAGCTGAGTGAAAATGAGAAATCACTTTTGAATGAGATCAGGACCATTGTTCATTACGAATCTATATATCAGGAGCCGTTTGAATTGGAAATTATCTTCTAGTGATTACATCAAGTCCGGTAGAACAAAGCCTGTACTACTGGTTAACCCTGACTCTCACCTTATTCCCTGTAACTTCCAGATACATTGAAGTGCTTTCTACCTGTTCACCTTCTAAAAGAGAAACAGTACCTATCTCAGCCGGAAAAACCAGTTTAAAGGAAGGGTCAGCCTGCTCAATAAGCAACTCATACCCTCCACTTTCCAGTCGTTGAAAGCTCAACGAAAGCGTATTATCACCAATGACAAGGTCTGCGATTTGAGCCTCATTCCAGGTTGATGGCATCAGTGGAGAAATGGTCACTTCCTTCAAGTGTGCCATAGGCTTTACTCCAAAAAACTGCTTAATAATGGGCACAGCATAAGAGTAAATATTCCATGCCTGGGTATGCATACCAAAATCCGGGCTTACTTCATAAATAGAACCGGGTAAGGCATAACCGAAAGAATTGGTCATCCTGTTCAGATAATCTAATGCAGCATCTGGTCGGCCATAGTTGTTTTCAGCAATGGCCTGTACCCCTGTTGGCAAGGTCATTACAGCTCCTGTATAGGAGAATATCTTCATTTTCTTAGCAAAGCCACTATCATCGGTTCCGGCTGACTCATCGCGATCGATACCGGTTACAAAAACACCAAAGGGGTTGACATAACGACTCCCGGTATTCAGTGCCTTGATCGCTTTAGCACTATCGGCCACCCCAACTTCCATCGGTGTATTCACCACCCAATTGTGGTACAAAACGAATCCCTGCTTTTTATTGGGATTATAACCTCGTACCCTTCTTTGGGTGGTTTTCAGTTCCTCCACTGCCCAGGGTTTGTCGAGAGTATCAGCTCTTACAATAGCTCCTTCAATCAGGTGCTCCGCATCTTTGGCTGTACCAATAAAGTCGGCATAAGAAGAAAACTCTTCCACCCAAAACTCACTATTAATAATTCCGGCTAGTTTCGTAGCCTTCATTCTATAGTCCTTTGCTTCTGCCGGTTGACCCAAAACCTCAGCCATTTCAGCTGCATCCATAAAGGCTTTGTAGGTGTAAGCCGCCACATCGATCATTTCAGATTCGAGGCCATGAATTTCCATCATGCCATAACCATCGGCCAGAAGATTGCCATCTTCATCATTCTCCCTGAGTAGCCAGTCCAACCCTGCTACGACCGTAGGATAATACTTCCTGAGGAAATCCATATCTCCCGTCCATTTAAAGACCTCCCAGATCAATGTGGCATATTGTGGTGTCTCATTGAGGTTTCCCGGGTTGAAGACGGATCCATTGGTACTCATCTCGTGCATGATCTTACCGGAACCATCATTCACTGCATTCGATACGCTATCGATCATCTGGATGGTTGAATAGACTATATCCTTCATTCCCACCGCAGTGGCTCCCTGTAAAGCATATTCGCTGTCGGCACCGAAGAACCATGGATAGTCGGGGTTACCGGCCGTAATCCCTCTACCCAAACCATCTACATCGTTGATCAGCCAATCTGTATTATACTTCACCCATTCAAACGCCTGATTCAATCGTGCATCAGGTGTGGTCAATTGAGCCATTTGATTAATCTGCGCATAGCGTTGGGATTTTTGCTGAAACAGTGACAATACATTCTGCCTGACTGATTCAAAAGTGGCATTGGCAGCATCCAAGGACTTGTCAGATCCCGAAATAACAAAAGGCAGTACCAACTCCTCTCCTTTCGCCAGGCTGAGTGGAAAACTCAAAGCGGCATTAACACCTTGACCGTTTCTTTCAAAGTCACATAGTTGACTATCTACTTCTGCTTTGCCCGGGGAGGAAAATGAGCCATAAACTACATGCCATTCATTGGCCTCGTCTTTCGCTTCAATGCGTCCAGTCTGTTGATTGAAGCTGGCCTGATCTGCGGCATCCACCATATGGGTTCTCTCGCCCAACCAGACAGGCCTGAGGTCCACCATACCATTAAAGGTAAAGTCAAAATCCAGTGCATCGCCCGAGTTATTGATCAGCTTATACTCTACATAGACAGCTTTTTCTCCATCAGGTACAAATTGTCTTCTGGCCACCTCCAGACCTAAAGCGTCAACCTGAAAATGGTGTTCATTGAAGAAAGAGTAGTTGATGAATTCTGAAGCATCAGTGAGACAGAACGTGGCATTATTGCTATTAATGGAAGCTACAAAACCATCCATTAACTTAATCGGATGGCTCCATATACCTCCCATTTCACCTGTTACGTGCCAACCCAAATCAGGAAAGCTTCCGTCCTGATGTCCGACCATGTAGGTTTTATCACCAGGGGTTAAGTAGGGTGAAGCCAGGTATTCAGGCTTACCTGATATGCCTTCCTGTAATGTTACTTCAACATCAATAAAAGATTCGTACCCTTGTTCACAACTGAATGTAAGAGCAAGTAAAGACAGAGCAGAAAAGAGTTTCTTCATGGCATTTGGTTGGAGCATGCTAATCTAGGCGATTATGCATACTCCTGCAAAGGCCGGGCACTACTCATCTCTTAAAACATCGGCCGGATTTTCCTTAGATACTTTTAAAGACTGACCAAGAGTCACCAACCAACTCAAAGCCAGGAAGGCAAGAAATGCTCCAATGAAGATTAATGGACTGAGACTGATTCTATATTGAAACTCGTTCAGCCAGTTCTGCATAGCAAAGTAGGCGACTGGTACGGCAATAATAAATGCCACTCCAATCAAGATGGAATACTCTTTATTGAGCATTAGAATCAGTCGGTTCATTGAAGCTCCCAATACCTTACGGATACTTACTTCCTTTCTTCTTTGTTCAAGGCTGTAGACCGTTAAAGCAATCAGACCCAATAGTGATATACTAATAGCGATGGAAGAAAAAACCTGGAATAGCCTGAACTGCTCCTGCTCCTTTTGATAGAAGTCTGCAATCTGATCATCCAGAAAGTCATACTCGAAAGGTCTTCCAAAATAAGCCTCGTATTGCTCGGCCAACCTCGGTATGGCAGAAGACAAGCTATTAGCTTCCAACTTCACGAAAACCTGATCTGTCCCCCAGCTATTCAGGTAGTATATGCTCATTGGCTCTATCTCAGTCTTGAGGGATTTCATATGAAAGTCCTCTACAATGGCCACAATTTCCAGTCCTACCTGATCACTCCATCCATAAATTCTCCTGCCTTCAGGTTGTTCCAAAGCACCCATACTGGCAGCCATGGTTTTATTGATAATTACCTGTCCGGGGCTAAATTCAGCAATCGCATTTTCATGGGCCTGCCAGTATACCTGAATTTCCATGATATCAAGAAAACCTGCATCGGCAATGATGGCTTCATTCCCTATCATTTCAGCCTCCTTCCCCCGGTTATTAGGTCCGTTCAAGGCAGGTATGCTGGCCGAACCTCCTGGTTTAAACCCTCCCAGGCTGGCCTTCCTCACCCCCGGTATTTTCAGAAACTCTTGTTTTAAAGGTTGATAGGCTTGAGTAGAATCCTGATCAAGAGGGATGCTCAAAACAGCACTGGCATCAAAACCCAGGTCTTTGCTCTTCAGATAGTTCATCTGATTCATCATTACCATAAGGCAGGAAAGTAAGAGTGCAGTTACTGTAAACTGAAAAAGCACCAATACCTTTCTGAACCTGGAGGATTGTTTCCCTCTTCCTGAAGTGGATTTCACAGTGCTAATTGGGCTGACTTTTAAAATCTGTACAGCCGGGTATATACCTGAGAGTCCTCCGATAATTACTCCCGCAATCAACACCCACATAGCGAAAGTACTTCCAAAATAAGGTAGTGCAATATCTTTATTTAGTATCTCATTGAATCTGACCAGCAGTCTTTCAGTTAAAGCAAAGGCCAGCATAAATGAAAAGACCACTACCACAATTGATTCCAGAAACTGGTAAAACATCAGTTGATACCTTCCGGCACCAATCACTTTCCGCAAACCAATCTCCTTTACCTTCTTTGTTGCCTGAGCCGTAACCAGGTTGACATAATTAATGATAGCCAGCAACAGGACAACAAGGGCTATACCTCCAAAAAGTCTCAGGTATCTAATGTCATTTTGCTCAAAGTAAATAGCCCGGTAGTCGGCATATAACCTTTGATCTGCCATTGAGGAAATATTAAATTGCTCATTCTCTACAGCTATTTTGTACGGTGGTTTACTTCTGGCAGCACTAATAGCTGCAACTACCTGATCCTTCGAAAAATCAGGGGTCAATTTGAGATAGGTGATTACATTGGTTAAACCGGAGGTTTTCGCAAAGTTGTTTTTATACTGTCCCTCATCAAAAGTGACCATCTTAAAGCTAATGGTGCTATTCAAAGGAGGATTTTTGGCAATACCTGTAATGGTATACACCTTACTCCCCTTTTCGACTTGTAATTCCTCGCCAATCGCATTGTTATCACCAAAAAGTTTTTCTTTTAAATCCTCAGTGATGACTGCACTACCTGAGTTAGAAAGTACTGAAGAAGGCAAACCATCGATTAATTCAAATGAAAAGAACTCAAAGAAGTTTTTGTCTGCCGAGAGTACTCCATCAGTATTCAACTCCTTTCCTCGTGCTTCAACCAGCACAACACCCCGGTTAAGTCTCAGTCTGGAATAGCTATTGAGTCCAACTATGTCTTCTTCGAAGAACTCTACATAATCACTTGGAATTACACCTCTCCAGTCTCTATCCTGATATTGAGAAGTTACCCTGTATATGTTTTCATAGTCCTTGTGAAACCGATCAAAGCTTAACTCATGCCTGATGTAGAGACTGATCATCAAAAAAGCAGTGAGACCAATCGTTAAACCTACCACATTGACCAGCGTAAAAATTCTTTCTTTACGAAGTCGTCTAAAAACTAATTTGAGGTTATTTCTGAACATGTTATGTCAAATTTATTCGTTACGTAATGTATCCATAGGGTTCAACCGTCCCGTCTTAACCGACTGAAAAGCAATTGTACCCAGAGCGATAAGAACTGATAGTATCGCTGCTACCAGAAAACCGCCAATACCTAAGTCAATTCTATTCGCGTAGGTATTTAGCCATAGATTGACCACATAGACTGATAGAGGAATCGCCACCAAAAAGGCGATCAGGATAAGCTTGATAAAGTCTAAGCCGAAACTCTTGACAATATCGACAATACCTGCCCCCAGCACCTTTCTCACTCCAAACTCATGTTGTCTCTGATCAGCAGTGAAAGCAGCCAGACCAAACAAACCAAGACAACTGATGAAAATGGCCAGCACAGTAAATACCATGACCGCATCACCATTCTGCTTTTCTTTGTTATAGACCTCTGCAAAATTCTGATCGAGGTACTTATACTCAAAAGGTTCGTTATTGAGTTCTTCCCAGGTAGTCCGAACCTGTGCAATAGTTGAATTAAGATTTTTTGTGTCGAGTTTAATGGCCACCTGATTCGGGGTTGATGGATCATAATTGATTAAAGCGGGTCCTACTTCATCTCTGTAGTTGTCTACGAAGAAATCCTCTACCACTCCAATGACTCTCCAATAGTTTCCAAATACCTGCCCTACCGGATCGTCTTCAAAACCTATGGCATTTACTGCCGCCTGATTGAGCACAACCAATGAATCGGTTGGTTCCTGATCCGGTCTGAACCAGTCACCCGAAACCAAGTTTAGTCCCAAGGTCTCCTGATAAAAGGGATCTACCTGAAAATGACTGAAAGCTACGGTCTCTTCGGCATTGAGCATAACAGACATAATATCGTTTGACTGATCAGCGGGGAGACGGTTATTAAAGCTGGCGGACTCCACTCCCGGAATTCTTAATAGTTCGCTTCTCATTGGATGATGACCATCCACCGCTTTTGAAGCATAAGGTAAAACAATAACCTGTTCTCTATCAAAACCAAGATCTACCTGACGGAGATATTGAAGCTGACTATAGACAAAGAAAGCCCCGATAATCAACGTTGAAGAAACCGTAAACTGGAGGACAACAAGTGAATTTCGCAAGGTCTTGGCGCTTCCCAGGTTCAATACCTGATTCAGCTTCATTCCTTTTAACAATGGAATCATCTTCACTGAAGAAAGGTAAAAGGCCGGATATGTACCCGCTAATATGCCAACCACAATTACCCCGATCAACACATACAGCGCCAGAGAAGGGTAGCTCAGAATTGAGATACTAATAACCTCTCCAACAGACTGATTGAGAAGATTGATAAATAGTTCTGACAACCCTCCACCAATAATAGCAGCAATCAGAGTGAGCATAACGGACTCTAATAAAAACTGGCTTATCAACCCTGATTTACCGGTTCCCAGTACTTTCCTAAGCCCTATCTCTTTGGTTCTTTGTGATGACCTTGCCGTAGAGAGGTTCATAAAGTTGATAACGGCAATCAAAAGAATGAATGAACCAATAATGGTGAGTGTTACCCTGGCTTGCCGATCACCGTTCGGAGTCAGTTCAAACTTTTCATTATCACCCAGATAAATCTCACGAATGGGTTTAGCAAAGAAGCGTACTTTATTGGCTGATTCAAGCCAATCATCAGCAGACAAGGTCTGACTGCCATGTACAATAGGATAAGCATAGGTCTTAGCTATTTCATCTAGTTTTTCATTGATAAGCTGAGCGTCTACGGGGACAGTAGTTCTCGCATAGGTGTAACCTCCAATACTAAACCATCTGCCATCGGCATACTCAGGGTTGAAGATATCGCTGGAGATTACATCAAACTTCAAATGACTTCTATAAGGTTGGTCATCCAGCACAGCGGCAACTACCTTTTCCTTTTCCTGATATTTTATGGATCTGCCCACTACATTAGTCTCACCAAAGAGTTTTATTGCAAAGTCTTTGGTCAATACCAACTTATTTGGACCATCAAGTGCAGTTGAGAGATCTCCTGCCAATACATTAAAATCAAAGACCTCAAAGAAATGTTCATCGGCCTGAATGACTCTGGAAGCTGAATACTCCTTCTCTCCCACCTTGAATCCATCTGTAACTCCTGCAGCAATCCGAGTGAAACTCTCTATTTCGGGTACTTCATCCAATCTGTACTGCAGATTAGATGTAGACCAGGCCGTTCTACCCATACCCAAAAAATCTTCCTCCAGACGGTAGATTCTTTCATGGTCTGAAAAACCTTTTTCATAAGTATTCTCCTGATAGAGATACAGTGAAATCACCAGAAAGCAGGCCAGACCTATACTCAACCCTAACAGGTTAAGGGCGGATAACAGAGGACTTCTCTTAATCGCCCTGATGGAAGTTTTCAGATAATGAGCTATCATATTATTCTTCTCTAAGTGAATTAATGGGGTTAGCTGAAGCTGCCCTAAATGACCTATAACTGGTAGTAAGTAATGCTATCATCAGAGTAGCCAACAGACAGAAAGTAAATATGGCCGGTCCAATCTGCATTCTAAAGGCGTAGCCCTCAAGCCATTGATTCATTAACCAATAAGCAACAGGACTGGCAATCATGAAGGCGATAATGACCAATCGGACAAATTCAGATGAGAACAGTCTGACCAGGTAAAATATTGAAGCACCCAATACTCTTCTCACACCTATTTCCTTCCTTCTGGTGGCTGCCATATAGGAAACTATACCATAGAGCCCTAAACAGGTAATGCCTACAGCAATACCTGCAAAAAGAAGCAGCATTTGAGTAGCTTTCTTTTCGTTCTCGTAGTACATCCCCACATAATCGTCATAGAACTGGTATGAAAACTCCTGACCGGAATAAACAGACTGCCATATGCTTTCAAGACTACTTAATACCTGATCGGCATTAGACGGATTAAGCTTTATGCCCAGGGTGCTAAAGTTCCGTTGATCATTGTACATAATCACCGGCCTCATTTCTCTTTTGGCAGTGGTAACCAGAAAGTTCTTCACCACACCTTTTATGGCTGCTGTATGACCATCATAGTTAATCAGTGCCCCGATGGCTTCTTCATTGCTCTCTAGGTTCAGCTTCTTAACGAAAGCTTCATTGACCACAAAACCTTCTACCGTTTGCAGGTCCTGATAGTACTCCCCTGCGACTAATTCCAAACCGTAAGTACCGAAGAATTCGGTATCTGCGGTCTTTTTCAAAGCACTGAACTGAATTCTATCCTCATCTTTACCGAAGGTGGCAGTGGTTGAAGACATTGAGCCGGAAAATGGTGTATGCGTAGAAAAGGCATACTTGTTCACACCTGAAACTTTATCCAGCTCACCTTCCCATACTTGTTGATTACCTGCTTCGCCTGAAGGAAGGTCAAGAAAGACTACCCAATCCTTCATTTCGCCCAACGTAATACTTCTGGCGTACCTGGATTGTTGAAATACAACGGAGGTTCCGAAAAGGAAGATAATAGCAAAGGCGAATTGCATGACCACCAAAATTCTTCTTAGAAGCATTCCTTTTTTACCCGTAGCATAGTTATTCTTTAGTGCATCAGTAGGCTTAAACCTGGAAATAACATAGGCAGGGTAATAGCCTGCAATGAGAGTGACCAGGAACAAAAGGCCTGTGAGAAACAGTGGTATTTCAACATCCGCCAATAAGTGGTAGTCTATTACAGTACCCGCAAAGTCTTGCACCACTGTTGGCATTAGCAGCTCTACCAGTCCGAGGGAAATCAGCATCGATACCAGTACTACATAAAACGTACTGACCATCTGCTTCTTAATTAATCTGGCACTGGTACTGCCCAATATCTTTCTGACTCCAACATCTCTGGCTCTCTGAAAAGCCACAGCGGTTGACATATTGATGAAATTGAAGCAGGCAATGAGCACGATAAAAACAGAAACAATGCTCAGTGTGGTAATGTATGTGCCTGACGCCACTCTGTAGTTCAGGTTACCATATTGCTCATCGAAATGAATCTCATGGAGAGGCTGAAGCTGGATTTCAAGTCTTCTTTCTCCATTATACCTGGCTAAAGCCACTTCATTCATTTGTCTTTCAACTTCAGCCACCTGATTTTTAGAATGAATGACCACATAGGCCCGATCATCGGAATAGGTACTATACCAGTTATTAAATTCTTCACCCCCCGAAATAGTCTTCATTGAAATAAAAAATTCAAAAGGGTAGTCAGAGTTATTCGGTCTTCTTTTCACAATACCGGTAACCATCAGGTCTCCTACATTTTTCACCTTAATGGTCTTACCCAGAGCATTCTGATCTCCAAAATATTTAGTAGCCAGAACATCATCCAGCACCACTGAATTAGGTTCTGTCAGAGCCTTTTCCTCATCTCCTGAAATCCATTCCCAGTCAAACACCTGGAAAAGCTCAGGTTCAGCATAGACTACACCGGGGTTTTCAAAGAAGCTGTCAATACTTCCGTCTTCTCTGATTAACTCGACCTCACCATACCTGCTGTGATAGAAATGGGTGATGGTCTCAATACCAGATATTTTGTCTCTAAACTCATATGGCATTGGCTTCGGTAGCCCTACCTGATGTATGGCCTGTCCTTCTACCTCTCCTGACTGTACAATTCGATAAATCTGGTCATACTTCTCATGGTAGGTATCGAAGCTCTTTTCATAGCGTACTATGAGGAATAAAATAATACCGGAAGTAAGACCAAATGTCAATCCAAGGATATTGAGCAGCTTAAATCTGAGATTAGCCTTTTGACTTTTAACCGTGAAGTACCTGCTGAAATTAATCTTACTCATCTCTTAGTGAATTAATCGGGTTAGAAGTCGCTGCTCTTAATGATTTATAGCCGGTAGTAACCATGGCGATAACAATAGACGAAAGGAGACTCAGTACAAAAATGAATGGTCCGATAGAAATGCTGTATTCATAGTCCTGAAGCCAACTATTCATGCCCAGATAGCCTAAAGGAGCGGCAATCAGGAATGCCAGACCAACAATCACTAAAAACTCAACAGAGAACCGGCTTACCAACTGAGCTACGCTGGCACCCAATACTTTTCTGATACCAATTTCCTTTGCTCTTTGGTTAGCCATGAAAGAAACCAGTCCGTATAGTCCCAGGCAACCAATAAAAATGGCTATGCCGGCAAAGGCAGTGAGCATCTGTGACATTTTCTGCTCACTCTCATAGTATTCTACAATCTGATCATCTACATATTGGTAATTGAATTCGTACTCTTCATTGATCCTGTACCATATACTCTCCAATTGTTTGACTACCTGATCTGCATTAGAAGCGTTAACGCTTACTCCCAGGGTTCTGTAATTCCTCACATCATTGAATAGTGTCACTGGTTCGATAGCGCTTTCAAGCGTTCCGGTGTGAAAGTCCTTCACCACACCTACAATGGGAGCTGTTTTACCCCAAAGTCTGATTCTCTTATTAATGGCATCATCGACATCTACTCCTACCTGTTTCAGAAAAGTCTCGTTAACTACAAACTGCTTCAGGGTATCACTATCGTCCAGCCACTTTCCGGCCAGTAAGGTCAGGCCATAAGTGTCCAGGTAATTTTCATCGGCCATCTTCACATGAGTGGTTAACTCTTCTCTGGTGGTATCACCCAAATAGAAATAGGCATTCGTAGCTGATACCGAACCTGAGAATGGTGGGTGGAAGTTGAATGAGTAGGCATTCACACCAGGTACATTTTGTATCTCTGACTCCCAAAGGTCGAGTGCCTGCTTGTCCTTTCTGGCCAGACCTACGTTTAAGATCCACTCCTGATCATACCCCATGTCAGCCGACATGAAATAATTCATCTGCATAACGGCCACCACGGTACCAAAAATCAATACCTGACAAATCAGGAACTGGAAGAAGACCAGAAATCTTCTGAAGAACATACCTCCTTTCTTCTGTGCCACAGCGCCCTTCAATGCATAAATGGGCTGCGTATTGGAAAGCACCAATGCAGGATAGAGTCCTGCCAGTAAGGAAACAACTACCAGAATACCCAAAAGATAGGCAACAAGGCTAAGATCGGAAAGCAGGCTAAATGATATCTCAATGCCAATGAAGTCATTAATAACCAGAGGCAACAGTCTTTCAGTAATGGCCATGGAGAGTAAAAGGGAAATGAGGGTAATAGCGAACGTTTCACCCAAAAACCTTAATACAAGGTGTCGCTTACTACTTCCCAAGACCTTTCTCATACCTACTTCCTTGCCCCTTTTGACTGACATGGCGGTAGACATATTCACGAAGTTCACGCAGGCAGTAACAATGAGAAAAGCACCAATAATGATGTAGGCATAAAGTAGTGATTTAGGTGCAATGCGCTGACTAAAGGTCCCAAAACGCTCATCGAAGTGATACTCGCTCAAAGGAGACAGCACAAAAGTCCTTAGTTCTCTGGTCTCCTTATCCCAGTGTTTCTCTACAAAATCAGGGAATTGTGCCTCTACCTGCTCAGGGTTCACATTATTCTCCAATTGAATGAAAGCCACGTTATCGCTTGAAATACTACCCCACCGATTGAAGTCGTCAGGCTCTTGTGAACGTTTGGTTTCCATGGAGATAAACAAACCAAAAGGAAAGTCAGAGTTATCCGGAGCATCTTCGACTACGGCTACCACCTTTAAATCAGTTTGTTTATTGAGCCTTACTATTTTGTTTAAGGCAGATTCCTCCGGGAAGTATTTTTCCGCCAGTGTTTGGTTCAGCACTACCACATTGGGCTGAGCCATGACATCTCCATCAATCGTGCCTTCAACCAGAGGCCAGGTAAACATGCGGAAGAAACTAGGCTCTACGTAAACTAAATCTGGGTCTTCTTCATAGTACTTAACCGACCCATCCTTAGCATTGACGGATATTAGTCCATATCGCTCATGACTAACAAGAGTAACCTCTTTGAGTCCTACAATCTCCTCCTCAACAGAAGCCGGCATCACCAGGGGTAATCCACCTCCAGGATATTCTCTGCCATTTTCGATATCGATATGACCAACACGATAGATCGAATTCAAATTTTCATGATATGTATTGAAGCTGAACTCCTGCTTGACAATCAGGAACATCACCAGGCTACAGGTAATACCCAGTGTTAGTCCAAATACATTGATAAGGGTGAAAGCTTTGTTACGGGCAAAGTTTCTAAGGAGGGTTTTTAAATAGTTTTTGAGCATAACCTTTATAGTTTATTCGGTTCTTAGAGCATTAACTGGATTAGACATAGCAGCCTTGGCAGATCTGGCTGAAACAATAAGCAGTATGGTAACCATGGCTAGCAGGCCGATCAGGATAAATGGCCAGGCGCCAATACCAATGTGATAGCTAAATTCAGCCATCCAACTACTCACTGCATAGTAAGACAGCGGTATAGAAACCAGAAAAGCCACCAGCATCAGCCAGAGCATTTCTCTGCTCAGCATACTCAGGATTTGTTTCACGGAAGCTCCCAACACTTTGCGTATACCAATTTCCTTAACACGTTGGTCGAGAGTATAACTAATCAGACCAATCAAGCCCAGAACAGCCACAAAAATGGACAGGCCTGTAAACAGATTGATCACCTGACCGAGTTGTCTTTCTTTATCGAAGAGCCTGTCAAATGATTGTTCAAACAGTTCATAGTCGAAAGGCTCGGCAGTAAATTTTCCATAAATCTGCTGTGCAGCGGCAATAGCCTCTTGTTGGGTACCTTTAAAGCGTACAGAGATCAAAGATGGATATGGTCTGCTAAAGAGGGCAACAGGACCAATTTCTTTGCGAAAGTCTTCATAGTGAAAGTCCCTAATTACCCCCACTATTTCTACATCCTTACCGTTGAAGTTGGCATTGAATCTTCTTCCCAGTACATCGCCCCCAAGGTTTTTGGCCAGGGTTTCATTCACCAGCATAGCTGTGCGGTCTCCATCGAGTTCACTATCGAGAAATCGACCTTCTACCAATTCGAAGCCCATTACCTCAGCATATTCAGCATCGATATACTTATACTGCATACGCTTGTATTCGGCATTCTCCACATTATTCTCAATGAACCCACTGAGTGCCAGATTGGTCAGCTTATAATGACTGAAACCAACTGACTCAATACCGGGCATGCTTTTCAACTCATTTCTGAAAGCATCTACATTATCTCCAATCTGGAATTTCGAATTGTCAATAACCAAAACGTCTGACTTATCGAAGCCCAGGTCTTTCTGCATACTGAAATGCAGCTGCTGGGAAATAAACACTGAGAAAATAGCCAGTGACAGAGACACCACAAACTGGAAAACAACCAGCCCGTTTCTGAAATATCTCTTGCCGGAGCCTGCTTTATAGTCTCCTTTGAGTACTGCCGATGGCTTGAACCGGGTCAGATAAAGAGCCGGGTAAATTCCTGCTACCAATCCGGTAACCAGGGCAACATTACCAATTACTGCTATCAACAGGCTGTAATCATATACATTGGACTCAAAGTGGCCGAATCCATTGAATTGAAGTAGCTTCAGTGTTGCTTCTGCCAAACCAAAACCAATCAACACCGCCACAAAGGCAATCATAACAGACTCTACAATGAATCGATAAACCAACTGATTTCTGAAGGAGCCTAAAACCTTCCTTACTCCTATTTCTTTTGCTCTTTTAGAAGCTTGAGCAGTCGAAAGATTGACGTAGTTAATTGCCGCCAGAATGATGACAAATACGGCTATGAAAAGGAAAACATAGAGGTAGGTTACATTTCCTGGTTCCGAAGCTTCAAACTGGATATTGGAATTCAGATGTACATCTGCCAAAGGCAATACCATCATTCTTGAGGTATAAGTTTCCTTATACTCTTCAAAGCTTTTGCCCTCTCCATAACGTTCGAAGTCAATCGGTAAGAGTGCCTCATCTACGGCAGCTTTCACCTGATCCAGCGGCATCTCGCTGGCCGTCTTGAAATAGCTGTAGCCGGTTGTAAAGGAGTAGCTGTCTTTTACCCTGTCTATGAATTCTGCCGGCAAACGACCGATAGCTGAAAAAGAAATCGTGGTATTGGAAGGTAAGTCCTTAATGACACCCGTCACCTGAAAATTACCCTCAGCCAATTGAGAATTCACATGCAACTGCTCTCCTATCGGGTTTTTGTCACCATAAAGCTTTCGCGACATGCTCTCCGTCAAAATCAGGGCATCGGGAGCATCTAAAGCTCCTTCCGGATTCCCCAAAATAAACGTGTGCTTAAATACATCGCTGTACTCTTCTGTTACATAGAAATAATCCTTAACTGCCAGACTTTTTCCACTCTCTGTTTTCAGGCTGGCAGAGGGATTGGGCATAATGCTTACTACATGCTCTACTGCTGCTACATTATTTTTGATCTGATTCAGATGAGCTATAGATGAAAGCGCAAAACTGTTAGCACTTAGCCGATAGACCTTTTCATGCCCGGCATAATGCTGATCGTAAGTGAATTCACTTTTTACATAAATAGCGATGAGTGTAGTCGCAGCAAAACCAATAGCCAGCCCCATGATATTAATGCTAGCATAAGCCTTGTTTCGCTTGAGATTTCTGAAAATGGAAAGCAGATGATTTCTGAGCATATTATTCGCTTCTAAGTGAGTCTACAGGGTTAGAGACCGCTGCTTTCATTGATCGCAATACGGTGGTAATAACCCCTACTATTAAAGTGAATCCTATAGCCGCAACAAATACCCAAACACTCACTCCCACACGGTATTCAAAGCCCGATAACCAATTGTCCATGATGTAGTAACCGAAGGGTACAGCAATGAGGAAAGCAACTCCGATGAGGACCAGCATCTCTTTAGAAAAAATATTCAGAATCTGTCCTACAGATGCACCGAGCACTTTCCGGACTCCAATCTCTTTCTTCTTCTGATTAGCCATAAACGAAACCAGTCCATATAATCCCAAACAACCTATGAGAATGGCTATTCCGGAAAAGAGCTGAAAGAGTGTGAGCATATTTGCCTCCTCTTCATAGTTCTCCATGATTTCTTCCGTAAGCAGACTATAGTCGAATAAAACATCCGGATATTGGGCTGTCCAGGTCTGCTCAAGAGCAGCAATCAAATCATTGGTTTCACTTTCGTTTCCACTAAATTTCAAAGCCCCTTCATAGTAATAACCCGGATATCTGACCATAACCATTGGGTCTCGTTTCTCTTTTAGATCCTTGTTATGAAAGTCTTTGAATACACCAACAACCGTTTTTGGCCCCGCAAACCCAGAGCTGATTTCTTTACCAATGGCCTCATTTGGATCATTCATTTCCATCAGCTTTAAGGCTTCCAGTGATATCAGTGCCTCGGTTAAGGTATCGGTCTTCTTTATATCTCTACCTGCTAACAGCTCAATTCCGTAGAGGTCAAGATAATTATCATCAATCACCTTGTATGCCACATCAAACTGCCCTTGTGTTTCGAGAGGGGCATAACCGAAAGTAGAACCTATATTGTTGGTAGAAAGCGGGCTTCCGAAGGCATAACTCACATTCTCCACTCCCGGAAAGCTGATCAGCTCATTACGCATGACCTGAAGCTTAGAGCCATCAGGAACTGGTAATGGAAAAGTGATGATAGACTCCTTTTCAAAACCCAGGTCGGAATTGCTGAAGTATTTCATTTGTGAAATCACCACCAGCGTACAAATCACCAGCACCTGAGAAATAAAGAACTGGAATATGACCAAACCTCTTCTGGTTACAATATTTCCTGACATGGCCGATTGGCCTTTGCCTCTTAGAACAGATACAGGCTTTAGTTTCGAAAGCACGAATGAAGGATAGAGACCGGCAAACAGGGTAACTCCAATAATTACAGTCACCACCACTGCCAGAAGTGAATAATCATTCAAAAGATCTAATGAAAGCTTATGTCCAAGAAGGTCTTCCATATTGGTGATGACCAACTCGGCAATTCCAATAGACAGCAGAACGGAAATTAAGGTAATGAGGAAGGTCTCTCCCAAAAACTGAAAAATTAATTGCCCTTTGTGACCTCCGAGTACCTTTCTGATACCCACTTCCTTAGCTCTCTTAATCGCCAATGCGGTTGATAGATTCACAAAATTGACACAAGCTGTGAGAATCAGGAATATGCCAACCACAATAGGTACCGTAATTATATCTGAATCAATGGCAGTACTTCCATAAGTATTAAACTCAGGCTGAAAGTGCATTTCCGCTATAGTCTGCACATGAAATGTTGTTCTGTTTTCGGATTCAGGTATGTATTTCTTGCCCAGTTCCGGCAGAACAGCTTCTATCTGTTTCTTAGTTACATTCTCATTGGCCAGGAAGAACACCTGTGCATTACTGGAAGTGGAAGTCCATGATTCAGGTTGGTAAAAATCAAAGATCTCTGCCACTGCTTCATATTCCATAATAATTTTGAATGGAACTGACGCATTCTTTGGAGGATCAACAACAACTCCGGTAATGAATACTGTCAGCTCATTATTCATTTTCACTTCCTTACCCAAAACCCTGTCATATCCTCCGTCTGTTACTCCAAACAGCTTTTCAGCCAGGGAAGTAGAAATAACGGCCGATTTCGGTTTAGACAAAGCCGTTTCAGAGTCTCCGATCATCCATTCATAGTCGAAGAGTTTAAAAAAGGTTGAGTCTGCAAAACCAATACCATCGGTCTGTTGATAATGGATCCAGTTATCACTTGCGCCCTGAACACTCAATTGATTTTCTCCTGTATAGAAAGTTCTACAGGCTATCCCCAAATCAGGATTATCAAGCATGAAGGACTGGGCAAAAGGGTTTGGCACCCCACCTTCCAGGTCAATCAGGTTTGGGCTTTCTACCCGCTTGGTAAATCTGTAAAGTCTGTCATAGTTAGAAAGGTACTGATCGAAGCTTTTCTCAAACATCACATACTTGAAAAGTACCAGGGCTGCACTTATGCCTAAGGCAAGTCCAAATACATTAATGAGCGTAAAAGACCTGTTTCTTCTAAGGTTTCTTATGGCCGTAATAAAGTAATTCTTAATCATATCGCTTTCTTATCTTATTCGTCTCTAAGTGAATTAATTGGATTAACTGAGGCGGCACGGAATACTCTATAGCCAACGGTACTGGTAGCAATAACCAATGTTACCAGTGCTCCCAGCACAAAAACTGAGGCTCCCAGTGTAATATGATATACATAGCCTTCCAACCAGCTATTCATAGCCAGGTAGGCTAGCGGGGCGGCCAGCACAAATGCAATGGCCACCAAAATCAATACTTCTTTGGAGAAAATACTCACTATACCTGTAAGTCTGGCCCCCAATACTTTTCTGATACCAATCTCTTTTACCTTCTGATTGGCCATAAACGAGATCAGACCATATAGTCCCAGGCAACAGATGAAAATAGCCACACCGGCAAACACCTGAAAGAGGGTTGAAATTTTTCGCTCCGTTTCGTATTGACCCGCTACACGGTCTTCTATAAAGTCATAAGTGAAAACATCATTGGTGAAAACATCTGACCAAATAGCATCCACCTGATCTATGATATTCTGATAACCACCGGAAGAAGCAATCGCTACTCCTCCTTCAAAATATTGAGAAGCCCCTTTCATCATGAATACCGGATCAATTCCCCTGTGGAAGGAATTATTGTGGAAATCCTCCACTACCCCGGCAATGTAGAATGAGGCACCATAGGTAGTTTTATATCGGTTACCTACGGCACTGGCAGGATCATTATAACCCAGTAACTCAGCCAGTTTACGGTTGATCACGCTGTAGTCGTCCGGAGATTCATTCGTGTAAAAGCTACCACTCAATAGTTCGAGGTTGAACAACTCACCATAATTCGGGTCTACATTCTTTCTATTGGCTCTGATGCCATCGTTTTCCTGACCCTTCGGGTCTTCAATTGTATCGATGTTGTTGGTATTTGAAGCGCCCGGGGTAGCGATGAAGAAGCTCATGTCGCCTACTCCGGAAACGGCCGATAATCTGGACTTCAACACATTCATAGTCTCTTCTGAACGATCGGGAATGGGGAATGTCAAAACACCCTCTGATTTAAAACCAAGTGGCTGGCTACTCATGTAATCCATTTGAAAGACGACCACCAGAGTAGCAATGATCAAAGTCTGAGAGATCAGAAATTGGAAGACTACCAAAACTCTTCTGATAGAAAAGCTACCCTTGCTGCTTTTGGCATTCAGGCTACTGCTTTTAATAGCATGCACCGGATTATAATTAGAAAGCACCAATGAAGGATAGAATCCAGACAGTGCCGTTACTCCAACTAAGAGGACTAACAGGAATAATATCGTTTCCGGATTATTGAAAAGATTCAGCCCAAGGCTGTAGCCCAATAGTGGTTCCAAACGAATGAGCACTGCCTCACTCACTGCCAATGATATGAGTATGGACATGAAAGTGATAATAGCCACTTCACCGAAAAACTGGAAGACAATCTGACCCTTGCCACTTCCCAGTACTTTTCTGATCCCTACTTCCTTAGCTCTTTTAACCGACTGAGCAGTTGCCAGATTCACAAAGTTAATGGCGGCAGTGAGGATTAAAATGATGGCTATAATGCGCATATTGCTCAAAATGCTCTGATCTACATAACCACCGGCTCCCAAATCAGGATCCAGGTGAATACTTTTCAAGGGTTGTAAACCAAAGTACACCCCTGCCTCTTCGGAGTCTACCCCAATATTCTTCAGGTATTTGACTGAGGATTGCTTCAGAGCAGCCTCTGCCTGATCCAGGTTCTGACTTTCAGGTAAACGAACAAACATGCGGGTAGCACCATTACGCGTTCCCCAGCTGGTCAGGCCATTGGCATAAGGATAAATTTTTGCTCCTTCATAGAACATAAGATAGTCTATTCCATAATCTGTATTCTTTGGTGGGTTATCATAAACAGCAGCAATGGTCATTTTAAGCTTATTCTCAAAAGTGACCGTCTTGCCAATAATGGATTGATAGTTACTGCCATTCAGACCAAAGAGCTTCTCTGCACTATCAACCGATAAGGCCATAGTGTTAGGATTGCCCAACAAATCCTGATCACTTCCGGCTATAACGTTGTAATCAAACATCTCGAAGAAATCAGATTCCACAAAAGCCATATTATTGGGCTCCTTGATCTTCTTCAAAACTCCCTGTTCATTCTCGTATGAGAATACACCATTCCAATACCAGTGAATTCTGGATACCTTCCAATCAGGATAATCAAGCGCCATGGCTGGTCCTAATGGATGCATAACTGATGCAGATTTCTGCACATCGCCATCATTATCCTGAACCAGGTTGATTCTGTATACCTGGTCGGCATGTTCGTGATAGTCTTCAAAGCTTTGTTCAAAAGCCGTGATTCGGTAAATAATGATGGTACCTGATATACCCAGTACCAAACCCAGAATATTCATGGCAGCGAAACTCTTGTTTCGAAGCAGATTTCTGAGTGCTGTTTTGAAGTAATTCTTGATCATTTGAGGCAATTTTGATTCAGCCTAATACTAAAGACGTGCCAAGACTATAAACATCTATAATACAGATACTTACAAATCAATAATGAAAGCTTAACCGAAAATTTAGTTTGTTTTTAATACATCTGACTGTTTGTTTTTGATACAGTCATTTTCTGTAAGCCATCCATTGACTTCAGTTCTATTCCTCTCTCAGAACGTCAACCGGATTGGTGAAAACTGTTTTCAGTGATCCTGCCACCACAATGACTAAAACGGTCATCAGAGCTCCTACTGCTAAGACAATAAACGGCAGATAACTGAATGAAACACGGTAGGCAAAACTGCTTAACCACTGCTTAATCAGGATAACTGAAAGTGGAAATGCCAGAACCATAGCTACTGCCAGTAAGCGCAATAACTGCAGGTTCAAGGCACCCAAAATATTCACAATTGGTGCACCCAGTACTCTTCTGATACCTATTTCCTTAAACTTCTGGTTAACTAAGGCTGCAATCAGTCCTATGAGCCCAAAGACTGAAATAATGACCGCCACCACGGTAAAGAGATTCACAATGATGCCCAGCTGTTTATCTTGTTTAAAGATCTCTTCGTATCTGGTCGTATAAGGTTCGGCTACCAGAATTTCATCAGTAAACTCTGAATAAATCCGGTTTACCTCCGTCAAAGCTTCATCATAATCACCATGGTATGAGATATATAAATTGGTTGAGTATGGGGCATAGATGAGTGCTACGGGTGCAATCTTACTTCTCAAATTGTCGTAATGAAAATCCTTCAATACACCAACAATGGTCATTCCGTTGTCACTGAGGTTGTGGAGTATCTTTCTACCTAGTACGTCACCGCCCAACTCCCTGGCTAACGTTTCATTAATTAAAACCGAGCCTTGTGTTTCATCTCTTTCAGCATCGAAAAACCGACCTTTCACCAACTCAAAGCTCAATGCCTTAGGGTACCCTTCATCTGAGATAACATAAGATACAGTCATTGGATTGATGGCCTCTCCATCAATCTTATTGAGGGTTGAGAGGTTCATTTTAGTAAGCTCAAAGTGGGTAAACCCTGCATATTCAACCCTGGAATTGCTTTTCAGGCTATTCAGAAAAGCATCCTTGTTATGACCTAGCTGAAAACTGGAATTATCTACCGTTATCACATTATCAAGGTCGAAACCTCTGTCTATTGTCAACCCATAATTGAATTGCTTTGAGATGAAAACAGCAAACAGAATAAGCCCAAGGGACACCACTAACTGAAATACGACAAGGGTGTTCTTAAACCAACCATTAACCGGTCCGGTGGTGAACTTACTCTTAAGCCCCTTCGTGGGTTTAATCTTCATTAAGAAGGTAAAAGGAAACACCCCTGAAATAACACCCTGAGCCAGAGCCAGTAGAGTAGCAACCACTAATACTTCCTGATGATTGAGTAATGAAGTCGCATAGTGCTCAAAGTAGTTACTTAACAACAACTTCATAGACAATTCTGCAATCCACAAACCAATAATGAGACTGCAAATGCAGTAGATAACGGACTCCAGAAAGAACAAGATGGAAACCTGAGACTTGGTGGCACCCAGAACTGATCTGATGGCTACTTCTTTGAACCGCTTCTGTGCTGAGGTAATGGACAGTGTTATATAGTTGATAGATGCCAGAATTATGATAAGCACTGCAACAAGGGAAAGTATATAGATTACCTCATAATCTCCATTCTGGGACGCCTCATAAGTCAGGTTGGACTCTAAATGAATTTTCTCCAGTGGCATGATCAAACGATTGGAGGAGAACCCCTCCCTGAACTCTTCCTGACTTCTCCCATCTCCATACTGAATATAGTCTCTGTCGAAGAGAGACTGATCCACCATTTTATTCAGTTCATCTAAGTCATAGTTTTGTTCCGTCTTGAAATAAGAATAGAATGAAGTAAAAGAATATCTACTCTTTGCACTCTCTAAAAAGTCTTCAGGAAAAGTGGCAATAGCCTCTATAGGAGTTGAAACGGTAGAAGGTAAATCCTTAATAACGGCTGTAACCTCATAATCACCCTCACCAATCTGATTGGAAATTCTCAGTACTTCTCCTACAGGATTATTATCTCCGAAATAAAAGGCTGATAAGGATTCGGTGATTATTATACTATTCGGCTTACTCAGAGCCCGTGCACCATCTCCATAGACATATTGATGTTGAAAAACATTGGTGTAGCCATCGGTTGAATAATAAAAATTCTGAAGGACATTTTGCTTTTGGCCCTTTACCAATTTGGTCTTTTTAGAGCTTAACATGCTGGTGACAGACTTTACAGCAGGATTAACCCTCTTAAGTTCGTCCAGATAAGCCATCGAATAAAAAGCATGAGACCTGGTGCTCACCCGGTATATCTTCTCGCTTTCCTGATAATATTTATCGAAACTTAATTCGTTTCTAACGTAAAGAAAGATCAGGATAAACGTAGCCAAGGCAAATGACAACCCAACCAGGTTGATGGCTGCAAATAGCTTATGCTTTAAAGTAGATCTGAAGACGGACTTAAAATAGGTTCTAATCATAAAGAGTGTTTTGATTCTTAAAGGTCTGCGCTGAAAATTCAACATTCATGCCACCAGATACATTTGACTGGCAATCAGTTATTTGTATTTATTCTGTAGAATACCTGAATAATAATTTGTTTGTTTTTAATACATTTAACCGTTTGTTTTTGATACAGTATTTATGAGTAAGATTGAAGCGAAGATTCTGGTAGTGGATGATGACATTGATGTGCTAAACACTGCGCGGATGTATCTTAAGCAGCAGTTTACACTGGTACAGATAGAAAACGATCCGGAGAACATACCGCTCCACTTCGAAAGGGAGTCATTCGATGTGGTGCTACTGGACATGAACTTTAAGAAGGGTGAAAACGATGGGTCGGACGGACTTCACTGGCTTAACCGAGTTCTGGATATTGACCCTAATGCCATCGTTATATTGGTCACCGCTTATGGTGAATTCGATCTGGCCGTAAAAGCCATTAAGGCAGGGGGTACAGATTTTATTACCAAACCATGGAAGAATGAGAAACTCTATGCTACCATCACCTCTGCCCTACAGCTAAGGCGAAGTAAACTGGAAGTTGATCGACTGAAGAATACCACCAAAAGCATCACGAATGATGTAGATCAGAAGTATGCTCATTTCCTGGGAGAGTCATTACCCATGCAACGGGTGTTCTCTCTGATTGAAAAGGTTGGACCAACCGATGCCAACGTCTTAATTCTTGGCGAAAACGGAACCGGCAAAGAACTGGCAGCACGCGCATTACACAAAAAGTCAGAGAGAGCAGATCAGGTATTTATCAAAGTAGACCTCGGATCAATCAGTGAAACACTCTTTGAATCTGAACTTTTCGGTCACGTTAAAGGTGCTTTTACCGATGCCAAAGAAGACAAGCCGGGCCGGTTTGAACTGGCTCAGGGTGGCACTCTCTTTCTGGATGAAATAGGTAATCTCTCCCTCCCCCTTCAGGCCAAATTGCTCTCCGTTCTACAACAGAGAAAGGTGAGCCGGGTGGGATCCGGTAAAGAGATCCCTGTTGACATTCGCCTGGTCTGTGCCACCAATATGCCCCTTTACGAAATGGTGGAAAGCGGAGAATTCAGGCAGGACCTATTATATCGCATCAATACCGTAGAGCTCAAAATGCCGTCACTATCTGAGCGCACAGAAGACATTGACCTGTTGGTAGAACATTTCCTTAATGTGTTTGGCAAGAAGTACAAGAAGGCCAATATGCGCATTGACACAGGCACCATGAACAAGCTGAAGAAGCATCTCTGGCCGGGTAATATCCGTGAATTGGAACATGCTGTTGAAAGAGCTATCATTCTCTCTGAGGGCAATAAGCTAGGCCCTAATGATTTTATGTTTGGTCCTGCCAAAGGCAATGTAAAAAGCAAGGAGGATGAAAACCTCAACCTGACGGAAAACGAAAAGCGGCTCATATTGAAAGCACTCGATAAGCACAATGGCAACGTCACACGTGCAGCAAAAGAGTTAGGTCTCGATCGACTGGCACTCTACAGAAGAATGCAGAAATATGGACTCTAGACCTTAGATATCAGATGTTAGCATTTAGATTTAATTTGAGAAGTTTATTTAGCTGTCGAGCGATTAAGGTGTTTGGCCAAGTCATCAATCAAAAATCATAAACCGAAGTGGTATCTAAGAGATTTGCCTTACTGGTCATTATCCGCATTGTGTTGCTCATGCTCACCATGACGGCCCTGGCATTTATTTTCGCCCGCACCGAGCTTTTCTTTAACCAGATCATTCTGTTGGGTATCATCATCATTCAGGTCTCTGAACTGATTCGCTTTATTACATTCACCAATCGGGAAATTGCCAAACTACTGATGGCCATCCGTTACTCGGACTTTTCCATTTCCTTCAGGGGTAAAAAAGGTGGCAGGTCTTTTCAGGAACTGCAAGATGCCTTTGTGGAAATCATTGAGGCCTTCAAAAAAGTGAGTGTAGAAAAAGAAGCTCAGTTCAAGTTTCTTAAAGTCATTGTCGATAACATCAAAGTGGGTGTTCTGGCCATTAAAGAAGATTACTCCATTGAGCTGATGAATAAAGCAGCTCAGGATTTATTAAAGACATCTACCCCGAACTACTGGAAACAGTTTCAACAATTGCAACCTGCCTTTGCCCATGAAATCGATGATATGGAAGACAATGAGCGCAGGCTGATAGAGTTGGTCATTAAGGGTGAAAAACAGCAGGTATCCGTACAGATTAACCGACTCAAAATCCTCAACTACCGATATACCATTCTCACCTTCCAGGATATTAAAAGTGAAATTGAGCAGAAGGAAATTGAAGCCTGGCACAAACTGATTCGCATCCTTACCCATGAGATCATGAATTCTGTGACTCCGGTTACTTCCCTATCGGAAACAATGCTCATGATGTTGGAAGAAAAAGGGCAACCTAAGCCATTGGAAGACCTCTCTGAAGAGACGCTGGAGGACCTGAGGTTCTCTTTGAAAACTATTCAAAAACGAAGCGAAGGACTACTTCACTTCGTAGAAGATTATCGTAAACTCACTCGCATTAAGGCACTTCAACTGGAAAATGTCAGTGTAAAAGAACTGCTGGAAGACAATGCCAATCTATTACGAATGGAGTTTGAAAAAGCAGGGGTCGGGCTTAAAGTTCAGTCTGAAAGTGAGTTGAAGGTTCCGATGGACCGCAAGCTGATCGATCAGGTTCTTATTAATCTGCTCACCAACGCCAGACATGCCACAGAAAAGGAAGAGAATCCACAGGTAGAAATTAAAGCCTATTCAACCAGGTCTCAGGCTATCATTGATGTAATTGACAATGGTATGGGTATCGATGAAGCCAAAATGGATCAGATATTTATCCCATTCTTTTCTACCAAAGAAGAAGGCTCGGGTATAGGCTTGAGCTTATCGAGACAAATCATGCAAAAGCATAAAGGCAACCTTACAGTCAAATCTCAACCCGGAGCGGGAGCTACTTTTAGTTTGGTGTTTAAGGTTTAGATCTCTTCTCAAAGGAAGATACCATAAGGCCCATGTCCGGGCCAAGCAGATTCGGTTTATGCGATGCTAATAAGTCGTCCGTTAATCTCAGCATAATTAATTCCCCATTCCGTTATTTTCTGAATCACAGGAATAAGACTCTGTCCCGTATCCGTAAGTGAGTATTCTACCTTGAAAGGTGGTTTCACGCCATACTTCTTACGTTCGATGAGTCCATCCTCCTCCAATGCAGAGAGTTGAATACTCAACATCTTATCAGTGATGTCCGGAATAAGCGATTTGACTTCTGAAAAGCGTAGCTTTCCATTCCTTAGGTACCAAATAATTATAGATTTCCATTTCCCGCCAATGAACCGAAATCCAACGGCAGTACCACAATGGAAAACCTCACCATCAACCTCATACGCTCTGTGCTCTTTATCTAGAATCATAGCATTATTTTATACTGTCAATTTTGACAGTTATTGGATTTCAAAACTAATAAAATCAGCTTTGTACTATAAAAAGTATAGTATAAAAATGACCATATATGACCTTATTGGTTATCTGGGATTAACCCTAAACCTTTACTCCATGTATACCAAGGGAGAATATAGGCTTAGGCTTTTTTCAGCTCTGGCAAATTCCATCTATGTAATATATGGTTTGTTGATATCCGCCATGCCTATCCTTATAGGTTGTGCCATTGCGATTATTCTTCATTTATATCGATTAAAGCAACTAGAAGCCAAAACTCATGCTACAGATTCGCCAAGCAACCATAAATGATGCTATAAGCATTGCACTACTCGGCAGGGTTACATTCAATGACACATTTGGTCATTTGTTTTCAGATCATAACGACCTGCTGGACTACCTTGAAAGAACATTCTCAGTCGCGAAAATCAGCAGCAGTCTGGAAAAGGATAACAATCAGTTTTTCATTGCTTTCTACAATGACCTTCCGGTGGGTTATGCAAAACTCAAACTGGATTCTACCTCAGAGTTCCTGCCTTCCCAAAAGGTTTGTCAACTTCAGAAAATCTATGTCCTGAAAGACTTCCTATCCAAGAAAATCGGGAAGGCATTGCAGGACTCTCTACTGATTGAAGCTCAAAATAAATCCTTTGAAAAGATATGGCTTTCAGTATATCATGAAAACAGCAGGGCCATTAGTTTTTATGAGAAAAATGGATTCAAACCAATCGGCACACATGGCTTTCAAATCGGAAAAGAGTACTTTGATTTTATCGCCATGGCCAAACCCTTACAGAACGGTTAATGATCGGATAGCCTCTTTTTGGACGGTGGAGGTTCATCCCGGCCTTTCTATCAGAATTCTTAGCCTCTTAATCCTTTTAAAATACCCTGCGCTTGCGCGATCAGCCCTCCCGAATCAGTTCCGCAGGTGATGAGTTGATAGCCCTTCTTTTGCTGATACGGCCTCACAGATTCGGGTGTAGTTCCAAAGTAGCCCATTGGCATAGATACCTCCTGACAGGCCTGTTCCACTTTCTCAATCGCTTCTCTGACTTGCGGGTGATCTACCTGACCTGCTAAGCCTAAACTGGCAGAGAGGTCATAAGGCCCGATAAAGACCACATCGATCCCCTCTACACTCAATATGTTATGGATTTGATTCACCCCTTCAAAATGCTCTATCTGAATCACGACCATAGTTGATTCATTCGCCTTCTCGATGTATTCCTGAAAGCTAAGTCCATATCCCTGAGCCCTGGCAGCTCCCACTCCCCTCACTCCCTGAGTCGGGTATTTGGCATACGATACGATTCGTTCTGCCTCTTCGGCCGAATTGACCTTGGGTACAATGATCCCTTCTGCACCGATATCCAGTACTTTCTTAATATTCGATTCACTGACCTCCGGCACCCGGACTAAAGCGCCACAGTCAGACCGCATGGCTTGCAACATCCTTTGCAGTTCCATAAACCCATGAGGTCCGTGCTCCAAATCAATAAATAACCAATCGAAGCCAACCTGGCTCATCATTTCAGCAATTTCAGGCGAAGGCAAGCTGAGCAAAGTACCAAGTAACTGGTCACCGGACTGAAGGCGTTTCTTTAGATTCATGGGTTTAAGATAAACAGCTTTTGGCAAGAATGGGCTTCCACTAAAATCATTTAGTATGACCTCATGAATTGCTTCTCAAGTCCCTTTGTCTAAAAAACAGTATCTTCAAATCAATGAGCAACACATTGCGCACCTTCCTGGCTATTGCTTCCATTGTGCTCATTTCTGTGTTTATCTTCTTTACATTCTTTCTGGAAGGAATTCTCAAAGAACAGTTGAGCTCCAGACTGAAAAAGACCTTTGACAATTATTACTCCGTTGACTTTGAGAGCTCAGAAAGCCGAATCTCCTGGTTCAGACTGAGCATTACCTTCAATGATGTGGAATTCAAAACTGATACGAGCAGAAATGAACTGGTCAGGCAATACCCTGTGATTTTCTTTAGGGCCAAAGCCTTTGAAGTCACCGGGGTTCACATGCTGGATGTACTACTCCAAAGAGACTTACATATCAGCGAAGTAAAGCTGCAGGAACCCAACCTCTTATCTCTGATCCCTGATAGCAGGCCTGTGCAAAAGTCTTCGACCGAAGAACTTTCCGGGTCCAAAAGAATTACCTCATTGACTTTCGACCAGCTATTGATTGAACAGGGACAGGCTGCTCTGGTCTGGTTACAACACCCGGAAGATACTCTCTATGCCGGCAGGAATCTTTCGCTCGAAACCCAATCGTTTGAACTGCCGCTAGACAACAGCTCAGGTCAGGTACTCAAAAACATCCATTTGAAGGATATGAAGATGTCTCTGAAGGATGTCATATTTATACCTCGCTTCTCACCCTATCGCTTTGCTATTGCAGAAAGTAGTCTGAGTCTTTCAGACAGTTTATTTACAAATGCTGGCATAGAGGCTTTACCCAAACGAAACCTTTATCAGGCTAGTCTGAAAGCTGATTACAGAAAGACATTCTTCAACATTACAGCGGATTCTCTCAATATCAATCAGGCTGATTTTAACGAACTGATCAGAGGGAATACTATTCAGGCCAAACGTCTTGACCTGGTCAGTCCTTCCATCACCCTATTCCAGAATATGAACCTGCCACGTGATGAACAGGTTGAGAAACTCCTGCTTGGAGAGCTGGTCAATCAGGTACCTATGCATCTGGATATAGACACATTAGACATCATCAACCTTGAGTTACGTTATGAGGTGCTGGCCAAAGGACAGACAAAAACAGCCCGGGTTAACTTTAGCCAAATGGATGGACACTTCGCCAATATCAGGAAAAATGATACCCAAAAAGACACCATTAAGGTGGAGCTTTCCGGTCGGTTCATGGAGGCCGGAGACATCTATTTCACTGCCCAATTTCCACTCAACACGCCTCGAAATCATACCTATTCGGGGCATATTGCCTCGATGCCCTTTGCCAGTTTCAATCCTATCTTTTCCAATCTGGGTAAAGTGAATATAAGTGATGGTGCTATTAAACACATCTACTTCACGGGCACATGTGATCAGTTCAATAATCGCGGACAGATGATTTTTGATTATGAAGGACTGAAGCTTCAATTCAAAACCAAAAGGGATAGAAATGCCTGGTTGAAAACAGGTCTTGCCAATTTACTGGTCAGAAATAACAGCGGTACGGAAGCTTCAGGTCAAACTGAGAGTGTAGACTATCACTATGTGCGCCCTCCCTACATTGGAGAACTGGGCTTCATTGTGCATGGCATCACTGATGGAGTTGCTCAGGTAGTACTTCCTAAGCCGGCCTACCGGCTGTTCCGCAAAAAATAGCGACTACAAATTGCCATTTCTCACAGACAGTCAATATTTTCGAACAACCTAAAAGCTAATCCATGGATGTTTTCGCCATCATTACCATTCTCACCGTACTCTCAGCGGCCTTTGCTTTCATCAATACCAAATTTCTGAAGCTGCCCTTCACCATTGGTCTGATGATTATTGCCATGTGCTTTACGCTGGTAATTGTATTGATTGGCCAGTTTGAACACAGCATATTGGATAGATCAAAAGAGCTGATAGAGTCTATAGACTTCAAGACTGTACTGCTGGAGGTAATGCTGAGTTTTCTGCTCTTTGCGGGTGCGCTGCATACCAAGCTCGATGAGTTGGCTAAGCACAAAGCCCCCATTATGCTGTTTGCGACTCTTGGTGTGGTCATTTCCACTTTCATTGTGGGCGGCATATTCTACTATGTGGCAATGGCTGTTGGCCATCCGATAGACTTTATCTACTGTCTGCTTTTTGGCGCCCTCATTTCACCTACCGATCCCATTGCCGTATTGGGTATATTAAAAGATGCGAAGGCTCCCAAGAAGCTGGAAATCAAGATTGTGGGTGAGTCACTTTTCAATGATGGTGTTGGTGTAGTGGTGTTTCTGGTCATCTTCGCTATCGCTCAAAAAGGCATTGCAGCTGTAGAAGCTCAGGAAGTGGGCTTGCTCTTCTTTGAAGAAGTCTTTGGAGGTATTGCCCTGGGCTTGATATTGGGTTGGTTAGGCTTTCAGATTATGAGAACCATTGACCATTATGAGACTGAAGTAATGATTACCCTGGCCCTGGTCATGGGCATCTATTCAATTGCACATTATGTACATTTCTCAGGCCCCTTGGCTGTGGTGGTAGCGGGTATATTTATTGGCAATAAATCACCGGAAATTGCCTGGTCACAAACCACTCAGAACTATGTCGATAAGTTCTGGGAGCTGATCGATGTCTTCCTCAATGCCATTCTTTTTGTACTAATCGGTTTTGAACTCCTGATTGTTGCCATCAATGGTGAATATATTCTGCTGGGTCTCCTGGCCATACCAATTACCTTATTGGCCCGATACATCGCCTTGGCAGGCCCCATTATGATCTTCAATAAGAAACTGGAATTCATCCCCAGAACTGATGTAATCATGACCTGGGGAGGTATCAGAGGTGGTATTTCCATTGCCCTGGCACTGTCCCTTCAACCTGAAATGGAAAGAGAGCTCTTTTTAACCGTTACCTATGTAATTGTTGTCTTCTCCATTATTGGCCAGGGACTTACTATTGGGCCTTTGGTGAAAAAGATACTCTCTTCAAAGAAGTAAAAGCCTGTCAGTTTTCTCTAACTGTTCCTTCCAATACACCAACATTGGATGAGAATGGATTACCGGCTCCTCGTCTCATGAGTACTACCTGCCCTACATGCCAGAGTGCATCTGAGAGTGGTCCGTTTAATACATTCCATACAGGATACTCTCGGGAATTTCCGTCAGGATATTTGAAAATCATGTCGAAGTTTTCGAAATCACTGGCATCGGATTTCTTGAGTGTTTCACTGGCCGTTTTAATGAACTCAAGGGTCTGGTTCCTCTTTTCTTCGAAGTTTAACCGGGACAGATCGACATCGAAAGTAGTAGGTTCACCTTTAATGGCATTCATCACAATTCTACTCAGCGACCAGATATGGTCCAGCGTTTCAGCCATGGTGCGTCCATCTTCATTGGCCTTATAACTTAGGTTATCGCTGGTTAACCCTGCTGTAGCCCAGTAGTACCTGAACCCAAGACCATCGACCATTCTGGCCATCACTGTTCCAGCATTGTAAGTGCCTGGATACTCAGGGATTTCGTAGTAATAATCGGTTTTATTCTGTGCCTTGAGCAGGATAGTCGCCAAGAGCAGCGAAGTCATTAAAAAGTATCTCATAGTGTTGGTTTTTGATCCAATAAATATGACGAAAAGAAATATCTGTAAGCTGAATTCGGAATTACCTTTTCCGTTCAATCCTGTTCAAGCTTAATGAAAAGGTGAATTGTAAACTAGCCACCAACAGCCAATCTTTTCCTTTTGGCTTGTTGACGGACATACATAATGAATAGCGCCAAAAAGACTCCCATCAGGGCCATAACTGCTCCTACCAAATCAGCAGAGCTAAAGCCATATCCCATGGCAATCGGAAGTCCGGCAAAATAGGCTCCCGAAGCATTCCCCATATTGAAAGCGCTTTGATTTAGTGATGAACCCAACATCTCAGACCCCTTCGATGACCTGATCATGGTCATTTGAATGGGCGCTGCCAGACTAAAGGCTATGGCTCCGATGAGGAAAGTCATTAGCAAGAGTGCAATCTTATACTCTGCCACCAGCACATTAACTATCAACGCTACTACCATCAGGCTAAGAAAGATAATCACGGCTTTGATCGGTAGTATTCTATCGGCCACTTTAGCCCCGATGACATTTCCGGTAGTCATCCCAACTCCCGCCAGAATCATGATATACCCAACCTGATGCTCTTCGAAACCTGCCACTTCTGTAATCAGTGGAGCGATATAACTGTACCAGGCAAAAAATCCCCCTGTGCCTATGGTCGTAAGAATAATGACCAGCCAGGGCTCCAATCTTTTGAGTAAGCCAAGGTCTTTGAGAATACCTTGTTTGGAAGCTCTGGGAAGTACAGGCATCCAGAAATAGATAGATAGCATAGCCAGCAAGCCAATAAAGCCAACTATCAGAAAGGCTATGTTCCAGCTAAAGTGATGCCCCAGATAGGTTCCTAATGGAACTCCCAACACATTGGCAAAAGTGAGTCCGCTGAACATCACGGCCATCGCCTGAGCCTCTTTCCCCTTAGAAGCCAGTTTACCTGCCACTACGGCCCCTATTCCAAAAAAGGCTCCATGTTGTAAACCTGAAAGGAATCGTGCGATCAGTAACGTGGTGTAATCGTTGGCAAAAGCAGACAGGGTATTGAATACGGTAAACCAGAGCATCAACAATAGCAGCACACGATGTGAAGCCCATTTACCTCCCAGACCTGTCAGAATCGGAGCTCCCACTACCACTCCCAGGGCATAAGCAGAAATGAAATGTCCGGCCTTGGGGATGGATATATCAAGGGCTGCTGCCACATCAGGCAAAATGCCCATAATGACAAATTCAGTCATACCGATACCAAAGCCACCAATGGCCAGGGCAATAAGGGGTTTCTTCATGAAATGCGCGTCTCAGTTTAAGGTCGAGTTGGGTAAACTCTACCCGAAAGAAGTAAAAGCAAATGGCATTAGGAAAAGTTTCTTGAAATTAGACTATCTCTGGAAGTTGGAGTAATTGGTTTTCAGTATTTTGCTTGAATGAAACGCGTACTTATCCTATTTCTTTTAAGTCTTAAAGTTGGACTTTATGCTCAACAGGTAAACCCCAACCCATGGGTTCAGGCCCCTGACCCCAATGCCAAAATCACCTACACCAATCCCATAATTTCAGGCTTCTACTCAGACCCCAGTGTTTGCAGGGTTGGCGAAGATTACTATTTGGTAACCAGCACGTTTGAGTACTTTCCGGGAGTACCTGTTTTCCATAGTAAGGATCTGGTAAACTGGGAGCAGATAGGTCATGTCATTCATAGAAGGGATCAGATTCCTAATAACCTGAATACCTTTGCAGCTACCATCCGCTACAATGAGGGTATATTTTATATGATTACCACCAACATCAGTGAAGGAGGTAATTTTTATATGACAGCTACTGATCCTGCCGGTCCCTGGTCGGACCCTATCTGGATAGACATGCCTGAAATTGATCCTGACCTTTTCTTTGATGATGACGGCAAAGCTTATGTAACCACTTCTACCTTTGAAATGGCTGAACTGAATATTAAAACAGGTAAGGTGGGGGAAAGAAAAAAGATTTGGAATTCTACCGGAGGACGATACCCCGAGGCTCCACACATCTATAAGAAAGATGGATTTTATTATCTCATGGCCGCTGAAGGAGGCACTGAAGAAGCACATATGGTTACCATTGCCAGAAGTCATAATATTTGGGGACCATATATAGATAATCCCGCCAATCCCATTGCAGCACATGCCCGTATTCCAGGTATGGGTAAACCGATTCAGGGCATCGGTCATGCCGATATGATTCAGGCTCATGATGATAGTTGGTGGATGGTGATTCATGGCTATAGAAGCATAGCAGGTTATCCTCCACACCACACACTGGGCCGGGAAACTAACCTGGTACCAGTAGAGTGGCCCAAAGGTGGCTGGCCAGTTGTGAATGGAAACGGCTCGGTAGATATTGAAATGACCAGCCCTACTCTACCCTTGAAACCATTCAATGCAAAACCTACCCGTGTTGAGTTTAAGGAACCAGAGTTGGGCTTTGAATGGAACTATAAGGGAGTCCCGAAGGCTCAAAACTTTATTCTTAATGCCGAAAATGGCACCCTCACTCTCAAAGGATCTGCCAGTAGAATAGGTGAATCTAAGCCAACTTATGTAGCCAGAAGACTAACAGATATTGCTTTTAGTGCCACTACTCGTCTGAACTTCGAACACAAAAGTGATAATGAAGAGGCTGGATTGGTGCTCGAGAACAATAATTCTCATTTCGACCTCATGATTAAAAGAAAAGGTAGAAAGAGATACCTGGTGGTCAGGCTTCAATTTGGTCAAACAATTTATGAGTCCAAAGAAGTAAGTCTCGGTCCAGGTTCAGTTGATTTGAGAATCGAAAGCAGCAATGGATCAGATTTCATTTTCTCCTACAGTCAGAATGGAAGTGATTTTAAGATCATAGAAACGGCCGATGCTAAATTTCTGAGCACAGAAACTGTAGGGTGGTTTACCGGAGTTTATGTAGGACTATATGCCACTGGCAATGGCTCTACCTCCAAGGCAGAAGCAGTTTATGATTGGTTTGAGTATAAAAAGAACGATTAAAGAATGAATACAACTACGTTATATAGGCCTGTAAATCAAGCAGAATTAGATTTGATCAAAGCTTCTGGATGGAACGCTTTTCCTCCAAGGCTTCCTGAGCAACCAATATTCTATCCCGTAATGAATTTTCAATACGCAGAAGACATATCCAAAAAATGGAATGTAGACGCCTATGGAATAGGATACATTGTAAAATGGGAGATGGATTCAGCGTATTTATCCAGATTCAATGTGGAGAATGTGGGTGGTTCTCATCACAATGAATTATGGGTTCCCGCAGAAGAATTGGAGGAATTCAACAGCAAAATTATCGGAAAAATAGAGTTGATCGCTGAATACAAGTAATAACCGCAAGGGGTAATGAGGATATAAATACCCTTTGCGGTTTATGGGTTTTAGTCGTTGCCTTTTCTTGCTGGTGGCAATGCCCTATGAATCCTGTCTACCAACTTACTGAATGGTAAACTTTGCAAATATACTTTCCCGGGTCCGGTCAGCTTTACCAGAAACAATCCCTCTCCACCGAAAAGGGCATTCTTGAATCCACCGACAAACTGAACGTCATAATTTACTGAGGGGCTGAATCCAACCACACAGCCAGTATCAACTCTAAGCATTTCTCCCGGTTTCAACTCACGTTCTATAATAGTTCCTCCGGCATGAATAAATGCCAAACCATCGCCTGTAAGTCTTTGGAGAATAAAGCCCTCTCCACCGAATAACCCGGCTCCGAAACGCTTGGTAAAAGCTACTTCGATTTCAATACCATGAGCGGCACATAAAAAAGCATCTTTCTGACAAAGGAATTCTCCTCCTTTAGAAGCTAAATCAAGAGGTACAATTTTACCCGGGTAAGGTGAGGCAAAACCTACTGTCTGTCGGCTATTACCCAGATTGGTGAATGAGGTAATGAAGAAGCTTTCACCCGTAAACATTCGTTTCAGTCCTTTCATTAAGCCTCCACCCGTTCCGGTTTCCATCTGGATGTCCTGGTCCATATACATCATCGTTCCGGCTTCTGCCCTCACCGTTTCCTGCGGATCGAGAGTCACCTCTACCAGTTGCATATCATCACCTATCAGTTCATAGTCTATTTCGTGCGCCATAATTTGAGTTATTGGTTATTGGTTAATAGTTATTGGGGTTTGTTTTTATTTGATCAGATAATCGACTACCACTGCATCTTCTATAATACCACCATGCTGCTCTCCGAAGGCCACATGGGCAGGATGCGGTAAATATTCATCCCGAGCCTGCTCATCTTCAAAGGTCAATAGAAAAATATGGGTCATCCCTTTATCATACCCCTCCGGGCTATTATTGAGACCCCATTCGAAGGCCTTGATCTGAGGAATTTCGTTTTGAAGTCCTTCGAATGCTTCAATCAATCCATTCACTTGATCCTCTGTAGCATCATCCGAGAATTTAAAGCATACAACATGTCTTAGACCACCTCCGGTTGACTTAGAATTGGTACAGGCAGCCATTAGAGATACTGTTATGAGGAGAAGAAATATCTTTTTCATTTTAATAGTTTAGGGTTTTCAGTTGGAAGTAAGTTCCACAAGCCCAAATCTGGAACTTAAACTGAAATTTCTCAACTGAATCGTTCATTACTTCAGTCGATCATATCGGGTTTTTAATGCATTCAATGTCTGGTTGAGTTGCTCAATGGCCGTTTGGGTCTGAGTAGTAGGCCTGGCATCGGCCGCCTGCAAGAGGTTATGCATAAATAAGAATTTATGCTGAAGGCCTACCAGGGTCTCACGCTCAGCAGGCACCTGAGTAATACTACCATACATGGTATCAGGGTCACCCACTGCTCCATTGCCTCTTAGGTTTTTGAGTTGATCAGAAGCATTTCCCTTGGCATCTATGGCCTCTACCATTTCCTGCAACTCATGATAGGCCCCGTAACAGGCCATACTCAGGTTAAACTGTTCATCAAGATCTTCAGGACTAATCGTTACCCTTGGATCCATTTTCACGGTTACAGGTCTTTCATAGCTTTGCCCATCAACCGTGAGTCTGGCCCGATAGGTACCCGGTTTAACAAAAGGCCCATGAGGTCCACTCGGAGTATTTTGATAGACTGCCGCAATAGAGAAGTCGCGTTCTGCGCCTTTAGGTGGAGCATATCTCAAGTCCCAAATAAAGCGATGGTGTCCTTCAGTGGTACCCAATTGTTGTTCGGGACGCATCCAGAAAGTTGGGTAGGCATATGACAGGGTATCTCTTTCTTCAGCCGGATCATTACTGCTATACTTTCTGATCAGATTACCCTCAGAATCCAGAATTTCCAGTTGCACTATTCGGGCGGACTGATTGAGTTGATAATCGATTGGGGCACCATCTGGTGGATTTTCGCCTGTAGGTTCTTCAGGAGGTAGTGGCGTATCGCTGAACATGTTCCACCTTACTCTGTAGGTATCTGACGGACCATAGAGATAGGCTTTCCCTGAAGCAGACTTAGCCATTTCCCTCAAAGGTGAAATATGGTCCATAATCCAGATTGATCGGCCATGTGTTCCCACCACCAGATCATCTTCATGAATGACTAAATCTCTGATGGAAGTGGCGGGCATGTTATTTCTTAATGACTGCCAGTTTTTACCCTCGTCAATCGAGAAGTAAACTTCGCGCTCAGTACCGGCATATAGTAGACCTTTCTGCTTTGGATCTTCCCGCACCACATTGACCGGCCCTACCGGATTCATTCCTTTGTTCACCAGCTCCCAGGTTTCACCCCCATTATTGGTTTTATACACATAGGGGGTCATGTCGTCTTTACGGATGGCATTGATGGCGATATAAGCTGTATTCTTATCAAAGTGACTGGCATCTATCTGAGAGACTTTGTCCCATGAGCTCATGGCCGGAGGGGTTACCTCTTTCCAGTTAGCACCACCATCGGTTGTCAGGTGAACACGACCATCGTCTGTTCCGGCCCAGATGACATCTATATCCAACGGTGAAGGGCCCACAGCATAGATGACCCCTCTTCTTCGCATGGTTTCCATCTCCCTGGTCTTGAAATCGCCAACTGAAGCGGGCACCGGAGGTTGTTCATAGGTTAAATCCGGACTGATGACTTCCCAGCCCTGACCTCCATTCATTGTTTTCCATAACACATTAGTAGCAAACAGCAGCATGTTGTCATCAGCCGGGTGGAATAAAAGTGGCATTGTTCTGACACCGCGATAGTCACCGGACCTCAAAGCTTCAGGCGCTACATTGGTAGACTGCCCCGTTTTCTTATTGAATTTCATTACCCTTCCACCATAAATGATATCCGGGTTTTTAGGGTCGGGTGCCACATAGGCATATTCATCGGATCCGACTCCCATAAATTCACGGAATGAAATCTGTCCACCGTTGCCACGGCTGGCAACACCTATGGCTCCACTCTCCTGCTGACCACCATAAACCCAATAAGGGAAGGCATTGTCTGTTTTCACATGATAGAGCTGACTGGTTGGTTGATTGTACCATGAGCTCCAGGTTCTTCCGGCATTCACGGTTACAACGGCTCCCTGATCGGCCACGAATAGCATGATGTCGGGATTAATGGGATTGATCCAAATCCTGTGATAGTCATCGCCACCCGGGGCTCCCTTAAGGGACTGCCATGTCTTTCCTCCATCCCATGAGGTATAGGAGGCTACATTACCTACATAGACTCTATCAGGATTTTTTGGGTGTACCTTGATTTCTGCGAAATCTCCTCCTCTACCCCATAATCTTCGGTCTGTTTGAATCAGCTTCCAGCTTTCGCCTGCATCTTCGCTTTTATAAATTCCTCCATTCTGACGGGCATCAACGGTGGCATAAATGATGTTGGAATTGCCTGGTGCAATACCAATTCCAATTCTTCCCAGACTTTGTTCGGCTCCCGGGAGTCCGTTGGTTAGTTTGTTCCAGGTTTCTCCTCCATCGACAGATTTATATAAACCACTATTGGGTCCGGAAAAAGCAGCATTTTCCCAGGGTCCTTCCTGATGCTCCCACATATCGGCATATATGATTTGCGGGTTATTCGGATCGAACTCTACCTGAATAGCTCCGGTATTATGATTGATGTAGAGCAGCTTTTCCCAGGTTTTTCCTCCATCAGTAGTTCTGAAAACACCTCTTTGCTCATTGGCTCCATACGGATGGCCGAGGCCTGCAACATAAACAATGTCGGGATTGTTTGGGTGGACAATCAAGCGGCCCACTTGTTGCACATCACCTAAGCCCACATGCTTCCAGGTCTTTCCACCATCGGTACTTTTGAAGATACCATCACCCACTCCGAGATCGGGCCTGTGCAGACCTTCACCACTCCCCACATAAAGTATGTCGGGATTGGAAGGAGAAACAGCAATGTCTCCGACTGAACCGGTTGGCGCATCATCGAAGATGGGATTCCAGGTCCTGCCGTAATCATCTGTTTTCCACACTCCTCCGTTATTGACTCCTACATAGAAGACATTGGGCTGAGTTGGAATACCCACACCTCCCACAGTTCTACTGGCCCTGAATGGGCCAATCATTCTGTATTCGAGCGATTGATAACGTGATGGATCGATTTGTTGCCCTGACAGAGAAGAACTCAGAGCAGCCAGTAAAATCAGGAAGCTGAAACGAAGGTATTGACGCATAGACATATCAGAAATAATTAGAGTTTCCGAGTTTACCCATATTGACTCATAAAACCAATGTGTTTTTTTAAGCCTGACTCTTTATCTCATTACTGATGAGATAAAAGTGTATAACCCCGACTTAG
Organism: Roseivirga sp.; assembly: GCF_965216855.1. Taxonomy (NCBI): domain Bacteria; kingdom Pseudomonadati; phylum Bacteroidota; class Cytophagia; order Cytophagales; family Roseivirgaceae; genus Roseivirga; species Roseivirga sp. The sequence goes on along the minus strand of NZ_OZ244204.1, from coordinate 3,915,898 downwards.
AAAATAGTAGCAATCCACTTGATGGCTGTGGCTGTCCAGATTAACAGAATACCATACCTAGACCTGAGCTTTTTCTTTTTATCGTTGATTAGAAAATAAGTCAGTACTGAGCAGTAGAGCAGTCCCAAAACATAAACCGGTATGTATTGCTGAAACTCTAAAAACTGGGCGGTTGCCAATAGCACTATCACTATCCCCATAGCCACAAAGAATGTTTTATGCCTGACTTTCAGATTAAGGGAGTTTCCCGGCTCCACTGATGCCAAAATGGAAGCGAAGGCATAGATGACAAAGCCGTATGGTGCAATTCCAACAAATCGCTCCAGGTAAATAACACTTGAAATAGCCAGAAAAACGGTGATATAACGCGTCATTGGCTTGCGTGAATAGCGAGTCAAAAACAGTGCAGCCCCGGCACTGAGAATGGTTATGGCTGAGGAGATCATAACTATAGTAAATTTACCGATTCGTAAGCGCCTACCTATACCCTGATTAGGGTATTTTTTAAAAAATAAGCCCCCGACAAAATTGCCAGGGGCTTCTATTCACCTAAACACTGTAGTCTTGATTACTTCTTAACCATCAACTTCAGATTTCTTACATATCCGTTGGTATTGACTTTCACGAGATAGACCCCACTGGCCACTCTGCGTCCGTCAAATTCAACTTCTACATTCTGGTCGGCTACCACCTCACCATCGTATAGGGTAGCTATTCTTACACCATTCATGTCAAACACTCCCACGCTGGCCTTGCCATCCATATCACTTGAGAATCTGATGACAGCCGTTCCGCTGGTTGGGTTCGGGAATGCTTCGATACCAATAACCGGAAGGTTCTCAACTTCAACCTCTTTCTTCTTGCCATTACCTTTTGAATCATTGGTGCTGATTCCGGTAACAGTTGAAGTTGATGATTTACCTCTGTGAATTACCACGGTACCTTTATCGATCTGCTCCTGTGTTTCAACATCGAGTGCTACACCAGCCTCATTATCATAAATCACATTACCTGAAGCGGTCTCGTAGATCTTGATTCTGAATCTGTCATTAGGAGCTCTGTCGTTCACATGGATATCAACCATAGTGGCCACATAAGAGAATCCAGCCACATCGTTGATTCTACCTGTACCTTTCATCACAGCATTGTCATCCATGATCACCATCCACTGAGCTTCTTCAGACTTAAACTTGAAGCCTGCACTATTGAGGTGGAAGTTCATAGTTCCCTGCAGCCTGCCATTGTTCAGGTATTTACCCTGGAAGCCATAGTTCGATTTTCCTTGTGCCGAAACATTGCTTACCAAATCACCCGGTTGAGAAGTAATGAAACCACCACCGGTGATGTGACCTTCATTCGGATCGAATACCGGCACATAGGTGTACACGCTGGTATCAGACTCGCCACAAGCATCGACAACAGTCAATGTTACAGTATATAGCCCTGTGGCACTGTAGCTGTGTACTCCGGTTACCATGTTATTAGCTATAGTTCCTTCAGTAGTTGAACCATCACCCCAATTCCATGTAGCAGACACCACATTGTTATCGGTGTAACCAGCGCTGTAAGTAGCAGCACCATTGATGATAATTGACTCCTGCATACTGAATCCGTTGATGACCGGAATGTCATTGGTCACCGTAATGGTTTGAGTACCTGTAGTCACATTACCATTTACATCCGTAGCGGTCCAGGTTACCGTTGTAGTTCCTACCGGATAGAAGTCTAGTCCGTTGTCTACAATTGAAGCTACTGCACAATTATCGGTTGCTGTTGCCTGTCCAATATTTACTACAGCTCCACAAACATCAGGGTCATTCAATACCGTGATGTTGGCTGGTACTGTCAATATCGGAGCCACATTGTCCTCGACAGTTACGGTTGCGTTGGCTGAGCTTACATTTCCATTGACATCGGTTACTGTTAAGGTTACCGTATTGTTGCCAACATGTGAGCAGTCAAAGTCGTACTGATTCAGTTCGTAGCTGGCTATACCACAGGCATCATTCGAACCATTGTCGATCATGGCGGTGGTGATGCTGGCTGCACCATTGGCATCTAACTGAATAGTTACATTCTGAGTAATTACCTCAGCGGCAGTTACGTCTTTCACAGTTACTGTAGCAGGAGCTGTAGCACTGTTACCATTAACATCCATCACAGTCAATATTACTGTATTGTCACCCACATTTGAACAATCGAAGTTCGATACATCAAGAGTCAACGATGCTATTGCACAATTGTCTGAAGAACCGTTATCGATCATTTCAGGAGTGATACTGGCATTGCCCTGAGCATCCAGATCAATTGAAATGTTCTGGGTAATCACTGTTGGAGCCACATTATCCTCAACGGTTACAGTAGCATTAGCTAAGCTTACGTTTCCATTGACATCTGTTACGGTTAAGGTTACTGTATTGTCTCCTACATTCGAGCAATCGAAGTTGTATTTACTCAATTCATAGGTGGCAATACCACAGGCATCGTTCGAACCATTATCGATCATGGCGGTAGTGATACTGGCTGCACCATTGGCATCCAATTGAATTGTTACGTTTTGCGTAATCACTTCTGCCGCTGTTACATCATTCACCGTTACAGTTGCTGAAGCATTTGCACTGTTGCCATTTACATCGATGACAGTCAACACAACCGTATTGTCTCCCACATTTGAACAGTCGAAGCTGGTCACATCGAGTGATACAGATGCTATTGCACAGTTATCTGAAGATCCGTTATTGATCATTTCAGGGGTAATGCTGGCGTTTCCGCTAGCATCGAGATTGATAGAAATATTCTGTGTAATGACTGTTGGAGCCACGTTGTCTTCAACAGTCACGGTCGCGTCAGCGGAGCTTACGTTTCCATTGACATCTGTTACTATCAAGGTCACTGTGTTTGCGCCTACATTCGAACAATCGAAGTTGTAGTTGCTCAGAGCGTAGCTGGCAATTCCACAAGCATCATTCGAACCATTATCAATCATGGCTGCAGTAATGCTGGCCAATCCGTTAGCATCTAACTGAACAGTGATGTTCTGAGTAATTACCTCTGCGGCTACATTGTCTTCTACCGTAACAGTAGCATCGGCAGTAGAAACATTACCATTTACATCTGTTACCAGAAGTGTAACCGGATTATCTCCCACATTAGAACAATCGAAGCTTAAGCTTTCTACACCTTGCTCACCTGTTGAATAAGTAGCTTCAACATAAAGTCGCTTGTAAGTACCAGGGCAAGGATCACCGAAGATGCCATTTACTGCAGCTATAGAGAAGGAATTCTGACCTATAGCAGCACTTAGTCTATCCATTGAGAATTGTGAGTGACAACCGCTCTGAACGAACTGGCCATTCACAACATTTGGTGTACCATAGCTGGCAAAATTGATTCCTGTGATCACTGCTCCGGCAGGTGCTGTCAGAGTTAAGGCATAACCTTCATTGGCGGTTGCTCTTAAAATCCCTTCAGTCGTAGAAGCAAACTGAACAGACTCAATACCACATGCATCGCTGCTGCCATTATCTACCATATCAGGAGTAATAGTGGCGTTACCGTTAGCATCTAACTGAACCGTAATGTTTTTCGCAACCGCATCAGGTGCTGTCACATCTCTTACAGTTACAGTGGCATAAGCACTGGCAAATACTCCATTCTGATCGTGAGCCGTAAGTTCCACTACATTCTCCCCTACCTGTGCACATCCAAACTCTGTGATGTTAAGGCTTAGGGTGAATGAACAGTTGTCGTAAGTACCATTGTCGATCATTTCAGGTGTAATGGAAGCATATCCATTAGCGTCAAGGTCAACAACAATGTCTTGTGTAATTACGGTTGGAGCAATTTCATCTCTCACCTCTACATCTGCCGGTGCCGTAGTTTGATTTCCATTAACATCGTAGGCAGTTACCTGAATTTCATGGAAACCAACCTCATCACAATTCCAGGCTGTTTTACTCAACTCAACTCGGTCAATACCGCAATTCTCTGCGATAGTTTCCAGGTTAAAGTCTGATGCCGAAAGTGATGCAACACCATTAGCATCAAGGTAAATGATGAATGACTCTCTGGTAAGGAATACCGGAGCCACATTATCTTCTACTGTAATGATTGATGTAGCAGTTGATTCGTTGCCATTGACATCTCTCACAGTCAGAATCACAGTGTTTTCTCCAACATCAGCACAGCTAAATTGCTCTTTGCTCAGGCTGATACTTTCAATACCGCAGGCATCATAAGAACCATTATTGACCGCTGCCGGAGACAGGTTATAATTACCATTTTCATCCAGCTGTACCGTCAGGTTATTAGCACTAGCTGTTGGCGCTGTTATATCATTCAATTCAAAAGTGATGGTGGCAGTAGCTGTAGACTGAATGTTGCAGTCTTCTGCGCTTCCTCCATATTCCACTACAAATCCTGCGATTGAATTCCCAATTGAATGAGGATAATCATTCCATCTGCCATCAGACAGGAAGTGAGCATAGTCTTCACCGCCAAGTGGTGGATAGTCATTTGGTTCTCCACCGGCCCAGTTGTTATACTCTCCATTGACAGCATATCCGCCTGCATTGCCCTGGCCTATATAGAATAGGGTTCCGGCTTCAGGGCCTGTCTCCCATCTCCACTGACCTTCTTGCTGAGCATCGCTGGCACCAATCCATCCCTGTCCATTCAACTTGGCAGCAGCAAATGCATTTTCTGCCGCACTGGTAATAGTAACCAGATATCCCTGCTGTCCATTATAGGTTCTGCTTTCAGCCATGCTCTTGGCCTGAGTCCAGGTTACACCAGGGGCATAAACAAACTCGTAGAAGTGACCATTGCCGGAGAATACGATGGTTCCATCATCTCTCTTCACAATATATTCGGCAGTAGCAGTGTGATTAGTAGACTGACCAGGTGTATAAGTAAATGTACCATTGCCATTATCTACTATGCTTCCGCTGCTTGGCTGACTAACAAAATCAACTTTCAACGACTCACCATATGGGTCAGAATCGTTACCCAACAAATCGGCAACACTGAAAGTAACCGGCTCGCAATTATCAAGTGTGAAGCTGTCTGCTTCTGCTACGATTGGCAGTACATTTAGCACGGTCACTGTAACCTCTTGCTGAGCAATTTGTCCATTGACATCTGTTACAGTGATGGTTACAGTATTGTCTCCCAATTCGGAGCAGTCGAACGATAGTTGGCTTGCAGCAGAATTAGCTACTCCACAATTATCGTCTGTCGACAGAAGTATATCGGCCAGCTGGATACTTCCATATCCATTCTGATCTAATTGAACTGTTGCATTTTGAACAGTCATGGTAGGCGCAGTATTATCAAGAACTCTAACCTGTGCTGTTCCACTGGCATTACTTCCCAGCGTAGAGGTGGCCGTCAGGGTCACTGTATTATAACCTACATCCGAGCAATCAAATGAAGATATATCCAGTGACAAACCTGATAGCCCAACCAAAGAGCTGGAACCGTCATCTACATCTTCCGGAGCAATGGTCACCTGACCATTTCCATCGAGATAAACGGTAATGTCTTTTGTAATTACTGTTGGTACCGGATCGATTACGGTGACCTGAACAGAGGTAGATGCTGAATTACCACTAGCATCGGTTACAGTAAGTTGCACTGTCACCGGACTGTTAATAGCATCCTGAGCACCAAAAGTATCCTGACTGAGGCTGTAGGAAACTACACCGCAATTGTCTGAAGCACTTACCAGTACATCCTGAGGAGTAATGGACACCGTACCCGATGCAGTCAGGGTGACTTCAACGTTCTGACCTGTTACTGTCGGATCGATATCGTCCAATACGGTTACCAGGGCAGTACCATCGGCTGAGTTACCATTGTTATCTGTTGCAGTCAGGGTTACAAGAACACCTTCTGTTTCGCCCTCAAAAGCAGGCATATCTGTAGTCCAGACAGTCCCGTTTGTATTTGCGTCATTGTTCCCAGCCAGATCCTCAAGGTTAGTACCCGAGCCAGTGTCCATGTTGTAGTATAAAACGAGACCATTCTCACTACCACTAAGTCCCTTATTATAGTTATCGGCAATCTCCTGTGTGGTTCTTGCCACATTCCATAAGCGTACCTCGTCTACTTGTCCATTGTGGTAAGAATGAATACCTGTCTCAGCAATAGTAAATGGCGCATTACTGACTGCCGGAGTTGTATTGGCAACAGTAGTAGTACCAACCAGCTGACCATTGAGATATAAGCGGGCCTGGTTACCGTCTTTTACTCCTGCCAGGTGATACCATGTATCAAGCTCAACCGCAGGGTTACCTGATGTTACGACAGACGCATGATCTAAAACCTGGTTATCTGCCCACATTTGGAATAGGAAACGTTGCTCGTTGAAATTGTACCAAAGGCCATATTCTCTATCATTAGACGTTCCTTTTCCAACTACTCTTACCCAATCGTTAACATTGCTTTCAATCTTAAACCATGTCTCAATAGTCATGTTTCCGGCACTTGTTCTCAAACTTGCATTGTCTGCCACGGAAACATTTTGATTGCCGTTGAAGTCCAAGGCAAAGACATTGGAGTTTCCTGAGGTGCTGCTTAAGTCGTCACAATCAAAATCCGTTATGTCTAGTGAGAGATTCGCGATTCCTGAAGGATCAGAAGAACCATTGTTAATCTGCTCCGGAGTAATGGAAGCATTTCCGTTCTCATCGAGGTAAACGGTTACATTCTGAGTACTTACTGTTGGTGGGGTAACATCAATTACAGTTACTGTTCTTGTTAATGTTTCAGAGTTATTACCCTGAGCATCAACTGCCACATACTCCAGTGTATAAGTTCCTAATGTATTCGTATCAACTGTACCGGTTACCTGAACTGATGCTGAACAATTATCATCAGCCACTGCTCCAGGATCATTAAATGTATCGAATTGATTGACGGTCATATCTCCTCCGTTCAATACCAGAGTTGGCACAGTTTGGTCTACCCCTAACTCACATTCACAGGTGGCAGAGAAGTTGGCACTTGTTCCTACTCCCTGGCCTCCATTGACTGAAGTTGGCACTCCATTGGCATCTACTGCTGCAACAAGTCTGCCTTGTGCATCAATAGCATCTAAGCCAAGTCCTAAGCTTCCTTCTACCGCATCTGCACAACCATCGTTGTCAGAATCGAGGTCTAAGTCGTTAGTAATTCCATCTTCATCGAAGTCACATAGCGAGAAGAAATCTGCTCCGAAGGCAAAGTTCACATAGGTCTCAGCATCCAGATAATCGAAGCTCAATGACGAAAACTCACCATTAAATCTCAAGACGATATTCCCTTCTTTTCCTGTAACCACATTTCCGTTGACGGAAGTTGTAGCTTCTTCGATCCAAAGCACATCAAAGTCATCTTCGAACTCAATGTTAACAGTTGGGCCACCACCGATAGATGCAAATACCAAAACAGGATTGGTCATTGGCTCATCAAAAGCCAGGGTGTTCTGAGAAGCCAAATCATTTCTGATTGATGTTTGATTAGGGATGTCAAACTCAGCAGGGAACTTATGAATACCAAACAAATTGCTTGTGGTAGTAAAGTTCACATTAGAAGAATAGGTATAGCCAATTCCATTAATGGTTCCTCTTGCGCTTTTCGCCAATCCATTAACCGGGTTTTGCAAAGCCGGTCCATCTGACCAGAAGAAGGCCGATGAAGAACATTCATCTGCATCGAGTATACCGTCATTGTCATCATCAAGGTCACAAATATTCGGAACACCATCGCCATCGGCATCAAGTCCTCCCAGTACAGTCACTGTAGCTGTTTCTGTGGTTTCATTTCCGAAAGGATCGACAACAGTGAGTTCCACTACATTGTCTCCGATATCGGCACAAGAGAAGCTAGATTGGCTAACAGTCATATTCACGATTCCTGAATCATCTGTTACATCTGCGAAAACAGAGTAAGTAACAGGCACTACTCTGGATAGGGTAATACCTCCAATAAATGATCCGGCCGCATCATCAACACCCAATTGCTCAAACACCAGGCGAGCCTGCGTTTCAGCATTGACAGTAAATGTTACAGTTTCGGTAGCAGCTGTTAGTTGTGAAGCGAAAGTCTGGTCTAAGAGACCATCTATGACTACTCTCACTGAGTTATTGCCAGCCGGGTTGTTGTTTAGTCTGTGATCGAAACTGATCTGATAATCTCCAGGCACGAAGAGGAAAGCCTCCTTTGTTGTGATGGTAGAGTTATTCGTTCCTGCAAGGTCAATTTCAACACTGCCATTATTGGTGATGTAATCTCCTACATCTACATTGTCATTGGCATCTCCAAAAGACCAGTTAGCCAAGGTAGTTTGAACACCCGTGGCCTCTGCACTGAAATCTTCTGAGAAAAATTCCGACAGATAGGCACCTGCTTCAATTGAAGCCTGACCATTAGCATCCAGTTCGATCGTTGCATTTTGCGTGATTAATACCGGAGATTCGGTATCAACGGCACCCACATTAACGGTTCTGGTAATCGTATTTGATTCATTGCCTGAACCGTCAACTGCTTTATAGCTCACCTCATATGCCCCCGGAGTATTGATATCAACAGTTCCTGAAACCTCAACATTGGCAGAACAATTGTCTGCAGCGGTTGCTCCCGGATCGTTGAATTGTTCTCCGGCTGCCAGGTAAACGGTAGCAGCGCCATTGAGCGATATGGTTGGTGAAATGTTATCTACCACCGTTACACCAAAGGCTTCTGATCTTGTGTTGCCTAATGGGTCTGTGGCAGTAAGGATTACTGCATTATTTCCATTTCCTGACCCGTAGGCATTACCTTCAGATACTTTGTATCCATAGGCCTGATTATTAGCATGAACCCAAATATTTTCTCCATCAAATGAAAGTCCTTGTGAAGTGTAATTACTTACAGTAAAACTAGACTCATAACTCTTACTGGCTACATCTATAATATGTATAACATTCCAGCTGTTAGGATAAGGAGACCAGTTGTCGGTTCTTCCACCCATGTAGATCTTTCCGTTGGCATGGATCATTGATCTAAAGTCACCACCTCCTGGAAGGTTGATAACTCCCTGATAAGAACCATCCGATTTATTAAGAATGATGATTTGTGTGGAGTTATATCGGTGATAATAAACAAAGTTATCATCGGTAGTCACAGCTCTCGGACCATACGCTCCTCCACCCTGAATTGACCTTTGCCAAACCTGATTTAAATTTCTGTCAACTCTTCTTATCACCTGCGAGTAATAATCCGCCTGAAAATAATCACCAGTTTCTCCGTCAACCCATAAATCAAGTATAGAATTATAAGGGAATGTAAAAGACCCTAAGGAATTTCTGTCTTTATCAAACCTATAAATAGTGTTAGTACTCCATTGTGGAAAAAGATATTCTTCTGTTACCGGATCATAAGCAGCACCCAGGGAATAATTAGACTGGTTTTCAGTACCTATATAGGTAGGGGTTACAATTGAAGAATTACCTGCGAGGTCATCACAGGTGAATACATCTCTATCGATAGTCAGGGTTACTGTTCCATCCGGGTCAGTTGTTCCTGTATCTACATCCTGAGGGGTAATAGTGGCCTGGCCATTGGCATCTAAGTAGACCGTAATGTCTTGCCCCTGAATAATTGGGGCTGACTTATTGTATTCAATAGCATAAACCTCTATTTCCTGAATGAAACCATAAGGAAAGCCATAACTACCTGTAGTCGTAACGTTCAGTCCTGTTAAGGCTCTGATTGAATTACTGCTTTGATGGCCACTACCATCAACGGCATAATAACTCCAGCCTCTTACATAACCGCCAGACATGTTACTGTCTATATAGATATCATGTCCTCCGCCAAAGGTAGGTCCATAATTGCTGCGATTATAAGTAGCGTTCTGAACATAATTAGGATGAATATCTCCCTTTTGGTTGGTTGTCAGATTGAAAAGGAAGGCATCTGCTCCACCTGAATAGGTATTTGAAGATGTCCAGGACGTTGGATTATAACCTCCGAATACAGTGCCATTGCTTCCTTTAATAAGGACCAGTGTTGGGCCCTGATTATCTACGGCATTATGAAATGCCGTTCCTGAAGCACCATTTACAGATTTTCTATAAATCAGGGTTCCTGATGGAACAACACCAGATTCTTCTAACCAGGTTCTCAACACCTGATCATCATCACCATCGGCCAGACTCGAGCCGGGTAAAATTGGAAAAACAGATTGTGCACTAATCGCTGAACTGAGTAGCAGCATGACTAGTAACAGACTTATTTTAGATAGATTTTTCATGCTTCCTACTCCTTAATGGTTACATCAAATAATTGGAAATACTCCGATACAGAAATCGGTAAACCGTCCCCTGATTGATGGGTAAGGTTGATTTCCGGAAGTTGACTACAGTCATTCAAAACAGTTATTCCGGCAGCAATCGCAGACTCCTTTATGTCTTCATTGCCACTTTGTTTAACTGTTAATGGATAAGCTATTGTAAGCGCTTTGCCACTTTGATTATCAACCTTGAGTTGAATTACCTGTCTGGTAGTTGATTCAGCCAACATCTCATCAGACGGAGCATCGACTTCGCATTCGGTTACCAGATAATAGACAGCAACCCCGGAAGCCTCTTTCAGAAGCTTCCAGTCTTCCTGCCCATAAGTTTGAAAGGATAAAAGCATCAGGATTCCGATGCCACAAATTGTTCGATTGGTTGTTGCGGTGAAGTAGTTCACCAAAGTGGAATGCATAAAAACATGCCTCACTTTTGGTAAAAGAGAGTTCATACACTATATGTTTTGGTTGTAGTATTCTTATCTGAGCAACAGCTACAGAGTCAGTCTAACAGTGCAGTTCAGGTGAGTTGTTAGTGAAATTAATTCAATTATTGTGTACAGCTAAAAGTTTGTTGTGAATGACATAGCTTTGTATGTCAGCTGTATTTATTGAAGAATCAATCGGTGTCGATTTTATCAAGTATAGAGGCCTTCTTAGATCGGCTAACGGGAATGCGTTCATTATCAATTTCCAGGTAATCAGCCCCTACCCTTACCACCTTGTCCATATTGACGATATAGGAACGATGAACACGAATGAAGTTGGTTGACGGCAGTAAATCCATCATTTCTGAAAGTGGCTTTCTGTGAATGAACTTCTTTGAATTGGTGCTTATTTCTGTGTAGACATTGTCGGCTTTTAACCAACGAATATCATTCAGCTTGATTCTAACGGTATCATAACCTTCTTTCAGATTAAGAAACTGATTACCATTGTTTTGAGAGATTTTTATCCTGGCCACCTCCAACGTCTTGAATACCTCTTCTTCGGTAAATGGCTTCAACATATAAGACAATGGCTCATATTGTAGGGCTTCTCCTATAGTTTTTGGATCTGAGTACGAAGTAAGGTAGACAAAGGGCACCCCCTTATTCTTACAGGCCCGTGCCAAATCGATTCCTGTAGTTTTCGATTCCAGGTTAATATCAAGAAAGACAAGGTCGGGCTGATGTTGATTTAAATAACTATCGAAGTCGAGATTACCTGAGAACAATACCCTAACGTGATTGCCCATTTTTTCCAGAACGGATTTTAAGTATTCAGCTATGATGGTTTCATCCTCAACAAGGATGACTTTCATGCTATTCGGCATAAGGTGTTTTGGTTGAACAGGAGCTAAATATAAATTCTTTTTTAACTTTTGATCCTCCAAGAGCAGCCCCATATGAAATTTATTTCAGATAGCATTTTTACAACCTACTTTACCTTTAAAAATTCATATTTTGTGATTTTCAGAGGTATTTGGGTATTCGTACTGACACTATGCCCATTGTCTTTAATCAGAGGACAGGAAGAAACTTTCTCAGAGAATCAGCTGGTATTAATTTCCGACTATCCGGCCGAAGAGGTTTCTGCCGATCTTCAAAAAGCAATAAGTTTAACAGACTATGGAAACTATAACGATGCCATCCCAATCTTCGAAAAACTGGAGCACTCAGAGCTGATTCATAGTAATGATTCCATGCGTATGGCCATGCTGGAATCGAGGGCTTTTATGTGTAAGGTAATGCGCAAAAACAACCAGGCTCTGGCAGACTACATGGAGATGCTCGACTACTACACAAGCAGGCAGGATTTCAATAATATGGCCAAAACAGAAACACTACTAGCTGAATATTATCGTGCCAGGGCCCTGGGAGATCTGTCTGACAGACATCTCGAGATAGCTGAGGAAATTATCGACAACCATGAAGTTGACCCCTGTAACATTTCTTATTGGTTTAGCCGGAAGGCAGCCAATGAATCTCAATTCAGAAGTAACGCCAATAACGTAGGCTTCTTCAGTCAAAAAGCACTGGAATTAGCCAACGAACCATGTGCTCAATATACCAAAGCGCTCATCCTGAATGAACTGGCCTATTTGTATGGCGCTACTCATTTTGACGAGGTTGAACGAATTGTCTCACATTATGAACAATCTTCTGAAATACTCAGAAATATGAACAGGCAAAGAGACCTGGCAACAGTACAGCATAACCTGGCGGTATACTATGCTCGCAGAGGAGAAGCCGACAAATCACTGGAAGTACTGGGGCCCATAATTGCTCTGGCAGAACTCAACGAATGGCACAGCGCACTCGAAGACCTCTACCTGATTCAGATGACAATCTTCCAATCCAAAGGCTGGTACGAAAGAGCCTATCACATATCAAGAAAGGCCTATCAGTCTAAAATTTCGCTGATGGTTGACCAGTATGCAATTGATGTAGAAGAGCTTCAGGCCGTACATGACAGGGAGTTGGCTGAAAAAGCCCTGGCAGAAGCAGAAGTCAGAGCAGATAATAATCAACGGGCACTGGTCTATACCATTGGTGGCTCAACCTTACTGGCCATTTCTACGCTCACAGTGGTATTTCTTTTTCTAAGGGTACGTAAGAAAAATTCTCAGCTTTCTATTCAACAAGAAGCCATCGCAAAAACGAATGAGCAGCTTTCTTATTCATTGGAGGAAAAGGAAGTACTCTATAAAGAGCTGAATCACAGGGTCAAAAACAACCTCATGGTACTCTCAGGCCTGATTTACCTGCAAGAACAAACAGATGAAGACCGAGGCAATCACGGTTTATATGGTGCTCTGAGAAATCGTATCCAAACCATGGCTATGGTACACGAGAAACTCTATGGCCTTGAGTCAACTACCAGAGTTAACTTTCAGGAGTACCTGGAAGAACTCTCTCCTTTGATTTGTAATACCTTCAGGAAGGGCTCAGGGCATATTCCCATCAACATCAGCTGTAAAGAGTTATCTCTACCGATCAACAAGGCCATTCCACTGGCTCTGATATTCAATGAACTGATCACCAACTCCATCAAACATCTTAATGATAAAGCCCTGGCCCAAGGTATTTCCATTAGCTGTAAAAATGACAATGGGTCAACACTGATTGAGTACAGAGACCACGGCAACGGCTTACCAACAGGTTTCGACCTGTCTGCTTCTAAGAGCATGGGTATGAGAATTGTGAACCTTATGATTCAACAGTTGAAGGCCACTTTTAGTCACCATTCTTCTGATGAAGGATTAAGGTTCACAATCAGATTTGACTAATTATCCTTTTTAACCGGCCGCTTCCAGCGAATTGGTGCTTCAGGCTCAGGTTTGAGTGTTACTTCCTGAGTTTCCAGTAGCCGCATTGCCTCTTTAATAGCTGCTTCCAGTTGAGGATCATGTCCATCAATCACCAGCCTCGGGGTCTGTTCAACCGGTATATCAGGAGAAATCCCCTTTCCTTCTACATCCCATTCTCCATCAGTATTGTAAAAACCACCTCTTGGCGCTACCATTCTACCATTGTCGATAAATCTGGGAGTATCCCAGGTACCAACCAGGCCTCCCCAGGTACGAGTACCTACCAATGGTCCGATTTCCATCTGATGAAACATATAAGGCAAAAGATCACCGCCTGAACCGGCACGTTCATTAATGATCATCACTTTCGGCCCCCAGATTCCTGCACCCGGAGATGGGAATGGCCGATGCCCTTCTACCCTGCTGTTAAAGTATCCATGAAGCTCTCTGGACATGATATCTACCATGTAGTCTGCAGCAGAGCCACCACCGTTATTACGCTCATCGATAACAGCTCCCTTTTTATCCTGCTGGGCAAAGTAGTATCGATTGAAGTAGGTATAGCCGGGATTGCTGGTATTTGGCACATACACATAGGCTAACTTGCCTCCTGATAACTGATCGACTAATCTTCGGTTACCTTCGATCCAGTCAAACTGTCGAAGGCCTCCTTCATTACCAATGGTCTCTACTAAAACAGTTCTGGCTCCTTCTTTGGAAGGTTGAGAATTGATGGTAAGCGTAACCTGACGACCGGCAGTTCCTTCAAAATAGCTAAAGAAGTTATCCTCCACGGACAAGTCTTCTCCATTAACCTGAACTATGTAATCGCCCTCACTAACTCCCAGACCCGGTTGTGCCAGGGGAGCAGAAAGGTTCGGGTTCCAGTTTTCACCAGTGTAAATTTTCTCTATTCGGAAGCCATTACGATCTGGCACTATATCGGCACCCAACAGTCCTACTCTGTCACTGGTGAGGTCAGGGTAATCTCCGCCTGAAACATAACTATGCCCTACCGCGATCTCTCCGCTAATGATATCAACAATGTAGTTCAGGTCTGAACGATGTCTTACATGCTCAACCCATGGAGCATACCATTTCCATACTTCATCCCACGGAGCGCCATGTGTATTGTCCACGTATAGGAAATCACGCATAAACCTCCACCCTTCTTTCAGTATCTGTTTGGCCTCTTCTGTCGGATCAACTTTCACTCGAATTCCATTCAGGTCAAGACGACCATCACCTACTTTCTTTGAACCTCCCTTAGTGGATATTATTCCCCAGGTTCCTCCACTTCTGTAGAGTAGATTATTTCGATCTGATGAAACCACACCATAGGCAATAGAAGGCAGGAAAGTAGTAGCCTTCTGTTCTTCCAGGCTGTAGCGTTGGAGTCTGGCACCTTCCTGAGGAACATTTTCCACGTAGAAGAAATGACCCTCAGGACCGGGCATCATTTGAGTGTAATTTCGTGCGGGTACATTAATTGGAATAATACGTTCTGCAATACCCTCAGCATCAATATTTACAACTACCTCGTATTTCTTATCCTCCTTTTTCTCTTCTCCCGTGGGTTCTTCATCACTTTTAGGTAAAAATGGCGACTTACCGTCTTTTGAAAGCACCATCAGATAAGGTGTATAACTAAGAGGGGCGTTATAAGAACTCATATCCAACCAACCACTGGTTAAACCATAGTCAGTCGATGCCAGGAAGTACAGGTATTGGCCATTGGCATCCCAAACCGGAGACATAGCATCAGCCATGGCATCTGTAAGAGTTAAAGTAGCTCCTGTTTCTACATGATGAACTTTAACTGCTTTAAACTGATTCGGCTGCAATTGAACATAAGCTATCCATTTGCTATCGGGTGACCACTCCGGGTTTAAAGTGCGGTTAGGGTGAGCATATAAGTCCGTGTCTGCCTTTTTGGCCACACCAGACTCAATATCTACATACCACATGTTATAATCAGTATCGGTGTATGCAATGTACTTTCCATCAGGAGACCACTGAGGTCTGAAATAAAAAGTCTGATTAGGAAGGGTAATGGTCCTGGGAGCTTCCAGTCCCATTTGATCTGCAATCTTTAACTCATATTCGCCTGATTCATCTGAAAACCAGGCTACCTGATCACCATTGGGAGACCAAACCGGAGCCCTGTCCGCATATAGGCTTGAGTTGGTCAGGTTTCTCCAGGCACCTTCTTCCTTCGGAACGGTAATAATATCTCCCCTGAATTCGAATATGGCTCTTTGACCTGTTGGCGAGATTTGTGCGTTTTGCATATCGAAAGCTCTCGCATCCACCCATCGAGGCCTGCCCCAGTTCATGTCACCTGCAACATTGATATTTAACTGTTGAGATTCTCCTGTTAAAGGATTGATCGTATGCAGATACCCTCCTTGCTCATAGACCAACATTCCTCCACCGGCATCAATATTCTTTACATCAAAATCAGCATGATGAGTGATCTGTTTCTCTTCTCCTGTTTGAGGGTTGAAGCTCCAAATATTATTCGCATAGTCTCTTTCAGACAGATAGTAGACCACTCCACCCATCCAAACCGGACTGGTATGTCTCTCATTATCCGGCTGAGGCGTCATCTTTAAGTTGTAGTTTTTTAAATCAACAATCCAGATAGGCTTAGCTTGTCCACCTCTGTGATTTCTCCATTCAGGATCCCAGAAAGAAATCTGCTGATAGGCAATCCATCTGCCATTAGCCGAAATCTCACCGTCAACAGCTCTTGGTATGGGTAATTCCTTCGGATGTCCCCCGGTTGTAGAGACTGTAAAGAATTGCGATTCTTTGGTTGGATGTCCATTGCGTCCAGAAGAGAAAAGCACCTCACCTTCAGGTGTCCAGCCCGTCACATTATCACCTGAAGGATGCCAGGTCAATCGCTTAGGCTCTCCACCCTGAGATGGAATTACATACACGTCCTGATTACCATCGTACTGCCCCGAAAAGGCAATCATAGAACCATCGGGTGAGAAATGCGGATTGGTTTCTCCTCCTATATTGGAGGTAAGCCTTTTGGCATTCCCTCCTCCTTTCTCCACAATCCAAAGGTCATTGGCGTAAACAAAGGCAATATGTGTATCAGAAATAGTGGGTTGCCTCAAAAGCATGGTACCCTGAGCCATGGTCAGGCAGCTTATGAACAAGGCAGTCAATGTCAAAATTCCTTTCATAGAAGTGTATGGTTGTTTGCCCGATTAATCTAGAAAAAATGCATAAGGCAAACGAGTGAATTCATGTAAAAGGATTTAAGACTTTATAAATACCACACCATTGGTTACCTTAAATGCGCAAAGAATAAGTCATGCAAAAAATCAAGAAAGTTTGTGTCTACTGTGCGTCAAGCGACAAGATTGATCAAAAGTACTTTGAGGCCACCAAAGTTCTGGCCAAAGCACTGGCTAAAAACAACACAACCGTGGTTTATGGTGGTGGAGCCAGAGGTTTGATGGGACAGTTAGCAGACACCATTCTTGAAGAAAAAGGACGGATCATTGGCATTATGCCTCACTTTATGAAAGAGGTAGAGTTCCATCACAAAGACGTTAATGAATTCATCTTCACAGCCGACATGCATGAGCGCAAAAAACAGTTTATGGTAGGTGTCGATGCACTGATTACCCTACCCGGTGGCTGCGGCACATTCGAAGAGCTTATGGAGGCCATTACGCTAAAGCGCCTGGGTATATTTACTAAACCCATCGTAATACTGAATCTTGACGGTTATTACGACAACCTCCTTACCATGCTTGAGACAGCTATTGAACATGGGTTCATGGGTGAGGTACACAGAAATATCTGGACAGTCTTTACCGATCCGTCCAAAGTTTTAGAAACGATCCAGCAAAGCACGCCCTGGTCCAGCGATGCTATAAATTTCGCTCAAGCTTAGAATTGTATAATTTCAGGTCAGAATTCAGTTTTTTAACTTGCAAATGCAATCATAATCAAGAATCTTTCAAGATCATTGATGAGGCTATCTGGCACAAATATTCTTCTAACCACTCTCTTGTTATTCAGCCTGGGCTACAACAGTTTCGGTCAGGAACGCTTCTTCAAGAACTTTCATGTGATCAATGGCCCCACTGAAAGGACACTTAACAAGCAAAACATTCTCGTTTTTACTGACGAATCCAAAACCAGGACTATTGAGGATATTCAGGAACTAAGGCAGAATGACTTTATAGAAGCCAGTTACATCTCGCGTTTCGACCTTGAGGCCAACTATTGGTTATACTTCCGAATCAACAATGCCAGCGATGTCAGACAATCGCACATACTTAGAGGAGGAAATAACTCTAAAGAAACCTATTACATCAGCATAGACGACCAGGAAACTGTTGAACTAAAAACCGGAGAAGGCTTTGCCTCCAGCGAAAGAAGTATTCAACAAGGTATAGACACAAAAGTAAGGCTGGATATTCCGGCAAAAACAGAAGCCCACATCTATGTAAAGATTGAGAGTGAACATCAAATGCCAATCAGTCTGGCACAAAGTATTGAACCATATGATGACTGGCTGGGACAAAAGGAAAGAATCAATCTGTTCGAAGGGTTCTTTTCCGGCCTGGTACTGGTAATCATTTTCCTCAACCTATTTTTAACTGGTTATGTCAAGCAAAGGGTGTTTACCTACTTCGCTCTCTACAGTCTTTTCAACCTTCTCTACTTTATTGACTACTACGGCATTTTGGAGATTTGGCTCTATCCGGACTATGTAGATCCCCTGCCCATTTTTGGCTATGCTCCTGTATTGTCCATCACTTTCTATTGCTTCTTTGCCAGAGAGTTCCTGGACCTGAAGAAAGACTTCGCTGTGTGGGATGAGACCCTCAAGTGGGTGGGCTATTCAGGTGTTGCCGCCTTTGCCCTTATCTCCATTTACATGGGCCTGTCAGACAACTACTACATGACTTATAAAGCGTTTGAGGCGTACATGGTAATTGTCACAGGTTTAGGACTATTCTTCCTGATTTCTATTAACCTGAGGTCCAACCTGATTATTCGGTACTTCACCTGGGGAACCGTTTTGCTGATGGTTACCGTAATGATTTCAGCTGTAGCCAAAACCATCAATCAGCCGGTAGAGATCCCTATCTACATTCAGATCGGTCTCATCATAGAACTTTTCGTATTCTGTCTCGGAATCAGCCACAAGCTGAAAAGGGACTATGAAAACCATGAAATCACTCAGCGATCTCTTATTCTTCAGTTGAAAAACAATGAAAAGCTACAGCTCAATATTAATCAGGAACTTACCGAGTTAGTAGCAGCCAGAACACAGGTAATCAAAAAGCAGAACAACGAATTGGAGGTTGCGCGAAATGAAGCAGAAAAGGCCACCAGAGCTAAATCTGAATTCCTTTCTGTTATGAGCCATGAGATCAGAACTCCCCTTAATGCCATCATAAGCCTTTCCCACATCATGGAAATGGATAATGAAAATGAGGAGATGCAGGAGTACATCGATGCCCTGAAGTTCTCGGCTGAAAACCTCCATTCACTGATCAATGATGTATTGGATTATAATAAAATCGAGGCCGGCAAACTGGTTCTGGAATCTATAGAATTCTCCATTATTGATCTCCTGAAAAACATTAGAGACAGCTTCAAATACAAAGCAAGAAGTCAGGGCATTGATCTTATTGTTGAAGTTGGTGAACATATGCCGGATCGGGTAATGGGAGATCCTACCCGACTCACACAGATATTCAATAACCTGATTGGTAATGCCCTTAAGTTCACTCACGAAGGTCATGTGCATATTATAGCATCACTATCAGGTCTGAAAGATGATTTTGCCTCAGTAAACTTTGAAGTAAAAGATACAGGTATTGGTATTCCCCGAGATAAACTTGAAAAGATCTTTGAGGCTTATGAACAGGCCGGGCAGGAGACTACCAGAGAGTATGGTGGCACAGGTCTGGGACTTTCCATCACTCAAAAGCTATTGAATCTGATGGACAGCCAGGTGGTCATAGAATCTGCCGAGCAAAAAGGCACCAGCCTGTCTTTCGAAATCTCATTCAAAATCAATCAGGCTTTTGATATGGTGAACCTTCAGGATCAGATGAGAGACAAAGACCTGAACGGTAAACATGTACTGGTAGTAGATGATAACGACATGAACAGACTGGTCCTGAAAAGACTGCTCAACAGCTGGAATGCCCGTTTTCATGAAGCTACCGGAGGCACCGGAGCATTGGAGAAATGCAAGAACCAGAAGTTCGATCTGATCCTAATGGATATTGAAATGAAGCCGATGTCAGGTTTTGAAGTGGCAGCCAGTATTAGAGATCACTGTGAAAACAATCAGGAAACGGTGATCATCGCCATGAGTGGTTACCTGAGTGCAGAGTTCGACAATGTAATGGACAAGAACCATTTTGCTACATTGGTCCAGAAACCGTTTGAGCCAAATGAGCTCTACCGACAGATCATTAAATTCATTTAAGACATGGAAGATCAACAAAGACAAAACTTCAGTTCAGGTAGCCCCTGGGAAGACATTGTAGGATATTCTCGCGCTGTACGAGTGGGCAATGTGGTAGAAGTAACCGGAACCGTTGCCGATGATCAGGGGAAATTAGTAGGTGGAAACGATCCTTATCTGCAAGCCAAATTCGCCCTGCAAAAGATTAAAGGCGTACTGGAACAAGCCGGTGCCCACATGGAAGATGTGGTGAGAACGCGGATTTTTGTAACCGATATCACACAATGGGAAGCTATTGGCAAGGCGCACCAGGAAGCTTTTGGATCCATTAAACCCTGCACCACCATGGTTCAGGTATCCAGATTTATTAGTGATCAATATCTGGTTGAAATTGAGGCCAGTGCCATCATCAGCGAAGGTTAGACTCAACCTCTTCTAAAACATGGGCCAGCTCACTGAGCATCATGGCCGTTGCTCCCCAAACCACTTCCCCCCGCAGTTCAAAATATGGAGAGAATATAGTGTATGGTGGAAAATGCATTTCCTTTACTTTTCTCACCGATTGATCATGAAGCATCTTCAGCGGCATGGGTAGCACCTCGGCCACTTCTATGGGATCAGGAATAAAGCGGGGCGTATTTTTCAATACCCCAACAGTGGGCAATACTTTGAAGTTACTGGCAATGATGAACAGCTCTGATAGATTACCCAATACCTCAATGTCGCCCGAACGAACACCGATTTCCTCTTCTGTCTCTCTTAAAGCTGTAGCCACTAAATCCTTATCAGATTGCTCAAGCTTGCCTCCAGGAAAACTGATTTGACCACTATGTGCCCCATCATATTCAGGGCGTTTCATTAAAGGAATATGAATTCCACTTTCGTGGGGATAGAGCAAAACCATTACTCCTCCTAACTTAGCAGGCCGGGACGGGTTCTCTGTAAACCTTCTCTCATCCACAGGTTTGGGTGCCATCTTTATCTGGGCCTCTCGTCCCGGTAGTGGTTCCCCCAGCCTGCTTCTTACCGCTTGAATAAAGTTTTCGAATTCCTGATCTCTCACTCAGTTAATAATTGTTGGGATTTCTATCTTAAAGTAATAAACTAAGCCACTAAATAATCGTTCCAAAGACGAGAGCAATGGTTATCATGAAAAAAATTTACCTCCTCCTACTCATTTTTGCTGGTCCTTTATTAGCTCAGGCACAATCCGATCAAATTAAAATTGCCAAGCTTCAATATGGCGGTGGTGGTGACTGGTATGCCAATAAAACAGCACTACCAAATCTGGCCAGGTTTTGCAATGAACAGTTAGGCACTCAAATCGATGAAGAGGATGCTGTAGTACAGGTAGGCAGTCCTGAATTATTCGATTATTCCTACGTCTACATGACAGGACATGGCAATGTAGTTTTCAGTCCCTCCGAAGCAGAGAATCTCAGAAAATACCTCAGCTCAGGAGGCTTTCTGCATATTGATGACAACTATGGGCTTAACGCTTATATAAGACTGGAAATGAAAAAGGTATTCCCGGAACTTGAGTTTATTGAACTACCGGTAGATCACCCTGTTTATCATCAGAAGTTTGACTTTCCCGATGGTATTCCAAAAATACATGAGCATGACAACAAGCCAGCTCAGGGCTTTGGCCTGATTTATGAAGGTAAGCTCGTGTGTTATTACTCTTATGAGTCCGACTTGGGCAATGGCTGGGAAGATCAGAGAATACATAATGATCCTCAAGAGGTTAGGCTAAAGGCATTGAGAATGGGAGCCAACCTGATTACCTACGTTTTTACTCAACTCTGAATAAATAACTAAATAAACTAACCCGTTAGTTTGAAAACTACCGCGATAGTTGTATTATTGATAATTACGCAACAACTTTATTGATATGAAGGAATTAACCAAGGCTGAAGAACAAGTGATGCAGATTTTGTGGGATATAGAACAGGGCTTTGTCAAAGATGTATTGGCAAAAATGCCTGAGCCGAAACCTGCTTACAATACTGTTTCTACAATTATCAGAATTCTTGAGAAAAAGGGCTTTGTTGGCTACAAAGCTTATGGAAAAACACATGAGTACTTTCCATTGGTAGACAAGAAGACTTACAGCAATTTTTATCTCAAAAACTTTATTGGTGGCTACTTCGGAGGATCATTCCAGAAGCTAGTATCATTCTTTGCCAAAGAAAACGACATGGATCTCACTGATTTCGAATCTTTAATGGACCATGTTAAAACTGATTTAGACGAGGAAGAAGAAGTTAAGTAAATGAAGCAGCATCCAACCATAGAGCTACTCGAATCACTGAATTCTTCAGTGGTTTATCTCATTGAATCAGCCACCTGTCTGGCTGTTCTCTACCTGCTCTATTATTTCTTTTTAAGAAATGAAAAGAGCTTTCATTACAACAGAGCCTATTTGTTGGTTGCTTTATTTTTATCTGTTTCTTTTCCCATGATGGAGTTCTCTTACAATCCGGCCAGTACTCCGGGTTTCTTCAACTCCTTACATGAAATTGGTAATGGTGTAGGTGATGAACCGATCATTGAAGCCGAAAAAGCTTACTCCTATACCATTACAGCCAAATCTGAACGCCCTTTCCTGCTATGGTGGGAAGCACTTCTCTTATTATACCTTGTAGGTTTCGGCCTGGGTTTGTTGAAGTTCCTTATCAGGATCAGACAATTCAAGGAAGTAATCTGGTATAGAAGACATAATACCAGGTTTAAAGGGAACTACTTCCTGGTGAAGACTGAGGGCTTAATGCCTACTTTCTCTTTCTTCAACTACTTGTTTTGGGATAATTCTCAGCAGTATACTGAAAGAGAAAAAGAGCAAATCATTGCGCATGAGAAAGCTCATATCGACCAAAAGCATTCATACGACATCCTTTTTATCGAAATACTGAAGATTGTCTTTTGGTTTAATCCATTTATGTACCTGTATAAGATGTTGCTGGAAGAAGTGCATGAGTATGCAGCTGACCAGGCAGTGATTGGCAAAGAAAGTCATACCACTTATGCCAGCTTATTGGTTCGTACTGTTTTCAATAAAATGGGACTGGAATATGGTAGCTATTTCGGTAAGAATAAGACCCTGAAGCGACTTGATATGATGAAAAAAGTAGCTTCTACTAATTACTTTAAGTTGTTGTTGCCTTTACCGTTTATAGCGCTGTTGTTCTTTATCTTCTCTTTCGATGCACTGCCATTAGAGAAGGTGAAAGTAGACAACTATCAGGTTGAAGCATCGGCCGAAAAGGAAATTCTGCCTGAGCCGTTAATCGGCACAGCCGAATGGACCTCATTCCTTGAGGAGAACATCCTTTATCCTAAGGCAGCCAGAGATGCCAATGTAGAAGGCCAGGTAATTATATCGTTCGATGTGAACCCTAACGGTTACCTCGAATACCTTGAATTTGAGAATAAACTTGGGTTTAAGATTGAAGAAGCTATCCTTCAGGCGTTGAGAAAATCAAGCAAATGGAAGCCAGGTTTCTCTAACGGAGTTCCGGTGACAACCAGAGTCCGTTTACCTATCGAATTCAAGAAGTCTTAATTATACTTTCTTTTAAAGACCTCGGAAGCAATAAAAGCACGTTTAGCGGAATCAAGATCACTAAACATATCTGAGTAGCCCTTTTCCTCCTCTTCCGGATGGTATGGATCAAATTGTTCATTCACTCGTGCTCTGATTCTTGCAGCTTCTTCTTCCGCCTCTCTTTTTCTTTCTGCAGCACGCTTTTGAGATGCTTCGTAAGAGCTAAGTCTGGGTTTGCTCTCTGTTTGAACCACTTGTGGTTCTTCCTCTGTTTCTACTGCCGGAACGGGCTGCACCTGCCTCTGGCCGGTAAATTCCTCTAACAGCTCTTCGAATGTAGGTCTTCTTGATGGTCTCTGGGTCTCCTGCTCAGCATCGTTAGCTTCAGCAGCCCTTTTCTGTTGCTTCTTCTTGTTCTTGGAATTGCTCTGAACAATGAAATATATAATGGCCAGTGCTATATAAACCAGCGTACCTACATCTATATCCATAGAATAACAAATCTAAGAAATTGCCCGAGATATCCTTTTCAAGACTCATTTTTCCTACGCTTCCAAACAAGATCAGAACTACAGTAAAAATCTCCCAATTGATTAGCAATTTTTCAGACATTAAGCATGAATTGTCCTCGTTAATTTTAATTTTGCTAGCTACACTCATTTTTTAGTGGAGCCCGTTCATGCAGCTTACCAAGCTTGAAATAAAAGGATTTAAGAGTTTCGGAGATAAGGTAGTTATCAATTTCGATAAAGGAATTACAGGTATTGTAGGTCCTAATGGCTGTGGTAAGTCTAATGTGGTAGACTCCATTCGTTGGGTACTGGGCGAGCAAAAGACCAGAATGCTAAGGTCTGAGAAGATGGAGAACATCATCTTCAATGGTACCAAAAAACGAAAGCCAACTCAATTGGCTGAAGTATCCCTTACTTTCAAAAACACCAAGAACCTGCTTCCTACAGAGTACACAGAAGTTACGATTACCAGAAGGTACTATCGATCGGGAGAAAGCGAGTATTTGCTGAATGGAGTGAACTGCAGGCTCAAGGATATCACCAACCTCTTTATGGATACTGGTATTGCTTCTAATAGCTATGCCATTATAGAATTGAAAATGGTAGACGATATCCTGAACGATAAGGATAACTCCAGAAGGGCTTTGTTCGAAGAGGCTGCCGGTATTTCTAAGTTCAAAACACGGAAAAAGGAAACCCTAAAGAAGCTAAAGGATACTGATGATGACCTGGATCGGGTCGAAGATCTTCTTTTTGAAATAGAGAAGAACCTAAAGTCTCTGGAAAAGCAAGCCCGT
The DNA here is from genome assembly GCF_965216855.1 of Roseivirga sp. NCBI lineage: Bacteria > Pseudomonadati > Bacteroidota > Cytophagia > Cytophagales > Roseivirgaceae > Roseivirga > Roseivirga sp. Next base: position 3,890,975 of record NZ_OZ244204.1, on the reverse strand, counting down.
CAGGCTGAAAAGTATTACAAGCTAAAAGAAGAATACAAAGTTGAGAGTGTAGCTCTTGCCCGGAAAACCGTAGCAGAGAAGTCCAATCGTTTCAAGTCTCTGGAGAAAGCCATTCAGCAGGAAAGCGACAAGAAACTGGAGATCAATCAGATGATGACCAATCAGGAAGCCACCATCGAGAAAGGCAAGACCGAGTTGATCAACAAAGAAAAGCTACTGGCTTCCAGACAACGTACCCTGAATGAACATGTCAATAAAATCAGACAGTTCGAAAGCGAAAGAAAGATCAAAAACGAGCGACTGACCTTCCTTCAGGACAAAAGTGACAACCTGCGTGAGCAGTTAGAAGCCGATAAGAAGAGTAACGACCGGGCTTCTTTCAGTCTGGAAAGTTTACGTAATGAACTGGAAGGCGCTGCAAAAGATCTATCCGTCATTGAACAGGAGGTCCATTCCCTGCAAAAGATATATGCTGAGCAAAAAGAGCTGAGTCAGGAAGCCCAACTAGCCTACGAAGAGCACAGAAAAACCTTTACTTCCAAGCGCGAGCGTCTGTTCAACCTGAAGAAGGAAATAGAAATTAAAGAAATACAGCTTCAAACACTGAAGTCTGAGTTCGAAAAAACAGAGACAGACAGTTCAGAGCAATCGGAGAATCTGGAACGCTTTGATGAAAAGCTCCAATTGCTGGAAGAGCAGAAAGAAGAAAAAGGCAGCCTGCTTTCCAAAAGAAAAGCTGAAGAAGATAAACAAACCAAGGCCATTCAGGACACGACTGATACCATCGATATGATCAGGGAAGAAATGACCCAGGTCGGCCGTAAACTGGACAGCAAAAGAAACGAGTACAACCTGACCAAATCGCTGGTTGAAAACCTGGAAGGTTTCCCGGAAGCCATCAAGTTCCTCAAGAAAAAAGCGAACTGGAATAAAAACGCTCCCCTCCTTTCAGACATTATCACCTGTGACGACAAGTATCGTGTAACCATCGAGAACTATCTCGAGAGCTATATGAACTATTACATTGTCGATACCGAAAGGCAGGCCTTCGAAGCCGTGAACATTTTGAGTGATGCCTCCAAAGGCAAAGCCAACTTCTTTGTTCTGGATGCCTTCGACAAATACGAACCACAGCCATCCAAACTCTACGATAATGCCATCCCGGCAACAGAGATTGTAGAATATGAACCAAAGTACAGAAGACTGATTGGTTATATCCTTGAAAATGTATTCATCGTCAAGGGAGGTCCGGGTGATATTCCAATGGATGAAGATGCTGTATTCATTACTGAAAGCGGCAAATACACCAAGCGCAAATTCAGCGTTTCGGGAGGGTCAGTTGGCTTATTTGAAGGAAAAAGGATTGGTAGAGCCAAAAACCTGGAAAAGCTACAGAAAGACATCAAGGACCTCGAATCCAAGAGCGTTAATATCAAAGACAGGCTGGATCAAAAGCAACAAGAGCTGGCCCGTCTCAAGTCCAACACTTTCAAATCGGATATAGAGGAATTGCAGAGAGAATTCAACATGGTGAACGAGGAATACATTTCCGTGAAAACCAGAAAGGAGCAACTCTCTCAAATGCTGTCTACGCACGCCAACCGCAAAGAAGAAATTGTTAAAGGCATAGAGCGACTCACGCAAGAGCTCGATGGACTTGTACCTCAGGTGGAAGAGGAAGAGGTAATCTTCGCAGAACTGGAATCAGGTATATCGGAACTCGAAGAGAAAGCAAAAGCCGAAGCCGCCACCCTGTCTGAAAAATCTCAGGTATTCAATGAGAAAAACATACTCTATCACCAAAAGCAAAACCGGGTAGAGTCAATCAAACAGGAAATCAGCTATAAAGAAACTGCCTTTGAAAGTAGCAAACAGCGCATCACTAAAAACCAGGACGAACTGGAAAGGAATGAGCTGGAAATCAGAAAGCTGATTGATACATCGGAAAACAATGAGGATGAACTCATTGAGATGTATGACGAAAAAGAAAGCATTGAAAAAGGTGTCAATGAAGCTGAAAAAGACTACTATGCTCAACGGGGAGAGATTGATATAGCAGAAAAGACACTCAGGGAGCTACGCCATAAACGAGAGCTTTCCGATACCCTCATCATGGAGCAGCAGAATAAGCTCAATGAAACCAAGCTGGAACTGAGCTCCGTAAAAGAACGCCTTTCAGTTGAGTTCAAAGTAGACCTTGACGCTATTCTGAAAGAAGATGTAGAGCCTGATGAACGCCCGGCTGATGACATTGAGGAACGTGTACTCAAGCTCAGAAGTAAAATCGAAAACATGGGGCCAATCAACCCTATGGCCATGGAAGCTTATGATGAAATCAAGGAACGCCATACCTTCATCACCGAGCAGAAAAACGATTTGGTGGAAGCTAAAGACTCATTGCTTCAGACCATTGAAGAAATTGATACCGTAGCGAAAGACACTTTTCTGGAGGCCTTTGCCCTGATAAAGGAAAACTTCATCAAGGTTTTCCGCTCTCTCTTTACCGAAGAGGATGACTGTGACCTGAAACTGACCGACCCGGACAATCCTTTAGAGTCATCGATTGATATTATGGCCAAGCCAAAAGGTAAGCGACCTCTGACTATCAATCAGCTTTCAGGAGGAGAAAAAACGCTCACTGCCACCTCTCTGCTTTTCGCTATCTACCTGCTTAAACCAGCTCCATTCTGTATTTTCGATGAGGTAGATGCCCCACTTGATGATGCGAATATTGACAAGTTTAACAACATCATTAAAAAGTTCTCTAACGAGTCACAGTTCATTATTGTAACCCATAATAAACGCACCATGGCTTCAACTGACATCATCTATGGTATCACCATGATTGAACAGGGAGTTTCTCGGGTTGTGCCGGTAGACCTGAGAGAATTAGCCTAAAATTAACACCCCTCTTTGCCCCTCCTCCTCATTAACTTTAATATCTTAGGTGATACCTTAAACTGAACATGAAAAAATTATTCACTATCGTGTGCCTGATGGCCCTTTCATTAATGGCCTTTGCTCAGGAGGAAGAAGAACTTAGCCCGGAAGAATTACAGGAGTTTGAAGAGCTTATCAGGCAAACATCTGACAGCCTTGATGCTACCATGGACTATCAATATGGATCCATCCTGTTGGGTGGAGATATAGCCACTCTTAAAGTACCGGAAGGCTTCAAGTTTGTTAATCGTGAAAAGGCGAAATACGTCCTCACCGATGTCTGGGGAAATCCCGAAGACGAGTCAACCCTTGGTCTCATTTTTCCCGAAGACTCCAATCCGTTCTTCATGTCTTATGCCATAGAAGTTTCTTATGTAGAAGATGGCTATATCGAAGATGATGATGCAGCCGACATTAACTACTATGAGTTACTGGATCAAATGAAAGAGGACTCTGATGCAGAAAATGAGCAAAGGGCAAGCATGGGATACCCAATGGTGGAGTTGATTGGCTGGGCCTCTTCTCCTTACTACGACTCCAAAACCAAAAAACTGTATTGGGCTAAAGAACTCAAATTTGAAGAGTCAGAAATCAATACACTCAATTATAACATCCGAATTCTGGGAAGAAAAGGCTACCTCATGCTCAATTACATTGCAGACATCGACCAGCTGGACCTTATCAATGCCAACATAGATCCGGTATTGAACAGTGTAGAATTCAATGAAGGTTACCGATACGAAGATTTTGATTCGAGTATAGATGACGTAGCCGCTTATGGTATTGGTGGACTCATTGCCGGAAAAATTCTGGCCAAAGCCGGCTTCTTTGCGGTTCTGCTAAAGTTCTGGAAATTAATTTTGATCGGTATAGCCGGAATTGGTGCCGGAGTTCGTAGGTTCTTAAAAGGCAAAAGAGCCCATGAAGAAACAACGAAACCTGAAGCTACCTGAAGCAGTTCATAAACCATTAAGCAAGCAAAAAAAGGCACTGCCAATGAAACTTTTCACTTTCATCATGGCCATCAGCATTATGGCCTGTACCTTAGATGACACTTCAAACGAACCTATGATCAACCCATCAGCAAATAATTATTTAGCCCTTGGCGATTCTTATACCATTGGTGAAAGCGTGGAAGAAAATCTACGCTGGCCAGTTCAACTGACTAATCAATTAAATGAGGATGGTTTTGAAGTGAACTCTCCAAAGATCATAGCAACTACCGGATGGAGAACAGATCAACTGAAGGCGGCCATTGAAAGTGATGATGAGCTTTTAGAGCAGTACGATCTGGTATCGCTACTGATAGGCGTGAACAACCAATATCAGGGGCGATCTGTAGAGAGTTTTGCTCCGGAGTTTGAGGAATTACTTCAAATGGCCATTAAACTGGCTGGCAACGATAAAGACAAAGTCTTTGTAGTATCCATCCCTGACTATGGGAAAACGCCCTTTGGAGCAGCCAAGGCCGAACAAATTGCCAGAGAGCTGGATGATTATAATGCAGTATCGAAACAGATTTGTGAAAAGTATGGAGTTGAGTACATCAACATTACTCCCATTTCAAGACAGGATGACAAGGAAGGAAAACTTGTAGCCTCAGATAACCTGCATCCTTCAGGCTATCAATATGGGTTGTGGGTTGAAGAAATGTATGATGAGGTGAAAGCTATTCTGAATCAGTAGATCAATTATTGATCCCTTAAAGCCAGGTTCAGGCGGATATTCAGTTCTTCGTGAACCTTCAGCAAGCCGAGGAATTTCTTTGGTGGTTCCAAGTCGAAGTATTTCAGATTCAGGTCGAACTCGGCCTTTAGTGACTTCTGCCCTTTTTCTTCCACCAAGATGAAAGGCAGTTTTTCCATATAAAGCTCTTTCCCAACCAGTTTAAGCCTTAGGGAACTGAAGTAGTTATCTCCTTCTTTAAAGAATTGTTCTACCAGGACATGAATAAAGGGGTACTCTTTCGATTGAAGTGTTTTGTTGAAGTCGCGGTTAAGCATTTTATTACCACAACCAAACTCATCGACAGGGAGGTTGATATCCATTACTGGTCTTTCCCTTGCCTCTCCATGATTGAATCTTAGTGTATCGGCTTCGCGAGTTGTAGCATAATCACAGGCAAAGCGGCCAAAGGAGGTTACCCCATCGATGATAACAGACTTCCCTGTTACCACCTGAAAGTCTTGGGCCTTCAGGGATAACAGGGAAATACTGCTGAATAATATGATAACTAAGTTTCTGATCATTCCTTTGTTAAGGACACACTTTCAAGTGTTGACTAGAATCCAATGACTGCTTCGAGAACGATACCGTTGAATTTACCATCCTGGAATCTGGTGTTGGCAAAACCATCACCTGAGTATTCCTGATTGACATATTCAAGTTTCATCAACACATTGTTAGTCATAAACCAACCACCACCAAGGTTCAGTCTGCTGATGTCGCTGGTAGCTGCTGCATCACTTACTTCACCACTAACGCTGTTGTATCTACCTCCAAGGTACCATTGCTCAGCGGCTCCGAATCTGTACAGGCCTTCAAAACCCAGTTGAGTGAATCCACCGCCTACAGCATCGTTACCATTATTGACAAACTCAAACACTCCGAAGAATTCCAATCCTTTGAATTTAACAAATGGGTTGATCTGAACGGCAGTCTGATAGCCAAATCTTGGGTTAAATCTTGGGTCAAAGTCGCTACCACCATTGGCAACAGTAGCTAAAGTGCTATAGTATCTGCCACCGGCACGGTCACCACCGTAGATGTAATCTCGGGTACTCTTGTCAGAGCTAGAGTAAAGTGAACCAGTTAAACGTAGTCTCAAGTCATCATTTACCTGTTTGTCATAACCTACTTTACTGAAGAATACGAAGCCATCGTCACCTTTTACAGGGCTTTGATTCAATCTACCATTAGTAATACCGGCTACTAAAATCCAGTCAGAAGGCAGTAAAGTTACTTCCAGGAAAGGCTCAGTGGTAAAGGCATCCATAATATAGTTACTCACAAATGGGTTGTAGATGGCCATGGCGTTATCTGATCTTCTGAATTGCGCGTCACCGTAGTTAATCTGGTCCATACCTACACGGATAGTGGCAATTTTCATGAATTCTGACAAGAAACCTTCTTTAATGAAGTCCAGCTTATCGAACTGTAAGTAACCACCTTTTACGTAGGCTTCGGTATGGTGACGAGAAGACAGATAAGTTCTTAAGTGCATTCTCATACCATCGGCCAGTTGTGCATCGATGTTCAGGTTAGCAGTTGGCAGGTTAAAGTTTGAACCTAAGTCTACCAATGGGTCTCCAACTATGGAGTTCTCATGGCTTAAGCCCTGGAATTGAATTGCGAAGTCACCTCCTACGCGCACATAGAAGCCTTCATATTGAACAGTATCTGATTTAGAAGTTTCAAAGACATTAACACCTTGCTTTCCAGCGAATCTGTAATACTGCAAGGCCTTACGGGTGTCCACCTGAGCGAAAGTGACCACACTGCTCAGTAAAAAGAGGACAATAAACGAGAGTCTAAAATTTTTCATGACTATTTAGTTTTGGAAAGTTGCGTTGAATTCGATGGTGACATCGTCACCGGTTTTAATTGTGCCCATGAGAGCAGTGGGCGGATCAATCTGATAATCAGTCAGACGAAAATCCGTGCTTCCTTTGACTGTCAGGCTATTGCCCGACTTCTCTACTGTGATGTCAAAGATCACGTTCCTGCTGGTTCCGGCTATGGTAAGCTTACCGCTTGCCTTACCTGTTGTAGCTGACTCCATATTACAGCTGACAAGCACGAACTGAATGTTGGGGAACTCATCTGTTTTGAGCGCCTTATATGCATTTTTATCCATGCCCCTTTTTCCACTCTTTAGCGTTTCTGCTACAAGAGTGATTTCAGACCCGGTAAAATTGAGTACCCCTTCTGTCGATTCACTTACCTGCACAAAGCCTTCACCCTCTTCTGAGGTCATGTGCCAATCGTGTAAGGTCGAAGTTCCTTTCACAGAAAATTCCTGAGAACCTGCCTTAAGATTTAGCTTTTGCTGGGCCTGTAGATTAAGACCAATTAGAAAGAATACTACCAGGGCTAAAATTTTTGATGATTGTATCACTGGCGTTTTCATGATATCTGGTTTTTGTTTTTGATACTCAAAGGTATCTATCGCACTAAGGCAGGAGCGTGATGCGCATCAATCATTAATGTGACTTTTGTCACATTAAAAGGATGACCTATATCATGAAAATATGATGTGGAGCTTCCCCGGTTAGCGGGTACTTATTGATTATCAGGGTAGAACATGGCTTTGAGCCTGTCAATCAACTCTCTGGTTTCGGACAAGACACCTGAGGCCATTTCAGCACAATCCGAAGTGCCTAAGGCATTGACACAGTCTTCAACCCTTCCCAGTAACTCGTATTGGCCGATCATTTTAAAACTGGATCTCATTTTATGGAGTAAGAAGCTGGCTTGAGCTGTATTATTGGATTCTACTATTCCTGGTAGCTTCTGAATGAACTCTTCAAAGTTGAGGATAAAGCTATCTACCAGACTTATGGCAAACTGTTCGTCTCCTCCTACATAGGCAAACAACTTCTCTTTTATATCCATTCCTGCAGTTTCATCAGACGCATTACTCGGTGGCTTAACTGACTGTTTTACATGACTCAATATCTTTTTATGCAGTTCTGACGGCACAAATGGCTTCACCACAATGTCATTCATACCGAAATCCCTGATGCGATTCATGGTACCCGTATCTGATGAAGCTGTTAAAGCCAGAATCGGCAGGTCTTTGAAGTAAACATCGTCAAACCCTCTTATTTCTTTGGTAGCTGTCAGTCCGTCCATTTGCGGCATCTGCAGATCCATTAATACCATATCGTATTTCTTGCTCTTTACAGCTTCTACAGCCTCCAGCCCATTGTGAGCCAGACTCACTTCAATTCCCCAGTTGTTCAGAAACTTGATAGCCACAATCTGATTGGCAGAATTATCTTCAACTAATAATATATGAAGCTTCAAATGAGTCAGGTCGGAGAGTGTATCTCTATATGAAGGATTACTGGTTGAAACAGGAGAGACCTTATCCTGATAAGGGAATTTTAAATGGAAGGAAAACGTAGATCCTTTCTCAAGTTCACTTTCCAGTTGAATTTCACTCCCCATAATTTCTACCAGCTTACTGGTAATGGATAAGCCAAGGCCTGTACCACCAAAACTTCTTGTAATGTGGGATTCAGCTTGTACAAAACGATCGAATATCTTCTTCTGATTATCCTTAGATATGCCAATACCCGTATCCTGAACCTCAAAACGTATATCTACCAGATCATTGGCCTTACTCACCAGCTCTATCGTTACCCGAACACTTCCACTCTGGGTAAACTTAATGGCATTACTCAACAGGTTATTAAGGATCTGAGATAGTCTTGAGGGGTCTCCTATTACCATACCCGGAATATCGCTATCGTAAAACAGCTTCAGACCGATAGACTTTTCTTCAGCCTTGTAGGCATGCGTAAGCTTAATATTATTGACAAGCTCCTCCAGGTTAAACTCAATTTCTTCAAGTTCTACCTTACCTGCTTCAATCTTATTATAATCGAGTATGTCATTGACCAGACTCAGTAAATTCTCCCCGCTGAATCGTATGATCTTCAGGCCCGGAAGCTGGTCAGCCCTGGGAGCCTCCTGCATCAGCAAGTGAGACATGCCGATAACGGCATTCAGAGGCGTCCTGATTTCGTGAGACATTACAGAAAGGAAATTGGCCTTGGCCTGAGAGGCACTCTCTGCTTTCTCCTTGGCCTCAATCAATTCCATTTCCTGGCGCTTAGCATGAGTAATATCCTCAGTGAGCATGATAATTCCACCGATGTCACCTTTATTATTATACCAGGGCTTTACCTCCCACTTGATCCACTGCACTTCTCCGTTTTCCCTTTCAAAGGGATCTTCTTCTCTTCTGTGCACTGCACCGGCCAGACACTCTCTGTGTATCTGCTTCCACTCCTCTCCTATTTCGGGGAAAACCTCATAGTGTCCTTTGCCCAGAATGTCATGTCCTTCAAGCCCATAAGTTTTAAGCCATTGACTGCTATGGGCCAGGTAGATCATGTCTCTATCGAACATAGCAACTGGGGCTGGCGTGGCCAGTACAAAAGACTCCAGCCTGTAGTTCTGATTTTTAATGATCTGCTCCTGCCCTTTCCTGATCTGTATATTTCTGGTAGAGGACCTTAGTGAAGTCACTTTACCTTCATCGTTGACGATGGCTGTCGAAATTGACTCAAACCAGATATAATTTCCATCCTTATGTCTCAGACGGTATTCAAAGTAGTTTTCCTTATCTCCTTCCAACAGTGGTTTGTGCGCCTCATTTCTGGCCCTTTCCATGTCATCAGGATGCATCAAGTCATATGGAGTCAGGCCAATGATCTCTTCAGGTAAATAGCCCAGAGAGTCCTTGATCGAGGGAGAAACATAGGTATAAGCCCCTGTTAGATCATGGAGGCAGACAATGTCCTGAGAAGTTTCTGAAATCAGTTGGTAAAGCGTAGAGCTTTCCTCCGACTTCCTTTTGAGTCTGATCTCATTCGTAATGTTGCGAGAGATGGCTGTTACTTTAATCAACACCCCATTCTCATAAATCATTTTCGACTTTTGCCCTACAATGAGCTCAGCCTCTGGATCATCCTTCACCAGAACCCGAAAACTGATATTCGCTTCTACAGCACCCTGATCAATTTGCTCCCGGTAAAATAACCTGACTCTTTCCCTGTCTACCGGGTGCACCAGTTCAGTATAGCGCATGTTCAGCAGCTCATCGACAGAGTAGCCAAAGTCCCTGGACATCACAGGGTTGCAATAGGTGAAAACTCCTTCTGCATTAGCCTCAAAGACATAGTCCTGCACATCTTCAATCATAGACTGAAATTGTTCAGTCTGCAGCTGAAAGTCTTCAATCTCTCTCCGGAGTTCCAACTGGATCATTACTTGTCTGGATAGTCCCTTTAATGCTCTTTTCTGAGAATCGGTCAGCATCTTGCTCTCCGTATCAATGACACACAGTGTACCTAATACTTCACCATTGGAGGCTAATAATGGTGCTCCGGCATAGAATACAATATTCGGACTACCCGTTACGAGGGGATTGTCTTTAAATCTTGAATCATTTGAGGTATCGCTGACTTCAAAAATCTGAGCCGGGGTATGGATGGCGTGAGCACAAAAGCTATAATCTCTTGGGGTTTCATCTACTTCCAGTCCCACTTTAGATTTAAACCATTGTCTGTCTGAATCTACCAGGCTAATGAGAGCAATTGGAGTATCACAGATTTCCGAAGCAATGGTGGCAATCTCATCAAAAGCCTCTTCCGGCAAAGTATCCAGAATATTATAGTTGTCCAGTGTAGCCTTTCTTTTGGCTTCTGTTTTGGGTAAGTCCGGTTTTTTCATTCAGTCAGCAGCAATGGTCAGTGATTGTCTATGACCATCATTTTAAGCCCAGTTCTCAACGTAAATATATACGTATTCTGTTCTCATTTTGCCCTGCTCATACTTTATGCACCCAGGACATTTGAAGCCTCTGACAAGAAACTAATCTGAAAAGCACAGATAATAATACAACCCGCAGATTTATGGATTAGAACGGCATAAGCAGAAAGGAAATAATTTTCCGGATCTGTTGAATAAAAATGATATGAACATAAAAGTGAGGTTGTCTCGAGTTTGCCTGATCACGTCATTCTGAATTTATTTCAGAATCTATTGAGACCCTGAAACGAGTTCAGGGTGACGCTGAGCAGACATTTGAGACAACCTCAAAGAGCTTTGAAGTAGTATTGTATCAAACTATTTGATATTGCTTGCCTTAACCAGGGGAAGTTGTACTTCAATCTTAATCTCATCTTTACATTGTACTGCGCCACCAAAGTCGGTTGGTGGCTCCAAACCAAAGTCACTAAAAAGTGTATTGGCTTCTGCTACAATCCAAACAATCTCATCCTGCATACGGGTCGTGAACTTAAAAACCAAATCTACATTCTTACCTGCCATGTACAGGTTGCCATGCATTTGTAGGGGTTCATCATTAATTCTGGAAAAACCGTAGGCAAAGAAAGTGACCATTGGATTGTCATCGGTTAACAAAGTAGACTGTGCCTTCCTCGTCATTCGCTTATTTTGTTCATTGATAATGGTACTGGCATCAATGTTTACAATTACCCTTGAGAGGTGCTGTAAAATCTCGCCATCCATCACCATCTGAGCATCTCCCTTCAATTGGTTGGACTTGAGCATCCACGAAGAAGTATTAGACTTACCACTGAGTACAAGGTATCCTGCACCATCTACTATCTCGTATTTCTCTTGAGCGTTCACTTGAAAAACAGCCACGAGAAATAGTGTTGAAAATATGATTCTTAAAGTTTTCATGGCTTGAAATATTATTTGACATGAAGCTACCTCTTAATATAATTTTCTTACCTAATGAGAATCATTCAAATCCATGACAATAGTCAGGCTTTCAAGCCATTACGGCAACTGACCATCTTGACTTACAGGCATTACCGAGAATTCTTTAACTTCCTTCAAACTTTTTCCGGAAGAGGTTCATCTTAAAACCGGAACCACAATGAAATGAGGGAAGTCAACCTAATGCCACAAACTGATTTTCTGGTCAAAGCCGCGAAGGAAGGCGATGTAATTGCACTTAACCAACTGGTAAAACAGTGGCAGAAACGTATTTACAATTTTGCCTTCAAGTACTTTGGCGATTACGACATGGCGATGGACGTTACACAAAAGACGTTTATCTCCATGAGCAAGAACCTGAGTTCGCTAAAAGATGAGAACAGTTTTAAGTCATGGATTTACAGAATTGCAGCCAACTATTGTCATGAAGAAGTAAGAAGGCAAAACAGAAGATGGGTCTTCCCATTTATGAAAGTGCAGGGAAAAGATGACAAACAACACATCTCTGACACACTCTCAAATCATCGTAGTCACAATCCTGAAAAAGAGCTTGGCAACAAGGAATTGAAGGATGTATTGAAAAAGGCCCTGGCCACACTGCCTGAAGAACAGCGTATGGTGGTCATTATGAAAGAATATGAAGGGCTAAAGATCAGAGAAATTGCAGAAGCAATGGCTATCTCTGAAAACACAGTAAAGTCGAGACTTTACTACGCTTTGGGGAGCTTGAAAAAGCTGCTCGAACAGTGGAACATCACAAAAGAAACGGTGCATTATGAAATATAAACCCACCCAGGAAGAACTGATCGCCTATTTATATGGCGAGCTTCCGCAGCAAGATTTAGAACGTATCGAGGAGTTTCTCAATAAGCATCCCGAAACGAGGAAGGAGTTAGAATCCCTCCAGCAAACAAGCCTGTTGATGGCTGAGTATGAAGATGAAGAGCTACCGGAACAAATGGCCTTCATTCAGCCTCAGAGAAACGAAGAATGGCTGTATTGGAGAAAGTATGTAGCCGTTGCGGCAACTCTCCTGCTCATGGTGACTTTCGGTGCCCTCAGCGGTTTTAAAGTAGTCAACTCTGAGGCTGGTCTGCACATTGGTTTTGGTGAAACCCAGTATGGCTTAACCGAACAAGAGGTAGCCGACATGATTTACCAGGACAGGGTAATGATGCTGGACTTTATGAATACCAGTCTGGAGGCCCGCAATGACAGCATTAATCAGAAGTTCAATGCCCTGCAAGCCAGTCTCAATAACGAAGACATGATCAGAACTGCCTTTGAACAGGAAAAACAAGCCTTAATTCAGGACATTACAGACCTCACTGAGAAGATGGGAGACAACTATCGAGGCATTTTAAGAGAAATAGTGGTCAACTTTTCAAACAATATCGAAACGCAACGCATCGAAGACTTAAGAAACATTCAGGCGGCTTTTGACGGACTTGAAAATGCTACGGTCAATAGACAATTGGATATTGAAGATGCAATTTTCAACCTGTCAGAAAAGGTCAATGCAATAGCTGCCAGTCTATCAAACAGAGATTAAAATGGTCAAAAACTCAAAATATATCATCATCATTTGCTTCATGCTCATCAGTACAGGATTATGGGCTCAAAGCAACAACAGCAAATTCAGTCCCATACAAAGGGACATAGAGATTAGCAGAGTCACTTTAGAGAATTTTCTAAAGAAATGGGAAGGAGAGCCACTGCTCAACCGCATAGAGAAGGCAACAGGCCTTTACAATGAAGGCAAGGGAGTTGAGTTCATTATAGATGCCCCTAATGCCAGAATATTCCTGGACGGCAGGTTCATCATGAATCAGAAGGACAAGGTGCTGATGGACACTTTCTACGATGAAGAAATAGTGAGACTTCAGAGAGACAGGCTTAAACTCAGTGTAGCTAGCTTTCTGGAGGATTTTGGAAGCTACCTTCCTAAAATCAACGATCAGGAGGAGATTACCTTCCGCTTTGAAGTAAAGGATCCTGTCAACCAGAAAGAAGAAAGCCCTGGTACATCACCTAAAGAAAATATAAGAACCTATCAGATTGCATTTGCCATTGAAGGCTCGGCCCTGCAAAGGTTCATTGCTGAAGACTCATCTGTCAGCGAAATAGAGAATAGTATTAAAATATCAATGAAATAAATATCTGAATTATGAAAAAGACAACGATCAAAATCAGCTTACTGGCTCTGGCATTATGCTTCGGGCTCAACACAGCTCAGGCGCAGAGTGCTCAGGCTGTAGATATTGTAGAAGGATATGCTTCCCATGGTGGAAGACAAGACCTCTCCCAACTTCCAAAAATGGAAAAGGACATTATCATCCTCCAAAACGTACTAGGAGACTTGTTCAGTAACAATGAAGGCGACAGGTTCTTCTCCAGCAGAAATGCCAAAGGCATGTACATTCCAGGCAGCGGTGTAATGTTTAGCCTGAACAGTTCAGTCTACGGCAGTGCCCTTGTTGAGTTGGTGTCTGCACGTGAAAGAGAATCGCAAAGGGCAGATAGAACCGAAGAGCCGGATTTGGATGTGGATGAAATGAATAAGAAGAACGAAGAAAACCTGAAGCAAAAATCCAGGGAGTTCTTAGCCAACTATGGCAGTTTGCTCAGCGAATTAAAATCGGGTGAGAAAATCATGTTGAATATCGAGTATTCAGAAGCGGTTGACAGAGACCGGGACAGAATTTCTACCGGTGGCGCCCGTGTAGCCTACATCGGCTCAAGAAGCAACAAGAAGCGTATGCAAAGCAGCATTTCAGCCAAAACATTGAGCGATTTTACTTCCGGAAAAATCAGCCTGGATCAAGCCATGAATTCAGTTGAAGTAAATATCAAAGGCGACAGTGACAAAGAGATGTCCGATGTAAGAATTATGGCCGGCATCCTCGATGACCTTCTTCAGAATACCATGGATGGAAAACTAAGAAGGAGAAGCAGAACATCATGGTCTTACTTTGATGGTTTCGGTCTTATGTTCAATATCCAGATGTCTACTACCGTATCGAGTAACCTTGTAGTCTACAGCCAGGGTGCAGCAGGAACTGTTTCCAGAATCAGCAAAGATGACAGAGACAAAGAGAGAGAAGAAATGTTGAAAGACCTGGAAGAAGTCTTCCCTGAATTTGAAGAAATGCTGAAGGAGAACATCATTCAATATGGCCGCACATTGAGAAGCCTTGGTACAGGTGAAAGCATTATTGTCAATGTAGATTTAGGTACCTATTTCAGAGATTCTAAACTTCCAAGAAGCATTAGAATGGTCATTCCTAAAAGTACTATTGAAGCTTATGCCAAAGGACAGAAGTCTCTGGACCAGGCCAAGCAGGATGTAGACATTACCAGACTTCAGACAAGCATTGGCAATAACGGATCTTTCCTTTACCGTTCTGATAGTGATTTCTTTCCTACAGTATATGAGACAGCACCAGAACCTGCTACATCAAGCAGTGTGAGAGGTACAATAAAATCAAACAAATAATAGTCAAACCGACTAAACAGAGAAGCCCGGCTGGTCACCGGGCTTTTTTTATTCCTTTTAAAGGCTTCATTCAATTCAATGGATTTAATAAATTCACACAAATTCGTGACCATGAAGAAAATCCTCAAATATGTATTGATTGTTTTAGTTGCCGGCCTGGTAATTATTCAGTTCATCAACAGACCTGAAAAAATCAATGACCCTGTAACGGAAAATGACATCATTGAGAACCTGCAACTGAACACCGAAATGGCTGGACTCCTTAAAGCAGCATGCTACGATTGTCATAGCAACCAGCCAAGGTACCCATGGTATGCCAATATTGCTCCGGTCAGCTGGACTATCGCTGAGCACATTGAACATGGCCGCGATGAGCTGAACTTCTCAGAATGGGGCACTTACTCAGCCAGAAGAAGAGACCATAAACTGGAAGAAGTAGTAGAAGAAGTGGAAGAAGGTCATATGCCACTACCCAACTATGTAAAAATGCACAGGGAAGCTGATATCAGTGAAGAGCAACTTGAAATGCTGAAAGCCTGGGTACAACAGGAGCGCGCGAAAATCGCTCAGGAGCAAGAGGGAGAATAACCAGGATCAAAGATATTATCGGAGCCAGCTTTTCAGCTGGCTTTTTTTATGCCTTAAAGTTGAATTCAAACAGGTTGTTTGGATGTTTAAATTTTAATTCTACATTTGTAGAAACAATTCTACAAAACAAGAATGAACTTACCTAAATCAGAAGAACAATTGATGCAGTACCTCTGGGAAATGAAGAAGGCTTTCATGAAAGACCTGATCGATAAATATCCTGATCCTAAGCCTGCATCAACCACCGTAGCCACTCTGCTCAAAAGACTTTTAGACAAAAAGGCCATTGGTTTCACCAGGTACGGCAGTGTCAGAGAGTACTATCCTTTGGTGAGTAAAGAGTCATACTTCTCCAAACAAATGAACGGTGTTATCAAAAACTTCTTCAATGATTCTGTTTCTCAGTTTGCCTCCTTTTTCACTTCTGAAGAGAACCTCACTGATGAACAACTCAAGGAGCTACAGGATATAGTCGAGCAGCAAATAAACGCACGAAAGAAATGATTGAATACCTCCAGAAGTTTATGCTGGGTAGTCTAATGCTCTACAGTGTTTACTACCTCTTTTTGAGAAATGAAAAGACCTTTCAGTTCAATAGACTCTATCTGTTACTCATTATTCCAGCCTCATTATCCATCCCCTTGGTTACGGTTCATACCACTTATGTCGAAATTCCGACAGTGGTAAGTCAAATCAGTAGTCAACCGGCTGAGGTTTTCTTTGAAACTCCTTTCTATCATGAGGTAAACCAAGCAGAAAGCAAACCTCCATTTGATTGGACAAGTCTGATAACATATACTTATCTAACTGTGTTTCTGACTCTCCTTTTTAGGTTTACCTTGAACCTATTCAGACTAAACCAGATGAAAAAGCAGGGTGAAATACTCACTTTCGATAGGTACAACATCTGCCTTCAGAAAGACCTGAAAGCTTCATTCACATTCCTCAATACCATATTCACCAATCAACAGAGATACTCAGCCGGGTTATTGCCCGAATCGATTCTAAAACATGAAATGGCTCATGTTCACCAAAAGCACAGTTATGATATCATTCTGATCGAAATATGCACAGCGGTCTTCTGGTTCAACCCTATTGTTCATTTCATCAGGCAATCAATCAAGCTGAATCATGAGTTTCTCGCAGACGAAGCCGTCTGTTCCGAATCTTCGTCCTTATCTGACTACCAACGCACATTAATTAACTACTCCAAACTTAATTCTAAAGAAATGCCAGCAATGGGCAGTCAGCTCACCTTTGGCGAAACCAAAAAACGTTTAAAAATGATGGTCAAAAGAACACACAAAACCACGGCATGGATAAAGCAATCCATCGGCCTGGTGGCAATTGCCGCAGCAGTATATGCCTTTGGTAATCGACAAGTAATTGCAAAAGAGTCTCACGTAGGTTCTAATGCTTCACCAACCGAAAGCGCTAAAGATTCTATTCCTTTAGATCAAAAAACTATTTATCCGGCTCTGCTTTCATCAGAAACTATGGTGCGATTCACCGATGAAGATGGAACTCTGGTTGAATCCGAATTCGGTAAACTAAGTCCCGAGCAAAAAAACAGATTCAACTATCTGGAAGCTGACCTTGAATTCTTTAGCGTGATAGATAGCACGGCCGAAATGAGCCTGACTGACTGGCAACTACTTTTCAATAAAGAGAAATATGGCATATGGATTAACGGAGACCAGATCCCTAATGAAGCATTATCGAATTACGAACCAGGCGATATCTATAAATACAATATAAGGAAGGTGGCCAAAAACAGTAGTCTGGGTAATTTTGATCTTCAGTTTTTCGCCCTTACCAAAGAGTTTATCAACAAGAAATATAAGGTTGGTAATAAGAGAGGCCAATGGCTGAATTACCGTGAATTTGTGAGCCTGAACAAGGCCGTTGAGCAGGAGATTCAGAAGAATGACACTACTCTGTCTGCCATAAGATCAAGACTTAGAAGCAGCAATGCCTTGGTTAGATTCGAAGGTATTGATGGTAGGTTAATTGAGAAAAGGTACCATGATATGTCGCCTGCAGAACTTGAGAGGTTTAAACTAAATGAGGCGAGGCCGGCATACTTTCTTCCACCTCCACCCAAAGGATACATTCCTGATAATTTCCAGGAGATATTCTCAGACTCAAAAGAGTACGGTGTCTGGATTGACGGAGAACAAATATCAAATTCAGCTTTGGCAGAATACGACAAAGACGATTTTCATCACTTCACCAAATCGAAACTATTACCAAATGCCAAAAACTATGGAAAGCATACATATCAGGTAAACTTTTTCCTCAACTCAGAGAAGTTTGAAGAAGGAGTATGGATTAACCTTTTATCGATACCCGAGGGCAGAAAAGATTCCATAAAAAAGTCAAAAACAAATCATAAGCCAGATCAAGATGTAAGAAATGAACTAGCATTTAAAGGCTTCGACACCACTAAAGTTGAATACTTCAGAGTTCCAACACCGAATACATACGTCAAATTCGTAGATAAAAGGAAGAACCTTATTGTAGAGAAATGGAAGAATCTTTCTCAGGAGAAAAAAAGGCAATGGTACACCAATGGTCATGAAGGAATGATTTTCAATCCACCAAAGGCTAAGACAAAAATTGACTTTATAGTGTTGAATGAAATCGTTGAGGATACTGACGGAGAGATTATACTCAATGGTAAAAAGGTGGATGGTGCTACAATCAATACCATGTCTCCTCATGAATTTTATGACTTCGAAAAAATAGTAGGTCAAGAGAGTACAATCACCTATCGACTCATTTCCAACGAAGTCTTTCTGGCAGAGCAATACCTTGAAAGCTATTGGATCACTAACGTCTTGTATAAGAAATCTGACTCCGATGAATAGGTAACTACACAACCAACAAAAAACCCCGACCTATGGCCGGGGTTTTCAACGCTATAAAATTCAGATGCTTTATTGATCTATTGAGCCTACTACTCGCTTCATAAACTCGTTCAAAGCTTCTTTCCTGGGTTTACCATCTTTGATGGATTGACTCACTTCAATGGCTCCATAGAAGTTGGAGATCAACTCTCCTATCACATCCAGCTCTTCATCTTTCAGGTTTTCACTCTCTGTCAGATGTTCCAGCGTTTCAATGGTTTCCAAAACGAAGTCCTGATCGTTCTGCTCAATAAAATCTGTGATATGCTTAATTAGCGGCAACCTCATCGACCAAAGCTTTTAATGAATCAAACTTATTGGTTTGCACCTGGTTAACCAGTTGTCCACCTTCGTAAGCTGCGAAAGTCGGCAGGTTATTCACATTAGCCAGCTTTCTTGACTCCGGAAATTTCTCTGCATCTACTATAATAAAAGCAGCATCCTCTCTCTCACTTGCCAGTTTCTTGAACTTAGGTTTCATAATTCGGCAGTTGCCGCACCATGAAGCTGAAAACTGTACAAATACCCTCTGATTCTCATTCAGAACTTCCTGAAGATTGTCTTGACTCAATTCAGTTACCATATTGACCTCCTTAGTTATTGCTTAGATAAGAAGAAACACCTTGTCTGTTGGCAGTCATGGCTTCTTTTCCTTCTTCCCAGTTAGCAGGACAAACCTCACCATGCTGCTGTACGTGAGCATAAGCATCAATTAGTCTTAGGTACTCATTTACATTTCTACCTACAGGCATGTGGTTAACACCTTCGTGGAATACTGTACCTTCCTCATCGATCAGGTAAGTCGCTCTGTAAGTCACGTTATCACCTTCCAACAGCTCCATACCGGTTTCCTCATCATAGTTTACACCAGTGATATCAAGGATATCCAATACTCTTGAAAGGTTTCTGTTGCTGTCTGCAATCAGGTTATAGCTAACACCTTCGATTCCACCATTGTCTTTAGAAGTATTCAACCAGGCAAAGTGAACCTCAGCAGTGTCGCAAGAAGCACCGATAACGATAGTGTTTCTCTTGTCGAACTCAGGAAGTGCTTCCTGAAAAGCATGTAACTCAGTTGGGCAAACAAAGGTGAAGTCTTTCGGGTACCAGAAAAGCACTACTTTCTTATTGTTCTTTTGTGCCTCCTCAAGCACATTCAGTTTGAAAGTATCGCCCATTTCGTTCATGGCGTCCACAGTGATATTCGGGAATTTTCTACCAACGTAGCTCATAATTGTTCTTATAGTTTTATAGTGTAAAAATCAATTCTGTTTGTGCTGCGAAAGTACTTGTCTTTATCAGATTTAACAGCCCAATGTCTATTAGTTTTTGGTATTTCTTATTGATAAAAACTATATACTCTACCTACTGATTTCTCTACTTAATCAACACACGCCCATATCCTTTTCATAGTCAAATACTTATGAATAAAAAGCAATCTGACTCAAAATTTCATACTCAGAAAAATTGATAAAATGGCTTTGAAATGAAATCGATTGCAGTTTTTCAAATAATTCAGTGATCTTTCAACAAACAAGATTTCATTCAACACTTAAGTGAGCATAGTATATTTTATACAAATCAAACTACACCAAACTACCTGGACACAAACAGAGATTTTACCTTAGATTATGTAATTCTTATAGATTTGATCAATAGAATACGACACAACCGATTCCTATAATTGTAATAACTTGAAAGTCCAGATTTTACCAGTTATGCGCATTACAGAAGAAGAGATTATTGAGGGAAAGGAACTTGAGTCTTACCTCAGAAAGAGCATGCAGTTTGAGTACTGTCAATTCAAGAACTGCGACTTTACTTCACGCAACCTGTCAGGCTTTTCATTCCTGGAGTGTGAATTCATCGACTGTGACCTGTCTGCCGTTGAAATGATTGATACAGGTTTTAAGGAAGTGCGATTTACCAATTGTAAACTCATGGGCTTGCGGTGGGATCAATGCAAAGCCTTTCTCCTGTCTATCAACTTTAATGGCTGTAAACTGGACTTCTCAAGCTTCTATCAACTGAAACTCTCTGAAAAGGACTTTACCAACTGTTCCTGTCTGGATTGTGACTTTGCGGAAGCCGATTGTTCAGCTTGCGATTTTGGAGGAACTGATCTGGCTGGCGCCACTTTTGACCAGACCAATCTGGAGAACGCTGATTTTAGCGGGGCTCAAAACCTGGTACTCATCCCTGAAAAGAACAAACTCAAAGGAGCCCGTTTCGATCGTGATCAGCTATCCGGTCTGCTGGACCATCTGCAAATAGTCATCAACTAACCTTTAGGCATAAAAAAGGCTTTCTTAAGAAAGGTTACTTAAGAAAGCCTTCAAACAAGGGGATTATTTACCTCCCCCTCCTTTTTCCAGTTTCAGGCTCTCACCTTCTTTGATTTTCTCTTCGGTTTCTTCATCAACCAATTCATAGCGTAGGGTTCTACCCTTTAAGGTTGCCGGCAAACCATAAGCCATCCACTCAGGCATTGGCGCATCTTTCAGGTAATGATCGAAGAACTGTCCCATTCTCATAGAAAGGTCTTTTCTGTTCTTACGCTGAGTCAGGTTATGCGCTTCGTCATTATAAACTACCATCCATGACGGCTTCTGAAGTCTTCTCAGGGCCATGTAGAACTCAATCCCCTGATACCATGGCACAGCACCATCAGCATCGTTGTGCATAATAAACAATGGCGTTTCAATATTCGGAACACCAAATAGTGGTGAGTTTTCTACGTAGAGATCGAATTTATCCCAGAGCGTACCGCCAATTCTCGACTGTGTTTTCTCATACTGGAACATACGGCTCATACCTGATCCCCAACGGACTCCACCATAAGCAGAAGTCATGTTAGAAACTGGTGCTCCTGCCCCTGCAGCTGCATACATATCAGTTTGAGTAACAATATAGGCTACCTGATAACCACCCCAGCTTTGACCCTGGATAGCCATCTTATCTTCGTTTACAAACCCTTTGGCCATAACAGCCTTTGTCGCAGGTACTACATGGTCCATCGCACTTTTACCCGGATGTCCATCTTCATATTTAATATCCGGAACAAGTACCAGGTAATCATTACTCACGAAGTAAGGAATATTCACCGTACTGGCACTTGGCGCAGGACTTGGGTGACTGTGCAGTGAGTTAGATCTTCTTTCGTAGAAGTACACAATCATTGGGTACTTCTTGTTTGGATCGAAATTCTCAGGCTTGTAAAGAATAGCCTGCATTGTCTCTCCATCGTATCCAGAAGCAAACTCAATCAATTCAGCACTACCCCAGTTATAAGGGTCTTCCTGAGCATCGATATCTGTCAATTTTTTCAGGCCATCCATTTCCAGATTATTAGCCATGTATACTTCCGGATATTCCTCATAGGTAGACATTCTCACCAATACTCTGTCAGCCTCTTTTGCTTTCTGAAGACCATAAACACTCATGTCCTTCATCACAATAGCAGATGGAGTTGCCGGCTGGCTCATATCACCATAAGCATAACCTGAAGCTTTTGTCCACTCATTGAACACACTCAGGAGTGCCTTACCGTCAACATTCACATACTCTTCTTCTCTATCCAGTCTCTGGTATCTATAAATCATCTGATTGGCTCTTCCATGACCCTCAGTCACGTTCACAGCAGCCTGCTGTCCTTCCGGATCGAACTTCCAGATGTCATATCTGTCATAGATATAGAAGGCCTCATCTTCCGGTGCCCAGCCTGGAGAACCATAGCTTCCTGCCAATGACGGTGAATCATGAAGTTCATCAGCAAATGAAACCGGCATATCGGCAGTGAGATTAGTGATCTTGCCACTTGCCACATTCATGGTGTAGTAGTTTCCATCTTCCTGATCGAACCAGTTGAGGTACTTTCCTCCCGGAGATAGCGAAGCAAAAGCGACAGTGCTTTCCAATAGTACTTCTACCTCACCGGTCTTAGCATCTACTTTATAGTAATCTCTTGGTAGTTGAACATCCCAGGTATACTGAGTTCTGAAACGCTGGTCATCCATAGCGATAAAGAAATCCATATCGTGTTCGGTATCAATGTAAACAGACTCCAGATCGTTACCTTCCAACTGTACCAGAGTACCGGCCTGCAGGTCATACACTACCTGATAGGTTCTGTTTTTCTCACGATTGGCCTGAAGTTTCTGCATTGGCTGAATGTATGGGTCATTGTAAGACCATACATCTACCTGAGGTCTTTCCTCCTTGAGAATAGTCGTATCACTCTCATACTCATATTCCATGGGTTCAGGGGCTGTTCCGAAGTAAAGTCTGTTTCCGCTTTCAGAAAACTGAAGTCGGCTGTTATCACTCACCATCCAACCTTCAGGAACTCCCGCAGTAAGAGAATCAGCCAACACATTGGCAATTCCATTACCATTCCAGTACATCACACTCCAGACCTTATCGTCTTCGTCTTTGTCGCTGTTGGTGGCGAAGAAGGCCATTTGATTGCCCTTATCACTAACTGACATCTTTTTATAATCTGTCATTCCTGTACTTAGCTGCATTGGTGTACCCATTTCAGTATTCACTGCAAATACACCTGATGGGTTCAAAGAGTCTACCTCATCGAATTCGTAGAAGAGATAACTTCCATCTTTAGACATAGTGTATTCCATTACACCCTGGAAGCTGCTCATTTCTCCTGTGCTCATGTTGAAAAGCACCAACTCAGTTCCTTTAGATTTTGCGCGCGGATCTTCAGGTTCTTCAGCAGTTTCAACTTCCTTCTCTACCTCTTCTTCTTTCTTTTTATTCTTCTTCTTTTTCTTACTCTTCTCAGGAGCTTCTACTTCCTTTTCTTCTTCCTTGGCAGGCTTCTTTTTTTCTGCCAATGGTTTTTCATGTAACCAGGCCATCCATTCTGTTGACTCTTCAGGAAGGTCATAACTCTTGACTCGAGCAAACTTCTGAATGTCTCCTGAACTCAAATTCAGGACAAAGAGTGAGTCTTTTGGCATTTTGCTGGCCGCAGTCTTTTTGAGTTTGAGCTCTCTTTCTTCTTCGTAGGCCGGTTTAATCTCTCCTACTACGAAAGCACTGTTATGCGAAAAAGCATATCTCGAAACTCTATCAATTTTAATGGTCTGATTGTTATTCAGATTCCGAATTTCTAATGTGGCATCTCCTACCTGAGGAGCAATTCTCCATCCGGCCCAGTTGCCGTCATTGCTGATGTTTACCGACTGGATTCCTTTCCAGTCATCATAAACATCATGCGTTAGGGGCTTTTTCTGAGCCCACGAAAGTGTAGCCCATATGGTAAAAAAGGCTATCAGCTTGATTTTTCTGGTTGACATGATCTAATGATTTATTATTGATACCCCACAAATATAATTGACTAGATGTGTTGACAAAGACTTCTTATATTGATGGACATCATTTCAAATTTTGAAGCTTCATGAATAAAAGATTAATCCTTGGTCTCGCTTTACTAATGGTTTTCAACCTGTCCAAAGCACAGAAGACCATAGAAGAAGCCACCAGCGGCACCGAAAAAAAAGAAGGTTACTTTACCTATTACTGGGATGAAAAAGCCGGCAAAGTATGGCTCGAAATCGACCAGATGAACTCTGAATTTCTCTATGTCAACTCATTGACTGCCGGAGTAGGCTCTAATGATATAGGCCTTGACCGTGGTCAGTTGGGCGGAACTCAAATTGTAGAATTTAGAAGGGTTGGGCCCAAAGTATTGATGGTACAGCCTAACTATCGTTACAGAGCTGTCTCTGATAATGCCGATGAGGTGAAAGCCGTGAGAGAAGCATTTGCGGAATCTGTTTTGTGGGGCTTCACTGTGGCTGCCGAAACTGATGGTCGCGTTTTGGTAGACCTTACCCCTCTCTTACTGTCCGATGCACATGGCGTAAGTCAGTCATTGAGCAGATCCAGACAGGGTAACTTCAGAGTAGATGCAGACCGATCAGCCATCTACCCTCCCATGCTCAAGAACTTCCCTAAAAACTCTGAGTTCGAAGCGACCATTACCTTCACCGGAAGTGGAGCTGGCGGATACCTGAGAAGTGTTACTCCTTCATCTGATGCGGTAACCGTAAGAATGCATCACTCCTTCATTGAATTACCCGATGCTAACTATGAAAGACGCAAGGCTGATCCTCGCTCAGGATATGGTACCATCAGCTATATGGATTATGCTACTCCTATTCAGGAAAACATAGAAAAGAGCTTTACGCGCAGACACAGGCTGGAAAAGAAAAATCCGAGAGCCAGAGTTAGTGAACCGGTTGAGCCCATCAGATACTATGTAGACCGTGGTGCTCCCGAACCTATCAAGTCGGCCCTGATCGAAGGCGCCAGATGGTGGAATCAGGCTTTTGAAGCGGCCGGATATAAGGATGCCTTTCTGGTAGAAGAAATGCCGGAAGGAGCTGATCCGTTAGACATCAGATACAATGTTATACAATGGGTACACCGTTCTACCAGAGGCTGGTCTTACGGTTCATCAGTGACTGATCCAAGAACAGGAGAAATTATTAAAGGACATGTAAGTCTGGGATCACTCAGAGTAAGACAAGACTTCCTGATTGCTCAGGGATTATTAACTCCTTATGAGAATGGGACAACTCCAGACCCAAGATTGCTTGAAATGGCCCTGGCTCGTCTGAGACAACTATCCGCTCACGAGGTAGGTCATACCATCGGGTTAATGCATAACTACATCTCAAGCACCAATGACCGTGCTTCAGTAATGGATTATCCTCACCCACTGATAGAGCTCAACAATAGTGAGATTTCTCTGGCCAATGCTTATGATGTGGGTATTGGTGCATGGGACAAAGCTGCAATCACCTGGGGATATCAGGACTTCCCTGATAATGTGAATGAAGACAAGGCACTGGATGATCTGATCGAAGAACAATACAAAAACAATCTTTTCTTTATTACAGACTCTGATTCAAGACCTCTTGGTAGCAGCCACCCTCAATCTCACTTATGGGATAATGGTGAAAGTGCTACTACTGAATTGAACAGGTTGATGGAAGTACGTAAACATGTACTTGAGAACTTCTCTGAGAAGAACATCGCGGTAGGAGCGCCAATGGCTACTCTGGAAGAAGTATTGGTTCCTATGTTTATGTTACACAGATACCAACTGGAAGGGGCTGCCAAAGTAGTAGGCGGAACTTACTACAATTACAAGCTGAGAGGCGATAGTCAGCCTTTGCCAAGAACTGTTCCCAAAGTAGAACAGGAAGCCGCTCTGAATGCACTCTTGAATACAATACAGCCGGCCAACCTGGCTTTCCCTGAGCACATTCTGAAAATCATTCCTCCTCGCCCTCCGGGGTATGGAAGATCACGAGAGACTTTCAGAGTCAGAACAGGAATAGACTTTGATGCTGTTGCCCCGGGAGAAACTATAGCCGGAGCCGTTATGAGCTTTATCTTCAACGGACAAAGAGCTACCCGCCTCGTACAACAGAAAGCCATGGATCCTAATCAGATCGGGTTGACTGATGTAATCAACAAGACGATTAACGAGACCTTCGGTAAAACTTATGCAGAGGGTTACCATTTACAGTTGAACTATGCTACCGAAAACCAATTGGTCTATGCTTTAATGGACCTCTACAAGAATAACGGAGCCGCAGCACAAGCACGGTCTGAAGCTCTGCTCGGTCTAAAGCGAATCAAGAACAGAATCAGCAATAGTAATACAGAAGCTATTGCAACAACAGCTGCTCATTATGCTTACCTGAACCTGATCATTGACCAGTTTATGGAGCATCCGCAAGAACTACAACTGCAAGATGCCCTTACTCCTCCTGATGGGTCTCCTATCGGAATGGATATTGAGCAATGGTGCTCTTTTACTGACAATTAATTGATATGATATTTGCTTTGCGTCTCCTGATACTTAAAATTGAAAGTAACAGGAGGCGCAAAGTCTTTTTAAAGAGATCAACTCTGGTGTTACTTTTGCTAATACCTGACGTCTACCTGCTGAACATACGCTTATGCACAAGAGAAATATAGTCGCACTCATATTAATCATCATCTCACTGATCTGTCTTTATCCCGGCCTTACCAGAGACATTCTGAACATCCATATTGGAGCCCAGATTCCCCTCTTAGGAGAGTTCGAGTTGTATGACAGAACGCAGAGTGTTATCAGTGGTATTAAACTGCTTTATGAAAACGACAATGCGCTGGTAGCTTCATTGATACTGCTCTTCTCAGTGATAGTACCCGTTGCCAAAGCCATTTTGCTCTGTCTGGTACTGGCCTTTAAAAACTGGAAGTGGAGAACCCGGGTCTATCAATTTGTGGCACTCATCGGTAAATGGTCCATGGCCGATGTATTTGTTGTGGGCATGTTCCTTATGTATCTGGCCACTGCCTCTGAAGAAAATATCACTTCCAGCATTATGGAAGGCTTCTACTATTTTGCCGCCTACTGTATTATCTCCGTTGCCGCGATTCAGGTAATGACTTTGAAGGATATTACAGCTACCCCGGGTGTAAAATCGACCGATCCAATTCAGTAAGATTTTACAAAAAGATGAACTGATGACATACAAGTCAAGTTAGACTTGTATGCCTAAAATTTTAGGTAGATTTTTAAGAAAAATCACTGCTATGGATCAGGTTAAAGATTTACTCGCCATCACCCCATGGTGGGCCTATGTGCTTCTGGTATTACTCATCGTCTTCCTCAGAGACATCTTTCAGAAAAAGCATACCATCAGTCACAACTTCCCTATTGTAGGTCATTTGAGATATGCGTTGGAGCGAATAGGTCCTGAACTGCGACAATACATTGTAGCCAATAACCGGGAAGAACTTCCATTCAACAGAAGCCAGCGTTCGTGGATTTACGCCAGCTCCAAAAAACAGAACAATTACCAGGGCTTTGGTACAGATCAGGATCAAAGTGCGGCAGGATACATCTTTATCAATCCGGCCTTATTCCCTTATTATGCTCAGCCCGATCATCCTAATGTAAAAGAGAAAGACCTGATCCCCTGTGCCAAAATCATTGGCGAGTACAATGGAAGAAGAAGACCATTCAGGCCAAGATCTATTGTCAACATCTCTGCTATGAGCTTTGGGTCTCTTTCCGCCAGAGCAGTAGAATCACTTAACCTGGGAGCGCATGAAGCAGGCTCTTACCATAATACGGGAGAAGGAGGTTTTTCACCCTATCATCAGAAAGGAGCCGACATCATGCTTCAAATCGGAACAGCCTACTTCGGTGTCCGGGATGAAGAAGGACGTTTCGAGATGAAAAAGCTGTTGAGGCTGACCCAGAGTTACCAGCAAATCCGGGCCATTGAAATTAAACTGTCTCAAGGAGCCAAACCAGGAAAAGGAGGCGTATTGCCTGCCTCCAAAATCACTAAAGAAATTGCAGAGATCAGACATATCCCCATGGGTAAAGATGTAGTATCTCCGTCCAATCACACAGCTTTCACTAATCCGGGTGAGCTACTTGACTTCATAGAAGACATTGCATCAGAAACCGGACTGCCTGTCGGATTTAAATCTGCCGTGGGTAAACTGGAGCTTTGGGAGGAGCTAACAGACTTAATGTTGGAAAGAAACGTTGGTCCCGACTTTATTACCATAGATGGTGGAGAAGGTGGAACTGGTGCAGCGCCTCCTGCTTTCGCCAACCATGTTTCTTTACCTTTTGTCTTTGCTTTTGCAGCAGTCTACAAAATTTTCCAGAAAAAGGGACTCACCAACCGCGTTACCTTCATTGCCTCGGGTAAGCTGGGCTTTCCTTCCAATGCCTTGATGGCCTTTGCCATGGGTGCTGACTTAATCAATGTGGCCAGGGAGGCCATGATGTCAGTAGGATGTATTCAGGCACAATCTTGCCATACCAATACCTGCCCTGCCGGTGTTGCTACCCAAAACAAGTGGTTACAGAGAGGCCTGAATGTGAACGATAAGTCTCAACGTTCAGCTCAATACCTGAAGACGCTCAGAAAAGAAATACTCGAGATTACACATGCGGCAGGATACGAACATCCATGTCAGGTGACTATGGACGATGTAGATGTCGGCATGGGTGACAACAACTACACCACTACCCTGGCTCAGGCTTATAAATATCAAAAAGAAGCTGTGCCTTTCAACAATATGCTTGAATTGGTGGAGTGTCCTCATCTCGGTGGCATTAAATCTCCTGAGGTACACGCTCATTAAAGTTAGCAGACCCAAACGCTTTGGCATTCAGGACAATGGAAGAATAATATTGCTTTCCACGCAATCTTAAATTCTCTATATTCCATTCAACCTTAATACGATGAAAAAGCTTCTTGTTCTATTCCTACTGACCTTGATGGCCTGTAGCTCCTTTAACGATCAATTCGATATCCTCATACTGAACGGTAAGATCTATGATGCTGAAGCGCGTACTTTCTTCGATGGTGATGTAGGTATTAAGGGTGATAAAATTACAGCCATTGGAGACCTTAAAGATCAAAAAGCCAATCAACTGATAGATGCCAAAGGGCACATCGTTAGTCCCGGGTTTATTGATATGCATGCTCACATTGAAGCCATCATGCGCATGCCTTCAGCCGAAAACTTTGTGCGACAAGGAGTCACCACAGTACTGGCCGGACCTGACGGACGTGGCCCTGCCAATCTGGGTAATTTTCTGGACAGTCTGTCCCGATACGAAATCGGGTTAAACACAGCCTGGCTAGTGGGCCATAATTCGGTAAGAAGAGCGGTAATGGGCACGGAAAACAGAATGCCTACTGAAGCCGAACTGAATCAGATGAAGGAAATCGTGCAGAATGCAATGAATCATGGTGCCTATGGGATTTCTACAGGCTTAAAATATGTGCCTGGCTCCTTTTCCAAAGTTGATGAGGTCATCGCGCTTTCAGAAGTTGCGGCACAATCTGGAGGCATCTATACCTCTCATCTGAGAGAAGAAGGGCTTGGCCTGTTGGACGGTGTTAAAGAGGCTATTCAAATTGGGCAGGAAGCTCAAATCCCCATTATCCTTACTCACCACAAAGCCATAGGCAAACCCATGTGGGGAGCAAGTAGCCAAACCCTGGCCATGGTTGATTCTGCCAGAGCCTTGAATATTGATGTAATGATGGACCAGTATCCATACACGGCCAGTTCAACCAGCCTGTCTGTATTGATTCCTACATGGGCCCTGGCAGGAGGCCAGGAAGCATTTAAGGAACGTGTTGAAGATCCGGCAACCCGAAAGAAAATCCATGAAGAAATCATGTTCAACATTGAGTATGACCGCGGTGGAGCTGACCTGGCTGTAGTACAGTTCGCTAATGTAAGATGGAAACCTGATCTCAATGGGAAAACACTTAAAGACTGGGCCATTGAGAAAGGATTAGAACCCGACTTCAGCAATGGTGCTGACCTGGTTATTGAAGGGCAACTCAACGGGGGTGCACAATGTATCTTTCATGCCATTGGCGAAGAAGATGTAAAGCGAATCATGCAGCATCCATTAGCCATGGTGGCCAGTGATGGTGGTCTGGCACAACCGGGACAGGGACATCCCCACCCCAGAAGTTACGGAACCTTTCCGCGGGTATTAGGTCATTATGTAAGGGATGAAAATGTAATTCCTCTGGAACTGGCACTGGCCAAAATGACTTCGCTTCCGGCCAAACGCCTGGGCTTCACTGACCGTGGATTGATCAAAGAGGGTATGCAGGCAGACATCACCATATTTAACCCAGAAACTGTTGATGAAGGGGGTACTTTCGAAGACCCTCATCACTACCCTACTGGTATCCCCTATGTAATTGTTAATGGAAAGCTTACTGTCGAAGGCGGTGAAATGACAGGAAATACCGGTGGGCAGGTTTTAAGAAAAATCAGGCAATTATAGCTCCTGAAGGGAGAGGGTCCTTTGATCGATTTTGGCTACCCGAAGTTTTTTGAGAAGCTCTGCGGTGTCATTGGAGAAAATACTGACTTCCATCCTCTTGCTGTCATAAGTCCAGTTCGCTTCAATCTCTGCATGTCCGTCATTAGGAAGTAAGACACGGTAACTCACTGTTCCATTAGCAGCAAATTCATAGACCTGCCTGAAGCGCGCAGCAGCAAATGCCTGAACATTACAGCCTTTATAGATATCCGCTCCCTCTTCAAAAGCATTTGTCCAGCAACCGGTAATATCTACCGCCTCCTCTTCACATGAGTAAGTCATTAAGCTTAAAGCAAAAAATACGACTACAGCTCTTATCAAAATCAGCTTGGCTTCTAATCTCATACTTAACCTGACACACCCGTTCATGATCTGGTTGTAATAAATTGGGTAAGCACTTAAGGATTTCACAATTGCTGCTTCTGATAATTCAAATAATCGTCTAAATTATGGTGACTTTAAACTGAAAAAGGGACTACTATGATCAGAAAAAGCTGGACCATCGCCATCCTGTGCCTATTCATCAGCACATCTGTCTTCTGCCAATCACTCAATGATCAGGCGGATGAAAAATTAAAAGAGTTCGTAGAAAAAACACAGGTACCGGGATTGAGTGTATCCATCTCACAGCAAGGCCAACTCGTTTTCTCAAAAGGCTATGGCTTCACCGACCTGGAAAGCAAAACGCCTGTCGACCCTTCAACCAGTATGTTCAGAATTGGCAGTGTGTCTAAAACACTTACTGCTGCAGGACTTGCCAAATTGTATGAAGAAGGAAAGATAGACCTGGATGCTCCCATTCAACAATATGTCCCTATCTGGCCAGACAAAGGCACCAAAATTACCTTGAGAATGCTGGCCGGTCACCTGGCGGGGATCAGGCACTACCGAGGATTGGAGTTCATGAGCAACACCTACTATGAAGATGTAATCGATGGACTGGCTATCTTCATTGATGATCCACTCATCAATACTCCGGGCACAGAGTACTCTTATTCATCCTACGGCTGGAATCTGATTTCGGTAGCTATGGAAAATGCGGCCGCACCTGAAGCCAGTTTTCTGTCAGATGTGAGCTTCTTATCCTACATGCAATCCGAAGTATTTGACGCTTTGGGTATGGATCATACAGAACCTGACTATGCGAACCGCGATATCGCCAACAGAGTGAGTTTCTACCAGTTCCAGAATGATCAGGTAGTTCAGGCCCCGGATGTTGACAACAGTTATAAATGGGCAGGTGGCGGCTTCATTGGCACCACAGAAGACCTTTGCAAATTCGGACAGGCACATATGAAGGCGGGTTATTTAAAACAATCGACCCTCGATGAATGGATGGCCTCGCAGCAAACATCCGATGGAAAAAATACGAACTATGGCATGG
Source organism: Roseivirga sp. (assembly GCF_965216855.1). Lineage (NCBI taxonomy): Bacteria > Pseudomonadati > Bacteroidota > Cytophagia > Cytophagales > Roseivirgaceae > Roseivirga > Roseivirga sp. The sequence goes on along the minus strand of NZ_OZ244204.1, from coordinate 3,859,272 downwards.
GCTGGAGAACCTTTGAAAGACCCAGCGGTAAGACTTTTTACGGCCACAGTGGTGGCTCAGTCGGTGGTATCACCTACTTCCTGATTCATCAACCGAGCGAAACGGTACTGGCCATTACTGGTAATATGGACCCATTGAATTATGGCGGTTTACAATTTGAACTAATGGAAATGTTTATCAATGGAGCCAATTGATATTGAGGAAATTAAATCGAAACTCCCTCTGCCTTATAAGGGGCTTGCGGAGTCACTTGTTAAAATCGGAAAAGTAGTTGATCTGCCTGCAGGACATGAAATTCTACGCGAGGGTCAATACGTGAAGTTTGTGCCTATACTGCTTTCAGGCCTGGTCAAAGTAGTTACACGAGGTGAAATGAAAGACCTGCTCCTCTACTACATCAAACCCGGAGAAAGCTGTGTAATGTCCTTTATTCATGCCCTTTCGCAACAACCCTGTAATATTTACGCTATTGCAGAAGAGCCTACCAAGGCCTTAATTATTCCTTCTCAGGAGTTAGATGGTTTGATCAGAGATTCTGCCGATTTCAACAAGCTATTTCACGAACTCTCCAACCAGCGCTATACAGATCTGCTGGATACCATCAACGAAGTATTCTTTCTCAACCTGGAAGAACGTATGCTTAAATACCTGAGAAACAAGACTGCTCTGACCGATGTGAAAGATCTCAATGCTACTCATCAGGAAATAGCAAGGGACCTGGGTACGGCAAGAGAAGTGGTTTCCCGAACATTAAAAAAACTCGAGAATCAGGGGAAAATAGAACTGGTTCGGGAAGGAATTCGCCTCCTGTGACATGAGTCACAAACTTTAGCCTGCAGCCTGTCTACTTTTAGTCATGAAATCGAAAATCATAAGGCTTATGATTGCCTGCCTGCTCTGCGCAGCAGTGATTTTCGCAATCGCATTGATCATTCAAAAAAGTAGCACAATATGAAAAAGAACATGGGAACAGCAGACAGAATCATCCGCTTATTGGTGGTCGCTGCGCTTGTAGTACTTTATGTAACCGGTACTGTTACCGGCCTTTGGGGAACCATTGCTCTGGTGGTGGCTGCCATTTTCACATTAACAAGTTTTGTTGGTTTTTGCCCCATATATGCACTGGTGGGAGTAAAAACCTGTAAAGTATCATAATTGGTTGAGGTGGGAACGGTTCATACGGAGCCTTCCCATTTTTATTTGTCAATTTTAACTAATACATTAGTTTAATAATTAATTATATAGTTAAATATTGACCTTATGAAAAAATCAACCACACTCCTACTTCTATTGCTGGTTATAGCAGCCTGCGATAAATCTGAACTTTACATTGAACCCGGGCAGGAAATGTCAGTGGCCATTCAGGAAACACCCGATGCCACAAGCATAGATCAGGTATTTGTAGTCACTGAAGAACAGCCTGAATACCCCGGAGGACAACAGGGCTGGTTCAGGCACCTGGGCAGCAATTTAAAGTATCCTGAACAAGCCAAGGCAAAGGGAACTGAAGGTGCCGTTTTCCTCAGCTTTGTGGTAGACAAAACTGGTGAACTGAGGGACCTTCAGGTAGTTAGAGGAATTGGCGATGGTTGCGATGAAGAGGCCTTACGCGTCTTGATGGAATCCGAGAACTGGATACCTGCCAAGCAGCGAGGAAAAGAAGTCAGTGCCAGAATGCAAGTCAGAATCCTGTTTAAATTATCTGAAGCCAATGCCGGACCTTCTACCATCAACCATGAAACCAAGCCTGTTGAAATTATTGAAGTACCAGACAATAGCACCGGCCTGTCGAAGTAACAACCTTTTGAGCCCAAGCCGTCAAAAACTGTTCATACATCAAGCAAGCCTGATATTCGGGCTTGTTTTTTTTATCTGTGCTAATAGAACCTATTGTTAATCAGGCCCATTGTGCTTCTCCGGGAACTGGTATAGAATGAGATAAAGATGCTTCTCTCGGATTGAATTTGTTGCGAAATTTTGATCAAATTCAATCCATGAACTACCAGACCTTCAAACCTCACCCTGATTTAGCCTCTATAGTAAAATGCCACTGGATTCTGGAAATTCCTGATGGCTCTGAAGCCCCAAAGCAACGAATCGTTCCTGATGGGTGTATTGAAATGTGCTTCATTCTCGGTGATGATATCAAAAGGTATACTTCTGACACTGAGTTTACTCTTCAACCCCGGGCAATGGTCATTGGTCAGATCACAACGCCCTATTATGTACAGCCGACAGGTTATGTAAATTCCTTTGCTATCAGGTTTTACCCTTATGGTTTCTCTAATTTCATTGACACGCCTATCCGTCAATTGGCCGATCAAGATACTCCTCTCGAAGAGCTTTTCGGTAGGCATACTGCAGCAAATCTGGAGAAAGCCATCATAGAAGCTTCTTCAACCGAGGAAAGAATAGCCATAGTTGAAAACTTCCTCTTGTCGAAGCTATCGGAACAGTCGACAATAGATCAAATCGTCAAATCCACGATTGATAGCCTGTATCAGACCAATGGCAAAGCTGCGATCAACTCCATTCTCAAAGATGAAATGCACAAAAGAAGAAACCTGGAGCGTAACTTCTTAAAAACAGTGGGCATAAGTCCTAAACAGCTGGGCAAAATCATTCGATTACAGGCTGCCCTGAAGTCCTTATTAAACCAGGACGATGAGACGCTCACTCAAATAGCCTATGAAAGTGACTACTATGATCAGGCACATTTTATAAAGGACTTTAAAACATTTACTGGCATCAACCCAAAGGACTATCTGACGGATGATCAGATGATCCTTTCTTCACTTATTTATTCACAAGAGTAGCTTTGTCGCATTTTTACAATTCCTTATCCATAAGCCTGTTTAACTCGCAATAGATTAATCGTTAAACCATGAAAAACCGACTTATTGAATCAGTCATTATACTCGCCTTGGGCAGTATGATTTATTATCCCTTAAGTAAACCTCAGAGTACTGAAAACATCGCAAGACCTCAAACTGACAAAACCATGCAAAGCTTCGTATCCATTGTTGAAATTCCTGCTACAGATATAGCAAGGGCTGTGAAATTCTATCAATCCATTTTAGAAATAGAAATTCAAACCATTGATATGCAAGGGACTGAGATGGGCATATTCCCAAGTGATGGTCAATCCGCATCAGTGGTCATCACCAAAGGAGAAGGTTATGAGCCTGCCAGCAACGGTGTACTTGTTCACCTGAATGGTGGAGACAATCTGGAGCCTATATTGAAAAGAATCGAAAAAAGTGGCGGTCAGGTGATTCTACCTAAGACCCTTATTGATGAAGAAAACGGTTACTTCGCCCTTTTTATGGACTCTGAAGGAAACAGAATGGGGCTACACTCTATGAATTAACATCTAATGAAAAGGGTCTCAACTTCATGTCAAGACCCTTCTTTATCTAATTTTTCCGAGGATGAATCGCCAAATCAATTGGCTTTACTCTCCTCCATTTCTTTCAACTTTCTTCGGATAATCTTACCTACATTAGACTTAGGTAGCTCATCGACAAACTCAAAATGCTTGGGACGTTTGTAACCGGTTAATTCTTCATGACAGAACTGATCTAATTCCTCTACCGTCAGGCTGGGATCAGACTTTACAATAAAGGCCTTTACACATTCTGTGGAATGTGGGTCGGGCACTCCAATCACAGCTACTTCAAGCACCTTTGGATGATCTGCAATCACGTTTTCTACCTCATTAGGGTAAACATTGAAGCCGGAAACGTTGATCATATCTTTCTTTCGGTCAACGATTTTGAAGAAACCCTCTTCATCCATCTGGCCAATATCTCCTGTTCTAAACCAGCCTCCGGGGAAGAATACATCTGAATTATCCTTATTCCAATAGCCACTCATTACCTGAGGTCCATTGATACAAATCTCTCCTATCTCACCCTGAGGCAATTCGTTCCCTTCCTCATCGAAAATCGCCAATAAGGTCGAAGGTACTGGCAAACCAATGGTACCCATTTTATGCGTACCATCGAGTGGATTACAGCTCACTACGGGTGAAGTTTCACTCAGTCCATAACCCTCTACCAATGGAGCTCCGGTTACCTCTTTCCATTTACGGGCCACAAAGTCCTGAACCGCCATACCTCCACCAATTGCACCTTTCAGATGACTCCAGTCTATCTCTTTAATATTGGGCTGATTCAAAAGACCGTTAAAAAGTGTATTTACTCCCGTGAAGAGCGTGAACGGATGTTTCTTTAACTCCTTGATAAAGCCGGGCATATCACGTGGGTTGGTAATCAACACGTTTTTAGCTCCGGTGTACATCATCAGGGTGCAATTCACATTCAACGCGAAAATATGATACAAAGGAATGGCAGTGATCATGATATCAACCTGATCAGGTTTAAGCAAAGGCCTGAACCATTCACGTGTAATCAGTGTATGTGCCACAACATTGTTATGCGATAGTGTAGCCCCCTTGGATACTCCTGTAGTACCTCCGGTATACTGAAGAAAGGCAGTATCCTCTCCATCCATATCCACTTTCGTGTACTTCATTCGGGCACCTTCCTTCATGACAGTCTTAAATTTGACAGCACCGGGAATGTTATAAGATGGAACCATCTTCTTGATGTGCTTTACCACAAAGTTGACCAATGTACCTTTGAAGCCTCCCAGCATATCTCCCAGCTCCGTAACAATCACATGCTGAACCTTTACCTTCTTCATGGCCTCTTCCAGGCTATGGGCAAAGTTCGCTACGATAACCACGGCCTTTACCTCAGCATCTTCATACTGATGCTCCATTTCACGGTGTGTATACAATGGATTGGTATTGACTACAATACAGCCTGCCTTGAGTGCACCGAACATAACAACGGGATATTGCAAACAATTGGGCATCTGGATAGCAATACGATCCCCCTTCTTCATTCCTATCTTGTTCTGTAAATAGGCCGCGAAGAAGTCAGACATCTGATCTACCTCATGGTAGGTAATTACCTTACCCATATTTTCAAAGGCTTCTCGACTACCATATTTCTTAAAGCAGTCTTCGAAAAGCTTAATCAGATTTGCAGGTCTGTTATCAGAAATTTCAGCAGGGATTCCTTCAGGATACTTTTTTACCCAAATGCGTTCACTCATTGGTCTTAGATTTTGGCTAAAGCCAAATATAAGAGAAATGCAATGGCAAACGATTTCAGCTAAAGGGAATTATTGGTTATTCTGCTCCCTGAGCCAAATATTGATCAATCAATGCTCTGGTCTCAGGGTTGGAAGGAACCGGTGCAAAAACAGAAATTATCTTGAAATCCCGATCAATGAGCAGGTACCTCGGAATGGTAATTACTTTGTAATCAGAGAGATCTAATCGATTGATTACATATTCGTGGTCCTTTGGCAAATCGTTCTTCTCGAGATATCGTTGCCAGGCATCCAGGTCTGTATCTATTGATACCGGCACAAAATGTATAGGCTTGTCTTTGTAGTCTTCTTTCAGTTTCTCAAAAGCGGGAAGTTCAGCAATACATGGTCCGCACCAGGTAGCCCAAAGATCTACATAGATCAATTGTCCCTTAAATTCAGAAAGGGGCTTCTCCGCTCCCAGTGCAGTTTCAAACAGAACATCGAAAGCCGGCTGACCGGGCAACAGGGCCTTGTACTCATCTAACTTTTGATTAACCATAGTTTTATAAGCCTGTGCATGATCTGCGGCAAGGAACTCATCTGCCAGGGCTTGCATATCATCAGTCAGGCCATTCAATTCCAACTGAGTGACAAAGGCTCCCATTTCATCATATTCGCTCATGAATGGGGTAAAATTAAGACTGGAGAAAATACCCGCCTTCTTCAATTCAGCATTCACCAGATCATGAAGCATATCTCTGAAGTTTGGATGCTTCATGTATTCGTCTTGCATGAGTCCACCGCTCAGTTGATTGAGTTCATCTTTTGCAGCCGCCAGTACTTCAACTTTCTTTTCCTCAGTATAAGCCCAGTAGTCTTTAAAAGAACCATAAACCGGCATAGACAGAATGGTATTCAATTGATCTAGTTTCAGCCGCATAGACTCAAGTTTCATGAATTCAGCAGGTGCATTTTCCAGACTTTCCAGCTTGGCTCGTCTCTCCTCTGTTTTGCTGGCTGCCAGCGCTACAGTTTCGCTGATATCAGAGCTCTTTAACTGGGAGCCACCTCTCAAATAAGACCCACTCTTCGGAAATGCTACTCCTCCTAAATAGCTCTGTAAATTGGCATGACTACCCTCAAACACTCCTGCTTCAGGATCTTTGTAGTCTACCTCCATGTAGAGTTCATCGCCAGGACTAAGGTAGAGTTTATTCCTGCCAAGAGAGTAATAAGTGGGTTCTTCCAATTGAAAGGAAAGTTCAAACTCATTCTGAGCATTGGTTTCAATGAGCACATCATTACCTAATCCAAAATCTGCTTCAAGACTCTGTGCATTAATGATTTCCGAAGCATTACCCCAATTCACCAGTTTACCTGAGAGCTTGACCATTTGGGTCTTTTCTTCCTGACCACCGCAGCCCGTTAAAACAAAAATTGAAAAAAGTGTAACTGCTAAAAATGAAGCTTGAAGTTTCTGCATGATGCTAAGTTAGCTTTTCCTGCGAATTGGAAAACGGGAATAATTTCTATGGCAAAAAAGAAGCCCCCCCGAATGGAGGGCTTTCTAGTCAATTTCAAACAAAACTTTATAGAATATACTACTAACCTTAATTGTATGAAGTTTTCCTTTTGGAATCGGAGTTCCAAATGGCTGTAGGAGAAGGATTACTCGTACGCACTGGCACGCGCTCTTCCCCTCGTGAATCTCCGCTTCGCTACGATTTCGAACCGTTCGAATCTGGAGAATTCTCTAATTTATTAATGCTGTAGGAGAAGGATTCGAACCTCCACGGAGCAATTAGGCCGAATGGCTTTATCTAAGATCTCCACCCCCGAGAAAGGAGGGCACGGCTGCCTGTTTCGTCACCCTACAGTGTAAAGATGCCTGTCTGCTACACGCAGAACTTCTAGACTCAAAGCCTTCAATCAAGCATCTCATTTCTTAGTTCTAACATACTTCTGTTTAACATCTGGTATTTAGAAAGCTGTAGGAGAAGGATTCGAACCTCCACGGAGTAATTAGGCCGAATGGCTTTATCTAAGAACCTCCACCCCCGAGAAAGGAGGGCACGGCTGCCTGTTTCGTCACCCTACAGTATGTTGTTACTACTATTCCGTTTGAATATGTTTCAAATGTATATCAAACAACCCAATCATTAAAATATCAATAACAATTAGCTTTAATATTTACAGATTAATTAATTAATAGATTATATATTTGACGATTCAATAATCAGAAGCTCCAAATATGCCCGATCATTACGAAATCGACAATGTAGACCTGAAAATCCTTTCACTTTTACAGCACAATGCGAAAAAGCCTTACACTGAAATTGCCAAAGCGGCCTTTGTTTCAAGTGGCACTGTTCATGTTCGAATGAGTAAGCTTGAAAAAATGGGGATTGTCAAAGGAGCCTCACTAGACCTGAACCTGAACAAGCTGGGTTATACTGTCAGCAGTTTTCTCGGGGTCTTTCTCTCCAAGAGTTCACTTTACGATAAGGTAGCCAATCAACTGAAAAAGATTAAAGAGATAACCTCTATCCATTACACTACCGGTAACTACAGTATGTTCGTAAGAATATATGCTAAAAGCACTGACCATCTGAAAGACATTCTTCATGACAAGATTCAGAAAGTAGATGGTATAGAGCGCACAGAAACCTTTGTCATTCTCGAAGAAACACTCAGCCGTAGTATTGAGTTAAGTGATTAGAATTAGTCAGCTATTGAGCACATCTATAAAGTATTGGCAAATTTCTTTAAAGGGAAACCATTACTTCGCTCAATAGGTTGTAACTTTGTGTTTATAACCAGTCTAAATAAGATTGTATGAGTGACGATAACCAAATCCTGGAAGAGTTTACCTCCAAAGAGTACGAGTTCGGATGGACCGTAGACCTTGAGGCTGATGAGGCTCCCAAAGGATTGAATGAAGATATTATTCACTTTATTTCTGCCAAGAAAGAAGAGCCTCAATGGCTGCTTGAATGGCGACTGAAGGCATTCAGACTTTGGCAGAAAATGGAGGAGCCTACCTGGCCCAATGTCAAGTACCCTCCGGTGGACTATCAGGACATCAAATACTACTCTGCTCCTAAGCAGAAAAAGAAGCCTAAATCGCTTGATGAAGTAGATCCGGAATTACTGGCTACCTTCGAAAGGTTAGGTATATCTCTAACCGAGCAAAAGAGATTAACGGGCGTGGCAGTCGATGCTGTAATTGACTCTGTTTCAGTAGCTACTACCTTTAAAGAAACTCTGTCTGAGTTAGGTATTATTTTCTGCTCTTTTTCAGAAGCTGTTCAGGAGCATCCTGAACTGATTAAAAAACATCTCGGTTCAGTTGTTCCTCAGGGAGATAACTACTTTGCAGCCCTTAACTCAGCTGTATTTTCAGACGGTTCTTTCTGCTACATTCCAAAAGGTGTCAGATGTCCAATGGAGCTTTCAACCTACTTCCGTATCAATGCTGCCAATACCGGCCAGTTCGAGAGAACTTTGATTGTTGCAGAAGAGGGCTCTTACGTAAGCTACCTTGAAGGTTGTACTGCTCCTATGAGAGATGAAAACCAATTGCATGCCGCAGTGGTAGAAATCAAAGCCGCCAAAGATGCAGAAGTAAAATATTCAACCGTTCAAAACTGGTACCCGGGAGATAAGAATGGTAAAGGAGGTATTTACAACTTCGTTACAAAAAGAGGTATTTGCGAAGGAGATAATTCTAAAATCTCATGGACACAGGTTGAAACAGGCTCAGCTGTTACCTGGAAATATCCTTCATGTATCTTAAAAGGAGATAATTCACAGGGAGAGTTCTACTCTGTGGCAGTAACCAATAACTATCAGCAAGCTGACACTGGTACCAAAATGATTCACATTGGTAAAAACACCAAATCCAGAATCGTATCTAAAGGTATCTCTGCAGGCCATTCTCAAAACAGCTACCGTGGTCAGGTTCAGGTAATGAAAAGAGCCACCAACGCCAGAAACTTCTCTCAGTGTGATTCACTGTTGATGGGTGATCAGTGCGGTGCGCACACCTTCCCTTACATAGACATAGACAATAGTTCTGCGCAGGTAGAACATGAGGCTACAACATCCAAAATTGGTGAAGATCAGATTTTCTATTGCCAACAAAGAGGTATTGATGAAGAGTCTGCCGTAGCCCTGATCGTTAATGGCTATGCCAAGGAGGTGCTGAATAAATTACCAATGGAGTTTGCGGTAGAAGCGCAGAAATTGTTGGCCCTGACCCTGGAAGGATCAGTCGGCTAAATCCAGCTCCCAAAGTTTAAATTGACAAGAGAATAAGACAGTAATGTTATCAATAAAGAATTTACAAGCGAGAATTGAGGATAAGGAAATCCTTAGAGGAATTAACCTTGAGGTGAAAGCAGGTGAAGTACATGCCATCATGGGCCCTAATGGTTCAGGTAAAAGTACTTTGGCCTCCGTGTTAGCAGGAAGAGAAGACTATGAGGTGACCGGAGGAGAAGTAACCTTTGATGGAAAAGACCTCTTAGAACTTGATGCTGACGAAAGAGCAAGAGAAGGCGTTTTTCTCGCATTCCAATACCCGGTAGAAATCCCTGGGGTTAGTACTACTAACTTCATGAAAACCGCCATCAATCAGGTGAGAGAACACAAAGGTGAAAAGCCATTGGATGCCGTTTCTTTCTTAAAACTGATGAAAGAAAAGATGAAACTGGTAGATATTGACCAGTCTCTATTGAGCAGATCGCTTAATGAAGGCTTCTCAGGTGGTGAAAAGAAAAGAAATGAGATTTTTCAGATGGCAATGCTCGAGCCAAAACTCTCTATCCTAGATGAAACAGATTCGGGCCTCGACATTGATGCATTAAGAATTGTCTCTAATGGAGTGAATGCCTTAAAATCTAAAGATAACGCTACCATAGTAGTTACTCACTATCAAAGACTTCTGGAGTATATCGTTCCAGATTATGTACATGTACTCTACAAAGGCCGTATCGTAAAATCAGGAACCAAGGAATTAGCCCTGGAACTTGAAGAAAAAGGATACGACTGGATTAAGGAAGAAGCAGAAGCAGCGGTTTAATATGAAGAAATTCGCAGGACAATCGATCATCGATCAACTCTCTGAAAGGTTCGAAGCTTCTAAGCAGCAACTTACAAGCAATGCAGCTATTGCAGATGTAAGGCAGAAAGCCCTGAATCACCTGAGAGAGAATGGTCTTCCTCACCCTAAAGCCGAAGAATATAAGTTCACCAACCTGACCAAGGCTCTGGAAAAACATATAAACTTTGCTTTAGAAGCTGAAGGCAATATGCCAACACAAGAGCAAGTAGCTCAGTTAAGAATCAGTGGTTTGGATGCCTATTTTCTGACCTTCATCAATGGGAAATTCGTTGCCGAATTCTCAGATGAGATCAAAGAAGACGGTGTTTCATTCTCTACACTTTCTGAGGCAATTGAGCAGGGCAATGACCTGGCCGAAAAACATTTTGATAAGCTTTCTAAGAGTACAGAAGATGCTTTCGTAGCCATGAACTCAGTCCTTGCCAGTGAAGGAGCTGTGATAGAAGTAAAGGCCAACGCAGTTATTCAAAAGCCGATATACATTCAGTGTATCAATACCAGGTCGAGTGATGTGCATACAAAAAACCTGATAGATATCGGGCAAAATGCACAAGTCACTATTCTAGAAAAAGTAGATACACTTCAGGCCGAGCCTGGTTTTAGTAATGTGGTGAATGAGATCAGTGTGGCTGCCGGAGCCAATGCCAAGTATTATAAAATTGAAAACGATACACCTACCTCCTACCACATCTCTAATGTGCATGTGACTCAGGGTAAGGACAGCAAGTTCACAGCTAATACAGTTGCATTAGATGGAGCAATGGTTAGAAACAACCTCGATATCAAACTGGAAGCCGAAGGATGTGAAGCCTACATGAACGGACTCTATCTGCTTAATGGAAAAACCCATGTGGATAATCACACTACAGTAGACCATACCAAGCCCAATGCCTATTCCAATGAATTGTATAAAGGCATTATGGATGATCAATCAAGAGGCGTATTCAATGGAAAAATATTTGTGAGACAGGATGCACAAAAAACCAATGCGTTCCAGTCGAACAAGAATATTCTATTAACTGACAATGCCACCGTTAACACCAAACCTCAGCTCGAAATATGGGCCGATGACGTGAAGTGTTCTCACGGTTGTACTACCGGGCAATTAGACAAAGATGCTTTATTCTACCTAATGGCTCGCGGAATTAAAAAAGACAGCGCTATGGCCATGCTCTTGCATGCCTTCGCCAGCGATGTCATAGAAAACCTCGAACTGGAGCCTGTTCAGGCCTATGTTGAGGCCATCATCACCGCCAGATTAGAAAAGTAATATGTCAGATACTTCAGTAGTATCAAACTCAATAGATATTGAAGCAATCAGAGCGCAGTTTCCTATACTTCATCAACAGGTGAATGGGAAGCCTCTGGTTTACTTCGATAATGCAGCTACCAATCAAAAACCCCTCAGTGTAATCAATGCATTGAAGCATCACTATGAAGCTGACAATGCCAACATCCACAGAGGTATTCATACTTTGGCCGAAAGGTCAACCACTGCATTTGAAGATACCCGTAAAGCCGTTCAGGCTTTTATTAATGCCAATGAAGCAGAGGAAATTATCTTCACCAAAGGCACTACAGAGTCGATCAACCTGGTGGCTTCTTCATGGGGTAGAAAATTCCTTAATGAAGGAGACGAAATCATTGTATCGGGACTGGAACACCATTCTAACATAGTTCCCTGGCAGTTGATCGCAGAAGAAAAAGGCGCGAAGGTGAAAGCCATTCCTGTACTGGAAAATGGCGATCTTGATATCCCAGCCTTTAGCAACCTGCTCTCTGATCAAACTAAAATGGTAGCCGTTAATCATGCATCTAATTCACTGGGAACTATCAATCCGGTAAGGGAGATCATTGAAATGGCGCATGCCGCAGGTGCTAAAGTGCTAATTGACGGAGCGCAGGCATCGTCACATCTGATTATTGATGTTCAGGCACTCAATGCAGATTTTTATGCCTTATCTGCCCATAAAATGTATGGCCCGACCGGAGTCGGAATACTATATGGGAAAAGAGATCTTCTTGAAAAAATGCCCCCCTATCAGGGAGGTGGTGAAATGATTAAGGAAGTATCTTTTGATGGCACCAGTTTCAATGATATACCTTACAAGTTTGAAGCAGGTACTCCAAACATTGCAGATGTTGTAGCTTTTAAGGCTGCCATCGACTTTATCAATGAACTGGGTAAAGAAAATATTGCAGCCCATGAAGCAGAGCTTCTCTCCTATGCTACCAAAGCACTCAAGGAAATAGAGGGACTCAAAATAGTGGGCGAAGCACAAGAGAAAGTAAGTGTGGTTTCATTTACGGTTGAAGACATTCATCACTTCGATTTAGGTATGTGGATGGATGCTAAAGGAGTAGCTGTGAGAACAGGACACCATTGCACGCAACCATTAATGGACAGATTCTGCATAGAAGGAACAATAAGAGCCTCGTTCTCTGTTTACAACACCAAAGCTGAAATAGATACATTTATTGCAGCATTAAAGGATGTTATAAAGAAGTTCAAACCATGAGCCAGACCATTCAGGAAGTTCAGGACGAGATAATCGAAGAGTTCTCTATGTTAGATGGAGACATGGAAATGACTATTGGCTATGTTATGGAGCTGGGAGATCAGCTTGATCCATTGGACGAGTCCAGGAAGACAGAAGACAACATAGTCAAAGGGTGCCAATCGAAAGTTTGGCTGGATGCAGAACTCAAGGGAGATAAGATTCAATTTAAAGCTGACAGTAACACAGCCATAACTAAAGGCCTTGTCAGTATCTTGGTCCGTATATTTTCAGGCAGAAGCCCTCAGGAAATTATAGATTCAGATCTCTACTTTATCGATAAAGTAGGACTCAACAGGTTTATTGGCACCCAAAGGTCTAATGGCCTTGGCGCTATGATCAAGCAGATGAAAATCTACGGACTTGCCTTCTCAGCAAAGGCAGAGAATAATTAAAATTGGCAATTAAGAATTAACAAGATGTCAGAAACCGTAAAAGAAGGATTAAGAGATGAGGTTGTTGCAGCAATAAAGACTGTCTACGATCCTGAAATTCCTGTAGATGTTTATGAGTTGGGTTTGATCTATGAGATCAATGTGTACCCTGTTAACAATGTCTATATACTGATGACTTTAACCTCTCCTTCTTGCCCTGCTGCCGAAGTATTACCCGATGAGGTAAAGGAAAAGGTAAAAGGAATCGAAGGAGTTAATGAGGTGGAGCTGGAATTGACTTTCGACCCACCTTTCTCTATGGAAATGATGTCTGAAGAAGCCAAACTGGAATTAGGCTTCATGTAAGATTCATTCCTGGTTAAACTTTTAAGTAGGCCTGGTGAAGACTTGATACTTTAACTGAATCAAAAACATTAGAACTTAAAACATAAACTTAGAAAATATGTATCCAGAGCATTTACTTGTTCCATTCAGACAGGAACTCACTGATGCAGGTTTCACAGAACTGAAAACAGCAGAAGCTGTAGATGAACACCTGAAAGATCATAAAGGTACGTCACTGATAGTAATCAACTCAGTATGTGGTTGTGCAGCTGGCACGGCAAGACCTGGAGTTAAGATGGCCCTGAAACTGGCTGATAAGGGTCCTGATAACCTTATGACTGTTTTTGCAGGAGGAGATATTGAAGCCACTGCTAAAGTAAGAGAGTATCATATGCCATACCCTCCTTCTTCTCCTTCTGTTGCCCTCTTCAAGAATGGGGAGCTTGTACACTTTGTAGAAAGACATCACATTGAAGGTAGATCTGCCGAGGTTATCGGTAACCACCTGGCAGATGTCTTTGAAGAGCACTGCTAAAAAAATTTAGAATTTGTACATACTATTTTTTGTCGTTCACAACCAAAGTTCAGAAACAGACAGTTAAAACGACTCCATAATAAGTTCAGGCAAATTCGATCATATTGTGAGCTTCAGAAAAGTTATTTATCATTGAATAACCTAAACATCTGAAGTGCTCAAAACGCTCAGAACAAAAGCGAAATCTGTTTAGGTTTCGCTTTTTTTACTTTCAACCAAACACGAAAGCACCTGCCGGCAAGTGGGTGCTTTTTCTATAATAAAAAAGGGCAGCCATTAGCTACCCCTTTTTCCTCCATTTTTGACCTATAATCAAATGTCTAGTCTGTAATATTTTGTGTTACCATACTCAGTGAGATAATCACTTGCATTCAGAAGTTTTCTCAAATGCTTGTTCTTGTACTGGCGAAGTTTGGTAATTGGAGCTTCCAACAGCAGCACATCATTGGCATCATAAATTTTAATGATAGACAATGGTTCTACTTCTTCCATCAAGCCTTCTTCATTGAAGACTAACTCAGGACAATAAGCTTCCACACTAAGTTCTTCTTTAATTAAGCCCACCAGTTCGTGCGCTTCTTCCTTTGTTAATTTCGCCTCATCTATATCATTGGCGAAAACCGTTGTTCCAATTGCGACCATTATTCCGAGCGCCAGAATGAGACGTCTTCTGATGGTATTCCAGTTGTTTAATACTATTGAGTTCATGACCTTTTGTTGTTTATATTTTGAGTAATACTGCCTTTGCAGTCTTTTTTTGAATGCCGACCAAAGCATTCGTGCCATACAATAGCCAATTGGTATGCCATAAATATTAAACAACTGAATATCTGTTAGTTATGTATTTCATTAACAGCCATTAACATTATAGATTGTACAAAAACGTACACAAGTGTCCCATGATCAACACAGTGCAACTTTTTAGTCCCTGAAAACGTCAGCCACAAAAAAACCCCGACTCTTTCGAGCCGGGGCCATTTCTCCAATTAAGTAAGATTGCACTTATTACTTAATAATGATTGTATGATAAAAGCTTCTGCCGTCTGCAGTAAACTGAATATTATATTTACCCTCGGATAGTTTAGACACATCGTATCTCTTCAACCCTTGCTCATCTTTTGAGATGTTCTCTTCGAAAACTGTGTCACTGAACTGATCTGTGATTTTCATCTCAGCACATTTGTGACCCTCACCGAAGTACACTTTCAATTGATCTCCAGCCAATTTTACTACAGGCTTGGCATAAACTTGCTGATCATTCTTTTTCAGAACAGCAGCCTCCTCAGATACATTGATCTGCATTACTTCAAGGCTCTCTTCATTTTCAATTTCCAGCGTTAACTCACCCTTTTCTAATTGATTCAAATTGAAGAGTCTTGCATAACTATTGCCACGAACTTCGTCCTGATACAGTAGCTTACCTTCCTCATTCCAGATGCTGATATCGGTACCAGATTTGATGTGCTTCATTTCGAGCACTACTGTTTTTGAGTTTTCGGTTTTCAACGAAATTTCCCTTTCATTACCGTTAGCCTGAGCTGTCATTCCGCAAACCATCAAAAGGATGGCTGCCATTAATTTTGAGATTTGAGTTTTCATCTTGTTGCTTTTTTTGAGTTTTGATTTTTCTTCATAAGTCCTCGCTGGTTTTGACCTCTCAGCGATTTCTTATTCAAATGAACGAGGAAGTTCAGGCGGGTTTGTCATGGAGGGGTAAACGAATGTCACGAATTGTCACAATTCGATTTTTTGATGTCAGAATTGAGTCTGAAAGCTCAAATTCGCCAGTCTTTACACAACTTTTCTACTGCGATCAACCCTGAAAGGGTAACTCCTGGTATTCCCTGACCAGGATATACCGTGTCCCCCACCTGATAGGCTTTATGTCCATCCAACCGAGCATCGAGCATTTGCCAGGGCTTGATTTTCCTGAATTGCGGGTAACCTCCTACAAAGCCCCATTTCCTTGCAGTCCACTTCATCCATGATTTGGGAGAGGAGGAATGAATAAACCTGATATGATCTTCCCGCACAAAATCCCTTCTGACTAATTCATCGATAATTGCCTTCTCCATCAAACCGCTGTCGACTATGTTAGAGCCAGGATCAGGCAGGTGTGTACTGATTGACATGACCGCATGTCCGGGCTCATCGGTTCTTGATAGATCTTCTGGATGGTTCAGGCTGATAAATATGGATGCAGAATTGGTTTCCGGTAATGGAGTTTCAAGATGTATCTGATGATGTATGGATTCGAACTTCCTGTGCCGCTCAAAACCAACCCCCATCTGAAAAGCACTATTGAGCTTTTCTGAATTGAGCAGTTTTGACTTGAGCTTTTGGACTCTGGGGTGATCAAATAGCTCCAGGGTATTATTAATAGGTATACCTGAGACCAGGAACTCGGCCTGATATTCTCGTTTGGACGTTCTTACCCGATATGCACCTTTATCTTGATTTATACTTTCTACCTTCTCCCTGTATATAACTTCACCACCATTTGCTTCTATATAATCCGTAAAAGCCTTAGCCAGGTTCAGCAACCCACCATCTATATAGTAATTGGGAAGGTTAGTATAGCAAAGCGCAGCTGCACCAAAAAGAAAGTTGACTTCGCTCCTATGATTCTGTGCGGTTATCAGCAATTGTTCATCAACAAACTCAGTGAAAGTTTCATCTTCATTCAATCCATACTTCCTGAGCACATCTTCAACTGTAAGAAAAGCATTTGGAAAATTCTTAAGCTGATCAAACGACAAACTTCCTACAGTTGTTAAAAGATCTTTCAATTGAGTTGGGGGGAATGACAGTTGCTTCAGAGAGTTCTTCCAAACAAAATCACTCACCTCAAAACATTTCTGCCAAAACGCTCTTTGCCCCTTTTTTCCGAAGCCTCTTTCTGCTTCAGCAATCCACTCCTCTCTATTTTCAAATCGGCTTAATGTCAACCCATTTTTCAGATGAACCTGCATGGGTAAGTCCAGCTTGCGTGCAGCTAAACTTATACCTGTCTGGTCAAGTATAGATTGTAAAGGCATACCTTCACCAAGTCCCACCAATGTGGTAGCTCCTGCCTCAAAGACATAACCTTTCCTCCAATAAGAAGACGTACAGCCTCCCGGCTGCCAGTTTTGTTCGACAACCCGAACTTTCAATCCTTTATTTGAAAGTAAGACAGCCGAGCTTAGTGCGCCCAACCCGGAACCGATTACCAGGACATCGGATGTATTCAATTTACTCCCCTTTAAACTTTTGTTGAATTTATTTTCACCAATGCCTGAACAAAATTGAACAACCTAATGTTGGGTAAACTGAAAGAAAAAGTAGTAAGCAAACTTCTTACTCAGACTTAAAAATCATTAATGAAAGTAGCGGTTTATAGAAAAGAGCACTTCAATGCTGCTCATAGGTTGCATAATCCCGGATGGTCTAAAGAAAAGAATCAGGAGATTTTCGGTAAGTGCAACAATGAATATTACCATGGACATAATTATGAGCTGGTGGTTAAACTAACTGGAGAACCAGATCCTGAAACCGGCTACGTCTATGACATGAAATTGCTCAGTGACATTATTAAGGAACATGTTACCAGCAAATTCGACCATAGGAACCTCAACCTTGATGTTGAGGAATTTAAAAACCTAAACCCTACTGCAGAAAATATTGCGGTGGTGATTTACAACATTTTAAGAGACAAGATCGACTCCAATCTCGATCTGAAAGTGACATTATATGAGACAGAACGAAACTTTGTTGAATACCCGGCCTAATGGTATAACCATTGAAGAAATTGGCGATGAGCACATCGGTACTTCATATGATACACCGTTGAAAGAAGACGCTTTCGCTATGGATGATGAGTTGAAAATGGAACTCATTGAAGACAAGTTCAGGGAGATTATGGAAATCATGGGCCTTGACCTTAATGACGATAGCCTGTCCGGCACTCCCCGTAGAGTGGCTAAAATGTATATCAAGGAAATCTTCAGTGGTCTGAATCCAGCCAATAAGCCCAAAATCGCTCTCTTCGATAACAAGTACAAGTACAATGAAATGCTGGTAGAGAAGGACATTACCTTTTACTCTAACTGCGAGCACCATTTTGTACCGATTATCGGGAAAGCGCACGTTGCATACATATCTAATGGCCAGGTGATTGGTTTGAGTAAAATCAACCGAATTGTAGAATACTATGCCAAAAGGCCTCAGGTTCAGGAAAGACTCACCGTTCAAATCGCTAATGAGATGAAGGAGATACTCGGCACCGAAGATGTGGCTGTTGTCATTGATGCAGAACATCTATGTGTGTCCTCCAGGGGGGTCAAAGATGTGAACAGCAGCACCGTTACTGCTCAATTTCATGGAAAGTTTAAAGAAGAAGCTACCCGAAGAGAGTTTCTGGGTTATATCAATACTAAAAAATAGACATGAGTAAAACAGTTCTTGTAGTAGGTGCCAGTTCAGGCATCGGTAAAAAATTAGCAGAACAGCTGGTACAATCAGGGCATCAGGTAATTTCAGCTTCAAGAACCAATCCACAGATAGCTGGAATAACTCATCATCAGCTTGATGTGACTGAAGAAAACCCTGACTTCTCCTTCATTCCGGAACAGTTAGATGGTTTGGTCTATTGTCCCGGTACCATTAACCTAAAACCATTCAATAGACTGAGCGCTGATGATTTTAAATATGACTGGGAAGTCAATGTACTTGGAGCAATCAAAGTACTTCAGGCCTCATTCAAAAGCCTGAAAAAATCCGAAGATGGCTCCGTGGTACTATTCAGCACCGTAGCCTCTAAATTGGGAATGAACTTCCATTCTTCTATTGCTTCAGCTAAAGCAGCGGTAGAAGGACTGGGCAAATCTCTTGCAGCAGAATGGAGTATGCACGGCATCAGGGTAAATATCTTAGCTCCTTCATTGACTGACACACCATTGGCTGAAAAGCTTTTGGGCACTGATGACAGAAAAGATGCTTCCAACAAGAGACACCCCATCGGCAGATATGGAAAACCAGAAGACCTGGCCCAGATGGCAGCTTTTTTACTCGACACCAAAAGCAGTTGGGTTACGGGACAAGTGATTGGAGTTGATGGCGGAGTAGGCGGCTTGAAGCCCTAGATATTCTGAAATTGTCATACCAAAGACGCGGTAAGACATCATGCCTCTCACCCTTTCGTTGGTATAGGCATGAAGTACTTAGTCATTCTTATTGTATCTCTGGGTTCAGTATTAACACTCAATCTTTATACTGAGGCTGTAACAACTCGCAGTACTATCCAAAGTGAGTCAGTTGCCGTTATCGAGCTTTTCACGTCCCAGGGTTGCTCAAGTTGTCCCCCGGCTGATGAGGTACTCAGTGAAATTATTGATGAAGCCCAAAGCAATGGGCAGCCTATCTATGGACTTTCGTTTCATGTCGATTACTGGAATCGCTTAGGGTGGAAAGACCCCTATAGTGCCAAAGCCTACAGTGAAAGACAATATACCTATGCCGACAAGCAAGGAGCGGCTGGTGTATACACCCCACAAATGATTGTTAATGGTCGGACAGAATTCGTTGGCTCAAGAAAGTCGCAGGCTGAATCTGTTATTAGAAAAGCATTGAAACAAAATTCCAAGGCAAGTCTTGAAATTACGAAAGCCACTGTCGAGAATGAAGAGATAAGCTTCACCTATAACTCTAGTCTTAGTGGCAAGAATTTCCTGATCAATTTTGCACTGGTAGAAAGAGACTTATCAGATCAGGTCACTCGTGGAGAAAACAGAGGACGATTGTTAAAGCATGACAACGTGGTCAGAACTTTCAGGACTGAGTCTGCCCAGTCTGCTGCAAGTATCAGACTATCACTCTCTTCATTAAAATCACAGTCAAACAGTAGCCTTATCATATACATACAGGAGAAGGAATCCTTTGAAATATTAGGAGCCACTGCGCTCGGCCTGACCAATATCAGATAAAGCAAGGTGCTCCAGAGCCAATATCAGAACCTAAATACCTTTATTTCAGACAATTAAACCGACCATCAACAGCCTGTATATAAATACAGGTTGTTTTTCATTTTCTAGGTTCATCTTTTATCTTTGCACGTCTTAAAAACTAAGGACCTAATTATGTCTTATCTAATTTATGCAGTACCCGTCTTGGGTTTGATCGGATTGTTAGTAATGATCGTCAAAGCGAAATGGGTTAACAATCAAGATGCCGGTGATCAGAAAATGCAAGATCTTGCTCAACACATCAGAGAAGGAGCTCTTGCTTTTTTAAGTGCTGAATACAGAGTATTGGCCATTTTCGTAGTTATCGCTGGTGTTCTACTGGGTATCATCTCACAAGTAGTTGACACTACACACTGGTTAATCGTTGTTGCTTT
This sequence comes from Roseivirga sp., assembly GCF_965216855.1. Taxonomy (NCBI): domain Bacteria; kingdom Pseudomonadati; phylum Bacteroidota; class Cytophagia; order Cytophagales; family Roseivirgaceae; genus Roseivirga; species Roseivirga sp. Next base: position 3,838,853 of record NZ_OZ244204.1, on the reverse strand, counting down.
CGTTATTGGAGCATTCTTCTCAGGATGGGCTGGTAACATTGGTATGCGTATCGCTACCGCTGCCAACGTAAGAACCACTCAGGCTGCAAGAACCAGTCTGGCTAAAGCATTAAAAGTTTCATTCACCGGAGGTACCGTAATGGGCCTTGGTGTTGCAGGTTTGGCCGTTTTCGGGCTGAGCGTATTGTTCATCCTGCTTTTCCAATTCTTTATGGGTGGCGAGTGGACAAGCACTCAAGACATGACTGTAGTACTGGAAGCCCTTGCTGGTTTCTCATTAGGTGCTGAGTCAATTGCCCTTTTTGCAAGAGTTGGTGGTGGTATTTACACCAAAGCAGCCGATGTAGGCGCTGACCTTGTAGGTAAGGTAGAAGCTGGTATTCCAGAAGATGATCCGAGAAACCCTGCTACTATCGCTGATAACGTAGGTGATAACGTAGGTGACGTGGCCGGTATGGGCGCTGACCTTTTCGGTTCATATGTGGCTACTGTATTGGCTTCAATGGTACTGGGTAACTATGTAATCAGAGACATGGGTGGAGACATCACTGAATATGGTTTCAATGGAATTGGTCCTATCCTACTACCATTGGTGATTGCCGGTCTGGGAATTGTGTTCTCAATCCTGGGTACTATGGTCATCAAGATTTCAAATGAAAATGCAAAAGAAGCTGAAGTTCAAGCAGCTTTAAATAAAGGAAACTGGGGTTCAATTCTTCTGACAGCCATTGCTTGTTGGTTCATCATTGACATGCTTCTTCCAGGCACCATGCAAATGTCTCTATTTGGAGAAGGCTTGGTAGAAATCACTTCTGTCAGAGTATTTGGTGCTGTGGTTGTTGGTTTGGTTGTAGGAGGTCTTATCTCTTACATGACTGAATTCTACACCGGACTTGGTAAGAAGCCTGTGATGTCAATCATTCAAAACTCTTCTACCGGTGCTGCCACCAACATTATCGCTGGTCTGGCAACAGGTATGAAATCTACTTTCGGTCCAATTATCCTTTTCGCTGGTGCTATTTGGGGTGCTTACGAACTGGCAGGATTCTACGGAGTAGGTATTGCAGCCTCGGCTATGATGGCTACAACTGCTATGCAGTTGGCAATTGATGCTTTCGGTCCTATCGCTGATAACGCTGGAGGTATTGCTGAAATGAGTGAACTTCCTGAAGAAGTAAGAACTAAAACCGATATCCTGGATTCAGTGGGTAACACTACAGCTGCTATTGGTAAAGGATTTGCCATTGCATCTGCTGCCCTGACTGCTCTTGCCCTTTTTGCTGCCTATGTAACCTTCACAGGCATCGATGGAATTAACATCTTTAAAGCCGATGTATTGGCCGCTCTTTTCATAGGTGGTATGGTACCGGTCATCTTCTCGGCACTAGCCATGCAGTCAGTAGGTAAGGCAGCCATGGAAATGGTGAAAGAGGTAAGAAGACAGTTCAAGGAAATTCCTGGAATTATGGAAGGAACCGGAAAACCTGAATATGGTAAGTGTGTAGAAATTTCTACTAAAGCAGCCATCAGAGAAATGATGTTGCCTGGAGCTATTACTATCCTCTTCCCTATCATCATCGGTTTTGCGATGGGTCCTGAAGCATTAGGATCTTACATGGCAGGTGTAGCCGTATCAGGTGTACTTTGGGCAATCTTCCAGAACAACGCTGGTGGTGCCTGGGATAATGCTAAAAAATCTTTCGAAGCTGGCGTGGAGATCGATGGAGAAATGACTTACAAAGGTTCTGATGCACACAAAGCAGCAGTAACCGGAGATACCGTTGGTGATCCATTTAAAGATACTTCCGGTCCATCTATGAACATCCTTATTAAACTTACTTGTTTGGTTGGATTGGTGATTGCTCCAATCTTGGGTGAGATGTACGGAACAGGCGGTCATGGTGAAGACAGACATGTAGAAACTACTCCTGCTCAGGAAATACAAGTAGATGAGGTGGAAGACACCATTACTGAAACAGAATAAGAAATAAGCTAATTCATAAAAAAGGCCTGAAGAAAACTTCAGGCCTTTTTTGTTATCCCCTTTTACCAGAATAATATTCTATCACTTCGATTTGGTGATACAAATACCAACGATTCTGAAGCCCGCTCAAATGAGCCTATCAAAGTAGCCCTTCTGGGGCCATCTGTAAACTGAGCTTTCACATTCTCACCATTCACATCCAATCTTACAGAAGCTGCATGGATTGTACCGGGAGAGTTAAAAATCACATTAACTGAAAAACCCTTCCCATCTTCATTTTCAATAAACTTCAGGTCTTGAATTTTTCCCTGATAGGTAATCCCTCCTACTCCGTTATGACCTACAGCCAAAATATCACCAAACTGAACGGCTATCTCATCTCCTTCAATTTGCACAAAGTTAATCAGGTTATCGACTGGAAGAGTTTGCCCTCTTCTGCTCTTAACTGTATTTGCTCTGAGGGTAAAGTCATGTTCCTCAATAGCTTGCTTAATACTGTCCTGAGAGATCTGAAGTTGCCTTTTTCTCAGCTCCTTGCGTTCCTTTCTCAGTTCCTTTTTGCTCTTCTCAGCCGATGCTTGTTGTGCATTTACAGCACCTCCCACTAGCACCATTACGATCAAAATACTCGCTAATCTTCTCATCATTTCCTCCTTTTTTAACCGGTGTATAAAAGGCAAAATGCATACCAAAAGAGATCAATGAAAATTACTCGTACCGGAGACTGGTAATCGGATCCTGACTAGCCGCTCTCTTGGCCGGAGTAATACCGAAGATAATTCCTACTGTCACCGCGACACCAAAAGACAGACCGATAGACGAGAAGTGAACCAAAGTAGGTATATCAGCCAGTTGGCTAATTCCGAAAGCAATGGACAGGCCCAGAATGATACCGATCATTCCTCCGCTAAAACTGATCATGACCGACTCCAGTAGAAACTGATAGATAATATCCTTTTTGGTGGCCCCAATGGCCAGCCTTAATCCAATTTCCTTAATCCGCTCCAATACAGAAGCCAACATGATATTCATGATTCCAATACCACCGACTAATAGAGAAATACCAGCGATACCTCCCAGTACATAGTTGAATATACTTCTGGTCCTTTGTTGTTGCTTCAATAACAATTCGGGAATCGTGATTTCATAGTCAACCACCTGGCTGTGCTTTCGCTTCAACAGCTTGGAGATGACCTCCGCCATGGCATTCATCTTTTCTGAATCAGACACCTTGATCACTAAGCGATCCAGTTGATGGTAGTTCTTCGCTTTCCCTTCTCCTCCGCCCGTATTCTCATTTCTGATCGCTTCCTGAATAGCCGCATTAGAAACCATCGCTCTGTTCTCATAGCGCAGCAAAGCGGTACTTAAGGGCGTATAGACATCCATGTTATAATCTCTGATGCCCAGATTGGAAATGCTCTTATCAGAAATCAACCTCTCTTCTAATACCCCAATCACTTTAAGCCAGTGCTTACCCACTTTGATATATTTTCCCAGGGGCTCTTCACCGTTAAAGAACCTGGCAGCAATAGACTTTCCTATGATACAGACAGGTTTACCCAGGTCGAAGTGCTCCTGATTAAAGTATTTGCCCTGAGACAAATTGAATCCCGCAATCTCGAAATAGGAATTTTCTACCCCCACCAGTTTGGAGCTTCTGTGAAATGCATTTCTGGAAACTGAAGTCTCGATAATCACCTCCGGACTTATCACCTCAATGCCGGGAATAATGGTTTTAATACTTTCGACATCCAGAAAATTCAGTCCAATTGACAGGTTCTTCTCCTCCTGAACCTGTACGGATCCCTCTCCTCCGCCAAGGTCACCTTCAGACTGTTCAATAACCGGAGTGATAACAATATTATTGACACCCACTAATTTAATCTGCTCCAGAATCTCTTGCTGTGCTCCTGCACCAATGGCCAGCATGGCAATCACCGCAGCCACACCAAAAATAATCCCCAATGCCGTCAGTAAAGAGCGCACACGATTGGCAAACACTGCCTCGGTGGCAATGGCCATATTCGCCAGAATCTTCTTAACCATTACTGCTTATTTTGGGCTAATGACTTCTTGCCATCCAGGCGCTTTAAGCTCTTATCATCAATTCCAGAAGGATCAGATAAATATACGCTTTGCCCCTCTTCCAAACCGGCTTTGATAATTACCTGATCAGAGTTAGAGATACCCAGTTCAACCTCCTGTTTTACGATAGTCATACCATCTTTAAGGAGAACAAATGCAATTGAATCACCCTGGCTATGGACCGCCTCAACGGGAACAAACATAGCTTCTTCAATGACTCTGGCCACAATCCTGTTGCTGGTCGACATGCCCGGTCTTAAGGTAGTGTCTGACTCATTAATCTCAACCACTACTTCAAATACCTTTGAGTCTGAGTTAGGTCTTTGCTGGCCCATATTTGCCACACTGGTCACGGTACCTGTCAGTTTCTTATCTGGAAATGCATCTAAACCCAATTCAACAATTTGCCCGGTCGACACCGTATTAATATCTACCTCATTGATATAGGTTTTAGAAATCATATTCGTCAAGTCTGGCAAAGTAGCCACTACTGGTTCCCAGGCTGCTACACGTCCTCCCTGAGCTATCTTATTGCCTCTCCAGTCTCTTCTGTAAATGAGCATGCCAGATTCAGGTGCGGTGATGACAAACTGATCTGAAATCTCCTGTAGAAACTCCAGTCTTCTTTTGTCCTCGAGCATCTCGGCTTCCGAGGCCTCCACCTTGGCTTTAGCCTTCTCTAACTGCAGTTTATAATTCTCTTTGGTCTGATCGTATCTTTTCTGAGCACGATCCAGTTCCATGCGTTTCTCTTTTACCGTGGCAGGAGGCTCATACTGAGAGTTATCTAATACCAGTTTCTGCTTCTCCATCTCGAAAAGCATATTGTCCATTTCATCCCTGGCCTTGCGCAGTTCCATAGCCGTATCCAGTTTGGCTTCCTTGTACTGAGATGAACTGATAGTAAAATCACTGTTGGCCTGCTGAATCTTTTGACCGAGTTCTGACTGATCAAGTCTGGCCACATAGTCGCCTTTGTTGACTACTGTACCTTCATCGATAATATGACTGATAGTAGTTTCCCAGATATTGGCCTGGCGCATACCATCCGGGCCCATAATATCCACACTGTTCTTGGCATAGAGTTCTCCGCTGGCAGTTACTTCTGATCTGAATAAACCGACTTTGACCTGAGTCAGCACTTCCGTTTCTACTGAAGAGCCTCGATTAACTTTGGTAATAAAAAATATGATGAGGGCAGTGAAGAGGCCCACAATAAGGGTGACCGTTCGTTTTTTCATGAGGTGTTGAGATTTTGAGTTTGACTATAAGATTAGTTCATAAATGGCGTAAATAAAATTATTCCACAATATTTTAACATTATTTATTGCTCAATATTATGTGACTCTTGCTATGTTTCTAGGATGTCCGACAGAAGAAAAATGTTTGAAGCCCAAGTAAGAGACACATCAACAATTGCTAAGACTTTAAACACGAGAAAAGATTACAGCCATTCATGTAAATCCACTCTTCCACATTAGCTTTGCTCCCCATGAATTACTTATCGGTAGAAAACCTCAAAAAAACCTTCGGAGATAGAACCATACTCAATAGTATTTCCTTTGGTATCGCACAAGGGGAAAAAGTAGCCCTGGTTGGAGTCAATGGTTCTGGTAAATCTACCCTGCTGAAAATACTGACCGGTCTGGAGACTCCGGATTCAGGTGAAGTAGTATTCAGAAAAGACATTGTGGTGAAGCACCTGCTTCAAAATCCTGCCTTTCAAAAAGGGCAGTCGGTTATTGACGCAGTATTCGATGATAATAATCCTGAACATTCCATCCTAAAGAATTATGAGAAGGCACTTCTTAAATCCTTAACCGGACATGAAAACCATGAAGAGGTACAGCAACTGATTGAGCAGATCGATTCCAGAAACCTCTGGGACTTGGAAAGCCAGGCCAAACAAATCTTAGGCAAGCTGGGGCTCCATGACCTTACACAGGAAGTGCAGCTGCTATCCGGGGGACAACAAAAGCGAATTGCTTTAGCCTCTGTGCTCATTCAAAAGCCTGACCTGCTCATTCTCGATGAGCCTACCAACCACCTCGATATCGACACCATCGAATGGCTGGAAAAATACCTGAGCACAGCCAATATGTCCCTGATTCTCGTTACGCACGACCGCTATTTCCTGGAACAGGTTACCAATAACATTATTGAGCTCGAAATGGGTGAAGCCTTTACTTATCAGGGCGATTATGCCTATTTTCTTGAGAAGAAAGCCGAACGGGAAGCCAATGAAGCATCCAGTATCGACAAAGCTAAGAACCTCTACAGGAAAGAACTGGATTGGATAAGAAGACAACCTAAGGCCCGGGGTACCAAAGCCAAATACCGGGTCGATGCTTTCCAGGATACCAAAGAGAAAGCTTTCAGCGCCCAGAAGTCAGATTCATTAGAACTGAATGCTGCTGCTTCCAGACAAGGCAAAAAAATACTGGAAGTAGAACATCTAAGCCATGGCTTCGGAGAAAAGCAACTCATCAAAGACTTCAGCTATACCTTTCAACGCAGAGACAAAATTGGCATTGTCGGCCCTAACGGAAGTGGAAAGACTACCTTTATCCGCCTGCTTATGGGTGAACTCTCCCCCAACAGTGGAGAAATAGAAAAAGGGCAGACCACCAAGTTTGGTTATTACCGCCAAATAGAGGAAAGCTTCGACCCTAATCAAACCATTATTGACTTTGCCAAAAGCATTGCTGAAGTGGTAGAAGTGGGAAAAGGAAGAACCGTTCCTGTTTCTCAGTTTCTCACCAGATTCCTCTTCCCTGCCGATGTTCAATACAAACCAATCGCCAAACTGAGTGGTGGTGAAAAGCGAAGACTCCAGCTCTTAGAAATACTACTTCAAAGCCCCAATTTTCTGGTTCTGGATGAACCCACCAATGACCTCGACCTGATCACGCTCGGCACACTCGAGAACTACCTCGAACAATTTGAAGGCAGCGTAATTATTGTATCACACGACCGGTATTTCATGGACAGACTGGTAGACCATCTGTTTGTTTTTGACGGATCTGGTCAGATAAAAGACTATCCGGGTAACTACACAGACTTTAGAATGGATCAGGAAGTGCCTTCCGAGCCAGAATCGAAGAAAACTGAGATAAAAAAGGAAAAGTCGAGGGAACCAAATGAGAGGAAAAAGCTTTCATTTAAGGAACAACGGGAGTTTGAGCAATTGGAGGCAGAAATTCCAGGTCTTGAAAAGGAAAAAGCCGAATTGATTGAGCAGATGAATGTTGAGACAGACCATCAAAAACTCATGGACATCTCAAATAAGATCGAGGCCATATCCGAACAACTGGACGAAAAAGAACTTCGCTGGCTCGAGCTCTCTGAACTAGCGTAATGAATGGCGGTAATAGAATTAACTAATGATCATGTAAGCCTGGTGGCTGATACCAATAAATCAGTTTTAGAAAATACTCTGGCTGCAGGCATACCGCACACCCATGCATGTGGTGGCAATGCGCAATGTTCAACCTGTAGAGTCTATATAGAAGAAGGTATGGAAAATGTCTGCGAAAGAAACGAGAAAGAAAGCACACTGGCCCGTCAGTTAGGTCTCCTCAAAGAAGTGAGGCTTGCCTGCCAAACAAAAGTTAAAGGAGATGTAAAAATGCGTAGGCTGGTGCTGGATGAAATCGATGAAAAGATCATTCTAAGCCAGGATGTAAAAAAGACTCCCCGTAGCCTGGGCATTGAAAAAGATGCATCTATTCTCTTTGTCGATATCGCAGACTATACTGCCTTTACCGAAAAAACCCCTCCCTACGATGTTGTACATATATTGAACCGCTATTTCCATATTGCAGGGACCATTATTAAGAAACACGGTGGCCGTATCATAGACTATTATGGAGATGGCTTTCTGGCCATTTTTGGCTTGGATGACAATCCTGACCACTCGGAAAACCTGATTAAAGCCGGCTTCGAGTTAAAGACAGAAATCGACAAGTTTGACCATGCTGTTCATGAAATGACGCATAGTGACTTTAAAATCAGGTTGGGCGCCCATACCGGGAAAATTATCTGGGGTACCATTGGTATTGAAGGCATGCAGAAAGAAGCCGCCATCGGAGATACTGTCAACCTGGCCAGCAGAATAGAACAAGCCAACAAAGTCTTGAATACCCGTTTTTTAATTTCAGAAGCATTGTATCAGAAACTGCATAGCAAATGCTCGGTATGTCAGAGCTTTGAAATCAACGCTAAAGGCAAATCAGGAGTACAGAAAGTCTATTCACTCGATCAACACTTCCTCGATTAAGACATCGGTAATTACTGAACTTTAAGCCTGGTACTTCGTTGCTCTAAGTAATGAGCTCCAATGCACTTCTGTTTATTTATGGCTTTCTGATGGTTATATACAGCATCAGCTTCCTTTATTATATCAAGCAACGCAGTAAGCGAAAACATAACCAGAACAGAGCACTACAATTACCTTTATTTATGGCCTTTCTTATTGGGCCCCTATTGTTCTTCATGATCAACAATAACCAAAGAAGGGAAAAACGTAGATTTATGTCAGGCAATAAAAGGCGCTTTTCATAAGAAATGCACAACCAAAACCATGGGCTTGCGTGTAGTCAAAATCAATTGAACTCTTTTCGTCCATAATACCTTAGCGAAATATGAATCAGGAATTCATCAACAAACTATATATCAGACAGCAGGCTTGCCCCAGCTGTCCCTCCCCGGAAATAGTAGCCAACTGGTTCAATGAGCTACTAGGCACTATTTTTCCAGACTTCTCAAGACAGCAATTCAGCACCCAGAAAGAATTCGAATTGCACTTCGAAAAGCTGAAGCTTCAACTCCATCAAATCCTGTCGAGAAATCCGATTAAATCAGAAGATGAGCCTGACCATATTGCCGACCGATTCTTTGATGAATTGCCAGTCATTCACGAGATGCTGGAAGAAGACATTACAGCCATATTCGAAGGAGATCCGGCTGCCAAAAGCCGAACTGAGGTCATCAGAACATATCCAGGTTTTATCGCCATTGCCGCTCACAGGGTAGCTCACAACCTGAGTCTTCAGGGTGTCGGACTGATACCAAGGATCATCAGTGAATATGCCCATAGCAGAACAGGAATTGATATTCACCCGGGAGCGACCATTGGTCACTACTTCTGTATTGACCATGGAACGGGTATCGTGATTGGTGAAACCACACAAATTGGCGATCATGTTAAAATCTACCAGGGAGTTACGCTGGGTGGTCTCAGCGTTGACAAAAAAGACGCTAAAGTAAAAAGGCATCCCACTATAGGAGATAATGTGGTGATCTATGCCGGAGCTACAATCCTGGGAGGTAATACCGATGTAGGTCACGACTCTATTGTTGGGGGTAATGTATGGCTTACCCACAGTGTCCCTCCTTTCTCTAAAATCTATTACCAGGCTCAAATGCATCATGGTGATGGTGAAACCGATACGATCATATTCAAAGGCCAAAGCGCATGAAAATCGAAGAACTCATTGGCAATACCCCGCTAGTCGAATACCAACATCTGGCAATCAAACCGGGTGTAAAAATCTATGGTAAACTTGAAGGTAACAACCCCGGTGGAAGCGTTAAAGACCGGGCGGCCTATGGCATGATTAAAGGAGCGCTCGATCGTGGTGAAATTAAACGCGGAGATAAACTGGTTGAAGCTACCAGTGGAAACACAGGAATTGCATTGGCCATGATCGCCAGCATGATGGGAGTGGAAATGACTTTGATTATGCCCGACAACTCCACTCGCGAAAGAGTCTTGAGTATGGAAGCCTATGGTGCCAAAGTAATCCTTACCCCTGCCAAACAAACCATAGAATATAGCAGAACACTGGCTGAACAAATGGCTAAAGAGGAAGGCTACTTTATGCTCAACCAATTTGCAAATGCCGACAACTATGGCCAACACTATAAAACAACAGGCCCTGAAATATGGCGTGACACCGATGGTAAAATCACCCATTTCGTTTCTGCTATGGGTACTACAGGTACGATCATGGGCGTATCCAGATTCCTTAAGGAGCAAAATCCTCAGGTACAGATTGTAGGAACTCAGCCAACTGATGGCTCCAGTATTCCCGGCATCAGACGATGGTCTCCTGAATTCTTACCCAAAATCTTTGAACCATCAAGAGTCGATCGGGTCATTGATGTGAGTGAAGCCGAGGCCACTACCATGACACGCACTATGGCCAAAAAAGAAGGTATTCTGGCTGGAATGAGCTCCGGGGGAGCACTACATGCCGCGCTGAAAATCGCTGAAGAAATAGAAGAAGGCGTGATAGTCCATATAGTCTGCGACCGGGGCGACCGATATCTCAGCAGCGACTTGTTTGGATAAGATGTTATACCACCTCTATTTCGAAACACACTTTAAGGCTGCCAATAAGCCATGAGGAATTACCCGTTCATAACCCATCCGCAATGATCCACATCAGACAGGCTACAGAGAAAGATGTAGATATACTTTTTGACCTCATCATGGCCATTGCCAGATTTCATCATCAGGAGGAATACGTGATTACTTCCAAAGAGGAAATGCTGCAGTCAGGATTTATGGAAAACCCAAAGTTTGGAGCCCTGATAGCGGAGTTCGAAGGCCAGGCCGTTGGCTACCTCTCCTACACTTGGAATTACTCCATCTGGGGTGGATGCGAGTACATGAACCTGGACGACCTGTTTGTCATGAGTGAGTACCGAAGTAAAAAGGTGGGAAATCAACTAATGCAACAGGCCAAAAACCTCTGTCGGCAACAAAACATTGGATTCATCAAGTGGGAAGTAGAAAAGGACAATGACAGAGCGATTGGTTTCTACAAAAACCTGGGTGCCCAAATGGCCGAAAAAGGAATTTTCAAATGGGACTTATCTACTGCTGACTTCCGAACAAATGAGGTTGTCAGTTAATGGTCAAGACTCATTTCCGAATTTATTAGATATCATACTTTTACAACTTTGTAATCCTTTAGAAATTCAATACACTCTAACACGTAATGCCTTCAAGTAAGTACAATATAGATTGGCTCAAAAAAGAGATAGAAAATGGCACTTCTCTTAAGTACTTGTTCTTTTGGGGTCATAATTCCAATGGCATTGACAAAGTTGGGCATTGGTGTTTAAGTCAATGGTACGAGAGTCCATTTATAGTTGATGGTATTACCTACAAGACTACAGAACACTGGATGATGTCACAGAAAGCCCTACTCTTTAATGACATTCAACAACATGAAAAAATAATAGCCTCTAAAAAACCAGGTGAAGTCAAGGACCTGGGGCGTCAGGTACGGGGATTTGACGAAGATGTTTGGGCAGAGAAACGATATGAAATAGTTCGAGTTGGAAACGTCAATAAATTCTCGCAAAACCCGGAGCTTCAGGAGTATCTAATAAATACCAAAAACAGAATATTGGTAGAGGCCAGTCCAGTCGATCAAATCTGGGGCGTAGGTCTATCTAAAGAATCACCAAAAATAAACAATGTATACTCTTGGAGAGGGTCAAACTTATTAGGATTTGCATTAATGGAAGTGCGTGATTTTCTAAGGGACAGTCCTAGTGGCTTCTAGAAATCACTGAGTATAAGGATCGGTACAACACTGGTATTCTCCGATAACTCTGTACCTTCTGTCTACTCCATTCGTCTTCACAATAAATCCCTCAAGACATGGACCGAAGGAAGTTTATTAAAAAAGCGACACTAGGCACCCTGGGCACCGGTGTACTTACCGGTCTTTATGCCTGGCAAATAGAACCCTTTTGGTTGGAGTTTGTGTATAGAAAAATGCCCATTACCAATCTTCCTGAATCATTAGTCGGGAAGAAGCTTATGCAGATCAGTGATGTCCATATCGGAAATCGGTTCGACTATCAATACATTATTGATTCCTTCCAAAAGGCCCAACTACTCAACCCCGACTTTGTAGTCTATACCGGAGACTATGTAACTTATGAAAACGAAGAACAATTCAGGCAGTTGAATGAAGTACTAAGGCATTCGGTTAAAGGCAAACTGGCCACTGTGGGTATTCTGGGCAATCACGATTATGGCAAAAACTGGGCTGAAAGAGATGTGGCTGATGAGGTTAGTGCTTTGCTTCATCAATCCGGTATTGATGTACTCAGGAATCAACAAGCGGATTTTAACGGTTTAAATATTATCGGCTTTGACGATTTCTGGGCTGTGAATTTCAAGCCCGAGAAAGTCATGTCTCACTATGATAATACCAAAGCCAACCTTTTGCTATGTCATAATCCCGATGTTTGTGATCTCAATGTCTGGAACCACTATAAGGGATGGATCCTTTCAGGCCACACTCATGGCGGACAGTGTAAACCTCCATTCTTAAAAGCTCCAATGCTACCTGTTCAGAATAAAAAATACGCCCGGGGAGAGATTAACCTGGGAGATGGCAGAATGCTTTATGTGAACCGGGCTATAGGCCATCTATGGCAAGTCAGGTTCAACGTAAGACCGGAAATCACCATTTTCGAATTAGAGCAAGGCTAATTACCCGGCCTGTCTAATTTCATTTTCGTAACTTCCCATAAAACCAGGCTTCCAAGACACACCTTTCATTTTTTAAGATGACCAAATCCAAAAAGAACCTGCTCAGAATTGGTTTTATTGCTATCTCCATTATATGCACCGCTATATTCACCCCATGGATATTCCTCAGAATCTGGCTTACTCCCCTACCGGATACTGTGCAGGAACAGGTAGATGAGGCCATGAACTACGGATTAGACGGTATGATCGTCTATGTAGACCAGCAAGGCCATGAACCAGGGTTCTATGCCTCCGGTTGGAAGAACCGGGAAAACAAGATACCTGCTAAGCCTGATGATCTATTCAAAATTGCCAGTATCAGTAAACTCTACATAGCCGCAGCCACCGTCAGGTTGGTCCATGAACAAAGATTGTCGCTCGATAAAACCCTGGCCGAATACCTACCTGACCTGGCGCAAAGAATAGAATATGCTGACCAGATTACCCTGCAAATGCTCATTCAGCACCGTAGTGGTATTCCAAACTTCACAGATGAGCCTGATTTCCCCTGGGACAATCCACCAAAAGGAAATAGGGTAGCCGTAGCTCCCATTCTGGACAAACCTGCCGATTTTAAACCTGATGCCAGCTATAGTTACTCCAACACCAATTATGTGTTAATCGGGGAAATAATGGATAGAACCCTGGGGTATAGCCATCATCAATATATTAAAGAAACCATTTTAGCCCCCTTAGGCCTGACTCATACCTTCAGTACACTAGGTGATGTTGATCCCGAAAAAGTAACCAGTGGCTATTATGTGGGCTACGAACCAGACATTAAGATGAACGATTACAGCCTGCCCGGAGGCTCCATGGTGGCCACTGCAGAAGATGTAGGGATTTTTCTTCGGGCCCTGATTGATGGTACCCTCCTCACTGATGAAGAACAGGCTATCTATTCAGAAGTCTATGGTTATGAGCATACGGGACTGTTACCGGGATATCAAAGCATTGCCCGCTATCATGCTGATATCGATGCCGTGGTCATAGAATTCACCAACACCAGTGGGGCAAAAAGCTGGACCATTGCTGAAATACTATACAAACGGATTGTCAGGATTTTGGAGAATCGCTAAACTAACGATGTTGGTTTTAATCTAACCGTACCTTATAGTTTAGACAGAATCATAAAGGTAGTTGTGTCGGCATAATCCATTAATCGATCCAACAAATTCTGTAGAGCTGTCCGTGACCTGACCAAAACTCTTAAGTGTAAGTTTTGATCACCCGTGATCCGATGCGCCTCCATAACTTCAGTGTACTTTTTGACATTATCCATAACGTATTTCAGCTTTCCTGGAAAAACATCCAATAAGATAAACGCCTCTATTCCAAATCCCAATTGTGATTTATCTACTTCCAGACTGTATTTTGTTATTATTCCAAGACTCTCTAGTCTCTGTACTCTCTCTCTAACCGCAGAAGGAGATAATCCTATCTGCCTTCCCAATTCTGCATATGATAAACGCGAGTTGCTCATTAAGGCACTGAGCAACCTTTCATCAATACTATCAACCATAAAACACACGCGTAAACCTCCAAAATAAAGTGAATTCCATTGAAAAACACGTATTGAAGCAACGAATCCATTTCTCGTTGCTTTTCACTGAATCTAATTTTGAAACTCCATCAACTAACAAAGATTCAAAAGATGTCAAGTAAACGATTTAAACTTCTTAATATAGATTATGCTCCGGGTCAGGAAGGTCAGCCAAGACGGGAAGAATTAAAAAAACTCATTATCGGTGATAAGCTATCAGGAGGTCTCGTCAACTTCTCTCATGGAGATATAGACAGCTTTCAACCTATACCAGATAGTGAAATAGAGTGGCTGCGAGGTTTCGTGAGCGGAACAAGTCAGGCATATACAAAATACCGGGGGGCCGAACATATTCTGGAAATGTTGGCCAAGTCTCTTACCAATTTCACCGAAAGCCCAATAGATCATAAAAAAGAGTTGATTATTACCCCTGGGACACAAGGTGCACTATTTCTAGCCATGGCTGCCAACATAAGTAATCATTCGAAAGTGGCTATTGTAGAACCAGACTATTTCGCCATAAGAAAAACTATTCATTTTCTGGGTGCCGAACCAGTACCACTAAGCTTAAACTATCTAAGGAAAGAAGGTCCTGAGCTTGACTTGGACAAACTGGAGCATCTTTTTAAACAAGGGGTGAACCACTTTGTGTTTTCTAACCCAAATAACCCAACCGGACTAATTTACTCCCCAGAGACAATTAAGGAAATTGCCAGTCTTGCACTTAAATATAATGTATCAGTTATCGCAGATCAGTTATACTCGAGAATGATCTATTCGGGTGAAAAATTCACACATATTAGGTCTATGAAGTCTCTACCTGACAACTTGATCACTCTAATGGGCCCCTCTAAAACAGAGTCCATGAGCGGGTTTAGAATCGGAGTAGCATTTGGAACAGATCAAACCATAGACAAAATGGAACGGATCCAGGCAATAGTTTCATTAAGAGCCTCCGGATATAGTCAGGCTGTACTTAAGTCCTGGTTTAATGAACCTATAGTATGGATGAAAGATCGAATTAAACAGCACGAAATAATTAGAAATGAACTAGTAAGTATTTTTAGAGAAGAAGGGCTAGCGTTGGCTAAACCACAAGGTGGTTGTTACCTATTTATACACTTACCTCCTCTAATCGTTGATTTCAATACTTTCATTCTCTTGCTCAGATATCAGGCCAATGTGACCGTAACTTCAGGAGCTCAATTTTCACCAAAAGCCAAAAACTGTATAAGGTTAAACTTTTCTCAAAGTCGGGATAATGCAATCTCAGGTGCCAAACGAATTGTTAGGATGATAAAGCTTTATGAAATCTCACCGAAAGATCAGGAGACTTCTCTAAGATTATCGGAAGAATTCCAGAGAAGGTATAAAACCCAATGATAGTTTCAATTGGTGAGTTTCATATCAGACTTAAGCATTAAATTTGAAACTTTAGAAACTCACCAATTGTCACAAATTAATAGTTTTTAATATACCTGTATATGCTGACAATACTGATCAGAAAAGGAAGCTTAAACGACCTGAACACACTCCAATCACTATTTACAGCAACCATTCAGACAGTTTGCAGAGCAGATTACAATGAAGAGCAAATCAGAGTATGGTCTTCCGGAGCGAAAAACCAGGAGCGCTGGTACGACATCTTAACAAAACAGGAAGTCTTTGTAGCTGAAATCAACAATCAGGTAGTAGGGTTTACTACCCTCTATCAGGGCAGTTACATCGACATGTTTTATGTACACAAGGATTTTCAGGGAATGGGAATAGCCAGAAAGCTATATACCCAAACGGAACAACTTGCCAAAACCATCGGCTCTGTGAAGCTCAGCGCTCATGTGAGTATTACTGCCAGACCTTTCTTCGAACGTTCAGGCTTCAGGGTAGTCAAACAACAAACGGTAATGAGAGAAGAGGTAACCCTCATCAATTACCATATGGAAAAAATACTGGCGAATAACCCTGTTAGCTGAGCTCTCAACCTCTTGCCATAGTTCATTAGGAAGGGTTCCGTTTTTTGAACAGTTTCATTCCTTACCATTTGCACGTCCCTATGATTGGCATTCTTGTAGCCCTCATTCTATCCTGGTTATTACTCCATTTCATTGAAAAGAAAAGCATTCTGGCACTTGGCCTTTGGCCCATTGGGCTAAGATTGAAACAATTTGGTCTAGGGTTGATGATTACCTCCCTGCTTTGCCTTGGGGTAGAATTTCTTGAAAAAGTATTGAGTAGTGCCGAATGGACAATAAATGACAATATGCTTTCCATTGAACTCCTGCAGCGTTTTTGGTGGGACTTTCGATCTGTATTAACTGAAGAATTACTCTTTAGGGGAGCCCTGTTATACATACTTATTCAACGCTTAGGCGAAAAGAAGGCCATATTGATATCAGCCATTGCCTTTGGTATATACCACTGGTTCTCGTTTGGAATAATCGGTAACCTGGTCCCAATGATTGTGGTGTTCCTGGGTACAGGTCTTATGGGATATGTCTGGGGACTGGCATTTGCCAAAACCAGGTCAATACTCTTGCCATTAGGGCTTCATCTTGGTTGGAACTTCACCCTGAACAGTATGTTCTCCCAGGGTCCTCTTGGCGAAGGATTGGTTAATATCCAAAATGCGCAAGCCATCAGTGACTTCTTCTCTCTGGTTGGACTTTGGGGAGTACCCGTTATTCTTTGGCTGATTGTAAGCTTCATGTTCAAAAGACATGAAGTGCAAGGAAAGCATTAGTCAAAGCTCACTCTGGTCATTATGATGGCCTCAGTTTCATCCTGTAAGTATCCCTGGCACCTTTGATAAGGAAGTACAAGGTCAATTCCACTTCACCCAGAGCAGCAGATAAACCAACTACCCAGGCCAGCCAGGCTTCATTACCCGGAAATAGAAAATTTCCGAAACTCTCCATAAGATAACCTATACCTGCCAACAACATAAAGTAGCCAAAGAATTGAGGTATGATACCCGATCGGTTCAGCAAAAGCCCCAATAAAAAGCAGTGAACCCCAAAGAATACACCGGCAATCAAATAGCCATATTGATGTGCATGCATAAACATCAGGCTCAGAGACTCCAGTTGTTGCGGTTCCAAAGTAGCCAAAGCCCCTCCACTGCCCAGCACATAAAAAGCCATATAATGATTCAACAGATTGAGTGAACCAATGGCAGGATGCGCCAATAAACGTAAAGCGGAAGAAGTCATGGCCAAAGTCTTACCAAATGGCTTCAACATTTGGTAGAACAGAATAGATACGACCAGATCCAAAGTAAAAGCTATCAGGTCGGCTACCAGACCGATTCTGAATAAGCCTTCATTTTCAATAATATTGGCAGCAGTCAATGCTGCATCATCAGGCACTACGATATTGGCCCGAACATAGCCCTGACTAAATCCGGCACAAATAATCACCAACAGATACAAAAAACCAGTAATTCTAATCTGCCTGACGTTCATGAGTTGCTTGTGAGTTGTCATCTTCATCATTTAAATACCGGGGTAATTTGCTATGAATCAGATGAATGTGCTTGACCTTTGGGGCCATGCTTTAGACAGTTGAGGCCAAAAACTGAGTTCAGGCGAATTTTCGGTAATCAACAGGCGACTGCCCCATCCACCTTTTAAAAGCACGGTTAAAAGCGCTTTGCTCAGAGAAACCAGTTTGGAAAGCTATTTCTGCCATAGATTGCTGAGAGCTCTTCAGCAAGTGAGTAGACATTTCCTTTTGAATCTGTTGGACCTGATCTCTAAAAGTGAGCCCTTTTTCTGACAGCCTCCTTTTCAATGTTCTTGTACTCATACCCAGATGATCGGCTACCTGAGCCACACTGGGAATACCACTGGGAAGGGATTGCTCGATGATATTTGAGATTTTACCTAAAAACTGATCAGCAGATTTTTGTATACCTTCCAATTCCTCATCCATCCTATCTACAAAAAACTGATGTATACTTTGATCAGCTTTAAGGGTAGGCACATCCAAATCAGCCGTATTGAATTCAATGCTATTCTGCTCTTGTCCAAAGAGTACAGGACAACCCAAAAAAGACTCAAACGCCTGCCTGCCTTCCGACTGATGTTTAAAATGTATGCTTACCGGTCTGATTTTACGCCCTGTTATCTCCTCCAGTATAACAGTCAACATAACAAAGGTGGCCTCGTTGGCCGTTCTGACTCCTACTCTTAAGGCATCCCTTTCCAAAGCGGTCTTGGTAATGCTCCCCTGTTCATTAACAGATATGCTTCCATGATCTGTGACCAGCACCATAAATCGCTGAGTACGGTATAGAACTTCACTTGCCTTCCAACAAGTACGCCAGGAAAGACCTAATGTACCATAGTCTTCGGAGGTAAATTGCTTCCCTTGCCTCAGACCAAAACCGGCTGCAAGATGAGCTTCCGCCAATTCGTAAACGTCAAAAAGTAAGTGGATAGGAACGTACTTATGATCTTCTCTGATCTCTTGCAGTTCATCGTGGCCGGAGAGCAGCTGTTTTGGAAGGCCTTCGCTGATTGCCAGGCTTTTTGCTTTTCTGTAAATACTGGCATTCACAAAGGGCATGGTACTAAAATAAGCAATCGAACATTATGTAGGGCTAAAGAAGTAGTGCAAACTCAAAATTCAGCATTACACCTTAAATCCAGCCTAATTTTCTGTTACTTCATGAGCCGAAAACACCAAAGAAAAACAAACCATGAAGAAGCTGATTTTATGCTGTCTTTTTACCTTCAGTATGCTGATGTCTCAAGCCCAGATTAAAGTAATCGCTCACCGAGGTTTTTCAGGAATTGCACCTGAAAACACCCTGGCTGCATTTCAAAAAGCCATTGACTACGGCATTCCATATTTTGAGCTTGACATCCATAAAACCAAAGACGATTCGGTAGTCGTTATCCACGACAGTTCTATAGACCGGACTTCTTCCAATGGGATGAAGGGTAAAGTATCCCAAATGACTTTTGAAGAGTTATCCAGGGCGAGAGTTGGCTATCCGGAAAAATTCGACAGTGAGTTCAAGGATGAAAAAGTACCCACGCTAAGAGAAGCCCTGTTACTGGCCAAAGGTAAAATTAAGGTCTGTCTGGAAATTAAGGTAACAGGAGCTGAAGAACAGGTGGTGGCTTTATTGAACGAGCTCAATATGAAAGACGAGGTCATTATATTTTCTTTCCTCTACCCTGCTCTGGCAAAAATTCGTCAGTTGGACAGTGACCTGGACATACTCTATCTAATGGGTAGTGCCGATGAAAGCACTATCGATTATGCCAAGGTAATTAATGCTCAGGCTATTGGTGTTGGAGGTGGAACTAAGTTAAGCCCTGAGTATATCAGGAAAGCGCATGATGAAGGTCTTGAAGTATGGCGCTGGACGGTTGATGATGAAAAAACCATGAAAGAGCTTATAAACCTGGGCATAGACGGTATTATCTCAAACTATCCTAACCGGGTGGTAAAACTACTAGGTCAATAATACAGCACTAACATTCATATTTTGATAAAAAATCACAGAAAACACGATTTTATTGTAATTTTGAATGAACGAAGCTGGGAATTCATAACACCCAACAAGCACACAAGCCAGAACGGTAGGCATTTTTCTAATGGACAATAAACACTTTTTGATGCATGAAGCATCTGATTAATTAAGTCATGAAAGCACAGTCCATGAAAAACAATATCAAACTCGAAGAGCTGGCCATGTTCGGGCTATCAATTTACCTCTTCAACCAAACAGATTTTAGCTGGTGGTGGTATCCGCTACTCATTCTCACGCCCGATCTTGGTATGATAGGTTATGCTTTGAACACCCGAACAGGTGCCATTAGCTACAACCTGTTTCATCATAAAGGCATAGCTCTTATCGTTCTTGTGGCAGGTTGGTATTTTAATGATAACTGGCTTGAACTGGCAGGTATCATTTTATTTGGACATGCCAGTATGGATAGAATTTTTGGCTACGGCCTGAAGTATAATGATCATTTTAAACACACACACCTGGGCTGGATAGATGAATCATCTCAACCCAACCCACCAACACAATATGAAAAAAGCAATTGACAGATTCTCCAAACAATCAGACACATACAGGAAATTCCGACCGGTTTATCCTCAGGAGCTTTATGACTTTTTATTCTCCCGATGTGAGACCTTTGATCACGCCTGGGACTGCGGTACCGGTAATGGGCAGGTAGCTGCTGAATTGGCCAAAAAATTTAAAAAGGTAACCGCTACAGATATCAGTCAAAAACAGCTGAACCATGCAGAGCCCTGTCCCAACATTCAATTCAAGGTCAGCAGGGCTGAAAATACAGACTTTGGCAATTCCTGTTTCGATCTTATTACCGTAGGCCAGGCCATTCACTGGTTCGATATTCCAGCTTTCTTTGGCGAAGCCGAAAGGGTTCTCAAACCCGGAGGATTGCTGGCTTTTTGGGGTTATGGTCTGCTTAGGGTGAATGCCCTAATCGATCAACTGATAGATCACTTTTACACCCATGCAGTAGGCCCCTTATGGGACTTTGAACGCAAACACGTAGATAGCAACTATGAAAGTATTGCATTTCCCTGGCAGGAAATAGATACCCCAAAAGATATCGGTATTACAACTACGTGGACAATCGATGAGTTTGAAGGCTATTTTAACTCGTGGTCTGCTGTTCAAAATTATAAAGAAGCCCATAATGGAGAAAACCCGGTAGATCAACTGATGAATGAAGTGGGTAAGGTCTGGAGATCAGGAACGCAAATGGTAAGTTTTCCGATATTCATCAAAGCCGGATTGAAATCATCATAGAACTAAACTGTTCTGGTAGTTTATTATCTTGAAGATGAAGATTTCCGGAAAGCCAATCCGGATCAGGCTTAACTTCAAAACCTATATTATGGAAACCGATCTATTCTTTCAAGTACTCAATTCAGTTGTTAGTATTGCTGTAGCCATCATGGTGATCAGCCAGCTTAGGCAGCTGAAACTTTCCCTTAATTCATCGGCTCAGGTAGGACTCTATGGCCAAAACGCTGAAGTAAGAAAAATGATCAGCTCCGACCCGGAACTCTATCCCTATTTTTTCGAGCAGAAGGCTCTAGATGAAAATGCCAGCGCAGACCTGAAGGTCAAAGTAAAAATGACGGCTATGATGTACCTGAGCTATTTTGAAAACCTGGTAACGCAGGAGCAAAATCTTCATAAGAAACACAGAAATACCTGGGCCAATCAGTTTGTGAAAAAATCTATTCAACAGTCTCCGGTCATGAAAGAGATATTAGAGAATGAGCCTGACATCTATGTGAAGGAGTTGAAAGACTGCTGTTTAGACTAAAAGCTGTTCATCAGTTAAATGACATTTCTATTCAACAGATTCAATAAATAGACTCAATTGATTTTGGTAATTCATTCCATTTGTATTCCTTTGTAGACGACTGGTCTAATATTATGAAAGAAGGTACCATAGAGCATATTTTACAAATCGGAACTGATCTGATCATCAGAAACGGTTTTCATAATATTGGACTGAAGAAAATTCTCGATGAGGCAGGAATTCCAAAAGGCTCCTTCTACTACTATTTCAACAGTAAGGACGACTTCGGACAAAAAGTGATCAATTACTACAGCAAAGGAGTAGAAGAATTCCTCAGAGGGAAGCTGGAAAGCCAGAAAATTGAGCCTAAACAAAGAATCATTGATCTTCTTGAGTCCATGAAGGCAGTATATAAGGATGAGGATTTTGCCAGAGGCTGCTTACTGGGAAATAGTAGTCTTGAACTATCAGCTCAAAATACCTCCTTCGCTACCCTAATTGATGAGAGCTTTAACAGATGGCAAAAACTGTTCTCAACAGCAATAGAAGAAGGCCAAAAATCAGGCAACATCAAGCGCAGCATGTCTCCCGACCAGTATGCATCATTCATACTCAATAGCTGGGAAGGTGCATTGGTAAGAATGAAATCTACCAAAAACAATGAGCCACTGGATCTGCTGATTGATGTACTGAAAAACATGCTTTAAAAAATTTTGAACATTTACTAGACGACCGGTCTAATATTATTTATATACTTATGAAAAACGCAGTAATAACAGGATGTAGCAGTGGTTTCGGAAAACTCACTGCTACGACATTAGCAAGAAAAGGGTACAAAGTATGGGCCACCATGAGAGACCCTGAAACCAGAAATTCAAACAAGAAAGAAGAGCTTTTAGCCATAGCCGAAGAAGAAGGGATTTCCATTGAGGTGCTTGAATTAGATGTCCTTTCAAATGACTCAGTTCAACGGGCCATTGACAAAGTGATTAGTGTTGATGGTAAAATCGATACGCTGGTGAACAATGCAGGAGTGATGTTTGTAGGTATCACCGAAGCCTATTCAATGGAACAGGTTCAGCAACAGTTTGACGTGAACTTCTTTGGTGTCGTGCGAACTACTCAGGCAGTGCTGCCACACATGCGCGAAGCTAAAGACGGTCTGATCATCAATGTCTCGTCTTTGGCTGGCCGACTCTCCTTCCCCTACTTTGGAGTTTATTGTGCGAGTAAATTTGCACTGGAAGCCTATACTGAATCAATTGGTTATGAATTAGCACCTTTCGGAATTGAGGTTTCTATTAACGAGCCGGGGCCTTTCGGTACAGGCTTACTCTACAGTGGGCCTAAGGAAGCCAATTCCGAAGTACTATCATCTTATGGTGATTTTAAAGATGTACCTCCAATGATGCTGAAGAACTTTGAGGGTTTCTTCAATTCAGACGAAGCCATAGCTCCCCAAACGGTAGCTGATGACATTACCAGAGTAATAGAATCTCCAAAAGGTGAACGACCTGCCAGAGTTGTATCAGGTATTGATTACGGAGTGAATCAGTTTAATGAAGTAACCAAACCTGTTCAGGACAGCCTGATCAAAGATGTACTTCAAATGGAACACTTAATGACTGTAAGTCAATAGTGTTTGCTCATGAATGCTGGTATTGAGTGGTATTCTGTGCTGCTCAATCCATCATTTGATATGGAGTTGCAGACACGTCCCGACTAGAGTAGACCTTTCTCTCTTAATTGGGTCTTCAGTCTTTCATG
The DNA here is from genome assembly GCF_965216855.1 of Roseivirga sp. Lineage (NCBI taxonomy): Bacteria > Pseudomonadati > Bacteroidota > Cytophagia > Cytophagales > Roseivirgaceae > Roseivirga > Roseivirga sp. Next base: position 3,815,607 of record NZ_OZ244204.1, on the reverse strand, counting down.
ATCACTCCAGAATTTATTCTTTATCCTGGTCCATGCTGCCTGAAACTCCGGCCGATCCGAAATTGAATCAAACAATGGATCATGATCGAACAGTATGAGCCAGTACTGGAAATTCTCCACCCTTGAAAAAGTCTCCAGATGCTCCATTGCTTTTTCTTCTTCTCCGGTATAGGCATAATAGACCGCCAGATTGGCTTCTTTATAAACTGAATTATCAGCATAAAGCGTAAAATCAAGATAACCCTTCAGTAGTGATTGAGCCTTCTCATGTTCTCCGACTTCATCGAATACTACTGCAATTTTCGCCTGCTCATATCTATAGATGTCCAGGTGCATTTGATCACGCATATCCAAGAACAGACTATAGTATTCATGCGCTGTTTCGTAATCCCGCATAAAGTAGCTCACCTTGCCTATTTCTTGCAGAATATCCAGTCTGGTGGTGTCCTTCTTCCATTCAGTGATCAACCTGCTTCTCAGCTTTTCATAATCTTTTTCCTTTGCATACAGCATGAAGGCCCTGACATAATTGGTAAAGGGGTTCTGCGGGTTGTAATCCAAAGATCGGTCAGCATAATACAGAGCCTCATCGACAAAGCCGGTTTGAATCAAGGCATTGCATAAGTGTAAATAGATATAACTGGTGGTTGAAGAGTCGTTTGCATTCACATTCAGTTGTATACCCAGTAAAGCATATTCCAGGTATTTCTCTGTATTGGGCAGATAGTTGGCGTAGAAGTCAGAGAGCAGGTTAATGACACTGGCAGAGTTGGGTTTATATTCAAGCGCCTGCTCCAGATAGGGCAATGCTCCAGCATAGTCCATCCGCTGCATATGAGTGAAGGCCATAGCAATATGACTTTCTGCCAGTTCAGGATCATACTTCATGGCCTGTTCAGCATTATAATCTATCTCATCGATATACTGCCTGTCGGCCATAAAAAGGTCCAGATTATAGTAGGCAAAAGCGAGCGATGCATAAGCATAGGCAAAGGTCTTGTCAAGTTCTATCGCTTTTTTGAAGTAAGGAATAGCGGCCATATTCTTCTGCTTATCACCTACTATGACCAAATCTATCCCCTTCAGGAAGTTATCATAGGCAATCAGGTTTTGAGTAGGCACTTTACCAATCTGCTCTCTTTCATCGGGGGTAATCAGCACCTTTATTCTGGAGGCAATACTGCTGGCAATTTCCTGCTGCATTTTAAACACATCCTCTGCCTTCCTCTCGTACTGTTCAGCCCATAGCTGCTTATCAGTTGAGGCTTCAATAAGCTGTATATTCAGCATGATTCTATCTCCAATCTTCTGCCCACTACCCTCCACAAAATAGTTGACGTTCAGTTCTTCCGCGATTTCCGGTATGAGTTTGGGGGAATTACGATACTTTTCTGAAGAAGTACGACTGATCACTCTCAGGTCACCAATCTTCTGAAGGTTATTCAGTGTCGATTCCATCAGTCCATTGATGAAGTAGACATTGGTAGTATCAGAACTATCGTTTTTGAAAGGAAGTACAGCAATCGACTTTTCAACTTCAGTTAGATCCTGATCCGCATCTGATAATTTCCAAAAGAGGAAGACAACACATGCCAACAGAGCTAAAGCCACTAGACCAATGATCAATCGCTTTCTGTTTGAAACGGTAAGTAGCTCAACTGAAGCCACCGTATTCTCTTGTTGGAATCTTTCCTGTGCCTCACCTGGAGGATATCCATATTGTTCCCGAAAACACTTAACGAAATAAGAGGTAGAAGCAAACCCTACTTCAAAAGACACTTCCGAAACATTCAGCTCACTGTCTTTCAACAGCTCCATGGCTCTTTCTAATCGTACCTGACGAATAAGCTGGCTCACCGACAAGCCCAAAAGCTTTTTGATTTTCCTCAACAGGTTAGAACGACTCATACCCACTGCCTCTGCCAGCTCAGACACACCAAACTGCTCATCAGACATGTGTTGCTCAATGGTTTCTCTGAGCTGTTCGATGAATTTCTGGTCCCTGGCTGGGATATCTGACATATCGGTAGGTGCTAAAAATCTTTACAAAAGAGTGAAATATTAATAAGAGTCACAACTTTAAAAAATGCGCCTTAGCTGCACAAAAAGGGCTACATGCGTCATAATTTATACGCCTGCAACATAGTTTTCAATACTGTACAAAACTTTATACAAGCTGGTTGATAGCTCATAACCCTGCCCCTCCTTTCCTACCGACCTTTGAATCATCAAACATTTTAAAAACGAAAATTCAAAAGTCATGAAATTCAAAACTATCAAATCAATCAGCATGCTGGCGATCTCTTTATTAATAGTTATCAGCTCGTCATGTAGTAACAATGCCAGTAGTAATACTGAGGAGAAAGAAACTAAAATAAAGGCCCCTAAAATTTCCATCCATGATGCCACCATAGCGGGTAACCTGGAAGCCGTGAAGCAACATATTGCCGCTGGTAGCGATCTGAATGCCAAGGATCCATTCGGAGGTTCATCTGCCCTAATTATAGCTGCTGTTTTCGGTAAGCCGGAAATTGCCAAAGCCCTCATCGATGCCGGGGCAAAACTTGACATGAAAAATAATGAAGGCTCTACAGCTATTCATTCGGCTGCCTTCTTCTGTAGAACAGATATCCTTCAGATGCTACTCGATGCAGGTGCCGACAAAGACCTTAAGAATAACTTCGGAAGTACAGCCCTGGAATCAGTCTCTGTTCCATTCAATGAAGTAGAAGCCATTTATGGTATGATGGAAAAACAATTGGGCTCTATGGGACTACAGATCGACCTGAAGCGCATTGAAAGCACCAGACCTCAGGTAGCCAATATGCTGAGATAATAAATCTGAACAACTCAAAATAGAACAACAATGAATAACATAGAAAGAAGATACGACATAGACTGGATGCGGGTAATTGCCATTGGCCTGTTATTGATCTATCACATTGCCATTGGCTTTCAGCCATGGGGTCTGTTAATCGGATTCATTCAGAGTGAAGAAGCAATTCCTTCACTCTGGACCCCGATGACCATGCTCAATGTCTGGAGAATCCCATTACTCTTCTTTGTTTCGGGAATGGGTGTGTTTTTCGCCATGAAAAAACGCAGATGGTTTCAGCTCATCAAGGAAAGAACAACGAGAATACTTGTACCTTTCATTTTCGGTATTTTCGTCATAGTACCACTTCATGTTTTGCTGATTCTTAAATACTATGACCAACCCTTGAGCTATCAGTATAACCGTGGTCACCTCTGGTTTCTCGGTAATATCTTCGTCTATGTAGTAGTACTCTCACCCCTCTTCTTTTATCTCAGAAATCACAGTGAAAGTAAAGTGGCGATGGGATTGAAAAAGCTATTCGGAAGCCCCTTCGGGTTATTGGTAGCCATGCTGATGCTGGTATTGGAAGTGATGATTGTAAAGCCTGTCCCCTTCGAACTTTATGCACTGACCTGGCATGGATTCTTTATTGGCTTGCTGGCATTTCTGCTGGGCTTCCTCTTCGTATTCAGTGGTGCCCCATTCTGGCAAATGATTCTAAAGTGGAAGTGGGTCTTTTTGATACTTGCTGCCGGGCTTTATGTATTAAGGATTACACATTTTAATCTGGTAGCTCCCGGTTACTTAATGTCCGTTGAATCGAGTCTGTGGATCTTCTCAGTATTTGCTTTCTCTTATCGGTACCTTAATAAACCCAGTAAGACCTTGAGTTATCTGAGTCAGGCAGCCTACCCTGTCTATATCATTCATATGGCCATGCTTTACGGGGCTTCTTACCTGATATTCCCTACGCAACTCCCCATTGTTTTACAATTCATTCTGGTGGTTTTACTCACCTTCCTCGGTTGTTTTATCACCTTCGAATTCCTGATCAGAAGGGTTTGGTTTCTTCGTCCGCTTTTCGGTTTGAAGCCACTTCCAAAAACCGATCGAAATATATTATCAGAAAAGGCTAAATTGAATGAACTATGACCTGATTATGCGAAACATTTGTCTATTCCTTCTTGCCTTCATTCTTTTCGGTTGCTCCAACCAAAACGGAGAAAACCTTAACGGCACCTGGATTCCTGTTGAACAAGAAATTGGTGGACAGCCATTGCCTGAAACATCATTCAGTTCACAAAGACTTACCATTGCAGACAGTCTCTACACCATGCAGGCGGAAAGCCTTGATCGAGGTACAATCGAAATGAACGAAGGCAAGTTGGATATCTATGGCACTGAAGGCCCTAATGCCGGCAGACACATCAGGGGGATTTACAAATATGAAAACAACCTGCTCATTGTCTGCTATGACTTGAGCGGTCAACACTATCCGGAAGACTTCAGCACCCAGGGACATGCACTTTATTTTATGGCGAAATTCAAAAAAGAAGAAGAGTAGATATTGACTGGCATTCTCTTTAGAGGAAGCCGCTGAAGTCTTATTTTTGTCTCTTGATGAAGCTTCACTCCATTCTTTCCGGCTTTAGAAGCCTGTTCATTACCTCAACAGTACTACTCTGCTCCAGTGTCGGTGGGCTGATGGCTCAGAAATTCGAAAAAGAATCGAGGATAAAAGAGGAAGCGGTCCCAAAACCGGCACTATCCTACCTCAAAGAAGAGGGTCAATCTCAAGCCAAATGGTATAGGGAACAAGGGCTTGAAGACATCAGCTTTGAAGCAAAATTTAAGAGCAACAACAGAAGAATAAGTGTTGAATTCGGCAAGGATGGTAAACTGGAAGATATCGAGGTAGAGATTGAATTTGAACAACTACCTACGGAAGTTCAACAAACCATAAAAACACATCTTGGGGAAGCTTTTGACCGGTTCAAGATCAGAAAGGTTCAGATTCAATATAAGGAGTCACCCCTTAGTAAGCTAGGTCAAATGCATTGGGTTAGCTTTGCTGAACCTCATGCCTTTGAAATAGTAGTGAAGGGCAAAAAGGAAGCCCTCCCCAAGCTTTGGGAAATCACTTTCGATCAGGCCGGTGAGCTGGTGAATCAGGTGGAAATTGTATCACGCAACAATGTACACCTTGAATACTAAGACCTTCACCCTACTTCTGGCTACTTTTCTGAGCTTCTCTAATTTGGCAGCCCAAAACCGCTATCAATCAGGCTTACTCCCTTCCATCAACCTGAATAAAAAACTAAACTCTGCTTACGCACTCAATCTCAAAATTGAATCGCGAGAGCAATTGGCAGCTGGCTTTATTGGTAATGGGAATGGACTGGATCATGATCACCTGCTCACCGACTTAACCTTTCTGGGAAGCCGAAAAATCGGGCTCACTGAGAAACTTGTACTGGGTTATTTACTCAGGCTCAATAATGGAGAAGTTATCCATCGGAGTATTCAGCAATTCAGCTTTGTGAGTTCCCTTCGGGGAATCAAGCTGGGTCATCGGTTGGGAACAGACCAAACCTTTGAACGGAATGAGCCTACGGTTTTTCGGCTTCGGTACCGGGTTTCAACAGAACTTCCATTAGAAGGCACCAATACCGATCCTGAAGAATTCTATCTTAAGCTCAACAATGAACTGATACAGAGCTGGAGTCAGGACAGGCAGCTTTTGGAATACCGATTTGGCCCTTTTATTGGCTACTTTCTCAACCCGAAGAATCGCTTTGAGCTTGGACTGGATTACCGAAATCAATCCATTCTGGAAGCACCTACCCGTCATAGCTACTGGCTTAGCATGAATTGGTATTATAACCTCTAAGCTCAAATAAACAGTGTGTAACTTCAAAATTGAGCCTGGTGGTTATTTAAGTTAGGTTCAATTATTTTTATATTTCTGACTCATTCAAAGCCATTAAACACGCTGAACCATGGAACAAACTCCTACTGTAGAAGATCGCATTCAACTTCCCCTTCAATTCGATGTAGAAAAAATGCTGGCTGAAGTCAGGCAGATGAATATGAATAACTTCATCTACTACAACGTAATTCCCCTTCGCTCTCCGGCCCATATGGTTGACCCAAGCTTGCCTGTGCCTCCTCCTACAGACGACTATGCCGATGGCTCATGGACTGACTGGAAGGACACGGATGACCTGATTCATTCTCCTTATCTCACAGAAGTGATCGACACTTTCAAAAAGCACACGAAGGTAACACTGGTAAGAATTCTAAGGCTGGCAGCGGGGAATGTTGTGAAAGAACACTGTGACCCAACCCTGGGTATTGAAATACCTAAATCCGTGGTTAGGCTCACCATACCTATCCTGAATGAAGAAGGGGTAGAATTCTACCTGAATGGAGAGCAGGTACCTATGAAACCGGGAGAATGCTGGTACATGCGTCTTACCGATCCGCATAGTGTGGTCAACAATAGCTCGGTCGATCGTATTAACCTGACCATTGATATGATCCCAAATGACTGGGTCAGATCACTGATTATGGGCTAATTACTTCTTCTGTGTTACGATTCGGGACTACTCTCGTCTGTTTGATGAAACTCAAACAAAACACAGATGAAGCGTATTTTCCTAAGCCTCCTCCTATTAATCTGCTTTAGCATCAATGCAAAAAGTCAGGAGTATCCCATTTCTATCACTCCTCAGGGTTACATCTTTGTTCAGGTGAACCTGAACGACTCCATTCCTTTTAATTTTATGCTAGACACTGGAGCGGGTATAGATATTCTTTCACAAAAGGCTTTTGACCGAATCGCTGAAAGCACCAAAGAAGTTGGCCTGATGACCGGTTTCAGGCACGATGGAGACAGACTGGATGGACTGGTATATGAGATTCCCTCGCTGAGCATTGGAGAAACCAGACAGGAAAGGGTTAAAGCAGCCATTTATCCTCCCTTAGATAATTATGGCATCGATGGCCTGATCTCTTTGAAGTTCTTTGAAGACCATCCTGTTACCATCAACTTTAAAACACAAAAGTTATCGCTTCCTTCAGAAAAAGAGACCGAAAGTCTCTCTAACTCGCACTCTGTTATTCCTCTACAACTGAAAACAGAAAGAGACATCATTCTGGATATCTTCATTCCTGTCATCATCAATGGTGAAATTGAAATGCATGCAGAGTTTGACACCGGAAGCGGGTTTCAGCCTTTAATTCTCAATCCACATTACATTGAAAAGCTTAAACTCAGTAAATCCCAAATGGAAAGCGGTCCTTATAAGACACCTATTTCGGCTCAGCAGACTACTGACTATTTTGCCCCTGTAGGTGTAAGTCTTGGAGAAGCCAACAACATCCGGTTATTGGACAAAACAGCCACTTTCAGAGAAAACCTGATCTTCGAAGCCCTCATTGGCTCTGAGATCTTTAAAGACAAGGCCATCACCATCGACATCCCTCGTAAACGGCTGATTATTCATTAATTAAACATTTACGGCTTTACTTCCTGCCCTCCCTTATTTCAGCTACCTTTGCGGCCTGAAATACAAGCCTTATGATTGCAGTACAAAATGTATCGCTCGCCTTTGGAAAAAGGGTTCTATTCGATGAAGTAAATATCAAGTTCAGTGGCAACAACTGCTATGGAGTTATTGGTGCCAACGGAGCAGGTAAATCCACTTTCCTGAAAATTCTTTCGGGTGAAGTTGATGCTAACTCAGGAACCGTAACCATGGAGCCTGGTAAGCGAATGGCCGTATTGAAACAGAACCACTTTGAGTTCGATGAAACTTCGGTACTCGACACTGTCATGATGGGGCATACCGTGCTTTGGGGCATTATGAAGGAAAAAGATGCCATCTACATGAAGCCGGACTTTTCAGAAGAAGATGGTATTAAGGCCTCAGAACTTGAAGCTCAGTTTGCCGAAATGGATGGCTGGAATGCAGAATCTGATGCCGCAGCACTTTTAAGTGGGCTTGGTATTACAGAAGACCTGCACTATAGCCTGATGAAAGACCTGAATGGTAGCCAGAAAGTAAGGGTATTATTAGCCCAGGCCCTCTTTGGTAATCCGGATGTTCTCATTCTCGATGAACCTACCAACGACCTTGACCTGAATACCATCAGCTGGCTGGAAGACTTCTTGCTTGAGTTTAAAAACACGGTGATTGTTGTTTCTCACGACCGTCACTTCCTTGATACTATTTGTACCAATATTGTTGATATTGACTTTGGTCAGGTTCGCTTATTTACCGGTAACTACAGCTTCTGGTACCAGTCGAGCCAACTGGCTCTTTCCCAGCGTTCAGCAGCCAACAAGAAGGCCGAAGAAAAGAAAAAGGAGCTGCAGGAATTCATTGCCCGTTTCTCTGCCAACGCTTCTAAATCCAAGCAAGCCACCAGTAGAAGAAAATTATTAGATAAGATTAATGTAGAAGATATTCAGCCTTCTACCAGAAGATATCCGGCTATTATATTTCAGCAAAATCGCCCTGCCGGAGATCAGATATTGGAGATCAAAGCCTTGTCTAAATCTAATGACGAGAAAACACTTTTTGGCGGTCTGGACTTATTCGTCAACCGTGGTGATAAGATCGCAGTTTTGAGCAAAGACAGTGTAGCCACTACCAGCTTCTTCAAAATTCTAATGGGTGAAGAAAAAGCTGATTCGGGCGAATTCAAATTTGGCCAGACCATCACTACAGCCTACCTGCCGAACGACAACTCTAAGTACTTCAACACCAACGAAAACCTGATCGACTGGCTAAGGCAGTTCTCTGAAGGCGAAAAAGACGAAGTATTCATCAGAGGCTTTCTGGGTAAAATGCTCTTCTCAGGTGAGGAAGTGTTCAAGAAAGCCAATGTACTTTCCGGAGGTGAAAAAGTTAGATGTATGATCTCTCGCATGATGCTGGCTCAAGGTAACCTGCTCATCATCGATGAGCCTACCAACCACCTCGATCTGGAATCTATTCAGGCCTTTAACAATGCGCTGAAGGACTTCCCGGGAACAGTGCTGTTCACCTCGCATGACCACGAATTCACGCATACCGTTGCTAACCGTATCGTTGAAATTGGTCCGAAAGGATACCTGGACAAGCTCAGTTCTTACGATGACTACATCGCCAATGAAGAGTGGATGGCACAAAGAGAGAAGATTTATTAGTCGCACCCGATAGTCTGGAAGCTTTAAGCTTAAATAGCTACCTTGATTTCAATTAGAATCATGGTCAATGAACACCTTTCATTTAAGTTGTAAAAAGCCTTTCAGCTATCAGCACTGTCTTAGCTCTCTTTATCGAAGTCCTGATGAAATTCTATATCAGGTTAAAAATGATCGGATTTATCGGTTACTGACAGTTAACGATGTACCTGTAGCCATAGAGATTTATTTCGATGGAGAGCAGTTGGTCGTTAACTCGGAGAAGTCACTGAATGAAAATGAGGTATCTGAATTAAAGTCTTATATCTCCCGCTGGTTCGATCTGGACAAGGACCTTACGCCCTTTTATGATTTGCTGAATGGCGATGATAGGTTGACCCATTTGGCTGATCAGTTCAAAGGGCTTAGAATTGTCGGCATTCCCGATGTATTCGAAGCGATCTGCTGGAGCATAATCGGCCAGCAAATCAATCTCAGCTTTGCCCATAAATTGAAGCGTAGATTGATTGAACAATACGGTGAAAAAGCATCATGGCAAGGCATGGACTTACACCTGTTCCCTAGTCCAGAGGCCATACTCGATCTCGATGAGCATTACCTTCATAGTCAACAACAATTTTCCAGAAGTAAACTAAAGTACCTGAAAAACATCGCAGACGCCTTCGCATCTGGTAACATTAGCTATGAAAAGTTAAGGTCACTGGAAAGCTTCGAAGAGAAGCAAGCTCTTCTGACCAGTGTTAAAGGTATCGGTATCTGGTCGGCCAATTACACCTTAATGAAGGCGCTGAACCAACCTGAAGCAATCCCTTACGGAGATACAGGACTTAGTCAGGCACTCTTTAACCTGGAAATTATACGGGACCGAAAAGACATTAGCGCCATTGAGCAATTTTTCCAGGACTTCCCCGGCTGGGAAGCCTATTTAGTCTTTTATTTATGGAAGAGTCTTTCTTAAGCACTCAAGATTAACCCAATCATACATTGCAAACCGTCAAATCTACCTAAGGAATTCAAGTATTATTACGGTGTTTTAATAAGCTGTTTTCAGGGAGATTTGATCTTTAATCAAACAAACCAAACATGAGCTCAACTACCATCACCATCAACAACAAAAGAACTGCAGCCACTACGGGCAACAGTGAGCAACTCAACGTACTGCTCACAGCCGACTCGCATTCCAATGTGACCGGCTTAACTGTAGGGCAAAGAACCGCATTGGGCCAAAGCCTGACTTTCTCATTCGAGTATATCAAGAGTGGAAGGTTATATGTAGGCTATGGAGATTTTGACAATCCACCTACACCCAATGGAAGTACTTATTTCGGATGGATCGAATTTACCAGAACATCAAGTGACAGTGTGGTCTGGATCAACCTCTCGAACGTAGACATTGTTGGTTTACCATTGACGATTGCCGGTACTGACTCTTCTGGCAACAGCTTCTCTTGCGGATATGAAACCCCGATGATTGAACCTAAAGGCACAAAAGGTACCGGTATTCTAAAACAGCTGGAGGCCGTACTCACTGATAATGCCAATGGCAACTCAGCCGCTTTAATCAAATGCGGCTCTGGACAAACAAAGGTTTTAGGTCCTAACCATATGCCGGGCAGTTACAGACCTTATGATAACTACATTACTTCATTAATAGGACAGAAGGATTCAAAAGGACATGCAGTAAATGTTCCGCTTACCATTCTTTCCGATACACCTAAAAATGGTTCTCCTGTACGCTTTACAGGAAGCTTTCATGCAAAAGATGCCGATGGCTTTATCATAAGCCTGGCCAGTGAAGACGGAAACCACCTGCTAAAAATCAAAGAGGCCGACCTGACCACTCAAATCATTTACCAATGCGATGGAGGCCACCTCTATTATTCGAATAGTGGAGCAAGCGGCTTAAAGAAATATCCACAAAACAGAACTTCAGTAAATGATCCGAACAGCCATGCTGCTGATCAGACCATCAGCAACTCTACATTCAGAGAGATTATGATTGGACTGAATGAGGGTTACTTCTCTGGCGGTGTAAATGCCGTTAATGACAATACTCAGTTCCCAGGAATGATTCCTTTTGCATCAGGCTATGGTAGCCAGTATGCACAAGTGATTCATGAAAACTCTAACTCTTATGGTTTCCCTTATGCCGATTCCAATCTTAAGGTATTGATTACGGCAGAGGTAGGAAGTACCATTACTGTAGATGCTATTGATGACACGGTAGCCGCAGGTTATCAGGCACCGTCTGACAACACCAGCAATGAACCACAAAGTGGCACATACAGCCTGGGAATTGGCTCTGGTAGTGCTGGTTTGGGTGTTATCAAAATCAACAACTGGAGATATATAGCCACTGATGGCGCTTATGGGGGCTTTCTTCCTGATTTACCAGACTGGACTAAAATGGAATTTACCGGAGCCGGAAAAGATAAGTACATCTGGATTAAGAATGGCCAGATCGTAGAATCGACTAACGGTACAAACTGCCTGACAGGCACTGCTACCCTCAATTCGGACAAAGTATTTGTTTGGGGTGCTGACCTGGCCTGGAATGGCGATACAGACTCACCAGCCAAGCCTGATTAATAAACAGGCACAATAAAGGTGCGGCTGTTTTGAGAGTAGTACTTTGGCCTGAACTGGTTTGCCAGCCAGCCAACCAATATCGATTTTCCAAAGTAACTGAATAAAACGGGGTTCTGAATCTTATTCAAAACCCCGAAATTCATTGACTTGAGAAACAGCCCCCTTTGTTTATTCTGTTCTCAGTGTTTCAGCCGGGTTCATTCTTCTCACCCTTCGAACCTGAAGATTAAGCGTAATAAAAGCAACGCCCAAAAGAATGAAAGCAGAAACGCTCATTGGGAATATTCCGATTTCAGGAGAATAACTGTATAAGTTCTGTATAAGCATACCTACGACCAGAACAGAAAGTGCACCACCAACCAGAATGGCGATTCCCAGAATATACCGGAATCTTTTATAAACCGACATGGACAACTGTAAGCCCGAAGCTCCTAAAACCTTTCGGATACCAAAATCTTTGATCTGAGAAGAAATGTTGATACTCACAAGGCCATAGAGTCCCATTGCGGCAAGAATAATGGCGAGAGTTGAAGTAAAGAGCAGGATATTTCTGATTCCATCCATTTCGTCAAAGTAGTTATCGAATAACTGAGACTGAATACTCACTCCAACCTGGTATTCAGGGGCAATCTTCCCAATGATCTCTTTTATCTCATCGCGTTGTGCAACAATGTTCCCCGGATTCATTTCCAAAAGAAATGCTGATTGATCCGATTCTGGAATAGCCACCATAGCCGCACTTCTGATCTTTTGACCAAAGTCCCAGTAATGATAATCCTTCACTACACCAATAATGTTATAGCGAAGAGAATCCTGCATAATACTGATCCCGTCTTCATCGAAGGCCATATTAAAGCTCTCCATAAAGGTTTCATTCACCACTATACTCTTGTTCAGGTCGCTCGACAGGCTTTCATCAAAGAAGCGGCCTGCAACTAACTCCAGACCGAGCAATTCAGGATAGTTTGCTCCCACTTCAAACAATTCGGCATAGACAGTTTCGTCATCCTTTTGGAAAGGGTATCCGTTAAGTTGTCCGCCAACTCTCGATCTGGTTCCGGCAAAATCTTTCACATTAGGATTGGCTGCAATGGCATCTCTGAAGGGCTGAACGTATTCTTCTGAAGGGGCAGCAATGATCAATTTGTTGTATTGATCATATCCCCAATCTCTGGCCTCATTGACTTTGTTCGTATAAATGGCCATGACGGAGCCCACTATAGTAATCATGGCCAGAATCATTTGGAATGTCATAAAGATGGAGCTCAACCATCGTTTACCTCCACCCTTGGCTTCCTTCTTCAGTATGGCTACGGGTTTATAAGAGGAAGCTACAACGGCAGGGTAAATCCCCGAAACCAACGTAATGAACAATAGAAGGCCCAGAAGGAACAACCAAAAGCTGGTATGACTGGCCAGTTCCAGACCAAAGCTGGAGCCGGAAATATGATTGAATCCGGGTAAAAACAGTGAACCCGCCCATAGTAAGCCAATAAGAATGGCCAGGGCACAAAGCAGAAAGTTCTCTACGAGAAACTGTAATACGATTTGCTTTCTTCTGCTACCAATCACCTTTCTAATACCAATCTCCTTCAGGCGTTTCATGATCATCGCCAGGGAAATATTGATATAATTGAAAGTGGCCAGAATCAACATAAATGTAGCGATGGATGCCAGCAACAAATTGGGCGCTGGATTGGGTGCAGAACCAACACCATTTTCCATCTCGTTGGAATGTAGAGCCATGGTTGCCAAGGGTTCCAGATCAAAATTGCTGTAAGCTCCCTCCTCTTTATCTTTATTGTACAGAGGCAGTAAATCATTCATCGAGGCTTTCAGTGTCGACTCATTAATACCCTCATCTCTGAGGATAAAAAAGTTGGTATTCCAGGTCTCTCTACTCTTCCTGAGGTCTTGCTCAAGGACGGCATAGTTCATTAAAATATTGATCTGTAAACTGGAGTTATTAGGCTTATTTTTCAAGATGGCTCCGACTTGAAAAGACTTCCATTCCTCGCCAATTTTTACTTCAAGCATTTCACCAATCACCTCGCCCTCTCCAAAAAATTGCAGAGCAGCGCTCTCACTGAGCACAACGGTTCCGGGATCATTAAACAGATTTGGATTACCCGCAACCGGTTCGAAATCGAAAATGTCCAGATAGTGCTCATCCACAAAAAAGGTATAATCATGGATCGTTTTCCCTGACCTTTTAAACTCTAACTGACGGGCATTATATCGTGTTGAGGCTTTTATCCCCGGAACCGACTCGAGTATTTCCCGGCTCAACTGGTTATCTGTAGCACCATACTGATTCCGATTGGATTCCTGTTCTTCCCAGTGAGTGACCAGAAAAATATCTTCCTTCTGAGAGTGAAAATTATCTTTTACATACGAATACTCTATCCACTTAAAAGCGACTATACAGCAACCTACTGCCAATGAAAGACCGATGACATTGATGGTTGAAGGCATGCGTTGTTTCCATAGGTTTCTTAAACCTATCTTGAAATAGTTTTTGAACATTGCGATTTGATTTAGTTTTTGACCTTGTTTTTTTGTTCGTCTGATGTTTGACCAACGAAACAGGCGAATGACATCCCAGATAAATGACCTGCTGGCCCTGCCATACCCCTTTTCGTCTAACCGCCAATAGAAGAGCTCATGAACATCTCCCTGAATCTGCTCCAGCAACACAGGGTTACAGAACAGCTCAAGAAACCTGTCAGCCCAACGAGGCGGTCTGTTTTTGGAATCTTTAGTCATGAATTAAAGGAATAGGTAAAACCTACTGGTAACTGGTTGTACAACTGATCGCGCTGGAGCTTGACCTCGTCCAGCATGGATTTACCTGATGCAGTCAATTGATAAAAACGCTTGCGTCTGCCTCCCCTTTCATCGGTAGCACCGCCCATATCGGAAGTCAGCCATCCTTTTTCCTCCAATCGATTTAATACCGCATGAATGGCACTAATATTCAGTTCCCGACCTGTCTGGTCTTTCATTTCCTTCAGTACCGAAACTGCATACGCATCATCACGGAGTATACCGACCAATAGAAGCACCAGCTCTTCCAGTTCTCCTATGTAATTACCCTTTCCTTTCATCAATTAATATCTACAAACATAGAACAAATATATTACCTCTATCTTTGTAGAACAAATATTCATAAGAATTAAGGCTGGTTTATCGTTGACTCATGGATCATATGAAAGTCGGTTTGACAAAAAAATTCAGAAACGCTGAACTTTCTCGTTCACTTTTATCTTTAGTAAGTGATCACTCACTAAAATGACTGAAAAGCAGGAAAACATTTTAAATGCTGCCCTTGAACTATTTGCCAGGGACGGCTTCAGGTCTACTTCTACCAGCAAGATCGCTAAGAAAGCTGGTGTTTCAGAAGGCCTGATTTTTCGTCATTATCAAAACAAAGAAGGACTATTGGAAGCCATTATGAAACTTGGAGAAGAAAGAGCCAGATCACTGTTTGCAGAAGCAGTGCTTGCCCAGGAACCGAAAGAAGTAATCCGAAAAACCTTACAAATTGGAGAGGATATGGTTGGTAATCAGGAAGCTATCAACTTCTGGAAATTACAATACAAGGTAAAATGGGAAATGGAAGAATATGGCGAACATAAGATGGAAGCTCTCCAACAAGCACTCATCAGAGCCTTTGAAGCCATGAATTATAACCAGCCACAGGACGAAGCTCAGGCCTTTCTGCTTTGGATGGATGGTCTCGCTACCCGCTTCTACCTTCAAAGTAATTACAACATTACACCCCAAATTGAATACATGAAACAGAAGTACCATTTGTAAAAAATTTATATTTAAAATGAGTAAGTACTCACTAACTAATTAATATGAAACAAATAATCATCATTACCGGAGCGAGTTCCGGCATGGGTAAAGACTTCGCCCTTCACCTTCTAAAGGAAGGACATACCGTTTATGGTCTCGCCAGAAGAGTAGACAACATGAAAGCCATTGAAGAAGCTGGTGGTTATACCATGGCCTTAGACATCACCAACCATGATCAGGTGGAATCTGTAGTGCAGCAAATTATTGCTCAGGAGCAACGTATTGATGTGCTCATTAACAATGCCGGCTTCGGTATGTACGGTTCTATTGAAGATACCACCATTGAAGATGCCAGATATCAGTTCGAAGTTAACATCTTCGGATTGGCCAAAATAACTCAAATGGTATTACCGCAGATGCGAGTACAGAAGTCTGGTAAGATCATCAACATCTCTTCGATGGGTGGTAAAATGTATACTCCCCTCGGAGCCTGGTATCATGCCACAAAACACGCGCTGGAAGGCTGGTCAGACTGTTTAAGGCTGGAAGTAAAATCCTTCGGCATTGATGTGGTGATTATAGAACCGGGTGCTATCAATACAGAGTTTGGCGATGTACTGACAGAACCCATGCTTAAAAGATCGGGAGAAGGCCCCTATGCGCCACTGGCCCATTCCATTGCAAAGACCACAGAAGAAATGTATGCCAAAGGTGGTGGGTCTGATGTTTCCGTAATTACCAACATGGTGTCCAAAGCCATTAAGAGTGACCAACCGAAGACACGATATGTAGCTGGAAAATTCGCCAAGCCTATGCTATTCATTAGAAAGTACTTCAGCGACCGCTTCTTCGATAAAATCATTATGAGTCAGGTAAAATAAGCTCAGCATGACCTTGAAGGCTACTAATTTTCATATATTCCTAAGCATCTTAAGATTATAAATGACCATGTCAGAAGTTGTTGACCCAAGGATGGATGAGAAGCTGGAATCGCTAAGGGCCGGTTTCCAAAAGGGCATATCAAGACCTGTAGAAGAGAGAATCAGACTCCTGAAAAAGTTGAAAACTGTCATTCTTCAGCATGAGGCCCAAATTGCTGAAGCCCTTTTCAAAGACCTCCGCAAATCTGCTCAGGAAGCCCTAATAACAGAGACGGGCCTGGTGATTAAGGAAATAGATAACCACGTGAGCCATTTAAAGAAATGGGCCAGACCCAAGCGAGCCAGGACGCCTCTTTATCTTTTGCCATCAAGCAGTTACCTGAAACATGAGCCTATGGGAGTGGTACTGATCGTTGCTCCCTGGAACTACCCTTTTCAACTGTTGATGAATCCATTGATTGGGGCTATCTCTGCCGGGAATTGTGCGGTCCTTAAACCATCGGAGTTTTGCATACACACCAACCAGGTGATGGACTCAATTGTACGGCAGGTCTTTGAACAAGATCATGTCACCCTATTTCATGGGGGAAAGCAAACCAATCAGGCACTTCTGGCTCATCGATTCGATCTGATCTTTTTCACGGGTAGCCCTCGCCTGGGAAAAATAGTGATGAAAGCAGCAGCGGAAACCTTAACTCCTGTTGTACTGGAGCTAGGCGGCAAAAGTCCCTGCATAGTCGATCAAAGTGCAAAAGTTGATCTGGCAGCCAAGCGAATTGCCTGGGGAAAAATGGTGAACCTGGGACAGACTTGCATTGCACCCGATTACCTGCTGGTACACGAAGACCTGAAAGATAACCTGGTCTCGGGTATTATTACCTACTGGAAGGAGTTCTTTGGAGAAGATGGTCAGCAAAGTGAATTCCTTCCCCGTATGGTGACCACGGCCGCTTTCGACCGGGTAAGCGAATATCTTAGCCAGGGAAAGATTATTTATGGCGGAAAAACAGACAGAGATGATCAGTACATCAGCCCCACTTTGATGGAAGACGTTTCTCCCGATTCTCCCATTATGCAGGATGAAATCTTCGGCCCAATACTTCCCATCATAACTTTCAAGAATATCGATGAGGCCATTGATCTGATTAACTCTAAAGAAAAACCCCTCGCTTACTATTACTTTGGTGAGACGGGGAAAGGCCGGGAACTATTGGAGCAAAACACATCGGGTGGAGTTTGTATTAATGATACGCTAATCCACATTTCGAACCATGCATTGCCATTCGGAGGTGTTGGAAATAGCGGGACGGGCAGATACCACGGTCGCTACAGCTTCGAAGCGTTTTCCAATGCCAGGTCGATTATGAAATCTCCCACCTGGATCGACATGCCTTTTCGCTACCCACCTTTCAAATACTTTAACATAGTCAGGAAACTGCTCACCTGAACACAAAATCTAATATCGATGAAAAAACAGTTTGGAGGAAAACTGACTGACCGCCTGATTAGTCGCTATAAAAAATCTCCTCAGTGGCGTAATGGCAAGTTTATGAATGCCGAAGAAACCACCATGAATATCAACTGGCAGTCTTTACCCAAGTTGCTATACAAGCAATTCTTTGAAACCAGAGGTCGTGAACCCAAAGCCCCCATCCCAATCACTCCATTCGACAAGGAGGCTTTTCTGAGATCAGAAAACAAGACTCAACTGATCTGGTACGGCCACTCGGTGGTATTGATGAGGCTGAATGGGAAAACCCTGCTGATTGATCCGATGTTAGGACCTGATGCTGCTCCCATTGCTCCCTTCAAGAGTAAAAGATTTTCAGAAAACACGCTTGATCTGATCGACCAATTCCCGGAGATTGATTTGATGCTTTTGACTCATGATCATTATGATCATCTGGATTTGGCTAGTATTGAGAAGTTCAAACCCAAGGTTAAGAATTACTACGTAGCACTGGGCTGCGCCCGACATCTGGAAAGCTGGGGCATTGACCATCAGCTTGTAAAGGAGTTCGATTGGTGGGACAAGGCCAATTTTGAAGGCATTGAAATCACCTTCACACCCACCCGACACTTCTCTGGCAGAGGGCTAAAAGACAGGGCAAAGTCTCTCTGGGGAGGTTGGGCTTTCATCAACGGTGAAGAACGCATCTACTTTAGTGGTGACGGAGGTTACGGTAAGCACTTTAAGGAGATTGGAGAAAAACTAGGTCCCTTTAACTTCGGTTTAATGGAATGCGGACAGTACAATGAGAACTGGCATCAGATTCATATGTATCCTGAAGAAGCCATTCAGGCCGCTATAGATGCCGGTGTTTCGAAAGTCATGGCTGTACATTGGGCTGGCTTTTCGCTGGCGCAACATAGCTGGAAAGAGCCCATCGAAAAGTTTGTCAAAGCAGCACAGCAAAAGCAAATCAACTTCTCTACCCCACTTCCAGGACAAATGATCAACTGGCAGGAAGAAATTCAACCGATGTGGTGGTCGAAAATGACATAAGCCAAACAGTTTGTCAGAAAAACCACCTTCAACCCCTTGAGATTCAACAGGTAACTTTACTCTTACAATCAATTTTAATAAATTGAGCTATGCAAAAGTTAAAACTCATTGTTTGTGCGGGGCTAATGTTCCTCATTTCCGTGGCAGCGCACGGACAAACAGAACTCGTAAGCGGCAAAGTATTTGCCTTTAAAGACACACCCATTGCCAACCTAAAAATTAAAGCCAAAAAATCAGGTGAAACCGCTGTAACCGATGAACTGGGCAACTTCACCATTAAATGTGATGCAAAAGACAAGCTTGTTTTTCAAGCCGATGGTTTTAGAAAAGAAGTAGAAAAAGTAGTCGCAGGTCAGCGATTAAACGTCAAGATGATCCTTTTGGACGGTGAGAGAAATTCTGAAGTCGCTATTCTTTCAGGACATTTATCTGAAGAATCTTTGATGTATGCCACCTCGAACTTTCTGGAATACAATAATGACTACCACACCTATCCCGACATTTTTGCTCTGATCAAGGGAAAATTCCCAGGAGTAAAAGTCTATGAAGAAATGGGCGCCAAAAGAGTGGTAATACGCGATATTCAATACTTCAGTAATGAAAATAATACTGCACTTTACCTGGTCGATGGTGTTATCTGGCAGGATATTTCCATACTAACCCCTATGGAAATTAAGTCAGTCAACGTAATGAAAGATGGAGCACCAATTGGTTTCAGAGGCGCCAATGGCGTGGTACTGATTACTACGGTCGATGACTACGGCAAAGTAGATTTCGACAACAAGAAAGGTCAATAGACCTAAAAACTTTTGCTCCATACACCGAGCTATCTCACTAAAGTCATTGATTCCGAATCTGAAGAGGCTTTAATGAGATAGCTTTTTTATTCCCTATTATTTTGACTTATCGTGTAACCTTTATCCTCTTCACGCGACTATCGGTGCAGGAATCTCTTATTTTCGAAGGTGCACGATAGCAAACAACAAACATTCCTTAAAGCCTATGAAGCCTGTCACGACAGGTTTCTAAGGTACTGCTCAACACTGGCCTATGGTCAGATGGATGTTCAGGATCTGGTCCAGGATGTTTTGCTTTCAGCCTATGAGAATTTCGAAAAGATCGAGAAAAAGGGGCAGCTGATCCATTACCTGATCAGAGCTGCCAGAAACCGCTCCATCAGCATATGGAGAAAGCGGAGAGACTTGATTGAACTTGCAGACTTGCATCATCAGCGACTGGTAGACCAGGGAGTTTCACCAGAAACCATTCTTGACATTGAGCTACTCTACAAAATGCTTAAGAAGCTACCTGTCAGGCAAAAAGATGCAGTGATACTCTTTGAGATCAGCGGGTTCAGCATCAGAGAAATTGCTGACATTCAACAAAGCACCGAAGGAGCTACCAAGACTCGCATCAGTCGCGGACGTGCCCGGCTAGCCGTTCTTTTGGAAGATAAGTCAACGCAGCAGTTATCGGAAGTTTGGGGAACACTCAAAAGTATCAGCTTATGAGCAATCAAAGCCTCCAACAACTGCTTGAAGCATTACGCTTCTCTCCGACCGAACTTTCCTTCGAGCAGATTTCAGGATGGATTCATGGCTTCCCTGATCACATCAGAAAACCATGGTACAAAAGGCTGAATTTAAACTCCATTATTATGATAAGTGTAACATTAATAATCACCAGTGCAATACTTCTTTTAGGCCCTGCAACTCCCCCGTTACCTGAGAAAACGGTCATCGTGCAATCATACAGGATCACGGAAGAGCCTGACCCTGTAGTACCGGGCGATCGCCCAATGAGTGAACTCAAGGTACCTCAACCTGAGTCATTGTCCCTTGATCAACTTGACAAAATCCAACCTTCTTTCAATGAATTCAATTCACCTGTTCCGCAACAAAACCAGGCTTTGCCTGATATAGATGCTACCCCGCATATTAATAGTTCAGGCAAGAAAAGGCGTTTCCAGACTGAAGACAGCTATGAAGCTAGAGATGTAGTGCTTAATACTGAACGGGCCCGTCAATTCAAAAAGGTACTGGAAGAAATGATTGAACAGGATGGGATGAAGATTGGCAAAAGTGATATGATGAAAGTTCATTATCATCCCAACTATCTCGTCATCAATAATGATAGTCTCAGAGGTCATCTTTTCAACCGTTATAGAAACCTGCTTTTTGAATATGGTATTGACCCGGCTGAAAACAGACATATATACTCCGATAAGAAATACCTGATGGCGGGTGACTTTAAGGATGGACAATTCAGGGGCACGGTATTAGGAAGGTTAATGAAAGTTCGTTCCAGGTCTGTACCAGGAAAGTTGAATGGAAAACCAGCCAGGATGTACATTACCGACATAGAACCAGTTGATGAAAAGTATAAAGAGGCCACATTTATTGATTATGATGGCACTCCGCCTAAAAGTTCATTTAACGCTCCGACAGACTCAGTTATTAGCCGTGAAAAGCTTCGCTTACTGCATCAGTCTTTAATTGATTTGTTTGATTCTCTGAACATGGATACGAAAAGGAATTTCGAATACTCTATCACTTTTGAGTCTAATGATATTCGACTCAAACAGAGAAGGCTAAATACTCAAAATAAACAGCGATTGATTCAACTGCTTGAAAAACATGAAGTACGACTCAAAGATGACAGGTTATTGCTGATGAATCAAAACGGAATTGTTATAGTGGACAAGATGGCTCCGAAAAGGAACTTCATCAATGTCTGGGCTAGTGAAGGCAAGATGTTTCAGATTCTGGCATCAGACAATTTGAACGAAGTAGAGCGACACTTCTTCAGGAAGAATTAGTCAATCCAGCAGTTCAGGTAAACACACACATACCTTACTTCCAGGGAGAATAGCAATTATTATACTTTGAACTTCACTTTCATGTCAATTGTCGCTATTTTTCATTTTGATTAATTAAAGCATAACACCTCTTCAACCACGACATCTTAAATGCCTGATCTGAAGTGACTCTCACAACCCTTCTCTTCCAGTGTCACAGTTAAAATCTATAGCCGTACTTCCTTTTGAAAACATGAGTTCAGACCCGGAGAATGAATATTTCTCTGACGGTATGACTGAGGAAATCACTAATGCATTATGCAGAATTGAAGGACTCAAAGTATCGGCCAGAACTTCGGCCTTTGCTTTCAAAAACAAAAAGGAAGATGTACGAATTATTGGGAATCAGTTAGGTGTATCAGCCGTCATTGAAGGCAGTATTCGAAAATCGGGTGACAGGGTGCGGATCAGTACCCAACTGATCAGAACCGACAATGGCTTCCTGATGTGGAATGAAACCTTCGACCGAAGGCTCACCGATATCTTTGATCTGCAAGATGAAATCAGCCTGCTGATCGCGGATAAAATCAGGGAAAACTTTGGTCACCTGGATATCCAGGACCACCTGGTCGACAACAGCACCCAGAATATTGAAGCCTATGAGCTTTTTCTGAAAGCAGTTTATCATCTGCGAAGAAAGGATTTCAATGATATTCAACTGGCGCTGGACCTGTTTAAGCAGGTGGTAGCATTAGACCCTGACTATGCAGAAGCCTATGCCTACATGGGAGAAACCTATTTACATTATACAGGCTTCAACCTCATGCCTGTCGATGACGGGTATGAACAGGTAAAAGAATGTGCCAATAAAGCCTTGTCCATCGACCCTAACGATGCCAAGGCTCATAAACTCAAAGCTTATTCATCCCTATTCTATGACTGGGACTGGGACATGGCTATTTCGGCCTACAATAAGGCTATAGAAAATGGTCTCTCTTCTGATAATGAGTTTATCTCTTACTACTACATTTTCATCCAGAAAGACTATGAGGAAGCCATCAAAATAGCCCAGGAAAGTGTAAAGAAAGACCCGATGCATGTATTGAGTTATTGGCAGTTGGGTATCTGCTATTACTTTGCAGCGAAGCATAAAGAAGCCATCCAGGCCTTTGAACGATGCCTGGAAATTGATGAGAATTTTAGCGAAGCCTTTAGGTGGATTGGTGTCAACTATGGTTATCTGGGGAAATTCGATCGGGCATTTCAATATGTAGATCGGGCATTAGAGATTACCCAAGGTGAAGGTCTGGCTCAAATCGATCGCCTGACAATCCGCATTCTGAATGGTGAGACCGACAGCGTGATCCATGATATAGAGGCGACTGAGTATATCGACCCTTGTGACCCTGCACAACTCTATAGCCTGCTCCAAATGCCTGAGAAAGCTATTCCCCTTCTGCAGCAGGGCTTGCATAAGCGATCGGTTATGATGGTTACCCTAAAGCACTATTGGATCTGGGACAATCTGCGCAGTGAACCCGGCTTTGAGGAAATACTCAATGCCATGAATTTTGGCCAGCAGAAAAGTCACAAATCGCATCAGGCAACGGCTCAACTAGTCCCTGCCAGTCAGTTCAATATGACTGATGGCGAAATTGACTCACTCCTGCAAAGGCTGAATACAACCATGTCTGACGAAGATCAGGTTGTAGACCACAATATGACACTCAGAACGCTGGCCGAGTTACTGGAGGTTCACCCGAACAAATTATCGTGGATACTCAATGAAAAGCTGGGTAGAAACTTCAATGAATATATCAATGAGCTAAGACTGGAAATATTCAAGGAAAAGGCACTTGATAAAAACTATGCCCACCTCTCCATTCTTGGGCTGGCCTATGAGAGTGGATTCACCTCTAAATCTGTGTTTAACGACTACTTCAAAAAGAAAACGGGCCATACACCAAAAGCCTGGATTAAGATCAATAGCTAATGGCCGAACAAAACAACACCAAACTCAACAGGTATCAGATCTTGATGATCGTTTGCCTGGTAGTGCTTCTATTCACCATTGTGGTGGACTATATGTTGATTTCAGCACTTAGCGCCATTATTGTTCCTGAGCTGCACTTAGACACTTCTCAGTTTGGAATTCTGGTGGGTGCCTATGGCGTGAGTGCAGCTATCTCCAGTCTGATTTCCATTGCCTTAATTGACCGGTTTGATCGAAAGTCTTATCTGTTATTCTTCTACATCGGCTTCCTGGTCGGAATTCTGGCCTGTGGTCTTTCACCTGATTACAACATACTGCTGGCCTCAAGAATATTTACTGGTCTTTTTGGTGGCGTTGTCGGTGCCATTTGCCTGACCATTATTACCGATCTGTTCGATCTAAAGCATAGAGGCAGAGTAATGGGGTTTATTCAAATGTCTTATGCGGCAGGGCAGATTGGCGGACTTCCTCTTGCACTGAAAATTGCCAATGACCTGAGCTGGAACAGTGCCTACTTCTTTATCGCTGGTCTGGGCATTGTTGTGGCCGTTCTGATCATCCGGCAAATGGAGCCTCTGAAAAAGCATTTAAGCGAAAACACCTCGAAGAGAAGGTTCTCCGAATCGCTTTCAATTGTCAAAAACCCAAAATACTGGAGTGTATTTGGCAATAACTCTCTTATTGTGGTTGGTGATATCATGCTATTGACGTTTGATTCTCTTTATATGTCCACTAATCTTGGCCTTGATATAGAACAGGTACCTCTCGTTTACCTTGTCACCGGTGGAGTCACGCTGGTCTTTGGGCCGATTATCGGGAGGCTTGCTGATCATTTCGGCAAATACAAGGTATTCCTGGCCGGATCCCTCCTGACTGCTACCTGCTTTCTTGTTTATTCCAATATTGAAAGCCTCTCCTTTGGAGGCATCATTGCTATACATGTACTGATTTTCATTGGTATCAATGCCCGAATGGTCTCCTCAACCTCTCTGGGTATGAGTCTTCCAAAGGTTCATGAAAGAGGTTCCTTTATGGCTATGGATACTTCTATCCAACAATTGGCTGCCGGAATCTCTGCTGCAGTGGTAGGCTCCATTGTGGCCATTGATCTCGAGCGAATCGAGGGATACTTTTACTTAGGCATATTGATGGTCGTACTCTATGGAATCACTTCATTTCTGATGTACAGAATTCACCTGCAAGTCAACCGGTAGTTGGCTTATTTCAGAGAAGTCCTAATTCTCATAATGGACATTCACCCTTAAAAACCCGGACGATCTTCCTCTGCCATTATCTGACATTTGATCAAAAGAATGAATAACAGAGATGAAGCAAAACCGAGTCATACTAGCGGGATCGACAGGATACCTGGGAAAACACCTGATCAAAGAACTGCAACTCCACCGCATTCCCTTTATAGCCATTGCCAGAAGTAAAGCAAAATTGAAAGGCTTCTCGCTCCTTGACGATCAGATCATTGAGGCCGAGGTAACCCAACCTGCAACACTCAAAAACATCATTGGCAAGAGTGATATTGTTATTTCCACAATAGGTATTACACGTCAGGAAGATGGATTAACCTACCATGAGGTTGATTATCAGGCAAACCTCAATTTACTCCAAGAGGCCAAAGAAGCAGAGGCATCCAAATTCATGTATGTCTCAGTATTAAATGGAGAAAACATGAGGCACTTGAAAATCATTGCCGCGAAGGAAGCATTTGTCGATGAGTTGAAGACTTCGGGGATAAATTACTGCATTATCAGACCCAATGGTTTTTTCTCAGACATGAAGGACTTCCTGAATATGGCCAGCAAAGGACGTGTCCATCTTTTTGGTAATGGAGAATTTCTCTTTAACCCAATTCACGGAGCAGACCTGGCCCAGGTGATTATTGATCAACTTAACACACCGGAAACAGCAATCGAGGTTGGAGGCCCTGAAATACTCACACAGAATGAGTTGGCTAAACTGGCTTTTACAGCCTTGGATAAACCGGTTAAAATAACCCATTGGCCTGACTGGACAAGAAAGGCACTCATTCGGTTTCTCAGAAGCTTCTTCACCGTTAAGACCTATGGACCATACGAGTTTTTTCTTAGCATGATGTCTCAGGACAACATAGCCCCGAGATATGGCGTAATGAGGCTCAAGGATTTCTTTAGGGAGGAATCTGACAGAATCCAATAAAAAAGCCTCAATCCAACTACATCATATGGATTGAGGCTTTTAAAAAATTTAAGAGTTTCTATCTGCCTCTTCTTATTTGCTGGTAAGGGAAAACAACTGTTGATTCATTGCCATCAATTCCTACCGCAGCTACACCGAAATAGTAGTTATCAATGACGATACCTTCCAATGTATACTCATTGGTGTCTGTAACATATACAAAGTTGTCCCAGGTTGGAGAAGTTGTCAATCTCCAGTAAATCTTATAGCCTGCTACTCCCGGATCGTTGGAAGGAGACCATTGCAAGGTGGTTGAAGGTCTTACTGCCCCGCCAATACGAACCTCATCAGGTGCAGGTGGTGCCCAGCCTAATCCCGCCAGGGAAATAGCATTCACAGCCGTCAGTTTAGCTGCATATTCAAAATTCACTCCCTCGACAACATCGCCATACTTAATACCATTTTCTTCTCGGATATTCTGATGCTGACGGTTATAATTCTCATGGGCTTCCATAATTCTTACTCCGGCAAAACCAAGGTCATTGAAAGGTCTATGGTGTCCTCCTCTTCCAAATCTATCCAAACGATAGATCATCATTGGATTCATTTCTGGCATATAGGTTTGTACCTGCTTGTGGATATATCGTGCCAGTTGACGGGAGTTTCCATCCACCTCGCCACCCGTAAATCTTCTGGAGGCTCTTTCCCGGTCTGTTTCATTGGCAGGGGTTGGTTCTGAAAAAATCCTGAACGATCGATTATCTATAACACCATCAACACCTTCGATATTTCCGATCATATCGTTATTGAGGATACCAATGATATTCCATCCGTTCTCCTGAGCATATTTAGCCAGACCGGCTCCACCAAAAAGCCCCTGCTCCTCACCTGAAAGACCAACAAAGGCTACACTGTTCTTAAAATTGTACTTGGACAGCACACGAGCAGCTTCTATTGTTCCCGCCATTCCGGAAGCATTATCATTGGCTCCGGGTGCATCGGTCTCAAAGTCCATTGTATTGGACGCTCGGGAGTCGATGTCTCCAGACATCATCACATAGTTGTTGGGATTGTCAGTTCCTCTGAGTACGGCTACCACGTTAACGATATAGGCATCGTGAGGGACTCTTCCACCCATTTCGGTAGTCACCAGGTCTTTCTGATAGAATACCTCCAGGCATCCGCCACACTCCTCAGAGATTTTGTCAAACTCGGCTTTAATCCATCGTCTGGCTGCACCTATTCCTCTGGTATCGGAAACCGTATCAGAAAAAGTATTCCTTGTCCCAAAGCCGGCAAGCGTACGAATGTCAGCTTCAATTCTTTCGGCAGAAACATTCCTGACAATTTCATACATGCGTGGGTCTATAGCCGGAGGGGCTTGTGCAAACAAATTACCTTCACTTAAGCATACCAGGCTCAATAGGGTTATGGTAAGTAGTTTTTTCATATTCAGTTGATTATCACTTGCCTGAAATTAACAAAGAATAAAAGACTCAAAAACGGATAAATGACCAATGGAAAAAATATTAAAAAAAGACATCCACGACATAGGGGTTTT
Organism: Roseivirga sp.; assembly: GCF_965216855.1. NCBI lineage: Bacteria > Pseudomonadati > Bacteroidota > Cytophagia > Cytophagales > Roseivirgaceae > Roseivirga > Roseivirga sp. The sequence goes on along the minus strand of NZ_OZ244204.1, from coordinate 3,788,299 downwards.
GCGTTTGTTATCTGTATTGATATTGAGACTTTTCTTAGACAAAAGAATATTTCCCGACTACGTAACATTTTTGGTATAATCATTGTCTTAAGACAAGGGGATAAGAAAAGAATATGAAAACGAAAACTATATTACTTACAGCTGCAGTTGTTGCCACAGGTCTTGGTATTTACAGTATTGCTGGAAAGAAGATTGCTCTACCGAAGAAAAAAGGAAGCAGTAAATAATTTCCATCAAACTAGTTAAATACTGTTAAGTTAGCCGGCCTCGGATATTCCGAGGCTTTTTAGTTTCAAGAGTTTGCTATTTTTGAAGCTGATTTTCAACTATGAAGAAAGTTCTCATTCTCCTGATCCTCTTTGTTTCTGTTGTCTCTGCAGCTAAAGCTCAGCAGCAGCAAGACCCGAGAAGGTATATAGATTCAGCAGTTTATTATCTCGATTTAGGCCAATACCCAAAAGCAGATGAATACTTTATGACGGCTCTGGATAAAATCGATGTACTCTCAGCTGACTTCTGTTTCTACTTTGGTAAAAACTCTTTCTATATGAACAAGTTTTCCCAGAGTATAGACTGGTTGAATAAATACCTGGAACTGAAAGGTAGCCGGGGACAGTTCTCCAGAGAAACCCTAGATCTTTTGGAGAAGGCCGAAGAAGCCTTTCGGAATAACAGAGGCATTACCAATACTGCCGATGTCAACGCCAAGTTTTTTTACCTCAATACAATCAAGTGTAGTGAAGACGAACTGATCACCTGTCCTGTGTGTAAAGGGGATGATGTGATTACAAAGAAGGATCGATTTGGAGAGACACTTTATAAAACCTGCCCCTACTCTACCAATGGTGTATTGACATGTATCGAATTCAACCTACTGATTCAGGGGAACCTAAAGGCTAAACATAAGTAATTCTGTCCAGCACCAACCGGATCAATTGCTCAACTGTTTGCTCGTGGTCTTTGGAAAATGTCTGATTAGCTCTGTTGGCAATCAATGCATTTAAACTGATCATCTCATGGCCCAGTAATTCACCCATGGCATAATACCCTGCTGTCTCCATTTCAAAGTTGGTGAATCTTCCAAAGCTGGTTTTAGTATCAGCCAAAGTACTTAGAAAATCACCTATAGCTGGTTTTAGTCTGATTTCACGCCCTTGAGGAGCATAAAAGCCGGGAGCTGTCACTGTAACTCCATGATGCAACTCCTCCCCGAATAAATCAAAGAGTCGATCAGAACCCTGAGCGAAATATGGCTTGAATGGTAGTTTGAGCAGTCGTTGAATTTTATTTTCTACTACCGATAGTTCTTCTCTGGTATGACGTTCGTAGAAACTCATTAAGGTATCCAGACCTAAAGCGGCTCTGGAAACCAGCAAACTATCTAATGGGATATCGGCCTGCATGCACCCGGATGTACCAATACGAATAACCTTCAGCCGTCTGTGCTTTCTTCTGACTGTTCTGCTTTCAAAATCGACATTGACCAAAGCATCCAGCTCGGTCATCAGTAACTCCACATTATCGGTGCCCATACCTGAGCTAATCACAGATATGTGCTTACCACCCAGTTCACCGGTATGAGTAACCAACTCACGGTTACTCACCTGATGAAATATTTTATCAAAATGGCAGCTAATCTTTGGCACCCTGTCGGGGTCACCCACTACAATAACTGTATCAGCTACCATCTCAGGGCTTAAGTTGAGATGGTAGATTCTACCATTGGGGTTAATGATCAGTTCCGATTCCGGAATTCTTCTTTGAGCCATTTAGTCAATCTTTGCTGGCTCTCGTTTCACTCCCTTGATTGGGTTGTAGTGATTGGTGTTCTTCTGATAGTAACCAGTACCATCGTAGGGTCTTCGTGCAGGATTATTTCTGCATTCTTCAGAGCAACAGCCGTCCATCAGCCAACCAGCCTCTTCAGACATAGGGATGTGAGCATTACATTCCGGGTTGGCACAGTTCACCATTCTGTCGGTTGGTTCACCTGTAATATGGCAACGAGAGACTATGGTTGGGTTTACTTTGTTCACATCAGCCGTTATCCTGTTGTCGAAAACGTAGCATTTTCCTTCGAAGTCCTTTCCTTCAGCTTCAATACCATACTTGATAATTCCGCCATGAAGCTGATAGACATTTTCGAAGCCTTGCTCCAACAAATAAGCACTGGCCTTTTCACATTTGATTCCACCAGTACAGTAGGTGACTACCTTTTTGCCTTTCAGGTGATCTAACTCTTTTACCTTTTCAGGAAAGTCTCTGAAGTTATCTATATCTAAGGTCAGCGCATTTTTAAAGCGGCCCACATTATGCTCGTAGTTGCTTCTGACATCGAGGATTACCGTATCTTCCGGCTGCTCTTCCAATATCTTTCTAAAGTCTTCTGGTTCAACATAACCACCGGTTTTCTCTCTTGGGTTGATATGCCTCAGGCTTGAGTGTACAATTTCAGGCTTTACCCGCACATGAAGCTTGGCGAATGCCATCTGATCGTGTGGCTCTACTTTGAACTCAGTGTCAGCAAATCTGGAATCGGACTTCACATATTCCATGTACTTCTCACAGTCTTCTTTCAGACCGGAAACCGTACCATTCAGTCCCTCAGGTGAAATGATAATTCTACCTCTCAGGTTATTCTCAATACAAAAGAGGTGATGTTCTTCTCTGTATGCTTCAAAGTCCTCGACTTTCGCATAGCAGTAATACAATAAAATTGAATACTTCTTTTCCATATGTTCTGCCCTATTGCTTGTAGGGTGATTTTATGTTCTTAAGTTTCCAGGTTCTTGTGTCGGGAAGTTGCTATATCTGGAAGTTGGATCTTAACACTTTCCAAATCTCAACCTCTAAACCTTAGCCGCTGGATTACCGAAGACGGTCTCTCCTTCTTCTACATTAGCGATCACCACAGATCCGGCACCAATACGGGCATTTTTACCCACTTTGATTCCCGGTACAATGGTTACACCTGAACCGATAAAGACGTTATCACCAATTTCGGCTTCACTACCAATTACACTACCCGATCCTACCTGAACCAGATCGCCCAGTTGAGCACTGAAGTCAACAGAGGCATTGGTATGAATCATACAGTGATCACCAATTTTAGCATTGGCTCCGATAATCACTCCACTATTGATAAACTCTCCGTGCCCAACATGTGCTGAAGGTGCAATTTCAGTATTGCTGTGAATCGCATTCACAGGCATCATTTTTCTACGTTCCTTGATGAGTTTAACCAACCCTTTTCTCAAAGGTCTGTCATCTACCGCAATGAATGCTTCGCATTTTTTACCGATCAGTTTCAGATAGCCATCATCATCTGTTCTTCCCAGAATGCTCAACTCTCCAAGGGTTTGACCATGAAGTTCTTCATTATCGTCCAGGAAGCCGTAAACGATGATATCATTACTCTCAAAAATCTCCACTGCAGCTCTACCGAGTGCATTCGCTCCAAAAATGATTACCGGATTCTCCATAGTTTAAATTTGCGGCTGCAAAGTTAACTGTTTTCCTCTCAAAATATAAGTATATCAGGCTTTTACCAGCTCAGCTCCAATCTTACACTTCAGACATTTTTTCTGAATGCAATATTCATTGTAGAGTTCTATGAGGCCTTGTGTATCAAATCCAGAATTAACATTCCAACCCAGACCTTGCCACTTCCTGATGATATGGTTGTCTTCAACAGGCAGCGCCATTAACACACTCATGGCCTTGTCTAGCATATTGTTATTGGATTTATAGATCGCATAGGCCACTAAAAGCGGAGCAACTACATTGATCAGCAGATTCTGTACAGCAGTTTTGGATAAAGCCCTGGATGGACTTTTGGCCACTTTGCCAAAATTGAGGTGTTTTTGCCAATATTCGGATTGTTCTAACTGTAACAGTTTCTCAAGGTCTTTGATAGAGTCGAATTGCGTGAACAATGAGAATAAACTTCGATGGGTATGTACCAGTGTGGTGAATTGAGCTATTCTCAATGTTGGAAAGCTGGATGGCCGAACGCCAGAAAAATGCCATTGGTTATAAGTCAGGCTGGACCGAATGTTATACTTACGTTCCAAAAAGGCATATTCTCTTCTGAGTAAGTCAGCATACTCATCGTGATGATCGGAATTGAGTAGCCCACTGGCTCCATACAGTAAAGCTTCCCACTGCATGCGGCTATCGTGCTTTAAAAGTACTTTCAGCGGTACCGTCACGGCCAGTTCAGACATGCTTTCGGCATTGGTTTTAAACCCGAAGCCTCTGGCTACCCATTCAAAAGTTGACTGTTCCCAATCGTTGTTATTCTTCTCCAGCACTTTCTTGAATAGTTCGCCTTTTCGCTGCAATCGCCTGACCAGTGCTGACTCAAGCATTGCGAGGCGGGTGACTCCCCTGACTTTAGGAAATAAGTCACTGCAGTAAATCTCTGATTGGCTATTAAGAATGGTCTTGTACCTGGACAGGATACCTGGCTTAATCAATCCTTTCAAGGCCAAGGTTGGAATTGCTCTTCCTTCCTCATTCAGTACTTCCTGATTATGTTCATAAACGACATGGAGTATGACGTTTTCATAATTAGGATCACCGGAATGCTGATGAGCTAACCAGTCGGAAGATTTGAGATGAATCTCAATTGAACCTGTCCAAAGCAAACCATCAATCTTGAGTCGGGCTTCTTTGAAGTCGGGGCCGGCCAATTCGTTATGGAAACCTGTCTTGAATACTTCTAAGGATTTCCCCTCAGTAGTAAAAAGGTGGCTGGAATTAAAATACTGATGTTGCCAAACGAAATGTAGAAAGTCTTCCTGAACCATCTGGTGTGTTTAAGCACCAAATAAGTTAGCAATATTTTTCTAAATAATTATACATTTCTTGTTGAATATTAGAAGCTTCCTGACCTGCTACGCGAGCAAAATCTTCAGTAGAATCAGCATAAATGATCCCTCTGGAAGAGTTTACCAAAAGGCCACATTCTCTGTTCATTCCATACTCAGAAACTTCGCTTAAACTTCCTCCCTGAGCACCAACACCCGGCACTAGCAAGAAGTGGTTGGGAACGATCTTTCTGATGTTGGTTAATGCCTGCGCTTTGGTAGCGCCTACTACATACATCATCTGATCATCAGACCCCCATTCCTGGCTCTTCTCTAAAACTTTCTCGTAAACTTCTCCGCCCGATTGTAGCTGCAGATTCTGAAAATCCTTCCCTCCTGCATTAGAAGTCAAGGCCAGCAGAATCACCCATTTGTCAGGAAAGTCCAGAAATGGTTTTACTGAATCTTCTCCCATGTAGGGAGCAACCGTCACGGCATCGCAATTCATTTCCTCGAAAAAGGCCCTTGCATACATTCGTGAAGTATTGCCAATATCTCCTCTCTTAGCATCCGCGATGATAAAAGCCTCATTGGGTATATACTCTATTGTCTTCATCAGGCTTTCCCAGCCTTTGAGACCATGAGCTTCATAAAAAGCGATATTGGGTTTATAAGCTACCGCATAATCTATGGTAGCATCAATGATCTGCTTATTAAACTCAAAAAGCGGATCGTCCGCTTTTTTTAAATGTTCTGGAATTTTATGAATATCTGTATCAAGGCCAACACAGAGATAAGATGATTTGGCCTTGATCTGATCAAATAGCTGAGCTTTGTTCATTAATTACGAAGGTCTTCTTTGTATTGTACCGGGTTCTTCTCTTCATCAAATTCAAAATAGCCTTCCGGGAAAGTAACGCTTGGCTTGAAAGCAGACACTTCGAAAGCGGTCTTTACTCCTGCGTAGTCAATCAAGTCCCAGGCCTTTAAAAATGAATCCTTTTGTCCGATGTACATAATCACATTGGTAAAATCAGAATCGCTGTCAGTAGAAGTCAACTCTACCACATGCACCATTTCACCATTGATATTGTCTTGTCTTTTGTAAGCATAGGTAAAGCCCTCTTTGTAGATGTCATACACATTAGAAGGATTAATTACTGCTTCTTCCGGTTCAAAGTTACTGATGGTCAATTCCTGTGATTCTACAAGGTAGGTCCACAACACGGTACCATTACAATAAATATGTTGATCCTGAAACTTGATCAGGAACATGCTCTTGGAAACAGAGGCTTCTCCCGTTAAGCGGTCAACTACCTCTGCCTCACTCATTACTTTCTGAATAAAGCCAATTTCATATCCAGGCATTGCCTTATAAACCGAACTCATTTTATCCAAAATGGCTTTTGGATCTTCTTCCTGCCCTACAGCCATCAACGAGATGACCATCCAACACATCACTATAAATATTCTTTTCATTCTCTATTCTATTACTGGATTTCAGTTACTGTCCAGATTATTCAATAACTGTTCCAAACTATACTCATCGGGTATAAGCACCTCTCTGGCCTTACTCCCTTCAAAGGGTCCCACAATTCCGGCAGCCTCCAGCTGATCAATCAGTCGTCCGGCCCTGTTATATCCCAGTTTGAGCTTTCGCTGTATTAAACTGGTACTTCCCTGCTGATGGGCTACGATTAATCTGGCAGCTTCATCAAAAAGCACATCTCTTTCCGACAGGTCAACATCGGCTTTGCTTCCTCCTTCATCTTCGCCTACATACTCAGGCAGAAGATAGGCTGACTCATAGCCTTTCTGAGAACCAATGAATTCGCAAATCTCGTCTACTTCTGGCGTATCTACAAATGCACACTGCAATCTTGTGATTTCTGAGCCCATAGAAAGCAGCATATCCCCTTGTCCGATCAGCTGATCGGCACCTCCCGCATCGAGAATTGTTCTGGAGTCTACTTTCGATGTTACTCTGAAAGACAATCTGGCCGGGAAGTTGGCCTTGATAATACCTGTAATCACGTTAACCGAAGGTCTCTGCGTAGCGACCACCAGGTGAATACCAATGGCACGAGCCAGCTGAGCCAGTCTGGCAATAGGGGTTTCTACTTCTTTTCCTGCGGTCATCATTAAATCTGCCAACTCATCTATTACCAGGACGATGTAAGGGAGGAATCTGTGACCCTTCTCAGGATTTAATCTTCGATCTATGAATTTCTTATTGTACTCTTTGATGTTTCTACAGGCAGCATCTTTCAATAAATCGTAACGCTGGTCCATCTCGATACAGAGAGAGTTCAGGGTGTAAATTACCTTTTTGGTATCGGTGATAATGGGCTCCTCATTATCTGGCAACTTAGCCAGGTAGTGTCTTTCGATTTTATTGAAGAGGGTTAATTCCACCTTCTTCGGATCAACCAACACAAATTTAAGCTGTGAAGGGTGCTTCTTATAGAGTAGTGAAGCGAGGATCACGTTTAAGCCCACTGACTTACCCTGTCCCGTAGCACCTGCCATTAACAAGTGTGGCATTTTGGCCAGGTCGGCCACAAAAACCTCATTGGAAATGGTCTTACCCAAGGCCACTGGCAGTGCCATGTCTGAGTTCATGAACTTATCTGTAGAAATCACAGAACGCATGGATACCATTTCTTTATTCTTGTTCGGTACTTCTATACCGATGGTGCCTTTACCCGGAATCGGAGCAATGATACGAATTCCCAATGCCGCAAGACTCAGCGCAATGTCATCTTCCAGGTTCTTAATCTTGGAAATCTTCACCCCTGCTTCAGGTACAATTTCGTAAAGGGTAACTGTTGGCCCGATAGTAGCCTTGATACTGGCAATACCAATCTTAAAGTTGGTCAGGGTTTCAACAATCTTGTCTTTGTTCTGCTGAAGCTCGTCTTTAGTTACCTGAATTTTGCCGGTAGAATATTCATTGAGCAGGTCAACGGTTGGGAACTGGAACTTGGCTAAATCGAGTGTCGGATCATAATGACCGGCCTTTTCAACCAGTTTATCAGAAGCTTCCTTAATCTCTACTTCAAAGGCAGGTTCAGCTTCCTGCGGTTTAGGCTTAGGTTTATTGACCGGTTCCTGAACATCTAGCTCTAAGCTTTTATCATCTTCTTCGGTCTCCTCTTCTACCGGTTCTACTGGCTCCGGTTCTGTATTCAGTTTGATGGGCTGAGCCAGTTCCTCCTCTGGTTCCTCTGTTTGTTCGTCTTCATCCTTGATGGAGACTACCCAACTTTCAGAGTCATCCATATCTTCCTCGCCCTCTTCATCCGCTTCTAAAGAATCTTCTACTTCTTGCTCTTCAACAACTGAATCTTTATCCGTATCTGAGACAGGCACCACTCCTTTGGTTGCCTTTTTCAGGCTGAGCACTTCTGTAATATTGAAGAAGAAAATAGTAAAGACTAAAAGTGTAAAGGCCAGAAAAAGTATAGTTCCATAACCCAGGAGGCTATCGAAGAAAAGCGACAGTTCATATCCCAGGCCACCTGAATAGAAGCTCCACTCAGAAACAGAATCATCGGACTTAATCATGGAGCCCATGAGCAAGCTGATCCACACCAGGAAAAAGGTTGTGGCAGCAAATGCCCGGGTCAATTTCATCAAGGCCTTACCCCAAACAATCTTGTAACCGAGGATAAATAGAAAGGGAGGGATTAGAAAGGCTCCGATTCCAAACCAGGAGAATATCAGCTTGTGGGCAGTGAGTGCCCCCAGGAGTTTCATCCAGTTAGTAGCTTCTCTACCGAGTGACTGAACGGTCTCTCCATCAGCAAAAAAGGCTTCTACCACACTTTGATCAGCCTTACCTGTAAAAAGGTAGCTGAAACAGGAAAGGAAGATAAACACGGAAGCCAACAGCAAAAAGAAGCCTACGGAAAGTTGTACTCTTCTGTCTTTCAAAAAAGGAAGGCTGAAATTGAGAGAGACTTTTCTTTTGGCTTTGGGTTTCTTGCCCTGGTTACTTTTGAAGGTGTTGGACTTATAGGTGTTTTGAGCCATTTAAAAATTTTAAACCAGTTTGTACGAAGTTAAATGAATTTTGGAAACCGCATAAGGCATTCAGACCTTCTGCTGTGCTTTTTTCCAACGAAGGATTCCTTTGTTAATTTTCTTCACCATTGAAGGACCTTCATAAATAAAGCCTGTATAGACCTGAACAAGGCTTGCCCCCGCTTCAAGCTTGGCAATGGCATCGGCTGCCGTTAATATTCCTCCGACTCCTATGATTGGGAAAGCTCCTCCTGAATGCTGATGCAAATACCGAATCACTTCTGTAGACCTGTCGGTAACAGCAGCACCACTTAATCCACCCGCACCAATCTGGTCTATGGTCTCCTTAGGAGTTTTCAACCCTTCTCTGGAAATGGTGGTGTTGGTTGCTATAACACCATCAATTCCGGTGGTTTTCACTATATCGATGATGTCCGTCAATTGCGATTCGGTCAGGTCCGGAGCAATCTTGAGCAGAATAGGTTGTTTAGCACCAATCTCCTTTTTCCTCAATTGTAAAGTATTCAGCAAGGCGGTCAGCGGTTCTTTGTCTTGTAATTCACGCAGATTAGGAGTATTGGGTGAACTCACATTCACCACAAAATAATCTACATAGGGTTCAAGCGCATTGTAGCAGTATAGATAATCTTCTACGGCCTGGTCGTTGGGGGTTACCTTGTTCTTACCAATGTTTCCACCAATCAAGACACCTGTTTTCTTATTTCTCAGCCTTTCAATGGCGGCCTCCACTCCTTCATTATTGAATCCCATCCGGTTAATCAAACTCCTGTCGTCAGGCAACCTGAAAAGCCTCGGTTTCGGGTTACCATCCTGTCCTTTTGGAGTTAGTGTTCCTATTTCAATAAAGCCGAAGCCAAAAGCAGAAAGCTCATCGAACAGCCTGGCGTCCTTATCAAAGCCCGCAGCCAAACCTACCGGGTTGGGAAACTTCAGACCAAAACACTCTGTCTCCAACTCTTTGTGGCTGAAATGAAAGAGTGAACGGGTGATTGACGATACTCCCGGAGCTTTAAACATTCTTCGTATCCAGTTGAATGCGAAGTAGTGAGCAGGTTCAGGATTTTTAAGGAACAGAAAGGGTTTGATGAAGATTTTGTACAAGGCCGAAGATTTCAGGCAAAAATAGTCGAGTTCAACCAGAATTGAAATTTTCAAAAGGCCTTTCAACTATTTATCAAATTCCTTTTGGCGATTAATCAGATATATGAGAATTTGATCTTAAATATCGCACCCTATGTACGAAAAGATACTTGTTCCGGTAGACTTTACAGAGAAGACGCAAAAGGCCTTGATGGTGGCTAAGAGCATTGCCAAAAAGACCGATGCGGAGATTCATTTGATTCATGTGGTGAAAGCAGCTTTGGCAGTCTATCTCGATGAATTGGGAGTTTACAAAAGCAAGTCTCAGACAGGGCAGAAATTTCTGGAAGAAATTATTTCCAAGAATGAGCAGAAAATGGATAAGTACATAAAGCTGCTCAACGATGAAGGAATCCATGTTTCTTACAAACTGAAGATTGACAGTTCACCAGACAGGATTGCAGAACTGGTGGCTGAAGAAGGCTTCGATCTGACCATAGTGGGTAATTATGAGCATCAGCGTTTTGATGAATTCCTGAAGAGAACCCATCCAGAGCGAATCGCCAAGCTGGCCATGAATCCCGTGATTACGGTCAACAAGGAAGATGAAGCCTTTACCCCTGAAAAGATCTTAGTACCTACTAACCTGGAAGACAACTGTAATCAGAAGATGAAGGACTTACTGAGCTTCTCAGAGAAGTTTGGAGCAGAGCTACAGTTCGTTTTCATCAATACTCCGGCCTTTTTTCAAACCTCTCCCCAGATCAGGAAGAAAAGCAGGGCCTGGTTCGAAATGCATGGACTGAAGGGGTATGAGGTGAAAGTTTTCAATACCAAACAATTGCAAAAGGGACTGCTGAATGCCGCTGATTATTTCGAGTCAGACATGATTGCCCTATTCTCCAAGCACAGCGAAACCATTAAAGATTTGATCAAGGGAAATATCACCGAGTACCTGATTACCCGCTCCGATATACCTGTGATGACATTTAATCTCAACATTACTCAATGAATATAGAACTGCCTTTCGACTTCCTTAATTTTTCCGAATTCGGCATACTTAATCTCGCTGCTTATGTGGTGGGCATTTTCATTCTTGCCTACATCATTCTGCGAATTGTCAGAGCCATACTCAACAAAGAAATCAATAAGTCTTCCGATGAAATAAGAGTAGACCCAACCAAGTACAAGTTTCTGAGCAATGCCCTGGGCTTTATCTTCTACACTGCGGCACTCATCATCCTGTTCATTTCCATACCGGAATTCAGAACCGTAGGGGTTACCTTGTTTGCCTCTGCCGGTATTATTGCAGCCATTATCGGTTTTGCCTCACAGGCAGCTTTTTCCAATATTGTCAGCGGTATTTTCATTGTGATCTTTAAGCCCTTCAGAGTGGGTGATATTGTAAAAATATCTAACCTCTATTCAGGGATAGTGGAAGACATTACCCTGAGGCACACAGTCATCAGAGATTTCGAAAACAAAAGGCTTATTATTCCCAACTCGGTGATAAGTGCCGAAACCATTCACAATTTCAACATTGTAGAGGAAAAGGTGAACAATCATATCTTCTTCGGCATTTCATATGACTCAGACGTTGATCTGGCCACAAAAATTATTCAGGAAGAGGCCATGGCACACCCTAACTTTGTCGACTACCGAAGTGAAGAGGAACTGGCCGATGGCACGCCTGCGGTGATAGTGAGACTGCTGGAATTTGGTGAATCCAGCCTGAATTTACGAGCCAATGTATGGACAGATGACCCCATTAAAGGTTTCGAATTAAAATGCGATATTAATAAGTCAATTAAACAAAGATTCGATCGTGAAGGAATTGAAATACCTTTCCCCTACCGAACTATTGTCTATAAGGAGGCGAAGAAAAAAGAAAGCTGAACCTGGCGTAGTTTCTAAAAAGCTTAATCAAATGCCCGGTGCTCTTATTTACACCGGGGAACGCCATGTCGATCAGGTAAGGCTTGAATTGATGCAGTTCAATCCGGAAGATCTGATAGAGACCTCTGTAGATTTCAACGGACTTCAAGACCTTCGTAAGGATGGCTATACGACCTGGCTCAACGTAGTTGGCTTGCATGAGATTGAGGCCATTCAAAAGATTGGTGAGGCCTTCCAGATTCATAACCTGGCACTTGAAGATATTCTGAATGTTAATCAGAGACCCACCTTTGATGAATATGACGATCACTTCTTTATGGCAGCCAAGATGTTCAGAACATCGGATGAAACCATCATATCAGAGCAGTTCAGTATGATTGTCGGTGAAGGCTACATCATTACTTTTCAGGAAAAGGATGGCGATATCTTCGATGGCGTCAGAGGCCGGCTTAGAAATGCTAAAGGAAGAATCAGAACGAGGCAATCGGACTACCTGGCTTTTGCCCTGCTTGATGTCATTGTCGATCACTACCTGGCCATTATTGAAGAGTATGGCGATGAAATCAATGAACAGGAAGCCAGATTACTGGGCGATTTCAAGAAGACCATTCTAAATGATCTTAACCTGAGCAAAAAGGAGGTCAACTATCTAAGGCGCTTTGCCAGGCCTTTGCGTGATACGGTTATCTCTTTCAATAAATCTGACCTTTTACTGATCGATAAAAAGACCCGTCCGTTCCTGAAAGACCTGAACGACCACATCACCCACGTTACTGAAACAATCGAGGTATATCGCGAGACCATCAATGACAACCTCAATACATACCATACCCACATGACCAATAAGCTGAATGATGTATTGAAGGTATTGACCATCTTTTCAGTAGTATTCATTCCACTGACATTTATGGCGGGGATTTACGGGATGAACTTCGAGCACATGCCTGAACTCAGCTATGAATACTCCTATCCTATTTTCTGGGGAGCCATAGTCATCGTTGCTTTGGGAATGGTCTATTATTTCAAGCGTAAGAAGTGGCTTTGATTTTCAATTTGATGATGTGTTAATTTGAAAATTTGATAATTAGCCAATGATAAAGCGGTACCTCATTTCAGATACAGATACCGAGTATGTCATCTTGAGCGAAGCGAAAGTTCTGCCTAAGCATACAGTTTACAGATCCCTCGCCCACTCGGGATGAAAAAGAGAGCGATCAGTTTTCTCTCAACTGCAAGTTATCTAGACAAGACTGACCTTCGTCTCTTTCTATCTTGAGTGAAACGAAAGATCTACCATAAGCTTGGGAAGAGATGATCCCTCCCTACGCTTGGGATAGAAACCTCAAATATTAAACATTAAACTAACTTCTCGGATGAAACTCCTGAATCACCTGCCTTAGATAATCTCTATCTAAGTGAGTATAGATTTCTGTTGTGGTAATAGACTCGTGACCCAGCATTTCCTGCACGGCTCTAAGGTCTGCTCCACCTTCAATCAGGTGTGTTGCGAAAGAGTGCCTGAAGGTGTGCGGGCTGATGGCTTTTTGAATACCTGCCTTCTCCACGAGATTTTTGATAACGATAAACACCATCTGCCGACTCAGCTGACGCCCATTGCGGTTGAGGAACATAAAGCTTTCATTCCCTGATTTAATATCCAGGTGAACTCTAACTTCCTCCATGTATATCTTTATATACTTCAGTGCCTCTTTACCTATAGGCACCAATCTTTCCTTGCTACCTTTTCCAAAAATCCTCAAAAAGCCCACATCGAAATGGACATTAGACATTTTCAGTCCGATTAACTCTGAAACACGTAAACCTGAGCTGTACAGTGTTTCCAGCATGGCCCGGTTACGCATTCCTTCAGGCGTAGAATGGTCAATAGCAGCTAATATCTGATCGATTTCGTCTACACTCAGGGTATCAGGAAGCTTTCGTCCCAGCTTTGGCGCTTCCAATAACTCTGTCGGGTCATGATCCAACTCTCCTTCGTAGAGTAAAAACTTATAGAATGACTTAATTCCGGAGATAATCCGTGCCTGGGAAAAAGCACTCATCCCCAAATCATTGATATATTCGATGAAGTTTTGCAACTCCACCATCGTGATTTGGAGGGGTGTAATTTTTTCACCTGAAAGTTCCAGAAACTGTTTTAGCTTGCTCACATCGCGGACATAAGCCTCCACAGAGTTAGTACTGAGTGAACGCTCGAGTTTCAGGTAGTTTTCATATTCCTGTATGTAGATATCCCAGGCCATTTTCAAGTTTAGTGAATTAGGTTCTTCAAAAAAGGCAAACTCAATTTTTTATTTACCCTACCCCACCAGCAGAGGTATTCAGAGAACGGAGGTGGAGATTATCCAAACAAATTCCAGATAATCATGTAGTTTTAGCCTTATGAAAATCATCATCATCAATGGTCCTAACCTGAACCTACTGGGCGTAAGAGAAAAGAGTGTTTATGGAGACCAAAGCTTCGATAGTTATTTCAATGAATTGAAAGGCAAATACCCTGACATTGAACTGGAGTATTATCAAAGTAATGTTGAAGGTGAACTAATCAATAAATTACATGAGGTCGGTTTCTCTTATGACGGTATTATTCTGAATGCCGGAGCCTATACCCATACTTCGGTGGCTATATCCGATGCCATTGCGGCCATTAAAACACCCGTGGTTGAAGTACATATTTCCAATATCCATGCCCGCGAAGAATACCGGCACCTGAGCCTGATTACAGCCCATTGTGCCGGAATGATCACCGGTTTTGGCTTGAAGGGATATGAAATGGCTTTAGGTTACTTACAAAGTATCTAAAAACTTACTTTCAGGTCCATTTTATCTAACAGAATCTTGATGAATTTAGGAGACTGATTTCACTTAGTCTCAGTAGCTTTGTAAAAATTTTTCAACGATGCTGGACTTCACTCAAATCATTTCGGTTACGCTGATTCTGTTTTCGGTAATCGATATTCTAGGCTCCATTCCAATCATCATCGACCTGAGAAAGAAGGTGGGGCATGTTCAATCTGAAAAAGCAACACTGGTAGCCGGGGTACTGATGATTCTTTTCCTTTTTGCCGGAGACAACCTGCTTGGCTTATTTGGTATCGATGTAGGTTCATTTGCCATTGCCGGTTCTATTATCATGTTCATTATCGGTATGGAAATGATTCTGGGTAGAAACTTCTTCAAAAACGAGCCTACCGCAGCGAATAACAGTTCAGTCGTACCTATCGCCTTCCCGCTAATTGCCGGTGCCGGAACTTTGACTACTCTTATTTCCATCAAGGCAGAATATGACGAAGTGAATATCCTGGTTGGTATTATCATCAACCTGGGCTTTGTTTATCTGGTCTTAAAATCGACTAACTGGCTGGAGCGTAAAATCGGTGAAGGCGGAATCGGCATACTTCAGAAAATATTCGGAATTATCCTGCTATCCATTGCGATCAAGCTCTTTAAAGACAATATTGCCAATCTATGATCATTATTTATACTGATGGCTCTTCCCGGGGAAATCCAGGTCCTGGTGGCTATGGAGTCGTCATGAAATACAAAGAGCACCGAAAAGAAATCTCTGAAGGCTTTCGAAAAACCACCAACAACCGAATGGAATTGCTGGCCATTATCGTTGGTCTGGAATCCATCAAAGTGGCTAATGCCCCGGTAAAGATTTACTCGGACTCCAAATACGTAATCGACTCGGTAACCAAGGGCTGGCTTTGGGGCTGGATTAAGAAAGACTTCAAGGGGAAAAAGAATAAAGATCTCTGGTTGCGCTTTGTAGACATTTACAATAAACACAGGGTCACCTTTCAATGGGTAAAGGGCCATGCGGGTATTCCTGAAAATGAGCGATGCGACCAGTTAGCCGTTGAGGCCGCTGAGGGCAGCAAATTACTGATTGACGAAGGTTTTGAGTCGGGGCTCTACTCCTAGCTTTCCATTGAGGTAAATTCATCATCATGCCAAATACCTATTTCCAGTTTAAGCAATTCAAGGTAAATCAGGACCAATGCGGCATGAAGGTCACTACCGATGGCTGCTTTTTTGGAGCAGTGATTGAACCAGTGGCTGAAGGCAGAATACTGGATATTGGAACAGGCACCGGGTTACTGTCGCTGATGCTGGCTCAAAGATCAACAGCACAGATAGAGGCTATCGAAATAGACGACAATGCCTATAATCAGGCTCAAGCTAACTTTTCAACTTCTCCCTGGAAAGACCGATTGCGAGTTCACCATAGCCCGTTTCAGGAGTTTAGCACCCAGGTGTACTACGACCAATTGGTTTGCAATCCTCCCTTTTTTGCTAATTCCCAACAGGGTAAATCCAATTCCAAAAACCTGGCCTTACATGCTTCCACCCTTTCCATGGACGAGTTACTTCAATATGGTAGAGACTTACTTAAAACAACCGGCTCTTTCTGGATTATGTACCCTGAAGAGGAAATGAATCAGCTCCTGGGAAAATCTTCTGCCCATGGTTTCTTTTTGTCCAAAGAAATCTTGCTTAGCAACACTGAGGAAGGCGCCATTTTCAGGAAAATCGTAAAGCTGACTAAAGCTAAACCCGAACAGACGGAAAGAGAGAGTTACTTTATCAGATCTGCTCATGGCGACTACAGCGAAGCTTTCACTGATTACTTAAAACCTTATTATCTTCATCTGTGAGGAAGATAATGCTCTCGCTCCCTTTTATCATGTTTGCCTCTACTTCAAAAACCAAAGCGGGTAACACTTAGACATAACCATTGAAGAAACAATGGCTTCATCTATCAGTGGTTACTCAATCACCAGTGAATTTTTTACCGCAATAACTTGTTCGATTTCTATGAAAAAATATCAACTACCTGACCAAACGAGAATTGGTCATGTACACCTGAAAGTGGCTGACCTAAATCGTTCGCTTGACTTCTACTGCGGGCTACTCGGTTTTGAGTTAATGCAAAAGTATGGTACTCAGGCTGCTTTCATATCAGCAGGGGGATACCACCATCATATTGGTCTCAACACCTGGCAAAGCAAAGGACAACCACCTGCCCCTCCACAATATCCTGGACTTTTCCATACAGCCATTTTATATCCAACCAGAAAGGACCTCGCTCAAATTTACCAGCGCATAACAGAAGAGCAGTATCCTTTTACCGGTTTCGCTGATCATGGTGTTTCAGAAGCACTCTATCTTGACGATCCTGATGGTAATGGTGTAGAACTCTATTGGGATCGCCCCAAAGATCAATGGCCATTGACTGAAGAAGGGGAAATTGATATGTACACCGAAAGGTTAAATATCAGCTCTTTACTCCAAGAGCTAGACACCTGACAGACTCTGACTTGCAGGGTTTATATTATTCCGATAACTTGGTCGGCTTTAATTGATAGCTATGGAAATTTTGGGAATAGATGTTGGCGGAAGCGGCATCAAAGGGGCCATTGTCGATACAGAAACAGGTAAACTGGTTTCAGACAGAATAAGAATCGCCACCCCTAATCCCTCCACTCCTGGCGCTGTAGCTGATGTCATCAGAGACATTAAAGAACAACTGAAGTGGAAAGATAACATCGGTGTTGCCTTCCCTACTGTAGTGGTCAATGGAAAAGCAATGTACAGCAGCAATCTGCACAAAAGCTGGAAGGGCACTCAGATAGATGATTTGATTTGCGAGTATTCTGGAGAAACCGTTACGGTGATCAATGATGCGGATGCTGCAGGACTGGCTGAAATGCGATTTGGAGCCGGCAGACATCATAAAGGTGGCCTGGTGATGGTCATTACAATCGGTACAGGTCTCGGGAGCGGTGTTTTCTGGGATGGCCAACTGATTCCTAATTTCGAAATGGGCAGGCTCTACTATAAAACAGGCGACCTGATTGAATACTACGCAGCAGATTCAGCTCGTAAGAAAGAAGAACTGAGTTTTGAAGCCTGGGGCAAAAGACTCAACAAGTTCCTAAAGCATATCGAGCGGGTTTTAACCCCTGACTTTATTATTCTTGGTGGAGGAGTAAGCAAGCATATTCACAAGTTCAGAGATCAGATCGACATCAGAACACCTTATGTGGCTTCTGAAAAGCAAAACAATGCCGGTATTATCGGTGCGGCTGTCAATGCTGCCGAGCATCATAAGTAGGTTAGATTGCTCCTATCTCACGAGGGAATATGTTACAGACTTGAAGCATACACATAATTCTCAATTCCAGAAGGCAGGCTCGTCTATTCACAATAGACTTAATTTAAGGGAACCAATAAGGCATTCGTACAAGTTTTGTTATTTTGCCGTTGTATGACAGGCAATCCAAGTTTTAATCAGGCTTTATGACTAACCTGGGAAGGTACATTCTTTTTATTGGCAAGCTTTTCACCAATCCTGAGTCATTCAGAACTTACTTCAGGCTAATCATTGATGAATGCATATACATTGGTATCAACAGTATTGTGCTGGTAGCCATTGTTTCTGTATTTATGGGCGCAGTGTCTACAGTCCAGACGGCCTATAACCTGGTAAGCCCGTTTATTCCTGACAGCATTATCGGTCTGGTGGTTCGTGACCTGACCATACTTGAGTTGGCCCCAACCATTACCGCTATCATTTTTGCCGGTAAGGTAGGATCGAGCATTGCAGGTAATCTGGGTACGATGAGAATTACAGAACAAATTGATGCCCTTGAAGTCATGGGGATCAATTCGGTATCATACCTGGTACTACCTAAAATTGTTGCCACCCTCATAATGTATCCGTTCCTGGTTATTCTGGCAGGTGCATTGGCCATTGGTGGCGGTTACCTGGCGGCAAGTCTGGCAGGAGTTTTAGGAACACCTGACTACCTCATGGGCCTAAAGATGAACTTCAACGAGTTCAGTGTCACTTTTGCCCTGATCAAATCTATCGTATTCGGATTCCTTGTTGCTTCTATAGCGGCTTATATGGGATATTACACCAAAGGTGGTGCGCTGGAAGTAGGACAGTCGAGTACCCGGGCGGTAACCGTTAGCTGTATCGCCATTCTATTAAGTGATTTTGTTTTAGCCCAACTCCTTTTAGTAAGATGATAGAAGTAAAGAACCTGACTAAATCATTTGGAGATAAAACGGTACTGAAAGAGATCTCAGGCACCTTTGAGCAGGGAAAAACCAACCTGATTATTGGAGCCAGTGGTTCCGGTAAAAGTGTGATGCTTAAAAATATTGTCGGACTTTTTAAGCCGGATTCAGGTGAAATACTCTACAATGGCAGAGACTTCATTACTGCTGACCGAGATACCAAAACAGACATTAGAAGAGAGATTGGGATGCTCTTTCAGGGAGGGGCTTTATTTGACTCCATGAACGTAGAGCAAAACGTTAAATTCCCTCTGGATGTGCTCACCCGAATGCCGGAAGATGAGAAGATGGATAGGGTCAATGTCATACTCAAAAAGGTGAAACTGGAGAACACGAACAAAAAGATGCCATCAGAAATCAGCGGTGGTATGCAAAAGCGTGTCGGTATTGCCAGAGCTATTGTCAATAACTCTAAATATCTGTTCTGTGATGAACCTAACTCCGGACTGGATCCGCTCACTTCCATCAAAATTGACCAGCTGCTGGCAGAAATCACCGATGAATATCAGATCACAACTGTCATTGTTACTCACGACATGAACTCAGTTATGGAAATCGGAGAATACATACTCTTCATTGCTGACTCCAAAAAGCTATGGGAAGGCAGTTCTGATGAAATTATGCACTCAGGCGTACAGGAACTGGATGATTTTGTCTTCGCCAATAAGATGATGCGAAAGGCTAAGTCTTTTGGTGGATTTTAACTCGCTGTCTACACTTCACATTTTGCTCCTACGGAACTGCAGAGGCATAGGCATAACCATTGTCTACAAGTGACCTAATGTCATAACCTGGAAAATGCCCTCCTGCTTCAAAAGCTGCGTAGAAGCGGTATATCACAAAATTACAGGTCTTTCTTTTAGATTAAAGGATTGCCTCACCATGGCCTAAGTATATCAGTAAGACTTTTGTTCATTCCGGACTTGTGAAATTAGCAGGAGGCCTATGACAGTACCTGTGAACCATTACTTACTTCTCTACAGCATAGCTCTCATCGAGTGTATCATACTCATTATAAGAACCATCATATAGCCTGGCATCATAGCCGAGGTATTTAGCAATGGTATAGATAACGGAAGCTCTCAAACCCACATGGCAGTATGACATCACCTGCGAATTCGGCTGCAATCCTATGCCTGTATAATACGCTGACAGGGTTGCTTTATCCTTCAGGAACATGTTTTCATCTACAATATCTAACCAGCAGATATTGGCAGCCGTAGCGATATGCCCCGGCCTTCCGTAATCACCCTGCTCAGTGCCATTATAGTAAACATCCCTCCTGGCATCTATCAACTGAATCTTTGATTTCTTTTGTGCCTTAAGTACATCGCTTTTATCGGCAAAGCGTTTCTTTACTGCTTTAAGTTTAACAGGTTCTTCTGCTCTTGTACGTTCAACAGGAGTTGTACTCAAAGGCAGATTGTTGGCTTTCCAGCCTTTCAGCCCCCCATCGAGGATCTTGACCTGATCTGAAACGCCATAGTAATCCAGCGTGAAGAATAACCTGAAGGTAGCGGCATGGTCAGTACCTCCATAGTAGAGTACAATAGTAGACTCGTTGTTAATACCAAAATTCTGTAGTGTATCTGCTAATGCCTCTTCTTCCGGTAACTCCCAGTATAGATCACCTCTGACCACAGTATACTGCTGCGGAACAATGGACAATGCTCCTTTCAGGTGTCCCTCCTGGTAGGTATTAGGGTTGGCTACATGGAGAATGACCAGGTCTTGGTCATCTATGTGTTCCTGCATCCACGCCTGATCAACAAAAGTCTGACTGTAGTCTGTTCTTTGAGCATTTGCGCTGAGGCTAATTCCAAAAACAAAGAGTAGAAGAAGTGTCCTGAAGTTTTTCATGGTTTTGAGTTTTCATGAAAATACGGAAACCATATGCTGCTTGAATAGCTTAGATCAGCCTTTAACCTTTCATTAACTTCTCTTTAACGCTTCAATCAGGAAGTGTCCTTTAGAACAGTGCTGTCACCTGCACTCTCCCCAAATGCACCACCCGGCTGTCGGCTGATTTACGTCCGTCATATCGTACCAACAGTTGCAGGCCATTGCCCAGCTTCTGCTGCCAGTTGAGGTTCCAGGTGAGGTTAGTACCCGGACGAAGTGCTTCCAGTAGTTCGTAGCCCACCGGTGAGGTTTCTGTTCCTTCAAACTGAATATCGATGTACTTGAAATTGGCTGTAATGCTGGTTTGCACCGCTTTGGAGTACCTGGCTCCAACACCCAGCTCCGTGATCTCTGATTTCTCGGTAGATGACTCCGTCAACACATTCTGTTTGTCTTTGAAAGCATAAGAACCTGTTATTCTAATGTTCCTATTGGGCTGAATACTCAGGGAAGGATTAAAATTGGTTGACTCCACCTGATAGTTTCTTTGGGTCAATACATCGGACTGACTTATTCTAAGGCCATTGATGTAGTTAAGATCGAGGTTCAGGCCTCTGTTGATATTCCACCTTAAATGATAGCGGTAATCTTCATTTAGTCTTTGCTCAAACCCATTCACCAGTAGTTGTTTGTTTTCCAGTCTGGCCAAACCTACATCTGCACCAAAAACAGCATTAGATCGATTAAAGAATAGTGTCGACCTCAGATTTTCATTGTAGCCAAGTACCTCGGCATCATTCACCTGAGTTGGCCATAGCCTGTTAACCAGTTGATCATCGGTAATCTTGGCATTCAGTCCCCAGGCGGTAGTATTGGAGAAGTGTGAAAGTGTTTTCTTCAAACCCGATTCTTCTCCCCATTCCCTCGGGAAGTTCAGGTTAAACCGATAGGTAATGATGGTGTTGAAAGCCTCCTCAAAGGTATCAGTTGGCACAAAGATTTTGGCGTAGTTCTTTTCATCAGGATTCACGGCCAGATAGAACTCATTCAGGTCCTGCACTCCATCACCATTATCATCCCGCCAGGTGTGGGTACCCTCTCCGGTAGGCACCTGAATGAAGATAAACTCTCTTCTCAGCTCACGGCTATTGGCCAGGTTATAGTTTAAATCTGACTGAATAATACCCTTAAAAAAACTGGCCGACCAGTCGATACGTCCCATGATGGTTTCATCATTTCTGTCTTCTTCACTTTCATTCAGGTTTACCAGATTTCTGTATGTAAAAAGCATATAGAGTCGGTTATTCTGATTGATCTGGGTTCTGAAAAACGCATTCCATGTATTAGACTGATTATTATCAATCAACTGGCCGTTAACTGGTAGGCGATCTTCTCTGGTCTGATAGTCAATACCGTATGTGGTTTTCAGCGTATCAGCATTTCTCAGGTAAAAAGTATGCTCTCTGAAGTTCATAGCAGACCTCACCACCTCGCTGGTCAGTTGATTCACCACCTCGTTTTGGTCCTGTCTGTACCGATAACCCGGGATGAACCACTTACTTCGATAAGAAATATCCGCATTGAACCGATTCCATTCCGAGCTGAGTACAGTCTGATCATTATTCATCAGATAGACATCTGACTTAAGCAGAAAGTCTCCCAACTCCTTAGTCAGGTTAAAGTAGTGCTGGAAACCATCAACAGCCTGTCCTCTCTTTCTTCTCACCACTCGATATGAGGCTGAGTTCAGCATGTTTTTTCTCAAAGCCAGATCAGCGTTGAATATATTTTCTGTGTAATTGGTGCTAAATTCATCAGGATTGAAACTCCAGTCCCGATCAAATTCTATGTAGCGAAGTCTGTCAATGAAAGAGAACGACTCACTGTTGTACTCATAGGAAAGTGTACTATTGAACTGGTAATCAGGCAGGAAACTCACCTTTCTATCTTTGGTCTCATGGATCACCTTATAGGCCAGACCGCTATCATCATCGCTATCCAGTTCAGAATACAGGTTAACATCATTTTTCGAGAACGCCACTTCTGCCTGTAAACCATCGGTCTTATTCAGTTGCACTCCTCCGGCCAGGGTAACCATCGATTTCTGATTCGGGGCATTGAGAATGGCAATGGGTTCATATTTACCCTGAGCCTGACCATTGACCGGAGCGATCCAATCGTAGATACGTCCGTTGGCGGTGGTATTTCTGAGAATATAATTACCATTACCACTTCCTACTTCGGTAAAGCGCACATCAAAAAAGGCACTATCCGGATTGGTAGAATACTGGTAAATAGGGTATGTCATTCCCAATGCATCAGTTCCCGTTGTCTTACGGTATAAAATCAGGTCCGGGTTGTAGGCTACACTGTCAACTCTGGTGGTAAAGGCATTATCCAGATCATCACCCACATTCGCCAGAATTACTTTTTCCTCATCAGTCAGGTCAAAGAGCAATGGCTGAGTGCGGTTGTCCTTTTCACTGTAGTAGTTAAAGGCAAAGTTCACTTTTTCATTAGCCTGATAATGACTGGCCTGCACTATTGAGCGGCTGTAGTTCTGGTCTGAAAACTCATAGTCGACCCGGATACGGGTGAACTGTGTGATGAGCACCTTATTGGTAAAAGTAATTTCACCCAGATTATAGTCAATGACATAATCGTTATCAAACCCGCGGGTCATTTGCTGACCATCGATAAACACCTTTTCTGAACCCGCCAGAATAATGATAAAGCGTTCGTTATTAGGCCCTCTGACTCGATATGGCCCGAGCACGCCTTCAATCGGATTGATAGACACCGATGCGAAACGTCCTTTAGCCACAGAGCCGGCTACCGTTGTTTCTGCTTTGAAACCTCCTGGTAGCTCATAGCTGGTATTGAATTGGGCACCTTGTACATTCTTATAATAGCGCAGAAAGTTTGACTCACCATTGCGAAGAACCACATCGCCACCTTTCAACCTCCATTTATCCTCATTGTAGAGTTCAATGAATACATTATCAAAATCCTGAATCTGCTGTGTATTACCCTCCGGTTGAAAAGGAACATTTCTGTCGGTTATTACCGCTCTCAGGTTCACATTCTCTGTCAACTGACCTTCCATTTGCAGGTTCAGGGTAGAATTGACAAAGACATCTTGTCGGTTGCCAAAAGAAACACCTCTGGATATACTTCCGGTTTTATAGATATTTTCGGTATTGATGATCTCCTCACGTTTGGGAATAGCTAAGGCCTGCTGATAAAGAATAGCATCTTTGAATAATGCCGTTGAATCGTAGATATCAAGGGTCTTATGGGCTCTTTTTGAATGTAGATCGAAGGGTAATGTAGTGTAGCAAACCCTTACGGAATCGAAGGTACTATTGATGAACGTAATCGTATTGGTGTTCAGGTCGAAGCTGAATTGTTGTGCGGAGTCCGGAGCGGTGATTCTGATGGATTCAGGGAAGACAGTCAGTGAGTCAAGTAGCTGAGGCCCATCCGTTTTTATCCATCGGCACCTGTCAAAGGGGGACTGCGCCAAAGCAGCAGTCGACATCAAAGCCAATAAAAAAACGAATGACCAACGTAGCACACTTAATCGGTTAGCGGAAACTCCAGGTAGAAGGTAGTGCCTTCTCCTGTTGCAGATTCAAACCATATACTCCCTCCGGCATGCTCTACCCCACGTTTAGCTATGGCCAAACCGATACCTGAGCCTTCTGCCTTGGTGCTAAATTTAGGGATAAATATCTTCTCTCTGATTTCTTCAGGGATTCCCATGCCATCATCAGCAAAAGTAATTCTGGCCTTATTATGAGTCACCACCAGTTCAACCTCCAATTGGCACACCTTACCTTCAGGCATGGCCTGGGCAGCATTCAGAATCAGGTTATTGAAAATCCTGCCTAACAACTGATCATCGGCCATCACCCAAACGGGTTGTCGGGGAATGTTGGAATGTATTTCAATCTTATCTTCATGGAATAGCCGAACCGACTTCTTCAGTACTTCTGCCAGATTAATCCGTTCACTACGCGGCATAGGCATTTTGGCAAATGAAGAGAAAGAAGTAGCAATATCGCTCAATGTTTCAACCTGACTCAAAAGGTTGTCGATCGGTTTATTGAAATCTGTATCCAGATCAGGAGCCGATGAGAGTACCCGTTTCAGGTGCTGTAGCTTGAGCTTCATGGGAGTCAATGGATTCTTAATCTCATGGGCTACCTGTTGGGCCATTTCTCTCCAGGCACTCTCCTTTTCGCTCAGGGCCAAAGCCCTTTTACTTTTCTCCAGGTTGGCCAGCATCTTATTGTACTCTCCCACCATCAGGCCAATTTCATCTTCTGCCGGCCAGGTCAGCGGCTCGTTCAGGTTAGACAGTGTGGTCCGCTTTATCTTTTCTGTAAGGAACTTGAAAGGATAAGTCAGTATGCGCGATGCCAGGAAGGAAAGCACCACAAAAATCACAAAAATGAAGGTGAAAGAATTAAGTATGTTCGAGAGTATATCCCGTTGCTCTGCCTTTAACTGCTCTTCTGAGTCGAAGAAAGGCATACTCAGTACCCCAAGTAACTGATTATTCTCATTAGAGCGAATACCGAAGTAGGTGGACTTGTAGCTTAAGGCCAGATTACCCACTCTTTCTGTGAACAGCTCTTCCTTCCCTCCTGACTCAATGATATTGGCCATAGCCTGAGGGTTAATAAATGGAGCCAGGAGCTCATTATCGAAAATCAATCTTTGGTTGGTAGCAATCAGTCGCCCATTCGTATTGAATAGGTTGATGTCGGCCCTGGCATATTGACTAATCTCCGATATACGATTTTCCAGCGCTTCATTGTTTTCATTCCTTCCTTCCAGGAACAACTGAAGCTGGTTAGCCAGGTTATTGGCTGCACTTTCCGTAGTCGCCAGGTATTGGTTTTCAATGTTCTGTTCTACCGTGGTGTTAACCAATCTGAGCACAACAATGCTTACAATAATAAGTGGGAGGAAGAAAGCGAAATTCAAAAGAATCTGAATCTTGGCCGAGAGAGTTACCGATTGCTTTCTGGTGTTGAAGTACCCTGCTGATACTCCAAAGATCAGAATGATCATACCTACAGTAAAGAGGAAGAACACGGAGAAGTTGGTAATCAGGTACTGTAAAGGGTAGTGATGGCTTGAAATAACAAAGACCTGATTGTTCGATTGATTTCTGACCGCCAGATGGTCATAGCCCGCAATGCTTACAGGTGATTCATAAATGGCATCCTGATCCAACAGGTTCACATCAAAATCTCTGCGGTAGTTAAAGTCTCCAGAACTACTTTGCAGGCCTCTTCCTTCGAACACCGCATAATCCAGATGACCAAATTCACTGGTCTCCGGAGATTCATTTAACAAGAGCTGTGGCAGAATGCTGTTGTTCAGTACCTCTTTGCGATCAAGCCTTACCAGTACATATCCAATTACTACTCCATACCTTCTGATCTCATTGAAAAGGTAGTATTGATTAAGCACCACAGGGTAATTGGACCGGTAAAAATACAGATTCTCAAACTCGGTCTGATTGATGTCCTGTCCATACTCAGCTCGCAATTCATCATAGGTGAAAGGCGTGGAGCTATTCACCGCTATACCATTCCCATTGAAGATCAGTACTTCTATTTCATACTTGTCGAAGTATTCACCCAAAAAGACCCGCTGAATCTTTTGTCTGATCAGGTCCTTAGAAGAAAATGGGTTGGCAATATTGGTCTGAATGAGTACATCGGATTCTATTCTTTCCCTGGCCTGCGATAAAAGGTACTCAGCCTCAAGGTCATTTTCTGACAAGAGCCTTGTGGCCAGGCTTCTCTTATCTCCTAATGCCTCATTTTTAATATGTCCTCCCAACAGAATGTTACTGATGGTGGCCACCAATAATGCAGTAGCAAACAGATAAAGGAAGGTGGAGTAATTGGCCTGATAAAGCTGTTCAGCCAGGCGGAAATAGTAGACCACTAGTAAGTAAACGGCCAGCACCAACAGTATTGCTGCATAAGGTCCTCCTAGTAAATAGACCAGAGTTGCCGAAGCAATTATGACAGAAGCTAACACAAAGATGACTACTCCGGATTTCCTGATTTTTCTCAACTCTGTACTTAGGTACTGTCCAATGAGAAAAGGAATGACGCCTATGACAAATAGGGCAAAGTATGCCATGAACTTATAGCCTGAGAAGCTGATATCGGAACCCACATCGAAAGACCATTGTGAATTGGAGAACAAGGACCTGGCTTCCTGAATGAAGTAGTAAATAGCACCCAACAGCAGGATGACTGCAATAAGGATAAAAGCCGGTCTTGCTTTATCTCTTGGTTTCTGAAGTCTGGTTAACCGAACAAAGGCAAAGACGACAATACTGAGTATAGCCAATTGGTTGAGCAGAAAATCTCCCAGGGAAGGCTGCCACCAACTCTCTGCAAAGTAATCGGGTTGAAATAGCCCCCACTCTACTACACTTAGCGGATATTCATATCTGAGCATAAGCAGCCGAACAGCCCCCAGAAAAATGGTCAGGAGAATGATAGATGGCAGTAACAACTTCCCGTCTGCCAGTTGTATGGCATAATGATAACCGGAACGAATAAAGAAGTATATGGCCACCAGATAAAGCAGTAGAATTAGTACTGCATAATTCGGGTAATCAATCTTCATCCTTTCCGTACCCTCAAAGGAGAACAGAAAGATGCCCTCAGGAGAATAGACATTTCGTTCGCCACTGGCATTTTCAGCAGAACTCAATGTGAAAGAAGACCGTCCGAAGACCTTACCATTCAAACCGTAGTCTCTGAAAGAATCGTTCAGGGGTACATCCGAACTGAGTGGAAGCATAGCGTAAATCTCCACTACTCTGTTTTGTGCACTGTTAATCACCTTCCGCTTGACAATGTACTGTCCACTCTTTAATTCAAGGAACCTGTAGATGTAAGTACCGTCCAGTGTACCGTACTTAGGCACAAACCGATTGGTGCTCCAATAAATAACTTCACCGTTCTCGAAGATGAAGTAAGGCATCTCATCATTATTGGAGAAGCGATTGAAAAGTCGACTCAAATCAACGACAGCGATATCGCTGATTTGCCTCAGTTGTTCGTCTAACTGCTGAAGCTGAACAGACAGATTTTGGGAGATCGTTTCTTCAGGGTTAACCCTACGCTTCTGATCGGAGAAGATGGCTTCATCGATAACCAAAGTCAGTCCAACCAATAGTACACTGATTAGAAAGGCTTTGTGCTGAATAAGAAGCTTCCGAAGCTGATTCAAGTTATTTCTGCTTTAGCGAATTGGAATCTACTAATAATTCGCGGCTTGATGCGAATTAGCACATTCCTAGCAAAAATACTACCTAAAAGGTTTACCAAAACCTAAATCATAAAATGGCCTCATTCACCAGTTACTGATCTACCAACGAATTGTATGAGCCATTGTATTAATTCCTTTCGTAACAAGAATAAAAATCCTGAAGATTGACAAATCGCTTTTACCCAAAAGTCAAACAAAAACAGAGAAAGTTAATATATATGTGTATTATTTATATATTAACACATTCAGCACGAGCTTCGATATTAATTATAGAATTGAACCTCGTATATATCAGGGGCTAAAAAGCAGAACTTTTCGCTATCTCTTCTGAATCGGAATCTCCTTCCAAAGAAACTACTCAGATAATGATTGCGACACCCTTACAACTCTTAATTTATATCTCAAACCATAACACAAATAACCCTAGTTAGCTCAATTGCATAAGCACTAGATGAACAATTGGATTTAGGTTATTCTGACTCTAGAAGGCTTTACGTAACCCTCAATAGATTCAGTATGCAAAATATAATTATTAAAACACAATTAATTGAAAGAGTTCATCAATTAATAAAGAGAAACGCAACTGGAACTCCTGAAGAGCTCTCAAGGAGACTATGTGTTTCTAGATCTAGTCTATTTAGACTTATTGAAACCATGAAAAGTTTGGGAGCACCAATTATTTACGACTCTAATAAGAAGAGTTATATCTATGAGCATGAGGTAACTCTATCCTTCGGTTTTAAAAAAAGAGACAGTCAGTAACGAGTTTATTTTTTGATTCAAAATCTTTAGTCTCAGAAAATGAGATTACCATTTTTTAGAATTGTCTCGCGTATAAATTTTATCACTTAAAACTATTACCAATGAAGAAGGTACAATTAGTAACACTATGTTTGGTCACAGCATGCTTCTTTTCCCTAATTAGCATGAAATCATCAGAACCAAAGTTATTAGGAAATGCGAGACCTGCAGGAAATACTCAAAGCAGTCTGTCAACTGTTGAGCAAGATGCATGGGTTGCATCAGCTGTAAGATTCACAGTAGCAGCAACAAGAGCAGCTGTCAATTATACAGCAGCAGCTGTCAGAATGCTTACTCCACAAGTAGAAGCAGTTACCATTCAGGCATCTACTACACTTATTATCACCAACAAAGTCAATGAGTCAAAAGTAGATTATCTCAAACAATTTGAGGTTTTCAAAGCTCAGAAAATGCAAGCTTTAGGCTAATGACTCATTACAAGATCAATACTACTTTTTTCCGAAGCACAATAATATTGTGCTTCGGTCTATATTGGACTACTACCATTGTTTTTGTCTCTCCAGACAACTATATCAATGTTAGTTTACTTAAGTTCAAACACAAATTTGAAACCTATTTCTATCAACAGTGGGGCTTTTTTGCTCCGCCACCAAAATACAACGATCGACTATACTACTATTTCATCAGTGACCTCAATAATGAGTATGTGCTCAGATATGAGGTCATAGAAGACCTACAAGTCATCAAGTCAAAAAAAGCTCCCTTTAATTCAACAGAAGACATCTTAGATTACATCTTATCCAGTTCATTACATGCAGTTAATGATGGTCTAGTGGCAGTAAAGGAATCCCTAGAGTACGAACTTAACAACGGACTAATTGAAGCCTTGAATGACAGCGTCATTATTGAAGAAGGAAGAAATTTCATACAGCAAATCAAGAGCTTTGAAACTCTATTTAATTATGGTCAAATAGTAGCCAAAAAAAACTCAGTACCTAAAGACTTTAACAAAGTTGTAATCGAAATCTCTCATGTTGAAATGCCAAAGTTCTATTCTCGCTCAGAACTTCAAAGAGATAGTATCAAAAGTGAAAAAGTAATTTTTAGAAGTGATACAATATCACTTTTCAATCCATAATTATTTTTATGAATTATTCATCTAATTTATTAACAACTGACCTCTTTCATAAATACTCTCCAGTTCTCAGGGTTTCCGTCTGTATTTTCCTACTGAGAGATGTAATTGTTATGAGAGAATACTTCGAAATAATTTATTCCGGTAGTTCCTTCTTAAGTACTGGAGAATCTCCAATTCTTAATTTCATAGGCATCGGTTCTGAGTTAATAAGAGACAATATTCGGCTGTTTTATGGTCTTTATATTATTCTGATTTTTAGCTTCCTTTTTGGGTTAGGAAAATGGTTGACCCCATTGCTACTTTTCATCTTCTTGGATATTATACAAGCATTCTCATGGGTAACTCTAAATGGTGGAGATAACTTGGTAAAGTTTCTGACTCTCTACCTGATTTTCATCAACTCATATAACTCCCTTTCCATATTTCCTTCAAGGTCCTCTAAATCAAAAATACTAATTTCCAACCTAGGGGGTATTTCTGTTTGTCTCCATTTATGTTTGATCTATTTTCTTTCAGCAATTCATAAAATACACTCTGACGTATGGTTTAATGGAATTGCTACATATTATGTTTTAGGCTCTGAAAGATTTCAAGGTACTCCTTGGAATCAATTATTGGTCCAAAATGGTTTATTCGTGACCATTACAACATATGGCACTATTCTACTCGAATTATTTTTCCCAATTCTCATTTGGTTCAAACAGACTAAACGGCTCTTTCTTTTGTTAATGGGTTCATTACACATCTCCATTGGCTTGTTTATGATGCTGTATGATTTTCAGTTTCTATTTATAATGTCTTTGGGTATGTTTTTGAATAATGATGATTGTGTAGGTTTATGGAATAGCATAAAATGGCCTCTTTCTTGGCTACAACGTTCAACCAAAGGGCTCTTACCGTCATGATAGCCCTTATCATTTTAGCCTCACTCTTACTAACCGGGTTGATCGTTTTCATACTATGGAAAAGGCACATCTCTCTTCCCGAATTGATTAGTGAAAATAAAACTGGTACCCCGATTATCCTTGGCAACTGGTTGAATAAACTTTACGATTTAGAGAAAATGGATGGTGCCTTTTATCTGGGAACCTTAAATGGTTCGACTACAGAACTTAACTTCATTCACGGCTATGCTGATTTAGATTATACTATTAAAGTCGATAGTAACAGCACATTCAGATTAGCCTCCCTATCCAAATCCTTTACTGCATTTGCCACCATAAAACTCTGCGAACAATATGATATTTCTCTTGAATCAGATTTTGGTAAGATTATTCATGCCCCATTACTTCAAGACATATCAATTCTTGACCTACTTCAGCACAAATCCGGACTCACAAATGATTACCTAGCTATCTCAGATAAGAAAATTCAAAAGTTCAATAATGATCAACTTATCTCCGCTTACAAAAATCAATATCTTCAAAAAGGAATTGGAATCGGAGCTGACAGGCCATTTAAATACCAGAACATCAATTATGTATTACTGACCAGCTTATTTCCACTCTTGGCTAACTCAACCTTTGAAAAATATCTTCAAGAATTATTAGTCAAATATGGTTTAACTCAGACCGCTACGGTTAACAATCTCACTAGTGGTAATCAGCTGGTATCTGCCTATGAATCATTCCTTGGTGGTAAACATCAGTCTATCAGAGCAAATCGCTTCGATCAAATTGTTGGAGACGGGGGTGTGATATCAAACATAACCGATTTAAAAAAGTGGGGGCAGATTTGGTCAAAGGAAATTTTATCAAACCAAATTATCTCGAAAACAATCAATGAAGTATATGTTTCTCCAACACTAAATTATCAGTTCGGTTGGGTATTTGAAAAGGATAGTTTTTGGCACAATGGGAGTTGGAATGGTTTTAATACATTCATGCTGGTTGACCATCAAAACTCAAAAACACTTATTGTACTTGATCATTCGAACAACCCTCGATTCAACTCAATTATCAAAAACACATTACGTTTTCTAAACATTAAAATTGCAGCATATGGCACATGACCGGCCTGGTATTTTAAAGCACGTTTTTATACTAGGGACTTTAGTATTTGGAGTTGTTGAACTAATACTTCTAGGCCTTAGCATTAACGGCTATTCTTCAATGGAGCTCCTATTAATCCCCTTCTTGGCAGGTTTATTATTTCTAGGACTACCTCCTCTGATAATCCGACATAGGATAAGTGTAAAAAGCCCCACGAAAGCCACACTTGTTTTCTTCCTTACGAGCCTTTTAATTTATTTAGCTCTTGATACACTTCTATACGCATTCATTCCAGAATTGTCAGAAACCTTTATAGTTGCATTAAACAAACTCGGGAGAACGAATGAAACATCCATTACAAGCATCCCCCAAAGCTTTATTAACCTTATTTTCACAATTGGCCTGTCTCTTATTGGCGTCATAATAGTCAGACAGAAAAAGATTGTAAGGTTACGAGAATAAAAAATCTGAATTCAGACATTACATAGAAATTCCGATTTCAGTGGTGAGTAACTACCTATTTCTTATTCTCACCGTACTTCAGTCCACCGAAGATATAGAGATAGAATATTCTGGAATAGCGAAACATCAGAGGATAAAGCAAAACCACCTCCGATATGATAGCAACCATATATACATTCTCACTCACCGGATGAAAGAACATGTAAATGATGAAGGCTGAAACCAGAAACAGGCCTACAGAGAGGGCATAACTGATATACATTGCACCATCGAAGAAACGGGGCTCACGTTCAAACTTCACTCCACACGAAGAACAGGTATCGTTGATCTTGGTGAACTTGGATAAATTGTAGGCAGCGAAAGGAAAAAGTTTACCTTTTCTGCATTGAGGGCATCTACCCTGCAATACTGCCAGCGCCTTGGGCTTTTTTGACATTTTTTCTACTCGATTTGTACCAGATATAGGCAATCACAGCAGCCAGAACATATGGTGTAAAGAACAAGTAGAGAATACCCAGATTCAGGTTGGCAGCCATTGAAGTATCGCCCGCACTTACCGATGATTCAACTGAGCCCCGACACATCGCACATTGTGCAAAAGACTGGCTGGCCGAAATCAACAATAACAACCCTATAATTAAAAATCTCTTCATTTGTTCTGCGCTTAAAGTTAAGGCTTATAACATTGAAATCCGATTAATGTGCATAATAAGGGCTAATCATCAGGTAAAAAGTAATCTTGGTTACGTATGATCACACCAATGATTTTTTCAAATATCATTGAATAAAAAGGGAGTTCTAAACATACTCATTCACTCAAAAGCCGAAAAGAATTGATTTACGCTTAGCTTCAATACGGCCACTATATAAATATTATATGATGTTATTTTATTAAAATAACATCATATTACTCATCGATATTTATATATTTAATGAAATCTAATAGAAACAACTATTTCCTTTCTTTTTTAGCTGAGAAAGGCTCATTACAAAACAATAACATATGAAAAATATCAGATTTATAATCTTAGCAGTCGTTATGTGCTTAATGTCATTTAATGCATTACCATATAAACTGCAAGAAGTTCCTTGTGAATTACCCTTAGGATGGGCTTGCGGGGCAACTAAGGGCACTATTGATCAAGGTTGGTATCAATGGTATCCGATGTTTGGCTATGTATGGCATTCCAATCTAGTCCCTTGTTGTGTATCAAGCGTTCCATCAAACGCCTGTCAACCTTTTAATGTTGGCTGTACCACAGTCTTACCATCTTAATTTATTCAAACATGAAGAGTATTATAAGACCATTGATTTGCATAGTTATCATTATATCATTTGTAAATGCTAATCCTATGCTGAATGTTGAAAAGGAGCTAATTAAACAATCTAGTTGGTTAACTGGTGCACAGATGTCAAACGTCTGGGTATATACGGGTATTCCGTCAGGTATTACTAGGTCTACTTGTTGTTCGTATTCAGATCCAGAAAACGCCTGTCATAAAGGATCCCAGGCTAGTTCTAGCTGTGATTCTTGGAGAATAAACGATGACTTTCTTTTTGTTTTCCCAAAATAAACAATGTGCCGATATTGGTTCATTTCTATGCATCAGTATCGGTGCTGATTCTATTACTGGTTAGAGATAAAAATCTCTATTAAAATGTGTTTACCAGTTTTATAAAAGCAATTTTCCCAATCACACCTTTTCCCACATAATAGTATGAATTGTACACATAAGGCACTAAAACGCTGTACCTTATTACTTGTTTTTTGCTTAAGCCTAGGTTGTCAGAGTGAAAAAAAACCTCAAAACAGTATTCATCGAATTGAAATTGACCCTGGCTCCAATACGAGGCCACTTCAACTCAGTTCAATATCAGATTCGCTGGAGTATATTCATCTGCAATCTGGAAACTATTCTTTTATCGGGAGTATAGCACATGTAGAAGAGTTTAATGGCAAATATTATGTTCATGATAAAGATCAAGATGCCATTGTTATTTTTGATAGAAAAGGCAAGTACATAGATAGAGTTCAAAGAATTGGGGATGGCCCTGGTGAGTATAGGAAAATTGACTTTTTTGACCTTAACAAGAAGAATAGCTCATTAGAAATCTATGATGTCAGGAAAGGTAAAGTATTTACATATGACTTGTACGGTAATTTTGTAAGTAGTATAAGGGTTACGTTAATCTGTAGAGATTTTATTACAACCCCCGATGGAGATTACCTTTTTTATTCTCCTGATGAGTATAATTTTTTCAACGGTACTAAAGAACTTGGCACAGGTCTCATTCATGTATCTCGGAATGGAAAGGAAGCAAATCTCATTCTTCCTTTAGGAGATGAGAAATTTAGCCCAATATTGGTTTCAAGTTCGTTGGTTGAGTATCAAAAAAACACTTATTTATTCTCAAACTATACTGACACCGTATATCAAATTAAAGAAAGTGAAGTGACTAACAAGTATTTTGTTGATTATGGCACACAAATAGATGAGCGGGCTCTTTTAGACCCTAACTTCACTTTTGTTAATGCAGACTTTGCATTTCTTAAACTTAATCCGCTGGTTACTGAGAATACGATCTCTTATTCCTTTCTGTATAAGGGTGAAGACAAGACGACCTTAATTGATAAAACTTCACTCAAGAGTAGTCTATTTAGAGGAACAATTAATGATATTGATAGTGGAATGTTTACTCTGAATGGCACCATGATTAATGACTCAGACTATGTCTCTTTTTTTACAAGTGAAATGGCCAATGCCTATCAGCAATATTACTCCAGCATTGATATATCAAGTACTCAACCAGACAGTTCTAACTATAGAATATCACAGATCATTGATGAAATGAAGTTAAACAACAACAACCCTGTTATCATAAGAACTAAAATGAAAGCAAAATGAGTAAGCCCGAAATCCTAATTACATTTTTTCTAGTTCTAGGGATAACTGCCCTTATATTTTTTTGGATACTAATTCTCAAATGGATTGTAAAAAAAGTACGGGGCAAACATCATGGATAATAAGGGCTAATCATCAGGTAAACTGTAACCCCGGTTACAGAAACATACAACCAGATGGGGAAAGTGTACTTAACAATCCGCTTATGCTTATCAATCATGTTATTCAGGGCATAGTAAAATGCGAGTAAAACCAATGGCACCACCCCAATAGAAAGCAGTATGTGGCTGATCAGGAAGAAGTAATAAATATATCTGGTAGTATCATCCCCGCCATAAGGAGTTGACTCGGCACTGGCATGGTAGATTACATATAGCACCAAAAATATAGCTCCCAGCACAAAGGCAGCAGAGTTCATTTGTTTATGCACCTTCACCTTCTTCTGGCGGATGGCCACATAGGCTACAATCAGGCATATCGATGTTAATGTATTAACCACACCGATGGCATGTGGTAAGCCATATACCCAATCTCCCAGGTCGAGTTTGGTAGGTAAAGAGAGCAGTACAGCAACCGCCAAAGGAATGGCAATTGAGAGTACACGAATCCATACCATAGACTTTTTATTCTCCAGTGTCTGTGCCATAGTTTTCTTCTTCAGTTTTCAAAATTCTTAACTCCAGTATGAGTCTGTCTGTTTCTTCTCTTTCAAGGATATTGTAGTATCCCCTAATCCGCTTCTGTTGATCGACCAACACCACCCTGTTGTCTAGGTTACTCATGGCCAAACCACAGTACTTCAGGTTGGCCCAGGCAGTAGAGTCAAGTTCATCGATTTGCCAGAATTGCTCCATGAACTGAATACGTCCGTTGTAATCGGTTATGTCTTTGTGAGCGATACTGCTTCCATTGAGGTAGGTAGTGAGCTGTATGTCATCATCATTGTAGAAGACGTCCTGTACCCTTTCCAGTTCCTCCAGTCTGGTCTTTAAAACGGGACCATCCATTCTCTCAAAATGTACTACATTGATCTTTCCTTCCGCTAACAAAGGATTCTTGACGATGTATTGCTCTGCAGAGCGGTCGAGACATGGAGTACTTAACGAATCACCCAAACCCTTTTCATAATAGACAGGGATAGAGAATTCATTTCGGCCAAATGACTTCAGGAAAAGAAAGATAATTACCGGCAGGGCAATCAACAGAAAAAGGAAAACCGACTTTTTACGCATGCTTTATAAACTAAAAAATCAGGCCAAAGTGTTTTGACCTGATTCTGATTTATAGCTAATCAATTAATTCTAATTAATGGCTGTCATCTACGTGTTCCGTAGCCGGACCTCCTTCATAGTCTACCACGCCTCTTGACTCTTTAATGGCCGCACCTTCGAGATTCACAAGGGCTACAATTAACCAAAGAATAAAGATCATGGGAAGAATGATAGAGTATACCAGTCCTTTCACCTCATGCCCCAGGTGCATAAACTCCGCCACGATAAAGAAGGCTTTGAAAATGGTAAGCACGATAAAAATCACTGTTCTTGCCATACCTGCTTCCATTTGAAAGGCAAACACATACTCAATAGCAGTGATAGCCGCAAGAATGATGGCCACTTTCCAGATACCCCAGATTTTAGCCTTATCAACAGGTTGTACTTGTACGTTAGTTGTCTGTTCCATTATAAAAAGTCTTTTAGATCAAGTAGAAGAAAGTAAATACGAATACCCAAACTAGGTCTACAAAGTGCCAGTAAAGTCCAACCTTCTCAACCATTTCATAGTGTCCTCTTCTTTCATATAAGCCGGTAGCTGCATTGAAGAAGATGATTACGTTCAACACCACACCAGAGAACACGTGGAAACCGTGGAAACCGGTGATGAAGAAGAACAAGGCTGCGAAAGCAGGAGGTCCGTATTGGTTAAAGTTCAAGTTAGCCCCGAATATCTCGTAGTTTTCTTTCCAAACACCGTTTACTACTACATCGCTAATGGTAGCAGTATCGGTACCTGTAATGAAGTGGCTCCACTCCCATGCCTGGCAGCTTAAGAAACAGATACCACCAATGATGGTCCATAGCATCCATTTTACCACTCCTTTTTTATCCATTCTATGACCTGCTTCTACTGCCAAAACCATAGTCACAGAAGACATGATCAGGATGAAGGTCATCAAACCAACGAATACCAATGGAAGCTCTACTCCATGGAAACCAGGGAATGCCTCATAAACCTTTTCAGGAATTGGCCAGTATTCAGTTGAGAATGTAAATGCTTCGGGGTCTCCATTATAAGCGGGAGCACTCCATCTGAGGAAAGCATAAGTAATCAGCAATCCGGAGAAGGTGAAAGCATCTGATAGCAGGAAAAACCACATCATCAACTTTCCGTAGCTCGCCTTTAAAGGCGCTACGCCTCCACCCCAAAGGGTCTTTTTACTCATAGTAGCAGTAGTTGCCATAGATTTGGTTAATTATTAATGATTCAGCAATAAAAATATGAACAAATAAATCCAAAGTCCGCCTAAGAAGTGCCACCAGGTTGCCGACATCTCCATGTTCAGCATATTCTTGGAATGCACTTTATATCTAAAGGACGAAATTAGCATATATATCAGATATATCACACCGCTTATTAAGTGTAAGCCGTGAACACCTGTGAAAATGTATACAAAGCTTCCTGCAGGATTCCCTACAAAGAAAACTCCCTGATCGACTAATTGACTATAGGCCTCTAACTGACCAAAAAGGAATACTACTCCTAAAAGGGTAGCAATAGTCAAAGCAATTTTTACCTGCTCCGGTTTATCTTTCTTAGCGGCCATATATGCCCAATGCATAAAGCCACTACTTACCAGAATAATGCCGGAAGTGTACCAGAACATCTGTGGCAGGTCGTAAATCAACCAGTCACCATCAGCCTGTCTTACAATGTGGGCACTGGTAAATGCCGCAAATATCATGATCACGGTGACAATGAACAGCCACAATGCAAACTTCTTGGGATGCATAGATAGTGGTTGTTCCACCGGAGCGTCTACTAATTTGTAATTCTCTGCCATCATCATTTTACCATATCCAACAAATACGCAATCTGAACAATCGGTAAGTACAGGAAGGAACCGAACATGATTCTCAGAGCTGACTTTCTCGATTGATCTTTCATCAACTTAATCGTAGAGGCTAAAAACAGCACTCCACAAACCGTGGCTATCACAGCAGAATTTATTCCTGTCAATCCAAAATAAGTAGGCAACAGCCCCAGTGGAATAAGGAATAAAGTATAGGTCATAATTTGGAAAGCGGTTTTCATATCCTTCTCTCCTCTTACAGGCAGAAGTTTGAAACCGGCCTTTTTATAATCTTCATCAGCTACCCAGGCAATAGCCCAGAAATGAGGAAATTGCCAGATGAACTGGATACCGAAAATAATCAGGGCTTCATGAGAAATAGCGCCTGTGGCAGCTGTCCATCCCAATAGTGGTGGCAATGCACCTGGAAAAGCTCCAACAAATACAGCGATCGGACCTACTCTTTTCAGCGGAGTATAAACAAAACTGTAAAGAATCATGGATAATACAGCCAGACTTACTGTCAACAAGTTGGTAGAAGTCCAGAGTAATAAGATACCCGCCAAAGCAGTAAAAGCCGCAAACCACAGAGACTCTGAATTATTGAGTCTTTCTGTAGGCAAAGGTCTGGTCTGAGTTCGCTTCATCAGCTTATCATAGTCCTTTTCCAATACCTGGTTCACAGTGCATGAAGCACCACTAACCAGCCAGCCTCCAACAAACAGTGCAGCCAGTTGTAGCCAGTCTACTCTTCCCCCCATAGCCAACGCATATCCGAATGCGGATGAAAAGGCTACCAATAGAGACAACCTCATTTTCATCAGCTCTACAAAGGCTTTTACCTTTTGCGATACTGTTGACTGAACATTAATATTTACCGAATTCTCAACCATTCTCAGGCTAACTTCAATTCTTTGTTTCTTAACAGGAGCCACAGATAAAACTGTACTCCAATAATCACTGATCCAAGTAACAAGTGTATTGGTTGTATAAATGCAGGTACACCGAAATAGGCCATTACCGCACCACTGACTATTTCTACAATCACAATCGCCAGTAACCACCTTGTCGGTGCTACTAGTTCTGACTTTCTGATGCCCTCTTTCATGAGCTTCCAAAGCAAATAGATATGCAATGCCAGCAACAACAGAGAATATGATCGGTGAATGTAGAAAGTAATTCCAAGGTTAGAGATCCATTCTGATCGTTCGAGCGAAGCAGATATTATATCTATCGCTTCTCTAACCTGAGTACCCAATACCACCTGCACCAAGCTCAAGATCATACAAATCAGGGTTAGCCACTTTAAACTGCCTAATCTGGCTGAACTGTAAGTATCTGCCTTGTCTTTTGACCTGTAATAGACATAGATCAATAAACAGACAATTACCAGTGCCAGGAGCATGTGAATTGTAATCATCCACTCCAGCAGGTTAGTACTTACTACAATGGAGCCTATCCATCCCTGGAAGCCTACCAATACAAATGCAATAAATGAAAGAACAGTGATCGGTTTATCTTCTTTCCAGTATCTGATCGATAGTACCGCAGTACCAAAAATCAGCAGTCCGATAACCGCACCAATCAGGCGGTTCACATATTCTGTCCAGGTTTTTGCTGCATTAAACTCTTCTTCTTCACGAATGTCAGGATCATTCTGAACCTGATTGGCTAAATCGTCAAAGCCTAATGCTGAGAGATACTTGGCGAACCTTACGTTCTTTTCTACTCTCTGCTGAACATATATGTCCTTATAATCATTTGGGAGCTGAGTTACATCCGTAGGTGGAACCCAACTCCCAAAACATTTTGGCCAGTCGGGACATCCCATTCCTGAGCCTGTAGTTCTTACAATACCACCTACTGCAATCAGCAAGTAGACAGCTATAATGGTGACGGCAGTAAACCGTCTGAATAATCTTCCTTTAGTGTTTGCTTTCATCAACCACAATCTCCTCTGCTTCCATCTCCTTCTCAAGGGCAATCATATCATTCTCATGAGGAAGGTTAGACTCCATAGTCTGAGAGAAAGGAACAGTTTGTGGAATGAAATCATCTTCCGCACCTGGCTTAGAATAGTCGTAAGCCCATCTGTAAACCTGAGGAATCTCACCCGGCCAGTTACCGTGACCTGGTACTCTGGGGGTAGTCCACTCAAGCGTATTAGATTTCCATGGGTTAGCAGGTGCTTTTCTACCTCTGTAAATGCTGTAGAAGAAGTTGAACAAGAACACAAATTGACCAATAAATGTCAGGATAGCTGCTACTGAAATGAACATATTCAGATCAGTGAAACCACTAAACGCATCGAAGTTGGTAAATGAATAATATCTTCTTGGGAAACCTGCAATACCGATGTAGTGCATTGGGAAGAATACTGAGTAGATACCGATGAAGGTCAACCAGAAGTGGATATAACCCAATCTTGCATCCATCATTCTTCCGAACATCTTAGGGAACCAGTGATATACACCAGCCAACAAACCGAACGATGAAGCCGCACCCATTACTAAGTGGAAGTGAGCTACTACGAAGTAAGTATCGTGCAACTGGATATCAATAGCTGAGTTACCTAAGAAAATACCCGTAATACCACCGGAAATGAATACTGATACCAGACCAATTGAAAACAACATGGCCGGGGTAAAGACAATATTACCTTTCCAAAGTGTAGTGAGGTAGTTAAATACTTTTACTGCCGATGGAACCGCAATGATCAAGGTCAGGAACATAAAGATTGAACCCAGGAACGGATTCAGACCTGACACGAACATGTGGTGTGCCCATACGATAAACGACAGGAACGTAATCCCCATCATAGAGATGATCATAGCTTTGTAACCGAAAATTGGCTTTCTCGAGTTAGTAGCAATAATCTCAGAGGTGATACCTAATGCAGGTAACAATACAATATATACCTCAGGGTGACCCAGGAACCAGAACAAGTGCTGGTAAAGGATCGGGCTACCTCCTACATTAGGAAGTGCCTCACCCTGAATATAGATTTCAGACAGGTAGAACGATGTTCCAAAGCTTCTGTCGAATACCAATAACAATGCAGCAGCGAACAATACCGGGAATGAAAGAATACCGATAACGGCAGTCAGGAAGAAAGCCCAAATCGTAAGAGGCAATCTTGAGAATGTCATTCCTTTTGTTCTCAGGTTAATTACTGTAGTTACATAGTTGATACCTCCAAGCAATGAAGAAGCAATGAAGAATACCATGGCTACCAGCCACAAGGTCATACCCAAACCAGAACCAGACATAGCCTGTGGCAAGGCTGACAATGGCGGATAGACTACCCAACCACCTGACGCAGGTCCTGTCTCAATGAACAGGGAAATCAACATGATTACACTGGAAACAAAGAAGAACCAGTAAGAAAGCATGTTCATAAATCCTGATGCCATATCTCTGGCACCAATCTGCAATGGAATAAGGTAGTTAGAGAATGTACCACTCAATCCGGCAGTTAACACGAAGAATACCATGATGGTACCGTGCATAGTTACCAAAGCCAGGTAGAATTCAGGATCAAGTGCTCCTTCTGCTGAGATCCACTTACCTAGTAGAGGT
Source organism: Roseivirga sp. (assembly GCF_965216855.1). Classification (NCBI taxonomy): domain Bacteria; kingdom Pseudomonadati; phylum Bacteroidota; class Cytophagia; order Cytophagales; family Roseivirgaceae; genus Roseivirga; species Roseivirga sp. The sequence goes on along the minus strand of NZ_OZ244204.1, from coordinate 3,746,296 downwards.
CTTAACCATCCGAGGTCAGCCTCCGGGAAACCCAATTGCAATCTGAAGATTGCAGAAAGCGCTGCCCCGATAATTGCCCAGATAATACCTGTAATCAGGAATTGCTTGGCAATGGTCTTGTGGTCTGTAGAGAAAATATATTTTGAAATAAATGACTGCTCGTGATGATCATCATGATGATCGTCATGTGCATGTACATCAATATGTGCTTCTGCTGCTGTTGCCATACCTAATGATGTTAATTTCTTATTCGTTAATACCTGATGTTACTAATGCCAACTCTTTCATGTCGTCTGGCACCTGAGCCATATAGTCAGGGTTTTTAGACAACCATGATTTCTGCTCAGCTTTCCATTTTTCATATTCTTCCGGCTCCAGTACCGTCACGATCTTCTTCATAGAGAAGTGACCCTCTCCACAGATCTCAGTACAAGCCAGCTCATAGTTGAATTCAGGATTTCCTTCCTCCACTCTCATTTCTTCTGTCGTCTTGTTAGCTATAAACCAGAACTGAGTAGGCATACCTGGTACCGCATCCATTTTCACTCTCATGTGAGGAATAAATACACTGTGCAGTACATCTCTTGCTCTGATTTTCAGAAGTACAGGCTTCCCTTTAGGGATAACCAATGAGATATTTTTAAAGTCGTCATAGTTGGCTCTATCGCTCATGTCCATACCGTGATCATTCACTGCATCGATCAGACGATAATCATAGTCACCTACTTTGTTATCCATTCCTCCATAGCGAATTGACCACTGGAACTGATAACCCATGATTTCGATTTGCTCAGCATCTTCAGGAGCTTCGCTCATGATACCATCCCATGCCATCCAGCCTGAGATAACCAACCAGGTCAATACAATGGCTGGAACACCAGTCCACAAGTACTCTAACTTGTTGTTGTGAGGATAGAAAAGGGCTTTTTTGTTTTTGTTGTATCTGTATTTATAAGAGAATACAAACAGTAAGATATTGGTGATAATGAATACCAAACCAGTTACCCACATGGTTCTCCAGAACAACTTGTCTGTTAATTCACCATGCTCTGAACCTACCGGAGGAGTATAAGCATCATATTCAGCCCAGGAATACCATCCGGCAAGACCGAAGAACAATACCATGAACACCACCATCATGATGGCATTCCAATTATTACTGGTCTCTGTAGTCTGGTCGCCAGTACCTTTTACAACATTCACCAGTCGCGTGATTCTGAAGATCAACAACAGAATGGCGATTACCAGAAAAACTGCAAGTGCTATATAAAAACCGAACATATTCTATTCTTTCAATTTTTTAAATATGATGATGTTTTGCTTCTCCCAACATTGGGTGATTCTTAGGTACAAGTGCGTAAGAAGACAAGGCCTTCAACACTACGAACAAGAATGCTGCACCGAACATGAGGAACATACCGATTTCAGTGAATCCGAAGAATCCGCTTTCTCCAAGAGTACCCGGAGTCATCATTAAGTAGAAATCGATAAAGTGTCCTGCCATTACTACAATACAAACCATTTTCAGGAACACATAGAGTCTCTTCGCATCTCTTGTCATAAGGGCAAGGAACGGGAAGAAGAAGTTCATGATCAGGTTAACAAAGAAGAATGGTGCATACTTATCGCTAAGGAAACGCTCAACGAAGTAAACTGACTCTTCAGGAATGTTTGCGTAGTATATCAACAGGAATTGCGAGAACCAGATGTAAGTCCAGAAAATGCTGAATGCAAATACAAACTTACCAAGGTCATGCAGGTGATTAGCTGTAACCTGTGGCAGGTAACCAGCTTCTTTCAATAATACTGTTACCAGTGTAATGAAAGCCAAACCTGTTACAAACCAGCTGGCAAATACATACCAACCAAACATAGTTGAGAACCAGTGCGTGTCGATAGACATTACCCAGTCCCAGGCAGATACTGAAGATGATACTGCAAAGATCACAAGGAAAATAGCAGACCATTTTCTCATCTTGAACCAGTAAGAGTTACCTCCCAGTTCGTCTTCGGCCAATGAAAGGCCTTTTAATTTTCTAAATAACCAGATCCACAGACCGAAGAATACCACCATTCTCAATAAGAAGAAAACTGGCAGTCCTCCACCCTCACCGAAGAAGAAGAATCCGCTTTTACCAGCGATTAATTCATCATATTCAGGGCTGTTAGGATCGTATAGATAATCATGCGTCCAGTGGAATACATCGTGGTTAACAAAGAACCAGGTAACCAGCATCAGTACCCCTGCAGGGAGTAACCAATGTGCCATGGACAATGGAATTCTTACTATATAAGCTGACCAACCGGCCTGCGCTGCATATTGAATTGCGAAGAAGAAAATACCAATCAGGGCAAGTCCTGTGAAATACACATTGTTGATCCAAAGATCAACCTCGAATCTTTCGAACCAGCCTTTTTCGTGATGTCCGCCCTCTTCAGCTTCAGCATCTGCAACAGTCATTGCTGCAAATTCATCGGCTTCTGTGATGACAGCACCATGACCTTCATCGTGGTGCTCTTCTTCAGTAGCATGAGAATCAGTTCCATGCTCTTCAGTACCATGGTGCTCATTCGTTTGAGGATTGAGTGCACCGATTAACAACATAACCGCCCCTACTGCAAATGCAATAAAGATTTTCTTCTTAAGGCCAGCGTTAAAATCAAATACTTCTTTTGCCATTTCTTAAAAAATTTACTGGTTATTGTTGTAAGGTTTGAACATACCTGGCGATTTTCCAACGCTTATCAGCACTGATCTGAGAACCATGGGCTCCCATTCTTCTGATACCATAAGTGATCACGTGGAAAATATGACCTTGTGATAAATTTCTCTGAGCCGGAGCCGTATAAGAAGGAACACCACCATATACTTCGGCCACTTTACCATCAGCCTGTCCGCTAGCACCATGGCAATGCTGACAATACTGAGTGTAAAGTCTTTGTCCTTCAGCTATGATTTCCTCACTTGCCTCAAATGGATTCTCTATCAAAGCAGCTGCTTCAACATCGTCCTTCTCAAGCCTGTAAGGCAACATATTGTTATTGTTTCTTCTCACTGTACCTTCTACTGGCTTTCTGACATTTTGTGAATAATCATTGTTCACATTTGAGTTGAAAAATTCTCCTTTTCCATCCTCTCTGTTACTTAACCATTGTCCGGCACCTTCATCCTTGATCTGAGTCAATGGTTCGTAAGGCACTGAATGATACATTTGAGGGGCATATTCCAAACCCGGATCATCACCACCGGCAGCACAACCGGATAATACGGCCAGGCCAATTGCAGGAATAATTACTTTCAATTTCTGAATCATATCTCTAGAAGGCTTATTCTTCAACATCTTTATTATTTACTTCAACAGCACCTGAATCTTTCAGAAGAGCATTGATCTTAGCTTCTTCCATTGATTTATTCTTACCCAGGTCGATAGCCATAATGTGCTTGTCGTCTGTAATTCTGATATCCAATAACTTAGGATCTTTCCAGGGCTTCAAATCACTAGCCACCAGGAAAGTACCTACCATACCGAATGCCGCCAATAGTACGGTTAATTCGAAAGTTACCGGTACAAAGTCAGGAAGTGCTACGTGGTTCTTACCACCAATAATCATTGGCCAGTCAACACCCAGCATCCAAATCTGCATCACAAGGGCCAGAGTAGTACCCAATGCACCAAACATAAAGGCTGCAATAGGAAGTCTTGAACGCTTGTAACCCAATTCTTCATCTAAACCGTGAACAGGGAATGGGCTGTACACTTCGTGAATCTTCACTCCTTCTCCACGAACTTTACCAACTGCTTTCAGCAATACATCTTCGTCATCAAAGACGCCCAAAACGAAATTTTTAGAGTCACTCATGATTAAGCAGTTTTTTCAGATGATGATTTAACAATACTTTTTACTTCAGCCATGTTGATCACCGGGAAGAACTTCGCAAACAGGAAGAAACAGGTAAAGAACAAACCGAAGGTGAACAGGTATACTCCCATATCGTAGATCGTTGGATAGAACATAGCCCATGAAGATGGCAGGAAGTCTCTGTGAAGCGAGGTCACGATAATTACGAAACGCTCGAACCACATACCAATATTTACGATGATAGAAAGGATAAATGTCGCTGCAATGCTGGTTCTGATTTTCTTGAACCAGAAGAGTTGTGGAGAGATTACGTTACAGGTCATCATTGACCAGTAAGCCCACCAGTAAGGTCCCTGCATCCTGTTGTAGAATGCGTATTGCTCTGCCGGAACACCGGAATACCAGGCAATGAAGAACTCAGTGATATAAGCGATACCTACGATTGAACCGGTTACGATGATTACAATGTTCATCAACTCGATATGCTCAATGGTGATATAGTCTTCTAATTTGAATACCGCTCTGGTGACCAACATCAGGGTGAGTACCATGGCGAAACCAGAGAAGATCGCACCTGCAACGAAGTAAGGAGGGAAAATGGTGGTGTGCCATCCCGGAATTACTGAGGTTGCAAAGTCAAACGATACAATGGTGTGTACTGAAAGTACCAGTGGAGTAGCCAAACCGGCAAGAATCAAAGAAACTGATTCATATCTCGACCAGGTCTTAGCAGCACCATCCCAACCTAATGAAAGGGCTCCGTAGATTTTCTTTCTGATACCTTCTGCTCTGTCACGGATGGTGGCGAAGTCAGGAACAAGTCCCAAGTACCAGAACACCAATGAAACAGAGAAGTAAGTTGAAATGGCAAACACGTCCCAAAGAAGCGGTGAGTTAAAGTTTACCCACAATGAACCGAAAGTGTTTGGCAATGGAAGTGCCCAATAAGCTCCCAACCATGGTCTACCCATGTGGAGAATCGGGAACTGAGCCGCACAAATTACAGCGAAAATGGTCATCGCTTCTGAGGCTCTGTTAATGGCCATTCTCCACTTTTGACGGAAGAGAAGAAGTACAGCTGAAATCAGCGTACCTGCGTGACCGATACCTACCCACCATACGAAGTTGGTGATATCCCAGGCCCAACCTACTGTTTTGTTCAGTCCCCACATACCAATACCATTCCATAGGGTAGCCACAACAGCTACCAAGCCAATGATAAGTGTAACAACTGAAATACCGAAGGCCATCAACCAAAGCTTAGATGGCTTGGCCTCTACCTGCCTACAGATGTCCTCGGTAACATCATGAACGGTCTTACCGCCTGTGATTAAAGGTTTTCTTACGGGTGAAGTAACCTGCATATTCTTTCGGTTTATTATTAAGCTTCTGTTGATTCTTTAACCTTGTTTCTGATCTTGGTCATGTACCAGATATTTGGATTCACGTTAAGCTCTTCCAATACATGGTATGCTCTGTCTTCATTGACCACACGCTCAGTTGCTTTAGTGCCATCTCCCACTTCTTTCTCTTCAATCTGAAGAAGTTGTGAGATTTTTGACTTCGGATCGTTCAAATCACCGAATGTAATCGCATCTGACGGACAAGCTGAAGCACAAGCAGTGTTGATTTCACCGTCAATCGGTCTTCTGTCTTCACGCTTCGCTGCCAGTTTACCGGCCTGAATTCTTTGCACACACATGGTACATTTCTCCATCACACCTCTTGCACGAACAGTAACATCAGGGTTCAATACCATTTTACCCAGGTCATTGTTCATCGCCATGTTCTTATCGAACTGAGTATTGTCATGGTACTTGAACCAGTTAAATCTTCTCACTTTGTAAGGACAGTTGTTAGCACAATATCTTGTACCGATACATCTGTTATAGGTCATCTGATTCAGACCTTCAGTACTGTGAGTTGTAGCAGCTACCGGACATACAGTCTCACATGGAGCGTTGTTACAGTGCTGACACATCATGGGTTGGAAAGTGACTTCAGGGTTAGCTGCAGCTTGTTCCAACTCCTTCTTATTTCCGGCAGGATTAGCAGCAGAATAGTATCTGTCAATTCTAATCCAGGCCATTTCTCTTCTATTGAGCACTTCTTCTTTACCAACAACAGGAATGTTGTTTTCTGCCTGACATGCTACTGTACAAGCAGAACAACCTGTACAAGAGTTCATGTCGATAGTCATTGCCCAATGGTGGTTGTTGTATTCGTGACCACTCCAAAGCGTAATCTTCGAAGGCTTCACGAATTCACCATCCTTATAAATATGTGGATGCCATCTTCCGGCATCTGTATTTTTCTTGTAGTCATCCAGGGTTGCTTCCTGAATCACGTTCTCACGGCCCATGTAGGTTTGGTGAGTTTGTGTCTGAGCAATTCTGTATTCCTTGCCTGTAGCAGCCACTGAAACACCTGCCAACACATCCAGTGTATTAGCACCGTTCAGTCTCGACATCAATGGATAAGCATTCACACCCAGGCTATCTGCTACTCTACCGGCTTTAGTTCTTCCGTAACCTACAGCAAGACCGATAGTGCCTTCTGCCTGTCCAGGTTGAACCAATGCAGGAACTTCCATGCTTTCACCACCAACAGTCAGTGTTACCAGCTCGGTAGCGCCTTCTTTCATGGCAATGCCCAACTCATTGGCCATAGCCATAGAAATGGTTACATAGTTATCCCAGGTAGCTTTAGTGATTGGATCCGGCATCTCTTGCAACCAAGGGTTGTTGGCCTGAGAACCATCACCAAGACCTACTTTCTGATAAAGAGCCAGCTCTACACCGCCTCCTTGTGTTTTATAATTCTGAGCGATGCTGGTGGCTGCAGAAGTAGCAGCGGCAGTATCGTAGCTGTAGTCGTTATTGTTACCTCCGAACTCAACCACACCGTCATACAATGACTTATCCCAGAATACCTGGAAGCTCGAAACTTCACTTTGCATTGGGAAATAGGTGTTTTTCCAGTTGTCCTGAAGGTAGCTATAGTACTCTACATCCTGACCTGCCCATTTAAGGAATGACTCAGGAGCTTGTCTTGTAGAGAAGAGTGGAGCAATCGTTGGCTGAGTCAAACTCAGGTGACCTGCTCTTAATTCTGCATCGTTCCACTGCTCAAGGTAGTGATGATCAGGAGCTACATATTGAACAGCAGCTGCAGTCTCATCCATTCTGTCAGAAGTAGAAACAGTCAGGGAAGCTTTAGAAATAGCCGCAGTTAATGCAGCAGCTTCAGCAGAGTTATATAAAGGATTACAGTTGAAGAAGATCACTGCTGAAATTCTTCCACCGTTTAAGTCTTTGGCCAGGTTAGACATGGCAACATCATCACCCTGACGGTAATGAACTGGTCGATTGGCATCGATTGTAGTGCCATAGTTGCCTAACATTACGTTGATTCCGTTCACTAGTATCTGAACAGCAGGATCATTCGAACCGCAAACTACAAGAGACTTACCTCTATTAGCCCACAATTCGTTAGCTGCTGCACTCAGGTGTGCCACATCACCAGCATTACCACCACTTACTTTGGCTTGTCCGGCCTTAGTAGCAATAGCATTATACATAGCGGCTACAAGAGGCCCAACCTGCGAAGGTTTAATTGGCGTTCTGTAGTCGGCATTAGAACCTGTTAGAGAAAGGTTAGACTCAAACTGATAGTGTCTTGACATTTCTCTGTGGTGCTCATTGATTTTTCTGGTCTGAGCAAATTGCTTAGAGAATTCGATTGGCGAAATCCATGTTCCCAGGAAGTCAGCACCAACACTTACTACAGTTTTGGCTTTGCTGAAATCGTAAGAAGGAATCATTGATTCTCCGAAAGATCTTCTGTTACCCTCAGTTATACCATAAGCAGAAACTGCATCATATGATACATGCTGTGTTGTTGGGTATTTGGCGATGAACTCGCTAACCGCCTTTTTGGTAGTCGGGCTCAATACAGAGTTGCTTACAATTCTGATCTGACCACCTTTAGCGGCAATATCAGTCAATTTAGCAGTTACTTCTCTGTCGAGTGTAGCCCAATCAACCTCAGCACCATCCTTCAGAGGACCGGCTAATCTTTCCTTATCATAAAGAGAAAGAACTGAAGCTTCTACCTGAGCATTGGTACCACCTTTAGTAATTGAGCTGTATTTGTTACCCTCAACTTTAATAGGTCTACCTTCTCTGGTTTTTACCACAACACTTACTGCATCACCACCATTTACATAGGTAGAGGCATAGTAGTTAGGTACTGAAGGATCAACATCTACAGGTTTATTCAAATAAGGAATAGCCTTTCTTACCGGGGCTTCACAGGCAGCTAAACTAGCCGCTGCAATACCAAAGCCCATCAATTTTAGAAAGTCTCTTCGGTTACTTGATTCACCACCTGTTTCGCTGATCGGGAGGTATTCTGGAAACTCTGATTCGTTCTTCTTAACGAACTCAGCATCGTTGGTCAATTGCTCGACACCTTTCCAGTATGTTTTTTGATTTTCTTTCATTGTATATCAATCAGAAATCGCGAATTCAATTAATTAATAGTGACACTTTGCACATTCCAAACCACCGATATCGGCCACTTTCATTGGTGTAGCAGAGTTCTTATTGTGTAGCTCTACCAGCTTATCATAGTAACCATTACCCTGAGTATTCAGGCTGGTATTTCTATGACAGTCGATACACCATCCCATAGTAAGTGGTGCATGTTGTTTTACCACTTCCATTTCCTGGATTTCTCCGTGACATGTCTGACATTCAATCTCCCCTACCTTCACGTGTTGTGAGTGGTTGAAGTAAGCCAGGTCGGGCAGGTTGTGAATTCTTACCCACTCAATTGGCTCACCGCTATCCTGAGCTGCATAAAGCTTCTGGATTTCAGGAGAGTCAGTTTTAATAGAGCTGTGACAGTTCATACAAATGTTCACTGAAGGAATGTTGGCAGACTTACCAATCTCTACTCCTGTGTGACAGTACTGACAGGCAATTTCATATTGACCTGCGTGAATTTTATGAGAGAAAGCAATTGGCTGCTTTGGCTGATAGCCTTGTTGTACACCGATAGTATACAAACCATCAATCACGTTTTTAGCAGCAAGTGCAATTACCAGGAAGGTAATAATTCCAATAACAGTCGGGCTTTTGAAGAAGGCCATCAGGCTGAATGACTCATTCACCACATCTTCATCTGCCTCATCAAGATCTTTTTTGTCCTGAAGATATCTTTTCAGTACTCCGATGATCAATGCCAATACAGCAAGGATCAACAACAGTACAACCACCAGAGCACCTACAATAATATTAAGGTATGAAGCAGGCACACCAGTTCCTCCACCAGCAGCATCGGCATCGCCTGTTGCGGCCGCAGCTGTGTCAGCTACAGGAGGATTCTCTTCACGGTCTCTTACATAAGCCAGGATGGACATGATCTGAGAATCTTCCAGATCGTAAGCGGCCATGATGGTTTTGTTGTACTCATTGAAAAGAGCATTGGCCTGTGCATCTCCTGATGCAATCAGTGCCTGGGAGTTTTTAACCCATTTGTAAATCCAGTCAATGTCTCTTCTGTCGTAAACTCCTGCCAAAGCCGGACCTACGAGTTTAGATTCAACCCTATGACAGGTATTACACTGATACTCATTGAAAAGCTGCTCTCCCTGAGAAATGATTTCAGGATCGGTTGGAACAGCATCTCTCTGGGCGAAAACCTGGTTCCCAGAAAAAACAAAACAGCATACGATGAGGCATGCTGTCGCATAACGGACAATGGTTGTTTTAGCTACCATGTAAAGTCTATTTTTAATCACAGATTGTCTCAGTTGTAGAAACACGTGGCAAAGGTAGCATCGGACATCCTTATTTCAAACTAATTTTTCCAAGTCAAAACTTAATTACAGCACCCTGAAAATCAATCATAACTCACTGATTAACTGTTTTTTATACATTAGACTAAGCCTACTTATTTTATTTAGAATCAATATAAATAGCAAGACAAAAGGAACCGAATGAAACCTTTTGAATTGCCCGTTTTCGAACTGTAAGCACAGCCATATAATCAAAGGTTTTTTGCAAAATATTTCACAAGGTGAAAATCAGAGACGGCTGGAAATAGCTTTTCAGAACTACGGTTTAAAGCAGGGAATTGAATGCTTTTACCTGATCAATACTCGGTTGAAGAGACCTCTGCAATACGCCATTCATTTGGTCACAGCTTGCACAAGACTTTCCTTTCATATGCCAGGCAAAAAAGTATGATGGTAGTGTTATGAAACAAAAAAAGCACCCAGGAAGGGTGCTTTTGTATGAGGCGCTGAGCGGATTCGAACCGCTGTACAAGGTTTTGCAGACCTCTGCCTAGCCACTCGGCCACAGCGCCATATTTTCGAAGCGCAAATTTAGAGATATTCACCAATTGCACCAACAAAACATGAACTAAGTCAAATAAAAAAAGCATCCCTGTTACGGGATGCTTTTCATTTATCTATTAAGAATTACTCTTCAGTTGATTCTTCTGCCTCATCAGCAGCGTCTTCTTTCTCAGAAGCTTTCTTTTTTGCCTCAGCAGCTTTCTTCTCGTTAGCTTTCTTGGTGTTATCTTCCATTTCAGCTTTCAATGCAGAAAGTGCATCAAGATCACCTAAAGTAGCTGACTCAACAGGAGCCATTTTCACTTTAGCCCCGCCACCAGTGCTCTTCTTCTTAGGAGCAGGCTTCTCAGCAGCCTGAGGGTTGTGAATGTTAGTGTGAGACATTACGATTCTCTTATCGTCTTTAGAGAACTCTACTACAGCGAAGTCAAGGGTCTCTCCTACTTCAACCATAGAACCATCTTCTTTCTTCAGGTTTCTGTTAGTAGCAACACCTTCAAGACCGTAAGGCAATTCAAGTGTAGCACCTTTATCGTTTTTAGAGATTACAGTACTCTTGTGTACCGATCCTGGAGTAAATACGGTTTCGAAAGTATCCCAAGGATTCTCTTCCAACTGCTTGTGACCCAGGGCCAATCTTCTGTTTTCGATATCCAATTCAAGTACCTGAACTTCAAGCTCATCACCTACCTTAACAAACTCAGATGGGTGCTTGATTTTCTTAGTCCATGAAAGATCAGAAACGTGAACCAAACCATCGATACCTTCTTCCAGCTCGATGAACAGACCGAAGTTGGTCAGGTTTCTCACGATACCAGTGTGGTTAGTACCAACACCATATTTGGTCAATACGTCAGACTTGGTCCATGGATCTTCAGTCAATTGCTTGATACCCAAAGACATTTTTCTTTCTTCTCTGTCAAGTGTCAATACAACAGCTTCCAGCTCATCGCCAATGCTGATGAAGTCCTGAGGATTTCTCAGGTGCTGAGACCAAGACATTTCAGAAACGTGAATCAGACCTTCAACACCAGGCAGAAGCTCAAGGAATGCACCGTAGTCAGCTACGTTTACAATAGTACCTTTTACTTTAGAACCTACCTCGATCGCTGATTCCAGTTTATCCCAAGGGTGCTCAGTCAATTGCTTCATACCCAATGAGATTCTCTTCTTATCATCATCGAAGTCAAGAACAACAACATTCACTTTCTCGTCAAGGCTCAATACCTCAGACGGATCGTTGATTCTACCCCATGAGATATCGGTAATGTGAAGCAGACCATCTACACCACCCAGGTCGATGAATACACCGAAGTTGGTCATGTTTTTGATCACACCTTCCAGTACCTGACCTTTTTCAAGGTTCTCAAGGATTTCAGCTTTTTGCTGCTCAAGATCTTTCTCGATCAATACTTTGTGAGATACTACAACGTTGTCGTTAGAGTAGTTGATTTTCACAACTTTTACCTCCATTTTCTTACCTACGAAAACATCGAAGTCTCTGATTGGCTTCACATCAATCTGAGAACCTGGCAAGAATGATTCTACACCGTAGATATCCACGATCAAACCACCTTTAGTTCTTCTCTTCACGAAGCCTTCAATTACTTTATCGTTATCTAGTGCATCCTGGATCAACTCCCATGCTCTAACGATTTTGGCTTTTCTTCTTGAAAGTACAAGCTGACCAAGAGCGTTTTCCTGCTCCTCGATATATACTTCAATCTGGTCACCTACTTTAAGATCTGGAGTATCTCTGAATTCAGAGGCACTTACCAATCCGTCTGACTTGTAACCAATGTTCAACACCACGTCTCTGTCACCGATAGAAACTACAGTAGCCATAATGGTCTGCTTTTCTTCGATAGAGTTCAGGGTGTCTTCATACATTGAAGCCAACTCTTCTTTTTTCTTTTTAGAGTAGCCTTCACCAAAACCTTTGGTTTCGAAATCTTCCCAGTTGAAATCTTCTGGTTTAGATGCAGCTTTTGGTGATGATTTTTCTGCAGTTTCTTTTTTCTCTTCAGAAGCAGGCGCTTCTTCTACTGCAACTTCTGCTTGAGGAGTAGTTTGTTCTTCTACTGCCTCAGGTGCTTTTTGTTCTTCTGACATGATATTACGCTCTGTGATTACTCCTATCGCTACCCAGAGCGCTTAGCGAAGGATTTTTCATTCAACATTTCCGGTGAACCGGAACCGCTTCGTCCGAAACGGACTGCAAAGGTAAACATTTATTTGAAAATGGAATAGATTGGGTAGATGATAATGTGGGAAAGGGAAGACGGAAGACAGAAGACAGAAGACGGAAGACTGGAGGTGGAAGCTAGAAGACGGGAGACGGGAGACCGAGGATGGAAGCTAATCTAAATTCTTTAGCTTTGCGGCTTAAACGCTAAGCCATGTCAGATATGCAGCCTTGCCCTCAGTGCGGATCTCCCTACGGATACCCTACCGACTTTTTAATGATGTGTCCGGAATGCGGACATGAGTGGAAACCCGGAGAAGAACAGGTAGAAGAAGCTGCCAATATTATCAAAGACGCTAATGGCAATGAGCTGGCGGATGGTGACTCGGTGGTGGTGATTAAAGACCTGCCGGTTAAAGGGGCTCCTAAACCCATCAAGGCCGGCACCAAGGTAAAGAACATCAGACTGACGGAAGGCGACCATAATATCGACTGCAAAATTGATGGCTTTGGCTCCATGGCACTGAAGTCTGAGTTTGTGAGGAAGGCTTGAAGCGGAGAAGACGGAAGACGGAAGACCGGTGACGGAAGATGGAAGTGTTGAGGCCCAAAGAGGCTCTCAGCGAAACGTTAAGACTAGGGGCAAGGAGACAGAAAAGATCATCACCAACTTCATTGACCTTATAATCAGCGACTTTAAGCCTAAAAGGCATACCTATAAAAAACCAGCTTCGTTTCAAGATGGCTCTTTATTTATTCGAATATCGGTTTCCACCTTAACCAATATACCACTGCCTTGCCAAATAAGTAGTTGCAATGATCATGATCAGTGATGCAATTATGTAGACCCAAAAGCCATTGTTACTAGCTTTACTTACACTACGATATTCCTCAAATATATCTTCATGCTTACCTCCTAAATAGACCAGCGAATAATTAAAGATTCCAATTATTAAGAACATAATCAAAACATACCCCTTATTGGTCTTACCTAAAAAAGAATAGAAGTAATCTAAAAGAAAGAAAATCGACAAAATATTTATAGCCATTAATAAAGTCGATAAACAAAAAGAATAAATGCCTGGATCAGAATCTCTCTTAGAATAAAAATCATAGATCACAAAATTCAAATAACTAATCCAGTTCATTGCTTATTCCAAAAATCATTTCCTATTTTCCCTAACAAATATTTTCCTCCGAAGTATATTCCAGAGGCTATCCATCCACCTCCGGGGATAAACCCTACTCCTCCCATAATCAGGTCTAAACCACCTTCTCCAAAAAGACTCTTCCTCGCTAAGACCAACCAATCTTAGAAGTCTTCAAACTAGTGGAGGCTGAACCTAAAGTTAATAACATTAAGCTATCTTAAGAGGCGACAGCTCAGTTGATGGCTTTGGCTCCATGGCACTCAAGTCGGATTTTTTGAGGAAGGCTAGAAGCAGAGAAGCTGGAAGAAGGAAAACGGAAGTATGGAATCCCAAAAGAGAGTCTCAGCGAGAGGCTAAGACCAGCAATAGGATTTCAAGTACTACTTTTTCAGATTCGTCTCTAGTTCCTTGATCTTCTCAGACTGCTTTTTGATGGTCTTTTTAAGTACATTAACTTCTTTATTCTGCTCAATCACGTAAAGTGTAAGTTCTTCGATTTTCTCCAAAAGCTTCAACTGCATCTCACCAACGTCCTGGCCATTCGCTTCTACCTCTTTTGCGTTAGGGATATTAGGAAGGTGAGAGTTTTCCTTGATGAAGCTTTCAAGCTCTGACAGACTCCTGAGCTCGTAACCTGCCTTGAACACGTAATCCGGCACACTGCCAGGGGTGGCAGTGACTTTGACTTTCTTTGATTCAATATCATTGTCAACTATCATTTTCCCAATAAAACGGCTTGTACCATTTACATCCAGCCTATGTTCAGGTGCTATATTTCCTATTCCAATATTTCCGTCATATGGGTTTATGCTCAAAGCATCTCGAATAAATCCTCTAGGGCTACCCATAGATATTTGGAAAATGTTTGCCGTGGTCGGTGTGTCTTCATTAAAACCAAGGTGCGCGTAGATCAGCTTATTATCCTGGTACATTTCTATTCTTGGATTATCGGCCTCACTTCCCGCATTGTCCGAGTCGGCCTCCAATCTTAGTACGACATCTCCAGTGGCACCACCAAAGATATCCATCATTGATGCAGGTGTAGTAGTACCTATACCCAACCTTCCATTGGACTTCAGGGTCATCAACTCTTGACTGCCGGTTGCATTAACATTTTTGAAAAGTATATCATGGGAATAGGATGACCCTAAAGCCAATGTATGATTGCTGTATATTTCGTTCCCATCTAAAAGGAGGTTTATCATACCATCTCCGATATTTAAACCAGCATTTTCCGGCAAAAACTTTCCACCTAACGTCTCTCCGTGGTTTATATGCAAAATAGATTGGGGAGTACTTAATCCAACCCCTACTTTGCCTGCTGATGAAGATGCCCCAACTGCACCAGAAGGTGTAAACAGTGATTGAGCATAGTTTCTTTCTTGACAAAAAAGATATACTAGCAAAAAGGTAATTAGGGTTATTCTTGTTCTCATGTGGGTTTAGTTTTAATGGTTAAAAATTGAGATTTGTTAAGCTATCAAGATACTCAGTTTCTCCTAAACCGTCCCTTCCCCGGTAAGCTTTTACATAACATGCTCTTATACAACTGCCCCTCGATGCCCGACCAGGCCAAAGCCGCTATAAGTCTATTATGAAAGCAGTTGTCTCTTCTGGTCTTAGCCTCTCCCTCAGATCTGCAGGCCCATTTTAATTCTTGATTTCTAATGCCCTCACCAAGACCTGGCAAATGATGAATCAATGAGTTAAGCTTCTCATGCTCTACAAAAACAAGAATCAAGACATCTTGACAACTTCAAAGCAGAACATCCAGCTACTTCGATAATTCAAAGCCAAGTCTGAATACCCAAGGACCTTTGCGGTTACTTTTGAGCGGATCATGGAAAAGATCATAGAAAATTGTGGTAGCCGCCATCAGCTTTGACCCCACTTTGAACTTCCTACCTACTCCAATCAAACCAGTGGGTTTCCAGATTACATTGGACGACTGATCATTTAAATTCAGTGTTCTGATCTTGGTGTACTCTACATTGGCCTGTAAGAACAGGCTATTCAGTACACTGTAGCGCAGGAAAGCCCGGGTACTCAGCAGGTTTTTATTCCCTTCCAAATCTGATTTCTTCTGGTATAAAACAGCTCCAACCTCCGAACCGGCCACCCATTTTTTATTGATAGGGTACAACAGGGTAAGAGCTCCGTCTACCGAAACGGGTTGTCTGCGATTATACTGTAAATTCCCTCCCAGCTTCAATCTCTTAAAGAGCGACAAGCTGGCATAAGGGTTATGTTTGGGTGGTGCCGACTCTATGCTGGGCATTTGTGGAAACTCAAGTTTAGCCTCCTTTACCTGCAGCTCTGCAAAATCGAGCTTCTCCTGCAAGGTTTTTAAACCTTGCTCTTTCAGCTCCGCTGCCTTTTCTTCCAACAAGTCCTGAACAAAGCCATTGGACTGAAACTTATCTGCCTGCTGCCTGTACCCATCCGGTAAGGGTTTATAGGCCTTTATCTTTTCCAGTTCC
The DNA here is from genome assembly GCF_965216855.1 of Roseivirga sp. Lineage (NCBI taxonomy): Bacteria > Pseudomonadati > Bacteroidota > Cytophagia > Cytophagales > Roseivirgaceae > Roseivirga > Roseivirga sp. Next base: position 3,730,252 of record NZ_OZ244204.1, on the reverse strand, counting down.
TTTTTCATCAGAGCCACTTCCTGGATATGCTCTACTTGTCTAAGCAGTGCTTCATCCCAATTTTCAAATTCCTTTTTATACACCTCAAAGGATGACTGCAGATCCGTAAATCTTTTCTCCAGCCTGTCTAATTCTTTGACATCAAATACATCCAGTACCTTTTGCCTGTCTTTTAAGACTTGTTCGTAACTCTCCAGTTCATTCAGTAAAGTAATGCTTTCCTGCACTTCCTGCCCTACCGGTAATTTTTCTGGTGTCTCTTTCAGATCATTGATTAGCTCTTGCTTGATTTGCTGGATGTAAGTACTGGCAGAGTCTTGAACCTCTATCTTCTCCCGCATATTGAGTGCGACAGAATCTATCTGCTCCATGGAGAAATCCGGAAACTCCTTTTGCAGCTCCTTTCTGGCAGACTTTCTCAGCCTGACCAGTTCCTTTTGAAGTTTTTGATTGTCCTTTTTCAGATCATTGGTAGACACTTCCAAAGACTCACTTTGGGCAAAACTGGTATTGGCCAACACTAAAAGTAATAGCGTAAGGCTCACCCATTTGACCAGTCCATAGCCAGGTAAATCAAAAAGTCTTATCAACCTATGAGAAGAATTAAGGGGCATTGTGTGTATTGTGGTTTTCACTTACTAAAGAAAATAAAACATCTTCAGAGTAAATAGTGAGAAACAGCTTTTATTGATGGATGGTCTCATTGAGAGGCTAAGCCTATGAAGAAGTTGGCACAACATGTACTTTAGAAGATAAGTACCTGCCAAAAGCAAGCGCAAGTTATTGTAGTATACAAGTGAGTGCTAGTGAGGACATTGAAGTCGGAGTTTATGAGGAAGGCTTGAAGCGAAGAAAATGGAAGACCGGGGACGGAAGATGGAAGTATTGAGTCTTTCTTTACTTACAATTGAAAGTATATAAGAGATGGTCTCAACCAGATGCTAAGAATAAGTACGAAACTCTATGTTTTAATAGGTGATTGGTGGGGCTACTTTCACAACCCCCACCTAATTGTGCCTATCTGATTCCCTTTTGTTATTCTCTGCTTCCCTTTTCCGATCTCTGATACGTTTCAATGCAGCAAATAACATAAAACCTAAGCCTATTATAATCAATGGAACCTCCATTCCAAACATATAATCTTCGGCTAAAACAGTCGCCAGAGTAATTAAGGACAGTACAAATATCGATGTACTTACATAATCTCTTTTCATATCAACTTTTAATTTTTAATCCAATTAGAACCATCCCAAGTATAAAAGCCTGCTTCTATTTCACCATTTTCAGCTTTCTCCAATAATTCCTTTGCCTGTCTACCTCGATTCTCTTCTTCCTTTTGTCTGTTTCTATCTTCTTCCGAAAGCCATGGTTTTTCAATTTTATAAAAATCCTTATTAATTCCATATAATGCTGCTGCTTCAGCTAAAAGTGGGTTAAGAGCTCCGAAGAGTTGTCTATCACTTATTTGTTGAACCTCATCATAGTAACCATCTCTAGTAGCAGAAATATAAGCGCGTCTTATTTTTATAAGATCTTCTTCACTTAAAGTTGCCATAGCAACCTCCATTTTCTCTACTAATTCTGGATCAGGTTTAATTCCTAGAGCACTGTACATCTTCAACATGCCCGCCACAGCAGCTACAACCATCCCTGCCTTTTCATTTGCTGTAAAGAATGGCTTTTTAGGATCACCACCATTTCTACCATACTCCCCCCCCTGTAAAAAATTCATCGGCAAACCTAGTTTCAGTCCTGAGCTTACTTCTATCAAAATCAAAGTCATCCCTAAATTCATAAACAGCATACCCTGTAACGCCTACGGCTGTTGCTGCAGTTAAAGCTTCAATTGCTGCAACAAGCCAAGGAATGGCAAAACATGGACATTCTCCAGATGGGTCATAAAAAAGAATTGGATTATTCCAGCCAAATTGATAAGGAGACTTATCTACTTGAAAAATAATATCCGCCAATGGATCCACTCCCATAAACCTACCTAAAGAAGCATCATACCCCCTTGCATTAAAATCATAAACAGCCCAGTCAAAATCAGTCTGCTCTTCATTTCCGTTGAACTTGTACCTATTAGGCTTACTTAAAGGAGCATTGGAAGACAATGCCTGAATATTCATCCCAAAAGGATAATAATGATCTTCCTGTAACACTTTGCTCTTGGTATGGGTAAGCCTGAGGTCGTCAAAATAGACATCATGGGCTGTGTTGCTCTCATTTGATACATAGACATAGATAAAGCCTGCTTCATTGATGGCCCTTTCCAGGTACAGTCTCTGGTGGTCGTTGATGGTATCATTGGTCACCTGAGCAAAGCCTGCATCTACATAGTCAAAGTCCTTATCAAAGAGAATATAGTTCAGATAGGCTCTCGGACTGTTGGCATCCAGTTCATTCTGCCCCACAAAGATATTCCCTGCATTGGCATTGATACTGGAAGTGATATTGGCTGTCTCTGAACCTGCCGGGCTGGCCCCACTGATCAGCCCTATCAAAGCTGACAGCAGGTTGGCTGAGCTTACCGAGTCATTGTCTGTATAGCCTGAGCCGAGGTTTATGGCATTATTTCAAAGGATGTATAATAGTATTTTAAGATAATCAAACCACCAGATAATTGATGGCATTACTATTTTATTTTTCCTTACTATAAAAGGTTATATTTGTCGACAAAGGTATGTTTAACGGCCTTTACAATTACTTTCTATGAAGCTGAGCGAGAAGATTACCAAACCGAAGAAGCTTAATGGGCTGTCACGGGCAGACCTGGTCACGGCCACAGGGATTTCCAAGGATGCCATCTCTAAATACGAGCGTGGGGATACCCCTTCGGTGGAGTATGCCAAAAGGATAGCTGATGCACTGGGGGTCGCGCTGGACTACCACCTGGTCAGCGACTCGGACGAACAGGAAGTGATTGACAGGGAGACCCTGAACAGGGTCAGGGCCATACAGGGTATGCCGGAGCAGGAACAGGACAAGATATTCTCCGTCATCGATGCCCTAATACGTGACTACAAAACCAAACAGGCATATTCTTAAACACTTAAATAAACTGTCATGATAAGGAAGATTCTCTTAACTGTAATCCTGGTTACAACCTGTGCATCCATTCATGCGCAAGAGGAAAAAGATAGCCCTGAAGCAATCATAAAAGAGTTCTTTAGTTTACTTGATGAAAACAAAGCCGAAAGAGCTGTTGAGTATATCTTTTCAAACAATCCTTGGATGAAAGGAGTCAAGTCGATCGAGTCTATAATGAGTGAGCTCAAAGCAAATGTAAATAAGATGGGAGAATTTCATGGAGCACAGCAATTATCAAAAGCTACAGCAGGAAAAGACCTAGTATCCTATTCGTACTTAGCTAAATACAGTAGACAGCCTTTAAGGTTTGTTTTTGCCTTTTACAGACCCGAGGATAAGTGGCAGATTCACTACTTTAAGTATGACGATGAACTAACGGACGAGCTTTTAGAAGCTCTTGCAGTTTATCGACTTAGCGAAAATATAGACTTAGGAGGCTATTAGCTCCCGAGTCTATATTTTAACTAAAAAACATTAAAGAAAGCCCACTTATTAACAAGAGAGCTATTCCTGAAATATGAATTATATGATTTTGCAAGTCTAAGTATCTATTACCCCCCCTTACTTTTTCCTTATTCTGGTCGTTCGTATTTTCTCTTACCTCAAGAATCAAAAAAAACTACCTAATAAAAAAAAACCAAGCCCTAGATAAAATTCCATAACTCGAACTATTTATTGATTATCTTCTTCATTCTTTTCATTTTGCTCATTTACTCGTTCGATCATCCAATTAGAAATATCTTCGGTCAGACTTTTAAGAAATTCTAGTATCTCTTGACTTTCGTCTGTTAGAGCACCATTCTTATTAGCATCTTTCAATATTTTATCAAGACCCCTCTTGCCAAAAACTAAACTTATCAAACCTTGCTCTCCCCACTCAACTAATTGGTCCGTATCTACATTACCTTCTTGAATTATCTCTATCAAATCAACAGAAATTTGGATTCCTGCTCCGGCACCCTCCAGACTCTCTCCTACTGGAACCAATAAGAGACTTGCACCGCCAGAGATTACAGCCCCAGCAAACCCTCCATACTTAACTACAGTGCCAACCGTTTCTAGTCCTTAGCCAAGCATATCTGCAGACCCAAGAGCTATTCCTGCTGACAAGGTTCCACCTGCATCTAAAGTAGTATTCAACTCATTTTTATACCCCATTACAGTAGAGAACGTTCTTTCTTGTGGGTTCAAATCAATCTCACTTGGAATGGGTTGCCTCGGGGTTCTTTTAAAAATCCTTCCTACCGAACCCCAAAAGCTATTCCATGCTCTACTAAGTTTCTTTAATTTCTTGGGATCACCAGGCCCTTCTCCATTAAAATCAATCCATCTGATCGGGTTGTTAGCTGCATAAGCATAAGGTGTTTGGAAGTTATATTTATCAGCCAATGGATCAATAGTTGTAAACATCGATATCTGTGGGTTATACATTCTTGCTCCATAGTTGTACCAACCCAGATCAAAATTAGTGTCCAACTCTTTACCATTATACTTAAACTGATTAGGCTTACTCAGCGGTGCATTGGAAGACAATGCCTGAATATTCATGCCAAAAGGATAGTAATGATCTTCCTGTAACACTTTACTCTTGGTATGGGTAAGTCTGAGGTCATCAAAGTAGACATCATGCGCTGTGTTACTTTCATTAGACACGTAGACATAGATAAAGCCTGCTTCATTGATGGCTCTTTTCAGGTACAGTCTCTGGTGATCGTTGATGGTATCATTAGTCACCTGAGCAAAGCCAGCATCTACATAGTCAAAGTCTTTGTCAAAGAGGATATAGTTCAGATAGGCTCTCGGACTGTTAGCATCCAGTTCATTCTGCCCCACAAAGATATTCCCTGCATTGGCATTGATACTGGAAGTGATATTGGTTGTCTCTGAACCTGCCGGGCTGGCCCCACTAATCAGCCCTATCAAAGCCGACAGCAGGTTGGCTGAGCTTACCGAGTCATTGTCCGTATAGCCTGAGCCGTGGTTTATGACATTATTTCAAAGGACGTGCAATGGTATTTTAAGATTATCAAGCCACCAGATAATTGATAGCACCAAGGAAACAAAAACCATTTTAAGCTATCCTCAGCTTGTGTTTATTGTCTCAATAATACATTTCTACTTTTGAAAAAAGAAAAGGCCGTTCCCAAAACAGCCTTAATTTTTGAAATTTTCAATGCCTTATGCCCCAACAGATAATTGATAGCATTACCTACTATGCCTAGTATCTCTTGAATTCAGCAGGCGGAGGTGTAAAAAAATACGCGACCAAGGCTGCTGACAATAAGATAAACAAAACCCCTACTATGAAATTAAGGTTTCTCTGTTTAGTATCTTCTGACCCATCACTCATTTCAAAATAATTCCTAAGTGATTTTTCACCTCTCCAAGAATTCACCAACCACCTTAAAAAACCACCTATAATCAGTATAACTCGTCTTGTAAGAGCACCCATAATTACTTACCGTCTTTAAGCTTTAGATACAGTTTATAATCCATTTGACTTTTCTCAAACTGATTGAGCTTCTCAAATAATTGAGATCTGAATAAGTAAATATTCCAATCCAAAGAGTCCAATTGAATAGCTTTACTAAAGCCTTTCATTGATTCATCGTAAAGACCTAATTCCATATTTGCCCTGGCTGCATTATAATGAAAAGTCGCTACTTCTGAGTTAATAGATATTGCCGTCTCGAAACCTTCTAATGCTCTTTTAAAATTGCCCAATTTCAAAAAAACCAGCCCTCTGTCATTATAATAATCTTCATTCCAAGAGTCCATATCAATGAGGCTGTCCCAAATACCAAGTGCTTTCTCAAAATTATTAAAAGAAGAAGAACTCATTAAATTCGCCATATTAATTTTAGCCTGAACATTCTCAGAATCAAGTTTCATTGCTGAGGAGTAACTATAACTAGCCGAGTCATTTTTACCAGATTCTTCATAAGACATCCCAAGATTAACATAATAATCAGAGGCTGTATCATTGAATTGTATTGCCTTAAGATAGGACTTAATAGCTTCAGACTGCATATTTAATTCAGCTTCGCACAAACCCTTAAGATTCCACCAATAGTCATTCCTATCTTGGTTTGACAGAAGATAATGTAAATCCACAAGAGCATCAGAGAACTGACCTAAATTCAAATATGAAATTGCTCTTGTCTCAAATAAGTACAATGAAGAATCTCCTTTGGAAATGAGACCTGTAACATAGTTAACTACTTCTTGGAGTTCTTCCTGTGATTCCTTTTCAATCTCTTGCGCCAGGGTCAAACTACCACTGAAGAATATTACAAGAGTATTAATTGCCACCCTCCTTATTGAGTTTTTCATCTTCCTCACTGCGTACCATTCCATTACTGTTTCCATTATTATTTTGGGTTTCTTCTTGTATTTGATCTAAGTAGTCATCCCATACTTTCATAACCTCTTTCATAATTTTTTCATTAGTCCTACCCGTTTCTTGAGAGTCGAAAAGCTCTAAAATTATTCCAAAAGTATTGCTCAAACCCTTTTTTCCTAATTTCCCAACCGTTTTTATAGCCTTAGAGCCTCCTCCTGCAGCCCACTTTGTGAATTTCCTTTCTGCATACTCCTCTGCACCCACTTGTACAATTTCCTTACCAACTTCTAAAAAGAAATTCTTTCCATCAGATTCAGATTTTTTAAAGACTAAATCTCCGTCTTCAGTGAATCCAGTATTATCATTAATAACTTGCCAAAGCATCGCTTTAGCCTTTTCATCACCCCCATAATCACGGTAATTATTTTTAGCCACTAACTCAAAATAAGTGGTCCTCGCAAAATCGGACTTTCGTCTTATACCTCTCAAATAGCCTTCAGGAAGTTTAGGGTAAATACGTTGACTCTGGGTCCTTTGTGGACTTGGTTTCTTTGGTCCTTGCTGAGGATCCTGAGGCCCTTCACCATTAAAATCAATCCACCTGATTGGGTTATTGGCAGCATAAGCATAAGGAGTCTGAAAATTATAATCCATTGCCAAAGGATCGATTGTTGTAAATCTAGATATCTGTGGATCATACATTCTAGCTCCATAGTTGTACCACCCCAGGTCAAAATTAGTATCCAACTCTTTGCCATTATACTTAAACTGATTAGGCTTACTCAGTGGAGCATTAGAAGACAGTGCATTTATATTCATCCCAAAAGGATAATAATGATCTTCCTGTAGTACTTTGCTCTTGGTATGGGTAAGCCTGAGGTCATCAAAATATACATCATGGGCTGTGTTACTCTCATTAGACACGTAGACATAGATAAAGCCGGCTTCATTGATGGCCCTTTCCAGGTACAGTCTCTGGTGGTCGTTGATGGTATCATTGGTCACCTGAGCAAAGCCTGCATCTACATAGTCAAAGTCCTTGTCAAAGAGAATATAGTTCAGGTAGGCCCTCGGACTGTTGGCATCCAGTTCATTCTGCCCCACAAAGATATTCCCTGCATTGGCATTGATACTGGAAGTGATATTGGCTGTCTCTGAACCTGCCGGGCTAGCTCCGCTGATCAGCCCTATCAAAGCGGACAGCAGGTTGGCGGAGCTTACCGAGTCATTGTCTGTATAGCCTGAGCCGTGGTAGGCAAAGACTTCCATAGACAGGGTATCTCCTCTCATCACCTGTAGCAGTTTGCCTGGTCCTACCTGCCTGTTGGTATCATTACCTCTGAGTCTGACTACCTGATCTTCATTGGTGGTAGCATCAACTGTATAGTTGGCTGTGGCATTGGTCTCCCGCATATCTACATTCAGGAAGGTGTTTTCCTCAAAGGTCTGGTAGGCTGTTTCCATGGTAGCCAGGTAGATCACCTTCTCGTTCTCTGTGGTGAAGGTAAGCCTGGTATTACCCAAATGATCTTTGAGATAATAATCATAGATAAAGCTGTTGTCTGCCTTTCTTCTGACCCTACCTTCGGCATGGGCCAGTTGTTGTAAGACATCATCTTCATAGATAAAAGCTCCACTGTAATCTGTTACTGTAGTGTTGCCGTTGTCATTGACAGTTTTCTTCAGCTTGATCCCTGCTGCATCATAAGTATAGGCAATGCTCCTGCCCCCTGTAAAGATCACAGAGACTGGTAGGTTCAGGTGATTATAGGCTATGGAGGTGATGTCTTTGTTGGCATCACTGATCATGTTGCCATTGGCATCGTAGGTGTAATCTGTGCCAGTGGCATTACCATCTTTAAAACCATTGGATATGTCACCATTATCTAAAACACTCAACAGCCTATTGCCTGAATAAGTATAGTCTAAGTCATCCAAAGCAGTCGTTAAACTAGTGGCATTACGGACCAGATTCATGATATTACCATTCAAATCATAGCTGATAGCATCCACATCAAAGGTAGTAGGATCTGAGAATCCTCCCGCAAAACTAACATAATTTGCCTTTGTCAGTCGATTCAATGGGTCATAGTCATAGGTATAACCTGATTGAACTCCAGCACCTTCACTGAAGAGACTCCATCTCGCACCGGAAATGTTCCCATTATATGCTCTGCTGTTTATTCCTCCAGCATTTTCATTATAGAAGAGTTTCATACCGAAATAATCATTCTCTCCATCGCTTAAGCCGGAATCATTAATGTCAGTCATCCAGCCCCTGATATTGTAGAGGTAATCTACTGACTGCTCATAATTGGTACTGTCGGCTGAGTGCAGTTTTTTATCAATTAGCTCTCCCAATGCATTGTACTCATTATGAACCAGAATAACGGAATTGTCATCATTCACCTGATGACTCATCTCTAACAGCCTGCTGGCATGATCATAGGCATAGAATTCGGAAACAGTTGTTGCTTCACTACCATCATTATGGGTGAGTTTCGTTTCCAGTACCCTGCCTGTAAAATCATACCTTGTACTTGTTCTATCGACACCTCCAACATAGTTGTCGGAATATGTCTGTATTACTCTTCCTTCATCATCATAATAAACCAAGCCTTTGAGCCAGGTAGTGGTTCCCAAAACCTTAGTCATAGAGGCCACTGCCCTGCCTTTGGTGTTGGTAGAGTAAGTGGTAGGCAAACCTATCTCTTCCTGATAAGGATATAGTGACAGCACATAGCTGTTATAGTTATCATAGAAGGAAATTGTCAAGTAGTCATTCAAACTACTTACAGACGGGAACGCCTGATTAGTGTAGCCTTGTATTGGGCCTGTACCCCACTCTTCGTAAAGTAAACCGGCAAATAAATCAAGCTTCAGCTGCATTGCTTCCTGGCCTGTAGTCACTGCATCGGTATATATACCAGTCAATACAGGTCTGCTAAGAATATCATATTTAGTGAAGGTCCATTTATTTTCTACCCTTTGATTAGCATCCTGGCTAAGGACCAGTCTATCGAGTTTATCATAAACCATATATACCCAACCCGCACCAGGTACTCGTTTTTTGCTTATGCGGTTACGCCTGTCATATCTGTACTGAAAGGCCCATAGGTCTAAGAAATCATTATCAATACCATATGGTATAATTTCGGCACCCGGATCAAGCGTTACACCCTCATCAATGGTCACCGTAACGCCTTCAACATACATATAAGACCCTCCTGTATAATTAGCACTGGTAATAGTATGATCTTCTGTTAATAATGTATAACCTGATGGAACTGCAGAAAGATCTCCATTCTCGATGGCCTTTATAGCTTCCGGAGGTAACACCACACTAAGATTCCCAAAATCATCATACACGTAATATGTCTGGGCCCAAGGATTTAAGACATCTCCGGTCTCCAGTTTTTTAAGTATGACCTGACCAGATTTGTTGGTGTATTCTATCATCACATTTCCATCTTCGTCAGTAGTCTTGGATTTGATTAGCTGATTAGCTTCGTAATAGCCATTCAAGGAGATTGGAATAGGCAGGTTGTTACTTAGCCCAAAGAGTCTCACTTCACCCGAGTCATTTAGTTCATAGCTCATATTGATCACCTTGTCGGTTGAAGAACCTGCTATGGGTTGCCATGCTTCACCAGGAGCTCCTTGTTTCAAAACCCGATTCAATGGAGAGTTATCGAAAACAGAAACTGCGTAAGGAGCCAAATCGCTCGCCACCTTAGCGGTATTCTGATAAAATTCATACTGAGGGCTGAGGTTATAATCTGCAAATGAATTAGCCGCCACTCCCATAGGGTTGGCCTGATATACACCGCTATTATCTGTAACCACATATGGCAGGTACTGCTTTGGCTGTCTACCAAATTGGTCATAAACTGAAGCTTGTACGATATGACGTCTGTCTGGAGATGCTTCTACTGCAACTGTTTCAATTGGTCTGCCCAAACCATCAGCATATTGAATATTAACGTTCTTCTCACCAATAATCAGCGTATTAAGTGATGTCTCATCGGTAATGCCTTCAAGCAGAACTATCGTAGACATTACGTAGTTTTCATCGCCAGGATCAAAACCTGATGCATTACTAACAATGACAGGATCACTTACTCCGCTTTGGCTCACTCCACTGACCGTGACAGTCAGGGTATAACTACCTGTTGCAGCCGCTTCATAAGTACTACTTGTTCCTACTGTTTCACCATCTTTCTTCCATTCATAGGTATCAAAAATGCCTGAGGAAGTAAATAAGACCTTCTCTTCCTGTCCACCAATTATAGGACTTCCTATCACCAGAATATCAGGATCAGGAACTGTTGACGCCACTATGGTACTGGAATAACCTGAATAGATATCCTTACCTTTAGCTCGAACTCTATAGTAATAGTTGACACCTGGTTCCAAACCAGTAATTACCTCTTCAGTTAAGGAACCGGAAATCCTCTTGTTCTGGTAGCCATTTAGGAAATCTGTAAAGGATACGTCTTTTGCCACATCCAGCCTATACTGGAGAGCTTGTCCGACTGAGTTCCATTTCGCCTTAAAAGAAGTAGTGGTTTGGTCTGACTCTTCCAGCGCTGTCGGAGTCCCTATGTCAGTATAAGTAGAAACTTTAAACGATTCATCTGAATTCACTAAATCAGCCCCAATAGATACAAGTTTGTAATAATAGTTTGTACCATGATCAAGTCCATTGACGAGACGGTTTGTACCCGTCACTACAATTCCATCATAAGAAGGATGGTTGGGTGAAAAATCAATATATTCTGAGACATATAGTTTGTAACTACTCACTCCTTCTGCAGCAATCCAGTTGGCTTCAAAAGAACCCAATCCTATATTGGTTGCTTCACTCACATCTGGCGGTAGAATATCTGTGGTTACGGTCAGTGGGTCAGAAACCAATGAATTTTTATCTTCCCCTTGAGCCATTACTCTAAAATAATAATGCTTACCCGCCTCTAATCCTGTAATTGATTCTGAAGTTGTAGTTCCATTGGCGATCAACTTTCCATTATAGCCCGGAAGCATATTAACAAAGTCACTGTCGTCTGAAACATCCAGTATATAAGACTCAGCTCCACCTACCAAAGACCAATTAGCAACGAAAGAAACCGAAGTAATGTCAGTACTGGACAATGTCGGCTTAGCTATATCAGTGGTGGCAGCAATTGTTGGTACAGAAAAATCAGAGGACACATCCTGAGAACTTACTGACTTCACTCTGTAGTAGTAAGTTTTACCTGGTATAATTCCCAAATCAATAACATGACTTGCAGTAGACTGTCCTGTAATGATACGTGGATCATAAGATGCAACAGGATTTTCCAGGCCACTATCACGATAAACGTAAAGTTCATATTTACTGGCAGCAGCCACTGTTGTCCAATGAGCAGTGAATTCCAGTTCACCTATATTGGTAGCAGCATTGGTTGTCGGAGCTGCCAGTAAAGTGTTCGTTTCAATAACATTAGAATTGCCTGAAGTTGCTGCGCCAGATTTAGCACGCACCCTGTAATAGTACTTTTTACCAGACTGCAAGCCTGTTACTGTCTGGTTGGTTTCGTTAACATCCAGCGAATCGTAAATACCTACAATGTTCGCGAAGAGAATATCTTCGGCCACATCAAGTTCATAGCCCACAGCATCGAAAACACCTCCCCAATTAGCCTGGAAACTTGTTGTTGTTACAGCTGTCGCAGCATTAGCCGTGGGAGCTATCATCAATGTGGTTGTGGTCACCGGACTGGAATTACCAGAAGTAATACTTGGCCCTACTGCGCGAACACGTGCATAGTAAGTCGTTCCATAATCTAAACCCGTTACCTGCTGACTACTGGTCGATCCTCCGGAAATAGCAAATTCCTCATAACCAAAGAAGAAAGTCGTGAAGTTCTCATCTTCCGAAACATCTAATTCATATGATACCGCTCCACTCACAGGAGTCCAGTTTACATAAAATCCGGTAGCACTTATTGATGTTGAACTTCCTATTGCAGGTGCTGAGATCGTTGTATTGGTCTCTATAGTTGAAGAGTTACCCGAATCTGCATCCGGCCCATCTGATTTTAATCTGTAATAATATCGTTGCCCTTCTGAAAGTCCTGTTACAGTATGATTAGTGCCGCTCACCTGCTTACCTGCATAACCCGATACTGGTGTCAGAAAATCACTACTCTCTGATACATACAAAAGATAATTAGTTACTCCTGATGCTGCTGACCAATTGGCACGGAAGGATGTAGGGGCCTGGTTGCTCGCAGACAATACTCCCGGAGTCGATATCGATGTATTAGCAGTTATATAACCAGTTGAATAACCCGACTCCAAATCCGGCCCCTTTGACTTTACTCTGTAGTAATAGTTCTTACCTGCCTCAAGACCACTAACCACCTGATTGATCCCCGTCACTTCCAAACCATTATACCCAGGTACAGTCGTGGTCAGAGTGTTATCAGGATACACATACAAGCGATACTGAGTAACTCCCGTAGCCGCTGACCAGTTGGCACGGAAGGAGGTAGAGGTTCTATTACTCTCTTCACTCAAAGCTGGCGCTGAGATAGTAGTTGTTGCCGTTACATGCCCCGTTGAGTAACCTGACTCTGCATTCGGCCCTTTTGATTTTACTCTGTAATAGTAGTTCTTACCTGCAACAAGGCCACTAACTACCTGATTGGTACCCGTTACTTCTATACCAGAATATCCGTAGATTGGTGTAGTCAAATCACTATCATATACATATAACCGATATTGGGTAACTCCTGACACAGACGACCAATTGGCACGGAAGGATGTGGCAGAAAGATTACTCGCTGGACTTGTTGCAGGCGGTGTGATGGTCGTTGTTACAGAGGTAAAAGTAGAATATGTTGAATTGACATTTGACCCAACAGACCTCGCCCTATAATAGTAAGTCTTTCCCGCCTCCAAACTAGTCACCACTCTGTTGATACCTGTAACATTTATCGTTTGAAGGTTTTCTGTAAAACCTGAGTTAGTCGCTACCTGTAAATCATAACTTAGTGCTCCATCTTCAGAACTCCAATTGGCCTGAAAAGATGTATTCGATATAGAAGTAGCGGAACTAACAGTTGGTGCTGATATTGGCAGAGTCACCGAACCCACATTGGACTCAATTGACTCATCATCTTCACCTACCGCTGTAAGTCTAAAGAAATATTGTACTCCTGGTGTTATAACACCCGATACATCATAACTGATGCTTGATCCTCCTGTAATAATCTTGTTCTCAAAGTCTGTTAAGTAACTTGTAAAATTACTGTTAGTAGATACATCCAGCTTATATGAGGTAGCTCCACTTATAGCTGACCAGTTAACTCTGAACCCAGATGTGCTTACATTGCTCGATGTTACCGTAGGTGCCGATATAGGAGTTATAACTGTAATTATATTAGAACTACTAGATACTGCTGATGAACTACTCACTGCACGTACTCGATAAAAATATTCCTTACCTGGTGTAAGAGATGTCAATGGCTCACTCGTACCTAAAACCGTCTTGCTATTGTACCCTGCTAAAAAAGTAGCAAAATTATCTGCTGACACATCTAATCGATAAGAACTCGCATCTGGTACTCCTCCCCAATTAGCCTGGAAACTTGTCGTTGTTACAGCTGTCGCAGCATTAGCCGTGGGAGCTATCATCAATGTGGTTGTGGTAATCAAAGTAGAATTAGATGAGATTACACCGTTACTCCCAACAGCCCTGATACGAGCATAATAAGTGGTGCCATAATCTAAACCCGTGAGTGTATGATTGCTGGCAGACCCTCCACTGATGGTTCTATTATTATAATTGGTTATGAAGCTTGTAAAATTACTATTTTTAGAAACATCTAAACGATAGGAAGCAGCTCCTGAGGAAGGAGTCCAGTTAATTCTAAAGCCTGACGATGTGATATTAGATGATGTATTTACAGAAGGAGGAGCAAGAGTGGTATGTGCTGTAATAGTTCCAGAGTTCTCTGATATACAACCAAGGGATGAAACATTTCTTACCCGATAATAATAATTCTGACCAGGAGCAAGCCCGGTTACTACACTATTTATGCTGTTAACTATTTTACCTTGAAAACCTGAGACAAAGCTGGAAAAGCTGCTATTAGTTGAAACATCAAGCCTGTATGAAGCCGCACCAGTGGCAGTATTCCAGCGAGCCTTGAAGGATGTATTACCATTTTCAATTTCTTCTATTGCCGTAGGAACAGCAGGTACCTCTACTGTCATTTCCACTGAATTACTATAAACAGTATTGTTCTGCCCTGGAGAATTAACAGCCCTTCTATACCAGGTATTCGTTGTCAGCCCTGAAGGAAAAGAATATTCAATGCCAGTAGCTCCTGAAATATTTATCCAGGTGGAGTTATCGGTAGACTTTTGCCATCGATATTCATAACCCGTACATCCCCCCGTAGGAGGGCTTGCATTCGTCAATGCAGCACCATAGTCATAACAAACAGTATCTTCTCCGCCAATTGAACCAGGGTATATGGTTTCTTCAGCAATAGATATTCCGCCTTTCATTGCAGAAACCGGATCACCTGTACTTTGCGATCCAGAATACTGCACAATACCAGTCCCCCCTCCGGCAGTCCATTGAACTTCCACTGTGGTATTTGTGTAGGAAACCCTCGTTCCTCCCGTTATTTGCCAGGAAGTACTAGTTGCTGGTTGCAACGTTGTTCCCGATGGTATATTCAATGTATAAGTATAAGTACCGCAGGTTGTGGCAGGTGAGGATGGTTCGCTAATTGAAAGTCCAGTACCCTGAGCAAAAGAAAAGGACGATACAAGGCAAAGTAAAAACAAGGAATTAAACGCCCTCTGTATGTTTATTGTTAGTTTCATTAGTATCTTCTTAAGGTTAGGGGGGACTAGTTATTTTTGTAGTGATAGGTGTTAGACTTTAGAATATTCCCTTCATCATCTCTGACCAGTTTTAAACGATTGAATGAATCATACTCATAATACACTGTTTCTCCATTCGAATCGGTCTGAGATGTAACTCCTACTCCTATTTTATAAGTAATTGCAGCAAAAGGCACTAAACTGGTAATGGATGATTGTGACTTAAGTTCTGAAATAAACTCGGCCCAAACCTGTTTGTGCGTCAATGAGGTCATATCAGAAACATACATGAGTAAACTTTCCAAATCAGTAACTGAGCCCGGTTTTGAAGTCCAGGCATTAATAGCGGATTGCACGGCTGAATTCAGGTCGACACTGGATATATTTTGTCCTTGAATTACGGGCATCGTATTGTCATACCCCCATATATAGGATATCCTGATTCCTCCTTCTTTAGATACCTCAGTGGGATTTCCCAGGTTGTCATAGGAATGATAGTTTACACGAGTCTCTGGTGCATCATCTCCCTTAGCAACATCTACCTTAGACTGGTATAACTGATCTGTATTGAATTCATTGAAAAAATTCCTCACCACAGAAAGAAGCATGCTTCCCTTATAGGTTTTTTGTTCTAAAACTGTAGCCAACATATTTCGATCTTTCAATTCGTTGGTAACAATAGTATTAAGCCAACTAGGTGCGTTGTAAGCAAATGTGTTCTTTGTCTCTCTAAGAATACCATCACTCCCAACAGTCGTAGACCTCGAAATATTATAGTATCCCGAATCCAGTGATAGGTCATCCCAATAGTTAATCGTAGTTATTTCTAAAGGATCCGATGGGTCGGTCATATCATATTGTCGCGAAACAGTCTGCTTAAGGTCTATTCTACCTGAATAAATATTATACCACTCAGCTTGATAGCCTGGAGGACTACCTTCTTCAACAGAAGGTCGTGTAACTACTCTTAAACCAGTGACAGAAGTATATCCATCAATTTGAGGAGGGTTTTGACCATTGTTCTCTTCATTGCTTAATGGAATCGCAAAATTGAACTGGTAGGTATTTTCGGTCTCACTTACCTTTTCAAAAGAAGTACCATTCCATGCATAGTTTGTTTGTTTTTTAAGCAAGCCACGAAGGAAGTCTCTATCATCTGCCTGAGCAAAAGGGTAAATTGAGAGTTTCCCGGTAGGAAAGTATGTAGACTGATACTGATTTTCTCCTGAGAGGGGTTGAAAAAAGTAAGCATCATAAAGGTTGGGATAATCTTCTGGAGAGGTATATTCATAAACAGTTTTTCCCATTACCTCAGCATCTCCTCTTACTTCCGTCACTTTCTTATACCCCACCATGGAACCACTAGTAGACATAAGTGGATAAAGAGGAGTAAGTGCTCTTACATAACCAATTGGCTTATAATCAGTTGGAACAAAAGGAGGATCCAACAAGTCAGTATAAATCTCTTGATAAAAGTATCTTGGGATTGTAACTAATCGCCCGGTTGAATTGCCCGACTCTCCATTTTCACCATAATAAAAATATCTGATTACATCATTAGCCGATGAAATGCCGTCATGGTCTTTGATAGATTTAATTCTTTGACCTCCAACATACTTGACATTGGTTTCAACTTCATTCTCAAATGATAAGGTAAGTTTATCGATAGGGCCTGAATAGGTACACCCTCCCCCCGTCTGATACTGAAATTTTGTGTAATAACTACCAGGCCTTAGGAATATATTGTCATCATAACCCAGAAGGTTACCGTTGCTTCCGAATTCCAAAAAAACATTTTCCACTTCCTCATCTGTATTTGCATCATAAAAAGCGCCAACAATATTACAATCCTTCTCAGGAATTAGTCCCATCATCCTAACTACTGCAAATGCATCCACTTCTAGCTCAACATTGAATACAGATGATGGCTGGTTGTTGATAGGAACTTCTACCGAAACAAATTCTTTGTTGTTAGGCAGTTCATCAGAAACAGCTGTATTTGCTTCTAATTCAAACTCAGTATACCCTCCAGTTGGGTAGGTTATTTTTCTGAGTACACTAAACTTCCCATAATCTGGATTTGCTTCCCGATTGGCATCTCCAGTTAGAGCCAATTTTTCTACCGGCACCCAAGTTCCATTAGGACCTGAGTTTTCTATTGTAAAATAATTGAGCCTTGAGACAGGCTCAGGAGATGTGTTAGATTCCTCTCCATTATAAAAACCCCAATGATCTATGGCATAACTGTATCTATGTGGGAGATTACCTTGATAATATTCAAAAGAATAAGGAGGTAAAGAAGCGGTTTCAGAGCCATTAAATTCCTGGACCTGATCCAATTTCAAGCGTTTAAAATAATCTCCGGGTATTGATGCTGTGTAGTTGTAAACAGGATAAGAAGGCTCATGATCGATAGGATATATTCCATCTTGACCGAAATAGCTATAACCCAGTTTGAACTTCTTCAAAATAGTAGTGCTGTCGGGCGCAACTACCTCAATGCTCTCTAAATACTTATCATTTAAATAATCTATCCGGGCATCGGTGGATATATTGAACCTAACATAACCACCTGGATAACTAATCTCCTTTATTCTTTTGGCTTGGGTTGTATGCCAACTTTTAGTCATATTCTGCTCTTCTGAAAATGGCATATTACTATTCAGAATAGCTTGTGGAGTAAAGGTTGTATGTCTTAGGTTAGCTAAATCGTAATAAGAGAAAGACAATAATACATTGCCATTAGAATCCAATACTCTATCAATATACCAAGATGTTACCCCATTCGGCACATCTGAAGGACTTTGACTCTGACCAAGAGATTGAGTACGCTCTTTATGATTAAACACATACTTAAACCCTTGATTATCGATTATTGTAAATTCATCAATTTCAGTGGTCTTGGTATACTCAATATGAATATTGCTCTTAGATTTCTGAATTACTGTTCCTTCTCTGCCAAGAAAGAAAGAGCCAGAAAGTCCATTGAAGTTAAAATGAAATTTGTCTGGCTCTTTATCTTTTGACCCATTGGTATATCCCAGCATTTCTACCGGATCATATACATCAGGTTGAGAAAGGTATATATAACCAGTTCCTTTGATTGTTTCATCGTCCGGTAGATCTCTGATTGACCTTGAAACGCTACCTGTCGCGTTTAGAGCCCAACCCAATCCCACCCAGGGAGCTATAGACTCAACACCAATACCTTGAAATGACACATATGATAAACTCACCGGAAATTGATACCCCCTGGATTGAACGGTATGTAAAGGAATGGATAGGCTAGGTTGACCTGTGTAGTAGTTCACCGGAGAATTTCCACTTTGAATTATTGAAACCGCCTCAGGAGAAGGTGGGATAATTTCCGGTAGCTCTTGACTTTGCAGGTTAATAGCCAGGAAGGTTCCTGCAATAAACAGTAATAATCTATTCCTCATTGGTTGTCTTTCTTTTCTAATGTGTCAATTTTCTTTATAAGCATATTCAGGATATTGCGAATTGCGATATTTTCTTCTTCCAAGGCTTTATATTTCCCTTTTAATTCATTCAATTCTCTTTCCTGCTCAAGCGTATAAAGCGTCAATTCCTCAATTTTTTCTAATAGCTTTAATTGCAGTTCTCCGAGATTTTGGCCTAATCTTTCTATTTCCGTTGCTGCTGGAATATTGGGTAAATGAGAATTCTTTTTGATATAAGTAGCCAATTCACTAAGGGCAAGAAGTTGATAGTCATTAGAAAAAACATAATCCGGTACTGAACCGGGTGATGCAGATACAACAACCTTCTTTGCCGATAATGTATCGTCTACAATTAGCTTTGAGTGAAACATACCCGTACCAGCAACCTCTAATTTATGTGAAACATTACCTACTCCGATACCCACATTTCCATTCAAAAAAGAGATATCCGATGCACTTGATTCCCAAAGCCCAACATCACTATTGATATTTAGAGTCTTTGTTGTTTCATCCCAATTGAGGCCATTTCCTGCTAGTGACATTCCTAAACTACCTCCACCATTTATATGGTAGCTCTCAGCCGAAACTGATTTAGCTTTAAGTATTCCTTCTGTAATTGTTAAATCATCGCCACCAGCTCCTTTGAAAATATATTCGGAAATCAAAAAATCATCTAAAGTTGAGAATACCATTGCTGCACCAAGATTAGTCCCAATCTCAATAGAAACGGCTGACTCTATATTCCCTACTGAATTATCAATTGCATGAACATTAAGCAGTTGAACAGTTGAGTTATTCAGGTCGACATTTCCAAATTCGTAGAACAGAGCATTGTTCAATGAATCAATATCAAGCTTATTGGTGGATGGGTTCCAAGCCAAACCGTACCCTGCTAAACTTGCTCCATTAGAGCTTGTTGTAGCAGTCGTTTTGGTGTATCGAATGCCCACATTTACTACTGAAAAAGGATTCATTACACTAACACCGGTGCTGAGACCAGTCTGCCCCACACTGGAACTAGATAATTCTACAGTTGGGTTAGTATCAGAATTATAAAAAAAGGCGACACCTCCAGCTTCCACTCCAAGTGAACCGTTACTTTGCGGTGTACCACTAAATCCGCCAGAAGAACTTATTTTGAAAGAGTGATTGTGCTCTGGTATATCTATAATTTTTTCTACGCCTCCAATTTGCCCTAGTGTCCGGTTGGTCAAACCAGAGCCTTGGCCGGCCCCTAAGGCCATTCGTCCTCTCCAATCAGGTAAATTAAACGTTGTTGATCCGTCACCCGAACCATATGTAGTGCCAATAACTGCAAACAAGTCGGAAAATAATGCTCTGCTAATGGCCGAACCATCTGCAAAAAGCACTCCATCAGGTACTGTGACGCCAGCATATTCTACTCTTTCACCAACGAAACCATAGGCAGGTAGACTATCTGCATTCTGAAAGTAAAAACCTTCAGACGGCCCTTTAGCTACCAAACTGACCTTGACAAAGATCACGAGTAGAATTAATATAAGATTTTTGAAATGTGCTGATAGTATCTTCATGAAATGTGTGTCTATTAACTCATGAAAAAAGAGATTATTAATATATTCTCCAAACCAAAACTTGTTTTATATGAATAATCATATTTATAGAAGTATGACATGATTATATAATAACTTCCTTTACAAGAAGACAGGACAACTCAATCTGAATCTTTTACTCAATTGTTAATTTTTGAGGTCTTAAAAAAGTGAAGAAGACATAGTAGATAAGTCATATTTTACTCACAACTCTTAGACTTTCAAGGAAATACACCTTATCCACTCAAAAAAAATCGTTATTCGACTTTATACACGACTTCTTTTCTCATATTCCATTAGTTTTAATTCATATAACATGAGAGCGCTGATCATACCTTCCATCTGTTTTTTAACCTTCTTGGCCAATTTGTCCTATGGACAATCAGGCTTTAAAGAGGGCTATATTATTTCTACTTCAGGAAGTATATTAAATGGAGAGATAAGTATATCTAAAAGCAATGGCACCCCTCAGGAATTCAGGTTCAGACAGAATGATAAAAGCGAAGCCCTGGTAATCAGCAAAGATGATGCTTACTATGTGAGATCAGGGAATGAAATCTACGAACTGCATCAGGTAGAAGTAGATGAAAGGCCGCGGCAGGACAGAACCTTTGATCGTGAACCTCAGATTGAAACCTCAATGGCCAATGTATTTATTCAAAAGCTGTATGGAGCTGAGAACAGCCTGTATCAATACATAGATACAGAGGATAATATTCGCTTCTACCTCATGTCTGATGAAAGCCTATTTCTACTCACTCAACAAACCTATCAAACCAGCGAAGGACCCAAAACCATCAATCCATATAAAGAGGCGCTCACCGAGCTTTTGACAAATTGCAATAACAGCACTACACTCGTTGAAAATACTGATTACTCAGCTTACTCCCTTGTTGAAACCATGGCGAGCTATAATGACTGCATCAGGTACACAGGCGATGTCTACCGACTGAAAATTAAGAAGCCTGCAGAAAAGAGACTAATCTCCCTCAACCTGAGTGAACTTAACCTCACTTTCACTCCCACCATTGGTATCAGCTCTACTGATCTCAATTTTGAAGGCGATCCGGCAAGGTATATAGTCGAAGCTAACTTTGAATCAGAAACAGCATTGGCCTATGGACTTATGACAGAACTACGTTTTAAAAAAGATGCTTTTTGGGGTATTGGCCTTACAGTTATGCATACCTCTTTAAAAGCGAGTGCCAATACTTTCAGGCAAACGACAAGTACAACCTGGGTAAGTACCGACAATGAGCTGGAAGCGAATTATATTAAACTGCAACCAACTGCCCTTTTCCATTTCAATCTCAATGATTTCAGTTTAACCTTAGGAGGTGGACCTTCCATCGGCTACGGTTCAGAGAAAAGAAATTATACAAGGTATACTACCAAGCTAACCAACAACACCATTATCACTGAACACAAGGTCTATGAGCCTTTTCTTAAAAAGGAGAAAGGTTGGGTCGCACTGGTAGGAGTGCTCTATCAAAGACATGGCCTTTATTTCAGGTATGAGTCGGGTGATGGCGTTTCAGGTGATGAAAGTATGCCTTCTACCACCAAGAGGCTCTACTTCTCCTATGGGTTTAGCTTTTAATCTAAACATTCAGCGATAAGCCTTTGGTCGGGGCTCACCGGCAGTTCTTGACTCATCAGTCAGTTCATGGTTGAACCTGATCAGTGATCTTCTGTTTAACTCTTTCCATAAGGAGTCATTGGCAAAGATCTCAGGTCGCGCAGATAACCAGTGAAGATCTTTCAGCTTGCCTAAGAAGAGCATAGCATCGTACATATCCTCTCTTAATGTGGGCTGAACCTCACGCTGTTCTACTACCGTGCCTGCAGGTACGATGGCCACAGGAGCAGGAATGCTCCCCAGCCAGGTATCTTTTATAGAGGCAATTGTCTCTGTGGGATAATCATCCATTTTACTTTCGATTCTCTCCGTATGTTTGCCAAAACCAGTGATTACCTGAATCAGGTAATTAGAACCGGGAAAAGTTTCTTCGATCTGAAGGTTAATAGAGGGAGTTCTCGACATAGGTGATGGTTGAAACAATTTACTTAGATGAGCACCACCAGCAATAATCAGAGCCTTCTCTCCCTTCTTCAACACTTCTTCTACAACAATTGAGGCAAACACAGCATTTCGATTACTAAATGCTCTGTATGATTCCCTGTCATGTACCTTGCTCCAGTCAATGGGCGGATCGGCCGCTATCAACCTGATCTGGTCATCAGTATCTAATCCTTGATTAATCGCTCTGACATGCGCAATAAATTCTGAGTAAACACTGGAACTCCACGGGTCTACGGGAGATTGGGTGGTGTTCATCCAAACTTTTTGAAGCTCCGAATCAGTAACTGGTTTGCCTGCGATATAATCATCCAGTATCGGTTGATAGAGGCTATTACCAAACTCCACCACAATATTCTTTACTCCCATTTGAAAGCCTCGGCTGTCCAATAAGCTATTCAAGAAGTCGTATTGTTCCTTCAGGGCGTGAGACTCACCTATCGCTACAATCTCATAAGTCTCAAATCGCTCCAGAATATAGTCAACGCCATTCTGTGGAACCGGGTCAGTCTGGCCGAAAATGAAGGTTATGGATAAAAAGTAAGCCCATAAAACCAGGGAAACAGTTCGATGCTTGGAAGAGAATTTGGCAGAGCATAAAGAAATCATTTCTGAATATTTTTTGAGTTGTCATCGGATTTGAGGCTTAAATATATAATTTATGTAAGCGCTTACATAAATTATATTCAGTATTCCTTTATAAATCTATTGTCCTCCACCATATCAATGGAGAATTCACTATTCCTAATTAGCTGCAATTTTCATACATTCATTATCTCATAAATAACACACATATGAAAACTATCTGGAACTCCGTTTTGGCAGCTGTTGTACTCTCTTTCAGCTTCCTTAGTTTACAAAGCTCTCATTCCAACCAATACCTTTCAGATTCCTATGCTACGGAATATTTTCTGGAGCAGGACTCTATTGTGCGGGGAATCTCTTTCGCCTCATTTCAAAAGCTAACTTCTAACCTGGACACTATTCCCAATGCCATGAATAAGGCCTGGCGTCTTTGGAAAGCCGAGAAATGGGATAAACTGGAAGCTTACTTTGAAAAGGAAAACCTCAATGGTGAATATCCTCCGGCAGATGGTTTCATTAGCATTGATACGGTAGTATTGGCCGATGATACCAAGATAGATCGCTACGGAAGTCTATGGGGCACTTTTGTTGCACCAACCGGTACTCCTTTTGGACAGCGGGCCTTGCCAGCCTCCTCAAAGGCCAGAGTCTACTATCAATTTGAAGTAACCAAGGATATACCTGGTGTTCTGAAGGGCAAGGCCATTCCCTGGTTTAATGAGCCGGGTGAAGGTATTCAGTATATGATGCCCAAAAGTATGAAGGACTTAATTAAAGAAGGCTACATCATTATTCTGGATTCTATTATCCCTAATACATTGGTAGATAAGTATGGTGAATAACCATACTTATCTACCATACCAGACCTTAGTTTTCCTTTTTTGTCTTTTCAACTCTCTCTACTCTCTTTAGTAAATCTTCAAGACTTTGTTTTAGCAATTGATTCTCTTCTTTGAGTGTAGATAGTTCGTTATTCTGCTCAATAGTATAAAGAGTTAACTCTTCTATCTTCTCCAAAAGTTTTTGCTGGATCAAGCCCAAATCCTGACCATTGGCCTCTACTTCTTTGGCGGTAGGCATATTGGGGAGGTGGCCGTTATTCTTGATATATACCTCAAGCTCAGGCAGACTTTTGCGTAGATAGTCGTTAGAGAAAACATAGTCAGGAAAGGTACCTGGCGCAGCAGTGACCATTACTTTTTTCGTTTCCAGGTCGCCATAGATTAAAACCTTACCACTGGAGTCGTCAA
This sequence comes from Roseivirga sp., assembly GCF_965216855.1. Taxonomy (NCBI): domain Bacteria; kingdom Pseudomonadati; phylum Bacteroidota; class Cytophagia; order Cytophagales; family Roseivirgaceae; genus Roseivirga; species Roseivirga sp. The sequence continues at coordinate 3,705,989 of NZ_OZ244204.1, read as the reverse complement.
TTCTAAGCCTGGTAGTACCACTGGTCTGTAGTTGCAAATCTTCATCGTAGCTACTAAAAACACCCTCATTTACAGTAAGGCGTTTATTAAAAAAGAAACTAGGTCTATCTGTGATAAGATGTGCCCAGTTTGTGTTTTTCGGACCTAAATCTAAGAAACCATAGCCTGTATCAATCCGAATTCCCCCATCTTGATTTCCACGTAAAGCTCCTTGAAAATTAGAAATCCCTGTAAAATCTACATTATTGTATAATTGGTTTGAAAACGATGGTAAGGTACTGCACACAATCCACCATTCTGTTCCAGTGTTTTTATACGTATCAAAAGCTGATTGACTAAGAATCACAGAGCTGTAAATGCTAAAATCGGTTCCGTCAAATGACTGAGAGAAATAATTCCCTTTAATTACCGCTTGTGGATGCCAGCTAGAATTGATTTGATTGTTTGCATTATACTCCAAGGAGTTTACTCCATCCCATGGAATCACATAGATTGAAAAATCTGTACCTGGGTTTAGAGATGCTACTATTGCATAACCGGTTGCTCTTGCATTTCTTCTTTGTATATCTGAAAGACTTTGTGCTGCGAGACTAAAGCACAAAAGAGAAAAGAAAAGAATAAGTTTAATTTTCATTTGATACTTTCTTTAATTGACTAATCTCGGACTGTAGGTCTAATATGAGAGCCTCCATGGCCTTAAGTTTTACTTCTTGTTGAATGGTATATAAAGTCAGCTCTTCTATCTTCTCTAAAAGTTTTTGCTGTATAAGGCCCAAGTCCTGACCATTAGCCTCTACTTCTTTGGCGGTAGGCACATTGGGTAGGTGACCATTTTCTTTGATGTATGCTTCTAATTCAGGAAGGCTTTTGAGTCGATAGTCTTGTGAGAAAACATAGTCAGGAAAGGTACCTGGCGAAGAAGTGACTTTGACTTTTGAGGTTTCTATATTCCCCAAGACATTAAGATGATTACTAATGCCCACATCACCATTATAATCCACAATCATACTGGTAGAACCTAGTTTAAGTTGACCGGTAGACCCCACTATCTGCAAAGAGTGGAACCCATTGGTTTGCTGCTTAATAGAGAAATCTTGATTTTCCAGCTCGCCAACTCGCCAAATTTTACTTGCATTATATTCTATAAATGGATCCGCACCATTCACCCTAAGCTGGGTGCTTGGTGTTGAAAAGTCAGAAATATTGGACCCGGTTGGCGCTGTGTTAATGATAATTTGGTTATCATCTGTAAATGAGCTTACTCTATTTCTTAGATAAGTTATTCTAACCGTATAGCTGGAATAATTTTTAACATCAACATAAACAGGATAGGCAATATTCTCGTATCCGCTTCGGTAAGTCCCCGTGCCAAAAGAAGCTCCCAATGATATTCTGGCGTTGTGGTAATTTCCCGTTGACTCTACAAGGTATAAGGAAGGACTTGTACCTTGATTACCTTGCAAATGGCTTATTTCCAAAAAGTACTTCTCATAGCCAGATCCATAATAGTTATGAAAAAGTTCTATAATCATAGTACCGCCAGTTTGCCAGTGATGGGAATTAATGGCAACACTAGCAACCTCATACCTTTTGGCTTGTGTTCCATTGGCTAAAAGGTTATCAATAACCGAAGTCTTTATCCTCGTCTGATCTATGTGGGTTTGACCAATTGCAGAAAAATCAAGATAAAAGCCAACAACAAAAATGACTGAAAGGATACAAAAAAGTCTCTGAGAATTAAATCTGAGTTTCATCAAAGTGTGTTTATTTTAACAAAAGATGGTTTAAGATAAGTCACTAATTATTACCACTCCAAACAAAGAACAATCTTCTTTGAATAGTAACAATAGAAACTTAAGCAAATCCTATTAGGTAAGATTAAAACTTTGACACCCTAAAAGCACCTTGCATTGAAATATCTACCTGAATGGCAATTCGAACTATTCTTAAGGATTCTAGAACAGACAGTAACTGGTTAATTCACACCCAAATACTTGAGCCATTCGTTGGAAGTAAAGCCACTGAAATTGCGAACAAACATGATATAGGATGGCTTGAAGGGTTTTGTATTGAGCGGCATTTCAGCTTCTTCCGGAGTTTTATCCCCTTTGAGCGAGTTACACTTTTTGCAGGCTGCCACCAGATTAGTCCAGGTAGATTTTCCGCCTCTGGACTTGGGTAGTACATGGTCGATGGTCAGGTCTTTGCCCTTACCACAATACTGGCACCTCTGTCGGTCACGCTTGAAAATATTCTGGCGGGTGAGTATCACACTCTTGTAGGGAATGAAAATGTATTTCTGAAGCCTGATCACCGAAGGCATGGGGAAATCTTCATCGACTGACCGCATTTTTGTTTCCGGGTCATCATGAACGAGCTCAGCTTTTTGGAGGTAAAGCAGCAGGAAGGCCCTTTCTGCCGAACAGACAGATAATGGAGAGTAGTCCTGATTCAATACCAATACCCTGCGCATGCTAAGTGATAATTCTCTTCAATTTAAAGAATTGATGTGTATAAGTATTTTGTTCTAAATTTTTGATCCCTTTTTCATCTAGTTCATCGATTCTTACCTTGCCGGAAGCATGGATAATCTTTCCATCGTCCATCACTATTCCCACGTGGTTCATCTTCCCTTTTTCATTGGTGAAAAAGGCCAGGTCTCCTGCCTTTCTCTCTTCCAGAGCAACCTCCTTGCCTTTCTGAATCTGTTCTGAAGAATCGCGCGGCAGCATATAACCAGCGGTCTTGAATACTATCTGGGTAAACCCGGAGCAGTCTATACCAAAAGGGGTTCTTCCTCCCCAGAGATAAGGGGCATTCAGGTATTTATTGGCCTGATTCATCAGGTTAGTGACGTCCCATTTCTGATAGAGGGTTTTGGACATCCCATTGAAGGCAACATTCTCTTCGTCCTTAAAAATGGGATTGTTCAGCAGGGGCAAAATAGACCCTGCCACTATGTAATTGACTTGCTGTTTAAAAAGGATCTTCGATGACAGGTCTGTACAAATCTTATATTCCGTTTCTCCAATCTGATCAAAATACTCCTTTGAGATGGCATGATGCTGCTTCTGATCAATCCAGCCTTCATATCCGTCAAAGGCATTTTTAACCTTCAGCCATTTCTTGTTATCTGATGGCTCGATCACGGTATAGTGTTCGCCAAAAAGCAATTGAGAGATCATTTCAGAAGCATCGGCAGGTTCTGCTCTCACTGCCACCAGACTCAATCTGATTACACCGTAACCCAAAATATCCATTAGAACTTCATTCTTTGTAAATCCCTTTTAACATCGCGCTCTTTGATAGAGTCGCGTTTATCATGCAGCTTCTTACCCTTGGCCAGCGCAATTTCTAATTTAGCAAAACCTCTCTCATTTATGAAGAGCCTTGTAGGGATGATAGACATTCCCTTTTCTTCTGTTTTGGCCAATAACTTTTTCAGTTCCTGTTTATTCAACAACAGCTTCCTTTCGCGGGTCTGATCATGGTTGTAGTGCGTACCCTGTGCATAAGGTGATATATGCATCTGCTTTACCCAGAGTTCTTCCTTTTTGAAATAGCAGTAAGCATCGGCCAATGTAGCTTTGCCTTCTCTGATCGACTTGATCTCGGTACCCATCAACTGCATCCCGGCCACATAGCGGTCTATCAGCTCATACTCATAGCCGGCCCTTCTGTTCTTAATGTTGATACTATTTGAAAACCTACTCTTGTCTTTACTCGCCATCTCTTTCTAAACTACTGAATATCTGATTTATCTTAGTCTTTGGAAGAATTTTTTGTCCGGAACTTCCAACTGCTACCAATCTGTCTTTGCTTTTAACCGTAATGCTGCAAATCAGTTCATTCTTCTGCAACTGATCAACTACGGCCTCAATGATCAGCTCATCACCAACCATGGCAGGTGATCTGTGTTCTATACTTACCGCAGTACCTATTCCCTCTTCGTGTTCTTCTTTCATTTCAAGCACAAAAAGTCTTCCGGCCCACTCCATCTCTCTGGCCAGTGTAAAGGTAGAGCAAACAGGATGAACCAGACCGGTTTCGAATTGGGCTACATCCTCCTGCTTAACCCGGTATGTATGAACTTTGGTATCGCCTGTTTTGAAAATATTTTTCATTATTTAATTCCTGTTTGCATGCCATTCAGGGCTCTCTACCAAGGCCCTTGCCATGAAAATCAAAACTTCATTCTTGGCAGAGCACTCACCCCTTGATCGACAAACTCCTGGGCCAGGTACTTGTAGTGACCTGCCATGGCAATCATGCCTGCATTGTCAGTACAATATTCGAAAGCAGGAATATAGACCTGCCAGTTCTCCTCTTCAGCCATCTGACTTAACCTGTCCCTCAAGCCACTATTGGCAGAAACTCCTCCTGCAATAGCCACCTGATTGATTTTATATTTTCGTGCCGCTTTTCTCAGTTTTTGCAAGAGCATAGAAATCAACGTTTTCTGAACACTGGCTGCTATGTCTGCCTTATTTTCCTGGATGAACTGCTCATTTTCCTTTAATCGGTCCCGGAGAAAATAAAGCACTGCGGTTTTAATGCCACTAAATGAATAATTGAGCCCAGGCATTTCCGACTCCGGAAATTCGAAGGCATCAGAGTCACCCTCACGCGCGAGTCTATCTACCTGCGGACCACCCGGATAACCCAGTCCCATCATTTTAGCCACTTTATCAAAAGCCTCTCCTACAGCATCATCCTGAGTTTCTCCCACTACTTCCATTTCAGTAAAGTTCTTAACCAAAACAATCTGAGTATGACCTCCACTTACGGTAAGACATAGAAAAGGAAATTCAGGTCTGGGTTCATCGATAAAGTGAGCCAGGATATGGGCCTGCATATGGTTCACTTCAATGAGTGGAACATCGAGTGCCAGGGCCAGTCCTTTGGCAAAAGAAGTGCCCACCAAAAGCGCACCCATCAACCCCGGTCCGCGGGTAAAGGCAACTGCACTTATTTCTTCAGGAGAAATGGCAGCATTTTTGAGCGCTTGATCTACCACAGGCACGATATTTTGCTGATGTGCACGGCTCGCCAGTTCTGGCACCACACCTCCATAATTTTCATGCACCGATTGCGTTGCGACTATATTATTGAGTACTTTGCCGTTAACCGCTACTGCAGCGGATGTCTCGTCACAAGATGATTCGATGGCCAGGATTTTGATATCGGAGGAAGGCATTGAAGGAGAAAATTAAAAGATCGCAAGTTATTAAAAAACGGATTGTCAAATCAATCCTTTGGATCATTGCCACTCCATTCATTTTGCTGGCTCTGATTGCCTTGCTCATTAACCTTCCTCCCATTCAGAATTACATTGTCGATAAAGCCACCACTTACCTAACCGAAGGCACTGGTTATCAGACAGAAATAGGTTATGCCAATATCAAGTGGTTCAACTCCATTGCCTTGGATGATACCAGAATCTATGATGAAAATGGCATCACCATGATTGGTATTGACGAACTGGTACTCACCTTTTCACTCAGCGACTTACTGGGCAAGAAAGACATTCGCACCAAAGAAGCATGGCTAAAGGGAGCCGATGTCAATCTGCGCGATCACCACAGTGGGGGGCTAAATATCGATGAATGGGCGGATAGGATTAGCGAACTCACTGCTTCTGAATCTGCAAGCACTGCAGAACCCTCTGAATTTACCATCGATCAAATCACCCTGCTTGACTCCAAATTCAGTATTTCAGATAGCCGCAAAGACAGCATTAAAAACGGATTCGACTATAATCACTTTCAGCTACTCGATCTCAATGCCGACCTTTTAAACCTTAAAACAGTCAGAGATACATTTCAGATAGATATAAAGAGCCTCTCTACCCGCGATGCCTCTAGTGGTCTGACTATCGACCATCTCGAGACCTTTTTCCGGAACTCACAAAAGGGCCTGATCTTTTTCGACCTGGACCTGAAAATGGGTAAGTCACACATCAAAGACTTTATAGAACTCAGGCATGACCGCCCCTCTCAAATGGCCTATTTTGTTGACAGTGTAGATATACAGGCCGACTTCGATCACACCATTCTGCATACAGATGAGCTTGGATATTTTGTGCCGGAACTTAAAAAGGAGAATCAGTCAATAGAATTAACCGGTTTATTTCAGGGAAGGGTAAATAGTTTCTATTCCGATGATTTTGCTATTCGCTTTGGCGAGAACACCAGTCTGAAAGGTGAAATCGATATGGAGGGTTTACCAAACATTAACCAAACCATTTTCGATTTATCACTGGAAAACTCAACACTCAAGGCTACGGATATCAGAAAATATATTGGAGCCGAGGCCTTTAGAATTTCTAATAAGTTCGGACTGATCCGCATGTCTGGTGACTTCGAAGGCTTCCTCAATGACTTTGTGGCTTACGGAACCTTCAATACTAAAATCGGTAGGCTCGAATCCAATACACAAATCCGAATTCAGGAAAATCAACTCCCCTACTACCGTGGAGATCTGTTCTTACAAAACTTTGACCTGGGTAATTTTACCGAAGTTTCTAACTTCCAGAAGATTGACATGGATGGTCGTATAGAAGGAACCGGCTTCACTCTTGAAACAGCCACATTTCAACTGGATGCTATTATTCCAAAGGTGGGCATTAACGACTACCAATACACCAATATTGAAACAGATGGGGCTTTTGCTGAATCATTCTTTCAGGGTCAAATCGATGTCAACGACCCAAACTTCAAGCTCTTCGCCAACGGTTCGGTAGACTTAAGAGACAACAACAGAATATTCAAGCTGAAGGGCCGATTAGATACAGCTCTGCTCAAGTCTGTCAATATCACAGATACTGATATGGAGCTGAGTACCAGTTTCGATCTGGATATCTCTGGTTTGCAACTCGACAGTCTTCAGGGAAGAATTGACCTTTCGCAGACTTTTTACCGATATCAGACCAGAAATATTGAATTGGACTCTGTCTTTTTCACGGCATCCAAGTCGGCTTCAGGCAGAAAGTTAACCGTATCTTCAGACCTCCTTTTTGCAGATTTTAATGGAGACTTTGAGTTCTCGAATATTTCAAGAGAGCTCACCAATATCAATGAACAGTATCGACTACAATTTTCTTCCCGCTCTGAAGAGGTGGAAGAGTTCATCAGAAGAAACCCTTCCAGCCAGAATGACTTCAACATGAATTATAGTCTGAGTTTGTACGACATAAGCCCCGTCATTAATCTCTTCGATAGCACCATCTATGTTTCCAAAAACACACAAATGGATGGACGCTTTAATAACCGGCAGGGTGAATCTCTGGTATTGAATACTGATGTAGATACCATCAGGTTGGGGAATGTCAACTTCTACGACAACAATATCAATATCAATGCTACTGACATCCGAAGTCAGGAGAGAGTATTGGCACTGGGGTATCTCTCCAGTGAAAAGCAGGTTTACGCCAATTCCTCAGAAACAGACAAGCTGGTTTTTGAAGCGGTTTGGGATGGTACCCATATGGATATCCGGCAGAACATCACACAAAACAGCACGGGTAACTATGCAGAGGTTGGGGCTGACATCAACTTCTACCCCGACCGGACAGAGCTTCGCTTTGAAGACTCCAATATCACCATACTCGATGCCACCTGGCGAATTACCGAAGACAATGTGTTGGTATTTGGAGATGGTAAGATTACAGTGGAGAATCTGAACATCTATAATGACGATCAATCCATTAACCTGGATGGTGAGATTGCAGTTTCCCAGGACAGTGCCAAAACCCTTTCGGCCACTTTCAAAGATGTTGAAGTAGCCAATGTCAATCCCCTCGCTCAGGAATCCTATACAGGCAGAGTCAGTGGTAATGTCAAAGCACAGAACCTCTACTACAACCCAACCATCTTTGGCGACCTCTCCATTATCGACTTGCGAATCAACAACTTTCTGGTTGGCGATATGGAAGGCAACATCAACTGGAATGACTTTAGAGAAAGGTTCGACATCGATTTTGAAGTGAACCGATTACAAAAGAGAACCATCACCCTGGGAGGAGAATTTTATCCCTCAAGAACAGACGACCAATTGAATATTGATCTTATCCTCAACGATGCCAACATCAATATCGCTGAACCTTATATAGACGAATACTTTACCCAATTAGGTGGAGTAATTGACGGTACATACAAAATCACAGGAAGCAAGAATGCACCTCTCATGCAAGGCAAAGGGGCCATTAAAGGAGGTAAAATGAAAATCAACTACCTCAATACCCTCTACAACTTTGATGGTCAGGTAGATTTCTCAAAAGATTTGATTTCGTTGGAAAACCTGCAGTTTGCTGATACCCGGAATAACCAGGCATTATTCAGTGGACAAATCAGCCACGATACATTTAAAAACTTCAAACTGGATCTATTGGGACAACTCAATCAATTTCAGGTACTGAATACGAATGTAGACAACGGTGATGTCTATTATGGCGATGCCTTTGCTACCGGCCAGGTTTCATTGACAGGAGAAGCTTCTAACCTGACCATTGCCGCTCAGGTAAGAACTGAGACTGATACTAAAATCTACATCCCTATCTCCGAAGACACTCCTGATAATGATATTCCTGAATACATCACCTTTATCGATCGGACCATCCCGGATACAGTAGCTACTGCAGACACCCTTCAAATAGAAGAAGTAAACAAAGTAAAGATTGAAGGTTTAAAACTTGATCTTGACATTGAAGTCACACCTGATGCTTATGTAGAAATTATTATAGACCCTAAGACGGGTGATATCATCAGAGGTCGCGGTGACGGGCAGTTAAGACTATTGATCGACTCGCAGGGTGACTTCCAGATGACCGGTGGTCTGGACATCACAGATGGTGCCTATAACTTCTCTCTCTATAACATCATCACTAAAGAATTTGACATTGAACAGCCCAGTACCATCACCTGGTACGGAGATCCCTATGCCGCTGTAATGGACATAAAAGGTTCATACTCACAGAGCACATCCATTGCTCCCTTATTACAGCAGGCGGGCTTTGGAACTGTCACAGAAAGTGGCACTCAGGCGACTACCAGAAGGGTACCTACCAAAGTACTGCTCTTCCTTTCCGGTCCCATGCTGTCACCAGACATCAGCTTTGACATTGACTTCACCGATGCCAATCTGAACGACTATCAGGCAACAACAGCCATCAGTGCTTTCCAGAATAGAATCCAGAGTGATGACCAGGAGCTCAACCGACAAGTACTGAGTTTAATTGTACTGAACAGATTTCAGGAGCAAGGCGGTCTGACGATTGGTGGCCGCAGCCCGACACAGAACGTAAGTCAGCTACTCTCGAACCAATTGAGTCAATTGGTAGCCCAGTTAGATGAAAACCTGGAGGTCAACTTTGACCTGGCCGACCTGGATGAAAATGCGCTAAGCACTTTCAGGCTGCGGTTAAGCTACACCTTCCTTGATGGACGTTTACGCGTAACCAGAGAGGGAGAAGTTTCCAAAAGACTGGATATCAACAGCATAGCCGGAGACTGGACAGCCGAGTATTTGCTCACCTCAGACGGCAAGTATAAAGTGAAGGTCTACTCTCGTAGTAACTATGATTTGGCCCAACAGGCCATTAACCAAACCGCCACCAACCAGACCAGAGGGGCCAGTATTTCTCAAACTACCAGCTTCAATACTTTCAGAGAATTCTTCAAAGGCATTGAGAAGAAGAGAAAAGAGCGGGAAGAAGAAAAAACCACGAATAATTCTGGTGGCGGCTCAAACTAATGTAGCGTTCTGTGGTTGGGTTTAGAGAATTCATTCAATATGTCCAAAATTACCGTTTTCTGGTTCCGCAGAGACCTCAGGTTCATTGATAATACCGGTTTGTACTATGCTTTAAAGGAAGGCAAGCACGTCTTACCCATTTTCATTTTTGACAAAAATATCCTCGATAAGCTGGAAGATAAAAAGGACGCCAGGGTAGAATTCATTCGTGAGACACTTTCCGAAATGAACAAAGAACTCAAAGGGAAAGGCAGCACATTAAAGACATTTTACTCTACCCCACTGGAAGCTTATCAAAAGCTCACCAAAGAATTCGAAATAGAAGCCGTTTACACCAATCGCGATTATGAACCTTATGCCGGGAAGCGAGATGGTGAAGTAGAATCATTTCTTAAAGAAAGGGGTATTGGCTTCTACAGCTTCAAAGACCATGTGATTTACGAGAAGGAAGAAATCGTGTCAGGTTCCGGCAACTTCTACAAGGTGTACACACCCTACAGTAAGAGCTGGAAGGAGAAGTACAAGGCAAATACCCCTGAAACCACTCCAAGTGCACTATACTTTGAAAACTGGTTTCAAACGGAAAATCAGCCTGTACATAGTCTCGCTGAAATGGGTTTCAAACCCACAGATATTTCCATCCCCCCTTCAGAAGTGGAGAAAGAAGTCATTAAGCACTACGACAAGAAGAGAAATTTCCCTGCTGAAGATGCTACATCCAAGTTGGGCATTCACCTGAGGTTCGGTACCATCAGTATAAGACAACTAACAGAAAAGGCCATTTCCCTGAACGACACTTATTTGAACGAATTGATCTGGAGGGATTTCTATGCCATGATTCTGGCCAACAATCCTCAAGTAGTTGACAAGGCCTTTAAACCTGAATATGATCATATCCCCTGGAGACAGGATGAGGAAGGATTTGAAAAGTGGTGTCAGGGAAAAACAGGATATCCTATTGTTGATGCAGGAATGCGTCAGCTGAATACAACCGGTTATATGCATAATCGGGTGCGCATGATTGTGGCCAGTTTCTTAACCAAACACCTTCTGATTGACTGGCGATGGGGAGAAGCCTATTTCGCCAAAAAGCTTCTGGATTTTGACCTGGCCTCTAACAATGGCGGATGGCAATGGGCGGCCGGAACCGGAACTGATGCTCAACCCTATTTCCGCGTCTTCAACCCTCAATCTCAAACCGAAAAATTTGACCCGCAGCTTCAATACATTAAGAAGTGGGTGCCCGAGTATGGAACTGACAGGTACCCTAAACCGATAGTCGAACATAAATTTGCCAGACAACGAGCGATTGACACTTATAAAGAGGCATTATCAGGCTAGTTTTATAACTTTCGGCATGCGAAAGGCCCTGCTACTGGCTTGCTTTATTCTATTCAGACTTTCCTGTTTGGCGCAAGACAGCACGGCACATTCCATACCTCTCAAAAAAGTAAAGCTTTATGGCGGTATTGGATATACTACCGGGCTCTTTGTACTAAGTCAGGCCTGGTATGCCGAAAATGGATTTGAAAACTTTAAGTTCTTCAATGACAATGCAGAGTGGCTTCAGGTAGACAAGTTTGGTCATACTTACAGCACCTACCACTTTTCAAGAATCAACTATCAGCTACTGAGAAGAACAGAACTTAGTGATGAAAAGGCCCTGATATGGGGTAGCCTGCTCAGCACAGCACTATTCCTTCCGATCGAAATACTGGATGGTTTCTCTCCCGACTATGGCTTTTCATATGGCGATATGGTTGCCAATGCAGCAGGGTCGGGACTATTCTATGCTCAGCAAAAGCTCTGGGATGAGCAACGGATCAAACCCAAATTCAGCTTTAGAACAACGAATTATCCTGGCCTCCGCCCTGAGATCCTAGGTAAGAGTCTCCCTGAACAGTTGCTAAAGGACTATAACGGGCAAAGCTATTGGTTCTCGATCGACCTTCATGCCTTTGACCAGTCAGGTCATTGGCCAAAATGGCTTAACCTGGCTGTAGGATATGGAGCAGAGGGCATGGTGTTTTCCAGAAACTCTGAAAACAGCCTTGCAGGATTCAATAATTACCGCCAACTCTTTCTAGGCATCGACTTTGACTTAAGCTATATACCAACCAGCAGCAGGTTTCTCAAAACAGTGCTCTTCCTGGCCGACATGATCAGACTGCCAGCCCCGACCCTGGAACTGAGTAATGGAAGCTTGAAGGGGCATTGGCTTTACTATTGATACTTTTCATTGATAATCAGCGTTTTGCTCTGGTAGTCTAACACTAACACAATGCTCAAACAACATTTACTCTATCTTTTCACATTAAGTATCTTGCTTTCCGCCTGCACCTCCACCAATACCGAGGATCTGGAGCTGAAAATACCTGAAGGAAGTAAAGAAGCAGTAGTTTTTGAGTACCTGATCCATGATGTTGAGGGTGTAATATTCAATATGTTATTTTCCCTTCACGAAAGAGATCAGGGAGAGCTATATACCCATGCAGCTTATAATGTGTTTTCAAATCGGGGTGCCTGTGCCCATCAAACTTTGAACACAAACATTAACCGGCTGACTCTGGATTTCACCCAGACTTGCACCAGTGAAAACGGCCTGATCCGACAGGGTCAAATTGAAATCAACTATTCTGATCCAGAAGACTACATAGGTCATCAAATGAGCATTGTCCTGAACAATTACAGGGTTAACCAGATCGGGTTTAATGGAAGCATAAGCATTGAGAATACTTCAACGACAAACTCAGCAGATAATAAAACCTACCTGATCAGCTTCAATGATCTTGAATTGATCATAGGAAGTGAAACGAGCTTGTTCTCTGGTAACCGGGCGGTACATTATGAAAAGGATGACGGAGCTCAGTTCGAAACAACCGAACTGACCTACAGCGCTATAAACAACCTCAGCTATACCCTGGTCAACAGCCAAACCTTCAACCTTCAAACACCTGCCTCAACACTTCAGGTATTCGAATGTTGGCTGGCTCAACAGTACTTCCCCATCAGCGGAAGACAAACCATTTCAGGCCAAAACAGCAGCATAGAGCTGGACTTTGAAACCGGAGGTTGTAACAACACCCTCCACATTCAGGCTGAAGGAGAAGAAAGAAAGACTTTAGATCTGTCTGCCATCCTTTAGTTCAATGCATTCAACTATCTTTGCAGCGATATAGACCGTCTTATCGTTCTCCTGATTTATCGGGAGGAAGGAAAGTCCGGGCACCACAGGGAAGCATAGCGGCTAACGGCCGTCATTCCGAGCAATCGGGAGAGGACAAGTGCAACAGAAAGAATGTACAGGTAATGCTGTAGTGAAATCAGGTAAACTCTATGCGGTGAAATGCCACGTATACTTGCGTTTGAGGGTTCCCGCCCGATGTGAGAGGGTAGGCAGATAGATTTCGCCAGTAATGGCGCGACCAGATAAATGATAAGATCATCCCATCAGGGAGTAGACAGAACCCGGCTTACAGGTCTATATCTTTTTTCTTTTTCGTGAATTTGGTCATAGGGATGGATTGATTAGGAATTCATTTATCAAATGCCAACCACTTTACAATTTTAGCACTATTTTCGCTTGAAAGAATCAGTTCAATAATTACCAAATTTAACCTACCGAGAGATGGCAAAAATCCTGATCATAGACGATGAACAAAGTATCAGAAGTACACTCAGAGAAATTCTCGAATATGAAAAATATACCATCGATGAAGCCAAAGATGGTCAGGAAGGCCTGGATAAACTGATTTCAGATAAATTCGACATTGCCCTCTGCGATGTGAAAATGCCAAAGATGGATGGTATTGAACTCCTTGAAAGGGTTCAGATGGCTGGCATAGAAACACAATTCATTATGATCTCTGCCCATGGCACCATTGAAACTGCCGTGGATGCCACCAAGATGGGGGCCTTTGATTTCGTGCCTAAACCACCGGATTTGAACAGACTTTTGCTGACCGTCAAGAATGCACTGGACAAGTCATCTTTGGTTACCGAAACCAAAACCCTTAAGAAAAAGCTTTCCAAGAAATATGAAATGGTAGGAGAATCTCCTGCCCTGTCTGAAGTCAAGGAAATGATGGACAAGGTGGGCCCAACCGATGCACGTGTGTTGATCACCGGACCTAACGGAAGTGGAAAGGAGCTGGTAGCAAGGGGAATACACGAAAGAAGTAACCGCTCTTCCACCCCATTCATCGAGGTCAACTGTGCTGCTATTCCAGCCGAACTGATAGAAAGTGAATTATTCGGGCATGAGAAAGGTGCCTTTACCTCTGCTCACAAACAACGAATTGGAAAATTTGAGCAGGCCAATGACGGAACCCTTTTCCTGGATGAGATTGGCGACATGAGTCTTTCGGCTCAGGCCAAAGTCTTAAGGGCATTGCAAGAGCATAAAATCAACCGGGTTGGCGGAGATAAAGACATCAATGTGAATGTGCGTGTATTAGCCGCCACCAATAAGGACTTGAGAAAGGAGATTGCGGAGAACCGGTTCAGAGAAGATTTATACCATCGACTGAGTGTGATTGTAATTCAGGTTCCCGCCTTAAAGGAAAGGAAGGAAGATATTCCTCTACTGGTAGATAAATTTCTGGACGATATTGCTCAGGAGTACGGTACAAAGAAAAAGTCGGTAACCAAAGATGGACTCGAGGCCTTACAGGATTATGACTGGTCTGGAAACATCAGGGAACTACGAAACGTGACCGAACGACTGGTCATCATGTGTGGTGATGAAATTGGAGGAAATGATGTGAAAAAGTATCTGATTTAATCAGAACTGACCCTCTTTCTTTTCTTCTTTCTTCTCTTGCTTGTCTACTTTGGCGTAGGCAGGGCATATGTCCTGAGCGCATGAGGTAATGCCTAAAAAGGCGATTGCTACCAACAAAATGACCAATTGTTTCTTTTTCATGATCTCGAATTGTGCTTAAAGATAAAAATTCAATTTAAGTTTCAACGTCCCAAACAAAGATTATCTTCTTCTCAACGGAACAAGTGAGGCTTTATTTCAAACCACCAATAAGTTACAGCCACGTAAATCTGAGTTATCCATTCTACCCCTCACTTCGAAACTTCCCTCCTCATAGACAGTACCCAGGTCTTTGGTTTCTATAAAGGAACAGGTGTAAATATTAGCCAGGTCGATCACATTTAAGGCTACAGTTCTTTTGTTGGAAGGATAAGATAAAGGGTCATTGATATCGCGCCCCATTACACGCATGGTAGCCGATGGCTTAAAAAGTCCCTCACCCATCGAATAGGCCTGGGAAAAAAGTTCGGTCATCCCATATTCTGAATGGATATGCTGTACCCCAAAGGCTTTCATCAAACTGGCATGGACTTCTGTTCTGAGCATTTCTTCTCGTCTCCCTTTCATCCCCCCTGTTTCCATCACAATCAGTTCGGGGAAATCAACAGAGAAGGATTCTGCAAAATCGAGCAAAGCAAAAGTAACGCCCCATAGAATCACCTTCTTCTCTCCTTTCTTGAGTGCATTGAGTTTTTGGAATAGCTCTTCCAGGTTATTCAGGTAAAACCCTGACTCATTGGAGTTAGTCAGACCGATAAAATGATTCACCATGGAAATCAGTCCTGAATTTCCCCTTTCAAGATAGGAAGGCAATAAGGCCAGAATGATATAGTTATCTAAAGCACCGTACTGTTTCTCAAAAGCCCGAACGCAGTTTTCAAGATATAGCTGTTCATCAGCCACATAGTGTTTACTGGTTTCCATGCCCGTTGTACCACTGCTTTCAAAAACCAATTGCTCCTTCCATGAACCTGTTCGAATAACCTGAGACTTAAAAAAGGAAATGGGTAAAAAAGGAATATCACCCAACCTTGAGACAGTTTCGGGTGTCTTTCCTAATGAAGTGCACCAATTATGGTAAATGTCGTTATACTGATATTGGCACTTAAATATATCGATAGCCAGAGGCTCAAATTGTTCGGCCTCCAGCCTTTTTAATCGTTGTATTAAACTATTGAATTCTGGCATTCGTTATAGAGCCGTATATTCAGCCCACTTAGGGCAAATATTGTTATAATTGTATTTATTTAAAGGCAATTCATGAGATTAAGCTTCTCTAAATCTTTAGTATTCATTTCACTTCTCCTATTTGCGGCCATGGGATGTAACAGACCTCCCGATCTGCCGGTCACTCCGGAAGTGAGTTTTAACGATATCGTTTTCGAAGTCAGAAATGCGGGAGATCCGCTTTTTGAGGAGAATATTCTCAGACTTTCGATCAACATTAAAGATGGCGATGGAGACTTAGGTCTTGATGGTGATGAAGACAATGGTCCCTATGCTCCTTACTACCTGGTTACTCAGAATGGTGCCTATGTAGAGTTTGGAGATCGCCCGGAAGACCCTCCTTTTACTTGCCTTGACTATGTTATTGAAGACAGAGAAAACCTCGACATCAATGAAGATGGAGATTTCCTGGATACATTACGTATCGACTTTAACGAGAATCAATTCAACATAGAAGTAGACTTCTATGTAAAGAGAAACGGCTCTTTTGAAGAAGTAGATCTGAGAGCGCAACCGAGAGGCAGCGCCAATGAAAATACTTTCTGTGGTATTTCATTCGATGGTCGCTTTCCCTGCCTGTCATCTGACGACAACCCTTGCTCAATTGTAAGAAACTCCAACAGACCTATTGAAGGAGTGATCAATTACGAGATGAAGTCAGGACTCTTCTTACCATTATTCAGAACAGACACCGTAAAACTGGAATTTAAAGTGCGCGACAGAGCATTGCACACCAGTAACATTGGTGAAACCCCTGAGTTTACCCTTCAAAGTATTAGGGAAGAAAACTAATCAGTACAGTGATGGAAACCTGTCAGGCTCTACTTCGCTCATCAGCGCGTAGATTTTATCGAATACGGTTTCAACGTTTGGCTTAGACCAGTAATCACCATCTGAAGCATAAGCAGGTCTGTGCTCAGCACTGGCAATGGTTACAGGCTGAGAGTCAAGGTGGAAATAACCTCCCTGCTCTTCCAGTACTTTCTGCATCATATAAGCTGATGCACCACCCGGTACATCCTCATCGGCAAATACCACGCGATTGGTCTTCTTAAGTGATTCTACTATGGAATGATGTACATCAAATGGAAGTAATGACTGCACATCAATTACCTCTACAGAGATTCCTACTTCTTCCAGTTCTTCTGCCGCCTGAGTAATGATACGACACATGGAACCGTAAGTCACCACAGTAACATCAGTGCCTTCCTTAATCACTTCAGGAACACCCAAAGGAACAGTGAATTCTCCAATGTTATCAGGAATACGTTCTTTCAATCTATATCCATTCAGGCACTCAATGATCAAAGCGGGATCATCGGACTTGAGCATGGTATTGTAGAAACCTGCAGCCTGTGTCATATTTCTTGGAACCAGCACATTGATCCCTCTAAGGCTGTTCAGGATCATACCGATCGGTGAGCCGGAGTGCCATACTCCTTCCAGCCTATGGCCACGAGTACGGATTATCAATGGAGCTTTTTGACCACCAACAGTTCTATATTGCAGGGTAGCCAGATCATCACTCAAAGTCTGGATAGCATAAAGGAGATAATCCAGGTACTGAATCTCAGCAATTGGTCTCAAACCTCTCAGGGCAGCACCAATTCCCTGACCAATGATGGTGGTTTCTCTGATACCGGTGTCTGTCACTCTTAGCTCACCATATTTGGCCTGAAGACCAGCAAACGCCTGGTTCACATCACCAATTTTACCGACATCTTCACCAAAAGCAACGACTCTTGGGTCACGGCTCAACGCTGCATCGAAGCAGGCTTGCAGTACCTCACGTCCATCAACCAATGGGGAGGCATCTGTAAATTCGGCCTTAACCTCCTCCACCTTCAATGAAGCTTCATCAGATTCACTCATTACATGAGAGCTAAATCTTTGGAAGTTCTCTTCATCAGATTTTTTCAACCAGGCCACCAGAGAAGCTCTCGAAGAAGTGTCCTCATTACGTGTGATACGCAATATTTTCTTCACTGCTTTGTAGGCATCCATCCTGATTGGATTGAGAGTCTTTTTCAACTCAGACACGATTTGAATAATCTGTCCGCTGAACTCGCTCTCTTCTGCCAGGGCTTCAAGCAGGGTAACTGCTTTATCCTGATCATTCTTAATATCTTTTGCAAAAGCATTCCACGCAGCAGCACGGGCATCCTTTGCTGCACCTTTAGCTTCTTTCTCCAGCTTATCCAGGTCTTCTTCTGAAGCCAGGTCATTTTCCAGAATCCACTCTCTAAATTTTAAGATACAGTCGTGGTTCTTTTCCCACTCCAGTCTTTCCTTGGATTTGTAACGCTCGTGTGAACCTGAAGTAGAGTGACCCTGTGGCTGGGTTACTTCCTGCACATGAACCAATACCGGAACATGCTCATTTCTGGCCACTTTTTCCGCCTTTTCAAAGGCAGCTTTCAGGCCTTCGTAATCCCATCCTTTGGCCTTGATAATTTCAAAGCCTTTCTTTTTACTATCTCTTTGGATACCTGCCAGGAATTCAGAAATGCTTCCTTTGGTAGTATGATATTCCTGTGGTACGGAAATACCGTATTCATCGTCCCAAACCGCCATCACCATCGGCACCTGCAGTACTCCGGCAGCATTCATCGCTTCAAAGAAGTGGCCTTCGGAAGTAGAGGCATTTCCGATAGTTCCAAAAGCGATTTCATTTCCTTTGATAGAGAAGTCTGTAAACTCGTGAAGATCTTTATTTTGCTTATAGAGTTTACTGGCATAAGCCAGTCCGACCAATCTTGGCATTTGGCCGGCAGTAGGAGAAATGTCGGCACTTGAGTTTTTCATGGAAGTCTGAGCTTTCCATTTGCCATTTTCATCCAATAAGCGGTTAGCGAAATGGCCGTTCATTAATCTACCTCCTGAAGCCGGATCGGCCTCCACAGAAGTATGGGCATATAATTGAGCGAAATATTGCTGAACTGTGAGTTCGCCAATGGCAAACATGAAGGTTTGATCCCGGTAGTAGCCAGACCTAAAATCTCCATTGCGGAACACCTTAGCCATAGCTATTTGAGGCAGCTCTTTACCATCACCAAAAATACCAAACTTGGCCTTCCCCATGAAGACCTCCTTTCGGCCGATGATACTGGCCTCCCTACTTTCAACCGCTAGTTTAAAATCGTTGAGTACTTCCTCTACATTAACCTTCTTCTTACTAACAGTTTTTGAAACTCCCACAGGCATAAAATTTAATGAACTTACGTACTATTACGTCTAACAAATGTAATCAGAAAGAAAGACAAATCAAATTTGGTAAACCCTTATTTTAATCGACTTTTTTAGAATAAAATATTGAAATACCTGTTTTCGCATTACTTTTTATAGTATATCAACCATAATTCAAAATTTTATTTCTTCCTAAAAACAAGTAGAGAAAGATAATTTCATCATTCTTGAGTTTAGAGATATATCATTCTGATTCTGAGCGAAATCTGCGTTTTTAGCCCGTTTTGCAAACGTTTGTAGTATCTGTTGGCTATATTTGCCACTCAAAATTTATAAACCTTATCAGACATGATCATTGGCGTTCCAATAGAAATTAAAAACAATGAAAACAGAGTGTCTCTAACCCCTGGTGGAGCACTGGAGTTGATCAAGCGTGGTCACGAAGTTTATGTACAGACTAATGCTGGTTTAAACAGCGGTTTTCCTGATGAGGCTTATCAGGAAGTTGGGGCAAATATTCTTCCTACAATTGAGGCTGTTTATGAGAAAGCCGAAATGATCATGAAGGTAAAGGAGCCTATTGAACCTGAATATAAGCTGATCAAAAAGGATCAATTGGTATTCACCTATTTCCACTTTGCTTCTTATGAGCCGCTTACCCGTGCAATGGTAGACAGTGGTTCGGTGTGTCTTGCCTATGAAACTGTAGAGAAAGCAGATGGCAGCCTCCCTCTTTTGATTCCTATGTCAGAAGTAGCAGGTAGAATGGCAACTCAACAGGGTGCCAAATACCTGGAGAAACCAATTATGGGTAAAGGTGTATTACTTGGTGGTGTACCAGGTGTATCACCGGGTAAAGTATTGGTGCTTGGTGGTGGTATTGTAGGTACTCAGGCGGCTAAAATGGCTGCCGGACTTGGTGCACAGGTAACCATTATGGATGTGAACCTCGACAGAATGAGATACCTGAACGATGTAATGCCTCCGAACGTAGTAACCCGTTACTCAAATGAGGTAAACATTCGTGAATTAATTCCTCACATGGATCTGATCATTGGTGCAGTATTGATACCGGGTGCTAAAGCGCCTAAACTCATCACCAGAGATATGCTGAAAGACATGCAACCAGGTACCGTATTGGTAGATGTGGCTGTAGACCAGGGAGGTTGTATTGAAACCTGTACTCCTACTACTCACGAGAAACCGACATTTATCATTGACGATATTGTACACTACTGTGTGGCTAACATGCCGGGAGCTGTACCTTACACTTCTACTATCGCTTTGACTAACGCAACTCTTCCATATGCTATTCAATTGGCCAACAAAGGCTGGAAAAAAGCCTGCCAGGATAACAAAGAGTTGGAAATGGGCTTGAACGTAATCAACGGAGACGTTGTATACGAGGCAGTCGCAGAGGCATTTGATATGCCATTTGTTCCTGTTGAAAAGTATCTTGCCTGATATTAATTTGATGACATTTAGAAAAAAGGAGCCTAATTAGGTTCCTTTTTTTATTTTTGAAAATTCATGAATAATACGGCCTTAATCACCGGAGCAGCCAGCGGCATTGGATTAGAGTTTGCCAATGTTGCCGCACTCAATGGTTTCAACCTGTTATTGGTAGATATCAACGAGCAGGCACTGGAAGTAGCTCAAAGCAGTCTTCAGTCAATCTATTCTGTAGAAATCCGCATTCTACCGATGGACCTTGCCCATCAGGAAGCAGCACTGGATATCTTCAATTATACGCTCAATGAAAATATTGAAGTTGATCTGCTCTTCAACAATGCCGGCTTCGGCAACTTTGGATATTTCACCCAGAGCAACTGGGATAAAGACCGATCAATGTTGCAGGTTCACATGATCACTGCTACGGAGTTAATGAAGCGCTACCTACCAGGAATGACCAGCAGAGGTCGTGGATATATCCTCAACAATGCCTCTGTAGCTGCCTTTGTTCCAGGTCCGCTCATGTCTACTTATCATGCTTCAAAAGCCTATTTACTTAATTTCTCTCAGGCTCTGGCCAATGAAGTTAGAGCTCAAGGTGTGAATGTTTCTGTACTCTGCCCGGGAATGACCAAAACCAACTTTGCCAAAGCCAATGGCAATGAAAACCCCAACATCAAGTTCAATATAGCTGATGCTAAAAGCGTAGCCCAATTTGGATTCGATGGACTAATGAACGGAAAAGTGGTCTTAGTGCCCGGCTTCTGGAACAAACTCAGTGCCTTTCTACCGCGCCTGCTCAGTAGAAGAAGAGTAGCCAATATGGTAGGTAATATCCAGCGTAAAAATCACGCAAAACGGGTGGATGGAAAGGCTGTAAAAGGTATTTCACCCGTCTGAATAAGTTTTGAACCTCGCAGGTAATGGTATCGTTTTGTAATCTAATTTGTAAATTAGTTTAACAAATCATTCATCAGAGTTCAATGCTCTCAATCAAGGCGTACTTTCTGCCATTGCTCTTAATGCTCTATTTACCTCACCAGAATTCCAGGGAGAGAGTATTTATAGATAATTCCCACGAAGAATTTCTACTGGCATTCAACGACATCCCCGTATTGATTGATAGCACCAACTCCCTTTCTTTTGAACAAGTACTCAATTCGCAAAAGCAGTTTGCTGTTACCCCGGGATTCAAACCTAAAGACTACTGCGTAAGCTGTACCTATTGGATAAAAATACCCCTTCTGATTGCGAATGACCTGGACAAGGAATGGATGATCGAGTTCTATGATCAGACCATTGACGACATTACCGCCTATTTCCCGCAGGCCGACCTCAGTTACGAGAGCTCATCAGTCGGTGACCTGAGACCATTCAGGCAAAAACCATTTATTCATAAGAACTTTGAATGGATAATTGACACCAGCATTAAAGGGCAGCAGAACATCTATTTTAAGGTGAGGTCACACACCTATGCTGATGTCAGGGTTTCCATCAGAACAGTGAATAAGTTTGTTGGCTATGCCCTGAATGAATACTTCTTATATGGCATTTTTTATGGAATGATATTCATTGTGGCTGTATACAACCTCCTTATTTACCTGGCCATACGGGAGATTAAATACCTCTATTATACTTTCTACATACTTAGTGTGGGTGTATACGCCATGTGTGTCGATGGTATTGCCTATCAATACCTCTGGCCCAACTGGCCTCAATGGAACCAGATCGCCTATGGAGCTGCGCTCTATTCATTGATCTTCTGGTCCCTACTGTTCTCCAGGCGATTTCTGAACCTCATTGTAAGAGCCCCCAAATTATATCAGGCAATTAACTGGACCATAGCACTCAGGTCAGCTTTCTTTTTCTTTGCGCTGATCTTCGATCACAGCCTGTTCGATTACAGAAACATAGAGATCATTCCCTTATCACTGATTTTCTACAGCAGTATCAGGGTTTGGAGTAAAGGCTATAAACCGGCTCGGTTCTTCGTGGTGGCTTATGGGATACTGTTCCTGGGCTTTCTGGCCAAAGCATTGATTTACCTGTCTATTATCCCTCTGGTGACTATTACTTACTACAGCTTGCATATCAGCTTCCTGCTGGAAATGATCTTCCTGACCGTTGCGTTGAGTGACAGAGTTCGAATATTAAAATCCAATCGCGACAGAGCTCTGCAAAGAATCATCAATCAGCAAAAGGAAAATGCTCAGCTTAAAGACAAGGTAAATCAGGAGCTGGAAGAAAAGATTAAGGACAGAACCAGACAGCTGGAAGAGAAAAACCTTCTGCTGGCCAACACCAATCAAAAACTGATTGAGCAAACCAAAGAGATCAATGCTATCAACTCGAAGCTAGACCTTGATAACTGGAAACTCAAAAACAACATTAAGGAGATCTTACAGGATCGGCTGATCAACAAAAACCTTAATCTTGAGCAGTTCCAGAAAATCTTCCCTGATCAGGCCACATGTTATCGTTTTCTTGAGAAGCTCAAATGGGGCAATGGCTATCATTGTTCCAAGTGCGGTAATACCAAATACCTGGAAGGCAAAACCAAGTTCATGAGGCGATGCTCTAAGTGTGGTTATAATGAGTCCGTAACAAGCAACTCTATTTTCCATGGCATCCGCTTTCCCATTGAAAAGGCCTTCTTTATTCTTTATGTCTCCAACAACCGGCAGAAAGACTACACCCTTGACCAATTATCGGAAATGCTCGACCTGAGAAGGAACACTGTATGGAATTTCAGAAAGAAGATCGAGAAAGTCTATGAGAGTGATTCGAAAAAGAAGTCAGGAACTGTCTTCATACACAATCTCTTCAGTACACACCTGAATTAGGCTGTAAATCACTTTTTGTTACTCAAGCGTGATATGCAAACGTTTTCGACCTTTTAAGGCTATTCTGAGCCTTTTTTAATTGATATCCAAGCGCAAAATCCACTGCTTTTAAAAGTCCATTTTAAGCCAAAAAATCAACTTTTCCCTTTTCACTATTTGCGTCTGTTCTATACAAGCTCTACAATTACTTAGAGTATTTCAAACGATTTACTCCCACTACATTACCTATTAGCAAAACAAATAAATTAGGCATGAAGAAAACTCTAAGCTCGTACTTGAAAGTACTCCCGGTACTGCTCATGTGTGCTTTAGCTCAACCACTGAGCGCACAGACAGTAGTAGTTTTGGGAACTGTCCGATCTGCTGAAGATGGACAGACCCTGCCGAGTGTTACTGTTCGGGAAAAGAACACTAACAACGGCATTACCACCGACATTGACGGTCGGTATCGGCTGGAAGTAGCCAGCAACGAATCGGTCCTTGTATTCAGTTTCGTTGGATTTGTCACCCAAGAAGTTGTGGTAGGCAATCAAACCACTATCAACATTACATTGGCACCCAACATTAGTGAGTTAGGTGAAATTGTAGTGGTTGGTTATGGTAGCCAGGAACAGAAAGACCTCACCTCTTCGATATCGACTATTAAAACAGAAGAAATCGACAAAACTCCCACTGCACAAGCCATGCAGGCACTACAAGGTAAGGTGCCCGGTTTACAGGTAGTAAGCAGTGGTGCTCCCGGAGCAGCTCCAACCGTAAGGGTTCGTGGTGTTGGTTCCCTTGAGGGAAATGCTGCTCCCCTGTATGTAGTGGATGGCATGTTCTTTAGTAGCATAGACTTCCTGAACACTTCAGATATTGCTTCGATCTCTGTTTTGAAAGATGCTTCAGCATCTGCCATTTATGGTGTAAGGGCATCGAATGGAGTTATTCTGATCGAAACCAAATCAGGTAGCTATAATAAACCAGCTGAAATTATCTACAACGGATACTATGGTATCCAGACTGCTCAGAACGTACTGAAAGTAGCCAACTCGCAGCAGTTCACTAACTATGCGTTAGCTACAGGATCCAGTGCAGATCAGGCATTTATCGACAATGCCCTTCAGCGTTTTGGACGAAGCAGAATAGACCCTAACATTCCTGCCGTGAATACTGACTGGTATAGCCAGGTCATGGAAGAGTATGCCCCTATTCAAAACCACTCATTATCTGTAAACGGTGGTAGCGATAAAAGCCGTTACTCATTAGGCGTTAGCTACTTCAAACAAGACGGTTTGCTCAAGTTCACCAGAAACGAGTATGAACGACTTAACCTCCGTTCGAAAATAGATTTCGATGTTACTGAAAACTTCAGAGTGGGTGGAAACATCAATATCAGTAATGGTACTCAGTACGTTGCTGAAAACTCAGTATGGTTTAAAACTTATTTTGCCGTGCCAATTCTTCCGGTCTATGATGACCAGAACACCGCGGCCACTCCAAACATGTTCTCCAATGCTCAGGTATTGGGTTACAGGGGCTCTCAAAACCCGCTTTACGACCTGTTTTATAACGACAACAGAAATAAGATTGGCAAATTCCTCGGTAACTTCTACGCAGAGCTAGACATTATCCCTGATATGTTAACTGCCAGAACTGCCTATAATTACAGCTTCTCGCAGATTAACTCCAGAAACATCAACTTTGAGTTCAGTGATGGTGTAACCGACTTCCTTTCTTCTCTGAGAAGAAGCCACGCCACTACTTATAACCAAATCTGGGATAACTACCTGACCTTCAACAAGCAATTCAATCAGCATAACCTTACCGCAGTATTAGGTTATTCTTACAGAAATGAAACTGCCGAAGGTGTATTTGCCAGAGGTACTGAACTAGACCCTTCTCCGAACAGGGTACAGGAAGAACTATGGTACCTTTCTTTGGCTGATCAGATTGATGAAGGCGGTGTAGGCGACTTTGGTAGCAAAATCTATGGTACCTCCTACTTTACCCGTGTCGCTTATAACTACGATGACAGATACCTCCTTTATGGAACATACAGAAGAGATGGCAATAACAAATTCCAGGAAAGATGGGGTGACTTCTTCACTGTAGGTGCCGGTTGGGTACTGACAGAAGAAGAATTCTTTAACGCACCAATGGTAGACTTCCTGAAAGTAAGAGCCGGTTGGGGTCAATTAGGAAATGACGGTATCACGGCCTCAGTTGGAGCTCCAACGGTAGAACAGAGATTCGTAGCCATCGATGGTGTGAGAACTCCGGGTAACGTGGTCATCCCAACTTTTGACTTTGTAGACAGATGGGAAACTACAGAAGAAATCAACGTGGGTATCAGCTCAAGAATGTTTAATGAAAGACTTTCAATCGAAGCCGATTACTTCCAGAGAGATACAAAAGATGCAGCAGTTACTATCATTCTGCCACTAATCAGGGAGAATGTGAGAAGAAGTGCTGCCAGCATCAGAAACGAAGGTTTCGAACTGGCTATGAACTGGTCTGACGATCTTCCCGGAGGTATTCGCTACAGCATTGGTGGTAACTTAGCCACATTGAACAATGAAGTATTGAGCCTGGGTGGACCTCAGTATCTCGATGCAGGTTCTGCTGAGTTCAGACAACGTTCAATCATTGGCAATCCGCTGCAAGCCTTCTTTGGCTACAAAACAGACGGTATCTTCCAGAATCAGGCTGAAATCGACAACAGCGGCTATACCTCAGAATTCATTACCAACTCAGGTGTTGAGCCGGGTGACTTCAAATATGTTGATCAGAATGGTGACGGTGTAATTGACGATAATGACAGAGTAGTGCTCGGTTCTTACCTGCCTACCCTGACTTATGGTTTCAACTTCGCTGTGAGCTATAAGAACTTCGATTTGTCTGCTGACTTCCAGGGACAATCAGGACATAGCATTCTGAACAGAAAAAGAGGTGAAATCATCTTCACCACAGATACTAACATCGATGCAGAGCTGGCCGATAACCTTTGGACTGGTGAAGGCACTTCTAACAAGTACCCTTCAGCTGCCGGTCTGAGAAAAGGATGGAACCAGAATATGAGTGACTATTTTGTTGAAGACGGATCTTACTTCAGAATCCAGAACATTAGATTGACTTACAACCTGATCAACAAGACAGTATTAGGCACTGAAATGCCTGACACCAAGATCACTTTCACTGCTGAAAGGCCATTGACACTGTTCAACTACAACGGATTCAACCCTGAAGTAGCTAACGGAATCGACAGACAGACCTACCCAATTCCTGCTGTTTACACACTTGGCTTAAATATCAAATTTTAAGATAAAAGACATTGAAAATGAATAAGATAAAGAATTTCAAAAGTCTAATAGCCCTTGCTCTGGCTGTAACCGTTACCAACGGTTGTACTGACCAGTTGAATGACCCGCTTGAGCAACAGGTGCTTGTAGAAGGTACCGATTACAGACAAACTCAGAATATGGAGCAATTGCTAATCGGTTCTTACGACATCCTTTACGATTTGCAGTGGGAAACCTTCCCTATTGTTTCCGTTAGAGGTGACGATGTCAATGCTGCCGGAGACCAGTTTCCATTGACAGAAACTGATGAGTTCAGATACGATCGTTCTTTCTGGATGTACAACTCTGTATGGCTCAACTTCTATGATGATATCATCAAGTGGCATGCCGCTATGGAGGAAATTGAGAAGTACAAGGAGTTTGCGCCAAACCCTGCCGAAGCAGATCAATACATGGCGGAAATTAAGGTAATGAGAGCATGGGAGCTTCTACAGCTTAGTAAACTCTGGGGAGAAATCCTTATCCCGAACAGCTCTCAGACTGACGGATTGTACACCACTCCTGTTTCTACTCAGGAAGAGGTAATGAACCACATTGTTTCTCAAATGGACGAGGCGGCTCCTTTATTGCCGACTATTCGTCCTAACCAGAGAACAGACATTAAAGGAGGTATCACCCGCTACACTGCGCTGGCTGTAAAGGCCATGGCCATGCAGGAGTTGAAAGACTATCAGGGTGTTGCCGATGCAACCAGCCAGATCATTAGCTCAGGCGCTTTCGAGCTTTACAATGACTATTATGAGTTATTTAAAACAGCCGGAAAACTGAGCAACGAGAGTCTTCTTGAATTCCAGTATTCTGACTTCGGACAAAGCTCTGGTAATGCAGAATACTACCTGCACCAGTTCTTCGGTCCTAACAACTGGACTCCTGCAGTAGCAGGTTCAGGTGCCGGATGGGGTTTCTGGGAGCCTTCAATGAAGTTCATCAAGTTTATGCTCGATAGAGATGAGACGGTGAGATTAGAAACTTCGGTATTGTTCACCAGAGAAGGAATTGAAATGATTCAGTCTGACCCGAACTATGCCACCTTACCAGGTTTTGTATCTAATACAACCCGTGATGGAGATGTAATCGGAAGAACTGACAGCCAGCCTAACCCAAGAGCTAAATTCTCAAGCGGCAAGCACTATTTGCCTTCTAATGAGCTTACTCCCGGAAGAACCAGATATGGCGAGAACAAAAACTTCCTGGTAATCAGATATGCTGAAATCCTTTTGATGCATGCCGAGGCTATGCTCAATGGAGCAACCAGCTCTGCTATGAGTGCTGATGATGCAGTAAATGCTGTTAGAAACAGAGCGGGATTGACCAGCATCACTGGTGTAACCATGGCCAATGTGCTTGACGAGAAATTCGCAGAATTCGGTATGGAATGGGGTATCAGATTCCATGACCTGGTAAGAAACAATCAGACCACCGAATTGAATTATGGAGGAAGAACTTATGGAGCTGAAGACCAGTTCATCCCTTATCCATTAGCTCAGCTCGATTTGTTGACCCAACTATCTGACAATTAAGAAAAGAACAAGTCATGAGAATATATAAATCATTACTCTTTACTGCCTTACTGATCTTCCTGGTAGCAGGATGTAAGGACAGCTTTCTGGATGAAATCGACAGAGTTGAGCCGGGAGCAGATGCCACCGCACCTCAAATCACGATTTCCTATCCTCAGAACGGTACTGAAATTCAGGTGTATGAATCTGTTACTTCAGTGAATATTGAATTCGAAGCCAGTGACGATATTGAAATCGCCAGCATCAGTGTAAAACTGAACAATACAGAAATTGCTTCATTCAACGAGTTTACAGATTACAGGAGATTTGTTGGTGAATATACCTACAGTGAGCTGACTGATGGAGAATACACGCTCTCCATCACAGCCACTGATATTAACAACAAAGCCACCACCGAAAGTGTCACTTTCGCAAAGGTTCCTCCTTATACTGCTAAATACGAGTCAGAGGTATTCTACATGCCATTCGATGGCGACAACATTGAATTGCTTAGCGTAACCTATCCTACTGAAGTGGGCAATACTGGTTTCGCAGGAGAAGGCAAAGTGGGTGGCAATGCTTATGCAGGTGCTGCCGATTCATACCTTACCTTCCCGGCTGCAGACCTGTTGGAAGATGAGTTCAGTGCTGCTTTCTGGATGAAAGTAGATGCTACTCCTGACAGAGCAGGTATCCTTGTCATTGGACCTCCTGATGCAGCCAATCCAGATGCACAGAATAAAAGAACCAATGGTTTCAGATTCTTCAGAGAAAATGCCGGAGGTAAGCAACGCTTCAAACTCAATGTGGGTACCGGAGCCGGTGAAAGCTGGTTCGATGGTGGCGCTGCTGCTGATGTAACTCCGGGAACTGATGAGTGGGTACACTTCGCCTTCACTATTTCTCAGACAGAAGCTACCGTTTATATCAATGGACAAGTAGTCAAAACCGGTACTTTCTCTGGTGTTGACTGGTCTGACTGTGACATTATCTCTATCATGTCTGGTGCTCCAAGGTTCACAGGTTGGGGGCATAATTCAGACCAGAGTTATATGGATGAGTTGCGCTTATTCAATACGGCTCTTACGCAATCAGAAATTCTGAACATCATCAACGATGATGGTGGAACAGTTTACAATGGTGAGTTTGGCGAGAAGTTCTACATGCCATTCAATGGAAACTATACCGATGTAGCTTCAGGTATCAACGCAACGGCCGTAGGTAGCCCTGGTTATGCCGGTGAAGCATTGAGAGGTAGCGATGCCTATGCCGGTGCTACTGACTCATATCTGACTTTCCCTACTGAAACGTTAGAAACCAGCGAATTCAGTGCTTCATTCTGGTATAAGATGGATGCTACTCCTGACAGAGCAGGTATTCTGACTATCGGACCTCCGGATAGTGACAATGCGGGTTTCCCTGATGTTCAAAACGACAGAACCAGTGGTTTCAGATTCTTTAGAGAAAATGCCGGTGGTAAACAACGCTTTAAGCTGAATGTAGGTACAGGTGCAGCAGATACCTGGGTAGATGGTGGCGCTGCTGCCGACCTCGACCCGGCAACGGTAACTGACTGGGTACATATTGCCTTTACCATCTCAGGTACAGAAGCCAGAGTTTATCTTGACGGTGTAATGGTAAAAGAATCTACCATTACAGGCATCGACTGGACCAATTGTGACATCATGTCAATTGGATCAGGAGTGCCAAGGTTCAGTGAGTGGAATCACAAATCTGATTTGAGCTCAATCGATGAATTAAGAATCTTTGACAAAGCATTGACGCAGGCAGAAATTGATGCCATCAAAGCCGCCAGATAAGATTTTAAATCAATAATTAATCAACAATTGGGGGTTCAGTATTGACTGAAATCCCCAATTGTTTCTACTACATATCTCATGAAAAGAATTCTGCTACCCATTTTCCTGTCCCTGATCTTTGTGGGATGTAATAAAGATGAAGCTGATGCAGAAGGCTTTCAACTCAACAGTGCCTTTGCCGGGTCGATTCAACTGAGCCTTACTGGCGATGTGGTCGATAACATACCCGTAGACAAAACCCTATCGCTCAACTTTTCATCAGCCGTAGACGAAAGCACGGTTAATGCAGGAATAGAGTTAAGTAAAGGCGGTCAACCTGTCAATAAAACTATCTCCCTCCTCTCACAAGGCACCTCAGCCATAGTAGCCGTCAACGGCACCTTAGACAATAACACCACCTATACCCTTTCCTTAAAACAGGAACTGAAAAATATTGATGGTACAGCCATCTCACCTGTAAACATTGAATTCAAAACGCAGGCAGGTGACTTAGAAATAGTGTCCGTTTCATTCAATGGACAGGCTCTGGGTAATAATCCACGGGTACAGAACATCGATCCACAGCTGACTCTCACCTTCGAGTTCAGCACAGCAGTCAATGTCACCTCATTCCGCAATGCTTTCAGCTTAAGCGGACGTTCGGTAAACGTGACAGCCTCCAATAATGACCAAACCATTACCGTGACACCAACCTCATCACTCGATTACATCAAAAAATACAGCTTCAGCATCTCTGATGACCTGGTAAGTGCCGAAGGCCGTGGGTTTGAAGGTTACAGCCTGGAGTTCTACACGCAACTGGACCCCAGCTATAAGTTCCCGGAAATAACCGATGAAGAATTACTCACCAAAGTGCAGGAGCAAACCTTCAGGTACTTCTGGGACTTTGGGCATCCAACCAGTGGACTGGCCAGAGAAAGAAACAGCTCCGGCAATACTGTCACCATAGGAGGTTCAGGCTTTGGTGTCATGAGCATTCTGGTGGGTATTGAGCGTGGATTTATCACCCGTCAGGAGGGCATCGACAGAATTCAGAAGATCGTCAACTTCCTGAAAAATGCTGACCGTTTTCATGGCGTTTGGCCTCACTGGATGAATGGAGATACCGGAGTCACCATTCCGTTCAGTGCCAATGATGATGGTGGTGATCTGGTGGAAACAGCCTTTATGATTCAGGGCTTACTCACAGTAAGAGAGTACCTGAACGTAGGCAATGCACAGGAATTAAATATCTTCAATACCATTACCCAACTATGGGAAGAAGTAGAATGGGACTGGTACACTCAGGGAGGGCAGGATGTACTCTACTGGCATTGGTCTCCTAATTTTGGCTGGGAAAAGAACCTGAGAATCCGTGGCTGGAATGAATCTCTCATTGTTTATGTATTAGCCGCCTCCTCGCCTACTCATTCCATTTCGGCAGATGTATATACAAAAGGCTGGGCCAACAATGGCAACATGGCCAACAATAGTGATTATTACGGGTTTACGCTACCTCTGGGCAGTGCCTATGGTGGGCCTCTTTTCTTCAGTCACTACTCCTTCCTCGGACTGGACCCAAGAAACCTGGAAGATACTTACGCCAACTATTGGGACCAGAATATTGCTCATGCAAAAATCAATCATGCCTATTCAGTGGCAAACCCTAAAAACTTTGTAGGTTACGGTGAAGGTACCTGGGGATTAACCGCAAGTGATAACCATGAAGGTTATTCAGCACATTCTCCAACCAATGACAAAGGCGTCATTACACCTACCGCAGCCCTTTCTTCTTTCCCCTATACACCAGACGAATCTTTGGCGGCAATGAAGCACTTCTACTACATCATGGGAGATATGCTTTGGGGACAATACGGATTTTACGATGCCTTTAACCTGACAGAAGGTTGGGTAGCCAGCTCAACGCTGGCCATTGACCAGGGACCAATCATTGTCATGATTGAGAATTACAGAACGGCCCTGCTTTGGGACCTTTTTATGGCCAACGAAGAAATTTCGAATGGCCTTAACAAACTCGGATTTACTAGCTACTAATAGAGAATAGACAACCTTAAAAAATGAACAGAAAGACAGTTTTTCAAAGCCTGCTGGCATTGACCTTATGCTTGACGATCAATGCATGCAATCAATCCAAAGCTACCGGAAATCAGGTAGATACGGTGAGCCAAAATGAGGAAGACTCCCTTTTAAACCTTGTACAATACCAGACCTTCCAATACTTCTGGGAAGGTGCAGAACCTAACAGTGGGCTTGCCCGAGAGCGCTACCATATGGACAATATCTACCCAAGTCATGATAAAGATATCATTACTTCGGGCGGTTCAGGCTTTGGCCTGATGGCGCTGGTCGTAGGTATTGAAAGAGGATTCATTACCAGGGAACAAGGAATAGAGCGCTTTGAGAAAATCACTGACTTTCTGGAAAAAGCCGACAAATTCCATGGAGTATTTCCGCACTGGTGGGATGGTACGACAGGAAAAGTGGCTCCCTTTAGCCAGAAAGATGATGGTGGCGACCTGGTGGAAACCTCATTCATGGCTGCCGGCCTGCTGACTGTCAGACAGTACCTGGATAAAAATAATCCACGTGAGGCCCAACTAGCTGAACGCATCAATGCCATCTGGGAAGGTATTGACTTCAACTGGCATACAAAGGGTGAAAATGTACTTTACTGGCACTGGTCACCCAACTATGCCTGGGAAATGAACTTTGACGTGAGAGGCTACAACGAATGCCTCATTATGTATGTGATGGCAGCAGCATCGCCAACTCACAGCATAGACCCTGCAGTATATCATGAAGGATGGACCAACCATGGTGAAATCACCAAAGACACGGTTTTCTATGGACTTGAGACTGAACTAAACCACTATGAAACCAACGATTCACCGGTAGGACCGCTCTTCTGGGCACATTATTCTTACCTGGGACTTAACCCTAAAGGACTAAAGGACCAGTATGCTGACTACTGGAAACTAAACCAGAACCATGCACTCATTCACTACAAGTATAGTGTAGACAACCCGAATGAATTCAAAGGCTATGGACCTGACCTTTGGGGACTAACTTCCAGTTACTCAATGAGAGGTTATGCCGGACACAGACCTGACAGAGACCTAAGTGTGATCTCTCCAACTGCCGCGCTCTCCTCTTTCCCTTACACACCAGATGAGAGTATGGCCATGCTCAAGCATCTGTATAATGACCTCGATAGCCTGGTAGGCGACTTTGGTCCTTATGATGCCTTTAGTTTACAGGAAAACTGGTACCTGCCTCGATACCTGGCCATTGATCAGGGACCCATCCCGGTCATGATTGAGAATTACAGA
The DNA here is from genome assembly GCF_965216855.1 of Roseivirga sp. Classification (NCBI taxonomy): domain Bacteria; kingdom Pseudomonadati; phylum Bacteroidota; class Cytophagia; order Cytophagales; family Roseivirgaceae; genus Roseivirga; species Roseivirga sp. The sequence goes on along the minus strand of NZ_OZ244204.1, from coordinate 3,672,717 downwards.
ACAGGACTGATCTGGAATCTATTCATGTCGGCTCCTGAAGTGAAGAAAGGTTTAGATAAACTCGGATTTGAATATGAATAAGTTTCTGACCATAATCATCGCATTGGGCCTATTCAGCTTAACCCTGAAAGCACAACAGGCCAAAGAGATATTCGAGGCTAAACAACACGAATACAAGGGCGGCACATTAAACTACAGGGTCTTATACCCAGAAGGATTTGATGAGTCAAAGACCTATCCTGTGTTGCTTTTCCTACACGGTGCAGGCGAAAGAGGGCTGAACAACGAAAGACAGCTGATTCATGGCAGTAAGTTGTTTATCGATCAAGCCAACCGTAAAGAGTTTCCAGCCATTGTTATCTTCCCACAATGCCCGCCAGATGATTACTGGGCCAATGTCTACCGTCCGCAGGATGAAAATGGCAAAAGGCACTTCACTTTCTTCAAAACCAGTAAAAAGCCAACACAAGCCATGCAGGGACTTCTCTCTTTGGTTGACTCACTCACGGAACTGAGTTACGTCAATACCGATCGCATGTACGTGATGGGCCTTTCCATGGGAGGCATGGGTACATTCGAACTGGTGAGCCGAAGACCCAACGTTTTCGCAGCAGCCGCACCTATTTGTGGTGGAGACCATGTAAAAAGTGCAAAGAAATACGCCAAAAAAGTACCCTTCTGGATCTTTCACGGACTGAAGGATGATATAGTACCCCCACACTTCTCTCAGGACATGGCTGATGCCATTGAGGCCAGAGGAGGTGATGTAAAGCTCACGCTTTATCCTGATGCCAATCACAATAGCTGGGATCCGGCATTTGCAGAACCTGAACTCCTGTCATGGTTGTTTTCAAAAACTAAAAAATAGTACTCATGAAAAATTCAGCGCAGTACAAAATCAAATGGGCCAACCTGTTTGTCCTGCTCATAATTTCTCTGATTGCCTTTTCTGCATGCAATCAGACTACATCCACTTCGGGTGATTCCGAAATGGATGCCTTTATCGATTCACTCATCAACCAAATGACGGTTGAAGAGAAAGCCGGTCAGCTCACCCTCTATACCAGTGGCTGGGATGTAACCGGACCTGTTTTAAGGGATGACTACATGGACGAACTCAGGGCCGGAAGAGCCGGAAACCTCTTCAATGCCCATACAGTAGACTATGCCACTAACCTTCAGCGCATCGCAGTGGAAGAAACGAGATTAGGCATTCCCCTCCTCTTTGGCCTGGATGTGATTCATGGTTATAAAACCACCTTCCCTATTCCTTTGGCAGAAGCCTCCAGCTGGGATATGGACATCATAGAGAAATCGGCACATCTGGCAGCCAAAGAAGCGGCATCAGCTGGTATCAACTGGACCTACAACCCAATGGTTGATATCGCACGTGATCCAAGATGGGGGCGTATTGCGGAAGGTAATGGCGAAGACCCATACCTGGGAAGCCTCATTGGTGCCGCTAAAGTTCGTGGAATTCAGGGGATGGATCTGAGCGACCCCACCACCATTCTGGCCTGCGTGAAACACTTTGCTGCTTATGGCGCAGCGCAAGCTGGAAGAGATTATCATACGGTTGATATGTCTGACCGTGAGTTGAGACAGAATTACTTACCACCTTACAAAGCCGCACTCGATGCCGGTGCTGCTACCGTAATGACCTCATTCAATGAATTAGACGGTGTTCCGGCATCAGGGAGTCATTACCTGATGACTGAAATCCTTAGAAATGAATGGGGCTTCGATGGGTTCGTGGTAACTGACTACACCTCTATCAACGAAATGGTACCTCATGGCGTAGTAGCCGACCTGAAGGAAGCCGCTGAGCTGGCTTTCAACGCAGGGGTCCAAATGGACATGCAAGGTGGTGTTTACAGTCAGTACCTTCCGGAACTATTGGAAGAAGGAAAAATCAAGGAATCGACTTTGAATGAATATGTTCGTCAGGTACTGGAAATGAAATATAAGTTAGGACTCTTTGATGATCCGTATCGCTATTTGAACAAAAGCCGCGAACAGGAAACCCTCTATTCACAGGAATTGATGGACCATGCCCTGTTGGCTGCCAAAGAATCAATTGTCCTGTTAAAAAATGAGCCGGCAGGTAATGCTGCGTCAAACCTGCTACCACTGTCCAAAAGTACCAGATCAGTCGCACTCATCGGGCCTTTGGCTGATAATCAAAAAGACATGCTGGGAACCTGGCACGTAGCCGGAGATGAAACCAAAGTAGTGACATTACTGGAAGGTATCAGGCAAACCGCTCCTGATGTGCGCATCAACTATGCCCGTGGAGCAGGCTTCAATGGCAATGACCAATCAGGTTTTGCAGAAGCCCTGGCTGCAGCTCGCAGATCAGATGTGGTCATTATGGCTATTGGCGAAGACTATACCCAAAGCGGTGAAGCTGCCAGCCGCTCAGAAATCGGACTTCCGGGTCCGCAGCAGGAATTAATTGAAGCGATTCATGCGCTGGGTAAACCGGTAGTAGCTGTTGTAATGGCCGGCCGACCTCTGACCATCAACTGGATTGACGAAAACATTCCTGCAGTAATGAACGCGTGGCATCTGGGCACCATGTCGGGAAAGGCCATTGCCGAAACACTGTTTGGCGACCACAATCCGGGAGGTAAACTAACCATCACCTTCCCTAAGAGTGTAGGGCAGATTCCGATCTACTACAATATGAAGAACACAGGAAGGCCTTTCGATGCGAATAACAAGTATACCAGCAAATACCTCGATGTGTCTAACGAGCCATTATACCCATTTGGCTATGGACTGAGTTACACAAACTTCGAGTATAGCAACCTTCAATTGAGTAGTAATGAACTCACTATGGACGGTTCCATAACGGTAAGTGCTACTATCAAAAATACAGGAAAGTATACCGGAAAAGAAGTAGTCCAGCTCTACATCAGAGATTTGGTAGGCAGTGTCACAAGGCCGGTGAAGGAACTGAAAGGTTATGAGAAAATAAGCCTGAATCCTGGTGAGTCCAGACAGGTGACTTTTACTATTAGTGCTAAAGACCTGGAGTTTTATACGCGCGACATGAGCTACAAAGCAGAGCCCGGTGACTTTAAAGTATTTATAGGCACCAGCTCAGCGGAACACCTTGAAGGTGATTTTACATTGAAATAAAGATAATGTCCTTGATTTCCGAAAGTGCAATCGACTTAGCCCTCTCAATATCATTCTCAGTCCCTGCTGTCAATGGGCAAGACAGGAAGGAGTATTCGGTGAGTGAAGGCCGGAAAGTAAAAACCAGGACAATCATGTGGCAGGATCAATTGATTTTTCAACGCGCTGAAGAATCGGGGTCCTGCCCTTTTTTTGATATTACATAATAAACCCGAAGATATGATCAACCAAAAAACCAAGCTTACCAGTCTTCTGGCCATCCTGCTGACCTGCCTCTTCTCGTGTACCGCTCCAGAAGGCAGTACCGAAGCTGATGTGCTGAAGCTGGACAAAATCGAAGGTACTGAACCCATGAATGTGGTTTTCATTCTCAGTGATGACCACCGCTATGACTTCATGGGCTTCACAGGCAAGGTACCTTTTCTGGAAACCCCAAATATGGATAAAATGGCACTTGAGGGCACCCATATAGAGAATGCTTTTGTAACCACTTCGCTTTGTTCGCCCAGCCGGGCTTCTATTCTAACAGGACAGTTTTCGCACCACCATCAGGTAGTAGATAATCAGTCTCTGATACCTGACAGTGTGAGGTTCTTCCCTCAATACCTCCAGGCTGCCGGCTATGAGACAGCCTTCATGGGTAAGTGGCATATGGGTGAACACCATGCCGACCCCAGAAAAGGATTCGATCATTGGTTTAGCCTGAAAGGCCAGGGGAATTATTTCAACCCGTTGATCAACGTGAATGGCGAAGAAAAAACCTTTGGCGACAGTACCTACATTACAGACCTGCTTACCGATGAAGCGGTTAAATGGCTGGAAGAAAGAGACGGTTCTAAACCCTTCTTCCTCTATTTATCTCATAAAGGTGTTCATGCAGACTTTAAACCTGCACCACGCCATCAGGGTGTTTACGCCAATGAGAAACCAAGCTATCCTCCTACCATGTATCCGGAGAAAAACCCGGATTACAACTATGACGATGTGCCCGACTGGGTAAAGAATCAACGAAACAGCTGGCATGGTGTGGACTATATGTATCATGGTCAGATCAACTTCGATGAGTTTTACCAGCTCTATACTGAAACCCTGCTGTCAGTAGATGAAAGCATTGGCGCTGTCCTCGATCAACTGGAAAAGAGTGGGCAAATTGACAACACCCTGGTTTTCTACATGGGTGACAATGGCTTCTCCTTTGGAGAACACGGACTGATTGATAAGCGTCAGGCCTATGAAGAATCCATTAGAGTTCCCTTACTGGTATATGGCGGTAAAGATGTGCTCAAGCAACAGAAGGTGAAACAGATGATCCAGAACATAGACATTGGCCCAACTATTCTGGCCATGGCCGGCCTGGAAAAACCAGAGAATATGGATGGAGAAAGCTTCCTGCCAATCCTCAATGGTCAAAACCCAACGGACTGGAGAGAACGGATCTATTATGAGTACTTCTGGGAAAGGCCATTCCCTCAGACTCCAACAACTTATGCGGTAAGGACCGGACAATACAAGTTCATCAGGTATCATGGTATCTGGGACATCAACGAATTATATGATATTCAGAATGACCCATGGGAAATGAACAATCTCATTCGAAACCCTGAATATGCCGATATTTCAAAGGAACTGAGACAGGACCTCTTCCAGTGGCTGGAAGAAACCAATGGCATGCAGATGCCACTAAAAACAGATGGCAACGGTCCACGGTTCGACCATAAATACAGGGGAACATTCTAAACTGTGTGGAATGGACCAATGACATATTGCTGATTACCGGAGGGCTTCTGGCAGGCATTGTAAATACCATATCAGGAAGCGGAACGCTTTTTAGTATGGGTGTCATGACCCTCACCGGAATCCCTCTGGTAGCAGCCAATACCACTACCCGTCCGGGAGTCTTCTTCCAGAACCTGACAGGTATTATCGTTCTTAGGAAATTCAATCATTTCAACTTAAAGAGCTTACAGCCTGCTCCAATACTAGCTACCCTGCTGGGGGCCATGCTGGGGGCCTGGTGTGCCACCCTGGTATCCAACAATTCCTTTAACCTGATTGCCTCCATTGTCATGATGGGCCTGTTGATGACCTATATATTGCCCTCCAGTCTTTTCAGAAAGCTGAGTCTTGGTATACCTAAGTCGACATGGCTCATTGGCCTCCTTCTGTTTCTTGGGGGATTTTATGGTGGATTCATTCAGATTGGAGTCGGTATCCTTATTCTGAGTATACTCTCGGGAGCTTATCAGATGTCGTATCAGGAGTCCAATACCTACAAACTCATCATCATACTCATCTACACCGTACCAACTACGCTCTACTTTAGCCTGACAGATCATATCCTTTGGCGACCAGCCATTCTGTTGACCATCGGTCAGGTTATTGGAGCTTATGGTGCTGCCAGGTTTATCAGTAAAAACAACCAGGCACACCTTTGGGCAAAGGTGATATCCATACTAATGATTGTAGCCACCCTGATTAAAGTGTGGTTCTATTGAAAAAAGAAGAAGCGAAAACTTCACCTCTCCTATCAGAGAGAGGATTCATCTAAAAAGCAAAGATCATGAAAAACATAAAGCACCTCTCCTTCTTAACTCTCCTGCTCGTATTAGCCTGCTCAGGACCACAAGAAGATAAGTCGACAACAAAGGCCACAAATACTGCTGAGCTCAGAGACTATAAGACCTATTGTAATCCTATTGACATCGACTATTCCTACATGTCGCATTACCGGGCCAACAACAATGTCTCTTACCGTTCCGGAGCCGATCCGGCCATAGTTAACTTCAAGGGCAAGTATTACATGTTTGTAACCAGATCTCATGGCTACTGGACATCTGATGACATGAGTAACTGGACTTTCATCAGACCTCGAAGCTGGTATTTCAATGGAAGCAATGCCCCTGCAGCCGCTGTAAAGGATGATAAAATCATTGTATTGGGAGATCCATCAGGCAGAGGTGCTGTGATTGAAACGGATAATCCTGACCTTGGAGACTGGACAACCAACTTCGCAGTCATTAACATGCCTAATGGCACGCAAGACCCCATGCTTTTTGTAGACGATGATGGCAAAGTCTACCTCTATGAAGAATCATCCAACACCTTCCCTATTCATGGTATTGAGTTGGACCCTGACAATTACTACGTACCCATAGGTGAGCAGGTAGACCTGCTTCAGCTTCACCCTGAAAAACATGGCTGGGAACGATTTGGGCAAGATCATAAATCGGATATCAAGCCATACATTGAAGGCCCATGGATGGTGAAGCATGGAGATACTTACTACCTGGAATACGGTGCTCCGGGCACACAATGGAATGTTTATGCTGACGGAGTCTATACCAGCAAGAGCCCCCTGGGTCCTTTTGAATATGCCGACTATAACCCCATTTCCTATAAACCAGGTGGCTTTCTCAAAGGCTCAGGTCATGGCAGTACTGTAAAAGACAACAATGGTAACTACTGGCATTATGCCACCATGGCCATTTCGGTCAACTTTAAGTTTGAGAGACGCATAGGGATGTACCCGGCAGGCTTTGAAGATAATGGCCAGATGTATGTCAATACAGCTTATGGCGATTACCCACATTATCTGCCTGATACCGAAGTGGACAGTCACAAAGAACGCTTTACCGGATGGATGTTATTGAGCTATAATAAGCCTGTAACGACCAACTCCGGACTGGTGAATAAAGATATTAATGTGGTGGATGAAAGTGAATCAGGCTACATGCAGGAGCAAATCCGGGACTTCAGCATTGAACGTATCAATGATGAAGAGATTCGCTCCTATTGGGTTTCTGAGGCCAACGATGATTCTATCTATGTATCAATAGACATGGAAAAGATAATGGACGTGAAAGCGATTCAAATCAACTTTCAGGATTTTAACAGCACCATCTTTGGCCGACCTGACAGTCTGAGACAGCAATTCGTTTTAGAAGCTTCGGTAGATGGTGAAAAGTGGCAAACCATTGCCGACTATTCCAACAATCAGAGAGATATGCCTCATGGTTACATTGAACTGGACAATCCGGTTGAAGCTAGGTATGTGAGGTATAACCATGTGTATTGTACAAACCAGTACCTGTCTATCTCAGAATTCAGGGTTTTCGGTAATGGTAAAGAAGCACTTCCCGAAACACCGGAAAACTTCACGGTGAAAAGGCAACAAGACCGTAGAAATGCAGACCTCAGTTGGTCACCTGTTGAAGGCGCTACTGGTTATGTCATCTATTGGGGAGTCGATAAAGATAAACTCAACCTTTCTGCTCTCATGTATGGAGAACCCGGTTATGAACTCAGAGCACTCAATACAGACAATGCTTACTATTTTCAGGTAGAAGCCTTTGATGAAAATGGGATATCGGAGAGAAGTGAAATCAAATTGGTTCAATAAGCCATCGGGTCATTTCAAAAACACTTAATTGCTTTTGACAGGCAGAAGGTCCTACAAAAGCTGAAATTGATCCAATATGCCTTTTTATCTCATGCAAAAAGTATTAGACTTGAAACATTAATATCAACATTGTCCTCTCGACAAGGAACAGGTAGACATTCTATCCGCACTACTTATTTAGAATGCCATCAGGCAACGTCTATCCAGACCTGATGCACTAGATTATTCCTTAGCGGTTTGAAAATCATCATTTTTGGAGGTTCCGGAGCAGGAACAACAACTTTGGCTGCCAGTCTGGCTGAACAACTGGGCTACACGCATTTCGATGTGGATGATTTCTATTGGGTAAAAACTCAGGTTCCCTATCAGATTAAAATTGCCCGAAGCCAGAGAATTGACAATCTCAAGAGAGCCTTAAATGCAGTAGACAATGCCATTGTTAGCGGATCATTGGTAAGCTGGGGTGAATACTGGAGTTCAGCCTTCGATCTGGCAGTACTGCTGAGACTACCCCAAAACGTGAGAATGAACCGACTCAAGAAACGAGAGCTTGAGCGATATGGTGACAGCCTGCTCAAAGATCCGGAAATGCAGGCCAAATCACAGGAATTTCTGGAATGGGCCAGAAACTATGACGACCCTCTTTTCAGTGGCAGAAATATAGGCTTACACCTCAGCTGGGCAAAATCACTTAGCTGCAAACACATCGAAATCGGAGATCTGCCTAATGATGAACGCATGGAGGTAGTCCTTGAGAAAATTAAAGAACTGGTTCATTAAGTCACTTACTTCCAATGGCTTAAACCCCTTCTTTATCCCAATTCACTTGGTTTCTGTCGAAGACCAAAAGCCTGTACAAGCCCTACACGTAAACAGGAGTATGAGAAAATTTACCTGTTTTATCAGCCTGATGTTAACCTGCTTCATTGGCCATACACAAACGCTTGGAGGCCGATGCGAGGGTTGTGAAGCCTTACTCGAATATGGCGATCAACCACTTCAGTCAACCGACACCCTTCCAGACTTTCAGAAAAACGAACCTAAGCTTGTGCTTTCAGGAACCGTATTCGAAAGTGATGGTCAAACACCGGCTGAAGGGGTAATTATCTACGTCTATCACACCAACCGTGAGGGTATCTATCCAACTCAGGGGAATGAACGTGGCTGGGCTCGAAGACATGGTTATATCAGAGGTTGGGCAATCACTGACCAAAATGGGCGATACACTTTCTATACTTTTCAACCGGCCAGTTATCCAAGTAGAACAGATCCTGCTCATATTCACATGACAATAAAAGAGCCCGGTAAAAAGGAGTACTGGATCGATTCAGTTCATTTTGAAGAAGATCCACTATTGACCACCAAAATCCGCAATAACATGAGCAACCGGGGAGGTAATGGCATTGTGAGCCCGAAGCAGCAGGGCAATTATTTATTAGTAGAAAGAAATATTATTCTGGGGGAGAATATTCCCCATTACCACTAGCTATTGATTAAAGTACACCTTTTGTTCCCAATCGGCTAATCTTGGATTCATCCATTTGAACCATAAAGGAGGTATAGCCGCCAGTAAAATCATGGCCGGATAGCCTGAAGGTAATTGTGGCGACTCATCGTAATGCTTCAATACCTGATAGCGCTTAATAGCATTGGCATGATGATCTGAATGACGCTGCAACTGAAACAAAAAGAAGTTACTTAGCCTGTGATTGGAATTCCAGGAGTGCATTGGGTTAACCCTTTCGTATTGACCGGGAGATACTTCCTTACGGACAATACCATAATGCTCTATGTAATTCACCAGCTCCAGTAAAGTAAAAGCCAGTATGCTTTGAATCAGGAAAAATACAGGCACCTGCCATACCCAAATGCCATTAATCATAAAGATGGCCAGTGTGAGCAGCGCACAAAACAGGAAAGGCAGTAAAGTGAACCAGATCATATTATTCCTGAAACTCCAGACGCCCAGTCCCTTTTTCTTCATTCGCTCATTTTCCAGCTTCCAGGCACTGCTATAACTCCCAAAGACCGACCTCAACCAGAAGACAGGAAATGCCTCATTCTTTCGGCTGGTAGCCGGGTCACGAGGTGTGGCTACATAAACGTGATGCCCCCTGTTATGCTCGATGTAAAAATGCATGTAGGTAACCGTCATCAACAACACCTTGGCATAGAACCTCTCCAGTCTGGATTTCTTATGTCCCAGTTCATGCGCCACAGTAATACCGATTCCACCAGTGACTAAGGCGAAGCTTATGGTAAAGCCAATCCACTCTGATAAATCAAGTGATACGGTGCTTATTACCCAGACACCCCAAAGTAAAAAGCCAAACTGGAAGTAAGTCCAGATAAAGGTGATGAATCGATAGTAAAACTGTTCTGCAATTTTTCGGCTCTCATCTGCTGAAAGGTTTTCAGGATCCTCTCCTATCAGAAAGTCGGCCAGGGGAATGATGACGAATACGAATAGAACAGTCAGGTAATTCCAATAGCCCCCCAGGTAGAATCCAGCAATGGTTAAGGCCGGAATGACAAAGGCTGTCAGGAAACCCAACTTTTTAATCATACTCATGTAGAAAATTAATACTTCTCTACATTTCTTTCAATAGCTGATAGTCAGGAATTTGCTGAAGCATCTCTAATGACTGGCCTTCCCTGCAAATACCTGCGAAAGTTTTCACCCCATTGGTGATAACAATTAATGGTGCCTGGCAAATCTTATTGTAAGCTCCAATCTGTTCTATTACACCTTCACCCAGGCTCACCGATGGAGCTTTACATTCCACCAAGACCAAAGGCTTTAGCTGCTGGTTATAAATCAGAATATCGCTCCTCTTTTGCAGCTCATTATACTTTAAACCGGACTCCACTCTGGTGCGTGAAGCGGGATATCCCAGGTTTTGAATCAGGTGATTCAGAATATGCTGACGTACCCATTCTTCGGGTGTCAATTGAATGAACTTCTTTCTAATGGGATCGAAAATGAATAACTTGCCGCCTCTATTCTCAAGTCGGTATTGATATGTCGGCAGGTTGAGTTTCAGCATCAGGCAAATCTAATTAGACCTAACATTATTTGATGAAAAACAAGCAAGAAATCGTTGAAAACTGGCTACCCCGATATACGGGCGTGCCTTTGGAAGACTTCGGTGAATACATTCTGCTCACCAACTTTATCTCTTACATTCATATGTTTGCCGACCAGTTCGGTGTGGAAGTGCAGGGCGAAGATAAGCCCATGCAAAGCGCCACGGCCGAAAACATCACCATCATCAACTTTGGTATGGGTAGTGCAATGGCGGCAACCATCATGGACCTCTTGTCAAGCATTCATCCGAAAGCAGTCTTATTCCTGGGTAAGTGTGGTGGATTGAAAAAGAAGACTCAGCTGGGTGATTTAATTCTCCCTATTGCTGCCATTAGAGGTGAGGGTACCAGTAATGAGTATATGCCAGCCGAAATACCGGCATTACCCTCATTCCGTCTTCAGCGTTCTGTCTCATCCATGATCAAAAAACATGAAATGGATTACTGGACCGGCACTTGTTATACCACTAATCGAAGGGTTTGGGAACACGACAAAGCTTTTAAAAAGTACCTTAGAAAAATCAGAGCGATGGCCATTGATATGGAAACTGCTACGCTTTTCACGGTAGGCTTTGTTAATGAAATTCCAAGGGGAGCTCTTCTTCTGGTTTCGGATAACCCAATGATTCCTGAAGGGGTAAAAACAGAGGAAAGCGACAAAAAGGTCTCTTCAGACTATGTAACAGCTCACCTGAACATAGGTATCGATGCCTTGAGAGAACTCCGTGACTCCGGAGATTCTGTGAAGCATATGCGCTTCGAGTAAGATCTTTGCATTAACAAAGGACTGATTCAAAAAGCACCCGGGTTTACTGAATTGTATTCAGTAATAGACTCTCGCTTCCTGAATCAGTCTTTTTTATTTCCTTACCAATACCTTGAAGGTGTAATTTTTGGTCTCTGTGACAACACGAATGAGGTAAAGGCCTGAGTCTACTCCTGAAAGATCAATCGGCTCCAAACGATTATCACTGATGCTCCTCTGATAGACAACCTGACCACTAAGATCATGAACATTCAGTGACTTAAGTCTGCCAGGTATTTCTCCCGAAAACTGAATCAGATTTTGGGTTGGGTTGGGATAGTAAGAAAAGCCCGGGAGTTCGTCATCAATAGACTGAACCGTTTTGATCAGAGGGAAATTGAAGAATATATCTCCGTTGTCCGTAACCTCTCCCCACTCATAAGTCCCTTCAATTCCTGCACCTTTCTGGCTACCATTTGCATTTCTGAAGACCATTGCCAAACGATAGGCTGCTGTTACCTGATCAAGGTTATAATAGTCAGAAGGGGTTAATGTGATGGTCCACTGATTGGCATTATCCGGAGATTGGGTCATTTGACCTACTCCATCGTTCTGACCCCAGTTACCAACTACATTTTGCCAGTCCGTTCCAGTTTCTGAATCTGTTACTACCCCTGAATGCATATAAACGGTTGTGGCTCCCTGCAATCCCCTGTCTCCCTGTCTGGCATCGAAGGTGATGGTAATCTGAGTATCCTGATCAAAGCTGGCCGGAGAAACGCTTATCAAATCTCCGTTCAACTCCATATTCATATAGATTACACTGCCTCTGAAGCCTTTACCCAAATTGGTATTATCAGCATCTCTGAAGTACATACCTATTCGGGTAGGCTCTCCATTGGTGATATTGAAATAAGTCGATGGGGTAATAGTCATTTCCCACTGATCTGTCTCTCCTGATACTCTTGTCATCAGGCCAACACCATCGTCTGTTAAATTACCCACGATATTTTCAAGGTTGGTGCCGCTGAAATCGTCATAAACTATTCCTGCATGCATGTAAACTTTATCTGCTCCTACAAGTCCGTTGGTACCATCAGGGTTGGCCTTCGTAGCATCGAAGGTAATGGTGATCTCCGTGTCAGAACCAAACTCAGCGGGATCGATGGTTACCGGAATCTGATAAGCTTCCACCACTTCATTGAAGCCATTAGATATTTGCTGATTGGTATAGATTTTAAAATAACCTGATTCCAAAGTGGTACTGGCCGATAATGAGGTAACATCAAGTGCATCACCCTCAAAGTAATCATACCAATTACCTGTCTCCGTAAATTGATAATCGACAGCAGTGCTTTCCAGTCCAAAATTACCGATGATGACGGCATCCAACCCATCAGAGTCGATAATGATTGACCTGCCATCTCCGCTAAAGTCATAGGTATAGTTGATATTGGTCTGCTCGTTTAACTGAGTTCTTAAGCTGATGACCGCTGAGAAGGCATCATAAAGATATTGCCTCAGTTCATCCTCATAATAACCCAGACCTTCATTCCCCCAGGGTAAAGGCTTGTTACCAACGCGACCATTAAAGTCGATATCTATATCATAGCCCAATTCACCGAATTGCCACAGCATCTTAGGACCGGGAAGGCTGAAGAAGAAAGCGGCATTGGTCTTTAATCTTTCAATGGCCAGTGTCGTATCTCTTGTGTTGTAGCTACCATTACTGAGTCCATTGTTAAAGACTTCGTACAGTTGTCTTTGCTCATCATGGCTTTCCATATAAGAAACATGTGATTCGGCAGTGGCCCCGGTAAAGGACTCATTGGTTTCACCTCCTAAAGCCTGATGGTAGGCATAGCCCATATTGCGCCACAACAACATACCTTCAGCCGCCAGGGCAGTCTCTTCCGACCCATCAGCAAAGTGCTCCAGTATGACATAGGCATTTTGATCGACCTCCCAGATTTTATTTGCCATCCTGGTGAGTAAAGCAATTCTTGAATCATCCCGAGAAGACCAGGCAGAAACGTCATTAGGTGTATTCCTCTGGGTAAACCCTTTGGATAAATCGAAGCGATAACCGTCAAAATGATATTCTTCAATCCAGTATCTGTTTACTGAATCAACAAAGTTCTGTGTGTATGTGCTTTCATGGTTAAAATCGTAGCCCACATTGAAGGGGTGGGTAGCATCTGTATTAAACCATGGTGAATTCGCTGCAGGTTTATTAGCCGCAGCATCCCAATACATCCTCACCATCGGGTTCAGACCAAAAGCATGGTTTAAAACCATGTCGAGGATTACAGCAATCCCTCTTTCGTGACAGGCCTGGATAAAGTTTTTCAGGTCATCTTTGGTACCATAGTACTTGTCGGGAGCGAAGAAATACATAGGGTTATAACCCCATGATTCATTGCCCTCAAATTCCATGACGGGCATCAATTCGATGGCATTAACACCCAGGTTCTGGATATAATCGAGCGTGTCGATAAGGTCTTTGTAATCATGTGTACCGATAAAGTCTCTTACCAGCAATTCATAAACAACCAGCTCCTCTTTTGCAGGTCTCTCCCAGCTGTCTTCTGAAGCATTCCACTGAAATTCAGCTTGTCCGGTTTGCAACGTGGTGGCAATGGCATAATCGGTTTTATCATATTGTGGAATGGCTCCATGCACCGACTGAGGAATGTATTGATCGTTCCAGGGATCAGCTACCTTATCGGCATAAGGATCGCCAACGGTAATTGTACCGTCTACCCAGTATTGAAAAACATATTCCTGTTGTGCTGTCAGACCAGTAATTTCAATCCAGAAAAGTTCTCCATCAGGGGTCTTGTTCATCAGATAATTTGCATCCACTTCCCAGTTGGTGAAGTCACCCACTACAAAGACAAACTCTTTCCCCGGAGCCTCCAATACCAGACTCACCTTTGTCTGATCGGTATGGTAATTTATTCCCTTCTTAAGCCCCGCGGGAAGAGCTAGTACCTGTGTTTCTCCGGTAAGTACCACATTGAGGCTCTGTTCATCACTCACCTCTTCTCCATTGATGGTAGCAGTAACTTTAAGACTTCCGTTAAAGCTTTGTGCCGGGTCGAATTCAAAGTTGATGGTAGTGCCGGAAGTCACTGATTGCTTCTCAACAAAACCATTTCCCTCATCAATAAGAATAGACATTGCGGTTACGGATGAGGAGGCCTGGGCAGATATATTAATGGTTTCACCATTGCCCAGAAAAATAGTCTCTTCAGTTGGCTGCTGGATAGTGACGAAATTGTCAACGACCAGATCGATATAAATATCTCCGTTGGAAGCCACAAAGCCACCGGAGAAGTTGCCGGGTGTTCCTTTGCCCTCAGCCGAACCATCGGCATTTCTAAAAACCATCGATAGTCTGAAGATCGGAGTATTGGCGGAAACGCCATAATAGTCACGTGGCTTACCGATGGTTATTTCCCACAAATCATCTTCACCATCGACCTTGGTCATCAAACCTACTCCATCATCAGCTCCCCAGTTTCCTATTACATTTTGCCAGTCTGTTCCTGAGGGAGAATCGGTTACTACTCCGGAGTGCATATACACTTTGGTGGCACCAACTAAGCCTCCTGTGCCTTGAGAAGCATCGTAGTAAATGGTAATCTCATCATCGCCTGTAGCCGAAGCCGGGTCGATAGTCACAATCTGTGCACTGGCCAGTGAAACGCTGAGAATAAATAGAGAAAGTAGGAAAAATCTGATCATAGGTCTGGTGGTTATTAATGGGGAAAGAGGCTGTCTCAAAAGCGAAGGGTATTCCCCTTTTCAATGCTTTTGAGACCTCCTCCGAAAACTGTTTACTCAATATTAGTTTCCACAGCCACCACCGAACTGGTCGCTGTTTCTCCATTCTGCAATAGCAACAGATACAGTATCTGAAGCTGCCGCTGAACTTGCTGTTCTGTTATCAATCTCACCACAGCCACTATCTTTTTCAACCTTATCCCAGGTACCGTCCAGTCTGAACTTGAATCCACCAGTAGCAATATCAGCTGGCTCAAGAAGAGCACAGTAGCAATCCGAAGCACCAATCTTAGTCATTGCAATATCAGCACCATCGGCCCATTGGGTAAGGTCTCCAACTAATCCCATGTTACCGGTGGTAAAATCCGGTGCTTCTGCAACAAGTGATACTTTGGTATCATCAACAAAAGCCGGACTTGGCTTACAGGCAATTGTCAGAACCAGATCAGCTGTCTGAGAAGCACCTGATCCATCGGTTACAGTTAAGGTTACATCGTAGTCGCCTGTAGCATTGATGGTAAAGCTGAAGTCAAGGTCAGCTTCATCACCTGATAAAGTCATTTCATCAGTAACCACTGTGGTTGAACCCTGGGTTATCTGAATGCTGGCAGAAGCCAGGCCTGAACCGGCTGCATCTACGGAAATCGTTTGCTCAAATCCAGCTCCTAAAGACACCGCTGTGGGAGCAGTAATAGTCAATGCAATGGGATCTTCACCTGAATCATCACCGCAGGAAGTAATACCCAAAACAAGCGCTGATGCAAGAATGGTTGATAGTATTTTTTTCATAATCAGTTAGTTAACAGTAAATATTTGTAAGAACTATTAACCAATCTTAGGGATTATTCTCTACCAACGGATGCTCAGAAAGGCTTTTCTACATTGCAAACGTTTGCGATTCAGATGTATGGAAGTAGTCAGCCTTCCCTGACACTCATTTTGGTCTGACGAACCAGCAGGTAGCCGAGTATAAAGAAAACAGACAAGCCTAGTGCACTGTACCTCATACTTCCGGTTAGGTGTTCGATGAGTCCATAGGCCAGTGTACCAAAAACAATAGACACATTAAAGGTGACATCGTAGAAGCTAAAATAAGAGGCATGGTTAGTAGTGTTTTCGGGAATAAGTTTGGAGAAGGTTGCCCTGGACAGTGCCTGAATTCCCCCCATAATTAAACCTACCAGAAAGGCTAGGCCAAAGAACTGGTAACTGGAACTCACAAAGAAAGCCAGGATGCAGACTGCTATCCAAATCAGGATCATGCATACCAGGGAATAGATATTACCTCTGAGTTTTGAAAGATGTGCAAAACCATAGGCTCCGGCAATCGCTACCAATTGGATGATCAGCACTGTCATGATTAACTCCCCAGTCTCCATTTTTAATTCAGCAGCCCCGAACAGTGAAGCCAGATACATAACCGCCTGAACCCCTGCATTATAGAAAAAGAAACCCAGTACAAATTTCTGCATTTGGGGTAGTTTTCTGATTTCTCCATATACCTTCTTGAGCTCAGTATATCCGTTCATCAACCAACTCCCCTGTGCTTTCTTTCCATAAGGGTTTGAAGGCAATCTGTTAAGCGCATAAGAAGCAAAGGCTATCCACCATATAGCCACGGTAAGAAAGGCTATTCTGGAGGGTAAAGTATTGTCTGGTAGTCCAAAGACCTCCGGCATCTGAATCACCACCAGGTTAATGATCAACAGGATTACACTCCCGATATAGCCTAATGAATAGCCCTTCGCACTTAATCGGTCGAACAGGTCTTCGGTGGCAATCTCGGGCAGGAAGGCATCATAAAAGACCAAACTACCAGAGTAACCAATACTGGCCAACACAGCCATCAATATTCCGAATTCCACATTGTCTCCGGTAAACCAGAACATACCGGCACAGGCCAGGGCTCCAAAGTAGGCAAAGATGCGTAAGAAAGACTTCTTCCTGCCTGAGTAATCTGCTATACCTGAAAGCAGCGGAATGAGCAAAGCGGTGACAAGAAATGAGGCACTTAAGGCATAGGAATAGAGTACTGTATTCGGCAATTGAAAGCTGAGAAAGCTGACAATATTACTTCCATCGGCCTGTTTGGTGACAGCCTCATAATAGATAGGAAAAACCGCTGTGGTAATGGTCAGGGAATAAACTGAGTTAGCCCAGTCATACATGCACCAACCATTGGTGGTACGTTTATCATTCAGTGGAATGGACTGTTTCATAATTAGAAAATTAGGCAAAAAAAAAGAGACTGAATAAACAGTCTCTCTTTAACAAATAGTAAGTTATTCGCTTAGTTGTTTTCTGTTTTTTGTGGAGTTGCATACATGATCTTACGAGCATTTGCATCTCTCAACTCAGTTTGAATATCTACAATGATACCCATTTTGGTTTCATTGTCAACCTTCATTGAAACGGTGATCTGATCTCTTTCCGCTTCACTAAGTTTAGATTTCTCCTGGTTGATCCACTGAACAATACCTCCGATGTCAATGAATGCATCGTTGGCCTGAATCAATGGCTCAGTACCCATAGACTGATCTTTAGGCTTACCAACATAGAGGTAAGTCACAAGTTTTTTCTTTTCAAGCTTCACCAATTGCTCCGCTCTTGGAATCCTTTGCTCTACTTTAATCTCTGTTTCTCTCAATACGGTAGTTACCATGAAGAAGAACAGAAGCATAAAGATAATATCGGGCAAAGCAGCGGTCGGGATATCCTGACTTGATTCACTTTTCTTCTTAAACTTTGACATATTAACCTCCTTGTGATGATGGTTCTGCAATTGAAATCGCCTTAGGGATACCTACCCTGGCACGATCGTACAATTCCTTTTCTTTCGGGTCATTTCGGTTCAGCTTTCTGAATTCCTCATCGGTTAAACCTACTCTTTCACCATAAATTCTATTGTACGCAGCATTCAGCTGATCTAATATCTGAATGAAAATCTCGTAACTACTACCACGGTCAGCCTTCAAGGAAACGATCGCTGCTCCCGGTCCATCTGATGAATCATCTTTTCCGAGGTTTCTGGTGATGTAAGATTTCATAGTTGGAGGTAATGAATTATACACATCCTGATCACTTACTTCATCATTTCCTTTTTTGGTGCTGCTAGGGCTACCGAAATTCAATACAAAATCATAAACCATATCACCAATTAGACCAACATCGTCTAATGGCTCATCTTCAACCAACAGTCTGTCGGCAGAATTAATCTGAATTTTGAAAACGTTTTTCTGATTTTGTTTGATTTCCAGCGGCTCATCATCCTCATTCTTCGGAGGAAGAAGCAGCGTCAAACCTTTGTTAGTGGCAATTTGCGTAGTCACAAGGAAGAAGATTAGGAGTAGGAATGCGATATCGGCCATTGAGCCCGCATTCACTTCCTGACTTCCTTTGTTTTTACTTCTAGCCATAATTTTATCTTACAATTCTTGCTACTGATGAATAAATTAGACCAACTACGGCAATTACAATAAGTGCCAAAGTAGTTGTCATTGCACCACCTACTAATTTGTAAGCAGTTACCGCACTATCACTGGTAGGATCCATGTTAGCTGCTTCCATAGCACGGGCTGTTGAAGCACCGAACTCGGCAGGAGCCATAGAGTATCCAATGAAGAAAATCAATGCAAGAAGGACTACACCGATTCCGCTTTTCAGTAATGACTTAGGGTTCCCGAAAGAGTTCACCAAGTTCATTACAATAGCAGCTACTGCCGCTACGCCTAGCAGAATGTATGAGGCGTAAAGCCCTATATCTACCCACTGTTCCTGATCCATATTAAATGTCTTTTAGAGTGGAAATTATTTTGAAAGGTTGTGCTTCACCAAAATATCTACCAAAGAGATAGAAGCATCTTCCATTGAGTTTACAATTGAATCGATTTTAGACACACAGTAGTTGTAGAACAACTGAAGAATAATCGCAACAATAAGACCACCTACTGTAGTCAAAAGGGCTACTTTAATACCACCCGCAACGAGTGAAGGAGAGATATCACCGGCAGCTTCGATAGCATCGAATGCACCAATCATACCAATTACAGTACCCATGAAACCAAGCATCGGAGCCAATGAGATGAATAGTGAAATCCATACAAGACCTCTTTCCAGTCTACCCATTTCTACTGAACCGTAAGCAATAACTGATTTCTCAACCATTTCAATGCCTTCTGACATTCTCATCAAACCTTGCGTAAAGATTGATGCTACAGGGCCTCTGGTGCTTTTAGTTACCTCTTTAGCAGCTTCAACTCCTCCTGACTCAAGAGCGTCCTCAACTTTGCTCAAAAGTTTAGCAGTGTTAGTAGTAGAAAGGTTTAAGCTGATGATTCTTTCGATAGCGATAGCCAAACCAAGAATCAAACAGATAAGTACTGGTGACATAAAGGTAGGATCACCTTCGATGAATTTTTCTTTGATGATCTGATCGAAAGAAGCAGCTTCTTCTTCGTCTACTTCGTCAGAATAATCGGGAGTTTCTGGATAAGTGTCCTCAACAGCTGTCTCAGTACTAGTCGTATCTTGACCATCTTGCGCAACTGCATTAAATCCGAAGGCGAAAATCCCTAGGATCATCAGTAAAGAGAATAACTTTTTCATAGTCTAGTTTTGATTAATAAAGGTTAAAACGGTTTCTAAATTATTAATAATTATTGTTAAAAGAAATTATACTTAAAGATTTAGTTGATAGAAGAAGAAAGGCTTTGAAAAATATCGTTTCCATATCTTAATCCAACAATTCTACTTCTCTTGCGGAGAGAGAGGGATTCGAACCCTCGATACCCTTTAGAGGTATACACACTTTCCAGGCGTGCTCCTTCAACCACTCGGACACCTCTCCCTTTCGTTGTCGCGCTTCTCGCAGGGCAACAAATAAATCAATAATTATATCACTATGCAAGCTGATTTTTGTTTTTGTAAGTCACAAAAAATCAGTTCATTTCGCCCCTTATTGAAGTTCTCAGGCATTTTTTTGCATCCCTCATATTATCGAGATTAGCCAGTACAAACATCATCTTGGCTGTGGCAGCTTCAAAGGTTAAGTCATGTCCGCTTACCACTCCAATTCTATCTAACTCACTGCTGGTCTCGTACTTACCATGTAATACCCTGCCCCCATTGCACTGCGAAACATTCAATATCAGCTTGCCCTTATCAATGCTTTCCCTAAGCAGGTCCAGGAACCATTTTTCATGAGGAACATTACCAGACCCATAGCTTTCAAGGATAATCCCCTTTACTGAATCTGACAAAAGAACTGCTGAAGCCGTGGTCTGGTTTAGGCCTGGAAATAGCTTAAGCACTGCAATATTGTTATCCATGGCGGCATGTACCTGTACAAAATCTTCAGCGTAAGGCTTCAGGTAAGACCAGTGATAGTCTATAGATATACCGGCTTCGGCCAGAATGGGATAGTTCTCTGATTCAAAAGCATCGAAGTGCTGACTTTCAACTTTCTTAGCCCTGTTCCCTCTCAGTAAAACATGGTTAAAGAAAATACATACCTCTGTGATGATCGGTCGCCCGTCTTTATGATCTGCGGCAATCTCCAGCGAAGTCACCAGGTTTTCAGTAGCATCGGACCTGGGTGAGGCTATAGGCAACTGAGCTCCGGTGAAAATAACAGGCTTGTTTACGCCTTCCAGCATAAAGCTTAATGCCGAGGCAGAGTAAGCCATGGTATCCGTTCCGTGGAGAATAAGGAAACCATTGTATTGATCATAGTGCTCATAAATCAAAGAGGCCAATAACTGCCAGTGCTCTATGTGCACATTCGATGAGTCGATTGGCTCATTAAAGCTGACCACAGATAGATTGACCTGTAGCTCTTTAATGACCGGTACTCTGTTCAATATCCTATCGAAAGAGCAAGGTGCAAGGGCACCATTTTCATTGAAGTCCATGCCCAGAGTTCCTCCTGTGTAAATAATCAGGACTCTGGCCTTAGCCTTTTCAGCAAAATCAAAGTGCTCTATGGTCTTTACCTCAATCATTCAGTTGAAATAGTTTTCGTGCATTTCGGGTAGTCTGTGCCTTCAGATCTACCAGGGACATCTCTCTATAATCGGCAATCTTCTGGGCTATCAGTTCCAGGTAGGCAGGTTCATTACGCTTACCTCTGTTCGGGGTTGGTGCCAGATAAGGACTATCCGTCTCCAATACCAACCAGTCTTCATCAAGCTCTGGAATTACCTTATCCATACCCGCATTTTTAAAAGTGGTGACTCCCCCCAGTCCGAGGTAAAAGCCCAACTCAATAATTCGATTGGCTTGTTCTACCGTACCATTAAAGCAATGAAATACACCCGAAAGCTGATCGGTCTTAATCTTAGAGACCAGATCAATGGTTAGATCCAGTGACTCTCTGCAATGTATGATAATGGGTTTCCCTAATTTGGCAGCCCATTCCGCCTGTATTTTAAAGGCCTCAATCTGCTGCTCTTCAAATGTAGTATCCCAATAAAGATCAGTACCCATTTCACCGATGGCTGTAAACTCTCTTTTGTTCAGCCACTCCTCTACTATATAGAGTTCTTTCTCAAAGTCTTTCTTAACAGAGCAGGGATGCAGGCCCATAGTAGCTATACAGTAGTCAGGATACTCTTCTTCCAGCTCCATCATCGCATCGATAGAAGTATGGTCGATGTTCGGCATGATGATTTTTTCAATCCCGGCTTCCTGCGACCGTTCGATCACATGACCAATATCTTCCTTGAATTGTTCGGCATAAATATGAGCGTGGGTTTCAATCATTTCAGTATCTTCTTCCTTTCCAGCTTACTTTACCTTTGAATATTATTCTCAGCAACGCAAAAGTATCCAAAAGGCTGATAAAAAACGGTTCAAGCAGAATTGTTTTAAGACCGGTTTTGGTCTTCATTCCGACCTGAAGGTATTTGAAAAGGTTAATTAACCATCCATAGAGAACAATCCCTGCACAAAGGCCCGGGTGAAAAAAGTAAGCCACTATAGCAAACACTATCCAAAGCCGGGCAAAAAGAGCTGGAATACCTAAGACCCAATGATGGGTAAATACTCCATTCATCCACCGGCATCGCTGTGTAATCATCTCTGAAAAAGTCTGTTGTGGCTGTGTGTATGCCATTCCTTTACTCACCACCAGTTGACTGGTCTTGAGTCCTGCCTTTTGAAATCGCTGTAGAAGCCCAAGGTCCTCCACATCAGTGGGCCCCAGTGCTCTGAAACCTCCTACCTGATCATAAGCCGACTTCCTGAAGCCCATATTATTACCCAGAATAGAAATGGGTCGAAAAGTATCGGCCATGGCCTTCATGGTGTGCAATACAATGCGCCAATCGAAAAACTGCAGATGACTATATCTGCCACCTTGAGCAATTTGGGTATAGCCACTCACCATTGCCGATTCCTGAAGTCCCAGAATCATTGACTTTAACCAGTGATTGGTTACTTCCATATCAGCATCAATGATGACCTGATATTCATCTGTGGAACAATCGATCAACTGATTCAAAACATTGCCCTTGGCAATCAGCCCCTCCTGCTCATGCTGAATCTTCACTCCTTTTATATAGGGATGAGACGATTGGAACTGCTCAATCACTGACCAGGTAGCATCTTCCGAGTTGTCATCGCCAATCAGTATCAGAAGCTTGTCCTTTGGGTAATCCAGCGCAATCAGGGATTCAATACACCTCGGAAGATTGTGTTCTTCGTTTCGCGCACATACAAGCAGTGTAGCTTTGGGCCAGTCTGCAGGTTCGACAGAATGGGAAAACTGCGTTACTCTGAAGCGCCCTATCAGGATCAGTTCAAAGAGAAAGATGGCGAT
Source organism: Roseivirga sp. (assembly GCF_965216855.1). Taxonomy (NCBI): domain Bacteria; kingdom Pseudomonadati; phylum Bacteroidota; class Cytophagia; order Cytophagales; family Roseivirgaceae; genus Roseivirga; species Roseivirga sp. The sequence goes on along the minus strand of NZ_OZ244204.1, from coordinate 3,649,737 downwards.
ATAAACGGACGCAATGATGTAGATTAAAATCATCATAGGGCATCGAAACGATAACCTAAAGATGAAAAATGCTGCAAATATTGAGGTAGTACAGCCTTTAAATTATGCTCTGCCTTCAGGTTATCATGAAAAACGATAATTGAACCTTTAGAGGTGGCAGCAATGGATTTCTTTAAAATGAGTTCAGGATTAATACTTTGATCATAGTCCTGAGTCAGCACGTCCCACATGACTATCGTCTTCTGCTGCAGCAATGTCTTTCGTTGCACATTAGTCAACCGACCGTAAGGAGGACGGAATAGGCTGGTAGTACTACCTGCATTGGTCATCACCTGATCACAGTCTTCAACATCACTCAGGTATTGAGTGGCTTCTGTCTTTTTGCCATTCAGGTGATGCTGTGTATGATTACCCACGGAATGTCCTGCACTGAGGATTGACCGATAAATCTGGGGATGCTTAATAATATTTTCACCAACACAGAAGAAAGTGGCTTTGGCCTGATGTTGTTCAAGCTGACTCAACACCCATTCCGTCAGTTCAGGAATCGGGCCGTCATCAAAAGTAAGGTAGAGTACTTTCTCCACGGTCTTCACCTTCCAGAGTAAACCGGGATATACATAAGGTGCAATAAATGGTGTCTTAAACGGAAGCATTATTGACTCTACAAGATAGGAAAGTCAGGTCATCAGAAAAGTTTCTCTCGGCAGAGAAATCATGCAATTCTTCCAGAAGTTTCTTATGCAGTTCCTGAAGTGGCATACCATAGTTTTCTTCCAGAAACACTTCCAGTCTTTCGCTTCCAAACTCTTCTTCATCTTTGTTGAAGGTTTCTGTCAGGCCATCGGTAAAGAGGAAAAGTGAGAATTCTTCCAGGTCTTCTACAGTTCCCATCTCAATAAAGGGCAATGGCTCAAATGCGCCCAGGACTGTAGTTCCCACCGTCAGCTTTTCGACTTCGGGTTTTCCATTCATTAATAATGGGGGGTTATGGCCCGCATTAATATACCTGAGGTTCTTCTTCTTATAATCATACACGGCCAGGAAGAAAGTTATAAAGTTCTCCCTATTCGCATTCATACATAGCTGATAGTTGAGCTCTTTCACCACCTGAACCGGATTCTCTGCGGTTCTGGAGATGGTACGCAGTACTGCCTGAAAATTCGACATTAAAATAGCTGCGGGAATGCCTTTTCCTGATACATCGGCTATACACACCACGAACTGATCTTCATGATCGAGGGTGATATAGTCGTAGTAATCTCCTCCCACCGTCCGGCAAGGCTGATAAAAGGCTTCGATGTGGATTTTATCATTGTTGGGAAGTTCTTTTGGAAACAGGTAGTTCTGTACATTCTTGGCGATTTCCATATCGCGCTGAATAGCCTGTTGCTCCAGTTCCTTTCTTGCCAGTCGCTTATTCTCAATAGCCACCAGCATGATATTACTGAGGGCCTGAATGAAAGTGGTATCTACATTGATTTCATCACCAATAGATTTCACAAAGACGAAAGCGAGGAGTCTGTCTTTATGCAAAACCGGGATAATGATTTCAAATTCCTCGAAACAGGTTACATCGAGGTTCATCTGATCGATATAAGCGATCTTTCTGGTACTGAGGCAGGCATCGCCCATTCTCACCTGATTGAAGTCTTTGCTGGTACCAAACTGCACTTTGCATTCCCAGTCTTCCTCTTTCACAAAGAGACAGAGTTTTTCCATTTGAAGGTTTGCCCTCAGCGTGAACTCAAAAATCTTGTAGAGGTCTTCTTCAGGCAGGTTACTGTTCACCGCCTGGGTGATCTCCATCAAGGCATTGACTTCAAGCTCTTTCTGGTAAAATTTTGTCTGTAATGCATTAAACTCCATAATCAACGGCCGTTGTGCGCCAAAAGTCCTTGCTTTGATGCCAGATAGTAGTAACTCTGATAATCGGCATCGAAGTTCATTTTATCTTCAAAAACCTCATCATTCATATTGAAAAAGCACTTCACATAACCTTTCTTCAGCAGGTTAAACAGTACCTGTTTCAATTCTTCTTCATCCATGTCCAACTCTTCGGTTAAATAAGAGAAAGGTTGAACAAAGTAAAGCTCATCTAGCACATCAAATTCCGCGTCACTCATCTACTTACCGGGGCATATTGTCTGCCCTTCCAATCAAATTTCTTAAAGTTAGCGGCAAGTCCAAAATAAATGGCATAGAAGGGGTATAATATGAAGCAAAGGAGGAAAATAGTGATGGGAGTTTTGAGGCTGAACGGTTTCCTGATTTGGCGGATCAAAAGGATTTCCGCAATGAACTTAAGTCCTAAAACCAAAGCTCCCATGAGGGCAAAACGCTCCTCCACAAATACCTGAATTAATACATACAACTGGCTCAATTGTATTAGCAAAACCATCAAGGCTGAGAGCATGGTATTCTGCCTTTTTCCTACCTTCCACTTACTTGCCCATCTGATGCGTTGGTTCCTGAACTCAGACCAGGTTGGCATGGCTTCGGTAGAAACCAATGTATTTCCAGACCGGTTAAATAGCACCCCTCCTCCAAAATGACTTATGATTTTGTGCATGAGCAGTTCGTCATCTCCTGATGGGCTCGAATCGATTCCCTGAAAACCATTGACCTGCTCGAATGCTGCTTTACGATAGGCAATATTGGCACCATTGGCCATCAGAGGTTTGCCCAAAGAGGCACTGAGAGAAGTGATTGCCATGAGCGAACTGAACTCCAGAGATTGCATCTTTTGCCATAAGCTCTGTCCTTTCAGGTTAACTGGTCCCAGGACCATCTGTACCTGTTCATCATCAAATGGAAGCAGTAACCCTGTTAACCAACCCGCACCCATTGTGCAATCTGCATCTGTAGTGACAATTATATCATGACTGGACTGATGAATACCTTCGTTCAAGGCGGCTTTCTTTCCTGAAGTACCAGATAAGCTTAAGACGCTGGCCTCTAGCGGGCTCCTTTTGAGCAACTCCTCCAATAGCGTTTCTCCCTCATCGGTTGAGTGATCATTGATAAAAAGGACTTCAAAACCGGAATGGCTTTGCCGTGACAATGACTCTACCAGAGTTGACAAGTTATCTGCCTCATTTCTGAAAGGCACTAAAACTGAACACGCCAGATGACTCTTCTCTCCTTTTCTATCCTGAGAAGGATTCCCCCATCGCAAAATCAACCAAAAGAGTAGCAAAACATAGCAAAACAGCAAGGCAGCAGCGATGAACATAGCGCAATTTGAAGAATCCCCTTCAATTTAAAAACTGCTAACAAGACGATTGATTATATTGCCGAGGCATGGCAAAAACGATTCAGGAGAAGATTGTATTAGGCATTGACCCGGGAACCAGCGTAATGGGTTATGGTATCCTGAAGGTGGAAGGTAAAAAGCTGAGCTTACTTCAGTTTGGTGTTATTCACCTGAAAAAGTATGCAGGTCATGAACTCAAACTGAAAAAGATCTTTGAACGGGTTACCTCAATTATTGAGGAGTTTCATCCCGATGAAGTGGCATTAGAAGCCCCTTTCTATGGAAAGAACATACAGTCCATGCTAAAGCTTGGTCGTGCTCAGGGAGTGGCTATGTCGGCTGCTCTGGCAAGAGATATTCCTATTACAGAATATGCTCCCAAGAAGGTAAAGCAATCTGTTACCGGTAATGGTAATGCTTCAAAAGAGCAGGTAGCAGCTATGCTACAAACCCTGTTAAGTATAAAGGAACTCCCCAAAATGCTCGATGCTACGGATGCCCTGGCGGTGGCTGTGTGCCATCATTTCCAGAATGGCCAGGCACAAACCCGATCTGCCAGTTGGAAGAGTTTTATTTCAGAAAACCCGGGAAGGGTCAAATAGTGAATCGGTAATTGGTTGATTGGTCAATCACTCTTCTTCTTTATTAGAGAATTCTGGTTATTCATATTATATGCAAATGCATATAATTTAACTTATTTAAAATAAATTATATCTAAATGCATATAATTTCATATATTTGACATGAATTATATTCAAAAGCATATAATGAGTGTTTTAGCTGAATTTGTAAAAGAGCGTAGAAAGCAGGCCAATCTGACTCAACTGGAATTTGCGGAAAGAGCTGGTGTTGCTCTGACAGTAATTCGAAAAATTGAACAAGGCAAAACGAACCTGAATATGGATAGAGTAAACCTTGTTCTCAACATGTTTGGCCATGAACTGGCTCCTGTCAGAACAAAGGAACTTAATCAATGAGACAAGGTAGCGTTTTTTATAAGGACTGGTTTGCCGGAACTATCACAGAGTCAGATGATGGTGACTACGTATTTCAATACGACAAAAACTATATAAAGGAACATCCTAACGATTTTCTTTGCTTCACCATGCCTGTAAGTGAAGCTCCTTTTACGGATAAGCGTCTTTTTCCATTTTTTGAAGGTTTAATTCCCGAAGGCTGGTTGCTAGACATTGCTTCAAAAAACTGGAAAATAAATACAAATGACAGAATGGGTCTACTCCTGGCCTGTTGTCAAAATTGTATAGGAGCCGTTAGTGTTGTACCCATAAGTAAAAGCGAGGATGAGCAATAGGTGTCTTTACTGCTACGAGCAACTAGATGGTAAATCTGACTTCCATGAAAAATGCAGTCTGAGTTTTTTTGGCTCTAAAGAAGCACCAATCGTTCCATATACTTTCGATCAAATGGCTGAGTTGGCTAAGGAAGTTGTGGCACGAAGTATTGCCGTTCCGGGAGTACAGGCCAAACTGTCTATGTCTTTGGTACAAGAAGCCCAACAAAACACTAAGAGAAGGCTGACTGTGCTAGGTGCACTAGGGGGAAACTACATTTTCAAACCTCCCAATAAGGAATTCAGACAAATGCCTGAAAATGAACACCTTACCATGCGAATAGCAGGAGCCTTTGGAATCAACACGGTTCCCTCAAGTTTAATCAGGCTCTCCTCCGGTGAATTAGCCTATTTGACCAAAAGGGTTGACAGAGCTGAGGGCGGACAAAAGTTACACATGCTGGATATGTTTCAAATTACTGAAGCCTTTGATAAGTACAGGGGTTCTATGGAAAAAATTGGTAAGGCGCTGAATGAGTATTCTGAGAATACGCTCCTAGATAAGGTTTTCCTATTTGAATTAACTCTCTTCTGCTTTCTTACCGGCAATAATGATATGCACCTCAAGAACTTTTCTATGATCAATAGCCCAGCAGGATGGATATTAGCCCCGGCTTATGATATGCTGAATGTCTCTATTCTTTTGCCTGAAGACACAGAAGAATTGGCACTGACTGTTGACGGACGAAAAAAGAACATTAGTCGTGCGAACTTTGAAAACTTTGCAAAAGGCATGGGGCTCACGGCAAAACAGATTGATGGGGTTTTCCAGAGAATGAAGTCCAATAAACATCAAGCTATTCAGTGGATTGAAAACTCATTCCTATCTTCTGATATGACTAACAGGTATATCTCAACCTTAGAATCCCGGTATCAAAGATTATTCGCGTAACTCCTATAGGCCAAAAAGCCATTCCACCCGAAAGCGGAACGGCTTTTATCCAACCAAAACCAAAAAATTGGACTACTAACTATTTTTACTCATCAATTCCAGCCGCCACCCAGCGCCTGATAAATATTGACTACAGCGTTCATCTGACGCAGTTTGGTTTCTACCAACTCGAATTTCGATTCCAGAGCATCTCGCTGAGTCAACAACACCTCCATATAATCGGCACGTGCCGACCTAAACAGGTTGTTGGATATAGTAATTGACTCGGTAAGCGCCTGTACCTGTTGCGCTTTCAAACTGAAGCTTTGCTCCAGGTTATTAATATTCGATAACTGATTAGCCACTTCGATGTAGGCATTCAGTATAGTTCGCTCATAATTGAACACCGCCTGAACCTGCTTGGCATTCGCATTTTGATACTCTGCCTTGATCGCTTTCTTATTGATCAATGGAGACATTAGGTCTCCCGCCAGATTGAAAAGCACAGACTCCGGAAATGTGAGCAGGTGTTTCGGGCTGATGGCGTTAAGCCCTACTCCACCTGTAATACCCAGCGATGGATAGAAGTTAGCCTTCGCTACCTGGATATCCATCTTAGCAGCGGCCAATTCTAACTCAGCTTGTCTCACATCAGGTCTTCGCTCTAATAATTGAGCCGGTATACCTGCCTGAATAGCCGATGGCACCATATCACTGAAATCATCACTACTTCTCTGAACTCTCTGAGGGAAACGACCTACCAGGAAATTGATCCGGTTTTCAGTTTCCGTGATCTGTTGCTGAATATCGAATTGAAGGCTTCGGGTTTTATAAACTTCAGCTTCAAACTTTTTTACAGCCAGTTCAGTCGCCTTAGCAGCCTGCTTCTGCAACTTGACAATCTTCAGTGCATTGGTCTGTATTTCAATGTTCTGATTGACAATATCCAATTGATTGTCCAGCGCCAGCAACTCATAATAGGAATTGGCTATTTCAGCAATCAGGTTGGTCACCATAAAGTTTCTACCTTCAACCGAAGCCAGATAGCGGGTTAAGGCCGATTTTTTAGCCGTCCTCAGTTTTCTCCAGATATCGACTTCCCAATTGGCAAATGCACCAAACATAAAATCGCCCAATGGCTCAGGAAACTCTTCACCAGGAGCCACCTCAAGGTTCTTTTCTACTGCACCACTTCTGGTATAGCGACCTACCTTATCTACTCCGGTTGCCGCACCCAGATTCACCGATGGTAAATACTCTCCGGTTTTGGCACTCACTTCATTTCTGGAAACCTGGATTTCCTGAAGCATGATATTCAACTCCTGATTGTTATTCAGAGCAGTATCAATTAATGCTGCCAAATATGGGTCAGTGAAAAATTCCTTCCACTGAATGCTGGCTGTACTCGTAGTATCCTGAGAGCCGTTGAAACTCTCAGGAACTGACGTATTAGCTGTCTTATCAACTAAAGCGGGAACACCACAGCTCGACATGACTATCGTCAAGCAGGCTATTCCTATACATTTATATATATTTCTCTTAATCATTATGAACAAAGTCTTCGCTTAACGGATTATCATCTTCATCTTGAATTATGCTACGACCGGAGGCTATTGTTCCGAATATGTAGTAGAGACCGGGCACTACCACCACCCCGAAAATGGTTCCGAACAACATACCTCCCAGTGCTGAAGCACCAATAGTGCGGTTACCAATAGCTCCTGCTCCAGTGGCAATAACCAGTGGAATCAGCCCTGCAATGAAGGCGAATGAAGTCATAAGAATTGGTCTGAAACGTACCTTGGCTCCTTCAATAGCGGCCTGGAATACAGTGAATCCATGTCTGTGTTTCTGAACTGCAAACTCTACTATAAGCACGGCATTCTTACCTAATAGACCTACCAGCATAATCAGACCGATCTGAGCATAGATGTCATTCGATAGTCCCATTCCCTTCAACAGCAGGAAGGAACCAAACACCCCAATCGGCAAAGAGAAAATTACAGCCAGAGGGATGACGAAACTCTCGTACTGAGCAGCAAGCACCAGGTACACAAAAGCCAAAACAATGATGAAAACGTAAATGGATTCATTGCCCCTACCTGCTTCATCGTATGACAGACCTTCCCAGGCGATATCATAACCCTTAGGCAAGGTCTGCGCTGCCACTTCTTTCACAGCATTAATGGCATCGCCAGTGGTATAGCCTTTAGCAGGAAGTCCCTGAATAGCGGCTGAGTTGTACATATTGTACCGCGTAATCTCATTAGGCCCCTGCTTCTTCTCTAACTTCATGAAGGCAGAATAAGGAACCATTTCACCATCTTCATTCCTCACAAAGAGTTTTAATACATCAGAAGGCAGCTTCCTGAATTCCGGAGCAGATTGCACATACACCTTAAAGAACCGTCCAAAACGTATAAAGCCTTGTTCATAGGTACTACCAATCAGGATGTTCAGGTTTTCCATAGCATCGCCAATGGAAACCCCTTTCTGCATAGCCAATTCGTTGTCAATAATCAGCTCATATTGAGGATAATTGGCAGCAAAGAAGGTAAACAAGCCAGTGAGTTCTTCACGCTTGGCCAGGTTATCCATAAACTGCTGATTGATCTTATCGAACTCCTGATAATCAGTATTGGTCGTCTTATCGAGCAAACGCATAGAGAAACCTCCTGAGGTACCGAAACCCGGAATGGCCGGTGGTTCAAAGAATTCTATGATCGCTCCAAGGCCTTTCGACTCTTCCTCAAGCTCTTCCATGATTTCTTTCACAGATTGGTCCCTTTCTGACCATGGCTTGAGGTTAATCAAACAGGTGCCGGCATTCGAACCTCTACCTTCCGTCATGATTTCATACCCTGCCAATGAAGAAACAGATTCTACTCCATCAATCTCTTCACAGATCTTTTGGAGCTCTCTGGAAACAGCATTTGTTCTTTCCAGTGTTGCACCCGGAGGGGTTTGAATAATCGCGTAGATCGTGCCCTGGTCCTCACTCGGAATAAACCCCTGAGGTAGAATTTCACTTTCGTAGAAGATTCCGAAACCAAAAGCCAGCAGAATACCAAATGTGAGTATTCTTCTCTTGACAATTTTGTTTAACAGGCCAGTGTACCTGCCTGTGATCTTATCAAATGCATTGTTGAATCCGTCTAATGCCTTAGTGAGGAGATTTCTCTTTTTAGCCTTGCCATGATTGTTCTTCAAAAGCATAGCACAGAGCACCGGAGTCAGGGTGAGGGCTACCACAGCCGAAATCACGATAGCACTTGCCATGGTGATAGAGAACTGGCGATAGAAGGTACCTACAGGTCCGGTCATAAATGAGATCGGCAGGAATACCGATACCATCACCATGGTAATGGCAATAATAGCGCCTCCAATTTCACCCATTACTTTCCTCACTGCATTGTATGGAGTAACATGCTCTTCCTCCATCTTGGCGTGAACAGCCTCTACCACCACAATCGCATCATCAACCACAATACCAATGGCAAGTACAAGTGCGAAGAGGGTGACCAGGTTAATCGACAGACCAAAAAACTGGATCACAAAGAAAGCTCCCACCAGAGAAACCGGAACGGCCAGAATTGGAATGAGTGTAGAACGCCAGTCTCCGAGGAAGACAAACACCACCAAGGCCACCAGTATAAAGGCATCGCGCAAAGTATGAGTCACCTGCTCTATTGAGGCATCCAGGAACTTCGAAACATCATAACTGATTTTGTAATCAAGACCTGGAGGGAAGTTTTCACTCATTTCATCGAGTTTGGCTTTTACCTCCTCTATTACATCGCTGGCATTACTACCAAAGTTCTGCTTTAATACTATCGCGGCCGATGGATGCCCATCGAGGTTGGAATAAATATCAAAGAACTCACTACCTAATTCAACCTTAGCGATATCTCTCAGGTGAATACTCTCCCCTTCTGAGTTGGCCCGAATAATAATCTTCTCATATTCTTCCGGCTGATTGTACCGTCCCTTGTAAGTGAGTACATATTCCAGTGACTGTGCCTGAATACCTGAGCTCCGTCCGATACGTCCGGGACGCCCTACAATACTTTGTTCCTGCATGGCCTCCATCACTTCCTCTATAGAAATATTGTAGGCTCTCATTCGCTCAGGGTTCAGCCATACCCTCATGGCATACCTACGGCTACCCAGAATCTGAGCTCTGGCTACCCCTTTGATACGCTGAATTTCAGGGATTAATTGAACGTTAGCATAATTGTATAAGAACTTCTCATCCATGCTTTCATTATCAGCATAGAGGTTCACATACATGAGCATACTAGGCTGTATCGGTGTAATGATGACCCCTTCCCTTTGTACCAGCTCGGGCAGTAAAGGCATCACCTGGTCGACCCGGGTCTTCACCCGTATTACGGCCTGGTTGGGGTCGGTCCCCGGTTCAAAGATTACTCTGATAGTAGCCTCACCTGCACTGGTAGCATCAGTGGCGAGGTATCTCATTCCCTGCACACCATTAATGGAGTTTTCCAGGGTAATGAGAGTGGATTTTACCAGTACATCTGCACTGGCACCCGGATAGGCAATAAAAATATTGACTGTTGTCGGGGCAATTTGTGGGAACTGCGAAATAGGCAGTTGTTTAATAGCCAAAGACCCCACAAACAAGATGATGACCGAAATGACTATAGCAAATACCGGTCTGTGTATAATCTTACTAAACATACTTGATTTCTTTTGTTAAGCGGATTACTCAGCATACAGGTCTAGCCCTGACATCACGGTGGTTGGAGGCAGGAAGTCGTAGCTGATTTCCTGATTCTCCCGAACCAATCTTAGCCCTTCAAGAAGAATCTTATCGTTTTCTTCCAATCCTTCAGAAATCACATATATGTGAGGTAATTCTTCCTCGATTTTAATTTCACGAGATCGAATGATATTGTCTTCACCCACTACATAGACATACTTTTTGTCAAGCACCTCGAAAGTGGCTTTCTGCGGAATGATCAATGCATTCTCTAATGGTATATCAATCAGAACATTACCTGTCTCACCATGTCTGAGTAGCCTGTCAGGGTTAGGGAAAGTGGCTCTGAAAGCGATATTACCAGTCTCATTATTGAATTCACCTTCGATAGTTTCGACCACTCCATTCTCACTAAACAACTTGCCATTGGCCATTAGCAGGTGAACATTATTCATGTCCCCTTTTTTGGCATTGGTTTGAAAATCGAGGTACTCGGCTTCAGGCACGTTGAAGTACACCCACATTTTGCTATTGTCAGAGAATGAGGTTAATAGTTCACCCTCCTCCAGCAAACTACCCTCCCGGGCTTCGAGGCGGTTCAGTATACCATCGAATGGTGCTTTAATCAGTGTAAAACCCAGATGTGCTTCGGCCAGGGCCACTTCAGCCTTGGCTTTATTAAAATGTGCCTCAGCAAGAGCCAACTCATTCTGAGAGATTACGTTCTGATCGGCCAGAGACTTGGCGTTCCTGTATTCAATTTCCGCCACCTGAGCTTCCGCTTCGGCTTTCTTCAACTCTGCTTCGTAAAGCATAGGCATGATTTTAAACATCTTCTGCCCTTTCTTCACAAATTGACCTTCATCAACATAGATCTCCTCGAGATATCCCTCTTCCAGGGCTCTTAGCTCTATGTTTCTGATAGAGCGGATTTGGCATACGTAATTCAGTGATTGCAGTGTGTCTTTTCGAACAGGACTCGTGACTTGAAATTTTGTCTCAGCTAATTCATGTTCGTTTTCATGTTTTTCAGATTCACAGCTCGTGTACAACACCAGTGCACACAGGCTCATGATAAAGAGAATTCTCTTCTTCATAATTTTAATTTTAAAAAGATGGTTTTGATTTTCTGGGGATGGAATGCCTGATGAGAAGCGACAATATCATATTGCCTTATTCAAGAAACTCAACAGAGCTACTCCAAAAAGGGAATTACCCGAACTGTATAAGGCTCAGGTAAAAATTAGGGCATCATATTCTGAACACCTGGAACAGAAGATACCAGTCACAAAGCGAAAAGTGATAGGATTGCTCACTAGACGGTGAGCGTCTCTTAGTGTACTCGTGAAAATACCCCAGAATGAGGGCTAGACTAACAAATACCAGGTATTTACCGGTATCTGCCTGTTTTTTAAGAGCATTGTTTTTTTCGTCATCTTCTTCCTCAAACTCAACCTCATAGGGTTCCAGATGATGTCTGGTTTTAATTGAGTGATAAGAGGAGGTGACAATTTCAGCAGTTGGCTGATCGGAATGGTATTCGAGATAACTAGAGTCGGTATCTCCCAGAGGTAGCGGTAGGCCCGCTGCCAATACATGATTGAATCCACTCAAAAAGAGGATCAATATGCTTAGGAAATATTTGATCAACACTTTAGTCATCAAGGGCGCAAATGTATATGACCCAAAAGGTACTGACAAGCAGTTTTCGTAAAGATTAGTTAAAAGTAGTTTGAAAGCTCGTTACTGGTGATAGAAGGTCATAAAATCTGAGCAATCGATTTCTTCGATTAAGGTACTCAGTCCAGCCCAGAGAGAGGTGTTATAATGCAACAGAAATCTTATCTCTGATCTCCTCAAAGCGCTCCTTGCTAAGTTGCAACTTAGGTCGGCCAAAGTCTATATCATGCATACCATGTAGTGGAATCAGGTGAATGTGCGCATGCGGTACTTCAAGACCAATAACAGCTACACCTACCCGCAAACAAGGAATAGCCTTTTCAATGGCCTGAGCGACTTTATAGGTGAATGCCTGTAATTTCAGGTAAGTATCTTCATCCAAATCAAAGAGTTTGTCAGTTTCCTTTTTGGGTACCACCAAAGTATGTCCTTCATTCAGGGGGTTGATATCCAAAAAGGCAATAGCATACTCATTTTCGGCTACAATATAACCGGGTATTTCTCTATTAATGATTCGGGTGAAGATACTTGCCATCTCGATTAATCAAGGGTGATTTCGAGTACTTCAAATTCCATAACTCCGGCCGGAGCTTTTACTTCAGCAACCTCGCCTACTTTTTTATTTAAAAGCCCTCTGCCAATAGGTGATTCGTAGGATATTTTACCAGCTTTTAGGTCAGCTTCCTTCTCAGAAACCAATGTGTATTTTACGGTCATGCCGTTTTTAACATTCTTGATTTTAACAGTTGAGAGTATAGATACCTTTGAAAGATCTACATCTTCCTGTTTTTTAATTCTGGCATTACCAACCAGTTTTTCTAATTCTGAAATCCTCATTTCCATGAGACCCTGAGCATCTTTGGCAGCATCGTACTCTGCATTTTCACTCAAATCTCCTTTATCTCTGGCCTCAGCAATCTGTCTGGCCATATCAGCTCTTCCTTTTGTCTTCAGTTCCTGAAGTTCATCTTTCAACTTCTGTAACCCTTCCTCGGTGTAATAACTTACACTTGACATATCTCTTCTATTTAGTTTGTACTTATCTTCTACAAAAAAACAACGGTCTCAAATTGAAACCGCTTTAAACAAATAAAATCGCCCGCAAGGCGATTATGTACAGGCAAAGTTAGCTAAAATTTGCTTAACTCGAAATCCGTCAACTTTGGCCTATTCTGTAGTACTGGGCAATTTTGCTGACCAAAACTTCATTGATTCTCTTGTAAGAAGCAAAGGTCCATCCCGCTACATGTGGAGATAACACAACGTTCTTTCTACTGAACAGGTTTTCGAATCGATCCTTTTCTTCTTCAGACAATTGATCGAATTTTTCCTTCTCCAAAACGTCTAATGCAGCACCCAGTACTTTACCGGAATCCATCAGTTCAAGTAAATCCTTCAATGGCACAATTTCACCCCGGGCGGTATTTAGCAAATGGATATCCTTTCTAAACTGGCTAATAAAATCTTTATTCACCCAGCCTCTGGTTTCAGAGGTCAATGGCACATGCAGACTCAGAATATCAGCCTTACTGAAGATTTTTTCCAGGCTTACCTCTTCTACTTTCTTGGTGCCAAATCCCTTTTTGAATTTGTCATAAACCAGCACTCTGCAATCAAAAGCCCTGAGCCTTTGTACAAAGGCCTGTCCCATGTACCCGTAACCGATAATACCTACCGTTTTATCCGACAGCTCTACGCCACGGTTACCTTCCCGGTCCCATATCCAGTTACGGACTTCATTGTCTGATGTATTAATCTTATTAAGTAAACTCAACAGCATTCCCACAGCATGTTCCGCCAGTGCATCGCGGTTTCCTTCGGGCGCATTGAGAATTTCTATGTTCCTGGCTTCAACATAATCAACATCAATCTTATCCAGTCCGGCCCCTGCACGGCCAATGAATTCAAGCTTACCGGCATGGTCTACAAATTCCTGATCGATAGTGGTTTTTGAACGCACAAGAATACCCTCATAGTCGCCAATAGCCTCGAGAATTTCATCTCTGCTTATACCGGGGGCGTATGTAACCTCAATCCCAATTTCGGCAAGTAATGGCACGATGCTCTCGTGCATATCATCTATAATCAGACACTTCTTATTCATTTCAGGGTAGTAACAGGTTTGCTATTGCGAGGTAAACGATGATACCGAGTATATCGTTCGTGGTGGTGATAAACGGACCTGAAGCCAGGGCCGGATTGATACCCATTTTATCAAGTACCAATGGAGTGGTTGTTCCCATAAAAGAAGCGAGCATCACCACACAGATTAATGAGATAGAAACCACCGTTCCTAGTGTTTGATCATCCTTCCAGAGAAATACGATTAGGAAACTAATGAGAGCCAATACAACTCCGGTAAATATGGCTACTAAAAACATCTTCCCTATTCTCTTAGATAGAGAGTCTTCAAAAGCCGATCTGTTAGCGAGACTTTGCACAACTAAGGTAGAGGATTGTATACCAACATTACCTCCGGTAGCCATTACCAGGGGAATGAAAAATGCCAAAGCTGCATTCCTTTCCAGGCTTCCTTCGAAGAAACCAATCGCCCAGGCACCCAGCGTACCGCCAATCAGCCCCACCAGCAACCATGGCAATCTAGCCTTGGAAATAGCCCAGATGGAATCATCTTCTTCTACATCACCAGAAATACCTGACATCAACTGTCTTTCTTCCTCGGCCTGCTCTGTAATTACATCGATTATATCGTCAATGGTAATACGGCCTACCAGTTTCCCTTGTAGATTGACAACGGGAACAGCATCGAGGTCGTATTTACGCATCATATCCGCTACCTCTTCTTCATCCATATAAGTTTCTACATGAATGATATCTGAGTCGTAAATGTCTTTAATGAAGGTTTCGTCTTTGGAGAGGATAATCTTCTTGATAGAAACTTTGCCTTGAAGCTTACCTTTATCATCCACCACATAGACCGAATAAATTCTTTCTACATTTTCAGCTTGCCTCCTGATTTCATCTATGGTCTGAATGACTGTCCAGTTGATGTTAGCGACAATCATCTCCTTGGCCATTAGTCCACCCGCACAATCTTCATCGTAGCGCATCAGCTCCTGAATATGGGCTGCGCTTTCGGGATCATCTATGGCGGCAATTACTTCTTCCCGGGTTTTGACAGGTAAATCATTGATGATATCTACCGCATCATCCGATTCCATCTCTACGATATAGCGGGCAATCTCTTCCGGCTCCAGTTCTTCCAGAAATTCCTTCCTGGTATCTTCCTCCAGTTCTTCGATTACCTCAGCCCCTACCTCGTTATTGAGTACATCTAAAACATAGCGTGCCTCATCGGTCTCCACTTCATCGAGCAAAGCAGAAATATCGGCTGGATTGACACCCTCCATCGTATCACGGATGAAGGCAGCATCCTGCTGTTCTACGGCCTGCAAAACGAGGTCTAGATACTCTTTAGAAAGCTCAAAAGGTACTCTCTCTAACGACACGCTGAGATTTTATTAGTTAGGTCTACAAATTGATTAACTGAAAGTGCTTCGGCCCGAAGGTCTAATATTGGATCACCTGCCAACTCCGCTGGCAAATTTATTGGTTTTAGTGCATTCCGCAACGTTTTGCGTCTCATTTGAAAACCTGTTTTTACTACCGTTTTAAAGAGGTTCTCATCGCAGTCTAATTGCTCCGTTTGATTACGCTTAAGACGAATCACTCCTGAATTTACTTTAGGAGGTGGATTGAATACCCCCGGCTTCACAGTAAAAAGATACTCTATATCATAATAGGCTTGTAGTAACACACTCAATATGCCATAGGTCTTAGACCCGGGGCCTTCAGCGATTCTGTCGGCCACTTCCTTTTGAATCATACATACCACTTCCGGCACAACATTTCTCAGCTCCAGAATTCTGAAAAATATTTGAGAAGAAATATTATAAGGGAAATTGCCAATGATAGCCAATGGAGTTCCGGTGTCTTTCAGAAAGTCATACTTCAAAAAATCACCATCTATGATCCGGCCATCCAGCTCTGTGAAGTTCTCTTCAAGGTAGGCAATGGACTCTTTATCAATGTCTACCACCCAGGTTTCATAGTCAGACTTTAATAGAAACTGAGTTAAGACTCCTGTTCCCGGACCTACTTCCAGTACGGTCTTATAAGCTCCATGCCCGGTCAGGCCTTTGGCAATTCGTTCTGCAATGGATAAATCTTTGAGAAAGTGTTGGCCTAAATGTTTCTTGGGACGGACGAAAGACATACTCACAACTTATTTAAAAAAGCGTAATTTGCGCACAAAATTAGGATTTGTATTCTAAGAACAGCGAAATAGGCTTTCTATATGCAGGAGAATAAAAACGAAAAACCTTTCATACCTACTTTAGGCATTACCATTGGCGATATGAATGGAATTGGACCTGAAGTAATTATCAAATCTGTGATGAACCCCAAGATCTTCGATCTTGTGAATCTGGTGGTTTATGGACACGGTAAGGTGCTTTCTCACTACAAAAACCTGTTGGGTGTAGACAAGTTTTCTTTTAATCAAACCAACAATGCCGGACAAATTCGCTACAACAGACTCAATGTCATCAATTGTGTGGAAGATATAGAAGTTAACCCGGGAGAAGAAACGAAAGAAGCGGGTGCTTTGGCTTTAGCTGCCATTCAAAAAGCAACAGAAGACCTCAAAGAAGGGAAGATTGACGCCATTGTAACAGCTCCAATTAACAAGAATAATATCCAGAGTGATGATTTTAAATTCCCTGGACATACGGAGTACTTCACCGAAGCCTTTGGTGCCCATGAAAGCCTCATGTTTCTTTGTGGTGAACGGATTAGAATAGGTGTAGCTACCGGACATATTTCTATTGCTCAGATCAAGGACCGGTTGAATGCCGATGTTATTCGCAAAAAACTTGAATTGATGTTGAAGTCACTCAAAAAAGACTTCAACATTGGTAAACCTAAAATTGCCGTTCTGGGTCTCAATCCACATGCAGGAGAAGATGGCCTATTAGGCAACGAAGAAATTGAGATTATTCAACCGGTCATTAACGAGTTCAAGGAAAAAGGAGAACTGGTCTTTGGCCCGTACCCTGCCGATGGTTTCTTCGGCAATTCCAGCCAATCTAAGTTCGATGGAATTCTGGCGATGTACCATGATCAGGGCTTAATCCCTTTCAAAACCTTAGCTTTTGAGGAAGGAGTCAACTTCACTGCCGGGCTTTCAGCAGTACGAACTTCTCCGGATCACGGCACTGCTTACAATATTGCAGGTAAGGGGATAGCCAATGAGCAAAGCATGAGATCGGCCATATATATGGCGAAAGATGTGCTCTTGGCCCGAAGAGAGAATACACACTAATAAACAGGTCTTTGGTCAATAAAGAGTATCTGTTCATCGAATTTCATAACTTAGAAAAACAAAGCTCGTAACAGTAGACGAGCAGACTTAATTCTGAAAAGAGCTATCACCATATTATTACTCTTGCTTTTTGTAAGTGCAATGGGACTTGAGGTTTATGCCAATACTGCAGACCTTAAGGTAAATACCTATGAACTTCTGGATGCTGAAGAAGATCAGGATACTGAAGAAGACGGCCCTGAAGAGGAACTACTGGACGATAACCTGTTAAATCTGCTCGATACACTCGTTTTTTTTACTGCTATCTCTAAAGAAGAGTTTGCTCATCGGCAGTATTTGTGGAAAATGGATGTTCACGAAATCATACTACCTCCTCCGGAGCTGGTATAATCCACTTTTACAGACTCCAATAACAAATCATTCTCAAACCTATTTGAGGCACATGTGTGGCTCAAAGAAATCATTTTTATGAATAAAGACCTCTTTAAAAATATTAAGTCAGATGCCCCGGCCGGGTTAGTGGTATTTCTGGTTGCTGTCCCTCTCTGTCTCGGCATTGCACTCGCTTCAGGAGCACCTCTCTTCTCCGGTATCATTGCCGGTATGGTTGGTGGTATTGTAGTTACCCTGTTCAGTGGTTCTCACCTTGGTGTATCTGGACCTGCTGCCGGACTGGCAGTAATTGTACTGGCAGCCATCGAAGACCTGGGTTCATTCGAAATTTTCCTCGTTGCCGTAGTTATCGCAGGTATTATCCAGATTGTACTAGGCATTCTACGAGCAGGAATTATTGGTTACTACTTTCCTACTTCAGTGATTAAGGGTATGCTCTCCGCAATTGGTATCATTATCTTTCTGAAGCAAATACCTCATGCTTTTGGCTATGATGCTGACCCGGAAGGCGATATGGACTTTGCCCAGGCTGACGGACAAAATACATTTACCGAACTATCCAACATGGTAGATTATATTACTCCTGGAGCCATAGTACTGGCAGTAGTCTCACTGGCCATTCTTATTCTTTGGGAACAGAAGTTCATGAAGAAAGTAAAAATCTTCCAAGTCATTCAGGGGCCTCTTGTGGTGGTTGTATTGGGCATTATCTTCGGCAATGTTTTCACTAGTGGTGCACTGGTAATCACGAATGAACACATGGTAAGTATCCCTGTAGCTGAAGACTTAGCCGGATTTGCTGGTCAGTTCACTTTGCCAGACTTTACTGCTATTACCAATCCTCAGGTTTGGATCGTTGGTATTACTATGGCTATTGTAGCCAGTTTGGAAACTTTGCTCTGTGTTGAAGCAACGGATAAACTGGACCCTCAAAAAAGAGTTACGCCTACCAATAAGGAGCTAAGAGCCCAGGGTATAGGGAATATTGTAGCTGGTTTGATTGGTGGATTACCTGTTACTCAGGTAATTGTCAGAAGTTCAGCCAATATTCAATCCGGGGGTAAGACAAAGCTTTCTGCACTAATTCATGGTATACTCATTTTCCTGGCAGCCCTGGCCATTCCTAATATCATGAACATGATTCCATTGGCAAGTTTAGCTGCAATTCTTCTGGTTGTCGGCTATAAGCTGGCCAAACCAGCCTTGTTCATTGACATGTACAAAAAAGGCTGGCTGCAGTTTATTCCTTTTGTGGTAACCGTTCTGGCTATTGTATTTACAGATTTGCTGGTAGGTATTGGTATTGGTATGGCTGTAGCCGTCTTCAATATTTTGGTAACCAACCTAAGAAATCCTTATGTACTGAAGGAAACGCATGATCCTGAGCATAAGCACTACCAAATCGCATTATCTGAACAAGTTACCTTCCTGAATAAGGCTCAGATTCTTAAAGAATTGAACCGCATTCCTAATGATTCGGAGTTATTCATAGATGCCTCCAGTACCGTTTTCATTGAGCACGATGTACTGGAAATATTCAACGACTTTAAAACGAGTGCGCAATACAAAAACATTAAAGTCCAGATGAGTTCACTAGATCACCTGGATCTCAATGGTTTTGAACAAAACTTAAAAGACATGGTAGCCAATAAACATGATATTGAAAAACTACCTGATCGAGAGAATCTTAAGGTAACTACATTGTCATAAAGAGAGTATAGAAAAGGAGACCTTTTTTATTGTCAATAAATTTCGTCAAACAAAAGAAAATATCTACTTTTGCACACCTGAATTTTGAGCAAGGTAAGTTATGAGGGCCAGGAAGAAATTCGATATTCATATCTACAAGCTTTCCAATGGTATTCATGAATACGAGTTCGAAATCAGGAACGAGTTCTTTGAAATGTTCGAAGGTGATTTAGTAAGTGAAGGTGAGCTTAAGGCCATAGTTACACTGAATAAATCAGATTCAATGATTCAGGTAGACTTCGATATTGAAGGCACAGTTGTGCTGGAATGTGACAGAAGTCTTGATTTATTCGACTTCCCTATTCATGTAGAAAGAAACATGATTTATAAATATGGGGATGAAGAAAAGGAGTTATCGGAAGATGTCTATGTAATTGAGAAAAACACACAGACTTTGAATATTGCCGGAATTCTTTTCGAATACATTGGCCTGGAGATTCCAATGAAGAAACTTCACCCTAAGTTTGAGGATGAAGACGAAGATTCAGAAGGAACCATGATCTACGTATCTGAGGAAGAAGATCAAAACGAACAGGAAGAAGAAACAATTGACCCCCGATGGGCAGCTTTAAAAAATTTAAAGAATAAGAAATAGCGAAAGCTTAAAACAGAATAAGAAATGGCGCATCCTAAACGTAAGACCTCGAGAACCAGAAGAGACAAGGGAAGAACTCACAAGAAACTTTCAGCAAAAAACCTGGTGGTTTGCCCTACAACTGGAGAATTGCACATGCCTCACAGAGCATTTTGGCATGAAGGTAAACTTTACTATAAAGGTAAAGTTGTAATGGAAAAAGAGGTTTTAGCTTAAGGCTTACCTTTAAAGATATTTGCTCCTGGATAGGTCTATTCAGGAGCATTTTCATTTATAGGGGTATTTGAGCAGTTTCTCACAATAATCCATTATGATTCTGAAGCCTTTCCCCTTATATTGGCAGATGTTTATATCTCAAATCTGCAAGTCAAACCAAATTTAAAGCATGACTCAGCTAAGAGCTCAGATTTCCGGTGTCCAAGGTTATGTTCCAGAATATATTCTAACCAACAAGGAATTGGAAACTATGGTAGAAACCACCGATGAGTGGATTACTACCAGAACCGGAATCAAAGAAAGAAGAATTCTCAAAGGCGAAAACCAAGGCACCTCAGTTATAGGAATTAATGCCGTTCAGGGTTTACTCGCCAAAACCAATACCACACCAGAAGAAATTGACCTACTCATTTGTTGTACCACTACACCTGACATGGTGTTTCCTGCAACCGCTAATCTGATTTGCGATGCTATTGGTGCGAAAAATGCTTTTGGATATGACCTTCAGGCAGCCTGCTCAGGCTTCTTATATGGACTGGTAACAGGCTCTCAATTCATTGAGACCGGCAAATACAAAAAAGTAGTTGTTGTTGGAGCCGATAAAATGTCTTCCATTGTAGACTATCAGGACAGAACCACTTGTATCATCTTTGGAGATGGTGGTGGTGCGGTGTTGCTAGAACCTACTACCGAGGAACATGGCATTATGGACTCTATTCTAAGATCTGACGGTTCGGGAGCTCCTCACCTGCATATGAAAGCAGGAGGAAGCAGAAAGCCTGCAACAGCAGAAACAGTAGCCAACCGTGAGCATTACGCTTATCAGGAAGGTTCGGCCGTTTTCAAGTTTGCCGTAACCAATATGGCCGATGTGGCAGCTGAGGTCATGGATAAGAACAATTTGACCGGTGATGACATCTCCTATCTGGTGCCACACCAGGCCAACAAAAGAATTATTGACGCTACCGCCAGAAGAATGGATGTTGGAGAAGACAAAGTAATGCTCAACATTCATAAATATGGTAATACAACCAGTGGTACTATTCCGCTGTGTCTCTGGGATTATGAATCTCAATTGAAAAAGGGCGACAACCTGATTCTAGCTGCCTTTGGAGGTGGATTTACCTGGGGATCAATCTGGTTAAAGTGGGCATACGACCCAAAGTAAAAGACTAATCTAAATCTAAATATGGCTACCACAGCAGATATTAAAAACGGTCTTTGTATTGTAATAAACAATGACCTATGGATGATTACTGAGTTCCAGCATGTGAAGCCGGGAAAAGGCCCTGCTTTCGTCAGAACGAAGCTCAAAAATGTTAAAACAGGAAAGGTGATTGATAATACCTTCTCTTCCGGTCACAAAATTGAGACAGCCAGAGTTGAAAAAAGAACTCACCAGTTTTTGTACAAGGATGAATTTGGCTTTCACTTCATGAATACCTCTACCTTCGAACAGGTAATGATTCCTGAAGAAATGATTGAAAATGCCGACCTGATTAAAGATGGTCAGGAGGCTGATATTCTTTTCCATGCAGAAACAGAACAACCTTTGACCTGTGAATTACCTGCCTATGTGGAATTAGAGATTACTTACACTGAGCCCGGACTAAAAGGTGATACGGCTACCAATGCCAGTAAACCCGCTACTTTAGAAACCGGTGCCGAGATTCAAGTACCTTTATTCATTAACTTAGGCGATAAAATTAAAGTTGACACTAGAACCCGCTCATATGGTGAGCGAGTGAAATAAACCTTAACTCATATGAACCCGAAAGAAATTAAGAACATGATAGACTTCATCGCCAAATCCGGTCTGGCTGAAGTGAATATCGAAACGGAAGAATTTAAAATTAAGGTAAAAAGAGATACGGAGGCGCAGATTGTTGCTTCAGCGCCAGTGGCTGCGGCCCCTGCTCCTGCTCCGGCAGCAGCTCCTACTTCAGCACCTGCCCCAGCTCAGGAAAGCGCACCTGCCGCTCCTGCTGCTGACGATTCAAGCAAATACGTAGAAATCAAATCACCAATGATCGGAACTTTCTACAGATCTCCTAAACCTGAAGACCCTTCGTTTGTGAATGTAGGAGATTCTATTTCTGCCGGAGATAAAGTTTGTATTGTAGAAGCTATGAAGCTTTTCAACGAAATTGAATCTGAAATTTCAGGTACTATCGTTAAGGTATTGGTAGAAAATGCCTCTCCTGTTGAATACGATCAACCACTATTCCTGGTAGACCCGGCTTAAACAGCCTGCTATCTTATTTAGTTTTCAACTTAAAAGAGCAACCGTGTTTAAGAAAATATTAATCGCCAACAGAGGTGAGATTGCCTTACGTGTTATCAGAACCTGTAAGGAAATGGGCATCAAAACAGTGGCTGTTTATTCAGCTGCTGACAAAGACAGCCTTCATGTGCGCTTTGCCGATGAGGCTGTAAATATTGGTCCTGCCCCGTCAAACCAGTCTTACTTAAAAATACCTCATATTATTTCTGCAGCAGAAATCACTAATGCCGATGCTATACATCCGGGTTATGGTTTCCTGTCTGAAAATGCTGAATTCTCCAGAGTTTGTGCAGAGTATGGCATTAAGTTCATTGGTGCCTCGCCTGACATGATCGACAAAATGGGTGATAAGGCAACAGCGAAGGCCACAATGAAGGCTGCCGGTGTACCTACTATCCCGGGATCTGAAGGTCTACTCGATTCTGTCGAGCAAGGAGTGAAACTGGCCAACGAAATGAAATATCCGGTTATTCTAAAAGCTACTGCCGGTGGTGGTGGCCGAGGAATGAGGATTGTTAACTCAGATAAAGAGTTTCAAAAGGCATGGGATGATGCCAAAATGGAATCAGCTGCCGCCTTTGGTAACGATGGCCTTTACCTTGAGAAGTTCGTTGAAGAACCACGTCACGTAGAAATTCAGGTTGTGGGCGATAGCAAAGGAAAAGCCTGTCACCTGTCTGAAAGAGACTGTTCTATCCAAAGAAGACACCAGAAACTGGTTGAAGAAACCCCTTCTCCTGCCATCACTCAGGAAATCAGAGATAAAATGGGTGCTGCGGCTGTTAAAGCTGCCGAAGCCATTGGTTACGAAGGTGCAGGAACGGTAGAGTTTCTCCTCGACAAAAACGGTGACTTCTACTTCATGGAAATGAACACCCGTATTCAGGTAGAGCACCCAATTACAGAAGAGGTAACCGATTTCGACCTGATTAAGGAACAAATTAAAGTAGCGGCAGGAATTCCGATTTCAGGAAAGAACTACTATCCTAAGCTTTATGCAATGGAATGTAGAATCAATGCTGAAGACCCTGCTCATGGCTTCAGACCTTCTCCGGGTAAGATTACTAATCTTCACTTACCAGGAGGTCATGGGGTAAGAATTGACAGCCATGTTTATGCCGGCTACACTATTCCACCTAACTATGACTCAATGATTGCTAAGCTTATTGTCAGCGGACAGTCGAGAGAAGAAGTCATTGTACGGATGAAAAGAGCCCTGGAAGAGTTTGTTATTGAAGGCATTAAAACCACTATTCCTTTCCACATTAAGCTCATGGAAGATGAAGGTTTTAAATCCGGAAACTTTACTACGAAATATCTTGAGACATTTGATTTCTCAACACTATAAAACTTAAGCCGGCAAAAGCCGGCTTTTTTTATCTCTTTAGGTACTTTCCTCCCATGATCTTTTCCAGCACCTGTCCTCTCAGTTGAGGAGCTACTGGCACTTCCTGACTATCTATTTTGAGCACGTTCCCTTCAATGGCTTCTACCCTCAGCGTATTCACTATAAAGGATCGATGAACCCTTATAAACTCAGTAGGTAACTGCTCTTCCATATTTTTTAATGAGACCAGGGTCATCAGGGAAGATTTACCCTTTCTATGAATCCTGACATAGTCTTTCATTCCTTCTATATACAGTACATCTGAAAGTAACACTCTGACAATAACACCATCGACTTTCACAAAAAAGTATTGATCTGACCGATTCGCTCTGGCTGATTCATTCATTAGAGCATAGGCCTTATTGACAGCTTTTACAAACCTTTCAAACGAGATGGGCTTCACCAGGTAATCAACGGCTTCCAATTCATAGCTCTCTGCTGCATATTCCCTGTAGGCTGTCGTGAATATGATATTCGGTTTATCACGCAACTCTCCAAGAAATTCCAGCCCATTTTGCCCCGGCATATTAATATCCAGAAACATCAGATCCACGGGGTGATCTTTCATATAGTCAAATGCCATTGAGGCATTCTTAAACTCTCCGACCAGTATAAGAAATGCCGTTTTAGCGACATAGTCTGCAAGACCTTCACGAGCCAAAGACTCATCATCAACTATAATGCACCTAATTTCCATTCAGATTGATTTGAAGGTTTACACTGAATTCCTGCGCATTTTTCTCTATTTCCAATTGATGCTTACCGGGATAGAGGAGTTCCAATCTTCTTCTAACATTACTCAACCCAAGTCCCTCTCCCTCATGTCTCAAGCCTTCGTCAGTCACAGAGTTAATACAGGAAAACTCCAGATAACTCTCTCTGATATCTAATAGAACTTCTACTTTGGTCATCTCCTCCTTATTGGAAACACCATGCTTAAATGCATTTTCCACAAAATTCAAGAATAGCATGGGAGGAACCTTTAGCCCTGTGGGTTCTCCATTGACTTGCCATTGAACATTCACATGATTCGAAAACCTGAGCTCCTGCAATTGTATAAAATTACTGAGGTTTTTGATCTCTGTTTCTAAAGGGACCCACTCCTTTTTGACATCATAAATCTGGTGACTCAGGAGGTCAGAGAACTTCTCCAAAGTCTCGATTGCCTTCTCATTATCCTTCCTAATAAGCACATGAATACTATTCAGGGCGTTAAAAAGAAAGTGTGGATTTATCTGGCCCTTTAGTAAATCTAACTCAACTCTCAGGTTTGTACTTTCCAATTCCCTTAACCTTCTTTCCTTTACATACCATTGATTAATAAAGTAAAAGCACATACTGAACCCTAATATGATAAGGAACTCCGAACCAGTACTACCCATGCCTTGCATGGAAGCAAAGAACTCTGAAGTAGGTATATGATGGTGCAGGTAATAATAGGAGAATATCTGTGCACTGAAATATGAATTAGCCAGGATTAATACGGTCAGAAGAAAAACATACAGCACACGTCTGTTCTCCAACAAGAAGTAAGGAATGAGAAAATACATATTGATATAAATTCCCGGGCAGTAGCTTAAACTACCAATGATGTTACCATCGACAGTATCCCAGAAAGTGGGGGCATAGATCATATCCATAAACCCCCAAATGAGAATGTACAACATCCATAAAAGGATGTGGATGATTATCAGCTTCCAATTCAACTTCATTCTTGCCTTAATGAATCGACAGGATTGGCTTGAGCCGCCTTAAAGGATTTGATGCTTAATGTCCCGAAGACAATGATTATAAGTATAGCTCCGGAAATCAAAAAATAGTAGGGAGTCAAACCGATTTGATAAGCAAAATTCCCCAACCAATCACCTAATACAAGGTAACTGATTAAACAGCCTATCACAAATGCAATGAAGATGAGCCAAACAAAGCCAGATGAAATTCTCCACACGACATGCCCGACCTTTGCTCCCAGTACTTTCCTGATCCCGACTTCTCTTTTCAGTTGTGCTGCCATCAACGAGGTCATCGCAAAAAGCCCAAGGCATGCCAACACTATGCTGATAGATGAAAATGTGAGGAATACCTCACCAATTTGTTCTTCTGATTCATAAAGAGATTGAACGGCATCATCCAAAAAAAAATAATCAATAGGAATATTGGGTGCAAATGATGACCATACTTCTTTGACTGCCTCAAGGTTCTCAGATATCGTTCCCGAACTCAATTTCACAGACATCTTCTGTTGCATATAGGGTTGAGCAGCAGGAATTATACTGATCACTACAGGGTCTACTTCATTGTGTAATGACTTAAAATTGAAGTCTTTTACCACACCTATAATTTTACCCTGATGCACAGCTCTAAATGAACCATTGGCATTAACACTGCCTAAATAGAGATTCTTATTGAGCGCCTCTTCTGGTTGCCAACCAAGCTTTTCAATAGCGGTCTGATTCAGGAGGTAGGCAGCTGAATCTGTTCCCAGTTTTTCATCGAATCCCCTGCCGGAAACTATCTCAAAATCATATAGCGATACGAAATCCAAGTCTGTTTCCAACCTCATAAAAAGGAGATTATTCTCCACAGAACTACCCTCAGGGAGAACATTATAGTCGTAAAATCCTTCATAACCAGGAATTCGGGAAGATACTGAAGCACCCTCAACCTGAGGTAGCTGATTCAACTGATCTTTCAGTAATCTGATATTCAAATGCTGAACACTTTCAATATCAAGCACTATAGTCTGTTCCTTATCGAACCCCAAAGACTTATTTCTCAAAAACGAGAGTTGATAATAAATCACCACCGTTGAAATAATGAGCACGCTGGAAACCAAAAATTGAAAAATGATAAGACCCTTTCTGAAGAATGAAGAAAAGCGGCTTTTCAAACTAACCTCCCCTTTTAATATAGCAATCGGTGAAAACCCGGACAGAAACAAAGCGGGGTATAGACCTGAAAGCACCCCAACGAACAACCCAATACCAAGAAGAGCTCCTACAATCAAAGGAAGTTCTCTTAATCCCACCTGAAACTCCTTTTGTGCCAAACCATTGAAGGCGGGAATAGCCAGATAAAAGAACCCCAATGCCAAAAGAGCCGAGAAAAGAGCCAGGATGATAGATTCGGTTAGGTATTGTCCGATTATCTGGGCTCTGATTGCACCAAAGACCTTTCTAATCCCCACTTCTCCACTTCTTCCTATAGACTTAGCGAGAGAAAGATTCATAAAGTTGATACAAGCTATAGACAGAATCAGCAAAGCAGTTGTTGCTAAAACATAGAGATAGCTCTTGTTAATAGTCTTGCCCAATTCATTAGAATAGCCTGTACTTGTATGTATCTTATCAATAGGCTGGAGCTCGTAATCTCTCTGCTCTGCAATGATCTCTCCCAAATACTTTTGAATCATTCCTGTAAACTTGGATTCGGTTTCTTTAATATTGACAGTTGGCGGAACTTTGGCATAGGTGTAAACAGGTGGCCAGTACCAATTATTGAACATCCAACCACCTTCTAACTGTCTCAGACTGATGAATGAAGCAATGATATCCAGCTGCAAGTGAGACCGATGAGGCATATCTTCCATTAGCCCAACTACCTGAAAATCATATTGTCCGTTTACTCTAAGGGTTTGCCCAATTGGTGATTCCTCTCCAAAGTGTCTTTTGGCAGCTGACTTTGATATTACCAATGAAAAAGGATCTGACAAAGCAGTATTAGGATCTCCCTCAATAAGGTGATAGTCAAAAACATCCCAGAAGCTAGAGTCAGCAAAGGCAAAGTTTTTCTCCTGAAATTCGCTTTGTATGTCTCTGCCCACTTTAAATTCATCTATATGCAGCCTGACAAAGGCCTCAAATTCAGGGAAGTCATTTTGCAAAGCAGGACCAATAGCACTAAAGGCATTAGCCATCTTTGTGGAGCTGCCATCAGCTGTAACTACTTCTGTTAACCGATAAATCTGTTCATAATCCTTATGAAACCTATCGAATAAAGATTCATCTATTACGAATAAGGTAATGAGCAGGAAACAACTCATTCCAATGGCTAAACCAAGAACATTAATAATAGCATGAGCTTTGTGTCTGACCAGATTACGAAGCCCGATTTTGAGATAATTCTTCAGCATGACCTTTTTAAAGGAACATAGCCTAACTATCCAGGAAGAAGAAATTAAATAGAAGAATGGGGTTCAATAATAGACAAAGCCCCCTGATCAGTAGATTATGCTTTCCCTTCAATCTCCTGGCAAAGTTCCTGATACCAGGCCTCTCCATATTTTCTGATGAGCGCATCTTTCAGGAACTTGTAGACAGGTACACCCAGTTTTTCTCCCAAAGTACATGCTGCTGAGCAAATACTCCAGCGATCATAATTAAGAGCCTCGTAATGATCGTACCTGGTAATTCGAATCGGATAAAGTTCGCAGGAGATGGGTTTCTTAAATGTAGTTTTACCATCACGATAAGCCTGTTCAATACCACACTTGAGAATCCCTTTCTCATCATAAATCGCAAAGGCACATTCCTTTCCACCAATCGTAGTCGTTGAGTAATCACCCTCAAAGTCTTTGATGTAAAGTCCTTCCTTTTCTATGGCCTTTAAGCCTTCATCTGACAGATATGGTTTTACTGCTTCAAAAG
This sequence comes from Roseivirga sp., assembly GCF_965216855.1. Classification (NCBI taxonomy): domain Bacteria; kingdom Pseudomonadati; phylum Bacteroidota; class Cytophagia; order Cytophagales; family Roseivirgaceae; genus Roseivirga; species Roseivirga sp. Next base: position 3,621,242 of record NZ_OZ244204.1, on the reverse strand, counting down.
CATCCTCTAGCTCCTTCAATTCGCTTTCTTCTAAAGGGGCTCCCAAATCTCCTTCAACACAACAGGCTCCTTTACATTTATCAAGATCGCAAACAAAAAACTGCTCTTTGATATCGTCACTAATTACCGCGTTTTCTACCAGAATCATAAAGACTTCTTTGTTGCAAATATAGGCATAGCATTAGCCAATCCATTCAAAATGTTAACTTTGCCCCGATTTGATTCAATGAGCCAACCAGTTAAAATTTCAGGAGTAATCATCACCTTCAATGAAGAGAAGAATATTGCCAGATGCATTAACTCCATGCAGTCGGTTTGTGATGAAATACTGGTGGTTGATTCCTATTCCACAGATCGGACGAAGGCCATTTGTTCAGACCTTGGGGTGAGGTTTCTGGAAAACAAATGGGGTGGTTTTTTAGAGCAAAAGAACTTTGCTCAGGACCAGGCCCGGTTCGATTATGTACTACAGCTGGATGCTGATGAAGAACTCTCAGACCAGCTCAGGATCGAAATTCAAAAACTAAAGGAAAACTGGCAGGCTGATGGCTATTCCTTCAATCGGTTCACTAATTTCTGTGGCAAGTGGATCAAGCATTCAGGGTGGTATCCTGACGCGAAGCTGAGGCTTTATGACAGAAGGAAAGGCGAATGGAAAGGTCTTGATCCGCACCCGGCAGTTGAAATGTCGGCTGAATCTTCCACGGGCAAAATCAAAGGTGACCTGCTACATTACTCTTACATCTCATATGATGACTTTGTCAATCGCTCTGCCAGCTATGCCAGGCAAGCGGCCTTCGCGATGAAAGCCATGGGCAAAAGGCCAAGTCACTTCAAGATGGTATGCAGCCCGGTCTTTAGATTTTTCAAGGACTACGTCCTTAGAGGTGGTTTCAGGGATGGTATAGAAGGTTATCTGATATGCAAGACGGCTGCCTATTATACGTTTTTAAAATATTTGTACCTGAAGCTGATTGAAAGTGGCAAACTGAGTTCATGAATAAAGCCTGGTCATATATAGTCCTTGAAGCCAATCACCGCAAGCAGGTGATTTTCTTAATGATCTTTGTATCACTGGTGTACCTCTATAACTTTCATGTCAATGACATATGGACACCCAACGAAAGCTTTTATGCCGAGGCTGTGAGAGAAATGTTCGAGGGCAATAACTTTCTCGACATTTTCTACAACTATGAGCCTAGATATAATAAACCCCCTCTAACTTATTGGCTCATCGCCATTTCATCTACCGTATTCGGGCTAACTGAATTCGCCATCCGGCTTCCAATTGTACTTTTAGCTCTTGGGAGCATCTGGTATACCTATAAAATAGGCAAGCTGCTTTATGGCGACAAAGGTGGCTTGTATGCTTTGGTAATGATGGCCTTCAGTGTTCAGCTTCTGGCGGTCAAACAATATGCATCTCCGGAAATCCCTCTGACCTTCTTTTTCACACTCACCATGTACTACTTCATTAAAGCCTACATTTCCAGAAGTAGTCGATATATGTGGTGGGCTTATGTGGCCCTGGGGTTAACAGTCCTCACCAAGGGCTTTCCCTACATCATTGTGATTGGTGGTATCATCGGTCTGTTTATCATTATCGAGAGATCGTTCAAATGGAAACCCATTTGGCAGGATATCAAATTCCTGAAGTTACCCTTTGGAATACCTCTGGTTCTACTCATTGGCTTAAGTTGGGTAATATTCATGTACCTGAAAGATGGACAGGAGTTTTGGGAAGTTTATTACCGCGAGACCTTTGGCAGAGCCCTGGAGAAAAAGACCAACGGACCAAAACCGTTCTTTTATCTCGAAGTAATTTCATGGAGCATACTGCCCTACTCGTTGGCTTTCTTCTTTGCCTGCTTTTACTGGGTAGCCAACAGGACTCAGTGGAGAAAAATCACATTCCCACTAAGCTGGGTAGTAGTTATGTTTGTGATCTTCACTATCGCTAAGGGAAAGATTCCAACTTACATGATTCAGGCACACCCCGCTCTGTTGCTGATGATCGTCCCACTCCTGCTGAAATTTGATCCGAAAAAACTTTGGCTTAAGGGGCTTTGGAGCTTCTGTTTTTTATTTCCGTCAGTACTCATTTTAACCGCCAATATTCTAATTGTCGATCAGCTTAATTTACACTGGCTTACCTATGTAGCTCCTTTGGCTTCATTAGGCCTACTGGCTCTATTTCACTTTAAGAAAGGCGATGACAATAACCGGGCATTGGCTGCCGTTCCATTCTGGGTAATCTCATTTTTTCTGATCTCATTCGCCACCCTGCTGCCAAAGCTGGAGAAATTCAGACCTTATGATGAAATTGGTCAGGTAATTAAATCACATGATATTGATTCAGAAACGCCTATTTTCATTGAAAATACACTCATCCATAATATCCCTTTCTATGCAGAAAGATTTGCTGAGAGAGATGCCACTCCTGCCATAGTGCAAAATCATAAAGGAGCAACCCTGGCTTTGATGAGAGAAGAAAGTTTAAGTCAACTGGACGGTTTTGAAAGTCTTTGGTCAGGCTACATCTATGACTTTCCCAGTGAATCTCAATTCGCCAAGTTCATTATGGCTTGCATTGAGGCAGAAAATGGTGATTACTCAAAATTTGCTAATTTCCACCTGATTTATCGACCCTGACTTTATGCCTAAAAAGTTTTCAAAGACCAAGTTCCTTTACAGAGCTCTTAAATACCGATTTGTAGAGGATAAGGCCGAACTTGATTACATTACTCAATCAGTTAATCCCGGTGATTTTGTACTAGACATTGGTGCGCACAAAGGTGGATACTTACACTGGCTGAGAAAGTCTGTTGGTGATCAGGGGCAAATAGTAGCCTTTGAACCACAACCATCGCTTTACAATTACATAAAGGAGGCAATAGCAGCATATGGCTATCAAAACATTACACTTCATCATGCGGGAGTTTCCTCTCAAAAAGGTAAACTAAATTTATTCATACCTAAAGCAGAGGGATTAACTTCTCCGGGAGCCACTTTTGAAGACAGGCCTCATGTAGAAGGAGGACATAGCATAGAAGTACCTGTGCTTCAAATTGATGAGGTATTGGAAGGCAGGTCAGAAAAAGTATCTTTAATCAAAATTGATGTAGAAGGTCATGAGCTTGAGGTATTTAAAGGTGCTGAAGCACTATTGAAGACTGATCAACCTAAGTTGATTTTCGAGTGTGAAAACAGGCACCTTAATCATATGAAGGTCGAAGATGTCTTCAACTATTTAAAGCAGTTAAATTACAAAGGCTATTTCTTCAATAAAGGCAAGAGAGTAGCGATTGAAGAGTTTGATGCTAATCAGCATCAGGCGATTGACGAGGGGAAAGAAATAATTAACAAAAAAGCATATTGCAACAACTTCGTTTTTGAACCCACCAGCTCATGAGTCTGAAAAGAAAGCTTAAGAACTTTGCCAATAATACTTATGAGCCACTCAAAACCAAGCTCAAAAAATACTACAGACCAAAACAATATGTAAAGAAGTGGGGCAAAGAAGAAGGACTCAGGCTTTACAATGATTTTTTCAATTATACCTCAGAAGAGGAAGAAACACATTTCCAACTTAGCGGCTATCCTCACACTCTTTTCCTAAGAAAAGCCACTTCTGACGAACCTACCTTCAGGCAGGTTTTTATGAATATTCGCTATGATATGAACCTGGACTTTAGTCCTGAAACGATTCTGGATGGAGGGGCTAATGTAGGTTATGCTTCTGTCTTTTTCGCAAATAAATACCCTGAAGCTCAAATTTTGGCTATTGAACCGAATAGCTCCAATTACGATCAGGTAATTAAAAACACCAGATCATACTCAACCATCAAACCTCAAAAGACTGCTATCTGGGGCAGGTCTACCTGTCTCAAAATCATTAATCCTGATACGGATCACTGGGCTTTTGAAGTAGCGGAATGTGATTCTAATGATGAAGGTGCCTTCGAGGCGGTTTCTATCAACCAACTTATTGAACAGGAAGGCTGGGATAGTATCGACATCTTAAAGCTGGATATTGAAGGGGCCGAGATGAATGTATTTAAAGATAAAAGTCATGAAGACTGGCTCCCGAAAGTAAAGCTGCTGATTATTGAACTTCATGAAAGAATACAACCTGGTTGCACAGAGATTTTTGAAAATGCTATTGCCAAATACAATTTCGAAAAAAGTATTAGTGGCGAAAACCTTGTCTACATGAATAAAAACTAAAAAGGCCTCACACAAGTAAGGCCTTTTCGGTTGATAGTATCTATCTGTTAATATCTGTAGTGATCTGGCTTGTATGGGCCATCTACGGTTACACCAATGTATTCCGCCTGATCTTCCGAAAGAGTCTCTAACTCCACACCAATCTTCTCCAGGTGCAAAGCAGCCACTTTTTCATCAAGGTGCTTAGGCAGAGTATAAACCGCATTCTCATAAGCATCCGTATTAGTCCACAATTCGATCTGAGCCAAAGTCTGGTTGGTAAATGAATTCGACATAACGAATGAAGGGTGACCGGTGGCACAGCCAAGGTTTACTAAACGACCTTCAGCCAAAACAATGATGTCGTTACCGTCAATATTGTAAAGGTCAACCTGAGGCTTAATTTCAGTTTTTGTACTGCCGTAGTTTTTGTTCAACCAGGCAATATCTATTTCATTATCGAAGTGGCCGATGTTACAAACAATGGTTTTATCTCTCATTGCTTGGAAGTGCTCACCTGTAATAATGTCTTTGTTACCAGTAGCTGTGACAACAATGTCAGCCCTCGGAATGGCCGACACCATTTTCTTCACTTCGAAACCATCCATAGCAGCCTGAAGCGCACAGATTGGATCAATCTCCGTCACAATCACTCTTACACCAGCACCTCTTAGAGAAGCAGCAGAACCTTTTCCAACATCACCATATCCGGCTACAACAGCTACCTTACCGGCCAACATAACATCGGTTGCTCTTCTGATGGCATCTACCAAAGACTCTTTACAACCGTATTTATTGTCAAACTTAGACTTGGTAACAGAATCGTTTACGTTGATAGCTGGCATAGGAAGTGTTCCCTTCTTCATTCTTTCGTAGAGTCTGTGAACACCTGTCGTAGTCTCTTCAGAAAGGCCTTTAATTGCAGGAACCAACTCAGGGAATCTATCCAAAACCATATTAGTCAGGTCGCCACCATCATCAAGAATCATATTCAATGGTTGGCCACCTTCAAAGGCATGAAGGGTTTGCTCGATACACCAGTCAAACTCTTCTTCATTCATTCCCTTCCATGCAAAAACAGGAATTCCTGCCTTAGCAATAGCGGCCGCAGCATGATCCTGAGTTGAGAAAATATTACAAGAAGACCAGGTCACTTCTGCACCTAGCTCAACTAAAGTCTCTATCAAGACTGCAGTCTGAATTGTCATGTGCAAACAGCCGGCAATTCTCGCACCTTTGAGAGGTTGACTTTCACCATACTCTTCTCTTAGAGACATCAATCCTGGCATTTCAGCCTCAGCCAGTTGAATTTCTTTTCTACCCCACTCAGCGAGGTTAATATCTTTAACTTTGAATTTAACTCCTGTTTCTTGCATCGAATATCATTTTTTGGAGGCGCAAAGGTAACACCTTAAGTATTGCCGATCAATTAATTAAATTAATTCCAAATGAATTCTACTTCTTTGAAATCGAAGAGCTCGGAACCAACAGGTGTTCTTATTTCAAGATGACCGGAATCGCGAACATCTATAATTTCTCCATCGAAAATATACTCAGCACGATATTTTCTCAGCCTTTTGTAGCCTAACAAACTTCCCAGGTATTGTTCTTTGATCTCCTTCTCCTTTCCACTTTTCAACCTGAGATATAAAGACTCCAGATGACCAAGAAGTAGATCTAATACCTCTTGGAGACCATATTCCCGGTTCGCCTCATTCACTATTGAAGTAGCTCTTTCAAGTCCTATAGACCTTTGATTAACATTCAAACCAATTCCAACAATACTATATTCTATGTTCGATTTTCTGACACTGTTTTCAATCAGAATTCCGCAGGCCTTTCTTCCATTCAGAATGATGTCATTAGGCCACTTCACCTCTACATGTGCATCACTCGCTAACTCCTTGAGCACAGCCTTAACAGCCAGTGAGCCGACCATATTCAAATAAAATTGTTTATCAACTGACAAAAAGCCTGGTTTGAGGATTATGGAGAAGGTGAGATTCTTTCCTTCAGCGCTAAACCAGCTATTTCCACGTTGGCCCTTACCTGCCAATTGATGATCTGTAATGACAAAGGTGCCTTCTTTGATGTCAGTACTGACAAGCATTTCGTGGGCTATATCATTGGTAGAGTGACATGATGGCATATATTCTACCACCTTCCCCATAAATAAGGTATTAGCAGGAATTTTGTACAACAGTTTTCGTAGTTTTACGCGCAAAGAAAATCAAATATACATCACTAAATCATTAATGAATTCGGAAGAACTAAGCAATGTAGTTGTCAGAGGAATGGAAGAGAAGAAAGCCGAGGACATTGTAGTTATGGATTTACGCCAGGTGAAAGGTTCAATCTGTGACTTTTTTGTCATCTGCTCAGGTAACTCCGATACACAGCTGGAAGCCATAGCCAAATCTGTTGAGGCAGAGGTTGAAAAACACAACGAAAAAGTCTGGAGAAAAGAGGGCTTTACCAACAGAGAATGGATCCTTATTGACTTCGTGAATGTAGTAGCCCACATCTTCAGAAAAGACAAAAGACAGTATTACGGACTCGAAGATCTTTGGGGTGATGCCGTAATTACTTCTGTAACCCAAAACGCCTGATTAACCTTTATTCCAACAGCGCGTTATAATGTAGATTTTAAAGACTCAAAAAAATAAATAATGCCAGATAGTCCAAGAAAGAAAAACATACTGGGCAAGCCAGCTCCGGGAGGAAAAAGGCCGAATAATCAAATATGGATCTTTGTATCCCTCATTATATTATTCTTCGCCATATCCTTCTTTACCAATTCAGGCTCGGGAATCCCTATTACACCAGTAAGGTTTGAAAGCATGATCAAGAGCAACGATGTCTCAGACATTGTTTATGTTGAAAACCAGCGTATGGTGGAGATCACCCTGAAACAGGAAGCATTGCAAAATGCTAAATACAAAACTGAAATTGAGAACAACAACGTATTAGGTTTTAACTCCGGACCGCACTACGTGATGCAGGACAGGTTTCCTACAGCTGAGAAATTCGAGGAGTACTACAACAAGTTTTTAACTGACAACAGTATCCCCGATAACCAAAGGGTTTATGTAAAATATAAAAACAGAACTACCATCATTGAATTCCTTAGTACATGGGGATTCCTGATTCTAATTGTTCTTTTCTTCTGGTTAATGATGAGAAGAATGACCGGAAACACAGGTCCTGGTGGTCAAATCTTTAACATTGGTAAATCAAGAGCAGCTCTTTTCGACACTGAGAACAAGGTCAAAATCACTTTCGACAACGTGGCTGGTCTGGATGAAGCTAAGGAAGAAGTAAAAGAGATTGTTGAGTTTTTGAAGAACCCTTCAAAATTCACCAAACTGGGAGGTAAAATCCCTAAAGGCGCTCTGCTGGTAGGCCCTCCTGGTACAGGTAAGACTTTGTTGGCCAAAGCGGTAGCCGGAGAAGCTGGCGTTCCATTCTTCTCACTATCAGGTTCCGACTTCGTTGAAATGTTCGTGGGTGTTGGTGCGGCCAGAGTTCGTGACCTGTTTAAACAAGCTAAAGAAAAGGCACCATGTATCGTATTTATCGATGAGATTGATGCCATCGGACGTTCAAGAGGTAAAGGCCAAATGCCTGGCTCTAATGACGAAAGAGAAAACACACTGAACTCACTCTTAGTGGAGATGGATGGTTTTGCCACCGATTCAGGAGTAATCATCCTGGCAGCAACCAACCGTCCTGATGTTCTGGATAATGCCCTGTTGAGACCGGGACGTTTTGATCGACAAATCAGCATCGACAAACCAGATATTGTTGGTAGAGAAGCTATTTTCAAAGTTCACCTGAAACCAATCAAGTTGGAGAAGGATGTAGACCCTAAGAAGCTTTCTGCTCAAACCCCGGGTTTTGCGGGTGCTGAGATTGCCAACGTCTGTAACGAAGCAGCCCTGATTGCTGCGAGAAAAGACAAGAAGGCTGTTGATATGTCTGACTTCCAGGATGCCATTGACCGTGTCATTGGTGGACTGGAGAAAAAGAATAAAATCATTTCTCCTGAAGAGAAGAAAATTGTTGCTTACCACGAAGCGGGCCATGCCGTAGCAGGTTGGTTCCTGGAACATGCCGATCCATTAGTAAAGGTGTCTATCGTGCCAAGAGGTGTAGCCGCATTGGGTTATGCTCAATACTTACCTAAGGAGCAATTCCTATATCAAACCGAGCAGTTACTCGATGAGATGTGTATGACCCTTGGTGGGCGTGCCGCTGAAGAAATCATCTTTGGTAAAATCTCTACTGGTGCTCTGAGCGACCTGGAAAGAGTAACCAAAATGGCCTACAGTATTGTAAGCGTTTATGGTATGAATGATAAGATTGGTAATATCTCTTATTACGATTCAAAACAGAACGACTACGGGTTTAATAAGCCTTATTCTGAAGACACTGCGAAGATTATTGATCAGGAAGTGAAGAAGCTTGTTGAACAGGCTTATCAGAGAACCAAGCAACTACTGACAGACAAGAAAGCACAGCTTGAGATCTTAGCTAAGGAATTGTTGGACAAGGAAATTATCTTCCAATCAGACCTGGAAAGCCTGATCGGTAAAAGACCTTTTGACAAGGAAACTACTTACCAGGCTTACACTAACAACTCGAATGGTAAAGCAGAAGATAAAGAAGAAAAGGAAGAGTCAGTTTCAGAGGAAGTTACCAATTCAGAAAGTACGACTGAAGAAGTAAGCAATGAGCCTCAGGATTCTGACACAAAACCTGATAAAGAGTAAGAACTCTGTTAAACTTAATAATACATCAGGCCTTAGGGCCTGATTTTTTTTGTCTACCCCTTTGGTTATCTTTCCATATTCATTTTAAAATATGAAGCTCACCCCTGGTCTGTCACAAAAGATATATTTTGCCTCTGACTTCCATCTGGGAATACCTGATCCTGAAAAAAGTCGGGAGAGAGAACTTAAAATTATACGATGGCTCGATGAGTGCAAAAAAGACGCACAAGCCATCTTTTTAGTAGGTGATCTTTTCGATTTCTGGTTTGAATACAAAACCACTATTCCAAAAGGCTTTTCAAGGTTTCAGGGCAAACTGGCCGAAATAGCTGATGCAGGAATTGAATTGCATATTTTCACAGGTAACCATGACCTGTGGATGTTCGGCTATTTTGAATCGGAGTTTAATGCTAAAGTCTATACCGAGCCCATCGAACTAGAGATTAATAACACCAGCATCTTTGTTGGCCATGGTGATGGACTTGGCCCGGGTGACAAAGGTTATAAGTTCCTTAAAAAAATCTTCACAAATAACTTCTTTCAGTGGGCTTTTCATTGGCTTCATCCCAATGTAGGAATTGGTTTGGCCAACTTCTGGTCTGGAAAAAGCAGAGCTCAGGCCAACAATACTGAGCAAAGATTTTTGGGTGAAGGTGAATGGCTCTGGACATACAGTAAAGAACTCGAGAAAAACCAGCATCGGGATTACTACATTTTCGGTCACAGACACCTGCCTCTCGATCTGGAAGTAGGTGAAAACAGTCGTTATATTAACCTCGGAGAGTGGCTGAGTTCATCTACTTATGCCGTTTATTCTGACAATAAAATTGAGCTCAAGACTTTTGAAGGCTAGGCTAATCATATTACTGCTTCTCAGTGCCAGTAGCTTTCTGGCACAGGCTCAACAAATCAAATCAAAGGGTTCTTTTAAGTTGAGCTTTGAACCTGTTGCTGCCTCAATTGACAGACAAGGTTATCTGTATTTTGCCTCTGATGAAGGAGTGATTGAAAAATACAATCAGTCAGGCGAGCTTCAATACCATTTTTCTCCACGGAAAAAGGCAAGACCCTCTTTGTTAGAGGCATGGCAAGGGTTAAGAGTATTTGTTTATTATCAAGGCTTTCAGGAATATCTTTTCTTAAACCGTTTTCTGACGGAGTCAGAACGGTATAATCTTCAAAGATTTAATCTCAGCCAATTCAATGGCATTGCCACTCTTTCAGCCGACAATAACTTGTGGTTGATTGATTCAAATTCATTAACTCTAATCAAACTTGACCTTCAAAGTGGAGAGAAACTATTAGATAATGTTTTAAGTCTATCGCTGAATACATCTGGAATAGACCCATTATTCATGAGAGAATATCAGAATCTGCTGTTTATCAGCGATGCCAAAAACGGACTTCTTGTCTTTGATAACCTCGGAAATTATGTTGAAACATTGACCGAAGACAGTCCTTCATTTTTCTCCTTTTCAAGAAATGAAATCATTTATACACAAAAACAGAATATGATCCTGATGGATATTTATTCCAAAACAAAAAGAGAGATCAGCACTGCCGATCTCTCCTACGAAATTGTGTTTATGGAAAACAATCAAGTCTTTGCCTTATCAGGAAATCGGGTAGATATCCTGAGTCTGAATTAATTACCAGGCTGCTGTAATTCTCCTGTATAAATATCCAGGATAAACTGTCTCAGCAATATCTGATACTTACTCCTTACTAATTCTAGATCACCTCTGTTCTTGGCAGTCAGGCTCTGTAAATAAGTCACAAAGTCAATCGTACCATTCTCATATCTTGTTTTTGCAAACTCAAAAGACTGATCGAGATTAACCTTGCTCTCTCTTGCAGCAGCGTATGTTGTTTTAGCATTCACAAGATTCAAATAAGCCTGCTGTACCTGATTAGTCAATGTATTTCTGGCTTGCTCTAAACCCAGTTGAGAATTAAGCACCTGAATTTTAGAAGTCTGAAGTTGTGTTCTATTTCTGAAATTGGTGAATAATGGAATGTTTAAGCTAAATCTGGCAGACTTAGAGGCATTGTTCTCAAACTGAGTAGATAAATCCACTACCGAACCATCATTCGCCTTTACGTTTGACGACCATGAGGTACCATATCCAGCATTCAAGCTTAGGGAAGGCATCCAGGCAAACTTGGCAGCCTGAAGACTTTTCTCAGTAGCACTTAATGTCAACTCAGCAGATCTTACTGATGGAGAGTAGTCAAGAGATCTCTCATATACAGAATTATAAGCCTCTAATTCCTCATCCAATTCTGCATCTGTTGGAGTAATCCCCTGGAAATCATATTCATTTGTGGGGTCCAGCAATAGCAACTGAATCAATGTTAATTGGGCAGTTTCCAGGTTATTCTTCAAGTTGACAATAGTAAGCTCTTGTTGAGCAATCTGAGAACGGAAATTATAAACCTGCTCCATATTACCAACACCAGCTCTTTCTCTTTTCTCCTCGCGCTCTAGTTGTTCCTGAAGAAGTGATTTGGTTTCTTCATTAATCTTTAAGCTCTCTCTAGTAGTGATTACCTGAAGAAAAGAAGCAATAATGCTAGCCTGAGTCGCCTGAACTGAACCTTTCACTGCCTCCTCCGCAGCCTGATAGTTTGCTTTAGCCTGCTGCATACCAAATACATTGGAGAAACCATCAAATATAGTTAATCCAGCACCTATTGATCCACCACCACTTAAAGTAGTAGTGTTTACCAAGCCTCCAGAAGTCTGGTCAAAAGAAAGTCCTTCAAACCAGTTATGAGATGCACTAGCACTCAAAGAAGGCAGGAAATTGAACTTACTTTGTGTAAAGTTAGCTCTGGCAATTTCAGCGTTATTCTTGGCTCTTTTAATGTCCAGGTTATTCTGAAGTGCAATATCTATACACTCCTCCAAAGTCAGCACTTGTTGTGCAAAACTCACAGATGTACTCAGAATGGCTAAAAGAGCTATTGTGAATATTCGTTTCATAATAATGTTTTCTATCCTTTGGGCAATATTATTCCTGAAGAGCTGTCCCAAAGCCCTTCTTATAAGGTCCACCTGCCTTTGGCAAGTGGACAGCATCAATAGTCGTTGGTAATTAGACTAAAGAGTTTTCTTTTGAATTGATGTTCTCAGATACTACCTGACCATCGAACAAGTTCACTACTCTGTGAGCATATTCAGCATCAGTAGCAGAGTGAGTTACCATAATTACAGTGGTACCTCCTGCGTTCAGGTCGCTAAGAAGTGTCATTACTTCCTGACCGTTAGTTGAATCCAGGTTACCAGTAGGCTCATCCGCAAGAATCAGGTTTGGCTTAGCCACAACTGCTCTGGCTACCGCAACCCTCTGTTGCTGACCACCTGATAATTGTTGAGGGAAGTGATCTTTTCTGTGCATAATCTGCATATGCTCTAATACTTCCTCTACTCTTTGCTTTCTTTCAGAAGCAGGGTATTTAAGATAGATCAATGGAAGCTCAACATTTTCATATACAGTTAGCTCATCGATCAGGTTAAAGCTCTGGAATACGAAACCAATGTTTCTTTTTCTGAGCTCAGCTCTTTGTCTTTCAGAATATTTTGAGACCTCTTCATCGTAAAAGTAGAACTCACCTTCAGAAGGATTGTCCAATAGACCAATAATATTCAATAGTGTTGACTTACCACAACCGGATGGTCCCATGATAGCCACAAACTCACCTTCAGCAATCTGAAGATTCACGTTGTTCAACGCGGTAGTTTCAATTTCATCAGTGTAGTAGAACTTCTTCAGTCCTTTTGTAGTGATGATACTTTTGTTGTTTTCCATAATTATAAAGTTAATTAGCTGTTTGAATTAATTTATTTCTTTATGACAAGCTTGTCCTTGTCTTCATATCCTTCGTATGATGAAAATATCACTTTTTCTCCAGGTTGTAAACCTTCGAGCACTTCATAGTGTCTAGGAGTCTGGTTTCCAATTCTGATATTTCTTCTTGTAGCCTCTGTTTCATCTTCATTCAGAACAAAGATCCAGTTACCACCTGTAGTCTGGAAGAAGCTTCCTCTAGGGATTTGAATGGCATTCTTTTCTTCGCTGAGTTGCAGTCTGATTGAGATAGTCTGACCCCTTCTAACTCCATCCGGCACCTCTCCGATCATCTCTACTACAAATGTTCCGTTATTGATCTCTGGGAATTTCTTTCTGATTTCCAATCTGTATTCTTGTCCGGCAAAATCATAAGTACCCACCAGACCTTCATAAACTCGAGGTAAATAATGCTGATCTACATTGGCAGAAATTTTAAACCCATCGAGATCATCAATCTGAGCGATGGTAGTACCCTGACCAATAGATTGACCTATCTCTGCATTTACAGTTGATAAAAGGCCATCAACAGGCGCTGTTATGTAAAGATCATCCAACTGACCTTCTACAATTCTCAAACTTTCTCTGGATGTGACCAATCTGGCTTCATTTTGCTTAACCTGAGTCACGGCATTAATTGAGTCATACTTCATCTGTTGAAGCGTATTTTCTCTCTGAGCTACTAGTCTCTCATAACTTCTTTTAGAGTTCAAATATTCCTGTTCAGAAATCACATTATCCTTCCAAAGAACCTGATTTCTAGTGTACAGATCTTTAGCCTGATCAATATCAAAGTCAAGCGTGATCACTTGTGCTCTAGATCTAAACAATGACTGTTGTAAGTTATTATTGGTGTTCTCGATTTCATTCTCAAGACGGTTAGTCTGTGTTTGTTGACCTATATAGTTCATTTCCAAACTACTATTCTCAAGCTTCAGGATGGTATCTCCCTTTTTCACTTCTACCCCACCTTCCAAGAATTTCTCCTGAACATTACCACCTACTTTGGCATCAAGGAAAAATGTTGTTTTTGGTTGTACTGTCCCTTCAATTGGGATGTACTCTTGGAATGGCCCCTCAACCACAGGAGCTACACTAATTTTTTCCAAGTCTACATTGAGTTTTGACGCATTGTCTGCAAAGACAAACACATATAGTATCAGGTATAAGATACCGCCACTTCCTAGTATGGTTACTATACGTTTTGTGGTCCACGTCTTCTTCTTAATTTTTCTGTCCATTGCTAATTTAGTCGTGTTTTCTAATCCGACCTGCTTTTGACAACAAGGGTGCCACTTTTGTAAAAAGCTTAAAATCAATGAAATAGACTATCCTGAAGAGTAAAGGGTTGCATGGAAGTGTACAGATTTAAAACAAAGATTGATCGAAAACGAACACATTCTGAGATTCAACCGAAACGGAAGGGCATAAAAAAAGGCTCGGTATGGTCAGCACCGAGCCCAAAGGTCAAAAACTCAAAATATCTGAATTAATCTTTAAAATTAATTCAAAACAACAGCTGCAATATAAGCACTAATCTAACATCTGCAAAACCTTCTTCTAACTAATGGTGTCTTTTTTACACATTGAATTAAAAATATCTGTACCTACTGCTTTTTAGCAAATTTCACCTTAGTTAAGTACTAATAGAGGCATCACCACTTCAGCATGAGATTCAAAATACGCTCCCGGCATCCTGTACGATTCCGTTCTATTTATTGTACTGCAAACGGACACTTTTAATTAAGAATCCCTTAAATTGAGCCTCATTGTCATTTGGCATTATTTCAGTTAATCAAAGGTAAAACCCAAGCTTGTGGAGAAAGAATTAGGAAAGATTTTAATCATCGATGATGATGAAGACGTACTTATTGCGGCCAAACTATTATTAAAAAAACACGCCAAAGAGGTAATCATAGAGAAGAATCCTAAGAAGATTCCTTTTCTCATGAATAACGGTACTTACGATGTCATTCTCCTCGACATGAATTTTAGCCATGATACCACCAGTGGTAAAGAGGGTTTTTATTGGCTGGAACAAATTCTTGAGGCCGACCCTAAAGCAGTTGTTATTCTTATAACTGCCTTTGGCGATGTTGAAATGGCTGTAAAAGCCCTGAAAGAAGGGGCTACGGATTTTGTGCTCAAACCATGGCAGAATGAGAAGCTTCTGGCCACTCTTTCTTCTGCCGTAAGACTCAAGCAAAGCTATAAGGAGGTTGAAAAGCTCAAAAGTGCTAAAAAGCAACTTGAAGACGACATCAGTAAACCTTTCAACGATATCATCGGAGACAGTCCTGCCATGAAGAATGTCTTCAGCATCATTGATAAAGTGGCTGGCACTGATGCCAATGTTTTGATCCTGGGGGAAAACGGTACAGGTAAGGAGCTGGTGGCGCGAGCCCTTCACAAGCGATCTTTGAGAAAAGACAATGTCTTTGTGGGGGTCGATATGGGTGCCATTACCGAAACCCTTTTTGAATCGGAGCTATTCGGGCATAAGAAAGGTGCTTTTACCGATGCCAAAGAAGACAGAGCAGGACGCTTTGAAGTAGCTTCCGGAGGTTCCCTGTTTCTGGATGAAATCGGAAACCTCAGTATGCCTTTACAATCCAAACTCCTGACCGTTTTACAAGGACGCCAGGTGACAAGAATTGGTACCAACAAACCTGTCGATATAGATATCCGCCTGATCTGCGCCACCAACATGCCAGTATATGATATGGTAGCCGAAAACACCTTCCGACAGGATTTACTATACAGAATCAATACGGTTGAAATACATCTGCCCCCGCTAAGGGACAGACAGGATGACATTAACTTATTGGCTGATCATTTTGTGAAGGTATATTCAGAGAAGTATAGAAAGCCACTCAAGAAGATTGCTCCTTCTACCTATAAAAAACTATCTAAGTACTCATGGCCGGGCAATATCAGAGAGCTACAACATGCTATTGAAAGAGCTATCATTATGAGTGAAGGGAATGTGCTCATGCCAGATGATTTCTTCTTCCTTGTACAAAAGCAAGACAATCAAAATGATGCTGTAGACAATCTGAACCTCGATGATGTAGAAAAGAATGTCATTCTGAAAGCCATCAACAAGCATTCAGGCAACATCTCAAAAGCTGCCAAAGAATTGGGACTCACCAGAGCCTCTTTATACAGAAGATTGGAAAAGCATGGGCTTTAAGAACCTTAGAATTACCGTTCTCATTAGAGTCGTCTTGTTGATTGGCTCTATTTTTCTTTTGGCTTATGTCTATTATGAGCAGCCCAATAATGTCAACGCCTTTTTTGTAGGTATCCTCATAGTGGTTCAGATCTATTTCCTGATCAGAACTCTCGATAAGACCAACAGAGAAATTGCAAGCTTCCTGAGCTCCATTAAATATGACGACTTCACTACAACCTATCCCTCTTCAGGAAGGGGAAGGTCTATGAATGAATTGTATAATGAGTTTAATAGCGTTATCCGTAAGTTCAGAGAAATCAGGGCAGAAAAGGAAGCCAATTACCACTATTTCAGAACTATTGTTCAACATGTGGCCATTGGATTGGTAACCTTTAACAAGCTCGGAGAAATCCAGATCATCAATAGCTCGGCTAAGAAGTTACTGGGTGTAGAATCTCTCAACAGTATTTTTGAGCTGAGTAAGGTTAGCCCGAAGTTGGTAGAGTCTCTGGTAAAGCTTAAGACCGGTGGCAGTGCATTGATTGAACTCACAAATGAAGGCACCCGTACCCAGCTGTCAATCTATGTCATAGAATTAGTATTGAGAGGCGAAGAGTTCAAACTGGTTTCAGTTCAAAACATTCAATCTGAACTGGAAGAAAAAGAGATGGACGCCTGGCAGAACCTGATTCGTGTATTGACTCATGAAATCATGAATTCAGTTACTCCCCTATCCTCTCTTGCGAATACAGTAGAGGTTAATCTGGTGGATAACATCGAAGATGATGTGCCTATCGAAAAGGAGGAACTGGAAGATATTTACCTGGCCGTTCAAACCATCAAACGTAGAAGTGAAGGGCTGATTCGCTTTGTATCTGACTTTAGAAACCTCACCCGAATTCCTGAACCAAAGATTCAGGAAATTGAAATCCATAAAGTCATAGACCATATCAAGGTATTGCTCTCGCATGACATGGTCGCCAGAAATATTGAGTTCAACATCAACATTGTTCCAAAAGGGCTAAAGATTCATGTAGACAAAGAGTTGATTGATCAGGTGCTGATTAACCTGATTCAAAATGCCATGCATGCTCTGGAAGAGACTGAAGGTGAGAAGTTGATCATCGTGAATGCTTTCGTTAATGAGTATGGCAGACCCACTATGAAAATCAGAGATAACGGTTCGGGAATTGATGAAGAAGCTTTAGGTAAAATATTCATCCCTTTCTTCACCACCAAAAAGCAGGGTTCAGGTATTGGTCTTTCATTATCCAAGCAAATTATGAGAAAACATGGAGGAGCCATTACCGTTAGATCAGTGATTGGTGAAGGCACAGAATTCACACTTAGGTTTTAGTTTTATCACTAAATGGTTTAACTTCCGCCATATAATTTGACCACTATCCGAATGAGCAATACTCTAGACCAGGTAACTCAAATACTAGTAGAAAAAATAGGCATAGCACCCACTGAGGCCACCCTCGATGCCAACTTCATTAAAGACTTAGGAATTGATTCTCTCGACTATGCAGAGATCGTTATGGAATTTGAACAGACCTTCAATATCCGCATTCCAGACAGCGATGCAGAGAAGCTACAGACTGTAGGGCAAGCCGTGAAATACATTGAAGAGCAAGTGAAATAGCAACTTGTATTAAGCCAATTTTACCTCAGTATTCTTTAACGCTACTAATTATAGCATTGTCATAATTCACTGTTTACAGCGGGGTCACACTAAAGGTTGATATTGTATTAGCCCGAACCCCCAAATACCCAGACAGTGAAGCACGAGTGTAAAACCATTATTGTGTCAGATGTGCACCTAGGAACCAAAGGCTCCAAAGCCAAGGAGTTGGTCAGGTTTCTTAAGCAATATCGATGCAAAAACCTCATCCTTAACGGTGATATCATAGACGGATGGCAACTTCGTAAATCCGGAAAATGGAAGCGAAAGCACACCCGCTTCTTCACCAAAATTCTAAAAATGATTGAGGAAGATGGCACTAAAATCACCTACCTCAGAGGCAACCATGATGACTTCCTGGACCAGGTATTACCCTTCACTGTCGGTAACCTGAAAATCTGCCGGGATACCATTTATGAATCCAATGGAAAGAAGTACTATATAGTACACGGAGATGTCTTCGATTCCGTAACCTCACAGTTCAAATGGATCGCCAAGCTAGGTGACATAGGCTATACCTTCCTCCTTTGGTTAAACAGACAATACAACTACAGACGACTGAAGAAAGGCCTCCCCTACTTCTCTCTTTCTCAAAAGATTAAGGGCAAAGTAAAGCAGGCTGTCAAATACATAGACGACTTCGAAACCCAGCTGGCTGCCATGGCCAGATATAAAGACTGTGATGGTATTATCTGTGGTCATATTCATCAACCAGCCATGAAAATGATCGATGGAATCCATTACATGAACTCTGGAGATTGGGTGGAGTCTATGACAGCATTGATCGAAGATAAAAACGGGGAATGGGACCTTGTTTATTACTCTGAAAGTGATCAGAAGGAAAAGCAACAAGCCGAGAAAGAAGACAATACAATTGATCTGAAAGACTACTTCGAAAAAGAGAATGAAGCGTCTGGTCTGAAGGTCAAAAATGCCTGATATGAAACTAATGTTTATCATTCAGGGAGAAGGTCGCGGACATATGACTCAGGCCCTGGCATTGGAGCAAATTCTTGAAAATGCTGGCCACGAAGTGGGTATTATGGCCATTGGCACCAGCAAAAGAAGAAGTATTCCTTCATTTTTCAGGAACAAGACAAAGGCCAGTCTCAAGCTGGTTAAAAGCCCTAATTTCTACTATGATAGAAATAGCAAGACCATTAACGGTTGGAAAACCATTGTCTTCAATCTGATTCGGATCCCTCTTTACCTGAGAGAATTGCTTACTATCCACTCCATCAAGAATGAATATAACCCAGATGTCATCATCAACTTTTACGATGTAATAGGAGGTTTCTACTTTCTTCTATTCAGGCCTCAATGCAAAAGAATTTGCATTGCTCATCAATACCTCGCAGAACACGAGTCATTCCCTTTCGCTAAAGGTTATTTTACCCAAAAACTGGCTTTCAAAATCAACAATCAGTTCACCTCTTTTAATACGAACAAGAAACTGGCACTTTCCTTCAGAGCGCTGAAAAGCCATAAACGTGGATTGAGTATTGTTCCTCCACTTTTGAGACAAGAAGTACTTGAGTTGGCTCCTAAAACTGGAGATTTCGTCTTATCCTATGTAGTCAATAAGGGTTATGGTGAAGAGATCATACGCTGGCATGCCAGGAATAAGAAGATCAATCTGCATTGTTTTTGGGATAACCATGAATACCCTGATGGCTGGTCACCTCACAAAAATCTTCATTTTCATCATTTGAATGATCAGAAGTTTCTGACGCTCATGGAAAGTTGCGCAGGATATGCAACCACTGCCGGTTTTGAATCTATATGTGAAGCCATGTACCTGGGGAAACCCGTACTTATGGTTCCGGTTAAGGGACAGTACGAACAGGCTTGTAATGCTGAAGACGCACTGCTTGCCCAGGCAGGAATCAAGTCCAGAAAGTTCAATATTGGACTGTTATTGAATTACATCACCAAGAAACACAGCCCTAATGAAGTGTTTTCAGAATGGCTCGATGGTTATGAACAGCGGTTTGTGAAGGAAATTGAAGTGCTTGAGCCTCAAATTGATGAATCGAATCGATTCAGATGGTTCAGCCTTCTGCCATCGATCAGTAGTAAATAAGTCCTTCTCCGGCCAGTCCTTCCTGCTTGGCGAGGCCTTTCGCATATCGCTCTGCTATTTCAAGGCATAGAACGGCATCGAAGTCATGAGATGAAGCAATATCCGGTAATTTTTCCATGTTCAATGCACTCCCCATTGCATCGATATCGGGTGACTTGGACCTATATCCCATTGCCTCGAGACCCATTTCCCTGGCCCTGTAAACGGGATATACTTCTATAAACGCTATGGCCGTCAACTTATCTTTCAATCGCATGGCTCTGGCCGTCAGCCCTCCCAGAAACATAGGCGACATTGCCCTTAAGACTCTATCTGCCTCTCGGTAAAAATAGTCGTTGAAATCAATCTTATTGGAGTAAACACCCGGCAAGGAAAGCGGGGCATCAATAGCAATGAGTTCAGGTCGATGCTTATCGCAAAAGTCAATGATCATTTTATCAGCATCCTGTTTCTTAGCTGATCGAAGTAGTTTGATTTCGCCATTATCCCGATACGCTATGCTGGTTGTGCCCGCCAGTTTACTCCCATAATCAATTCCGCAGACCATCATTGAATTCTAATTTCGTTGCTCCTCCCCACTAAAGTAACCTGAGTTACATTGTAAAACCATTGATGGAACCATAACTCTCTGATACCACTTAATGGTTTATAAATTGAGAGAAATGAAAACAAAGCAGTTAACACTTACCGATTTCGAAGCTAAAGTATTCAACTATAAAAAGAATAAAGAGTGGAAGTTTGAAGGCGACAAACCAGCCATTATAGACTTCTATGCCGACTGGTGTGGACCCTGTAAAATGATTGCCCCTATTTTTGAAGAATTGGCGGGAGAATATCCGGAAATTGACATCTACAAAGTGGACACCGAGGCAGAAAGAGAACTGAGCGCCATGTTTGGTATCAGGAGTATCCCTAGCATCTTGTTTATTCCTAAAGACGGCCAACCGATGATGCAAGCGGGTGCCTTGCCCAAAGAAGTTTTAAAAGACGTCATTAAGAAAGAGCTTCTATTACAAAACGTTGAATCATGAATACCATAAGCCATCACTTTTCAGGCATTGAACAAGAACAATTGGAAGAACAATTGATTAGCAGATTCAAAGAAATTGGCTTTGGAGTGCTTCATCAGATTGACTTTCAACAAACACTGTTGAATAAAATTCAAAAGGATATTGGCACCTATAAGCAATTACAGATTTGTAATCCAAATCTGGCTTATGAGGCTATCAAGCTGGAGCCATCAATCGGAATTCAACTGCCCTGTAATGTAGTGGTGAGAAAAGAAGGTGAGGGTTTTACAGTTGATATTCAAAGTCCATTTGACTCTATTCCAGAGAGTTCACCGCAAGCGTTAAAAGAACTGGCTTCAGAACTGGACCAAAAGATTAAGAAATTACTGGAAAGTGTAAGTTGACTTGAGAGATGGGTTAATCTCAATGAAGGAGTGACAGATCTGTCACTCCTTTTTTATTGTCGTCCAAGTTTCACCATAATTACATTATTACTCACCCATAGGCTATAATTCCATATTCCATCCGATATTTGAGTCAACAGTAAACCATCCGGTTGATTAGCTTGTTCTGTCAGCCATAAACTTATTGCCTATGCTTACCTGGTCAGATATCATCAAATTCGCCAATAACGGAAATCCTCAACCTGATAAAAGAGTAGAAAAAACTGAAGAGGAATGGAGGGAAATCCTCAGTTCCGAACAGTTTCAGATTGCCCGGTTAAAGGGTACAGAAAGAGCTGGTTCAGGAGAATTTTGCGAAAGGCATGAACCGGGTCTCTATGGCTGTGTCTGCTGTGGCACCCCTTTGTTTGATTCAAGGGTGAAATTTGAATCAGGTACTGGTTGGCCAAGTTTTACACAACCCGTGAAGGAAAATGCCATTAAGTATGAAAAAGACACCAGCTATGGTATGGTAAGGGTTGAAATCATGTGTAATACCTGTGATGCTCATCAGGGTCATGTTTTCCCTGACGGTCCTGAACCAAGCGGATTGAGATATTGTGTAAACTCAGCATCCATGCAACTACTTTCTACTGAGCTGACAGAAGCCACTGCCATTATTGGAGGTGGTTGTTTTTGGTGTACTGAAGCCGTATTCCAACGTGTACAGGGTGTGATTAAAGTAGAGTCAGGTTTTGCAGGTGGACAGATAAAAAATCCTACTTACCGTGAAGTAGTCAGTGGAAGAACCAATCATGCAGAAGTAATCAGGATTACTTACAACCCAAAAGAATTGACCTACGCAGATCTTCTCCGTATTTTCTTTGCTACCCACGATCCTACTACACTCAACCGTCAGGGTTATGATACAGGGAGTCAATACCGATCCATCATTATAGCAGCTGACGAAGAAGACCTGAAGACGGCCGAAGAAATCAAAACTGAAATGACTCAGTACTTTGATGACCCAATTGTAACGGAAATTACAGGACCCGCTGCTTTCTATCCGGCAGAAGATTATCATCAAAACTATTTCAACGACAACCCTAACCAACCCTACTGTCAGGCCGTCATTAGCCCTAAGGTTAACAAGCTGAGGTCTATGTTTAAGGAGGTATTAAAGCCAGAAGCCTGAGGCTAGAAGACCGAAGACGGAAGATGGAAGACGGAAGATGGAAGACGGAAGGCCGAAGGAGAAATCAGTTATCGGTTGATCAGAAAACAGGTGATTTTCAGGTATGCGTCACTCAGAGCGTAAAGCGGTCGGCTGATAAGCAAGACCGATTGTAGCGAAGAGTCTCCAAAGTAACTGATGCTGTAATTCCCCTTTAGACACTAGGGTGAAACAGCAAGAAATCGGAGGACCGAAGTTTCTTTGCGTTCTTAGTCAACTCAGCGGTAAGTTTTCAACCGAAAAGGTCGCAGAGAACGCGGTATTTGATTGGCACTCACTAAAAAGCTGATTTCTGATCGACTGATAACCTAATCCCCTTTCCTCAACACCTCAAACCGCCTTACTAATTCGTTTCCTGATTCATCAACCAGGACCAGTCGATGGTTACCATTAGCAGGTTGTAATGACATAACATGCTCACTTTGAGTATAACCAAGGTATTCTCCATCCAAATGCCAATGAACCTTAGTCGTTCTACTCTGATGCGTGGCCTCAAAGACAATTTTCCCCAGCTTACCGTCTTGTTCTACAGGAAGGTAAAAAGATGCATTTGGCTCAGGGTAAATCATCTCCATGGCTTTTAATTCAGTCAATTCATTGGCACAACCTGCCATAAATCCAGGAGGATCAGCATAAGTGGGGTTTTTCATTTTATAGTAATAGGCCAGCTTGGGAGGTAATTCAAACCAGCTTTTGGTAACTATCTCATTCAGAGGCAGACAACCGGTATTCACCTGATATCTTTCTGAAGCATCAAGATGAACAAGTTTATGAAAAGGGGAAGCAGTAGTGCGCAAACCAACCTTTGGAATAAATACAGTATCCACCTGCGTGGAATAAGGTGATGCCAGATAACCACTTTCCCGATCAACAGCAGCCGTTATCAATTCTGCTCTCGGCATATTGTACCAGGTAGTCTCAGGTAGGCGATCGAAAATATCGAACATAATTGGAGCCGCTGCCTTAATTCCGGTGAGGCCCGGTCTTCCTTCCCCATCAGCATTGCCCACCCAAACACCAACCACATATTCAGGTGTCACACCAATGGCCCAACCATCGCGATAACCAAAACTGGTACCTGTTTTCCAGGCTATTTTGTTAGAGCTTGAGTATAGCCTCCACGCAGCATCTTCATTAGGGCGATAAACTTCAAGCATGGCCTCAAAGGCAAACCAAATGGATGCAGCCGATAGATGGCTGGGTAACTCACTACTTTTCCTTTCATCGTTCCCCTCTCTCCTCACATCACCCCCGCGTAAGCGGGAATCCCCAGAAGTATGCTGCCCAACTTCCAAACTCGCAAAGTCGAAATCTTCTGCTTTATATCTTTCCCTATTGAAGTGATTCAGAGTACGTGACATGCCAGCGTATATATTGGTCAGATCCCAGAGTGTACCTTCTGAACCACCAAGGATCAAAGAGAGACCGTAATGTCCTGGGGGACGATTTAAAGTGGTCATCCCCATATCTCTCAGCTTCTGATGAAATTTAGGATAACCATACATCTTCAGCATTTCTACAGCGGGAATGTTCAGGGAGCGGGCAATGGCCATATCTGCATGCACGGCACCATCATAGGTTTTACTGAAATTTTGAGGGGCGAAGTCTCCAAAGAAGATCGGTACATCGGGGATTAAAGTCTTTGGTAATATCTGGCCTTCATCTAAAAGACTGGCATAGAGTAGAGGTTTTAAGAGGCTACCGGTGCTTCGGGGTGCCTGAATCACATCAACGAATTCCTGATTTTCGCGACCAGCTCCCCTGACATTACCCACATAGGCCATGACCTGGTTTTCCTTAACATCCAGTACTATAGCAGCCGCATTATGGATACCCTCTGTTCTGAGCAACTGTTGGTGGGCGTTTAAAATATGGCTAACATCTCTTTGGACATGAATATCCAGACCAGAATGCACTTGCTTTCCTTCTTCACCTGAATTAATCAGAAAATTGGTGAAGTGAGAAGCCAGTTGTGGTAAGTCCTGAGGTTTGTCCGGTAAAGGTTCAGATAATGCCAACTGGAGGTCGGTCTGCTCGAGATGGCCTTCTTCAAAAAGCTTCTGAAGCAATCTATCTCTTTTCGATTTTAATGGCTGAACACTTCTACCCGGATATAACATAGCGGGTTGATTGGGCAAAACCGCTAAGAGTGCCGCCTCAGCCCAGGAGAGCGAGGAAGGATTCCGCTCAAAATAACGCCAGGCCGCTGCATTGAGCCCTACTGTATTTCCACCAAAAGGGGCATGAGAAGCATAGAGTTCTAGAATTTCCTTTTTGGAATAGCGTAACTCCAGACGAGTAGCCAGTACCATTTCAATCAGCTTTTCAAAGACCGATCTATTTTTACCCTTCCGGTGTAGTCGAATAACCTGCATGGATATAGTACTACCCCCACTCACAACTTTCCCGGCCTGTATATTTTGCCTTATGGCCCGGCCAAAAGCCAAAGGGTCGACTCCTAAGTGATTGTAGAATCTCTGATCTTCAAATGAGATCAGAGCCGTGATATACTTGTCAGGTAATGAATCCAGTTCTGGAAACCGCCACTGACCATCACTGGCAATTCTGGCTGACAGCAAGGCACCATTTCGATCATTGACTACGGTAGCATACGGTTCATCAAAGAGTGTTTTCGGCAAACAGAAATAGTACCCTACTCCTAGTATGAGCAGGGTTACTATTAATGCTTTTCGATATTTCTTTATTCGTTTGATCACTTTTCTTGTACTGATATATAAGATCCCTCAGTCGTACTTGCTTCGGGATGACTTACCGGATACATCTTCAGCCTTTTGGAACCATCATTCCCGCGCATGCTGGAATCCCTCCACTCTGGCCGTCTGCTAAGCCTTCCCCCATGGGGGAAGGTTTGGATGGGGGCTATTTCCATTAAATCAATCCCAAAATCAGTTCACTCCTTTCACCTCTACCCATTTTCCGGCTTCCCTGCCATAAATCGTATTATCATACATGGCCTCTACTGTCACCACCGGCAGATAGTATTTCCCGCCATACGTGGCGTTCAGGTTGACTTTGAAGGTTTTTGAATCATTGGACCTCAGGTCAAAATACGTATAGACCCGATCATCTCTGATATCCCGATAGGTGTAGTTATTAACAGCTGATGCTCCCGGTATTTCGTTCAATCGGTCATTGAGTATTTCCCATCCGGATGGAAAAACCTGAGACAGCGCCAGATCTCGGTAAATCCCCTGACTACCGGTATTATAAACCGTTACTTCAGCTGTGAAGTCTGTTCCTTGGGCCAGGTTAGCCGGGTCAATAGGCACATTATTCCTGTCGAAGTATTGCACCTGCAACCTCAGTCCAGAATTTCCGCTGGTCTCCTGTCCTGTCAAAGGTTGACCTCTCTGAATCAGTCGTACAAAAAGAATTGATTCACCATTGTTCTTCACATTCAGCTGACCACTTTGATTGTCCTTAGCCATCTCTACCACCTTTATGGGTTTGGCAGTATCAAGCGTTTCATTCCTCCCATTGTTCACCTGATATTCAGCGGACAGGCTATTTCCAAAAGCCGTACTATTGAGGCCAACGAATTTAATTACACCCAATAGGCCATAAGCTGTGGTTTGAGTACTCAACCATCGGTCTTCACTTAAAGCATCGGCCACAGAGCGAAGTAAATTCATTCCTTCATCTCGCATATTAAGTAATCCCATGGTTTCCAGAATCATGGCATTATCCCTAAGCTGTGAACCATAGTAGTAATAGGTGGACTTTCGGCTCGACTGTTTTGGCAATGCATTAATCATCTCCTTAGCTACCTGCACTCTTCCGGTCAGGGCATAAGCAGCAGCTAACCTCCATTTCGCTTCCAGACTCAGGTTAGAATCTTCTCTCAGTCTATTCATCGCTCCCAACTCCGGTGACTGAGCCTTGGCCAAAGTATAGAGTCGATAGGCCTGAACGATATCATCATTGTACTGACCATATCTGGCCCATTGTCTGGCTCTCTTGCCCTGATAACTTTTCCAGCTATTAAAAAGGGCGGTTGGCACATCATAGCCCTTCTCTCTGGCTTCCAGCATAAAGTGACCTGCGTAGTTTGTTCCCCACTCATTGTCGTCACTCTGCCCTGGCCAATAGGCAAACCCTCCTTCTGCTGTCTGAAACTTACTTAGTCGGTCAATTGCTGCAATGATGTTCCTTTGTATCTCCCGCTCCTTTCTCTCACTCACTTCCATAATACTGGACAAGAATAACTGAGGAAACACTGATGATGTGGTTTGCTCAATACAACCATGAGGATAACTAACCAGATAGCCAAGTCTTTTACCCAGGTTGATTGGAGGAAGAATTGACAGCTCCAATTCCGTAGAATTTGTACCGTTCATGCCAATGGCTTCAAAAGCCTGCTCCCAGCTTTCTCCTGGTTGAAGAGATGTCTGAAGCACGGAAGTCACCGGAGGATTAGGGTTTCTGATCTGAATCTCAATTTCATGGGTGGCTACCTCACGCCCCGATCTCGCTATGATTTCAACTTTACCTACACCCAGTTCAGGTTTTACCTCCAGGCCGAAATCAACCAGTTCATCGCCTAATGAATTGAATTTCAGAGTTTTCTTATTATTGTCCGCCAATTGAAGAGGTCCACTGACCTTAACTTCTACTTCTGCCTCCTTCACGAAATCTTCCAACGCGAAGACCGAAACCGGCAGATTGAGTTTCTCACCCGGCCCCAACACTCTGGGCAGTGTTCCTAAAACCATCAAAGGCTTGCGAACCGGTGTTGCCTTTTCAGAGCTTCCATAAGCTCCTCCATCCCCTGCAATAACCATCGTGCGGACTGAACCTATATAGTTCGGCATTTCAATGGTATGTGATGCCTTTTTTCCTCTCTCCAGTTGAAAAGGCCCGAGATGCTTAACCACCGGTTTAAATCGATTGGCTTTTGCACTTTCCGGTCTTGCCCCTGATCCGTCACCACCCAGCGCCAATAGTCTGGAAAGGTCTCCATTAAAAGCGCCAATGACATCGTCATAGATATCCCATGATTTCACTCCCAGGGCCTGACGAGCATAGAATGTATTCCAAGGGTTGGGAGTATTGAAGCGGGTAATATCAAGCAAGCCCTCGTCTGCCACTGCAATGGTATAGGTCATCGGCTTACCATTGAGTTCGCTCACTTCCACCTTAAAAGACTCCTCAGGCTTGAGTACCTCCGGCATAGTAATCTCTGGCCGCAAAACTGTTCTATCATCCGTGACATTAATCGGCACTATGCCATAAAGTCTAATGGGTAAATCATTTCTGGTCTGAGCATGTGGCTGTAATAAAGTGGCATTGATGTAGACATTAGGTGCCATTTCAGGAGTCACTTCAAAACTAAATTCGTTCGACCCATTTTTGGTCTCAACCCAATGGGCCTCAATTACCTTACTTCCATTCTCTATGCTCACTAATGCCCGGCCCTGCGTACTGGCAGGTATGCGTAATGTTACTTCCTCCCCAACCTTATAATCTTCCTTATCAGTAGAGAAGTTGAGCAATGAAGCTCCTCCCGGACGATTATTGCTTGCCGACCAACCAGGCCAATCAAAGTAGGTCACCGATCCGGCAGAATGTCCTGAGCGAATATCTCTTACTCTGATATAGTATCGGCCCCAGTCCTCATTAGGAACATTGATCTGCACCTGCGCTTTACCATTTTCCGTAGTAATTCTTTGTCTGAAATAAGGGCTGTTCTCATTCCTACTTACATAATAGGCCAGATTATCTGACCTATCCCACCACCAGCGCCATTGCAGCTTAAAGGCTTCTATGACGAGTTCTGAACGATCTACCGGATTACCTTCAGCATCAACTGACACAATATCCAGCACATGATCTCTCTCGGTCAATAGCTGCCCCCTCCTGTTTCCTTCAGGCTTCTTCAGTCCCACGAAATGGGTGTAAGGGTAGAAAGGCACTGAAAACTGATCAATACTGAAATCTCCTCCCGGCTCGTAAACTTTACCGCTAAAGGTGGCCATCAACATACCAGGAGCATTAGGCTGTGTTACCAGGCTGATGGGCACCTTAGCTTTGCCCTCGGCATCGACTCTCCCTTCAAAAATCCGCTCTGTTTCAGGGTAATATTCTTTGGCGACATCATCGAATGAATAAGCCGGGTAATCTTCGAAAGTGGTTCTGGCCGGATTCAGGTAAAGATCGAATTCGGCTTTGAGATTCTTAGCCGTTGCACCGGTCAGCCATTTTACATTAAGATCTGCATTGACTTCCTGGGTCCCGGCAGCAATTCTATCACGTCCTAAGTCAAAATTGATCTTAAGGCGGTTTGGTTTAATGGTCTCAATTTTAATCCTTTTGGTGAAAGAAGACCCTCCCACATTAACTCTTGCCAGCCAATTTCCGGTAGGATCATCATCAGCGGTCTGTAGCTGGAAAGGATAGAAACCTCCAACTGACTGAGTACTAACTTTTCTGTCTTTGAGATTACCCGATGGGTCCAGGAATTCTAATACCACCGGATGGTCATCAGGTATGTTGTTGTCTTTGTCTTCGAGAATAAAATCGAGATAAATAGGATCACCAGGCCTCCAGACTCCACGTTCTCCATAGATAAAGCCTTGTATGCCTCTTTCAACTCTGGCACCTCCCACGTTGAAGTTACTCACCGATAATGAAGTACCATCCGTTAACTTGAGATAGCCTCTTTCAACGCCCCGAACTGCTTCTAAAAGGAATGGCTTACGTTGTGTATCGAGGATTATTCTTCCCTCTGCATCTGTTTGAAGGGTCTGCAATAGTTCTTGCTGATAATCATAGACATTCACCGATAGCCCTGAAATGGGCTTAGTGGTTTTGAGGTCTGTCACAAAAGCAGTAAGAGTTCTGTTGTTTCCAAGCTTGGCTATCATACCCAGGTCTGAAGCCAACACATTGGTTTTCACCATTCGCTGGGTGCCGGCATAGTAGCTCTCATGGCAGGGATTTTCACGCTCGCGCCAATCATAGTTATAGCCATAGTTATAATCATAGTAGCTATCGTATTCTCCATGATTACCAATGTCGAAAGTGTTCCAGTTATCTTCTTCTATCGCTCCTTCAAGATTCATTTCTGGCTGGTTGCCTTCGCATTGATATAGTGAAAACTCTTGTCGAAGATTTAACCTGACCTGATAAATAGCCCCTCTTTCCGGAGTGATCAGGTTGGCTAGATCAAGCGTAAAACGGTTCCAGCGACTGAAGTCAGTCACTCCAGACTCATCCAGCAAAATCGCCTGCTTAACGATTGGCTTACCCACCCTTCTCAGTTGATCATTGCCATCCAGTTCATTGA
Source organism: Roseivirga sp. (assembly GCF_965216855.1). Taxonomy (NCBI): domain Bacteria; kingdom Pseudomonadati; phylum Bacteroidota; class Cytophagia; order Cytophagales; family Roseivirgaceae; genus Roseivirga; species Roseivirga sp. Next base: position 3,591,538 of record NZ_OZ244204.1, on the reverse strand, counting down.
CTTGAAGAAACTGGAAGACATTGGCCTCTGATACCTTGATAACCGTCACTTCAACTGCCCGAACATTTACCGCATCAAAAGGTAGAATTAAGCCATCTGAGCTGGGGAGGATACTTCCCTGCTGGGTCAATCTAACTTGTGGCTTAATCTGGCTAAAGTTCACTACCTGCTGACTGCCTTCAGCCATTCGAAAGTCGAGCTGATTCCGAATGCCTTCATAAACCCTGACTAGTTTATTCCCATTTAAATCGGTGGAAGGATAAACGCGCACTTCATTTCCTTCAATCAGAAACCTTGGGTTATTATCTCCTTCCAGGGTGATCAACCCATTGAGGTCCTGTCTTTCGTTCAGTGGGTCTGAGAAGTTAAGCACCACATAAGGATCTGCACTCTTTTGCAATCTGGCACTAATGAGTGAAAAGTCATTCAGGGAAGGAATAGTTACGCTTCCCTCACGATTCCGGTCAGCACCAAAAACATTTCCCTCCACAAAAAAGTCTACCTCCGAAACTTCCTCCTTTCGATCGACTGAAAGCACAGTGAATGAATGATTTTTACCAGTAGTTTCATCAAAATCCCAAGTCACATTGAGTCGCTTACCCTCCTGCTCAAAGGTTACTGCCTTGGCCAATGCTACTGTATCTGCAAAGTCAGCCGTATTAAATGTTCCTCTAATCACTTGTTTGCGCATGGGATTAGCCTCATCACTGTTGATCCCGGTAATATCAAGGTCGAAATCCTGAGCAATCACATTGAAGGTAAACTCAAAGGGTTTGAGGTCTTTGGCCAGTTCAATTTCCAGTCCGTCTAACTTTAGTTTACCAACATAAGCGGCCCCATTAGGTAAAGGCCGACCGGGCCTGAACTCGACCACTCTTGGGGTAACCCAACGTGTCTCCCCCTTTATAGAAGGAGAGAAGCTTAACAGGTCTTTTCTCTGGTTGGTTGTCGGTACATTTTCGGCCAGTTGCACTGTAATCACCGATTGGCTTGAAATTTTTCCCGTGGTATAGGCCGAAATCACATCAGCATACTGCTCATCAGCCACCCGATCATAGGTTTCGGGAGCTTTCTTACGGGTTTGACAGGCATTGAATAAAACGAATAGGGAGAGGAGACAGAGGGCTCTCACAAAAGGAACTTTGCTGCGCATATTAACTCAAGTTTGGAGGATGATAAAGAGAAATTAAGTTAGGGAAAATTGCCCCTACGATCTAATAACTAGGATTTTAGTTTTTATTGTGTGTATCAATAAAAACTAATTCTTATTAATTCTATGTATTGAGAAAAGTCATGAATTGGAAGTAAGTATTCGGCTGTTCTCTCCTCCTCCGCCCTTCGGGCACCTAGGACATGAGCCGAGGCATTCCTTACTCAAACCAGCTCAGCCTTTTAAGGATACTTATTGGATAATTTTTCCGCGAAAGTTCCGGCCTTAGATGTCCCCCGCTGGCGGGGGTTAGGGGGTGGACAAAAACCTCAGTCATAAGAGTGAATGACTACATTAATCCTCCTCCGCCCTTCGGGCACCCTGCCTTTGCCGGCAGGCAGGCTCCTCCCAAGGAGGACATAACACGAAGCCTTCCTTGCTCAAACCAACTCAGCCTTTTAAGGATACTTATCAGGATAATTTTTCCGCGAAAGTTCCAGCCTTAGATGTCCCCCGCTGGCGGGGGTTAGGGGGTGGACAAAAACCTCAGTCATGACTCGTCCTAAAATAAGTTTACAGATTTGACTTATAGTTTTCTAATGATAATACAATAATAGTTAATCCTGATATTGGTTTACAGTTGGTTTGTTATTTGGGTAATAGTTCTTCCACTTTCTTAATACTTCTATGTTCTTTGACTGGTGTATCTCTGAAGGGATCCTATTGTTAATACTCATATGAGGCCTTTCACTGTTATAAAGCCTTATGGTTTGCCTAAGTAGTTTTCTTGCTTGTTTAAGGCTGTTGACTTGGTAGTTTTCTAAGTATTCCCCTTTTATGATTCCGTTAATCCTCTCAGCTACAGCATTCTGTTTTGGGTCTCCGTTTTCTGTCATGCTGATTTTAACCTTGTGTCTTTTCAGAACCTTGACATACTCACCGCTGCAATATTGCAACCCTCTATCTGAGTGATGTATGAGGCCATTTAGAGAACCTGTTGCTTCCCGAATTGCCATCTTCAGTGCTTTGACCGATGCTGCTGCTTCCAGAGTTTTATCTACCCTAAAGCCTACTATCTTATGTGAGTATGCATCGGTAATAAAACTGATATACAGATATCCTATGGAGGTTTTCCAGTAGGTGATGTCGCTTACCCAAAGTTGGTTTACCGATAATGGGGCGAACTCCTTAATCAGGTTTGGATACTTGCGAAGCCAGTGAAAAGAGTTGGTAGTACGCATTCTGTTTTTCCTTCTTCTCACCAATAGGCTATTGGCCGCTAATAGATCGAAAAGGGCATCTCTACCCATTTTAATCTGATGATCAAGCATAAATGGTTCTAGGAGTTGGTATAACTTTCTGGTTCCTATACATGGGTGCCGTTTTCGGATCTGCATTACCTGCTTGACAACAAGCTCCTGTTCAAAGGTCTTCTCTTCCCAAAACCAGTAGTGCTGATAGTATGATTGCCTGGTCACACCAAATAACAAGCATAAACGCCCCAGAGCAATGCGTTGATGCCTTTCCTTTAAGGTGGTAATTACTTGGTGCCTGACTTTTTTCTAATCGGTATTTTTAGCTCCTTTTCTGCAATGTCGATCATCAACTCATAGCCTTCGGCCTTGAGTTTGGCCATTTCTAGCTGCTTTTCAAGTTCCTTGATCTTACGCTGAAGTTCTGCTGGGTCTTTATCGTCTGTAGGTTTGTTCAATGTGCCCATAGGTTGTCCAAATGAAGGTAACAGTATTTGTTGTCTTGACACAGCATCTTCAACATAACCTAACTTTCGCATCCAGTTCAATAACTGACCGTGTTCTTCATCTTGGCCGGTGTACTTCTTCCATATCTCTGCTTTACTCAAATCTCCTGAAAGGTACTCCTTAATCATTTCCTCACGCTCTATCCATGAAATTGAGCCTCCATGCCTAATCTTGTTTTTGTCCATTTTCTCTTAATAGGTTGGTGTAAACCTATTTCAGGACAAGACAGTCATAAGAGTGAATGACTACATCAATCCTCCTCCGCCCTTCGGGCACCTCCTCCCAAGGAGGACATAAGCCGAGACATTCCTAAAACAAACAACCTCAAGCCTTAAGGATACTGATTTATCTATTCCTTTTGCAACGGAAGCTTTAACCTTCTGTTGACGATAAGTCTCGTTCGATTTGCTCTATTACTTCCTGAATCACTTCTCTTACACGATTGATCTGGGTAAGCACTTCATCATCTTCAAATCGAATCACACGAAAGCCAAGTGACTCTAATTTTGCTTGTCTGATTTCATCGTTGTTAGCCACTTCACCATAAGTATGAGTTATTCCATCAACTTCGATAATAAGATTAAGAGGGAGACAAACAAAATCAGCTATATACTGATCTATAGGCCTCTGTCTCCTAAACTGATACCCCTTCAATCTTCTTCCTTTGAGCACGTACTTCCAGAGACAAGCTTCCGCCTTTGTCATCCTGGACCTAAGTGCTTTAGCATTCAACTGTAGGCGTGGATTGTAGTGATGGTTTTCGTGTGCACTCATTGAGGAATTTAGGAAATAACTCCAAATTCTCCTCCTCCGCCCTTTGGGCACCCTGCCTTTGCCGGCAGGCAGGCTCCTCCTAAGGAGGACATAACACGAAGCTTTCCTTACTCAAACCAACTCAGGCTTTAAGGATACTTATCAGGATAATTTTTCCGCGAAAGTTCCAGCCTTAGATGTCCCCCGCTGGCGGTTTAGGGAGTCAATCGTACCAGTCCTCATACTCTCTTGGCTTATAAGCATACTGCTTTCTTCTGCGGAAATAATGCTTAAGCCCAAACTGGAACCCATTAGAATAATATAGTGCCTGATTGAAGAATTCAAACTGCCCCGTGATGTAGGTGAACTTCTTAATTGGGAAAGAGAAGTTACCTGTCAGGCGCAAGAAACTATCGGTATAGCTATCATAGAAAGCTCCCGCTTCAACACGAGCATACAGTTTTCTGGATTGGTCGCGACCGTATGTCCACGCCAGTCCTCCTCCTCCATAAAACCTGTTTTCAATAATCCAGAATGGATTACCATCTTCTTGCAAAGCGTTCGCCCCCGAAACAAATGCCTCAGCAAATGGAGAGAATCTGGAACCTGTACCCAGTTTTGTATTGTAGAAGAACCGGCCCGTCAGGGAGGCTTCTAAAGCTCCGGTTGTATAATGAGTGAGTACGGGGGATACGGAAGTCTGGAATGTTTTTCCATAACCACTTTCATAATAGCCAATCAACTGACCCCAATAGACCTCCCGGCTAATGGCAGGTCCTGTTTTTACCGGGCTAAACGTATAGGCCAGCGATTTAAAGTTCTTCTCGTTAGAGATAGAAATACCAGCTCCAACGGTCAGGAAAGTATTTGACACATCATCTTGTTCCAGGCCAGCCATGGCATGGAATATAGGCTTAGTCGTGTTCTCACGAGTCTGATATCTGTATCGGAAGCCATACAATGAGTGAGGCACATTATTACCGTCAAAAACATTGAGATTCAGATCGGAAATATCGCTGTAGGTTACCGACAGACTATGCTGGTTCAGACTATCTGTTTTCAGATTATAAGTCACCGAGTTATTCCAAACTGACTGATTGAAGTTATCAACCACATAATCGGTGTTATACTGAATAGAGCTGTTCTCCTGATAGCGTAATTCGTTCCTTAGCGACTTTAATGTATCCTGATAAATGACTGAAGGTGTTTTCACAATCAGGAACTTTCTGATATCAGATTCAAAGGTTCTCACCTCCGAACTTAGCCTTTTCCTGAAGTCTTCCTTTAACAGAGTAGTGTCAGGCAATTGATTGGCTATCAATGAAGCTCTTTCGAATTCTCCGATATCATACCAGACATTACTCACAAAGTCTTTGACCTCATAGTCCAGTGGATGATCAGCAATATACTCCAGGTACACAGATTCCATCTTGTTAAAGGCTTCCAGGTCAATCCACCATTGCAGGATGGTCTTCATTGGAACCTCATCACTGAAATCAGACCAGAGCAGCGCTTCCTGCAACAAACCCTCATCAGAGAATGCATAGGTTATGGTAGTGGCCATAGGTTGAAGTAATGGATATTGTGCCGGGTTTTTCTCTCTGAGTTCAGTTGTTAAATGCTCAGGCTCAAAATCAATCAGGTAGCGAATATAAAGAGCATACCCTTCTTCCGAACCAGATAGGCGAAGTCTGTTCAGGATAGCCTTCACATAATCCAGATAAGGCTCAGAGTAAAAGAAATTGAGGTATTCTTCAATGAGCTCAATATTGTATGGGTCTTCCTCAATCATTCTTCTCAACCATAGCTCATTAAGCTCAACTGTCGGGTAAAATTCTGTTTTGAGATAGTAGTTGACATAGCTTATAGCTAACGTCTGCGACTTATTCTGATAGATATCATCAAAGAAATTCCAGACCTCACCAGGCTTTTCCTGATAAGCCAGATAGAGTGCATATTGATCAAAGTTTACACTATCAATCTGGTCTTGAGGCTCCAATCTACTACGAAGCATATCCGTGGCTGCCTTTAGGTTTTCATTAGATACATACCAGGCCACAGAGTCTTCAATAACAGGCTGCTCTTCCACCAACAACTCATCAACCGCTATCTCCTCTTCTATGAAATTATCTCTTTCATCAACATATTCTTCATATTGCTCATTCACTATGGCAAACACTTCAGACAGGTCATACTTGCCCAGGCCTTTCAACCTGACACTTTCGGTGAATATCACCTGTGGTTCAGGTGACTTTAGGGTATAGAGAACACCACCGAAGAAAGGTGTTCGGCTAAAAGTGATGTTCAACTTCTCCAGTTCATTTTGAACCCTTAGCTCATTCCCTTTTTCTACAAACAGGTTCCAATAGAAGTTTCTATTGGTCCACTGCTTCTTACTAACTCTGGTAACATTGAAACCATCACCATTTTCTTCATAACGATATTGACTATTTCTCCAGTCACGGGTTATTCTTCCTCCCGTAGTCACTTCTACAAATCGGGTAGATGGATGTCGCTCCACAACAGTCTCAAGGTAATTCATCCACTCCTCAAGCATACCAGGCCTATTGTTGGTCGAAGCATGCCAGCCTAAACGCTCAGCATTCCTGTATCCATAGTCACCAGCTGATGTATTGGTACTATCTGGCAGTTGATATACATCGTCAGGGTGAATAAAGTGAGTCCATATACCGGTAAAAAGATAAAGTGATTCCTGGTTATAGGTTTTGAAATCATTGAAGGTATAGCCACTTGTTACCCTGGGAAAGTCGAACAGCCTTGGCTCTAAGGGGTCAATATCAAACTCCCTTCCTCCTCCTTCATGAATATCACCATCGTAGGTTGAACTCATAAATTCTACCTCCGGCATGGCGTTGGCAAAACGCACTAACCCAACACTGTCTATTTCATTTGATGGTGGCACATAGCTGGTAGGGAAAGCTCCGAACCGATTGACCTTCCATTTCTTTCGGGTGGCGTTCAGGGCGGCCTCAATATATTCCGGAGTCTGCCAGATATCTTTAGTCAAAGACTCATGATTGTAGCCATGAAAGGCCAGTTCAAACTGATTTTCCAGTACCTGATTCACCATCCAGTCTGTGCTGATTACCGTACGGTTATTCTTTATGGTTCTATTAAGATCCCATTCCTTAAAAATGAAGGGAGGTTGCTTTAATTGATTATAGTTAAAGCATGGATATACCGAATAATCTATATCGAAGCGGTTAGAAACCTTTAGCATATCTGGCCACCAGATATTCATCACAAAGTCGGCTTCAGTAATTCCAAACTCCTTATTAATCGGCTCGGACCTGATATCGTAGAGAGGATTGGGAAAATCGTCAATAAAGACACTGCTGACATTGGCTATAGGATAAGGAACTCCCTGAAGCCCTTTTAAAGCCGGAGCAAAGAGCAAGCCCCTGTCCTGTCTTTCAAGCTCCATACCGGTATTGAAGTGTATTACTCGACCATTTCCAATAGAATGCTCAAAAATGACCGGCTGTTGAGGATCAGTAGCCGATACCGCCAATATTTGAATATCAGATTTGAAAGCCTCAGCCTCAAGCCCTGTGTTTTTCTTGAGTTGATAAATCGTCTTGCCCTCTATTCCCGGCAATAGGTTAACCCTGAAGCTAATACCTTGTGAGGTCAGGTTATAATTATAGTCTGCTCCGGGTTTAATACCTGACAGGAAACCAGCACTTTGATCTTCATTCAGACTAGGGAAGATAAGGGTGCCTCCTGCCGCTACAAATTCAGTCAGTATTTCTTTACTCTCCTCATTTAAGGGGGAAGTATTATTGATATAAACTACTCTGGTTTCAAAAGGAAAATAAGGATCATCATTGAATGCCGTAATGGGGATTGAGGCATAAGGTATTTTACTATAGTCAAAGACCTTAGCCAGTTGAGTGGAGTAAGACCTGCTCAGGTCAAAACCTTCATCTACCAGATAGACCACAATAGGAGACTGAGCTTCAAATTGCTCCTCTTCTACCTCGCTCTCTGGTTCAGTATTGCAACCAACCATAGCCAACCCCAACACCAGAAGTAAAAGCAACCTTATCCGATGATATGTTAACCAACCCATCATAACATCTCCTCCAGTTTTGCCTGCCCCGGATTATTAACAATTTCAAAGACCTTGAGATTATCCTTTTGAAAGAACAACCTGATCTCTCTTCCCTTTTGACGGAGTGTTTCGATCTCTCCTGCCACACGCTGATTCAATGTTGGGTTAATGGTAATCTTAGAGTTGAACTCAACAGAAACATTGTCATACACAAAGACCAAGAGGCTATTGGGCACTATGTATTCTGTATTCCTAACCAGAAAATCCCTATCGTCTTTATACTCAAAATAGATGGAATCTCTTTCCGGATAACTATCCACAAAATCATCATAAGAAATGAAGTTGTGAGAATCCTTACTCATGGGTAGCATATTGTTGGCATTCACCACCGCATAGCCATAAGGAATGTAACTGGCTTTGATCATCTGATAGGCCTCAAGCACATTTTTACTGAGTTGGCCCGTTCTACCCGATTGAGAAAGCAGGCTCTTTTGACTAAAATAGGCTCCTCCAAAAAAGAGAGCAAAGATTAAGGGTGCGGAGAACCAGTCTGAAATTCGAATTCTGGTTACGCGTGTATTGAAGTAGTAATATATGAGGTAGAATACCAGACCAAAGGAACAGGCTATAAATACCGGCAAGACTTCATTGAACAGATCTTTATCGAAATAATCAAAACCAGACTTACTAAAGAGTATCAAGACATTGACATAAACTAGAAAAGCCAGTGGGCTGGCCCATTTACGCCTGTTTCTTCTAAATAAGATGGTCATAATAACAATGGCCACTGAGCTCACTACCTGATAAATAGCGAGAATGGTATCATAGCCCAGAATCATATTTCCGGTGGTAGTGGTAGCGGTAATGGAAAGCAGATTGGAGCGAACAAAAAGCCAGAAATCCATTTCTTTCACATGAGCCGAATAGGCATAAGTGAGAAAGATAATACCTCCCCCAACCACATAAGCCCATAATGCCTGGAAATAGAAGTTCCATCGCGTATTTCTCACAATAGCAATCATGACCACGAAAAAGGGTGGAATCAAAATCAGAAAAGTGAAAATATCGATCAGGGCAATGGCAGCAAACAAGGCCACCATTGATGGAAAATAAGTCTTTGGCTTTGTCTTATAAAGTTTCCATGGCTTTCTGATGAACACAATAGCCGGAAGCAAAAAGGTCATGGCCATAAAGGTGGACTTGCTGTGTGTAATCTGGGCTACGTTAATTGGAGCGAGATTAAAGAACAAGGCAAACATAAGTGAGGCCAGCAAAGGAATGGTAATCAGTGAGTTTGTCATCTGATCGATAAACCAGAAGATGACGAAACACAGAATAAAGACCTGAAAGAGCGCAAACGACTCAAGGGCCATTTCCGTACTGATACCGGTAATCAAGCCATAAAAACTCATAAAGGCATATTGTCCTGTCATGGTCATGTCAGGAGAAAACCATTGCTGATCTTCAATAGATTTCAGGATATTCAACTCCTGGAACCAGGGCGCTGACAGTTGATAATTATCGAACTGCATCAGGTAAAAGCGCATGAGCATAGCCGCCATACAGGCCATTGTGGCCACAAGAAATTCAGTCTTAATACCAAATCTTGATTTTCCTTTGTGTCTTCTGATATTGATGATTGGATCTTCATCTTCTACATTCTCAATCACTCCGAGAAGAATAATCTGTTTCCTCCTGAGCCAGGCCATGCCATTCAACTCAACATCGGTAAAGCCGGCAAGCCTTAAGCCGAGAAAAAGTATCATCATAGCCAGTACCGTCAATAGATCATACCCATTGAATTGCACGAGTATATAGACCACAATTAAGGTTGCACTACCATAAAATGCCCAGAAATTACCCATAGTCTTTACCTGATTCTGAGAGGGCTTCCCTTTAAAAAAGAGCCTCTTCAGAATATACAGGAAGAGTATCCATAAGAGCATTCTTATGATTCCGATAAAGATGGTATCGGTGTAGGGTATATTCATTTATACTCGGGCAATCGATCTAGTTCAATATTTCCTATAAAGTAGTCCCACTTCAATCTCGCTGCCTGGCTCTTTACTTTGTTGAACATGCTTTGTGAATCGGCATATTCTATGAGAATGATGGGCAGGGCAAACTGATTATGGACTACGGTCAGATCATTTATTCTTTCGATGGATTCACTGGTCCTCCGCATTCTATAATCTCCCTTATCGAAGTTGTAATCTGTAACCACCGACTCTATCGCAATAGAGTTGATAAAATCCTTGGCTCTTGGTACAATCTGTAAACCGGCATTTTGCATTAGGTGCAGTCCCGGATATTTGGCCTTTATTTCGCTGAGAAAACTAACATAAGAGGCAGTCTTTTCGGCATGTGCACCCCAGGGACCATAAGCATCTACCGTATCCAGGAATAGACCTGTAAACCCTTTTTTGACAATCTTATCTACCAAGCCCATTAACAGATTACGGGTCTTGGGATCGTCTAAGTCCAGATAATAACTATCCCATAAAGGGTTTTTACCCAGGGTCTTATCTTTGATCTGATCGAAATAATCACGGCTTTGACTAACTTCTCCAACACTGAGGTAACCCAGCACCTGCTGGTTATTTTCCCTGATCAGTTTGACATCGAATGGATTGAAATGCTCTGATTCCAGAATGACATATTTGTATTGCTGAATTTTATCCGGGTTGAGATCGCCATAGCATACCAATACAGTGGCATTCTGGTATTCCTGACAGTTGACACTGGTCACAGAGAAGATGGCTAGCAGGGAAGCAATTTTTTTAATAAGCGGCATAATAGAAGTAGTCAAGATTTTTAAAGAATTTCAATGTAGACCAAAGAGTCATTAACATATAAACTGCCGAACCAACTGCAAAACCAATTACGCTGTATTCATAGGAAATCAGTCGACTGGCTGCCAGACCAACTACTATATTCACTAACCATGCCACTACAATGGCATTCAATGGTTTGGCTGGCTGATTGAGTGTAAATAAGTAGAGAGAGTTTAACATACCCCATGCCACCAAAATATATCCAAGCCCACCAATAAGGCTTACTTTAATACTAATAAAGTCAAGACCTTCGTCAAAAGCCCTTTCGTATCCGAGTCTTTCCCAAATCACCAGGTATAAGACAAAGGTCATCACCAATCCAACGATGATGAGGATCAGAACATGCTCCCAGTACATTCTCAACGATTTGGCATTGAACACATGAGCCTTGTTATAGGCAACCTGCTTTTGCCGGAGATCACTGAAGGTACTGAAGGAGGCAATACTGAACTCAAGTACACCTACCAATAAAAAGAATATGAGAATGGCGATGTCCATTCCAATTTCATAATCCTTTTCGTAGTAGACGATATAGGGTAATACACCGCTGTTAGAAGTAGACCAGGCCAGGAAACGATCGGTAAAAATGAAAAGGAAGAACACCAACCCATAGAAGAAGTAGCGATAATTCCTGTAGACCATAGCAGCACTTTTGGAAGTGGCACGATTGAATACCTTGGTCTTCTTCACCCTTCGGTTGAAAAACCAATTGAGGTAAAGTAACATCAAACCAATGGCCGTCCAGATACCGATCCAGTGAGTATAATAAGTATCCAGCGATGTATAAAGATGCAAAGCCAAGGCCAGCGTAGCGGCAATGACAAAGGCCACTGTAATGGCCCAACGTTCTTTTAAGGGGTGAAATACTGCGGATAACAGCAACAGTGTACCGATAGAAAAAGCGTAAGCATATACTAACCAGAGAAAACGGTATGGATAGAAATTAGCAAAGAAGTTGAGTATCAGGGCCAGTAAACTCAACACCCCCATAAAAGTCAGTCCATCACGAATGACGAGAATGGTGCTCTTACGGGCCATATCAAAATCATTGCTATACCAATAATGCGATACTTGTCTACCAATAACCTGAACAAATCCCCCTGTACCAATCAATCCGAAAATTACCCCTAGCACAACCGCTGTTGATTGAAGCTGATTGAAACCTGTGTATGTCCACATGGAGTAGCCAAATACAATAATGGTGGCAATTTGTAAGAAGACGGGCACACCATGAAAGAGACCCATTGGGTAATAGTAAAAGAAGTAACGTGTCTTTATTTTGAGATAGTCTGAAGCAGCAGTATTGGTTGCCTTGAATTGTTCATTGACCTCAAGCGTACTGGGATTTTCTTCCAAAAACTGCGGATCAGTAATTTGAGCATATACCATTTTCGCCAGCTCCTGTAAGTCATCAACGCCATAATCCTGGCTGGCATCTACCTTACGGATACTCATAGACTCCAGCATGGCCCTCACCACATTCACGTTGACGGGCTTTCCGATCTTGTCATAAACATCAAACCCCAGTTGCTTTATTTTCTGAACCTCCACCATCTATGACACCTTCCTTTTTACTTGTTTTCCGGCAAACACCTCTTCATAGATACGCTCATAAGACTCGATAAAGATTTCCAATGTGAAATTATCAATCACTCGTTGTCTTCCATGCTTACTCATACTTTCGCGAAGGGCATCATTGCTCAACAATTCAACGACCTTCTCTCCTATTGCTCTGGCATCCCGGGGCTTACAAACAAAACCCGAACCTGCATCAATCGCTTCTGCAACACCTCCTACATCGGTGGCCACCACAGGCACCCCACAACTCATCGATTCTATCACGGTAAAAGGGAATCCCTCTGAAATTGAAGTAAGAATAGAAATGTCACCTTCACTGAAAATGAGATGTGGCTTATTGTGATAACCTTTCAAAAAGAAGTTATTCTCAAGCTTTAATTCTTTGATGAGGTCTTCACATTTTTTGGTGTATTCAGGTACGGCATTCTTGTCGCCATAAACCAGATATTGAACGTTAGGGATTTTCTCTCTGACGATCGCACATGATCTGATCATGGTCAAGATATCCTTTAACTCGAAAATCCTGGCTGCCGCCACTACAGTAGGTATTCCCTTTAAATGATCCGGTTTCTCCCTGGGACTGAATCTTTCATGATCGACACCATTGTAAGTAATCTCAATTTTATCTTCAGTAGCGCCATACATCAGCTCCCAGGTAATGTTAAACTGATTAACAGACAGTATCTTATCTGCCTTGTAATAGGAAAGACGAGTAATGGCCTCGGTCAGCTTAATCAGGAAATCCTTAATAAAGTAGCTATAATCAGACCTGTTGATATAGAGCAGTCGCTCACGAACATAAACACCATGTTCGGTAATCATCAGAGGAGTTCCGTACCTGTATTTTAAAACCAAAGCTGGTATCAGAGGAAAGCCCGACAGGGTAATGTGGCACAGGTCCTTTTTACTGATAGGGATAGAAAAAGGAATAAGAAACCTATAAAGCCACCTCAATCCTACCGTGACATCGAACAGACTGGCGGTAAATGAACCATCTCTTTCAGCCTCACTTGTTGCCTCAGCCTTAAAGGCATCCCAAACAGACTTGGCCTGTAGCGTCTCCTTATAATCGTACTCCTGAAAGTACTCCCACATTTCATAGAAGACCAGATCCATCATCCCCATATTGGTTGTCTCTGCATAGACCAACTGAATGAATTTCTCGAAAATGGGAACGAATCGTTCTCTGATTACCTGAGAGGTGGTTTGCTCTTTTTTCTTGACCACTTTATAGTAATCGCGTCTAAAGCTCATATAATCCTGCGGCTCATCAGGGGCCCATAGCGGCACCTGAATAATTTCTTTAACGGAAGGACTGAGTTCGAATATAGGTTCGGGTTCGAAGCCTGCATTAATGGAGTATAATGAGAAATTGGCATTTGACACACGGTCACACAGCATGTGACTCCAGGTGGAAATGCCTCCTCCATAAAATGGATATGTACCTTCTGAAATTAGAAGTACATCTAACTTATCTGTAGCCGGGTCTTTCAAGTGCTTTGGTTAAAAAAGCCGCACTAGTCAGATATTATTTCGAATATCGTATAGCACAAGCTCTTAATCTTTATTAAGATATTCATCAGCGCTTTTTCTTCAAAATTAAATGATACAAAAGGCAGACACAGTCCAACATTTTATCATCATATTTCAATCAAAGCACTCTGTTTTTCAATAAGTTAACGAATTCTAATTTCCCTTGTCTTTACAACAGATAAGTTTCAGGATTTAGAGCTTATGCAACCATTAAGCCAGCACCGGCATCTACCGGTCAATCAAAACTCAAAACCAAACAACACCATGATAAGGTCATATCTCAAAACTACTTTGCGGACTATTCAGAAAAGTCCGCTATCGTCATTCATCAATATTTTTGGACTGGCAACAGCTTTGGGAGTGGCCATCATGGTCTATGCTTTCATAGATCTTGACCTCAGTATGGATCAGTTCCATGAAAACAGAGAAGAGATCTACCTGGCCACTTCCTACCTCGACAGAAGTGGAGATGTGAGGCATCATGGTATTGTTCCCGCTCCCTATGCCGAAGTATTAAGAAACGATTTTCCTCAAATCAGTCAGGTGGTGAGACTGGAAAGGCGCAGTGGTATTCTCAAATCAGGCCCGAATGTCTTTAATGAAACCTTCACTTTTGCCGACCCTGATTTCCTCAGCATGTTCACATTCCCCCTGGCCTCAGGAAACAAAGAAGCGCTGGAACAGCCCAACAAAATCATACTCAGCCATAATACAGCCATCAAATATTTTGGTGAAGAAAACCCGGTTGGCAAGGCCATGACTTTCGACTTTGAAGGAAATAAATACACTTTTGAAGTAGCGGGAGTTGCTGAAGAATTTCCCAGAAGAAGTAGTCTCAGCTTTAATGTATTAGTCAATTTTGGTCAGTTAGAAATCATTGATACTGATTATAAGCTCAGCGACTGGAGTCATTTTCTGGATGCTGTTTACATCAGAACCAATGATGAAAAGAATATAGATCAAATTGCCTCCTCTGTTCAACAGTATGTACAGGTACAGAATGAAGTTCAGAAAGACTGGCCGGCCACAGAATTCTCATTTATCTCCTGGACCAGTCTATTTGTAGCAGCCGAGGACATGAGTAGTGTGATGACAGGACAAGGCGATTCCATAGCCAGAATGGTCTTAACCGTAATCGCTTCCTTTGTACTGGTATTAGCAGTCTTTAACTACATCAACATTGCCATAGTATCAGCCACCAAACGGCTAAAAGAAATTGGTGTACGAAAAGTAATGGGCGGCACCAGAAAAGCCCTGGTATTTCAGTTCCTCACAGAGAATGTGGTCCTGACTCTTTTTGCGCTGTTACTTGGCTTTATTTTGGCCATTACCGTACTCATCCCCGGATTCGATAAGCTATTCGATATTGGTATGGATTTTCATTACGATCAGCCACGTTTATGGTTGTTTCTACTGGTTCTGGTCATTTTCACGGGTTTATTGTCAGGCGCCTATCCGGCTCTTTATATTTCCAACTTTAGTGCTGTTAATATCTTCAGAGGGCGACTCAAATTTGGGGGTAAAAACAGGCTGACGAAGGTATTTCTCACTTTCCAGTATATACTGGCTATGATAGCTGTTGTGGGTGGAATACTCTTCACACAAAACACCCAGTTTCAAAAAGCACGAGACTGGGGCTATGACCAAAACAACGTCATCTCGGCCTTTGTCAATAATGACACTCAGGTTAAACAGTTAATGAATGCCATGAGCCAAAACCCAAAAGTGGAAAACATGGCTGGCTCCTATACTCAGATTAATCAAAATACATCCAGACAAATTATTGAGGTAATTGATAAAAAGCATGATATCCAGACCATGTTAGTCGATGCCAATTATGTAGAGACATTTGGTCTTAACCTTTTAGAAGGTCGCAATTTTGACAAGCAAAGAGAGAATGACTTTCAAAATGTTCTGGTCAATGAGAAAATGGCTAACCTCCTTAACCCTGAAGGTGCTTTGGGAGAACAGTTTAAAATGGATAGTCTAAATTACACTGTAGTCGGCATTCTGGAAGACTTTCATCAATGGTCTTTCTTCGATCCTATTGAACCAATGATTGTGCGATTGGCGAAGGAAGATCAGTTTAGGTATATCTCACTCAAAGTAGCCAATGGCACACTACAGTCCTCCTTCGAAGATCTGAAAACCACCTGGACAGAACTCTTTCCGGAAAAACCATTCAATGCCTACTATCAGGAAACTTCGCTCGATTGGTATTTCAGAAATATCGAGGGGCATAGCAGGTTGATGCAATATGTAGCAGCTATCTGTATCATGCTCTCCTGCCTCGGGCTATATGGTTTGGTATCGCTCAATGTGGCCAGCAGAGTCAAAGAATTTAGTATCAGAAAAGCCTTAGGAGCCGGACTTAAAAACCTGATCTATGTGATCAACAAACAATTCGTCATCTTCCTGAGTATTGCATTTATTATTGGTATTCCGCTCAGTTATATGCTAATGACGAGCCTCTTCGATCAGGTTTATGCCATCCACGTACCGATTACCTGGTTGCCGTTTTCCATTGCCCTGGTACTGGTAGTCATTATGGTAGGAATTACCATCTCTTCTCAGGTAAGAAAAGTAATGAAAACCAGCCCGACTGAAGGATTAAGGAGTGAGTAGGAAGTAGTTAGTATTGAGAACCTGGTATGTGAATCAAGCAAACTCAATTATGGCTTCATTTCAAGAGTTCTCAATCTAACTCTTGAAGTAATTCAGAGACATTAATCTCGAGACCTCTGGATATTCGAATCAAGGTCAATAGGCGTGGATTTGTTTTACCATTTTCAATCATATGAAGCTGAGTTCTTCCCACACCACAATCAAAAGCAAAGGCTCTTTGATCGAGCCCCCTTTCTTCCCTTAATCTCCTTATTTTCTTACCAAGTTTTAGAAAATCTATTTCTTCATTGCTGTTCATTATACTGAACATATATCTTTTTTCATTACCTTGTGTTCGCTATTACGAACACAAACACAATGAGTCATATCAGAATTTTAAAAATACAGAGTAAGTATCGAAACAGAAGGTGGGACATCACAACTGTCCCTGAAATTCGACTTGAAGGAAAATGGCTCGAAGAACTCGGCTTTTTAGAAGGCGAACAAATTCACATTGAACAACACTACCAAAAACTGACCATCACTTTGAAACATGAATTAAAACAAGAGCCTTCAAAAAAACTCAGGTCCAAAGAAAACGGAAAGTAAACAACTGCAGGCAAGATACCTGGACGACAAAGGCCTAAGTAAAGACCATTAAGGAGGTTGTCCTAACCTCCTTAATGGTCAAGAGGATATTACTCAGTAGTTGCTCTCCAGCATCAACTTGTTCTGCAGATACAAATAGCGAGCGTAGTTGGCTCCCATGCTTCTTTGCTCCACATTCAGTTCATAGGCCTTTTTAAAGTGTTCTACGGCTGACTTCTGATAACCTAACTTCTGATAAATTTCACCCAGGGCAAGATAGGTAGGATAGTTATCCGGGTGCTTTTTCAGATTTTCCTTGAGTAGATCCACTGCCTCTTCTTTCATGCCCTTATTCAGGTATTTGTTCAATGCATAGTAGTAAACATCAAACCCGGAAGAATTATCAAGTGCCTCTTCAATCAGCTTTCTGCCTGCCTTCTTCTGCCCCATAGTTTCCAATAATTCACCTTTAAGTACCTTATAGTTGAAAGTATAATATGACCTGTATTGCTCATTTTCCTCCTTTTCAATCAGTGGCTTTGATTGCTCCAGATAGGCTAAAGCCTGTTCTCTCGCGGTCGGATCTTTTTCAAGCGTTCTGATAGCCAGCTCATGATAGTTGTTGGCCTTTTTATCTTCCAGCTCCTTTAAGTCGGCAATCACATTGGCCAACGCATCTGTTTCTACATGGAAACTCACCGCTGTTCTTTCCCATCGCAATACCACATCGACTGATTCATTCTTTGGGTTGGCGAATTCATAACTTAGCCACTCCTGAAATGCTGTGGTTTGAGGTTGAACAGGAATCCTGAGCACATCATTGGCTTGATCATAATTAAAGGCTCCCCAAGTCTTACCCGATGAAAAAATAAGTATCCATTCATCCTTATCGACCAGTGCGAGAAAACCATACTCCCCGGCTTTCAGTGGTCTGCCTTCTACAAGCACATCGCGACTGAATGAAATGGTAGTCCTTTGGTTAGATCCTGCCCTCCAGGGGTATTCCTTACCATCAACTACAAAATTATATGGAACCAGTCCACCGAATATCTTCCTCCCATTTACTGAAGGGCTATGATACTTGATGGTAATATCAGCCTTGCCAATATTGGCCGTTGTCGTCCTCGATTGACTGACGAGCGTAGGAGCACCTACATCCTGACTAAAGGCGCCATGCCCTAGTAATAAAAAGAGTAGAGTTAAAAAATTGACCTTTACGTAATTCATCATTTTCATTTTTTGTTCTGGGATGAAATTACGAGGCCGATCAGGCCACGGGTAATGAATCAAAATGCAAGTTGATTCATCTTTGTTCAGAATTAATCAAGCCTAATCTCTTGCTGGTTATTTCCATATAGGTGAAGATCACTTACCTGACCTATTCCAAGAAACCTGAACCGGAAGCCAACAAGCTTTCCAATTGATGCATTATAAGCACCTTCGAACACCAACTCATCATCAATAGATACTGACATCTGTTTCATTTGTACCTGAACCGATATTTTGGTTGGATCCTGAAAATCATTACTCAAAGCAGACAGATCATGTTCCTTCCCGCTTAAATAGACATCATTCATCATGATATTACTTTCTGAACTACAGCCTATAGTTGAAAACGGAATAGCCAGGGCTCCTTCGCTCCCCAAAAGGTAAATACTCATTCTTTTGCATACGGCCCAGGGTTGGGTCGATAGATTTTCAACGGTGGCTGAGAGTGAGAACTGTTCATCAGTGACATCTCCCAAATCATCCACATAATGAAATGAGCTAATCACTGGTTCTTCCGCTAAATTCATTTCTGACCGCATAGCCTCTGGTATAGCATAACCTTCGAAACTCTGTTCATCCAGGTCAAAATACCTGGGAATAGGCATATAGTCGATAGTCGCTAACCAGCCATTACTTTTTAAAAACAGGTCATGCTCCTTAACTATTTCTCCCTCTACTAAAAGTTTGGCCCTGAAATAGCCAGGTATATAATAGATAGCAGTTGCCTGTGTCTGATCAGCTTTCACAGGGACTGTCTTGGTGGCATCCCAACTCTGCTGAATTAAAAGGCTATCGGATTTCAGATCTTTCGGCATGCTGAAATCGAATACCACTGTATTGGGGTATTCCATGCTCTTCACCTCACTACCAAATGTAAACTCCGAAGAATTGATCACTACCTCCGGTTGTCTGTTAGCCACCAGGCTGATAATGAAAAAGCAGAGCACGAAACCAAAAGCAGCATAAACACCCTTTTTGTTGGGCAACTTGAATCTTGGCTTCACTGAAGATTGATTTTGCTGTTTGAAATCTCGCCAGTTTTCAAAGTCCAGAAACTGAGCAATAGCATCTAGCGTGGTGATGCTCGGCTTTCCGGTATAATTAACTGCACCAAAAAAGCGCTTGAGGGTTGTCACGCTGAGACTGATATTAGTCGACTTGAATATCTGTTCCGAAAGCTCATTGAACATACTGCTATGCCACTGATCGGCAGCACCCCAACCCAGCTTCTTTTCAATTGCCTTTCTTAACCTCTCTATTTCCTTTTCCATGCTATTGTTTTCGGAAGTCTAATGACCGCCAATCTCTGCAAACCACCGAATCTGCACAAGTATGAATCGCATTGAATGAACTTGAGCATCATTGTTTCATATGGGTTGAGTAGTTCATCGTAAGTAATGACCATGAAAAATTTCAGCTACATCACGGCCATCTTATTGGCCTTTACAGTTAACCTTTACGGTCAGCAAATCCCAATAGATACAGCCCATTGGGATATCAATGCCCGGGGCTATGTCATAGAACCTCACCTGGGACAGTCTTCAATATACCTTCAAGGAGGGACTATTACCCTGAAAAACAGAGAATTCCTGAACGGAACCATTGAATATGACATCCACCTGAATCCTGAAAGAGCTTATCCGGGTGTTTATTTCAGAATTCAGGATAACCTTGATGCTGAGGAGTTCTACGTCAGAACTCATTTATCGGGAAAAGAAGATGCTACTCAGGCCATCCCTATGGTTCAGGGAGTCTCTCCATGGCAGCTATATTTTGGTCCCAGGTACTCCTTCCCATATGAATTTCAGTATAACGACTGGACCCATATCAAAATCGTGATCAGGGAAGACAAAGCTCAGGTGTTTATGGACTACAGTGCTACTCCCAACTTATCCTGGGAACTAACAAACCCGATTCAGCCTGGAGCCATTGCCTTTAATGGAGGCAATTTTCAAGGCGTACATTATGCAAACATTCAGATAAAAGATGAAGTACCTGAACTGGTTGACTTCAAGCCTATTGAAAGACAACCGGAAAAAGGGCTGATTACTGCATGGGAGATCTCAGAAAAATTCGAAGAGGGTCGTCTGAATGACCCCAAATCATTGGCCAGACTATTGAACTCCGTGAAGTGGCAAGGTACCCTGGGGGTTGAAGAAGGTGCTGCAGTAAATATCTCCCGAATCCAAAGGCTAAATGACGGAACACCGGGCAATACGGTCTTTGCCCGTCTGATTATTCAATCTGACAAAGATCAAATCAAGAAACTCGACTTTGGCTATAGCGACAGGGTATTGGCCATCCTCAATGGAGCACCGATTTACTCCGGTAGCAATAACTGGCGATCGAGAGATTATCGTTACCTGGGCACTATCGGTCTATTCGATAGCATCTTCCTTCATCTGAAAAAAGGAAGGAATGAGTTGGTTATGGCCGTATCCGAAGATTTTGGCGGATGGTTAATTACCGGAAAGTTCGATGACTTGGATGGAATGAAAGTATCACAGGACTAAGGACCTACCAGCACTTTATGAAATGTGGTAAAGTGCTGGTAGTTCTTTATTCTTATTCAGTCCTCAACCCTTTTACAGGATTAAACCGGTTCACCCTGAATACCTGCGTGATCACTACCAATGACATGGACACGATCAGAATCAGCACAGGAATCACCAACCTGTATGCTCCCATATCTAAGGGATAAGCGAAAACCATGTCTAATTGAAACTTGGTAAAATAGAAACCTAAAGGGGCACCGATTGCAATGGAGAAGAAAGTAATCATCACATACTGCTTCGACATGATTTTACTCAGGTGTCTGAAGTCGGCACCTAATGTCTTGCGGATACTCAACTCCTTCATTCTTCCGGAAATATTCAAGGTCATCAGACCGTAAAGTCCGAGCAGCGCCAGTGCCACTGCAATACCCGCCACAGATTTGTTGAATCTGGCAAAATTACTGATCAGGTTGAAGTAGCCATTCCATATATCCGCTTGCAGGCCTCCATCGAATGGGATTTCAGGGTATAACTCATCCCATGCAGATTCCATCTCATTATAGACCTCAATCTCATGCCCGGGGTTGATGCCAGCGGTGATGAACCTCAAATCATCCGGACTGGCCTGTGTGAATACCATGGGATCAATCTCAGTCCCGAAGGGTAAATTATGGAAGTCCTTCATAACCCCTACTACCATGTAGGTCTTATCATTGATTTTGATTTCCTGGCCCAGAGGATCATTTAGCTCCAATTGATTAATCAATGTTTGGTTGACAACCATTTCCTTATTGGTACCTGAAACATTATCGCTGAAAAACCTTCCGGCCAGGAGTTCAATCCCCATGGTCTCGAAATAGCCTGATTCCACATTGAACTCATTGACTTCATATTTCCTGTTGAGTGTTTCTGCCACACTCAGGCCACTGCTCCTGCCGATGTGATCTGCTGAACCGGAAATACTTTCCATATAAGGACTTCTTTCCAGCTCCGCATATAAATTATCGTACATGGCCTTGGATGGTGTATGTATATACAACACATGGCTCTGGTCGTAACCCCAGCTTCTCGACATCTGGAAATTAGTATTCTGAACAAAAACCACCGCAGCAGTAATGGTCACTACAGCCAACACCAGTTGAAAGCCCAGAAAAGACCTGGTGAGCCAACCCTTTCTTCCCAGCTTAACTTTTCCCTTAAAAATGTTAACCGCCTGAAAGCGTGAAATATAAAAAGCCGGATATATACCTGATGCAATACCAGTAAGCAACAGTAAACCGAGCAAGAACAGGTAGAAAATCTGATCAGATAATTGAATGCTATATTCTGCTCCCGATATACCCTCGAACCAGGGCATAAAAGCCCCTACTCCGAGGAAAAGACCAAAAATCATGGCACAGGAAGTAATGAATACATTCTCTGCCAGGAACTGGACCATCACCCTTCGTTTGTCGGCTCCCATCACCTTTCTAACCCCTATTTCCTTCAGCCTTTTAGCGATGGAATTAATGGCCATATTCACGTAGTTAAGACAGGCAAGAATGAGCATAAAGGCAGAAATGAAGGGTAGAGTCAATCGGCCTGGCTTCCTGTCATCATGAGAAATTGACTGCTGAATATCGGCAGAGCTTAAGTAAAGATCATTAATGGAGATCAACTGAAAATCCTTGATAGCCCAGTCCTTGTTCACCTCATTTTGTAAATCAATATAGGGCTTCATACCACTGGCCACACTACCGATTGCCGAAGGATCATTGACCTGAATCAAGGTGGCATTGAGAAACTTAGACCAGTCGTTGGGATTAAAGTCTTTGACAGCCAGTTCAATATTAGCGTAGTTGATAAGGAAGTCGAATTGAATCTCAGCTTCATTCGGAAAGTCCTCCGCTACACCGGCTATCTCGAAGTACTTTTTCTCTCCTGTTTTGAAGATGACCAGCACTTCTTTACCCAAAGGGTTTTCCGTCTTGAAATATTTATCAGACAATTCCTCGCTGAGAATTATGCTGTTAGGGTCATACAGACTTGAGGCATTTCCCCACTTCAAAGGGAATGTGAACATCTCCAGAAATTCACCATCCACCATTCTGATATCTTCATAGAAGACCTGATCATTCAGACGGATTACTGCATTTTGATCATCTACACGACAGACTTTTTCTATGTTGGCAAAGTCTCCTTTCAGATGCTCAGCCAATGGCAGTGGAGAAACACCATATTGGGTAGTTTTTCCATCCCTGTCAGCAAAAATGGTGGTCAGGAAAACGCTATCCTTATTCTCGTGAAACTTATCTGTATTCAATGACTGGTTCATAAATGAATAAGTCATCACACAGACACCAATGGCCATAGAAAGCCCGAAGACATTAATGAAGCTGCTCAGAGGATTTCTCAAAGCGCTTCTTCTCGCTGTTTTGAAGTAATTTTTAAACATGATAAAGTTTGAGTTTTTGAAAAGATGAGGTGTTTTCCAGGCGTATGGCTGGCAGCAGCGCAATACATCACGCAAGTAGTACCAACGGGCTTTGACCTTGCCCATAGACTCTGCTCTCTCATAGAAATACTCTTCGAGATCGCCATGCATTTCTTCAAATCGCTCCTTTTTGCAGTAAAACTTAAAGAAGAGATAAGGCCACTTAGGTATACCTTGGGGACGCCTCATGAATTGAATTTAAAAGCCAGATCAGGAATTTGATTTCGGAGTTTGGACCTCAAATCGAGTGATTCATCGAGCGCCCGCTTCCCATAAGGAGTGATATTGAAGAGGCGTTTGCGCTTCCCTCCTCTCTTAGATTCAGGGTCGCCTAATCTTGACTGAAGCATGCCTTTTTCTTCCAGCCGATAAAGTGATTTGTGTACAGCACTTACCGCAACTGCTCTGTCTGATTGGTTTTCAAGTTCTTTGGCAATGGCCACGGCATAGGCATCGTCATACAATACACCTACCGTTAGCAGCACCAGCTCTTCAAACTCTCCGATTTGTGCTCTTCCCATCTGATTAATTTTACAATTGTCAGCAATATACGGAAGACATTTTAATAAAGTTCTACTTTGTCAGTATTATATCTGTTTGGTTATCTCAAAAGATGGTATTCCGTTCTGAAAGCAAGTCCTACATTACTAAAGGCAGCAAAAACAGAGAAAGTTAATTTATAACTCTGTCCACCCCCTACCCCCCGCCAGCGGGGGACATGAAGACCGATAGAGCATCGGGTTGCACGGATGTCCTCCTTTGGAAGAGACGGCCGGCAAAGTCAGGATGCCCAAAGGATGGAGAAGGATTAGTCTAAATACTAATATCTAGCTACCAGCCTCTCAATACGCAATACCAGCTACTCCAGTTCAATCACCAAATCATCCTGCTCTACCATATCTCCTGCTTTGAGTACGATAGACTTGACAGTACCTGCCTGAGGTGAAGAAACTGTTGTTTCCATTTTCATGGCTTCGATCAGGAAGAGGGCCTGATTTTCTTTCACTTGGTCACCTACCTTCACTTTGACTTCGGCAATTCTTCCCTGAAGAGGTGCCCCGACCTGTCCTTCTCCTTCAGCTTTCTGATTAATGGCTTTGGTGGCTTTCAGGTTTTGGTCCCTGACATCAATGACCCGGGTTTGTCCATTCAGTTCAAAATAAACCTTTCGCATACCTGACTCATCCGCATCAGCGATGTAAAGCATTTTGATAATGATATGTTTGCCTTTACCTATTTCGACAAAGACTTCCTCATTCTGCTTTAAGGCAAAGAAGAAGGCTTTGGTAGGTAGTTGCCAAACCGCCCCATAATTGAGCCAGTGATGATAGAAATCTTTAAACACTTTAGGATAAAGCTTGTAAGAAAGGAAGTCTAGTTCATCGCAGTAGATGTCGAACTCTTTCTGGAACTCTTTGAATTCCTTCTCGAAATCCACTGGTTCCAGGTGAGCATTCGGTCTGTCAGTATATGCTTGCTGGCCTTTCAGTATAATTCTTGAAAGCTCCTGAGGAAAACCTCCCGGCATTTGGCCCAAGTCACCTTTGAATAAGCTCACTACTGACTCAGGGAATGACAAGGTCTCTCCCCTTTCGAATATATCTTCGGGAGTCAGATTATTTGAGGTCATGAAGATGGCCATGTCTCCCACGACCTTGCTGGACGGGGTTACCTTCACAATGTCTCCAAACATCTTATTCACCACGGCATAGTTCTTCTTCACCTGCTCAAACTTATGTTCCAGTCCAAGAGCCGCTGCCTGTGGTCTCAGATTGGAATATTGCCCACCCGGAATTTCATGATCGTAAACTTCTGCGGTACCCGCCTTCAACCCACTTTCGAAAGGATAGTAGTACTCCCGTACATCTTCCCAGTAATTCGCATATTTATTCAGGTTGTGCACATCAATTTTTGGATCGCGCTCATGCCCCTGAAGTGTCGCTGCCAACGCATTGAAGTTTGGCTGTGATGTGAGACCGGAAAGAGAGGCAATAGCTACATCGACTATATCTACACCTGCTTCAATGGCTTTGAAATAAGTAGTGGCCTGCATAGATGATGTGTCATGGGTATGCAGGTGAATAGGTAACCCGGTCTTCTCTTTTAAAGCACTGATTAAAACTGTAGCTGCTTCAGGTTTCAAGAGCCCCGCCATGTCTTTAATGGCCAACATATGAGCCCCCTCATCTTCAAGCGCCTGAGCCATGTCCAGATAGTATTGCAGGTTATACTTACTGTTTTTATCCAGTACATCTCCGGTATAGCAAATACATGCCTCTGCAATAGAGTTGGTCTTTTCCCTCACGGTACGGATACTGACTTTCATGGCCTCCACCCAGTTGAGCGAGTCGAAGATTCTGAAAACATCCATCCCATGCTCGGCAGACTTGATGATGAATTTTTCGATAAGATTGTCCGGATATGCTTTGTAGCCAACACCATTGGACCCTCTGAAGAGCATTTGCATCAGGATATTAGGCGCTGCCTCACGCATTTTCTTCAATCTGTCCCATGGGTTCTCATGGAGGAAGCGCATACTGACATCGAACGTAGCCCCACCCCACATTTCCATAGAAAAGACATTGGGTTGGTTTTTAGCAAACCCCTGCGCCACTTTGAGCATGTCGAGTGATCGCATTCTGGTAGCCAACAGTGACTGATGTGCATCCCGCCAGGTTGTATCTGTAAATAAGATCTGTTTCTGATCTGTGATCCATTGGGTTAAACCTTCAGGTCCTCGCTCTTCGAGAATCTGCTTGGTTCCTGATGGATACTCTCCCAATCGATCGAACTCCGGAACCTTAGGCTCTCGTAGTTTTACGGATGGGTCAATTTTCTTGACACTTGGATTACCATTGACCGCTACCTCTCCGAGGTAATTGAGCAGTTTGGTTGCCCTGTTCATATAGCGAGGCATCTGGAACAGTTCGGGGTGTGCCTCTATAAATTTAACTGTAGCTTTCCCGGTGTAGAAAAGCTCGTGATTCAATACGTTTTCAAGGAATCCCTTATTCGTAACCACCCCTCTGATTCGGAATTCAGAAAGGGCTCTTTGCAATCGCTGCGAAGCTCCTTTCAATGTTCTTCCTGAAGCGGTAATCTTAACCAGCATGGAATCAAAGAATGGTGAAATAGTCACCCCGGCATAGCAATTACCCGCATCGAGACGGATTCCAAAACCTCCCGGAGAGCGATAGGCTATTATGGTTCCATAATCTGGTTTGAAGTTATTCTCAGGGTCTTCAGTGGTAATCCGGCACTGAATGGCAAAACCATTTTTCTGAACATCTTCCTGACTTTTGATATAAATCCTTGGATGATCGAGGGGATAACCCTGAGCAATTTCTATCTGTGACCGTACAATGTCTATCCCGGTAATCTCTTCAGTAATAGTGTGCTCTACCTGCACCCTGGGGTTTACCTCAATAAAGTAGATATTCTCTTCTGCATCGACCAGAAACTCGACAGTTCCTACGTTGTTGTAGTTTACCTCCCTGGTAATCTTTAAAGCGTATTCATATAGCTTCTCTCGGGTTTCATCCTTCAGTCCGATGGAGGGAGCCACCTCCACAACTTTCTGATACCTGCGCTGTACGGAACAATCTCTTTCATATAAAT
The DNA here is from genome assembly GCF_965216855.1 of Roseivirga sp. Lineage (NCBI taxonomy): Bacteria > Pseudomonadati > Bacteroidota > Cytophagia > Cytophagales > Roseivirgaceae > Roseivirga > Roseivirga sp. The sequence continues at coordinate 3,564,808 of NZ_OZ244204.1, read as the reverse complement.
GCACCAGATTGCCGTAATTATCGCCCATAATCTGCACTTCAATGTGCTTGGGGCTATCAATGAATTTCTCAATGAATACAGTATCGTCACCAAAGGCTTTCTTAGCCTCACTTTTAGCTTCATTGAAAGCCTGCTCCAGCTGATCTTCGGTTCTTACAACGCGCATTCCACGACCTCCACCGCCAGCGGCAGCCTTAACCATTACAGGGAATCCGATTTTCTGAGCTTCCTGAAGGGCTACCAGACTATCTGTTAAATCTTTCTGACTATCCTCAATTAATGGAACTTCTGCATTTCGAGCTACAATCTTAGCCTGAACCTTATCGCCCAAACGCTGCATTACTTCTGGTTCAGGACCTACGAAAGTAATTCCTGCCTCTTTACAGGCTCTAACGAAGTTTACATTCTCAGAAAGGAAACCATAGCCGGGATGTATTGCATCTACTTCCTCCCTCTTGGCCAATGAGATAATCTCTTCAATGTCGAGATAGGGTTTTAATGGATCATCATCTTCACCAATCTGATAGGCCTCATCGGCCTTGTATCGGTGAAGTGAGTAGCGATCTTCATAGGTGTACATGGCCACTGTTCTGATCTTCATCTCAGATGCAGCTCTTAAGACACGAATGGCAATTTCACCTCTGTTGGCAACAAGTAGTTTCTTAAACTTTCGAATGTTTGGCTCCATATTTTAAAAGTCTTGTGGGAAATTAACAGAATAGTCAGTGCATGACAAACGCAAATCGTCATTCATACGAAGTCCAAAGTCAGTTTTATTACTTCCGTTGATTGCCTTCAAAAAAAGATGCTGAAATTGCGGGTTGAAATGTCAAAGCTTCAATAATACTAACACGAATGAATTCAGGAAGTTATCGGATTGAGAAGGTTTCTGCTGAAGAGCTAGAGGTGCTAAGGTCACTTTCTGTAGAAACTTTCAGTGATACGTTTTCCAACATGAACGATCCTGAAAATTTCGATTCTTATCTAAAGAAGGCTTTTAGTATGCAGAAGCTAAGTGATGAGTTTAAACACCCTGACTCTTTCTTTTATTTTCTGAAGGATGAGAGCGGCCTACTGGGTTACCTTAAGATCAATACCAAAACGGCCCAGACAGAACAACTTCTGGACAGTGCTTTAGAAATTGAACGGATTTACATAGTACAGGAAGCTCAGGGAAAGGGCCTTGGAAAAGCTTTACTCGAGTTTGCCATGGGGGAAGCCAAGGCAAGACAATTGTTATGTGTCTGGCTGGGGGTTTGGGAGAAAAATGAAAAAGCCATAGCGTTTTATAAACACCATGGCTTTGAGGTATTTGCAGACCATCCGTTTAAGCTGGGCGATGACCTGCAGCGTGACCTGTTGATGAAGCGCTTCGTTTAGCCTTTTGCTGTCCTTTCCAAAATCCAGTTTTTTATGATTTCCATAGTTTTCGGAGAGAACGTTTCTTCGATTTCACTATACTCACTAGATTCTCCTGTTTCGGCTTGCTGGAAGAAGTGGTTTTGTCCTTCAATTTCCATAATGGTATAATCCTTATTTCTGGCCTTCTTGAGTGCTTCCCGAATAGCCTCTTGATTTGGCTTGGCAAAAACCTGAGTATCCTTTGTGCCATTCAGAGACAACACCGGACATTTTACTTTCCTGTATACATCAGCAGGGGTGTAATTGTAGAAGTATCTGGTCCAGGGATTGGTTCTTACATCGATCAAACCATTAAGAATGGTTTGTTTATCAGCTCCCTCAGGGATTGAACCATGAAAGAAGTCTGAACTCATATAATGGGCTGCCAGTTTCTCTCTCACCACTTCAATGTCTTCTTTGGCAGAGGCAATATCCAGCACTCCCCTCATAAATGTCTCATAAGCTTCAAAATCAGGTACCCTGCCTTTTGCAGAGTGCAAAGCCTGCTGCAACGAAGTCTCATAACCTGACAAACCTGTGCCTGCCAAATTCACAAAAAAGGCAATGTCACGAGGGATTTCAGTTATAACCAAAGGGGCAACAATTCCACCCTCGCTATGACCAATCAGTCCGATTTGATTGAGGTTAACATCATCTCGGGTCTTCAGGTAGTTCACAGCGGCCATTGCATCGGTAGCAAAGTCTGCTGTAGTAGCACCGCTAAAATCTCCCGTAGAGCCATTCACTCCTCTGTCATCATAGCGGAGAACGGCAATACCATTTCTGGTGAGGTAATCAGACAATACCAGGAAGGGCTTGTGACCAAATATCTCCTGATCACGATTCTGTGGTCCACTTCCTGTTATGAGAATGGCTACGGGTGGATTCTCTACACCTGCGGGTAAAGTGAGTGTACCTGCCAGTTGAATTCCCGCCTTCTCATTTTTAAACACTACTTCCTCTGCCTGGTAAGGCAAGGGCATTTCAGGTTCCTGAGGCCTTTTTACCCTGGCCTCTGTTTTTGCTCCAGCTTCTGCCTTAGCCAGGTTTAGAGGTAATTGATTGACGCCTTCTTTGAACTTACCTTCAAAGGTTGACTTCTCTTCATTGAAAGTACCCCTGTATTCCCATCCATAGTTGCTTCCGTCAATAAACAGCTCTCCATCTTCAAAGGTGGTTGCCTTGGCTTTCAGGTTTCTAAGATTCCTTCCGGGTATAGACATGGTTGCTGCAAGGTTTCCGTCTACCGTCTCAATATCGAAGACAAAGCCTATTTCATTAGTTCCGGCTTTCAATGTACCCTGCCAGCTTCCATCTATGTGCTGGGCTTGCATACCGGCACTTAGAAAAAGCGCCAGTTTCATGGTTATCAGTATTCTAAACATATTCTTTTTGGTTTCTGAATTAGACATAGTTTTCCTGTCTGAGCTTTCGCTCAGTATTTTATTTTCCTGATTTTCAAATGATTAATTAAAGATTAGAGCAGTTCATCTTCTGCGTCTGCCAGTGGATCCTGTCCTCTGAGGTTAATGAGTTTTTCGCGCATAGACTCCAGGTTTCTTTTCTGGGTCACGTAGAAAGTATTGTGTTCCCACCGGGCTCCAAAATATCCTACAATAAAGAAGATAGAGAGAAATGCTCCTTTATACCACTCATCCAATGTATCTACTACTGAAGCCACACTTAAAATGGCCACGATAAAGTATAGGCCTTTTCCCATGGAGGAGAGCCTGACCTGATACTCTGCATTGGCTATGGCCAGATCAATATCACCCAGAATACTGTTATCAAAAGTGTTTTGAATATTCAGTCTTTTCTGTCTTCTCAGAAAGATAAATACTGCTGTACCCAACATGACTGCAGCCAACACCAGTGGAATTAACTCGTAATCGGCTTTGTAAACACTGGCACCTACAATTACGGTTGTACCAAACAACAGGGCCTTCATCATAATTTTCTCACTACGGCTGGCAATTCTTGCCGCCTTATTTCTTTTGTTAATCACACGGTCATGTAATGCCGACTCATCTATTGCATACATGGCCTGATTACTCTGCGTATCCCATATTTTTTTCATTTCATCGAATTCCATCGTTCTACATCTTTTTAGACTGTTCCGTGAGATACTTTTTGATTCTATTAATCTTCACTCCCACGTAGTTTTCCGATATCCCCGTAATAGAAGCCATTTCCCTGTAGCTGAAACCATCGAGCAAGAGCAGGCAGAGTGACTTATCTACTTCATCGAGCTTTTGTATTTGCTCATACAACCAGGTGAGTCTTTCATCGGGTTGCTCCTCTTTGGGTTGAAGTATGTGATAGTAATCCCTGTCTTTTTCCTTTTCCTTTTGATTTTTGGTTTTCAAACTCCATTTGATGGCCTGGTTTAAGGCTATCCTGTAAATCCAGGTAGAAACTGCGCAGTCGTTCCTGAAATTGTTGACAGATTTCCAGACATTGACCGCAATCTCCTGAAAGAGATCTTCCTGATCTTCTGCCACTGAGCTGTAAGAGCGTATTACCTTAAAAAAGATACCTCTATGCTCATGAAGCCATTGCTCGAATATCTCTTGCTGTTGCGAATCTGTCATATCCAACTGTCGACCCATTAGTACCGGGTGGGTGAGAATTTCTTACAGCAGAGTACAGATTTTTTCTGATAATTTTAAAAAAGCTGAATAATAAGTACTTAAAGCCCGTTTTATAATCAGGTTAAAAAGGTGTCTGGGTTTAAAAAAGTCTTACCTCAACCAAAACCTTCAAAGCCTTCAATCATTTTTAGCATATTTATAAGACCCAAGATTTCATCAAGCAAAACCAACCTCAGCCATGAGCAAACTCATTTTTTCAGAAAAAGACTTTCAGGAACTGTTTACTGATTTACATGCCTCAGGCTTATGGCACGATGGCAAGGAAATATCTGACGCCATAGCCATCGATGAACCGGAAGACATTCTAAAAGCCTACCGGGAGCAGAAAGGGGTAGAAGGATTTGACCTGAAGAAGTTCTTTAACCATTATTTCGACCAGGCCCCTACCCGAGAAGTCAATTACCAAAGCGACACAACAAAACCGGTAGAAGAGCATATTGAAAAGCTGTGGCCTATTCTTTCCAGAGAGCCTGAAGAACCCGACTATTTCTCCACCCTGATCCCTTTACCTCATGCCTATGTAGTGCCTGGAGGCAGGTTTAATGAGATATACTACTGGGACAGCTATTTTACCATGCTTGGACTGGTAGAAAGCGGGAAAGTAGATTTGGTGGAGAGTATGGTGAAGAACTTTGCTTACATGATTGAGAGCTTTGGCTTTATCCCAAACGGAAACCGGACTTATTACCTTGGCCGTTCTCAACCTCCCTTCTTTTCATTGATGGTGCGCCTGTTGGCTGAAGAAAGAGGTGAAGAGATAATCATAGAATATCTACCCGCCATGGAAAAGGAACACGAGTTCTGGATGGAGGGTCATAAGAAATTATCATCTGCCTGGCCAGACCATAAACGTGTCGTCCGTATGCCTGATGATGAAATATTGAACAGGTACTACGATAACATTCATAGTCCGAGAGCAGAAATGTATCAGGATGATGTAGAACTCATCAAAACCAAAGGTGACCTGGGTAAAAGGACGCTTCTGAATATCAGAGCAGCTTGCGAATCTGGCTGGGACTTTAGCTCCAGGTGGTTTGAAGTCCCTGACGATCTGGGCACCATTCGCACTACCGAAATAGTGCAGGTAGACCTGAACTGCTTGCTTTACCATCTGGAGACGATGATCTCTAAAGCTTATGCTTTAAAGGAAAATAAAGACAAATCGACACATTTTTCCAGCCTCGCTGAGAAAAGAGCTGATGCTATTCAAAAATACTGTTGGAATGAAGAGACAGGCTTCTATCACGACTATCTGCACATGTTCCATATGCCAAGCCCAAGTATTAATGCCGCTGCCGTATTCCCATTAGCTTTCCAGCTAGCTTCCAGCGATCAGGCACGATCAGTGGCCAGGATAATTGAAGAAGAACTATTAAAAGATGGCGGGCTATTAACCACCAACGTAGAATCAGGGCAGCAATGGGATGCTCCCAATGGTTGGGCGCCCTTACAGTGGATGGCTATCTGGGGACTACGCAACTATGGTCTGGGTGATCTGGCAGATCAAATCAAGGAAAGATGGGTCAACCTGAACATCAAAGTATTTAGAAATACAGGCAAACTGATGGAGAAATACAATGTAGAAGACACTTCACTGCTGAGCGGTGGTGGAGAATATCCCGTTCAGGATGGGTTTGGTTGGACAAATGGTGTACTTTTGAAATTGATCAAGGAAAAAGAATAGTATGAGGAAAGTATTGGCAATTATTCCGGTCTTAGTTTTAGCCATGGCTTGCCAGAAGCAACCGGAGCCTTTGCAATTGGAGCAGGTAACAGGTGAACTGGAGTCTAAACTTGACGTGAACTGGACAGACTTACCTACTAATCAGGATATCACTACCACCTCCCCGGTTGGTGGTGAACACTTTGCGCCCATAAGTACAGAAGACTTTGGAGTAAATTCTGAGACGCTGGTTTACGATCCTGCAGTAACAGGGCTTTACTATGATGTGCAGAACCTTACAGGACTTTCAGAAATAGGCCAACTGGAAATGACAATTAGTGTAGTTTCAACCAATGGATTTATTGAGCGGCTCACCACAGTAACTCTTAACAATGTTGAGAACACCACGGAAAACAATGGAGCCAGATCGAAAATACCCATTTTCACAGCAGATGACACTGGCGATGTTAACCTGAATGCACTGGTTGCAATGAATCAATCTATCATTCTGGGTAGAATTGTTTTTCAGATAGACCTTGTTGGCCGCAATGTACACCTCAAGAATCCGGAAGACTTTGATATTGTTTTCTCCTATGACCTTCAGGGGAATATTGAACAATAGAAGAATAGATTTTAGGGAATAAAAAAAGCTCAGAAATTTCTGAGCTTTTTGTTTTGCAGTCCCTAGGGGAATCGAACCCCTGTTTCCAGGATGAAAACCTGGCGTCCTAACCCCTAGACGAAGGGACCAAATTTTCGGTGTGCAAATATAGATTTCGGATTTTTAAAACCAAAAATAATTTTATCGAATTATTTCAATCGATTCCAACGGAACCCATTTCTTTCAGCATTCATTTATATTTGAAATGGCGTAGGGCTTTGTTAGTTTTGCGCCACAACAATCACTAATAAAACCGTAAAGGACATGTCTAAAATAAAAGTAGCCATTAACGGTTTTGGAAGAATCGGACGATTGACTTTCAAGGCCTTATTGAGCAAAGAAAATGTTGAAGTAGTTGCTATCAATGATTTGACAGATACTGCTACCCTTGCCCACCTATTGAAGTACGACTCAGTACACGGCAAATTTGATGGCACCGTATCTTCTACTGCTGATGGTATCGTTGTCAACGGAAAAGAAATTAAAATCTATGCTGAAAGAGAGCCAAAGAATCTTCCTTGGGGAACCCTTGGAGTTGATGTTGTGCTTGAGTCTACCGGTAGATTTGTAGATGAAGCTGGTGCAGGCGGACACCTGGAAGCTGGTGCTAAGAAAGTAGTTATCTCTGCTCCTGCTAAAGGTAATATCCCAACCGTAGTACTAGGTGTAAATGAGGATATCCTGACAGGAAACGAAACTATTGTTTCAAATGCCTCTTGTACTACCAACTGTCTGGCTCCAATGGCTAAGGTATTGGACGATGCTTTCGGTATCGAAAAAGGATATATTTCAACTGTTCACGCTTACACTGCTGACCAAAGAATTCAGGATGCTCCTCACAGCGATTTGAGAAGAGCAAGAGCTGGTGCGGTTTCTATTATCCCTACGTCTACAGGTGCTGCCAAAGCTGTTGGTTTGGTATTACCTCACCTAAAAGGTAAACTCGATGGTATTGCATTGAGGGTTCCTGTGCCGGATGGTTCATTGACTGACTTAACTGTGGTTGTTAATAAAGAAGTAACCGCTGAAGAGGTAAATGCTGCTATGAAAGCCGCTGCTGATGGTCCTTTGAAAGGTATTCTGGAGTACACTGAAGATCCAATCGTTTCAGTTGACATTATCGGAAACCCTCACTCTAACATTTTCGATTCACAACTGACTGCTGCCGCTGGCACTTTGGTTAAAGTGGTTGGATGGTATGACAATGAGGCTGGTTACTCTAACAGAGCTGCTGACTTGATCGTTAAGTTGGGTGCTTAATTAAAACCTAAAGTATAATGGAAGCCCTGGTGGAAACATCAGGGCTTTTTTTATTGCCTTTGTTTTTGGGTTATGTCGCTTCTACGAAGCTCGGAAGAATCTCATTATGAGCAATAGTCATGACATAACGCCACTCTGCGGCTAAGTGGAACACACATTAGCCCAAAAAGCAAAACATGACATAGCATAACATCATCAGTCCAAAGCCTGGCTCCATAGGAGCCTGATGTTATAAAAATCAATGCCATGGAAATTAAGCTCCGTAGGAGCGACATATCCCCATTACCATGATGGGAAATAATCTCTTCACAAATAATTAATCCGTAATGCATTGAACTATCCTGTCTATCCACTAGTTTTACAATCGAAATGACAAACCCGAGTCGCTATAACATGGGGCAATAGATTAAATCAAGGACAACATCTAGTCATAAAAATGAGATGAATAAAAAGGCCGCTCGAAAGAGGGCTTATTTTTTTGCCGTCTTCTCAAGTATCTCATTGGCTCTTTTAGCCATATCTACCGACTGAAGAATCTTCATTTTGAGTTGGGCATTGTAGTCGGGATTGGCTGCAAGAAATTTCTCCACTACCTCTACTGCTTCTCTGGAATTATGGTCACCTAATGTTTGACCCAACCAACGGGTAGGGAAGAAAATATCACCTGTCTGCTGAATTTCCTGAAGTAGTTCCAGACTAGGCTCTATATACTTCAAAGAAGAGGATCTTCGCAAAGGATGATGAAGGTTACCTAAGCCTCCCAGCACCCAGGATTCTGTCTCACGCATCTTCTCATCCTTCAATGATTCAAAAAAGGCGTCACGCTGAGTTTCATCATTGCTCAGAGTAGGTGCGATGAACTCAAACCGGCTTTTGGAGTCCGGGTTCTTGATTCGCTCTAATTGTTGCGCCACAATATCATCGGCTCGATCCGGCATCTTAATAGCCAGATTCGAAGCTAAACCGATATAGTCGTTTTCCGATAGTTTAAGTCCTGCGATATTAACCGTCCCATCCTCTGACCAGATGCTGTATAATCTGTTCAGGTTAGGTTGGGTAATAGATATGCTACTATAGGTATTGAAAAAGGTCTTCTTGATTGAAGGATCACTGTGCAGTGTAGTCATACAATGAAACAGCAAGCGCTCCAGGTCGGGTGCCATTAAATTTCTCTGGTTATCGGAAAGGAGATTCCAATAGACACTTCTTAGCTGGCCTAATGCCTGTCCGATAAGCAACTGGTTCTGCTCCCTCTGCAAGAGCCACTTAAGGATCTCTATATATCGGGTTGGGTTATACTGCCCTTCTTTACCGAGATTGGAGGGCTCCAATAGACTTTCGTACATATTAATCAATTGAGCACCTTTCTCAAGTTCACTCAACCTATCCCATTGGTCTGTCAATAACGCGTAAGAAACAGGGAAGAGGCCATAACCCATTCCATTAGAGTTGGCCAGTATCTCAAAATCTCTCCAGGTTGGATCCAGCTTCATTTCATAAGGTTGATCAGCAGAAACTACCAGGAGCTCCTTTCTGTCCTTTCTGAAGGTACTGAAAAGCTTCATCCTAAAACCCTGGGGCCATGAACGTCCGGCCCCACTCATATCTACCTGGCGCAAGGAAGCATTAACTCCGTCAGCTCCCTCCTGTACATCCAGATCAAATACAGGTCGACCTGGTGTATTTACCCAGACCTCACTCCATCGCTTCAAATCAACCTCTGTCTTTTTATCCAGTATGTTGATGAGATCAGGCCAGGTAGCATTTTTCATAGCATAGGTGCTCAGATATTCCTGAATACCTGACCGAAAGACTTCTTCTCCCAACAATGACTCCAGTTGCCTCATCATGATAGGAGCTTTATTGTAAATAATGGCACCGTACATTTGCCCTGCTTCATTGAGGTTTGGAAGCTGCTGGCGGATAGGATTTGCACCTTCCGTCCTGTCTACTCCATAGGCCGAGGGATAATGTCTTAGCAGGAAGTTGAGGTCATGATTGATCTCTGGAAAACTCGGATTCACCATCTTGGCCGCCATAAAATTCGCGAACACCTCTTTGGTCCAGACATCGTTGAACCAGTCCATAGTAACCAGGTTACCAAACCACATATGCCCCACTTCATGGCCAATCAGACTGGCCCTCCCAAGTAATTGGCTTTGCGAAGGGTCTTCATCCAGAAAAAGTGAATTAGCTCTGTATTGAATTGCTCCTACATGTTCCATTCCCCCATATTGAAAACTGGGAATCAATGCAAAGTCTAGTTTCTTGAAGGGGTATTTAATACCAGTATACTGTTCCAGCCATTGAATAGAGGCTGCATGCAAATAGAATATGAAGTCTTTGTTCCTCTTTACTTTCTCTGCATCTGTCTCTCTGTGCAGCATGGTAAAGGTTCTACCTTCCACAGATTGTGTTATGGATTCAAACTCCCCTGCCACAAAGGAAAACAAATAGGTACTGATCAAATCAGACTTCTCATAGCGAATGTTCTTTCTGTTATTCTCCACTTTGGCCAATGCCACTGGCGCATTAGAAATGGCGTTCCATTCCGCTGGTACATCCAGTGTAAGTTCAAAGTTGGCTTTGAGGTTAGGCTGATCGAAGCAAGGAAATGCTGTTCTTGCTCTGTCTGGTACAAAAAGGGTATAAAGAAATTCTTCCTTTCTGTTGAGAGAGGTCTCCCCCGCCCAGAAATTCACCTCTACCTTATTGAATCCTTCAATCAGGTTTTCTGCCTTCAGCATAATATGCTCGTTAACAATCTCCAGAGGCTGGCTTTTTCCATTGACGAGTAGCCCTTTGAGGTGATCTTGAGATACTTTAAAATCGAGAGGTATGTCTTTTGAATTGTCTGTGAGGTTGAATGTGAGTTCTTCCAGTGCCTGAATCTTCTGATCAAAAGCCGATGGTATTCTGAATTCGAGCTTGTAGTTCACAATAGAAACCACAGACTTACGATACTGAGCCATATCAAGTGCCACTCCGGGAGCAGCCAGCTCAGTTTCCTTTTCAGAAGAACATGAATAGACAAGAGCCGCAAACAGGGCCAAAAGCAATACTCTCTTCATTTAAATAAGGATTAAGTCTTTTCTTAGTTCTGGTGGTATACCGAAATGCTCACCCATAAATCCATCCATTTCATCTTTGGTTTCTTTGGAGAGCAATTCATTCATTTCCTCCATGGCCAGCTCACCAATCATAAATGGAGGCATAAAGTTGGTTACCAATCTGTCACCTTTAAAGCAAGCTCCCATCTGATACTCTTTCATCTCTTCCTTGTGGGTCCCTTTAATCAGGCAATGAGACAACCAGTGCTCAGGATCATCAGGCTTTTCCTCAATACGCTCCTGTAGCTTCGTGAAATCGGTATTCTGCATCATGTAAGCAGATAAATTCTGCATACTCTCCTGCGACATGGCGTCTTTCATCTTTTCATAGCAAACAGAACAGATGGCATATTCAAAGAGCACTTCAGTGGTTCTCAACTGTGAATAGGTTTTAAAAACCTTTTCAATCATGTAGAAGCGATCGCCCTCCAATACAGGGTATTCGCAGTCAATACATTTATCGAGTGGTGCACCGGTATCCGTATTTAAAAAAATCGAAGGGATGGGTAATCCCTCTTGTTCATGCTGATCTTCCATTCTATGATTTTTTATCTACCATGGTGGAGGCCACCTGGGCAGTAGGTAAGATGAGTGTGTCTGCAATATTTACATGGGCCGGTCTGGTGACAATAAACTGAATCAGGTCAGCTATATCTTCGGCAGTTAGTGCATCGAAGCCCTGATAAACCGTGTCGGCCCGATTGTTATCTCCCTTGAAGCGGACCAATGAGAACTCCGTTTCCACCAATCCGGGACATACCTGAGATACCTTAACCCCTGTTCCCAGCAAATCCATACGCATACCATTATTAATAGCATCTACTGCATGCTTTGATGCGCAATACACATTACCATTGGGGTATACCTCCTTACCGGCAATAGAACCAATATTGACCACGTGACCGCTACCTCTGTCTATCATGCCGGGCACAATGGCCTTGGTAACATAGAGCAAGCCCTTTACATTAATGTCTATCATGGCATCCCAATCTTCAATACTACCATCCTGTAACTTAGACAGGCCGTGCGCATTACCGGCATTATTTACCAAGACATCGATTGACTGCCAGTCGGCAGGAATTGACTGTAAGGCACTATCTACAGCTTCTCTGTCACGAACATCAAAGATTAGCGGCAGTGTTTTTACTTTCAGTTTGGCAGATAATTCTTCTAGCCTTTCCTTCCTTCTGCCACAGATAATCAGGTCATATCCTTTTTCAGCCAATGCCACAGCTGTAGCCCATCCTATACCGGATGTTGCACCGGTCACTAAAGCAATTTTCTGCATTTGAAATTCTTTTTGAGAAGCTCCAATTTAACAGAAATTCATCAGAAGAAAGACCTGATTTATTTGAAGTGATGCTTAATCTGAGAAATGAAGATAAAGAGTGAAATTATGAGTAGTAAGCCTCATAAGACCATCGTGATAAATATTGCTTGAGTTATTCATCACATTCATCAGGCCTCTGGCATACCGGATTTCCGGAGAAAACTTAAAGAACTCAAAATACCTTTCCAGACCAATACCAAACTCAACTTTGGCATTAAGTCTTCTGATTTCAAGTCTGTCACTATTGGTAATCAGGTCTTCTTTTCCGGCCCTCATTGAAGCGCTTACACCAAAGACCATATACATTCTGGAGTTGTCTCGCCTGATTGAACGGTATTTGAGAAATACTCCCGGTTCAATTCGGGTAGATTCAATCAGCTGAGAGTCCACAGTACCATCGGTATAATTGTAGTCTACGGTGTTCTGATATAGCCCGATTTTCACAGGAACGGTCCTCAGTGTGAATTGATCGTCCAGCCTGAAATTAACCATAAAGCCCAGATTAAAACCCGCACTTTTCTGTGATACTACTGAACTGATATCGTCATATTGGGGTGTATCAAAAGCTTCGGAATACTTAACGCCATAGTAGTTTTGGTGTGCTCCGAGGAAGAATCCATACTGAATTTTCTTTTTGTCGCTTTCCAGGCGGTGGAGCGTCACACCCTGCCTTCTTGTTTGTGCTGACAGAGCAGTAGTACCAAGAAGGATGACCAGGAAAATTACTTTTGCCCTATGTATATGGAGCTGATACCAAAAGTGAGTGGTCTGCATTCTACATTCTTAAATCCAACTTCTGTAAGGATATTCAAAAAGTCCTGTCCATCAGGAAACGCCTCAACAGACTCTGGCAAATAGGTGTAGGCTGATTGATCCTTAGAAATTAGCTTACCAATTATCGGCAGAATCGACTTAAAATAAAAATTGTAGAGTTGCTTCATTGGGAAGCGTTTCGGGCGGGAAAATTCAATGACAACGATCTTTCCTCCCTCCTTCAGCACCCTGCACATATCGCTAAGTCCCTGTTGCAGATTTTCAAAGTTCCTTACGCCAAAAGCAACGATGGCTGCATCAAAGGTATTGTCATCGAAAAGGAGCTTTTCGCTATCTCCCATTTGCATATCTATAATATGATCGACACCCTTCTTCTTCATTTTCTCACGACCAATCTCCAGCATGCCTGAAGAAATATCTACCCCTACCACTCTATCAGGGTTAAGCGCGAGTGCTTCTAGGGCAAAGTCTCCGGTGCCTGTAGCTACATCGAGGATCTGTTTGGGTTGATCTTTTTTGAGAAGCCTGATGGCCTTCTTTCTCCAGAGAATATCTATGCCAAGACTAAGGAAATGGTTCAGGAAATCGTACCGCTTACTGATGTTGTTGAACATCTCAGCAACCTGCTCTTTTTTTCCTCCCTCTTTTTCCTTGTAAGGTACAACTGCCATGTCTTTTCAATTAGGGTGCAATAATACGAAGGAAACAGCCGGTTATAAAGTTTGTTCAGATTATTCTGGTTAATATAAACAAGGGTTCATGCTCGTTTACTTGTCCATTGAATAAGATGAAAAAGGAAAACTCAAGACTTTTATTTTTTGAAGGCCTGCTAATTGTCTTCAGCGTAATGCTCGCTCTGGCCCTCGACTCCTGGAAAGAGAATCTGAAAAACGAAAAACTCATTGAGGCCTCGTTAAATGAAATCTTCAAAGAAGTAACAGCCATGACATATATCTCGGAGTTGACCAATTACAACCAAAATCAATTAGAAATCCTTGATTCGCTCATCGACACCTATCAAAACAGCAGAAATGACTTTGTCGGATCTTATGGCTTCGGTCGCCCAGAAGTAAGAAACCTGGCCTGGATTACCTCAAAAGAAAATGGCATTGCCGCAAGCTTTGAACCGGCATTATTCAGGGACCTGGCAGAGGTTTATATAGAATTGGGCCGACTGGACAATATACTAGCCTACAATCGTGATTTTGATCTAAAGGCAGACCCTGATATGAGTGAATACAAGAAGGCGCAACACATCAGAAAACAGTTCAATCTTGCGATTTTCAGAAGCCGTGAGTTAGTCAAGAAGTCTTCGGCATTATTGGGAAAATACAAAGACTATAAATATTTCCCTGAAGAGCTCAGAGAGTGAAAAGAGGAGCATTGAGTTAGCCTCAATGCTCGTAAATTCTATTTAGCTGATTTCTACCAACTCAATATCAAAAACCAGGTCTTTACCTGCTAACTGATGATTGGCATCGATCACTACTTTATCTTCTTCTACCTTGGCAACAGTTACTGGAACCTGCTGACCGTTCGGTTGTGTCATGGCTAATTGCTGACCTACTTCTGGTTTTAAATCTTCCGGAAGATTACTCTTTGGTACATCAAAGATTAGATCCTGACGAGCCTCTCCATAGGCTTCAGCTGCCGGAATCTCTGCAGTTTTAGTATCACCTACTTCCATTCCGTCAACGGCCGCATCGAATCCCTTAATCATCTGACCTGCCCCTACCTGAAAGGCCAATGGTTCTCTACCCTGCGATGAATCGAAAACGGTTCCGTCCTTGAGTTTACCAGTGTAGTGCACTTTAACACTATCACCTGCTTTTGCTTTTGGCATAATTATTTGTTTTTTATTTCTCCTCAATATCAAGGATTTGCAAAGGTACAGGTTTAGAAAGGAAAGCAAAATCGGCTACTCCTCTCCGCAAATTGCAGTAGTCATGTGAGTGTCAGGAATAAAATCTAAATTTGCGCCATGTTTACGCAAGCCAGTTACCTGATCAGCAGTCCGAGTTATGATCAATGTCCCAAACCAGACCGGTTCGAAATCGCCTTTATTGGCAGATCCAATGTCGGGAAGTCATCTCTCATTAATATGCTTACAGGCCGTAAGAACCTGGCAAAAACATCAGGAAAACCAGGAAAGACCCAAATGATTAATCACTTTCTGATCGATGACAGCTGGTACCTGGTTGATCTTCCTGGTTACGGATATGCCAAAACAAGCAAGAAGAATCGCGATGCCTGGGCAGAAATGATTGAGGACTATCTGGTTCATAGAGAGAGCCTGCAGATTGTTTTTGTATTAGTAGACTCCCGCCTGGACCCACAGAAAATAGACATGGAGTTTATTAACTGGTTAGGAGAAAATGGAGTGCCCTTCGCCATTGTATTCACCAAAGCAGACAAACAGTCAGTGAATAAAGGGCAACAGAACATGGCCAAATTCAGAAAGGTCATGAAAAAAACATGGGAAGAGCTTCCGGTATTCTTCCTTACCTCTTCAGAGTCAGGGTTGGGTAAAGAAGAGCTGACAGAGTACATTCAGGTCCTTCTCGAAAATTGAGTTTTTGTTTGAATTTCGTTCCTACTCAAACTTACTTTGCCACAAAATTAATGACAATATGAAATTTGAAGAGATAGCTGCAGTTGCAGGAAAAGGCGGGTTATTCAAGGTATTGAAACCATCAAAGGCTGGTGTAATATTGGAATCCCTCGATGGAAAGAAAGCTAAACTCGTAGTTGGAGCTGATGCAAGAGTTTCCATTCTATCCGAGATTTCAATTTATACTCATACTCAGGAAGGTTCTACTCCACTGATTGAAGTCATGAGGAAAATTCATGAGGAATTCGAGGGAGACACAGGGCTGGACAAGAATTCAGACGGAGAGGAACTAAAGTCATTCCTTAAGCATATTCTTCCTGACTATGACGAAGACAGGGTTTATGTTTCTGACATCAAGAAATTAATCAGCTGGTATAACCTCCTGGCTCAAATTGCGCCTGAGTCATTTATGGAAGACACTGAAGCAGCCAGCGAATCTAACGAAGCAGAATAGCCATAGGCTTATCGATAGCAAAAATCAGGATGTCTTAAAAGCCGGTTCCTCTGTTATGCCTAAAACATTCCAGACGACATAAAGTGCGCTTTTGAGACATCTTTTTTTTGTACACAAAATCTCAATTGATTTCCTTGCTTCCTCGTTACATTAACATTATGCCTGAACAAGAAGACATTATTCGTAGCCTGAAATTATTTGAAAAAGACTTTCAGTTAGACCAGGAGTATCTTCAGCTCTCTACACAAAAAGAGTATACCTACGATCAGGCTTTCCTCAAAATCATGAGAGTAGTAGAAGACCTGATGGAAAAGGACTTCGAAAAATTGCTGAATGTTCTGTATAGAATAGATGTCTCCGAGAGCAAACTCAAAGAAGCCTTAGCTCTTTCAACTGATAACCCTGCCTCTATTATCACTAAGATGATTATAGAAAGAGAATTACTGAAAGTAGAATTCAGGAAGAAGTATAGTCAGGGCTAAACCATCAATAGATTCAACCCTGATCTCAAAAGGCTCTTATGTTATAAAGAAGCCTCCTCAACCATTTTCTTGCTTCCCACATAGAAAGGAACTCTCTGATGCAGACTTTCGGGTTCTATATCCAGAATTCTCCTTTGTCCGTCAGTCGCCTTACCCCCAGCCTGTTCGGCAATCATAGCTAATGCATTACACTCATACATCAATCTGAGCTTACCATGAGGTGCCTTGGCTGTCGATGGATAAATATAAATTCCTCCTTTGAGCAGGTTTCTGTGAAAATCAGCCACCAAAGAGCCTATGTATCTGGCAGAGTAGTTTCTTTCCTTACATTTTTCGATATAGTTTTTCACTCCTTCATCGAAAGACAGATAAGAACCCTCATTTACAGAATAGATATTTCCATCTTTTGGCATTTTCATATCCTGATGAGAGAGAATATACTCTCCCAAACTAGGTTCGAAAGTAAAACCATTTACTCCTTTACCTGTGGTATAGACAAACATGGTTGATGAACCATAAAGGATATACCCTGCAGCCACCTGATGCTTACCGGCCTGCAGAACATCTTCTTTCTGCACCGGACTCCCCAGAGGAGAAACTCTTCTGTAAATACTGAAAATTGTTCCGATTGAAACATTCACATCGATATTTGAGCTTCCATCCAGGGGATCAATCGCAATGATGTATTTAGAGCGAGGGTTATTGAGGTCTATGATATCTTCGTCCTCCTCAGATATGATAGCCGCTACTTCCCCCCCTTTTTGCAAGGCACGGGTAAACCTGATATTAGCAGCAACATCGAGATTTTGTTGTTCTTCACCCTGCACATTTTCGGAGCCATAAGCTCCGGTAATGCCGGCAAGACCAGCCCTGTTGATTTCTCTATTCACAACTTTACCGGCATATGCCAGATCGCGAATCAACTGTGAAAGTTCTCCGGTGGCATATTTAAATGCCTCTTGGTTCTTGTTGATGAACCTGTCGAGATTAGAGCCTACCGGAAGGGCAATTCTCGATTTTTCCGCTTTTCCCATTGGTGAGTTATAATTTGATTCTAATCAAACGTTAATAACTTGCGCGAAAATAGTAAAATTTAAAAAGGTCAGTTGAAAGTATTTAAGTTTGGTGGTGCATCGGTCAAAGATGCCGCATCGGTGCAGAACATGTGTAAGATCATTTCGGCACATAAAGAAGACAGGTTGGTAATAGTGGTTTCGGCCATGGGCAAGATGACAAACGCCTTTGAATCTGTCTTAGCCAAGTCGATAGATGAGGAACCCATAGATGCACCCATTCAGGCCATTCAAGACTACCACAATGAGATTATTAAGTCTCTGGGCTTATCGAGCCAGCAGGATTTACTTCAGGACTTAGATGAAATCTACGAGCAGTTGATTCATGGCCTCAATGGTTATAGCTCGTCATTTGGGTATGATTTTGTCTATGATCAGACCGTATCTCTTGCCGAAGTAATTTCCACCAAAATTGTTGCTGCCTATCTAAATAAAGAAGGTTTGCCAACGGAGTGGGTCGATGCCCGAAAAGTGGTCAAAACGAATAACACCCACCGACAAGCCATGGTTGACTGGGGAGCAACTCAAGCCATGATTAAGTCACAGGTGCTCCCACTTACTGAAGAAAAGATTGTACTCACACAGGGATTTATAGGCAGTAATGCCAAGTACAATACTACTACACTCGGTAGAGAGGGCAGTGATTTTAGTGCCGCCATTTTTGCTACTTCTCTGTCTGCCGATTCGGTAACCATCTGGAAAGATGTACCCGGAGTATTAAATGCCGATCCAAAGAAGTTCGAAAACACCAAATTGTACGACAGACTTCCTTACAAAGAAGCTGCTGAAATGACGTATTATGGAGCTTCTGTCATTCACCCTAAGACGATCAAACCTTTGGCTCAAAAAGGAATTCCCCTTTATGTAAGGTCTTTTCAGGACATGGAAAGTACCGGGACAGTCATTGAAGAATGCCTGATCCCTAACCTGAACCCTGCCATTATTCATAAAGACAATCAGACGGTTATTTCTTTCAAAATCAGTGATTTCTCATTTATCAATGAAACTCACATACATACCATTTTTGATCATATTAAAAGGTTGAACCTGAGCATCAACCTCATGCAAAACTCGGCTATCTCTTTCACCATCTGTATGGATGACAATCCGAAAAAAAGAGAACAGCTTAGAACAGCCTTGATGGAAGAGTTCAACATTTATTACAATGAAGGACTCGAAATGATTACCGTGAAAAACTATAACCAGGAAACCATTAATGAACTGATGAGGGGTAAGCAGGTAATTATTGAACAGCGTTCAAGGAACAACTTCCAAATGGTCTATAAAACAGCTGAGAATCCGGCTTAAAGATACCTTTTGATGGTACGCCAAACAGTACCCAGATAACCTGCATTGGCACCAAAAAGATTTACATGTACCATCAGTGGATATAGGCTATAAATCTCCACCAGAGAATCGAATTCATCAGGTAATGGGTACACCTCATTATAAGCCTGATAAAATCGTTGATTAAAACCTCCAAAGAGGTGAGTCATGGCTATATCCATTTCTCGTGCCCCATAATAAACAGCAGGATCATATATGGCTGCCCCTCGATTAGTGTTCAGGACATTACCATTCCATAGGTCTCCATGCAAAAGAGAAGGCTCTGATTCAGGAATCAGGTTCGGAAGTTTAGTTAGAAAGCGCTTGAAATCGCGGACAAAATCCTGACTGACATAATCATTGTAAATGGCCAGGCCTAATTGAGCATTCAATCGATGCTCTGCAAAGAAGGTCAACCAACTCCCCTCCTGTTCATTCCTTTGATTCAACCGACCGATGTAATTGTTGTGATTCAGACCACAAAGCTCAGATGTAGACTGATGAAGCCGGGCCAGCCCCGACCCCAATTTTTCCCAATACTCAAAGTTTTCGTGGGCAGTTTCCAGAAACTCCAGCACCAGAAAAGCTTTGTCCTCCACTTTTCCTGTCCCAAAAACCTCCGGTACTTTTAAGCTATTCGCTTTCTTCAGTAATTGTAAGCCGGCAGCCTCGGTTTCAAACATGTGCTCATAGTTTCCCTCATTCCACTTAATAAAAAAGTTACCATGTTCGGTTTGAGCACAAACGGCCATATTAATATCACCGCCACTTTGCATGTAAACCTGATCTACTTGCAGCTCATCGCCCAATACCTGAAATAGCATTCTCGATAGTAATTCAGGAAACTCTTCCATTAGCCTAAGTCGTGCTTTTCTACAAGGTCTTCCAGAAGATTATGAGTGGACCTTTCAAGAATGTCGAATACCAATTGAAAGCCGTTCTCTCCACCATAGTAAGGATCAGGAACATCTGAATTTTCATACTGATCATCAAAAGCTCTCATCTTTAGAACTTTGGCCGTGGCATCTTCAGGCCTGATTCGTTGAACATCATTGATATTCAGCTCATCCATGGGAAGGATATAGTCAAACTCATAGAAGTCCTTCTCTTTTAGTTGACGGCCTTTATGCATGTAGTCTACACCATTTTTTCGGGCATTCCCAAGAGATCTCTTATCCGGATTTTCTCCAATATGATAATCCGAAGTTCCGCATGAATCAATAATAAAGTGATCGCTCAGGCCCTTTTCCTTTACCTTAAACCTGAAAATTCCTTCAGCCAAAGGTGACCGGCAAATATTACCCAAACACACAAATAACACTTTCACTTGAGCCATTCTCTTCTTCTCTTTTAACTTAGCAACTAGAATCGTAAACCTATGGATTTTATAAAAGTAACCAAAGATCACGCACCCTATGTTGCCCTCATCGAACTGAACCGTCCAAAAGAGCTCAATGCCCTTAATATTCAGTTGATGTCTGAGTTGGGTGAAACGCTAAAGGCACTGGACACTGACGATGAGGTCAGGGTGATTATCTTAACGGGTAATGAAAAAGCATTTGCTGCCGGAGCGGATATCAGACAGATGGCAGGCAAAGGGACCATTGATATGCTTCAGGGTGAGTTATTTGGCATCTGGACTCAAATCAGCAAGACCAGCAAACCCACCATTGCTGCTGTATCGGGTTTTGCGCTTGGTGGTGGCTGTGAACTGGCCATGAGCTGCGACATGATTATCGCTTCTGAATCGGCACAGTTCGGACAACCAGAAATCAAAATTGGAGTAATGCCCGGAGCCGGAGGTACTCAAAGACTAACCAGAGCCGTAGGAAAGGCAAAAGCCATGGAAATGGTATTGACCGGAAAGTTCATAGATGCAGAAGAAGCACTACGATACAGGATCATCAATAGAATTGTGCCGGTTGAGGTTTACATGCAAGAAGCTACCAAACTGGCCAGTGAAATTGCTGCTATGTCACCTCTGGCTACTCAATTAGCTAAAGAGTCTGTCAATAGGGCCTTTGAGGTTTCGCTTGAAGAAGGTCTGTATTTTGAGCGTAAGAACTACTATATGCTTTACTCATCGGAAGACCAGAAAGAGGGCATGAATGCATTTCTGGAAAAGAGAAAGCCTGACTTCAAAGGCAAATAAAAAAGGCTGTCTTAAAATCGCTAAAGCTCGTCATTCTGAATTTATTTCAGAATCTCCCTGGTCGGTTACCATCGACTTGCAGACCCTGAAACAAGTTCAGGGTGACGTTAAGCTAGCTTTTAAGACAGCCTTTTACTTTTCTTTTACTTATCTCTTATCTAAAAGAGAAGCCAACACCTACAGACATGGTATTGTATTCCTGGAAGGCGTACTCTCCAGTTAAAGTAAGGAACAATAGCTTCAGTCTTACACCTACGTTAGTCCTGAGCCCATTATTCTTATAGTTAAGACTAATCGGATCTGTAAATGAAGAGGTCTCAGTTGTATAGGTTCCTAACATGTTGAAACCAATATCATAATTAGAGTATCCAAGTCCCGCAAAAGCAGTGAAGAACAATAACTTCTTAGAAATAACTGCCTGAGCTACCACTGAACTGGCATCGAATTCGCCTAACTGATTCAGGTCCTTGTCGATAAATACCTGAGAGGTCAACTTGGTATAACCTACAAAGAGAGAAAGGTCGAATGGCAACAGTTTCTCGCCTGGCAACCACTGTTTGATATCATGCATAACACCTATACCAAAAAGTGACACATTCCCATCCTCTTCAATAGTTTGCTCCGGTACATATCTTAGCTTAAGCTCAAATCCTTTAGGCAGCCCGATACCAATTTGTGCCATAGGCACAGGCACGGCATTAAAAGGCATAAAATCCTCTTCTACCCCCAGACCCGTTGGGGCAGAGATTCTAATTACCTCTTCACCTGTATCAGGATCAAGGAAAGTCAACTGAGGTAGATCATCAGCACCCAGATTAGGACCAAACATAGTTGGGATGCTGACAGATGTTCCTCCATCATATCTCACGTTTGTATAGTCTGAATTTCTGAAAGTGAAGAATTCAGCAGAAGTAGGAACTCTGGCTGCTGAAACGGTAATCGACAAGTCGAATCCCAATACTTTATGCGGTTTTGCTGTATTGTACCAACCGCTGGCTAATCCATATCCGAAACCTTCGAATGCCGGCTGCATATAACCTTCCAGAAGCTTATTAGCATCCTGAATACCTGCTTCCAGGAAAGAATCGAAGTCTAATTGTGCTCTTAGTCCAAATGACGTTGTCATTAACATCAGGACTGCTATCAAAAATCTATTAATTCGTTTCATTGTCATCTTTGGGTTGAAGGTTAGTCAAATCTTACTCTAGTTGTTACATCGAATTTGAAAATGATCTCAAAGTCAACGTTTGACTGCTGAAGAGTAACATCGCGGCCTATAATCTCTATGTCCATTTCAAAAGTCTGGTTATTAAGGAGAGCTTGTTCTAGGGCCGAGATAGCGCTGGCGTTGACATTCCCTGGAACTCCGTTCTGGTAAAGAACAACATCAGAGACATTATCCTGAGCATCAGGAACTAAAATCTGCAACAAATCCTGATTAGCTCCCCCAGCGATAGCAATGTCAATATTCAGATCCAAATCTGCCTGGCTTCCGTTTGGAAAACCTTCAATACTGTAAGTAATCTTGTTGATGGTGAAATTTTCAGCATCATCTAGATATTCAGAAAAGTCATTGTCTGAGATGTCAATAGTCCCAGTCGAAACCTGCTGAGGGGGTGTCTCATTGATGGGTTGACCTACAAAAATTGGGGGGACAGAAAGTGAAACACTGATCGGGTCAATCGCAACATTTTTTGAAATATCCGATTGAATACCCGCTTCACCACAGCCCCAGATCACCAGTAACAGTGATAAAAAAGGTAAAAGACGTTTTTGCATGATAGAATAGTTAATAATTAATTTCTCTTTTAAGTAAGCTGATGTCTTAGGAGGAGGAGGGTTTTTTCGCTTCAATTAAAGCAGATAACCTGCCACCTACCCGATAACCACCAACTGAGTTATCTATTGTAGCCTGGTTTTAATTGAGCGTTTCCTTTAGTAAAAGGTATGTAATAATCGACAATTGAAGGCAAAGTTCCTAAACGCGAGGTCTTAATTCGCATTGCATGATCAGCAGACTTTGCCAATTTTCAACTATAGCTCATTATCACCAGCAAACCTGGTATATCCCGGTTGAAATATAAAATTATGAATTTCTTCTCGTCTATTATCAACAAGTGCTGTTAGCGGCATAATAATTATTTTCAATTCACCCCCCTTTCAATCAAAGTAGCATTAACCTTTGGAGGGCTTTCTTATTTTTGCACATGCTCTTACTCTACAATGTAGGAATCAGGCTTTATGCCTTGCTCATTAGCTTGTCATCTTTGTTCAATAAGAAAGCCAGGTTATTCAGAGCAGGGAGAAGACATATCTGGCAAAACCTGACAGAATTTAGAAAAGAAAACGGGTCCAATCTCAGCTGGTTTCATGCTGCCTCTCTGGGAGAGTTTGAACAAGGGTTACCCGTTATGGAAGCTTTCAAAGCGACCTTCCCGAATCAATTGATTGTAATAAGCTTTTTCTCTCCATCAGGCTACGAGCAAAGAAAGAATCATCCTGTGGCTGACTTCACCTGTTACCTCCCCCTAGACACCAGACGAAATGCCCAAAGGTTTCTTAACATACTCAAGCCCGACCAGGCCTTCTTTATTAAGTATGAGTATTGGTATCACTATTTGAATCAGATTAACACCAGGTCTATTCCTCTATATAGCCTCTCTGCCCTTTTTACCCCAGAGCATATATTCTTTAAAAAGCATGGTGTACTCCACAGAAAGATGCTGAAGCTCTTCACTCATACTTTCGTTCAGAACTCTAAATCCAGGCTCCTATTGGAGAGTATTGGCATTGATGAAGTCACCGTGTCGGGTGACACGAGGTTTGATCGGGTTAAACAAACTGTTAGCTCTCCTGACTCATTCAGTAACATAGAGTCATTTTGCAAAAACAGTAAAGTATTGATTCTGGGTAGCGTCTGGCCTGAAGATATGGAGGTAGTAGCCGACTTCATAAATCAAAACACTCCTGAACTGAAGATAATTATTGCTCCCCACCTGATAGACGCTGCCCATATTCAGAAAATCATCAGAAAAATACAGTTACCTTATTGTTTATATTCTCAGGGGGAAATATCGATGGATAAACCTATTCTCATTCTCGACACAATCGGTATGCTTTCTTCTGTTTATCAGTATGGAGATTTAGCCTACATTGGAGGCGCTTTTGGAGATGGGCTACATAACATCCTGGAAGCCGTTGCATTCGGACTCCCTGTGGTGTTCGGTAATAAGGGATTGGAGAAATTCCCTGAGGCTGACGAATTGATTACTCTTGGCGGTGCATTTTCAGTAGACAACTCTCATATGGCCGGGGAAGTGTTGGAAAACCTGATGATTGATGATTTTAGAAAAGGGGCTTCAGATATTTGTGTCAATTATGTGAATGAACATACAGGAGCAACCAATACAATTATGTCTTACCTTAAAAGCCATATCAAATGAAGGGGCAGGTCTATAAATCCACGGGCAGTTGGTATGACGTAAAGGCGAACAATGGAAGCACCTACCAAAGTAGGTTAAGGGGCAAGTTTAAACAAGACGGACTTAAAGTTAATAACCCTATTGCAGTAGGTGACTGGGTTGAAGTCATTCCTGACGAAAAACACGAAAATACAGGTTTAATCACTTCGATAGAGCCCAGAGAAAACTACATTATCAGGAAGTCTACCCGAAAAAATGGCTTTTCGCATATTTTGGCGGCCAATGTAGATCAGTGTCTTCTGTTGGCCACTATATCTTTTCCAAGAACATCCCAGGGCTTCATTGACCGTTTTCTGGTCAGTGCTGAATCATTCAGGATTCCCAGCCTGATCATCTTCAACAAGAAAGATATCCTAAAGCCAAAGGAGTTGAAAAAAGTAGAAGCCTGGAGGGATATGTACGAGTCCATTGGTTATCAGACTGATCTTATCTCAGTAAAAACAGAAGAAGGGCTTGCTCGACTCAAGCAACATCTACATGGAAAAACAACCCTAATTGCCGGGCACTCGGGCGTGGGTAAGTCTACTCTGCTCAATGAACTTGTTCCTGGTCTCAGTCAGAAAACAGGAGAAGTCTCCACCTTTGCTAATAAAGGAACTCATACCACCACATTTGCTGAGATGTTCGATGTAGATGAGAACAGCAAGATTATCGACACTCCGGGCATTAAAGAACTTGGTTTAGTAGATATGGAAGCTTATGAAATCAGCCATTACTTCCCTGAAATGCGCCAATACCTTGGAGAGTGTAAATTCAACAATTGTCTCCATGTGAATGAACCGGGGTGCAGAATCATTGAGGCACTTGAAGAAGGTGATATCTATGAAGAAAGGTATATCAGTTACCTCAGCATGTTAGAAGACTATGACAGCCACCGATAAATAGAGTTAAAAAAGGCTGACGCTAGGGCAGCCTGTCTTTTACATATTCTATCTGAGTTTTTCCATGTGGTTTAGGTTTTCCATCCTCACCCAGGTTCACCATGGTAATCTTTTCAATAGAGAGAATATCTTCTCTGGTAATCTTATTCCTTACCTCACATCTAAGTGTGATTGAAGTACGTCCGAATTCTACAGCTTCTATTCCTATTTCAATAATATCTCCCTGATGAGGCGCACTAATGAAATTAATCTCAGAAATGAACTTGGTTACTATGTGCTTATTTTCCAATTGCACCACAGTATACAAAGCTGCTTCTTCGTCAATCCAAGCCAAAAGGCTCCCTCCAAAGAGGGTGCCATTTGGATTTAAATCTTCGGGTTTAACCCATTTTCTGGTATGAAAATTCATGCTTAGTTCAAATATGATTTGAACATCCAGTTTTGTTTCTCTAATTCCTGAATGTAGCTGGTAAAGATATCAATGGTTCCTTCATCTCCTTCTTCTTCTGCAGCTTTTAACACATCATTCAAATTACCAATCAGGATTTTATTGGCTGTAACAATAGCCTCAACCATCTGATTAGCTTCCATGATTTCTTCATGTGATTCTACATGCGCATTTGAAACAATATTTTTCAAGGAACCTTTTGGCGTACCTTCAAGAGCCAGCACTCGCTCAGCCACCTCGTCTATTTTCTCAGCAGCTTCTCTATACAGCTCCTCAAATTTCTCATGTAGGACGAAAAAGAAAGGGCCTTTAACATTCCAGTGAAACAGTCTCAGGTTTTGATAATGTACCTGATAGTTGATTAAAAGTTGATTCAATTTACTTACTACTGCGTTTTCAGTTTGTGTTTCCATATCGTTAATGTTTTGAGTTTCAAGATTCATACAATTAAACAACTATATTTATAAAACATATGTTCCTATATACAGTATAGATTTTATAAATATGACCTTACAGCAACTAGAATACATCGTAGCCCTGGACACACACCGTCACTTTGTGACTGCGGCCGACAGTTGTTTTGTTACCCAACCCACTCTAACACTACAGATTAAAAAGCTGGAAAATGAGATGGGTACATTGATATTCGATCGTTCCAAACACCCTATTGAGCCAACCAAAACCGGCAGACAGGTAATTAATATGGCCAGACAAATCTTACGCGAAGTGAACTCGCTGAAAGATTATGTCAATACTGAGAAGGACAACCTGAGCGGTACTTTCAGAATTGGTGTTATACCTACCGTAGCTCCATACCTGATGCCTAGATTCCTCAAACACTTCTCTGACAACAATCCTAAAATCTCATTGAAAGTCCGCGAAATTGAATCGGAACAAATCATACATGATATTAAGCACGATTTGCTGGATATCGGTATCATGGCAACCCCTCTTGAGGAAAGTAACATTAGAGAAATTCCGCTATACAACGAACCCTTCCTCCTATATATAGCTCAACAGCATCCGCTTTATACCAGAAAGGCTGTTACTCCGGAAGACTTACCTGAAAATGGCCTTTGGCTACTCAACCAGGGGCACTGTCTCAGAGATCAGGTGCTTTCTATTTGCAACCAACGGAAAACCTCAAAAATTGAAAACATCACTTATGAAAGTGGCTCCATTGAGACATTGAGAAACCTGGTCAAAAGCCACATGGGTTATACACTGGTTCCTGAATTATCAGTAATCGACCTGAAGGATGATTTCAGAATCAAGCGATTTGAGAAACCAGAACCTACCAGAGAGATCAGCCTGGTAGTACATAAGGGCTTTTCCAAGGAAGCAGTATTAGAGAACCTTCGAGATAGTATTATGAAAAACATCCCTGACAGCTTTGTCAAAGCCAAAAAGATCAATCGCATCCGCTGGAGATAAACCAAAGGTAAGTGAATCACTTATACGCAAAATCAGCAAATCTCTGAGTTTTTCCTTCTTCATGATTTCCACCTTTGAAAAAAAGAAACATCATGGAAATCGAAACCTTATTATCTATTATGGCTGTTGGCTACTTCTTTATTTTCGGATTCGTTACTGTTAAGATCAGACAAATCCTTAAGAAGCATAGTTAATTCTGATTGTGCAGGGTATCTGAAGGATTGTTCAGTGCCGCCCTGATGCTATGGAATGATACTGTCAACAGCGCTATCAGTATAGATACTATTGTAGCCAATGCAAAGAACCATAGGTTAACACCGACTGCATAGGCAAAACTACTCAACCATTCCTGCATGAGGTAATAGGCTATAGGCCATGCTAATAAATTGGCCAGAAGAATCAGCTTTACGAACTCATTGCTCAAAAGCCTCACGATACTTCCAACTGAAGCTCCCAGCACCTTTCTGATACCAATCTCCTTCTTTCTTTGTGAAGCAAGAAATGCGGCCAATCCAAATGCACCCAAACAGGCGATAACAATGGCCAATAGAGCAAAGGAAGAAAACAGTCGTCCACTCCTCATTTCATTTTCATAAAGCGCACCAAATTCCTGATCAACGAAGGTAAATTCCAGTGGCCTTTGCTGCACAAAATCATCCCAGGCAGACTCAATGCTTTTCAAAGTTGCCGCCACATTACTATTCGACATCTTCACCACCATGATTCCAGCCCCTCTCTGCAGGTCAGCCGCAAAGAGTGCTACGGGACCGATATCCTGATGTAGTGACTCAAAGTGGAAGTCTTTCACCACACCAATTACATTATAAATAGGTCCATTAATCGGCTGAAGCTGTTTCCCGATAGGGTCAGCCCAACCAAAAGTTCTGGCAGCAGCTTCATTGATAATGATGGCGGTTGAATCTGTTACTATGCTTGCATCAAAGGCCCGGCCATTGATCACTTCCAGTCCCATGGTTTGAATCAGGTCATAGTCACCACGTAGGTTAGGTATCAGGTACCTGTCACTGGCATTGCCCTGAACATCCATAAATGTCCCTCCATTGATCTGACGCCCCGGAAAGGTATTGGCTCCAGAAACTTCACTGATATTAGGGTTATCGAGTAAGATATTCTTAAATGTTTCCAACTCATTACCCATCAGGTTAGCCCGTTCGATAATCACCAGTTGATCTTTATCGAAGCCCAGTGGCTTGCTGTTCATGTATTCTATTTGCTGATAAATAATCAGCGTTCCAATAACGAGGATAATAGAAATGCCAAACTGAAGGATGACCAATGTATTTCGCAACCACGAGTTCTTAGCACCGGAACTTGCTCTTCCCTTCAATACGGTAATAGGTTTGAATGAAGACAGTACAAATGCGGGGTAAAGTCCTGCCATCAGTCCAAGTACAAGAGAGAATAAGAACAATCCAACAATTACCTCAGTAGTGAGAAGCTCCTGAATTTGAAAACTTTTCCCTGCCAGATCATTGAAGAATGGCAGTATCAGACTAGCTACTCCGGTAGCCAGCGTTGTGGCCACCAGACACATAATGATGGACTCCACCAGAAACTGACCAATCAGCTGATTCTTTAATGCTCCTAAAACCTTACGCATACCCACCTCCCTGGCTCTATTGGCAGCTCTGGCCGTGGTCAGGTTGATAAAGTTGATACAGGCTATGAGCAGAATAAAAATAGAAATGGCCAGAAAGAGATACACAACCGTTTTATTTCCATTCGGTTCAATTTCCCATTGAAAATTAGAGTCCAGATGGATGGACTCCAATGGCTGAAGAAAGTAGCTGTGGTCATTCCCTGCTGCCTCATACTGATTCCAGTCTATCCCCAGTATACTTTGCACCTGAGGCTCCATATAAGTCTTGGTAATATCTCTCATATTGGCCTCAATAACAGCAGGATCTACTCCCGGATCGAGTTTAATGTAGGTGTGAGCGATATATGAGCCCCAGAAAGTATTTCTGTACAATCCTGGCATGGAGCTTAAACTGAAAAGAAAATCAAAGTGAAAATGGCTATTGACCGGCATAGGCTTTACCACACCTCTTACCATCATTTCCCCAACATTCTGAATCGTGAGTTGCTGACCGATTGGATCAGCTGAACCAAAGTATTTGGTGGCCATGGCCTCAGTGATCACCAGAGAGTTTGGCATATCGAGAGCCGTACTCTTATCTCCATCAATAAACTCTACCTGAAAGAAATCAAAGAAGGTTGAATCTACAGCGAAGACATTCGTCTCATCAAAATACCGGTCTTCAATATTGAATGTAAGCTCATTGAAGTTGGCATAAATTCTTGTAGAGGCGGTCACGCTAGGCAAGTCATTAACCATCGTTTGCCCCATGGGCATGGGAGTTCTGGCATAGACAAAAGCGTTATCAGGAAACTTTCTATCAAGAGCTATTCTGTAAATCTGATCCTTGTCCGGATGAAAATTATCATAGCTGAACTCTTCAGTTACATAGGCCAGAATTAGCAGACAACAAGAAATGCCAATGGCTAAACCTGTAACATTAATAATCGCAAAGAATTTTTGTCTGACAATATTCCTGAAAGCTACCTTGATGTAATTCCTGATCATAGCGCATTAATTTAATTATGGAATATAGTAAGCGGCTTTGAGTTAATTCTTGCTCATTATGTTAGTGGTTACTTATTCTTTCCAAAATGGTATTTCTACCAAATTGACCATCTTAAATCGCTCCTTTTTCATTTCAGCGCCTAATACTATTCCCTGATATTCTAATTGCCTAACGGTGATGATATGCTTGCCTCTACTTAAAGCCTGAATATCCAGCATTTGCAGAAAGCCCTTTTCTCCCTTATTGGGATGACTGGTAAAAATGAAATCCTGAGCTACCGGTTCATCATCGATAAGTATTTCATAGGTAGTTTCTATACAGCTGAGAGCTGACTGGACCTTTCCTTCAGAAGCGAAGCTCTCACTCAATAGCTCTGATACAGTTCTGGTAGTATCAAGCTGAGACTTCATACCTGCAGCAAACCCATCTTTAAGCCTTATCCCCTGATTCAGTTCCTGATATTCAGGACAGAAGAATTGAAGTACATAGTTTTGTTCTGGTGAATACCTGATAAATAGAGGTAGAAAGCTTTCCTTGGCTATCCTACCCGGTATGCTGGCTGTATAAATGAAGCTATCCTGCCTCTCATTGTCATAATTAACAGTTTTTGCTACCAGACGAGTATCCACATCTTTATCGGGAAAGTATAAATAGCGATCCCAGGAATTCAACCGCTCAGACAGCACTACCATAGCTAACAGAACAACTGAGACCATGACTATATGCTTTCTTCTGAAATTGGTGATGAGATGGTAATAGATACTTCTATAAATAATAGAAAGACTAATGATACTGAAGAATCTATAAATAGGGAAATATAGAATTGAAAACCACTTAGACTTCTTGAAAGTGCTGAAGAACAATGAATCGAGGAAGAATATAACTGCCGAAACAGCCAGTATCAACGAAAGAATAATGGTCGTAAACCAGATAGCTGTCATTGACATTTCATTACCCAGCGAATTACCTAACAGGTTAGGGAAACTCATAAAGGCAAAAAGGAAAGAAACGACCAGTACAACCGAGATTATGGAGAAAACCAGAAGATAGGTATAGGCAAAAATGACACTAGATATCTGATCAAGGAAAAAGATAAGGTCATCTAGCGTTCTCACCTTTTTGGGTAAATGCTTACGAAATGGCCCCTTTAAGTTGAGCTTTTCAAAGTCAATATTATTCGAAACTGAACTCAAGCCTACTATACCAATCCAGAATCCCCTTAAAAGAAGATGAAGGAGTAAACTGACCAAAAAGAATTTGATGGCATAAGGAATGGTATTGATAATAAAGCTTCCGGCTACTGATATGACCATAGTATAGTCATTCATAATTACCAGTTTATCGAACCTCATACTTCTCCTGAAGTTCTCATATTCATCATAACCACTGGCCAGAAGAAATATGGAAAAACCAGTTATGAGTAGCTCAAGCTGCCAGCTCTCAAGTTGAAGATTAGCAACCCACCTCCGAAGTTTGCCTTCCTTCGAGTCATCATTATAATCTATTTCTTCCATCAGTTAAGGTTGATTATCTGATGAAATTAAGAAAAATGAGTCAGCTTATCTGCTTGCTAAGAAATGAATAAATAAGTGAGTGCGACATTCTGCCTAAGCCGTTGTTCCCCCACAACTGGAACCGGCTCCGGCCGTACAGCCATAGCAATGTTGGTTGATGATGATCTCCCGGTTCATCACTTTTTGCCAGTCAAAGTCTTTGATATGTTTTGGAGCACCATTAGCCAGCTTTAATTCCAGCATCTGGTTAAAGTCACAATCATATAAGTATCCATCCCAACCAATTGATACCATATTTCGGCACATCACCCCTTCTGCAGCGGTTGGATTAAAGGCATTGGCCAATTCATTCATATACTCTTCGTAGTTCTCTGTATTCAACAGATAATCCAGAAATCTACTAACCGGGAGGTTGGTAATGGCATACAGTTCATTAAACTCTATCTCAAAACCATCTCGCAGACGCCTCTTAAATTCATCTTGTAACACAGCCTGATCGTCAGGCAGATATGCGCCTGAAGGGTTATAAACCAAGTCTAATTTTAAGCCAGTGCCCTCTTTGCCATAACCGACTGCATTGAGCATTTTAAGGGCCTCTATGGACTTGTTAAACACCCCGTCTCCTCTTTGGGCATCTGTTCTTCTGGCCGTAAAAGAAGGCAAGGAAGAGACTACATTGATTTTATGCTTTTTGAAAAACTCCGGCAAATCATGGTACTTAGGGTTAGCCAGAATTATCGTTAGATTACATCGAACAATGATTTGTACGTTTTGGGCAGACAACTGCTCTACAAACCATCGGAAATCAGGATTCATTTCGGGTGCCCCTCCGGTAAGATCTACAGTCTTTACTGGCATACCCTCCATAGCATCCAGAATTTGCTGCATGGTCTCACGGGTCATGATTTCCTTTCGGTCAGGACCAGCATCGACATGACAATGCTTACAAACCTGATTACACATTTTGCCCACATTGATCTGGAAAACATCTACACCAACAGGCTTAAGACTATTCATCCCCATATCTTTGAGTCTTGATTCAAAGCTTGGGATTTCCAGATCCTCATGATTACTCAGGATTTTAATTTGCTCTTCTGGAGAAGAAAGCCAATGCTTGGCTCTTTTGAGGGTCGCTAACGACATAGACTACATTAATTTTTCTTTCACTTTATTCATCATCTGAACACCATGAACCAATGAAGCACCTCCTCTAATGGCCGAGGCCACATGAACGGCTTCCATCATTTGCTCCTCATCGGCTCCCTTCTTCATACTGGCATCAGTATACGCATCTATGCAGTATGGACACTGTATAGCATGGGACACTGCCAATGCAATCAATGCCTTTTCACGGGCAGAAAGAGCTCCGGGCTTGAACACAGTTCCATACCAATCGAAGAACTTGTCTCCCATTTCTTTTTGAAACTCTGTGATATCACCAAATTTTTTAAGGTCTGCCGGATCGTAATAGGTCTTTGCCATGATTTAACTTTAATAAAAATAATAACCCATCGAGCTGGTTTCTGATGTTACATATCAACATACGATAATGTCAGTTGTTCAGATTGCCCGATACATTTTATCAAAGGAAACAGAATGTAGACAAGAAACAAACCTCTTGAAAAAACATTCCCAAGAGGTTTAAGTGTGTTTCGGTTCTGTCAGTTACACTACAAACCGTTAGTTGAAGCTACTACTCAGATCAGGCTGAAATAGCATAAGAAGAAGTAAACTGATTTCTGTAGGCTGAAGGAGTTAACCTGGTATAACTGGCAAATAACCTTGTAAAAGAGCTCACATCTTTAAAGCCAATCTCATTACAAATAGTCTGCACATTGATATCCTTATTTTTCAGCAACCATTTAGCCTTTTCAATCCTGAGAGCCGTTACATACTTCTTCGGAGTAATGCCAAAGGTTTTCTTAAATGCCCGGTGAAAATGATAAGGTGATAAACATGCCACCCTTGACAGTTCATTGAGGTTAATATCTGTACAGTAGTTAGCCTGAATATAATCTCTTGCTACAGACAGTCTTTTATAAAGTTCGACCTTAGTAGATTGTTTAACTATATTCTGGTTCTCGATATTTTCAAGCTGGGTGGTGCAATCAGTGAATACCATTTCCAAAATGCGATTGAAGATTGAATAGTCATCTATCTCATCAACCGACAGATAGAGTTTCGCATGAATAATATCTCGGATAATCGGGCGTACGCCCTCATCTACTAACAAAGTATGTAACGGAAATTCAGGAGATTCACCGATAAGACTATACAACCCATTTTGATCAATAAGACTCTCCTGACGACTGGTGTGTACATTCACGAAGTCTTTAACAAAGTCTTCATTAAAGCAGAAAGCCAACATAGTGGTATCCTCGGCATTCTGAGATTTGACGGTGTATTCCGTTCCGGCATTCATCACTAAAAACTGGTTCTGGTTGACCTTCAACACTCTATCGTTGATGTGATACTCCTGAGTGCCTGTTAAACCAAAACGAATTGAAAAGCGGGTTTTTTGATCTTCTCCTATGAGATTCTTTGAGCTGAAAAGGGCAAAGCCATTGTCTATTCCCTCCATTGCTCCGTTGTCAGATTTCCAATAAATCTGCCCACCCATCTTATGGATGGTGTGTTGACCTTTATAAGCTATCATGTTTTTTGACCTTTATACCGAATATACTTTAATGCTTAGGAAGCTGTTGAACGATTTACGTAAGTGGTAACTTAATCTGGTTGGAGGGTTAAATAACGTAGGAACTGTCAGCCAATGAACAATATGGAAGAGAAATGGAGGTCTTAATATCCAATTCCAAAAGGCCCAGGCACCTAAAGTGACTCAGATTTAAGATAAAGCAGTAGCCATAAAAAAAGCCATCCAATATGAATGGCTTGGTAGTGACCTCGGCAGGATTCAAACCTGCAACCTCCTGAGCCGTAATCAGGTGCACTATTCAGTTATGCTACGAGGCCTTTTTTAACGTTCAAGGTTAAAGTCCGTTAAAATAGGCTGCAAAGGTAGACAATTCTTTTTCTTTGTAAAAGAGCACTATTATAACTTTTAAAAAATACTAACTTTGCCAGCTCTCAAATTGAGATTCTATATGAAAAAATTAGCATTTGCCGTAGTTGCACTCGTGATGTTGGGAAACCTTGCCAAAGCTCAAAGACCTGATTTACCAGGTGCTTTGATTATTGATATTGGCGTTAATAGCCTGAGCAATGCGCCTGACAATATCAACACCAATACCTTTCAGTCGAAAACTGTCAACATTACTTACTTCTACGATCTGCCTATTGGCAATAGCAAGTTTACTTTTACCCCCGGGATTGGCCTTGGACTAGAGAAATTTTCTTTCAAGAACAATTACTCCCTTGAGAGCAGCTTCGATGCTAATGACGAACTTCAGGTGGCTCCCATCCTCTTATCTGACAACCTGACCAATGTTTTAGAGTATGGCCGTTCGAAATTAGGTGCTAATTATTTAGACATTCCATTGGAATTCAGATTCTACACTAGAAAGAATCAATATGCAAGAGGCTTCAGAGCAGCTATTGGAGGTAAAGTTGGTGTTCTTTATTCAACTTTTACCAAATACAAGTACCAGGACAGTAATGGAGACAACCACATGGTGAAAAACAGAGCTAATTACGGCTTGAACCGTTTCAGATATGGTGTTCAGGCTCGGGTTGGCTTCGGTGGATTCAGTCTTTTCGGTTATTACGAACTCTCAGACAAGTTCGACACCCCTCCTCCAGGCGGTGAGAACACCAGTAACATGACTTTTGGTATTGCTTTAACAGGATTCTGAGAAGAGCCTGTTATTTACCCTGAAACTCGGGCTTTCTTTTATCGAGGAAAGCCTGAACTCCTTCTTTATAGTCGTGAGACGCACCAGCAATATCCTGCATATGTGCCTCATACTCCAACATCTCTGTTAAGGTAGAATTCTGAGATTTATTGAGCATCTTTTTCATTAAGCCAATAGCTTTTGTGGGTGCCTTGGCATAATAGTCTGTATATGATTTTACAGCATCATCGAGTTCTTCGTCAGCCACACATTTATTGACCAAGCCTATAGACTCCGCTTCTTTCCCTGAAACTCTTGTCCCCATAGTAGCCAACTCAAAGGCTTTGGATGAGCCTACCAGTCTTGGTAGGAAGTAAGATGAGCCACTGTCTAATACGAGTCCAATATTCACAAAAACCTCAATAAGCTTCGCACTCTCTGCGGCCACAATCAGATCGCAGGCCAAAGCAAAAGAACAACCAGCTCCGGCAGCCACTCCATTCAATCTGCAGATAACCGGCTTAGGCATTGTTCTGATAGCCTGAATAATTGGATTGTATCGCTTATGTATGGAATCCGAAAAAGATCTATTCGGTTCTTTTGATGAGGCCTTCAGATCTTGTCCACTGCAAAATGCCTTACCTTCTCCCGTGAGTACAACTACTCTCACTTCATCATTTTTCTTACATTCCTTCAATGCAGCCTGTAACTCGAAAGTGATTTCATTATTTAATGCATTATATACTTCGGGTCTGTTGAGTGCTATTGTAGCAACTCCCTCGGTCAAGTCGTATTTGAGAAATTCGTACATAAGTAAGTTATATGAATAAATAGATGGAGCCGTAACTCACTGTAAAACCAAGCAATGCACCACCAAGTATTTCTTTTGGCGTATGCGCATTCAAATATAGGCGTGCCCAGGAAACCAAACCACACATGGCCACACTCAATAAGAGAGGGGTTAATAAATCATGACCTGATGGATACGCTCCCTGCAGTGCTAAAACGAAACCCAACCAACCAAAGACTCCGGCCGCATGGGCACTGATTTTCCACTTAAAAGTTATTCCATTCGTTATGATTACTACTGTTGTAATGGCTAAAAAGGCAATATTCATCAATGGGGTCATCCACTCCTGCCCTTTAATCATGAAAGAGACAATCAGGTAAAAAATGGAGATAAACATGAATGGCAACACCCGGTCTTTTCTGTCTTTCATGTGGAGATCCTTTATGACCTTCGTAAGCTTGAACATGACGACTGTCAATGCCGGAATCAGGAAGGTAGTTATAAACACCAATCCTATAACTGTCTGTTTCCCCCTATCAGTCAGGTTAGAGCTATCTTCCAGATAATAAAGGATTGTATAGAAAACCACTGTTGGCATCAACAGAGGTTGTACTATATAGGTTATGAGCTTTGCAGCTAAATTCAAATCAGAGTTCTTTTCTAAGTCTGGCAACCGGAATATTAAGCTGCTCTCGATACTTGGCTACTGTTCTACGGGCGATGTTATAGCCTTGAGCCTTTAATGCT
The DNA here is from genome assembly GCF_965216855.1 of Roseivirga sp. Taxonomy (NCBI): domain Bacteria; kingdom Pseudomonadati; phylum Bacteroidota; class Cytophagia; order Cytophagales; family Roseivirgaceae; genus Roseivirga; species Roseivirga sp. The sequence continues at coordinate 3,528,164 of NZ_OZ244204.1, read as the reverse complement.
TTCTCTAGCTTATCATCTGACAAAGGCTTTTTCTTATTTTCACCATCAATAAGATCCTGAAGTCTTGTCTTCACTTCTCTGCTACTCACATCCTCTCCACTGGCCGTAGAAATACCTTCACTAAAGAAGTATTTCAAAGGAAAGATACCAAAATCAGTCTGGATTGATTTTGAATTAGCTACCCTGGAAACAGTAGAGATATCCATTTGGATCTCATTGGCAATATCCTTCAGAATCATAGGCCGAAGTTTAGCCTCATCTCCTTCCAGAAAGAAGTCGTACTGATACTTCACTATGGCTTCCATTGTCCTGAGCAAAGTATTTTGCCTTTGCTTAATGGCATCAATAAACCATTTGGCGGCATCCAGCTTTTGCTTCACGAAGCTAACAGTCTCCTTCAGTTTCTTATCCTTCTTATCACTCTTATCGTAGGCACTGAACATCTCACTATAAGATCTGCTCACTTTTAATTCTGGAGCATTTCGAGAGTTCAATGACAAATCGAGCTTTCCATTATTATTGGTCAAAAGAAAGTCAGGTATCAGATACTGAGTTTTCACCAATCCACCTGAAATACCACCTGGCTTAGGGTTTAGTCTGGTAATGGCAGAAATTGAGTCCTTGAAAACTTCTTCGTCTTCAAGATTCAGTTTCTTCATTATTTTATCGTAGTGCTTTTTAGTGAATTCCTCAAAGCAGAGAGAAACGATATTATAAGCTACTTCCAATGTGTGGAGTAACTCTTCATCTTCCTCATTATCTTCCTTTTTTCGGTCGAGTTGAATGAGCAGACATTCCTTCAGGTTTCTTGCACCAATTCCGGGAGGGTCAAACTTCTGAATCTCGTTGAGTAATTCCTCGAGTTCATCAACATCTGTCTCAATGTTTTGTGAGAATGCCAGATCATTTACAATGGCATCTAACTCTCTTCTGATGTAGCCATCAGATTCTATACTACCAATAAGTTGCTTTGCAATACTCTCCTGACGCCCGTCCAATCCCAGGAACCCAAGCTGTGCTTCCAACTGATCATTCAAAGACGACTGCATGGCAATTGGCATTTCACGATCTTCGTCATCGTTATAATTGCCATCACCCTGCATCTTATATCCGGCATAGTCATCTTCTGCCAGATAGTCATCTACATTGAGCTCATCTGAGTTATCCTCGTATGAATCCTCAAAATCATCTTCCTGAGTTGCCTCCTGTTCTTCCCTCCCTTCCTCTAATGCAGGGTTCAGCTCCAACTCCTCTTCAATTCTGGTATCAAGCTCTGCGGTTGGCACCTGAAGAAGCTTAATAAATTGAATCTGCTGCGGGGAGAGTTTCTGGCTTAAGGTTTGACTTAAACTGAGTTTTTGCATTCGACAATTATTTCTGACCTATAAACTCAAAGTTAAAGGAAAGTCTCAGAGAATCGAGTGGATGGAAACACTTTTTAACAAAAATCATGCAAATTTTTAAAAGCGCCTGCCTCGTGTCCTGAATGCAGATATCCAAGTATATAACTAACCTCCACCTATAGTTATTTCAATCTGGTTTTTAAGAAGAAGAAAGGTTGTGAATCCCCTTAAAAAATGATTGTTTTGCGTTTCTTTTCAAACACTATTCTGAGAAACATGAAGATCAGGAGAACTAAAATTTCCGAACTACTTAAAAGTGGACAAATTGGTACTGAAGTACATGCCAAAGGTTGGGTCAGAACCAAAAGAGGCAACAAACACGTAAGCTTTATTGCTTTGAACGATGGCTCAACAATTAAGAACATTCAAGTAGTAGCTGATCCTAATAATATCTCAGAAGATGTTCTTAAACTGGTTACTACCGGAGCAAGTTTGTCTGTGACCGGCCAACTGGTAGAATCTCAGGGAGCTGGACAATCAGTAGAAATCCATGCCCAATCGATCACGGTTATGGGAGTTGCTGATCCGGAAAAATATCCTTTACAGCCGAAAAAGCACTCCTTTGAATTCCTAAGAGAGATCGCTCACTTAAGACCAAGAACCAATACTTTTGGAGCTATTCTACGTATGCGACATGCCATGTCATTTGCTGTGCATAAGTTTTTCAACGACAAGGGTTTCAACTATATGCATACTCCTATCATTACCGGCAGTGATGCGGAAGGTGCGGGAGAAATGTTCAGAGTGACAACACTAGACGCTAAAAACCCTCCTCTAACAGAGGATGGAAAGGTAGACTTCGCTGAAGACTTCTTTGGCAAGGAAACCAACCTCACCGTATCTGGTCAGTTAGAAGGAGAATTGGGTGCGTTGGCTTTAGGTGAGATTTACACCTTCGGACCTACTTTCAGAGCTGAGAACTCAAATACAACCCGACACCTGGCGGAATTCTGGATGATAGAACCAGAAATGGCGTTCTACGACCTGGAAGATAACATGGACCTGGCAGAGGAGTTCCTTCAATACCTTTGCCGTTATGCCCTTGAACATTGTGAGGATGACCTGGCCTTCCTGGAAAGCAGGTTGTTAGAAGAGGAAAAGAACAAGCCTGCTAACGAGAAGAGTGAAATGACACTCACTGAAAAACTCAGGTTCGTTGTGGAAAATGATTTCGAAAGAGTTACCTATACAGAAGCCATAGACATTCTCAGAAACTCGAAACCCAATAAGAAAAAGAAATTTCAATATCCTGTTGAGGGTTGGGGAACCGACCTTCAATCAGAACATGAGAGATACCTTGTTGAAAAACACTTCAAGAAGCCTGTCATCCTAACCAATTACCCGAAAGACATTAAGGCTTTCTACATGAGAATGGATGAAGATGGTAAAACAGTATCTGCCATGGACATTTTGTTCCCAGGCATCGGTGAAATAGTTGGAGGTTCTCAGAGAGAGGAAAGACTTGATGTCCTTATGTCAAGAATGGACGAAATGAGCATCCCTCATGAAGAAATGGACTGGTACCTAGATACACGAAGATTTGGAACCGTGCCTCACAGTGGCTTCGGCTTAGGCTTCGAAAGGTTAATGATCTTTGTAACCGGAATGGGAAACATCAGAGATGTCATACCATTCCCAAGAACTCCCGGGAATGCAGAATTCTAAAAAATTAAGGGCTGAATAACAGCCCTTTTTTATTTCTTACTAAATCTTACTGTTTGCTGGAATTTTGATCGGTCGTCACGGACCAACACCAGGTAATAGCCCCTTGGAAAAGACTGTACATCTACCTTATACTTTTTTGTACCATTTTCTTCAACAGTGACCTGCATCTTGGTACCAATTATACTTCTGATCTCGAGCTGCGGCTTTTGCAGATCGAGCTTGCTCAGATCGATATTCAAAAATTCAGAAGTAGGATTAGGGAATATTTCGACTTTAACCTTGTCTTTCGGATCGGTATTGGAGGCATTTGCCATTGCTCCGGTTTGGGCAGCCGCTGAAAATGCACATAAAGAGAACACTAGTAGTGCTATTAATCTGAAGTGCAATATGTTTCGGCTAAAGAGCTTCATTGTTTAGTTAGACCCGCTTTAAGTGTTTAAGGTTTAGATAAAATTAAGTTTTTTTTCAATAAATCACTTTATCTAATCGTTACAAAACGTTTCATGGATGAAATTAAGCAAATCTGATGCCATAAGAGACGTTTCTCCGATTGTTTTTTCAGCAATATCTCCAGCCTCACCATGGATATAAACTCCCAACAGGGCAGCATCAACCGGAGACAAACCCTGAGCCAGTAAACCTGTAATCACACCAGCCAAAACATCTCCACTCCCTGCTGTTGCCATGCCTGGATTACCGGTTGTATTGAAATAAACTTCAGCTTTTGGTGTTATCACTGCCGTATTGGCTCCTTTCAAAACAATAACCCATTTTCTTTTAAAAGCTACATGTTGAGCCAGTCTAATTCTCTCCAAACCATTTTCCTTCTCACCGAACAACCTCTCAAATTCTCCCACATGAGGAGTAAGTACAGTTCCTTCTGGAAGCAAGTCCATCAGTTCACTATGCTGAGCTAGGATGTTTAAACCATCAGCATCAATTACCAATCTTTTGGGGTTATCATGAAGTATATTCAAAAGCGTTCTTCGTGTATCATCATGTTGTCCAATACCCGGACCTATACAAACAACATCTGTATTCTCCATGAGCTCTCCAGAAGACAGGTGACCATATGACCTATCTAAGGTCACCATAGCTTCCGGCAAAGCAGTTTGCATAATGGTCATCCCACACTCGGGAATATGTACGGTGAGTAGGCCTGCCCCAGATTTCATAACCGCAGTTGCGCACAATACCGCTGCGCCCATTTTACCGAGACTTCCTGCGAAAACCTGTACACGACCAAAGTCGCCCTTGTGTTGAAACCTCCCTCGATGAGGTAAAAAATCCTTAACAGAGCGGTCCATTAGATAATAGTTACTTTCCTGATTACTAATAAACTCTTTGTTCAGTCCAATGTCTTCATTCCACCAGTAGCCCGCATATTTACCTGTTTCCGGTATTAGAAAGCTCAGTTTAGGCAATTGAAAGGTAATCGTATAATCAGCTCTGATTATAGCCCCACTTAGGTTTACTTCATCAGCAAAAAGGCCTGAAGGAATATCAACCGACACCACCTGACACGGTGCACTATTAATTTGACGGATTACCTCAGAAAGATCTCCTTCCACCGGACGGTTCAGCCCCGATCCGAAAAGAGCATCAATGATCACATCACAAGCATCAATTACCAATCCACGCGGTTGGACCTCTTTTACTTTTCCATCCAATCTGTTCAAATTGATTTGACAATCATCTGATAGACTGCCATACCTTATTAAAAGGCAATCTACCTGATACCCTGTTTCTCTTAGTAATCTTGTAATAGCCAGACCATCACCGCCATTGTTCCCTACTCCACAAACTACGAAAACAGACTTCTGCTTCGATACGATTTGAACAAATCGGTCAGCGAAAGCCTGAGCGGCCCGTTCCATCAGATCGATAGAGCTTATTGGCTCATTCTTAATAGTGTATAGATCGGCCTCGCGAATCTGTTTAGCACTTAATATCTTCTGCATCAAAATCTCAGATATGGTCCCAGCCTTGATCTTCCCAGTGAATCCAGGAGGCTCAAACGACTAAGATCTTCCAATTTCTTGAATTTACCGTATTTGCTCTTGGCCAACAAGATTTCTTTGGTGAGTTCGTAGCTGATATACGGATGACTATTTAACTGCTCAAAAGTGGCTACATTGATAGGAATCACTTTGAGCTTTACTGTATCAGAGATGGTCAGAAAGCTCTTGATTTGGTAGTATAAGCTATCTGTCATTCCATACAAATCACTAACCTGATCAACTGAGTAAAAACCACCCAATGCTTCTCTAAAAGCCACTATTCTTTTGGCATAGGTAGAACCGATACCATGAAGCTTCTGAAATAGCGTAGTGTCCGCCAGGTTAATATCGATTAACCTTGGTTCATCAGGAAATCGCAGCTCAGACATAAGCACTGCTGCCTTTCTTCTAACACCCCTACCAGTTCTTTTCTCAACTGACCTTTCCTTCTCCCGTATTTGTAACTCATCTTCCATACGTATGTAGGACTCCAGCCGAAAGAAGAGCGAGTCTGGAAAATTATAGATCTTCATAAGATCAGATTTTACTTTAAAAACACCTCCGGCATTTCGGTAACCAATAATTCTTTTGGACAGAAACTCAGGAATTCCCAATGAGACCAATTCATTGAGTGAAGCTTCATTAGGATTGAATTCAGACAGTTTAGGCTCAAAAACCGGCTCTATGCTAACGCTGGAATTAATTGCGGACATCAGGCTATCTAACAAGGCTTGATCTTCTTCAAAAGAATCATAGCGATCGCCTAACATGATTTTGTAAAGTTGAGGACTAAGAAGCAGGCAAACGATAATTATCAGTAAAAAAACCGTTCCATTGATCTCCGTTTTGCTGAAACTTAAGAACTTCAAATACAGTTGTTTTAAGTGTTTCACAAAATCATTATTTAATTTTTGCATCTATTAATATAATCAATTCATCATATAGTTAAATATTGAATTCAAGATTGATTTAAGTAGAATCATTCTAAATAACAAACACTGATATACATCACTTTTTTTAGGCTTTAGTAGGGTTTATTTTTGCCCAGCGTATATAGAAGAGGTTGAAGCGCAGAGAATGAAAGAAGGTTTTAAAGTTCTTAGTTTATCGTACAAAAAAGCTCCGGTAGAAATCCGTGAGATTCTTTCTATAGATGATACTTTAGCGAAAGTATTTTTGGCTGAGTTTAATCAGATAGCTGAGGCCAATGACTTACTGATTCTTTCTACCTGCAACAGAACTGAAATCTACTACAGTGCCGACAGAGACCTAAGCCTGGAAATTATTTCATTCCTAGGAACCAAAAAAGGCCTCAACAACCCATCTCAATATCTCCAATACTTCGACAGTATTCTTCATGCTGACGCTGCTGCTGAGTACCTTTTCAGAGTTTCAATGGGGCTCGAAGCACAAGTAGTAGGCGACCTTCAGATTATCAACCAGATCAAAAGAGCTTATCAATTGAGTGCAGACGCTCACTTGGCAGGTCCTTTCCTACACAGGTTAATGCATACCATCTTCTTTGCCAATAAAAGAGTGGTTCAGGAAACCGCCTTCAGAGATGGAGCTGCCAGCGTCTCTTACGCTACGGCAGAATTGGTCAAAACTTTAGCTCAAGGATTTATTGATGCTAAGGTACTCGTAATGGGACTTGGAGAAATTGGTGAAGACCTGGCTAAGAATCTTGCAGAAACCAGCTTCACTGTTAACCTCACTAACAGGACTGATGAAAAACTGGAAGAAGTTGCTGCCAACTGTGGCCTTCCAACCATTTCATTCGAAGGAATAAAAGAGCATTTATCTGATTTTGATATTGTCATATCCAGTATCCCGGTGAAAGACTTCATTGACATTCAGGATCTGAAAACAATACCTGATAATGGTTTGAAGTACTTTATAGACCTTTCCATTCCAAGATCGATTTCTCCGGCTATTGAAGCCATAACCGGGGTTAATCTATACAACATCGATGAAATTCAGGACAAAACTTCTCAAGCGGTTCAGAAAAGAATCAATGCCATACCGGAAGTTGAAGCCATTGTAAAAGAATCAATGTCTGAATTCAACGACTGGTCCAGAGAAATGGAAGTTTCTCCAACCATTCACAAGTTGAAAAATGCATTGGAAGAAATCAGACAAGAAGAGCTCAAGAAGCATTTGAAGAATGTCAGCCCTGAGATTGAGGCTTTCGCTGATAAATTCTCCAAAAGCATCACTAACAAAATCATGAAGCTTCCTGTCCTACAATTAAAGGCCGCTTGTCAGCGTGGTGAAGCGGAAACTCTTATCGATGTTTTGAATGACTTATTTAACCTGGAGAAAGACCCGGTTAAGGAATAGTCAACTTTTACGTCAAGTACGTTTCATTAATCGGCTATTTTTTACAGCTTTCGAGCTGATTTGTCGTTCCAATACGAATGCGCTTTTCGAAATTCACCATACTTCTAATCATACTCCTTAACACTGTTAGCCTTCTGGCTGATCAGTATGAACCTTTCATGGAAGATGGTCGCGTAGGCTTAAAGAATATCACTACCAACTCCATTGTTATCCCGGCAAGCTATCAGGCCATAGGATGGTCTGATAAGAGTTTTTCTGTAATCAACGGTGTGGTGGGCGCATTACAAAATGAAAAGTGGGCAATAATCGACACGGAAGGACATAGGATTACGGACCAATTATTCAGTACCCTTATCCCCCATTCCGGAGGAAGCTTCATTGCTTCAAAACGAGAGAACAGATCAATTTTTACTTACTTCGGATTGATAGACAGTCGTGGCAAAACAATCATACCATTTGACTATAGCTCAATTACTGATCACCCGGCCGGCTTAATTGTTTCCTCCAAAACAGGAAACCAATACAAAACAGGTTTTTTGACAAATAAGGGGACTGAACGCATTCAGGTGGCCTATAAAAAAATCATTCCCTTAAACGAACGACATCTGGCAGTATCAAACTTCAAAAATCAGTTCTCCATATTCAACATCGAAGGTGACTCATTAACAGGGTTTCAATATGAATATGTTAAACCCTACAACGATAGCCATTATCTGATAGGCCAGTATAATCACCAGGGATTGTTAGGGAAAAATATGGAGTTGATTATTCCTCCTCTTTACAAATCATTGGAATTTGAATCGAACCAAATAACAGCAACGCCCTACCTACAATGGGACCTCTATTCAGAAAACCAATATGAAGGAACTTTATACTTCGATGACCTTGGGTTTCTAAACAATGATCGGTTTGTATCATCAGCCGGAGGCAAAACCGGAATTGTGACTATAAACAACAACTACTCTCTTTTCCTGAGTAATGAAGAACTTGTCGACTACAATCATGAACTTCTTGTCACCAGGGATAAAGACTCCGACAGATACCATGTTTATAATTCTGACGGAAAGTCTCTTTTCAGAGACTCATTCCAACAAGTAGAGTTATTCGAACAGGTATTCTTTGCCATGACCAGCCAGCCAGATGGGCACTCCTGGGCTGTCTACAATTTCAACGGTAAGAAACTTAATCTTTTCAACTACGAGTCTTTCCACCAAAGATCTCCCTCTCTCTTTGAAGCTAAGAGGAACGGCAAGATCGGACTTATTGCCTCCAATGGTAAAGAGTTAAGCCCCTTTCTCTATGATTACCTTGGCAACTATATCAATGGAAGAGCTATTGCCTATTATAATAACAGCTATGGTGTTCAGAATGAACAGGGTATTTGGATTATGACTCCATACTATGACAGCCTGCACATTATGAACGAACATATTTACTTTGAACAAGGAAGTGAATCTGGTTTGGCTGATATGTACGGGAAAGTTGTTTACAGAACACAGAACACTTTTCAAACCAAAGGCTCTTCTTTAGTCCAAATGAATGAAGACAGTACTTTTTCATTGTACTCGTTGAATGGAGATATACTTCTAGAACACACTTACGATTCTATCCACGAAATAAATAATGACCTACTACTCCTTAGTAGAGACAGCCTGCAGTTTATGTACAGACCAAGTGATGGCTTCGACACGAAACTAGACAGTGATATTGAGTTCATGGGAGACTTTGAAAACGGCTACATCCCGGTAAAAAAAGGTGGACAATGGGGCTATCTTAATTCTAAGGGATTACTTGCCATCGCGAATAGATATGAAGAAGTATCTAAGTTTTCTGAAGGATATTTCGGTGTCAAGTTGATCGGAAAATGGGGCTTTGTGAATGAGAATGAAGAGCTGGCGATTCAACCTAATTATGATTTGGTTGAACCCTTCCAAAATGGTCTGGCTATTGTGATGAATAACGACAAATATGGTATCATCAACACAAATGCTGAGCCCGTGGTTAAGATCGATTATGATCTTATAGAAAAAACCGGAGACTACTTTCTATTAACTTCTAATGGACAAACAGGACTAATAGACGGCAAGGGCAGAATTATCAAAAACCCTTCATACAACAGCATCTCACCTCTCCAAGACGGCTTCTTTCTGGTGGAAAGGGATGGTTTATTTGGAGTAATAAACCTGTCTGGTGATGACATTCTACCCACCAGCTACGAACAGATCAAACAGTCAGGAAGCTCATTCATTGGTGCGAAAAAGGGTGAAACAAGAGTATTCGAACTGAAATAGCTTACACTCTTTCAAAAGGCCTGTAAAAAAGAGCCCCATCAATAATGACAGGGCTCATCTCAATTTTCTTTATTTCGAGAAGGACTATCCTTTTGAACTTCCTCCTTTACTGTCTCTCTTTCTTCCGGAACTCCCTTTTTCAGGGTTTGCAATTGACTCTCTCATATCGGTATCAGCCTGAATATTCTCAAGCTTATAGTAGTCCATTACGCCTAATCTACCGGAACGGAATGCCTCTGCTATCGCCATAGGTATTTCTGCTTCTGCTTCAATTACCTTAGCACGTGCTTCCTGAGACTTGGCTTTCATTTCCTGCTCGTTGGCTACAGCCATTGCTCTTCTTTCCTCAGCTTTGGCCTCAGCTACTTTTAAGTCTGCCTGAGCCTGGTCCGTTTGTAGTTGTGCACCAATATTAGCTCCAACATCAACATCAGCAATATCGATAGATAGTATCTCAAATGCAGTACCCGCATCGAGCCCTCTTTGAAGTACCAGTTTGGAAATCTTATCAGGGTTTTCTAACACCTCTTTGTGGGTACCCGCTGAACCAATGGAGGTAACAATACCTTCTCCTACCCTGGCCAGAATGGTATCTTCACCAGCACCACCAACCAACTGTCTGATGTTAGCTCTAACTGTAACACGGGCAATAGCTATCAGCTGAATACCATCTGCGGCTACAGCTGCTACCTTAGGAGTAGTGATCACCTTGGGATTAACTGAAATCTGAACTGCTTCAAACACATCACGACCCGCAAGGTCAATAGCTGTGGCCTGCTTAAAGGTTAGTTCAATGTTGGCTTTATCAGCAGAAATAAGTGCTTTAATCACCGAAGGCACATGTCCGCCAGCCAGATAGTGTGTTTCGAGGTCGGAAGTGGTAACCTCAAGTCCTGCTTTGGTTGCAGTAATCATTGACTCTACCACAATGCGTGGTGGCACCTTACGAATACGCATGAACACCAGTTCGAGTAGCCCAACCCTCACCTTCGAAAATTGTGCGGTAATCCACAGGTTAACCGGCACAAAGTACAAGAAGATAAAGAGTAAAATAATGCCGCCAACGACAGCAATGAGCATAGTATAGTTTTCCATCAATCAGTGGTTATTGTTTCAACAATGATTCTGTTGCCAGTAATTCTGGCTATTTTAATTGAAGTACCCGAGGAAATGTGCTCTCCTCTTGATCTTACTTCATATGTTTTGTTATTGAACTCTCCCTTGCCTATTGGTTTTAAGTCAGAGGTGGCAATCCCTCTCATTTCAATTTGCAGATCGTTATAATAGTCGTCATTGAACTTGCTATTATTTGTAGTCTTGAGTGAAAACCTGTCCCATGACTTAGACCTGAAGCTATATATCATACCTCCTATAGATATCAAAGCTGTTCCAGCCAGCACCCAATTACCAACTACGCTTCCATGATCTTCATAAGTGAGGTAAATGCCAACACCGCATAGTGCTAAACCAATCAAGCCAACGATTGTAGTACCAGGCACGAACAACAGTTCGATATAGATTAAGATTAAGCCTACGGCTATTAGTAATATGATGGAGAGCCACTCACCCATAGGTGCTAAAGATTTACTCCAATATACCAATAAAATGAAACGGCATTAGTAAGCCTTGGCAAAAAGTACTCTTCCTTTTGATGGTTTACCAGAATACACACAATTTCCTTCTTCCTCCTTCATGTCAAGAGGGATACAGCGTATTGTGGCTTTTGTTTCTTCTTTGATTCTTTCCTCTGTTTCGGCAGTGCCATCCCAGTGTGCAGAAACAAAGCCGCCTTGCTCTTCCAGCACTTTTTTGAAGGCCTCATAACTATCAACTGGCGTAGTATTCTCTTCTCTGAATTTCAGAGCATTTTGATAGATATTGTTCTGAATATCTTCCAGCAAGCCCTCAACCTTCAATGCAATATCATCCTTCAGGTCAAATGACTCCTTAGTCCCTGTATCTCTTCTGGCAATTTCGAGCGTATTGTTTTCCAAATCTCTTGGACCCATGGCAAATCTTACAGGAACTCCTTTTAATTCCCATTCTGCAAACTTAAAGCCTGGTTTATGGGTATCGCGATCATCAAACTTAACACTGATACCTTTAGCCCTCAGGCTGGCCGTAATTTCATTAACCTTATGGCGAATCATCTCCAACTGCTCTTCACCTTTATATATAGGTACAATCACTACTTGAATTGGCGCCAGTCTTGGAGGAAGCACTAAACCCTGGTCATCAGAATGAGCCATGATAAGAGCCCCCATCAGCCTGGTACTTACCCCCCATGAGGTACCCCAAACATATTCCAGACCTCCTTCTTTGGTGGCAAACTTCACATCAAATGCTTTAGCGAAGTTTTGCCCGAGGAAGTGAGAAGTTCCTGCTTGCAGGGCCTTACCATCTTGCATCAAAGCCTCGATACAATAGGTCTCTAATGCTCCGGCAAATCGCTCAGATTCGGACTTGATTCCTTTTACCACAGGTAAAGCCATAAAGTCTTCAGCAAACTGTGCATAAACATTCATCATTTGTACCGATTCATCGATAGCCTCCTGTCGAGTAGCATGGGCCGTGTGACCTTCCTGCCAAAGAAATTCCGCTGTCCTCAGAAAAAGTCGGGTTCTCATTTCCCATCGTACCACATTGGCCCATTGGTTCACAAGGATTGGAAGGTCTCTGTACGACTGAACCCAATTTTTATAGGTGCTCCAGATCACAGTCTCAGATGTGGGTCTTACAATAAGTTCTTCTTCCAGCTTGGCTTCCGGGTCTACGACTACACCATTACCATTCTCATCATTTTTAAGTCTGTAGTGAGTTACTACAGCACATTCTTTAGCAAACCCTTCGACATGATCTGCTTCTTTACTCAGATAAGATTTCGGGATGAACAAAGGAAAGTAGGCATTAGTATGACCCGTCTCTTTAAACATACGGTCAATTTCAGCCTGCATCTTTTCCCAGATACTATAACCGTAGGGCTTTATTACCATACAGCCTCTCACAGGTGAGTTCTCAGCCAGATCGGCCTTCTTCACCAACTCATTATACCACAGGGAGTAATCCTCACTTCGTTTAGGTAAACCTTTGCTCATGTCTTGATATTTGGTATGATACTTGCTCTTTTACAGGGCGGAAAATACCTCGCAAAGATAGAATTTTCGGGTATTTAACCGACCAAATAAGAAAATTAGACGTTAAGTTTAAAGAAGAAAGGAAAGCCATGAAAAACTCCAGCTATTATAAGATTGCATCGACCTTTATGGCACTTTCGGTTTTTGCCGGATGTGCATCGTTACCTGTTCAGCAGGGTGAATATGACGATGTCTACTTTACATCGGCAGACAGGACTCAGCCCAGGCAGGTAGTCATTGACCCGGAGAACAGAGAAAGTCTTGATGAAGATGTAATCACACTTCAAAGGAGTTCTGATTCCAAGGTTGAACCAGCTTTACTGAATAAATATAATAATGGAGAGCCTTCTGAAGTGGTTTACTTTGAAGACATCGAACCCAGGGTTAAAAAAGCTTTTCAATTAAACTATGATGATTTTGTCTGGGATTATGAGCATGAACTCCTCAAAAACTATGACTTACCTCTAAGCTGGGATGACATGGACGCCTTTTCGTTCAATCAAATTGTCAATAATGATTTCCAATTCAGAAATGCCTGGTATGAGCAATACTACAATGGCAACCTGACACTTATGGAAGCGTATGTTCAGAATACATCTTCCAATCTCAATAATGCCAGCACTTACTTTAGCTTAGGCTTCGGATTAGGCTCCATGTATAATCCATACAGATTCAATAGTTGGGGAGATCCTTTCTATTACGGATACAACGACTTCTACAATCCATATTGGACTGCTAGTTACAGCTTCTCCAGGTATAGACGTTTTGGATGGAGATGGTCAAGAATTTACGCTGGAATGTATGGATGGGGATTCGATCCATTCTACAGTCCCTTCTACGATCCTTATTACTATAACTCATGGGCATATTCACCTTGGGGATGGAGGAACAATAGCTGGTACTGGTCGAGAAACACAGTTATCATTGCTGACAACAACTATTATAGTAATAGAAACTACACCAGAGGCGGTCGGGTTCGTTCTACCTCAGTCACAAGTGTAAGATCCGATGCAGTAAATGGTGCAGGCAGAACACGTTCTACTGCTAACCTCAATACATCATCAAGAACACGCTCAACAATCTCCGGTGGTCGTGTATCTAACTCTTCAGTAAGACCAACTACAACCTCTACAAGATCAAGCAGGTCTACCTCAGCAGTTGACCGTGCACTGGCCAGTAGCAGCAGAAGAGTACGAACAGACGCCTATCGTTTCAGCCGTTCCGATGGAAGTAGCAGAAGCACGCGTACCTCTACTCTCAATAGAGTATCATCAAGCAGGTATGGAAACCCTAACCGTAGTAATACTACTTTGAACAGGACCAGAACCAGTAGTTATCCTTCGGGTATCAGAAGCTCACGGTCTAGCTCAAGAAGTATTTCATTTGGAAGAACATCGTCCAGCAGGTCATCGAGTGTATTTAGCAGAGGCTCTGGATCTTCCAGCAGGTCAAGCGGGGGCTTTAGCCGAAGTAGTTCTTCTTCTGGCAGAAGTAGCAGCGGAGTAAGCAGAAGCTCTTCATCAAGGTCTTCCGGTTCAGTTAGCAGAGGAGGAAGCTCTGGTTCTAGCCGCTCTTCAGGTGGAAGTAGTGGTTCTTCAAGATCATCATCTTCTTCAGGAAGCAGGTCTGGCCGCGGTAATTAATTAGTACTCAAAAACTTAAAATATGAAGCGAATTTATCAGCTATTCTTAGTTGGTCTGGCAATGTTTTGCCTTAACCAGACCTCTAAAGCACAGGTAGAGCCAGGGGCATTTGGCTACTATCAGGATGCCCTCAGGTTTTCACAGTATGGAGTCTATGGAACATCAAGATTCCAGGCCCTGGGTGGTGCAGGTTCCGTTCTTGGCGGAGATTTAAGTGCTGGAATTTTGAACCCAGCTGGTTTAGGAATGTTCAACAGGTCACAGTTTGTTTTAACACCAAGCCTTAACTTCAAGAAGTTCGATGTAGATTTTCTTGGACGTAACATAGCCAACGAGGACACTAAGTTTAATCTGGCTAACTTTGGCCTGGCCCTTAATTTCAACAAAGGAGACCTTGAACCAGGCCCCTGGCGTGGAGGAACCCTGGCCATTACTTACAACAGAGTAAACACCTTTAACCAGCAACTGTCGTACACCGCTCAGAATGACAACAGTTCCATTATAGATGCTATGCTCAACAGAGCAGACGGTTTCTTTCCGGAAGAGCTTGGAGGTATTGAAAAAGTGGGGTATGATCACTTCCTGATTAATCCAATACCTGGTGCTGAAGACATCTATGCATCATTTGTACAAGGTTTCCCATCCCAAAATGAGCGAATTACACGTAGCGGTAATCTGGATCAGTTCAATGTTTCATTTGGAGGTAATTTTGCCGATCAGGTTTACATAGGTGCCGGAATTGGTTTTACTTCTACTGACTATTCTTATAACCGAATATTTACTGAGACATTTGATGATCCGGCCATCTCGAGCTTTCAGATTGATGAAAGACTCAATGTAACAGGAACCGGAGTTAATCTAAACCTGGGAGTGATTGTAAGACCCACCAATTTCATGAGAATCGGAGCCTCTTTCACTTCCCCTACCTGGTATAATTTAAGTGATGAAGGTGATGCCATTTATCGATCAGAGTATAAGAATTACGATGTCTCAAACTTCCGTGATGACCAGGGTAACCGATTGATTTTGGAAGATACAGTTTTGAATAGTCTTGAAAGTGCCACTGACATTTACTTCTCTGATTATAAGATAAGAACCCCTATGAAATTGAATGCAGGTGTGGCATTCTTCATTGGTAAGAATGGATTCATCACTGCAGATGTTGAGCACCTGAACTACAGCAATGCCTACATCTCTTCTCTTGATTTCAATTCAGAAAGTGATAACAGTACCATTGAGAATATCTATCAGTCAAGTACCAATATTAGATTAGGTGGAGAGTACAGATACAGCATCTTCAGGTTTAGAGCAGGATATGCTTCATTAGGAGATCCATATAAGAGTTCATTTGACGGATTGGACAGATCAAGATCCGTAGTGTCTGGCGGGATAGGAATTAATATCGGAAGCTACTTTGTTGACTTTGTGATGTCGCAAACTGCTTACAAGGACTCTTTCACCTCATACACTTTCGCAGACGGCACTGGCCCAACAGCGGTAATCGACAATAAGCTGACTAATGCTAGTTTAACCCTGGGGCTTAACTTCTAAAGAGACTCTAAGTTCGAGATAATCTTATCCACGGTGATCTGATTATCTCGAATTTTTATACTTGACTGATTATAAAACTCCTGCCTCTTCTCTTTCAATTGTCTTATTTCCTGGATTAAATCTTGTTGATCATAGCTGTTGAAAATGGGCCTCTTCTCTACTCCTTCATCCATCACCCTCAAGGCTAAATCTCCGGGACTTACATCGAGAAAAACCGTCTGACCATGTTCATTCATGGTGTCCATATTGAAATGGAAGCAAGGGGCACCTCCTCCGGTAGCCATAACAAAACTATCATAAGTAGCACAAACTTCATGAAGAACTTCCTTCTCGCGAAGTCTGAAGTTCCCTTCTCCTTGTTGCTTGAAGTACTTTGGAATTGACATCTCAATCTTCTCCACAATTTTCTCATCCAGGTCAATGAACTGAAGTGCTAACTGCTGAGCCAACTCTTTTCCCAAAGTGGTTTTCCCTGAACCGGGTAGTCCAATTAAAAAGATTCTTCTTTTCTCCATTAGTAGAGCTCCTTCAATAGTTCCGGTGCATCCGGAATATCATTGTAGTGCCACTTCTTAACTACCTCCCCATCCTGAAGCAGAACCAGACCGGGGTTCGATCTAATCATAGTCTTGAGTAAGGTTTTATCAGAATAATAATATGGGATAGCCAATTGCACATCATGTCTGAAGTTCTCAAATTCCGAACCTGAAGAGGCCGTAATCGCTGCGACACCAACCTCATTTTCAACAGAACGAATCAGGCTATTGAGCATAGGGTAAGCCCTCATCTCAGTATGCTCAACATCGTGCACTATTACCAGCAACTTCTTACCAGTCAGCGAAGCTTCGGTGAAGTCACTTTCATCGCCCCAGAACGCATAATTTGTAATCTTAGGAACCTCGGATGGATTATCTGCAGGGGGCAGCATAGCCTGCGGGATTGAAGTTCCTTCCTTATATGCCCTGAAATCAATAAAGGGAAGGTGATTGATTGAAAGAAAGGCAATGGTAAGACAAAAGACTGTACTTACGGCTACCACAATATGTTTTCCCTTAGCTGTTTCCCTTTGGTTATTCACTTTACGACCAACAAAAAGAATCAGTATGAAAACCAAAAGAACAATGTCTTTTATGAATGATTGCCATGGTGTTAGCTTAATGGCATCTCCGAAGCATCCACAGTCGGTGACTTTGTTAAAATAAGCACTATAGAAGGTCAGAAAAGTAAAGAACACAATCATCACCAACAGCAATGTTGTAACCAGCTTCTCTCTGTACTTCAAAAGGATAGCAATACCTAACACTACCTCAAGTGTTGAAAGCAAAATTGAAAAGAACAGAGCCAATGGTTTCAATTGCTCAAAAAACGGAGCAATATCAACAGCGAAGACAGTGAAATACTCTTCCAGCTTAATTTGAGTACCTACAGGGTCATTAACCTTGATCAGGCCTGAAAAAATAAATAGTCCTCCCACCAGGTATCTGGCTACTGAATTGAGCGCTTTCATGCTTTATTGGTTCCCATTAAAATCATACAAAAAACTGCGTAATTGATCATATCCATATAATTGGCATCAATACCTTCGGAAATGATTGTTTTACCCTGGTTGTCTTCAATCTGCTTCACCCTGAGTAACTTCATCAAGATGATATCGGTAATTGAACTGACCCTCATATCTCTCCATGCTTCACCATAGTCATGGTTCTTATTGATCAGCAGAGACATGGTTTCATTCACATATCTGTCATAAAGAGGCTCCAGGGTCTGAACATCCATCTCCAATGGATCTTCCTCACTCAGGTGCATTTGAATCAGGGCAATTACACAGTAGTTAATAATACCAATGAACTCGCCTGAAATATCATCATCAACCATTTGTTTCCCCTTCATTTGGATAGAACGGATGCGTTGAGCCTTGATAAAAATCTGATCAGTAATTGAAGAAAGTCGGAGTATTCTCCAGGCCGTTCCATAATCTTGTGTCTTCTTCAGAAATATGTCTTTACAGGCCTTAATAACTTCTTTATATTCGCCTACCGTTTGCTCCTCCAAGGTTGATTATATTTAAAGTCTAAAGAATTCTTGAACGCGAAAGATAAGTTATTTGAGCTTAAAACCACATTGAATATCAATGGAAATCTGGTGAGCCTTGATGAGCCTCAGGTGATGGGGATTCTTAATATTACACCTGATTCATTCTACTCTGGAAGTCGCGTCAATCAGGATACGGCCATTATTAATAAGGCTGAAGAAATGATAGGTCATGGAGCCTTCATTCTGGATATTGGAGGATATTCTACAAGGCCGGGGGCAGAAGACATAGATGCTAAGGAGGAAACCAACAGAGTAACCCAGGCCATTGAACTCATTCGCTCCAAGTTCCCCGATGTTTTGATTTCCATCGATACCTTCAGGGCTTCCATTGCTGAGACCGCCATATCAGCTGGCGCCAATATTATCAATGATGTGTCGGGAGGCAACCTCGACCCCACCATGTTTGAAACTGTAGCCCGGCTTCAAGTTCCTTACATCCTCATGCATATGAGAGGTACTCCTCAGACCATGAAGACGCTCAATCAATACGACAATCTATTGATTGACATTAGTAAAGAGCTTGCAGAAAAATGTAATCAGCTAAAAGCGTTGGGAATAGCTGATATCATCATCGACCCCGGGTTCGGTTTTGCCAAAGGCATCTCGCAGAACTATGAATTACTCCGAAATTTAAATTATCTTAAAAGACTTGGGTTTCCGATTTTGGCAGGGCTTTCCAGAAAGTCGATGATCTATAAATCATTGGGCATTGAGCCGGAGGAAGCACTGAACGGAACAACAGCTTTGAATATGGTTGCCCTACAAAATGGAGCCAATCTCCTCAGAGTTCATGATGTAAAAGAAGCTCGAGAGACTATTAAACTTTATAAAGCCTTAAACACTTGATCTATTCTTTCAACATAGGGTTTCTGGATATCAGATGGATCGATATGCTCGATATCGCCCTGGTGAGTGTATTGCTTTATCAGGTTTATAAACTGTTGAAAGGCAGTGTTGCCGTCAGAGTATTAATTGGCTTCCTGGTTCTATATCTCGTTTACCTCATTGTACGAGCTGCAGAAATGGAACTGCTTACTGGTATTCTGGGGCAGTTTATGGGAGTTGGTGTATTGGCCGCCATCATTATTTTCTCTCAGGAAATTAGAAAATTCCTGATTGTACTGGGAAAAACCACCTTCAGGAAAGATGGCCTGCTTCAGTCACTAATGATTTGGAAACGGAAAGAAAGCAAAGAGCAATTCAATCTGACTCCAATCATTGAAGCCTCTAAAAATCTATCCTCGACTAATACTGGTGCGCTGATGGTATTCAGCAGAAACTCCGAACTAAAATTCTATGCTGATTCAGGAGACCGACTGGATGCTACCCTCTCAAAAAGGTTGCTCATAGCCATATTCAATAAGCATAGCCCTCTCCACGATGGTGCTATTATTATATACCAGGGAAAGATACTTGCAGCGCGATGCATTTTACCTGTAAGTGAAAGAGACTTGCCCGCTCATTATGGTATGCGACACCGGGCAGCTATAGGAATGTCGGAGGCTACTGACACTTTGATCCTGTCCGTTTCCGAAGAAACGGGGCAAATATCGATTATAAGAAATGGCAGAATCGATAGCAATCTCTCCATTCCTGAAATCAGAAAGCGGATTCTTTCATACCTGTCTGAAACAGAAAATATCAAAGAGAAGGCCGGTGAAGAGAGTGATCTGGAGATAATTAACCAATAATTACTAACTACCTAAACTTCATAAATAAAATAACGGGGTTTTCTGAAGACTCTATTTCTTCTAAACTACTACCCTCCGCAAATGAATACTGTGATGCATCGAAGTACTCAAGTAATTCGGTAATATGATCCGAACTAACGGCCATTACCATCTGATTCTCATAGCTTAGTCGTGCATTCAGGTGTATTGTCTCCTCTCCTACGATAATATCCTTTAAATGAAATTGTTCACCAGTCCTTCGATTGATAAACTGGTATTTAGCATCGGTCATCGTGGTATGATAACGCATATAAACCCAGTCCCTGCCATAAAATGGCCAAACCTGCCATACTTTACCACTGGTATTCATAGCATCATAGCCTTGCTGATATTCATAATCTAACGCTTCAGCATCGTTCCATAAAAACCCTTCATCAAACTCGATAAGTGCAAACGGATAAACACTTCCGTCTTTGATCATGTAAGTGGAGTCACTTAAGAACCGTTTATAAAGAATATTACCTTCGTAATAACTGAAACTGTTCATAGTTGAAGGCATATCGAATCGCCCTCTTAGTTTCTGAAGAAGAAAGAGAGAATCAGTTCCCTGTTTAGGGTTGTATTTTGAAAGCTGAGCCATAACGGAATCTCTGACATAGGTGGTACTTACTTCCAACCAAATACTTTCTCCATCTCCTATGATATGATTAGGGCTGTACGGCAACTCAATACGGCCTACAAAATTCCCGTCCATATCGAAGTCTATTACTGCAGAATTGGCAGGATCATTAATACGGATAAGCTCACCTTCTACCCAAAAACCCCAAGCCCTTGCATATTGCTCCGGCCCATTGCCTATATGATTAAAGTGAGTCTTAAAATTACCAGACCGGTCAAAGATGTAGAAATCTCCATTTCTGGGATCAGAAGTAATCATCACTTCCTCATTGACAAAGAGGTTTGAGGTTCTATTCAAAAGAGATTCATCCGTTTCTTCCAGCTTAACAATGGTCATATGCTCAACAAGATCAGGAAGTCGAACAGCCCGGGCATCAGCCTGAATATGGTATTGCTGAAATTCGTCCGTTACATCTAAGGTATATTCACTTCTTTCTTCCCGGCTGTTGGAGCCACAAGAAATGAGTATTGACGCCAGTAACGTAAGAATCAGAGTGTGTCTATTCAAATCAATCATACTAATAAGTTTAATCTAAGCTTTTGAATTTTACCCACATCATAGCAGGGTTTTCGGAAGATTCTATCAAATCGAGAGAGCTCCCCTCTTCAAAAGAGTATTGCTCCTCAGAAAGCTCTTCTAGTATCTCCGCTAAATCAAGTGAATTTACACCAACAAGCATTTCATCATTTTTCCAAAGGTTGAACATTAATCCAAACTTTTCCTCCTGAGTCTTTCTCTTATCGATCTTTACCTGTTCACCGGAAACCCTGTCAATGAGCATATCGAAGCTGTCCTGAAAAGAAATGTTGTAGGTAAGGTATATAAACCTCTCTCCTATTTTAGGCCATATAATCCAAACCTTACCTGACTCATTAATGCTATTCATCGCTCCCTGTGGGTTATCTCTCATCTCTTCGTCAGACCAAAGAAACTCACTACCAAAGTTCATATGAGCCAGAGGCTCCAACTCATCTCCCTCGATACTGTAGACAGTATCATTCAGAATCTGTTTATAGAGCATCATATCCTCCTTGTAAGGAGTCATGCTATTCGTGGTGGTGGTTATGGGAAACCCCACCTGTTGATTAAATGGCAAAAAGTATTTTGGATTTTGCATCCGGTGATCGTAGCTAATCAATTCATAATTGGTTGAATCTCCTCTGAACCTAAGGCTCATATCTAACCAATAGCCGTTTTCATTTTCATAAACATGATTAGCTCTCTCCGGAACTTTAATAGCTCCCAGATAATCTCCTTGCAACGAATAAAAAGCTACTCGTGGTCGTTCATTATCATAAATCTTCAAAGTATCTCCCTTAAACCAGTAAGACCAGAGAGATGAATACTCCTCGGGACCATCGCCCCCTTTGTTCAGCTTCCTGATAAAGTTTCCCTTATCATCAAAGAAGTAAAGCGTATTCTCAGAAGTATTGGGAAACACAATCATATGATCATGGACCGTGACATTGAATACATTCCCGAGAAGTGATTCTTCTGTTTCTTCCAGCTTAAATATCCTGACAGACTCAATTAGATCGGTAATCTTCCTCTGAGGAGCATTCATATCGATATTAAAGCTCCTGAATTGATCTAAGTTCTGAGACGGTTGAGCCTGACTTCCCTCCTTAGTTCCACAAGAGGACAGCAAAACCAAGGACAATATACATACTGTGATTTTCAGGTAATTCATTCGTTTTAGTTTATCACCAAGTATAACTAAAATATTCGTTTACCTAAAAACTAAGTTGAAAAGACTCTACTTGAAACGATTTAAATCTACTGACCATTAACTTATTGCTCTAATACTCTTTCTTTTACTGAGGAATACAGGCAGACAAACAAATACTGCAACAGTGGAGAACACCAACCCTCCGATGGTCCCTATAGCCAAAGCAAACCAGAAATACTCCGAATCTCCTTCCATTAGAAATGGAATCAGGCCAAAGCAAGTCGATAAAATGGTAAGAATAATAGGTTGTGCTTTTCCAATAACAGAGCGGAGTACTGAACGATTGTAGTGCTTGAGCGAACGGTTATTAAGGTCATTTACTATAAATATTGAAGCATTGACCACCAGCCCTCCAAGCATAACAAAAGCAGCAAACCCTCCCGGATCGAAACGAAAATCGAATAAAGAGAAAATCAGAAATAGTCCGATAAATGAAATGGGAATAGTGACTATGATATAAAAAGGCTGCTTTAAGTTTTCAAAAAGGATAGCACAAATGAAGAATATCCCGATCATCAAAAACAGTAGCAGACCATATTGACGTTTCTCCTGACTAAAGCTGAAATAGTTATTCCTCGACTCAATGCTATAACCTACAGGTAAAAGCTTTTCCATTTTCTCAATGCTCTCCTCCAGGTATTGACGACCGAATTTAGCCGAACCCATATAATCGAATGCCAATCTTCTCAGGTATTGACGGTCTTCTTTTCTAAGTTCATTGGCCGTCTCTTCAAAGACCAATGAGGCATAATCCTTAATTTTCACAAATCGACCTGTATCAATTGGCAATGCTTCCTGCATGAGGTCCCACTTGGAAAACTGGTCGGCATTACTGGCTTTAATGTAAACTGGTAAGCGCTCATCTCTGTAATTGGCCTGAAGCGATGGACCTCTTGGCTTTGTCAAATCACCCAGGGTCCCCATAATCTTTGCCCTGGTAATTCCGGCCCTTGCCAGCCTGTCCACATCAAAAGTGAGCACATATTCACTTGTCTTTTCACTCGAGTAGCCCATCTTTTCATTGGTCTTGACTTCCTGAACGCGCCTATTACCCTCCACTAACATATCAGCAAAGATCAAGGCCTGCTCCTCCAGTTCATCGTAATTATAGCCTTTCATAACAACCGAGTAACTCGGTGTCTGATTACTCTCTCCACCGGCACTAAAACCCTGTCCAACCCCATAGATTGACCACCTGACCCCTGTCAAATCTAAAGATCTGGCCTGAAGTCTTCCCTTGAGCTGATAGGGAACAGCGGAGTTCTCATATTCAGGTTTGAAGGTGATCTCAATTCTTGCAGAAGTATTATTTACATCAGTAACATATTTATCTATGCCCTGTACACCAACCAGGTAATCCTCCACTCTGGATATAACAAAATTGGCATCTTCCAAAGTGGTACCAAAAGGAAGCCTTGCACTGACATACAACCTTGTTCTCTCAGGAGTACCATAGTAGTAACCTTCATACACCTCCGTCACGAACTTCCTCAAGGCACCTCCCAGCGCCTTGTCTACTATGGGTTTAATATCGTCCTGATACTTATCGCTTCCAATAGACTTATTATACCATTCCTGACCTTCCCACTGAAGGGGAAGCTTGAATACGGGCAAGCCAAAAGCGAGAATAACCACAATAATAAAAGCCTTCCTGTAGCGAACAATCAACTGAATGCTTTTGCCATAACCTCGAAACCAGGATACTCTTCTCCTCAAACCTTTGATACTCATCATCTTTTTGCTTCGCTGAAGCTCTTCTTTGAAAAGTAGCATATACAATGAAGGCGTAAAGAAGAGGGCAATCAGCAGTGATGTTGCCAGGTTGATAGAAACGACTATCGAGAAGTCTGTCAGGTTTCTCCTTTCCTCTTCAGGCAATAACAGAACCATCAACAAGGCCATGATGGTAGTAAGTGACGCGGCTAACAGAGCGAGAAATATTCTGGAGTTTTTCTTTTTGTGCAGGTGGTCAAGCATCACAATAGCATTGTCCACTATTAAGCCAAATGAGATAGTCAGGCCGGCTATGCTATACATATGTAACTCTACATTGAGAGCATAAACGACAATGGCAGTCATACATAGATTCACTACAATTCCCAGAAAGAGGGTAAGCAGATACCTGATATTTCGGTTAATCAGAAAGATAAACAGTACAAGTATGGCTATGGACAAGCCAGACCTGATATATATCTTATCCATTTCCTCCCGCAGAAATTCCGTGTCATCATTCTCAAGTCTAACATCAATACCCGTAGGCAGCCCGGCTTTCAAACCCTCAATTCTGTCTTTTATCTCCTGAGCTAAAACCACCTTATTGACCGAGGGTCTGGCATAGACGGACATGTAAACTGCATTCTTGCTATTGATTCTGCGATATGAAGTGGGCTCCTGTTCCTCAACATAGACCTGAGCCACATCATTGAGATAGATGGGTTTTCCGGCAATTCTGGTAATCTCAGTCTGACCAAGGCTGGCTATATCAGGAAGTTGCGCACTGGTCTTAAAGAAGAACTGCTGGCCTGAAGGTGTTTTGGCCAAACCGGCATAAACCGCATCAGTGAAGCTACTCAGAGCCTGGTTAATACTTCCTTTATCGAGACCGTAACGGAGAAGTGCCGGTGCATCAAAATCAACAGTTATTTGCAAGGGATTTCCTCCCTTAATTTCAATACTATGTACATCCCTAATTTGGCTCAGCGGTTTCCTGATAAATTCGTCTACATCGGCTTGCAACTTAAAAGGGGCATAAGGACCATTGATGGAGTACATCAGAATAGCACTTCTTTCTTCATCTGCATTCTGATTGCCTCCCACCTGGTCTACTCTTGGATAGCTCAGGTTCTCAGGAAGCTTCTTATAAATATTTCGAATAATGGAGTTCACCTCAAACTTTCTGAAGTCCATATCGGAATCCTTATCAAAAGTCAATGTAATGCTCCCATTGTTGTAGGAAGAGATACTCTCGATCTTATCCGTACCTTCTATTTGAGAAAGTGCATTTTCTAAAGGGGATGTTGCCAGACGCTCTACAATATCAGGAGAAGCATTTGGCAAACTGTAAGCAATTCTTAATACGGGGGTACTATAGCTGGGAGTAAAATTAACATTGAGTCTTGGTATAAAAGCCACTCCAATAATGGCCAGTACTAAAAAGATGATTACAACCCTAAATGGTCTTTGTGCATTCATGAACTAACAAAGTAGTCATGAAATTTGACAAAACGCAACACCAATACCTTTTAAAATTGAGTAGTACTTTTCAAAATATAAACTCAAGACCTACAAACAATAATTTTATAATTAATTTAATTCCTATATTAATTTAATTGTTTAAATATAGTTGACAGCTATATTTGAGCATCAGGCTAAAATTCAGCACTATCATCAATTGCTGGCATTCTCAATTCTTCAACACCCTTACCATTCACTCCCTGTTATTTGAGTCTCACTTGATGATGTTCCCTTCCGTCAATGCGAATCAATATAAAGGGGAATGCCGAAAACCCTGAAAAAGAGTAGGCATGGCTAAAACGACATTACAATGAAAAGGAAAGCTTTGTTAGCCATCCTCAGCTTAACATGCATCATCATGGTGCATGCTCAGGAAGAAATCCATATGTGTAAGGGATCTGGAGTTACATGTGAAGCCAAGGTGACGAACCCTGATGGAAGCAGTGTTGAGACCAAGTCTGAAAAAGATAAAGACAGTACTGCTGTAATTATTAAAAAGTGATCTCATGAAAAGTTTTAGACACTGGCGCATAGTCCTATTCTGTTTCTCGAGCTTATTGGCTTTGGATGCCAGAAGTGAGGGCACCGTACATATTTGTCCCGGTTCTGGTATTAGATGTGATGTCAAAACCGATTGCGGAGAGCAACTACGTTCTGAAAAGAGTAAAGATGAGGGATCCATAATCGTGATTATCAAGTAACATGAAAAAACTACATCTAATCATCGTATTGTCAATATGCTGCGTGTGCTTATCATTTTCGCAGACCACAGTGACAGCCTGTAAAGGTTCAGGGGTCAAGTGTGTTGCCACTGTCACAGGACCAGATGGTTCTTCTGCAACAACTGAATCACAAAAGGACAAAAATGGTGCAGCAATAATTGTCATAAGGAAATGAAAGCAAAATACATCAAGCCGATAACAATTGTACTTGTATTAGTCGGTTCACTATTGTTCTTCCGTTCCTATTCACAAAGTGAGGAAGGTTCTACCCGTTATTGTGAAGGAAGTGGCACAGCCTGCAGAGTGAAAAAAATCATCTGGATTGATCTGCAAAAGGACAAGAATGGAGATACTATAACCATTAAGTTTTAGGTATATGAGAATGCTTAAAATTGCAATAGCTTTTTCTACTTTAGGAATAGCTATTTTGATCATCCTGTTCGCTACTAAACCGGATTCTTTAGGTGTCAATCATCCACTTTCAATCAGTAAAAGAATTTTTATTGAGCCTGACCTAAAGAAAGTCACCAACTTTGAAGTGGTCGGGAAGATTATCAGAATCTGGAGAGATAAGAAACACATTTGGGTCTCTGATGCCAATTCAAAGCAAATCATAGAATTTACCAGAAACGGAATCAAAAGTAATGAGTACGGAAAACCCGGAGGTGCTATTTGGGAGAATGGCAGTATTTGGTACTTCAACAAGACCGGTAACACTTACTACGATTATGATTACTCTCACAATGCAATCCGTAGGTTTTCTATTAGCGATGATACCTTGAGCTATTATTATAAACCCGAAATACAGGTTGGAAATACGATCCAATATTCGGACAGCCTGTTCTTCATTTCAGATTTCGAAACCGACACTCCCAAATTTAAGCTTATAGACATTCAGGAGAAGCGCACAGTTCAAGAGTTTAGCTTTCAGGAATTAGTTGAAAAGGAATTTGGCTCCTTTCCAAGGGTAAATAAAAGCTTGATTTTTGAAGGCCAATATGCTTCCAATGGCACTGATGTAGTCTATATCTGCTACAAGTTTTCTTGCTAC
The DNA here is from genome assembly GCF_965216855.1 of Roseivirga sp. NCBI lineage: Bacteria > Pseudomonadati > Bacteroidota > Cytophagia > Cytophagales > Roseivirgaceae > Roseivirga > Roseivirga sp. The sequence continues at coordinate 3,500,957 of NZ_OZ244204.1, read as the reverse complement.
TTCCTACTAAGTGGCAATGGTAGCATCAAACTTGGAAGAACTATAGACGGGTTTGATTTACCAAGAGCAAAAAATGTAGACATAGGAGGAGGATATACCATCAGCGGAATCGAACCTGACAACTTTGTTAACTATGCCTCTGCCATATCTGACACCCAGTTAATGATACTATCCAATGTGGTAAAAGAGTCCCAATCCGAAAATCGAATCCTGGATATCTATGATCTCGAAACTCTCGAGTATCAGAACAGTATTCTGATACCCAATTTTGAAAAGCAGAGACCCATTGATTTGGCCTATGCGAACGGTGAGTTAACAATTCTCTACGAAAACTTTTCCATTGTGAATTATGCTTACTAGATACTCCAAAAATATTTCAGCATTCATTCTGTATGCAACCTTATTTATCTTTTCATACAGCGTAATTGACAAGGTTCTACACTTCGATACATTCTATATTAAGTTCGCCAGAATCCCTCTTATATATAACTTGAAATTATGGTCTTTAGCCTACTTTTTACTTGTAGTTGAGATCATCATAGTAGCTCTATTACTTAACAGTAAAACACGGCTCATTGGCCAATACCTAGCCATTGGCAGTTTGGTAATATTTACAGTGCATATCTTATCCAGGTATACTTTAAACAATGACACTTGTAGTTGCGGTGGTATATTTTCATTCATTTCTCTGGAGTCACACATAATAGTAAACTTACTCCTAATCATTGGATTAACACTTTCAATAACCTGTCAGAAGAGGTTTAAGGGAATTAAGAAGTTAGGATTAGGGCTTAGGTATAACACTCGAAAGATTGACTAGGCTATTATTGTTTTTATAACTTATCCAATTATTAAAATAATTTATTTGCTTAAATATAATTAAAATCTATATTTGATATCATATATGGCTTCGGGTGATACAACTCATTTACCCTCCCTCACTCTTCAACATTCTTCCATTCACATGCCCCGCTGATGAATTGAAACCAACTCAATGGTGTCTCTTTCCCATTTGACATTAAGAATAAATCATTCATAAGGGGGGATACCGAAAACCCTGAAAAAGAGTAGGTGAATTCTAACGCTAATAACTATGCAAAAACTACTATTGACTACCGTAATCTCCTGCTTGTTCTTCTTGAACAACACGTCTTATGCCGATAAAACATCAGTACCCGAAAACTCTGATTCAAGGGTTATTTCAATTGATGGAAATTTTTCCGATACCATCCTCCCAGCAGTTAACTATAACGATTGTAACTGTCTCACTCCTGAAGTGGACTGTGAAAAAATAGGTGATACAGCTGAGGCTCTCATCATCATATGGACCGATGTGGACAAGGAAAAGGCCAGAAGAATTGGCGATATAGTCGAAGAGATATGTAAGATTTTAACTGAAAAGTAGACCAATGAAAAAGCTCAAATTACAATTGATATTAGGGTTGAGTATTGTAAGTATTACTTCAGTCAGACCCGCCATACTTGCATCAGGAACTGATCAAATCAGGGGAAATGAGACTGAATATTTAGCAAAAAGTCCCGACAATGAAGATGATAGTATTAATTGTTGGATGATCGGTCTAGCTACTAAGGAACTTCTCAAAAAATATACTGACTTACCAAAAGAGGATATAAAGAAGATCCGCGATCTGATTATTGAGCTCTGTGAAATTCTTTCAACTGATACGAAATAATATCTACCCGGGAGAGTGTAGCCATGCTCTCCTACAACCCCTTTGAACATGTTTAAAATTACTTTTACTACCCTTTTCTTACTGGCCTGCATGGGTGAGATTTACTCTCAAATCAACCAGGGCTCAGCAATTTACAGCGTGACAACCGGATTTAAGATACCAGATCTGGACCTTGACTCAGGAAAAGTATATCAAGACAAAGAGAAAAGAGCCATTGAATACCTCTCGGCTTTTTTTGATTCGGGCAAAGATGTCCAGGTTCAACTGATATTCAATTCATTTGGTTCTTTTGTAAGACCGGTAAATGCATTGACAGATGAGCTCAGTTCAAATATTGCTGCTGTATTAGCAGATGAAATAATTTATACCGACTATTCCAGCCTAACTACATACACCATAGACGAGTCTCTGGGTGAGCCAATAGTCATAATCGACTCACTCAACCGGTTTAAGTGGGTATTAACTAACGAAAAAAAGAAGATTCAGGGATATACCTGCCTTAAGGCATTAGGAATACGCAATGTTGAGAGAGATAATGGCTCTCGTGAAAGCCAGGTAGAAGCATGGTACACTCCTCAAATACCAATACCTACAGGACCTGCCGGGTATGGCGGACTACCCGGACTTATTCTTGAACTCAGAGAGAGTAAATCTGCCGTGTACGTATTGCTCAAGTTAGAAACCAGCATACCTCAGAGCGACCTGAATCTCATTCAACGCCCTAAAAAAGGACAAGAAATGAGTCGGAATGACTTCAACAATTTATTGGACTCTATAGATGATCGCTGAATTAGATATCTGCATCTTTAAAACAAAACTCTCGCTCTCCATTCTCCTGATTCTGATATTCAACGAGTCTTCATTCTCCCAGCAAATAAAACTCAAAGGTGTAGTACAGGACTCTTTGAGCAAACCCATCCCTTTTGTCAATGTAATTTTGACAACTGAAGATTCCATCACAACAAATGAGTTCGCATTAACTGATGCAACAGGTGAGTTTGAATTCGAACTTGTACAGAACTTAAGCTATACCCTAACTTTTTTGCACATTGCCTACGTTAGAAAACAAGTTCAAATTATTGTTCCCTCAGAAGGGCTCTCTGCTACTTTTGTCTTGACAGACAAAATTCAAGACCTGGGTGAGTTTGAACTCTCTTACCAAATACCTATACAAGTCAAAACAGACTCGGTCATATACGATCTTAGCCAGTTTACTTCAGGTTCAGAAAGAAAACTTAAAGAGGCCCTTCTAAAATTACCAGGAGTTGAAATTGATAAAAATGGCACTGTCAAGTTAATCGGCAAAAAGGTGGCCGAGGTGCTTGTTGAAGGTCGTACATTTTTCAACGGTACCACTAAACTAGCCATTGATAATATCCCTTCAAATGCGATTGAGAAGATCGAGTTTATCGACAACTATCAAAAAGTAAACTTTCTGAAAGGGTTGGGAGGTGATAAGCTCGTGATGAACTTAAAATTGAAAGAGAATAAGAAAAAAATACTTTTCGGGGATATTAGTGTAGGAGGAGGCCATCAGAGTAGATATCAAACCAATTCAACCCTTTTCTACTATCATCCGCGCGTATCTACCAATCTAATCCTGGACGCGAACAACATAGGTCAAAAGTCGCTGGGCTTTGAAGACTACCTAGGCTTCCAGGACATTAGTAAAATTTTTGTCGATGCCGAAAATTTCATGAAAAGCATAAACGACCTCAGCGACTACTTCTTTCAGTCAGACCCTATGCATTATCAGGAATTATTTCTGGGTACCAATATTCAACTACATACCTCAAAGCTGGACGTAAATGGCTTTATAATGTCATCTAGTTCAGCGTCAGACTTCAAAACTATCAATACAAATGGCTATTTCCTTGACGATAATTCAATGATTCAAGAGGTACGAAAAGAAGACAGGGAACTTACTAATTCATTTAAACTGGCCCGATTAAACATGGACTTCTCAAGATCAGATTCAAAGTACTTCAGTTCGGTGACCTCGTTTAGGTCTAACACCAAAGAAGAGCTAGTTAATATTAGTACAAGGTCTGATGCAAGCAATAATCTTCTATTAAGCCAGTCGGACTTTGAAAACTGGTCATTCTCGCAATCATTCTCCTTAAATAATAAATTGTCTGCTATACACACCTTGTCTATCGACTTCTATACCTCGCTAAACAATAGGCTCCCCAGTACATGGTGGCAAAGCAACTCTCGTGCTTTTGCTGTTAACCTGGAAGAAGCAGAGGTATACAGGATAAAACAGAGCTATCAGACTAAAGATTACGGCTACTCCATTTCTATCAAAGATTACATTCGATTTAACCCACAGAGCTTGTTTTCGATAGAATTCAATTCTAAACTTTCAAAGTTTGAGTACAATACCAGTGAATCTCAGTTATTAGATAATCAAATGGAAATTCCTTTGAGTGGATTTCAAAATGAGCTTTCCTATACCCTGGCAAGCTCCTATCTGGGTACTGATTACAAGATAAGACTGGGACAATCAACGATCAACTCATCCATCAAATGGAATTATTATTCCTGGAAAACAAACCCCAATGTGGATATTAACCATAAGATGTTCCTCCTTATTTCACCATCATTAAATTGGAAATATGATTTAGGAAAGACTGAGCATTTTAATGTTGACTACAGGCTTGAATACAACTTCCCTTCTCCCGAACAAGTAGCAATTAATAACACACTCAATAATTTTAATCAGGTTTTTACAGGTAACTCAAACCTATCTCCTACACTATCTCACCTAATTGGATTGAAGTATCGCAAATACAACCTGATAAAGGGAAACAATATAGACCTGGATCTAAACTACTCTCTGTCCGTAAAATCTATTGCTTCAGATATTCTGCTGAATGGAATCTACTCAACCCTTAGCCCCATGATGGTCCATTCTCCTAGAAGTGAATTCAAATTGAGAACTGACTATGGTAAGAGATTCAAGTACATTAAAACCAACATCAGCTTGAATTACTCCCAACGACTGTTTCCTCAAAGAATAAATTCGGAAGACATAACAAACAGGGCAGAGAGCATTTCAACATCTTTGGGCATTTCTACCGTAAGTGATAATCAACTGATCCTTACGCTGGGCTATACGTTATCTTTTAATCAGTATGGGGTCAGGGTCCAAAACAAGTTTCTATCTCATAATATTTTGACAGAATCAGAGTATCAGTTCAGATCAGGAACAAGAGCTGTTTTGAGAAACTCACTTATTCTTTATAAAGACATAACAAGGAACAACCAGAGTACCTATCATTCAAGTGACTTGATAATGAGGTCTCAAAACAATTCAGGACGATGGGTATATGAAATTGAGCTGCGGAACATATTCAATAATCGCTTTATCAGAACCAACTCTTTAAATGAGCACTATACAAGTGACCAACAAATTTATATACAACCCGGGACCCTCATTTTTAAAGTTTCATGCGCTCTTTGAACTCAGTATCAATTTGGTTTTCTCTAGAAAAGAATTTGAATGACGACTACCACTAGTTAAAACTGTTGGTCAGACTCTTAAACTCATTTTCTTTTAACAGCCCGGTCTGCACTTTACTAACAACTAAAACTTTCTTTCTCAATAGTTTCTATTTCATAAATTTTGAAACTATTTTTAGCATAATGAGGAACACAATACTGGCAGCACTATTTTTATTCTTTACTCTAGGCTGCAAAGAAAAACAAGACAAGATTGAGGAACCTGATGTTGAATCTCTCAGAGCACAGGTTAAGCCAACTGAGGTTGCTACGGCCAGAGCCATCCTATCTACTTTCGAATTCAGGATTAATGCTTCAGGCACGATGGAATCCTCCAATGAGCTGAAAGTCACCTTTCAAGGATCCGGATATCTTGAAAAACTGAATATCAGAAATGGCCAAATGGTACAGGCAGGTCAACTCTTAGCTGAACTGGAAAACACCTCTGAAGAATTTGCACTTGAAAAAGCGCAACTAGCCTACGAAAAGGCACAAGTTGCTTTTCAAAATGACTCCTTAGGCTATTCCAAGCTTACTGACAATGCACGAAACAACCTGGAACTCTCATCAGGGCTCAGGGATGCGAGAGTAAACCTTAGAGAAGCCAGAATCAATCTGGAAAAAACCAAGGTCAAAGCACCCATCAACGGCCGTGTAGCAGAACTGGAAGAAAAACAAGGCAACATCATTTCTTCCGGAAATGACCTCTGTGTTATCTATGCACCAAACCAATTGGTACTAACAGCTAAAATATTAGAGTCTGACTATGGGCGGATTAAACTTGGCCTAAAAGCAGATATTTACCCCCTGGCCTTCAAAGACATGGTCTTTCAAGCCACGCTTGTAGAAATCAATCCCAAGGTTGATGAAAACGGTATGGTTTCAGTCAAACTTCAACTCGATGAAACAGAAGGTCTATTACCAGGTATGAACGCCAATGCTGTGATTCGTTCACCGCAATCAGAAAATGTATTAGTACCCAGACAAGCCGTTGTCATGAAGTCAGGAAGACCAGTGGTGTTTACCTATGAAAATGGTGTAGCTAAGTGGAATTATGTCGAAACAGGACTAGACAATGGAGTAGATATAGAAATTACCAGCGGTATCAGTGACCAGTCCGAAGTCATCATCACCAATAACATACAATTGGCTCATGATGCCCAGGTAACCAGAGCTACAGAATTAGGGAATTCTAACCAATAGTGATGGTAAAGTTTCTGATCAACAGACCCATAGCTGTTTTCCTGTCCTTTTTGGGCATACTATTCTTTAGCTTTCTCGCTATCAAGGAACTACCTGTTTCTCTTTTGCCGGGAATAGAAGTTCCCAGTGTGGTGATCAGAGTGGATTACCCTAACAACCCGGCAAGAATTATAGAGAACAGTGTACTCGCACCAATCAGGTCGGAATTAAACTCATTGAACAACCTAAAGTCTATTGAGAGCACCGCAGGTAGTGAGACTGGGATTGTTAAGCTGCAGTTCAATTACGGAACCCGTATGGACCTGGCTTATGTGGAGATTAATGAGAAAATAGACCGACTTTCTGAGACTCTACCCAGAGACATGGATAGGCCCAGAATTATCAGGGTGAACACCTCAGATATTCCCATTATTCGCCTCCAGTTAATCCCAAAGAATCAGGCTGACTTTATAGAGGTTTCTGAATTGGCAGAGAAGGTACTTAAAAAGCGGATTGAACAACTCCCGGGTATCTCAATAGTGGACATTAATGGATTCAGAGATCAATTTATTGCTATTACTCCTGACAGTAAGCAGCTTCAGGCTTTGAAAATTAGTGAAGGACAAATTGACCAGGTACTCAAAAGCGCCAATCAAGACCTGGGACAACTTTCTATTAAAGATGGTCAATACCGTTATTTCGTCAGGATGGCGAATAGACTGGATGATCTGGATGAAATCCGCAACCTTCCTCTTTCTACCCCCGAAGGTGATGTTATTGCTCTTCAGCGAGTTGCAGACATTAATTACCAACAAGAAAAAATTCAGAGTTATCACCTGTCTGGAGACACGGAAGGATTGGTTATCACTATTCATAAGCAGAACAGTGCTAAAATGACCGACCTTGTTCCTCAGGTTTATGAAGCTGTTGAATTATTCAAAGTGGACTATCCACAGGTAGAATTCGAATTGACTCAAGACCAAAGCAACCTGCTGAATGCAGGAATCGATAACCTGAGAACAAGCCTTATTTACGGAGGTATCTTTGCCTTTGCAGTACTCTTCCTCTTTATGGGAAATGTACGCATGCCAATTATCATGGGCATTACACTTCCTGTTTCCCTAATCATCAGTTTTCTGCTATTCTATGCCGTAGGTCTGAGCATCAACATTATTTCGCTTAGCGGCCTCGCTCTAGGACTGGGTATGCTAATAGACAATGCTATCATTGTCATTGATAATATTACCCGAAAACGAAAGGATGGGCTCGACATCATTAATGCCTGTATTCAAGGGGTGAATGAGGTAATGGCTCCACTGATTAGCTCCATGCTTACCACACTGGCGGTATTTGTACCCCTTGTCTTCCTGAATGGCCTTTCCGGAGCCTTATTCTTCGACCAGGCAGTATCAGTAGCCATTATTCTGGGCACCTCACTAATGGTTGCCTTTGTCTTACTTCCTCTACTCTACAGAATTTTCTTTCAGGGAATCAAAAAACCGGTAAAAGAAGACAGCGTGTTTTTCAAAGTGATTCTAAAAGTGTACAAGGCTATTTATAAAGTATTGTGGCGCTTTAGAGCAGTTAGTTTTATTCTACTTCTATGCTTAATTCCTCTGACATATTTCTTTATCAATCAAATGGAACAGGCAGGATTACCTGAAATTGATAAAACCGAAACGCTACTTAAAGTCGTTTGGAATGAGCCCATAGATGCTGAGGTAAGCAAAACGAGAATTGAAAATTTACTGGAAGAAATAAACATAGAAGCAGAGAGTGAATCAGATATTGGGCTTAAGCAGTTTATCCTTTCTGTTGACGAAGGAAGCGTTGAAAATGCAGAAGTCTATTTTAAGTTTGACTCAAGGCAAGACAAAGATGTGGCTGAACAGTGGCTATTCGCGTATTTCGGAAACCGGCATCCAAATGCCAATATCGTTATTGAAGATGCTCCCAATGCTTTCGACCAGATTTTCTCTAAAGAGGGCTCTTATTTCTCTGCCAAATGGAAAACCTTGGGCAATAATGAATTACTGAAATCAGAAGACTATTCTGAGCTTGCAGAATCAGTTGAATCAATTAGCCGGGAATTACCACTTCAGGGTAAAGGGTTCATCTATGAAGATGCCCTGGAAGCAACTATAGACAATAAGCGCCTTTCTGTATATGGCATTTCAGAGAATCAGTTTAAATCGGCCCTGGCCAATGCTCTTGATGGGTATCTGGTTACTGAGATCAGAAGATTTGGTGAAATAACTCCCGTAAGAATTCAAAGGCCTGAATCTGACTTGAGAAAGCAATTAGAGTCAGTAACTGTCAGGGGCTTACAGAATCAGGAGTACCCACTGAGCACTTTCGTCAATATTGATTTTACCTCCACAGAGAAAAACATTACGGCCGACAGAACCGGTGTTTATCAGTCCATGGAATGGGAGCAGCTCAGCGCATCACAAATTCAAACAATGATGCAGGAACTTCCTAAAGTGGCTGCTTCAAAGGGACTAACCGTTGATTTTGATGGCACTTATTTCGATGATCAGGAAAACCTGCGTCAGCTCATTTTCATTTTGATGATTTCGGTAGCACTGCTTTATTTCATTCTGGCAGCACAGTTCGAATCCCTCATTCAACCCCTGATCGTTATTTTCACTCTCCCTCTGGGTATAATGGGAGCTCTCATTGTACTTCAGATTACAGGTGGTACACTCAATGTGATGTCTGCGATTGGTATCATCGTAATGCTTGGAATCATGGTGAATGATGCTATACTCAAAATAGACACCATCAACAGGCTGAGGGGACAGATTGACAAGATGCAGGTTACTGAGTATAAACAGAGGATAAGTGAGGCCATTGCACGGACCGGAGAGATCAGGTTAAAGCCTATCCTCATGACATCCATCACTACTATTCTTGCTCTTTTACCAGTGGTTTTTTCTGAAGGACTAGGTGCAGACCTACAGCGACCATTGGTATTTGCCGTGATTGGAGGTCTAACCATTGGTACGTTCACAGCGCTTTACTTTGTTCCTCTGGCTTATTGGTTCGTTAGTAAAAAGAGACCATAAATATGGTTGTGTACTGAGGTAAAAATGGTTACCTCAAAACCGTTACCGTTATCATATGAGAAGAAACCTCTGCTCTATCCTTGTCACAGGAATTTTCATTTCCCTAAGTTGGTTATTACAGGCACAGGAATCAGATTACTCGTTACCTGTAGATCCAGTAGCAGACCTTTTCAGTTTTATGCATGAATCTTTTACTGAGGATGGTGCTCAGAAACTGGCTATGTTCAGCTATAATGAAAATGCACTACTCATTTATGACCTGGCAACCAAGTCCATAGAAAGAAAAGTCATTTATGATACTCAGGGGCCCAATGCCCTCAATAATATGAGGATTAACGGAGGGATGAAGATGGTTAACAAGGACACTATTATTTTCTTCGATAATCAGCTTCAACGCTTTTACCTCTCAGATAATCAGGGGGAAATCTATCATAAACAGCAGATTGAATCTTCCGATGTCGTTTTCAGTTCAGCCGACCTAGAATCATCCATTGCATACCGAAAAGGATATATTTATGTTCAGGGGTGGCCAGTCACCATTGGCCCAAACTCAGCCAAAGACTACAAAAATTTTCCAAATTATTTTGGTAAAATCAGCCTGAAGGATGGCTCCGTAGAAAGACTCAAGTTTGACTTTCCCGCATCCTACAAAGGCAAGGATTATTCACAGGAACTCAAAGACGCCAGTATCCTTTACAATGAGAGAATTGACAAGTTTATCATTAGCTTTCCCATCTCACATGAAATCTACGTGACCGATTTTAATGGGCACACTCAAACCCATATGGTCAAAAGTGAGCTAGTGAAAGATGCCGTTGAAGTAGCCGATGTACAAGGTAAAACTGAGGCATCAGGTATTCACAGCATGGCCCATTGGCTGAGTGATGAATATGAAAAATTGATTTACGACCCTGAATCCGGATACTACTTCCGGGTGGCCAGGTCGTCAGTCACTGAACGCGCCTTTCTAGAGAGAGATTTACAAACAGAAAAGGAAGTCATTGTTATCGATAAAGACTTCAACTCTGTTAAAACCCTCAAGCATCATGGGAGATCTTTCTTTTACTATTTCTTTATAGAAAATAAGATCTACTGGAATAAAGATTTCAAGAAGCATAACCTCGATGCCGGAAATGAGGATACTATTCTTTTCGATAAAACTGACTTTTATTGAGACAGAAAGTCCTACCAGTCTTCAGCTTTTTTGAACGTTATACTCACTAGCACAGGGTTTTCTGATGATTCAATGATATCTAAAGTTGTACCCTCTGAAAAGCTGTATTGCCCTTCTTCCAGTTCTTCAATTAGCTCTGCAATATCGACAGAAGCCAAAGCGCCATACATTACACCTGATTTCCACAGACTTACGCTTAAGGCATAGTTTTCTTCCGGTTCGGCTTTTCTAATATCCATCCTTACCTTCTTACCTGCTCCCCTGTCTATGAGAAACTTGTTTCTTCCGGCTTCTCCACCAAACATAGACAGGTACACCATGTGGTCGCCAAAAGTTGATACCATATTCCAGTACTTACCTGATTCACGCATATCCAGGAAAATATTCTCTGGCGTTTCTTGCAAGCCCCTGAAGTACCACTCATTACCAAAGTTGTAATGAACCATTGGGCTAAATTTCTCTTCATTAAAATAGTAAGTAGTATCTCCCATCAATCTTTGATAAAGTATGCCTTCTTTATAAGTATTAACTGTTGAGTTAGATGTATAGATTCTGAAGTTTAAAGACTCTCCTGCAGGAAGGTGAGTCTGCCTCGTCCTGAGACCTTCATCGACAAAAGCAAAATTAAACCGAAGTGAATCGTCTAAAACAGCATACATTACATCCATCGCATAGCCATCGCGATAAGGAATAACATGTCCTGCCTCAATTCTAAAATCTTTGGCCTTGAGAAAATCTCCTTCCAGGCTATACCATTTGATATATCGACCCCGGCTATAAATCACCAGTGAGTCTCCCTCCATCCACATATCCTGAACGTATTCGTATTCCTCAGGGCCTTCGCCCTTTCTGTTAATCCTGTTGACCAATTCACCGGTAGTGGTGAAAACGTAAATATCCCCCTCATTCCCACTAGTAAAAATTACACGGTCATTATGAATCAAGTAGTTGTTGGCATAGCCCAGCAAGGACTCATCTGTCTCTTCCAATCTGGTGAATTCAACGGATTCAATTAATTCGGCAAAGTGTTTTGTCTCTACTCCATTGATCATGTCATAGGAGACAAAATCATCTGATACTACAGGGAGGGAAGAAGTGGATTCAGTTTCATCACCACCTGAAGAACAGGCAGAAACGGTCAGGCAAAAAACAATCAGGAATAAGGTCTTTTCAAATTTGTGCATGGTATTGGGTTTACCTTTCTATTTTAACTAAATTATTCGTTAGAATAAAATTGATCATAAAAAAAGCCGGTCATTAATTGACCGGCCATTTCTATATCTACTAGATCTTGAATTACTCTTATTGAATGACACCCAGTTCTTTACCCACTTCAGTAAAGGCAGCAATGGCCTGATCCAGGTGATGTCTTTCATGCCCGGCAGAAACCTGAACACGAATTCTTGCCTGCCCTTTAGGTACCACAGGATAGAAGAACCCAATCACATAAATACCTCTTTCCAACAATGCATCGGCCATTTGCTGAGCCAATGGTGCATCGTATAACATGACAGGGACAATAGCATGTTCTCCTGGCTTAATATCAAAGCCGGCTTTTGTCATTCCTTCTCTGAAATACTTGGTATTCTCTTCGAGCTTATCTCTGAGTTCTGTTGTTTCTGAAAGCATATCAAAAACGGCAATAGACGCACCGACAATTGATGGTGCAAGGGTATTTGAAAACAAATAAGGTCTCGATCTCTGACGAAGTAAATCAATGATCTCTTTTTTACCTGAAGTAAAACCTCCACTGGCCCCACCAAGTGCCTTACCCAATGTTCCTGTAATGATATCCACTCTATCCATACAGTTACGGAATTCATGTACACCTCTACCCGTTTTACCCATGAATCCGGTTGAATGACATTCATCGGTCATTACCAAAGCACCATACTGATCGGCCAGATCGCAGATCTTGTCCAGTTGCGCAATTGTTCCGTCCATTGAAAAGACGCCATCCGTAACCACAATCATATTTTGCGCACCTTTAGCCTTTGCTTCTTTGAGTTGCTTCTCCAGGTCTTCCATATTATTGTGCTCAAAACGGAATCGCATGGCTTTACAAAGTCTCACACCATCGATAATTGAAGCGTGGTTCAATGCATCGGAAATAATAGCATCTTCAGGCCCCAGTAATGGCTCAAACACACCTCCATTAGCATCAAATGCCGCAGCATAAAGAATAGTGTCTTCCATGCCCAGGAATTCAGAAATTTTCTTTTCCAGTTCCTTATGAATGTCTTGAGTACCACAGATGAATCGGACCGATGACATACCGAAACCGTGAGTGTCAATTGCCTGCTTGGCGGCCTCTACTACCTTCGGGTGAGAAGACAATCCAAGGTAGTTATTAGCACAAAAGTTTATGACTTCTTTACCGTCAGCTGTTTTGATATCTGCAGCCTGGGGGGTAGTGATAATTCGCTCCTTTTTATACAAACCGGCCTCTTTGATTGATTCTAATTCAGCTTCCAGCTTGGGTTTCAGCGTATCGTACATATTAACTCGTTTTAGGTTTTACAATTTTAGGCTTAGCCATGGGCTTTCTTTGAACAGGTTTCTCTACTTCTTCTGTCAGGGGATAAGACCGTCTGACCTTATTGATTAGAAAAAGTTTTTGAGCAGTAAAGCTGTTAGGATGAACCTGATCGAAAAGTCTCTTCAATTCCATAAACCTTCCCATTTCAGCAGATGCGAATGCCTTAGGGTCAATTTTTTTCTGCCTGAGCCAGGTTTTGAAATCGGGATGTTCCATAGAGAGACAAATATAAGCATGAGATTTCATTCGCCTTTGCTAACGCAAACGTTTTACATCTAAGGCCTATTAATTAATATTGCAGCTTAAATAGAAAGTGGATGGATAAAGTATTAGTGATTGGTGCAAGTGGGCAGTTAGGTTCTGAACTCACTTTAGCCCTGGCAGAATTATTTGGTGAAAGCAATGTAGTTGCTTCGGACATCTCTTCGGCCAGTGCTTCTATCAAGCACCTTGCATTTGAGCAACTCGATGTAATGAACACTAAGCAGCTGGGTGAGATCGTAGATAAGCATCAGATCACTCAGGTGTATCATTTAGCAGCGATTCTATCTGCTAAAGGAGAAGAAAATCCACAATGGGCCTGGAATCTGAATATGACCAGCCTATTGAACGTCCTTGACCTGGCTAAAGAAAAACAACTCAAAAAAATCTACTGGCCAAGTTCTATTGCCGTGTTCGGACCTACCACTCCATTCGACATGACTCCTCAGCATACGGTAATGGCGCCAACTACAGTATATGGTATCAGTAAGCAGGCAGGAGAAAGATGGTGTGAATATTACTTCCAGAAATATGGAGTAGATGTTCGATCAATCAGATACCCGGGCTTAATAGGCTACAAATCATTACCGGGAGGGGGCACAACCGATTATGCAGTAGACATTTATCACAAAGCACTGGCCGGTGAAGACTTTACCTGCTTCCTGTCTGAAAATACTGCATTGCCTATGATGTATATGCCCGATGCCATTAAGGCAACCATTAATCTGATGGAGTCTCCGGCAGAGCAAATCAAAGTAAGATCGAGCTACAATGTAGCTGGCTTCTCCTTCACTCCTGCTGAACTCGCAGAATCCATCAGAAAATTCCATCCGGAATTCAACATTAACTATGCGCCCGACTTCAGACAAAAGATTGCTGATAGCTGGCCAAACAGTATTGACGATTCTGCTGCCCGAGCTGATTGGGGCTGGCAGCCAGACTATAATGTTGATCAGATGTCTGAAGATATACTGGCCAATCTGCCTAAATACTTCGATATAGTGACTCAATAATCGAAAATGCTTATTTTCATCTCCATAAAGGTTAAGCTTTGAGGAGAGAAAAGACATTTAGCATTCCAAGGTTCTTATTCGAACTGATCATTGTATTTATTGGTGTATATGGTGCTTTTGAGTTAAACCGGTACCAGCAAGGTATCCGGGAAGACAAAATCAGAAAGAATTACTTTATCAGTTTTAAATCCGAGCTAACCAAGCTCATTTCTAATATTCGACATGCTGAAGAAGCCATTAATGACGAGCTACTGAGAATTGAGAGTTCTGCAGATAAAAACGAAAGCTTTCTTCCACTCTATATTAACTTTACAGAGTCTCTTCTGATTACTCAGGCAGGGTTCAATGATGATGTCTTTGTTCAGCTTGACCCGGGACTGGCATCAAGCCTGGTTGGTGGATACGATCAGGTGAAACTGCTGGAGAACAAAATCAGCCAATACCATAACCATACCACCACACTATTAGGACTCAGGCTTTCCGATCTATACGACAGCAGCGGCAGTCTCAAGATTGAATATGGTTGGTATCTTAAAGAGCTCAATCAACTCAATAACTATTTGAGCCAATTGGGTACTATGATGCAAAGCCAGGCGCTTCCTGCTGTTGATGATATTATAGAAGACTTGTAAGTACATTACAACCAAAGAGTTACAATCGGGGTCTAGGAGAAAAAATGCAAGATGAAAAAGCTACTCTTTTTTCTTCCCGCTTTCCTACTTCTGGCATGTGGAGAAGATATCAATCCCGGTGAAAGCAATCGCTTCTTTTATGCTCATTCGGAGCTTACCGCTCCTGAGAGTAATTCCGGCACCTATGTAGAATGGACAGAGGGTAATAAGATCATATTCCGCTATGCACTGGTACACCCCGATTCAAAAGAGATTGCGGATGACGAACTGACTGAAATCTTCTGGATAGAAATCCCATCAGATGTGAACAGTTTTTCAGTCAACTTAGAAGCTGACTCTGATATTGAAACCTACTATACAAGAATGTGCTTCTGTGGATTCGAAGCCTTTGAGTTCACCCAGTTAGAAGCTTCAGGCAAGAAGCTAAGTAATGGTACCTGGGAGGTGTCTTTTAAAATGAAGGCTAAGACAGCTTCCTATCACGAAGAGTATTCATTGGAGGACTCAGGCATCTACTTCCCCGGACAAAGAAATAACCCATAAAAAAAGTGTCTCGAAACACCCCTTCAAGAAAACCTGAAGTCCGTGCTTTCGAGACACCTAATGATAATCTATGACTAAATCCTATTCTCCCTGGCTCAAAGAGTAAGCTCTTTCACCATCGAAGTGATAAAGATGTTCTGTCTTAATAAAGTCAAAACCTGCCTTCTGTACACTTTGGAGTAGCTCAATTACATCACTGTTCTGAAGTACCTTCCCTTCAGGGTTGGTAAATCTACATCTCCAGTGGTCGGTCTTAAAGGTTTCAGGTAAACCGTTAGGATAAACCAAAACGCCTCGGTTAGAGATCAATTTCAGCTTCAGATTTTCGGTTGAAGCATCATTCAATAATCTGTCCCCAATTTCATTGGCATCTCTGCTCTCACCTCTCCAATCGATGAATACATCAACTCCAACCAACTCCTTCTTCATCGCTGGTTTCTCTTTCACATCAATCTTAATTTGTACATTTTCATCATAATGTACCGCCTTAAGCTTAGTTGGCTTCTGTCCCAATCTTTCAATTACGGCATCTGCGAATTCCTTCGTTCCTACCCTTTCTACACTTCTCTGCGAACGATAGATATCAGCTGTATGGATACCATCTTCCAGGGTTTTCAACCATGCATTCTGGATGAGCTCGGCTTTATCGGCCTTACCCAACTGTACCAGCATCATAGTAGCACCGTTCAATAGACCAGATGGGTTCGCAATATTCTGTCCGGCAATATCAGGGGCAGAACCATGAATTGCCTCAAACATAGCGTGATTCATACCAATGTTGGCCGAACCAGCCATACCTACTGATCCAGCTACTTCTGCAGCGATATCAGAGATCACATCACCATAAAGGTTAAGCGTAACTACTACATCGAGTGACTCTGGTCTTGCTGCTACAACAGCAGACCCGATATCGATAATCCAGTGATCGGCAGCGATATCCGGATATTCTTTAGCTATTTTATTGAAGACATTGTGGAACATACCATCGGTATGCTTCATAATGTTATCCTTCGTCATACAAGTCACCTTTTTACGGTTATATGCTCTGGCATATTCAAAGGCGTAACGAATGATTTTTTCTGAACCTGGCTCAGAAACCAGTTTCAGGGTTTGAACCACCTCACTGGTTTGCTGATGCTCGATACCTGCATATAAGTCTTCCTCATTCTCTCTTACAATCACCACATCCATGTGAGGGAAGTGAGACGGCACATAAGGAGGATAAGCTCTAAAAGGACGAACATTTGAGAAGAGTCCTAATGACTTTCTGATGGTTACGTTCAAACTTTTATATCCACCACCCTGAGGAGTAGTGATAGGGGCTTTCAGAAATACCGGGTTATTGCGAAGAATTTCCCATGACTCAGGACTGATTCCTGATTTGTGGCCTGCTTTGTAAACTTTCTCTCCAATCTCAATCACATCATAATCGAGACCAACTTCTGCTGCATCCATGATGCGAATAGTCGCATCCATAATCTCAGGACCAATTCCATCGCCATAAGCGACTGTAATTCTTTCAGTTTTGCTCATTTTATAGGGGTTTGTACTTCCGGCTGCAAAGGTAGTGACCGTAGCTTTTTTAAATAACATTAACCCGAAAATCTCTCAATTGTTAAGCTATTTTTTCTACGAACGGGCGTTAGGTTTTAGTTTCCGGCAACAGGCTATTATCTTTGACGCCTAGCTCAATTCAAATATGACTGCCTACAGCAATATTCTATTCGAAAATAAAGACGGAATTGTTCATCTGACAATTAACCGACCTGATAAACTCAACGCACTGAACATCAAAACCCTGGAAGAAATCAAAGATGCTTTCGAAAACATCTATGACGACTCTTCCATTCAGGGAGTAATCATTACCGGTGCCGGAGAAAAGGCCTTTGTAGCAGGTGCCGACATCTCGGAAATCGCTGAACTCTCAGAAGTAAATGCGCGAAAATTCTCAGAAAACGGACAGGAAATTTTTGCCGCTATTGAAAACTGTCACAAACCGGTAATTGCCCTGGTGAATGGTTTTGCATTAGGAGGTGGTTGCGAATTGTCAATGGCGTGTCATATGAGAGTGGCAACCGCCAATGCCCGTTTTGGCCAACCAGAAGTTAACCTGGGCATTATTCCCGGCTATGGTGGTACACAAAGACTGACTCAGTTGATTGGTAAGGCCAAATCGCTGGAACTTAACATGACTGGAGACATGATCAGTGCCGAAGAAGCCAAGACATTGGGTTTGGTCAATCATGTAGAAGTGGATGGTGAATCAGCCATAGCCAAATGCGAGGAAATTCTGAAGAAAATTGCTTCCAAAGCTCCTTTAGCCATCGGCTTAGTAATTGACTGCGTCAACGCTGTTTATAATGAGCAGGAGAATGGATACCAGACTGAAGCCAACAGTTTTGCAGCTTGTACCAAAACGGCTGATTTTAAAGAAGGTACTCAGGCTTTTCTGGAAAAAAGGAAAGCCAATTTCAAAGGAGAATAAACACCATTAACCCAAAGCGATCGTTAATAGCAGGATTTGCAGAACATTTCCTGCTTTACACATCGAAAGCTTTATATTGAACAGTGATAGTTCGCGACTCGCTACACATCTATGAGTCAAATTAAAAAACTGGCGGGCCAAACCGCCTATTATGGCATCAGCAGTATTCTTGGAAGGGCACTGAATTTCCTGCTTTTACCCATCTGGACTGCGCGTCTTGAAAGAGCGGAATATGGTAGTGTTAGTTATCTGTATAGTCTGATCGGTATATGCCTGATCATCTATACTTTCGGTATGGAAACCTCCTTCTTTCGCTTTAGCCGAAAGGAAAATGCCCAATCGGCCTATAACAATGCAGGCACAGCTGTTCTGATTGTTTCTACTATCCTTTCAGCAAGCCTGTTTCTGTCAGCCCCCTTATTAGCCACTCTGACCGGAGAGGCTACTCAGCCGATCTACATTCAGTACATGGCTGTCATACTCTTCATCGATGCAGTAGTAGCCATCCCTTTTGCTAAACTAAGGCTGGAAGAGAGAGCGTTGAAATTTGCCCTGATTAAAACAGGAGTCATTACACTGACAATTATCCTTAATCTCCTCTTTATTATTGTATTCCCCGATATTCTAGATGGAAAGTACCTGACATCACTTCAGCCATTCGTGAATAGTGTTTATAGTAAAGGGCATGGTGTAGGATATATTTTTGTAGCTAACCTTATTGCCAATGCGTTCTATTTACCTTTCCTCTGGCGGGAATTCAGGAAGTTGAAGCTACAGATTCACTGGCCCACCTTTAAACCTATGTTCACTTATGGTTTCCCCATCTTCCTAATGGGTCTGGGTGGAATATTCAATGAGCAAGGATACAACCTCATCATGGAGGCGTTGCTTGATCTGGAATCACTCGGTGTATTTGCCAGTGCGGTTAAACTCAGCGTAATCATGATGTTAGGCATTCAGGCCTTCCGATATGCTGCCGAGCCCTTCTTCTTCAATCATGCAGAAAACAAAGAAGCCCCCGCTCTCTTCGCCCGAATTATGCACTACTTTGTTGTCTTCAATATTTTCATGCTCGTAGCGGTTGCGCTAAACATTGATCTAATCAGTGACTTGTTTCTGCGAAAACCGGAATATAAGGAAGCCCTCCATGTTCTCCCCATACTATTGCTGGCCAAGCTTTTTTATGGAATTTATGTTAACCTGAGTGTCTGGTTCAAAATCAAAGACAAGACCATTTTCGGAACTTATTATGCCTTGATTGGGGCTACCGTAACCATGGTGGGTAACATTTTACTCATCCCAGTCTTAGGTTACTTCGGTAGTGCTTTGGCAGGTCTGCTATGCTATGGTGTAATGTGCCTGCTTTGCTATTCGAAAGGCCGGAAAGTATTTCCGGTCCCTTATCAGTTCGCTCCTCTTTTTATCTATTTAATACTTGCCTTGGGCATAGTCTATGGCGCAGAGTTAATTGAAATAACCAATCAGTGGCTTTCATATGGTTTCGACTTGCTTGTTACCGCTATTTTTGCTGTATTTATGTATTTAAGGGAAGGCAAATCATTGAAATACAAAACCGTAGGTACAAATACCTGAGTCTTTGAATGATATGTTAAACCTATCCCCTTAATCAGTCGTTGCCAGTATTAATTGTGAAGTTGAAATTTCATCGGTCCTTCTTGTTGCTTTGCCTCCTGATTGTCTCAGGACAATTCATTCATGCCCAGGGGGTTGAAGGCAAGCTCAAAGAGGAAACCACCAAATACGAGCAGGCCAATTCAGAATACATGCTCATAGAAGCGGCAAAGTTTTTTCTGCTCGAAGACTACGAACGTGCACTGGCTTTCTTAGACAAGGCTCTGGAGGTAGATCAAAAGAACCATGCAGCTTACTTCAAGAAAGCTGAAATCTATCTGGCTCAAAACAAGCCTGAAGAAGGTCTTGAAGCCATAAGAGAGGCTATCAACCTGATAAGAGATAATAAGTACTACTACGTCTTAGGAGCACAACTTGAAAAAGCCAATAAAAACATGGCGGGTGCCGCCTCCTTTTACGGCATGATGGTGGAACAATCGACAGATTTCGAGACCTACCTGGTAGAACTGGCTACCACTTTCCAGGCCACTAATCAATTGGGTGAGGCTATAGACATTTTCGAGAACCAGTCTAACCTTACACTCGACCAAAGCATGAAGCTGGTTGAAATGTATGTGCAGGATTCTAAGGAGAACAAAGCAGTCCGTTTAATGGAAACCCTACTGCTTCAACATCCACAAGACATGGATTTGAAATACCAGTACGCCAACTTATTGTATACAGTGGGAGATACAAAAAAAGCAATTGATGCCCTGGAAGCCGAACCTGTGAAAACAGCGCAAATGAGGCTTCTTCTGTCTAATCTCTATGCCGGAAACGGTCAGTCAGATGCCAGGTATTCCTTACTATTAGAATCATTCGGTGACCCTGAAGCATCCCTAACCGATAAAACTCTCCTGCTTGGACAGCTTATACTGGAAAGCGGTGATGATTTACCTGTTAACCTACTGGATAGCCTGCAAACCAGCCTGGAATATCAGTACCCGGATGAAGCCCTTGCCATTGAAAACGGCACCTATGTCTATACCCGGCTGGCAGAAATAAGCGATGGTGACCAAAAGGCACTTTACCAGACCAAGGCAATCAACCGATACAAGCAACTAAAAGACCTAAAACCAGGAGATTTCAAGGTATGGGACCAGGTATTGACTTACGAATACAATTCAGGTGATTGGGAAACACTCAGTGCAGATGCTGAAGAAGCATTAAGTCTTTACCCTAACCAGGCTATTTTCTATGTCTATCTGGCTAGTGCCAAAATCGAGTTGGAAGAACCTGAAGAGGCAGAAGACCTACTAAGTCAGGCCGCCAGAATGAGCAGATCAAACCCACTGCTTACCAGCCAGATATTGGGCAAACAGGCTGAAGTAGCCCAAATGAAAGGAAATATCTCTGCTGCTGCAGGACTCTATGAGCAGGCACTAAAGCTAGAGCAGGTACACCCGGAAATCAGCATAAATTATGGCCAGTTCGTAGCTAACTTCAGTCCACAGGAAAGATTCGTGACTAACAACAGGTCCGGAGAAGTAGAAATAAAGAATGTAGAAACAACACCTGCCAGGAGATCGGCTGACATGGAAGCTGCTTACCAGAAAGCCAATACCTATTATCAGGAAGGCAACTTAAATTCAGCGCTCCTTACACTATTGACTAATCTTCATACCTTTGAGGATAACAAAGACGGTGCTGTGATGGAGCTTTATGGCGATATATATTATCAACTCAAATTGTATGATATTGCCATGAAATATTGGAACAAAGCCAAAGAGTTCGGAGGCGCATCAGATAAAATAGATCAAAAAATTGCTAGCGGAAAAATCAATTAAACGAGCATCATTTATTGGCTTCAGCCTTTTGATTTTGCTCTTTACTGGTTGCAACAAAAGGTTTCTGGGTTTTAAATTCTCCCCCAGAGACGTTCTCACCATTGAAGAAGTAGAGTATGAGTATATCTCTACCAGATCCAAAATCAAGTACAAAAATGGCGATGACAAAACTAAAGCGACTGCCAATATTCGCATCAAGAAGGACAGTCTTATCTGGTTTACTTTAAGTAATGGTGTGGGTATTGAGGGAGCCAGAGGGCAAATTACTCAGGACTCTATCGTTATCATGGACCGCATCAATCGCCAGGCATTTGCTTATAGCTTTCAGGAATTAAGCGAACAGTTTGAATTCGAGTTTAACTATGCCCTTTTCCAGGCCATCATTATTGGTGATATGCCCATTCCTTTAACCAGAAATGATGATATAGTTGAGAAGAACAACAATTTCTATGTCACTCAGCGCGTAAGAGATTTGAGAGTAAGTAATATGGTGAGTTCAAAGAACCGAAGACTCGAAAATCTATTTGCTACTACCCTGAGAAATGACAATACACTGGAATTAAAGTATGGAGACTTCAAACCTCTGGATGAAAAGCCCTTTGCTTACAAGGCTCTGATGGTATTGACCTACTTTAAAGAAGGCAAGAAGCAAGAAGCTGAGATAGACATAGAACACAACAGGGTGAAGATTGAAGATGAATCACTGAGTTTCCCATTCAGTATTCCTGATCGCTATGAAAGGATTAAGTAGATTATTATTAATTATAGGTCTATTCACAACCCTGCTGGCAGGAGGTCAGCTCTTTGCTCAAAATGAACGTGCTCAACTGGAAAAGCAAAAGGCCGAGATACTCAGGAAAATAAAGGAGAATGAGAAAATTCTGAGCCAGACAGCCGCGCAGCGAAACACCTCTCTGGGACGACTAAAAGCACTTAACAACCAGATTTCTTCCAGATCATCACTGATCAAAGCCATCAATAGTGAAGTGGGCCTGCTCGATGAGGAAATAGCCGAAGATCAAAGCATCATTGATGCCATGGAAGAAGATCTTAAGGCATTAAAAGCGGAATACGCTCAAATGATTTACGCTACCCAGAAAACCAGTTCAGGGTTCAATCAACTTACCTTCCTGTTTGCTTCGAGTACATTCAATCAGCTATTCATGAGAATGAAGTACATCAAACAGTACGGAGAAGCCAGGCAAAAACAAGTACAACAGATAGAAATCGTTCAGCAAAACCTGAATGATCAGATTGAAGAGATAGAAATTCAAAAATCAGAAAAACAGGCCCTTCTGAATGATGAGTTGACAGAAAATCAAAAACTACAGGGACTTCAATCGGAGCAAAGAAGACTCGTTTCTCAGCTTGAACAGGAAGAAAACAGAATCCGCCAGGAACTGGATAAACAGCGGGAATCTGAAAGAGAGTTGACCAATCGGATTGAAGACATCATTGAAGCCGAAAGAAGAGCTGCTGCCCTCGCCAACATTGACATGACAGCCCTGTCTGCCGCTTTCGAAAAAGAAAAAGGGAAACTACCATGGCCGGTAGAGGAAGGTTTTGTTTCATCCAAGTATGGACTTCATTCCCACCCTACATTGAAAAGGGTACAGATCAATAATAAGGGAATCGATATTCAAACCAGTAGTGATGCTTACGTTAAGGCGGTGTTCCCCGGGAAGATCATTGCCATTCAATCAATTCAGGGTCAGGGAATTACCGTTATTATCCAGCATGGAGACTATTACACTTCCTATTCAAGACTGAAAGCGGTTACTGTACAAAAGGGCCAACAAGTGCAACCTGGTCAGGTATTAGGTCAGGTATTGACTAACAGCGAAAATATTACGGAGATGAAATTCAGGATTAATGCCACCAACGGCACGGTAAATCCTGAAAGCTGGCTGCAATCAAAGATCAATAAGCCATAACCCCTACCGATCATAAACGTTAGACGTTACACATAGACAAAAACAGACTATTTATAAACTAATTGCTTTTGCAAGCTTAAAATGATAGTTTTTGCCTATCTTTGAAACATTAGAATTTTATATCCATGGAAACAATTTTAGCGATAGGAATGCCGGGTGGACCCGAAATCTTTGTGATCTTGTTCATTGTTCTTCTTCTTTTCGGAGCAAAGAAAATCCCTGATCTGGCAAGAGGTTTCGGAAGAGGAATCAGAGAATTCAAGGATGCTACCAAAGAAATCAAGAAAGAGGTAGACGATGCTGGAAAAGAAATCGATAAAGAGTAAGGTTCAATGAAGGATTATCATCGGTTAGATGAGATTCAACAAGACCTTAAACAAAATCGAATTACCTGCACTGACCTCGTTGCATATTATCTGAACAACATTGAGCAAGGTAAAAGTCTCAATGCTTTCGTAGAAGTGTATGCAGAAGAGGCCAGAGACAGAGCAAAAGAAATAGATCAAAAATTATCAACTGATACAGCCGGCCCTTTAGCCGGCTTAATTTTTGGCATAAAGGATTTAATCTGCTACCAGGGCCATCAGGTCAATGGGTCAAGCAAAATTCTCCAGGGCTTCGAATCTCAGTTTTCAGCGACCGCAGTCGAACGACTGCTGGCCATGGATGCTATTGTCATAGGCAGGCAAAACTGTGATGAGTTTGGAATGGGCTCTTCCAACGAGAACTCAGCTCACGGCCATGTCAACAACCCTTTAGACGAAACCAGAGTCCCCGGAGGATCATCGGGAGGTTCCGCAGCCGCGGTGGCAGCCAATATGTGCCTGGTATCGTTGGGAACAGACACTGGAGGATCGGTAAGACAACCCGCGGCATTCTGTGGTATTACAGGCCTGAAACCCACCTACTCCCGAATCTCTAGATGGGGGCTCCTGGCTTATGCTTCCTCTTTCGACACCATAGGCATTTTTTCCAAATCGGTAGAAGACAACGCTATCGTACTTCAGGCCATAGCAGGAAGGGATGGTAAAGATGCTACCTGTTCTTCAAGAAGTGTCGCGGATTTCAGAACGGTTCAACCAGAGGAGCGGTACAAAGTCGCTTATTTCAAGGGGCTGCTGGATCATCAGGGCATTCAACCCGAAATCAGAGACCATTACCAGCAACTGATCAATGAACTCAAGGCGGCAGGACATGAATTGGTTGAGTGTGAATTTCCTTATGAAGATTACATTCTGCCTACTTACTACATCCTGACAACAGCCGAAGCCAGCACCAATTTGTCACGCTATGATGGTGTTCATTATGGCTACAGAAGTCCCCAAACAGAAGACCTGGAGTCTATGTATAAGCTTTCGAGAACAGAAGGCTTTGGAGATGAGGTAAGAAGACGCATATTGCTGGGCACCTTTGTACTCAGTGCTGACTACTATGACGCTTACTTTACTCAGGCACAAAAAGTAAGAAACCTGATCAAAAAGGCCACAGAAAACATACTGAAGGACTGCGATTTCATCATTACCCCGACTACGCCTACCACTGCCTTTGAACAAAACAGCCATAATAGTCCTTTAGAAATGTATATGGCAGATTTATTTACAGTTCAGGCTTCTATTGCTGGTATCCCGGCTATTTCTCTTCCATATGGAAAGGACACCAATCAAATGCCTATTGGTATGCAAATTATGTCTGGTGCTTTCGAGGAAGAAAAACTTTTTGCATTTTCGAAAATCCTGGAATCCAAAACACGTTAAGCTGTCAATGAAGAAGAGTTTAGCCGTCATTTTATTAGCAATAAGTATCATCAGCCTTCACGGTCAGGAAGACAAATTACCAGTGGAGATATATGATTACGCCCCTGACATCTCACGGGAGATGGAGGAAAAGCTATACAATGAACTAAACCTCGAAATCGACATTGCGTACAACGATCGCGTTCATGCCTTCATCAACTATTTCACTGTTCGTGAAAGAGGCTATACGCGGGAAATGCTCAGAAGAAAAGAAATCTACTTCCCCATCTTCGAAAAGTATCTGGCCAAATACGAATTACCTCAGGAACTGAAGTACCTGCCAATTATTGAAGCTGGACTCAATCCAAAAGCCGTATCAGGACCACAAGCTGTAGGACTTTGGCAATTCATGTCGCCCACTGCCCGCCAGTATGGACTGCATATTGACTGGTATGTTGATGAGAGAATGGACCCGGAAAAAGCTACGGAAGCAGCCTGCCGTTACATCAAATGGCTATATGGCATGTTCGATGACTGGAAACTGACACTCGCAGCCTACAATAGTGGAATAGGTAATGTTTGGAGAGCCCAGCGCAGAGCCGGAAAGAAAGACGATTTCTGGGCAGTGTATAATTACTTACCAAGAGAAACCCGCTCCTATGTACCGCAATTCGCAGCCATTCTCTACGCCATGGAGTATGCTGACGTACACAACATCTACCCTACTGAAGAACTGCTTCCTATCGACTACGACATAGTAAAAACCAACCAGTTCGTTTATCTCAAGACCTTTGCCGAAGAAAGTGGTATCAATGAAGAAACACTTACGCAATTAAATCCTGGTATCAAGAAAGGAGCCATACCAGCTAATTTCAAAGATTTTGAATTGAGGATCCCTCGTCATCAGGCAGAAGAGTTCTACAGCCGTCAGGATGATATTATGGCTAAAGCTGAAGCCGATAAGGTAGAGTTCGAGAAAATTGCCAAGAACATGCCAGGCAGCACTTTTGGTAAAGAACGCGTAATCTACCGGGTAAGAAGTGGTGATGTACTTGGTACCATTGCCAGAAAGCACAATGTGCGTGTGGCCGACTTAAAAGCATGGAACAATATCAGAGGCTCATTGATTCGCGTAGGACAGAAGTTGGAAATATTCACCGGTCCGGATTTCTATGATAGCAGCTCAGCAAAAAGTCAGCAGGTGAGAAATCAACCCATCCCCGATTCCAAACTCCATGAGGTAAAACCTGGTGACACACTATGGGATATTTCTCGTATGTATAAGGGGCTGAGTATCGAGCGAATCAAGGAATTAAATAACCTGAAGGGCAACTCCATTAAGCCCGGTATGAAGCTCCGAGTAGGTTAGTAAAATTCAACAACTAAACTTTTAGTAGTTTTTCTTGTTATTGAAATGAGAAATAGTTTCTTTGAATCGAAATAACATGAGCGTTATGAAAAAATTAGCTGCATATATCCTAATAGCCCTTTTCACTGTCGCATGTACAGGTGAGAAAGATGGCGCCAAAGTAGACATTGATGGTGACGGAAAAGCCAAAGCCAAGAATGAAGCCTACCTGCCGGAAGCTTCAGGAGAGCCAGGCGAGATTGTGATCGTCATGAACAAAAGGAAATATGATGGTGAATTAGGTGAAGCCATTAAAGAGGTGTTCAGAGAGCCGGTTCCCGGACTTACCAGAACAGAGCCAATGTTCACCATCCGTGTGATTGAGCCGTTTGAATTCAATCGTATTTTCAAGATCGCCAGAAACCTTGTTTATGTAGTGAGCCTCGAAGGTGAATCTGCTGCAGACAAATGGTTACAAGGTACTTTCAGTGAAAGCTCTAAGCAGGCCATTCTCAATGACCCGAGCAGGTTCATGCAGACATCAGATAATCAATATGCCAAAGACCAGAAAGTGCTTCAGCTTTTCGGTAAAGATGATGCTACGCTGATCGACAATATTCTGGAGAATGCTGATGTTATTCAGAACTACTTCAATATTGCAGAGAAGGAAAGACTGGCCAACTCATTGAAAATGACTACAGCCTCAAGAGGCATTCTAAACAGAGTAAATGACGAGTTGGGTATTTCCATTAAAATCCCTGGAAGTTACGAATTGGCCATGCTTGAGAGTGACTTCATGTGGGCCAGATATTTACCAGCTGTTGGCCCAAGTAAAAACCTATTCGTCTATAGTAAAGACTATAAATCTCAGGAAGAATTTGAGCCGGAGAACATTATTAAGCTGAGGGATGAAATAGGCAAGAAATATATCTATGGTGACCCTCAGAACCCTGAGTCCTTCATGTTGACTGAAAACAAATTCATGAAGCCAGTCTTCAGGAATATCAATTTCAAGGACCGCTACACAGTAGAAATGAAAGGAGCATGGAAAACCAACAACTACTCTGTAGGTGGAACTTTTGTCAGCTATACTTTCGTGGATGAAGCCAAGGGCAAACTCTACTACATCGAAGGCTTTGTGATTTATCCGAATGAAGATCACCGTGAACTAATCAGAGAAATGGAGTCGCTCCTGACAACTTTCCGAACTAGTTGATAGAAAAACGGCTGATGCAGTAAGGATTTAAGGAATCTTATTAATTTTAGGAATGGCAAGTAATACTTGCCATTTTTGTTTTTACAAAACACCAGCCAAAATATGTTTGCTTACTTGAAAGGGAAACTGGCTTTTCAGGACCCAACTTATGTAATAATAGATATCAACGGAATCGGATACGAAGTAAAGATTTCATTGAATACCTTTTCGAAGGTAAAAGACAAGGAAAGCATTCAGCTCTTTACCCACTTTCATGTAAAGGAAGATGCTCAGGTGCTCTTTGGTTTCGCAGACCAACACGAAAAAAGCATTTTTCAACACCTCATTTCTATTTCGGGAGTCGGTCCCTCCACCGGGTTAATGGTACTCTCTTCTCTCAGTCCCGAAGAGGTTGAAGAGGCTATACTTGGTGAAGACGTTAGAACCATTCAGGCCGTTAAAGGCATTGGTGCTAAAACAGCTCAAAGAATTATTCTGGAGTTGAAAGACAAAATCGCTAAAACCTCAGCTTCTGGCGACCTGATAAATATCCCATCTTCTAGTCGCAATACTATAAGAAACGAAGCTTTAGCAGCGTTAGTAACCTTAGGCATTAACAAAGCAGCTGCACAAAAGAGCATCGATAAAATCTTAAAAGAGCGCTCAGGGGAAATAAGTCTGGAAGAATTGATAAAGTTGGCACTCAAAGCAGCTTGAGCTATTTCATAAGTATTGGTTAGTCACAAGCGTAAAATATTATTCGTCTTCTTCCTTGGAATGATTGCTAGCGCCATTTCAACACCGGCTTTTGCATTCTTCCAAAATCAGGATACAACCAATAGACAAGCTGATACAGTCAAGTACACTCCTTCGCCATATCCCTTATTCAGACCAAGATATCCGTTTGGTGATCCACTATTCAGAAAACCGCTAAGCTCTCCTTTCCTATTCAATAATTCCGAGTTCTATAACAGGAATTATCAGGTAGATACAAGTCGAAATATTATCACCTCAGAAGAAGTTGGAACTTCATTTATCAGGCCACCGGCTTATGTACCCTTCAATTTGGCCCTACAGAAGAAAATTGAAGAAGGCAACCGAGCCTTTTTTAGAGAAAGATCAAAAGCCCGTGATGGAGAAAGTGCAGTAAGCAACCGCGGCAGGCTAATACCTCCCATTGCCTTGAACCCATTTTTCGACAGACTTTTTGGAGGTGATCAGATTCTCATCAATACCAACGGAACGGTTCAACTCGACTTTGGCGGGCGCTTCCAGCGAGTAGACAACCCGGCCATTCCTATCAGACAGCAGCGTAACGGTACTTTCGAATTCAACCAGAACATACAAATGAGTCTGGATGGTACCATCGGTACCAAAATGAAGATCAATGCCAATTTCAATAATAACAACTCCTTTGATTTCGAAAACACCCTGAAGGTAGACTTCTCAGGCCTGGAATCAGACATTGTTAAAACACTTGAAATTGGTAATGTAAGCCTACCCATTGCTAACAGTCTGATTACAGGAGGACAGAATCTCTTTGGTTTTAAAACGCAACTTCAATTTGGAAGGCTCTATGTAACCGCGTTAGCCGCCAGTCAGAGAGGAACATCAGAATCTATCGAAGTAGAGGGAGGTGTACAGCGAAATGAATTTGAAGTAAGAGCAAGTGATTATGATGAAAACCGCCATTTCTTTCTGGGGCATTTCTTCAGGAACAATTATGAAAACTGGTTAAGAAGTATTCCTTCCGTAATCTCCGGACTACAAGTGAGCCGGGTTGAAGTCTATGTACTCAACAGAAATAACAATACACAAACCCTCAGGAATTTTGCAGCCTTTATGGACCTGGGTGAAGGAGAGGTTATTTTCCAGGATGGCAACAACTTTATCGGTAATGGCAACCCTAATTCCCCTACCAGCAATGACGCCAACAGCTTGTTTCAAAACCTTCAATCCAACCCTGACCTGAGAAGACCAGATCAAGTTAGCAGTATTCTGGAAGAGCAGTACAGCCTGGAAAAAGGACAGGATTTCGTTCGTGTTACCGGAGCAAGAAAGCTAGATCCAGCGGAATACTACTTTAACCGTGAGCTGGGATTTATTTCACTCAGCCGTCAATTGCAAAACGATGAAGTATTAGCCGTTTCTTTCGAATTCAACTACCAGGGCCGAAGATATAAGGTAGGTGAAATGACGGAAGATTATCAGGGCAGATCAGAAGATGATATCATTTTTCTGAAAATGCTCCGCCCTTCTAAAATCAATACTCAGGTACCTACCTGGGACCTGATGATGAAGAACATTTATAACCTGAACGCCTCACAGGTAGACAGACAGTCATTCCAACTGAGGGTGATCTATAGAGATGACAAAACCGGTATCGACAACCCCAGCCTTCACGAAGGACAGAATACGAAAGACATTCCTTTGATCGAAATCATGGGACTCGACAGGCTCAACCAAAACGGAGATCCTCAGAAAGATGGAAACTTCGACTTTGTAGAAGACATCACCATCAATGCCAACAGAGGCTACATCATTTTCCCTTATCTGGAACCCTTTGGTAACCGAATGGAAAACCAATTCCTGGATTCGGAGCAGTTCTTAAAGGACAAGTATGTATTTGATACGCTCTACAGAACAACCCGGGCCGATGCACAACTGGTTTCAAGGCTAAACAAGTACTTCATTAAAGGAAGTTTACAGTCAGGGTCGAGTAGTGAAATTAACCTGAACGCCTTTCAGGTAGCAGAGGGAAGTGTAGTAGTCACCGCGGGTGGCACCCCTCTGGTTGAAGGCGCTGACTATACTGTTGATTACAACCTTGGTAAAGTCACCATCATTAACCCCTCTATTCTCAACTCCGGAAAGAAAATCAGAGTATCATACGAGAAAGCTGACCTTTTCAGCTTTCAGGCCAGGAACCTGCTCGGTACTCGCCTTGACTATGTCTTCAATGATAAAACCAATGTCGGGTTGACCCTCCTCCACCTCAATGAGCGTCCGCAACTATCCAGAGTAAGCATTGGTAACGAACCTGTGAGCAATACCATGTGGGGGCTCGATGTCAACTACAGCGAAAATTCTCGTTTACTTACCCGAATGGTAGATGCCCTGCCTTTTATTGATACCAAAGCACCTTCCAAGATTACCTTCCGGGGAGAGTTTGCTCAGCTAATACCCGGCACCTCTAATAAGGTAGAAGGCACCAGTGCTTCTTATATAGATGACTTCGAGGCTACCGTAACCCCATTCAGTCTGGGAAATTCTCAAAACTGGAAACTGGCCTCCACGCCTAAAACGGATGATGACAGGTTCGACCTTTCAGGTCAAACCACAAACAGGCTGGGCGCCAATTACAGAAGAGCAAAAATCGCCTGGTATACGATTGATAATGTTTTCTACAGATCGGCAGGCAGAAACAGACCTCAGAACATTACTCCTGATGACTTAGAAAATCACTATACCCGCTCTGTCGGCCAAACAGAGGTAATTAAGCGTGACCCTCAGCAAATAGTGGTGAATGAACCTTCCTTTGACATAGCCTATTATCCCGAAGAACGAGGAATGTACAACTATAACCCGAACCTCAATGCTGATGGTACACTCCCAGAGCCGGAAAAGAACTACGGAGCTATCGTCAGAGCCATTACCAACGAAGTAGATTTTGATAAAACCAATATTGAGTACATCGAATTCTGGATGATGGACCCATTCATCAACAGTACCAATGGAACACCTCAAAACCCAAGAGGTCTGATTGATGATGGTATCAATCCACCAAAAGCCAATACCACAGGTGGTAAAATGTTTCTGAATCTGGGTAGTATTTCAGAAGATATCATGCGTGACGAAAGACATGCTTTTGAGCAAGGGCTACCTGCCGATGGAACAGATGATCCAAATGCAGTTATCATCAATGAATGGGGACGTGTAACCAATCAGCCATACCTCAACCCTGCTTTTGACAATAGCGCAGGTGCCAGGGCTAACCAGGACGTTGGACTTGATGGTCTCAAAACGGAAGATGAGGCCAGCTTCTTTTCCGATTTTCTCAGTTCAGTTAATGTTGACCCACAGGTGAGACAAGAACTGCTCAACGACCCTTCAGGAGATAATTTTCAATACTACCTAAGTGACGACCTGGACGCTGCTGATGTCAAAATATTAGCCCGTTACAAAAACTTTAACGGTATGGAAGGCAATAGTCCCGTATCGACAGGTAATCAAAACTTCACTGCTTCAAACAGCAACTTACCTGACAATGAAGACCTGAACAGGGACAACACACTAGCCGACCTGGAAGAATACTATGAGTATGAGATTGACATTAAACCGGGGCAGTTTCAGGTTGGTAATAATAACATTGTTGACAAGGTAACAAATGAGGTCAATGGAGATCAGGTGAGCTGGTACCTCTTCCGTATTCCGGTAAGAAAGCCCGATAGAGTTCAGGGAAACATTAATGGATTTAAATCCATCAGATACATTAGAACTTACCTGACTGAATTCGAAGAGCCGGTAGTGCTACGTTTTGTCAACTTCAGAATGGTGGGTAGCCAATGGAGAACTTTCCAGGAAAGCCTGTTCGAAAAAGGCCTGTTTGAGGTACCGGAGCCTTCCGACCCTAATTTCACTGTAGGCGTAGTGAGTATTGAAGAAAATAGCCAGCCTGCCGATGGTAGACCTCCTTATGTGCTTCCTCCAGGAATCAGGCGGGATAGAGACAACACTTCTACCGTAGAGAGAAGAAGAAACGAGCAATCTCTGCAGTTGTATGTGGAAGACCTCCGTGACAGAGATGCCCGAGCCGTTTTCAAGAATGTTACCATGGACATGATTAATTATGGCCGACTGAAAATGTTCCTCCATGCAGACAGCCCGGACAACCTACAACCCGGTGAAGTGACTGCCTTCATTAGAATGGGAACAGACTTTACCGAGAACTATTATGAAGTGGAAGTGCCCCTCACTATGACTCAGACTGGCGAAATATCACCAGAGCAGATTTGGCCGGAAGTCAACGAAATTGATATTGCTTTCAGTCAACTATATGAGGTCAAAGCAGAAAGGAACCGACTGAATGCCAACCTCAATCTGCCTTACACACAGGCCGTAGGTAAGTATAATGTGACAGTTGTAGGTAGGCCTGACATGAGCTCTGTCCAGACACTAATGATCGGTGTTCGTAACCCCAGTTCGCCAGATGCGGAACCTAAGACTTTCTACTTATGGGCAAATGAGTTACGCGTTACCGATTTCGATTCCAAAGCGGGTTATGCTGCCAATGCCCGACTTGATGCTCAGTTAGCTGATTTGGGAAATGTCTCTGCCACCTTCAACCATTCATCTATAGGCTTTGGAGGCATCTCCGACAAAGTATCGGAGAGAAACAGAGAGAAGATGACCTCTTACGATATCTCCACCAGCATAGCTCTTCATAAATTCTTCCCTGAAGACTGGGGACTTGAAATACCGGCCTATTACAGCTACGAACATGCCAGGTCTATCCCCCAATTTGACCCGTTAGACCCTGACTTACCTCTGGAAGATGTACTCAATTCCTTTGATGACAGAGGTGAAAGGGATGACTACTTCGATAAGGTAATTGATGTCTCTAACCGAAAAAGTTTCAACTTCTCCAATGTGCGTAAAAGGAGCACCAGTGAAAACAGGTTAAATCTCCCCTGGGCCATTGAAAACTTCAGCTTCACTTATGCCTACAATGAAATCAACCGAAGCAACATCAATACAGCCGAATATGCCTACAGAAACTATCGTGGAGCAGTGAATTACAGCTATCGCCCTAAACCACTGAGAATAGCTCCTTTTGAGAACATTGGTTTCCTCGGGTCTAAATGGCTACAATTGATCAAGGACATTAATTTCAACCCTATACCCTCATCCATTACCATCAATGGCGATGTAAATCGAAGCTTCCTCAAAACACAACTCAGAAATTCAGACCTGGGAATTGAAGGCATTGACCCCTACTTTGAAAAATCATTCACCTTCGATCGCAGGTACGCAGTGAACTGGGATTTGGCCGACAGGCTCACGCTGGATTACACGGCCAACGTGAATGCCATTGTGGATGAGCCCGAAGGGGAAATTGATACAGAAATCAAAAAGGATTCAGTCTGGACCAACTTCAAGAAGTTTGGTCGAATTAAGAACTATACACATAGTATAACTGCAGCCTATACTCTACCATTTGATAAGTTCCCCATAACCGATTGGGTAAGCACGGAACTTTCTTACAATACAATTTTTAACTGGAAGGCCGGAGCTATTGGTCAAAGAGATACGCTAGGCAACATGGCCAATAATTCGAGAAAAATTGGAATAACCGGAAAACTTGACCTGATCAAGCTTTACAATAATATAGGCGTATTGCAGAAGATCAACTCGCCTTCCAGAAGCAGATCGAGGAGCCGATCAGAGGCAGCTCCGGCAGATTCAACCCAAAGGAAAAGTCTGGCTGAAATTCCTTTCTGGAAGGCATTCCTAAGGAGTCTCATGTCACTAAGAAGTGTCAATTATAACTACAGCAGAGCTGAAGGCACAGTACTACCGGGTTACATGCCAGACGTATACATCTTTGGTTTGGATCGGGGCTTCGAAAATCCCGGACTTGGATTTGTGCTGGGCTCCCAGGATAATAACATCCGAAACATACTCGCTAACAACAGCCTTTATGCTCCTAGTCAATTCCTCACCAGTCCATTCCAGCAGAACCGCATGGTTCAATTCAATGTAGATGCCTTGCTGGAACCTTTCCAGGATTTCAGGATTACGGTGACAGGCAGGAAGAACTTCACAGAGAATTATCAGGAAATCTTTAGAAATGATCCTGATACAGACAGTTTCATCAGCATTAATCCAAACAGAACAGGCACCTATGGGGTCAGTTTCCTGATGATTAAGACAGCTTTTGAAAAAGACAATGCAGATAACACCTCTCCCCTCTTTCAAAACTTTGAAAACTATAGAAACACCATAAAGCAGCGACTGGACGGATTGAACCCAAGTGGTGAATATGGAGTGAACTCCCAGGAGGTGGTGATCCCGGCATTTATAGCTGCCTATACAGGGAAAAGTCCGGAGAGTGTCAATACCAATCCATTCCCTAAGTTTCCTCTCCCTAACTGGAGTGTCAATTACAATGGACTATCGAAGATTGCCGGCCTGAGTGACATATTTAGTACTGTGGCCATCAGCCACGCTTATTCCAGCCGCTATGATGTGAGCAACTTTGTGAACTCCCCGCTCTATACCTCGGGACTTACACTCGATAGAAGCCTGAGAGATGCAGGACTGGCTTCTGAATTCAATGAAAACGGTGACCTGGTGCCGGTCTATCTGGCACAGCAAATCGTAATGACGGAAACAATGGCTCCTTTCATTGGCATTAATCTGAGAACAAAAAATAACTGGGGAGTTCGATTAGACTATAATAGAGAAAGAAATATTGCTCTGAACCTTTCCAATATACAGGTTACCGAAAGGCAGAAAAAAGACTTTACTCTGAACATTAGTTTTGCCAAAGCCGGAGTACCAATTCCATTCCGCATTAATGGAAGAAAAGAATCTTTACCTAATGAGCTCCGCTTCAATATGGGGCTAACCATGTCAGATACTAAAGTAGTGCAGAGAAGAATAGGGGAAACTCCAATTATCACCGATGGAATCATGATCTTCAGGCTGAACCCAACAGTTGATTATAAAATCAATGAAGCTCTGCTGGTTACCCTCTATTTCGAACGCAATGTAAACGACCCAAGGGTCTCTACAAGCTTCCTAAATGCACGTACAACCTTCGGTGGAAGAATTCAATTTAGTTTGTCACAATAATGTCTGCAATTCTCGTGAAAGCATGTAATTTTGATGCAAATTGAAATTACACTATGAACGTTCCTGCAGACTTAAAGTACACCAAAGACCACGAGTGGGTAAAAGTAGATGGCGATGAAGCCACAGTTGGAATCACAGACTTTGCTCAAGGTGAGTTAGGTGATATCGTTTATGTTGAAATCGAGACAGAAGGCGAAACAATAGATGCCAATGAAGTATTTGGTACTGTTGAAGCCGTAAAAACTGTTTCTGATCTTTTTATGCCATTGAGTGGTGAGATTGTAGCCGTTAATGAAGAACTCGAAGATTCACCTGAAAAGGTAAATGAAAGTCCTTTTGAAGATGGCTGGATGATCAAGATCAAAATGTCAGATACCTCTGAGTTAGATGGTCTGATGTCAGCTGACGAATATAAGGAACACATAGGAGGTTAAAATGCTGGAGAAGTTAAGGCCTTTTGCATACTGGCCGGCTATCATCTGGGCAATCATTCTGGCGGTACTCATGCTACTACCACAAGATGCATTCCCGGAATCTAAGCTTCTCTCCTATGACAAACTAGCACACATATCTGTTTTTGCCATCTTTAGTGTATTGGTCCTTGCGGGCTACACTATAGGAAGCAAAGACAAAGACAATAAAACAAAACACCGTAAGCAGGCGTTAACTATATGCTTAGTTTATGGATTGCTCCTTGAAGTACTTCAGCAATTCGTCCCTGGTCGCATGTCAGATATATACGATTTAGTTGCAAATTTCATAGGAGCCTTGCTTGGTGTAATTGTTTTTACTTTTTTTATCAAAAATAAGCTTGTGATTCATAAACTAATTTTATAGTTTTAGAATCTAACTGAAAGAAAGTTATGGAATTAAAGAAAAGCCCTAAAGCGGATGTCGGTAAGAAAAGCACCATGTTTATGGCTGTTGGACTTATCCTGAGCCTTACGCTTACATTGGCTGCCTTCGAGTGGAAACAATACGAAGAAGGTGAGTTGATGGATCTTGGAATGGCTCCTGATGATTTTGAGGAATTGACAGAGATACCTCCAACCGAGCAGCCACCACCACCTCCGCCACCAATTAAGCAACCTCAGATTATTGAGATTCCTGATGAGGAAGAAATCGAAGAAGAAATCGAGATCGACCTTGATGTGGAAATCACTGAAGAAACTGAGGTAGAAGAAATCGTATTTGAAGAAGAGCCTGAAGAAGAAGAGGCAGATCAAGTATTCATGATTGTGGAAGAACAAGCTTCATTCCCAGGTGGAAACGAAGCATGGATGAAGTTCCTCAGCAAGAATCTTGAGTACCCAAGACAAGCAAAAAGAATGGGTATTGAAGGAGCAGTTTTCCTTTCCTTCATCGTAGATCAGCAAGGCGCCATTTCTGATATCCAGGTTATTAGAGGTATCGGAGGAGGTTGTGACGAAGAAGCCGTAAGAGTGCTTAAAGAGTCACCTAGATGGAACCCAGGTAAACAAAGAGGTAGACCTGTAAAGTCTAGAATGCAATTCAGAATCGTATTTAAACTGAAATAATTCGTAAAGCCCACTTCAGTGTGGGTTTTATTTTATATTATATAACTAATTTATTAGTTATTTCACTAAAACTACAGTTATTATGGAAGCCAAAAAGAATAAATCCGTTGACTACCTTGGAAAGAGAAACCTCTTTCTAAGCATTGGTCTTTGTGCGAGCACTTTGCTTGCTTTATCTGCCTTTCAAATCAGGACTGAAACCAAGCCTGAAGTACTTACCGGTCGCTATGTTCTCCCTGCCGATATCTTTGATGATGTACAACAAACCAAACACCCAGAGCCCGAACGTCCCAAACCAAAACCGCAACCAGTGCTAATCGATATTGTAGAGAATGATGTACCGTTAGAAGACTTAGACATCCCTCTTTTCGTATACAATGAAGAAGATGCACTGAGCGACTATGAAGATTATGATATGCCGGACGAAGAAGTTGCCCCCAGCGGCATAGTGATTGCCGAAGAACCAGCCAATTTCCCGGGAGGTCTGGAGGCCTGGGCCAAATTCCTGAGAAAGAACCTTGAGTATCCCAGAATCGCCAAAAGAGGAGGTATTGAAGGCAAAGTACTCCTGAGCTTCGTGGTTGACTCACAGGGCAAAGTATCTGACATTGAAGTATTAAGAGGTATAGGAGGTGGCTGTGATGAAGAAGCAGTCAGGGTATTGAAATTAGCACCCAAGTGGAACCCAGGTCTACAGAGAGGACATCCTGTGAAGTCCAGGATGTCGCTATACATCCATTTTGTTTTAAAGTGAGTTGAGTGTAGTTGATTATGAGCCACCCCAATGGGTGGCTTATTTATATAATGTTCAGCAGTTGCTCTTTAATCTTTTCCAGTTCATCCTTCATACTAACTACGAGCTTCTGAACCGGGGCATAGTTAGCCTTAGAGCCAATGGTATTAATCTCTCTACCAATCTCCTGACTAATGAAACCGAGTTTCTTTCCTTGAGAGTCATCCTCAGCCATTACTTCACCAAAGTAATCCAGATGATTCGTAAGTCTTACAATCTCCTCAGAGATATCAAGCTTCTCTATATAGTAAATCATCTCCTGCTCAAAACGATTCTTATCGAACTCCTCAGAGCTTTCGATTTCCTGCTGATGCTTTCTAATTCTTTCTCTGATTACCTCTACCCTGTCAGGATCATGGCCAACTATCTGCTCCAGGCATGTTCTGATATTCTCAATGTAAGTATTCAGTTCTTTAGCAAGAGAAGCTCCCTCCTGCTGGCGGAAGTCATTACATGCCGCCAGGGCATCATTCAGTACCGGAATCAATTCCTTCCACTGAGTTTCAATAACCGATTCATCCAGGCTTGAAGAAGACATTACATCAGGGCTATATAGCGCTAACCTGAAAAGATCGTCAGTCTTTGAGCCTACTTCCAGCGCCAGCTGAGTATACTCCTTATAATACCTCTTAAACAACTCATGATTAACCTGATCACTCTCCACACTGGCATCCTGAGTCAGGTCTATTGCCAATGACACTTTTCCTCTCTTCAGGGACTCGGAAATCATAGATCTGATCTCCAGCTCCTTGCTCATTAAGTTTTTGGGAAGCTTCAGCTGAATATCGAGAAACTTGGAGTTGAGTGTCCTTACTTCAACATCTGCCTGATATCCTGTAATAGTCCCTTTGGTTCGGCCGTAGCCGGTCATTGATTTTAGCATATACCGGAATTAATCTTCAAAAATAGATTAATTCACTGGCTAAAAAAATTAGAAATCGTATCCGAATGAGAGTTGCACCTTAGGGTTTAAGGTT
Organism: Roseivirga sp.; assembly: GCF_965216855.1. Taxonomy (NCBI): domain Bacteria; kingdom Pseudomonadati; phylum Bacteroidota; class Cytophagia; order Cytophagales; family Roseivirgaceae; genus Roseivirga; species Roseivirga sp. The sequence goes on along the minus strand of NZ_OZ244204.1, from coordinate 3,462,068 downwards.
TCGAAGTTTCTGATAGGGAAAGAAAAGTCGATTCTCGAGAAGAAACCAAACAGCATTGTCCTCACTCCTATACCCGTACTCTGCAACCACGGGTTTGAGAAGTTATTGATTGTAGCGCTGAAAGGCGAGCCTTCATTTGTGATCTCTTCTATATTCAAATTGTTCTTATCCTGAAAAGGAGATAAATCATCCCAGGCCGAACCGATGTCATAATACCCTATAATTTGAAGGTTCCTCAGGAAGTTAGATTTCAAATCTGAGTTGGTGAGTAATTGGTTGATAGGGAACCTGATCTCACCCGAGAAAGTCAATACATTTCTCCCCTGGAAAGTATTGTAGTTATAGCCTCTTAGATTCGTAAACTGATGGAACAGCACATCGCTGTTATCAAACAAAGTCTGAAACTCCAATGGGTTTACCTCGGCATTAGAACTTTCCGTGCTGTTGAATGCCCAGTTATCTACACCACCCAGTAAATACTTCTTGGGAGCATCTCCGAAGAAAGAACCAAAATAAGCTCTTCCAGCCAGGTAAATGGCCTTGTTCAACTTGTAATAATGACGAATATCCACTTCCAGGTTGTTGAAGCTTACCGCTTCACTGTTCAGTTTGAGGAAAGACTCAAACTTAATCTTAGCTCTGGTCCCTTCATGTAAATTCGTTCCGGTAACAATGGAGTTATCATAAACCAATGCACTCTCAAAACCCGCATAGTTAGCTGTTCTTTCCGGCTCAAACTGTGCAGGATTATTGGATGGTATCAGCAATCTGATGTCTCTGTCTATGTATTTTGTCTGCGTAAAGAATGGATTGAATTCCGCTCTAATCTTATGCGTGAACGGGTAGCTCATCCCTAGCTGGAACGTACTTCTATTGAATCTTTGATTCAGGAAGTTCGCATTGTTGATTCTTACGATACTCTTTCTGTAATAAGCAGCACTGAGATCTACTCTATTTTTAAGGTACTCATACTCACCGTAAACATCGTAGCCCTGCGTGAAGCTGTAAGGAATTAATATTCCACCTTTGAACCTGTGATTCTCCAGGTAATCATTCATCTCGATCTCCAGTAACTGCGCCATGGACCTTAGTGGATCAATGACAAAAGTGGTTACTACATTGTCGGTCTGGAACCTGTTTTCATAAGCAGCAGGCCCCTGAATGCTGTTGGCATTATCTGGGTTCTGATAGATGCTCAGGAAAGATTTGTTACTCAGATTTCTGTCTTCTGAAGGTTTCTCAAACTGATAGTCTTTTGTATCTACCTTCGTCTCTATCTGAAACTCATATTCCTCAGTATTTATAGCCCCTTGCTTGAGAGAATCTAATTGTTGTAAAGGAGATTTTACTCCTTCAGGAATAGCCGGACTCTTAGCGGCTGTATCCAACTGATTATTCTGCCCCAACCGCTCTCTTCTTTTCTCAGCCAGTATTTTCGCTACCTCCAGGGCTCTTCTTGGCGTTACCGGACTAAAGGTAGATGACATGATATTGACATCCTGAACAAAGACTGCATCCTGTCCACCCAAATTAGAAACAAAGGCCAGCTTACCGGTTTGGTAATTGTAGTCATATGACTTAATACCATATATAAAATTGGTTATCTGTGTGCTGGTAGAATCAGTCGAATTATATCTGTAGAGGTTATTAATCCCTTGCTGATCTGAGACATAAATAAAATTAGTCCCATCTACATTCTTTGGTGATTTAGCGGTTGCCAAAGCATTTGTCAACTGTACAAAGGAGCTATCCGGGTATTCAATATCGTAGGTGTAGAGATTAAACTGATTAACATTGACATCTTCCAACTTATCTGGTCCACTTACGAAAACACTGTCTGAAGTTCTGTTTGAAACAAAAACAACCTGATTGGACCCGGGGTAAAAACTAATATCTCTTTCATCGAAGTTATCATCGCTGATCTTTCTTACCTGACCTCTTACCAGATTATAAGTGAAGGCATCTGAGATATCATTGATAGAACCTGTCATTACTGCCAGTCGTCCCCCATCCTTGAAATCGAAGCTCTGTATCTTATTCAATAAAGGAATGGTAATCTTTTGCTCCCCCTTTGTACCTAGTCTTTTAACGGCCAGAATATTTCTTCCCTCTTCTGCATAAACTATCCCCAATGTTGTACTGTCGGCCCAACTTAAAATGGGGTAAGTAAGATCCGTCTCCTGATCAATCAGTTTCAACCCGGCTTTATAAATCTCTCTCTCCTGATTGTTCTGCAGGTTTTTAACTCTTATTCTAAATTGCCCCTGAAGCATTGCTGAATAGGCCACAAACTTTCCATCAGGGCTGAATTTCACCTCATGGAATTTATAGTCGTTTCGATTCTTACCGCTGATTACATTAGAAGGATCAGCAGGACTGTATGATTCTTTGAGTTGCTCATTGATCTGGTTGTAGAAGCCCCTCCAGTCTTTCATGAACTGATCGTAAGGTACGCCAAGCGTTCTTTCGATACTATTTTGCTCATTCCTGATAATCCTGGCCAGGTTGAGGATGTTGGAAATACTCCTTTGTCCATATTTCTGAGCGATGTAATTCCAGATTGACTGACCAATCAACACATTCATTTCTGGAGTCAGCCTCATGAATTTATTCTCTGTGGTGCTGGAAATATATTCTCTTACCGCATCATCAGATTCCTTATCCCAACCGGCAGCCACGTATTGAGCAATACCACTGGTGAACCATAGGGGAATCGGGTTGGTAAATGAACTCTGGAACATTTCAGCAATATTGCCACCATAGAGCATTTCTTGAATCAACATTTCCGTAATACTGAAGACAGCTTTTTCCCTGAAAGAAGTAAAGTCACCTGAATACGCTAACTCTACCTGTGACTGTACAAAGTCTGTTTCCCCACCTACTGTAAAGTCTCCCGCATTGACACCAACATTGCTTTGCTGTTTGTCAACTATGGAGTTGTAAACAAAGACTCTGATTTTAGCATATGGCGGGTAACCGATGGTTTCTGTGATTCGACTGAACTCAGATTCTAAATACTCAATGGTTCTCTCTGCCAGGTCTCTACCACCATCGTAGAAATATACTTCGAAGTTCTCAGAAGCAAAGTAACTCCAATCGAAGTACTTGTACTGGATTCTATTCTTACCAAACTCAACTTTGTAAGCCTGAGCATTGGCCGATGTCGCGGCTCCCAGAAAGGCTAGTGTGAGTATTAAGGCTTTAATGTATCTGAAATTATTGTTCAGCATAGGTGGTTCAGAAGAAACATTTAAAATAACGAAAAAAACCTTTCAATATTGACTTCATCATCCAGGCTTCCCTTTCCGTCCATATGCCTGACTAGTTGTCGTGCATAATACGGAGCTAGAGAAACCCCTTTAGTACCTAAACCATTAAAGATCCACATTCCTTTTTCCTTGGGATGCTCTCCTATAAATGGTTTTCTGTCTCTTGTCGCTGGTCTGACACCAGCCTTTTGATGAACAATTTCAAAATCAAAATTGATCAGCTTTTTCACCCTTTCTAATAACTCATTTCGAGCCTTTTTGGTTGGAATTTCATTTAAGTCCGTGTGATCATAAGTAGAGCCACACTTACACATTCCATTGCCAAGGGGTATAACAAATACACCTCTGTTGTAAATTACCCTTGGCATAACGTTGGTTTTTAGAAAAAGCAACTCCCCTTTCACCAGATTAAAGGGTAGCCAGGAGAAAAAAGAATTCTCAAGGGCCAACCTACCGTCACAGAATATTAGCTGCTCACATTCAATAGCCCCATATCGCCAGGCGGTTTCCTTTTTCACCAGCAGATCACTATTGAATCTCTCTTCTATCAATTGTCCTTCTTGTCTCAGTTTCTCTCTGTAGCTATCGAGAAAGGTTGCGGTATCCAGGTATCCTGACTTATCTAAAAGTAAACCTCCATGAGGATTCTGAACTTCATCTGGCCATTGTGGTCTTGTTTTGACCTCCTTTACGTAAGGGGCATAGAACGATTCGGCACTTTTAGCCATCCACTCATTCTGCTCTTCGATGGAAAAGAATGGCCGGTAGATCGGAACATCGTACAGAAACTTTGCACTCAGGTCAGACTCAAGACCTTTATAGTAGGGAATGAGGTAGTCGAACAAAGCATCTCCATTCCAGGTCTTCACCATCTTTCTTCCGGTAATCGGATTGTAAAGCCCTCCTGCAACACGTGATGAGTTGGGCAATGCGGAATCATCCAGAATCATCACTTTCTTCCCCGCCTTGATTAGATGATCTGCCAGTACAGTACCGGCTATTCCTGCGCCTACAATGAGACAGTCTACTCTCATGGTGTGAAATTATTGAAGTATTTTTGATACTCGTGAATATTCCTTGAAATTTAGACCTTCCAAAAAGAGCGAAATCAATGCAGATAAAGACTTTCACTTTCAACCCCTTCATGGAGAACACCTATGTGGTATATGACCAGGGAAAAGCAGCAATCATTGATCCGGGTTGCTATGACCCTGCCGAAGAAAAAGAACTGGTTGAATTCGTTCAAAAAGAAGGCCTGGAAGTTGAAAAAATACTAAGCACACATGGACACATCGATCATGTGCTTGGTAATGCTTTCGTAAAGAATCATTTTAACATTCCTCTTTGGATCGGTGAACACGATCAGGAAACACTAAGAAGTGTTGCCGCCTACGCACCCAGCTATGGCTTTCAAAAGTATACTGCGGTAGAGCCGGATGTACTGATGAAAGAAGGTGAATATATTACAATCGGGAGCAGCCAATTAAAAGTGCTTTTTGTACCCGGACATGCTCCGGGACATATCGCCTTCTATCATGAAACCGAAGGGTTTGTTCTGGGGGGTGATGTGCTCTTCAGAGAGAGCATCGGTAGAACCGACTTGCCTGGTGGTGACTTCGATACATTAATTAACAGTATCAGAACAGAGTTTTTCACCTTGCCCAATGATACGGTGGTCTATCCTGGTCATGGAGGAGAAACTACTATTGGCTATGAAAAGAAATACAATCCGTTCTGTAAAGTAGCATGAATTGGATCAAAAGAAATATTCCCAACCTGTTCACACTCAGTAATCTGACACTGGGAGTACTGGCTATTCAGCAAGTCATTCTCAGCAATGGGGGTGATGAGCCAAAAGTGCATTATTATGTTTTCCTGGCAGCCTTTTTTGACCTGCTGGATGGCGCAGTGGCCAGGGCCTTAAAAGTTTCTTCCAGGCTGGGAGTTCAATTGGATTCATTGGCTGACCTGATCACCTTCGGTGTACTACCCACCTTCATCTATGCATCCATCTTTGAAATGGAAGGCTGGGGACTTCTGATACTGCTGGTTCCAGTTTGTTCAGCCATCAGGCTCGCTGTATTCAATATTTCCGAAGATCAAAAAACATCTTTCAAAGGTATCTCCACAACAGCTCATGGACTATTTGCTTCCACGCTGCCGATCATTATCTGGACAGGAGATAGTTATTTCGGTCAGTCATTGGCTCAGATGCCCTACATAGCCATAATCATAGCCGTGTTTTTTTCTTACCTGATGGTTTCACCGCTAAGAATGATCTCCCTTAAATTCGAAGGTTTGAGTTTGGCCAAAAACTGGGAGAAATACGCACTGCTCATAGTGTCTCTGTTATTGGTTGTGTTTATGGGCTATGATTCAGCTCCCTGGATTATGATGCTCTACCTCTTGCTGTCAATTATTATTAATTTTAGACAGCCACAAAACACCATGGAATAGGGTTTGTCGTTAGTAAATTGTCGTAATCATATCTTGAAACGCCTTAATCTTCTCATCACCATCATTCTTTTACTGCCCTGTTTACTTAAGGGACAGGAAAGGTCAGTATTGAGTGAAGGCAAGTGGCTTAAGATGGCGTTTACTGAGCCTGGAGCATATCGTATCAACTGGAATACTCTACGTGACATGGGATGGGAACCCTCTGACATTGATCCACGAAACCTGACTATTTATGGAAACCCTGGTGGTATGCTGCCTCAAAGTTCGGAAGAGTCCCGCCCAATTGACCTTATTGAAAACCCCATAGTCGTCTCTGGTGAAGCTGATGGGGTCTTTGGTGAAAATGACTTCCTCCTGTTTCTGGTAGATGAAATTAATCAGACCGAATACAATTCAGACGAAGACCGATTTGATGTGATTAAGAATCTTTATTCTGACACTATTTATTATTTCCTCACCATTAAAGACAGCCCGGGACTACGCATACAAAACAGTCCTAACCTTGGAAATGACCACCCTCTGATCAATGTATCCCGTCAACTGATTGCTCATGAATCTGACGAGGTTAATCTGCTTTCCTCCGGGAGGGAGTGGCTGGGAGAGCAATTGAATGCGATTAATAGCATTGATTTTCAGCATCAGGCAGAATCACTAGCTGGCAATGGTTCCATTAAGATCACATCAGAATTTGTTACCCAAGCCTATGTAGAAACCAGCCTGGATGTCAACCTAAATAATAATCTCATTGGTGAACTTAATTTTCAGACCATACCCAATTCTCAATATGCTGTTAAAGGGAACATTCAGACAGCTACCTTAGAAATTGGCACTGACCAGGTAGGCACCAGTAATATTGACATTGAATTCATATTTGATCAGAATGGAGCCAATAGTTCTGTCACCTATTTGAACAAATACCTGATCGACTTACCTATTGAACCTGCAACAAATGGCGGCTTACTCAAACTGAGATACCCTCCTGCCAATCAAGGCATCTCTACTTATCAGTTAAACAGCACATCCACTAACCTGACCATTTGGGATATTACCAACCCTAGTGAGGTGATCAACCAGGAATACACTCTCAATGGCAACAAGATATCATTCGGAGCCTTCAGCCAAAACTATAGAGAGTTTCTGGCCTTTGACCCTGACCAGCTTCCTGAGCCCCAAGTATTCTCTGAAATCAGCAATCAAAATTTAAGAGGAAGTTCAGATGTTGATTTTGTCATTATCACCCACAGCAGTCTCAAAAGTGAGGCTCAAAGACTCGCTAACTTCAGGACATCAAATGATGGAATATCTACGCTGGTAGCCACGACTCAGGAGATTTATAATGAGTTCAGCAGTGGACGCCAGGACATAACAGCCATCAGGGACTTCATTAAGCACAAGTATGATCAAAGCGGCAGGCTCAGGTACGTGCTGCTTTTCGGCAAAGGGTCATTCGACTATAAGGACAGAATTGAAAATAACACCAACCTGGTACCCACTTATGAGTCCAGAAACTCTATCCACCCATTGCTCACATTTTCATCTGATGATTACTTTGCCTTTCTGGATCCATATGAGGGATCCTGGGAAGAAACTTCTGCGGGCGACCACTTAATGGATGTCGGAGTCGGGAGAATTCCTGCCAAAGACACTGAACAGGCCAAAAAAGCAGTCGATAAAATCATTCTTTACGAAACTGATCCAAACACTCTGGGTGATTGGAAGAGCAGAATCATGTTTGTGGCAGACGATGGAGATAGAAACATTCATCAACGCGATGCAGATCAGCTGGCCACACTGGTAGACACTACCCACCAACAGTTTCAGGTAAGGAAACTCTACCTTGACTCATTTGAGCAGGAAAGAACTCCAAATGGAGAATTCTCTGAATCAGCAGAACAGGCACTTATTGATGCTGTTAATGAAGGCCGTCTCATCATCAATTTCACCGGGCATGGTGCCGAATTCGGATGGATGCAGGAGAGAATTTTGACTTTCGACCTGATGGAGGAATGGAGAAACCCCTATAAACTTCCTTTTCTCATCACAGCTACCTGTGAGTTTGGACGAAATGACGACCCTACCACCGAATCAGGTGCAGAAAGACTAATGTTCAAAAGCGCAGGAGGAGCCATTGGATTGCTCACCACCGCAAGGCCCGTATTCTCTAGTACGAATTATCGCTTGAACGAAGCACTTTATGGCACCATGCTGAAGCAGGAAAATGGCGAATACCAGAGACTGGGAGATGTCATCAAGTTCACCAAAAACAACTCGCTTCAAGGAAGCCTGAATCGCAACTTCATACTACTGGGCGACCCCAGTATGAAATTAGCTTATCCGGAAAAAGAAATAGAAATCACCAGTATTAATGGCAATATGCCAACAACAGATGATACACTCAGAGCTCTTCAGCCGGTAACCATTGTGGGGAATATTAAATCCAACGGTCAATCAGATAGCAGTTTCGATGGAGAAATTACCTTCAATCTGTTCGATAAAAGTCAGGATAAAACCACCAGAGGTTCGGATAATGATCCCTTCTCCTTCAATGAAAGAGACAGAGTGCTTTTTAGAGGCAGGGCATCTGTAAATCAGGGAGAATTTGAATTACAGTTTATCGTACCCAAGAATATCGACTACGCTTTTGGCGCTGGAAAAATGCTTGTCTATGCCACGGAAAGCGACCTCTCCTCAGAAGCATTAGGCAGTTCATTGGACTTTACATTGGGTGGAACCTATGAATCCGCATCACAAGACCCTTTGCCCCCTACAGTGAGAATATTCCTTAATGATACTACTTCAGAGATATCCGGCACATATGACAATCAGGTAAAGGCGATCATCAAACTTTCTGATCAAAGTGGTATCAATATCTCCGATGCTGTACTTGGACAAAATTTAACATTGATACTTAATGATAGTATGAGCATTAACCTCAATGACTTTTATTATACTGAGGTAGATGACTTCACCAAAGGCATGGCCGAAATTCAATTGGATGAACTCCCGGCAGGAATAAACCAAATTACGGTGACGGCCAGAGATATTTATGGCAACTCAGGCACATCATCAGTTGAGTTTACCGTTGAACAGAAAACTTCATTCATCACAGAAATAAAAAGCTACCCTAACCCGTTTATAGATGAAACCTTCTTTAGTGTTACACATGAGCTGGAAGGAGAAAACCTTGAACTCAATGTGGAAATCCTCAATACTCGTGGTCAAATAGTACAGAATTTAAGTGGGGAAATATTAAGTGCGGAAGAAACCGTGGTGGTTAATTGGGATGGAAAAAACCATGAAGGACAAAAACTTGAAGCAGGAATTTATTTCTATACATTCAGAATAATATCAAATACCTCAGGAAAAAGCGACTTAGTACGCAGAAAACTGATAATTTCGAATTAACTATATAGTACTATCTTTGAACAAAAAATACATGCGAAATAGGCTCATTATCTTCAGCATTATATTTTCCTATTTTTCGATTAACGCATTTGCCCAAAACTCGGGAACCATTAGCGGTCAGGATACAGAACGAAACGTAATAGCAACTGCTGTTCCTTTCTTAACTATAGCGCCAGACCCAAAGTCAGCCGGTATGGGAGATGTTGGTGTAGCTACTACACCAGATTTGAATGCTACTTTCTGGAACCCTGCTAAACTCACTTTCATCAATCAGAACTCAGGTTTAGGCTTAACCTTTACCCCATGGTTGAAAAAGTATGTGGATGACATGTCGATTTCCTACTTGTCGGGCTTCAAGAAAATAGACGATGAGCAGGCATTTGGTGCGGCATTAACTTATTTCAATCTTGGCGATATTGAGTTAACCAATGGTGCCGGGCAACCGATAGGAAGTTTCACTCCCCGTGAATTTGCCTTCTCAGCCTCTTATTCAAGAAAATTAAGTGACAATCTCAGTATTGGAGTATCTGGTAGATATATCTTATCTAACCTCTCTGGTAATATTACTACCAGCCCGGTAACGGACCCTAAACCAGGCACAAGTATCGCTGCTGACATTGGTATTTACCACAACAAGGAAATCACCGTATTCAATAAGCAATCGCTGTTGGCACTGGGAGCAACCATTACCAATATTGGTTCAAAGATCTCATACAATAGTGCCGATGAAGAGGACTTCATTCCTACCAACCTGAGAATTGGTAGTGCTCTTTCTTCGTTTTTAGACCCATACAATAAAATCACTCTGGCCTTAGACCTGAATAAATTGATGGTGCCAACACCACAACCTGATGGTTCACACAGAGATAAAGGTTTATTGGAAGGCATGTTCGGTTCTTTCGGAGATGCTCCAGGTGGCTTTAAAGAGGAACTTCAAGAAGTTATGATCTCTTTTGGTGCGGAGTATGAATACCAGGAAAAGTTTGCTGTAAGAGCTGGTTATTTCTACGAGCATATTAATAAGGGCAATAGAAAATACTTCACCATGGGATTAGGCTTCAAACTGGAAAAGCTGGAGTTTAATTTCTCATACCTTGTTCCACAATTACAGGAACATCCATTGGCCGAGACCTTACGATTCGGAGCTATATTCAACTTTACCAAAAGCGAGTCCAACTAGGAATGCTTGACAGAACCCAGGCTCCTGCCATACACCAAATAAGTAATATCAGCCTACCAGAAGTTGAGTCTCATATCCTGTCAGGCGGAAGAAGGTTATACATTCATCGCGAACAGGGTACCAATGCCTTTAAAATTGACCTGGTTAATCAAGGAGGCTACATCCATGCGAGTAATGGAGCAGAGGTTCAACTGAGCATGAAAATGCTGAATGAAGGCACCGTGAATAGGACTGGCCATCAGGTTTCTGAATATATAGATTCATTGGGAAGCTTTCTGGAGATCTCTCCTGGTTTCGATCATTCTACCTTTGCCATCTACGGACTCAAGAAGTTCTTCAAAGAGAATGCGGCCATCATGGCTGAAATGCTTTACGAACCTGCATTTACCCAGGCATCCTTCGAAACAGTTAAAGAGAAAGAGAAGAATAAGCTGAGTATGAATCTGGAAAAAGGATCATACATCTCTTCAGTTAACCTAAGGAAAGCACTATTTGGTGCACATCCCTATGGGTATTCCCTCATCCAAAACGATATCGAACAGTGTAGTATTGAGCAAATCAAAGCTATTCACACATATATAAAGAATTTCGACATATATCTGTCAGGAGATATTCCGGCTGATGCCGTAACTATCATTGAGGAGCTATTTGGCTCCCCTTCAGATAATGGTAGTGAGACCATTCACCTCCCCATTCATTCTGGTAGGAACATTGAGCACAGGAACGGCAAGTTTATCCAAAGTTCTATCAAATATGGCCGCACGCTCTTCAACCGAACTCACCCTGACTACTTTAAGTTCATCGTGACCAATGAGGTTCTGGGCGGTTTCTTTGGCTCCAGGTTAATGAAGAACATCAGGGAAGATAAAGGCTTCACCTATGGAATATATTCCTCTATATACCCCTTAAATCAAACAGGATACTTCCTTATATCAACTGATGTTAAAGGAGAGAACGAAGAGGAAACTATTAATGAAATTAAGAAAGAGTTAGACCTGCTGGCCAGTAAACCGGTTCCTGCTGGAGAATTAGATACCGTGAAGAGTTACATAATAGGTACTTTCGTCAACTCCTTCAGCTCTCCTTTTGCGGCTATTACTAAGTTCAAAACGTTGAACACCCAGTCTCTTACCCTTGACTTCTACCTTAACTATATTGATCAGATTAGATCAGTCAGCCAGCAAGATATCCTGGAGACCACCAATCAATATCTTCGTTTTGAAGATTTGACTGCTTCTATTGCCGGAGCTTAAGATCTTCATCCAGACAACCTCTGCTTTTATTCAGATCGAATAAACCTCAACCCCTATAAACGCAAAAAGGTCATCTTATGAGGGATGACCTTTGGTTAAATAAAGTTGGCGACTACTTACTCTCCCACCGGTAAAGGCAGTACCATCAGCGCCAGTGGGCTTAACTTCTCTGTTCGGAATGGAAAGAGGTGGACCCCACCGCTATAATCACCATAAAATCTTAAATATTTTATGACATATTAATTGTAAGAGTATCACACAAGAGGGTTTACGGGCCCCAGGTATTAAACCCGGGGCTCTAACGGAAAGTATTCGGGTAATTAGTACTGCTCAGCTATGACATTTCTGCCTTTACACCTGCAGCCTATCAACGTCATCATCTATAACGCCCCTTAAAGGAAGTCTCATCTTGAGGTGAGTTTCGCACTTAGATGCTTTCAGCGCTTATCTCTTCCTAACGTAGCTACCCAGCAATGCACCTGGCGGCACAACTGGTACACCAGCGGTTAGTCCAACTCGGTCCTCTCGTACTAAAGTCAGGTCCTCGCAAACTTCCAACGCCCACAACAGATAGAGACCGAACTGTCTCACGACGTTCTGAACCCAGCTCGCGTGCCACTTTAATGGGCGAACAGCCCAACCCTTGGGACCTTCTCCAGCCCCAGGATGTGACGAGCCGACATCGAGGTGCCAAACCTCCCCGTCGATGTGAGCTCTTGGGGGAGATCAGCCTGTTATCCCCAGAGTACCTTTTATCCTTTGAGCGATGGCCCTTCCATGCGGAACCACCGGATCACTATATCCGTCTTTCGACCCTGATCGGCTTGTAGGCCTCACAGTCAAGCACCCTTATGCTATTGCACTCTGCGCACGGTTACCAAGCGTGCTGAGGGTACCTTTGAAAGCCTCCGTTACTCTTTTGGAGGCGACCACCCCAGTCAAACTACCCACCACACACTGTCTCCCAATTCAGGGATTAGGCATCAGATAAATAAAGGGCGGTATTTCACCAACGACTCCAACATGCCTAGCGACACGCCTTCATAGTCTCCCGCCTATCCTACACATCATTTACCCAATACCAATGTGAAGCTATAGTAAAGGTTCATGGGGTCTTTTCGTCCCGTTGCGGGTAAGCGGCATCTTCACCGCTACTACAATTTCACCGAGCTCGTGGCTGAGACAGTGCCCAGATCGTTACACCATTCGTGCAGGTCGGAACTTACCCGACAAGGAATTTCGCTACCTTAGGACCGTTATAGTTACGGCCGCCGTTTACTGGGGCTTCAGTTCAGCGCTTCTCTTACGATAACGCCCCCCCTTAACCTTCCAGCACCGGGCAGGTGTCAGGCCTTATACTTTATCTTTCGATTTCGCAAAGCCATGTGTTTTTGCTAAACAGTCGCCTGGGCCTTTTCACTGCGGCCTCTCATCCGAAAATGAGGAGGCGCCCCTTCTCCCGAAGTTACAGGGCCATTTTGCCTAGTTCCTTAGCCACGGATCACTCGAGCACCTTAGGATTCTCTCCTTGACTACCTGTGTCGGTTTACGGTACGGGTACCATATACATTACTTAGAGGTTTTTCTTGGAAGTCTGATTAGGGCCACTATCCACGCTGCCGAAGCATTGTGGTACTATCAGGTTCAGCTAGTCTGGCGGATTTGCCTACCAAACCAATACCTACTCCCTTTAACGAACTATTCCGTCAGTTCGCGGGCCTTTCACTACTCCGTCACCCCATCGCTGTATACGGTAGTATTGGAATATTAACCAATTGTCCATCGACTACCCCCTTCGGGTTCGCCTTAGGTCCCGACTAACCCTGATCCGATTAGCGTTGATCAGGAAACCTTAGTCTATCGGTGGGCGGGTTTCTCACCCGCCTTATCGTTACTTATGCCTACATTTGCTTTTCTATACGCTCCACAGCCCATTACCAGGCTGCTTCTCCGCAGATAGAATGCTCCCCTACCCAGTATTAAATACTGCCTTAGCTTCGGTACTATACTTGATGCCCGATCATCATCGATGCTCTGTCGCTCGACCAGTGAGCTGTTACGCACTCTTTAAATGAATGGCTGCTTCCAAGCCAACATCCTGGCTGTCTAAGCAACTGAACCGCCTTAGTTCAACTTAGTATAGATTTAGGGACCTTAGCTGAAGGTCTGGGTTCTTTCCCTCTCGGACAAGGACCTTAGCACCCTTGCCCTCACTGCACGGTATATCTGTTAGCATTCGGAGTTCATCAGGATTTGGTAGGATTTGACTCCCCCTAGTCCTATTGGTAGCTCTACCTCTAACAGACTCAACCCGCACGCTGCTCCTAAAAGCATTTCGGGGAGTACGAGCTATTTCCCAGTTTGATTGGCCTTTCACCCCTACCCACAGCTCATCCAAAGACTTTTCAACGTCAACTGGTTCGGTCCTCCATGCCGTGTTACCGGCACTTCAACCTGGCCATGGGTAGATCACAAGGTTTCGCGTCTACCCCCACTGACTCAACGCCCTATTCAGACTCGCTTTCGCTCCGGCTGCATCCCTTTAAGGACTTAACCTTGCCAGTGAGGAGTAACTCGTAGGCTCATTATGCAAAAGGCACGCTGTCACCCAATTATTGGGCTCCAACCGCTTGTAAGCGTATGGTTTCAGGTTCTATTTCACCCCGTTATTCACGGTACTTTTCACCTTTCCCTCACGGTACTGGTTCACTATCGGTCTCTCAGGAGTATTTAGCCTTACCGGATGGTGCCGGTAGATTCAAACGGGATTTCACCTGTCCCGCCCTACTCAGGATACTGCTACCGCTCAAAAACTTGCCTGTACAGGGTTCTCACCTTCTATGACCGGCCTTCCCAGACCGTTCCAGTTCATTTTTGTTAAGATATCGCAGTCCTACAACCCCACCCAGGCCGTAACCTAGGTGGTTTGGGCTATTCCGCGTCCGCTCGCCACTACTAACGGAATCACTATTGTTTTCTCTTCCTCCGGGTACTTAGATGTTTC
>NZ_OZ244204.1:1660000-3442500 GCF_965216855.1 Roseivirga sp. | reverse complement strand
CCGGCTCAAAGAATTGCCTGATAACAAACTCTTCTTTCAGCAAAAACATGATTTCTTCTTTCGCCTTGTCTAAGTCTGCCGATACATCTTTCGCCAATGATTTTTCTAATATGTCCAGCTGCTCAGCTATTTTGGAAAGCTCTCCGGCTTCATCAGCAGCACGCTTAAGTGATTCTATTTCATCGTGAAGAGGATGGCTGTAAGTAAATTCTTTGTCGGCTACCCAGGTCTTAAATGCATTATATACTTCCTCAGAAACCTGATAGGTTGCAGCATCTTCAATTTCTCCGACCTGCGCCTGATATTCATTTCCAAAGCGGAAAATCAGGTCTTCACTCAGGAGACCAATAGCTACCGGAGAAAAGCGCATCCTGTTCACATCAAAGTCGGGATCTATCCCTCCACCATCGTAAACCAGCCTTCCGTTATTCGTCTTGAAGGCGGTCTTTAGGGAGTCGGCAATTTTTCCGACCGAACCATCTGCATTTCTGGTACTATAATCTATGGCCTGAATACATCTGCCGCTTGGCGTGTAGTATTTGGCAATGGTCACCTTCATCTGTGAATTATAGGAAAGCGGAAGTGTACGTTGCACCAGGCCTTTTCCATAAGACTTTCGACCGATCAAAACTCCCCGGTCATAATCCTGCATTACACCTGCCACAATTTCAGAGGCTGAGGCACTTGAGCTATTGATTAAAACGGCCAGCGGAATATCAGTATCTGTAGCGGCATTGAGTGTCTTGTATGTGGCATTCATCTCATCGAGCTTGCCTTTGGTAGTCACCACTAATTCACCCTTATCTAAGAAGATGTTGGAGATATTGACAGCCTCATTCAACAAGCCTCCCCCATTGTCGCGAAGGTCCAGAATAACACTGGTAGCTCCTTCTTTCTTCAAATCTCTCAGGGCATTTCTTACTTCTTTGCCTGCATCTTCTCTAAAGCCGGTCAATTTGATATAGCCTACCTGATCGTTGACCATACCGCTGTAAGGCACATTTGGTAATTCAATTCTTTCAAATTCAACATCAAAATCCATTGGCCCCTGGCCCGGACGATCGATTTTGATTTTTATCGAAGAAGCTGTCTGCCCCCGCAGGTAGAGCCCGGCCTTATCATAATCGTTAGATACATCTATCCCATCTATTTCGAGAATTACATCTCCTCTTTTAAGTCCTGCCTTTTCTGCCGGATAGCCTTTATTGGGTAGGACAACGGTTACCTGCCCACCATTTCTTTCTCCTATGATGGCTCCTATGCCGCCAAACTGGCCTGTGTTTTCGGTTCGCACATCTTCAATCTGATCTTCAGAATAGTACACGGTGTAAGGATCTAGCGAAGTGAGCATCGCATCGATACCGGTACGCATCAGTGTATTAGGGTTGAGGTCGTCAACATAGTTGGCATTGACTTCCTTATACATGGTGGCGAAAATGTCGAGGTTCTTAAGTATTTCGAAATACTTATCGTTTTGTCGCAATGTGGCAGCACTCGCAACAAGCACCACGATCAATCCACCTAGGAGCACCTTTTTCATAGCCATGGTATTAGTTTAGCAATAAAACGGAAGATAACGGTTCATGTTCCTTAATGAAATGTTTTTCCTGTATATGGTCTAAAAAGCAAAAACCCCTGACATCCGCCAAGGGTTCACAACAGTCTATTTAGTCTGAGTCTATGACAAGCTTAATTTTTCTTTTGCTTTGTCGACACCGTTTTTGGTTGAGTTCGCTGCCTGCTCCAGAGAATGATTGTATTTCTCCTTAGCAACGCCTGTCTTTTCTTCTACTTCTTCTTTGAGGTTATCTACGAGTTCGTTGGTGCCGTCTACAATTTTCTTTCTTGTGTTTTTACCACTATCGGGAGCTAACAAAATTCCTGTTAATGCTCCTGCTGCTGCACCTGCTACTACTCCTGTAATTATTTTTGCTGTATTGTTCATAATATGTATCTGAGTTTAGATTTTAAATGTTCGCTTATCTAAAGTTCAAATACCATTCCAGCGGCCAAAACGGCCCTCAGAGGCTATTTTTGAGGCAAATGCTTATCATTTTGAAAAAAGCTTTTTCAAAATGGGGATATCAATGAGAATGATTTAAAGCTGACTTAGCTTGTTGAGTGCCTTTTTAAGCTTCTTCTCCACAAAACTAAAGGCAGGCATATCATCAGATGTGTAGACTACTCCGATAAGACATCTGGATAAATCCACATCATGCTTATTGAGGCGATAGGCTTCGCGCATCAGCCGCTTGATCCGGTTTCGGTGCACTGCAGACTTAAACTTCCTTTTTGAAACCGAGAACATGACCTGCGGAGCTTCGGGCAGGTCATCTTTAAACAAATAGGTGACCCTGAATGGGTATAAATAAAAATAGGAGCCTTCGTTAAAAAGCTCCTCAATCAGTTTTTTACTATGTAGTCTTTCCGACTTAGGGAAAGTATATTTCAAATCCGAGTTAGCGGTTTCTGTCACGAGGTTAAGATAATAAACCTCCGCGCAAGAATTAGGCTTTGTGTCTTCTTTCGTCAGACACGGTCAGTTTGTGACGACCTTTAGCTCTTCTGCTAGCCAATACTCTTCTTCCTCCCGGAGTCTCCATTTTAGCTCTGAAACCGTGCTTATTTCTTCTTTTTCTCTTCGAAGGTTGGAATGTTCTTTTCATTTTCTACTGCGTCTAATTGCAAAAGGACTGCAAAGATAGATAGTCTTTTTTTATTTGCCAACCTCTGTTTAAAATTGTTGTAGAAAAGATTAGCGATGCCAAATTACAAAATAAGTTATACCAAGCCTCTCACCCATTTCTTAAAGTTTAGCTTTGAGCTCGATTCATTGAATGGAGACT
Source organism: Roseivirga sp. (assembly GCF_965216855.1). Classification (NCBI taxonomy): domain Bacteria; kingdom Pseudomonadati; phylum Bacteroidota; class Cytophagia; order Cytophagales; family Roseivirgaceae; genus Roseivirga; species Roseivirga sp. The sequence continues at coordinate 3,439,654 of NZ_OZ244204.1, read as the reverse complement.
CTGCTGTATTGGAACTACCTGTATGGAGACCAGGCCGTTACGAAATCCAGAACTTCCCCAAAAGAATCAGAAACCTGAAAGTAACAGATGCTTCGGGTGAAACACTCTCTTATCAAAAGCTGACCAAAAGCCGCTGGTTGGTTTCACTCGAGGGAAATTCTTCGATTGTAGTCACCTATGAATATTATGCGGGTTTAATGGATGCGGGGAATAGCTGGCTGGATGATGAGCAAGTTTATGTTAATCCGGTAAACTGCTGCTTGTACTGCCCGGAACAGATGTATAACGAGGTGCATCTGGAATTTGATTTACCAGAAAATTACCGCATAGCATCGGGACTTCAACCAGATGGTGAACATGGGCTCAAGGCTAAGTCTTACTTTCAACTGGTGGACAGTCCTGTGTTTGCGAGTGCGGGTTTGAGAACGGTTAAGTATGAGGTGGATGGCATTGAGTTCTATGTTCATATTCAGGGTAATGTACCTCAGTCTGACGAAATACTGATTAAGGACTTCGAGGGTTTTACTGTAAAGCAACTGGAGGTAATGAACGGTTTCCCGGCTAAACATTACCATTTTCTTATTCAGAGCCTGCCATACAAGGCTTATCATGGTGTTGAGCACTGGAATTCTACTGTGATCTGTCTGGGACCTTCTTCTAATCTGGGGGAAAGGGAATTATATAAGGAGTTGCTGGGTGTGAGCTCTCATGAGCTTTTCCATACCTGGAACGTGATCAGACTCAGGCCGAAGGAAATGACTCCGTATGATTTTCAGGGGGAAAACTATCACCAGACGGGTTTTGTCACTGAGGGTGTTACAACTTACTATGGTGACTTATTTCTGATGCGTTCGGGGGTCTTTTCTCTGGAGGAGTACTTATCTGAGTTGAATAAGCTGTTGAAAAGGCATTTTGAAAATGAGGGCAGAAAGCATTACTCGGTTGCAGATTCTTCTTTTGACTTGTGGCTGGATGGCTACGAGCCTGGTATTCCGGGCAGAAAGGTTTCTATTTATAATGAGGGCGCCCTGGCTGCATTGATCCTGGACTTAAGCATTCGCCTGAAGTTCGATAATGAAAAGTCGCTTGACGATGTCATGCGCCTGATGTGGCAACGCCATGGCGAAGACCTAAGTGGTTACAACCTGGAGGATTACCGCCAGGCTGCTGAAGATGTGTTTGGCGATGACCTTAGCTTGTACTTTGAGGAAGTTATACATGGCGTGAATAGTTTAGATAATTATCTAAAGAGACTACTGGAAAGCTTTGGGCTGAGCTTTGGGTTGGCTGCTGCTGAAAAACCGGAAGAAAGGTTATTTGGCCTTAGACTGAATGAAGGAAAGGTGGTTATGATTGCCCCTGACTCTCCTGCTGAAGAGATGCTTTCTCTTGGCGATATGATCGAAAGTGTGAATGGGGTGGCTCTCTCTGAGCAATTCCCTGACGTTCAAACGGTGACTCTAAAACTGAACCGTATGGGCGTAAGTAAGGAGATCAGGCTGGATGCTGGTGATGCCTCTTTCTTTAATATCTATCGGGTAGACCTGAAGTCTGAACCGAACGGTTTACTGAAGGGGTGGCTTGAATTATAATAAAAAGGCTGTCAGCCTTTAATAGACTGACAGCCTCATATCTTAACTGTATTGATTGATTAGTTAAATTCAGAATCCTCAATCCCAGAGTTGATTTGAATCTCAACAGTTGCTTCAACACTTCCCATACCTGGTAAGCTGAGCATCATTTTGGAAGGCATCTTGATTCCATTTACTTCGGTATACTCCGTAATTTCATTACCTCCTTGTACTGATTGCTCTTTAAGCAACAAACCAGACTCCACACTAAAGAATTGGGTAAAGCTTGGAGCGTCTCCGGGCTTCACTACTAATTCATATGCATCTTCTCCTGATACCTGACTAATGCCTTTTACGGTCAACTCATATCCCATCTCTTTATAATAGAGCTCCGGAAATATTACTGCATCGGTCTTAATGGCTTCCAACTGAGGGCCCGCGGGAATTTCCTGCGATTGACCCTGGACGCTCATCTTTGCACTACCATCATTGAAAACTAATTCCTGGAGAGTCATTCCGGCTATTCCGATCGACTGCTTCAGCATGCTATTGCCCTTTTTCTTAACGACAATAGAAATCTGCTGTCCTTGAATTGTAGCCTTTGAAGTAGTGGTCATATCAGTAATGGCCTTTATCTTTTCTGCTCCACCTACGGCTTCGATGTAATTGTTGATTATGGCAAAGGGGTCAACATTGGCCACGGCTGCTTTTGCAGCTTCAACATCCACCTGATTACCATAGGCATCATAGTAGGTAATAGGTCCAAACTGCTTGAGTTTAGGGGCTACTTCTTCTGCCTTACCTACCACTACAATATTAGCCTGGTCTGGTCGAATGTATCTTTTAGCTACATCGAGCAAATCTTCTCTGGTAACGGCATCTACCCTCTTCAAATAGGTGGCATAATAGTCTTCTGGAAGATTATTGAGTTGGGTATTCAAGGCAAAGCTGGCTACGGTTCCACGACCTTCCAGCGATCTGGCAAATGAACCCTTGGCGGAGTTCTTGGCTAATTCAAATTCCTCTTCAGTAACCAACTCGGTGGCAATCTTATTGAGCTCGTACATGAATTGTACAAGAGCACTATCAGTGACCTCATTTCTAACGCTGGCACCTGCACTGAATGTAGCACTGTATCTGCTGGTTCCTATGCTGGAGTTTGCGCCATAAGTATAACCTTTGTCTTCTCTCAGGTTCATGTTCAATCGGGTAGAAAGGCCTCCACCACCAAGAATCTGGTTCAGAAGAGAAAGCTTCACTACATCAGCGCTACCCGGTTTGTTATCAATTGGATAAGTTATATTGATCACCGATTGTACCGAAGAGGGTCTGTCTACAAAAGCAATTGATGTTTCGCTTACAGGCTCTGGCTGAGAGAAGGTTTCTTTTTGAACATCTCCTGCTTTCCAGTCACCGAAGTAATCTTTTACCAGCTTCTGAGCTTCAGACTTTTTGATATCACCTACAATCACGAGGTAGGCAATGTTTGGTTTGAAGTACCTGGCATAATGTTGCTTCAGGTCTTCCATGGTAATGTTCTTGATGGTTTCCTCTGTTACGATTTCACCGAAAACATGGTCTTTACCATAGTTGACAATACCGCTGATATTACCGGCAATGGCATCAGGATTATCCATTGACTGTTTAATTCCGGTCAGCGACTGCTCAATGGCCCTGTCGAACTCATCTTGCGGGAAGGCGGGATTGAAAAGCACATCCGTCATCATTCCCAGAATGTCTTCCTTATATCTGGAAAGTGAGAAGGCACTAATGGAAGATGAACCTACATTAAGGGAAGCTCCCATAAAGTCGATTTCTTCGTTGAGCACTTCTTTTGACTTGCTGGCCGTTCCGGCTCTCATCACTTGTCCGAAGATACCGGTATATCCTGCCTTGTCTCCTTCAGTAATTACTCCGGTATCGAAGCTGAGTGTCCAACCCAAAGTGGGTAATTTATGATCTTCTACCAGAATCACTGTCAATCCATTTTTCAGAGTGAACTTTTCGTAGTCTCCTATCTCTATTTCCTTAGCAGGAGCTGGTTCTGGTAATTTGGTTCTGTCTATTTGTGCAGTGGCTGCCAGAGAGAGGCAACACAATGCTATGGTCAATAGCTTTTTCATTATCTATTTCCTCCTTCCTTTTTTACTTTGGTATCCTCAGGCTTTTCTTTTTCCGACATCGGTCGGTAAGTCAGCTCCACTTTGTTTTCAGGCACCAGGTATTTCTGAGCGACACGCATCAGGTCTTCGCGTGTCACTTTTCTGTATCGTTCAATTTCTGTGTTGATCAATTCGGCATTACCGAAGTAAACATGGTAATTGGCCAGACTTTCGGCAATGGATTGTACTGAACCATAACCGGAGATGAAATTACTTTCAATCTGGTTTTTCAGCTTTTGGAATTCTCTTTCACCTACCTTTTCGGTTTTCACCTGCTCCACCAGTTTATCTACTTCAGCTGCGAGGTCTTCGGTTGAATACCCCTGATTAGGCAGGGCAAAGTTGATAAAGAGACCACCATCTTCCAGAGCTAATGGTATGGCCTGAACGGCAAGTGCCATTCCTTTCTCATCTACCAATTCCTTCTGATATCTTGAACTTTGACCTCCGGAAAGGAGCTGTGTCAACATTTGCAGTGCATAGTAATCATCAGTTCCCTGAGGTGGCATTCTGTACCCCTGAATCACGGCAGGCACCTGAATGTTATCGAATACAGTAGCAGTGATGGCACTATCTTGCTTAGGCGCTTTAATTTCAGGACGAGGAATTGTTTTGGTTCCTCTCTTGATTTCTCCGAAATAAGCTTCTACCAGCTTTTTGGTTTCTTTGATATCAATATCACCGGCAATGGAGAGGGTGGCATTGTTCGGCACATAGAAGGTTTCGTAGAAGTCTTTGAAGTCTGCCTCAGTAGCCGCATCAATATCATCGAAACTACCAATAGGTGCCCATTCGTAGTTCGTACCCTGATATGCATTGGCAAGCATCTTCTCCAGAATAGACCCATAAGGCTGGTTATCTACTCTTAGTCTTTTTTCTTCCTTCACTACTTCTTTCTGAGTGGCAATTCCGGTTGAGTCAATTACCGCATGCAGCATTCTTTCCGACTCCATATAAAGGCCTAACTCCAACTGATTGGAAGGCAGGGTCTGATAGTAGAAAGTTCTGTCGTTCGAAGTATTGGCATTCAGTGTACCACCGGCAGCCTGAATGATCTCGAAATACTCTCCTCTTTCGATATTGGGAGAGCCTTCAAACATAAGGTGCTCAAAGAAGTGAGCAAAGCCGGTTCGGCCGGGAGGTTCATTTTTAGAACCCACATGATAGAGCACAGACACCGTCACAATCGGTGTGCCATTGTCTTGATGGAGAATGACGTGCAGTCCATTATCCAGATCATATTCTTCGAATTCAATATTCTGCGCTTTGGCTCCCAGGAGCACAAAACCGAACATGAGAAGAAAACTAATTTTTCTAGTCATATTTCTATTTTAGTTAAATCGCAACTCAATTAAGCAAGGGCAAATGGCCCTGACATGAGCGATATGTTTAATGGATTAACGTACAGATGAGCGGAAGATAGCCTTGATGCTATTTTAGCTCATGAAGAATGCGCTGAAGCTCATGTGTTTTCAGTCTGGGACCAAACTGTGAAACCACCTTTGAACTAGCCATACTGGCTAATTTACCTGCAGCAGCCATTGACATTCCGTTGGTAATTCCGAACAGAAATGCACCTGCAAACATATCGCCTGCCCCATTGGTATCAACTGCTTTAACGGCATAAGGTTCAATATCTATAAAGGTATCACCATCATAGATAATAGCTCCGTTTTTACCTTGTGTTATGGCAAACTGGCGTGCTTCCTTCTTCATGGCCTGGCGCGCATCATCGAGGTTATTGGTTCCGGTATAAGTCATGGCCTCATCTTCATTACAGAAGAGCATATCTACTGAAGCCCCTATTACATCTTCAAATTGAGATTTGAAGCCCTGAACAATAGAAGGATCTGATAGAGTAATAGATGTTTTCACCCCGTTTTCCTCGGCCACTTTCTTGGCCAGCTTCATGGCCTCCACACCAGAAACTGATGGAGTCAGGTAACCTTCGAGGTAAACGTACTTAGAGTCTTTGATGGCTCTTTCATCTACTTCATGCACCGAAAGATCTGTGGTAGCTCCAAGGAAGGTATTCATGGTGCGCTCAGCATCGGGGGTAATCATCACCAGACACTTTCCGGTAATTCCTCCATCACGTTGCTTACCATCGAGATTGGTATCTACACCCGCCTCGTTCATGTCTTTGAGATAAAAGTCGCCATACTCATCGCTGGAGACTTTACATGAGTAAAACGATGAACCGCCCAACTGGCTAACTGCGATGACAGAGTTGGCAGCTGAACCACCTGACTTTCTGATCAGGTCGCCCTGATTAATGGCATTGATCAATCTGAACTGGGTATCTTCATCTACGAGTGTCATTAATCCCTTCTTCACTCTGTGATCGTACAGGAACTGATCATTTACTTTAAACTCTAAGTCAACCAGGGCATTGCCCACGCCATAGACATCGTATTTCTTACTCATAATTATTGGATAATCGGAGCTCTTTTGAACTCCCGGGTTTCATCGAATAGTTTTCTGTAGGTAATGTGCGTTTTGTAAACCTTGGCTCCGATCTGTTCTACTACACGCATCATTTTAGGATTGAAGTCACCAATCCAGTTCATCTCAATATCGTTGTAGCGGAAGCCATCTTTCCAGGCCATTTTCTTAACGAATGAGATTACCAATCCGCCTTCTACTCCTTTACGCTGGTGTTCGGGCACTACGCCAAACACAATACCTAATCCGGTTTTGCATGCGCCTGTCTTGAGCAGATAAAGGAATTTCAATTTGCTCCACAGGTTCCATTGCCCATTCAGGTGACGATAGATTTCATTGAGCTCAGGGATTGAAATGAAGAAGGCTGCAGGTTCACCTTTATAAAAAGCAAACCATAAGAGCTTTACATCAGCAATGGGCTTCAGCATTTTGAAAGTAGCCTTAGCCTGCTGCTCGGTCATCGGTTTCACACCGCTATGCCCTGCCCAGGCCTTATTATAAACCTCAAGAAAATAGAGGTGACCTTTTTCGTATTCCTTTTTAGTCAGGTGCCTGAACTCATAGTCAGGATCGGCCAGCGTGGCCTCTGCCTTTTCATAGAATCGTGGAGTAAAGTCTACCTGGCTACCCATTGGTCTTCTATAGGTAAACTGCCTGAAGTACTCCTGAAATCCATAGGCTTCGAACAGTTGCTGATAGTAGGCCAAGTTATAGGGCATTTGGTAGTTGGGCTTATGAAAGCCATCGACCAGCAAACCCCACCAGTTATTCCTGTCACCAAAGTTGACCGGGCCATCCATGGCTTCCATACCTAAATCTTCCAGCCATTGTTTGGCTGCATCGAAGAGCATAAAGGCGGCTGCCTGATCATTGATGCATTCAAAGAAGCCTACACCTCCGGTGGGCTGCTCTTGTGCTTCGGAAACTTTCTTAATGTAAAAAGCGGCTATACGGCCTATGGTCTGACCTTTGTCATCGAGCAATATCCAGCGAATGGCATTACCCTGTCGGTAGTTCTTATTCTTTTCAGGATTGAATACGGCACGGATGTCTTTATCGAGTGGACGAATCCAATTCTTTTCATCCTTGTAAAGCCTCACTGGCAGTAATAAGAATTGCTTTTCTGTTGACTTATCGTTGACTTCTACCAGCTTCATCGTTCAGGGACACCAAAAATAAAGACTTATCTATTACTAAAAAACGAGTAGTGCATGTTTTGCTTGAGTGACCAAAATCATCGGTCTAAACCCTTTGCCAGGTTTGGGTAATCTGTAATGATACCGTCTACTCCCCACTCCACCAATTTTTCCATGCGTTTTCTGTCATTTACTGTCCAGGGAACCACTTTCATTCCTTTCTCATGACACAGCGCCACGGCTTTCTCATTGAGTAAAATGTGGTATGGACTGTAAACCTCAGGAACAAAGCCCAAAGCTTCCAGGTTCGCTTCCACCCCTTTCGTATTTTCTATCAGGGCTACCAGTTTGACCTCTTCATAAGATTCATGGAAATACTTGAGCACTCTAAAATCGAAACTCTGGATGGTGTATCTAAAAGAAGGAAGCTTAGACTTCAACAGTCCGTAAACGATGTCTGAAAAAATATCGAAGGAAGGATGAAAAACACCATCTCCTGCTTCGCTACTCTTAATTTCAATATTATAAAACACATTGGGCAGCTTTTTGGCTGCAATATAACTTTCAACACTATCGATGACCTCTACCAGCAAGGGCTTGTACGCAGACATTTTATTCTGCTTGGGGAAACGCTCATTTCCTTTGGAACCGCAATCGTACAGAACGGTTTCGGCCGCTGTCATCTCGAAAATATTATGTTCCTTTTGCTCGGACCTTTTGATCTCTTCACCCAAAGGGGAAAGACAAATTTCGGCCGACATGAAGGGTTCATGAGAAACCAACACTCTGCGGTCTGAAGTAATGACTACATCGAGTTCCAGCGTGGTTACCCCTTCTTCCAGGGCCCTGATAAAGGCGGGAATCGTATTTTCAGGCATCAGTCCTCTGGCACCTCTGTGTCCCTGGATGTCTATCTCCTGAGCACTAAGGCTAACTGAGCATAATAAACTGATAAGTAGTAAAGCGATTTTTGAGCGTAGCATAAGGTTACCTGAAAGTATTGAGTGATTAAGTTAAAAACATTCATCCCAAATCGATGAACATCAGGCTACTTTTGAACTAAACACTCAATGCACTGAGCACAGGTAAAGTTCAATAAGGCAATCAGAAATTGAGGGCTCCCTGATAATACTGGTTAAAAACAGTATTGACGGTGGTATAGACATCGCCCGGCATAAACTTCACCTTCACGATGACATGATAAAAGGCACCCAAAGGATCTGAACCTGCCTTTTCGAAATGAGCTCCATAGGTATCGAATAGCATTTGTCCTACTTCCTGACCAAAGTTACTCCGCGCATTAATCTCGGTAAAGTCAGAAACAAAGTTCTCAATGGCCTGAAGCATGGTCATGGTGTCGATAGATGTCATAGTCTGTTTGTTAGATAGTGAGTGATGAAATTAATGATTTTCTGTATTGCCACCTTCACCACCTAAAGGAAAGGCAGTTGGCGTGAAATCCATCTGAACTCAGATACCTTCTACCGCTCATCAAAAGGCACAACCTGACAAGTTTTCCTTCCGTTATCGACTATGATATTTTTTAAACCTGTGGAAGAGAGACATCATTTAGAAGCACAGCCAGGCCATAAACTGGCTATCCCCCTATTCTTATTAACCAGCATCTTATACTTCGGCACTTTTGCCTACGATTACTTCAACTGTTGTCAGAATATTGACCGAACCTTTGCCTGGTTTGGCGGTTTTTATGTAGTACTCGGAGGCTTGTATATGTTAGCCAAACTGAAGAAATCGGCCAAATGAGGAAAATCTCAACCTGCCTCTTGTAATAAAATCTGAATACATTAAACTTGCACTCAGTTCGGGGTGTGGCGTCCACCTTCGCTACGCTTCGGTTGGACAGGCAGTCTGGACTGCTTGTTGAAGGAGAGTAGAACTTCTCTCTTACCGGAATTAAATAGGTGGAGATACTTTTCGGGGTGTGGCGCAGTCCGGTAGCGTACTTGCATGGGGTGCAAGGGGTCGCTGGTTCGAATCCAGTCACCCCGACAACAGAAAGGCTTAGTCAATGACTGGGCCTTTTTTGTTTACTGTGACTCGAGTTGTAATTCACTTCATTGGCGAATAGAAAATGATTTTAAGCCATCGAGAGCATTCGTTTAATCTCATTCCTACCTCCAGCAAACTTTAAGGCATTACCTACTTAAAAGTCCATATTCGTAGGCCAATTAAGCTTATAAGTGATTAACTCATTACCCAATCGTCACCACCTCGCTTTTCTCCCGCGCACATCGACATGGATAAAGCCACTGTGCCGGCTATTCTTTTTATAAAAGCCCAGCCCACCAATAAACTTCTTATACTCCAACTTATCGTATTCATCTTCCACCAGATTGTAGAAGTATCGGACATCCCTCTCATCAATAAGGCCATCGTGATTCAAATCGTCCATGCGCCCGTCTTTGTCCTCATCAATGAAGATATCTGCCGCCCCTCCCCATACATGGCGGCTATATGGGACATTACCAATTGACTTATTATAAAAAGGGGTTCTGTAGCCACTGATGAATCCAAAAGTATCGATCTCTATGCCTTTGGATTGAACTATGGCGAGCAGGTACTCCAGCTTTAGCAAAAGCCTCTCCCGCACTACCAGGTATTTAGGGAAATCTCCTGCCTGCTTGCAAACGAACTGGCTTAGTTTGAAATGAGGGGTTAGCTGTAAATTCTCCGTTTCAGCAGTTACTTCAAAGAGGCCCTTTGGTCTTTCATAAATAGGATCATTGTTCAACAGGCGCGATGGATAGTCTCCGATTCTATAACCGTTCAGGTATTCCCCCTTCTTGGCACTGAGTGGAGTCAATACCAAAATATTCAATACCATTTGCTCCGCATCAGTCTGTAAATACACATGGTAAGCTCCAGGCTGTGCAGGAGCCCGTAAAACATATCTTAAATCTGATCTGGAGGTAATCCCTACTTCGGTAGACTGTATTTCCAGTGCTACAGACGTAGTCAGATTCAACTGTTCAGATGGCATTACAAAAAAGCTGAACAACCGATAGGGCACCTCCTCTCCATTGACTGTCACCTGAAATGATAGCTTATCTCCTGCCTGTGCACCTAATACTATGCACATTAGCCAACCTATAATCCAGTATCTCATCTTACTCCATGCCAGGGGCACCTTCTTCCAAAGCATCAATGACTGCCGCATCGCGTTGATAAACATCGTTTCTAAACTGAAGGCCATTTTCATCATACCAGGCAGTCAGATAAAGAATATGCACATTAAGCGGCTTTTTGAGCATAATGGTCTTGTCCTTTCCTGACTTCAACACCTCCTGAATCTTCTCTTCATTCCATTCGGGCAGGTCATTCAAAAGATAATTCACAAAATTGAGCGGCTTATTCAGGCGCACACAACCGGAGCTAAATGCTCTGTCCGGGCGATTGAACAGTTCTCTGCTGGGCGTATCATGAATGTAGATGTTGTACTTATTCGGAAACATAAACTTGACGGCCCCCAGTGCATTCGCAGGCCCCGGGTCCTGCCTGATGGTGTATGGAAAATTACTTCGTGAAAGACTATTCCAGTCTACAGATTCGGCAGATACCTCTTCATTACCCCTGAGTACTTTCATGTTCTTAGTCTGTAAATAGCCCACGTTCTTCTTAACCTCAGGCAGTACGTCATTAAAGAGGATGGTTGGTGGTACAGTCCAGTAAGGGTTCAACACAAAATAGGTCATCGTATCACTGAATACAGGCGTCTTACGGTAGGGCTTACCTACTACCACAGTCTGTTGGTAACTCAAAGTATCATCTTTAAAAACCTTCATAGTGTAATCGGCAATATTCACCAGTACATAGTGACTCCCTAAATCCTTATTGATCCATCGAAAGCGTTCGAGATTCGCCTTGATCTTAGCAATCTTCTCCTGAACCGGCACATTGAGCATGGCCAGTGTCTGCTTACCTACATTACCATCTACTTCCAAACCATGATGTTGCTGAAAGCTTTTTACGGCTTCTGCCAGTTGAGGAGTATATTCATTATTGGCTTCTAATTCCAGATTGAAATAACCTTCCACCATGAGCCTTTTCTTGAGGGCCTCCACCCTGGCACCCGTCATACCCGGCTTGAGGGTTTCTCCTGCTTCCAGCACTGACCAGCCACCTGCCTTTCTAATTTCTCTATACTTGACAAGCGACTCTACAAGCCCCCGGTAACTCTGGCTTTCCGGCTCCAGTTGTTCGAATTGCCTTTCAAAATCACCTTCCACTAAACACTGCTTAAGGAAACTCTTGGCATTCCCTTCTCTGCGAACGGCCTGCCATTCACCCTCTACTTCCTCGGGGTTGAGCTTCCCATTAAGAAAATGACTGGCATACATTAAAAAGGCATCGGTAAATAGTAGTTCTGCTGAAGTACTTTGCGACTCTACTGGATCTTTGTAAAGGCTATCCAAAACACGGTAGTGGTAATCAGCAGGGTTCAGACCATGCCGATTAGCGGTTTTAATAATTTCCAGAAAAGACGATTGCAAATTCCTGGTCCACACCCGTTGAAACTGATTCTCAAAATAGAATTCCGGCAACAAGTTGGTGCTGTGAATCAGGTCTCCTTCAATCTCTACGGGTATCCCGGCATTAATGGACTCTGTGTATTTACGAATCAATTCATTTGACTGTGCCAGGGCATCAGTCCTTAGACCTGCTACAGTTAGAAGAATAAGACAAAATAGCTTGATGCTTAATTTCATGTGCTCAGTGTATATCCTAATATAATGCTTTGTTGGACGCCAACTCTAACAAAAGTCACATGGTTCTCTCATTTTTTTATAAGCTGAATATTGGCCTATCTCAGTCCATGATTACCTAATTCACAATTATTTTATTTACATAAGTATAAATTATTTGCGAGTCTGATTTTATTTTATTTACATTGATGTAAAATATCAATATGAAAGGTGATTCATTAGGCGAATTTGAAGAGCTGGTTTTGTTGGCGACCTGTACACTTGGAGAGGACGCCTATGCCAATACCATCAAGGATGAAGTAGAAAGTCATAGCCAGCGGAGCTATAACCTCAGTGCTATCCATGCCGCTTTATATCGGTTAGAGGATAAGGGCTATCTGACTTCTGAGCTTGGCGCTCCAACTCAGAAAAGAGGTGGAAAGCGCAAGCGCATTTTCCAGCCTACTGCTTATGGTATTAAAAGCCTGAAGCAGCAAAGGGCCATGCGTGAATCTCTTTGGCAAAATATTCCTGCATCTACCCTGAACCTTGCTAAATGATGCATCAACCTCCTAAACTGCCACTTCGTATTTTACGCAGATTCTGCCGTGAAGACCGCCTCGAAGAAATTGAAGGTGACTTGTTCGAGGCATATCAAAATTGGAGGTCAGAGAAAAGCAGGGTCACTTCGAGTCTGCTCTACACTTACACACTATTTCGCGATGCTCTTCTCTTTATGAAGAAACCTGATTATTCCATCTTACCCTTCCCTCGCATGATTAAACACTACCTGAAAACTGCATGGAGATCTATGCTTCACGAAAAGTCTTTTACCCTCATTAATCTATTTGGCTTAACCGTTGGCCTGGCCAGCAGCCTTATGCTTATTCTCCTGATTATTGAGCAAGCCCGAAAAGACTTTGACCTGCCAGGCAAAGACAGGATTTACAAGGTTGAATCCAATGCGGGCATCAGACCTTCAGAGGGATTTAAAAGCTCAACACATCCAGGTGTTGGCCCATTTCTTCAACAGGTTATGCCTCAGGTAGAAGACTATACCATCCTGAATAAAATCGAGTGGAATGTAATCTCACAACAAGGAGAAAGAAGAAACTACTTTAAAGAAGACTTTCTTTTAGCCGACAGCTTATTCTTCAACATCTTCCCCCAGACTTTTTTAAGGGGAAACCCTACTACTGCTTTGAAATCCTTTTCAGATATAGTCCTTACTGAATCTACCGCCTTTAAATACTTTGGAAGTGAAAACCCAATAGGGCAAGAGCTTGAAATTGTCAATAACAGAAGAAACCGTTTCACAGTTAGTGCGGTCATTCAAGACCCTCCACCACATGCAAGTATTCAGTTCGACCTGATTGTTTCTCAAACCATTGAGTATGATATTACCTCCGGTGGCTATGACATGACTAATGTCTATTTCAAACTAGCACCCAATACAGATATCTCAGCTTTTGAAAAAGAAGCCAATACACAGATTGCAGGTGTTGTCAGTGGCCCATTAATGACTTCCATTCAATACAGACTTAAGTCATTTGAGGAGGTGAAATACGACCTGGAAATTCCTAACGATGTGATTGTACCTACGGACAAGAAGCTGTACGGTATTTTCACCACTATTGCCATCGCCATTTTACTTCTGGCCATTATCAACTACATCAACCTCACGGCAGCCAGGTCTCTGAAACGGGGACAGGAAGCCGGCATCAGAAAAGTACTGGGAGCTGGTAAAGGAAGCTTCATCGCTCAATTCCTTACCGAATCGTGGTTACTTTGTCTGATTGCATTACCCCTTGCCATTCTTTTGGTAGAGTCATTTACCCCTTTCTTTGAAGACGCACTGAATACAGAGTTGAGTTTCCGCTACTATACAGACATTACTTTCATAGGAATTACAGCTGCCATTCTATTCCTCACAGGGCTGGTAGCGGGGCTGTATCCTGCTTTGCTGGTTTCCAGATTCTCATTCAGTCAATTTCTCAAGGGACGAATAGCCGATAGTGGAAAGGGACGGTATATCAGAAAGGCACTGGTCGTTTTCCAATTCACCATGGCCATAGTATTGATTGTTGGGGCCATTATCGTGCAGCGACAACTGAACCTCTTTCAACAGCAAAAGCTAAGCTATGCACCAGAACAGATAGTGGTATTGGACAGGGCCCTTTCTCAAAACTTCGACCTGATCAGGGCCGATGTACAAAAAATCCCCGGAGTAGAATCAGTTTCCATCTCCACCAGTCCACCAGCAGGCAATAACTTTCGCTTTGACACAGATTTGCTGAATGTAGGAGAACTGGTACAGGGTCATAATATTGACGAATATTATGCAGAACTGCTCAATCTTGAATTTGTGAGCGGTGAAAATTTCGACCCGGAAAAACTGTCGGACTATAGCTCTACTGTTATCATTAATGAGACCATGGCCAACCTGCTTCTGGAAGTAAATCCAAAGAAAGTAGAGCATCCGTTGGAAGTTACTTATTCCTTTATGTACGATGAGGCACGTATTCAGGGAGTTGTTAAAGACTTCCACTTACAATCGCTCCATGAGAAAATCAAACCCATGGTTTTCTTCTATGAAGACTTTAGTGGCTATAATGGCGCCTATAGCCTGATCAAACTCAGTACAACAAACATTCAGGAAACCATGGCGAGTATTGAAGATATCTGGCAGGAACACATTCCTACGGCTCCTTTCCGCTATCAGTTTCTGGATAGTCGATTCAATAATCTCTATACTACAGAAATGAGACTGGGCAAAATCTTTCAGCTATTCACCGCCATTGCACTGATGGTTTCCTGCCTTGGTTTATTAGGTCTGGTCACCTTTATCATTCAATCGAAGGTGAAAGAAATAGCTATTCGCAAGGTATTAGGAGCCAGAATTAACCAGATCGTTTCGCTTTTCCTGAAAGAGATTTACTGGCTCATTGGCCTTTCCAGTCTGTTAGGTCTGCCGATAGCTTATTGGCTGATGAATCGCTGGCTGCAGGACTTTGCCTACCATACCGATATTCCGCTTTCCATCATACTAACCACAGTAATACTGATGCTTACCATTGCCTCATTGACAGTGCTGCTGCGAACGCTGAAAACAGCCAGGATGAATCCGGTAAATTCTTTGAGAAACGACTAAAGTAAGGGGAAATGAAGTGGGATATACTGGATTCGAACCAGTGACCTCTGCCCTGTCAAGGCAGCGCTCTAAACCAACTGAGCTAATACCCCTTAAATTTTAGAAGCAGTTTCAAGTGATGCCTTTCTATAATTGAAAAACAAAAAAGAAAGGCAGTCTTTCAACTGCCTTGCAATATTAATAAAACTCTTTATTCCTCTTAATGATTATAGAGCTTTTTATAATACTCATCGGCCATTCTCGAAGCTCTGAAGTATTTATTCACATCTTCCATGCTCTGGAAGTTCATCTCTACCCATTGATCGTGATTGTTATAGTACATCGGCACAATCTCATCTTCAAGAATTTGCATCATATGGTCTGCATCCCACTGATCTTGCTCTCCTTCAGGCGCTGAGGTATCAGCTTCTGGAATCACGAAGCCATTTTTACCATGCTCTCCAAATTCTAAAATCCAGCCATCGTTGGTAGAAAAGTTGAGCGAACCATTCATGGCTGCCGTCATACCAGATGTACCGGAAGCCTCCAAAGGAATACGTGGATTGTTCAGCCAAACATCAGAACCTTTCTTCATCAAGGCCGATAAACCCAGCTCATAGCCGGTAAGGATAGTGGCATTATGATATTTTCTGGTAAAGTATACCAACCAGTTAAAGGTACTGACAGCGGAATGGTCGAGTGGATAAGGCTTTCCTGCCCAAATGACCTGAACAGGATAGTCCTTGTTATTTAAAAGCTTCTCGAATCTTTCTACATCTCTGGCGATCAGATCGGCACGTTTGTAACCTGCAAATCTCCTGGCCCAAACTATGGTGAGCACGTTCGGGTCTAGAATCTTACCGGTTTGATCTGCCACCAGTTGAAATAGCTCATGTTTGAGCTCCTTCTTTCGGCTAACAAATTTCTTGTTATTCTTTTTCTCAAAGGCCTTTTCCAGCTCTTTGTCAGTCCAATAGTTTTTATTCTGGGCGTTGGTAATTGGAATGATGTCACAGATATCATTAAATCCACCCCACATTTCTGCGGAAACTTCCTGGTGCTTTTTAGACACGGCATTGGCAATCTTCGAAAGCCTTAGTGCTGCCAGGGTATGGTTGAACATTCCCTGATCCAAACCTACCAGCTCATCAACCTCCCTGATACTAAAACCATTGAAGAAGCCCAGCTTATGGAGGAAATTAGGGTCGTTCACCTCATTCCCTGCCTTAACAGGTGTATGTGTAGTGAAAACCAATTTTTCCTTCACCTTATCGACACTACCATACTTCTCCAGCAACCTGAAAGCTGCAGGCAAGGCGTGTGCCTCATTGAAGTGGTATAAATCCACCTCATGTCCCAGTGCCTCGAGCAATTTGGCTCCACCAACACCCAATAGAATGTATTGGGCAATTCTGGTAGCAATGTTATTATCGTAGAGTTTATGGGTAATGGTATGTGCCAGGTGATCATTCTCTGGATGGTCAGTCGACAGCAAGAATATAGGTGCTGTACCAAATACCTCTGGCGCCAGGTAATAGACCTTGGCTTTCACCGGATGGTTATCTACTGAAACCTCAATTTCAATATCCAGCTCCTGCAGAAAGTTATAATGTCTTTCCTGCCAAAGCACATCCAGTTCATTGTTATGCTTTCTTACCTGGTCGTAGTAACCGTATTTCCATAGAATACCAATACCGACCATATTTTGCTTCAGGTCGTAGGCACTACGCATATGTGAACCAGCCAGAAAGCCCAGTCCGCCAGAGTAAATTTTAAGTGGTTGGTCAATGGCAAACTCCATGGAGAAGTAGGCCACGGGCTTTTCATAGCCCTTACCATATTGATAAGGATGTTTTAGCTTGAAACTCATGTTAATTCGATTTCGCGGCTCCTAAAATACAGGAATGCCCCCTCACTCCTGACTGATCTGGTGATTTCTTTTATGCAAACGATTGTGAGCGAAAGAGAGAAGCACTAGAGCTCAAAGCCCAGTCTGGCAATCCATGCTTTTCCATGAGGACTGGTTACAGGATTGTAGAATACATCGTAGAAAATGGAAACATTCATCTTGATCCCTTTTCTTACATTGAACTGTTTTCCAATTCCTACAAGTCCGGTTCTATACCAATTGTAAGATATACTATTATCTAAATTCTCTGTATTGACCTTGCTGGCTTCATAGTTAGCCTGAAAGAAAAAGTTAGGGGTGATAAAGTACCTGCTTAAGCCTCTGAGGCTCCACACTTGTTGTCTGCCCTGCTGATTAGAAGAGGCCACCTTATTCGATTTCTCTAACTGAATACGCCCGGCACTTTCAACTCCGAGGCTGAGACGTTTATTGACAGGATATACAATATTACCTGCCAGGTCTATCGATACCGGCTTCTCTGGGTTATAGTTAAGATTACCACCAAACTGCAAGCGCTGAAACAACGGAAGGCCTTTGTATGGATTATATCTTTTGGGTGCATCTTCAAGACTTTCGAGGCTGGGAAACTCTGCTTTGGCTTCTTGCATCTTAGCCATAGCCTCATCAAAACGTTCCTGCAAGCTCTCCCCTACCTTCTCCAATTCTTTTGCCTTTTCTTCCAGTTTGTCCTTTACAAAATCATTAGTCTGGAGTCTGTCCATATTTTTTCTGTAACCTTCTGGAAGCGGTTTGTAAGCCTTTATTTTTTCCAGTTGATCTTTCATCAGTTGCGCTTCAGGTAAACTCTCAACTTTCGACAGCATAACCTCATCAAAGTCTTTGAACTCTGATTTATACTTTCCGAAATTGTCTAGTACATCTCCGGCCCTTTTGTTTACTTTTTTGATATTGGATGGGGTGAATATATCCTTAGCCTTTAGAGAGTCCTTCTTCAGTTTTGAAATAGCTTCAAGCTCCTTTAAGGTTTCTATACTTTCCTGAACTTCATCTGAAACAGGCAATTTTTCTGGAGTTTCCTTTAAGTCTTCTGAAAGCTTTTGTCTCAATGATCCAAAGGCACTCTCAGTGCTATCCTTAAAATTTTCCTTTATCTCCCCAATTTGTTGTTTAATCAGAGAATCAAGTTCCGCCTCGGAGGCATCCGGATATTGTTTGGCCAAGGTGCGCTTACCTTTCTTCTTAAGTTTTCTGAGGTCTTTCAGCAGTTTGGCATTGGAAGATTGTAATTCACCAGAGGTAGTTGACACACTACTCTCATTAAGATTGATACTCTGAGCATTCAAGTTCT
Source organism: Roseivirga sp. (assembly GCF_965216855.1). NCBI lineage: Bacteria > Pseudomonadati > Bacteroidota > Cytophagia > Cytophagales > Roseivirgaceae > Roseivirga > Roseivirga sp. The sequence goes on along the minus strand of NZ_OZ244204.1, from coordinate 3,421,289 downwards.
GAGCATACCCGCCAAGCATTAAAAAAATACACAGAAGAAATGTGTGTTTCATTCAGCAATGTTACAATGAGTATAACCCATATCAAACTACATATTCCATAAAAGGGCTACTGTCAATTGTCTGAAGTTTTAAGCTCTTTGAGCTCGGCTTCCATTTTAGACATCCTCTTCTCCTGCTCAATAATGTAAAGAGTAAGCTCTTCGATCTTCTCCAGAAGCCTGAGTTGCATCTCTCCAACGTTCTGGCCGTTAGCTTCTACTTCCTGTGCACTCGGGATATTGGGCAGGTGGGAGTATGTTTTGATATAAGTTTCCAATTCGGACAGACTTCTCAATTTATAACCCGACTTAAATACGTAATCTGGCACAGACCCGGGAGAGGCCGTTACCTTCACTCGGCTAGATTCTATCTCATCTTCAACAATCATCTTTTGACTAAAACGGCTTGTGCCCGTTACATCCAAGGCATAACTGGAAGAATAACTGTTATTCGCTCCTTGACCTATGGCCAGGTGGTTTCTTAAAATCACATCCCCATCATTCTGTATGTGTAATCTGTATAGTCCATTATTTCCAAAGTATAATTCTTGGCCTATAGCCTGAGCATAACTGGTACTGAATGGACCAAAGTAGGCGATATTATTATTGAACGAAGCGCTACTCTCCATTAAAATACCACCTCCTGCAAACAGTCTCAGTTTACCACCTACCTCATTCTGCCAGTAGAGATCATTATTACCCATACTACCATCTCCAAACCATCCTATTCTGGTATTATCAAGTTGTCTCCATTCCAGATAGCCTCCTGAGGAAATCCCATTTGAATTATTGTCTTTGAAAATTAGAAGTGGCCAAGCGTGATTAATGGTCAGACTGCCATTAACAGTCTCATCTTGCGCTTTTAGCGATACAAGAACAGCCATAAGACAGGCTGTGATCAGTAGTTTTGTCCTCATGTGAGTTTAGTTCTATTTGTTAAAAATTGATTATAAATGAATATTTAAGATCGCTATTTCAAACTTATTGAGAAAGGTTAATCCGATGATTCATATGAAAGGTATAACCTGAAACCAGACATATATTTTCACAAGGGCTAGTAATACAATAAGCTTCTTACTAAAACATATGGTTTTACGATTCAATCTTTTGATGTGCAGCCTCAAGTTGAGATGGTGTCGCTCTATTTTATTGATACCCCTGCGTCTGACATGATGCAGGTGGCTTGGGATAAGACAGAAGTATTGTCTTAGTCTATCTGTATAGATAGCTTTGGGCGAGAGTGCCAGTACTTTTTGAACAACCTGCCCCAGATTTCTCAAAGACCTTGAGCCAACAACCACATCAATTATTTTCCCTGTACCTCTTGAAATAGCTGAGATGACCCATTTACGGTTTTTCTTATGGCCAACATAGGTGCAGAGTTCATCTATTTCATATTCATCATTGGGTAAAAAAGCCGTTTGCGGAACCAAAGTCTTGCCCCATTTCCTTATCCATCTCAATTGGGTTGAAACTGCCACACCGGTAATGACCTGACTTCCTCTCAGTCCACTTCCCGTCTTAAGGCAATTCAGGTATAACTGTTTGCTTGAATAGTTACAAGCCAGATATCGGTAAGTTGATTGCTGATATTTTCTACATATTTTACAACAGTACTTTTGCTTACCATTGCTTTGCTTACCAGCCTTTATACATGGTGAAGCACAATATTGACATTTCATGTGTGATAATTGATAACACCAAGGAAACAAAAACCATTATTAGCTATCCTCAGCTTGTGTTTATTGCCTCAATAATACATCTCCACTCTTGAAAAAAGAAAAGGCCGTTCTCAAAACAGCCTTAATTTTTGAAATTTTCAATGCTTTATATTCAAACAGATAATTGATAGCATTACCGGATAATGAGAATTCTACCTTTCACAGCCTAGCGCTAATCACTCTGTATTATTACTTTATAAAAAAACCCTCCGAAGAGGGCTTTATGTTTTGACAGATAATTGATAGAACTACCAAGTATATGACATATGGTCTCAGCAAACCCCAGGTGAGCGTTTCCAACTAGTTATTAATAAACCTTGCTGTCTTTATATGTTCCAATTCTCTATTCTTTGTTATTCTAAACAGAAATATATAGCTATCGCCCTGTATATAAGAACCCTTTCTGTTATCCCTTTTTGTCAAATCATGAAATATCTCACACATGAATAACCCATTATCAATTTCGGAAAAATATACTTTGTTAAGACTCCTTTTTTTCCCTTTCGTAGTATGAAACTCACCCCTTTTATTCATTGGCAGATTCATTGACATATCGACTTCATCTAATGCTTTTTTCATAAAGCTTGCCAACTCTTCATACTTAAGGATACATGTTGATATCATAAAATCGTTGCTCTTTGAGTCTCTGAGTATCGATTTAAACTCCTCTGAATTTTCGACATATTGTTCAAAGGCTACTTCTCTGAAATCCAGTTGCTGTCCCAATAAAGTCGAAGGAAATAACACAATTGTTAATATTATATATTTATAGCTTCTCATATTTATTTGATTACTACAGATGCTGTTTGATTTTTACCTTGTTGCCTATATGTAAATTGAATTCTAGTAATTTCTGCATTATAGTGAGTTCTCTGTCCATAAGGTGCTCCATTACCGTAACCATTATCTAATTCCCTTCTATAAGTATTTACTCTATCAACTGCATCTCCAGTACTCGTCAAATCACTTCTAACAGGGTCTATTGCTTTATTGCCAACAAAAGTATGTTGAAGTTCGTGCATGAATGTCATACCAACGCCCATAGTAAGTTTATTAAGTTTATCTGAAGTTTTATCAACAGTTATTCGAATAGCATCAAAATCCATGAAAACCTCACTAGTTTCAGGATTAGTTTTTGATCCTCTATTACTCTTATCCACTGATATCATACCACCATTTATGGCCTTGAAAAGATCTTCCCTTGCACTTTCACTTCCCATTTCGGTTTCCTTTGCTCCTTCAGCAGCATTTGAAATAATTGCATTTCCATTATCATCTTTTTCAAAGTCCAAATAACCAGATTTATTTAAAAATAAATTCAGTCCTGTAATACTACTTAACTGTGAAAGCATGGTTTCTGTATTATTAGTATTGTTGATTTTATCGTCAAGAACAATAGCTGCAAAGCTGACAGTGTCACCCAAATAATCGTTATATAGAATAGGGTTATTGCTCATTCCAACATAAGGAGATTCTCTTTCAGAAGCCTTTGGATCAACTTGCCACCATCTACCTAATACAGGATCATAATTACGGTAAAAAGCGTCATAGACATTAATGTCAAATTCTGTGTTTTCCTCAATTCCGTTAAACTTGTACTGATTAGGCTTACTCAAAGGAGCATTGGAAGACAATGCCTGAATATTCATCCCAAAGGGATAGTAATGATCTTCCTGTAGGATAGCACCTTTGGTATGAGTGATTCTTAAATCATCAAAGAAGACATCAAAATTGGCCGCACTCTCATTGGAAACAAATACATATAGATAACCTCCCTCTGTAATGCTCAGTGTCGCAAAACTCAGCTTCTCATGGGCTCCATTAGCCAGACTGGTCACCTGATCATGTCCTGAAGTGATATAGCCAAAGTCCTGATCGAAGAGGATATAGTTCAGGTAAGCTCTTGGCTGGCTCGAACTGCCCCCTACAAAGACATAGCCGCTATTGGTGTTGAACAGATTGTATATTGACTGTTGTTCTGTTGTTCCCCCACTTATTCCACCAAAGGTGGCTGCTATAGCGGTAACCATCTGAGATTGACTCAATCCTGTGCTACTGCCAATTGTACCGTCATATCTGGCATATACCTCCAGGTCCACCTGATCTCCTGCCGTTACAGCCATTAGCTTACCCGGACCACTTCTTCTATTCGCATCGCTACCATTTAACCTGGAGGCTTCATTAGCAGTGATTGAACCATCAACTGTGTAGTTGCCAGAAGTGGAGGTCACTCTGGAAGCATCCATATTCAAGAATAGACTTTCTTCAAAAGACTCATATTCCGTCTCCATAGTGGCAATATAAACCGCTACCTCATCGTCTTCTGTCAGTGTCATGCGGGTATTGCCCAAATGGTCTTTCACATAGTAGTCATATACCAGTGTACCTTCATTGTTCTTTCTTACCCTACCTTCTTCATGGGCAAAGTGCTGCAGCTCATCATTTTCATAAATGAAGCCGGCAACGTAATCTGTTACTGTTATCTCCCCTCCATTGTTGACTGTCTTAGCCAGTTTAATTCCTGCTGCATCGTAGGTATAGGTTATCGTCTTGGTACTGCTGTTGCCAAATGTGATGGTCTCTGGCAGGTTAAGATGGTTGTAGGTAATGTCTCCCGATTGAATGTCTTTATTCAGGTCTGTTATCATATTACCATTACCATCATAGGTATAGTCTGTAGTTCCTGTATTGCCATCTACAAAATCTCCCTGTCCCAGGTCTCCGGCAGCATCAGCCACCTTTTGCAATTGGTTGCTCTTGCCTGAGTTGTTGTAAGTATAAGTCAGATTGTCAATGGTCAAAATATTTCCTGCCACCGTACCCATACGCATCAGGCTGGTGATGTTTCCATTCACATCATAGCCATAGCTGGTACTATAGTCATTCTCCGTCTGTAACCATGAACTCCCTTGGGTATAGTCGGCCAGTTCCAGACGGTTACTCTCATCATAGGTAAAACCATAGGCTCTTACATCAGAACTGGAGGTACTCTTCCACTTCACTCCTGCTATATTTCCATTCAGCTGGTTTTGAGTAAACCCATGGTCATAGCTCAGGGTCATACCAAAATAATGACCACTGCCTCCATTTACATAGTCCTTATTGATTCCTTCCAGCCAGCCTCTGACTGTATAGTCAAAGTTGAGTGTTTCCAGTGGGGTGGTTGGATTGTCAAGTTTCTTGGTTATCAACTGGCCCAGATCGTCATATGTATTAGTCACAAATGTCTTATAGCTGCCTCCATTAATCTTCTGCTGAATATTCAATAACCTTCCGGTACCTGAGTTCTCATAAGTGAAGCGCTTGGCTATTGTGGTCTGAGATTCACTTCCACTGGCCTGGGGGTTGTTGTGTTCGGTATAGGTGTTAAGCACCTTTCCACTAAAATCATACTGTGTCGTATTGATGTCTTGGCTTCCCAGGTGATTATCAGCTACGGTTTGGATAACTCTATTCCTGTCATCATAAAACATTACTGTGGTCAGCCACTCGTCTGCACTACCCAGAACCTTTACCCTACTCCCTGTAGCCATGCCCTCAACACTGGAATATACCGTAGGGTCTATCGCATTGTTGGTTCCTGCAGTATGGAAATCCACTTCCTGACCGCTGTCATAGGTGGTCAGAGTGAAATCATAGTTATCGTAGTAACTCACTGTCAATACCTCTTCAGTATAGTCCTTAAGACTCGGAAAGGTGGCATCATGATAACCCTGAACAAAGGTATAATCACTACTGAGCGCTGGAACAATCTCTGTCTCAAAATACTCTCCATTGGAATCGAAACCCGGCAAAAACTCTATGGTCGTTTTGCTCCTGTAAATAGCTGTACCACTAATATGGTAGCTGAGTGAGATACTATTGGCCTCCAGTACGTTATTCATATCCAACGGCTCGGTACTTACATTAAAAACAGCAGAAGCGTTTGCCTGTGTCTGCATCGTAGCTCTTGTATTACTGCTGTTGATAAAGCCCGTGAGTACCGGTCTGTTCAAATCATCATACTTAGTGAATAGCCATTTACCGTCAGTGGTCATGTTCGCATCACGGGTAAGTACCAGTCTGTCTAGTTTATCATACACCATCTCTACCAATCCTCCACCAGGCACCCGCTTGGTTATCATTCTATTGCGGTCATCATAGGTATAGTGGAATGCCAGTGCATTCATATCGGTCGTGTTCCATGACCAGCTATTGGCACTCAGTACTTCTTCTGCCCTTGGTGGCAATACAAACCTCAGGTTACCATAGTCATCATATACATAATAGGTATTCATCCAGTTGCTTCTACCGTCTGCTGTGCTTGCTCCCTTTTGAACACGCTTAAGCACTACCCTACCCAGCTTGTCTGTAAATTCTCTTACCTGATTGCCTTCTTCATCTGTTACAATCGAAACTGTCAGGCTCTTTATAGCATATGTCCCTGGGCTGGAAGCTGAACTGGCACCTGCGGTCCAGCGTCTAACATCATCTGTACTGTTGTTGGTCCTCCAGCTTGAGCTTACTCCATTACTACTACCCGCCCAGCTATTGCCCGGAGACATTTGTTTTAATGGTCTGTTCAAAGGAGAGTTCTCATAGCTGGTCAGTCCGTAAAAAATATCTTCATGTGGGTAGAAACCTGATCCAGCGGTTCCATTGCCATTCATAAAAGTGTTCAATCTCGCACTGGGACTCAGGTGCATCCTGCCGTCTCCATAGTCACTCTGAAATGCCATCGGCTGATAAACCTGTCTGCCATATGCATCATACACCATATACTGAACCAAATCCTTCCCCCCGGGAAGGGCTCTTCTGGCTACACTTTGGATAGGTCTGCCCAAACCATCTACATACTGTGTAGCCTGCATCACATTTCCATTGGTGATTTCTGTAGAAAGACCTGTTTCTGTAGTCATTGCCTTGTAGAAATCAAAGGTCCTTACATAACTCACCTTATCATCTGTCTGATAAGATGTCGTTGGCAAGGTTGAAGTCTTCGATGCACGGTCTCCCGACACCGGCTTTATCTGCCCCTCAACCGGGAAAACTACCGAAAACAATAAAATGATTAGTAAAAACTTAACCTCCTGTGTATGCATATTAGTTATTAGTAGTGTTTGCGTTTACCTGATAGACATATTCATTCTTCTTCAGAATGTTACCGTCCTGATCTTTAATGTATTCGAGTCTGCCGAAGCTATCATACTCATAATAGACAATGATACCATTGGGGCTTTTCTGACTTGTAACCCCCACACCTGGAAGGTATGTCATAGTCGTAATCAGGGCATTCTTAAGATCTGGATCCGATCTCAGTTTATCCAACTCTGTCATCAAGGCTGCATCACTTGCCGGATTATCGAGAACAGACTGGGTAATTACAGATACCACATCAGACTTAGTCGCATTTTCAATCTTTGCCACAGGAAGAGTATGATCATAACCCCATAAGTAGACAATCTTAGTCCCGTTAGTCTGCTGAACCTCAACAGGATTCCCATATGCATCATAATCATTGTAGTTGACTCTGGCTTCAAGACTTGCGGTCCCCTTTGCCATTTGTACCTCCATTGGGAAATAGTGAGCATTAGCATTAAAGCCTGCATATTTGGTCACTAAAGTAGATAGTTTGGTAGTACCTATAAACTCCTCCTGTTTCAACAGTGCTCCAACTATATTCTTACCTACCATTCCTGTTCTTACCGAAGAACTAACCTCTGTCACATTATCAAATGGATAGTAGTACTTGGTTTCCCTAATATTCCCCTCACTGTCAGTGAATTTTGTCCTTGAAACATTTACATACTGATCTGTATCATTCAAATCATCCCAAAAACTCTCAGTTTGTGTCTCAATGTAATTGGCAGGACTATTCAGGTCATAGTTCCTGGTAATAGATTTACTCAGGTCAAATCTGCCACTATATACGTTATAACGCTTAAGCTTAATTGATGTGACCGTTCCAGAACCGTTCCTATAGGTTTTTACCTTTAAGCCTTTGCTGTAAATATGATTAGAGTTGTTAGCCTTAAAGCTATTCCAGGGATTAATAACTCCTGTCTCACCATTTTCCTGAGGCATGTCAAAGGTTATTGAATAAGTATTTTCAAGTGATTTCACGATTTCATAAGCCGATCCATTCCACCTGTAATCTCTCTGTTTAACCAGTTTCCCTCTCATATAATCTCTATCCTCAGTTGGAGGGAAGGGGAACAAATCATGAACACCAAAATTACCCAAAGAAAAATAAGCATCTCCCAAATTATTGTAATAACCAAAAGTCACATCAGGATAATCCTCCGCTGTTGTGAATTCATACTCTGTTTTTCCCAGTCCCTGACCATCAGAAGTAATAACAGTTACCTTTTTATAACCTACAAATGATCCGTTGGTAGACATTAAAGGGTAATGTGGAGTAATCGTACGCGTAATACCCTCTGGTACTATTTGCCAGGAATCCGAAGATGGCAAATAAGTTTCAACTACTCTTTGATAGGCGTATTGAGGCACATTACCCACGCGGCCAGTGCTGTTTCCTGTCTCACCATTTTCATTGTAATAGAAGTTTCTAACAACATCATTAGCTGAACTTATTCCATCATGATCGGTAATCTTTTTAACACGCAGACCTCCCACCGGCTTATTGGTTAGTGCGACTTCGTCTTTGTAGGATAGATAAAGTCCATCTGTCGGATTTACATAACTACACCCACTTTGATATTTTAACTTGATATAAAAACTACCTGATTCAGTTAAGTAAAACTTGTAATCATATTGATAGGTACCACCACCAATACTTACTGCATTAATTGTAAAGCCACTACCACCGACCTGACTATTATCACTTTGCCTATATATACCTCCCGTTATATTACAAGACTGGGCAGTTGTCCCCGATATGTCAAGCACAACGAATGGTTCACTAATTAGCTCAACATCAAAGCTATGAGCTGAGTCATCGGCCTTAATATTTGTTGGACCGTTGTCCTGAACAGCATGGGGAAGTTCATCATTCACGGCAACATTCCCCTCCATCTCAAATTCAGTATATCCTCCCGTTGGATATGTGATCCTTTTTAAAACCCCTGCTTTAGTTTTCGTTACATCTGCAGCTCTATCTGCCGAACCCAATTCTGCAAACTTTTCAGTATTACCTAATATATAGTATTTGAATCTATAGTAAGGTTCTGGTGACGTATTAGAAGTCTTGCCATTACTATAACCCCAATGATCTTGAGCAAATGTATAGCGATGGGGCAGGTAATTGCCCGACTCATAATTATAAGTAAAACTGTATGGTGGCAGCGATTGAGTACTGTTGTTATTGTATTCCTGAATACTATTGAGTTTAAGACGCTTTTTATAATCTCCTACATTACTCCCTTTATAAGACACACCTGTTGGAGTAGCAGAAATGTCGGTTATTCCATTTTCATCAAAGTAATCGTAGTCAAACCTGAATTCTTTGATCAAAGCATTATTACCATCATATATCTCAATTTCGGTCAGATATTTATCATTCTTATAGTCCTGCCGGGTACCTGTAGATATATTAAACTTCACCTTCCCCCCCGGGTATGTTATTTCTTTAATCCTTTTAGCTGTAAGATAATGAGTTGTATGGCTCATGTCACTTGAGGTAAAAGCAGCGAGATTCTCCTTTTGAGAATTAGGGGCAAAGGTAGTATACTCAAGATTCGACAAAGTATAGTAGGTAAAGGTTAATAGGGTATTTCCCTTCTGATCCTTGATTGTGCTTAAATACCAGGATGTGACTGGATTGGCAACACCAGTTGTTGCTTGCCCCATACCTACCGATTGTGTCTTTTCCTGCTCGGAGAAAGTATATACATAACCATTGGCATCAGTAAGTTCAAACTGAGTAATTGGATCATTGAGCGTCCAATCAATATCTACATTCTCTATTGGCTTCTGAACAACTCTAAGTGCAGTAGTATCTGTCTTATTAAAGAAGAAGGTACCTGATATACCATTCATGCTATAGTAAAATTTATCAGGTTCTCCATCATAATCGCCATCTCCATAATCTTCCATCTCAAGAGGATCAGTTATATCAGGTTCAGGAATTCTAATATAACCCTCAGAAAATGTTTCATCGGCTTTTCCTCTGATCGTTCTGGAGACTGTTCCTGTAGCATTTAATGACCAACCCAAACCAACCCATGGAGCCACTGATTCTACATTGATACCCTGAAAAGATGAGTATGATAAGGAAATAGGAAACTGATATCCTCTAACAGAAATAGTATGAATAGGAATCGAGACATTTGGCTGTCCTGTATAGAAACTGACGCCAGTATTGCCGTAAGTTAACATTGATGCTGCCTCTGGAGATGGTGGAATTAAATCAGGCACATCTTGTGCATGAACAATAGATACTGCCATTAAAAGCAGAAGTGACTTAAGCAAAATCTTCATATAGGGTTGTCTGTGTTTTCAGATTTCAATGAAAATCGATTTGTTTCGATAAAGTGTGATCAGTTCATGTCACTTTTAGAGACCATAGTCAATCCGAGTTCCTACATTAATTACCGTTCTGATATCAGAAAATTAGATTTATCCTTTGTAAATTCTTACTGAGCCAAAAAAGGTAGAATACTATTGAAACTGTACATTGACCTGATGTGTCTTTATTGTCAAAAATCATATTAATATAACAGACTCTCTGTCACTAATCAAACACAAAAGAGTATTCTTGTGATAACCACATTCTTATACCTTACAATTGCCATCATTGAGAATGATATATTGTAAAACCTATCAAAAAGTTTGTGCAAAGATGATTTAGATCAACTTTAGACTAATCAACAGTTACCACCTTTGCATCAAATCACAGGAAAAATGAAAGTCAACACTGCCTTAGAAGCTGTTTCGATTATAAAACCAGGTCACAACGTTTACCTCCATACGGCAGCGGCTACACCTGTTGCTTTGGTTGAAGCAATGACTGAAAGGGCTTCTGAATTATATAACATCTCATTATTTCAATTGCATACCGAAGGACCGGCACCTTATGCAGCACCGGAATATGAGGATATCTTCACCATTAACTCCTTATTTATCGGGGGCAACGTGAGAAGGGCTCATAAAGAAGGAAGGGCGAATTTTATTCCTTCATTCCTCAGTGAGGTGCCTATAATGATCCGCTCTGGAGTGGTTCCCGTAGATGTCGCTCTTATTCAGGTTTCTCCCCCTGACCAGCATGGCTTTTGTTCATTAGGCGTTTCGGTTGATGCTACCAAAGCCGCAGTGGACACCGCGAAACACATCATTGCACAAATCAACCCCCGAATGCCCCGTACCCATGGTGATGGGCTGATTCATATCAGTCGCTTTAGCCGATATGTAGATATTGAAGCTGAACTTCCTGAGCTTCCCGCGCATGAACTGACAGATGTAGAACGTAAAATTGGAGTGCACATCGCGGGAATGATTGAAGATGGTGCTACCCTTCAGATGGGAATAGGCGCTATTCCTGATGCTGTTCTCTCTTGTCTGAATAGTCATAAGGATTTAGGAGTCCATACCGAAATGTTCTCAGATGGGGTAATTCCCTTAATTGAACAGGGCGTAATTACCAATAAGCATAAGACCAAGCACAAAGATTACCTGGTTTCAGGCTTTATGATTGGTAGCAGAAAATTGTATGACTTTGTTGACGACAATCCCATGATAAGAATGCTGGACATTCAATATGTAAACGACACTGCGGTGATCAGAAGAATGCCCAAAATGACCAGTATCAACTCCGCTATTGAGATTGATCTCACCGGACAAGTTTGCGCTGACTCTATCGGTACCATGATGTACTCTGGTGTTGGTGGGCAGATGGACTTTATAAGAGGTGCTTCATTGTCACCCGGAGGAAAGCCGATTATTGCTCTACCTTCTACTACGTCACGAGGGGAAAGCAAACTGGTACCCATGTTGAAGCCAGGTGCCGGTGTAGTTACCACCAGAGCGCACGTTCACTATGTTGTGACTGAATTTGGTGTAGCAGATCTTTATGGAAAAAGCCTGAAACAACGGGCAAAGGCACTCATTAATATTGCACACCCCGATCATAGAGAGGACTTAAGCCGGGCAGCTTCAGAACGATTCAAAGGGCATTATTTTGTTTAATCATTTAAAAACTGCTTCTTTAGTTATTAATTATTTATAGCTAAAGAAACAGTTGATGATAAGAAGAATTCAGCATGCACTCCTCCTTACTTTTTTTGGAATATCTTTGTTTTCCTGTCAAAGCAATCAAGGATCGGATCAAGTTGGTGAACCCGAAACATTAGAACCACTAACCATAGTAGACAAGGGAACCAAGAGCTTTCCTCTCGATGCTGAAACAGCCGTTGACTATAATTCCAGATTCAGAGTGAATGTATTCGATGGTAAAGAATATCTTTCATTTGCCAATCGGCCTGCTTCCAGAATCTATGAGTTCGATTATGAAAGTGGAGAACCAACACGCAAAATCAAACTGGAAAGTGAAGGTCCTAACGCGGTAAACCTCTTTTTCAATATTGGTATGTTCTTTCAGGCAAAGGACTCTATCTTTCTAGACAGTGGCGGGTTCGGCTATTACCTGGTCAATGGTGACGGACAGGTCTTGAATAAGGCGGGCATGCCTCAAAAAGAAAACACCATGGATCCTTCCTGTTGCCCAATCCTATTCACTAATGGAACATACTTCAAAGAGAATAAAATTTATGGAACTCAATGGGTTAAAACAGAAGACGAAAAGGAAATCAAAGCATATGCTTATGGCAGCATTGATCTTATCGATAACTCTAAGAGCAAAAAGCTATTAGAAAAGCGCCTCTTTGTTCCAAATTATGAGGAAATCAATGAAATGGTGGAGAAAAAAGACCCTTGGGTGAGCCCTCTCGATATTTCCTATTACTATGAGGGTGAATTACTTTATGCTGGCTCTCCCATTTCTGACACGGTTTATGTTTTCAAAGATTTCGAATTGACCAACAGGTTCTATGTGGGTAAAAGTAATATTGAGCTGGCCGACTATCGTTCCATGCTTCTGACCAGTCAGATCCAGCAAATCCAGAATGGATATCAGAATGTGAGTCAGATTGATCAACCTCCGCATTTTGCAGATGTGTTTGTAAGTCCTGACGGGCAGATGATATATAGAGTACTAATAGAAGCCACCAGGGCAAAGAAGATAGAAAATTCAGATCAGGAGTTTCCTGAAGTAGCTAAGGCCAGCCTCATTGTTCTCAATAAAACTACAGGTCAGCTAAGTACTTTGGACTTGCCGGTAGATGAGCTGGATATTCCGCTATCCACTCAAAGCAGATCGGTCTTTGTAAGTTCTGCCGGTATCCATTTTGAAACCAAAGAACAAGTTGAAGAAGACAGGTTGGATTTCAGGGTGTTTGGAGTGAAATAAAAAAAGCCTCCTAACGGAGGCCTATTCCTATCCCTTTCTCTTAAGCCTTTGAAGCTCTTCGTCCTGACTCTCAACCCTCTCTTTGAGCTTTATGATTTCCTTATTTTGTTCAATCATATGCAGAGTTAACTCTTCTATTTTCTCTAAGAGTTTTAGTTGTAATTCACCCACATCCTGCCCTTTGGATTCTATTTCCTGAGCACCGGGAATATTCGGAAGGTGAGATTTAGTTCTTATAAACTCTTCAATCTCACTTAATGACATCAAGTCATAATCCTTTGCAAACACATAATCTGGTACTGAGCCTGGGATAGCGGTAACTTTTACTTTTTTCGATTCGAGATTACCATCTACAATTGTATTATTACTCAACTTGATCGAGCCGGCAGTGGTAGACAAGGTAAAGTCTATTCCATCATGAATAATTTGACCATAAGCACTGCCCCCAGCTCTGTAGAGTCTTAGTCTTCCCCTATCGCTATCATTAAACAGCTCCATTAAAGTATTGCTATCTCCATTAACCATTAAGACCTGATTACCGGAACCTCTTTGTACTGATAACAGACCATTGGGAATGCTTGCATTGCCAGATCTGCTAATCGAGAAAAGTGATGTACTAAAATCATCTTTCCCTACCTCAAATGCCGAGGACTGATCTGTTATTCTAATTCCATAAGTCGCTGCCTCCGTATTGTTGCCTCCATGCTTGATGTACAAATAGTCTCCAGTTCCACTACTCCACCCTGTCTTTAACATTGTCCTATCAAAATCTCTATCAGTCATCTGGAAATTGAAAGGTATTCCCAGGTTCCCATTGAGATGGAGTCTGTCATCCGGGTTGGATATACCTAAACCAACATTTCCACTAGAATAATAAATATCTGACCCACTTGTTGACCAAAGGGTTTGAGCAAAGAGTGAACCGGAAGCTAAAAGCCAAGCTACAATCATTATTTTTTTCATGAGATTTTATTTTGTGTGTAATAGAAGAACTAAATAAGAATATATAAAAAAAGCCTCCCATCAGGAGGCTTTTGATCCTTTATAAGTTAGGAGAGTTACTCTCCCTTAATACTCGCACTGAGATACTCTCTGTTCATTCTGGCAATGTTATCCAGAGAAATGCCTTTAGGACATTCCACTTCGCATGCCCCAGTGTTGGAGCAATTTCCGAAGCCTTCTTCGTCCATTACTTTCACCATATTCTGAACACGCTCCTTGGCTTCTACTTGTCCCTGTGGTAATAGGGCAAATTGAGATACCTTGGCCGATACAAATAGCATAGCAGAGGCATTCTTACAGGTAGCCACGCAAGCTCCACAACCAATACAAGTAGCGGCATCGAAAGCTTCATCTGCCTTATGCTTTTCGATTGGAATAGCATTGGCATCCTGCGTATTTCCTGAGGTATTCACACTCACGAATCCACCAGCCGCCATAATTCTATCAAATGCACTTCTGTCTACAACAAGGTCCTTGATCACAGGGAATGCCTTGGCTCTCCATGGCTCAATATAGATGGTATCTCCATCTTTAAATTCCCTCATATGCAACTGACAGGTAGTGATTGATCTGCCAGGCCCATGAGCTTCACCATTGATATACATGGAACAGCTACCGCAGATTCCTTCACGACAATCGTGATCGAAAGCAACAGGTTCCTTACCTTCTTCAATCAGTTGCTCATTGAGTATATCCATCATCTCAAGGAATGAGCTGTCAGGAGAAATATCAGACACCTGATAGGTCTCCATTTGACCTTTTTCCTTTTGACTTTTTTGTCTCCAGACTTTAAGCGTAAGGTTTAATCCTTTATTAGCTGACATATTTCGAATATCTAATTTCTAAAATCAATTATTTGTAGGAACGCGTTTTGAGCTCAATATTCTCATAAACCAGTGGTTCCTTATGGAGTTCTGCTTCAGATGGTTCTCCTTTATACTCCCATGCAGAAACATAGGTGAAGTTGGCGTCATCTCTCATGGCTTCACCATCTTCAGTACTGTGCTCCTCACGGAAGTGACCACCACATGATTCTTCTCTCAACAAAGCATCGCGTGCAAACAGTTCTCCTAGCTCAAGGAAGTCTGCCACTCTACCAGCCTTTTCAAGCTCCTGATTAATGCCTTCTGCGGAACCAGGTACTTTCACTTCTTTCCAGAATTCTTCTCTGATCTGTTTGATTTCTTCAATGGCTTCATTCAGACCTTGCTTGTTCCTCGCCATTCCTACCTTATTCCACATCACTTTACCCAGTCTTTTATGGAAATGATCAACAGATTTAGATCCCTTATTATTCATAAAGAAGTCTATTCTCTCCTGAACTGCTTTTTCAGCCTCTTCAAACTCCGGTAAATCGGTAGAGATCGCTCCGGTACGAATATCGTCTGCCAGATAATCACCAATGGTATATGGCAATACGAAATAACCATCAGCCAACCCTTGCATCAAAGCAGATGCTCCGAGTCTGTTGGCTCCGTGATCTGAGAAGTTCGCTTCTCCAATAGCATAACAACCTGGAATAGTCGTCATGAGGTTATAATCAACCCAAACACCACCCATTGTATAGTGTACTGCCGGGTAAATTTTCATTGGGGTTTTGTATGGATTATCAGCTGTAATCTTCTCATACATCTGGAAAAGGTTACCATACTTCTTCTCTACCACCTGCTCTCCAAGGTCTCGAATCTGCGATTCCGTAGCATTGTGATATCCTTTGACATTCGCCTCTTCCTGACCATATCTCATGATGGCTGAAGAGAAATCGAGGAATACGGCTTCACCTGTTTCATTGGTTCCGACTCCATATCCTGCATCACATCTTTCTTTGGCAGCTCTCGATGCCACATCTCTTGGCACAAGGTTACCGAATGAAGGATATCTTCTTTCGAGGTAGTAATCTCTATCTTCTTCTTTTATTTCAGTTGGCTTCAGTTTTCCTGCTCTGATCGCCTCTGCATCTTCTTTCTTTTTCGGCACCCATATTCTACCGTCATTTCTCAATGACTCAGACATGAGGGTCAATTTAGACTGCTGATCACCATGTTGAGGAATACAAGTCGGGTGAATCTGAGTATAGCAAGGGTTAGCGAAGAATGCTCCCTTTTTATGCACCTTCCATCCTGCAGAAACATTTGATCCCATGGCGTTGGTTGAAAGGAAGAATACGTTCCCATATCCACCAGACGCAATCACAACCGCATGCGCTGAATGTCTTTCGATTTCTCCTGTTACCAGATTTCTGGCAATAATACCTCTGGCTTTACCATCCACAATCACGAGATCGAGCATCTCATGTCTGTTGTACATTTTGATCTTACCCTTACCAATCTGTCTCGACATGGCAGAGTAACACCCCAATAGGAGTTGCTGACCTGTTTGGCCTTTCGCATAAAATGTTCTTGAAACCTGTACACCACCGAAGGAACGGTTATCGAGCAACCCACCATAGTCTCTGGCAAAAGGAACTCCCTGAGCCACACATTGATCGATGATATTAGTCGATACTTCAGCCAGGCGGTAAACATTGGCTTCTCTGGATCTGTAATCTCCCCCTTTGACCGTGTCATAGAACAGTCTGTAAGTAGAATCTCCATCACCCTGATAATTCTTGGCCGCGTTGATTCCACCCTGAGCTGCAATTGAGTGTGCCCTTCTAGGAGAATCCTGATAACAGAAAGCCTTCACATTGTAGCCTAGTTCTGCTAGAGTAGCTGAAGCAGAACCTCCGGCAAGACCAGTACCCACAACGATCACATCGATCAGTCGCTTATTGGCAGGGTTTACCAGTCTGATGTTATTTTTATGGTTGGTCCACTTTTCAGCAATTGGACCTCCAGGAATTTTTGAATCTAGTTTTGTCATTCTTCCTTACTTAGTGTGAAGTTAAATGATGATATAAAGCGATAAAGATGAATCCGGCAGGGATTAGTATCGCATAGATATTTCCAAGCTTTTTGATACCCGGAGTATATTTGGGATGTCTGGCACCCATCGATTGAAATGCCGACTGAAATCCGTGCATTAGGTGCATAGAAAGCAACACAAACGACAGCACATAAAGGCCTACTCTCACAGGATCATGGAACTTCTCAACCATTTCTTCATAATACCTCAAATCTCCATTAGCCAAAAGGCCAGACATGTCTCCCTGGATGTACTTAGTATTGATTTCGGGAATCCAGAAATCATAGAAGTGAAGCGCCAGGAAAGCCAGAATAACTGCACCGGAAATAATCATATTCCTTGAAAACCAGGTAGAATTAGCCTGCCCTTTATTCATGGCATACTTAATCTCTCTGGAATTTCTGTTCTTAATCTCCAATGCAAAACCCATCACAAAATGATACACCACGGCAAAGATGAGTACAGGCTGAAGTACAAATTGTACCACTGCATTTGTTCCCATAAAGTGTGATATCTCATTGAAGACATCGGCACTGATAACCGAAGTGAAGTTGATTGTGAAGTGTTGCAGGAGGAAAAGCATCAGAAACAGGGCTGAAAGTGCCATCGCAAACTTTCTTCCCACCGAACTACTGAAGGTATTTTTTACCCAACTCATTTAATTTCAATGGTTAAAATTCTGACCAAAATTACTGTTCAAACGTTAGCAAACAAAAGCAAATTAGCTTGGAACAATTCTAAATAAGAATACAAGCGGCTAACACCCTGTGATTATTGATTGTTTAAGAATATTCCTTTTGTTTTTTTATGCGTTTAGTTGTTTGAACACCTTTAATATTCGTGACACGATATATTCTTCTTATTCTCATTTTTGTCTGTAGTCTGACCGTAGAACTACAGGCTACCCACATTAGGGCAGGAGAGATAACAGCCAGAAGAATTTCCGAAACCAGTCTGAGGTATAGAGTAAGACTCGTGATCTACAGAGACACTGAATCGCCCGTAGAAGTATCAGGCGTTCTATTCATGGGGGATGGGTATGTTATTGGAGGGAGCCCAACGGCACTAAGCCAGGCTTCAATCAGAGGCGGCATAGAGAGAAACGTTGGGCAAAATACTTCTGTAGTTATTTACGAATTCGACTACACCTATAAAACCGAAGGCACTTTTACCATCTCTTATATTGAAGGGAATAGAAATGGCGGTATTATCAATTTAGGCGGTGTTCTTTCTGACGGATACCCCTTCTATGTGGAAACCCAGTTAACGGTATCTTACTCGTTGATCAACAGTAGTCCTGAACTTACCATCCCACCCCTGGATGGTGCCTGTCTGAATGCAAGATTTGTTCATATTCCCGGAGCTTTCGATGTAGATGGTGACAGCCTATCCTTTAGAATTATACCACCCAAAGACGGAGTCAACCAAGACATTGCTGAATACCTGCCATTAGATGACCCGTCCATTTCGAGCACTAACGAATTAAAAAACGGACCTGCAGAATTTCACATTAACGCAACCACAGGTTTACTTACCTGGGATGCACCGGAGTTTCTTGGGGAATATACTGTAGCCTTTTTAATTGAAGAGTGGAGAAAAAACGAGGATGGTGATTACTTTCTATTGGGTTATGTGACACGTGATATGCAAATCATTGTCCAGGACTGTTCAGATGAGCGACCTACCCTGTCGGTACCGGAGGAAGTATGTGTTGAAGCGGGTACTGTTTTGGAAGAGATCATTACTGGTCGAGACCCTAATGAAGATTTGGTTTTAATGGAAGCTTTTGGAGGTCCATTTGAGGTGGACAATTCTCCAGCTGAATACATTAACCTCCCGGACAGCAGTAAAAATACTGTCTTTAGAAACCAACCAGCCGACAACCTATTTAGGTGGAGAACAAACTTCAGCCATGTCAGAGATCAACCTTACAACATTGTCTTCAAAGTCTCTGATGTTCAATTCGACCCATCTGAACCTTCATTGATTGACTTTGAAAGCTGGCAGGTTAAAATTATGGCTCCGGCACCGAAAAACCTGACTACAGAAATCGAATCACTTAATTCCATTCATCTGAACTGGCAAGCATACGGAGGTGCTGATTATGGTGCCACTATCTCAATCTATCGTAAAATAGGTAGTACAGACATCCCTTTTGATGAATGTACCGGAGGAATACCTGGTGGTGCTGGTTATGAAAAGTTGATTGAACTACCCGGCTCATCCACTTCTTACCTCGACAATTCTGATATACTGCCGGGGGTCCAATACTGCTATAGGCTTGTTGCCAATTTCCCTTCTCCAAGAGGTGGAACCAGCTTTGCCAGCGATGAAAGTTGTAGCTATATACCACCTGAAGGCCCAGCCATTACTAATGTTTCTGTGGCCTTAACAGATAATAATAATGGCCTGATGGACTTAAAGTGGACCACACCACTTGCCCTCAATTCGACAGAGCACCCTGAACCTTATACTTATCAAATACTCAGGTCAGAAAATCCTGATCAACCATTGAATGAATGGACGTTCGTTGACCAAACCACTGACACTACTTATCAAGACCGGGCCCTCAATACTTCGGAAAAAGATTACTATTACTTACTGATTACCACCGACAACAATGGCATCAATGCCGACACAAGTATTTCAGCCTCGAACGTGAGGACTAACGGAGTAAGTGCCATCAGTCGAATCAATTTAAACTGGGAAGCAGATGTGCCCTGGTCTAACAATACCTCCGCCTTTCCTTATCACTACATTTATCGGAATCGTACTGATGCAAATGCCAGTGAAGCAGACAATTTTGTTTTAATCGATAGTGTAGATGTCACCGTTAGCGGCTTCAACTTTACAGATAATGGTGAGTTTGGAAATCATCAGTTGAGGAGTGATCGCGACTATTGCTATTATGTTATCACAACCGGAAGCTATGGCATTCCTGAAATTATATCACCGCTATTAAATAGCTCTCAGGTTTTCTGTGCCATACCATTACCTGAACCTCCTCCTCCGGCACCGGACATTATCGTAGAAGGAGACTCCTACACGCTTAGACTACATGGTGATAATGTAACCATGGCAAGCAACCCCATATGCGACTCTAATTTCTCCGGCTGTTCGATTGGCTTGTATACGAACAGAATTGAATGGATTGTTGATGATCCGAATAATTCAGTCAAAGGATTCAATGTCTACTATTCAAATACTGGTGAAGCCAATGACTATGAGCTAATTGGAAGCACAACAGAGATGGAGTTCATTCATGATAATCTCGAAGAGATAAAAGGTTGCTACAAGGTCACCTCCTATGACATTTCCAATCAGGAAAGCACCTACAGCCAAACGCTTTGTTTCGACAATTGTCCCTATTACGAGCTACCGAATACCTTTACCCCAAACGGAGATGGCAAAAATGATACCTTCCAGGCATTCAGTACAGTAGGCAGATGTTCGAGATTTGTCAAGTCGGTGACTTTTAGCGTTTATGATCGCTGGGGAGGAAATGAGCTTTATCGTTTCAGTTCATTGAACGACCTCGAAAATAATGTGTTAATAGACTGGCCAGGTACAGACAAGAATGGGGTCAATTTGCCTTCAGGTGTCTATTACTATAAAGCCACTATTCATTTCGACCAGATTAATCCTGATAATCAATCAATGGAGATCAGGAATTGGTTAAAAATAATGAGATAAGATGGTGACCTGTTAAATTGGCACTAACTTATGACCGAAATACAACCCTTTGAAAGATTGTGGTGTTAAGTCATAAGACAATTAAAAACTAAACGTTTAACCCAAAGGTATCCCTGTAGGAGAAATGCTGCGAAAACTTATACTTCTTACCCTACTCTCCCTTTTTGCCGCTGTTGAAGCCTGGGCAACCCATATTAGGGCCGGAGAATTGACTGCTGTCCGAATTTCTCAATCCAGTTTAAGATACAGGTTTACTCTGATTATTTACAGAGACACTGAATCACCAGTTCAAGTTGGCGATGGGGGTATTTTGAATTTTGGCCAGGGAAGAATATTAGACGGTAAGCCAGCTCTCGAATCGGCTTCAGTAAATGGACGATTTGAGGCTACCAATGTGGGCAATAATACCGAAAGGATTTTTATTCAATGGGAACATACCTTTGACGGACCCGGTGTTTACGTTGTCAGCTACACTGAATTGAACAGAAATGCTAATATCATTAACCTGGGTGGAGCGAGTTCAGAAGACATCCCTTTCCATATTGAAACTGTTATCAGAATTGACCCGGGATTGGATGTAAACGGAACACCTCAGTTGACTATCCCTCCTATCGACAGAGCCTGTGTGGGTTCAACCTTTATTCACAATCCCGGAGCTTTTGATCCTGATGGTGATAGCCTGGCTTACAAGCTTGTTGTTCCCCTGCAAGACAGAGGTACCGAAGTGGTTCCATATCTTCCTTTGAATGACCCAACTATTTCTAATTTCCGTGAAGATGGTGGTAGCCCTGCGAGGTTTGACATCGACCCGGTAACAGGTAACCTTACCTGGGATGCACCTCAGTTTGCCGGTGAATACAACGTAGCCTTCATTGTGGAGGAATGGAGATACTCTGCATTTACCGAGCGTTATGAGCTCCTTGGCTATGTAACCCGTGATATGCAGATTATCGTGGAAGACTGCGACAATGAAAGACCTTTGCTTGAAGTCCCTCAAGATACCTGCATAGAAGCAGGCACTCTACTCGAAGCCCTGGTTACAGGAACAGACCCGGACAATAACCCGGTGCTTGTAGAAGCATTCGGTGGACCATTCGCAGTCAATACTTCTCCTGCCAGATTCTTTAACCTGCCTGGCATGGATGAAGAAAGGGAATTCAGAGCTCAGCCATCAGAACACCTTTTCAGCTGGCAAACCAATTTCTCACACATCAGATCAAGGCCTTTTGAGGTGCAGTTCAAAGTAACCGATGAACCTTCCGACCCACTGGCACCCAACCTAACAGATTTCAAAAGCTGGAATATTACAGTAGTGGCCCCGGCCCCTACTGGCCTGTCAGCATCAATTTTAACTGGACAGTCGATTCAGTTAGACTGGGACAACTATGTTGCAGCCAACCTGAATCCGAAAATCCAAATCTACAGAAGAGTAGAAAGCTTCGACTTTACCCCTGAAAACTGTAATGTTGGCATCCCTGCTAATTCAGGTTATGAATTGATTGACGAAGTAGACGCGACAGAAACCTCATATATTGACGAAAATGGTTTGAGACCAGGTGTCAACTATTGCTACCGACTTGTAGCAGAATTTCCACTTCCTTCAGGAGGCACCAGCTATGCCTCAGTTGAAGTTTGCGTATTGATACCACTAGATGTGCCAGCCATCACCAATGTATCAGTCAACGATACAGACGAAACGAATGGTGAAATCTTTGTGAGATGGACATCACCGCTGGAGATAGACCCTGTTCTTTTCCCGCCACCATACACTTATGAACTAATCAGATATACAGGGTTTAACGGTTCGGCAGGAAGGACCTTATTGACCAATACTCAAGACACTGTCTTTACTGACACAGGTTTGAACACGATGGACCTGCCCTATCATTATCAGGTCAGATTCTATGATGCCGGAAATAACCTGATTGACAGCTCAGCCACCGCTTCATCAGTTCGACTCGAGGCTTTAGGCAGAATCAAAGCAGTGGAGCTTAACTGGTCTGCAGATGTTCCATGGTCTATTCAGGTACAAAGCAGCCCTTATCATTTAATTTATAGAAACAGGACAGATGCCGCAGCAGAAGATGTAGACACTTTTGTACTGATCGATAGTGCATTGGTAACGAGCGAAGGCCTTACCTACTATGATGATGGCAGCTTTAATGGAATAGAACTGCTTGACGATCGTGAGTACTGCTACTTCGTGACAACACGAGGAAGCTATGGAAATGACAAGATTGAGTCACCATTAATTAATGATTCACAGAAATTGTGTGTTCAGCCAAATGACGAAAAAGCCCCTGAACAACCAGACATTGACATTGATCCGGACACAGGCACTGATGTTATTGAAGGACCAGATGGTGACTTACTGGTATTAGATAGTGACAATTGTGATCGTTTGGCTATTGAACCATGTTCATTCGCCAACTTCACCAACACCATCAATTGGACTGTTGATGATGCGGATGATGATATTGCCAAATACAATATCTATTTCTCTCCCACTGGAGCAGAAGCAGACTATCAGTTGATCGGCACAAGCCAGCAAACCTCATTTATGCATACTGGTCTGGCATCCATAAAGGGATGTTATAAAGTATCTGCTGTAGATAGAAGCAACAATGAAAGTGAGCTTAGCTCAGCCATTTGTTTTGACAATTGTCCTTACTATGAACTTCCTAATACCTTCACCCCTAATAATGATGGCATCAACGATACATTCAGGGCATTTGACCAACCTAATGGTAAGTGTCCACGATTTGTTAAATCGGTTGTATTTAAGGTTTATGATCGTTGGGGTGGAACTGAGATTTACAGCTACAGCACCAATGAGGTAACCGAGCCTAACTATTTCATCGACTGGAATGGTACCGATTCAAACGGAGTGCTCCTCCCAAGTGGAACTTACTATTTCATTGCAACTGTTACATTTGATGTACTGGATAAGTCAAACGAAACACAGGAGTTTAAAAATTGGGTGAAAATAATTCGATAGTGGACCAAGATGTATTACTGTTTGACGGGGTTTGCAACCTATGCAACAGCTCCGTCAACTTCATTATTGACCATGATCCCAATGGTCACTTCAAATTCGCTGCCTTGCAATCAGATTTTGGCCAACAGAAGCTTGAGGAGCTTGGATACAATCAAGCGGAATTCGACAGTCTTGTGCTATTATCGGGTGGAAAGGTTTATAAGAAGAGCTCTGCTGCCTTGCGAATTGCTAAAAAATTGAATGGCCTTTATCCTTTACTTTATGTCTTTATGATCATCCCCCCTTTCATCAGGCATGCCGTTTATGATATCATAGCCAAAAACCGCTATAGATGGTGGGGAAAAAGAGATAGCTGCAGAATGCCTACTCCGGAACTTCGGGCCCGCTTCGTTGAGGCCTAACGATTTATGATTAATTTTGCTGCCTGAACAATATCACTTGATGGAGTGTAAGGTATGTATCAGTTAATGATAACCTTACACTTCATTTGATCTACATAAACAAATCAACTTTATGAAAGCATATGTTTTCCCTGGTCAGGGAGCTCAGTTTCCGGGCATGGCCAAAGACTTATACGATTCTTCAGAAGAAGCTAAACAGTTACTGGAGTCGGCCAATGAGATTCTTGGTTTTAGAATCACCGATATCATGTTCAATGGAACTGACGAAGAACTGAAACAAACTAAGGTAACCCAACCAGCCATATTCCTACACTCAGTTGTTTTGGCGAAAATCAGCAACAATTTTCAACCTGATATGGTGGCCGGCCATTCCCTGGGAGAATTTTCTGCCTTGGTGGCCAGTGGAGTATTGTCTTTTGAAGATGGTTTGAAACTGGTGTCTCAACGTGCTCTTGCCATGCAAAAAGCCTGTGAGATTAACCCATCAACTATGGCTGCTATTCTCGGTCTAGAAGATGAAGTAGTAGAAAAAATCTGTGACGATATTGACGAGGTAGTTGTTGCAGCTAATTATAACTGTCCCGGCCAGCTGGTTATTTCGGGGTCACATAAAGGTATTGAGCTGGCCTGTGAAGCAGCAAAAGCAGCTGGTGCCAAAAGAGCTCTTCCATTACCGGTGGGTGGAGCATTCCACTCTCCATTGATGGAACCCGCCAGGGAGGAGCTGGAAAAGGCAATTGATTCTACCGTTTTCAGTCAAGGGGTATGTCCGATTTACCAGAACGTAACAGCTAAAGCTTCTACTGACCTGAACGAAATCAAAGAGAACCTTAAAATTCAGCTTACTGCACCGGTAAGATGGACCCAGTCTGTACAAGCCATGGTGGCAGACGGAGCCACTCACTTTATTGAATCAGGTCCCGGAAAAGTATTGCAAGGCCTTGTGAAGAAAATTCACAGAGAAGCTGAAGTAGACAGTATTTAATAACTGCCTGATTATTATAAGAAAGACGTTGGGGTGAGTTGACCCTAACGTCTTTTTTATTTGATGACATTCCATTCATAACATGCCTATTGTGATTGAATTTTCTTTTCAGGAAATTCCTCTTTAATCAAACACTTATCTATGAAAACGCGCTTCATAATTTTATTCACTCTTGTGACGCTTGGTCTGTCAGCACAGACCGGCAAAGTCTACGATAACCTTTCGGTTAAAAGCGAAATCCTTAAAATGGACAGGAAGTTCGCTATCTATTTACCACCTGACTATGAGACTTCCGAGCGAAGTTATCCGGTCTTATACCTGCTACATGGTGCTGGCGATGATCAAACCGGCTGGGTACAGTTTGGAGAAGTTTTACGGATTACTGATCAAGCCATTAAAGACGGTACGGCAACCCCGATGATCATTGTTATGCCTGATGCCAACACAGGTCAGAGAGGTTACTTTAATAGTCTTGATAATGCCTGGAAGTATGAAGATTTCTTCTTTGAGGAATTAATGCCCCATGTAGAAAGCACTTACAGGATTAAGAAAGAAAAACGGTTCCGGGCTATATCAGGTCTTTCTATGGGAGGTGGAGGAACCTTTATGTATGCAATGCATCACCCTGAATTATTCTCATCTGCCGCTCCACTGAGTGCCTATATAGGGCCACTGTCTTTAGACCAATTTAAACAGCAGGCTCAAAGAATGAATCAGAAGGGTTCTGATGCCGAAATAGAAAGCTATTTCAGAAAGCATAACGCCCTATCCCTTATTGAAGATGTAGATGCCAAAGCTTTGAACTCTATTCGTTGGTTTATCGATTGCGGAGATGATGATTTTCTTTATGAGGGCAACAGTCTGGTTCATATTGCGATGCGCAAGAAAGAGATCAACCATGAATACAGAGTAAGACAGGGCGGTCATACCTGGACTTATTGGAGAGAATCCCTACCTGTTGTATTAAAGTTTGTTTCTGATGCCTTCCATCAGTACTAACAAATGAGCTGAACTAAGAGCCTGGTATTTATCTCCAATAAATGAAGATTTATATGGCCTCTTTCATTAATGCTGCGAAAAGCATCGAACATATATAATATTGCAAGCTAGCCTGGCCTGGTTGTCAAAGATCAGGCCACTACGCTTCCGAAGGTTCGTAAAGACTGACCTCAAGTCGGTCAGGACATTCGTCCAATAATTCAGACTGCTTCTTCTGTAAAGTAGGGTGAAGAAAGTCGGGCGTCAGTTCAACCAAAGGCACCAGGGTAAATCTCCTGTTTTGAATTTCTGGATGGGGCAAAACCAGATTATCTTCCTGAAAAACCATATCGCCAAAGTAGAGCACATCAATATCAATCAGTCTTTCTCCCCATTTTTCATACCTTACTCTTCCCATTTCCTTCTCTATCATATTACAGATAAAGAGTATTCTTTGGGGCGACTTAACAGTTTCTATTTCTACTACCTGATTAAGAAAAGCTTGTTGATCTTCTTTACCCCATGCCGCGGTCTCATACACACTTGACTCGCGCCTGATGGTTATTCCATTGGAAACAAGCATCTCTCTTGCCCGCTCCAAGTGCTTGAATCTGTTACCTATGTTTGTTCCCAGTAGTAAATAGATGCCAGTCATGGCTGCAAATATAGGGTTTGTTATTGGAGTTGAGGGCCCACCTGACTATTTTGCCATCTCATAAGCAAGAATGCATGAGTGAACTAAGACACGACTGGACGAAAGAGGAAATTCTTGAAATCTATAACAGACCACTATTAGACCTGGTCTATGAGGCCGCAACTATACATCGCCAATTCCATAACCCTAATGAAGTACAAGTAAGTACCCTGTTATCCATCAAAACCGGTGGATGTCCTGAAGACTGTGCATACTGTCCGCAGGCTGCCCGATATCACACCGATATAGACACTAATGATTTAATGTCTGTAGAACAGGTAAAGGCACAGGCACTGAGAGCCAAGTCTTCTGGTTCTTCCCGTGTTTGTATGGGAGCCGCCTGGAGAAATGTGGAAGACGGACCTGAGTTCGATCAGGTACTGGATATGGTACGTACCATCAACTCTCTGGACATGGAAGTATGTTGTACGTTGGGTATGCTTACTGAAAATCAGGCCCAGAGACTCGCTGAAGCTGGTCTTTATGCCTATAACCATAACCTTGATTCTTCTGAAGAATACTATAAAGAAATCATCTCCACCAGAGGTTGGGAAGATCGTTTGGAAACACTGAAGAACGTTAGAAAAACGAACGTAACCGTATGCAGTGGTGGAATTATTGGAATGGGAGAAGCTATTGAAGACAGAGCCGGCATGCTGGTTGCCTTGTCATCCTTGAGCCCTCATCCGGAATCGGTACCCATCAATGCATTAGTCTCTGTAGAAGGTACTCCTCTGGAAGAGCAGGAAGTAGTACCTATCTGGGATATGATCAGAATGGTAGCCACTACCAGAATTGTATTGCCATCGACTACGGTAAGACTTTCTGCAGGAAGAACTGAAATGAGTAAAGAAGGTCAGGCATTTTGCTTCCTGGCCGGTGCAGGGTCTATCTTTGCAGGAGACAAACTGCTCACCACACCTAATCCGGATGTGAACGAAGACATGGAGCTCTTCAAAATACTGGGTATCAACCCTATGAAACCTTATGCAAAAGGAACGAAACCAACACCACTATCACCTGATGCGATGACAGAAGCCGAAGGAGAAAAAGCAAAATGGAGCAGACCCGGTCACCGCATTGATAAAAATGTGGAAGCGACTAAAAAAGCCAACAAAAAAAGAAAGGAAGCCATTTAAGCTTCCTTTTTCTTTATCCTGCTCTTTCAATCAGCTCGACATAGGTGCCATCAGGGTCTCTGATGAATATAATCCGATAGTTGTCTCGCTTTACATCTCCTACTATTTCAATTCCGGCCTTTTCAATGCGTTCCAACACCGGAGTAAGGCTTTGGTAGCTAAAGGTGAGATAATTAACCCCTGAGCTCACATCTATACCTTTCTTGCCTTTCTGCTTTTTGGTTTTGTCGAAGTAAGCCAACTTCAGAATAGTGGCTGAAGGACGGTCCTTCATTTTGAACATTTTCACTGTAAAAGGCTTATTGTTAGCCGCTCCAGCTTCTTTACTCCACTGTTCGTCAAGCCTAAACTGACCCGCAGGAACCATTCCCACTATTTCAGTGTAAAACTTCTCTGAAGCCTCAATATCGGACACCACATAGCCAATGGCCAACACACCAAGTTCTTCATCATTTTGCCAGGCCTGGGCATTCAATCCAACAAAGCCTGATAGGGCCATAATCAACCCTATTCTTTGTGTTAATCTCATCTTATTTGTCTTTATTCTTTCCGCTAATCAACTTAATCCCCACAGCGAAAACCAGCATCTTCTGTCGTTGATCTGCACTGAAACCTCCGGCTCCACCCTCATTGATATCTGACAAAGCACCATCATACTTTAAGTCAAGGGCAAGGAAGTTGAGTAAATCCATTCCAACTCCCACCTGATAACCTACGGTAGCACTTTTATAGTTATCCTTAACATCTTGAATAGTCCCATTGATGTCACTTTCAGCTTTAGTGAGGAAGTTGAATGAAGGACCTGCCTGCACTCTTAAGAACAGTATTTTAATACCAAAGTTGACAGGAACATTGATCTGGTTGAAATCCAAATCGGCCCGGGTATTATTGGATGTGATGGTTGCCTGAGTATCAGAAAAGAGCACCTCTGGCATAAGCATAAAAGACTTCCCTAAACCAAGCCTGGCAAAAACTCCAAACTGGTAGCCAAACTCGGCATCTCCTGAACTTACATTATTCACATTGTCAGAAACAGACAACTCGTTGGATAGCAGACTCACTCTCGGACCAAAAGCTCCATTCTGAGCCATCATAGTATTAAACACTCCACAGCAGAGTAGTAGCAAGAATATTCTCTTCATCATATTTCATTTTGGTAAGCATAATAAAGGAAATATTCATAAAATGAAAAAGCCCCGAGTCACAACCCGGGGCTTTCAAATATCTTGATGTCAAATACTTAGAACAACTTAAAGCCCAGCGCGAAAACCCACTGAGAGGTTCTCTGATCTGTATTCACGGTGGTTCCACCAACAGATACTGATTCACCAAACTGACTCAGGCTTCCTTCATATTTTACATCGATCACAAACTTGAGAATATCGATTCCAACACCGGCCTGATATCCAACTGTCGTATTCTTATAGTTGTCTTTGATATCGCCAGCTACATCAGATCTGGAGGCATCCGTCAGGAAACTTAAAGACGGGCCTGCATTCAATCTCAGTGGACCAATTTTACCACCAATCATAATCGGCACATCAATTTTGTTGAATTCGAAGCTAACATCCTGATTATTCAGACTCAAGGTAGATTCAGCTTTGCTGAACAAAATCTCAGGTTGAACATATAGCCCTATTACAGGTACTTTAGCCCTCATGAAGATACCAAACTGATATCCGAACTCTGCATCACCTTCCTGTACACTGGTGGCTGCGTCTTTTAAACTAAGCTTGGAATTAACCAAAGTTACCCTCGGACCAAGAGAGAATTGAGCTGATGCACCAAATGCGATGGTCATCAGCAAACAGATCATAACGAGTTTTTTCATTTTAAGAGTTTTTAGGTGCCTGAAGGAGTGTTAACCACGCCTCTTCAAGCTGATTATTTTCTAAATAATTCTGCGCTAAGTTATGTAATGCATTTACATATTCAGCCTGATTATTCGAAAAACGTTCGTGTAAAGCAACTATTTCATCAGTTGAAGAAAAGGCTTGTATGGCCTCATTTTCGGGCAATTTTTCAATATTTCCTAATCTCCCCAGATTGTTGCCGGTGAGCACCGAACTATTGCGGATTGCATCAGAAATCTGATCTACTCCAATTCCTAAATTTCTATTGGGTTTTGGTATTTCAAAAAGGGCGTCTCCATTGGCACGACAGTACCAATCGCCTCCCATTCTGGCTACCAAATCTGCCTTTCTGGGGTCGGGCTTTCCGTCTTCACCCAATATATCATCTTTCACATGACCCAAGAGAATCTCACAAATGATCAGGTTACCGGCACCCTGGTCTTCTCCCAAATGAACTACCTGCTTTACCCTGCATTCATATGCTGCGATAGCCTCAGCTACTCTGGGTGGCTTCACCTTTACAGAGGCCTGCTCCGTGAGCCCCGCTTTGATAAACTCATTGGTTCCCTTTGGATAGGCTGTACTGCTCAGCGACATCTGTTCAACAATGTCAAAGTTGACAATATTGATCACCACCTCTTCGGTTTCCAACACATTCAATAAGGTGTCTTTTCTCTTTCCTCCTCTTGGAATAGCTGGTGAAAAAATAAGGGTTGGCGGCTTAGTGCCAAACACATTGAAAAAACTGTAAGGAGCCAAATTCACATTCCCCTCTTTGTCTACTGTACTCGCCCAGGCAATTGGCCTTGGACCGATAGTACCTAATAAATAGGCATGTAACTCTGGAACAGGAAGTGAATTTGGATCTAGTATCATTTCTTAATTATGGATAATATTTTAGTCTTTGTCTCCTCAAAATTAGTCAGAACGAGCAAAGCACATGTCACCAGGACTATTAAAGCCAGAGCAAACAGATAACCCCCATCACCCTGAACCTCTATACCCAGTTTAGTCAGGTGGAAGAAAATAGCTCCCGACATAGCTCCTATGCCAATTAAAGCCCCGAGTCCATACCAACTTGTCAGTAATAATATGCCGGCCACAAGTTCGGTAGCCCCAACCAGGTATCTACCCCAAGGCTCCATACCAATCTCCGTAAAGATGTAGACGGATTCTTCTGCTCCGGTGAATTTAAAATAAAGCGTTTGCAACATGATCAGTGCCGGCACAATGCGCAACACCCAGTTGACGATGTTTTTGGTTTTAGAATTGCTATTCATCTCGATAAGTTTTCAGTGACCTAACGGTTCTCTAAGAATCAAGATGATTTTGAACATCCGCCAGCCGACACTTTAGTCAAGATACGATAAATAGCTAATTATTTGGCAGGCAACACTTTAGCCTTCACTTCACCAAAACCAATTCTCACTCCATTACGCTCAGCATGACCTCTCATTATCACGGTGTCATGATCCTGAATGAACTTTCGCTCACCGCCACCATTCATAGAGACTGGCTTAGAACCTCTCCAGGATAACTCCAGCATTGAACCATATTCAGCAGGAGTTGGACCCGATATGGTACCAGAGGCATACATATCTCCTATCTGCATATTACAGCCATTCACCGTATGGTGGGCCAGTTGCTGCAGGCAGTTCCAGTACATATACCTGAAGTTTGAATTAGCTACAACCGTTTCCTCCTGTGCTTCCGGCTGAATTGCTACCTGAAGGTTCAGGTCAAAGTGATAATCACCTTCATATTCCAGGTAAGGAAGAACTTTAGGATCTTGTTTCGGACCTGAAACACGGAATGGTTCCATAGCATCCATGGTGACAATCCACGGAGACACATGTGATGCAAAGTTTTTAGCCAGGAAAGGACCCAGTGGCACATACTCCCACTTTTGCATATCCCGGGCAGACCAGTCATTGAAAATGACGAATCCGAAAATATAATCTTCCGCTTCTTTGGTCGAAATAGAGTTACCCAAACCATTCTCCTTACAGGTGATGAAAGCCATTTCCAACTCAAAGTCCAATAATCGACAAGGGTTGAAAGAAGGCATAGCTGCATCATCAGCCTTTGTTTGCCCTTTAGGTCTGTGGAAAGGAGTTCCGGAAACAACAATTGAAGAGGCTCTTCCATGATAGCCTACTGGTAAATGCTTCCAGTTAGGCATCAAGGCATTTTCCGGATCTCTGAACATACAGCCTACATTATAAGCATGCTGCTCCGAAGAATAGAAGTCCGTATAATTCGGCACATGAACAGGCATACACATTTCTACTTCTGATTGCTCGAAGAAAGCCTGCTTCACTAATTCACTATTATCTCTTAACTCTGCATTATCGGCCTCCAACAAATCAGAAATACGGTTACGAACTGCACGAGTCACCTCTTTGTCGAGCCCCATAAAGTCATTAAGTACAGGCTTATTAAAGGTCTCGGGTGGAAGGCTGAGTCCTTCAAAACAACCGTGAACCTCCAAAACAGAAAGGTCAAGTACCTTATCACCAATGGCTGTGGCAGCTCTTGGACCAAGGCTATCTGTTTTAAATATACCAAATGGTATATTTTGAATTGAAAAGTCTGAATTGGCAGGTACTTCTACCCAGGATTTTAGTTTCGGATCGTTTGCTTTGATCATAATGTCATTCTTGTGCGTCATTCAGAGCGGAACGCAGTGAAGCGAAGAATCTCCTTTTTGACGGGGAGATTCTTCGGTCGTACCTCCCTCTGGATGACGGTAACCAATTAAAGTGTTTGTCTTAATTCCTGTTCTCTCTCAATGGCCTCAAAAAGAGCTTTGAAGTTTCCTTTTCCGAAAGACTGAGCACCTTTTCTCTGAATAATCTCAAAGAACATAGTAGGCCTGTCCAGCACTGGTCGGGTAAAGATTTGAAGCAAGTATCCTTCATCATCTCTATCAATCAGAATATTCAGGTTTTTCAATGGCTCCAGATCTTCATCAATCTCGCCAACTCTATCCAGCACATCATCATAATAAACCTCAGGTACTCTTAAGAACTCAACTCCTCTGGCTCTTAATTGAGTAACTGTTTCAATGATGTTATTCGTGGCTACCGCTATATGCTGTACTCCGGCACCATTATAAAACTCAATATATTCCTCTATCTGAGATTTCTTCTTGCCTTCTGCTGGCTCATTGATAGGAAATTTGATTCTGCCAGAGCCATTACTCATTACCTTACTCATGAGTGCGGTATACTCGGTAGAGATGTCTTTATCATCGAAAGAAACCAGTTGAGTAAAGCCCATTACTTTGGCATAGAACTCACACCATTTGTTCATCTCGCCCCAGCCGACATTGCCAACCATATGGTCGATATATCTCAGCCCTACTTCAGAAGGATTGTAATCTGATTTCCATTCTTTGAAGCCAGGCATAAATGCACCGTTGTAATTCTTGCGCTCTACGAAAATGTGCACGGTTTCACCATAGGTATGAATACCACTTTTGATGATATGACCATGCTCATCTTCTTCCTTTACCGGCTCCATAAATGATTCAGCTCCACGACTGGTGGTTTCTTCCCAGGCTTTTGTAGCATCTTCAACCCACAGTGCTACCACCTTCACGCCATCGCCATGTCTGTTGATGTGTGCATTGATAGGACCGTCCTGTGTTAATGGTGAAGTCAGCACCAGACGGATTTTATCCTGCTGAAGTACATAAGACACCCGGTCTTTCAAACCGGTCTCCAAACCAGCATAAGCTACTGACTGAAACCCAAAAGCGGTTTTGTAAAAGTGAGCCGACTGCTTCGCGTTGCCTACGTATAGTTCTACATAATCCGTCCCGTTAATCGGAAGGAAATCCTGGGCATCCTTAAATATTTTGTCTCCTGAATAGGTTACGTTCTCTGTTGCCATATTCTATAGTTTACTTTTTACTTTTCCTTTTCTACTGATGTCATATATGCTATCAGCAAGTTTTACATTCAATTTCAGTCTTTAGAGGGAAGTTCTTCAGTGAAGAACCAAAATCCCCTTCAGGGGCTAGTGGTTTCGTTGACCCCTTAACTACTCCAACCACGACTTGTGATAATCTTTGGTCAGAATCTTCATGGCCTCTTCAGTTACCATTAAAGGCCTAAAGGTATCCACCATTACAGCTAATTCCTCGGTTGACTTCTTACCCAGACTTCGCTCCATAGCTCCCGGATGAGGGCCATGAGGAATACCGGCAGGGTGAAGTGTAATCATTCCCCTTTCAATATTGTTACGGCTCATAAAGTCTCCATCAACATAATAGAGCACCTCGTCTGAGTCTATATTACTATGGTTATATGGAGCCGGTACTGCTTCCGGATGATAATCGTAGAGTCTTGGCACGAATGAACAAACCACAAACGCATCAGTTTCAAAAGTCTGATGCACTGGCGGTGGCTGATGTACACGCCCTGTAATTGGTTCGAAGTCATGAATTGAGAAGGCATAAGGATAATTGTAGCCATCCCAACCCACCACATCGAATGGATGAGTAGCATAGACATACTCATGAATCATCCCCTGCTTTTTCACCTTGATGATGAAGTCTCCTTTTTCATCGTGTGTTTCCAGGTCTGTCGGTCTTCTCAGGTCTCGCTCACAGAATGGCGCATGCTCCAACATCTGACCAAACCAGTTTCGATACCTTTTAGGTGTATAGATGGGTCTGTGAGACTCTACAATAAATAACCTGTTCTGCTCTGTTTCGAAGTCGATCTGATAAATCATCCCTCGCGGTATCATCAGGTAGTCTCCGTAGCTGAAGGTCAGGTTACCAAGCAAAGTCCTTAGTGTTCCTTTTCCTTCATGGATAAAGATCAGCTCATCACAATCAGCATTTTTATAGAAGTAATCTCTCAATGACTGAGTCGGAGAAGCCAGTACAATATGACAATCACTATTCACCAAAACAGGCGTACGGCTTTCTAAAAAGTCAGCCTTAGGCTCCACCGCAAATCCTTGCAGCCCCAGTGAGAGCATATTCTTTTCAACAGCAATCTTTGGAGATACATCATAAGACTTGAGGACCTCCTTCACCTGAGTTGGTCTTTGTAAATGATACAGCAATGACGACATACCATCGAAGCCGATAGTACCAAAAAGCTGCTCATAATAGTAACCACCATCAGGTTTCTTAAAGGTGGTGTGCCGCTTATGCGGCATTTTTCCAAGGTGATGATAAAATGGCATAGTTTACCTTTTATTGTTCTTATTACCGTCATTCCGAACTTGACTGCCTACAGGCAGGTTTTGTTACGGAATCTGTTGATCGAGATCCTGAAATAAATTCAGGATGACGCTCTAATCAATCCCTACCCTCCAAAGAGAGTTACCAGGGGTCAAACGAGTTGCTTCAAAGAGTGCTCTAAAGCCCGTTTTGATATTCCCGTTTTCTTGTCAGAAATGCCATAAACATTCTGAAGTGCTCTCTCAATAACCTGAGATGTATCACTGAAAATAGCCTCATCCGTGAGTGCCACTCCCCTCTCCATAAGATACGCAAAAACGCGCGCCATTCCACAATTGGCTATAAAATCAGGGATTACAGACAAATTACTATCCGCATAAAGTCCGGTTTCGCCAAAGAAGATTTCAGGGTCATTGAAAGGCACATTCGCTCCACATGAAATTACTTCCAGTTTAGAGTCAATCATCCGGTCTACCTGATCTTTGGTGATAAGTCTGGAAGCGGCAGCAGGTACAAAAATCTCAAAGTCCAGGTCCCATATCTGCTTGTTGATCTCTTCGTATGGAATCATACCATCAGTCACCAGCTGATTTCCTTTCCTGTTAAGGAAGAACTCACGTATTTCCTCCAAACTAAACCCCTCCTGCTTGAGTACTCCGCCATCGCGGTCAATAATACCTACAACGCTCACTCCCATTTGAGCCAGGTAGAACCCTGCCGCAGCACCTACGTTCCCCCAACCTTGAATTACAGCTCT
The DNA here is from genome assembly GCF_965216855.1 of Roseivirga sp. NCBI lineage: Bacteria > Pseudomonadati > Bacteroidota > Cytophagia > Cytophagales > Roseivirgaceae > Roseivirga > Roseivirga sp. The sequence continues at coordinate 3,385,518 of NZ_OZ244204.1, read as the reverse complement.
CTTCTCTTTATAGTCGCCACCCCAGATATTATAGTAGTGATGAACAGCTTCTGCCACACCGTAACCGGTAATCATATCGGCAATCTTATACTTGCGGTTGACATCAGGAGAGAAGAAGGGATTTTCAATCACTTTTACCACACCATTCCGAAGTTGACCAATGCGATTGATCTTAGATGCCTCATTGGGCTTGAAATGACCATTGAACACTCCTTCCTGTGGATGCCAGATTCCAGCTTCTTCCGTCATGGAAATTACCTCATGGACTTCATCTACATTTAGGTCTCCTCCTGTTCCATAGTAGAACTTCAATAGCGGGCTTACTGCGGTAAACCACCTGCGAAGTACACCTTCCTTTCTCGGGTCACTCGGATCGAAATTGATACCGGATTTTGCTCCTCCAATAGGAGGACCTGAAACCGTAAATTTCACTTCCATGGTTTTGGCCAGAGATTCTACTTCTCTTTTATTGAGCCCTTTTCTCATGCGGGTACCTCCACCGGCTGCCCCACCACGAAGCGAATTGATGACTACCCATCCTTCAGCTTCAGTTTCCGGATCCTGCCATTCAAACACAATCTCCGGTCTTTTCTCTTCAAATCGCTTTAGTAAATCTTCCATAGGTTAGTTGATGCTGTTTCTTAACCGTCATTCAGAGCTCAGCGCAGAATCTTTCCTTACCTCGCTGCCATCCGTTGGAGATTCTTCGGTCGTCCTTTAAGGGACTCCCTCTGAATGACGCTGAAAACACTGGCGCAAATCTATGGAGAAGTTAAAGAACTTATGCTATTCAACCACATCAGTTCATATAATTAGACTTTCATTCTATAAATGAATTAATTTATAGAACATATCAATTTTGAATTGATAAATTTGAGCCACTACTAGAATAAAATTCTATGCTGAAACTAGACGCTGTGGACATCAAAATACTGGAAATCCTTCAGGAGGATGCCCGAATTACCACCAAGGCCCTAGCCGATCAGCTTAACCTTTCGACCACACCTGTCTTTGAAAGAGTAAAGAGACTGGAAAGAGAAGACCTCATCAAGAAGTATGTCGCCCTGGTAGACAACCGAAAACTAGGGTTGAGACTCATCGCCTTTATCTCCATAAGCCTTACCAAACATTCCCGTTCCTACCTGGAAAAATTTGTAAATGAAGTAAGTCAGTACCCTGAGGTAATGGAATGTTATCACATTGCCGGTAACTTTGACTTTCTCTTAAAAGTAGTGGTCAGGAATATGGAAGTCTATGAGACTTTTATTCTCACTAAGCTTTCTACCATTGCCAACCTCGGGCAGGTTCAGAGTTCCTTTGTACTTTCAGAGAATATTCATTCTACGGCTTATAAGGTCTGATTATGGGAAATGGAGGAAAAAACAAGAAGCTCTCCAAAATCGGAAATATCAACATTTTCAATCTTACAAAGGAGGAGCTTGAAAATGCCATAAAACAATCTGAGAGGGATTTCGAAGATAAACGTTTTATTGATGCATATTCTTTACTTAAAAAGTATCAGTAGCTTCTAATCTAGTATGTACCTGCAGAGTTAGAACATTCAAGACTAAAATGGCATCCGATATTAATGGCGTAAACTGGGAAAACCCTGGTTCGGTCATCTCATATTTCGAGGAGAACCAAATTCAAATTATCAATAGAAATTGGGGTGAACCCAAACTCGATTTTGAAAATCTCAGGCTTTGTGTGCATTACATAAATGCATTGTATCAGAAGGCTCACTATTCAAAATGCATGGATTTCATTCAGAAAATTCAATCTCTAATTTGTGATATCCATGATGAAGACCTTGATGATCTAAAGCGGCAAATCCTATTTGTTAAGGGTATGATACTTAATCGAACCAAAAAGTATAAGGAGGCTGAGGACTTATTTATTTACCTGGAGAAACAGGACCCGAATCATCATTACTATTCTCAATGGAGAATAAATTCAAAGTCAAAGAGATATTCATGGCTTATTGTCGTCTGCTACTCAATAGCCGCAATTCTTTATCTAATTGATGTTGTATTTGACCCGGCAGGATTTTCCTTGATTTTAACTGCATTCTTTCTTTTAATGTTAGCTTTTTCCTTGCCTTATATTTTTAAAAAGTATCTGAAGTAAAACTAATGCCGATGTTATATATTCATTCAACGGCTTATAAGGTTTAGTATATCTAAGGATTAGAAATTTTAGGTTCAATGGAGTATAACCGCAAGGAATATTAAGCGTTAAAGATTTAAGTCTTATATTCAAATTATGGAATCAATTAGAATTGACATACTGAACCCAAAGGCAAAACAGCTATTGAAAGATTTGGCTGATTTGGAGCTCATTAAAATCAACCAAGAAGATTCCAGTCTTTCCGATATTTTGGAACAAATCCGATCAAATTCTAAACAGCAGATTACCCTTGACGAAATCACAAAAGAAGTTGAGGCTGTGAGAAAGTCGAGATATGAGCGCTAAGAGAGCCATTCTGGATACCAACCTATGGATCAGCTTTCTTATATCTAAAAACACACTAATCGAGACTTTATTGAGTACCAAGAAGTTGCAACTGGTGTTTTCAAACGAGCTTTTAGACGAGTTTATTGAAGTAGCAAAAAGGCCTAAACTAAAAGCTTATTTCACATCAAATAGTGTCGAGAATTTACTGAGGCTCTTTAGTGAATATGCTGAACTCATAGAAGTAACATCTGTTATAAACATTTGCCGAGACTATAAGGATAATTTTTTACTTGCATTGGCAATTGATAGTCAAGCTGACTTTTTAGTGACTGGCGACAACGACCTTTTAGTTTTGAAAAACATTCGTGATACTGAAATCATTTCCTTTGCTGAATTGATAGAAAAATTGAAGGCTTAAATGTTCCCAACAGCATTCCAATCCCAAATCCAGCAACTCCTGACCACTGAGGCTGATGCCTTCTTTCAGTCCTTGGACACTGATTCCCCAACCAGTATTCGTTTCAATCCTTCAAAAAACTATTCTGGCAAATTAGAGGGACACAAAATCCCCTGGACTGACAATGGAATTTACCTAAAGGAAAGGCCTTCCTTTACCCTGGACCCTGACTTTCATTCGGGGGCATACTACGTGCAGGAAGCGAGTTCAATGGTGCTCGAACAGATTTTGAAACAGTCGGTTAACCTGAAAGAAGACCTGCTGGCTCTCGATTTGTGTGCCGCCCCTGGAGGAAAAAGCACCCATATTCAAAGCCTCCTAAGTTCCGGCAGTCTGTTGGTCTCCAATGAGGTAATTAAATCACGGGCTAACATCCTGGCCGAAAACCTGACCAAATGGGGCTTGCCCAACAAAGTGATTACCAACAATGACCCTTCTCATTTTGACCGGCTCAATGTTCAATTCGACCTGATTGTAGTGGATGCCCCATGCTCCGGTGAAGGTCTCTTTCGGAGAGATCCCGAAGCCATGAAAGAATGGAGTCCTGAAGCAATGAAGCTTTGTGCCACACGTCAACAGCGTATTCTTGCGGATATCTGGCCAAGTCTGAAACCCGGTGGAGTGCTCATCTATTCAACCTGTACTTACAACTCATTAGAAAACGAAGAGAACATTCAATGGCTGAATGAACAGCTAGATGCCAAAGGCATTTCACTTGAGTTGGAAAATAGCTGGGGCTTTTCGAAAACCCAAACCAGTGGAATTGATGGCTTTCATGCCTATCCGCACAAAGTCAAAGGTGAGGGTTTCTTTATTACTGCCGTGACCAAAACAGAAGGGAGGGCCAAAAAGCTACGCAAGTCTAAAAAACCAATCAACTTTGCCCCCAGACAGGAAATTGAAAATATATCGCCATGGTTGAAAAACCCTGAGTTCTTTGACTTTATTAAACACAACGACCTGTTTATCGCTATGCCTGAACACTGGAAAGATGTGATTCATGAAATCAACTCTAATCTTTACATCGTAGCTGAGGGTATAGAAATGGGTCGTCTTAAAGGCAAGAAGCTTATTCCGCATGAAGCCCTCGCTTTTTCGACTGAGCTTAACCATTCACAAGTATCTACATTTGAGCTGGAACTGGACGAGGCTTTGAACTACCTGCGCAAAGAGTCCTTTGATTTTGACAGTATGGAAAACGGCTGGAATCTCATTACCCACAAAGGGCTGGGATTAGGCTGGGCCAACCGCATTCAACAAAGGGTAAACAACTACTATCCTACCAATTGGAGGGTTAGAATCAGTTCAAACTTTTGAGCTCAAGACTCAAAGTGACTTAAACATTAAACCCAAAACTGGCAAAGCCTATCAATCTTCCAGCCTCCAGCTTCCAGCTTCCAGCTTTTCCACCTATTTTTGCACCTCAATTTCAAGCAGTACACTTTTATGTCACTTTCAAGTAAATACGAATCGCAACAGGTTGAAGACAAATGGTATCAGCACTGGATGGACAAGGGCTATTTCAAGGCCAAAGTCAATCCACAAAAGGAGCCATTCACAATAGTCATTCCTCCTCCAAACGTGACAGGCGTATTGCACATGGGCCACATGCTGAATAACACTATTCAGGACGTACTCATCCGTAAGGCCAGAATGGAAGGCAAGGAAGCCCTCTGGGTTCCTGGTACCGATCACGCCTCTATTGCTACTGAAGCTAAAGTAGTAAGAATGTTACGTGAGAAGGGCATTAAGAAGTCTGATCTGAGCCGTGATGAATTCATGAAACACTCTTGGGAGTGGAAAGAAAAATACGGAGGAATCATTCTTGAGCAGCTTAAAAAGCTAGGAGCATCATGCGATTGGGATCGAACTGCTTTCACCATGGATGATGCCTATTACAAAGCCGTTATCCGTGTATTTGTAGACCTGTATAAGAAGGGCTATATCTACCGTGGCTGGAGAATGGTCAACTGGGATGTTGAAGCCCAAACCACCGTTTCAAATGAAGAGGTAATCTATGCTGACAAGGAGGAAGTATCTAAACTTTACAAAGTTCAATACAGCATTAAAGATTCTGATGAAAAAGTAATCATCGCTACTCAGCGTCCTGAAACCATTATGGGTGATACGGGTATTGCTGTTAACCCGAAAGACGATCGTTTCAAACATCTGATCGGTAAGAAAGCCCTGGTACCTTTCATCAATCGTGAAATTCCAATCATTGGCGATGATTATGTAGATATTGAATTCGGTACCGGTTGTCTGAAGGTGACGCCTGCACATGATCCTAATGATTATGAAATAGGCCAAAGACATAACCTGGACGTGATAGACACCATCAACCTCGATGGTACATTGAATGAAAAATGTGAGGTTCCTGCCTACGTTGGTATGGATCGTTTTGCCGTTCGCAAGCAAATCATCAAAGACCTGGATGAGGCCGGCTACCTGATGGGTTTTGAAGAGTTTACTACAAAAATCGGTCGTTCTGAAAGAACCGATACCGTGATTGAGCCTAAACTTTCTTTGCAGTGGTTCATCAACATGAAAGACATTTCAAAAACTGCTCATGAAGTAGTTATGAATGACGAGGTGGAATTGCTTCCTTCGAAGTTCAAGAATACCTACAACCACTGGATGGAGAATGTAAGGGATTGGTGTATCTCACGTCAGCTTTGGTGGGGGCAGCGAATCCCGGCCTATTTCTATGGAGAGGGTGATGACGACTTTGTAGTAGCAGAAAGCCTCGAAGAAGCAGTGGAACTGGCCAGACAAAAATCAGGAACGAATGACCTGACTGCGGCAGACCTGCATCAGGACGAAGATGTACTGGATACCTGGGCCTCTTCATGGCTTTTTCCAATGGCTGTTTTCGATGGCTTCAATGATGGTTGTTTCGATAAAGAAACCGGCAAAATCATCAAAGGTAAAAATGCTGACCTCGACTATTTCTATCCTACTTCAGTTCTGGTAACAGCGCCTGAGATTCTATTCTTCTGGGTAGCCAGAATGATTATCGCAGGATATGAATACATGGACGAAAAGCCTTTCAAGCATGTATATCTGACGGGTATTGTTCGCGATAAACAAAGGCGAAAAATGTCTAAATCACTCGGTAACTCTCCAGACCCATTGGATTTGATTAGGGATTACGGAGCCGATGCAGTCAGAACAGGTATGCTTTTCTCCTCACCGGCAGGTAATGACCTGTTGTATGACGAGAAGCTGGTTGAACAGGGAAGAAACTTTGCCAATAAAATCTGGAATGCATTCCGTCTGGTAAAAGGATGGGAAGTGAAAGGTAATTCAACACCTGGGGAAAATACAGTGGCCATTCAGTGGTTCGACTCAAGGTTCAACGAAACTTTAGCTGAGATTGAAGATCACTTCAATAAATTCAGAATCTCGGATGCCTTGATGTCTACTTACAAGCTCATCTGGAATGACTTCTGTTCATGGTACCTGGAAATGATTAAGCCAGCTTATGGTGAACCTATCGATCCGGCTACTTATGAAGTGACATTGAATTTCTTCGAGAAGATCATGAAAATCCTTCATCCATTCATGCCTTTCATCACTGAAGAAATATGGAGTGAGTTAAGAGATCGGGGTATTGACCAGGATATCATCGTATCGGCCTGGCCAATAATTGGAGGCACTGATGAGAGGCTTACTCAAAACGCTGAAAAGGCCTTTGAATTGATCTCTCAAATCAGAAATGTGAGAAGCAGTAAAGGTATTTCTCCCAAGGATTCATTGGATCTGTTTATCAGAGCTAATGAACAGGAAGCATACCAACGCTTTGCAGGAGTGATCAGAAAAGTGGCCAACATCGATGAACTGAAATTCACTGAAGCCAAAGTTGAGAATGCGCTGAGCTTTGTCATTAAGTCAGATGAGTTCTATCTGCCATTGCCTGAAGGCTCTATTGATGTTGCGGCTGAAAAAGAAGAAATCACTAAGGAGCTTGAGTACACGAAAGGCTTCCTCAATAGCGTCATGAAAAAACTTAGCAATGAGAAGTTTGTCAATGGAGCTCCTGAGCAGGTAGTGGTCAATGAGAAAAAGAAACTAGCCGATGCCGAAGCTAAGATTAAAGTGTTGGAAGAAAAGTTAGCTTCTCTCGGCTAAGTGAAGAATTAAATATCTAATTGAAAAGCAGTCCTCTCAGACTGCTTTTTTTGTTAATGCTTGCTCATATAGTTTTTTAATATTATAATTATTTAAATTTATTTTTATTCTTAATAAATAAATATGAGATCATTACTTTTTATATGCCTGTCCATTTTACTGAATTCCACAGCCCACGCCCAAATCGATTGGCATGACGATTTTGGAGAGGCAAAAGAAGCAGCCAGAGCACAAGGAAAGCTCATACTCATCGATTTTTGGGCTCATTGGTGTGGTCCTTGCGCCAAAATGGACTTAGACCTCTGGAGTTCAGAAGAAATGGAAGAGATTTCAGACAACTTCATTGGATACAAGTTAGATGTTGACCTGGAAACATTTCTGGCGATTAAATTTAATGTAAGAGGAATACCAAGGGTAATGATCGTCACTGTGGATGAACAAATATTATGGGACAGAACGGGGTATGCAGGACCAGAGCAATTCCTTTCAGCCATTGAGTCATTACCTACAAATCTTAAGGAATATTATGAGGCCTTTAGTTTAGCGGAGGAAAACAACTCTGACCAGGCTTTATATGATCTCGGCATTGCTTATCAAAAAATGGGACGAGAGGTAAACCATGCATCCATTTCAAACAAGCTTTTTAGCCTGAGCAATAAATATTTGCGACAGTCTGCTAAGGGAAAAGACGCTATTATAGCGGAGCTATCTGACCTGAATATGATACTGAACCTGGCCTATGAAGGCCATTCTAAAAAGGCATTAAAAAAGATTGAAAAAATAGATGATAATCAATCTGATATAATCAAAGAATTTGTCAAATACATTCAAGCTTTCTGTTATAAATGCGAAGGTCTGGATAAAGAATTTCAGCAAGTAAAAAAAGAGATGACCGACAAAACGCTTATTGCAGAACTAGATAAGAATAATTGACACATTTATTAAGGCAAGCCCTGATTAGCTCGCCTTATACCATTCTACATCCTTCACATATTCTTCAGAGAGTTCAATTTCAGTTTCAAGGGCTTTCACTTTACCATCGATTCTCGCTTGTAGTGCCTCCTGAATTTCCAGTTTCACCATCTTTCTGTAAGGGATAAAGTGTTCCATAAAGGCGGCAAAAGAAAGGAAGTTACCAATACCGCCAGGATTTTTCCTGAACATCAAATAGAGATACTTCCAGAATACAAAACGGGTACTTCTGATGAAGCCTAGCTTGAGCAACATCTTCAGCCCAAAAAGAACCCCTTTAAAATCAAAATCTGTCTTATGCTGATTGGCCAGTTTTTTCCTGATCTCCTGATCTCGATGCACTTTGGCCTGACCAACCATCATGAAGTGATCAAACACCCTTTTCAGATAAATCTTTGGTTCATAGAGCTTCCAGAATGTTTCTACATATTCCTCAGCAATCTCCTCTACAGGTCTTGTTGGTACAAAATTCAGCAAGGTGGTCTGGTTGAGATTGGCATCATCTAAAAGTCTGCCCTCCTCCTTCAGTCTATCCCATAATGCTGTCCCTGGTAATGCCTGTAGCATACTGAAAGTTACACCCGGAATGGCATTCTCTGTGGCAAACTGGAAAACTCTTTCTCCCGCCCCCTTCTTTTCGTCATCGAAGCCTATGATGAATCCGGCCATAATTCTCAAACCCGATTTCGCTATTTTCTCCAGAGATTCATTCATTGGCTGACGGTTGTTCTGATGCTTCAGCGTAAGAGCCAGACTATCAGTATCAGGTGTTTCAATGCCAATAAACACGGTCGAGAACTTGCTCATTACCATCAGATCCAGGAGTTCATCATCATGAGCCATATCAATAGACGCCTCAGTGGTAAAGCTAAACGGGTAACCATTTGTGGTCTGCCAATCAATGAGCTTTTCAAGAAATGGTTTTACGGTACGTTTATTACCGATAAAGTTATCATCCACAAAGAAGATTCCTCCTCGCCATCCTAGTTCGAACAGCAGGTCCAATTCGGCTTGTACCTGACTGAAAGTCTTTGTTCTCGGCTTTCGGCCGTACAGGATGATAATATCACAGAACTCACAGCGGAAAGGACATCCCCTGGAGTATTGAATAGCCATAAGGAAATAGGCATCTAACTGTAGCAGATCATATCGGGGAACCGGACTGAGCGTGACATCAGGTTTATCTTTAGACCTGAAAATACCCGAAGTTTCTCCCCTGTTCAGGGCTTCGACAAAAAGATTGACAGTATACTCTCCCTCATCTAATACCAGGAAATCAGCCCCTGCCGAAAGCATCTCATTAGGAAGAGATGTAGCATATGGTCCTCCTACTGCTACGGGCTTTCCTCTTCTCTTAGCCTCTCTGATTTGCCCAAGGAAGTCCTCCTTTTGAGCGATCATTCCAGAAAACATAACCATATCGGCCCATTCCCAGTCCTCTTCGGTTACAGGCTCAATATTTCGGTCTTTCAGTCTGAAGTTCCACTCTTGAGGAAGCAGTGCAGCTACTGTAACTAAACTGAGTGGCGGCATAAAGGCCTTTTTACCGATACCCTGTACGGCTTTTTCAAATGACCAGAAACTTGTAGGAAAGATGGGATAGCTAAGAAGTACGTTCATATACATTAAGGTTGATGGCGGGCTTCCCTGCGATACATTCCCTACTTAGCAGCCCTTCTTGAATATGCTAAATGTTCCCTTTTAAAAAAAATACTCCCCACAAATTATAAGGTATTTCTACATGCGGTACTTGGAGCCCTTCACCTGCTTACTGTATATGTTGACCAACGTTTTTTGTGATGCACCAAGAAAAAAAAGCGTGAAAACCAGCACATTGATCACATTTGTCCTGAAATAGTTGTTTTCTTCCATCTTTCTGGCCGAGATAATCACCTTGGCAGGCATGATATTAATTTTCTCATATTTTCTGGCTCTTAATAAGATCTCATAATCTTCCATAATGACCGTGTCGCTATCGAATCCACCAATCTTCCGGAAAAATTTACGGGTCATATACAGTGTCTGATCTCCACCGCGGAAAAATATTCCCTGATACCTGGAAAGACTGCTATTGAACTTCAAGCCTTTCACCGGTCTATCAAATTCAACCTGATAACATCCGTATGAATACCCTTGTCGAACACCCTCCCTTATATCCTCCACAAAACTGTCTGGTATAGTCAAATCTGCATGCACAAAATACAGGACCTCCCCCCTGGCTACTTGTGCTGCTTCATTCATTTGTCTGGCTCTGCAACAACGTTCTACCATTATTACCTGAGCACCAGCCTGCCTGGCTAAATCAGCCGTACCATCTTCACTGTGGGCATCAGCAACTATAATTTCCACTAAATTCTCACCTGCCTTAGCCCTTATTGACTCTACTTGCTTTTGAATAATAGCGGCTTCATTGAGGGTAGGAATGATAACACTAATTTGCATGCCTCTATTTACGATTTCTTTTTCCTTTTCGGATTGCCTTAAGTTCTCCCGGTTCACAGATATAAACATTGAAGAGTCTGAGTTGTTGAGAAAGTATGATGAAAACGAATGAAACAACTCTGTCACAAGTAATGGATCAATTAAACAGCAAAGGCTATAAAGAGCAATTCAAACTGTCTGACAAAGGACTTAAAGCGATTTCTTCAGGTAAGATAATAGCTCCAAACCACCTTAGAATAAAGCATAGGTATCGGTTTGACGGAATGACAAATCCGGGAGATGAATCTACGCTCTACGCTCTGGAAAGTGAAGAAGGAATAAAAGGCACCCTGGTAGTTTCGGGCGATGTTCATTCAGATGGCTTTAAGGAAGTAGTAAAACGCATTCCTTCTGATCTTTAAAATGTCTATTTTTTGGGATGAAATATTTTTTATCCCTCCTTCTGGTATTTTTTATTCTTAGCTGTTCCAGCGAACAGGAATCAGCCTGGCTTACTGGTTTTGAAAAACCTGAGTTCAATCCTATTCTAAAAGCGGATGGACAATACGAATTTCAAGACCCACTATCCGATACTTTGGTGGCCTGGCAAAAAGCTGATGTATTTAATCCTGCAGCAATCGTCAGAAATGATACTGTGTTCATATTCTTTCGTGCTGAAGACAACCCAAAAGCTTATTTGGGAGGGAGAACCTCAAGAATTGGACTGGCCTGGAGTACCGATGGAATGAACTTCAATAAGTTCGAAAAGCCAGTTCTCTACCCAGACTCCACCAGTCTACAATGGGACTACCCTGGTGGATGTGAAGACCCCAGAGTAGTCAAATCACCTGACGGACAATATATCATGACTTATACTTCCTGGAATCAGGATGTAGCCAGACTTTCGATAGCCACCAGCAAAGATCTTAAAAACTGGACCAAGCATGGGCCTGCCCTACTCAATGCCTTCAATGGGAAATTCGTGAATACATGGAGTAAATCAGGCTCTATTGTAACTGAGAGAAAAGGTAGCGAACTGATTGCCTCGAAAATCAATGACAAATACTGGATGTATTTCGGAGAAAGAGGTGTTAACCTGGCCTGGTCAAAAGATCTGATCAACTGGACACCATTAACCGATGGCGATCAATTAGCCATAGTGATGGATACAAGACCTGGCTTCTTCGATAGTTTTTTGACTGAACCTGGCCCCCCTGCCTTACTTACAGACCAGGGCATCCTGCTTATTTACAATGGGAAAAACGATGAGGGTGATATTGCCGATCCAGATATTGCCAAAGGTACCTACTGTGGTGGTCAGGCCCTGTTCGATCTGAAAGATCCATCGAAATTTATCACGAGACTGGATGAACCCTTTATTTGTCCTACTCTCCCACATGAAACCACCGGTCAATACGCAGCTGGCACTACTTTCCTGGAAGCCTTAATCCCCTATCAAGGCAAATGGTTTATGTATTATGGTACTGCTGATTCTTTTGTAGGAGTAGCCGTTGCCGAGCAATAAAAAAACCCAGCCGTTTCTGACTGGGTTTGTGGGCGCTGAGGGATTCGAACCCCCGACCCCCTCGGTGTAAACGAGGTGCTCTGAACCAACTGAGCTAAGCGCCCTTTTCCTAATTTACTGCTGTTATTGAACTGCTTTTGTGTAAATCGGAGTGCAAAGGTAGCACCGCTTTTCAATATTGCAAATGGCCTTGAGAAAATATTTCTGAAAAATTTTAAACACTCAGTATTTCAGACAATTACCACGGAATCTATTTTTCTTTATCTTTAGCGAAAGTCTTACCTCCTCATGACTCTTTCCGAATTTAAGAGCATTTTTGACCAGTATTACACCCCTATCAAGAACTTTTTGTATTACAAATCGGGGGATATTGACTTAAGTGAAGACATTACTCAAGATGTCTTTATGAAGCTCTGGGATAAACGCGAGGATGTTCAACACGAAACGGTCAAGAGCTATCTCTATACCATTGCCAATAATATGCTACTCAACAAAATCCGACACGACAAAGTGGTTATGAATTTTGCCGAGAAGAACAAAAACCAGCAAGAAGAACAGTCACCTGAATTCCAAATGGAGGAAAAGGAGTTCAAGGTAGAATTAGAGCGTGTGATTGGTGCCATGCCTGAAAAGCAAAGAGAGGTATTTCTAATGAATAGGATTGAGGAAATGACCTATAAGGAAATTGCCGAGAGACTTGAGCTGAGTGTTAAAGCCGTTGAGAAAAGAATGCATGGCGCTTTAAACCACATTAGAGAGCACATCAAATACAAAATTTAAACTACTTTAGATTAGTGAAAGAAGACAAACTCATTAAAGACTGGCTCAACCATGAACTCTCTCCTGAAGAAAAGGAGCTGATGGAGAAGACAATTGCTTTCACTGAAAATCTGGATACACCAAAAGGCAGAGAAAAAGAAGATGCCTGGCAAACAATCCTATCTCGCGTTCAGACCGAGTCAAAGGAGAATGAGCAAATTATCGTCCCTCAAACACAAAAGAGAAACTTTAAATGGCAATGGACTGCTGTAGCAGCTGCCGTTCTCATTATAGCCTACTTTGGCTTTTTTAACCAGGCTAAACTTATTACAAAAAGGGCAGCAGCCGGTGAACTACTGAGTGTAACGCTGCCAGACAATTCAAAAATCACGCTGAACTCCGGAACCGAAATCACATACCGGGAGAGAGGCTTTACAAATAACAGAGAGGTGTCCTTGAATGGAGAAGCTTTCTTCGAAGTGACTCCCGGCCCTCCGTTCAGAGTGGCCAATGAAAACTCAACAGTCACTGTTCTTGGCACTAGTTTTAATGTCTATAATAGGTCCAATGATCTCAAAGTTTCCGTATTTGAAGGTAAGGTCGAAGTAGCTTTAAGTGAACAGAGCGTTCTACTAACCCATGGCGAGGAAAGCCAATTCGTTAAAGGAAAACTGACAAAGCATTTGTTCAACGAAGAGGAAACCGCTACCTGGAGAGATGGCAGTTTCTATTACGAAGGAGAACCTCTGAAAAGGGTTATTGAGGAACTGGAAAGACAATTCAATATTCAAATCATAGTGAATACAGATATTAAAGAACGTTTCTACTCAGGCTATTTTAGCAAAGCCAACCAAACCGAAGCATTGCAGCTTGTATTTGTACCTATGGGACTCAGCATTCATACAAACGGTAGTCAGATAACCATTGAATAGTGCGAATACTCAGGTTATTAATATGTTTCTTGATTTGCAGCCAAATCAGCTTGGCTCAGGATGTTAATTCCATAAAAATCTCAGAAGATTTCCAGAACACCTCTCTATCACGAGTACTCAGAATCCTGAAAAATAAGTACGACCTGAAAATAGCATATGACGATGCACTCATTACAGGAACCACAGTCACCGGATCTTTCAGAGACAAACCCGTAACCGAATTTCTTAACAACATACTTCAGAATAAGGGAATAGATTATCAGTTATTGAACGACAAAATTATCCTCATTCCCAAAGAGGTTAACCTGGACCTTAACACACCTAGTCTTTTTGATATTACTGTTTTTGGACTGGTTCAGGATGCTACTACCGGAGAAAGCCTCCCTAACGCCCTTGTGAGTATAGATGGACTTAATCGAGGAGTTATTACTAATAAAGACGGTTATTTCTCCTTACCACAAGTTCCGACTGACACAAGCACTATTGTGGTGAACTACCTGGGGTATAAAAAAGAGGTCATAAAATTACAGCCGGGTAATAGTAAACAGACACTAAAAATCATGATGCAGGAAAGTGCACTTGATCTGTCTGAGTTTACAGTGGTAGACAACAAGCATACAACAGTAAAGTATGGAGATGAAATCTCGCAAATTACAATAGACCCTAACAACCTGTCAGCCCTACCTAGTTTAGGAGAACTGGATATTTTTCGATCCTTACAATTCCTACCGGGAATCGGTGGATCTGACGAGACTTCTTCAGCACTTACCATTAGGAATAGCCCTTCAGCCCATAATCTGGTTCTTTTTGATGGATTTACGATTTATCGACTGGATCACTTTTTTGGAGTATTCAGCGCCATTAATGCAGATGCCGTAAGAGACATTCAAGTCTATAAGGGTGGCTATGGAGCCAAATATGGTGGAAGAGTTTCTGGTGTAGTAGATATTACCGGTACTACAGGTAACTTCAATGAACCCCATTATTCCTTTGGAATTAATTTATTGAGCGCCAGAATGAGTGCCAATCTTCCCTTTGCCAGTGGAAGAGGTGCTATTCATATTAGTGGAAGAAGAGCTTATACCGATATTATACGTAGCAATCTCTTTGAAAATCTCTACAGCAATTACCGGAACAAATCTAACCAGGTCAGCCAGCAGGCATTTGGTGGAGTAGCCAGCGAAAATGATTTCATCCGTCCCGACTTTCACTTCTATGACCTCAATTTCAAAGCCTCTTATAAAATATCAACGAGGGACATTATTAGCCTCAGTCTCTATCAGGGAAAAGATAACCTGGACACAGATTTCGATATTGTAACTCGAAGTGACCCAAACAATCCAGGTAGCATTGACCAGATTGACAGCTATCAGGAATCGGCCGACTGGGGGAATACAGGGGTTGGTTTTATCTGGTCAAGAAACTGGAACAGAAGGTATTACTCCAGTATTCAGGCAGCCTACTCAGAGCATTTTTTCGATTATTTCTACAACGATGAAAGAAGAAACCAAACAGGAGACCTCACCAATCTCTATGAGGTTAATAGAAACAACTCAGTGAAGGACTTTCAATTCAACTTTAGAAATGAAATCACTCTGGGTAGCAAACACAACATTAATGCAGGCATTAACCTTTCCAACCTGGAAGTTTATAGCTTAACCAACATTCGCGACATGATGGGCTCTACTGGTGGCGGAGGCAATATAAACCCAACTCAAAGAGGGAATATCTTCTCAGCCTACATATCAGACAACCTGTTACTCAGTCAGAAACTACAAATTAGAATAGGTGGCAGATACAGTCTGACAGACGTAAGCAATGAAGGCTACTTCAGTCAACGGCTTGCATTCATCTACCGCCTTACTCCTCACCTGGAGTTAAAGGCCACCACCGGAAGATATTACCAAATTATGAGGGAAGAGGTCTATGACGATCCATTTTCCAACAGTGAAAATGGATGGAACCTGGCATTCGATAAAAATGAGCCCGGACGAAGAAGACTACCTGTCATGGAGTCCGATCATTATATCGCTGGCTTCCAGTATGAAAAAAACGATCTGACTTTCGATGTTGAATATTACAGAAAGAAGGTATCAGGTCTTACCGAGTATAATATTTCACATGTCTACGATCCTAACCGACAGTTAAGAAGCCCCGAGCAAAATATTACCCAGGGATCAAGTGACATTGAGGGCATTGACCTGTTACTTCAAAAAAGATTTGGGAATTATCAGGGATGGATTGCCTACACCAGGAGTCAGGCACTCAATCGTTTCGACAACATAAATGGTAATGAGCTATATGCTTCCCGTGAAGATCAGAGGAATGAATTGAAACTGGTGAACATTGTGGAATTACCTCAATGGAATTTCTCAGCCACCTGGATTTATGGAAGTGGCAAGCCATTCTACAGACCAGCTATTAATCTCATCAGAAACAACCAGGGTGAGGTAATCAATTATGAAGTACTCAACAATCAGAAAAGAGTGGAAAGACTACCTGATTACCATCGACTGGATATTTCTGTCGCATTGAAATTTGAAAATGAGCACATGAAGGGTGAAATAGGCCTGTCGATTCTAAACCTATATAACCGGACCAATATTCATAGCAAGAGACTCAAAAGAGATGAAATTGAGAGAGCCATTAGCGGAGACCCTAACACTCTCTTCCCCACTGACCTTTACCGTAACATAGTTTTGCTGGACAGAACTCCTTCAATTTTCCTTAACCTTAACTTCTAAATTATTTAATAAGCGGTAGGGTGTTCTTTATAAGTAGTGTATTATCAGCACAATGGCTGGAAAAAAGCACCTTACGAATTGGGAACAAGAATGGCTTGAAAATAACATTTCAAGTCAGGAGGCAGTAGAACATGCTGGCGAAGATTCCCGGTTTAAGTCATTGGACAAGTTCATTTCCGGTGCCCGCAACCTGAATGTTCCAGAAAGGATTTCTAAGGAAGAGGCATGGAAGAATCTGGAAAGTAAAATTTCCGAAACCTATTCACCTAAAATCATATCCATTTCCAGAAGGAATTGGATCATAGGAATAGCGGCCTCTTTCATCTTAGCAATAGGTGCTTTTTTCATTCTTAACCAGAACAGTAAACAGTTGACAATTTCTACCTCCATAGCGGAAGTGCAGACTGTCAACCTGCCCGATGGATCAATCGCTTATCTTAATGCGGAAAGCTCAATCTCTTTTCCTGAAAAAGGGTGGGACAGTAATCGCGCAGTTAAGTTAATCGGTGAAGCCTTTTTTGAAGTCAAACGTGGAGAAAGCTTCTCTGTTGTTACGGACAATGGTATTGTTCAGGTATTAGGCACAAGTTTCAATGTAAGGTCAAGAGCTGATTTAATGCAGGTAGCCTGTAAAACAGGTAAGGTAAGAGTTAGCAACCTTGAGGAAAACGATGAGCAAATCATTACTCCCGGATTAGCTGTTGTTGTTGAGAACAATCAGGTATCGCTACCAGTAGAAACGAGACTTGATCGTATAGATAGCTGGAGAAATGGCCAATATGACTACGAAAGTACACCTTTACAGGATGTACTCGATGAAGTGAAAAGAATTTACAATGTAGAAATCGAACATGATTTCTCTGATAGTGAACTAACAAGTCCAATCACCACCACCTTCTCTAATCTTAAGGACGCAGCTCAAACCATTGCCGTATCGAAAAGCAGAGGGTTCGAGGTGGATGAAGACAATGGAAAAGTGATGTTCATCATCAAATGATATTTAAAATTAAGGTGACCATTGAATGATTGGTTAAGCAGTTCAAGTCACCGATTCTTAGGTTGAGGTTGAGGGATGGGTGGTGCCGTCCCTCACTTTTTTTTACAAGCTATTCAATAAAGTCTCCAAACTCATTCCTCTTGAGCCCTTAATCAGAATTGATGAAGCAGGCCATTGTTCGGCTTTCAGGTAGGTTTCCAGATCGGCTTTCTCTTTGAAATACTGAGCCTCTGAATTAGCCTTGGAAGCATCTTTCATTAGTTCTCCACAGAAGATAACCTGATCGAAGTCTAATTGGGCAGTTAATTCACCAATGGCGGTATGCTCCTCCGGTGCAGCCTCTCCTAATTCAAACATATCCCCCAATATGACCACTTTATACCCTTGAA
Source organism: Roseivirga sp. (assembly GCF_965216855.1). Lineage (NCBI taxonomy): Bacteria > Pseudomonadati > Bacteroidota > Cytophagia > Cytophagales > Roseivirgaceae > Roseivirga > Roseivirga sp. The sequence goes on along the minus strand of NZ_OZ244204.1, from coordinate 3,367,737 downwards.
CAGCCGCAAAGTTCTGAACCGAAAGAGACATAGAGGTAGGGTTAGCATTGTAGGCATCCAGATAAATAGTGTGATTTCCATGTTGAATCACCTGTGACCTGTTGTTTTCAGGAAGGTAATTCGAAACTGCGGCTATTGCTTCACTTTCATTCACTTCAAAGTATTTCCCAATACATAGCGCTGCGCAGATGTTCTCGTAGTTGTAAGTACCGGAAAGGTGAGTTCTCACCTTTTTGCCAGAATTGGTTTTAAATTCAACTTCAGGCTGACTTGTAATTAACTCAGCGCTATAATCATTCCCCTCGTCAGGGTAGGTATACACTTCTTTGACTCCTGCTCTGGCTTTGCTCAAAAGCCTCTCATTTCTTGAGTTCACAAACAGACCCCCTCCATTTTGAGATATAAAGTCATAGAGCTCCGTTTTACCCTTAAAGACTCCTTCAATTCCACCGAAACCTTCGAGGTGAGCTTTTCCGATATTGGTAATTAAGCCATAATTGGGCTCGGCAATAGCTGATAGCTGAGCAATCTCCTTTTGATGATTCGCCCCCATTTCAATTATGGCTATCTCAATTTCAGAAGTAAGACGAAGCAATGTGAGCGGCACCCCAATATGGTTATTCAGGTTACCGCGAGTAGCCAGCACCTTATATTTTCTGGCCAACACATCCCTTACCAGTTCCTTTGTCGTTGTCTTGCCATTTGATCCAGTGATGCCTAATACAGGAATAGTGAACTGCCTCCTGTGATAGTTAGCCAGTTGCTGAAGGGCTTGAAGCCCATCATCCACCAGAATACAGCGGTCATCTACTACATAATCCGGGTCATCTACAACAGCCGCTATAGCTCCGGCATCCAAAGCCTTCCGTGCAAACTGATTAGCATTGAAGTTCGGTCCTTTCAAGGCAAACCATAGGTTATCCTTTTGGATGCTCCTGGTATCGGTAGAAACACCTGAACTATCGATAAAAGCTTTATAAAGATGATCTGTCATAGCAAATACTTCTGATGCTCGAATTTAATATCAATCAGGCAGAAATTACGTTATTCTTGATAGTTGATCTTAACTTAGCATCCATATTACTTCTGATGAAGCCCACACTGATCTTTCTTCTTTCAATCCTTAGTTTTTCTATATCTGCTCAGGTTCAATTTGTTTTTGACCAAGGCATCCCAGTTGTGGAAAATGGAGTGACTCTCACAAGGGCTTTTGAAGGTGGCCTCAACTCCGCACAGTTCCAGACAATGGACCTGAATGGTGATGATAAAGAGGATTTGGTTGTCTTTCATAGAATTTCAAGAAGTATCAATACCTACCTCAACGTCAATGATGAATGGGTACTCAGCCCCTATTACCAAACCTTATTCCCGGAAGATGTAGTTAACTGGATGATTCTAAAAGATTTTGATTGTGACGGACAGAAGGATTTATTCACCAGTACAGCCCTGGGTATCAAAGTATACAGGAACCAGAATAATTCAGGCTTATTAAGTTGGGAGGTGGCCAGTGAATTCCTTACCTGGGACGGGGGCTCGAACATACAGGTGGCCCCAACAGATATACCGGGCATAGCAGACGTTAATGGAGACGGGGCCATAGATATACTCACTTACAGGTTTGGCAGTTCCGGATCAGTCGACTACTATCAGAATAATGGTAACTGTGGCAACCTCACTTTTACAAGAATTACAAGACAATGGGGTAACTTCTTTGATTGCGGTTGTAATGACTTTTCATTCGGACAGCCCTGTGCCAGTGCCGGGGGAGAAGTACGACAGGATGAAATACCCATGGAACAACAGGTCATATTGCATGCAGGAGGGAAAACCATACTCCCTTTTGATGCTGATAATGATGGTGATATCGATATCATCACCTCAGATGAACTTTGCAAAAACCTCACTTTCCTAAGAAACGATGGCACGTCTGATGATGCTCAAATGACCAGCTTTAGTCCCTACCCATCCGGCAACCCTGTTGACTATGAATTTTTTCCTGTAGCTTTTATGGAAGACATTGATTTCGATGGGGTATCTGATTTGATCGTCTCTACTAACCTGGATAATAACGTAGGCAATCAGGTCGACTTCACGAGTCAGATTGGAGCTTACAGCAATACCGGGAGTAATGAAATTCCCAATTTCGTCAGTCGCACTCCCTTCCTTCAGCATGAGATGATTGATGTGGGAGAAGATGCCTTCCCTACCTTCCATGACTTTGATGCTGATGGCGACCTGGATATGTTCATAAGCAATACCAGCACGCCCATCAATCAGACATTTATTGGTACTGTTTGGTTCTATGAAAACACCGGAGGACGATTCGATCCTGCGTTTGAATTACGCACCAAAAACTTTGCTCAACTGGCTGACCTGGACTACACTCACCTTAAACCATTGTTCGAAGATTTAGATAATGATGGTATTACGGACCTGATTCTTCAGGCTAAAATAGGCCCGCTCGATACCCGGGTTTTCTTTATGAAAGGTGATGAAAACTTTGAGTTTGACAGCCCTGTCGATCTTGGCTTTGATGTAACTGATGCCAGCAACCCACACCTTTTCGACATCAATCAAGACGGTTTATCTGACATGCTTATCGGAAATCAGTTTGGAAGTATGTCAGTCTACCTGAACGAAGGCAACCTCAACTTTTCAGAGGAAATAACTGAGTTTGGCGGACTGGAAGATGACTTCAATCGCCAAAACCTTTCAATAGCAGTGGGTAAGTTCCAGAGTGATTCGCCCAGCCAGATCATCGCTATAGACAGTCAGGGTAAAATCATTCTATATACCGATGAAGCCGATGAGAACTTCCGGGCTAATGAATCATCAACCAACCTCATCGGACTGGAAGATGAATTGGGTTCTATTGACTTTGGAAGAGCCAATTACATGGCAACTGTAGACTTGCACAGCGATGGTTTCTCTTCACTGGTAATAGGAAGCTCAAAAGGTGGACTGTACTTTTTAAGAAACAGACCATCTGATGGAGGCTCTGAAAATGAACTCAGGGTGGCTGTAGCACCTAATCCCACCTCAACTCAACTCCGCGTAATTGCCAATGAAGATGGAATGGCTGACATTATTGACTTAACAGGGAAAGTGATTGAAAAAGACATTACCATTGAACGCTCAGTGGCTAAAGAGCTCAACTTTTCAAGTGTACCTGCCGGTATTTACTTACTCAGGATCAGGACTCAGGACGGCAGAAGTAAAACGCAAAGAATCCTCATTCAGCCATGATGCTATACTGCCACCTACAGATCAAGCCACTGAAAAAAATCGATTTCTCCTTTAACTGGAAAGAAACCCTTCTTAATAGGCACCCCGGCTTGTTGTGTATTGAAGCGGATCATCACTCAGATACCTTCCTCACTCAGGAATCTTCCAAACTGATCCTACAATCAGATCAAATCATTGGCTTCTTCGATGTGGAGGAAAGCGATTCTATTGGCTCACTTGCGAGTATACTGGAAGCCTTGAGAAGAGCCAAAGGGAAGAAGCTCATCTTTGTTAGGGGAAGTCATCAGATGTTGGAAAGATCCTTCCTGATGTTTAATTCAGAAGTGATTGCATTTGGGAACGAAGAGCAACTACTGAAAGAAGTCAATACCTTTTTTAATACTTAATCTCAAACCGATCGGCATCCAGCTGTGCCGGAAACTTCTCCCTGAATCTGAGCAGGTCTTCCCCTGACAGACTGACGATCAGTATCTCTTCCTGATCGGAAAAAGTAAGGACCTCTCCTTTAGGTGAGTATGCACCGGCATGGCCGTTATATTCAATACCTACTCCATCTTTTCCCACTCTGTTTAGCCCAATAGTATAACTCACATTTTCAATGGCACGGGCTTTTAATAGCGCATCCCAGGCATTAACCCGTACTGCAGGCCAGTTAGCCACATATAAGAGCAGGTCGTATTCGAGGTTCACATTTCGACTCCAGACAGGGAATCTTAAATCATAACAAATCATAGGGCAGATTTTCCAGCCTCTCCATTCTACAATAAGCCTGTCTTTCCCCATATCAAAATGGTCGTGCTCATTGGCCATTCTGAAAAGGTGTCGCTTATCGTACTTGTAAAAAGCACCATCCGGCTGCATCCAGAGAAGCCTGTTAAAAACCTGCCCATCTTCTTTCACTATGTAGGATCCACAAACAACGGCATTTTTCTGCGAAGCCATTTGCCTCATCCACTTGAAGGTATTGAAGTTCATGGGTTCGGCCAGGCCATTATGCTCCATGGTAAAGCCTGTCTGAAACATTTCAGGTAAAAGTATCACATCTACCTCTTCCTGAATCTGCCAGATTTTCTCTTCGAACATCGCCAGATTAGCACCTATCTCGTGCCAGTGAATATCAGACTGAATTAGAGCCAGCTTTAGATCTTGCATGGCCAAATGTATAAAGATTTGAGCTTTTTAAGCCCAAAGTTCCTGGTACTCCCCTTTTGGATCATACATATCTTTTTGGCGTTGAATATTGAACTCCCTCCCTCCTCTCGGATCATTGCCAACGCCTGCTATGTAAATCCAATTACCATAGTTGGAACAAGGATCGTAATCAATGAGCATTTTCTCAAAATAAGCGGCTCCCAATCTCCAGTCGATACGCATATTGTGCATCAGATAGGAGGCTACATTCTGTCTTCCTCTATTGCTCATAAAGCCTGTGGCGTTCATTTCGTGCATGTTCGCATCAACAAATGGTTCTCCTGTTTTGCCATCACGCCAAAGGTGAAAGAGCCTGTCATCTCCCCATTCTATTTTGTCCTCTCCTAATATACCTTCCCGCTGAAATATCTTAGCACCGTATTTCTTCGCCACAAAGTGAAAATAGTCACGCCATATCAACTCAAAGACCAGCCAATAAGTAGAGCTATTCTTTCTGACATATTTTTCAAACTTCTTCACCTGCCAGTAAATCTGCCTTGCAGAAATACAGCCATGAGCTAACCATGGAGAGAACTTACTTGAATAATCGCCTCCGATTAATCCGTTTCTGGTCTGTTTATAATTGGCCAGCAACTCTTTATCCCACAAATAATAATTAAGTCGATTCAGGGCAGGGCCAGAACCTCCCTGGAATTGAATAACAGCCCTGTCGTCCTGAACAGGGGCAGAGTAGCCCATTTCATCTAAACCGGGAATATCAGTCCCTACACCTTCTGCGATATTGACATGTAAGGGAGCTTCGACCAGAGACCTTACCTCAGCCTTTTTCTCAACAGATTTTCTAAAGGCTGTAAAAACATCTGGCAACTCTTCAAGAAGATAAGGCAAATCGTTAAGGTGATAAAGGGTATCTCCCCAGACAAACTCTGAATTAATTATCTCACTGAGGGCCCTCTCCTGCTCCTCTTCTTCCCAGGCAGCGGATTTCTGAGCGATGAGAGTATCGCAATTAAACTGTTTTCTTACCTGATCAATCTGCTCTACTGTATCTCCTATAATAAAATGAAGGTCGCCACCAATCGCTTTCAACTGCTCTTTCAGGTCTTGAAGTGACTCCAGTAAGAACTTGAGCCTGAAAACTCCCATTCTCTCAATACCCAATTGTGAGCCCTCCAACCAGGATTTATCCAGAACATAAAGAGGAACTACTTCATCAAACCCATTAACAGCTCTGTTAAACCCTTCATTATCCTCCAACCGCAAGTCACTTCTGAACCAATATATCGCCCTACTCATAGCTCATTTATTTTGTCCAGGTATTTAGCTGCCTGTTCAATGATTTGGTTTTTCTTTTCTGTGGAATTTTTATCCCATACACGATATATCATCCCCATTCTGGGGTTGCCATCCAGTTCTTTTCTATTCCTTTCCAAAAAGTCCCAATAGAGACTATTAAAAGGACAGGCCTTATCACCGGTTTTCTTCTTGTAGTCATAATGACACTGACTACAGTAATGACTCATTTTATGCATGTAGTTAGCTGAAGAGACATAGGGCTTAGTGGCTACAATACCTCCATCGGCAAACTGACTCATACCTCTCGTATTGGTGATCTCTACCCATTCCAATGCATCGATATATATACCCAGGTACCAGGCGTCTACCTCATCTGGATGAACACCTGCCAACAAAGCAAAATTGCCAGTTACCATTAATCGTTGGATGTGATGCGCATAGGCATGGTCAAGAGATTGTCGCACGGCATGAGACAGGCATTTCATTTTTGTTTCACCTGTCCAGTACCAGGAAGGCAGATTTCGGTTATTGTTGAAAAAATTTTCTTCCCGATAATCAGGCATGTACTTCCAGTAAATACCACGCATATATTCTCGCCAGCCCAGAATCTGACGAATAAACCCTTCCACAGCAGATAATGGAATATCTTTATTCTTCTGCCAGTGTGCCTCTGTTTTCCTGATCACTTCTTCAGGGCTCAGGAGCTTAACATTCATAACGAAGGAAAGCCTGGAATGAAAGAGTGACCATCCTTTCGTGGTCATGGCATCCTGATAAGCACCAAAATAGGGCAGACAGTCTTCCAGAAAGAAATTGAGCAAATCAAGGCCCTCTTCTCTGGTTACCGGCCAAATGAATGACTGAGCATCAATATTGCCTATGGTTGCGACCTCAAAAGCATGAAGCAAATCGACTATCTCCTGAACATCACGCTCATAAGCCTTAGGCTGGGGTACGTATGTATCCTCAGGCATCTTCTTTCTGTTTTCGTGATCGTAGTTCCACTTACCACCAACAGGTTCACCATTATCCATCAACACCTCATGCTGCTTTCGCATCATGCGATAAAATGACTCCATCAACAACTGTTTCTTCCCCTTGAAAAAGTCTGCAAGCGTTGATCTGTCGGTAAGAAAATGCTCAGTATCAAATGCCTCGGTCGATATGTCCAGCGTTTCGCAAAACTCCTTAAGTTGCTCATCCAGCCGATACTCATCAGGCAGCTGATATTCAAACTTTTCTATTCCATGTCTTTGGATCAACCATTGAAGGTTTTCGGTAAGAGACTGGTTATTTTCCTCTGCATCCAGTTGCAGGTAAATAATCTGATGCCCATTCCTTTTAAGGTGATCAGCAAATGAGCGCATCGCCAGAAAAAAGGCAACTACTTTCTGAATATGATGTGTCACATATTCCAGCTCCTGTCTCATTTCCATCAACACATAGAGGGTATTATCAGACTTCTCATTGAACCAGCTGTGCTGATGATTCAGTTGGTCTCCAAGAATCAGTCGCATTTTCTTCATTCTCCTATCTCATTTGAATTTTCCTCCGCCTTCTCTATCGGGGTTGATTCTTATTTCTTCTGCATCTTTCAGAGCAATAGACCACTTCTTCCCAGCAGTCGCGCCACTTCTTTCGCCATTCAAAAGGTCGCTGACAAACAGGGCATGTTTTGGCAGGAAGCTGTCCTTTTTTCATTGAGGAGATAACCCAAAGCCGATCGAATAGTTTAATAATTTCGGCTAACAGAAAAGTAGAATTATGAATTATAATTGGCGGAATGTGGGTAGAAAAACATAGATTCCGCCAATTATAAACCTAAGAGATTCCAGGTTTACCCCTTAAACAGGTCTTCTAATGTGATAGAGTTATCAATTAAATCGAGACTATATTCATTCTGGTTGAGTCCGAAGGGGCTAATAATAACCAATGATAAATTCTTTAGAGTGCCAGTATGTTCTTTCAAAACTATGCGCTTATTTCTAAGCTTAGCAGCATATTCCTTGGTAATTGTAAACCGTCCATCGTAAAACTTGGCCTCGCAAATATTAATCACTCCATCATCTCTGTCGAGCAACATATCTATCTGAGCTCCATTTTTCTGTTTATCACCTTTTGCAATAAAGCTCGATGAGACAGTATAAACGGAAGGAATACCTAAGGCTTGCTTAATCTGACCGGAATGATTCAGACATAGATTTTCAAAAGCATAACCACTCCAGGAAGACCAGGTGGGCTTGCTGTAGAGCTGACTAAAAGCTCCTTCTCCGCTGATTTTCTTTCCCTCCATAAACTTTAGGTAGAAAAGGATATAGTAGTCTGTAAGTCTGAAAAGCGTTCCCTTCTTCTTTTTACCAAAAGGCTGGTATTGTGAAATAAAGCTCGATTCCTCTAACTCTTTTAAAGCCCGGTTAATACTCCCTCCATCATTGAGGCCACTGATCTTCACAATATCCTGACGAGTTAATCCTTGCCATCTCTTTCCGAGACTTCTCAAAATAGCGTCATGTATATCGGACTGCTTATAAAGCGATGCCAGAAGCTTGGAGTATTCATCTTTGAGGAGTCCATAATCAGAAAAGCAGAGTTTATCTATGATCTGACTTACACTTTGTCCTCTCTCAACCTCTTTAAGATAATGAGGCACACCTCCCATAATCATATACAGTTGAGTTATCTGATATTGGGTGAGGCTTATTTTTTGCTTTTTAAAGTAAGCAGATGTTTCACTCAGTGTGAATGGTTTCAATTGAATAAAACGAGTGATTCTATTATGTAAGCCTCCCTTATGATGAACTACATTGGTAACCATCCAGGAAGCGGCTGAACCACAAATAATAATCACCATCCCATTCTTTTCAGCCCAATCGTTCCAGAAGTGTGAAAAATTTTGAAGAAACTTTGAGCGAGCAGAGGCAATCCATGGAAGTTCATCAAAGAAAATGACCTTTTTCCTTTTAACTCGCTTACCTGACAGAAAGTCCTTCAGCAATGAAAAAGCCTCAAACCATGACTTTGGAGTTACATCTACAGGTTTTCCACCGTATTCACTCAACTTCGATTTAAAATTTTCTAACTGCTCAGAAAGTGTCGCCTCATATATGCCTGTCATTTCAAAGTCAATCATTCCTTTGAACGACTCCCTGACCAGCCTTGTCTTACCCACCCTCCTTCTGCCTATAATCGCGATCATTTCGGACTCGGTGCTTTTCATGCACTTCTCTAATACTTCCTTCTCCTTTTCTCTACCTGAAAACAACATAGCAGCCTCACTATAATTGGCGGAATCTATATAAAGATAGATACATTCCGCCAATTATAAGACCCAGTTTATAGATTTTATTTGGCGGAATGTGGGTAGAAAAACATAGATTCCGCCAATTATAAACCCCATCCTATTGCATTCTCCTACCGGGATTGGTATGCTTTTTCAATATCCTCCGGTTCTCCCTTTTTACTTCAATATGTGCTCTATGTGCCCAAAGTGCTTTTCGGGCGTGGTCGGCAGCCTTCTTCACATCGACAATGGGTTGAAGCCTTTCAGTATCTAACCCTAACATTTGGGCCTCAATAGGAGGAATCAACCAAGGTTCATGAATGTATTCAGTGGGTATTGATTTCAACTCCGGCACCCATTTCTTAATAAATAGTCCTTCAGGATCATGATCCAGACTCTGCTTAATTGGATTGTATATGCGGATGGTATTGATACCCGTCATACCGGCCTGCATCTGGAATTGCGGATAGTGAATACCGGGCTCAAAGTCGAGGAATTGAGAAGCCAGATAGACTGCCCCCTTTTTCCAATGTTGCCATAAATGATGAGTAAGAAAGCTCACAAGCATGGCCCTCATCCGGAAATTGATGTAACCCGTTTCATGCAAACAGCGCATACAAGCGTCTACCAGCGGTACTCCTGTTCTTCCTGCCTTCCATGCTTCAAGAAATTCTGAGTTATCCCCCTTGTTCAGGAAATCATAGCCCCGGTTAATGTTTTCGAACTCGTAGGAGTCTTCCATTTCAAATTTCTGTACAAAATGATCGTGCCATTGCAGCCTCGATTCAAAATTGGCTGAAGGTCTTTTGTAGCCAAACTGTTCTTTGGCCAACAACCTGGCCTGATAAACTTCACGGAGACTCAGGTTACCCCAGGCCAGGTATGGAGACAGGCGACTGCATGCCCTTCTACTCTCTTCAGGTTTAGAGATGTACCGACTGTAATGCTCAACCCGGCCAGACAGAAAGCTCCTCATATATTTTATACCGGTACTTCTGCCGCCTCTTTGAAAATTGGGATTGGGTTTTCTAAATGGTTCTGGTATGGGCTCTTGAAACTTCTGCCGAACTTCCTCATTTAAGGCAATAGTCTGTAGTGATTTCAAATCGACCTGATAGAGTTCATCTCTCATATGACCATGGAAATGCCTGAGCCAGTCTTGCCTGTTCCTGGCACCGCGGAGCACCGCATTATACATACTTTCCTCCCACTCAATTCCTTTTTCTCTACAAAACTCACTCACCCATTTATCCAGGTCGTATGTAATCTTCAGACCAGATTCTTCATGTGAATAGAGGTTTTTGATATCATACTGATTAGCCAGAGCCCTGAGCAACTCTCTGAACGAGGCACAAAACACCTCCACCTTACTCCCATAGGGCTTGAGTTGCTCATTCATATCAAAAAGTGACTCCCAGACAAAACGCCAGTGTCTCACATCATAATGAGGGTCTTCTATCAGTTCCGGATCGAAGCAGTAAAGCAAAAGCAAAGGTCTGCCAGAGGCTATCGCCCTCTGTAACGGAAGATGGTCAGTCAGGCGAAGGTCACGTTTGAACCAAACAATGGAGATTTCCCGCTTCGGCATAATCCTATAAAGCAGGTTGAAGCAAAATGTTTAGTGGAAGATCACTTTTTCAGTTCCATATCGATCAGTTTCAGAGCATTTTCAGCATTCGCCTTCATTCTCAAATAGCGTGGACTGTCTTCATCAGCCATTCGCTGTATCATACCAATGATATATGGATTCCAAGCGAGCCTTTTGAGCATGACTTCTTTAGGATTAGTGTAAGGGGCTACATCATAGTCTTTCTGAAAGGCCCACTTTAAAACGTCAAGTATAAAGTCTCTATCTTCTTCATAGAGTTTAGCCTCCATAGATTCAATGAAGTTGTTCATGCTTATTTCTTCCTGATAGGTCTCCTTATAGGAGTTATAATAGGTGAATAATGCATCTTCCAGCCCTGTTCCCTGCAGATCTTTAAATACCTCTGAGTTCTTTAAGGCTTCGAAACCAGACTGATCAATAACGAGATAGCTCTCGGCCATGACAGACAGAGATGTTGCCAGCACCTCCTCGGAATACTTGTTTTGAAAAGCCAAAGTGAGATGTCGTTTGGCGTAGTCGTGCAAATGGGCATAATTCCTCTGTCTCTGATTGATCTTTACAGTATCTGCCAACAGGTTTTTCTCGATGGTCTTTAAATAGCCTTCCAACAGCAAACGTTCCTTCCTATTCTCGTTCATGTTGTCGATACTCAGGGCAATCAGGATTCCGACTACCACCAGGAAAATCTCACCCATGACATACCTAAGGTATTTACCGTTCATGCTTTGTAATCTGAGTTTTCTGAAGAATTGAGGCATTATTGATTAAAGTTATTAATGGCTATCAGCAAAGAATCACCTGTGGCTAAAATTCTGTCATAAAGGATTCCCATGGTATTTACCTGAGACAATCTTATGTTGGCTCCGACAAAAGCAGGGTTTTTCAATAATTCATGAGCAAGCTTTGCATCATTCTTATGACTAAGTCTTCGCTCTAATAATGGAATCAGTTGTTGCACAACATTCTCCTTAAACATCTCTGTTTCCATACTTTCAACAAAGGCGTTAAGACTGGCTTCCTGATCTTCGATAACATCTACCTGAAGATAATAACTGAAAAGCTGAGCCTCCACCTCTGTACTTTGAAGCTTGTTTAAATATCCTGCACCCTTTAGGGCTTCAAATCCGCTTCTGTTCGAATTGAAGAATACATCGTAGATAGCCAGGTGATTACCAAAATCATCAAAGTAGGAAAGGATTTCTGTTGAATCGGCAGTGGCCTGTCTTGAAAGATTGACGAATTGCGTACACCCCATTTTGGTACTATCTCTGAAGGTCTTGAGTTCCTGTAGGCTCTCAAGGTCGGCTTTCACATTGGTAGAAATTTTATCCAGATAAGCTTTGACTTCCCTCAACTCAATTCTTTTGTCATTCCAATTCTGAAAAGCAATGGCCAGACTAATACCAATGAAGATCAGGGCGATTTCACCAAGAGCATACTTCCAGTTCAACTTGAAGTTGGGTTTGCGGATCATTCGTTTTGATTGAAGAGAGGATTAAGATAATAAATTTGAATTAATTGGCTGAGAGTAAAGAGCCTCCTATATTCAAGCATGCAAGTTAACTCTAAGCTCCCCAACGTAGGTATCACCATATTCACCAAAATGTCGAAGATGGCAAACGACTATGGCGCCATTAACCTATCGCAGGGCTTCCCCGACTTTGAAGTAGCTCCCGAGCTCATTGAAAGGGTAAGTCACTATATGAAAGCCGGCTTTAATCAATATCCTCCAATGCTGGGAGTACTTCCCCTCCGCGAGGCCATTGCCAGTAAGGTAGAGAAGAGTTATGGCAGAGCAACTGATATGAATGAAGTGATGGTCACCTGTGGAGCAATTGAGGCCATTTTTAATACCATCAGTGCTTTTGTGCATCGCGATCAGGAGGTGATCATTATGGATCCGGCATACGATGCCTATGAAGTCATCATCAACCTGCAGGGAGCCAGAGCTATTGGAGTTCCTCTTAGTCCAAAGGACTATAGCATTCAGTGGGACCTGGTCAAGAAAGCCATCACTCCTAAAACGAGCATGATCATTATCAACTCACCTCACAATCCGAGTGGTGCTATCATCAGCAAAGAGGATTTAAAATTACTGGAAGAAATTACCCGTGACACCGATATACTGGTTTTGTCAGATGAAGTGTATGAGCACATTGTTTTCGATGGGAAGGAGCATCAGTCTATCTTAAAATCTGATGAGTTAAGAGAAAGGTCAGTGGCCACATTTTCGTTCGGTAAAACCTTCCATGCTACTGGCTGGAGAATGGGCTACCTGATTGCTCCACCTCATCTAATGAATGAAATGAGCAAAATTCATCAGTACAATACATTTACTATACATGCTCCTACTCAATATGCTTTGGCAGACTATCTTCAAGACCCGGCACACTACGAAGGCATCTCAGGCATGTATCAGGAAAAGAGGGATTTCTTCCTGAAAGTTATGGCAAACTCGAAATTCAAACCCGTCCTATCGAGTGGCACATACTTCCAGCTAATGAATTATGCTGAAGTGAGCGATTTGCCAGATGTCGAGATGGCCGAATGGTTGACCAAAGAAGTTGGAGTAGCAGCCATTCCTACTTCCATCTTCTATCAGGACAAGCAAGACAACAAAGTGCTTCGTTTCTGCTTCGCCAAAAACGAGGAAACTCTCAAGGCGGCAGCTGACAAACTCACCCGACTGTAACCGGTTACGTAAGCCATACTTCGCTAATGTAATTGACAAGACTTTTATCAGGAAAATCCGGTTCAACTGCAACTTTCGTTTATACAAAGTAGTTGAGTATCCAATTATGTATTTAGGACCGGAACAAATTACAGATGGTGGCCCGTGGTATGCCGAAACACATATCACCGATAATTTGATAGTTGAACCCTGGAATGCCTTTTCTTCCCTGGCCATTGCCGCTCCGGCAGTTTACTTTCTCTGGAAGATCAGGAAACAGCCAAATGATTATGCTTTCCTTCTGGTTTGTATTCCATTTTTGTTACTCAATGGTATAGGAAGCACTCTGTTCCACGGTTTGAGAACATCGAGAATATTTCTGTTGATGGATTTTATGCCGGCATTGGCCCTGACGCTTTTAATTAGTGTCTATTTCTGGGCGAAGGCCTTACCTAAATGGTGGATGGGTGTGCTGGCGGTTGCTCCGGTTATGCTGATGCGGTTCGGGGTGATTGATCTGATACCCGGCCAAAGAGGAATCAACACTTCTTATATGATTAGTGGTATAGCCTTCCTTGTCCCCCTTTTCCTCATCCTCAAAAAATACGACTTTAAAAAGACCTTGAATATTGTAGGGGGAACCATCTGTTTCATTCTTGCAATTTGGTTCCGTCAAATCGATAAGCTGGCTGTTGACCTGATTCCTTTCGGTACCCATTTTCTCTGGCATATTTTCTCTGGTATTGGCGCTTTTCTTTTAGCTGACTACCTCTATTTTATGCGTACTACAGAATTGGAAGAAAAAGGCCGGCTGTCTACTAGTGAGGGCTAGGATAAAAAGCCCGTTTTAAGTGTAAAGCTTTGGTCAGGTCACACTCCTTTCAAACTTTTCTTTCCCTGAGGAATTAATTAGTTTACAGTAACCAACCAACTCACTATGAAAAACCCTGTTCAGGTTGCCAGATTCTCTGAATTGGCAGATAAAACTCCAACTCATGCCCTTATTTCTCAAACCGATCTGGTAGTCATCAGGTATGGTGAAGAAGTCTCGGTACTCTATGGCCGCTGCCTTCACAGAGGGGCCCTGCTTTCCGATGGTTTTGTCGATGGACATAATCTCATTTGTGGCTTGCATCACTGGGATTATCGCATTGATACCGGAGTCAGCGAATACAACAATGAGGAAGTCCTGAGAAAGTTTAAAAGTGAAATAAAGAATGATCTTGTACTGGTAGATGAAGACGATGTACTGGCTTTTGAGCATGACCATCCGGCACCCTTCAATCGGGATGCTTATCTGGGTGTTTATGCTGATACCCACCCAGAAGACACAGAGCCTTACACCCGTTATATTTCCGAATTAGCCAGAAATGGTCTCAAAAACTGGGGGCATCATGGCCCGACAGAAGCTATGGGTGTCGACCGTAATACATTACCCAAATGGGAAGACATTCAGTTCCTGCCTGCTCAGCTTTCAAGAAGACCATTACTGGATGATGAAGAGGTCTTAACAGAGACAGTCATAGGTCCAAACGCGAAAAAGCCATTGAAGCTAAGTATGCCCATATTTGTGTCAGACATGTCATTTGGGGCATTATCGCGAGAGGCAAAAATAGCTTTGTCTAAAGGAGCAGAAATGGCCGGCACCGGCATCTGCTCAGGAGAAGGTGGTATGCTTCCCGATGAACAGTCAGCTAACTCCAGATATTTCTATGAACTGGCTTCTGCCCAGTTCGGGTTTTCATGGGAGAAATTAAAGAATGTTCAGGCCTTTCATTTCAAAGGTGGACAGGGTGCCAAGACGGGTACCGGTGGACATTTACCAGGAGATAAAGTTTCTAAGGAGATTGCTGAAGTAAGAGGACTAAAAGAAGGAGAAGCCGCCATCTCTCCTGCCACTTTTCCAGATTTCAAAGGAGTTCAGGATTTCAAAGATTTTGCCGAGAAGGTCAGGGATGTTACTGGCGGAATTCCGGTAGGATTCAAAATAGCAGCATCGAGGATAGAAGAAGATATTGACTTTGCCCTGGAAGTGGGCGTAGATTATATCATTCTCGATGGAAGAGGTGGCGGTACTGGCGCTGCTCCTACCATTCTGAGAAACAACATTAATGTACCTACCATACCTGCACTCGCCAGAGCCCGAAAACATCTTGATGAAAGAGGTGCGGAAGGAATTAGCCTGGTCATTACCGGAGGCCTCAGAGTAGCCGAAGATTTTGCCAAAGCTATGATGCTGGGAGCCGATGCTGTAGCTGTTTCCAATTCAGCCTTACAAGCCATTGGCTGCCTGGGCATGCGTGCCTGTAATACCAATAACTGCCCGGTAGGTATTGCTACACAGAAAGAGAACTTAAGAAGCCGATTGCAAACTCAGGCTTCTGCCAAACAGCTGAGCAATTTCTTTATGGCTTCCAATGACCTGATGAAAGTGATAGCCAGAGCTTGTGGGCATAACAGTTTTCAGAAATTTAATAAGGCCGATTTAAGTACATTCAACTGGGATATGCATAAATTGTCGGGCATAAATTACGCGGGCATAAACGCTTAAAATAATATGGAAGAAGTATATAAGAAATCGGTGGAGCTGCATCAGGAGATGCAAGGGAAGATAGAGATGAATAATAAGATTCCGGTGGACAGTAAGGAAGTACTGTCGCTTGTATATTCTCCCGGAGTAGCGCAACCATGTCTTGAGATTGAAAAGAATCCGGAAACGGCCTATGACATGACCATGAAGGGCAACACCATTGCGGTGGTTACCAATGGCACTGCTGTTCTCGGGTTAGGTGATATTGGTCCTTTGGCCTCTTTACCTGTTATGGAGGGGAAAGCCATGCTCTTTAAGAAATTTGCCGGAATCAATGCCATTCCGATCTGTATCGACAGTAAAAACACACGACATATAATAGAAACCATCAGGCGTATTTCTCCTGCTTTTGGAGGGATTAACCTGGAAGATATTGCTGCACCAGAAAGCTTCGAAATTGAAGAGGCACTTCAGGATATTGGTATTCCTGTTTTCCATGACGATCAACATGGAACGGCTATCGTTACCCTGGCTGCCTTGGTCAATGCCTGTAAGGTTCTGGGTAAAGAGTTGACAGACCTGAAAGTGGTTATCAATGGTGCCGGAGCAGCGGGTATTGCCATTGCCAAATTATTGAGATGCTTTCACATTGACTCTCCCCTTTGTCAATCGGTGAAAACGCTGATTGTATGCGATTCCAAAGGTGCAATTCACCGTTTCCGATCTGACCTGAATAAAGCGAAAACGGAACTACTAAAGTATTCGAACTTCAACGATGTGAAAGGTGATATCCATGAGGTAATCAAAGGAGCGGATGTATTTATCGGAGTAAGCAAAGGCGACATATTGAGTCAGGAAGACATTAAAAACATGGCTGATAACCCGATTATCTTTGCCATGGCTAACCCGACTCCGGAAATTATGCCTGACGAAGCCATAGCAGCAGGCGCTGCCGTAGTTGGAACCGGCAGAAGTGACTTTGCCAATCAGATCAATAACGTATTGGCCTTCCCTGGTATTTTCAAAGGAGCTTTAATGGCCAGAGCAAGCACCATTAGTACAGAAATGAAACTGGCGGCTGCTTATGCCATTGCCAATTCTGTAGAGAACCCAACTGCTGATGCGGTCATTCCTTCTGCGCTGGATACCAGCCTGGCAGAAAAAGTGGCCAATGCCGTTGCCAAAGCTGTAGACTCG
Organism: Roseivirga sp.; assembly: GCF_965216855.1. Classification (NCBI taxonomy): domain Bacteria; kingdom Pseudomonadati; phylum Bacteroidota; class Cytophagia; order Cytophagales; family Roseivirgaceae; genus Roseivirga; species Roseivirga sp. Next base: position 3,350,756 of record NZ_OZ244204.1, on the reverse strand, counting down.
GAAAGAGAACTACAAAAACAGATCGAAGCGGCAGAAGCTGAAATGGGCAGTTAAAAGTCTCTTACCAGACTTATTCGCTGAACACCTGTGGCTCTCTATTGTTACCTACTAAAACAATTACAATGAAAGCCATTTGGAATGATCAAATCCTGGCCGAAAGTGATGACACCATAGTCATAGAAGGTAATCATTACTTTCCGCCAGACAGTATTAAAAAAGACTTCTTTAAGCCTAGTAACACGCATACCCATTGTCCCTGGAAAGGCGAAGCAAGCTACTATAGCCTTGAGGTAAACGGAGAGGTAAATCAGGATGCAGCATGGTACTACCCCGTCACCAAAGAAGCAGCTAAACCTATCACAGGTTATGTAGCTTTCTGGAGAGGGGTTAAGGTGGAATCTTAGATGACTGATGTTAAGACTTCATCATGGCAATGGCTTGATCCTGCTCGTCAACATGGTTTAAATACCGCCATAGAGCAGACGCATCAGGCCGTGCAATTCATCTCCATGCTGGGAAAACATTATCTGGAACATCAATCAGATGATAGCCATACCAATATGGCCTGGTTAAAGACACAACAGGCTTTATCCGGACGATGGATTGATGCTCCTAAAACGAGATTCTGTCTGGCCTTGAAGACTTCGGAGCTTAAACTGGTCCTGTACAATAATCAGTTTCAGGTAATCGATCAGCTCACATTAAATGGGCTTACCACCAATGCGGTAACTGTCTGGTTGAAAGAGCATCTCAAGCAATTGAATCTGGACCCGGCACTTTTTCAAATGGATCTACACTATGAAATCCCTGATTATGGTTCGGAAAAAGACTTCATTTTTAAGCTGGAAAACCAACAGCCATTTTTTGAGGCTTCGGCTCACAGGGCAAATAGTGATCTGCTTCTGACGCTACATGCAGATCCCTTTGAAAATGCCTCTGAAGTACGCACATGGCCACACCATTTTGACCATGGTTCATATATACCACTTCATTATCAAAACGGAGAGCCGAGTCATTCCATAAGCATTGGCATGGCTATACCGGATGATGTAATAGGAGAGCCTTATTACTACATCACTCAGTGGTCCAATGAAATTGAAATCGACTATGCGTCTGCTCCTGGTTTATCTGATGGCGTATGGCAAGAACAACTTAATGGAGCAGTGCTCCCTGCCAATAAGCTACTGGCTGAGAACACTGCTGATGCACAATTCAGATTGATAAATCGATTTATGCAAGAAGGAATTGAGGCTTCCTTACAATTGTTTAAGCTGAAATAGGCCTATTCATCTTTCAGGAATTTAACCGGATTATTAAAGGCTACTTTAAAGGCCTGTCCTCCTATGGTCATTACTGTGATCAGCATGGCCACCGCTGATGCGGCCAGCAACATCAATACATTCAGCTCAATGCTGTAAGCATAGGTCTGTAGCCATTGCTGCATTACCCACCAGCTGGCAGGCAAGGCTACGAGAAGTGATAGTAAAAACAAGCTACCAAACTGTCCACCAAACTTCCAGAGAATTTCCATTTGCGAGGCACCCAATACCTTTCTAATGCTTAGCTCTTTCGACTTACGTTCTGCCATGTAGGAGACCAGTCCTAAAAGGCCAAGTATGGTTAAGAATATACCGATGACAGCAAAGCCAATAATTAACTTAACAAACCTCTGTTCAGCCAGATATAATCCCTGGAAAGCATCATTAACAAAGGTAAATGCCAGGGGCTGAGCACTGAACTGGCTCCATATTCTGTCTATCTCATCAATGGCAGAACTGGCCTGTTTAGTGTCTAATCTAACAATAAGGTTATCTGGACTCACTCTTGTACCTGGCGCGGCCAATAAGTAAACATTGGGGGCTACTGATTCATGCAGTGAATTGTAGTGAAAGTCTTCAATTACTCCTACTACTGTTCGTTCATTGCCTCCGACATCTACCTTCTTACCCTCCAGGTCTGTCCACCCTGTGATTTTAAAAGCGGATTCATTCAGCAAGCAAGACTGAGCTGAATCGGTCAAGAGTTCCTTATCCAGGTTTCTACCTGCAACCAGATCAGTTTCCAGCGTATTGAGATAATCATAGTCGATCGCAATGATATTTATGCCAACTGATTCCTCCGAATCCTTTCCATCCCATTCAAAACTCCAGGTGTTATTCATGGCGGAAGGCAGCGCCTCTCCGGTGGCAGTGATATTCTGCACTCCGGGTACCTGACTGATTTGTTCCTTCATGGTCATTAATTGCCGCTGCATATCTCTGTCGTCAACAGGGATATTGATCAATTGCTCAGCATTGAAACCTTTGTCGAAGCTATTGAAGAACTGAACCTGTCTAATTACCACAAGAGTACAGGCAATGAGAAAAACACCAATAGTGAACTGGAAGAACACCTGAATTTTTCTGGTCAGTGATTGATTTCCCAGAACGCCCGACTGAGTTCCTCTTAAGGCATCAATCGGTTTAAATCTATTGAGAATCAATGCCGGATAAGCTCCTGAGAGGATAAGAATAAAAGTAAGAGCCGTGAAGATTACTAAAAGTACTTCTGAACTGATCATTTTCTCTAAACCAATTTCCTTGCCCACTACTTCACTGAATATTGGCATCAGCAAAAGTCCCAGAGTAAAGGCCAATACTACGGCCAGGAAAAGCTGAAAGAATGATTCTACGTAAACCTGTCGAACCACCTGAGCAGGTTGAGCCCCCAACACTTTTCTCATACCAATTTCTTTACCCCTCTGACCCGATTTGGCGGTTACCAGGTTGACGTAGTTCATGGTAGATGCAATCAGAATGAGTATGGCAACACACCCGAAAAGGATCACATAATCAAGATTGCCTTTGGCTATTTTACCATTAATGTCATTGGAATATAGCCGCACCTCATCCAACGGCTGGAATATAATGTTGCTATACTCAGAGCTGCCATCTCCACGATAAGTCTCAAAAAACTCCGGCAACCCTTTTTCAATTTGTTCTACCTGAGATTCATCAGCTATTTTAACATAGCTCTTCAGCCAGTTGAGACCCCAAACCCGATCAAAATGACCATACATCTCACGGGTTGTAGACATGGATCCCAACAAGTCGAATTGCAGATGGGAGTTATCCGGTACGTTCTCTATTACCCCCGTAATTTTCATTAAGAAGTCCTGGTTACCGTCATACACCTTAATGGGGAGTTGCTCTCCCAATACATCTAACCGATCGAAATACTTCATTGCCATATCTCTGGTGATTACCACGCTGTTGGGTTCCTCGAGCATGGTGGCAGGTTCTCCGGAAATCACGTCAAAACTGAAGAAAGTCAGGAAATTGGATTCGGTCCAATAGAAGTCATTCTCCAGAAAATTCTGATCATCCTTTTTCACCAGCACTATATCCTGACCAAATCGGGTATAGGCTTCAATGGCGGGGAAAGCCGGTTCGAGATACAACTTCCAGGGTGAAGGTGTTGCATCTCCTTTAGAGCCATTTTGCGGATCATGATTGACCAGGCGGTAAATCTTATCATGGTCTTCATGAAATTTGTCATAACCGAGCTCATCAAGTATATAGATAGAGATGAGAATGACACTTAACAGTCCGATGGAAAGTCCCAGCACATTCAGCAGTGAGTGCCAGAAGTTCTTTTTGAATTGCCTGATGGCAACGATGAAATAATTGAGATAGAGTTTGTTGTTGTTGCGTTGCATTTCTTTGAGTGTTTTCAACCTGAATAATCTTAAATAGCTAATGGCATCGAAGAAGTAGTACAGGCGGGCCTTTCTAATCCCTTGCTTTTCTACTCTTCTGCTAAACCATTCATGTAGGTCTCCTTCCACTTCTTCCAGAAAGCGTTCCGAGCAGAAAATCTCTAGCATTCTATCGACCCAGATGGGAGGAGATGTTTTCTTCATTTCAATCGTATTTGTAAAACTAATTCGTATTAAAACTTATAATCCGGCATCATTTGCCACATGTTGTCTCTGATACTTCTCGCCTGATTCAGCGCATCGAAACCAGCTGCACTGATTCGGTAAAGCCTTCTTCGCCTCCCTCCTCTTTCACCAGTAGCCCCACCCATATAGGATTCAACAAAGCCCTTTTCCTCCAATCGGTAAAGAGCAGTATGTACTGTTGAAAGGGTAATTGAGCGATTGGTTTGCTTTTCAATTTCAGCCGCTATCGTCACGCTATATGCTGTGTCGACCAACAGAGCACATGTGAGTAATACCAGTTCTTCGAATTCACCAAGGTGTGTTCCTTTCATTTTATTTCACTCGTATTTGTCGAACTAATATATAGAGAGAATACTTCAGATGAAAAGAAAGGTTGCGTCTATTTTCTTCTCGCCAACAAAAAAACCTCTCCTGAATAACAAGAGAGGGTTTCATTCAATATTATTTTCAGATTACTCTGGCGTTTTCTCTTCAGGATACTCCTTTTTGAAACCGTCCCAATACTCCTTGATGGTAAGCTTCATTTCTTTTCTCAATAGGAAAATACCCAATAAGTTGGGCAGTGTCATGAGAGCAATAGCAATGGCCGCTACAGTCCAGATAATGGTGGTATCTGCAATAGAAGCCACAAAGAAACCGGCTACATATACTACTCTATAGTATTTAACCGATCCTGAACCAGCCAGGAATGTCATGGCTCTGTCTCCATAATATGACCATGAAATGGCAGTACTGAATGCAAACAGTAATAGTCCAATTGACACAATATATTGTCCGTATTCACCAAACCAGCCTTTGGTAAAGGCGATAGCGGTTAATGGTGAACTATGCACCAGTGATTTACCATAGAATGAAATACCGGCATCCTGCAGAACTCCTTTCTTAATTTCAACCTGACCCGTCAACGGAGGTCCGTCAAAGTATTCATTCACTACAACTTCTTCTGCGACTGACCTGGCATGGATAACTGTAACATCGCTAACGATCTTTCCATTTTCAACCTCCAGCATACCATCAAACACAGGCAAAGGTTTTTCTCCGGAAAGGTGCTCTTTTAGCGCTATTCGATCTTCTTTGTTATCATCGGTGTAATCAGATCCGGCAATGATAGACATATCCGTCACCGCGAAATCGTTGTAATGCTTTTCCTGCCATGCACCGGAAGAAAGAAGGGTTAAACCTGTGATAGAACAGATTACGATAGTATCAATGAACGGCTCCAGGATGGCCACCATACCTTCAGATACCGGCTCATGAGCCTTTGCTGATGCGTGCGCAATTGGTGCAGAACCCTGACCTGCTTCATTGGAGAACAAACCTCTTCCTACCCCAACATTAAAGGCATAAGCAATAGTAGCTCCCAGGAAACCTCCGGTGGCAGCGGTAGTAGTAAACAGACTGGTGAATACTGAGCTGATAGCAGGAATGATATTTCCTGCGTTGGCAAAAATTACTGAAAAACAACCGATGAAATATACAACAGCCATGGCTGGCACAAGACGCTCAGTCACAGCAGCAATTCTTTTGATACCTCCGATAATTACTACAGCCAGAATCACTGATAAAACAGCTCCGGTAATCCATGGCTCAATAGCAAAAGTGGACTTTACCGCTCCGGCAATACTGTTAATCTGTGGCATGTTACCAGTACCAAATGATGACAGAACAGTGGCTCCGGCAAAGATAGCTGCCAGCCAGCCCAGCTTGAATGACTTCTTACCAATTTTAAACTCGGCATTCTTCATGTAGTACATCGGGCCACCAGCCATAGAACCATCTGCAGCCTTTTCTCTGTACTTGTGAGAAAGGGTTACCTCCACGAATTTGGTACACATACCAATAGCGGCTGTAACCACCATCCAGAATAGCGCAGCAGGTCCACCGAGGTGAAGTGCCAAGGCAACCCCTGCGATATTTCCGGTTCCTACCGTACCGGAAAGAGCGGTGGTTAAGGCCTGGAAGTGTGAAGTATCACCTTCATCACCGGCTTTGTCATACTTCCCTCTGACTACATTAAAGGCAAATCTGAAGTATCTTATTTGCGGGAATTTCAGGTATAATGTAAAGAACAGACCTGTTCCCAGCAATACGAATGGAAACCAATCCGAACTACCAATAAAGCTATCGATAGTACTCAGGATTTCGTTTAATCTCTGCATAAATTAGGTAGGTTAAGTTTTATGGATGCTGCAAAAATAGGGATTATACCTTCCGAACAAAGGTAAAATAAGGTTAACAGGGCACTGCCTGAACCCGTCAGTACCGCAGGTCAGACGGGAAGGTCATCAAAATCTGCTCCCTCCCAATCCACTTTTATATAGTCCTTAGCAAGCTGCGTGTTGAGCAAAAGGTGTTTTTCTATCTAAAAAAAACAGTCTTAACAGTCTTATGATGTATGTAATAAAAACATCTGGCCATTTGATAGCAGGTCTTGAAAAATCTGCATGTGCTTATAGAATATTAAATATACACTAGATCAAACGGATTAGTGCCAGTTTTTCGCGTCTGACCTTCGGTACTGACGCTACATTTATTCCAACCCAAACTGTCTATTTCAGGTATTAGTTCTCCACATCAGTAATCATCACTTTTTCCCACTTATCGGAGTGCTTTTCTAAAAGGTTTAGGTGGATGGGATCTTGTTGGTAAGCATCATGGGCGGCCAGATCTTTGAAGTGAACAATCACAGCAAAATCATAGCTTCTCTCTACTATTGGACGTGTTGTATTGGCAGGTTTGCCAGTGTAAAGAGCTTTTACCACCTCCACTTGCCTCAACTTTTCAGTATCCCGATAAAATGAATCGAGTTGTTCCTGCGAGAGGCCCTCTTTGAACCAAAAGTACACGGAGTGAATAAAAGGATTTTCTAACGAGTCTCCTTCAGCCAAAACCTCATCAGAAACAGTGTCCTTTGACTGACAAGCAAAAACGGAAATAGCTAATAGCAAGAATATCACTTTTTTCATTACCTGAACTTTTACCTTCAAGTTATGAAAAGCAGATTACTTCTTTACCGGGAATTTCATTCGATAGGCTACATCGATATTGCCTTTTGAAATATTGACCAGTTTAGATCGCAACATCTGCTTTTTGAGGCCTTTGATGTAATCAGTAAATAAGACACCATCGAGATGGTCGTATTCGTGCTGAATGACTCGGGCAGTCAAAGCATCGAACTCCTCTTCGTGCTCATTCCAGAGCTCATCGTAATAATGGATGGTCAGCTTTTCAGGTCTCAGAATATCGGCATGCACATCAGGAATACTCAAGCAGCCCTCCTCAAAGGCCCATTCGTTTCCGTATTCATCCAGAATTTCAGGATTGATAAAGGCTCTTTTCACTCCTTTAGCCTGATCTTCTTCACTACCCATTTGAGTAGAGTCAATGACAAAGATTCTATGAGATAATCCTATTTGTGGAGCAGCAAGCCCTACCCCATTGGCATGGTACATGGTTTCAAACATGTTTTCCACCAATTGTGTAAGATCCTTAGAGTCTTTAGGGTAATCTTCCGCTTCTTTTCTAAGTATGTTGTCTCCGTAAGCTAGTATCGGGTAAATCATATGCCTTTGCTTTCCAGATAAGATTGAAGAATGATGGATGCACTAATCTTATCTATGTTGCCTTTTTCTCTTCTATCCTTCTTTTTCATTCCTCCGGCAATCATCGCATCCATTGCCATTTTGGAGGTAAATCTTTCGTCATGCAAATAAACGGGTTTTTCCGGAAACTGCTTTTTCAAAAGGTTATGAAATTGCCTCACCTGTTGTGTGGCGTTCGTGTCTTGCCCATCGAGATTCTTAGGCATACCCAACACAAACGCCTCAATGCCTTCATTCTGATCGTATGTTTTCAGATACTGAATGACATCTTTAGAGTGAACCGTGTCTAGTGGAGACGCAATGATTTGTAAAGGGTCTGTAACAGCTAACCCTACTCGTTTTGAGCCATAATCTATGGCTAGAATTCTACCCATTAATTGCTTTTAGAGAGATCATGAAATTTCAATTTCACAAGACGCTCCAGTTGAAGGGCCTTAGGGAATAAAATTTCATTTTCAATTTTGGCGTGCAAGATGAGGTCTTTTTCAAGTCTTTCCAACTCTGAATAAAGCACCTTAATCTGTAGGTCGGCCTCATCGCAATAGGTATAGTTATTCGTGAACTTCCTGAAACCTTCCATCTCATTGTCATGCACCTCATGGTCCAGCGCAAACTCTCTTACGGAGTATTTCTCCATCAGGTAGAAAACCTCAGAGCTTGGCACATCGTCTTTGAGGAATCTGGAAAGCTGACTCACATAAGAAAAGAAGGTATCTTCCTCCTCATAAATATGTTCGATAAAGTCTTCGACAAAAAGCGGGAAGATAGATTTCAGGTCATTGGAGAGCGACTTGTACCTGAAGTCAACATCCTTGATTCCATCAATAAGCTGAGCAACATAAGGCATTCGCTTTTTGACAAAAATATAGTGAGCATGCTTGAGGTACTCGACCATTAACTCAACCGGAAGAGACTGTAATTGCTTGATGGTGGTTTCGCTGTTGTCATCTACCAACTCCAGAGCCTTAATGACAGACTCCGCATTGAGCCCGTGACCGGCACACACCTGCTCAAGTGTTTCTGTCTTGTAGTCATAAAACTTCACACCGAAATAATAAAGTACTGACGCATGAATATGATTTTCAGTAACTATATCATTTATTGTCTTTTTAAGCAGGTTTTCCATTTCTTTTGGGGGTTTAACGAATCTACTAATTTTGAATCAGAGAGTAAATGTTCTTCTCTCATTTTTCGGTAAACACAAATGAAAACATACCGTTAGAATCATACCATGACATTTACCCATGTTTTTGATGGGTTTGCATATTTTTGGCAAATAAATTTGAAGAAGTGAGCGAATATAAAAATTCACCTTACCATATAAGACTACCTATTTTATTAGCAGTAGCACTCATTATCGGTGTACTGATAGGTTCTAACTTTGCAAAACCCAAGACTGATCTGCGTTATCAAGGGTCTATCCAGAAGTTTACTCAGCTGATGGATTACATCGAAAACGACTATGTGGATTCGGTGAATACGGCCAGTCTGTTGGAGGAGTCTATTGAAACTATGCTGGATAAGCTAGACCCTCACACTGTCTACATCCCACCTAAAGATGCAGAACTTGCAGCCTCTCAACTTAGGGCAACCTATGACGGTATCGGAGTTGAGTTCAACTTGCTTAGAGATACCTTATATGTAGTTACCCCCCTTTCCGGAGGCCCATCTGAAAAAGCAGGAATTATGGCGGGCGATAAAATTGTATCAGTCGATGGGGAAAATATTGCCGGCATAGGTCTGACCAATCGTAAAGTCTATGATATGCTGAGAGGCCCCAGAGGTTCTGAAGTGACTCTCGGTGTTGTGCGAAAGAATCAACAAGAGACCATGGATTTTGAGTTGAAACGGGGTGCCATTGCACAAACTTCTCTCGATGCCAGCTACATGGTGGATGATAAGATCGGTTATATCAAAGTGAATCGTTTTGCAGAAACCACTTACAGGGAGTTTAAAGCGGCACTGCAGAATCTCAAGGATCAGGGGATGCAACAACTGATTCTCGATCTGCAGAATAATTCCGGAGGATATATGAGCGCAGCCATTGGCATCTCCGATGAATTCCTGAAAGCAAATGAGGTGATTGTAAGCCAAAAAGGACAAAGCAGAAAGTATGACCGCGAAGACAGAGCCACTTCAGGAGGAATATTCGAAGATGGTGCCTTAATGGTCTTGATTAACGAAGGTTCGGCCTCTGCTTCAGAAATAGTTGCTGGTGCCTTGCAGGACAATGATCGCGCCTTAGTGGTAGGCCGAAGATCTTTCGGTAAAGGCCTGGTGCAGTACCCTTTTGATCTCGATGATGGATCTGAGCTTAGAATGACCATCGCAAGGTATTATACGCCTAGTGGACGTTCTATTCAGAAGCCTTACGAAGACGGTGAAGAGACTTATAACAATGACTATTATGACCGCTACGTTTCGGGTGAATTATTTTCACAAGACAGTGTACACTTCGATGAGAACCTGTCTTATAAAACTTCGGCAGGAAGAACGGTTTATGGTGGTGGTGGCATTATGCCTGACTACTTTGTTGGTCTCGACACCACTGATAACAGTGCATACATCAATCGATTGGTAGCGAACAATACCATCAGAGAATACACTTTGGATTATCGCGACAACCACCCGGACTTGAAGAATCTCAGTATCGATGAATTCATTGAAGAGTTCGAAGTATCAGAGGCCATGCTTCAGGATGTTATTGCTTTGGGTGAAAAGAATGGAACTCCTTTTAGAAGAAAGCAATATGAGAAGTCCAAAACGCTACTGATCAACCTCATTAAAGCAAGAATAGCCCGAGAGGTATATGACAATGATGATGCTTTTTACAAGGTATACAATCAAAGTAACGAGATATATAGAGAGGCTATTAGCATATTCAGAAACCCTGAAAAACTTCAGGATAAATCTAACGGGGTTCTTTTGCAGAAAATGTAAGAACAAGGCAGAATGAACGTTCAGAGACAAAGGTCATTAAAATGAAGAATTTCTTTCTGAGCAGTCTGCTCTTGCTATCGGTCAACGCATTTTCTCAATCTGTATCAGATGACATCAACAAGGATGTCTGGTTCAACTTCATGCAGGCATATCAGGATTTGGATGCCAGTCTTTTCAATCAGATTCACACCAACGATGTACTTCGAATTCCTGTGGATGGTAACATGATGATGATCGGGCAGGAATACAAAGATGCCAATCTGGAGAACTTCAATCGCTGGAACCAGACCAAGGTCAGACAAAAGATAGAGTTCAGTTTTTACTCTCGCATTCAAAAGGCCAACTGGGCCTATGAAACCGGTATCTACAAACTCACGAGATTCACGGACAATGGCTCCCAATCTTACTACGGTAAGTTCCATGTAACCCTTAAGAAGGTCTCAGGCACTTGGAAAATCTTCATCGACTCAGATAGTAGTAATGGTGGAACCATTGGCGAAGAGGATTTCCTGAAAGGTGACATTCTGAGGTAGCTGGTTGAGATGTTTGTGGTATCTTCCAATCATAAAAATCACAAACAACGCAATTATGAAAAAACCACTTCTATTTCTATCAGCTTTTATTCTCTGTAGTTATTCTTTCGCACAAACCAATACTTTCCCTTCTTCCGGAAATGTGGGGATTGGAACAACTTCGCCTTCTGAAAAGCTAGAGATTCTAGGCAATCTAAAATTAAGCACTGGTAGCCACGTAAAATTTGGATTGGACTATTCCAAAATTTTTGAAAATGGTGTCGATCAACTAGTTATTCAGGGACACAATGGAATTCTACTGCAATCTTGGGATGGTAGCTCATCTACTCTTTACACTGATTTATTTACAAGGTACGGCAAGGTGGGCATTGGCACAACTTCACCAAGTGCCCACCTTGAAGTGAAAAGAGCCAGTTCAAGTACTTCCGAATTCTTAAGATTCACTGATGGGAACTACAACATTGGAGCTATTCAAAGCCTTAGCTCGACTGATGGTAGGGGGATTATTTTTAATGCAAAATCAGAGGGAGTTTCGACACCAGAACCCTCTTTGGTTTTAGCCGCATATAGCAATGATCTGCAACCGAATAATGACTATGATGCCGCTGTATCTGTAAGGGGTTATGACATTTCTGACAACTCTCCTTTAGAAAACTTGCCAATTTTCAAGGTATTAAATGGTCATAGTGAGGTAAAACTATCTGTTGAAGCCAACGGCAATATTGGCGTGGGCACAAATTCTCCACAGGAAAAACTATCAGTTGACGGAACTGTTCTGGCGAAAAAAGTACGAGTTTCAATAGCAGGAACTGATTGGCCAGACTACGTTTTCTCTCCCAATTTTGAATTGAGAACCTTAGAGGAGGTAGAAAGCTTTATTGAGAAAAACCAGCACCTACCAGAAGTACCTTCCGCTAAGGAAATTGAGACAAATGGCTTGGATTTAGGCAGCATGGATGCAACACTTTTAAAGAAAGTGGAAGAGTTGACTCTATATATGATAGAGCAAAACAAGAGACTCAAACAGCTCGAGATCAAGAATCAGAAATTAGAAAAAGAATTAGAAACCATTAAAAAGAATAAATAAACGCAATCATGAGAAAAATACTTTCATCCATAATTATATGCTTTTCTTTTCACTCGTTTTCTCAAACCTTTCCAGTATCAGGTGAAATAACCACCACCAACGGTGTGGGAATTAACATTGTGAGCGAATACTTGCAAGCAATGAGTGGACGAGATCAAACAAAATATGTCAAAATCGTTACTACAATGCCTTTCCAAAATGGCAAAGGGATGACATCACTTTATCTGGATTATTGGGGGTATGAGAAGGTATGGAGGACTAGGATTGGGTGGTATGTATATAATGACCAATTCTTAAACCCTTCAATAAGTATTTCAGGAGATTATACACACACGGGAGTGGTTTTGGCCAACGAAGGGGGATACGTGACTATATCAATCCCCATACCTGCTTTTTCGCATTACGGACACTTAACCGTTAATAGTTTGACAGAAATAAAAGCTGTCACATCTACCTGGGCAGATGGATGGTCCATTGAAGAGGAAAGTATACCTGGTACAGGTAATCAGAAAACGGTTAGTATCCATAATAAATTGAGTACGGATGGAAGTATAGGAATTGGGATCAATATCCCACTAGCAAAACTTCATGTAAAAGGTAACAGTGGTAGTTCAGAAACACAGATAAATAATGTAGACGGAATGTTTATTGAAAACGGAGGGAGTTTAAACTCTTATTATGTCCTTCAAACAGCAACTACAGGTGGTGGAAAGAGCTTTTCAATCACAAATGCTGGAAACGTTGGAATAGGCACAGACACTCCTGATGAAAAACTCGAAGTCAACGGCACCGTCCGCTCCAAAAAAGTAAAAGTAGAAGCCTCCGACTGGCCAGACTACGTATTCTCTCCCAATTTTGAATTGAGAACATTGGATGAAGTAGAAGACTTTATCGAGAAAAACCATCACCTGCCAGAGGTACCTTCTACACAGGAAATTGAAGTCAATGGACTTGATTTAGGTAGTATGGATGCCACACTTTTAAAGAAGATGGAAGAATTGACTCTGTATATGATTGAAATGAACAAAACAATCAAAGATCAAGGTAAGAGAATTGAGGAGCTGGAAAAGGAGAATAAAGAACTTCTAGAAAAGGTGAGAGATAAATAGCCAATTCGCATACTTAAGAATGGCAGCCCTATCTTCACCATGCATATAGGACTGCCATTCTTATAACATCTCAGCTTGCTCACTTCTTAACCTCAATACTTCCAAACCTCTCAACATGAACACTTTTTCAAAACTTCCGTATATTTGTTCGACTTGAAAAGAACACTAACCATATTTTTCACTGCTTTATACTTCATCGCAAGTAGTGGTGTCCTGTTTGGACAACATATCTGTATGGGACGTGTTCAGGAGTCTGCCTTATTCACGCATGCTGACTCTCAGTGTGGAATGAGCATGGAAATGCATACAGGCATGGATGGCTGTTGTGACAATGAGTGGTCACTGGAAATCATTGAAGACGACCAGCAGATCACCGCCTTTCAGGATGCTCCCAACGCTACTTTCTATCTCCTTTTTGAAACTTCACTCACCGAGTACTTTCTCAGCCTGACTGAAGAGCAAAACCACAACGAATTCAATGATTCCGGTCCCCCTGACATAAATACTCCGGAACTCTATCTTTTCTATCACAATCTCAAGATTCCTTCAGGTTTACAATCTTAAGGTGATACGTTAACGTGTCATTCAGAGAGCCTATAGGTTGGTTTTTTCTCCGCCTAACTGACTCCCTTCTGCATGACCACATCATGAACGACTCACCAACCCTCCCTCCGAGGTAATAATTCATTCAGGATTGTAATACCGTTCAAATGATCAAAAATCTTATTCAATTTTTCCTTTATAACCGCCTGGTTACTTTTCTGCTGCTAGTCATTGTGATTGGCTGGGGGCTTGTGACTGCACCCTTCAACTGGTCTACAGGGTTACCTAGTGATCCGGTACCAGTAGATGCCATTCCTGATATTGGTGAAAATCAGCAAATCATCTTTACAGAATGGTCAGGACGTTCTCCTCAGGATATTGAGGACCAAATCACTTACCCGCTCACCTCCTCCCTCCTGGGCTTACCAGGGGTTAAGACTATCAGAAGCTCAAGTATTTTCGGGGTATCTTCTATTTATGTGATATTCAATGAGGATGTGGAGTTTTATTGGAGTCGCAGCAGGATTCTGGAAAAACTAAATGCGCTTCCCAAGGGGCTACTTCCCGATGGCGTTCAACCTTCACTGGGTCCTGATGCGACCGCATTGGGACAGATCTTCTGGTATACGCTCGAGGGCAGAGATACCGAAGGCAAACCAGCTGGGGGCTGGGACCCTCAGGAAATTCGCAGTATTCAGGATTATACCATCAAATACGCATTGAGCTCAGCTTCAGGAGTATCTGAAGTAGCTTCGGTTGGTGGTTTTGTAAAAGAATACCAGATAGATATTGATCCTGAGGCCATGAAAGGCTTCGGAGTTACGCTGGCAGAGATTACCAAGGCGGTAAAAGAAAGTAACCGCGACATTGGAGCCAAGACCATGGAGATCAATCAGGCTGAATACCTGGTACGCGGTTTGGGTTATGTAAAAAGCCTCCAGGATCTCGAAAACGCAGTGGTCAAAACAGTGAATAACACCCCTATTAGGGTTCGGGACGTGGCCTTTGTCTCACTGGGACCGGCTTCCAGAAGAGGAGCTCTTGACAAAGCCGGAGCTGAAGCGGTTGGCGGAGTTGTGGTTGCCCGCTATGGAGCCAACCCAATGGAGGTGATAGAAAATGTAAAAGCCAAGATTGAAGAAATCAAACCCGGGCTTCCTACCAAAACGCTGGCCGATGGCAGACAGTCAAAGCTGACTATTGTTCCGTTTTATGACCGGACTCAACTGATTCAGGAAACCATTGGAACACTGGAAGAAGCCTTAAGTCTGGAGATCATCATAACCATAGTTGTGGTGATTGTCATGCTGCTGAATCTAAGAGCATCAGTTCTCATCTCCTCACTTCTGCCTATTGCCGTACTCATGTGCTTTATTGCCATGCGCTACCTCGGTGTAGACGCTAACATTGTAGCACTCTCGGGGATCGCCATTGCCATTGGCACGATGGTAGATGTGGGTATAGTACTGACTGAAAATGTCAGCCGACACCTGGATCAGAACCGCGACAAAAGACTGGTTGATCTGATTTTCGAAGCCAGCAAAGAGGTTGCTCCGGCCATTATCACAGCTGTATTGACAACCGTAGTTAGCTTCATTCCGGTATTTACATTGGAAGCAGCTGAAGGCAAGTTATTCCGGCCACTGGCTTATACCAAGACATTTGCCCTCATTGCTGCCATTCTGGTCGCACTATTGATCTTGCCTACCCTTGCTTACTGGTTCTTTGGTTTTCAACCGAAAAACAAAAGGCTGAAACTGGTTTTGAATACCATTACAGTAGCCTTTGGCATTGTAGCTCTGTTTTATGCGCAGTGGCTTGGGGCATTTGTTCTTTTGGCCATTGGCCTCTCTAATCTTTCGCAAAACTTCTGGCCTCAAACCAAGAAATACCTGAAGTACTCTGATGTAATCATCGCCCTGCTGGCAGTTACCATTTTACTTGCCGAGCAATGGATGCCTCTCGGAGTTAAGGGAGGCTTGTGGCTGAACTTCCTGTTCGTAGCACTGGTCATTGGACTAACATTGGGTGTCTTCAGCCTCTTCATCAGAGTTTACCCCAGAGTACTTGGGTGGACACTCAACCACAGAAGGACTTTCCTGGTCTTACCAGCCTTTATTGTCCTTTTTGGAATCACCATCTGGCAAGGTTTCGATAAAGTGTTCGGTTTCATTCCCCAACTCTTTGGCGATGAAGTGAGAGTCACAAAACTCTATTCCAGATTAAACCATAGCCTTCCGGGTATTGGTAAAGAGTTTATGCCTGCGCTGGACGAGGGCGCATTTCTATTAATGCCTACCTCAATGTCTCATGCGGGGGTAGACCAGAACCGCGAGGTACTTAAGATGTTGGATATGGCTGTCACCGCCATACCTGAAATTGAATCGGTTGTTGGAAAGTTTGGAAGAACAGAGAGTGCTCTCGACCCGGCACCAATCTCCATGTATGAGAATGTAATCAACTATAAAAGTGAGTACAAAACCGATGAAAACGGTAGACGTCTTCGCTTCAGGTTTGAAAACAATGAGTTTGTGAGGGATGCTCAGGGCGAGTTGATTCCTGATAAGAATGGAAGTTACTACAGGCAGTGGCGTGATGAAATTCAGTCACCCGAAGATATATGGCAGGAAATTGTTAAAGCCACGAGTCTTCCGGGAGTTACTTCAGCCCCTAAATTACAGCCTATAGAAACCCGCCTGGTCATGCTACAAACCGGTATGCGTGCACCTATGGGTATCAAGGTAAAAGGGCCGGATCTTGAGACCATTGAAGCCTTTGGACTAGAGTTAGAGGAGATTCTCAAGCAAGTGCCTTCTGTTAAAAAAGAAGCCGTATTTGCAGAGCGCATTGTTGGAAAACCTTATCTCCTGATTAACCTGAAGAGAGATCAACTAGCCAGGTACGGCTTAAGTATTGCACAAGTCCAGGACTATTTACAAGTGGCCGTTGGTGGAATGAAGTTATCTACCACAGTAGAAGGCCGGGAGCGCTACCCCATCAGAGTCCGCTATCCGAGGGAGTTACGAGACAACCCCGAGGACCTCAATAATATCCTTATTCCTCTACCCGGGAATCAGAATATCCCATTGGGAGAAGTTGCTTCAATAGAGTATGCCCGTGGACCTCAGATGATCAAAAGTGAAGATACGTTCCTCATAGGCTATGTCATCTTCGACAAACTGGTCGGTCAGGCTGAAGTGCAGGTTGTTGAACAAGTGAGAAACCTCATCAATCAAAAGGTAGCTACAGGTGAGCTAAGCATTCCGGCCGGAGTTTCCTATGAATTTGCAGGGAGCTATCAGAATCAGATCAGGGCTGAGGCACGACTGAGTATTGTTATTCCTATCGTACTGGTTGTCATCTTTTTGATTCTCTACTTCCAGTTCAAATCTGTTCCGGTTTCATTGATGGTGTTCAGTGGTGTCGCTGTGGCATTCGGAGGTGGTTTCCTCATGCTTTGGTTGTATGGACAGGATGGCTTTCTCAATTTCAACCTGTTTGGCACCAATATTAGAGATTTGTTCCAGATTGAACCCGTCAACCTGAGTGTTGCTGTCTGGGTTGGATTCATTGCGCTTTTTGGTATTGCCACAGATGATGGAGTGCTCATGGCCACCTACCTCAACCAAACCTTTGAATCAGATACTCCAAAAAGTAAGACAGAAATTCAGAAAAGAGTCATTGAGGCCGGGATGAAACGTGTCAGACCTTGTCTGATGACTACCGCTACCACTCTACTCGCTTTGTTGCCTATCCTGACAAGTACAGGCAGAGGATCTGATGTGATGGTTCCAATGGCCATCCCTTCATTCGGGGGAATGTTCATTGCATTGATTACACTCTTTGTCGTACCGATCCTCTATTCCTACTACAAAGAAATACAGCTAAAACGTGAAACCGCTAAAGGAAACAGCCATGTATAAGCAACTCATTTCAATCATATTATTTAGCCTGATTATTGGCTGCCAGGCTCCTCAGGACGGGTATGAGGTAGAATATCAGGTACATGGAAAGCTGATGGAAATCATGCAGCAGAATCAGTTACAAGCCAGAATAACGGTAGATGAAAACCAACTGAATGGTACTACTTACGGGTTAGGAGCCATAGAAGGGCTGACGGGTGAAATTCTAATTAGTGCCGGTAAGATATTTACCTCGGTGGCTACGCCTGATTCTATTCTGATCGATGAGCCAGGACGAGTAGCTGCTGTCTTGTTAGTGACTGCCGAGGTAAATACCTGGCAAAAAGTAGAAGCGGAAGAAGCTGTTCCTGATATGGATGAATTGGCCCGACTTATCGCCAATAAGGCTGAACAGGTTGGGTTGAGCAGCTCTGGCGTTGTCCCAATCCGGATTATCGCATCAAGCTCCTCGATAGAATGGCATATTATCAATGCCAGCCTGGCGCAAGAACAAAACCATCAGGCCTATAAGGCCTCCGGGCGAAGCGGCACCATTGGCGATCAACCCGTTGAAATCACCGGCTTCTACTCCAAAAATCATGAAGGTGTTTTTACCCACCATGGCAGTTTTCTGCATTTACATGTCATTACTGCTGATGGACAATTAATGGGACATGTAGACGAACTACATTTCAATCGGACCTGGACCTTGTTTTTACCTAAAGCCGACAAATTATGAAAAGACACTTTTACATAGGCATATTTCTTCTGGTCTGTTTAGGTGTTAATGGCCAGACTCTGGAAGATTACTGGCAAACAGCAGCAGAACAAAACCCAATGCTCAAAGCCAGTTTTAACCAGTATTTATCAGCCCTAGAGAAAGTGGATCAGGTAAACGTATTGCCAGACCCAACTGTCAGTTTTGGCTACTTCATCTCTCCGGTTGAAACCAGAGTTGGAGCGCAGCGATTCAAGGTTTCGGTTAGTCAGATGTTCCCCTGGAGGGGAACCTTAGCCACCAGAGAGTCGTTGGCGGTTAAAACAGCAGAAGCCCGTTTTGCGGAGTTTGAAGAAGCGAGAAACAAACTATTTCTCAACCTTACCGAAACCTGGCTTCAACTCTCAGAGCTTGATCAGGAGATTGAGGTTAAAAAAGAAAACCTGAGGATTCTTAAAACCTACGAGCCAATTGCCAAGACCAAGTACGAGTCGAACCTGACCTCTCTGGCAGATCTTATCAGAATTCAAATCAGGATTGAAGAGGCCACTACCAACCTGGAAATACTGGAGCTTCAGCGCAAGCCTCTGGTTGCCGATTTTAACACCTACCTCAACCAACCAGTTGATAGTCCGGTAAACCTGAGCGCAGGCTATTTTGAGACAACACAAAGCTATAGTCTCGACTCTGCCCTCACTTCCAATCCGAAGCTGGCGGCCAATAGCAAAGCTATTGAGGGAGCGGAAAGCCAAATCAGACTAGCCGAACTTCAACGAAAGCCTAATATCGGAGTGGGCCTTGACTATGCCTTCGTGAGCGAGCGAACGGATATGGCAGTCACAGATAATGGTAAAGACATTCTAATGCCTATGGTATCGCTTAGCCTTCCCATTTTTGGTAAGAAGAACAGAGCTGTCAAAAAAGAGGCAGAGCTTTATAAAGAGAGCCTCGAGTACAAATCAGAGGGTATTCGCAACGAGATCAAGAATCAGTGGACCAAAACGGACTATCTGGAAAATTCAGCTGGGAAAGAGCTGGACTTGTATGAAAAGGAAATCAGGAATACTCAATCCTTACTGAACGTACTCACCAGCGAATACAGCAATAACAGTACAAACTTTGAAGAGTTACTGCTCATCCAGCAGCAGCTCCTGCAACTACGTATAGCCGAAATCAAAGCCCAAACCAAGCAATACAGGGCAATGATTCAAAAGAGATATTTAACCGGAAACTTTACTGAATTCTAGCCATGAAAAAACTTTTAACACTTCTTATTGCGCTGACTATTTTTTCGGCCTGCGAAACTAAGCCTCAGGTGGCTGTTGAAGAAATTCAATTAGCAACAGAACACCCCAGCAGTCTCCCAAGACTCTTTACAAACAGTGAAGGAAAAACCTACTTATCATATGTAGAGCGAACCCCGGAAAGGATGGCAAAATTATACTTCACCAGCCTTGAAGGTGAGCAATGGTCAGATGCTCAACTGATTGCAGAAGGAGATAACTGGTTTGTCAACTGGGCAGACTTTCCGTCTGTCATAGAAAACAACAAGCACATGGCAGCCCACTGGCTACAGAAAAGTGAGGAAGGAACGTATGACTACGATGTACATGTGGCCATGTCGGCTAACAGCGGTAGTCAGTGGAATGAGTCATTTATTCCTCACACCGATGGTGTCCCTGCAGAACATGGCTTTGTCACCATGCTTCCCCTTGACAACCAGAGAACATTTATGACCTGGCTCGATGGTAGAAACACCAAAGGTGGTGAGGACCATAATGAAGGAGGTCATGGTGGAGCCGGAGCTATGACTTTGAGAGCCGCTATCTTCGATGCCAATGGTAAAGCTCTTGAAGAATGGGAATTAGACGACAGAGTATGCGACTGCTGCCAGACTACTGCCGCAAAGACAGATGAAGGCATTGTGGTGATTTACCGCGACCGAACTGAAAATGAAATCCGTGATATGTCGGTTGTACGATTGGTCAACGGCAACTGGACTAAACCTGAACCTCTTAAAGTTGAACTTTGGGAAATGCCTGCATGCCCGGTTAACGGGCCATCCGTAACCGCTCAGGGCAATCAGGTAGCTGTGGCCTGGTTTATGGCTAAAGGCGGTACGCCTGAGGTAAAGCTGGCTTTTTCAAAAGATGGCGGAGCAAGCTTCGGAGAACCTGTTGTGGTTAGCCAGGCCAATACCAGTGGTCGGGTAGGCACCACTACCCTGAATAATGGTCACGTGATTGTTAGCTGGCTGGATACCATTGGTGAAACTGCTAAGGTAATGGTGGCAGAGTACGACAAAACCGGTGCATTGATTAACAAAATGACGGTTGCTGAAACATCTGCTGCAAGAGCCAGCGGATTCCCGGTCATTACTTCTAATGGTAATGACATTTATATGGCCTGGACTCAGGCCGATGAAAAAACGATGATCAAGACAGCAAAAATTAACCTCTAGTCATGAAACTGGATAAGAAAATTATAGGAATCATTTTAGGCACGCTCACTGTTGGGCTTGTTTTGGGGGCAGTACTCTTTAGTAGTAAAGACACTGCTCGGCCTGTAGAGTCCATGGTAGCAGACCATGACCACAGTGCATCAGCCATCTGGACATGCTCTATGCACCCTCAAATCAAGCAGGGAGAGCCGGGCTCATGTCCTCTGTGTGGTATGGACCTGATTCCACTAGACAGTGAAGGACAGGATGACAGCCCACGGGTTTTAAAAATGTCAAATGCAGCTATGGCATTAGCCGATATTCAAACGGCTGTAGTGAGTAGCACTGCTGAGAAATCAATGCTAACGCTCAATGGCAGAATTAAAGCAGATGAAAGACTGGTTCAAACACAGACTACCCATTTCCCCGGCAGAATAGAAGAACTATATAAGGACTTCGAAGGCCAGTATGTGAGGAAAGGAGAAAAAGTGGCATCTATCTACTCCCCTGAATTAGTGGCCGCCCAGAATGAATTACTGGAAGCTTTGAAACTGGCAGACACCAACCCTACCCTGGTAGAGGCCGCCAGAAGGAAACTCAAATACTGGAAGGTTACCGATGAGCAAATACAAAGCATCGAAGAGTCGGGTCAGATGATGGAAAACTTCGATCTGCTCTCTAATTATGACGGCTATATCACCAAGAAGATGGTGAATAACGGAGCACATTTAATGCAAGGACAGGCACTGTATGAAGTGGCCGACTTATCTAATATCTGGGCCATTTTCGAAGTATATGAAAAAGACCTGGCTCTGGTCAGTTTGGGCGATATAGTTCAATTCACAGTAAATGGATCTTCAAAGGTTTATGAATCTACCGTGAGCTTTATTTCTCCATCGGTTGAATCAAACAGCCGAATTATTGAAGTAAGAGCCAATGTGAGGAATAGTCAGGCCGCTTTGAAACCTGACATGTTCATTAAAGCAGAAATCAGCAGCACAGGAAATACTGGCTTGAGTGTACCTCGTTCGGCAGTGCTCTGGACAGGCAAAAGATCGGTAGTCTATGTAAAGGCTGGGGATGAGCAAAGTTTTGAGCTGCGCGAGATAGAGCTCGGAGAGTCCTACGAAAACTCTTACGAGGTAATTTCAGGACTAACAGCCGGAGAGGAAGTCGTTACCAATGGTGCGTTTACGCTTGATGCTGAAGCTCAGCTAAAAGGGAAAATCAGCATGATGAGTCCTGAGAGCCAAATGATGGAACATCAACACGGAGGTTTTTCAGAAGTCGAACTTCCGGAGGTAACAGATTATAAATCGGCTGCGACCCCTGCCTTTTCACAACAAATCCGGCAACTGGTTGAAAGTTACCTACCCCTTAAAGACGCTATGGTAGAAGGAAATGCCGCACCAATCAAAACAGAGGCAGCCAGGGTGTTGGAAAGCTTGAAAAAAGTAGATATGACCGAGTTGAAAGGTGATGCCCATATGCACTGGATGGCCTTGCTAAACCCGATGGAAACCAGTCTGGAAAACATGAATAACTCTGATGACCGAGATGTTCAACGCCTTGAGTTCATCAATCTGTCTAAGGCACTTATCAATACACTCGATTCTTATGGTAACCCGGCCGATCAGATGCTCTACGTGCAGTTCTGCCCGATGGCCAACAATGACAAAGGAGCTACCTGGGTATCGATGGAAGAAGAAATTATCAATCCCTATTTCGGAGACATGATGCTCCATTGTGGGAATGTAGAATACACTATTGAAAACAATTAATTACTCAAATACTTTAAACATGAAAAATCTAATCGCATTATTCGTACTTGTCTTATTGACCAGCGCCTGTGGTTCTGGCAATTCTACCACTACCAGCACAGAAACTTCTTCTGGAAACAACATTGAAGCCTATTTGGCGATCAAAGATGCCTTAGTAGAAACTAATGCTGAAAAGGCCAGCGAAGCTGCTAAATCATTTATGAAAGCCAATACCAATGACCAATTGACTGCCTCTCTCGAAACTATTGCTAATACAACAGATGTAAAAGCACAAAGAGCAGCTTTTGAAACGCTTTCAATGAACATGTATGATATTGTAAAAGCCAACAAGGGTGAAACCGTATTGTACAAGCAGTACTGTCCAATGGCCTTCAATAATAAAGGAGCTTACTGGCTGGCAGCTGAACAAGAAGTTAACAACCCGTACTTTGGAGATATGATGTTGCACTGTGGCAGTGTAGAAGAAACCATCAACCAATAATTAAATTAAGGCGTTCTGAAATGTAAATTTTCAGAACGCCAACTTATGCTTCTGCACGTTAAACATATGGTCTGCAATCGCTGTATCATGGCGATTGAAACGCTGCTTAGGAGTCAATTTCCTAAACACCAATTCCTTGTTACCCTTGGCCGCATCGAGGTCCAACCTGACCTGGATTCTATAGACCTGAATGATTTGACGCTTTCCCTGCAAAAACTTGGCTTTGAGCTAGTCGATGATGAAAAGGGAAGAAAGGTTGAACAAATCAAGCAGTTGATCATTACTGAGATCCATCATCAAGGAGACAGGAAAAAGCAAAGCGAGACTTTCTCAGCATTCATTGGTCAGGAGCTTGGCCATGATTACTCCTACCTGAACAACCTTTTTTCAAGTATTGAAGGTAAAACCATAGGCCAATACATAACCCTTCAGAAAATAGAGAAAGCCAAAGAGCTACTCGTTTATGAAGAGTTGAGTCTGGAAGAAATTGCAGATCAGCTGGAGTACAACAGTGCTCAGTATTTGTCGGCTCAATTCAAAAAGGTAACAGGACTCACTCCCTCCAAATTCAGAAGTTTTGGTCATAGGAGGCCCATAGACTCTATCTGAGTCACGAAAAAGTGTAAGTCGCCACTTAAATACTGTAAAGTACGGAGCGGTAAGATCCGGGATATTTGTAGTCTAATTATTTCAGACTATGAAAAAGCAATTAACAATTCAGGGAATGACCTGCGAAGGCTGTAAGGCCAAAGTAAGCCGAAACCTTAGAAAGCTCGAAGGTGTCAAAGAAGTCAGTATTGACCTGAGCAATGGCGAAACTATATTGGAGACAGAGTTGGTCTACAGCGATGATGAGCTACAACAGGCCATAGGTGCTGACTCCAAATACCAGATCAGGAAAGAGGCGATTCTTCAGGAACCTGCTCAAAGCAGCAACCAAGGTTTTTTCAGTACCTATAAACCTCTTCTACTCATTGTTGGCTTTATTGCCCTTGTCAGTTGGCTGGCACAATGGCAGACCTTTGAGGTGAGCTTCAATGGTCAACTATGGATGAGATATTTCATGGCCGGTTTCTTTTTGGTATTCTCCTTTTTCAAACTCCTTAACCTGCAGGGCTTTTCAGACAGCTACCGCATGTACGACATTGTCGCAGCCGGTTGGAAACCCTGGGGAAAGATTTATCCATTTGTTGAATTGGCTCTGGGCATTGCATATCTCATCAATTTTTCCCCAACAATTACCAACCTTACTACTGTTGTAATACTAGGAGTAAGCTCGATTGGAGTAATCAAAAGCAATCTGGATAAGCGGAAAATCAAGTGTGCCTGCTTAGGAGATGTTTTCAACCTACCCATGAGTCAGGTGACTATTATTGAGGACCTTTCTATGGTGCTTATGGCTGCTATTATGCTCTATTGACGATAAATCAACAACAAGATGAAACACAATCAAGAAGACCAGCATTCCCATCATCATGATCACCACGACCATGATCACTCCCATCATAACCACGATGACATGATCAGGGACTTTAAGCAAAGATTCTACATCACATTGGTCACTGGTCTTCCTGTGATTGTACTTTCTCCAATGATTCAAGGACTACTGGGTTATAATTTGCAGTTCGTGGGTGCAGATTATATCTCAGCCTCCTTATCCAGTTTTATTTTCTTCTATGGAGGCTGGCCCTTCTTAAAAGGCCTAGTATCTGAGCTCAGGGAACGACAGCCCGGCATGATGACACTGATTGCCATTGCCATCACCACTGCATGGTTGTATAGCACAGCTGTTGTGTTTGGTTTGAGCGGAAAAGTGTTCTACTGGGAGTTGGTTTCCCTAATAGCCATTATGCTACTTGGCCATTGGCTTGAAATGAAATCTGTTGCCGGAGCTTCACAGGCATTGAAAAAACTGGCCGAATTACTCCCTTCAGAAGCACATAAAATCACAAAGGAAGGTACGGAAGAGGTAAAAGTCAGTTCCCTTCAAAAAGGGGATAGTATTCTGATCAAACCGGGTGAGAAAGTCCCTGCCGATGGTGAGATAACTGAAGGAGAAAGTGAATTAGATGAAAGCACACTTACCGGTGAAAGCAGTCCGATAGCCAAGAGTAAGGGAGATGCAGTCAAAGGAGGTTCGGTTAACCTCGATGGTTCTCTCAAGGTTAAAATCAATGCTTCAGGTGAAGACAGTTACCTCAACAAGGTAGTTCGCCTGGTCAGCGATGCACAAAAAGAAAAGTCAAAAACACAAACATTAGCCAATAAGGCCGCAGGTATACTAGCTTATGTAGCCATCATTGCCGGTTTAGTCACCTTTATCAGCTGGTGGCAGTTCTCTGATCAAGACCTGAATTTTGCTCTGGAAAGAATGGTGACAGTAATGATTATTACCTGTCCTCATGCCTTAGGCCTGGCGGTCCCCCTTGTCTCTTCCATCTCCACTACTATTTCTGCCACCAATGGATTATTAATCCGCAGTAAGTCTGCCTTTGAAGCCTCCAGAAAAATTGACACCGTGATCTTCGACAAAACCGGCACTTTAACGACAGGAGCATTCGGTGTGCAAGAAATCTATATTCACGATAACTCTTTTAGTGAAGAGGAGCTTTTGAGTCTTGCCGCTTCATTGGAACAAGAATCAGAACACCCTATTGCAAAAGGAATACTCCAAGAAGCCAGAAAGAGAGAAGTACAGTTGAGGGATATTCAGAATTTCAATTCCATGAAGGGAAAAGGCATCGAGGCAGATATTGATCAGGACACCTATTCCGTGGTAAGTCCCGGGTATTTGAAAGATAAGCAAATAGAAATTCCAGATACTGCTACTGAAGATGATGGCACAGTAGTCTTTCTTTTAAAAGAGCATAAACTCCTTGGATTCATATCGCTAGCCGACACTGTAAGGGAGCAAAGTTATAATGCCGTTAACTCTCTCCAAAATAGAGGCATTCAGGTCATTATGGCCACTGGAGATAATGAGAAAACTGCAGAAAAAGTGTCAAAAAAACTATCGCTGGATCAATACTACAGTGGTGTATTACCACATGAGAAGTCTGAGATCATCGAGGAGTGGCAATCAAAAGGGAAGTTCGTTGCCATGACGGGAGATGGGGTAAATGACGCCCCTGCCCTGGCTAAGGCCAATGTAGGCATTGCCATTGGGTCGGGAACCGATGTTGCTGCCGAGACTGCCGATATTATCCTTACGGAAAGTAGACCTAGTGATATTGTCAGACTGATAGACTTTGGAAAGGCAACCTACAGAAAAATGATTCAAAACCTGGTCTGGGCTACAGGCTATAATGTGTTTGCTATTCCTTTAGCTGCGGGAATACTTTATAATCAAGGAATTATGATTTCACCAGCTCTCGGAGCAGCACTTATGAGTATATCCACAGTGGTCTGTGCGGTGAATGCACAGGCACTAAAATGGTCTATGAAACCAGCGTAAGCGATGAATCTACCAGAGAATAGAACTTTTTTTAGATGAATTGAAACCAAAACACTTAGTTTGCAGTTTTAACCTTATAACGCTTGCAGGTAACATTTTTTTAATATTACTTTGAAGTGTCTAAGAAATTAAAAGAGACCTGGAGGTTCCAATCCTCTGGTATTGTGTGTGTTTATTGGCCATCCCGAGAGATCGGGATGGTTTTTTTATGCCCTTTTCTATTTGTCGGCCACTGACCATTAACATGGAAAAGACTCCCCTCTTTTTGAACTTATCGCTAATTTGAGACGTACTTCTACAAAACTGAATTATGAGAACTCAACTTGGATTATTTCTAGCAGCCAGCATTTTGATGGCCTGTTCTAATCAGCAAAAAACACAGCAGGAAGAACCTGTTAAATCACAAGCTCAACAAGTCATTGACGAAGCCATTTCTTTTCATGGAATGGAGGGCCTTTCCAATGCTGACTTCTCTCTCAAATTCAGAGATATGGATTACACCTATAGCCTCCACAATGGCATGTATGAGTATACCAGAACCCAAACTGATTCCTTAGGCAGAGAGGTTATTGACAGACTTACTAATGAAGGACTTATCAGGTACATTGAAGGAGATACTGTAAGTGTGGAAGATGAGAAAAGAGCCGCATATGCGCGATCTGTGAACTCAGTGATCTACTTTTTCAGACTACCCTTCGGATTAAATGACCCCGCTGTTGTTAAAAAATACCAGGGCACAACAACCATCAAAGGTAAGGATTACCATGAAGTCAGAATCACCTTTCAACAGTCCGGAGGTGGAGAAGACTTTGACGATGTATTTCTTTATTGGTTTGACACTGACGACTATAGCATGGATTACATGGCCTACCTTTATCATACAGATGGTGGTGGCATGAGATTCAGAGAAGCTATCAACCCAAGGCGCAATGAAGGTATTCTTATTCAAGACTATATCAACTTTAAGCCGGTAGATGAGAAAATGGATATTAATAATATCAGTGAACTCTACGAGGCCGGTGAGTTAGAAGAGCTCTCGAGGATTATTAACGAAAACGTATCCATATCTACAGGCCACTAATATGAATAAAAAAGTGAGAATTGCGGTTGTTCAAGCCGCACCTGCTTACCTGAATGTCGCTGACTCAATGCTAAAAGTTGAGCAATTATTGAGAGAAGCTGCAAGTCAGGGAGCACAGCTGGCCACATTCGGTGAAACTTGGTTCACCGGTTACCCCGCCTGGATAGATTACTGCGATGAATATGCCCGCTGGGACTTTAAACCAACCAAAGAGGTATTTGCTAAAACCTATGAAAACAGCCTTGATGCAAAAGGTCCTGAAGTAGCGCAAATTGGTAAATGGGCAAAAGAACTCGGTATTTCGGTCGTAATGGGTATTAATGAAAAAGTACTGAGTGGCCCTGGTAACGGAACCATTTACAATAGCCTGCTTACCTGGAACCATGAGGGGGAATTAGCTAACCATCATCGCAAACTCATGCCAACTCACACCGAGAGATTAATCTATGGACAAGGAGACGGGCATGGGCTTCAGGCAGTTGAAACCAGTGCCGGACGCGTGGGTGGTTTAATCTGCTGGGAACACTGGATGCCTCTCACTCGCCAAACCATGCACAACTCGGGTGAACATATACATGTAGCTGTCTGGCCTAAGGTTCATGAGATGCTACAAATCGCTACAAGATCCTATGCATTTGAAGGCCGTTGCTTTGCCATTGGTGTAGGACAAATTATGAGGGTAAAGGACATTCCAGGAGAGTTTACTCTCCCCGATGAACTAAAGGGCAAACCTGAGCACCTGCTATTAAACGGTGGAAGCTGTATAGTGGGGCCTGATGGTCATTATGTAATGGAGCCGGTTTGGAATCAGGAAGGCGTTTTTGTTCATGAGATAGATCTTAACCGATGCTATGAAGAACGCATGGCCCTGGATGTTACCGGACATTACCAAAGAAATGATGTCTTTAACCTGGAGGTTAATCAAAGGAGAAAATAAAAGGCCGAAACCTCAGAAAGGTTCCGGCCATCAGTTTAGTTGTTTGGTGTAGTCTTATTGACAGCCACTTCGCTCATCTATCTTCTCATAGTATTCTGCAGGGTTTATGGTAAAACTTGTACCTGCTGTATTAGTAGAGAAGCCCGAAAAGGTATATTTATGGGCTGTTCCGAAATCATCTACCGCGTTGATAGACTTAATCTCATTTCCATCGAATTCAATATCCAATTGCACATATGGCATTTCGGCTGTTGGTTTTAATTTTAATACAGAGCCTTCTACCGTACCTGAATGACCTTGTGCATAAAAGGTCATAATTGTTCCAAAATCAATGATGGCCTCAGTGTTTTCTCCTGAGCAGAAGTACAAAATCTGGGAATGATCTTCCTCCTTAGTACCGACATACTCAGTTTTACCATCGTCAAGCCAGGTTTCGTTGGGCCCATACTTAAGAATATACTTCTCACCATCAACCACTAATACGCCTTCCTGAACATTCTTGAACCCCATATTATCATTGGCTGCTTCATACACTACACTCACCTTATACTTTGGAATGTTACTGTACTTGCTGTAAAGCTCCTGTATTTTCTCTGATGCATTCTGAGCACTTGCCGATAGATTAAGTGCCAACATCAAAACCATTAAATAAGATATCTTAATTGCTCTCATAGCGGGAAAAATTCGTTAAATGAAAAAATCGGATAGGTCAGTTCGATGGAACCTATAGGGAGTTGAGGAATTCAAAAATAAAAAAATCCTGTGAATTGCCATTCACAGGATTAAAAATGTCGTTAATCACAGTTTATTTTTTACGGATATAGATATCTCCATTGGTGGTTTTCATCATTACCTCGGCACCTCCACCATTCAGGTCTGCTTCAACCCAATTCTCATATTTAATATTAAATCTGCCTTTATCACTCTTGCTGGTAACCGGCTTACTCTGCTTAATAGAGAAAGATTCAAAGTCAGTGTAGATTTCACGATTGGTCTTCATCTTAGTGGTAAACTTGGTTCCATCAGGCACGCTAAGGTCCACATTGCCATTGTAGGTTGAAAAAGCCATAGGTGCATCAGGGGTTACCTTCGTGAAAGTGACTTCAATAGATCCATTATAAGTAGAAGCGCTGGCCGATCCGCTGATATTAGTCAGGGTAATAGGTCCATTATAACTCTCAACGTTCAGCTCTCCGGTCACTCCATCAATTTCAATTTTACCGTTGTTATAGGCGTCCGCTTTAATGTCGAAGTTTTTAGGAACCTGTATCTCAAAATCTACACGGTCGTTCCAACCATCATTTTCAACCTTTACTACATTGTTGTATTCAGTAGCCTCAAAGCTCAGCCCTCCGCTACTCACTAACCGCATACCGCCTTCTTTCTTGCTATCAGAAACCTTCTTCTGATACTTGATCACTTTTACCTTAACCGTAGGGCCATCATAACCTGTGATTTTCACCATTCCATTATGAGAGCCAACATCCAAGGTACCTCTTTCACCTGGCTTTGTCAGAGGTATTTCTACTTCCTGAGAAGTTTCCTGATACTCCACTGCGCCTCCTTCACCATCGACCTCAAGGCCCATACTGCTTAATAAATTTCTGGCAGTCCTTTCGCCAAAGGCCTCTACATTAGCCTCAAACTCACGTATGTCGATATCAAAGTCAGGGTCAATGTCCACATCAATTTGTTGATCTGCTTTCACCTTCACCTTCTTCTCTACTTTTACTTTAGGGTCAACTTTCACTCTTGTACCCTGAGACCAACCCGGAACTGTTAATGTCAGTGCCAGAAGTCCAATCCAAAACCTTTTCATATTTTTCATTTCTCTTACCTTTTCTTTTACATGATTTTATCCAAATTCTGACGAAGCGCTGATTTCACATCATCGGGTGTATTTTCAGCATTTAGAATTGGTTCAAATTCTTTAATTGCCTGTGATTCCTGTAAATCGACCATCAATTCGGCCATAGCCACCATTACCAAAGGCGATTTCTGTTGTGTAATACTCTTGATTAAACCCTCGCGGATAGCTGGATCTTTAGCGTACTCAGAGAGAGTTGCCAAAGCCGCCAAACGTACATTGGTATTCTCATCATTATTCAGGGTGAGGAAAAGGGCATCGGTAACCTCTTGATTTTTAGTCACCATACCATTACTCATCTGCACCCCTTTCAACCTCTGGGCAACTGATTCTTCTTCCAGCATAGCCATCATCATCACTTCCTTCATATCTGCCACCTGCGAACTCAGATCTTCTAGCTGACTGTTATATGCAGTGCTGGTGAGCATACGACCCGCAAACAGGCCTACAATCAGCACTGAGAAACCAAAAGCCAGTCTACCTCGGTTGCTGGCAAAGAGCATTTGTATGAATTGCCCTGCATAACCTCCGGATTTTTTTCTCTCTACCTTTCGGTTCTCTTCGGCCAGCATCTGATAAAAATTACTTCTCATGTTGGCTGATGGTTCCGGCTGAGGAGACTCCTGCATCTTACCTTGCAGCGCAGTCATTGCTTCCACCTCAACCATATCAATAAACCCCTCCTGCACGTAGCTGTCAAACTCCTTTTTGCGTTCCCCGGAGAGGGTTCCATCAATATATTCTGTTATTAAAGACATGTACTTATCGTCCATCTCTATCTCTTTTGTTTTCTCAAATAAACATCCCCATTAAGGGTTTCGAAGTCAAAGCTAGCTCCACCTGAGGTACCATACTGATAACTGTTCGAGTTGGCCACCTTAAACTTCGTAGTCTTTCCTTCGGCACTCTTTGTCAC
Source organism: Roseivirga sp. (assembly GCF_965216855.1). NCBI lineage: Bacteria > Pseudomonadati > Bacteroidota > Cytophagia > Cytophagales > Roseivirgaceae > Roseivirga > Roseivirga sp. Next base: position 3,319,422 of record NZ_OZ244204.1, on the reverse strand, counting down.
CTTTGGAGCCAGTTTCTTACTGAAGTCCAGATCACTGTAAACTTCACCCCATCGGCTCTCAAAGTTGAATATGCCACTCCCGTCACCAGGCAGAAATATCTCTATATCTCCATTTACAGTCTTAAAGCTGGCAAACTCAGTTGGCATCTTTACATAAGAAACCTCCACCTTACCATTCACCGTGTTCACTTTAGTGTCTCCCTGAATATCTTCCAGTGTAATATCTCCATTGACATTTGACGCATATACATTACCAGTTACCCCTTTGGCAAACACCTCTCCTTTATTCACTGTAGAGAGCTTTACGCTAATGCCCTTTGGCACCTTAATCTTATAGTCCATGGTATACCAATAGTCTCTGCGTTCACTCTCTCCATTCCAGTCCCAGCCACATCTTAATGGGTCCTGCTTTTCAGTAATTCTCTGGTTAGGAGACTCTACCGACAGTCTGATGAAATCATCATTTTCAGAAACTCTCAGTTGCAATTCCTCCATACCAAGATCAATATCATCCCCACTTCTGGCATTCACTCTTTTCTCAAGTGTCACCTCTACCGTGTTACCATCATAAGCCTCTACCTCTACGCTGCCGTTAATATTGCAGACGCAGAACCAAAATTCAATATTCTTATTTTTGACCTCCAGGCTCTTTGTAATGGTCTCAGACCTACCTTGTGCCCAAATTGTGGTAGCTACCAGGCATCCCACTATAGTTAACCAATAATTCCTTTTCATTTCTTAGGGTTTTACCACCTCAAATTCTAATTGCTCATAGCAGCTTTTCAGTTCTTTGAGTGCTCTAAAAATCCTCACTTTTACAGCGCTCTCCGTTATCTCTAGCAAATCTGCTATGTCTTTGTATTTCATACCCTGGTACTTACTCAATACCAGAATCTCCTTCTTGTCTTCAGGCAACCTGTCGAGCGCCACTTGTAACAAGCCAAGCTCTTCACTGGCAATCTTCAGTTTCTCTGCATGATCATCATTGCTATGATACCTGTCTGCCACATCGAGGTCTTCTTTGTAACCTCTTCTTTTCTCTTTGCGATAATGATCTGCAAAGAGATTTCTGGCCATATGGTACATCCAGGTAGAAAACTTACCGTCACCTTTATATGTGTGACGGTATTTGATGATCCTCACAAACACATTCTGCACCAGGTCTTCACTCACCTCCTGATCAGAAGTAAGCCGATAAAAGAACCCATACAAAGGCCTGTTGTAACGTTCAAATAACAGCCCCAGCTGATCAAGCTGGCCTGCTTTAACCTTGAGCATTAATGTGTTGTCTGAGATTGAATCCAATGCTTCGTCTTAAGAATTCAGTGTGGGAAACCCTCCCAATCAGAAATGGTTACAGACAATTTAATATTTTCTTGTGTTAATTTTTCAGGCTTCCAAAAGCGCTACTAAAGGCCTTATTATAAGGGCGCCCCACCGCACAATGCCTTGCGCCAAGGCCTGCTCTGGCGGGCCTGGCGCTGCCTCATCACTCACCCCTTTTACAGAAAACAAGACAAACTTTAAGCACTGATTTTGAACCATTGATATTTGATTTACGGTTGAGATACTTTAAATTCATTGCTTAACGCCTAACAAACACCCCCCATGGAACAAACAAAAGAAGAACTACAAAAGCAGATTGATGATCTCAATTCACAGCTAACTGGTGACATGTTTACCGACATGGACATCAAAGACCAAATCCACAACCTCAAAATGAAACTCAACGGAGTAAAGCCTATGGATTCTCATTTTGATTGTGTAGGTTGTGGTAGCTAACATGAAAGCACTATCTTCAACCATAAAATCAGAGCCTCTCATGGCTCTTTTTTTGTTTCTATGCCTTTGTAGTTGTACTGCAGGGAATCAGTCTATAGAAAGCACACCCGAAAGACCTTACCTGATGGTACTTGGTGTTGCGCAAGACGCAGGATATCCTCAGGCGGGTTATCAGGACGAATGGGAAGCTATTAAGCTTGGACAAAGACAAATTCAATACACAGTATCTCTCGGACTGGTTGATCCACAAAATCATAAGCGCTACCTCTTTGAAGCCACTCCCGACTTCAAAGAGCAATTACAAATGATGGATAAAGTCTCAGAATCCCAACAATACCCATTTGATGGCATCTTTCTAACTCATGCGCACATTGGCCATTATACAGGCCTGATACATTTAGGCAGAGAGGTTATGGGAACAAAAGACATCCCTGTCTATACCATGCCTAAAATGAAAAGCTTTCTGGAACAAAGTGGCCCGTGGAGTCAACTGGTTAGCCTGGGAAATATCGACTTGCAGACCATGCAAGACTCCACTCAGGTTCAGCTTTCCCCCTCTATATCTGTCATGCCATTCACGGTACCTCATCGCGATGAATACAGCGAAACAGTAGGTTTTAAAATTCAGATTGCTGAAAAGTCGATTGTCTTTATTCCAGACATTGACAAATGGAATAAGTGGGATGTCGATATCAGGGAAGTTGTGAAAACTAATGACCTGATTCTTATTGATGCCAGCTTCTATCAGGATGGAGAGCTGAAAGGGCGCGACATGAGTCTTATTCCGCATCCGTTTACCAGAGAAAGCATGGAGCTTTTTAAAGACCTTTCAGCTACGGATAAAGACAAAGTATATTTTATCCATGCCAACCATACCAACCCTTTATTGGATATCAATAGCCCGGAGCATGAAGAAGTATTGAAGGCTGGTTTTCATATCGCCAGACAAGAGCAGATATTCAGATTCTAACTCAAAAAACAATACAATATTCGACATAAACGCATCTCTAAAAATAACCACACTTAACCTTCAATAAACCAATTATGAAAAAGAAACTTTACACTCTACTCATGCTTTTCGTAAGCACATTTGCTTTTGCCCAATGGTCTGGAACTAACCCTATTTATTACAACGGAGGAAAAGTTGGAATCGGTACAGACTCTCCTTCATATAAGCTTCATACCGTAGGCGATATATATTCATTATGGGGATATAAGGTTGGAGAAACTAATCAGGTTACTTCAGATGCCATGTTTGATGGATACAAATCGTCCAGTAGTACTGGGGCAGTCTTTGGGATTAAAATCTTGAGATATTTATCTGGATCAACAGTAAACATTGGAGGCATCTACGGGCTAAAAGTCGAGTCAGGGCCGAGCTTTTCGAGTAGTGCCACCAACGTCTATGGCATTTATACCAAAGCGCTGGCCTTTGGAGAAAACAGCACAGCTACTAATGCCTATTCTCTCTATTCTGATTCTCCCACAGGCTCAATTACCAATTCCTTTAATATTTATGCTGCGGGAAGTACAAAAAGTTATTTTGGGGGGAATGTAGGAATAGGTACAACTTCTCCCAACGCAAAGTTGGAAGTTACCGGAGCTACTCGAATTAACTCTACCACACCAGTTTTGCATTTCCTTGAAAATGACATCACAGATAGCAATTTCCAAATAGATGTCAGTGGAGGAAATTTAAATTTCAGAACTAATAATGATTCCTTTACAAATGCTTCAACAAAAATGAGCATTCTTAATAATGGAAATGTCGGGATGGGCACTACAACCCCCGGAGAAAAACTCGAAGTCAATGGCACCATCCGCTCTAAAAAAGTAAAGGTTGAGGCAAGCGGGTGGCCCGATTATGTATTTGCTGACAATTATCAACTTCCTTCTTTGACAGATATAGAAAACTTCATCAAGACCAATGGTCACCTACCAGAAGTCCCTTCAGCTAAGGAAGTAACCGAAAATGGCCTTGACCTTGGAGATATGGAAGCGACTCTTTTAAAGAAAGTAGAAGAAATGACTCTTTATATGATTGAAATGAAAAAGGAGGTAGAAGCTCTGAAGGAAGAAAATAAGACGCTCAAGGCGCGAATTGAAAACAAATAGTAAGAAGGTTTTTCAATCACATCACAAGTTTCTCATCAGGAGAAAAAAAAAGCGACCTCTTTCGAAGTCGCTTTTTTTGTTTTATGTTCTAAGGATAAATTATCCGATAGATACTCTTTTGAATGCAGTAACAGTCATTCCTTTGTTAACTGAGTCAAGGTACTGCTGAACAGATTGCTTAGAGTCTTTCACAAAAGCCTGGCTCAACAAAGTATTCTCCTGGAAGAACTTGTTCAGTTTACCCATTGCAATTTTCTCAATGATGTTCTCTGGCTTACCTTCCTGACGAGCCTGATCCTTACCAATTTCGATTTCTTTCTCGATGGTTGCCTGATCAACACCGTCCTTGTCAACAGCTACAGGGTTCATTGCAGCAATTTGCATTCCTACGTCTTTACCTGCTTCGCTCACATCGTTACCACCAGTTCCGTTCAATGCTACCAACACACCTAATTTACCGTTAGAGTGGATGTAAGAAGCTACTTGCTCACCAGAGATAGTCTCATAGTTAGAAACCTCAAGCTTCTCACCAATCTTACCAACATACTCAGTCACTTTCTCCTGAACTGTCAATTCTCCAAGGCTAATGTTATTCAATGCAGCAAGGTCAGTTGGTTGATTGGCCATAGCAGCATCAGCGATCTCATTACCCAGTGACTGGAAGTCTTCGTTCTTAGCCACGAAGTCAGTTTCACAAGTGAATGAGATGATGATGGCAGAAGATTTGTCATCACTAGTTCTCACAAATACGCTACCTTCTTTAGTTTCTCTGTCAGCTCTCTTCTCAGAAAGTTTCTGACCTTTTTTACGAAGGATTTCAATGGCTTTATCGAAATCGCCATCTGCTTCTACCAATGCCTTTTTACAATCCATCATACCGGCACCGGTCATTTGTCTTAGTTTGTTAACATCTGTTGCTGTAATAGCCATTTTATGAATATTTAGATTCTTAATTCGGTTAAAACAAAAATTGAACATCGAAGCGAATTCAATGTTCAATTTGTATCAAGTTTTTGTCAATTAATTATGCGTCTTGATTTTCTGGTTGAGCATCAACTTCTTTCTTCTCTTGCTCGGCCTTCTCTCTTTCTCTCTCCTCTTTATCTACCTTTCTTTGAGCAAGTCCTTCTTCAATCGCTTTTCCGAAGGCTTTAGTGATGATTTCAACAGATTTGAAAGCATCATCGTTACCTGGGATAGGGAAGTCAACTGAATTAGGATTAGAGTTTGTGTCGCAAAGGGCAAAAACAGGAATACCCAGTTTTTTAGCCTCAGCTACAGCAATGTGCTCTCTTTTAACATCGATGATGAAAAGTGCAGCAGGAAGTCTCGTCAAATCAGAGATACCACCCAAAACCTTTTCTAATTTGGCCTTTTCACGGGTTTTCATCAATCTCTCTTTCTTAGCAAGGGCTTTATAAGACTCGTCTTTCATCAACTTGTCAATACCTTGCAATTTTTTCAATGACTTTCTGATTGTTGCGAAGTTGGTTAACATACCACCCAACCATCTTTCTGTCACGAAAGGCATGTTCAGTCTTTTTGCTTCATCAGAAACCAAAGCTCTCGCTTGTTTCTTAGTAGCAACGAACATTACTTTTCTTCCTGATCTTACGATGTTCTTAACAGCATTTGATGCTTCTTCGAGGCTGTCAAGGGTTTGATTAAGATCGATGATATGGATTCCGTTCTTCTCCATGAAGATATACGGAGCCATTCTTGGATCCCACTTTCTCGTTAAGTGTCCGAAATGAACACCAGCATCAAGTAAGTCTTTGTGAGTTAATTTAGACATTATATAGTTTGTAATTAATTCGGATTAACGTTTAGAGAACTGGAACGATCTTCTCGCTTTTCTCTTACCGTATTTCTTACGCTCAACCATTCTAGGATCACGTGTTAAGAAACCTTCGCTTTTCAAGGCAGGTCTGAATTCTGCATCAGCTTCGCAAAGGGCTCTTGAAATTGCCATTCTGATTGCCTCAGCCTGACCTTTCAATCCACCACCGTCTACATTCACTTTGATGTCGAAGTTAGACTCCTGGTTCACTTTAGCCAATGGTTGCTTTACAACAATCTGCATCACATCAGATCCAAAATAGTCTTCAACCGATCTGCCATTAATAGTGATCTCTCCTTTACCTGACTCCATGTATAGTCTGGCAACTGATGTTTTTCTTCTTCCTATAGTATTGATTACTTCCATTGAAAGCTTCTTATAATTCTACAACTTTTGGTTTTTGGGCTTCATGCGGATGCTCAGCACCTTCATAAACATGCAGGTTGTGGAAGATACTTCTCCCCAATCTGTTCTTAGGTAGCATACCCCTAACAGCTCTTTCTACTAAAAGCGTAGAAGACTTAGCCTTCAATTCTCTAGGAGTAGTTTTCCTTTGTCCTCCAGGATAACCAGTGTATGAAAGGTATACCCTGTCAGTCCACTTCTTACCTGTCAGTCTTACTTTATCGGCATTGATAACAATGACATTGTCACCACAATCAACATGCGGAGTAAAGCTAGGCTTGTTCTTACCTCTGATAATCTTAGCCACTTCGCTGGCTAATCTTCCCAATGTTTTAGACTCGGCATCGACCAACACCCACTGCTTGTCCACTGTCGCTTTATTTGCCGAAACTGTCTTATAACTTAGTGTATCCACTTCAGTATAATTTATTGACTTTAAATACTTTATTCAGACCTTCCCGTAAAAAGGGACACAAAGATAGAAGTTTGATTTTTCAATTCCAACATAGCCCTGCAAATTAATTGGAGGATATTGGAGTGATTCTCTCATTAGTACTTATTGGCTTGCAGCTGTTTATGCAAAACCTTTAAGTCTTTAGGATAGGGCGCCTCCACAGAAACCCGCTCTCCATTCATTAAATTGAAACCTAAAGAGTAAGCGTGTAAGGCAAATCTTTTAATCAGAGGCTGTTCCTCCTCATACTTACCAATATTATAACGCTTCTTGATCTGGGATAAATAAAGTGCTTCTCCCTGATAAAGAGGGTCATTAATGATAGGCGCACCTTTTTTACTCAGGTGTATTCTAATCTGGTGCATCCTACCCGTTTCTGGTCTGCACTCCACCAGAGAATGTTTCTTATATACCTCAATAGTATTGAATACCGTAGTCGCTGGCTTACCGTTGAAGTCAATCACCACACTTCCCTTATTGAGAGATAGAATAGGTAGCTCTACTTTCAGATCTTTGAAATCCTGAAGGCCATTAACAAAGGCATGATATACCTTGTCGACTGTTCTCTTCTCAAATTGTATGGAAGCATGACGATATGCCTCGGCTGTTTTGGCAAACAAAAGACAACCTGAAGTTTCCTTATCTAATCGGTGACAGGCCGAAAGCTCCTCATTATACTGTTTAGCCAGCAGCTGAAGGTTTACATTGCTATTCCTGTCTTCGAGGGAAGCAATAAAGGGCGGCTTATTGGCCACCAAAAAGTCTTCGTTTTCGAATAAAATAAGGGATTTAAAATCGATCTTCATCAAAGTGTCTCTTCCTCCAGAGATTCCAGCCCTAGTCTTTCCTCCTCAAGTTCTTCCTCCATCTCTTCTGCGCTTTGTCCAATAGGTAACTTAAAGCTAAAAGTAGATCCTTTTCCTACAGTACTGATTACACTCACCTTGGTATTATGAGCTTCCAGTATATGTTTCACAATAGCCAGGCCCAGTCCGGTACCGCCCATTTCTTTAGATCTGGATTTTTCAACCCTAAAGAACCTCTCGAATATTCTATTCAGGTGTTCAGGGGGAATACCTACACCCGTATCTTTTACATAGACCTGCACTTTCTCACTTTTCACCTCAAAGCCAATGTGAATACTCCCTTCCATGGTATACTTAATGGAATTAGACACCAGGTTGGTAATCACACGATAGATTCTATCTGCATCGGCATGAACAAAGATTGGATTAGAATAATCAGCATCAAACTTGAGTTTCAGGTTCTTCTTTTCAGCCTTCACTTCCAACTGGTCAATCACTTCTTCAGCTATAGTGACAATATTAAAGTGCTCAAAGTGCATTTTAATCTCACCTGTTTCAATCTGTGAAAGGGTAAGCAGATCCTGAATGAGCGCATCCAGGTTATCCAGGCTTCGGGCCGCCCTCTTAAGAAATTTCTTCCTGATTTTCTTGTCATCCGCGGCACCATCAAGTAGTGTATGTACGAAACCCTGTGCTGCAAAGACCGGTGTTTTTAATTCGTGGCTCACATCGGCCAGAAATTCTCTACGGAATGCTTCCAACTTTTTCAGGTCCTCAATTTCCTTATTCCGGTTGATACCGTATTTAAAGATTTCCTGATTGATCCTTTTGAGTGGGTTATTGGAGTTATGGTTCTCGTAGTCTTCAATAAAGGAAAAGTCCTTCTTGCGCATCTTATTGAGTACATTATATATCTCACTGATTTCGCGCATTACCAGAAACTCAAAAGCCACATAAACCAGCAAATAAGTAGAGGCAAAGGAAAGTAAGGCGGCAACGGTCATTACCGTAGCCGTTGAATCTGGCAATAAAGAAAGGAATGCAACCGTAACGATGGCCACGAGAGCCGCCAAAACAAGCGCAACTACACGTGACCTGAAGTACATCTTAGTTAACCTCGAACTTGTAACCTACCCCTTTAACGGTAGAGATGTAGCCATCTCCGATCTTTTCACGCACTTTTCTGATGTGAACATCAACAGTTCTGGCCAGTACGTAAACATCTGTTCCCCAAATATTCTGAAGTAACTCATCGCGGCTGTACACCTTATTAGGATTCTGCGCCAGGAAGTAGAGCAATTCGAATTCTTTCTTAGGTAAAGTAAACTGATCACCATTGGCTGTAACGGTATAACTCGACCTATCGATGGTCAAATCTCCTGCCACTACCTGAGGTTTCGATTTGTTTTTACTCTCCTTTCTGAAAAGAGCACTGATTCGGCTCATCAGAGCACGCGGCTTAATGGGCTTGGTAATGTAGTCGTCAGCGCCTGCCTCAAAGGCAGCTACTTCCGAATACTCTTCAGCACGGGCCGTCAGGAATATGATGTGACTATCTGCCATTTCAGGGATTTCCCTGATTTGTCGACAAGTCTCCACCCCATCTTGCTGAGGCATCATGATATCCAGAAGAATCAGTTCGGGAGAAAATCTTTTGGCAATTGAAACTGCTTTCATTCCATCTTCTGCCGTTTCAACATCGTAGCCTTCTTTCTTGAGGTTGTATTTCAGAAGCTCCAGGATATCCGGATCATCATCTACTACCAAAACCTTGGGGCTTTGTTTATTTGCCATTGGTCATCGAATTAATTGTTCAAAGATATAGTTTTTGAATCCTTCTTGGCAAGATGTATTTGAGAGTTTACTCGATTATAGATAGCGGATGTCGCAAGTTCTCGACATTTTTGAGCTCTACATTGAGATAACCAACATAAATTTTGGCTTGAAACTTAAGAGGTATCTTATTCAGGTCATCCGACAACCATACCTTCAATGTATTATCTTCCTCAAATAAGCTATCCTTTTTCATCATTGGCACCAGCACCAAGGCTTTCACATCTCCGTATTTGGTTTTGATCACTTCCCTTCCCACGAACTTTACTTTGAAGGGCTTCTCTTTGTCATCAAAAAAAGTGTTGATGGTAATCACTTCACCTACCTCAATCTTATTGAAATCAATTGCCCGGAGGTAGTAATAACCACTAACCATATCCTGCACATTATTAGGAATGGCATGATCTACCTGTCTTTCCAGCTTTAACGTCTCTTTGTGAAGCTTGGCTACCGTAACAGAATCCTTGTCATGATCAAAGTAGAGGATCTCGTTTTTGCGGAAGCGTCCCTCTTTTATATATCGATAAAACTGTTGAGGGATTAACTGAGTGGTATCATAATAAGTACCCCAATTGTCTCGTACAGAAGAAAAGAAGTCAAAAATGCCCACGGTCTTCGCATTGATGTCAATTTTCCAGGTAGGTCTTTGATTGGTAGTATAAATAATATCGCTTACTGAAAAAGTAGCCTCAGCCGCACGAATAAATCCAACAGTGGCCTTAAGTTCAATTTTCTCTCCAGGCTGAAACGGGCGTTCTTTGGAAAGTTCATACTCCTGAGCCTGAATACTGAAGGCTGTAAGTAATAATATGGCAAGTAGTGTCCGTTTCATTTACTGTTTATCGAGCTTATTTGGCAAAGGCCGTACCAAAAACGCTAAAGCGAAGGAAAGCGTTTTTTCAAATAATTCAAATATGCCAACAGATCACCTTCAAAATCCTCTTGCAACTGCCTCTCGAGCTCCTGTTGCTGACCATTATAACGTAGCATGGACATAAAGTATGTATTCTTAGGTTGGCGCTTCTCAAAATAGCCTTTATATAAAGTAGAGGCAAAATCTACCGTGTCATAATTATTGACGATTTGCTTCATTGCCTCCGATTTCAACCGTTCTTTTTCAGAAAGTGGTAAATCAACCATTGCCCTATATACGGAATCAAGGTACTGTGCCGATCCAAGCATAAAGTCTTTAAACTTGATTTCGTCTTTCAACCCATTCTTAAAAGAGATTACTTCTTCGCTACCTATTCCATATTTATCCTCGAGAAAAAGAATAGCTCCTTTGTCTCCGATAAAAGAAGCCAGGTTTTCATTGAAAGTGACAGAATCCTTAACGAACAAGGTGCCATGAGTCAACTCATGGATGATCAGGCTGGCCAGGTCTCCCTCAGATCGATTCAACATATTGGATAATACCGGATCTTTGAACCACCCCAGTGTAGACCAACCACCTGCTGTTCTGATATCCACTTCCAGCTCTTCCTGCTCTTGAATTTGTTTCGCTTCTTCTCTGGCTTTCTCCAAATCGAAAAACCCTTTATAAGGTACGCTACCCACTATAGGGAAACTCCACATCCTGGCTCTGAAGAAATAAGGATCACATGCGGTAACTACATACATAGAGGGCTTCCCCTCCTGGTCATATATGGTTGAATAGTTATCCGATTCATTGATACCCAGTTTTTCAAAAGCGAAAGTCTTAGCCTCTAATATGATCTGTATTTTCTCCTTTTGCTCCTCTGTAGTACCTGGTAATTCAAGAAACTCTTCCAGTGGAATGGCATTATTGACCACTCTCAATTGACCCTTAAGCTGAAGCCAGCCATAGGCTACCAATTCCCTCTGCCAAACCCCTAATAGGATGAGAATCAGCAAGAGACTTAGACCTGTCCATTTGAGGAATTTTCTGACCTTCATAGATTAGCGAAATTACAAAGATTATATGGTTGTGTATTGCAGGCTTTACTGCTATCTTCACAAACTATTCTTAAAGATATATCCCAATTAGCATGAGCGACAATACAGAAAAATTAAAAGCACTGCAGCTCACCATCGACAAGTTGGAAAAAACCTATGGCAAAGGTGCAGTGATGAAGCTGAGTGATGAAAAAGTTGTAGACCTTCCTTCTATATCAACAGGTTCTTTGGGCCTTGATGTGGCCTTAGGTATTGGAGGAATTCCTCGCGGAAGAATCATAGAGATTTATGGACCTGAATCCTCAGGTAAAACCACATTAACCATGCACTGTATTGCGGAAGCTCAACGCAAGGGTGGTTTGGCTGCCTTCATTGATGCAGAACATGCTTTTGACAAGTCTTATGCTGAAAAGCTGGGGATAGACACTGAGAATTTATTAATCTCTCAGCCTGACAATGGTGAGCAAGCACTTGAAATTGCCGAACACCTGATTCGTTCTGGCGCCCTTGATATTATCGTTATTGACTCTGTTGCGGCTCTGGTTCCTAAAGGTGAACTGGAAGGTGAAATGGGTGAAAGTAAAATGGGATTGCAGGCAAGACTCATGTCTCAGGCATTAAGAAAGCTTACAGGAACCATTAACAAAACGGGTTGTGCCTGTATCTTTATTAACCAGCTCAGAGAGAAAATTGGTGTCATGTTCGGGAATCCAGAAACGACAACCGGTGGTAATGCCCTGAAATTCTATGCTTCGGTCCGACTTGACATCAGAAGAATTGGCCAGATTAAAGAAAGTGCTGACAATGTGATGGGTAACCGCACAAGAGTAAAAGTGGTGAAGAACAAAGTGGCCCCTCCTTTCAAAGTGGTTGAATTCGACATCATGTATGGCCAGGGTATTTCCAAATCAGGTGAAATATTAGATATAGGTGTAGAGCTAGGCATTATTAAGAAAGCCGGGTCTTGGTTCTCTTATGGCAATGAAAAATTAGGTCAGGGTAGAGATGCTGTCAAAACCTTAATCGAAGATAATCCTGAATTGGCAGAAGAATTAGAATCAAAAATCAAAGCTCACATTAACGGTGAGGTTGCTGAAGAAGCATAGATATCAAAAACATCCTAATAATAAGAAAGGCTACCGATCGGTAGCCTTTCTTATTCCTTATGGTTGAAAAGCAGTTTATCCTGCTCTCATAGCCTCCACAGGATCTAGTCTTGCTGCTTTAGCTGATGGAATGATACCAGATACAATTCCAATAACCGAAGCAATGACAACTCCCTTCAATATATTTTTAACCGTAAGGACAACCTCGAGGCTACCAAACGGAATAAATGTCAATGCATAAACAAGCAGAATCCCTATAGCTCCTCCCAGCAAACAAAGGAAGACTGATTCAAAAAGGAATTGGAAGAGAATGAAGTAGTTCTTCGCACCCAATGACTTTTGAATACCTATCAGTTTAGTCCTCTCTTGAACAGACACGAACATAATGTTCATAATACCGAAACCACCTACGAGAATTGAAAAGCCTCCAATGATCCAACCTGCAGCGCCTAGTATATCGAATATTCCTCCCAGCGCATCTGCAATGGCCTCTGGTCTGTTCAAAGCAAAGTTTGACTCTTCCTTAGGACGAAGCCCTCTTACTTTACGCAGTAGCCCTTCCATTTCATTCTGTAGCTCCACCATTCCTATATCCTCCTCAAAGCCTTTCACCGCTACAGATGGATTGATACCCCAACGTCTGCCGATGTAGTACATCTTAGTGAACATCTTATAAGGAATGTAAATTCGGTCATCACTGCTTGGTGTACCGATGAAGCTCTCTCCCTCCTTTTCCATCACACCAATCACACGGACATTGAACCCTCTTACCTTGATATCTTTTCCAATGGCCGTTTCAAATGGAAATAAGGTTTTAGCCACTTCATCACCAATGATGGCTACGTTTCTACCTCCTTCAATTTCTTGTTGAGTAAAATACCTTCCCTGCCCAATTTCAACTTCATAGACATCTTTATACTGGTAGGTCATACCCCAGATATCTGTTCCGCTGATACTGCTACTCTTATAGCGTGCTGTAGTCGAAGAACGACCAACAATCGTAATAGCCGCTGCGTTTTTCAGGTTGGCCTGTAGGAACTCATATTCCGAAAAGCTGTTATTCGGTCTTCTGAAATATTTCCACCAGGGGAAATTAGGATCATCGAATTCAAAAGGGAATTTATCTACTGTTACCACATTAGAGCCAAGGAAGTCGAGACTGTCTTTGATATTCTTCTCCAATGAATCCACCATGGTGAACACTGAAATAATCAGCATAATACCAATGGTCACTCCTAGCAGGGAAAGTGTTGTTCTGAGCAGGTTCGTGGTTAATACTTGTACCGCAAAGCGAATACTTTCACCCAATAATTTCAAAAAGATACCAAAGCGCATAAATTGACCTAGCTTTTAGTGGTTACTATTGCAACGTAAAGAATCAGAAAAAGTAAACACGCTCAAACCTATTATGGTTAAAAAACTGAATTCTTCCAGCGAAAGGAAGTTAAAGTGGTTGAGTGGAGGAGCCTCATTCTTTAATTTCTTTGCTTGAATTTCTGATTAAGTCGGCTTACCTTATGAAGCACAACCATTTATTTTTATCTTTGCCAGCTATTTCAAAAGACAGGAGAATTGAGTATCGAGAAAATGAAATTATCGGCATTCAAGTTTGAGTTACCTCAAGACCGAATCGCCAAATATCCGGCAGAAAACAGAGACGAATCCAGATTGCTGGTGTTACACAAAGACACTGGTGAAATCGAACACAAGGTTTTCAAAGACATTGTAGACTATTTCGATGAAGGTGATGTCATGGTGAATAACGACACCAAGGTTTTCCCAGCCAGACTTTACGGACAAAAAGAAAAAACCGGTGCCCAGATAGAAGTATTCCTGCTGAGAGAACTCAACCAGGAAATGCACCTTTGGGATGTTTTGGTAGATCCTGCCAGAAAAATCCGCGTGGGCAACAAATTATACTTTGGCGATGGCGAACTCGTGGCTGAAGTAATCGACAATACTACTTCAAGAGGTAGAACTATCAGATTCTTGTTCGATGGTACTGACGAAGAGTTCTATAAAACCATTGACACCCTGGGCGAAACACCACTCCCAAGGGTGATCCCAAGGGACACAGAACCGGAAGACAGAGATAGATTCCAAACTATTTATGCTAAGCATGTTGGAGCAGTTGCTGCACCGGTAGCAGGTCTACACTTTACCATGCAGGTATTGAAGAGATTGGAAATTAAGGGTATTGACGTAACGCCTATTACCCTGCATATTGGTTTGGGTACTTTCCGTCCGGTTGACGTGGAAGACCTTACTAAGCATAAAATGGACTCCGAGAACTATGTTATCGGTGAGCCAACGGCAGAACTGGTCAACAGAGCACTCGATGCCAAGAAAAGAGTAGTATCAATTGGTACTACGTCCATGAGAGCTTTGGAATCATCAGTATCTGCCGGAGGTAGATTAAAGGCCAATTCAGCCTGGACTGATAAGTTCATCTTCCCTCCTTACGAGTTCAAAATCTGTAATGCATTGGTGACTAACTTCCACTTACCGGAATCTACTCTATTGATGCAAGCAGCAGCTTTCGGAGGTTATGAAAATGTAATGAATGCCTACAAAGTAGCCATTAAAGAGAAATACAGATTCTTCAGCTATGGCGATGCTATGTTGATTATCTAATGACTTCCCAAATTGTAAAAAAGGCGTCACTAGAATTCTAGTGACGCCTTTTTTCTGTAGAAAGCATAGGTAACTTCTAAAACTAGTCGTCAATTCTTGGCAAAGCTATAGTCTATTATTCCTATCAAATAATCGACCTCCTTTGTATCTAAAGAGGATTGCTCCAGATACTTTCTCACGAAGGGATCAAAGTAAAATCTAAATCTCCCCTCAATAATCCCCTCACTTTCTGAGAACACAAACTTCCCAATCCCCTGATGGAATTCTCTTTGTGGATTAACCATTAAAGGTATCGACCAAAAAAAATAGCGTGAACCTTTTTCGATATGATCTAGAAAAAATGCACCAGCCTTTTCAAACGCAGCAGCTCTAAATGCATAATCATTCAAATCATTTTCATAGTCACTTTGCGCATACTCTCTGGAGGAGATATTTATAACTCCATAATCATTTCCTAACTCAAAGGGTGAAATTGAACTCTCAATTTTATAAAACTCTAACAAAACCGGACTTTTCACTTTGTAAATTAAGTCATCAGTCTCCTCATAAATAACGAAATCATCAGATTTCAAATAATGTTTAGAGTATTCCCAATCTATCGGCCGGTGTCCTGTCTTTAGCAACTCATGCGTCTTTTGAAACCTTAAACTCCATTCATCAGTCAAATCTTCCAACCCCAGCGTTTTATCCTCTATAGCAGAGACCAACTCATATTTTATTTCTCCATTATCTAAAGCAGGCAACAATGTTATGGTGATTAAACCTCTTTCTCCTTCAAGCTCAAAGAAAATATTATAAAGCAGAATTTTCTTAGGAAGTCCCAACATGCCATTACTGAAAAGTTCCGACTTTTCAACGCTTGCCTCACTCTCATTAAGTTCACGCAAAGAGATTACCTTTCTATCTTGGCATATAGAGTTTAATGAAAGACAAATCAAGATTATACCATACACAATCTTCATATTGCTAATATCTATTTTACGAACCCAATAAACCATCTCATATTACGTCAACCTAATCACTCTCAATACCAAACAGCTCAGTAAATTTCAAAGCCGTGGATAAGAAGGATCCCTGAACATAGCCTTTCCATTTCCCTTTTGAATAAACAAGTAAGATACTACTTTTCGATACTTTACTTTACTGTCTAAAATGAATGGTCAAACTATTGAGAGGCCGTCTGTCCTATTTTTTTACTTTTGCTACATGCAAAGGTATGCCATTATTGTCGCAGGAGGTAGCGGAACCCGCATGCAAAGCGAAATCCCAAAGCAGTTCCTATTATTAAAAGGTAAGCCCATTCTCATGCACAGCCTTGAGGCATTCCATTTTAATCATACTCAATTAATATTAGTCCTACCTACCAATCAGATTGAATATTGGAAAGAGCTGGTTAGCCAATATCGTTTTGACATACCCCATCAAATCGTTGAAGGAGGCGAAACACGCTTCCACTCCGTCAGGAATGGCCTGGCGGCCATCGAAGCAAATGATGGTCTGGTAGCTATACATGATGGTGTCAGGCCTTTGGTCGACCGGGATATTATTGACAACTCCTATCAGACAGCAGAGCATAATGGATGTGCTATCGTTTCAGTAGCATTAAAAGACTCCATTCGTTCAGTTTCTACTGAAGGCAACAGGCAAGAAGACAGAACTGCCTTCAGACTGATTCAAACACCTCAGACCTTCCGTCTGGATCTGATACTTAAGGCTTTTAAGCAAGCATACGACCCACTGTTTACTGATGATGCTTCTGTCTTTGAAAAGGCAGGTCATAAGGTGCATCTCATAGAAGGAAGTTATAGAAACCTAAAAATCACTACCCCTGAAGACTTACTCACAGCGGAATCATTCCTCAAAGCATAAAGTAGGCTTGCTAAGCAAGAGATTTTAGCTAACTTATTGCTCTTAATTTTAATTATGAGACGCGCTGTATCAACCACACTTTTTGGGGTGGCCTTGCTCTTACTCACCCTGGGCTGCACAGATAAAAAAGAAGAAGAGTGGATTAACCTCTTCAATGGTAAAGACCTGGAGGGCTGGGTTCCTAAAATCACGGGCTATCCTACCGGAGAAAATTATGGCAATACCTTCAGAGTCGAAGATGGTCTATTGACTGTTTCTTATGACAAGTACTATCGCTTTGATAATCGTTTTGGACACTTATTCTACGAAAAGCCATTTTCCAATTACCTACTGAGAATTGAATATCGATTTATTGGAGAACAGGTTGAAGGGGGAGCTCAATGGGCACTTAAAAATAGTGGCGTAATGCTTCATTCTCAGGACCCATATACCATGGGTGAGCAGCAAGACTTTCCTATTTCCCTTGAAGCTCAATTTCTGGGCGGACTAGGTGATGGACCAAGACCTACCGGCAACTTATGTACTCCAGGTACTCACGTTGAAATCAATGGTGAGTTGATCGAAACTCATTGCATTGATGCCGTAGCCCCTACCTACAATGGTGAAGAATGGGTAACAATGGATATCTTAGTAAGAGGTGATCAGGAAATTGCCCATATTATTGACGGAGATACACTAATCAAATATCAGCACCCTGTTGTTGGGGGCGATGTAGTAAACAACATTCTTCCTGAAGCCAAAAAGGATGGGCAGGCACTTAAAAGCGGGTATATAGCCCTTCAAAGTGAGAGTCATCCTATACAATTCCGAAAGGTGATGATAAAAGAACTTAACAACTAATTCAACTTTAGACAATTACATAAACTCAATAACTATGAACCAAACGGGAATCACTATCAGACTGAGCGTTATGATGTTCCTCCAATTCTTTATTTGGGGTGGCTGGTTTGTAACACTGGGCTCTTACCTGGGCAATAACCTGAATACAACCGATGCGCAGTCAAGTATGGCATTTTCGACCCAATCCTGGGGAGCGATTATTGCACCATTCATTATCGGACTCATTGCAGACCGATACTTTAATGCGGAACGAATTCTTGGAGTACTTCACCTCATTGGAGCAGGGTTGATGTACATGATGTTTAAGGCGACTGACTTCTCGAACTTCTATCCTTATGTACTCGCCTACATGATTTTATACATGCCTACGCTGGCATTAGTTAATTCAGTTTCATTCCGACAATTAACTGACCCTTCTAAGCAATTCTCTAAAATCAGAGTGTTTGGCACCATCGGTTGGATCGTTGCCGGTTTTGTAATCAGTTTTGCCGCCTGGGATTCACAGCAAGGTGCTCAGGAAGGAATGCTGAAATATACTTTCCTGATGGTAGGTATCTGTTCATTGATTCTTGGTATTTATAGCTTTACACTTCCTAAAACACCTCCTCAGGTTGACAAAGGAGAGAAAATCAAAGTATCTGATATACTCGGACTCGATGCCTTGAAGCTATTAGCCAATAAGAACTTTGCCGTCTTCTTCTTTTCTTCGGTACTCATCTGTATTCCTTTGGCTTTCTATTACCAAATGACCAACCCATTCCTTTTGGAAATAGGGATGAGTAACGCAACAGGTAAACAGGCAATAGGCCAGATTTCAGAAGTAGCCTTTATGCTACTGCTACCTGTCTTCCTGACTCGTTACGGAATTAAGAAAACCCTACTCTTCGGTATGTTGGCTTGGGCCATTAGATACGTGCTTTTTGCCTATGGAAATGCTGATTCAGGCACATGGATGTTACTGATTGGTATTGCCCTACACGGAATTTGTTATGACTTCTTCTTTGTGTCAGGACAAATTTACACTGACTCTAAAGCTGGTGCTAAATTCCAAAGTGCGGCACAAGGACTAATCACCCTGGCTACTTACGGTGTAGGGATGCTTATTGGCTTCTGGGCTGCAGGCCAGATCTCAGGCATGTATACCAATGCTGACGGAACGCATATGTGGGAAAACATTTGGCTATTGCCAGCAGGGTTCTCGGCACTCGTCTTTATCCTGTTTGCGGTAGCCTTCAAAAACGAAAAAGTAGAATACAAACAAGACTAAGAACCTTATGTCAAAAAGAAAGATTAGAATGGGCATGATGGGTGGAGGAATGAACTCCTTCATCGGGATTGTCCATAGAATAGCATCCTATGTTGGCGAAGAATACAACCTTGTTGGAGGTGTGTTCGATGTCGACTATGAAAACGGTAAAGCCTTTGCCGAAAAGCTGGAGTTGGACACTGATAGAACCTATCCGGACATCGACACATTTGTTGAGAAGGAGCTGGCCTTACCAAAGGAAGAAAGAATTGAAGTGGTAGTGGTTGTAACGCCAAACTTCCTCCATTATCCAATGGCTAAGCAACTGATTCAGGCAGGTTTTAATGTAATCTGTGAAAAGCCGATTACCAACACCGCTGCTGAAGCCATCGAATTAGAAGAGCTTACCAAAAAACATGGGGTGGCCTTCGCTTTGACTCATACCTACACTGGCTACCCGATGGTCCGCCAGATGAAAACAATGATTGCGGAAGGAGCCATTGGTAAAATTCAAAAGGTAGATGCTCAATACTATCAGGGCTGGATTAACCCTGTTATCCATGACAAAGAGAAAAGAGCCGGAGTATGGCGTCTTGATCCTGCCAAAGCAGGACAAAGCTGTTGTATGGGAGACATAGGGGTGCATGCCTTCAATATGATCGAGTACACTACAGGCCTTAAAACAACTAAGGTCCTTGCTGACCTGAACACCTTATATGAAGACAATCCATTAGACATTGACGGTACGGCCATGTGTCAGTTCGACAATGGCTCAAGAGGGCTTGTCAGGGCAAGTCAAATTGCCACCAGTGAGGAAAACGATCTAAGGATTGCCGTATATGGAACCAAGGGTGCACTCAAATGGCAACAAGAGAACCCTAACTACCTCTATTATATGGAAGAGGGGAAACCCGTTCAGGTATTAAAACCAGGACATGCCTACAATGGCGACCTGGCTACTGTAAGTACCAAAATGGCACCAGGTCACCCGGAAGGCATCTTCGACTCGATGGGCAATATCTATTCAGGTGCTGCCAAAGCTATTCGAGGTGAAGAGTATCTGGAAGGAGCCTTCCCTACTGTACATGAAGGTGTTCGTGGAATGAAATTCATTGAAGCTGTTCTGGAATCTTCCAGAAATGGTAATGTGTGGACTGAAATTGAAGATTAAACATGAAAACAATAAAAGGACCAGCCATATTCCTGGCTCAATTTGCTGATGACCAGCCTCCATTCAACAACCTGCCCAACATCGCTAAATGGGCCAGTGAACTTGGATATAAGGCCGTTCAAATCCCTACCTGGGATAGTCGACTGATTGACCTGGACAAGGCTGCAGAAAGTAAAACCTACTGTGACGAATTGAAAGGCACATTGGCTGAGTATGGTCTGGAAGTAAGTGAACTTTCAACCCACCTTCAGGGGCAACTGGTAGCAGTACACCCTGCCTATGAAGAACTATTTAAAGGCTTCGCTCCTAAAGGAATGAATGCCAAGCAGAGAAATGTATGGGCCATTGATCAGGTGAAAAAAGCGGCAGTAGCTTCTAAAAACCTGGGACTAAATGTTCATGCTACATTCTCTGGAGCGTTGGTATGGCCATACTTTTACAACTGGCCTCAACGTCCTGCCGGACTTATTGAAAAAGGCTTTGCTGAATTAGCTGACAGATGGAACCTATACTCAATCACTTTGATGAGCAGGGTGTTGATGTATGCTATGAAGTACATGCCGGTGAAGATCTTCACGATGGAACAACCTTCGAGATGTTCTATGAAGCTACCGGTAAACATAACCGTGTGAAACTTCTCTATGATCCATCACACTTCATTCTTCAGCAACTGGACTATCTGGCTTATATCGATCATTACCATGAATTTTTCGGCATGTTCCACGTCAAAGATGCTGAGTACAACATGAACGGTAAGTCTGGAGTTTATGGCGGATATCAGGACTGGATTGATCGTCCAGGTCGTTTCAGGTCCATTGGAGACGGACAAGTTGATTTCCAGGCCATTTTCTCAAAAATGACTCAATATGGCTATGACGGATGGGCCGTACTGGAATGGGAGTGCTGTATCAAGTCTCCTGAGCAAGGTGCCAGAGAAGGTGCTGAATATATTAGCCAGTTTATCATTGAGGCCACTCAGAAAAACTTCGATGATTTCGCTGATGCTGGTATCAGTGATGAAGAATTCAAAAAACTACTAGGAATAGAATAATTGTTTGGGATTTGACAGCCTTGAATTTTTTCTCAAGGCTGTTGGATTCCTGCACTTGACATTACATAATTGATCTACAGATGAAAAAGCTTACTTTAACTCTTACCCTACTATTTTTCTGTGCCGGACTCATGGCTCAGATAACCGACCCTAAAGCCACAGAGGTTTGGGATCCGGTCCCAAGAAAAGTGACTCCAGGCAAAAATGGAGCTCCCCCATCAGACGCAGTAGTGCTTTTTGATGGCACTAATCTCAATGAATGGAAGTCTAAGGGCGATGGATCAGCTGCTGCCTGGAAAGTTGAAAACGGTTACATGGAAGTAACCCGGGGTAAGGGCGACATCATGACCCACAAAAAATTTGGCGACATCCAATTGCATATTGAATGGAGTGCCCCTACAGAAATTGTAGGTGAAGGTCAGGGAAGAGGTAACTCTGGTGTTTTCCTTCAAGAGAAGTATGAAGTTCAGGTCTTAGATAGCTATGAATCCAGAACTTACTCTAATGGGCAGGCAGCCTCTTTATACAAGCAATCTATCCCTTTGGTGAATGCTACTGTGGCTCCCGGTGAGTGGAATGTTTACGACATTATTTACAGAGCTCCCAGGTTCAACGAAGATGGCATTAAGGTGTCTGATGGCACAGTCACTGTTATTCACAATGGCATTGTGGTCCAGAATAATGTGGCGCTAAGAGGAACTACTGAATATATCGGACTTCCTAAAAACCCAGCTCATGGCGATGGTAGCATTGTGTTACAAGACCATGGAAACCCAGTTCGATTCAGAAACATCTGGGTCAGAGAACTGTAAGGAAAAAGGCTGTTTCAAAAGCTGTCAAAACTTCGTCATTCTGAATTTATTTCAGAATCCATTTGATCTATTAATAATCACAAAGGGACCCTGAAACAAGTTCAGGGTGACGGTGGCCAGGCTTTTGAAACAGCCTTTTATTTCTTATCTCCCAAAGCTTCCCTTAACTGGTCTTTATATGTTCTTGAAACCACCAGTTTCTGCCCCGTATTCAACAATACTGAAGTAGCCTTGACCTGGCGCACATGCCTGAGGTTAACAATAGTACTTCTATGAATTCTTACAAACACCTCGGGCAGCTCATCCTCCAGAGAAGTTAAAGACCTCCGGTCAATTTCAGGGTGTTCCCTTTCTCTCAGGAAGAACTCGCAATAGGCAGCATCGGAATTGATGAAAAGGATATCATTCAGCTTAAGTACGGCTTTACTCTTTAGAGTAATGAACTCCTGACTTTGATCATGGCCATTTAATCCATTCCCCGCTTCACCAAGACTTGCCTTCAATTGGTCATTATCTCTTTTCAACGCTTCTCTCTCATTGAAAATATTCATCATGGCAATCACCATAGCGATGGACAGACCAAGCACCTGAACAAGGTTTCCCACCAGGATGGGATCTACAACAAAATTGTATTCTGCTATCAGTCCATATTCATCAAGTATCTTTCCAATGATACTAACAAAGAAAAGTGCATACGATATGGCGAAAATCAATGATCGATGAGCACCTCTCCTTCTGTATGCAACAGCTGCTGTAACGGAGAACACTAATATCATTCCAACCAAAATATACCGAACAGCAAAAAGCTTAGGGGCAAGTTGGATATAGGTATCGGGGATAATGACCCAAACGACAGTACCCAGGATAAAAAGGCCAAGCACTCCATTCATAATGCGATGAAAGCGGGGTATCAGACTTTTGGTTTCAAAGAAACTCTGTACAAAAACCAAAAGAGACATGACCGCTATTTGGGAACAGAAAGCCAAAAAGTGACGATTGAATACCGGGAAATCAGCCGTGAGGTATTTATAAGAAAAACCCTGCCAGGTAAACAGCCATAGGGCATAACAAAACACACTTACCCCGTACCATACAAACACCCTATTCCTTAATCCAATACCTATGAGAAATGCTGCTAGAGTAAGGATGATGAGAAAAATATAGTAAACAGTAAGGTAGACTTGCTCCTTACCAGACTTGGTAACAAACTTCTCTTCGGCATAGAGGCGCAATGGAAACCTAACTGCTGAATTCCTCTTGTCCGCATTGAGTAAAAATGTCTTTTGCGATCCGTAAGGTATTCGGATAGGGAATACAAAATCATGATTAGAGATTGGTCGCTGGTCAAAAGGAAAACTATCTCCCGTAATGAACAGTGTAGTAGCGGAATTTCCCATCACTTCAGACAAGCTGGTATAGTCCAACTGTGGATAAGATAAGACCAGCCTGAATTCTGACTCTCCTGCATAGTCATTCACTATGGTGAACAATAACCAATAAGCAGCATCAGAATTAGTCATACCCGGATTACCCTGATAAGGCACTTGCTCCAACTTTCCATTCAGGATTCCTGAAAGGGCCTCCTGACTGGATATTGTATCCGGTGTACGAAAGACTTTTACAAAGTCATTCACCTTATAAACCTCATTTGGATCGGTAAAATAAATAGGGTCAGTATCAACCTGAAAAGCCAGTGCTTTCAAGGACAACATAAAAAGCACCAGGAGAACTATGCTGTTTTTCCTTTTTGTCAACGTTGAAGATTCTTAGCTCTACTAATTAAATCAATCTCGAATTAATTCAAATACCTTCGAATGAAAGAATATTTTATCATGGCAATAACAAAAAAAAAGCCTGCAGTTATTATAACCACAGGCTGCAATCAAAATTTAAGAGTATATGTCACTTCTCAACTGTAATGATATAGTTACCTTCCACTCCTGCCCTTAAAGGTCTACTAGAATAGTTGAAGCTAAAAATAAACTTAGAGGTTGAAAGCGAGTTAATGGTAACCAGTTTACCATCATCTAATTGCACCTGGGTGGCATCCGTGTCTACCCATTCCCAAGTTCCGCTGGAACTGAGTAGATCACCTGCATTGGTTGTGGTATAGGTACCCTCTTCAAATGACAGGGCAAAGCCCGAGTAATTGGCACTCACATCTGCTCCATCTAGTTTAATACTGCTGAACTGACCCAATGTCCACTCTCCAGCAAGATTCTCAAAAGTAAGTTCCTGTAAAGAGGGCTCTACAGGCCCATCATCAGGGGAGCAGGATAACATACTGAGTATTGCCATGGCTAAAATGAATGTGTAGGTATATATGCTTCTGATTTTCATCATTTCTTATTTACGATTGTTGAATTACGATCTCTAAAGTCTGAAGTCTAGTGTCTATTATCGACCCTCTATTTTCTGATCAAGATTTTTTTCCTCACCAGCGATCTCTCATTGCTGAACTGAATAATATAAAGGCCACTTTCATAATTGGTGACATCAATTCTGAGTTGAAGCTGGTTATAGCCATCCTTCTCTAGCCTACTCACCCCAGCGGGGTTGATCAGCCTGATGTCTAATGGCATCCCTCTCAGTTCGCTCAGGTCTATAGTAATATAACTGGAGGCAGGATTTGGGAACACTGATATCTGATCTTCCTTGATCTGTCCTTCATCCAAACCGGTTACAATTACTCCTTCACCCGTAAGAGAAACCGTTACATTACCTTCAGTCTCGCTTGTGACATTGTAATTGAAGGTAGCTGTACCGTTATAGGTCTCTGCGGCCTGTGGGGTAAATACTGCGGTTACTGTTTCAGACTCTCCCGCACCTATAATTACCGAACCCGGGGTTATGCTAAAGGCTGTTGAAGTACTGGTCACTCTTATTTCTGTAGCTGCATCACCATTGTTGGTCAAAGTCCAGCTTTGCATACTGCTCAGGCCAAGTCCGGTTTGATCGAAGTTGCCATTGCCGCTTACTTCAATTTGGGCTTCTGTTTCATTGGTGACGGTAATGGTTAAGACTTTCTCAAAGGTTCCACCAAAGCCATCATCCGTTTTAACGCGAATACTGTAACTGTCTTTGGTTTCAAAATCGAAAGCGGCCGCGGCTTGTAACATATCTCCACTGATCATGAAGCTTGCATTATCCGTATCCGTATCACCGGCTCCTGATACCAGACTGTAGGTGAAGCTGTCGTCAGCATCGGCATCTGTTGTACTAATGACACCGATGTCATCTCCCACTGAATTATTCTCCTGAATGCTTGAGGCTGACAGTCCGATGTCTGTCGGAGCAAAATTGGTCGCGTACACTTCTCCGGTAAATGCATCTTTCAGTGCATTACCAGCTTTATCAACTATGCCGCTATTGGCTTTGGTATTCAACCCAATGGTTCCTTCTCCGGATATTCCATTGACTTCTATAGTATAGGTCTTGGCATCGATGACCGTCACAGTGTTCAGGCTAGCCGTTGCTGCTCCTGTGGTTACCACTTCGAAATCGGTCACATCTACACCTGCTACCTCTTCACTGAAGGTTACGGTAAAGTCCCTGCTAGTCGTTCCTGTTGGAATTTGGTCGGCTTCGGCCCTCACAATGCTACTCACTTGAGGTGCAGTTCCATCAAATACAGTACTGATGGTATTCCCGGCTTCACTCTTATTGCCTGCAATATCTGTTGCTGCTCCAGAATTCAGGGTCACAGTAGTGGTACCATCGGTAGAAGGAGTGATAGTAGCACTCCAGACCATTCCGGCAGTTATTGTAGCAAAGTCACTGGCGGTTCCGTTGGTTAACGTGATATCATTGATATCCAGACCATTCACTGCTTCGTCATAAGTAAAAGTGGCTGTAAAGGCAGCATTAGTCAAAGCCCCTGCATCGCTGGTAATGGTCGGGCTTGGTCTTACTCCGTCTATCAACACCCCACTTAGGTCAGCAACCTGATTCAATTCTAGGATTGCGTCTGTATCCAAATCATCCTTAATACTACCTGAAACACTCAGGGCTGATCCCAGGGTCAGGCCGTCTGTATCCAGGTCTCCTTCTGCCACAGTATAACTGAACTTCAATTCTGTTTCGCTGGTGACATCAGCAACAAGACTAGCGGTTTTGCTGTCAGTTCCAAGCGTGAAAGGCAAGCTTATCGTACCACTCGTGCTTACTGCCAGACTAAAGTTGATTGTGAATTCCAATTCATCTCCAATGCCATAGGTATCATCGGCAGGACCTGTGACTGAGCTAATGAAAGCCGCATCAAGAATGGTTAGCGTTCCATCGACCAGGTCGAAGGAGTAATTATCATCAATTCCTCCACTCAAACTAATAGCCGCTGTACCAGCTCCCGTAGTTTCATCGGCCGTGCTCGTAGCTGTAGGAGTTCTGTCTATGTCTTCCTCATTGTCACCATTTACAAACCCTGAATATACAATAGTGAACTCAGGATTAGTCTGTCCCTTAACCTTGGTTTTGTCTTCTGCAGTTGCTGTCAACGTAGCCTTACCGATGGTTAGTGATCCGTTATTAGCTATCAGTGAATAGTTATCAGCAGTTCCACCTGTCAGAGCTATGGCATAAACGCCTACTCCTGTTGTTGCATCTGCAGTTGTTGAAGCCGTTGGCTCAGTGATCTCACTGATGTCATCGCCATTCACAAAACCGGAGTAAGTGATGGTGAATGAAGGATTTTCTTCTCCGTAAGTTTTGCTCTTGTCTTCTGCAGTGGCCGTTAAAGTGGCTTTGCCTATGGTCAGAGAACCGTTATTGGTGATCAGTGAGTAGTTGTCAGCGGTTCCACCTGTCAAAGTTATGTCATAGACTCCTGCATCGCTTGTGGCATCTGATGTAGTAGAAGCTGTTGGTTTGGTGGTGATAGCTGTCTCATTTTCTCCGTTCACGAAGCCTGAGTAACTGACGGTGAAGGAAGGATTCTCTTCTCCATAAGTTTTACTCTTGTCATCGGCCGTGGCTGTCAGAATAGCCTTGCCTATGGTTAATGACCCGTTATTGGTAATCAGTGAATAGTTATCGGCTGTTCCACCACTCAAAATAATATCATAAGTTCCCACACCTGTTGAGGCATCTGCAGTTGTCGAAGCTGTTGGCGCTGTGCTGATGGCTGTTACATTATCTCCATTAACAAAACCAGAGTAACTGACGGTGAAGGAAGGATTCTCTTCTCCGTAAGTTTTGCTCTTGTCTTCAGCAGCAGCAGTTAATGTTGCTTTTCCGATGGTCAATGAACCGTTATTGGTGCTCAGTGAATAGTTATCAGCTTCTCCACCTGTCAGAGCTATGGCATAAACGCCTACTCCTGTCGTTGCATCTGCAGTTGTTGAAGCCGTTGGCACTGTAGTGATGGCTGTTTCATCATCTCCATTGACAAAGCCGGAGTAGCTGATGGTGAAGCCTGGATTTTCATCTCCATAAGTTTTGCTCTTGTCTTCCGCAGTGGCCGTTAATGTGGCTTTGCTTATGGTCAACGATCCGTTATTGGTGATCAGTGAATAGTTATAGGCTGTTCCTCCACTCAAGGCGATATCATATGTTCCAACACCGGTTGTGGCATCTGCTGTAGTAGAAGTCGTTGGTTCGGTGGTGATAGCCGTTTCATCTTCGCCATTCACAAAACCTGTATAGCTAATAGTGAAGACTGGGTTGTCTTCACCATAGGTTTTGCTCTTATCTTCTGCAGTTGCAATGAGTTCAGCTTTATTCACGGTTAGTGTTTGAACAGCATCCGTTGCAGCAGCATAGCTTGCATCTCCAGCCTGTGAGGCTGTAATAGTAGCGGTTCCTGCTCCCACAATGGTCACAGTACTTCCACTCACGGTAGCTACATTAGCATTGGAGCTGGCGTAACTAAGTCCCAGGTTGGATGAAGCTGTGGCTCCCAGGTTAAAGCTGGCATCGCCATAAGTCTTGTCGGTCAGAGCATTGAAAGTAATGGCCTGGCTAATTTTGTTTACCCCGCCCTGAAGACCACTTTCTACCGTGGTACCGGCATTTTTGCCATCATTCGGAGTGACT
Organism: Roseivirga sp.; assembly: GCF_965216855.1. Lineage (NCBI taxonomy): Bacteria > Pseudomonadati > Bacteroidota > Cytophagia > Cytophagales > Roseivirgaceae > Roseivirga > Roseivirga sp. Next base: position 3,291,511 of record NZ_OZ244204.1, on the reverse strand, counting down.
TCAAAGCTGATGTAATGATCAACATCATCACTAGTGAGCTCATAAGTCTGATCTGCAGCCCCTAAGATTGCTGTTTTGTTGGTTCCGTTGGCATCATCCGATCTGTACCACTTGAAGGCGGTACCATCTTCGGCATCATTGTCTAAATCTGCATAAGTATATGCTCCTGTGAGCGTCTCCCCAACGGTTAGGATTCCTGAGAAATCTACCTGGGATACAGTAGGTATCGCATTTAATGAAATCACTACCCCACTTCTTGTTGAACCCAATGTATTGCCAGCCAAATCGGTCACCACGCCATTATTGTTGCTGTAAGTAATTTCAAGCTTTAATTCAGCAGCACTCAAATCGTTAAATGTTAAAATCAGTTCATCATCACCCGCTGTTCCATCAGAAATGGATTGAACCGTAAAGTTTGTGCTGTTGCCATCCCTAACTGTGAAATCAGTTGGGTGAATACCCATAGTTTTCACGGCTTCATTGAATGTAAGGGTCAACCCGGTATTGCTACTTTTTACTGCATTAACCAAGGTTGGTGCAGTTTCATCGTTGGTTATACTCAATTGGGTGGAAGCCGTATTGTTGTTTCCAGCAGCATCTTTTGCCAAATCTGCGCCTATACTTACCGTAACTGCCCCCTCAGCTACCGGAGTAATCTTTGCAGTATAAATACTGGTACTGCTGGTGTTGAAGTTACTGGCCGTTCCGTTGCTAGCGGTGATGTCACTCAGGTCAAAACCAGTCACTTCTTCAGAGAAAGTGAAAGTAACGGTAAAAGCCCCACTGGTTGGATCGGCATTGCTGGTAATTGTCACCATTGGAGAGGTCTCATCATTGGTAAGACTCAACTGTGTGGCTGCTACATTTCCATTGCCCACTACATCTGAAGCTTTATCTGAAGCCACATCTAAGGTAACTTCTCCATCAGCCGCTGGTGTAATGGTGGCTGTATAGATTTTAGCACTTACTGTATTGAAGTTAGTGGCGACTCCATTACCAACGGTAATGTCATTTCCGCTGAAGCCGGATACATTTTCTGAGAAAGTAAAGGTGGCTGTGAATGCCCCACTTTGTGGATCATTGGCATTACTCGTAATCGTTACATTTGGTACAACTCCATCAATTACCAGATTTTTCTCAGTTAATGCTCCTCCGTCTGATCCTTGTTTAACTGTCAAGTTAGCATCAAGGCCAACGACATCTACAATTGTTCCACCGTTTAGCGTTAAGGCTGAAGAACTGGTTACATCCAGATCCGAACTTTCATCACCAGCCTTAACCTCGTAGACAAATCTAAGAGTAGAAGCACTTCTGTCGACATAATCTATTGTTCTGTCTGTAGTTCCTGTTTCCAGTTCCAGTTGAGGTGTTCCTGTAACAAAAACCTCCTCACTGTATTGCACATAAATATTGATCTCATCTCCCAATTTGAAAGTTGAGTTGTTTACATCTGAAGTCACTTCCAATACCGTTGGTGCCGTTTCATCATTAGTTATGCTGAATTGAGTGGCTGCGGTATTGTTATTCCCGGCCAAATCCTGAGCCTTAGCGGTATTCACATCTACGGTTACTGTTCCATCAGCAGATGGTGTTATCGTAGCAGTGTAAACACTTGCACTGGTGGTGTTGAAGTTGCTGGCAACTCCGTTAGTCACAGAGATGTCATTGACATCAAAGCCTGTAACATCTTCCGAGAAAGTGAATGTTGCGGTAAAGGCTCCGTTATGAGGATCATTAGCATTACTTGTTATGGTAACTGTTGGAGCAGTTTCATCATTGGTCACACTGAGTTGTGTGGCCACAGTATTTCCATTTCCTCCTGCATCCTGAGCTTTGTTGGCAGCCACATCGACCGTCACCTCTCCATCTGCGTTTGGAGTGATGGTAGCGGTGTATACTTTCGCACTGGTTGTGTTGAAGTTGCCGGCTGTTCCATTTTTGACTGAAATATCGTCTATTGCAAAACCACTTACATCTTCCGAAAAGGTGAAAGTTGCGGTAAAGGCTCCACTGGTTCGATTGGAAGAACTGGTGATATTCAGACTTGGAATGGTGGTATCTACGCGAACATCGCTGTCTCCTGTATGAGTGCCAGTGAGTTCTGCATTATTTCTAGCCCCATCTGTTATAAGTCCTCCGTTCAACTGGATGCTACTCAAACTTACACCGTTACCATCAAAATCACCGGATACCGTAGTATACCTGAAAGTTAATGATGTAGTCCCGGAACCACTCAAATAGGCTGCCTCTCTGGTTTGTCCTCCCATAGAAATATTAATAGCAGGAGTACCACCTGTTGTTTCAACCAAAACCACCTCATTATACTCCACAACAATGTCCATATTTTGGTCGAGGCCATAGGTTTTGCCGACAATAGAACCGGTGATTCGACCAGGGGCAGTTTCATCGTTGGTAATGCTCAGTTGTGAGGCAGGCAGGTTGTCGTTTCCTGCAGCATCCTGAGCTATGCCCGCGTTAACATCTACCGTTACCGTACCATCTGCCGATGGAGTAACGATGGCGGTATATTGGGGTGCATTGGTATTATCGAAATGGTTAACCACGGCATTCGATACAGTGATATCACCAGAAGTGAACCCACTCACAACTTCTGAGAAGGTGAAAGTAGTTGTAAAAGCTCCGCTCTGTGGGTCACCAGCATCACTTGTGATGGTTACTGTCGGTGAAGTTTCATCATTGTTAATACTCAGTTGGCTCGCCTTGGTGTTATTATTGCCTGCTGCATCACTGACTTTGTCAGCAGCTACGTCTACTGTTACTTCTCCATCTGAAGTAGGAGTAATAGTGGCTGTGTAAACTAAAGAGCTTGCAGTGTTGAAATTACTTGCTTCTCCATTTCCTACAGAAATATCTTCCTGTGCAAACCCTGTTACATCTTCCGAGAAAGTAAAGGTGGCTGTGAATACCCCGCTTTGAGGGTTGTTGGCATTGCTGGTAATCACAACGGAGGGACTTATATTGTCGAGAGTATAACTTTCCATTGTATTTCCAGAAGTAGCTACTTCATATGTCGACCCGGAAGTTATATAAGTAGTAAATGCCCAGTCGAAGTTTGGTGCTTCAAAAGCTCCATACATCCGGCCATTCGCATAAGGGTTGGTGTTTGATCCTTCTGGCACAAAATCACCAGCATTAGGATGATCAAAATGGAAGGTATAAGACTGACCGCCTGTTACATCTACCGGGTTATCCAGGTTAATGGTCATGTATTCAGCAGCAATACCTGATAGGGCCGAAAAGTCCTGAGTAGTGAGCACGTTACCACCAACACCGTCTCCCTCACGAATCTTTAAGGTCATATTTCCGGTATACGTACTCGTTTCATTGAGTTTTATTCTGATTGCCACAAGTTCACCATCCTGTGTTGGCTGGAAAGATTGTGCGGCCGGGGTACCCGAATTGATTTGTTCGGCATTTACGGTTTGATCAACATCGGCTATCACATTATCATTAAGAATATTGTTCGAACCTGACAGGCCGTTAGTTCCTTTTACACCCAGTGAGACTGTTCCGTTGGAGGCACCCAGCCCTGTAACCTGTACATCATAATACCTGGAATCTTCTATTCCTACAGTGACAGCCTGCACATTGGCAATGGTGCCATCCCCTGCCGCTGTGCCGTCCAGGACAAAATCAGTGACATCTACATTTCTTACTTCTTCACCAAAATCTATCCTGAAGGTCAGCACATCTTCATTGGTGTCCTCATCACCCGGTGTTAACCTTTCCACTGCATAGGTAATGGCAGCAAGGATAATTTCTACACCGGTATTATCTGTGGCGAGGTTATTACCTCCGAAATCACTAATATCCCCGCTTGAGGGGTCATATGTAATGGTAATTTTTCCAGTTGCAGAGCTTAGGTCTGCCAAGCCAAGCACCAACTGATTGTCTTCGGCCGTACCATCGGTAAGTGAAAGCACACAGAAGCCGTTGCTATCTCCATCTTGTACCGTGAAGTTGCTGGCATCAGCTCCGTTAATCTGCACTTTCTCACTGAGGGTGAGAGTGATTTGTGTATCTGAGTCTTTGGCGGCACTGACTAAGGTTGGTGCGGTATTATCAAGGTCTATAGTTATGCCGGTGGCATCTGTTGCCAGAGCATTGCAGCCATAATCGACCACTTCATTGTTATTGTTGGTGTAAGTTACTATCAGGTCGCCAAGCGCTCCGCTTAAATCAGCTACAGTCAGTGTTATTTCTGCATCACCTAAAGTTCTGTTGGCTATAGCATTTACAGCATACGCGTTTCCATTTCCATCTGTCACAGTAAAGTCTGTGGGGTTTGTGCCCAGAACATCTACATTCTCACTGAAAGTGATAGTGACTTCAGTATTGCTGTCTTTAGTAGCACTACTCATTGTCGGAGCAATTGCATCGACTGATGCACTGATAACTACCCCAGTATCATCTGTTTTCTGCTCAATATCATTTTCATCCGTTATCTCTGCGTTGTTATTGGCATAAGTAATGGTAATATCTCCCACTGCCAATTCAAGGCTGGCCACTGTCAATACAATATCTGTATCTCCTGCTGTGCCATCGGTCTGCGCAGTTACCTCATAGGTATTGCCTCGACAGTCTGTTACAGTAAAATCGGTTGGATTACCACCGTTGGTCTGTACATTTTCACTATAAGTAATGGTAATGGTAGTATTATCCGTTTTCACCGCACTGACCATCGTAGGGTCATTGCGAACACCAGAGAACCAGCCTAAATCACCATCGAGGTTACTCACAATAAAATCGAGCACTCCGTCTCCATTGAGGTCTGCCAAACGACCAAGGCTGTGCTGGCCTGCATCGAAACTCTTCAACACTTCAGGTAAGTAGCTGCTACTTCTGTTGGTATTGAGGAATTCGGGGGCAGTGGCCGTACCTGAGTTCAGAATTACCTGAAATACTCCATCCGTAGTTCCTGAGATTAAATCCAGGTCGCCATCAATATCTATATCGGCAAAACTAGGTTCAGAAAGGGTACTTCCGGCATTATTGGTAACAGGGCTAAAGTCTTCAAAGGGGCTATTTTCGCGGTATTTTCTTAGGAACTGAGGAACTTCATTTGTTCCAACATTCTCCGCATAGCTAATGGTATCATTCCCCATCACGATCATATCGAAATCATCATCTCCATCCAAATCAGCGAAACCTGGTGAGGCAAAGCTACCGTAGTTTGTATGGAACCACTCAGTACCATTGTCAGGGTCTGCGAAGAGCCCTTCTATTTGTTGAAACTCAAATACAGGATTCCCGATATCTCCAATATTGCGGAAGAAAACGACATCATTCATGGCTGCTGCACTAACGCTAAGTTGAGCCGCTTCATCAGCATCCCACCCTGTTTGATTTCCAATAAACAAGTCGAGGTCACCATCATTATCGATGTCTACCAAAACAGGTCGTGCTAATTCATTGCTATTGCCTGCCTTTGTATCTAACGAATCTAAAGTTGGAATCCAGTCAGTGACAAACTCCCAATTGGGAGCTGTGGAAGTACCCATATTTCTCATAGGGAATACTTTCCCTGAGAAAGTACCGACAAGAAAATCCATGTCCCCATCCGCATCGAGATCGCCAGCAGCAAAGCCAGCAAGTCTCTTATCGTTGTTGTCCGGAATATCTACATTCAGGCCCGCCTGGTTAGCACCATTAAAAGGGCCGCCACCGCCCTGAAGTACAAAGGCCCCTGGCCAATCACCATAAGGTGGACGAATATACTCTTCCTTGGTATAGCTTTCTGAGGTATTCGGTGCAGTTGCAGACAGATTATCTATGGTGGTAACAGCCGACTCATATATCTGAAATGCCAAATCAAGGTCTGTGAGGTGTGAAGAGTTGTTCATCCCCGTAAAAATCACATGACCATTGGCGAACCCAGCATTGGTACTGGCCACTAAAGCATGACTTCCAGATCCGGAAAAATTTGAAAAAAGAAAAGAATAAGTATTTCCTTGCGTCAGTTGAGGCAAGCCAGGAATAGCAAAGCTTTGACCACCAGCATCCGTACTATTCGTAATATTTACGGTTTGGGTCAATATGAGCGTTCCGCTCTGAGTTTGGTCTCCATCATAAATAGACAAAGTTGCAGTACCTGAAAAAGTGTGATTACCCGACTTAGGAAAAATAGTGACTTTTGAAAGTAGACCTGAAGTAGCTGCAGTGAAAGTCTGCCCGATACTGGCTTGATTAAGGTAATCACCTGAACCATTATAGTCGGTTTCCAGGCTCTCACTTGCGGAGAAACTCGCGATATCATTACTTCCGGCTTCACCATCTACTCCTTTAATACCTAAACCTAACGTACCAACAGCATTATCCATACCGGATACAGTAACATCATAAACACCAGAGCTTACAAAATCGACAGAGGTGACTGAACCATTAACAGTACTATTCAATACAAAGTCAGTGACGTCTACATTGGTTACTTCTTTACTAAATGTTACCCTGAAAACAACGGTTGTTGAACCGGTGGTCTCAGTTGAAGGCGCCTGACGAGTAATGTTTAGAACTCCTGGAGGATAACTTGGCAATGGCCCTTGAAGTGTACTTTCTACTACCGTTCCGACATCTTCACCATCATTGGGTGTCACCTCAAAGCTGATAAACTTTGTTGCTTCAGCCAATGTGAGCGTGTAGGTTTTGGAGGTTGCTCCGATGATTGCAGTCTTATTGGTTCCGCTGGCATCGTCAGACCTGTACCATTTGAATGTTGTACCGCTTTCGGCATCATTTTCATGATCAGCATAGTCGTAGGAGCCCGTCAGCATCTCCCCTGCTTCCAATGTTCCGGTGAAGGTAACATTCGATGCTGTTGGAGCTACATTAGTGGCATCGATGATGTAGGTTTCGTTGGTTGAAGGTGCGGTAGCGATCAATGGCGACCCCATTGTTCCTTCAAATACATCAAAAACAAGGTCGAAAGCTGAATGACCGGAATTGTTTCCAGTGAATATCACTCTGCCATTGGCATAATTTCCACTGGTACTGGAGGATAGTGCATGACTACCGCTACCCGTAAAATTCTGCAAAAGGAAACTATAGGTTTCACCAGAGGTCAAGGCAGGAGGATTGTCAATTGAAATAGTCTGCCCTCCTGCATCGGTACTGCTGTTTATATTAACAGTCTGGCTTGTCAGCAGTGCCGCATCATTATCTTCATCTATGTTTTTACTGTAAATAGTCAGATCGGCCGTACCGGAAAATGAGTGCTGTCCTGCTTTCGGGTAAATAGTAAAGGCCGTAAAATAATTGTCAGTAGTTGCCTGGAACGACTGTCCGATCTTGACCTGATTCAAGTAATCGTTGTCGCTGGTTTGCGAAATGGTAGCGTTCCCGTTTACGGATTCCCTGGTGATATTATTGGTTCCTGAAACACCATCAACCCCCTTAATCTTAAGCTCCAGGCTCCCTCCCGCGGCATTAAGGCTATTCACCGTAATATCATAAACGGAAGCACTGATCTGGGAAACTGAAGACACTGTTCCTCCGGTCGTAGAGTTTAGCGAAAAGTCATCGGTGGATACATTGATAACATCGTCATTGAAAGTGACTCTGAATGTTACACTTGAGGCTTCTACCTGTGCCGCTATCGGGTTTTGACGTTGTATACTCTGAACAGCTAGCGGCTCTTTTACAGGTCCGGAAATTGAGCTTTCGGAGGCATCTCCTGTTTCAGTTCCGTCTGAAGGGGTTACCTCAAAGCTGATATACTTGTTCACATCATCGTTTGTAAGGGTGTAAGTTGTAGTGGTGGCGCCTGAAATGGCTGTCCTGTTACTTCCTGAATTGTCATCTGATCTATACCACTGATAGGTTGAACCATTTTCTCCATCGCCAAGATCAGCATACGAATAACTCCCAGTCAGTTCAGTACCTACTACCAAACCTCCTGAAAAAGAAACATTTGAAGCCGTGGGGCCGGTAATAGGATCTACTAACACCACCTCAATGATTATATCAGAAGTGCTAAAATTCGCAAATCCAGACTGCACCCCTTCAAAAGTTCCAGAGTAGACACCTGTATTGAAGTCAGCAAAGGTGGCTGTACCAGAAATATCGAATGTCGCATTTCCTGAAAGGGTATATGAAGTATTTGACGCCATGGGAATCTGTGAGTTCACATCGAGGGCAAAATCATCATAGTCTGAGCCAGTATCGTCATCTATAACAATAGCACTAAAATTGACAGGAGTAACACCATCTGAAAGCTGTAAGCCTCCGGTCAGATCAAAGGTTTTGAAGTTGATACTGGAGTTTACAATATTGAAAGAAGAACTTCCGAAAATTTGATTAAACCCGTTGCTGGTAACCCACTGATTACCTTTGGTATTTGTGGTTGCCGAACCAGAACCTGTAACTGTTAAGGTAGTGGCCGATGTACTAGTAGCACTAATGGTGAATTTTATCTGTGAAAACCCTACCATTTGAAAAAAGAGCACGAAAAATATTGACAATAGGAGGGTTCTCCTTTTAAGGGTTAATTCAAGGTAATTGATTAACAAGGCACGCATTTGAATCGATTTTAATTCAATATGAAAGTGCGACTGATTATTGTGATGAATTAAAAAATGTGCGTGAACTACAGATTTTTGGGCGTGAATGTTGAGATTTCGCTGACAGTAAAAGTTGCTCCCAACCGGTAACACGACTAATTTCTGATATGAGTATTTGAGGTTTTTGAATACGAATCCCCCTCAGAGTCTCCTGAAAGGGACTATGAGAAAGGTGTAAGGCAATCATCCTCTGCGAGAGCCTCTGGCGGTGTCGTCTAAATCTCATATACAGGCGCTTGAAAGAAGCCATTTCAGCTCAACCTTATCCTTCTATCCGGGTATGGTGAGGGAAATAACCGACCAACTTGACATCCGGAGATTCTGCCAACTGCCTTGGTGTCACCACTGTTTCTACTACACCAATTCTCGGGATTTGAGGATTACTCGGCAGATCGAATGCCTGAAGATGGTCTGCTTTAAAGCTGAGTTCACTGGGGAGATGAATCTCCTGATCCCTTTTCAAAGCATCTATATGAACAGGAAAACCCGCATTCTTATAGATCATTGCCACGAGCGTAGAGCAGGCAACCATTTTCTTCTGATGCTTATCATTATAGTGGTTGATTAAAGACCTGATCAACATTACCATCAGGTCTGTTCCGGTTTTGCCAAGCCTGTCCTCCAGCATTTTATGTAATGTACCGTCTGAATACCTCAAAGAGCATATCACAGCGAGTAACCAGGCTGTTTCAAAAGAGTAGGGAGTTTTCTCATCATTGTAAAAAGCCCGTGTCGCCTCATTCACTTTTTCTTCAAAGCCAGCTGGCCTGGCTGTTTTTCGATACACATAAACATTCTTTACGGTAGACTCCCCCAGTGTTCTGGGTAAAATATCAGAGACTATCCCCCCTCTTCCGATCTGAACAATTCTATTTTCAAATTCAGGCTCACCTTTTCCTCTATTCAAATCTATATTGGCCCAAATGGCGGTATGATAGATGTTTTTGTAGTTTTCTCCTTCATCACCAGGATCGAACCAAGGTATAAGGTAAAGGAGCAGGTAAAATGCGGTGTGCATTTTGTCGTCATATTCCTTCTCGTTGTAGTCTCTCATTAAGTTGGTGAGAAGGTCTACAGCACTGAAGTCATTATTCTCAAAAATGAGAATATCACCAGCTTGTAAATCTTCTGGTTCGAGTCTTTCCATTTTGTTTTGGGCAAAAAGGTCTATCCAACTATTATTCATGAATCTAATAATCTTAAATAAGCCGTGCCAAAACCGAGACGGACAATGGCACGGCCCTCAAGCTTCTCCACAGAGAAGCACACGTAGTCAATTCAGGTATTATGTGTGTCAATTATGATTTATTGAATTTTGTAAAATAGAATAGCACCAATTTTCATTTGTGCGCAAACAAAGGGGTTTTGTGCGCAAACAGACTTATTAATGGCGCAATTCTAATATCAAATCACTGGAAAATAGAAGGTTACAGCATTTGCAGCCTGTAGATGAGATTGTCTTTATACGATTTACCCAATGGTACTTCCCGATTATTGATAGATATGGTGAATTGGCTCAAATCAATATCGTCTACTTTTTTGATGTTAACGATATGTGAGCGGTGTGTCTGAACAAATACCTGAGGGTTGAGTCTGTCTGCCAGCTCCTTTAAAGAAAGACGAATAACGAACTTCTTTTCTGCAGTATTCAGAATACAGTATTTGTCTTCTACCGATACCCAAAGAATGTCTTCTATTGTAAGCTTAACCAGCTTATTCCTCTCTTTTATAAAGAAAAATTCCTTCGCCAGAATAACGTGCCGGTCCTTTTCGAAAACATCATCTTCATGTGTAGAGCCAAAGGCTCTCAGCATAGCCAATTCCATGCTTCTTTCCAGTTGTTGTGGATCGAATGGCTTGATCAAATAAGCATGGGGTGCGGTTTCCTTCGCCCTTTCGAAGGTTTCCTTGTCATCATAAGAAGTAATGAAAATAACAGGGGTAGGTCTTTCTGCCTGGAACAAACGGGCCAGGTCTATTCCGGAAAGCTCACCTTCAATATTGATGTCCAACAATACAATATCCGGTGGATTTTCTCTGAAAAGCCTAAGGGCTTTCTGGCCTTCCTGAGCCAAACCTGTTAGCTTATACCCCAATTCGTCTATGAACATTTCGAGGGTATCGGCATAGTTTGGCTCGTCCTCCACAATGAGCACATTCATTCCGTTGACAGTTATAGGTGAGATTTAAATGTAAGAGAATTTGACAGGGAGGCAAGTCCTTTTTCTCTTTTAAGCCGGTTTCCTTAGTATGGTCGGAGCTCGCCTGGGAAAGCTCAAAATTACTTTTGTACCCATTCCCTTTTCACTTTCAATATTTAAAGAACCGTGGTTTCGCTGCATAAATTCGGCACATAGCCTGAGCCCCAAACCAAATCCTTTTTCTCCACCTGTCCCCAATTGGCCCTTTACAGACTGGGTGAATATTCCTTTTATCCGTTCCTGACTCATACCGGTACCATTATCTGTAATGGTTAGATCGATGCAGTCTTCCGTTTCAGTAGTGGCCAACATTATTATCTCCCCCTCCGGACTGAATTTAATGGCGTTGCTGATGATGTTTCTGATCACAGTTGAGGCGGTATTCTGATCGGCATAAATACTACAGTTCTCTACCACATTTACCAATTGGATATTTTTACTGTCTGCCAGTGAATCGAACAATTGAATGTTTTCTTCTACCATACTTCTTAGACTGAGTTTCTCGGGGTGATGTGGCACTCCACCGCTTTGTGAGGTTGCCCAGTTTAAAAGGTTATTAAGCAGGGTATTGAGGTTGTGAATGGACTCGTCAATCTTACCTCCCATTTCCAGCAACTTGTCTTGTCTGTCTTTTCTAATGTAATATTCCAGTTTCTGCCCCACTCCCTGTAGGGCAATCATGGGGCTTCTCAGATCGTGGGCTATTATAGAGAAAAACTTGTCCTTTGTATTATTCAGCTCTTCCAGTTTGTCATTCTGACTACTGATTTTACTATTGTTTTTCCTGATTTGAAAAAACAGCAGAAGCAATACTCCCATCAACAAAATCACAGCAATAAGGCCAATAAGATAGGTTGTTTTTCTATCTCGTTCCAACGCCTCTCTCTCTACGAGGCTTTCTATTTCCTGTTCCTTTTGGGCTGTTTTATATTGAGTCTCAAGTTCAATTATCTGACGCCTCTGTTCTTCCTCAAAGAGTGTCTCCCGGAAATTGATATATTCTTTATAGAAAAATGTAGCTTCAGAGAACTTACCCAATTCCTGATAGCTATCGGCAATGATTTTGGTCGCATCTACTTTATAGGTAAGAATATTACTCTCCTCTGCCAACTGAAGTGCTTGTTTTGCTTGTGCTATAGCTTCATTGTATCGACCCAGCTTCCAATCGAGCCTGGAAATATTGTTGAGGGTATTTATTTTACCATCATTGTCTTGAGCATAGTCCAGGGCCTGCTCATAGAGGTTCAGACACTTCTCATATTCTTCGGTAGCAAAGTACAGCTCTCCCAAATCGTTGAAATTACTGGAAATAACCGATGTGACACTAGCAGCTATACTCACTTCGAGGGATCTCTGAAGTAGCTTTTCCGATATCTCATGTTCAGCCGTCTGATAATAGACTACACCTAACCGGTTGAGAGAAGCTGCAATTCCCACTGAATCCTGATTTTCTTCAGCTATCTCCAGTGCCGTCTGAAGGTATTCGAGAGCAGGGTCCAGGTTATCAGCTGCTCTATATACCTCACCCAAAACACGGAGGTATCTACCATGAAATTTCGGGTTATTGGTTAATGCAGGCTCATTCACGGTGCTGAGAAAAAGCTCTACGGCTGTCTGATATTCCCCCAGATAATAATGGGCCACCGCTTTGTAGAAGTTACGCTCGAGCAGCTCAAATGGAGCAGGGTGACTGGCATCACTGAATTTCCAGCCGTCCAGCACCACAATGGCCGAATCGTATTTTCCCTGATCGAACAGGTTAGCTCCCAATCTGGTAAGTGCCCTATTTGCCAATGATCCGTTACCCAGCTTCCTCGCCCTGGAAAGAATAGCCTCGTAAACTATTTGACCGTCACTCTGACTGGAACCTGAAACCTGATTGGCCTGTTGAATATAGTCTTCGAGTACTCCAATACTCTCTGCTGCTTCAATCCCGGAGATTATAGAGTGAGTGTCAATACTTTGAGCCTGACAGATCAATGGAAGAGCCAGCAAAAAGATTATAAACTGTTTTTTGGTTTTTCTGATGAAAGAAAAAAAATACATGAATGATAGAAAGCCTTAAGACTTGTTGATACAAAAATTAAGCTCGTGTGTACTTGAAACAGAAATTATGGCCTGGCAGGAAGCGTAACAATGAACCGTGTGCCCTTGCCTGGTTCACTTTCTACAGACAGAGTTCCCTGATTTAAAACTACAAATTCTTTGCAAAGCTTCAGGCCCAAACCAAAACCTTTCTCTCCTCTGGTGCCGGAAACACTCTGAGGTAAGTTATTCGATAGCACATCTTCCAGCATACCGGGAGTCATACCTCTACCATAGTCTTTGATTGATAACTCAACATCTTTTTCATTGATGCTGATTTCTAGAATGACCCTCTCTCCCTGAGGGCTAAATTTAATTGCATTACTCAACAGGTTTCTGATGACAGTAGATATGGTATTGATGTCTGCATATACCTCCGCATCATCAGCATTATTAACAAGACGGACTCCTTTGGTTTTTGCAATAGCATGGTAAAGTTGAATATTCTCATCAATCAGTTCCTTCAGGTTAGTAATGCAGGGATTATGAGGAACCCCTCCGGCCTGAGAGGCAGCCCAATTGAGTAAATTGTTCAGCAGGTGATTGAGCTGGTCTATGGAGTAGTCTATTTTTGTACCCAGCTCGAGCAGCTTATCATACTTATCTTTCCGAATAAAATATTCCAGTTTTTCTCCCACTCCCTGAAGGGAAATCATAGGACTTCGCAAATCATGCGCTATAATCGAGAAGAATTTATCCTTTGTTTCATTAGCGGTTTGAAGTTCTTTAGTGCGCTCCTCCACCGTTTTCTCAAGTAGGCTTTTCTGCTCACTTAATACCTGAGTCATGAACCTTTCCTTTTCAAGCTCTTTCTCAATCAGTTGTTTGCGCATACCCTTAATCCTTGCTGCAAGGGCCAATGATAGTAAAACGGCTTCCGATGCTCCGCCAATTTCAATACCGTAAGCTGTGATTATCATTTCGGGTACAAGCCCGGCTCCCCTAAGGGTTACCAGTACCAAACCGAGAATATAGGGTACCCATGCGAAGATGTAGTATATAGCAGTTTTATAACCTCTTAAATAATTTCTGATTCCAATAATGATATAGGATGGAAAGGCTATCAATACCAAAAGTCTGCCATACAAAAGAAGTTGCCTGGCATCGTAAAAAATACTGAGTATGACCATCAACAAACTAGCTCCCGCCACCACCCACAGAAAGTTATTCATTCTGGGGTCATATTGCTTAAGGTTCAGGAACGTTGCAGCGAAACGGCTCGAACAAACCATACTCAAACCGGCAAAGGTGAGATATATATGGTTATCCAAACCAGGCATATCAGGCCAGATAAACCGGTAACCATAACCGTTGAGGATAAAACTTGTAATGAGACCGAAAGTTGTGGCTCCTACATAAAGTAAATAGGCCTTGTCCCTCAGATAAGTATAAAGTAGAAGGTTGTAAATAGCCATTACCAGCATAAGGCCGAAGAATACTCCCAGAAACAAAGTTCTCTTCGTCTTATTCGAACTGTAGGTATCAAAGCTTGTTACCGAAATGGGCACGGCTACAGTACCGGAAGTATTGACCTCCAGGTAGAAAAAATCTTCCTGGGCTTCAGGGCTCAGCTCAAAGGCATAGTTAACATCACTGTACTTCTTGGTTCTTGGATCGAAATTATGCCCCAGAGTTTCAGAGTACCACTTGCCATTAATTTTCTGGTATAGGGTTATGCTATCTAGAGAGTTTTGTTCTACCTCAACAATGACTGATTCCTCCGAAGGATTCTCAATTTTTAGCTTAAACCAGTAGCTGCTATTATCAAATCCGAAGTTCGAATTCTCTAAAGGTTGCCTATTGAAAATACTCTGTATATTCTTATCCTGAATACGCTCAATGGAGAGCTCTTTAGTAGAATCCACAAAATAATGGACAGAAGAAAGGTCTTGGCCTTTTACCCCGGTAAAAACAAAAAGAATAGCCAGAAAGCCAAAAAACCTATTTTTTAACAAAACGGAAGTGTCTGGTTGGTACACCCAAAATATCCGAATTTATTAACGAGGTAAAGAATTGAGCCTTCAATTTATCTGACCGGAAACAAAAAACCCCGATGTTTCCACCGGGGTTTTCCGTTCGATTTATGATGATCACACATTTGCCCAGGACTTCTGTCCCGGCTCATATGGAAGACATCCTTCATATTTTACCGGAATCGGATCGTACGGCATCACCGTTTCACCCACCAGTTCACTGGTAAAGTAGCTTTGGAAGGTTGAGTCTACAACCTGAGTCACAAAGTAAGTTTCCAGGAATTCTTCCGATTTTTCACCGTCCTCTCCAAATTGACTTCTAAGATTTCTGAGGGTTTCAGGATTCTCATCGTACTTTTTGAAGTAGGCATTAATTGCTGCAGTCATTTGCTCGGTAGTAGCATCGTTGAACTTCACATCCTGATTGGCATTGAAGTTCTTTACAAAGATACCCATCCCTTTTCTGAAGTAATCAGATTCCTTATCGGTCTTAAGGACAGACAAGGCCTGATCCAGGTGATTGGCTACACCGGCTTCAGTAGCTCCCGGAGTACTTGTTTTAGGGCAAATACCCTCACAAATTTTCTCCAATTGAGCTGCCTCTTCAGAAGTTAGAAATACAGGAACCCAGTCCACAGTAGGTTGCGGAGAGCATCCTTGCAAAGCTCCAAACAACAGGCTTGAAGAAAATATGGCTGCTGAGCCAAATCCTAAATTTTTAAGTGCTTCTCTTCTTTCCATGGTTTATAGATTTCCTTTTTTCAATTGATCAGCTGCATAGTTTGCTGCACGTGCAGTAAACGCCATGTAAGTCAATGACGGGTTAACACATGAAGCAGAAGCCATAAAGGCACCGTCAGTCATGAACACATTCTTACAATTGTGTACCTGATTCCATTTATTCACTACTGACGTTTTCGGATCCCTACCCATTCGGGCAGTACCCATTTCGTGAATACCCAATCCCATGTTAGGACCGTTGTCATAAGTATAAACATTCTTGAATCCGGCAGCTTCGAGCATTTCTGCACCTGCAGCAGCCATATCTTTTCTCATTTCATACTCATTCTCATGGAAGTTCGCGGTATCGAACCTCATCTGTGGAAGACCCCACTGATCCAGGTTGTCATAGTCTAGGTACATGTAGTTCTTATGCTGAGGAAGAATTTCTCCAAAGCCCATGAAGCCCATAGTCCAACCTCCTGGTTCCATTAATGCATCTTTGATATTGCCGCCAACACGACCTACTCTCATTTCGGCAATGTTACGACCCCATCCTTGTCTGGATGCAGAACCCTGATATCCATAACCTCTGACGAAGTTCTTCATATTAGAACTACCACCAAGGTTTCTGAAACGTGGAATATATATACCGTTCGCTCTACGTCCTTTGTAATATTTATCTTCATATCCCTCTACAGTAGCACCAGCTCCAACTCCCAGGTGGTGGTCCATAATGTTGTGACCTAATTCGCCACTATCATTACCAAGACCATCAGGGAACCTACCTGATTTAGACTGAAGAAGAATACCAGCTGAAGCTATAGCTGAAGCACAAAGGAAGATTACCTTAGCGTAATACTCAGTTGATTCTTTAGTATTCTGATCGATAGCTCTTACGCCAACTGCCTTACCCGTACTCTCATCGTACATTACTTCGTGCACGATAGCATCGGTCTGGATAGTCACATTACCTGTCGCCACTGCGGCAGGAAGCGTAGAAGACAAACTAGAGAAGTATCCACCATAAGGACATCCTCTCATACATCTATCTCTGAATAAACACTGGCTTCTCTGTCCAGGATTCTTATGATCAGGGTCATTTACACTAAGTGGTTGAGTCAGGTGAGCGGTTCTACCTATGGTTACCCATCTGTTGTTCCACTTACTTTCTACTGCCTTTTGGAAGTCCTGCTCAACGCAGTTCATTTCCATCGGAGGCAAGAACTGACCATCAGGTAGTTGTTTGAACCCTCTGTTTTCACCACTTACACCAATGTACTTTTCTACATAGTCGTACCATGGTTTGATATCTTTGTAACGAACTGGCCAGTCTACACCAAATCCATCTTTCGAGTTGGCTTCGAAATCGATGTCACTCCAACGGTAACTCTGACGTCCCCAGGTAATCGATCTACCTCCCAGGTGATATCCTCTCATCCAGTCGAATCGGGAATCTTCCTGATATGGATTTTCATCGTCCTTCACAAAGAAGTGTCTGTGAGCTTCGGCTGTTGTATAGCCTGTTCTGTTTTGTTTAGGGTAGTGCTTCTCAATAACATCCGGGGGTGTTTTACCACGATTGGGCAAATCCCAGGTGTCCATAGTTGCAGTGTGATAGTCCTTGATATGCTCGATCTTGCGACCACGCTCAAGTACCAGTGTTTTTAGGCCGTTTTCACTCAGCTCCTTCGCTGCCCAGCCACCACTGATTCCTGAACCAACCACAATAGCATCGTAGGTTCTCTCCTGCTTAGCTTTAAGGTTTAAATTCATTTTGAATAACTCGTTTGAAATGTCAACAATTGTTTCATACAATCCAGCGCGAAAGTGGATAGAGGAGTAATATAAGGAGAAAGTTGAAAAAGCCGAAGGAGAATGTGGCGGGAAGGCGATAACCTTGGTGGAAAGTATAAAAGAAAAGCCCCGCGGTGCGGGGCTTCAGTTTTTCTTAATATTCGTCTTCATTAAAGAAGAAGTCTTCTTTTGTAGGATAATCTGGCCAAATCTCCTCAATGTTCTCGTACGGCTGACCGTCATCTTCCAACTCCTGCAAGTTTTCAACAACTTCTAAAGGAGCACCTGAACGGATCGAGAAATCGATCAATTCATCTTTTGTGGCCGGCCAGGGTGCATCTTCTAAATAGGATGCTAATTCTAGTGTCCAGTACATTTTTCTTCTTTTTTATTGGCGTGCAAAAGAATGGAATAAATATTTAAAATTCAAATGCTTAGCCTCAATTTTTTACTTCATTTTTAAGGCCGAAAAACCTGCCTTTAATTGCTGTTTTGGAGCCCCTTTAGTTGATTGAGAATTTCCTTCTTCACTTCAACTTTTCTTTTTTGTTGAAAAAGCTTCTGATCCAGTAAATGGTCTAGTCCCTTAGCTGTATTAAACTTCTCAACATTTTCCTCAAAAGTCTTCAGTTCTGCAACATCCCTGTTTAGCAAATCATAAAGAAGTCTGATCCTCAGTTTCTCTAAATCCTGTTCAGACATATCCTTTCTGGCTTTCTTTTGCAATAACTGACCAAGGAATATCTTTTCGCTAATTAATGAAGTGAGCCTGTGAAAAGTTTCATTCATTTCATAATTCTTTTGCTTAGGCACAAAACCAGCCATTTTCCATTCCTTGCGCACCTGATTGAGGTTAATCTTCGGTTCAAGGGATTCACTCAACGCACTTAACTTATCCAGTATCTCCTGTCTCCTTTTAATGTTCTCCTCAACTGAAGCCTTTCCCTGACCTGCACTTTTTGATGACCTCATGGCCGACTTTAACAAGCGCTGAAATTCATCCCAAAAAGCAGCATGTTTTTCATGTTTTATTTTACCCAACTCTTTCCACTCAGACATCAGGTCAGCCTTCAACGTTTTAAAGTTTGAATTACCCTTGGAAATTTTCTCCCTGGCCTTTTTCAGAAACTCTTCATAATCAGCCTCCTTCTCCTGCATCATCTTTTCAATTTCTGCATAAAAGGCACTCTTTCTTTCAAAGAACTGATTAGTGAGTTGTTTATATTCTCCTTCAATCCTGTCTTTGTGTTCTGAGTCAACTGCTCCGGTTTTAATCCACTTCTGCTGAATTTCCTTAATTGCCTCAGTCGCTGACTTCCACTCGTGACTCGAAGCCACTGACTTTAATTCCTCAAGCAAGGCAGTTTTAATCTGCAGATTCTTATGTCGGTTCTGATCTATATAGGTATTCAGCTCACTTTCAATTTCTACAAGCTTGTTATGTACACTCTCAAAATCGCCCATGGCATCCATCGTTGGCAGGCTCTCTTTCAGGTTAATCACCTTCATCAGGAAGGACCCCTTATTAGACTGACTTTCGATCTTATGCTGTACTTCAGTAATTTCGTTTAAAAGGCCTTGAAAACGATCTGTGAAGTATTGCATGGTAGCTTCTTCACTATCTTTTACTGTACCTATCTCTTTCTCAGGAAAATCCAGAAAAGCGTTTCTGTAAACTTTGCCGTTTTTAATGTAACCGTAATCCACTTTGAATTCTATGTATCTGTACTAAGTGGCCGAAATTAAGTAAATCAATTTACAGCACTCAAATCGAGCCTATTTTTTAGCATATTTGGGTCAAAATTTTACAATATGAGCGATCATAAGATCATCTTTTCAATGGCGGGAGTCAGCAAAATATATCCGCCACAAAAACAAGTTCTTAAAAACATATACCTCTCTTTCTTCTATGGAGCCAAAATCGGTGTTCTTGGCCTCAATGGAGCAGGTAAATCTTCACTGCTTAGAATTATTGCAGGTGAAGACAAAAACTATCAGGGTGAAGTTGTCTTCTCTCCGGGCTATACTGTCGGTATGCTGGAGCAAGAACCGAAGCTTGACCCAAACAAGACCGTTAAGGAAGTTGTGGAAGAAGGTGCCGGAGAGGTGGTAGACCTGTTGAAGGAATTCGAAGAAATCAATCTCAAATTTGCCGATCCTGATGTATTGGCCGATGGAGACGCCATGAATAAGCTCATTGAAGAACAGGGCAGGGTGCAGGAATTGCTTGACCAGAAAAATGCATGGGATTTAGACAGCCGACTGGAAAGAGCTATGGATGCGCTACGAACGCCCCCAGCGGATGCCAAAATTGAGAAGCTTTCCGGAGGAGAAAAAAGAAGAGTTGCTTTATGCCGCCTGCTGATTCAGGAACCAGACGTGCTTCTGCTGGATGAGCCTACCAACCACCTCGATGCCGAATCAGTGCATTGGTTGGAACAACACTTGAAGCAATATAAAGGAACAGTAATTGCCGTAACTCACGACCGTTATTTCCTAGATAATGTAGCCGGCTGGATACTAGAGCTCGACCGTGGTGAAGGTATTCCATGGGAAGGAAACTACAGCTCATGGCTAGAGCAAAAACAAAAGCGTCTGGCTGATGAAGAAAAAACAGAATCCAAACGTCAGAAAACCCTTCAACGTGAATTGGAATGGGTTAGAATGTCTCCTAAAGGCAGGCAGTCTAAAGCCAAAGCTCGTTTGAGCGCGTATGACAAACTACTCAGTCAGGAAAACAGAGAGAAGGAAGAAAAACTGGAATTGTACATTCCGGCAGGCCCTAGACTCGGGACTAAGGTGATTGATGCTAAAGGAGTTTCTAAAGCCTTTGGAGATAAACTACTTTACGAGAATCTCGATTTCTCTTTACCTCAAGGTGGTATTGTTGGTATCATCGGACCAAACGGTGCGGGAAAAACTACACTCTTCAACATGATAACAGGTAAACTGGAACCTGATGCAGGTACTTTCGAAGTAGGTGAAACCGTGGAAATCGCTTATGTAGATCAGGAGCACACCAAACTCGATCCAAACAAAACAGTATGGGAAGTTATCTCAGAAGGTAATGAACTTATTAACCTGGGGGGAAAACAAATTAATTCCAGAGCCTACGTGAGTCGATTCAACTTTGGCGGTAGCGATCAGAATAAAAAGGTATCTGAACTTTCCGGAGGAATGAGAAACCGTGTTCACCTGGCATTGACACTCAAACAGGGAGCTAACCTGTTGCTACTCGATGAGCCTACTAACGATCTCGATGTAAATACACTTCGTGCGTTAGAAGAAGGTCTGGAAAACTTTGGTGGTTGCGCGGTAATCATCTCTCACGACAGATGGTTCCTCGACAGAATATGTACCCATATTCTGGCATTCGAAGGAGATTCTCAGGTTTACTGGTTCGAAGGTTCCTTTACTGAGTATGAAGAGAATCGCAAAAAGCGCATGGGAGATGTAGCACCCAAAAGAATCAAGTATAAGAAAATAATGTAGGTGTATCCTCACCTTTCATTGACGTTATAGTAATGGTATATCGTCTCTATATTGTTATTAAGCAGAGACTTATGTAATTGATTTAGAGACGAATATTTATTAAATTATCAAAAAAGATAAAGACATGAAACTCAAGTATATTAGAAACGCAGCATTGTTTTTTTCTGCTCTGGTGCTGAGCTTACAAGCTCAGGCACAAAACGGATCAGGAGGAGTTACAAGTGGTGGTTCTGCAGGAACTCAGCTATCTGGCGAGGTATCTATTAACCTGAGAGGAAACGGTGCAGGTAAGAGCTTTATCAGGAGTCACCTGCCTGTAGAAGATGTAACCGACTACCAGCCCTTCCTTTACGAAAAGGCCAGAAAAGCGAATATCACTTTATTAAGTGGTGCCACCAGAGAAGGTTATTTCCTATATAATCTGGAGACAGAAACGCTGCAAAATGTAGAAACAGACGAAATCATTCCATGGAACATTGTGAAGCAGTTCACCTTTGAACCAGTTGATGATATGGAAGAAGTATCATTCAGCAACATGCAGTTAGTATGGCCTGAAGCTGGACTGGGTGGTTTCATTCAAAACGTTAAGTCCTCACCATTTGTAAAAGTGAAGCACTACCTGGAATTCATTCCTAAGTCTTATGATTTGTCTACCGGTATGGGTGATAAAAACAATAAGATCGAAGCTTTTAGTGATGCTTACCTAAAGCTGGACGACAAATGGGTGGAGCTTCCGAATGGTAAAACAGCATTTTTCGACCTCTTCGGTGTTTACTCAGAGGAAATGAGAAAATATGCCAGAAAGAACAAGTTAAAGCCCAACCGACCAGAAGATGCCGGTGAGCTTGTAAACTGGGTACTTAAAAATGGAAATTAATTTCCTGTCTCAAGTCAGCACTAAGGCTTAAGGCCACAGGACAATTGATGCCAATGTCCTTGATCCAGTCTCTTTGACTATCATTTAGAGGACAGTTATCCCAATAGAAATCTACTTTTAAGGCAGCAATCCTTCTTGGATTTGCTGCCATTACTTTTTGGGTAGCAAGGTGCATTCCACTCATATCCAATCCCTCCTTCTCTCCTGCAATAGCCATCACAGTCATCATACAGGCTCCCAATGCAGCAGCGACTGTATCCGTAGGAGAAAAAGTCTCACCCTTACCATTATTATCTAAGGGTGCATCGGTTTGAAAAGTGTTGTTTGATTTAAGGTGAACAGAACTTGTTCTTAGTCCACCTTCATATTTAGTCTCTACTGTTTTCATAAACTACGGACGATAAAAATTCGTTACTTTACCAACATTCAAAGCTAGCAGCAAAATTGAAGAGTATTTTAAAGAACACCATTTTTCTTCTGTGCATTGCAGCCCCACTGCATCTGGCCAAGGCCCAACAGATAGAACAATATATAGATGAAGAATATCAGGTTGAAAATGTCTTTGGCATTGTAAAGGCAACCAATGGAGGACTCATCAGCGGGTTTTATTTCAGACACTCTAATTATCTGGGCAACCAGAATCTTTCTCATTGGGCCATTGAGCTGGTAAATATCAAGCACCCAAGGGAAGCCAAGGAAACCACATTCACAGGCAGCTCTTTCGTGTATGGAAAGTCCAACTACCTCGTCAGTCTAAGACCCACTTATGGCAGAGAGCGCATACTCTTCAAAAAAGCACCTCAACAAGGAGCAAGGATTACCGGGTTGGTAGCCGTAGGACCTACCATTGGTATGGAGATACCCTATTATATAGAGATCTCTCAAAACCGAAAAGAGCAATACGACCCGGATAACGCGCAACATGCCAGGCCATTTATCCTGGGTACAGCCGGACCCTTCAGAGGGCTGGGAGAAACCAGCTTTGTACTGGGCGGCCATGCCAAAGCATCACTAACCTTTGAAACCAATTCTACAAAAAGAAGGGTGTTCGGAATAGAGGTTGGCTTTACTGTAGACGCTTATACCAGAAAGATTGACATCCTCCCCCTGGCTGATAACAAAAGCGTCTTTACAGCAGCATTTTTAGCCATTTATTTCGGCAATAGAAACTAGGCTTACTCTTCCTGTTTATTTGGAACCTTTGCCTTACCTTTGTGTTCTTATAATCGGAGGAACGATCAATGATTGAATTACCTGTTGTATCTAAACCAGTTGAAGAGAAAAAACGCAGAAAGCCTGACTGGCTGAGAGTGAAGCTTCCTATTGGCCCTGAATATGCCAAGGTGCGAAAACTGGTCGATAATCATAAACTTCATACGATTTGTGAAAGCGGCAATTGCCCAAACATGGGTGAGTGCTGGGGAGCCGGAACCGCAACCTTCATGATTCTGGGTAATGTATGTACCCGCTCATGTTCGTTCTGTGCTGTAGCAACCGGCCGACCACCTGAATATGATGAGCAGGAACCTAAAAGGGTTGCTGAAGCCATTAAACTCATGGGGGTTAAGCATGCTGTATTGACATCAGTGAACCGTGATGAATTGAAAGACCGTGGTGCAGAAATATGGTACCAAACCGTAGTTGAGACAAAAAAACTTAGTCCTGAAACGACCATAGAAACACTTATTCCGGATGTAAAAGGAAACTGGGATGCCCTCTACAGAATGATTGATGGAGGTCAGGAAGTGGTTTCTCACAATATGGAAACGGTAAAAGAGCTGTACCGACCTGTTCGTCCACAAGCCAAGTATGACAGAAGTCTGGAGGAGCTTAGAAGAATCAAGGAGTATGGTAAAAGATCCAAGTCAGGTGCTATGCTCGGCCTCGGTGAAACAGACGACCAGGTTTTCCAATTGATGGATGATCTGGCTGCAGTTGGACTGGATGTACTAACCCTGGGTCAGTACCTGCAGCCTACCAAAAGACACCATGAAGTAATAGAATATATTCACCCTGACAAATTCGAATTCTTTAAAGTGGAAGGGGAGAAAAGGGGAATCAAATATGTAGAGTCGGGGCCACTGGTAAGGTCTTCGTATCATGCTGAGAGACACGTGCATGTGTAGATGCCAGACTTCAGATATTATATAATAGACAGGCCGCCCCACAGCGGCTTTTTTTATGTTTAATTTGATATACATAGAATTATGATGTATTATTACTCTATGTATTCAAGAGAACTATTAAAAGGTATCCTCAAACCCATTATTCTCAAGCTTCTGGCTGATCATGGAAAAATGTATGGTTATGAGATAGTACAGCACGTAAAGGCAAGTTCGGAAGGCAAAATACTCATTAAAGAAGGTTCACTTTATCCCGGCTTGCACGCACTGACCAAAGAAGGTTATCTGCAAACCGAGTCAGTTAATGTGGGCAACCGGATCAGAAAATACTACAGTCTTACAGAGAAAGGCAAGACCGTTGTAAGCCCTGCCGTTCAGGAAGTAATGGACTTTCAGAGTACTCTGGCCTTATTGTTTGGTAAATCTAAAACGGCTTTATCATGACCAACTATCATATAGAACACATTAAAGCCTACCTGAAATCCCAAGGCCTCACTGATCAGGAACTCATGGATGATCTGACCGATCATCTCGCAACCGAAATTGAATTCTCTATGGACAGCGAAAAGCTGGGCTTTGAAACGAGTTTTGAAATAGCCAAACAAAAGCTGCTTCCCAACTCGCCTTACCAACTCGAAAGAGATTTAAAGATTTTAACCACCCCAAAACACAATATCATGATTAAGAAAATAGCGTATGTCGGAGGTTACCTCAGCACAATTGGTATTTGTCTGTCGGTCTTATTTTTGTTTTTATCTTTCCAAAACGAGGTTAAAATAGACAGCAGGTCTGAGCTCATTGGAACAGCACAGCTCATGCAATTCCTGGAACAAGACGCGGCTAATCCTAAAGAAATGACCGAAATCCGGAAGGATTTCTTCAAAGAAACAACTGAGATCAAATTGACAGCTTTGCAGCAGTTGTCTTGGAGCCAATCCTTACTGATAATTTCGTGCTCAATCTTACTTTTGACGTATTTACCTTATCAATTTTACCATCGCTACCAAAAAAGCCAGCTGGAACTAACCGCATAAATCAAAAAGGCTGTCCCAATTAAGGGACAGCCTATCTAAAGTCTAGTTTCTAACGTCTAAAATCTATTTTAAGCCATAGCTTCCTCTTCCTCATATTCAGAAACAGGAATACAGCTACACATTAAATTTCTATCGCCATAAGCAGAATCGATTCGGGCAACTGTTGGCCAGAACTTAGCTTCCTTCACATAATCGGCAGGATAAACTGCTTTCTCTCTGCTGTAAGGTCTTAGCCACTCACCTTCTAATACCATACCGGCAGTGTGAGGAGCATTTTTCAACACATTGTCCTGCTCATCAGCATCGCCTTCGGCAATTTCTCTGATCTCCTGACGAATGCTTAGCATCGCCTCACAGAATCTATCCAGTTCTACCTTAGATTCCGACTCTGTCGGTTCAATCATTACGGTGCCCGCCACAGGGAAAGAAACTGTTGGAGCATGGAATCCATAGTCCATCAAACGCTTGGCAATATCTTCCACTTCAATCTTCTGTGCTTTAAAATCACGACAATCAACAATCATCTCGTGAGCGCATCTTCCTTTGCTTCCTGCATAAAGAATCTTGAAATCCTTCTCCAGTCTGGCCTTAATATAGTTGGCATTGAGGATAGCCAGCTTGGTCGCGTTGGTCAATCCCTCAGCACCCATCATCGCAATGTAGGCATAAGAAATAGTCAGGATACTCGCACTACCCCATGGTGCAGCTGAAATAGCTGTGATAGCATGTTCTCCACCCGTTTCAATCACCGGGTTTCCAGGAAGAAATGGTGCAAGGTGCTCCGCTACTCCAATCGGTCCCATACCTGGGCCTCCTCCACCGTGAGGTATGCAGAAGGTCTTATGCAAGTTCAGGTGACATACATCAGCCCCAATAATACCCGGGCTGGTCAATCCAACCTGAGCGTTCATATTAGCACCATCCATATACACCTGACCACCATGTTCATGGATCAGAGCACAGATGTCTTTGATACTTTCCTCAAATACACCGTGCGTTGAAGGGTAAGTAACCATCAGGCATGAAAGGTTCTCACTGTGTTGTTCTACCTTGGCTTTGAGATCGTCCATATCAATATTTCCTTTCTCATCGCAAGCCACAATAACCACTTTCATACCGGCCATTACCGCTGAAGCAGGGTTAGTTCCATGAGCTGAGGAAGGAATGATAGCAATATTTCTATGTCCTTCTCCTCTGTTTTCATGGTATGCCTTAATCACCATCAAACCAGCATACTCTCCCTGAGCACCGGAGTTCGGCTGTAGAGAAACATCAGCAAAACCGGTAATTTCGGATAACCAGTCTACCAGGTCATTGAACATCATGTGATACCCTCTGGTCTGATATGTTGGCGCGAATGGGTGAATATCACCGAATTCAGGCCAGGTAACTGCTACCATTTCAGTCGTAGCATTCAATTTCATCGTACAAGAACCAAGAGAAATCATGGAGTGTACCAAAGACAGGTCTTTGTTCTCTAGTTTCTTGATATACCTCAGCATTTCATGCTCCGAGTGGTACTGGTTAAATACCGGGTGAGTCATGAAATCAGAAGTTCTTTCCAGTTCTTTTGGAAGTTCTATTTCCAGGTCAGCCGCTTCAGCATCCAGATCGAAGCTCATCACCTGACCAGTGGCTTCGGCAAACACATTCAGGATCACTTCAATGTCTTCCACTCTGGTAGTTTCATCCACTGCCAATCCGATGTCGCCATCTTCAAAATACCTGAAGTTCACCTGATTTACCTCAGCAATAGTTCTGATCTTATCTGCCAGAGCACTTTCACACTCTATTCTTAGTGTATCGAAATAATGGTCATTCAATTGTTTGAAGTCCAATGACTGTAGACCCTTGTCTAACAGTTTGGCAAAACCATGAATCTTGAATGCAATGTGCTTGATACCCTTCGAACCATGATACACACCATACATACCTGCCATTACACCTAACAATACCTGTGCAGTACAGATGTTAGAAGTAGCCTTTTCTCTTCTGATATGCTGCTCACGAGTCTGTAAAGCCATTCTGTAAGCTTTGTTGCCCTGGCTATCTATTGAGACTCCGATGATTCTACCGGGGATTTGTCTCTTGAATTCATCTTTAGTAGCGAAGTAGGCCGCATGAGGACCTCCATAGCCCATTGGCACACCAAAACGCTGAGTGGTACCTACAACAGCATCCGCCCCCATTTCACCAGGAGGTGTAAGCAAGGCCAAAGACATGAGGTCAGCCGCTACAGTTACAAACACATTGTTCTCATGAGCTGATTCAATGAAGGATTTGTAATTGATTACTTTTCCGTCATTGGCCGGGTATTGAATCAATACTCCGTAAAGATCTTCTCTGGTAATATCAAGCTCTGAGACTTTTCCTATCTCTAGTTCAATCCCTACAGGTACTGATCTTGTTTTCAGCAAGTCAATGGTCTGAGGGAAAGTATTTTCATCGACAAAGAAAGTATTAGCCGCTTTCTTCTCCTTCTTTCTCTGACCGGCAAACATAAACATAGCTTCGGCTGCTGCAGTAGCTTCATCAAGAAGGGATGCGTTGGCAATCTCCATTCCTGTAAGATCCATTACCATGGTCTGGAAGTTGATCAGCGCCTCTAATCTACCTTGTGCTATCTCGGCCTGGTATGGAGTATAGGCAGTATACCATCCTGGATTCTCGAGAATATTTCTTTGAATCACACCTGGTACTATGGTATTGTAATACCCCATACCGATGTATGATTTGAACATCTTATTCTGGGCCGCAATGTGCCTCAGGTCTTTCAGAAATTGAAATTCTGACTTAGGGAGCGGAAGATTCAGCGGTTCTTTCATTCTAATTCCAGCCGGCACTGTTTCCTCAATCAGTGTATCAAGGCTAGGCGATCCTATCACCTCTAACATTTCCTTAACCTCCTGTTGGTCAGGACCATTATGGCGATCTTCAAACCTCTGAGTCTTTCTTAAATCAATTTTTGTCATATCTCCAGTTCTCGTTCGATTTACTTCTAGCTTACGTGCTGCAAATGTAAGTTACAACCCTCTGATTTCCTTATATATTGGAGGCAAAAAAAGCCTGCCGAATACATAAGTCTTGCACTCATCCTTCCAAAAAAAGCTTAGCTTTAAACCGCTAAAAAATTATAACCTTTAATTAAGTATAGAATGAGGAGATTAAAGCTGTCCTTTCTGGGACTCATGATCCTGACACTTGCTGTAAACGCACAGGATAAAACGGCTGTGAAGTATGCCAATACGATCACACCAGATGATATGAGAAGTAAACTGACCATTTTGGCCTCAGATGACTTCGGAGGAAGAGAAACTGGTACTGAAGGCCAGAAAAAAGCATCCAGATTCCTTGAAGAATTTTATCAGAAACTAGGTCTTCAAGGTCCTGTTGATGGCACTTATCGCCAGAAATTTAATATGTATCAGTCTGACTGGTCTGAAGTTTACATCAAAGTAAAAGGCAAAAAACTGATGAACGGAGAAGATTTCATTTTCTTCGGACAGGCCAATATGGACAAGGAAATGAAGCTATCTACTGTCTTTGTTGGCAATGGAGATAACATTGATGGCATGGACCTGAACGGTAAAGGAGTTATCACAACCGCCAGTTCAAGGGACAACCTTCAAAAATTAACTCAGTCAGGAGCCAAGGCTGTTTTTATTGCCAGTGCCGATGACGAGCAGTTTAAACAAACTTTGCCTCGTCAGGCGAGAAGAGCCATGATGGGCAGATTGAGATTTGACAAGGAACTGACAGGGGATGAAAGCATTGTATTCTACGTAACTAAAGCAGATGCTGCTAAAATGCTGAACAGTACTCCCGATAAACTGGATGCAGCTGCATCAGATCCTTCTTCGATTAAAGCGCGTAATGTTGGTGTAATGGTAAAAGAAAAACTAAACACCATAGAAACAGAAAATATGCTGGCTTTTCTTGAAGGCACTGACCTAAAAGATGAAATTCTGGTGATCTCTTCTCATTACGACCACATCGGTCAAAATGAAGATGGTTCTGTGATTAACAATGGTGCTGATGACGATGGATCAGGTACTACTGGTGTAATGGAAATTGCTGAAGCATTTGCACAAGCCGCAAAAGAAGGCAACAGACCAAGAAGAAGTATTCTTTTCCTCAACGTGACTGGTGAAGAAAAAGGATTGAAAGGTTCTGAGTACTATGGTGACCACCCCATTTTCCCATTGGACAAAACGGTAAACAACCTGAACATCGATATGATCGGAAGGGTTGACCCAGAGCACGAAGAGTCCGGCAACAGAAACTATGTTTATGCGATCGGTTCTGAGAAACTTTCCAGCCATTTGAAGATTATTTCTGAATACGCCAACATCACCTATACTGGTCTGGATCTGGACTACAGATATGATGACCCGAATGACAGAAACAGATTCTACTATCGTTCTGACCACTACAACTTCGCGAAGCACGGTATTCCAATCATTTTCTACTTTAATGGTACTCACGCTGATTATCACAGACCAACCGATACTGTTGATAAAATTGAATTCGATGTCATGGCAAAAAGAGCCCAGTTGGTATTCTATACCGCCTGGATTCTGGCCAACAGAGATGATAGAACCCCTGTAGACAGACAAGACGATATGGACTACGGTTCAAGAGATTAATATTTCTTGCCAAAAGCATGAAAGAAAGGTTACCTTCACGGGTAACCTTTTTTTTATGGCCACGACAATCCACATCCTCAACGGAGACAGCACACTTCAAATTTTTAAACAGACGAAAATCGAAGGAGAGACCCTGGTGTGGAGAGAAGTGTTATCAGAGGGTCCTGTAAATATTGACTTCAACTCAGCTTCGTTTTGGGAGGAAAGAGAAGTATTTATGACTCATAAGTTCTCCATTGAAGAAGGAGCTTATGCGGCCGAAGTCAGAAAACCTTTCGAGAAGTTTACAAATCGCCTGAACGAGTTTGATGAGGTAGTACTGTGGTTCGAATACGACCTCTTCTGCCAAATCAACATGATGGCACTGATTCATTGGCTGGGGAAAGAAAGAGCTCCCGGACAGACCATATCCCTTGTCTGTGCAGGTAAAATGGATGACTCGGGAAAACTCTATGGATTGGGAGAGTTGACACCAATGCAATTTGAAGCACTTTATGGCAAGAAACTGAAGCTGAATACGAGAGAGTTTGAGTTTGCAACAGATGTCTACGCAGCATATTGTTCTCCTGAAGTGGACGAACTTTTCACTTTTACCATTATGCCCTCAGATGAGTTTTGGTATATCTCTGATGCGTTAAAGACCCATTTTAAACGATTCCCCCACACCACCAATGGTCTCACAGAGATTGAGCAAAAAATCCTGGAACTAGCTTCTGAAACTGATAACCAACGCGAATTAGTAGGCAAACTCTTGCGCTGGCAAACCCACTATGGTTTTGGGGACCTTCAGTATTTCGATATTCTAAATTCGCTGGAAGCTTTGTTTAATAACTTCGACACACTCCAATTAAAAACAGAGCCCGAATTGAGCTCTGCTATTAAAAATCTTGATCGAAGTATCAAACTGGGTGGTGCCAGTTTGAAAGATTGGAGTTATGACCCGCAGACCGAAGAATTGGTTAAAACTAGTTCCGGGCATTAAGTCTTACCCTTCCATCGTTTATCCTGATATCCACATCGGCTGACCCACCATCAAGTGAAAGCCTCACTCTGTGATCAGACTCTTCGTCTACTTTAAAAGGACTTGAAGAACTGACTCTGCCGTCATCTTTAGCTATAAAAAAGCTACCTCCTCCATTCAGTATAAGCAAGTCTATGTCAGCATCATCTCCCCTGAATTCATAAATACCATTGTCGTCAAGGCTGGTTTCAATAGAAACATTACCGTCTTCAGAGTCAATATCAATGCGGTTAAAGGCACCGTTTCTCACATCTACATCGCCATCTTCTGTTCTCACATATAGCCTGCCTACACCACCATCGAGGCGTAAATCACCATCTTCAATGACAACATCAACATTTTCAGTCTTCGTTTCGAAGATTTCGATATCACCATCTTCAACATCCAGTGATATAGACCCGTCAACGCTTCTAATGACATAATCGTCATCTTCACCGTCTATTTTCAGCGAACCAGCACGGGGCATTTCAATGGTAATTTCATATTCTGTTCTGAATGAGCCTATACTGATTCTTACATTACCTGACCTTCTTTCCTTAATGTACAAATCACCACTTACTTCTTCAACATCGACAGAGAAACGCCTGCCCCCTGACCTGATCCCATTGACGTATTCAATTCGGTCAATTTTTACGTGAACATCGTTGCGATCTGAACCGATAATGCGGACATCAGCATCTTCAGAAGAGAGATAAACCGTACCATTCGCGCCCAGGGCATAGTTTTCATCCAGATGAAATTCACCTTCTTTTTGGGCCTGGGCATTAAAACTGATTAGGAAGAGTGCAAGCACAGCACTCCATAAGACTTTTCGTTGCATATTATTTTGAGTTTGAGTTGTAAGCGAATTTAGCAATTTTTCCAAAGCCTCCCTTACCTCCTCTTCCCTCTGCGGTTTCCCTTCTTGTTCTTAGGTTTACTACGCTGATCAAATTTCTTTTTCTTCTCATGAAAGGCGCCTTTAAATGTAGGGTCTAATTTCTTTTTCATGTTATCCAGTGTACGCGCCATTTCCTGTCTCTCCTCAAATGGAGTTTTTTCAATGACTATACCTTGCGGCATCTCCGCGCGATTAATTTCCTGCTGAATAATCTTTTCAATTCTGGGAACATGCTGCATTTCTAACTCATTAGCAAAAGTGATAGCCATTCCTTCATTTTCAGCCCGCCCTGTTCTACCAATCCTATGCACATAATCTTCATAAACCAGTGGCAAGTCAAAATTGATGACATGCGAAACCATTGAGATATCCATACCCCTGGCAGTCACATCGGTTGATACCAGTACCCTGATATCTCCCTCACGAAATTCATTTACTGCATTAATTCTGCTATTCTGCCCTTTATTGGCATGAACCACGCGCACCGGACCTAACTCCCTTCTATCAATATACTTGGCAATGCTATCTGCATTGGTTTTGGTCTTTACAAAAACAATAACCCTTGAGAACTCCTCCTGCTGCAAGAAGTGAATCAACAGATTGATCTTGGTCTTAAAGTTAGGCACTTCATACAGCCACTGCTCAATGGTTTCTGCAACAGTGGCCTGTGGAGCCACTTCAACCCTCTGTGGAAACTCTAAAAACTCTTCAGTCAGCTTTACCACCCGATCAGCCATAGTAGCTGAAAAAAGCATGTTTTGCCGCTTTCTCGGTACCACTTCCAAAATCTGACGGATTTGAGGAACAAAGCCCATATCCATCATCTTGTCCGCCTCATCAAGGATCAGTGTCTTCAATTGTTTCGGCATGATGTGGCCTTTGAGGTAAAGATCCATAAACCTCCCCGGAGTACTCACAATCAGGTCTACTCCCTTTTCCACTTCTTCAATCTGAGTTTTAGGTCCGACACCACCATACAAAGCAGCCATTCTCAAGTCGGTATACTTAGCTATATCCTTGAAGTTTTCAGCAATCTGAAGCACTAGCTCACGTGTTGGAGCCAGGATAAGTGCTCGAGGATCATTCCCCTGAGCATATTTCAGCTTCATGATCAATGGAGCAACAAAAGCCAGCGTTTTACCCGTTCCGGTTTGAGCAATACCAAAAAGGTCGTGACCGGCCAGCGCCACAGGGATTACTTTAGATTGTATCTCCGTAGGCTTTGTAAAGCCCAGGTCTTCAATCGCATTCAGAATCTGACGATTCAACTTTAAATCCTCAAATAATTGAACTTCCTCTGCCATTTTCTGAGTAATCGTATTTGTTTTGTTATGCAATTACGTGAAACCCAAAGCAAATTAAAATTTTATGGCCTCTACGCTTATTCTAAATGGAACATTGGTTAATGAAGGTAAGACCTTTGAAGCCGATTTACTGATAGTAAATGACAGAATTGAGCAGATTGGAACTGATCTGCAGCATTTAAATGCCGACCATATTATTGACGCCACAGGGCTTCATATTTTACCCGGGCTTATCGATGATCAGGTTCACTTTAGGGAACCCGGCCTTACTCATAAAGGAGAAATATATACTGAATCGAGAGCAGCTGTAGCAGGAGGCATTACCTCTTTTATGGAAATGCCCAATACTGTGCCTAATGCATTAACTCAGGAGCTATTGCAAGACAAATTTGATATTGCTGCCCGAAACAGTATTGCGAATTACAGCTTCTTTATGGGGGCTTCTAATGACAATATTGATGAGGTACTGAAAACCAATCCCAAGACAGTTTGCGGTGTGAAAATATTTATGGGTTCCTCTACAGGAAATATGCTGGTCGATAACCAGAAAACCCTGGAGAATATTTTCGCCAACTCCCCAACCATTATTGCAACACATTGTGAGTCTGAAGAAATCATCAGAGCCAATACTGCCAAAGCCAGAGAAAAATACGGAGAGAATGTACCCATCGCTATGCATCCGGTGATCCGTGATGAAGAGGCCTGCTATGCCTCATCTTCAGCAGCTATTGCCCTGGCCAAGAAGACAGGTGCCCGATTACACATATTGCATATTTCCACAGGAAAGGAGACTCTTCAGTTTGACAACAGCATACCCCTGAAAGACAAAAAGATCACCTCAGAAGCCTGTACTCATCACCTCTGGTTTTCAGACCAGGACTATGCAGAAAAAGGAACTCTGATTAAATGGAACCCTGCCGTTAAGACAGCCGCAGACCGGGAAGCCATCAGAAAAGCAGTCAATGAGAACCGCATTGATGTACTGGCAACAGACCACGCACCTCACACCATAGAAGAAAAACAGAACACCTACTTCTCTGCTCCATCGGGAGGACCATTGGTTCAACATAACTTACCTGCCCTACTGGACCTTTACCATCAGGGTGTGTTCACTCTGGAAAAGATTGTAGAGAAATCTGCACATGCCGTTGCCGATCTATTCGATGTCGCTGAAAGAGGGTACCTGAGAGAAGGATACCTGGCCGATATTGTTCTCGTCAACCTGAATAAGAGCTGGGAAGTAACCAAGTCCAATCTACTCTACAAGTGTGGTTGGTCCCCTTTCGAAGGTCATCAGTTTAAATCAAGTGTGGAAAAAACCTTTGTCAATGGACAATTGGTCTATGATAGCGGCAAGGTCATTGAAGGATCAAATGGTCGCAGACTTGATTTTGACCGATAATTTGCTTTGTTGCTTTCAGTCAGAACATCGTTTTTAAACTATGAGATTCTACTATGCCGTATTGCTTTTGGCAACCTTTGGTTTGTCGCTTTCACTGAGCCATTCAGTGAAGGGGCAAACCATGGATGATTTTGAAAAAGCAGCTAAAAAGGCAGCCAAAAAACCGGAGAAGAAAAAAAACAAGGCAGAATTAACAGAGATTTATACGACACTTCAGTCGGAACAGGTAAATCGACTCCTGACCATATTCAATGATGGTAATGGAGATTTCAGCCAGGAATTAGCCGATGCTGTAAGAACTTACAAAAAGCTGGAAAACACCTATTCCGGCATATATACCAACACCCCACAGCTGGCAGAAGAGGAACAATTGGACCTCTTTCTTGAACAGACCAAACACGACTTTTTTGATAGAGGTAAAACCCTTGTAGGCCAGGACACCAAAGAAGGTTATATCCGTGCGCTAGATTATTTAGGTCTGGTCAAGAGCCTCGACCCTAATTACAAGGAGATTGTCAGCCTGTATAATAAAGCAGAAGCCAATGCCACTTATAATATTCTGATCGACTACGACCTGGGTAACTTCCCGGAACAGGATAGGTTAATGAGAGAAGTCTTAAATGATGTCAACATGAGTCTTTCCAACTATAATACAGAAAGACGTACATTCTATGTAGTTGCGAGGCCCGGAGACGATTATCAGCTTACCTATCTGTTTACC
The DNA here is from genome assembly GCF_965216855.1 of Roseivirga sp. Lineage (NCBI taxonomy): Bacteria > Pseudomonadati > Bacteroidota > Cytophagia > Cytophagales > Roseivirgaceae > Roseivirga > Roseivirga sp. The sequence goes on along the minus strand of NZ_OZ244204.1, from coordinate 3,256,659 downwards.
TTCAAGTACCTTGACCTGGGTAACATCAGCAAAAAGAACGACAACAAGACCTATGAACGAAGAGTCAACGGACAAACCAAGAGGGCTCAGGTTACTTTTGAAAACTTCTCGAGAAATTCCAAAGTAAGTGGAGTGTTTACCATCGTCAACAACATTACTGGCGAGACAATAGAAAAAGATCAATTCAACTTCAACTATGATACACGCGGCACCAACACTATCATTTCAGGTGATTTAGACGCAATAGGCCCTATTACTTTACAAGAGCTTCAAAGACAAAGAAGTTCTGAGGTAGACATAGAAAACCAATCAATAGAAGAATTCAAGCGCAGAATGGAGCAGCTCCTTGAACGACATTTACGTTACAATTACACTTCGGGAAATTCCTGATCTGAGGAAATATTTCTCACAAAATATCTATTGACTTTGATTAAAAATGAAGTACATTTGCAGCCCATTAGAAATGAATTTCATTTCGCAACACGGTGGTTGTAGTTCAGTTGGTTAGAATGCCTGATTGTGGTTCAGGAGGTCGCCGGTTCGAGTCCGGTCTTCCACCCCATAAGCCAGTTACATAAGTAGCTGGCTTTTTTGTTTTACATCTTTCCTAAGGAAATAAAACATAACTTCGAATTGCCATTGAAACCTCACCTGTAAAAGTTCTAATCCCATGACTCAATCATTGAGATCAACTATTGAAAGAATAATGAAAGTCCCTAATCAGGAGTGGAATGTGTTTGAGTCAATCTTAGAAACAAAAGAGCTGGAAAAGCGGGACTATTTGTTGCGCGAAGGTCAGGTCTGCCAACAGGTTTACTTCTTATGTGATGGTATCTTAAGGGCTTTTCACACAAGCGAGGACGGTAGAGAAATAAATACTGCATTCTACTTCAAGAATGAATTTCTTCGTGAAATAGAGAGCATGACGGAGAACATCCCTACTTCAAAAAACATTCAGGCCATCAAAGCATGTACTGTCATATGTATTGATAAGTCCAAACTGACGGGCCTATATGCTCAATCAGGTTTCTATCAGCAGGTGGGACGAGCTATACTGGAAAGCCTCACCATAGCCGAACAAAGATATTCCTACCTTTTAACCACTTACTCACCTAAAGAAAGGTATTTGTATTTACTCAAGGAAAGACCTGAACTCATTGAGCAGGTTCCACTTCAACACCTTGCTTCCTACATAGGAATTAGCAGAGAATCTTTGAGTAGAATAAGGAGAAGAATCTGACTTGGAATTATGTGACTTTCGTCAAAAGAATAGGTGTTGATCATCTCTACATTTGAGTCATTCTAAAACTCAAAAAGATGAGAAATCTAACTCTGATAACCCTATTAAGTACAGTAAGCCTTATGAATTGTCAACCACAAAGTCAGACTACTCCGGAAAAAACAATCCAGCAAATTATTGGTCTCGCTGAAGAGGCTGCGGCCAACAGAAATATTAATCTCCTCTCCCAACTCTTACATGAAGACTATCGCGTGGTAGCCAATCGCTTTAAAGGAAGTAAGTCAGCAACAATCATTTCGAAAGATGTTTATCTGAGTATGATGGAAAGCGAAAAAATCGGAGGCACCAGCTATACGATCAAATTCAACGATGTAAAAATTACAGCACACACTGCAATGGTAGATCTGCTCTTCATTTCTGAAGAAAGCTCAGACATGCACAAATACCTTATTTTGATTCAAGATGAAAAAGATCAGTGGAAGATAGTGAGCGATATTCCAATTGTAATGGAGTAAGAATTTTCATCAGCCACACACATGAAGTCATAAAATTACTTTTTCACTATTTATTTTAATTATTATGACTTATAATTGAATCACGGGGCTAATTATTTCTAACCCAAATTTTTCAATTATGAGAAAAATGATTAGCCTTTTCCTCCTGCTATCAGTAGCATTTAGCTGCGAGCACTCCAATGAGCCCAGCCCCGAATTAATTGATGAGCAACTAGAAATGTTGAGCATCATGAAGTTCACCGCACAAACTGTAAGTGAGATATCAATTAACCCATCCGTACGCAATGAATTAATGGACTATGCGCGTCAGGAGTTCGATGGAGAAGTGACAGCCCATTTTACCAGGCTACTGAGCACAGAAAACAGAAGTACTGGCGCAGACAGTCATGGAGCTTTTGCGAGTAGCTTTAGAGTAAAAGCCACCAGCTTCGACAATGATATACGCAGATACCAATCGGCCGGTGGCGTAACCGGAAGCCTTGAGGCATACTTGAAGGACCACAATATGGTTTTGTATGGCCCCTATCTCGCAGAAAACCATGCTAATTCAGCGGAGCCTATTACTGTTTCTTTTGACCCTCTGGATGAAGAGAAAATTTCCAATATGGGCTACCAACTCATTCCTAAAGTGAGACAAGGCAATACCGCCAATCATGGCGAGCTTGATGCTCTTTTCAATATTGATGATTATGAGCTGGTCGAGGTACAGGGCATAGATGACCAATATGCCTATGACCACCCCACCCTGTTTGTAATCATTGATGATGGTTATTCAGATGATTTGCCCGGGGTACCCGGAGGTGGAGGCAGTACCCCTGGAGCGGGAGGTGCATATACCAGCAGGGACATTGATTGTGAACTGTTACAAGACACGGACATCGTGCAACTGTATATGAGAAAGTTCAGATTAAATGGAAACCTAAGAAGTGCACCTTGGCAACGAAACTTATTAGATATGTGGTTGGTGACTGGGGATGATATCTCTTTCGATATTAACAATACTGCCGTAGTTAATGATAACACAGCCAAGCTCTGGAAGTCCAAACAGGTTAGCAAAAAGAATAGCAGAAAAAAGAACTGGCTAAATACAGACCTGGGGGCCTTAGACCTCAATTGGGAAAGAACTGAAGTAAACGCCTATCTAATTCTAGCTTATAAAAGTGGTAAAGATGGAGGCAAGGTCACTGCAAATGTTTCAACGATCATTAAGCCTACAGGCGGAAATGAAACCACTACAACATTAAATGTTGAGGTTATTTTATCAGAGAAATTCGAGTCATTCTATCAATTCCCTTATGATAGGTGTGGAACATTAGCTGTTTTCAAAACGGACCAAGGGCTTGGACTGCACGAAGGATTATCAATCCTTGGTGCTGATAAAATGGCGTTTACGTTTGACATTGCTATTAAGTAAGATGTATAAATACAGATTACTCTTGTTAATCGGTCTCTGCATATACCCAGTATCTGCTAGCGCCCAGTCTCAAGTGCTAGATAATAGTCAGATAGGAATTACCTACAGTCTAATTGACAGTTGGAGAACTACAAAAAATCTTTATCAAATAAGTAGTCAAAAGTCTATCAATGCAGTAGAATCATTGGGTTTATTCTATTCATATAAAACCAAGAAGGCATTTATTTTACAGTTGAACTATAGCGTAGACCGGGTTCAACACAGAGACCTTAACCGAACATTTTTCAATTCTTCATACCATTTAAGTATTGGGCATTTTTTCGATATTACTGAACTTTCTCAACTTACACCTAAGCTTGGGTTCAGCGTGATTAATCATGTAGATTACTACACCATTATCGCGGAAGTGGTGGGCAGGCCTGAAACCCGATCTATAACACACTATTATAGTGGTAAAGAACCCTTCCGTAATTGGTCGGTGGGCTTCGATTATCGTCATCGATTCCTGCCGAAACTATACGTTGGACTAAGTCTGGACTTAACATACAACTTCGTCTTCAATCATGGACGAACGTACCTTTCACCTTATCTCGCCTTTGACTTAAAATGAAAGTCCTATTTATTTTATCTGTGATCCTATTTCTAACATTCACCTCCAAATAAGATGGATAGACTCACCAAATGGCTCATTGGGGCAATAACAATCTTAGCTCTCCTAACAACTCTAAATATACATGGCCAAGAAGCAGTAAGGCGCATCTGTTCCTATGGAAAATTGGAGTTTACCCTGCAACCTTACGAAGATTAATGCCTCATGAAGTTTATCTTTATTTTCACTTTATTGATGACATTTGGTCTTACTTTATCAGGCCAGTCCTATTTCAGTTTACCAAAAATTCAGGATGAAACTTCAAGTAAGCATTCGATTGGAATTGCCATTGGAAGATTAAGAGAGTGGAGATTCAAAAATGTAGACTCTCAATTCTACACTCCTAACAATGGCACATCACTGGCTCTCAACTACAACTACCAAATAGCCTCATATTGGACAATCCAAATGTTAATTCATTTCGACAGAGTTCGTGAACAAGATTTGAGGAAAATATTTTTCAATAATACATACAATCTAACTCTGGCCAGAAACTTATTGAAAGAAAGAGACAACGAAATACGTGTATTTCTAGGGTTCGCTTTTATTGATGAGATTGGTTACGATGTTAGCCATCCGGGTACAAATGGTCCTAATTTACAGGTTAGTTTCATCAACATTCGGAAATATCACTCTCCATATACAAGCTTTGGTATTGAGTATCTGACCTCTCTTTCCAAACAAGTCTCCATTGGCTTTAGACTTAACACTTATTATGACCTAATCAACTTTGGAAGAACAGACATACTAGGGTTTATCAAGATGCGACTGTCTAAAAAACCGCACAAAGGCTACTCTATAAAATGACATCCTGGTTCTATGAAATCAACCTTAATCTACATTACGATCCTCTCGCTCTTCAACCTAGAGCTACTTAGCCAGATAAATCAAAACAATCCTCCCAGGAACTCTTCCATTAGTATCAACATTGGAAAGCTTCGGGAATGGCGATCTCTTGAAATCACAAGTTGCGAACCTAATAATGATGGGATTTCGAACAGTATCTCCTATAGAAGATTCTTAAATAATCATTGGTTCATCACTGCTACTTTGCACCTTGACCTGGTAGATGAGAAAGTACTGAATGAAAAGCACTTGAACAGCGCTTATCAATTATCGGTTGGCAGAACACTTTACAAAGGCAGTATAAATAGTCTACACCTGGAAACGGGCCCTGCTCTATTGCAAGACTACATTATAACATATCAATGTTTAGATCTTGGTAATGGCTTAAGACCCGAAAATATAAGCGACAAATACAAATACACCGACTTCTATTCCTTTCTCTCCTTAGAGTTCGAACATCATTTGACCACCAAATGGAGTGTAGGTCTAAACCTCAGTAATTATTTCGATTTCTTAGGATACGGCAGAACTGATTTCACTGGAGTTATTAGGTATACTTTAAGGTAGAACTAATGGTATTTCAAAGAACAGTACTCATTATATGGACCTTAATTACTTCCCAAATTATTCTTAGAGGTCAGTCGAATCATTTTTTTGAAAATGGACAGCTTGGTATTTCCTATAGTCTTGTCAATAGCTGGAGAGCTACAAACAATCTTAATACAATCAACAGCCAAAAGTCTATCAATGAAGTAGAATCACTGGGTTTATTCTATTCATATAAAACCAAGAAGGCATTTATTTTACAGTTGAACTATAGTGTAGACCGGGTTCAACACAGAGACCTTAACCGAACATTTTTCAATTCTTCTTACCATCTAAGTATTGGGCATTGTATCGACATCACTGAACTTTCTCAGCTTACCCCTAAGCTTGGGTTCAGCGTGATTAATCATGTAGATTACTACACCATTATCGCGGAAGTGGTGGGCAGGCCTGAAACCCGATCTATAACACACTATTATAGTGGTAAAGAACCCTTCCGTAATTGGTCGGTGGGCTTCGATTATCGTCATCAATTCCTGCCGAAGCTATATGTTGGCTTAAGTCTGGACCTGACATACAACTTCATTTTCAAAGACGGACGAACGTATCTTTCTCCTTATCTCGCGATAAGTCTGAGACGAAACAACCAGAAGTAAATCCATAATATGAGCCAACTCCTTCTCTGGATTTAAAAAATCTGAAATATTTGAAACTATATGTACATACATACAGTTATGAGATCAGAAACAAATTAAAACACAGAAATATGGAAACTTTAGCTAAAACATTATGGAAAGTAGACCCCACTCATAGTGAGGTTCAATTCAAAGTAAAGCACCTGGTCATCTCAACAGTGACTGGCCAATTCAATAATTTTGAGGGTGCTCTGGAGTCAGAAACAGAAGATTTTGATGGAGCCGATGCGAGCTTCAGCATTGAAACTGCCAGTGTTGACACCAATCAGTCAGACAGAGATAATCACTTGAAGAGTACCGATTTCTTCGATTCAGAGAATCATCCAAACATTATCTTCAAAGGTAAATTGAACAAATCAGGTAATGACTACAAATTAGTTGGAGACCTGACTATCAAGGACACTACGAAAAATGTAGAACTTGATGTAGAACATGGTGGAACCATGGTTGATGGCTATGGCCAGAACAAAGCCGGATTTGAAATTACCGGAAATATCAACAGAAAAGAATTCGGTTTAACCTGGAGTATGGTTACTGAAGCAGGTGGAGTAGTAGTTGGCGACAACGTGAAGCTTCAGCTCAATATTCAATTGATCGAATCTAAATAACCAGTTAGTATATCACTAAAAGAATCAGGCTGTCCCGATAGGTTTGTCGGGACAGCCTATTTATTAAACCGTCAACCGGTAAAATAGGTAAGCACAGAAATAACAACCACTACCAGGAGAACAGAGAACACAATATCTACCCAGGTGAAGCTACCTCTCTTCAACTGCTTCTGTTCCTCTGTCAGCGTACCAAAGGCAAGTCCTTCAATAGTCGCATAATTCGGACTGGCAGTAGCTAAGCTGGAAACAATCAATACAATAGCCGAGAAGATAAACATGAAAATAGCCATGTTGGCAAAATTGATTACTGCATATTGATAAAGCACTCCGGAAGCAGAATGTACACCAGTAGCCTTGAACTCAGCAATTTGGTCTGTATACACCAACTCTGCTACAATTCTTACCACAGCTATCACTAAACCGGCAAAAAGAGTAATAATTGCTCCTTTCGAATTCATGCGCTTCCATAAGATACCAAGCACAAAAACAGCAGCAATTGGCGGAGCTATATACGACTGCACGCTTTGCAGGTACTGATACATTACCCCTCCTCCAATCTTATCCATAATCGGAATCCAAATAATACCAAGCACCACAACGATACCTGTTGCCCATCGGCCAATAGTCAGCAGTTTCTTCTCCGACTCCTGAGGTCTCAGCTTCTTATAAATGTCTATTGTAAATATGGTTGAACAGGAGTTGAAGACTGAAGCCAAAGAGCTCATCAGAGCAGCCATCAATCCACCTGCCACCAGGCCTTTTAAACCAACGGGTAACAAGGCTTTCACCAGGGTTGGAAAAGCCTCATCGGAACGCCCCAATTCAATCATTCCCTTTTGGTCTAAGGCATAAGCAATAATACCGGGGATCAGGAAAATAAAGATGGGTAAAATCTTCAGGTAAGCTCCAAAAATAGCCCCTCTCCTACCAATCTTAATATTATTTGCTGCCAGGGTTCTTTGAACAATGTATTGATCTGTACACCAATACCAGACTCCCACTATTGTCCCGCCTATTAGTAAGCCCGTCCAGGGAAAGTCGGGGTCAGAGGCTGGTCGCCACATATTGAAGTGATCAGGACTGGTTGCTCTCACAGTCGCCTGCAACTCATCCCATCCTCCGATGGCCTGCATACCCAAGACGGTAATGACTACTGACCCTACAATCAGCACAACGGTTTGAAGTGTTTCTGTGTAGATCACAGCCTTCATTCCACCAATAATCGTGTAAAGACCGGTGAACAACACCACGCCAATAGCTCCATACCAGAATGGAATTCCGAGGAGTTCAGAAACAACAATTCCACCAGCATAAATCGTGACCGATACTTTGGTGATGACATAACCTACAAGTGAAAAAATCGAAAGGAACCACCTGGAACGACTATCATATCTTTTCTCGAGAAACTCCGGCATGGTGAAGGCATTGCTTCTCATGTAAAATGGCAGGAACAGCCAACCCAATAGCAACACGATCCAGGCATGGAGTTCGTAGTGAGCCATTGGCATACCAGATTCCGCTCCGGTACCCGCAAGTCCTACTACATGCTCTGAACCAATATTTGAAGCGAAGATCGAAGCTCCTATGACAAACCAACCCACATTTCTACCGGCCAGAAAGTAGTCTTCGGTGTCTTTATTTTTCTGGATTATTACCCAGGCTGCCACTCCGAGTAATGCCAGAAAATATATTCCCAGCACCACCCAATCGGCAGTTTCTAAAACAGAATTCATTTGCGTTTCATTAATTAGGAAAAGGTTAATTCTAAATATACAGATTTAAGACATCGATGATACTTCCGCTAATCAATCTGTATTTCATAAATTCTCAGTACCCATAATTAAAAAGACCCTTCCTAAATCAATCACTCTTAATTGATTCAGAAAAGGTCCTTCTAGCAAATCCCAGGGACCTATCAGGCCGTCATTTCTTCTAGTTCTTTACCTTTTGTCTCATATACATATTTGACAACGAAGAAGATGGACACAACTGCTCCGATGGTGTAGAGACTATAGGCAAATGCCAAACCAGCGGAACCGAGTAGAATCGGGAAGGTAAGTGTCACCAGGAAGTTCGCTCCCCATTGTGCCAAACCGGCAATTGCCAAACCCAATCCGCGAATCTGATTCGGGAACATCTCACCCAGCATTACCCACATTACAGGCCCCCATGAGGCATTAAAGAACACTACATAAGCGTTGGCAGCAATCAGGGCAAGCATACCCATAGCGTCACTTAATTCAAGGGTTCCGTCTACCAGAGAGCCCGTGGCGAAGGCATACACCACAAGGGCCAATGACACGCTCATTCCAACCGATCCTATCACCAAAAGCGGTTTTCTACCAATTCGGTCAACCAGCACCAAAGCGGCAGCCACGGCTCCAATACTCAGCGCTCCGGAGAGCACATTAATCAGCAATGCGTCACTCTCACCAAAACCTACAGCTTGCCAAAGTACGGCTCCGTAGTAGAACACCACATTAATACCGACAAACTGCTGGAACACAGCAAGCCCAATACCTATCCATACAATAGGCTTCACTCTTCCTTTTACCTTATCATATAAATCAGACAGTCTTGGCTTATGTCTGTCCTTAGCCAGTGAGGCATCAATTTCATCTACTTTTCTCTTACCAGTTACAGCTCCATATAGCTTACCTAAAACTTTCTCTGCTTTATCCTGCTTTTGCTTGGCGACCAGATAGCGCGGGCTTTCAGGGATAAAAAGTAAACTGATGAAGAACACTGCTGCCGGAATCATTTCCATCCAGAACATCCAACGCCATGTTTCAAAGTCCCACCAAAGCACGTTTTCAGCTGACCCTGAGATGTTAGCGAGTTGGTAGTTACTCAGGAAGGATAAGAACAAACCGGAAATAATAGCCACCTGTTGAATAGTAGCCAAAGCTCCTCTGTATTTAGCCGGAGCTATTTCACTGATATAAGCAGGGGCCATCACCGAGGCAGCACCAACTGCTAATCCGCCTAGTATTCTGTAGACAATAAATTCGCCAGATGAGCCAGCTATTCCAGAGCCCCAGGCTGAGATAATAAAAAAGATGGCTGAAAGAATGAGCATCGATCTTCGGCCATAAAGGTCAGCAAGCCTGCCCGCAAAGAAGGCACCTACAGCACAACCCAGTAACATAGAAGCTACATTGAAGCCACTGCCTATGTCTTGTGCGTTAAAGGCCGACTCCAGCCCCTTCACGGTACCATTAATTACTCCACTATCAAAGCCAAAAAGGAACCCACCAAGGGTAGCCACCAGGGTAATCCCAATGACGTAGAGCTTATTTATTTTTTCTTCTGTTTTCAAAATCGTATTGGTTAGAGGTAAAAAAACACACCTATATTAACTCAAAAAGCGGAGATTCTAAAAGGAGCCTCCGCTTCATGAAATTACTACAAGTATTGATTGATGATATTTTCAAATAATTCCTGCTGACCACTTCTGGCCGGAATCTGCTGATTCGCATTCGCGTGTGCTACTAAATCTTCCAGCGTCAACTCTCCATCTTCAAAAGCTTTTCCACTTCCGGAATCAAATGAGGCATAGCGATTGGCTCGCATCCTTTTATAAGGAGAATGTTCCAGTACGGCTTCCGCAGTAATGAGGGCTCTGGCAAAAGCGTCCATTCCTCCAATATGTGCGTAGAAGATATCCGTCAGATCTGTCGAGTTTCTTCTAATCTTAGCATCGAAATTGACACCTCCTCCCTGAAAGCCTCCGGCCTGAAGTATCACTAACATAGCTTGTGTCAGTTCATAGACATCGACTGGAAACTGGTCTGTATCCCAGCCATTCTGATAGTCACCTCGATTGGCATCTATACTTCCCAACAATCCATTATCTGCAGCCACCTGCAATTCATGTTCAAAGGTATGCTGTGCCAGGGTAGCATGGTTCACTTCTATATTCAATTTGAAGTCATCGAGCAAATCATACTTGGTAAGAAACCCTAATACGGTAGCAGCATCGAAGTCGTACTGGTGTTTGGAGGGCTCCATGGGTTTGGGCTCTATAAAGAAGTTTCCTTTGAAGTCCTGTTTTCTGGCATAGTCCTTTGCCATGTGAAGAAATCGAGCCATATGTTCCTGCTCTCTCTTCATATCCGTGTTCAATAAAGACATATAGCCTTCTCTTCCACCCCAGAAAACATAGTTCTCGCCACCCAGCTTAATGGTAGCGTCCAGGGCATTTTTGATTTGTGCTCCGGCCATTGCCACCACATCAAAATCCGGATTGGTAGCAGCTCCATTCATATACCTGGGATGACTGAAGCAGTTGGCAGTTCCCCAGAGTAGTTTTACTCCCGAGGCTTTTTGCTTTTCAAGCGCATAATCTGTGATGAGTTCAAGTCGTTTTTCAGACTCTGCCAATGTTGGGCCTTCCGCAATCATATCATAGTCATGAAAGCAATAATAAGGCGCCCCTATTTTCGTGATAAATTCAAAAGCTGCGTCCATCTTATCCTTAGCCTGCTGCAAAGGATCTGGGTTCTGAAGCCAGGGAAATTGTTGAGTTGGTGCCCCAAATGGGTCTGCCCCTACTCCTGTAAATGTATGCCAGTATGCTATGGCAAAACGAAAGTGTTCCTTCATCGTTTTGCCACCCACTGTTCTACTTTCATCATAATACTTAAAGGCTAACGGATTGTCTGAGTCCTTTCCCTCAAACTGAATCCTGTCAATGCCTTTAAAATATTCCGCGTTTCCAATCAAAGTCATTTTTCAGTGTTTTATGTCAAATATTCTTTAAGATCATTTTTCCAGAGCTCATAAGCTTCCTGATACTCATCGGTATTAGTCATTGGTTCAAAAGAAGCTGCCAGTTGATCAGTAGAAGCTGCTTCATCTATCGAAGAAAAGTCGCCAAAAGCCCAGGCAGCGGCTCTGGCGGCCCCAACTGCACCCGTGGTTTCCACTACTTCTATATTCGTTCCGGTGAGCGTAGAGATGGTATTCGAGAACAATTCAGACTGAAAGAGATTATCGTTTCCCGCCTTGACTCTGGACAGGTTGACACCATCCCTTTCAAGTATCTCCAGCCCGTACACAAACGAGAAGGCAATACCTTCCAAAGAGGCCCGAAGCAGGTGCTCCTTTTTATGTCGGTTAAAATTCAAACCTGAAACCCTCGCTCCTCTATTCTCATTGTATAGCATTCTTTCTGCACCATTTCCAAAGGGTAATATTCTTAAGTTATTGGCTCCAATCGGAACTGATGCTGCCATTTTATTCAATTCATGGTAGCTAACATCAGGTGCTACCTGGCTTCTCATCCAACTGTACTGAATACCCGTTCCGTTAATGCAAAGCATCTTTCCAATACGGGCAGTACCAGGTTGATGGTTGACGTGGGCAAAGCAATTAATTCTTTCTCCTTCTACAGTATTGGCCTGATCGGAGATGGCATAAACCACACCGGAAGTACCACCAGTGGCAGCAATCTCTCCCGGCTCAAGCACGTTCAGAGACAAGGCATTATTGGGTTGATCACCTGCCCTGTACATCACCGGAATACCTTTTGGCAAACCGCATTGTAATGCTGCGGCTTTAGTTATTCTTCCCTGGTCGGAAAAGGTTGGTAAAACCTCCGGGATAAGATCAGGGCTGATTCCTGCGACTTCCAACAGCCAATTCGCTGATTTGTCATCTTTGAAGTCCCAAAGAATCCCCTCGCTTAAACCTGAAATGGTTGTAGAACAATGTCCGGTTAGTTTCAAAGCAATGAAATCACCCGGCAACATGAACTTATGTACTTGATCAAAAAGCAATGGTTCATTTTCTTTCACCCACTTTAATTTTGACAGCGTAAAGTTACCGGGGGAATTAAGCAGGTTACTCAAACACTTTTCAGATCCGGTTTCAAGAAAAAGCTGCCTCCCCGTTTCTACCGCTCTGCTGTCACACCATATAATTGAGGGACGCAGCACCTGCATTTCTTTATCAACCAAAACCAACCCGTGCATTTGATAAGAGATTCCTATCCCTTTAATCTCATTTGAATTGACTGCTGATACTGCCAGAAGTTTTGAGGTTGCCTCACAAACATGTTGCCACCAGGTCTCCGGGTCTTGCTCGGCCCAACCAGCCTTGGGTGACTGGATTTCCATTTCCTTTTCAGGGTATTGAACGGTACTTTTCACCGATCCCTTTTCGGCATCAATAAGTGCTGCTTTGATAGACGAACTACCAATATCATAACCAATCCAATACATGAAAATAAACGCGTTCCAGGTTGATAATTCTCTAAATATAATCAACACTCACTGGACTGCGAACCATAGTGCACATATAATACTACTGAAAGGCACTAAACCTGACAGCTGAGAAGAAGACTGATAACGGGGTTAACTGGCGAGACTACGGAACTGGTTTATGTCTTCTACCCTCTGCACATATTTTCTAATATGTTTGAAATCACTAAAAACACCTTCTTGTTTCATTGCCACGATACGCTCAGAATTAACAATGCATACTGAGGCGGCCGATGGATCTAAAGGTTGCAGGTTTTGGAAGCTGACCTTAGAGTCGCTGCTGTTACAATTAGAGAAAAGAAAGAGGTTAGCACAGTAGCTGTCAATTTCAAATGAAGAATACTGCCCAATGGTACCAATATGGAGAATCTCTGAAACGTTGTTTTTCAATACCATGCTATCAAATCTCTCCGGGCAGAGGTAGATAGTAGACTTGAATGAGTTCTGCTCAGAATGACCATTATCATTTATACTGGCTTGTAAGATGTTGTTTTCACAAGCTACCTCTATGGCTTCGAAAATTGGGTTTCTCTCAATGTTCAGTGAGTTGATAGCCGAACCACCAATATGAAATCTTTTTACCAATGTGGAATCATTCAGATTGAGTTCATTGATTTCACATTCATTGATATCGACATCTCTGAATTCACAGCCCTCGAAAGAGAGCAGGTTCATTTGTGTCTGATTGAAACTGATATTGCCTAAAAACCTGCAATTCTTAAACACCAGATGTCCAAGATCACTTTCATTAAATTTCAAATCACACGGCAGCAATAGATCTTCAAGAATAAGCGCTCCATCAAACTTCACAGGGTATTCTGTGATTCTGAATTCGAGATCTTCACCCTTGAAAATTCTCTGAAGTTGTTTAGTATTTACGTTTCTAGGCATGGTTTATCGAAAGCTATAAGAATACCTACATAGTTATATAGACAACCGTGAAGGCTCAATACCTAAATCTTGGTATTTATTTCAATCGATTTCATTGATCAATTTAATTACCATTCATAAAACTTCCTCGATTTTCAGGAAATTTACTTGCTATATACTTGATTTTGTGCGCGTTAAATCTTTCTTTCGTGATAACTGCATTTCGCAGTGACTTCTTGTAAAACTTGTTTTACTCATTCTAACTCGACTTAATTAATGAAGACAACCCATGCTTTGTCACATGTGCTAGACTATGATCTCACCGAAAAAACGTTGTTGGAAGATATCAAACACTGGATTGACTCTAACATGCTGATGATGGATCAGAAGTACATATGGAAAGTTGGGATTACTACGGGAGAGGATATTGTTAAAATTGCCGGTAAAGTTCGGAGCGATTTTGAGTGCAAGCATTTCAAGTATTGGAGAGCCGACAACTTTAAAGATGCTCTGGGAACACTGACCCGCTTAACTAAATATCCATTCATTTTCAAGTCAAACCTGAATGGCTACACAGGTAAAGGTGCTTACATTTTCGCATACAAGGCTCCTTGTCCGTCCAAAAACCTGTTTTATCATACATTACACTACTAAGCTTCTTTAGATTTACTTAAATTGATCTTATGAGTGAGGAATCAACCCACTTTTTTGATCTCCCATTGTCTGAACAGATTCAATATCTGTACAGAAATGGCACCTTCCAATTGGCCATTCGCTACTATGGCTATAAAGTGAATTTATATCTGATGGAGGGAGAGCTGATTGAGGTATTCTACAACCATAAATTGGACAAGATCGAATTCATCCAGCCCCTTGACTACCAACATTCACGTATGAAGTTCTATACTGATCAGATCAGACTCAGCTCACTGACCAGAAAGGTTTGACAGCTCGTCATGTATTTTAAGTACCTGAGGAATCAGAAGCTGATCACCGTTATTATCTATCAAATAGTCAGATAGCTTCCTTCTTTGACCATCAGACAACTGCTTGTCCATAATGTTCTCAATCTCCTGCATACTTCTTTGCTCATCCCTTAGCACAACTCGCTCTGCTCTAACACTTCTGGACGCCATTACGCAGATGGACTTATCAAGCTCTTTGTAAATTCCTGTCTCAAACAACAGAGCTGTTTCTTTGAGTAAATAGTTGGCATCGGTATGAGTAGCTATCCAAGACTTAAAATCCTCACCAACAGCAGGATGTACAAAGCTATTTAGCAACTTGAGTTTTTCTTCGTTGGAAAAGACTTCGGAAGCCAGGTATGACCTGTTCAATGTGCCATCACCAAAATAACTATCCTCTCCAAAGGCCTTTCTGATCTGGTCTATCAAAGGTTGGTGATGAACCATCAGGTGTTTTCCCCTATCGTCTGAATTGTAAACGGGAACTCCAAGAATCTGAAACAACCGACTGACCGTAGATTTTCCCGAGCCTATACCTCCGGTGATTCCTACAAGTAGTGGCCTAGTCATTCTTTACCGCTTTGATTATCTGAGGTTCAACTGTTACCTCCCGGAAAAGGTCATTAAGTACTTCTTTGCTCACCATAAGTGATGAATCTTGCCTGTTCATCTGACTGAAGTTTACGAAAAGCCGGACTTCCGATGTATCTGTCACGTCAAAGCTTGTTTCAGGGACTTTATAGAAGACTTTGGCTGATGAAGGACTTAATGCCCATCCTTCATCAGGAAATCCTCTGGCTTCTATAGGCAATGTCACATCTATGGTGAAAAGTCTAACTACGAGAAAACTCACATCGACATTGTCATTGGATACCGATATCAAATCGGGTAATTCCGGCAGATTGATTTCATCACTAAAATCTTCCGTTACTCCGTCAATCTCTTCTGATAACCAGAGTGTATCTCCCACTTCCTCTACCATAGATTGAGGCCCGGTAATACTAATAGTCGCTGGGTTCAAACGTACCTGAGAAGCCATGACATAATCCTGATCAAGGCTGATCCTGGAAGTATCATAAGCCAGTACTACTTCAGAAGTAACCTTAGGTTCAATCTTAAGACGAATACTATCTTGTAGAAAATAGTTGATTGATATTGGTTCAAGCCCGGGTGTAATTTCGGGTCTTAAAGTTGAGGTAAGTATAAACTTTTGCTCGGCAGGGTCTACTGAAACATTGAGGGTGTTCATCTTAAGCCCAAAGTAGCGGGCCATCAAATCCCAGCCACCACCAGACACTTCAATAGGTATTCGATTGGGTAATGACTCTGTAGCCACAAATTTATCCTGATCGAATTGAATAGATACAGGATAGTTGATTCGCGTTACATAATCATTTTTGTTCAATGCATTAAAAAACCAAAAGGTGGTTGATATGACTATGCATATCAATACCACCTTTATTTTTTCGTCTTTCGTGCTTGGTGCGTTGAGAGACTTTCTAAATTTTTCCAGTATGTCTTCAGCCTTACTCAAGACTAACCTTTTTCATTGGCTCTTTTACTGGCTTCTAGTGAGATGGAAGACTTCTCGAAGGTAAGCTTTACGCTCTTATCTACTTCGATGGTAACGGTATCATCAGTTTGTGCATAAACTTTTCCATGCATGCCACCGATGGTTACTACGTTGTCTCCCTTCTTAATTTCATTGATAAACTTCTTCTGATCTTTCTGCTTTTTTTGCTGCGGACGGATCATGAAAAAGTAGAAAACCAGAGCAATGCCACCAAACAATATCAACTGCTGCACTAATCCCCCACCTTGTGGTGCCTGTGTCTGTAATAGAATTCCGTAAATCATTTATTTCTTATGGTTGAGGTACTGCATTGGTTTGAACGAACCCTCTCAGGCTTAGTCTCACCTGCTTAGGATTAGTGTTAGCCACTACAGTGATTACAGGGCTCTGCTGACCTGATTTTCCTTTACTGTCAAATCTTACAACGATTTCACCTGTTCCACCTGGAGGAATTGCTTCCTTGGTGTGGTTAGGTACTGTACATCCGCAAGAAGCAGAAGTGCTTTGGATTTGCAGATCATCGGTTCCATTGTTGGTAAACTTGAAGGTATAATTCACTACTTCACCCTGCTGAATAGTACCAAAGTTATGAACAGTGCTTTCCCACTGGAAAGATGCTCCTGAAGAGATATTACTCTCTACTGGTTGTGAAGATGCTGTTGTAGATGGAGTAACAGTACTTCTGGCTACATTGCCATTTTCCAATTGATTCACTCTTCTTTCCAGATTAGCCAATCTTTTCTCCATTTCTGAATTACCACATCCTGATAGCATGAGTACTACAGCTGCCAGGCTTAGAATAGAAATTTTAGTTTTCATGATTGATAATTTATGCTTTTTCTCCTGATTTAATCTGTCCGATAAGGTCGTCTACATCTGTTAACAACTGCTCAGCCTTCTTTCTTGCATCAGAAACCACTTTTTCACTCTCCTCTTTAGCTGATGAAGACACTTCAACTTTTCCGTTGATCAGGTCTTCCAACAAGTCTTCCAGCTGCTTTTTATACTTATCCAGCTGATAGCTCAACTTATCTCTGGTGTTCGAACCTTTATCCGGAGCATACAAAATTCCCAAAATAGCACCGGTTGCTGCTCCTAATACAAATGCCAATAAATTGCTTGACCCTCTATTCATATTACTTATTGTCTATAAGTCCTCTACCTGTTTTCTTAAGCTCTCCTTTTTCTTTCAACTCTCCTGAAATCACATCCAGAATACCATTAACAAATTGCTTACTCTTCGGAGTGCTATAATTTTTTGAGAGCTCAATATACTCATTAATGGTGACCTTAACAGGGATATTCCTGAAATTCAGCATTTCTGCAATGGCCATTTTGAGGATGATCTGATCTGTATTTGCCAACCTGTCAACTTCCCAGTTTTTGGTTTTGCCGGCAATCATTTCAGCATATTCCTTATCATGCTCTACGGTACTATCAAGAATACGTTCGAAGAAGTCTTTATCTTCTTCCCAATTATTTGAAAAATCAGGAAGCTCGAAGCCCTTGGGGTCAGAATCTTCCTCTACATCTCTTATCGAACGCGCTACAAGACTTCTGACAATCTGCTTATTTTCCTTCCAGTGAATATCTTTCTCCTCAAAGAATGAAAGAATCACATCTGTTTTAAAAATCAGATCTTTTACCAGGTATTCGACAAGGTTTTTGTCGTCTTCGAATGTCGGATTGGGTGTTCTTCTATACTCACTGAAAGTCTCGTCTTTCTTGACGATCTCTTTATACCAGCTCTTGAAATTATCTTCCTCTTCCTCCCATGAGATATTTCTCTTGACCATAGCCACCTGAACTTTGGAGCTATTTCTAAAGAAATCAATCACCCGGTTTTTGGACAAATTGAAATCACCACTGAGTAATCGTTCAGGCGTGAGTTTCTGTTTCTTGTCGGTTTCTGTTTTACTAAGGTCTGACCATGTTACCAGCAGACCTATAATCCAGAGGAAGTAGTCAACCAGTGACTCGGCATCCAGGATCATGTCCTTTCTAAGCCTTTCAAAGTCCTTTTTAGAATTGTCCAGATAGTTTTTGTAAGCGAGTGAAGCTACTTCTTCTATTTTTTCTGTCATGGCATCGCTTTCATTCAGCGTTACGCCATAGACTTTGTTATTCAATAAGGCCCTTGCCTTTCGGGCATCAGCCTTTAACTGAACTTTGTCCTGGGGCTCCATTGAATTTAGATCAGGCTGAAAAGCCTCCTCTATTTCTGCGAGTCCAATATTAAAATTGGCCTCCTTACATTGTCCCAGTGCAAACAAAGTTTGCATTACTTTCACTCTAAGAGATCTCCGGTTGAGCATTTCAAGATGTATAAGAACGTTAAAATAAACAGCAGCGAGTGGTTTTTCCAACCACTCGCTGTTAATTATAAGGAAAGTTTTACGTTTCCTACATCAGCAATTCGTTTTTCAGCGATTTTCATCGCTGCCTGCTGAGTCGGAACACCCTCTTCTTCAGCTACTCGGAAGATGTTAAGGGTGGTATCAAATATTTTTTCAGTCCAGCTGTAAGCCTGTTCTTTATTATAAGCACCTTTCAGTTCAGATGAGATGTTGATTATACCTCCTGCATTGATTACAAAGTCAGGAGCATACACCATACCTCTATCTACCAGCATATGTCCGTGCTTATTCTCATCAGCCAATTGATTATTGGCAGCGCCTGCAATTACCTGGGCTTTTAATCTGGACAAAGTATTATCATTAATTGTGGCTCCCATGGCACAAGGGGCATAGATATCTACATCTAGATCATAGATTTCATCCATTCCTACCACGGTTGCTCCATTAGCTTTAGAAACTTTAGCCAGCCTGTCTTCATTGATATCGGTAATGAAAACCTGTGCATTTTCTTTAGTCAGGTGTTCTACAAGGTACATACCTACCTGGCCTACACCTTGTACAGAAATCTTTTTACCTGTGAGTGAATCTGAACCAAAGGCTTTTTTAGCAGCTGCCTTCATGCCCATATAAACACCATAAGCTGTCACAGGAGAAGGGTCTCCACTTCCACCCATTTCAATTGGTAAACCTGTTACATGATTGGTTTCCATACCAATGTATTCCATGTCACTGGTTTTCATATTCATGTCTTCTGCGGTAATGTATTTACCGTTCAGACTATTGACAAACTTTCCGAATCTTCTCAGGAAAGCTTCGTTTTTCAATTGCTTAGGGTCTCCGATAATTACAGCTTTTCCTCCACCAAGATTCAATCCTGATACAGCCGCCTTATAGGTCATTCCTCTTGAAAGCCTTAACACATCAATCACCGCTTCTTCTTCAGAAGCATAGTTCCAGAACCTTGTTCCTCCCAAAGCAGGTCCTAAAACTGTATTGTGAATTCCTATGATTGCTTTTAGACCAGTAGCTTCATCGTTACAGAAAACCACCTGTTCATGACCCAGGCTAGCTACCTCCTTGAAAATCGAGACACTGCTGACTTTCTCCCCGGACTTAACTTCTTCCATTACATTCATAACATAGTTTACTTTATATTTGCCGCGGCTTGCATGCTTTGAGCCACAGCCGCAAAAGTAACCAAAAGATCGACATCTTCTAAGGTTTTCACATTGCCGGCAACCTTTAGCAAAGCACTGCTGTTAAGATAACCGTGAAAGAACTCAAGCACCTTAATAAATACCTGTACAAGTACAAGCACCTACTAATTCTGGGCTTTATCTTCCTCGTCATTTCCAATTATTTTGGTGTATGGCCCGCTAAGGTTGTACGCTATGCCATTGATTACGTTACCGACAGCTTCAAGGTATATCGCCTGTTTGAAGGTAGCGGCATGAGTGAATCTGTCTTCGACAGACTGGAAGTAGGTGTGCTTATTTTGGGTGCAATAATGATACTCATGGCCTTCCTGAGAGGTTTTTTCCTCTTTTTGGTCAGGCAGACGATCATTGTCATGTCTCGTAAAATCGAATATGATCTCAAGAATGAAGTGTTTGAGCAGTACCAGAACCTGCCACTAAGCTTCTACAGAAAGAACAACACGGGCGACCTGATGAACCGTATCTCTGAAGACGTAAGTCAGGTGAGAATGTACCTGGGACCGGGAATCATGTATGGCATCAACCTATTGGTGCTTTTCCCTATGGTGATTTACGAAATGCTCAAGGTGAATGTGGAACTTACTATTTATGCATTACTTCCATTACCGGTACTTTCCCTGAGTATATATTTCGTTAATAATGTCATCAATAAGCGTTCTGAGAAGATTCAGGAAAGCCTTTCCGACCTTTCTACCTCAGTGCAAGAGGCCTTTTCAGGTATACGTGTATTGAAAGCTTTTGTAAGGGAAAAAGACTCGGCTACCAAGTTTGCTGCTGAAAGTGAAAAGTACAAATACAGATCGCTAAGACTCACATTTGTAAATGCGCTCTTCTTCCCCTTAATCATGGCCCTTATTGGTCTGAGTGTTTTGCTGACCATTTACATTGGAGGAAGCCAGGTAATTAAAGGTGAGATCACTTACGGTAACATTGCCGAGTTCGTCATCTATGTTAACATGCTTACCTGGCCGGTAACTGCGCTGGGCTGGATTACGAGTATCAACCAAAGAGCTGCTGCTTCTCAAAAACGAATCAATCAATTCCTGAAAGAGAAGAACAATATTGTTAGTACTGAAAACCTCCAAAGGGATTTAAAAGGAGATGTCTCATTTAAAAACGTTGGTTTCGTTTACCCAGACTCGGGCATTAAGGCGCTTGATAATATCTCCTTCGATGTAAAGGCGGGTGAGTCTATTGCCATTATCGGTACTACAGGCTCAGGCAAGAGTACCATTGCCAACCTGATGCTCCGCTTATATGATAGTTCGCAGGGTTCGATTACAGTTGACGGAAAGGACATCAGAGCTTATGACATTTCAAACCTGAGAAACCAGATGGGTTATGTTCCTCAGGATATCTTCCTTTTCTCAGACACCATCCAAAATAACATTGCTTTTGGAAGCGATAACATCAGCCTTGATGAAGTAGTACAGGCAGCCAAGGATGCAGACTTGTACGACAACATCACTGACTTCCCTAAGGGATTACAGACCATGCTGGGAGAAAGAGGAATTACCCTCTCCGGTGGTCAAAAGCAGAGAGCATCCATTGCCAGGGCCATTGTCAGGAACCCAAAAGTCCTGATTTTAGATGATGCCCTTTCTGCGGTGGATACCAATACGGAAAACACCATTCTCAATAGTCTGTCGAGAATTATGAAAGGAAGAACCACCGTGATTATTTCTCATAGAGTATCTTCCGCCAAGCTTGCTGATAAAATCATTGTACTGGATGATGGTAAGATCATTGAGCAGGGCACCAATGAGTCGCTGCTGGCCAAGGGAGGAGTTTACAAGGAGCTCTATGACAAACAGTTGAAACAGGAGGAGTCTGTTTAACAGACTGAAATTAGCAATAAACTCACCCCGTTTTTGTCGGTAGTTTCTCAACTTACAGGTGCTAAACCCGGGTACCATGAAGAAGTATGCTTTTTTGATTTTATTCCTGGCTGTTCTCTCCTGCCAGAAGAACAATGTGACCAATATTGAAAAGTGGAAACAGGAAATTGTAGACACTGAAAAAGCCTTTTCCGACATGGCCATCGCTGATGGTATTCCAGCCGCCTTTTTGGCTTATTCTGCCGATAATGGCGTAATGATGCGCAACAATCAGTTGATCAAAGGTTATGGAGCAATGGAGACCTATTTTCAGGCAGCAAACTCCAACCCTAATCAATTCAGCTTAAGCTGGAAACCTGACTTTGTGGATGTGGCTAACTCAGGAGATCTTGGATACACCTATGGTGAGTACACTTTAACAGTAACTGATTCAACCGGAAATGCTCAGGAATCTAAAGGCATCTTTCATACCGTCTGGAAAAGACAAGCAGATGGCAGCTGGAAATTTGTTTGGGATTAGGCCTATTTAGCAGGCATCTCAATAATCAGCAGGTTCTCAGAAATATATTGTTCAATAGTGAAGTTCTGTAATTCCAATCGGGCACCTTCAGCAGTTTCCCTCATTTTTGCCTCAATGGTTGCCGGGCTGGGCATCACAACATTGTGTGCCTCGATTTGTGCTCTTACAGCATTGCTAGCCGGAATACTCAAACGACTGTAGTTTGCAGGAAGGTCTGAAGTTCCCGACTCTAACTTAACGCCAATAAACATCTTTAGCTCTTCCTCCGCCAGTGTAGTATCATTGTAGTGGACAATGGTCAATACACCTTTGAACCTACCGGCTTCGATATAATCTTTAGCTTCGAAGAATGCTTGCTCAATTTCAGGACTATCACCTTCACCCTGATAGAGTACACCTACTAAGTTATAGTCGCTTACATTCTCTATAGAATAATCCACCTTATTCAATCCACCCAGATAGAGGTAGGCACCTACAATCAGAACAAAAGCTATCAAGCCTGAGATAATTAATCCTTTGCGTTTCATATGGCAGCCACTTCTTTGTATTGCATATTATATAGTTTGGAATAGAAACCTTCCTTCTCCAATAATTCCTGATGCGTTCCTATTTCCTTGATCTCTCCTTTGTCGAGCACGATGATTTTATCTGCTCCCTGAATGGTAGAAAGTCTGTGAGCAATCACGATAGATGTTCTACCTTTCATTAGCACCTCAATAGCCTTCTGAATAAGTTCTTCTGTTTCTGTATCTACTGAAGAGGTAGCCTCATCCAGCACAATGATCTTAGGATCATATACCATGGCCCTCACAAAAGAGATCAGTTGTCTCTGTCCTACAGAAAGAGTTGAACCTCTTTCCATTACATTATAATCATAACCACCCGGCAGTCGGTCTATAATTTTCTTAACACCCACCAGATCAGCGGCCTCTGATATTTTAGCGTCTGTGATGTCCGGGTTTCCCAATGTAATATTCTCCCTAATCGTGTCTGAGAACAGGAAGACATCTTGCTG
Source organism: Roseivirga sp. (assembly GCF_965216855.1). Lineage (NCBI taxonomy): Bacteria > Pseudomonadati > Bacteroidota > Cytophagia > Cytophagales > Roseivirgaceae > Roseivirga > Roseivirga sp. Next base: position 3,233,528 of record NZ_OZ244204.1, on the reverse strand, counting down.
AACTACTCCAATGTGACTTCTCAAAGCACTTAGATCATACTCATTGAGGTTAACCCCATCAACCAGAATATCTCCTTTGTTGATTTCATAGAAACGAGACAGCAAATTGATGACTGAAGACTTACCAGCACCGGTAGCCCCTACCAGAGCCACGGTTTCCCCTTCTTTCACCTCAAAAGAAATATCCTTGAGTACATAGTCCTCTTCATTATAGGCAAACCAGACCTTTTTGAATTCAACAGCACCCTTGATTTCTTCAGGCGCATAATCTCCTTCATTGGACATATGCTCATCATTGTCAAGCAAGTCGAAAATACGGTTTGAGCTTACAATACCCATTTGCAGTGTATTGAACCTGTCTGCAATCATTCTGATGGGACGGAAGAACATCTGAATGTACATGATAAAGGCGATGATCACTCCGGGACCTGCGCTGGTATCGACCAGAATTCCACGTGCTCCATACCAAACGGCCATTCCAATGGCTATGGCCTGTATGATCTCAGCAACCGGGAAGTAGATAGAATAATACAATACAGAGCGGATATGTGCCTTGCGATGCTCTCCGTTAATCTCTTCAAACTTATTCATCTCTCTTTTCTCAGCATTGAAAATCTGAACGATGTTCATGCCTGTTACATGTTCCTGAACAAATGAGTTGAGGTTGGAGACAGCATTGCGCACCTCATTGAAAGTAACTTTAATCTTCTCCTTAAATACATAAGTACTGAAGATCAGCAACGGTAGCGTTGAAAGGCTTACCAGGGTCAATCTCCAGTCCAGGGCAAACATGAAGCCCATAAGGAAGATCAACTGAAGCAGATCTCCGATTAGAGCAGCAATGCCTTCACTAAAGACATTGGAAAGAGTTTCTATATCTGAAACATTTCGCGTGACCAACCTACCAATAGGTGTCTTGTCAAAGAACTTAAGCTTGAGTCTAACGAGATGATTATAAAGCTTAATCCTGATATCCCGGATAATGGTTTGCCCCACCCAGCCTGATAAATAGGTATGAGAATATTGAACAACTGCTAAAAGAATCAGATGACCTATAAGAATGCTGATCATTAAAACCAGACCATCATAGTCCCCATTGGGCACATAACGGTCAATGGCTCTTTGCACCAACATGGGTCTGATGGGTGTTAGAACAGCCAGAAATATGGTAAGAAATACGAGCAGGTAGAATTGTTTGATATAAGGCCTTGCATATTGAAACAGACGCTTCAACACCTTAAAGTCCACTAAATTCCCGCTCTTTACTTTGGCTTTTTCCTTTTCCAATGTCAACAATAAATATCTTCCAAATACTGAACCTCTGAGAGGTAAAGGCCATGGGGTGGTACAGCCCTACCGGCTTTAGTCCTGTCTTTAGCCGCAATGATACTAACAAAATCCTCAACAGTTAGTTTCTCTCGCCCTACTTCCAGCAGTGTTCCCACAAGCGCTCTAACCATTCCCCTTAGAAACCTGTTTGCCCTAACGTTGAAAACTAACTGATCGTTCTCCCAAAACCATTTCGCGGTAAATATTTCACAAATGAAATTATTTACTTCTGTCTTCACCCTGCTAAAGCTCTCGAAGTCCTGCCTTCCCAATAGCTTTTCGGCAGCTATATTCATGAGCTCAACATGAAGCGACTGGCTAAAGTAATAGCTTTGACCATCGAGGAAAGGATCTTTCTTTTGATGGATATAATAATGATAGCCTCGTTCCTGAGCATCGAAACGCGCATGGGCTTCTGACTTTACCTCACGACAGGCAGATATGGCGATATCGGGAGGTAGCATGGCATTAAGCTTATATTGGATTTGCTCCAGCGCAAGACTGGAATCTGTATCGAAATGGGCTACCTGCTGTTTGGCATGTACACCTGTGTCGGTGCGACCACTTCCTGTAATATCGACAGGCTGACCCATCATCCTGGAAAGTGCCTGTTCAATCTCCTCCTGCACGGTATGCGCATTGGCCTGACGTTGCCAGCCATGATAGTGAGAGCCATTGTAAGCGATTTCAAGAAAACAGCGCATTCAGTTGATACTCCTAGGGATTTGACCCTGCGAATTAACTTAATTAATTCCAAGCCTGAAAAATAAGGGCTCAATTACTGCTGAATGAGGAAAATAAAAGAGCAGGAGCACTCGGACTCCCGCCCTAAACATTAACAACCCGTTTCTTTACAACACAAGCCTTCGTCTTTCTTACCGCATTACTTATTCATTCACGCATAGCCAGACACCGAAGCAGAAATCACCCCAAGGATTTCTACTTTCATTAGAAAACATATTGTTTCATTGAAGGCGCCCCTTTGTCACCGCTCATTTTTCCCCACAAACACGAGCAGTAACTGCAGCTGAGAATGAGAAGTATCAGTCCGACAAAGACCAAACACGATTTTTTCTTAATACTTCATCTGTGCTGTAACAGAATACTAAATCTATATTATATTGTTTTATTAATATTTCATAATACTTTATGAGTTAAATATTTCAACAACAGAAATAGAGATGTAAATGAGAAAATGATCATCTTAACCAAAAGCCTGTCGTCTAAAACCGAGACCCATCGTGACCTTAATGCTTAATTTTAAGATTAGATCAAGTCACTTCAATAGCTTTACTATATTTGCCTCCAAATTCAAAAGATCATGATTCAGCGTATTCAAACTCTATTTCTTCTTGGTGTTGCCGTATTAATGGGTATGACGAACGCCTATTATCTCTGGGGTGAAAAAAGTGCAGATGATCAAACCGTGGTAACGCTCACTACCATGAATATGAAAGTGATTGAAACGGCCGGTACGGTAAGTGATCTTTCCGATGACACCATCGTCAGACAGGATGGCACCTGGTATATCGGGGCATTGTCTATTATTGCAGCTCTCATTGCTATATTTTCTGTACTGCAGTTTAGAAACCGACTCAATCAGATGAAGCTAGGTGCACTCAATGCACTAATCATGGCCGCAACATTGGGTATCTCCTACTATAAAATATATCAATATGAAGGCCTTATCGAAGGTCAGGGAGCCATATCACTGGGTTTTTACCTGCCTGCAGGGGCTATGCTATTGAACATCATCGCCAACCGCTTTATCCGTAAAGACGAAAAGCTGGTAAAAAGTGTAGATAGAATCAGGTAGAGAACTAAAAAGCATTCATAAAAAAAGCAGCTTCGTAATTGAAGCTGCTTTTTTTATAAACTTAAATTCTCTTTTAAGGATTAATCTTCAGCAAAGAAATCTTAAAGATTAGATTTTCATTGGGACCAATGTTACCCTGACCAATATTCTGATACGCCCAGACAGAAGGCACATAGAAATCACCCTTTCCTCCTTCTTCCAATAACATGGTTGAATACTGAAACCCTGAGATTACACTATTGGTACCAATTTGAAATTGTAAAGGCGCATAATCCCTGTTCTCATTATAGATACCGCCATCTCTTGCCACTAATTCTATACTGGTGTCGAGTAGATTATTCTCCAGGTCATACAGTTCATAATCCACCGATACAAAATCAGCGGCTCCGGGATTTACCTCATTACCTGTCTGCTGGATTACATAACGTATCTTAGTTCCTTCATCTACCTCTGCGGTAATGTTGTTCTCGTTCAGATAGCTGTCAATAGCAGCGATATCTAATTCAAGTTGAGCCAACGGATCATAATCTGGTGTATCATCAGTTGTATTCAAACACCCCATGAGACTGAGGGCCAATACTCCGGCTATCCACTTCTTCATTTTCATAATTCTCTCTCTTTAATAGGCTTTGAGCATTAAGCCAATGGCACAATGTTCATGTTATTTTCTGTATCAATCAAGTGACACTTTTAAAAATACATTGGTTGTAACAGTCAGAAAACACTTTCACTACGGTTTTACACTTAGTCTGCATCAACTGAATTCATACGATTTTCTGACTCACCCTGACTTTTCGGTACAAAGTCTGTCAGCATGTCACTCTTTGTCGATTGGTATGGCATTTGATTTTCTGGGCTGCTGGAAAAAAACTGACAAAACGTTATGCAAGAGAAAGGTACGATCTCGATACATACCGAGAACATATTCCCGATCATTAAGAAGTTCTTATACTCTGATCATGAAATCTTCTTGAGAGAATTGGTAGCCAATGCCGTAGACGCCACACAGAAAATAAGACGTCTGGCCTCTTTAGGTGAATACAAGGGAGACCTTGGTGAAACCCGTGTAGAAGTAGAGGTAAACAAAAAGAAAAAGACCATTACCATTAAAGACAACGGTATTGGTATGACTGCCGAAGAGATCAAAAAATACATCAACCAAATCGCTTTCTCAGGAGCTACAGAGTTCGTTGAGAAATTCAAAGATGCGGGAGATGCCAAGGAGATCATCGGTAAATTTGGTTTGGGCTTCTATTCTGCCTTTATGGTGGCCGGTAAGGTAGAGATTGACACATTGAGCTATCAGGAAGGTGCAGAAGCTGCCAAATGGATTTGTGATGGCAGCACCGAATTTGAGATCAAAGCCGGAAAAAGAAAAAGCCGGGGAACAACCATTACCCTGCATATCAATGAAGATTCTGAGGAGTTTCTGGAAGATCAGAGAATTCAGGGCATTCTTGACAAATACGCTAAGTTCCTTCCGGTAGAAGTGAAGTTTGGTGAAAAAGAAGAGTCTGTTGAAGACGGAGAAGACAAAGACGGTAAGAAGAAATACAAGACCGTTAAAAAGGATAATATCATCAACAATACTTCTCCCATCTGGACTAAGTCGCCAACCGACCTCACCGATGAAGATTATCTGAAGTTCTACAAAGAGCTTTATCCATTCTCGGAAGATCCGCTTTTCTGGATTCACCTGAATGTAGACTTCCCCTTCGAACTTACCGGAATTCTCTACTTTCCTAAGCTGAAGAATGACTTCGAAATGCAGAAGAACAAGATTCAGCTGTATTCACGTCAGGTATTCATTACGGATGAAGTAAAAGACGTTGTGCCTGAATTCTTAATGCTCCTCCACGGTATTATTGACTCTCCCGATATTCCATTGAACGTATCGAGAAGTTACCTGCAGTCCGATGGAAATGTGAAGAAGATTAACACTTACATCACCAAGAAAGTAGCTGATAAGCTGGGTGAACTCTTCAAAAAAGAGCGTGAGTCTTATGAGAAGAAGTGGGACGATATTGGCCTGTTTGTGAAATACGGAATGATCTCAGAAGAGAAGTTCTATGAGAAGGCAACAGACTATGCTTTAGTGAAAAATGTGGACGGCAAGTGCTTTACGCTGAAAGAATACGAAGCGCATATTGAGGCTAACCAAACCGATAAAGACAAAAACAGAGTCTGGCTTTATGCCAACAATCCGGCTAAGCAAGATGCCTTTATTTCAGCGGCTCAGGATAAAGGATACGATGTACTGGTATTCGATTCACCAATCGACAGCCATTTCATCAACCACATGGAGATGAAGCTGGAGAAAACCCAGATTAAGCGGGTAGACTCTGAAAACCTGAACAAGCTGATCGATAAAGACGAAAAGCGTGAGCTGGTACTAAGCGATGAGCAGAAAGAAGGTCTGAAAGAAGTTTACACTAAGGCTGTTGCCGATGGCAATTTCAAAGTGGAAGTAGAAGCACTTTCTCCTGATGATGCCCCGGTAACTATCACCATGTCTGAGTTCATGAGAAGAATGAAGGAAATGCAGGCTACCGGAGGCGGTGGATTCAATATGTTTGGCGCCATGCCAGACACGTATGATGTAACCGTAAACGGAAATCATCCCCTGGCCGATAAGATTCTTAAAGCCGATGCCGATGATGCCAAAGAAGGGTTGGCCAAGCAGGCAGTAGACCTGGCCATGCTTTCGCAAGGTCTTCTCGAAGGCAAAGCCCTTACAGACTTCATTAAAAGAAGTACCGAACTGTTGGGTAAATAAAATTTACGATAGTGCATTACATAAAATGCCGTACCTCGACAGGTACGGCATTTTTATTTTCCCAAATTCCATATTGTACAAGACACAACCGACCGCCAGCGAACACTATCGTCCTGCAAAGAACATTAGCTAACCAACTATGGCTGTCCAATCGGCCTTTGCAGGCTCTAAAGACAGATAGAGCTTTGGCATACTCCTTGGCATAAGCTGGTGGAATATTTAATTTAGACCTATGCTCAAAAACATGTTCGTCATTGCCTGGCGCAATGCCATCAGGCACAAACAATTTTCTTTACTTAACATTCTGGGCCTTTCCATTGGTATCACCGCCACCCTAGTGATCTCTCTCTATGTTATCAACCAGTACAGCTATGACAATTTCTTTAGCAAAGGCGATCGTGTATATAGAATAAACCAACCAATGATCTGGGGAGACTGGAATGAATCCTTTGCCTCCACCGGTCCTAACCTGGCTGTTGCATTAAGGTCTGATGTTCCTGAATTTGAAGAAGTGACCCGTGTACACACTCCGGGTGAAATGGTTATCAACTATCAACCGGAAGGTCAACAACCGGTCTCATTTACAGAAAGTACTGCCTACGTTGCAGAGCAGAATTTCTTTCAACTGTTCGACTTTCCAAAGCTGGAAGGAAATCTCGAAACAGCTCTTGAATTACCAGGCAGTGTCGTAGTGACAGAAGAAACGGCCATCAAATACTTTGGAACCAACAGAGCCATAGGAAAGACACTGGTGGTTAATCAATCTGGTGAGAATAAATCATTCCAGGTGACCGCAGTATTAGAAGATATTCCTACCAATTCACACATTCAGTTCAGCATGCTGCTTTCCATGACTTCCTTTGATAACATCAGGCAAAGACAGCATCAATGGATCTGGACGACCTTTGTCACTTATGGACTGGTTGGCCCTGATGTGAATGTCACTGCCCTGGAAAACAAAATTCAATCCATTCCCCCAAAATGGGCCACTCAGGAAATTGAAAATGTTTTTGGACAGACTTATGATGAATATATCAAAGACAAACAATGGACACTAGAGCTTCAGCCACTCAATGAGGTCTATGTAAAATCTCCACCAAGCGGCAACCGCATTGGTCCTGCCGGCAACATCTTATATGTTCAGATATTTTCTGCCGTAGGCGTCTTGATCCTTGTTCTGTGCAGTATCAACTTCATGAATCTTTCAACGGCCAAATCAGCCAACAGAGCCAAAGAAGTAGGCATTAGAAAAGTATTGGGCTCGGAAAAAAGCTCATTGATCAGACAATTCATCTTTGAGTCTGTATTGTATGTGGCCTGTGGAACCATACTGGCTATAGTCATTACCGAGGTTTCTCTCGATGCCTTCAACCTGATTGCTGATACTGAACTCAGCCTGCATCCTTATTTATCTGACCCACAGGCAATGGGATTGGTTCTTACATTCATTTTGGTACTGGGAGTTGCAGCGGGTAGTTATCCAGCCTTCTACCTTTCTTCTTTCAGCCCGGTGAAAGTACTGAAAGGCAAATTGAGTAGCGGCTTTAAGGGCAGCATGCTTAGAAACATATTAATCATTACCCAATTCACAATTTCTGTAGCGCTTATTGTTTCCACCTTCTTCGTGCAAAAGCAACTGAACTATGTCTCCAAGGTCGACCTTGGATTCAACAACCAGAATGTATTGCAGATCCATAATATGGAAATGCTGAGCTCTGAGCAGCAGGAAACGCTACAAACTCTACTCAAGAATAATCCTGCCATTGAACAAGTGGGTATTTCAGACATGACCCCTCCGGCAGTTTTCAATGAAGACAAATACAAAGCTTTTGGTCCCGAAACCGAGGCCATTACCCTGAATCGAATCAGGTGTAACGAAGAGTATGTCGATATGCTGGGCGTGAATATTCTGGAAGGAAGAAACTTCGATGAAACCAGGGGCACAGACCGATATAAAATCCTACTTAATGTTTCAGCCATTAAAGCATTGGGCTGGGAATATCCTGCCTCTCCTGAAAACTCTCCTATTGGCAAGCACATTACTTTCCCTAATAGTACTCAGGCCCTGTTTGAAGTTATAGGTGTAATGGAAGACTTTAACTTCAATAGTGTAAGGTATGACATTGTTCCATTGATGATCATTCACAATGACAATGACAAGATGTGGAACATCAACAAGAATTACCTTTCAGTTCGATTGAACCCTCAACAGGTTAATACCAAAGCCGCTCTGGACGCTAACCTGAAAGACATTAAGGCAGAGATTAGTGAATTCAATGCCAACATACCTTTCGAGTACTCTTTTATGGATCAGCTTTTTGAAGCCAGTTTCAGAACAGAGCAGCGAATGGGACAGATTCTGAATATCTTCACCGTTATGGCGCTCGTCATTGCCTGCCTCGGACTATTCGGGCTATCCGCCTTTGCTTCGGAACAGCGCAAGAAGGAATTGGGTATCAGGAAAGTCTTAGGAGCTTCGGCACAGCAGCTGATTGCGGCTTTCACCAGGGAATTCTCTATCCTCATCCTGATTGCCATACTCATTGCCAGCCCCTTAGCCTATTGGTTTGTTAAAGGATGGTTGTCCGATTTTGCCTATAAGACTCCACTCAATATCTGGGTCTTCGTAGCAGTAGGTTGCATGTCTTTTGTCATTGCCTGGTTAACGATTGGCTTCCATTCATTGAACTCGGCCAGACAAAATCCTGCTGAAATATTAAGAGATGAATAATTAGGCAGAGGTAACCGCTTCCGCCTCTTCTCTGGTGTACTTCCAGCGCTTATGAGACCATAGATAATCGCCCGGACTGTTTTGAATGGCTTTTTCAAGCAGTCCGGCATAAGTCTCTATAATTCCCGGTTGATCAGAGTATGGCGGTTGAGCCACAGAGTGAAAAGTAACCTCATACCTACCCCGGCCAATGCGCCTGGTGTCGCAGAAGAAAGCCGGATACTGAATGGCCATGGCTATTCGCTCTGCTCCTACATAGAAAGCCGTCTCCTTATTCAGGAAGTCGACCCAACGCTTTTCAGTACCGATACTCGGTACCTGATCAGCGATAAAACCAATGACCCTTGGTTCATCTTTTCTTTTGATAATCTCTCTGCTGGCCGTGTCTTTTGGAATAGCACGTCCACCGTGGCGGGTTCTGAGGTTATGCATGATTTCCTCATACTTCTGATTCTTAATCGGCTTGTACAGGAATTCCATGGGATAGCCCATGAGCCTACTGATAGAATGAGCAGGCCACTCCCAGTTAGCCATATGGCCGGATAACAATACAACGGGTTGACCTTTATCCAATTCATCTCTTAACAGTTCAGGATTGATCAGTTTGCACCTTTCTTCCCAATCAGACTTTGTGAACCTGTAGGCAATGATAAATTCAGCAAAAACCTCTGTAAAGTGGAAGTAAAAAGCCTTTTCGAGAGACCTGATCTTCTCTTCTGGAAAGTCGGGGAATGCGCTCTTCAGGTTGGTGCGAACGACCTCTCTTCTGTACTTCAGTATGTAAAATGCAAAGCCGCCCAGTGCCCTGAACCAAAAATAAATGAAACGCTCAGGTAGGTAAGAAGCCAGTTTAATGATTGCCATTTAGTCGATTTGTAGAATCGGAAAAACGATACCCTGACGGGATTAGTTCTTCAAAAGAATGATTTTGGCGCAAATATAAGAGATCGACTAACGATTGGAAGCTTTTATTCAAGGCTATATAGCCAGGAGAGGGCTTCTCTCAGCTGGGCATTCCAGGAACGTTCATTATGCCCGCCCTCCGCATCAATTCTCCACTGAATCTGATCTTCCAGTCCTTCCGTTTTCAGTAGTTCAATCATCTGCTCAAAAGACTCCGTCATTGATGGAGGCTCTTTAGCCCCCACGATGTAGTACATTTTAGCGTCTTCAGGCAAAGTCTGCTCACGCACCTGATTGAAAGGTCCCTCACCCCACCAAAAGCTTGGAGAGAAGATACCCGCTCTGCTGAAGATTTCCGGATATTCGAAAATGGCATAGTGCGAAATCAATCCGCCTAAAGATCCACCCATAATAGCAGTCCCCTTTCTGTCAGAAATGGTTCGGTATTCCTGATCGATATATGGCTTGACGGTATTCAGGATAAAGTCCATATAAGCCTGCCCTTCTGCTTTACCATGTTTTTCATGATCCCAGGCAGTCAACTCATGAATTCGATCGGCCATACCATTGTCGATGCCTACCACAATGAGTTCAAAGCCTTTCTCTTCATAAAGCTCATTCAGCACCTCATCCACTCCCCATTCATCAATGTAAGCAGTAGCCTTATCGAACAGATTCTGTCCATCGTGCATATAAAGCACCGGATATGATTTGTTGGAATCGGCATAGCCTGGTGGAAGGTACAGCCGGATTTGCCTTTCCCTGTTCAGGCCCGGAATATGAAATGGCTTTTCAATGACCTGTACATTACTGGCTGCTGTAGACGGCCTCTCCTGCGCCAAAAGACCAGAAGCCAGAACAAAAAGACATAAAAAGAAAGCGAATGATCTCATACTTCAGATGTTTCCCGATTTAACCGAAAACAAAGTAAGCAATAAGTTGAAGATCATTCGCTCTGAAAAGTACTTAGGCCGACTGTGGCTTATACTTTGTCATGACATTGGTAAAGGCCGTGACCTCCATCAACTGTAGGTAGGCCTGCACATGCTGATAGCCCAATTGTACCAAAAAGAGGAACAGGTTGTTAAAGAAGGCATAAATCTTCTCCAGGTATGCCACGATACCCTTCGGCAGCATATTGATAATATCCTGGGAAATGGTCCCTGTGAACTTCGCAAGAATGACCTTAGCCAACACGTTGATAACCGGACCTTTCAACATTTCCAGCCATTTCTTGTCAGGATCATTATCCGGAATCACATTCAGAATATTGTTGGCCACAAAAGTGAGAATCTTAGTGATCTCACCTTCACCCATAGTCTTTAAAAGATCAGCTACAGCGGTAGGACTGATGATCTGCATGTTCACAGCACTTTGTAAGCCTGCCACCTGCTCCATGATCTGTACATAGTCCTCACCGCTTTTCATGGAATTGAGCAGGGCCAGGTTAGTCAGTGCCAGTACAGCAGCATTGGGCTTCACATGAGGATAATACAAATGTGGAGCTTCCAGCATCATGTCCTTTTGCCAGCCGTGCGGCACAACATCTATGCTATTCCATATTCTAATGGTTCTGGAACCCAATTCCTGATCATAGAAGAAAGCAAAAGCCTTGTTGCCCGGAGTCGCTCCTGCTGTTGGTAAAGCACTGACGATGAAATTCAACTTAGAATCCCATGAACCGATGCTCATCGACTGACCATTGGCACTTCCACTGGCATTGATGCATTTGAAGTCATAAGTAGCCGTTTGCATTCCTTTGAGCCCCAAAGCCAAAGAAGCCGATAAAGCACCACCAAGGCTATGGCCGGTGACAATAAGCTCTGTTTGCTGGCTGGCAGCAGCAGAAATACTGCTCAGATAATCGACCACTGATTGACCATTGCTCTGCATTTGCAGCAAGTGTTGAATACCCACATAAGTACCGGTAGACACTTTCACCCCCTGGCTGGCAGCATCCGCACTGAATGGCCAGACCTGAGTGGTTCCGGTATTGAAATCTTCAATAAACCAGCCATAAGGAGAGATGGGGTTTGTACCTGCGATGGACAATACATACGTATTCTGACTGGCACTCTTGGCAAGGAACATGGTATTGTCCGCTACCGATTTGTTGCCATTATCCTTATTGGAAAACATGACTGGCCCCCAAACCACCGACCACTCACCAATGAGTTGAACTGATTCAGGATCTTTCAAAACGGCCGGGATACTTTTCTCTGCTTCTTTCTGAAGCTGTGCCGGAGTGTTTTTAACATTAGACAGCGAATTGGATAACCAATTAAGCGCAAACGTCTGTTGAAGTTGATTGTAACTTGGATTTGACATAATTGTGTGTTTAATAAATTGACTCAAAATTTAGTCAATTCCTCAGGCAGGCAAAAGCAATCCATATTACTTTTTAGAAACCTCTTTCCCAGCGGCTGGCTACCTGCTTTCTCTTCATCTCTCCCGAGTCAATCATTTCCTGTAAACGCTCATTGCGTGAGGGAGCTTTTGAAGTAAGATGCCAGTATCCGCAGGTTTGGCACTCATAGACGTTCTGTGGACCTTCATGCGGAAGAAAGCCTTTGTAGATATGCTGATCGATCAGGGCAGTCTCTGCCAGATCCTCACTCATGTATTGATATTTACCACTGGAACATTTCATATCAGGCCATTAAGGCTATCATCAAAGCCATAAAGATAATCACCACAAAGGTAACGCAACCTAACCAGAACCTTTAGGAATAGATCATCTGCGAATTCATTGCCTGTACAAGCTAAAATCTGCAGTTTGCGAACATAAGCCAATTCTTATTTTTAAATTAAAATATTTAATAAGTAAATTGATAATTTACAAATCAATATGACCGACAAGCTGAACGATATTGCCCAGGTAGCAGCCGATTATGTCAATAGTACCGATCGCCATATTTTCCTTACAGGTAAAGCCGGTACAGGTAAAACTACCTTTCTCAAGTACATTGTTCAGCATACCCATAAAAAGACCATTGTTGCCGCTCCCACCGGTATAGCCGCTATCAATGCAGAAGGAGTTACCCTGCATTCTTTGCTACAACTTCCATTCGGGGCCTTTCTGCCCGAACGCATAGTTCCTCCCGATGTCAATGTACAGGTGACCACACTTTACAATCTGTTCTCCAATCTCAGATTCAACAGTAGTAAGAGACAGCTGATCAGGGAAATGGAACTGCTGATTATAGACGAAGTGAGTATGCTCAGAGCAGACCTGTTGGACTGCATAGACCATATGCTCAGGCACCTGAGAAGGCAAAAGAATACTCCCTTCGGTGGAGCACAAATTCTGTTCATCGGAGATTTACTGCAATTACCTCCTGTGGTCAAGGATGATGAGTGGAACCTCCTCAAAACCTATTATCGTTCCTCCTACTTCTTCGAAGCCAAAGCCCTGGCCAGTCAGCCACTGGTTCATCTGGAGCTGGAGAAAATTTACCGTCAGAGCGACAACCAGTTTATCTCCCTGCTCAATCGCTTTAGGGAGAATAAACAAAACCGGGACGATATCGAATTCCTGAACCAGTACTATCGGCCAAATATTGACCAGGAAGCGCAAGATGGCTATATACACCTGACTACGCACAACAGAAAAGCAGACAGTATAAATCAGGAACGGCTGGCTGCACTGGACACTCCGACTCATACATTCAAAGCTGAAATTACCGGGGACTTTCCGGAAAATGCCTATCCGCTTTCAGAACAATTGGTATTGAAAGAAGGCGCCCAGGTGATGTTTATCAAAAATGACCCCAGCGGGCAGGGAGAGTTTTTCAATGGAAAAATAGGCCATGTTTCTAAACTGACTGACGGCACTATCAGCGTACAATTTGAAGATGGCAAAGAGGTAGCCGTGCCCTACTACACCTGGGAGAACAAGCGCTACTCCTTGAACAAGGACACGAATGAAATTGACGAGAAGCTGATGGGAAGCTTCACCCATTACCCCATTAAACTGGCCTGGGCTGTCACCGTGCATAAAAGCCAGGGACTGACATTCGAGAAAGCCATCCTCGACCTTTCCGGTGCCTTTACCCAGGGTCAGGTCTATGTGGCCTTGTCCAGGCTGACCTCGCTGGATGGACTGGTACTCTCTTCTAAAATCTCCACCGAAGGGTTCGACATTGCTTCATCCATGAAAGCTTTTAATGAAGCCAAACCCAGCCTGGAAGAACTTTCGAACCGACTGGCGAATGACCGAAAAGACTACCTCTATGAACTCATCAAGCGACACTTCGACTTTGGACAACTGGCTCTGTCACTGAAAATCCATATATCAGGATTCGACAAGCAGGAAAATCGCTCCATTAAGCAGCAATTCCTAAGCTGGACACAGGAGTTATCCGAGCCCATTCTTGCCATGGAAAAGGTAGGGAGAGGTTTTCAAAGTCAGGCCTATAAAATCATCTATGAAGAACAAGACCTCCACAAACTGGCCGAAAGGGTAGACAAAGCCTGCGACTACTTTAAGCCCTTGCTACAAACAGCTCATGAGTCTATCAGCCATCACGATAAAAACCTGAAAGACAAGACCAGGCTTAAGAGCTACCGCAAGGAATTGAAGGAGCTGAAGGAATTGCTCTTTGCCCAACAAATGGCCCTACTCAGATCGAGGCTGTTGATACAAATGCTCGCTGAAGGCAAAACACCGACTAAGCAGGATGTTCAGGACTTGCTCAAAGAAACCATCATTCCCAAAACACCTAAGCTCAAAGACAAAACACCTACCCGGGAGATTAGCTTTGGACTGTTCAAGGAAGGCAAGAGCATCGCAGAAATTGCTGATGAAAGAAACCTCGCCTATACCACCATTGAAGGACATCTCTGTCTGTATGTAGAGACCGGGGAGATCAAAGCCACAGAACTGATGGACGAGCAAAAACTCAATAATATCCTAAGTCTTATCACTCCTGAAACCAGTAGTCTCACCGAAATCAAAAGTCAACTGGGCGATGAATATACCTATGGAGAGGTCAAAATTGCCATGGGAGAATGGAAGCGATTGAATCCATCGGAGACCTAAACAGCCCCTAACGTGCTTCAAAGCCGTCTTTAAAAATAATATCTTTTACAAATGGGTAAGTAATTATTTTTCTATTAGTTTTACGAATCCGTAACTAATAGGAATGACAAGAAAATATCAACTAGGCGAGTTTGAGGAAACAGTACTTTTAATAGTAGCCGTACAGCATGGTCAGGCATACGGCATGTCAATCACCAACGTCATTGAAGCAGAGCTGGGCCGGTCGGTTAATATGAGCTCAGTGCATACTGCCCTGTATCGCCTGGAAGAAAAAGGCTTTGTTAAGTCGGAAATGGGTGGTGCCTCAGATCAACGCGGGGGAAGAAGAAAGCGCATCTTTCTCATCACCAACACCGGTAAAGAAGCCCTATTAGAAGCACGAGAGGCCAGACAATATTTATGGGGGCAAATGCCTGATTTCGTATTTGAAAACAAGACTTAATGAAGGCCCATCCTCCCAAATTAGCAGAGCGCTTCCTCTCATTCTATTGTAAGGAAGAATTTCAGGAAGAGATTCTCGGAGACCTGTTTGAGCGTTTCGAGTACCATGTTGAGCAATATGGTCCGGCAAAGGCAAAAAGGCTCTACTGGCTCAATGTTTTCAAGTTTATACGAGCCTATCGACTTCGCCTGTTCACCAATTCTCAAAAATCAACAAACAACATGGGTATGTTCACCAATCATTTGAAAATAGCATTTCGCAATGCTGTCAGACATAAATCCTTTTCATTCATCAACATAGCCGGACTCATGGTAGGGTTGACCAGTTTCATCCTCATCAGCATGTATGTTCAGCATCAATTGAGTTTTGACAAGTTTCATGAAAACAAAGATCAGATCTATCGAATCACGGATGGCGAAAAAGCCTTTGTACCAAGTGTAGTGGGTGCCCTGCTCGACAGGAGTTTTGAGGATGAAATAGTTGCCTCTGCCCGGTTGATTGTATTAGGCAGCCGAACATTTCAGGTAAATCAGGAAACCTACATTGCCAATGTACATTACCTGGAGCCCGCATTTTTCAAGATGTTCACCTTCCCTCTGCTTTATGGCGACAAAGATCAGGTATTTACCAATCCATCTTCATTGGTCATCTCTGAAAAAGAAGCCATTGCCAGATATGGCCAATCTGATGTGGTTGGAGAGACCCTGACCATTTTCGGAAGAACCTATACCATCACAGGCGTATTGGCTCCTTTTCCCAAAAACTCGCTGATACAAATGGACTATGCTGCACAACTCAGCGATGTACCATGGACATTAGATGAACAATGGACCAATGATGGTTTCTACACCTTTTTACAATTAGCACCTGGGGTTGATGTTCAACAGTTTGAAGCAAAAGCGGCCAGCATGATCAATACTCAACTGAAATCGCAGATTGGTGAAGAACCATTTCCTATCATGCTTCAGAATTTCGGAGATATCTATCTGCAATCAGAGATGCGTCTCCAATACGAATTGGGTAAACCCGGCAACATTCGGTATGTGTACATATTCATGTCCGTTGCCGCCCTCATTCTGCTCATTGCCTGTGTTAATTACGTCAACCTGGCAACGGCCCGGGTTATGCATAGGGCCAAAGAAGTCGGGGTCAGAAAAGTGATCGGAGCCCAACGCAAACAGCTCATTTATCAGTTTTTAAGTGAGTCATTTATTTTCGTCTTTATGGCTCTGCTGTTGTCATTTGCATTGGCAGTGGTGCTTCTTCCCTATTTCAATGTTTTGGCAGATCAGAACTTTACCATTTCTGAAATAACCAGCTCCCGACTCATAATTCAACTGCTGGGACTGAGCCTGGTCATTACCCTGCTGGCAGGGTCATATCCGGCCCTGATGCTTTCCAACTTCAAACCTATTACGGTGTTAAAGGGCAGGTTCAGCAGCTCGAATTCGGGCAATCAATTAAGGAAGGTGCTGGTGGTCTTTCAGTTTTCCATCTCCGCCTTTCTCATTGTCGCCACTCTGGTGGTGAACGGACAACTCTCTTTCATCCAAAACAAAAACATAGGCTTTGAAAGAGACCATGTGGTTCGCTTTATTATTGACAGCTGGGCCATGAGAGATCAGTTGGAGACATTCAAAACCACCCTGCTGACCAACCCGAATATTGAGCGGGTAGGCTTTAGTCATAACACTCCCGTACATGTAGGGTCAGCGCACCCCATGAAGATTAATACAATGGGTGATGAAGAAGCCATTTACTGCCTCTACACAGATAAAGATTTTATGGATGTGGTGGGCATGAATCTATTGGCCGGTGATGATTTCAATGTAAAAGCCATTCCCTTCCGACAGTATGATACCACAGGAATAAAACCCAGCTACATCATTAATGAAACAGCAGCCAAACTCCTCGGCTGGACTCCGCAAGAGGCTATTGGTCAGAACATTACCATAGCGGAAGTAGAAGCCCCTGTTCAGGGGGTGATTGAAGATTTTCACTTCATGTCTATGGAGCGCAAAATAGAACCCTTTGTCCTACTCTATAATCCATCTCGCATCTTCTTTGGACTGGCCAAAATCTCGGGAAACAATGTGAGGGAAACCATCTCCTTTATGGAAACTACCTTAGGAGAGTTTAACCCTGGCTTACCCTTTGATTTGCAGTTTTTGGACGATCGCTTTCAGCAGATGTACAGTTTTGAGCTTCAATTGAAACGGGTCTTTATCACCTTTGCCAGCATTGCCGTTCTTATCGCCTGTATGGGCATGTTTGGTCTTATTTCCTTTATGGCTGCTAACCGTGCTAAGGAGATAGGGATCAGAAAAGCCTTAGGTGCTTCCATATCCTCTATGATGGTGCTGATCTCCAAAGACATACTGAGTTTAATCTGTGTTTCGCTTTTGATAGGCCTGCCCTTGTCTTACTATTTTATGAGTGAATGGCTCTTAGACTATCAGTATCGAATCGCTATTGGCTGGCCATTGCTGGCCATAGCCGGACTTGCCGCTATATTGGTTACCCTGGTAACCATTGGCTATCAAACCATCAAAACCGCCAGAATTAATCCATCGCATGTTTTGAGGAATGAGTAAGCCCTCCTACGCTAAAGCTTTTGGCTTCGCTTTGAGCCTATAAACGGAAGGTGGTGTAAATGCCATGCCACCACAAGCGGCAAAGCGGGCGGACTTCACAAGCAAAGGGCTTGCACTTTTCTAAAAATAAGTGCCCGATAGGGCGTGTTTTTAGAAATGGGCAAAGAAGGGTGGGATCAAGAAAGCGAGGAAAAGATATCTATCAAACTAAGAAATAATACTTCCACTGAAATCAAACATCAGATGGTAAATATCCAAAGGCACATTATCGCTATCCGAATGGGAGGATGAATAATGGTACTCGAAACCGTCTATGAAATTTGCTTGCGTGATTTTTCTGTTTGTGTTGGCTTCGGAAAATGATGTTTGGAGTAATGTGTTTATACAATCGGTGTTAGCATGAATATCCAAAGGTGTTACTACAAAACCGATCATGCCGTTTACCCGGTAATATGATGAATACTGTTTGGTGACAAAACGGATAATTCCGTTCTCTATATATTTTGCATTAAGCCCTGTTCTTCCGGTAGTATTCACGCTATCAAGTCGCTTACATTCAATTATGTAATATGCCTTTGGTTCTGTGAAAGTGTCAGGTGAAATAATGCGGATATCGGTTCGACCGACAGAATTATCTTCTAGGGTTTCTCTGTCAAACAATACTTCTGGCATACCAACTTGCCTTAAAACGTTTGGATTTCGCAAGTAATCAATCAGAAGACTATCCCTTATCCTATTTTCATCGTTGGGTACCAGAACACCATCGGAAAGCATTAAGTGGTAACAAGCAGTAACCTTTGAAAGGATAATTTCAAACTCCCCATGATAAAAGCGAACGGAATCACTGAAACTTGAAGCATCTAACCTACCGAACATTAAGCGTTTTGTTTTTTCCGGTGGTGAGCATGGCATCGACAAATTCATTTACATCCAGTTGGGCAATGGCCTTGTGCCAAAGCCTTTTTTCATTGGGCTTTACGATGTAAAATCCGCTCTTTTCAAATCCTCGAACATCCTTTTGAATGAAAAGCCGATCAGTAATTTTTTCGGTGCCGATTGCAATCAATTTGTTAAGGATTGAGGCGTTATCTGAATTAGCCCAAGTTATTGTTGTCACATTATCCTCAATTCCAGCCAGTGTAAAAAACATGCTTACAATCTGCTTTGTCAGTATTACCTCAACAGCGATCTTCTTGCGTTTCTTCTCAAAAGCGGGGTTAAGTCTGTCTGTGAATAGGTTAATGTAATCGAATAAAATTTGATCTCTTGAAATCATGGGTTCAAAAAGAACCCCATGGTTGGAGTGTCGCATTTGAATTGGGATTGCAACATCAATTGAATAATCAATAACATCCCTTTCTTGAGGAGAGAGTGAAAACGCATCTAATATTGCATTATCCAGTTCCGAAATCTTTGTTTCAATTTCTCTTTCTGCGCTTTGGTTGGTCAGAACGTTATTTGGTGAACATGCTTCTTTCTTTAGTTGATGAATATCAGAAGCTATTTCGATTACCTTTTCAGAATGAACATAGGGAACGCTGAACTTTTCTACATCATGAGCCTGTTCTCTTTCTATACCTGATGAACTGAAGGTCGAAAGGTTAAAGTAGGCGAACATCGAGGAGTTGATCAAGCCAGCAATTGCGTACAAAATGTTCAAATCCTTCTTTTTGTGCGCCTTAATAGCCGTAAGCGCGTGTTTGAACACAACATCACACTCGCAAACAGCCGAAACTGATTTTAGTGTATTTGTTACGCCAGTGGTTACCAATAGCATCGGAGCTTGATAGAGTAGTGGATTCCTTGGTCTATGCACCGTTGCAAACTGCCAAGTCTCATTCGGTTGTGGATTAACCCAAAAAGCGGAAATATCCCTTCTTGAATTTAGGAAGGGTTTACCCATCAAATGAGTCGCATCATTTTCATCTCCACCTCCAACCATGGCACCTTGTCCAATCAAAAACTCACTATCATCAGAGATTACCTCACCAATAGATTGAAATGCTTCCTTTAATCTTCGAATCAAATTGAAATCTAAATAGCTTCCGTAAACAAGAACCTTCCATAAGTAATCAAAGTCCTTGAGTTGTCTTTGATTTACCTGTTTATAGTCATTGCGCTGAATGGTAAATACCTTGAACAGAGAAAAGAATCTGCTTGGTTTTAGAGCAATATGCTCAACGACATTAGAATCTGTATCAGATTTCCCGCACAATTGATAAAACAGCACAGTAGCTGGCCCTACCGCCCTATCGTTCGATCTGTCAAAAACTTCCTTCCGAACAGGAGCCAGCTCAAAGACTTTATTTATAATGAAACGATCAAGCAGGTATTGACGGAAGCCCTTGGCATTCAGGTTATACAATATCTTACTGGTTGCAATGAGCGCAATTTTTGTAGTGTTAGCACAAAAATCACTTACACGGAAAACGAAGGCTTGTGCTATTTCCCGATTACTGATTTCTATTTCGATTTCTCCCCCACCCTTTTCTTTCCGCTTTCGATCGGTAATGTATTGAACAAACAAGGGGTTGTTCCCTTCACCTTGTCCCCGTTTCCAAGGTGGGTTACCCAAAATAAAGTCAAATTCAAATTGACTGAATAAAGTATTATAACCAGCTTCGGTATCAAAAAAGTCGGCAGCAAAGAAGTTTTTCTCCAAAAGTGGTGGAAACTTAAACGTTTCAATGTCAGAGGGATTTTGGTAATCGAGCAAAGTGAGGTAGATGGAAAAAATAGCCACATTTACCGCGCTTGGGTCTTTATCTACACCATATATATTTTCGCAAGCCAGTGTTCTTAAATTCTCCTTGTATAATTCAGGATTGGCATTGAAACCGGGGTTGTTTTTCTGAAACTGCTCGATGATCTTTCGTAGTGTCTCTACCAGGAAAATTCCCGAACCACATGCAGGATCGAGCACCTTGCAGGTGGTGGTTTCGGGGAACTGACGAAATCTATTTTCTACCGTTTCAGCTAATATGTAATCGACCAAGAACAACGGAGTGTAATATGCTCCCTGTTCTTCCTGCTCATTCTGACCTATGAACAGTTCGTACACGTTGCTGATAAACTCCACCGGGATAATGGAGAAATCATACAGGTTGAAAAGAGAACGTTGCCCTGTTCCAACCTGATTTCCGGAAAGCAGGTCAATGATGACTGAAAAACAACGATCGGGAATCAGGTCCATTTCATCCTCGCTAATTGGGAAAAGGTCTCCGTTAAACTTCGCCTTTAAGTAGTTGAAAAATGCCTGGACCTGCACTTTGTCATTGAGTAGAGTACAAAACTCATCGTTTGTCCAAGTCCGCGAATTTCCTTTTTGCTCAAAGTCAATTCCGATTTCGCGGTCAATGAGATAACGAACAAAAATGACCTTTCCAATTAAGGAATTTGCCAATTCTTTAGTGATCGGTTCCGAGCCGGATAGGAGCAGGTTTCGGGCTGCCTTTATGTTCTCCAGCAGGTGAAAGTCAATACGCTTATCGTAGCTAAAATCGGCCTGGTGTCGTTCCCAGGTTTTACCAGTTACAAGCTCAAAGTAGCTAAAGTCGGATAGTTGGTCTTCTGCCCCGAACTGCTGTAATGTTTCTTCGCTGTAAATGTAATTATAGCCGTTATAGATTTCAACCGTATCCGCTTGGGTAATAATCACAACTGGGGATTCATTGAAGTTCCAAATCTCCCTTAGCTTTTCTTGCTTGCTTTCAATCCCCTCGAAAAAAAGAATGAAAGGCTTTTTGTCAATGCAAAAAAGCGCATCAGGTTTTATCACGTTGGTAATTAGTCGTTCAACCCGATTTGAAAAGAGCCCTCTCCATTTACCATTTGCGGTAATGTACAGACCATTTTCCTCAGAAAGGCCGAGCCTTTCAAATATTTGGGTTAAGTGATTCAATAGCTACAAAGTGACTTTACAATTTCAAGAATTGGCATAATAACCTATTTACGTTCTTATATCAAGGACATTCGTTCCTTAGTTGGTACTAACAGCTCTCTAATGTCTACATCAAGTGCCAAGGCTATTTCTCTAAGAAGTTTCAAGGTGGGTTGGCTATCATTATTACAAATACGCGTGATGGTGTTTGGTGCTTTGTTTACCATTTCAGCTAATTGCTTTTGCGAAACCTCTTTCTCCGCTAAAACTACTTTCAGCCTATTGATTTTGATTTTATCACTCATAAGGTTGATAATCTAACATATAATGAATTACATATGTAAAAATATGTATTTATCTCTTGATTTTTGAAATCAAAATAAATTCAACATTATATGTATTATTTAATACATATTTTGTATCTTTATTTACAAATATTAAAAGATATGAAAACATACACCAAAGCAGACCTAGAGCAGATCGTTTATACCCAATTGGAGAACCTTAATGCCATGCATGACCTTTTAACAATTATGAAAACCCAAAATGAGTTATTGGAAAAGGCCAATCAAAAACTCAGCAGGGAGATTTCTGATTTCAAGAGTCGCTGCTATAGAACCGGTAAGATGGTTAAGTCAGAATAATTGTTACTCCAATACTGAGAGCCCTGGATCATGAGCTTATAGACATCAAATCAGGCGCTTATTTCGAAAGGCTATACCAGAACCAGATTTAATATACTTTTCAAAGGCAAAAGCTCTGTACTTGTCTTTAAATACAATGTAGGTTTCAAGCTCCAAGGGTCGCCTGTAGCTGGTAGATTTTACTTCCCCATTGCGATGTCTCTTCAATCTGGCCTCCAAATTTGAAGTGCATCCGGTGTAGAACTGGCCATCGGAGCAACGCAATATGTAAACGGTGTGCATACCCCAATCTAGAGAAGCTTTGTGAAGAACTTTCACGGAAGCCCGTTAAAAGACATATTATTCAAGAAAACCTAATGAAGATTCTCCATACGCTGTCGCTGAAGCCTTATGTGATAACTATCGAATAAAGTAAATCGATGCAGATCAACCTGTGGAGATTCTCCACCGAAGCCTGTTGGAAGAAACAACAAAAGTCAGGTAAGTATAAAAACAAGAAAGCCCTCCTACGATAAAGCTTCGGAGGGCGGAGTGGAGCCGGAGGGATTCGAACCCTCGTCCAGCTAAGGAACACTAAGTGCCTTCTACATGCTTATTTGCTGATTAGTTTTCGAGCTCGTTAAGGACAGCAACCATCCTGATCCGAACCTTATCCGCGGTTAATCTTATGCCGGCATCACGACCCTACCAGCACCAGTCCTGCATGATGATGTCTCGGTTCCCTCCCGGCAGGACGTGGGGAGAGAGAGACACATTGCTATCTAATTATTGATTAGGCAGCAAGGGCGTATTGTCTTTCGCCAATTAAAAGGATGAAAGTTTTATTTAAGGGAAATACTAACAACTCCCTGCATGCTTACACTTGCATTACACCTACTGTCAATTCCAGTCGGCCCCTATTCAAGCTCCGTAGCTTCAGCGAAGGAGCTTCAGCGAAGGAGCTTGAGATTTTGCCATCTGCAAAAGGATTACAAAGGTAAAGGCTTTTTTGTTCCGTACTAACGTCCGTTGAAAGTTATCCTTAGCTCAGGTCGATCTTTCGACTGCTCTCAAGATGGAAAAACAGAGCCCTGACTTAGAACCCGCCTCCACTCAATTGATTAATATATTGTATTTTACTCCTTCATTCGATCATTAAGACCCCGTCATGAATAAAAGATCTAACCTCCTCATCGCTCTGATCGTCTTCGCTCTATTCCTCCTGGCTGCCATTATCTACACCATCACCTATTCGGGTTGATGCCGCAAGAACTGACTGACTCAATTCTTTTCACTCATTTTTTTCAAAATTAAAGCAAGAGCTTCCAACATCTGGCTCAAGTTTATATCTTGCGGCAATGGAAAAATTCGTTGTCTCGGCCCGAAAATACAGACCCGTTGGTTTTGAGGAGGTTGTAGGCCAGGAACATATTACCACTACACTGAAGAATGCTATTGACAACCAGCAACTGGCTCAGGCACTTCTTTTTTGTGGACCAAGAGGGGTTGGTAAAACTACCTGTGCCAGAATTGTGGCACGCCTCATCAACGAACAATCCATTGACAATCCGCTACTGGGCAATGATTCCTTCAACATCTACGAGTTGGATGCTGCATCGAATAACTCAGTAGATGATATCAGAAACCTGATCGATCAGGTACGCTACCCTCCTCAGCAAGGTAAGTTTAAGGTGTACATCATAGATGAGGTGCACATGCTCTCTAACCAGGCCTTCAACGCTTTTTTGAAGACCCTGGAAGAGCCACCATCTTATGCAGTGTTTATTCTCGCTACTACTGAGAAACACAAAGTAATCCCTACCATCCTTTCCAGATGTCAAATCTTCGACTTCAACAGAATTGAAGTTTCTGACATTTCAGGGCAGCTTAAAATGATTGCCCAAAAGGAAGGCATTGAGGCAGAAGATGAGGCGCTTAACCTGATTGCTCAGAAAGCAGACGGTGCCATGAGGGACGCTCTTTCCCTCTTCGATTTGATCGTCACTTTCTCCCATGGCAAGAAAGTGACCTATAAGGCCACTATCGACAACCTGCATATTCTGGACTATGACTATTACTTCAGAATGACAGAGGCCCTGGTGAGCCAGAATACTTCTGAAACCCTTCTGATTTTCGATGAGATTCTGAAGAAAGGTTTCGATGGTCATAACTTCATCGTAGGCCTCAGCAGTCATTTCAGAGATCTGATGGTTTGTAAAGACAATGCCACCATCCAGCTACTCCAGGTATCTGATGTGGTGAAAGCTAAATACCAAACCCAGGCCAACGAAGTACCCATGTCTTTCCTGTTGACTGCATTGAACATTGCCAATCAATGTGACATTCAGTACAAGGGAAGCAAAAACCAGAGACTCCATGTAGAATTGGCTCTGTTGAAGATGGCTCACCTGAGCAGTGCCTTACAATTGGCCGATGTGAACGTTTCAGACGATTCATCAAAAAAAAAATTCTAACGCAGCCTGAAGAACAACCTAAAGCTACTGAGCATCAGGAAACACCCCCTACTCCTTCGCCTGAAAAACCCGAACCAGAAGTTGAGGTAAAAGAAACTCCCCCTGTACAGGAAGAAAAAAATACCGTTAGCCGGCCTAAACTGAGGAAACCACTTGGCGGCAAAACCATGGCTATCCCCACAGACCTTGGTGCCCTGAAGCAGGAAATCAATAAGCCCAAGGAGGAAGAGAAGAGTGACGAGAGCGAGACCAATATTCAGCTCAGATCAAAGCAATACAGCGAAGAGTCACTGCTCGAAGTATGGCAGGAATTTACAGCCGGATTCAAAGCGAAAAGCCAGCACCATGAGGTATTGATTCTGGAAGAGAAATTCAGAAGGAATGAGCATCAGATTATTGTAAACATTCCGAATGAAGCGCTGGAATCTACCTTCGAGAAATTCAGAGCCGACCTACTGAAGTTTTTGAGAGACAAGCTGGAGAATGACCACATTACCCTGGCCTCAGAAGTGGTGGAAATTAAGCGTGAGAAAATGCGCTACACAGACAGAGAAAAATTCGAATACCTGAAAGAGAAATATCCAGCCTTGAGAGACTTACAGGAAAAACTGGGCTTAGATCCGGAGTTCTAGAATTTCAGCACGAAACCCACCGTAATCACATTCTTAAGCTGTACGTCCCTGCCCCGTGAGCCATCCGATCGGGTCACTTTCACATCATCATCATAGATTAGCTGAGAGTTGATTTTCGACTGAATAAAGTCATTGACTTTGAGGTTGAGTCCGGCTTCAATATTGACTACCGTATTCGGGAATTTCTCATAGTTGGAGAAGAAGTTATATGCCGTTTTCAGCTCCACATTCTTCATCAAAGTGCGCTCAAAAGTCCCCGTTAAGGAAATACCTGCTTCTGATCTGATTCTCTCTCCGGCCAAAACCCCGAAAGATCCGGCCGTAGCCAAAGAGTCATTCAGCACGAAGGTAAATCTACCGGTAAAGGGAGCCAGAGTGGCCGTCAGCCCAAGGTTGTCTGGTCTATAGGTTAAACCCAGCGAAGCCTGTAAATAACCTGGTGCCATAAAGTCAGAGATCAGTACCCTCCGTTTTTCAGTTTGTCCCTGTACGTTTTCCAGTTTAAAACCCTCATCCATCTGGGTACGGAAGTTAATGGCTGCTGTCATTAGAATTTGCTCACTAAACTTCTGGCTGTATTTGGAGGTAAGGATAACGGCATCATCGGTCTTCTCGAATCGGTTGGTATTGTCTCCGTTTCGAATCACACCATATCCGATTTTCGCCCGGTTCTCCCATACTACTTCTTCTCGTTCGTAATTGGTAAAACCTTCAACAATCGCGCCCAGGGCTAGAGAAGACTCACCCCCTGCTGCCCAGTTGGTAAGGCCTACCTGTTGTACATTCAGGTTAAAAGAACCACCGTTTTTCCAATATTGAATGGTATCAGCCGCATTCACATTGGATGAGTCAGCTGATTGAGACCAACCCCATTGAAAACATAAAATGAATGAAAGAAGTAGAAGAGTCTTTTGAGTCATTCCGGAAATTCTGGTGCAAATGTAAGGGACTCATCCCAAGCCTTGAAAAATAGTGTCAGCTTTTTGCTCTTGATTTCGCACAACCTACTTTGGTTTGCGAATTATCAACTTTTCACCAAGAGACAATGAGTTATCGGATTTGTTATTCCACGATCTTAAATCTTCGATAGCAACGCCATATTTTCTCGATATTGCCCACATGGTCTCACCTTTTTGTACTTCATGAGTAATTACCTCCACTACCGGCTCTAGCTTGGCAAACCTGGTCTTGGAGACCAGAACTTTCACTTCCTGACCTATTTGAAGCCCATCGCTCAGGTTGAGCTGATTCCACTCCAGTATTTCATCAATTTCAACACTGTATTCTCTGGAAATGGCAAAAAAGGTTTCCTGGTAACCCACACGGTGGGTGATTACGGTATCGGTAGCTGTATTTTCAAGGGCTCTGTACTGCACCGGCTCTATAAATAGCTCAGTGTCTTCTCTAAGGGGAAGCTCAACCGTACGCGGTTTGTCCAGCTTTTCCTTCACAGTCTTTTCCGGTTTGGCCGAATGGTCAACCACCAACACTTCCTGGGTCTGTGGTTGATTGAGGTTACTGAATTCAACAGGTATGTCTTTAGGTCGAATAAACCTTAGCCAGAGTACTCTACCTACTTTCAGTTGTTCATTGTCACGCATCCTGTTCTTATGCATCAGCTTTTTCAGCTTGATTCCATAGTCCTGCGAAATGCCCCAAAGGGTTTCGCCAGGCTGCACAATATGATAATGGACTTTACCTTTATTCTTTTTACGCTTAAGGTAATAGTACTGATGAGCCCTGACATTACCCCGATCTCCAATATCATTGAACCTCCTCAGTTTGGCCATTTTCACTCCGGTTCTTGTGGCAAGCGACTGTAGGGTCTCCGTATTCTTAGCGCGAATGGCAGGAATACCGTTCAACTCGATCTGATCCGGCTCATAGGCCTTTGAGGTATTTCCACTAATTCGAGGGAAGGCTCCCACATTACCGGCTATAGGCTTAAACCGCATACGTCTGGTTTCCGCTTTGCTTACCGTTTTGGTATTGCTGGTGCGGGTAGTGGTCGAAGTATTACCCTTAGATCCTGAGCCACCTTCATTCCTCGCTACGACAGGCTGATGATTTCGCTTCTGATCTGGGTAGAACACCAGATAAGACTTGTCATCAGGAATCTTAGACTGGTTAAGCCATTTATTGTAGCTCCTGAGCTGATCATATTCCACTCCGGTAGCACTACTCACCTGTCGAAGGGTTTTGCCCCTGCCTTCATAGTCGTGCAGACTCATATCATCGCGGTACTTTCCACTTCCTACAAAGTCCTGAAAGGCCAGATAGTGCGCCAGAAATTTCTTGATATACCAATGCGTCTTGCTGTTAATGACCATGGTTTTGGCGCCATACAACTTATCATCAACCGACCTTTGTGTACCGGTAAGCCCCTGTAAGTAGGATTGAAGTGATAACACCCAGTTATCGAAGACGAAATTGCTACGCTTAAAGTATTTGGTAGCCCCTACTGTGGCGGCTATGATGTGCTTACGTTCATCAACAATATTATCTACCCGTAAACCCAGCTCCTGAGCCGAGGCTTTTTTGAACTGCCAGAAACCCACAGCATTGGAAGAGGAAACGGTATCAGATACAAACTGACTTTCCTGAATGGGGAGGTATTTAAAATCTTCGGGAATGCCTTCCTGCTTCAACACCTGTTCTACATAAGGCATATAGAGTCTGGACCTGTCTACCAGTCTTTGGAAGTGGTATTGACTGCGGGTAAGCAGGTCAAGGGTCTGCTCAATTTCTTTGCGCGCATCAGCATGAATTTTCAGTTTCACACCAGCAAACTCCATTTCATTGGGGACAGTGATTGGAGCTTGCGCTAACGAGCGTAACGAAGCTAGCAGGAGAATGAGTAGTGCGGTGAAAGTCTTTCTCACTGTTTTCTTCTAACTACCATCAGGCCATCTCTGATGGGTAATAGTACATTTTCAACTCGATCATCATCCTGTACAGAACGATTAAAATCAAGTATGGCTTGCGTATCGGTGTCAATTTTCTTGGCGGTTTGAACCACTTTACCACTCCACAACACATTGTCGGCAATGATAAAACCTCCGATTCGTACTTTTTCAAGTACTAAGTTAAAGTAATTCAGGTAATTTTTCTTATCGGCATCGATGAAAACTAAATCGAAAGGTCCCTCAATATCAGGGATTAAGCTCATGGCATCTCCAATTCGGTAGTCGATCTTATCGGTCAGACCGGCCTCATTGAAATACCCGCGGACCATTTCTTCTACTTCTTCATTTTTATCCAGCGTAATCAAAACACCATCTTCTGCCAGGCCTTCTGCCAGACAAATGGCAGAATACCCTGTATAGGTACCAATTTCCAGAATCCGTTGAGGTCTCATCATATGAGTAATCATAGACAGTACCCTGCCCTGTAAGTGACCCGAAAGCATTCTCGGCATCAATACCTTCTGATGTGTCTCTCGATTCAGTTTAGACAGCAATGCCGATTCCTGATCTGAATGTTCTTCAACGTACTGCTGTATATCTTCCGGTATAAATTCCATTAGTCCTGGGGTAAAAAGGTGAGGTAACTCAGTCGCTCTTCGGCAAACATCTCATTTGCAATATCTAAAAGCTCTGCACTGCTGACATTTCGGATTCGATCGAAAACCTCTTCCAGGGTATCCACTCTGTCCATGTCAAGAATGCTCTTGCCAAGCATCAGCATTAAGCTGGTATTGTTCTCTTCGGCCATGGCCAACTGACCAATAAGCTGCTCCTTGGCTTTGTGCAGTTGCATTACGCCCAGATGTTTCTCCTTCAGGAGCTTCAGTTCCCTGGCAATGATTCGATGGCTTCTGTCTACCTGACTTTTCTCCGTGCCAAAATAAATCGCAAACAGCCCTGTATCGGCAAATGGATGATAGTTGGCTTCTACATTATACACGAAACCATATCGCTCACGCAAAGCCAGGTTCAGTCTGGAGTTCATTCCCGGACCACCAAGAATATTGATCAACATAAAGAATGGAAGCCTCCTGGTATCTGTAAGCGAATAGGCCGTACCACCAATAGCGCAATGAGCCTGAGAAATATTTCTATGGATAATCTCCCGGTTCGGCACATACTCACCAAAGGGTTTGCGGTTGCGCTGCGCAGACGTAGCGGGAATATGGCCGAAGTATTTCTCAGCCAGTCGCTGCACCTTCTTAAAAGGCACATTACCCACACAGGAGAAAATCACTCTCTCTGTATTCAGATTCTCTTTGAGGAAATTCTGGAAGTCTTCTCTATGAAAGGATCGTACACTCTTCTGTGTACCCAGGATGTTTTGCCCTAATGGGTGCTCTTTAAAAACCACCCTGTCGAACTCATCCTGTATCGCATCTTCCGGGCTATCGTGATAAAGAGCCATCTCTTCCAGAATAACTCCTCTTTCATTTTCAATCTGCTTTTCAGGGAAAATAGAGTCGAAGGTTATATCCTGAAGCAATTCGAAAGCACTCTCCATATGCTTATCCAGCGCGGACGCATAGAAACAGATTTTCTCTTTGGTAGTATAGGCATTGAGCTCTCCTCCAACGGAGTCCAGCTTATTCAGAATATGGAAGGCCTTTCGCTTCTTCGTGCCTTTAAAAGCCATATGTTCCCAGAAGTGGGCAATTCCCAGCTGCTCCTCTCTTTCATCGCGACTTCCTATATCGAGTATAAACCCACAGTGCACAATTTTGGTACTGGGCACCTCTTTGTGAATCACTCTGATACCATTGGGTAATGAAATAAGATTATAGTCTACCATCGCCTTCCGTCAAACGGCTGCAAAGTTAAGGCTTTATTAGGCAGAATAAGAACTGTTTACGTTTAAGATATCGGCTGATTTACACCTCTTTGCGAACTCAGCGAACTCAGCGGTGAATTGTAACCGCAAAGGCCGCTGAGAACGCAAAGCTTGAACTTAAAGAATCGACAGACTCCTGTTTTCTCAGGAATGACGAAATGGATTGTTTCTCCTATCTTTGAGCGCTCATGTCAAGGCCCTTTCAGAAAATACTGGTAATTCAGACTGCCTTTATTGGTGATGTCATTCTGGCGACCGGAGTCCTGGAAAAACTGAACCAGCACTACCCAAAGGCACAGTTAGATTTTCTGGTCCGAAAAGGAAACGAGGGTCTGCTGAAAAACCATCCCTTTCTTCATCAAACACTTGTTTGGGACAAGAAAGCGGGCAAGTACAAGAACCTGCTGAAGATGCTCAGGGCCATCAGGAGCGAACGCTATGACCTGGTTATTAATATTCAGCGCTTTGCCAACTCGGGATTTCTTACTGCATTCTCCAAAGCCAAAATCAAGGTTGGTTTTGATAAGAATCCCTTCAGTTGGGCCTTTGATAAAAAGGTACCGCATGAAATCAATAATGGCAAGCATGAGGTTGAACGCAATCATGAGCTGATCGCAGAATACACTGACACCGTAGCGGCCAAACCGAAACTCTACCCCTCAGGTGCCGACTTCGACAAAGTGAGCTCCCTAAAAACGACTCCTTTTATCTGTTTTGCTCCGGCTTCAGTTTGGTTCACCAAACAATTCCCGAAAGAGAAATGGACTGAGTTTCTGGCAAACATCCAGTTCAAGGGGAAGATTTATGCATTAGGTGCCCCCACTGACCAGGCTCTATGCGATGAAATCATTCAGCAAAGCGGCAATACCTCAGCCGAAAACCTCTGTGGAAAGCTAAACCTGCTGGAATCTGCTGCTTTGATGAAGGATGCTCAAATGAATTATGTGAATGACAGTGCTCCCATGCACCTGGCCAGCGCTATGAATGCACCGACTGCCGCCATTTTCTGTTCCACCATCCCGGAGTTTGGGTTTGGCCCGCTGGCGGATCAATCAACAGTCATTCAAATCCAGGAACCCCTGTCTTGCCGGCCTTGCGGATTACATGGTAAGAAAGCTTGCCCGGAAGGACACTTTAAGTGTGGATTGAGAATAAGCATAGACACCATTGTAGATACTGTTGATAATAGCCTCTAACATCTGGTTTCGTTGAAGTCATTTATTAAATTGATGCCATGGATATTCAATCTGAAAAGCTCGATTTGATTCAATGGATAGCAGGGTTAGATGATCTTAGCTTGATCAAGCTGGTAAGCTCAATCAAGCTCAGTGATGAACTCGGTAAGGAAGACTTATCCGATGAATTAAAGTCAGCGCTTGATGAATCCTTAGTTGACATCAAAGAAGGCAAAACACTTTCTCAAGAACACGTGAAAAACCAAACCAGAGAAAAATTCCCCCACTTATTCAAGTAAATCATACAGTTTGTTTTAAATGAAAAAGCAATCTATGCCCCCCTCTATAACAGTTTGAATGTAATTTCTTACAGTCGCTAATACTCCGATTCTCTTAAGCTATTCCAAGATTTAATCAACTCCTCACACTTCACTTTATTTTCTCAATGATTCCTGCTTACTTCGTTGCAAACGAAAATGAGCTTATGAGATACGAACACATCGGGAAAGACCTTTTCATCAAAAACAGAGAGAAACTAAAGGCCAGACTGAAGCCTAATTCCATAGTAATTGTCTGTTCTAATGATATCATGCCTACCAATGCCGATGGCACCATGCCGTTGAGACAAAACAGTAACATGCTTTATTTATCCGGTATAGATCAGGAAGAATCGACCTTGATCATTGCACCGGATTTTCCTGATGATAGATTTAAGGAAGTACTCTTTCTTCGCGAAACGAACGAGCACATTGCAGTCTGGGAAGGACATAAATACACGGAAGCAGAAGCCCAGGATACTTCAGGTGTAAAGACCATTCTCTGGAATGATAAGTTCGAGTTGACATTAAAGACCATATTGGCTGAAACTGAGCACATCTACCTTTACCAAAATGAGCATATCAGAAATGCTACGGAAGTAGAAACAAGAAGCGACCGATTCAATAAGTGGATGCGCAATGCTTATCCTAATTATGAATATGAGCGACTGGCTCCTCTGGTATATGACCTGAGAACAGTGAAGGAAGCCAGAGAAATTGAGCTGATGCAAACGGCATGCAACATCACTGAAAAAGGCTTTAGAAGATCACTCGACTTCATTAAGCCCGGTGTATGGGAATTCGAAATTGAAGCTGAAATCCTCCATGAGTTTGTCAGAAACCGTTCCAAAGGCTTTGCCTATACTCCTATTATTGCCGGAGGTGGTAATGCCTGTGTACTACACTATATAGAGAACAAAGAACAGGTAAAGGACGGTGATCTTATCCTGATGGATGTCGGGGCCGAATATGCCAACTACAACTCTGACTTAACACGGACTGTCCCTGTCAATGGAAAATTCACTAAGAGACAAAGGGAAGTTTATGATGCCGTACTGCGCGTTAAAAATGAAGCAACCAAAATGCTGATCCCTGGCAATAAAATACCTGAGTACCACAAAGAAGTGGGCAAACTCATGACTAGTGAACTCATTGGTTTAGGCCTTTTAGACCAGACGGATGTTAAAAACGAAGATCCGAACTGGCCAGCCTACAAGAAATACTTCATGCATGGCACTTCTCACCACATCGGGCTAGATGTGCATGATGTCGCCAGTATCTATACCGAGTTTAAGCCGGGTATGGTGTTTACGGTAGAACCAGGTATTTACATCCCAGATGAAGGCATTGGTATCAGGCTGGAAGATGATATTCAGATTACGAATGACGGACAGTTTAACCTCATGCGTAATATTCCAATTGAAGCCGATGAGATTGAGGAAATCATGAATTCCTGAAAATGAAAATAACAGAGGGCAGTTTTTCAGAAGCTTTGGAAGTTCTCAGAGGACTGCCCGAGTTTGATCCACTCCTACCGACTGATCATTACCTCGATAGAATGACCGGACGCAAAAAGCTGATTGTGGTGGCCAGGGTTAATGATGAGCCTGCCGGATGCAAAATCGCCTACGACCGATTTGAAGACGGCACCTTGTACAGTTGGTTAGGTGGAGTCATTCCACAATACAGAAAAATAGGACTTGCCAGAAAAATGGCAGATTTTCAGGAAGCTTGGGCATTAGACAATGGCTTTTCTGCCATTCGATTCAAGACATTGAACAGGCACAAAGCCATGCTCACATTTGCGATTAACAACGGTTTTCAGCTTTTCAATGTGAAACCAAAAGACGAAATAGAGAACTATAGAATTGAACTGATAAAAGACTTAAAATGAGCGAAGCCTTTAACAGCAATGAAGCCCCGGAACCAGTAGGTTTGTATCCGCATTCCAGAAAAGTGGGCAACCTTTTGTTTCTCTCAGGTGTAGGCCCAAGAGAAAGAGGAACCAAGAAGATTCCGGGAGTTGAATTATCCGAAGAAGGTGAAATTCTCTCCTACGACATTGCTGAACAGTGTCACTCGGTCTTTAAGAATGTAAGACTGATACTGGAAGCATCTGGCAGCAGTTGGGATCAGCTCATCGATGTAACAGTCTTCCTAACTAATATGAAAGAAGACTTTTCCACCTATAATAAGATTTACGCGGAGTACTTTAAGGACAATCAGCCTTGCAGAACTACGGTGGAAATCAGCTCACTCCCCACACCAATTGCCATTGAGCTAAAGTGCATCGCCACTATTTAATATTCTATTGACTATATTCAGGGAGTACATTCAACCAACTCCTCATGAACTTAGGTCGAAACTACCTTGCTCTGGCAGTCAAAGACATCGCTGTTTCTTATGCATTCTATCAGCAAATGGGATTCGAAGCAGTCCCTGATTGCGGTAGCGTTGAAGAGAAATGGCTCATCATCCGAAACGGAGACATTCAACTCGGGCTATATCAAGACATGTTCCCCACGAATATCATCACCTTCAATCCTCCTGATGTAAGATATATTCAGAAAAGCTTGAAAGCTTCCGGCATTCAGCTGGATCAGGAGTGTGATGAAAGCACCAATGGCCCTGCCTATATTATGCTGAAAGACCCCGATGGTAACTCCATCCTGATAGACCAACACTAAACTCAACCCAAAAAAACCAACCATGAAACGATTCTTCAACAAAGTATGGACCTGGATCAAACGCTTTGTCCAAAAAATCACTCCCGGGCCTGTAGCACAAAAGGGGGCTTTTAAAGCCATCGCAACTACAGCCATTGTCTTCTGGATCATTGCCTCATTAGTGGTTTTCGTTATTGAACCAGGTACTTATTTCGGGTTGATCCCTGTGGTTCTGGGTCCAATTATTGGATTTTTGGTGAGTGCAGGAACGGTCCTAGCGATTGGTCTCATTAAGAAATTACCGAAAAAGTTCTTCTGGTATGTCCCGGGAGCCTTTTTCCTCAGCACCTTCATTTTCAATGCCGGTCAACTGGGCACTCAGTTTCCATTATTCATGGTGGTTTTTTCCGGCTTATCTGGAGCTGGTCTTTATACATTATTAAAGCGAAACAGAGCCCTAAACACCCTGGCCCATAAAATCACAGCCGGACTCGGCTTGTTGATTGGTTTGGCCGGATTAGTCTGGGGAATTACCTGGTTAGCAGACACTGGTTTTGAGCCTGACCCTGAACACATCAATGCAGCGCTCAAATCAGAATACCGACCTGAAAAAATTGACCTGCCCAACCCCGGAGAGCCCGGCCCATACAAGGTCATGTCTCTCTCCTATGGAAGCGGGAAAGATAAGCACAGACCCGAATTTGGAGAAGAGGTCGACATAGTGACTGACTCTGTAGATGGTTCCCGGTTAATTGACAACTGGAAAAAGCTTTCCGGAAAAATCAGAACCTGGTACTGGGGACATGATGACAAGGCACTCCCCCTCAATGGACGTGTCTGGTATCCTGAAGGAGATGGCCCTTTTCCATTGGCACTAATTGTCCACGGTAATCATTCTATGTATGACTACTCCGATGGTGGTTATGAATACCTGGGGGAGTTATTGGCAAGCCATGGCATCATCATGGTCAGCGTTGACGAGAACTTCATCAACAGCGGCTGGTCAGATCTATTTGGTGATGGCTTGAGCGAAGAGAATGATGCCCGAGGTTGGCTGTTACTGGAACATCTAAGGGTTTGGCGCCAATGGAATGAAGAAAATGACAATGCATTCTTCTCCAAAGTCGATATGGATAACATTGCCGTTATGGGGCATTCCCGGGGTGGAGAGGCAGCTGCAGTAGCAGGCTTCTTCAATAAGCTCAAATACTATCCAGACAACGCCAAACAAGAGTTTGATTTTGGCTTCAATATTAAATCAGTTGTGGCCATAGCCCCGGTTGATGGCCAGTACGATCCGGGAGAAAGCGAAACACCATTGGAAGACCTTAACTATCTGGTGATTCATGGTGCCAATGATGGTGATGTTCAGTCCTTTGCCGGCTTAAGGCAATACGAAAGAGTCAAATTCTCCGACAGTACAGACTTCTTTAAGTCCGCAGTATATGTTTATGGCGCCAATCACGGACAGTTCAACACCAGTTGGGGAAATCGTGATGCAGGCATGCCCTATGGTTCTTTACTCAATGTAGACGCCTTGATGCCTATGGAAGAACAGCTTCAGGTAGGCAAAACCTATATCAGTGCATTTCTTCAGGCCACACTTCAATCGAAAACGGATTACCGTCATTTATTCGAAGATTATCGCTCCGGCATAGATTGGCTTCCCGAAACCATATACCTCAATCAGTTCGAGGCCAGTAACTGGCAATACCTGGCCGACTTTGAAGAAGACCTTGACTTAACTACCACTTCTCATGGAGACAGCATCAGTGGAGAAAACTTGACGGTATGGAGAGAACAATTGGTGAGCATGAAATGGGGGAATAAAGGAACCCGGGCAGCATACCTGGGCTGGGACAGCCTGGCATACGAGGCAGACACTGCCAGATATACCTTCCATTTCAAAGAACCCCTCAATGCTGAATCATTATCTACTCTGAGCTTTGAGCTTTCGGAGTCAAAAGAAGGCACCTATCCTGACAAGGAGCGAGACGAAGAAGCCCAAAAGAACAATAATGGAGAGAACAACAGTAATGTTGAAAATGAAGACGTTGATTCTGCAAATGAAGAAGAGGAAGAGAAAAGTGAGGAAGAGGAGGAAGAAGATGATGATAAACCTAAAGCCAAAGAACCTCTGGACTTCAGAATAGAACTAACTGATGAATCAGGCCATAAGACCTCATTCCTATTGAGCGACTATAGCTATCTGCAAAGACAAATCACAGTAGATGTACTCAAGAACCCTGAACTTCAGGACACTAAAACATCCGAAGCCATTTATAATACATTCATGTTTAATCTACGAAACCTCATTGACTCCAACACAGACTTCGATTTAAAAGCGATCAGATCCCTTAGCTTCGTGTTCGATCAAAGCCCCAAGGGAGTTATTATTTTAGATAAGCTGAGTATGCATTAATCTCAACCAAACATCTTCATTTAAGACGTTTTTCCCATATCGGGATTATAATTTGTCGTTCAAATATTTTTTTTCGCTGTTGGTAGGGTTTTATAGGCGAAACACGTAGATGGTATGTGGATTGAAGGAAAGTCCTTAAATCAACCTAGCAATCATGGGTCAGACAGCACTAAGAATAAAGAAAGCCACCTATCCCGCTTTCAACCTGCTCAGCGGGCTGTTCATTCGATTATTTAATCCATTCAAGAAAGGTGATTTCATCGAAATCAACGGACACCTCGGCTCCGTTGAACACAAAGGCTTAAAAAGCACTACACTAAAGAACATTGAAGGCGAAGAAATTCAGATATCTAATACCCTGTTTTATACAAAGCATTTACACAACCTGACTTTAGAAAACATTGTCAATATTGAGTTCAGACTCGATGTGAGTTTCTCAGAAGACATGGCTCAGGTGAAAAAGCACATAGTCGGCTTCCTCGAAGACAACATCAACATACTTAGCAGTCCTTCCCCCAGAATATTTGTGAGCAAGATCAAAAACACCCATGTAGAACTGGGAGTGAAAGCATGGTGCTCCATTGAAAAATACCTGGAGGTAGATGCTGAAACTGAAGTGCACTTAAAAGAGCACTTGAGAGGTAAAGGAGTCAGCCTCGAAATAAAAGACTCTGAAGTAGATCAACTGATGATGGCCTAGGGATGCGTAAGGCTTATATTTGTGCCAAACGAATTTACGCATGGAAATAATCTGGCTTTTATCAGGGACATTATTAGGAGTAATCATAGGATGGTTGGTTGCCAAAACAAAGTTCAACCAGCCTGACGAAGAGAAAGAACAACTAAAGAATCAGCTACAAATAGCTGAGGAAAGACATAAAATGCTATTGCAAGAGATTCAAGACTTAAAACCAGCGCTATCTCAGGAAAGAGAGAAGGGTCTTGAACTGAGCAATCAACTCACCGCTGTTCAAACTGAACACAAAAATCTTCAGCAAAAGCTGGCTGATCAGAAACTTGAAATGGAAAAACTCAATGAGCGTTTCTCCATTGAGTTTAAGAATCTGGCCAATGAAATCCTTGAAGAGAAAAGCAAGAAATTCACAGAGCAGAATAAAGTAAACCTGAGCGAGATCCTTAGTCCGCTGAGAGAACGGATAGGTGAATTCCAGAAAAAGGTAGAAGAAAGCAACAAGGAAGATGCAGAAAGAAATGCCTCTCTGGTGCAACAGATCAAACACCTGAGTGATTTGAATAAACAAATCACCAAAGAAGCCGAAAACCTAACTAAGGCCCTTAAGGGAGATAGTAAAACGCAAGGTAACTGGGGAGAGGTCATCCTCGAGAGAATCCTGGAGAAATCAGGTCTGGAAAAAGGCAGAGAGTATGAAACTCAGGTTTCCGAGGTAGGCGAAGATGGCAGAAGGTATCAGCCCGATGTAGTGGTAAAACTTCCCGACAACAAGCATATCATTATCGACTCCAAGGTGAGTTTAACCTCCTATGAAAGATATGTTTCAGGAGAAAGCGAAGAAGAAAAGCTAACTCACCTCAAAGCCCACATTAGCTCTATAAAGAATCATGTGAAAGGGCTTGGAGATAAAAATTACCAAAACCTGTATGGTTTTGAAGGGCTGGACTTTGTCTTGCTCTTTATCCCGGTTGAACCAGCCTTTACGCTAGCCGTTCAACACGACCCGGAGTTGTTCAATGAAGCCTACAGCAAAAACATAGTCATTGTCAGTCCAACGACATTGATTGCTACGCTTCGAACCATTTCGAGCATTTGGAAACAAGAATACCAGAATAAAAACGCGATAGAAATAGCCAACCAGAGCGGTGCGCTATATGACAAATTCCAGTTGTTTACTGAAGATTTAATCAATATCGGTAAGCACCTGGCAGGTACTCAAAAAGCTTATCAGGATTCAATGAAGAAGCTTTCTGAGGGTAACGGCAATCTTGTAAGGAGAGCCGAGAAGCTTAAGAAACTAGGAGCCAAGGCGAGTAAACAAATAGATAATCGACTCATAGACCGCTCGGAGCTCTAGTTTCAGACTCCTGTTTTGTGTCAGGTTCGCTTAACCTATTTGATTTTCAGTGCCTTGTGTGAAAATAAACAGCATTAAACTGTATATGAAATGCAGTTTTTTATATATTTGCAGACCTTTCACACAAATCCTATCACCTAAACCTCGTTTTAGATTCACGCGTGCATGTGGTCTACAATTGGGTGTAGTAACAATCTGAAATCAGTTTAGGTGGAATAAGCTAACTACATCTTTGACCAAAACACGAGAGTGATGAAACAACCTATGAGCAGGCTTGGCAGAGCATTGCTTCTTATTTTTTTGTGCACAGGGGCCTTAACTAATTGGAGTCATCAGGCGATGGCTCAAGATCAAACCCTCTATCTGAATGCTGATGGAGAGGCCACTTTAGATATGAGCCAATTCAACTTCGATTGTTTCGAAGATGATGGCGCTTGTACACCTGTTGCTGCTGAAGGAGATGGCCACGCCATGTGGTTAAGTGTTAACCCCTTCCCTGGAAGTTCTACAGATTTTATTTACGAAGATGGTGCCCAATTCGATGAGTTCGAAGATGGAAGCGCTATGCTATCAGGCACGCTAATCAATACCAACAATAGTTCAGATAAATGGGAGGTTGTAGTTTATCTGTCAAACAAAATGAGTTGGTCAGAGTGGAGTGCACTCGGAAGAAGCTATAAAGACGAAAAAGGCCTGACAGGCAGCAATTACAATGACTGGAACTATTACATTATAGATCCCAATCAAACCAGTCAAATCATCGGTTTAGCTGATAATACTGGTAAAAGCATAGAGCTGAGCCATATGCCATCCAACTACCATTATGGTTTCCAGGTGGGCAATGCAGCCAACAACAAAAACACTAAATACGGCCTTTCAGGTTGGTTCTCTTATTCATGGGATGGTGTTAATTTCCATCAGGGTGACTTCAACCTTGATTTAACCAATTGCGGCCCCGAAGATATTGCAGACTGTCAGTGTAATGGTAAAATGCAGAACTTCTCCTTTACCTATGAAGGTGAGTCTGGAGTGACTGTGAATGCCTACGATGAAAACAACAATCTGATCGAATCATTTACCAATGTTCAGAATGGACAGTCCATCACTGTAGAGGGTTTTGATTTCAAAGGCCGACTAGGCCCTAAAACTTACATTCAACTGAATGATGGTGAATTGTACAATGTACACACCTCTTGCTCCGAGCAAATCATCGGCAATGTCTATGGTGCATTTACTGTAACCAGCTATACAGATGGTGAAGGTAATTTCTGTGGAGAGAAATCTGAACTGCCTGTTGGCCAGGTTACTTATT
This sequence comes from Roseivirga sp., assembly GCF_965216855.1. Taxonomy (NCBI): domain Bacteria; kingdom Pseudomonadati; phylum Bacteroidota; class Cytophagia; order Cytophagales; family Roseivirgaceae; genus Roseivirga; species Roseivirga sp. Next base: position 3,193,547 of record NZ_OZ244204.1, on the reverse strand, counting down.
CTGCAAGCCAGGTAGACTTTAGCTGTGCTGATTTGGGAACTAACACCGTAATCATTACAGCTACCGATGAAGAAGGCAACACTTGTACTCAGGAAATTTCCGTGACAGTAGAAGACAACATTGCCCCTGTTGTTGCTACTAAAAACATCACCAAGGTGATTACCTCAGGTGGTGCGGTCACTATTACACCTCAGGACATTTTGATCATGAACTGTAGTTCAACAGGGATTTCAGTTCCGGAACCAGTTCCAGGTATTGGTGATGAATCTATCTTCTTTGAAGCCAATTGTACTTATGATAACTGCTCGATTGTCAATTATGAACTTGACAAGGCAACATTCACTTGTAGCGAGGTAGGAGAAAATACAGTAACCATTACAGTGACTGATCAAAGCGGTAACTCTACTACTGCTACCGCTGTAGTGACTATAGTTGATTACTCAGCTCCAACAGCTGAAACCAAAAACATTACTGCTTATCTCGATGCAGATGGTCAGGTAGTGATTACTCCTGAAATGATCGACAACGGCTCTTCCGACTCATGTGGCGATATCGAAATGGAGCTTTCTAAAACGACATTCAATTGCTCTGATATCGGCAATAACACGGTTACTTTAATTGTAAGAGATCAGGCTGGTAATACTGACACTGAAACTGCTGTAGTTACTGTAATAGATAACCTTGGTCCTGCTGTTCAACCGCAGAACATCATGGTTTATCTGGATGAGAATGGTAATGCTAAAATCCACGATAAAGATGTGCTCTATATCTGTGAAGACGCTGTTATCGAAACTGGTGGTTCTACCGGTGGAGGTGGTTTAGGTGGAGGCCTGACTGGTGGACTTGGTGGTACAACTACTACTTCCACTTCCGTACCTGTTGATTACTCTGACTTTGTGGTAACCAGTGACGTCTCTCAGTTCACCTCTTGTACTAAAGACAACTGTAAGATCACTTCCATTGTCACTTCTAAAACTACTTTCAACTGCTCTAACATTGGTGACAACACAGTGACCATTACTGTCAAAGATGCCAAGGGTAATGCTACTACAGCTACTGCCATTGTAACTGTGGTGGACAACAGAGCTCCTGAAGTAGAAGTACAGAATGTGGCTCTTAATCTTGATGCTTCCGGTAATGCTACTCTTACCCTGTCTCAGGTTGAGGTTTCAAGCTCTGACAACTGTAATATCCAGTCTAAAGTGTTGAGCAAAACCAACTTCGACTGTTCTGATATCGGTGAAAATAATATTACCCTTACCGTCACTGACGTGAACGGTAACGTTACTGAAAAGTCTTTTGTAGTCACTATCGCTGACAATGCTGCTCCTTCTGTCATTGCTCAGGATGCTACAGTATACCTCGATGAAAACGGTAATGCTTCCATTACCATTCAAGACATTGACAATGGTTCTTCTGACAACTGCTCTCTTACCCTGAGCCTTGACCAGCTGAGCTTCGACTGTTCTATGGTCGGTGAAAATACGGTGACGCTTACCGGTACTGATGCCAGTGGCAACACGGCCTCTGCTACTGCTACCGTGACTGTGGTGGATAACATCCTCCCTACTGTTGTAGCCAAAGACCTTACAGCTTACATCGATGAGAATGGTGAGCTTTCTATCTCTCAGGAACAGATCATTGAGTCTTTCTCTGATAACTGTGGTATTGCCTCTGTTGAGCTCAGCCAGACTGAGTTTGGTTGTGGTGATTTGGGTGATAATACAGTGACCATCACGGTGACCGATACCAATGGTAATGTTTCGACTGCTACTTCTACAGTTACTGTTGTCGATAACATCGCTCCTACTGTGGTGACTAAGAATGTTACCAAGATCATTTCTGGTGGATCAGTAACCATTACTCCTAATGATGTATTGGTATTGAACTGTTCTTCTACTGGTATCTCTATGCCTCAGCCTGTTCCGGGTGAAGGTGATGAGGAGATGATCTTTGAGGCTAACTGTACTTCTGATAACTGTACCATCACCAACATCACTTTGAGCAAGACTACTTTCTCTTGTGATGATGCAGGACAGAACACCATCACCATTACTGTAACTGACCAGAGTGGTAACTCTACTACGGCTACAACAGTAGTAACCATCGTTGACAACACTAAGCCTGTTGCTCAGACTAAAACAGCCAACCTTTACCTCGATGCTAACGGTAACGCTGTCCTGACTCCTGAAATGGTTAACAACAACTCTTATGATGCTTGTGGTACCATTACACTGGATGTCTCTAAAAAGAACTTCGATTGCTCTAACATTGGAGCTAACACTGTGACCCTTATCGTTACTGACGGTGCTGGTAACGTAGCGACCAAGACTGCTACTGTTAATGTTTATGACAACCTGGCTCCTGTAGTCCAGCCTCAGAACATTACAGTGTATCTGGATGAGAATGGTAATGCTAAAATCCACGATAAAGATGTGCTCTATATCTGTGAAGACGCTGTTATCGAAACTGGTGGTTCTACCGGTGGAGGTGGTTTAGGTGGAGGTGGTTTAGGTGGAGGCCTGGGCGGTGGCTTAGGTGGTGGCCTGACTGGTGGACTTGGTGGTACAACCACTACTACTACTTCTACTCCTGTTGAGTATTCTGACTTTGTGGTAACCAGTGATGTCTCTCAGTTCACCTCTTGTACTAAAGACAACTGTAAGATCACTTCCATTGTCACTTCTAAAACTACTTTCAACTGTTCTAACATTGGTGACAACACAGTGACCATCACTGTCAAAGATGCCAAGGGTAATGCTACTACGGCTACTGCCATTGTAACTGTGGTGGACAACAGAGCTCCTGAAGTAGAAGTACAGAATGTGGCTCTTAATCTTGATGCTTCCGGTAATGCTACTCTTACCCTGTCTCAGGTTGAGGTTTCAAGCTCTGACAACTGTAATATCCAGTCTAAAGTGTTGAGCAAAACCAGCTTCGACTGTTCTGATATCGGTGAAAATAATATTACCCTTACCGTCACTGACGTGAACGGTAACGTTACTGAAAAGTCTTTTGTAGTCACTATCGCTGACAATGCTGCTCCTTCTGTCATTGCTCAGGATGCTACAGTATACCTCGATGAAAACGGTAATGCTTCCATTACCATTCAAGACATTGACAATGGTTCTTCTGACAACTGCTCTCTTACCCTGAGCCTTGACCAGCTGAGCTTCGACTGTTCTATGGTCGGTGAAAATACGGTGACGCTTACCGGTACTGATGCCAGTGGCAACACGGCCTCTGCTACTGCTACCGTGACTGTGGTGGATAACATCCTCCCTACTGTTGTAGCCAAAGACCTTACAGCTTACATCGATGAGAATGGTGAGCTTTCTATCTCTCAGGAACAGATCATTGAGTCTTTCTCTGATAACTGTGGTATTGCCTCTGTTGAGCTCAGCCAGACTGAGTTTGGTTGTGGTGATTTGGGTGATAATACAGTGACCATCACGGTGACCGATACCAATGGTAATGTTTCGACTGCTACTTCTACAGTTACTGTTGTCGATAACATCGCTCCTACTGTGGTGACTAAGAATGTTACCAAGATCATTTCTGGTGGATCAGTAACCATTACTCCTAATGATGTATTGGTATTGAACTGTTCTTCTACTGGTATCTCTATGCCTCAGCCTGTTCCGGGTGAAGGTGATGAGGAGATGATCTTTGAGGCTAACTGTACTTCTGATAACTGTACCATCACCAACATCACTTTGAGCAAGATTACTTTCTCTTGTGATGATGCAGGACAGAACACCATCACCATTACTGTAACTGACCAGAGTGGTAACTCTACTACGGCTACAACAGTAGTAACCATCGTTGACAACACTAAGCCTGTTGCTCAGACTAAAACAGCCAACCTTTACCTCGATGCTAACGGTAACGCTGTCCTGACTCCTGAAATGGTTAACAACAACTCTTATGATGCTTGTGGTACCATTACACTGGATGTCTCTAAAAAGAACTTCGATTGCTCTAACATTGGAGCTAACACTGTGACCCTTATCGTTACTGACGGTGCTGGTAACGTAGCGACCAAGACTGCTACTGTTAATGTTTATGACAACCTGGCTCCTGTAGTCCAGCCTCAGAACATTACAGTGTATCTGGATGAGAATGGTAATGCTAAAATCCACGATAAAGATGTGCTCTATATCTGTGAAGACGCTGTTATCGAAACTGGTGGTTCTACCGGTGGAGGTGGTTTAGGTGGAGGTGGTTTAGGTGGAGGCCTGGGCGGTGGCTTAGGTGGTGGCCTGACTGGTGGACTTGGTGGTACAACTACTACTTCCACTTCCGTACCTGTTGATTACTCTGACTTTGTGGTAACCAGTGATGTCTCTCAGTTCACTTCTTGTACCAAAGACAACTGTAAGATCACTTCCATTGTCACTTCTAAAACTACTTTCAACTGTTCTAACATTGGTGACAACACAGTGACCATCACTGTCAAAGATGCCAAGGGTAATGCTACTACAGCTACTGCCATTGTAACTGTGGTGGATAACAGAGCTCCTGAAGTAGAAGTACAGGATGTGGCCCTTGATCTTGATGCTTCCGGTAATGCTACTCTTACCCTGTCTCAGGCTGAGGTTTCAAGCTCTGACAACTGTAACATCCAGTCTAAAGTGTTGAGCAAAACCAGCTTCGACTGTTCTGATATCGGTGAAAACAATGTTACCCTTACCGTCACTGACGTGAACGGTAACTTTACTGAAAAGACTTTTGTAGTAACTATCGCTGACAATGCTGCTCCTACTGTCATTGCTCAGGATGCTACAGTGTACCTCGATGAAAACGGTAATGCTTCCATTACCATTCAAGACATTGACAATGGTTCTTCTGATAACTGCTCTCTTACCCTGAGCCTTGATCAACTGAGCTTCGACTGTTCTATGGTCGGTGAAAATACGGTGACGCTTACCGGTACTGATAACAGTGGCAACACGGCCTCTGCTACCGCTACCGTGACTGTGGTGGATAACATCCTCCCTACTGTTGTAGCTAAAGACCTTACGGCTTACATCGATGAGAATGGTGAGCTTTCTATCTCTCAGGAACAGATCATTGAGTCTTTCTCTGACAACTGCGGTATTGCCTCTGTTGAGCTCAGCCAGACTGAGTTCGGTTGTGGTGATTTGGGTGATAATACGGTGACCATCACGGTGACTGATACCAATGGTAATGTTTCGACTGCTACTTCTACAGTTACTGTTGTAGACAATGCAGCTCCGATAGCTGTTGGACAAAACATCAGCATCAGTCTTGATGCTAATGGAGAAGCTTCCATCAATGCAGATCAAATCAATAATGGAAGCTATGACAACTGCGGCATCAGTTCTATTCAAATTGATAAAGACCAATTCGATTGTGCTGACCTTGGAGAAAACACTGTAACACTGACTGTAACCGATGCTTCTGGAAATACCTCAAGCACTTCAGTTATAGTGACTGTAAATGATGTGATTACCCCAACCGTGATCACTCAGAACACCACCGTTTATCTTGATCAGAACGGTAATGCATCCATCACTATCGCAGACATTGACAATGGTTCTTCTGATAACTGCTCACTTACACTGAGCCTTAATCAGCTGAGCTTCGATTGCTCAATGGTCGGTGAAAATACGGTAACGCTTACCGGTACTGATAACAGTGGCAATACGGCCTCTGCAACGGCAGTCGTAACAGTAATTGACAATATTGCTCCTGTAATTGAGACCGTTGAAACACTCAATGTAGAATTGGGAGAAGATGGAACTATCAGCATTACTCAATCGCAGATTGTAACCAGCATCACCGGAGAAAATTGCGGTAATGTTAACATAGACATCAGTCAGACAGACTTCGATTGTAGCTCCCTCGGAAGCAACACCATTACGGTGACAGCAACAGACACCAATGGAAATCAAACTACTTCTGAGGTCGAAGTATTCATTATTGACCCATCGGTTCCTGTATGGACCAACCCTGTAACCTCAACCGGCACGGGTTCTAATGGTATTGGAAATCCAACAGCTCCGGCTATGGGCTTCAATGTCTTCATCAAAGAAGATGTTACTTTCAAGAGTAATGAAACTGAAGGTGCTGTCGCACTAGGAGGAAACCTGACAATCGATGGTAACTATCAGGTATCTGTCAATAGTATCGGAAGCTTTGAAGTAAATAATGTACCTGTTACACTTGTAGTAGGTGGCCAGGTAAACTATACAGGTGGTAATGCTCTTCAGATTAACCAAAACGGTTATGTGAAAATTGGAGAAGCTAACAACTCTAAAGTCTGGTATCAGGATATGAACGGAGCCTACTCTCCCATCCGTGTAACTAAAGACAACAATTACAACAGTACACCAAGACTTCACCTGCAGGCCAATGCACAGCAGCTTGGAGTGGATGCTCAGAATAACCCGATATTCGAATCAAACCTGATCGACTTCCAGTCTGCCTTTAGTCAAATGGAAGCCAATGCTCAGGCCATGAGTCAACTGGCCAACAATGCCGATCTGACAGATCCTAATGGCAATCCAATCAGCAATACCAACCTGCCAAATCAGGTGAAGATTAACCTGCATGATGGATTGAATGTGTTGAATGTGAGTGGAAGCGACCTGAACAATGTTTCTGTCTTTACTTTCAACAACCAGCCAAGTGCTGACAAGGTGTTAATCATCAATGTTGATCAACCAGGCAACTTTAATTGGAATGTATTTAATACGGGCGGAATCGGAGAACATGTATCCCCATACATCCTCTACAACTTCTATAATACTACCTACCTGCAAATTCAGGGCAATGGTTCTGTGATCGGTACCCTGTTTGCACCTTACGCTCATTTGAATAAAGTGAGCAGCAATAACCTGGCAGGTCAGGTAATCGGTAAATCCATGGTTCAGGAATCTGGTGAAAACCACTGGTTTGGCTTCGATGCCACTATTGGCTCGGGAGGTGGCAACAATGAAACCACTGAAATCACCAATGGTAGTACTGTGGTGAAATATACAGATGACAATTGCAGCTACACCGTTCAGGGTAATGAATTCAATCCGGGTGTATCTGATACCTTCTGTTCAGAAGTAACCCTGAGCTATGCGCTTAGCGGAGCAACAACCGGAACCGGTAGCGACCTTTCAGGAGTATCCTTCAACATAGGAACTACCCAGGTAACATGGACAGCAACTGATGGACAAAACATAACCACATTCAGCTTTACTGTTGAAGTAGAAGACAATGTAGCACCAACAGCCATCGGTCAGGATATCACAGTTCATGTGGATGCCAATGGCAATGCTTCAATTTCAGCCAACCAGGTAGATGGCGGAAGCTATGACAATTGTGGCACCCCAACACTCAGCGTAGACAAGTTTAACTTTGATTGTTCTGATTTGGGTGAAAACGAAGTAACCCTGACAGTGACTGATGCCGCTGGAAACACTTCAAGCACTACGGTTACTGTAACAGTTGCAGACAACATCGCTCCAACAGTGATGGCCAAGGATGCCACGGTTTACCTCGATGCAAATGGACAAGCCTCTATCAGCATTAATGATATTAATAACGGTTCTTACGATAACTGCTCACTTAACTTAAGCCTGAGCCCGTTGAACTTTGACTGTAATGATCTGGGTGAAAACACAGTTACCCTAACAGGTACTGATGCTTCAGGAAATACGGCTACCGCAACAGCCATTGTTACTGTAGTTGATGTCATTGCTCCGGTCATTACCAATGTACCTCAGGACATTGTTTACCAGGCTACAGATGGTAACTGTGATGCACCTATTATCTGGACAGTCCCTACAGCTAATGACAACTGTTCTGTGACATTGACAAGCTCACACCAGCCAGGAAGCTCCTTCCCTGTTGGTACAACAGAAGTGACTTATACGGCTACAGATGCAGCTGGAAATACGGTAACCGCTTCGTTCGATGTAACTGTCGAAGCGACACCAATCAGCATTGACCTCGATGCTTTGGTTTACAACCAGATAGACAATTACAACATTACCTGTAATGGTGCAGCGGATGGTGAAATCACTGCCACTGTCGAAGGTGGTTGTGGTAACCTGAGCTTCAAATGGAGTAATGGTGAAACCGGCACAAGCATTACAGGTCTTACTGCCGGAACTTACACCCTAACGGTTACGGATGAAAAAGGTAATTCAGCCTCAGAAACTGTTACGCTGACAGAGCCTGCACCACTTGCTTTGGAAACTGCTATTACTCCTCAAATCCCTGGTGGTCAGGGTGGAGAAGAGCACACCATCTATCTGGGTTATGGCCAGCAGACAGTAACACTGACAGCTAATGCTACAGGTGGAAATGGTGACTATACTTATACCTGGTTACCAGAAACCGAAATTGCCTGTTCTTCCCTCAACTCAGTAGTCGTAGCTCCTATGGTTACCACTACTTATGAAGTCATCGTAACTGATGCTGCCGGATGTTCAGTAAGCGAAACCTTTACGGTCTACGTAATTGATGTGCGCTGCGAAAACAACAATGGCGGAGGCAACTCTAATGGTGGTGGAAATAACGGTGGCGGAAACAATGGCGGTGGCGACAATGGAGGCGATGAGTCTTGCCAGTGTGAAGGCAAAATGAAGAACTTCACTGTGGTTTACAATGGCTTCTCAGGAGCAACCATTAAAGCCTACAGAAAAAATAAATCAGACAAGATTGAAACATTCTACAATGTTCAGAATGGAGATGTGCTGAAAGTTGAAGGATTTGACCATAAAGGAAGACTTGACTCTAAGACATTCCTGAAAGTAGGAAGCGCCTACTATGAGATCCATACCTCATGCTCTATCGATATCATGGGCATGGAAGTAGGACCTTTCAAAGTCATCGAATACACAGATGGTGAAGGTAGTACCTGTACTATGGACAATTTTGAAGGAACTGGTGACGATATCACATCTGATGATGACGATAGTGCCGGAGGCGGATATTCCGATGACGATGATGACGACAACAACTACGGTGGTGGTTACTCAGACGATGATGACGATGATGATCATGGCAATGACTCTGATGACGATGACGATGATAAGGGCAAGGGTAATGGCAAAGGTTACAAAGGCTTCAATAGCTCCTGGTCTTCATACTGGTCTTCAGGAGGAACTGCCAGTGGCTTTACCTGGGGATCCGGCTCCAATAACTATGATGATGACGATGACGATGATGATGATTCTGGCTCAGGTTCATCAGGTAGTGGAAACTGCCAGTGCGAAGGCCGAATGATGAACTTCACCGTGATTTATAACGGACCGGCTGGTGCCACGGTAAAAGCCTACAATAAGAAAATGAACTATAAGTTCGATGAGTTTGAAAACGTGCAGCCGGGTGATGAGCTATTCATTGAAGGTTTCGATAAGCATGACAGACTGGAAGCTAAGACTTACCTGAAAGTAAATGGATTTGCCTATGAGATTCATACCTCATGTTCCATTAATATCCTGGGTGAAACCTACGGACCATTCACGGTAATTGCCTATACAGATGGTGCCGGAAGCTCATGCTCTGTAGTAACAGGTGAGCCTCCTGTAGTTGAAGTAGAATCAAGCTGTGAAGCTACTGCGGCCGCCAATGGAGGACATGCCATGTGGTTGAGCAACTACTTCCACAATGGTGGAAATGCCAACTATGTATTCGATGGTGATGCCGGAGACTTCGTGAGATATGACGATGGTACGGCTACTTTGAGCGGTCTCCTGGTGAACAAGAATAATGCAAATGACCAGTGGGAGATTGACTTCATCCTTGAAAATTCAATGGATTGGACAGAATGGTCTTCATTCGGCAGAAGCTATAAAGACGAAAAGAACCTTGCTGGCAATAATTATCAGGACTGGACTTATTTCACATTAAGTGGTGAAAGCAGACTGAAAGGAAAAGGTAGCAACCAAGGTAAGATTGTTCAGGTTAGCCACATGCCTTCAGACATGGAGTTTGGTTTCCAACTGGGTGATGCAGCCAATAATAAGAATGGCAGCTATGGATTATCAGGATGGTTCTACTATAAGAACTACTGCAGCGAATGGGAACAAGGCGATATCAATATCGACCTGACTAATTGCTCAAATGATGATCCGGGAACTCCGGGTGGTTGCGACATTCAGGTTGTAGAGTGGGATGGCAATGTCACCATATGCAATAACGGAGTATCACTTTGTGTAAGTAAAGAAGAAGCAGAAGTATTACTTGCCCAGGGAGCTACTCTTGGAAGTTGCAGCGGAATCACTACAAGCAGTGACGACACAGTCGGTGGTCAGGCTCACGATGCCTCTGACGATAGTAAACTGATTGAAGCAGCACCTGAGCTGGTGAAGGTCAGCGCCTACCCTAACCCAACCAGGGGTAATACCACCATTACCTTTGAAGTAAAGCAGGCCGGTCCTGTGAGAGTAGGCATCTACACTTCACAAGGTATCAGCGTAGGACAACTCTTCGAAGATGTGGCTGAAGCAGATAGAACTTACAGCATAGACTTTGATGGATCAAGCTTACTGGATGGTGTTTACCTCATCCGTGTTAACACAATGGATGTGATAGAAACCAAGAAGCTGATTATTAAGAAATAATTGAATACCCGGCTGGTTGAAATATCTACTGACCGTCACCCTGAACTCGTTTCAGGGTCTCCATTAAACCGAGATGCTGAAATAAATTCAGCATGACGAGCATTAGCTGTCTCAACCAGCTGTTTTTATATAGCCATTTCGTCAAACCCCTCCCCTTCAAATCAAATAGAAACAAAAGCCTCAGATAGCCTTTGAGCATTGATGAAGGTTTATCACTATATTTGTCATCATTTTCATTATGGAGCTAACAGCAGACAACAGACTGAGAAAGCTAATTGTGGTTGGAGATCGGTTACTGATCAGACCCAAAAAACAGCCGGATAAAACAGATAGTGGTTTGTATCTCCCTCCTGGTGTTCAGGAGAAAGAGAAAGTACAAACGGGTTTTGTGCTGAAAGTGGGGCCGGGTTACCCGATTCCTATGCCAACCGATGAAGATGAGCCATGGAAGGAAAGTGATGAAAGGATCAAGTATGTTCCTCTTCAGGCGCAGGAAGGTGATCTTGCTATTTTCCTCCAAAAGGGAGCGGTTGAAGTGGTCTATCAGGGTGAAAAACTCTTTATTGTACCACAATCCTCTGTATTAATGCTTGAGCGTGAGCAGGATTTATAACACTAATTCTGATCAGCCGTTTAAGTAAAAACTTGAAATAAATTTCAAATGCTAAGATTCGATAAGATATCTTGCTAAAAGAATACCTACGGAATGCAATACAAAACAATACGATTCTCAAAAACTAATCAGGCGGAGTTCATCGCTGATTTGAGAAAACAAGTCAAATCTTATTTCGAAACCAATAACATTTCTACTTATGGAAACTATAAGATGGTCATTAAGACAATCTTTATGTTTTCACTTTACTTTCTCCCGTATCTATTGATGCTTACCGGTGTTGTCACTAACATCTGGGTAGTTCTACTGATGTGGACATTAATGGGCTTCGGAAAAAGTGGTATTGGTTTATCGGTTATGCACGATGCTAATCATGGTGCTTATTCCCGCAACAAGCATGTCAATAAGTACCTCAGCTATGTCATGAACATGATTGGGGCCAATTCTTACATCTGGAAGATTCAACATAATGTATTGCACCATACCTTCACCAATATCGATGGTATGGACGAAGATATTGATCCGGGGAAATTGATGCGACTTTCGCCTCATGCACCTAAGCTGAAAGCCCACAAGCATCAGCACATTTATGGCTGGTTCTTGTATGGTATGATGACTTTCCTTTGGTTAACCACCAAAGACTTCAAGCAGCTGGTTCGCTATAAGAAAATGGGACTCATGAAAACCCAGAAGAGGTCATTCGGTGGTGTATTGACTGAAGCCATCATCTCTAAGGTATTGTACTATGCTTATGCGCTGGTACTTCCATTGATTTTCATTCAGGCGCCCTGGTATATCATTCTGATCGGTTTCTTTATCATGCATTTCATCACAGGCTTGATGCTTGGCTTGATCTTCCAGCCTGCTCACGTGATGCCAACTTCAGAATTCCCTATTCCGGATAATACAGGTAGTGTAGAAAATAACTGGGCAGTACATCAGCTCTTTACAACTACCAACTTTGCTCCGGATAGTAAAATATTCTCATGGTTCGTAGGTGGTCTGAACTATCAGATTGAACATCACCTATTCCCAAATATCTGCCACGTACACTACAAGAAAATCTCAAAGATTGTACAGGCCAAAGCCAAGGAATATGGATTGCCTTATAATTCGCAGAGAACCTTTATGGCTGCGGTGTACCAACACGCCAGAATGTTAAAGCAATTAGGTAAAGGAGAAATGGTCGCCTAATCAGCGGCCATTCAGTTGAGCAAACTCCTTAGCATGATAGGTAAGGATAATATCTGCACCTGCTCTTTTAATACTCAGTAAGCTTTCCTGCATCACACGCTCATAGTCGAGCCAACCCTTTTCACCGGCAGCCTTGAGCATGGAATACTCACCACTCACATTGTATGCTGCAATGGGCAGACTATAGTGGTCCTTTAAAAGCTTAATTACATCGAGGTAAGCCAGAGCCGGTTTCACCATCAGGAAATCAGCACCCTCATCAGTATCTAAATCAGCTTCAATTAAGGCCTCTTGCTGATTAGCCGGATTCATCTGGTAAGTCTTTTTATCTCCACTTTTAGGAGCAGAATCCAAAGCATCTCTGAATGGCCCGTAAAAAGCACTGGCATACTTAGCCGTGTAAGACATAATAGAAACATCTGTATATCCATTTTCATCCAGCACTTCACGGATGTAGCCAACTCTCCCATCCATCATATCGGAAGGGCCAATAATATCGATACCGCATGCGGCTTGAGATAGGGCCTGTTTACCCAGCACTTCCAGCGTTCGGTCATTGACAATTTTTCCATCGACCACGATACCATCATGACCATCAGAGCTGTATGGATCAAGCGCTACATCGGTCATAATACAGGCTTCAGGAAACTCCTGTTTAATTCGCTTCAACGCCTTCTGATAGAAGAAACCCTCATCATAGCACCTGGTGGCTGTCTGATCCTTATAATGCTCCGGCACCACAGGAAACACATCAAAAGCCTTGATCCCCAACTTCAGACAGGTTTCAATTTCCTTCAGCATCACCTCGATGCCCAACCTGTAAATACCGGGCATAGAATCAACCTCCACTTTGGCATCGGTACCCTCTAAAAGAAAGAGGGGAAAGATAAAGTCATCGGTAGTCACCTGCGTTTCCTGAACTAAATCACGAATGGCAGCTGATTTTCTATTTCTTCTTGGACGGATATTCATTTCTCTAAATTCTCTATATCGTTAATATCTTTAGGCCTCCCGGAAGCTGTTTTCGCTCTAATTAAATCTTCAAAATCGAGGAAGCGTATAGTCACTCCTTCAAATGTACGCTTTAGCGCTTTTGAATAACATTGAGAAAAGTCAACACCAGCAAGCTCCGTTATAATATCAATAGCAACTGGTGGTCTTCCAAATCGGAATACATCAAACTGATCAATGTCTAAAAATGCATCTTCCGTCATATCAAAAACGGGTAACCTAAACATATCAAAAGCACTTAAAAGTTTTTTGTAATTGTCTCGGTCGCGCCTCACCCAAATATCTAAGTCACCCGTGGTTCTGGGGTATCCATGCAATATCACTGAGTAACCTCCAACTAAGATATACTCTACGTCAGATTTATTGAGGCTTTCACAAAACTCTAAGAAATCAGGATTGAAAATATTATTCATTGCCTCTTATACATTTCGAAAGATGATTTATCCATCTTAGGAAAATCGGTTGGTTCAATATTGTAAGCTGAGCATATCAAATAAAATGCAGCCTGTAATCTTTCGTTGGAATTTTTCTTTGACCAATATGCCAAGTCATTCGACTTTTCCTCAGCCTTGAAAGCCTCAAAACCAGTTCTATCAAACCTGTATTCCGACATCAATACAAAAATAAGACAATGTTAGCGGGATTCAGAACTATACTCTAGTATATCCCCGGGTTGACAGTCCAAAGCCTCACAAATAGCCTCCAGCGTACTGAATCTTATCGCCTTCGCCTTGCCTGTTTTTAGAATGGAAAGGTTGGCCAGGGTAATTCCGACTATCTCTGCCAATTCTTTGCTCTGCATTTTGCGTTTGGCCAACATCACATCAAGGTTTACAACAATTGCCATGATTCAAATAGTTAACTCCTGTTCTTCTTTCAAACCCAACCCATGTGAAAAAGCTTGTGCCAGAATCAGGTTGAATAAACCAAAGAGAAACATGCTACCAAACCAACCCGGAGTTAAACTGAAATGGCTAGCTCCATTAATCAGATGGTCCACTTCAAAGTACTTCTGCATCATCCCCAGTTTAAACCAGTCGATAATACCAGTAGAAACAGACATGATGATGAATGCTATACCGATAATTCTCAGTCGTTTGACATTCTCTCTAATGAAGAACTCTCCTGCCTCTGCCGATCGAACTAATTGACCAAAAATATTGGCCAGGTAAACATATATGGCTACGGCAACGATCATCAGTCCATAACCAAGTTTCATGAGCCAGCCTCCAAGTGTCACCTGAATGGCATAACCATTGGGACTTGCAGTGACAGCCGTAAAATAGTTTGAATATTCTGGCCTCACTTTCACATCAGGGTCTTGATTGAAGCTAATAGCACCTTCCTGCAAATTCAGAGTAATAGTAAAATCTGCTCCTGTCACTATGTAATAGATCATAAAAAGGACGGCAATAACGGCCAACCCTATACTGATATCGACAATCCATTTACAGATTGTATAAAGTATCTTGTTCCAGTTCATTGCTTTAAATTTTTCGAAGTATAATAATTATTTATTGTTTTTCAATAAATAATAACTGTAAAACGAAAACCCAGTACTGAATTAAACCTTAAATGCCATCTAAAGTCTAAAGTGCACGATGAAACTCAAGGTCATATCCATTTCGGTGATGCTGCTACTAGGTAGCTTTTCTGCCACCGCACAGTTCTGGGTTGTTAAAGGCACGGTTGTCGATAGCACGGAACAATTGGCTTTACAATCCGCTACAGTCGTACTTACCCAACTGGCAGACTCCTCTAAAAGGGCCTTCTCTACCAATGAACTGGGTGAATTCAGAATCACTGGAGTTACCAATGGCCAATATCAGCTTCAGGTTAGCTTTGTCGGCTTCAAAACCTTTAATCAACAGCTCACTGTGGCCGATGCTTCGACTGACTTGGGGCAAATTGTTCTGACTCTCGACACCAAGTCATTAGGAGATGTTACTGTCGAAGGCCTTGCTGAACGAGTCATCCAAAATGGCGACACGACAGAATTTAATGCAGCAGCTTACAAAGTAAACCCCGATGCTACTGCAGAAACCTTATTGGAAAAATTACCTGGCGTGGTTATTCAAAATGGTCAGGTTCAGGCTCAAGGGGAAACAGTAAGAAGAGTACTGGTGGATGGGCGCGAATTCTTTGGCGATGATCCCAATGCAGCTCTGCGAAATCTTCCGGCAGAGATCATCGAAAGAATTCAGGTCTATGATCAGGCCAGCGATCAGGCACAGTTTACAGGCTTTATGGATGGAGAAACCTCGAAAGTGTTGAACATCATTACCCGAGCCAGCATGCGGAATGGGGAGTTCGGTAATGTATATGCAGGAGCAGGAACCGATGAAACCTATAATGTTGGTGGTAGCATCAACCTCTTCCGGGAAAAATCTAGAACCACTATACTGGGCCAAATGAACAATGTGAACATCCAGAACTTCTCCACCAGTGATCTGCTGGGCATTACTGCCGGAGGTGGTCGCAGAGGAGGTGGTGGTGGCCGTGGTGGAGCCCGAGGCGGTGGCGGTGGATTTGCTGGAGGTGGGTTTGCCGGGGCGGCTGGTGGCAGTTTTGCCAACGGAGGTAATGCTTCCAACTTTCTCGTAGGCCAGCAGGGAGGTATCTCAGAGACCAAGGCCTTTGGTATTAACTATTCTTACCAGGATCAGGGAGCCTTGAAGTTTAGCGGCAGCTATTTCTTCAACCAAACGGATAATAACGCCAACGAATCAATCTTCAGACAATATACCCTTCCCAGAAATGAAGGACAGACATATAGCGAGATCAGTAGTGCACCAAGTCGCAATATCAATCACCGTTTTAGTGGTGAATTAGAATATACCATCGATGATCGTAATTCAATCATCATGAGACCTCGGTTCACTTTTCAGGATAACTCCGGTTCCGGAATCGTTAACGGTGAAACCAGATTAGACGCTGACCTGATTAACTCGGCTTATACTCAAAATACTTCTTATCTGGAGGCATTCAGTTTCAGCAACAACCTCCTCTACCGACATGCCTTTGAGAAAAGAGGAAGGACTTTCTCCATTAACCTCAATACTGGTCATAATGAGAATTCAGGAGACAGCTATTTACTATCAGAAAACATCTTCTATACCGGCATAGCACAGGATATCACATTAAATCAGTTCGGAGACCAGAAAACGACCGGCTTTAGCCTGAACACTAATGCCACCTATACAGAACCTCTGACTGATCGCAGCCAGTTATCTGCCAGCTACCAGTACGCCTATCAGTTCAATGATTCAGGTCGTGAAACCTTCGACTTCAATGAAGGGCAAGGCGATTTTACCGACCTGAATATTCCATTGAGCAACACTTTTGAAAACGATTATATTTCCCATAACGCTACTTTGGGCTATAACCTCAGAGGCGATAAAGGCACACTTACTTTCAGAGGGAGCTATCAATGGGCCATTTTAGACAATGATCAGACTTTCCCTTTCGAAGACAGAGTAGACAGAACATTCGAAAACTTTATTCCCTCAGTAGTCTATCGCTATCGCATGGAGAATGGGAAAAGCCTCAACTTTACATACAGAGCCAACACGGATGCTCCCAGTGTGAGCCAATTACAAAACGTAATTAACAATACCGATCCGTTGAACATCTCTGCAGGTAACCCTTTGTTAGACCAGAGCTATCAACACTCAGCCACCATCCGTTTCAACCAGATTAATCGTGAAACCAGCCAGGTGTTCTTTGTGCTATTGAGTGGTAGCTTCTCTGACAATAGAATCAGCAGCAGCTCTTTTGTAGCGGGAAATAATGGAGCCACTGTTGATGGTATTACCTTACAACCTGGGGCCAGATATTCCAAACCAGTCAACCTTGACGGCTACTGGAATCTCAGAAGCTTTATATCCTATGGCCTCCCCCTGGGCTTTTTGGAATCTAACCTGAACTTCACGGCTACTCTGGCCTATTCTCAGTCTCCGGAGTTAATCAATCAGGAACTCAATTACGCCAAAACTCCAACAGCAGGACTGGGACTGGTACTGAGTAGCAACATCAGCGAAAAAATCGACTTTACACTATCCAGCAATTCAAGCTTCAGCTCAGTGAGTAATAGTTTGCAATCTCAGAACACGACCAACTACTTCAACCAATCTACCCGCCTCCGCCTCAACTGGATTTTCGGAGAAGGCTTTGTATTCAGAAGTACCGTCAATCATACCGCCAACTCAGGACTTTCCGATGGTTTCAACCAAAGCTTTGTGCTTTGGAATATGGAAGTGGGCAAAAAGCTATTGCAGCAAAAGGCTGAAGTCAAATTCTCGGTTTTCGATTTATTGAAACAAAACCAGAGCATTACCAGAAGTGTAACAGGCTCTTACATTGAAGACAATGAAACACAACTGCTCACACAATACTTTATGCTCTCCTTTGTTTTTAATATCAGAAGTTTTGGAGAAGGGCAAACCATACCGAATGACAGAATGGAAAGATTCCAGCAAATACGTCAGAGATTTGGCAGAGGAGACTAGATTGGCACATTTAGTGAGGAATTGTGAAGCCTAGGATTTAAGATTATTTCACAACTATTTATTTAGGTAAAAGGAGAGTTTACCTATCTTGATAAAAAACACACATGCGATACTTACTCTTTCTTCTCCTTTTCATTAGCAGCCTTCAGCTCGGTTTCGGGCAGGCCTTCAGCGTGAAGGGAGAAGTAAGAGATAGTACTTCCAAAACCCCTCTTCCTTACGCCAATGTAGTCTTACAGTCTACTGCTGACTCTGCAATATATTCGGCAGTTACTGACACTCTGGGCATTTTTCAGATTAATCAGGTTACCCAGGGTCAGTATAAGCTTAACATCAGTTTTATAGGATTTGAAGCTTATACTGACACCCTGGACATTAAGGGTAATATAGACCTGAAACAGCTATTTCTTCGAGAAAGCCTGACCACCCTCGATGATCTGACCATTGAAGGGGAAGCGGTGGACATGATTATCAAAGAAGACACCATAGAATACAATGCTGCGGCCTATCCCATTCCCGAAGGTTCTGAACTGGAAGAGCTGCTGAAGAAAATGCCGGGCGTAGAAGTAGTCGATGGCAGTATTACGGTGAATGGTAAGAAAATCGAAAAAATGATAGTTGATGGAAAGCCTTTCTTCAACCTCCCCATTCAAACACTACTCAAGGAGCTGCCTGCTGACTTTGTCAAAAAAATTCAGGTGATCGATGAAAAGTCAGAAGACGCTCAATTTACCGGACATGATGATGGTGAAAGAACTCCTGTCATTAATGTGGTGAGTAAACCCGAAAAGAAAAAGGGATATTTCGGAAGTATAAGAGCGACCATGAGCCCTCCCAATAGATACAACACCAGTGCCTCTACCAGTTTTCTTAGTGGTAAGCATCGCTACAGCATCAATGGGGATTGGAATAATATGAGTAGCTCTTCAGGGCCTGCAATACCAATTGAGCTTAGTGCCTCAGAAGCAGGAAGAATGATGGCTTTACAAGCAAGCGATGCAGGTACTATAGGCAGTCATCAGGGTCTGGGAGGCTCTTACTCTATAGAAGTGAATGATAAACTGAATATCAGCAGTTCTTTCAGGTGGAGCAATGACAACTCATTTGCCCAGTCCGATATCAGCAGGGAATACATACAGTCGTCAGATCAAGGGCGTATTTACAATGAGCAATCGGAACGGGAGCGCGACAACACCAATATTTACGGCTCGGTCAATGTGAGGTATAATCCATCTGACAAAGATCAATACACCTTCAGCCAGTCTTTGAGTAGTGCTTCTATGTTTACCTCTAACTGGCGAAACGGAGAGACTCTGCTTGGCGGGGAACTACTGAACTCCAGTAGTAACCGGACATATATGGAGAACGAACGCAGGAGTAGTGATACCCGGCTTGGCTGGAGACACAAGTTTGCCAAAGAAGGAAGAACGCTTTCCCTGAGTTTCTCCAATTCCTATAACCGGGCTGAAGGTACTGATACTGTTAAGTCTGTCAACCTGTTCACGGGTGGAACCATCGAAGAACAGGTCTTTGACCAACTATCTAATCCTGATGACATTGGAATCAATCGCAACTTCAGCCTGGCCCTGACGGAAAAAACCGGTGAAAACTCCAGTCTTTCCCTTAGTTATACCAATGAACTGGAGGAGTCGAGAACCGAACAGCTGCTTTATGATTTTAATGAACAAAGTCAGCAGTACACCGACTTAGATCCCTTGCGATCCAGTCAATATGTGCTCAAGAACAAGGATAATAGTATCAGAATGAACTACTCGTTCAAGATCAAAGGCATTAATATAGCTCCACGGCTTACGCTAAAAAGTACCCGAATTCAGAATGATCAGGAATTCCCAAGAGTTTCCGATACTGACAATACATTCACAGGTATCAATCCGGGGCTCTCCTTTTATCGATACTCTGACAAGGGTTCTCAACTTCAATTGAGTATCAGCAGGTCCATGACCGTACCCCGGGCAGAACAGTTGCAGGATGTACTGGACAATTCGAATCCCCTCTTTCTCAGGCAAGGCAATCCTGACCTCAGCTCTGGATTTCGAAACTCAGTGTCTCTCTTTTTCTATAAAACCTATAATGAAGAAAAATCCAGACGGATTAATATCCAGGCAATGGCCAGCAGCTCCGAAAATGCCACAACTAATTATACCATTGTGGGTGATGGCACCAATGGCCCTGACGGCATTGACCTTCCTGTAGGGGTTCGCTATTCCAGACCTGTCAACATCTCAGGTGCTAAGAATTTCAACATCAATGTCTCCTTATCCAGTAAGGTCCTAAAAGACAAATTGAATGTCAGCTATGGTGCCACAGTCGATTACTCCTTTTACCCTCAGTATCTCAACGAACAGATCCAATCTTCTGAAAACCTGACTTATGGTTTGGGAATAGGGTTTAGAAGTGACTTTTCAGAGAAGCTTAATCTCAACCTGAATCTGCTTCCCAGATACTCGATTATTCAAAACTCCAGTCCTGAAGAAGAGGGAAGCGAATACTTTGCATGGACCGGTAGCATGGGTGGTAAGTGGGTGATAGCCGAAGACTTCTACATTACCACCAATATGGCTTACACCTACAATGGTGGAGTCAGTAGCCTGGGCAGCTTCGACCGGTTCATTATGTCAGCTTCTGTAGGCAAGAAAATTCTAAAGAAGAAGCTGGATTTAAATATTCACGCCAATGATATATTGCGACAAGCTTCTGATCAGAATCGTTCTTTAAATGCTGAATACATAGAAAACTCATCTACCACCCTATTGAGGCAGGTGGTGAGAATTACCGTCAGCTACCGCATTAACAAGTTCGGTAAATAAGCAACCTCATATTTTCATCTTGAATAAAAAAGCAACTCCCGGAGCTGGCAGGATCCGGGAGTCAGATGAAGCAACCTAAAAGGGTAAATCAATGACAGTAAAAGAACCTCATTGTATGCACCTTAAATCAAACGTCATGCTTACCCTTTAGATTATCTTAATTTCCTGACTTGCTTATATCTTCTGCGAGTTGTCTCACCTGATTTGTAGGGACTATTTCTGCCGGGATCACCGTCAGATCTTTTGCTTCTGCAAACCCTTTGAATCTATACGCTGTAAGCACCCCGGTCTCAGTGGTATGGAATCGTACCAAATCTCCCTGATAATTGTAGGACTTGGCATTTTCATCCCTTACCAATTCTCCTTTAGCCACCAGATTGAAAGATTTATCACCAATCTTAATCAGATAGGCTGCTTCATCATTCTTTGGAAGCTTAAGGGTCTTCAGTACTTTAAAAGTACTGTCGTTGGGATACTCAAACTGATAGGTATCTCCACTCAGCTCATCGTAGATAAGTTCTTTCCATACCGCATCACTGGCATTCTGAGTAACATACGCACGGTGTACATTATTTCTGAATTCACCATTAACTGCCAACATGGCTCTGTTATTTCCCCAATGAATGACTGCATCCTCCTGATCACTGATGAGCACTCTCACCTTACCATTCTGAATAATCTCCTTGGTCTTATACCCGGTCATTTCATATAGAAAATGACTAACCGAGTCATAAGCCATCATATGATCTGTATCAAAACTGCTAAACCAGCTAAGTCTATTCTGGATATAAGTACCGTTGGCATCGGTCAGGTAAAACACCTGTGTAGACTTGTTATACTCAAGACGGCCGAGGTCTACTGCATCATCGTCTTTCTCAATCTTGAGGTCACGATTTATACCCAGTTCCGTTAGCATTTCATTAATTTCCTTAACCTGGAGGTGGTTGGCATAAATAAAACTACCCGGCTCAACTTCATCAAAATGAGGGAATTGGTAGGCCCTGATTTTTCCTTCTTCATCTTTATAAAAGTGAACTACCTCTTGATTATCGTTTCGCAGTTTGCTGAAATCATAGTTATCAAGTTTCTCTCCTTTTCTGAATATTACCCAACGATTAGCTTCCAGCTTAAGTAAGTATACATTATCGGTGGCGTAAGGCAGCTTTCTCATCTCTCCCATAGTGGCAGGTTGATCGAGGTCATAACGCATACCATAACTTCTGTTTTCGAGTGAATCATAGACCAAAGCACCATAGACATTTCTATTATTATCTAGCTTATGTGCATCGAACTGCTGTTTGGTAATTCGTTCACCCGGCTTATAAAACACTATGCTTTTGCCTTCATTGTACATGTAGTAGGCATAAGCAGCACTGTCTATTAATACCGTCACATTCTGACTGAGATGTTCCTTTCCCTTTTCCAGCTGATAGAAACTGTCCATTCTCAGGTACTGTCTGGTAAGGGGGAAATACACCAGCAATTGATCATCGGGTGTCTTAACTGACTTGGAAGCAATGGTTGTAATGGTCTGTCCATCTTTAGATTTCAATCTATAATTGCCATTGGCCAGCTTATCATACTGGTAAGCACTTAGATCAATATCGATTAGTCTCTTCTCCTTTATTTCCTTTGCCGGATCAATGAGATAGTCGGCTGGAAATATATCTGAAGGCTGACCTTCATTAAAACGCTTTCTGAATTCGGGTAGAGCATACCAATAATACACTCCTCCTGTGTAGTTGTAAGTGAGCTTATTCCCGCTCTTATCCTCAAATTGCTTTTCTATACCAACCGAACGTCCAAAGGCAGTAAGTACATAGGTAGAATCAGTAGCCTTACCCCAGTAATAGGACTCCCCTGTGAGCTCTGCAATAGCTACTCCATCTTCCAGCTTATCTACATGCTCAGCCACAAAGGTTTTATTATCATTACCCCTTACATAGGCTACAGAGCTGGTACCAATATCATAGCTCGAGTAGTTACTATAAGTAGTAGTTCCTGATGTGAGTTTTATGCCATTTCTATAGACATTGATCCCTCCTGAGCTTCCGGCCGATGTATAAACAATCGCATTGGGTTCAGCAGTAACCAATTCCGCTTCACCCCACGAAGTCATATTACTGTTATCATCATAACCTTTTAGCAGATACCAGCTTTTGGTCGATGCTACATAAGTAAGTCTGTCTTTAGAATTAGGAATATCATAAGCAGCTCCATTACTGGCGATTTTGCCGTTAACCGCCAATTGCATCTGCGCATACTTTCTGATAAACTGCCCCCGGTCGTCTTTGGCACTCTCCATTCCTGTTCTCCCCGTCTCAGTGCCATCAGCATAAATAATCTTTCTGATGACCAACCTTGATCGGCCAAACTGCTCATCTATCACTTCTGCTTTGATCCAGTTACCTCGCTCATCATCTACAAAAAGTTGGTTTTGGTGTCCCTTCTGACCCGTACTCACCTTTTTGGTCTCTTCCAATAAATCACGCTCGTTGCTCAGGTCGGTATATTTGGTGATCTCAAACTCACCCTGATCAGTATTTCGTTTTTCAGTTGTAATGCGCTGACCATCTTTAATCTCATAACTATAGGTCGAAATGACACTGGCATTCTCCTCATCAGGCATTTTTCTACTCAGCTGGGTTCTTCTTCCTTCCTCGTCTACTTCATAGTATTCGGTAAGTTGGAGCGTTCCATTCTGCTTCACCTCCACAGAAATAAGATGATCCTTGTTGTCATACTCATAGACCTTTTCCACTGTATTAGGTCCCTGCACCTGCGTGGTCTTTTCAACCAGACCTTTCTTATAGTCATAAGTAGTGGTTTGAAGCGCCAGATTATTGGACGGATTCACAATTTTCATTTCAGTGAGTAAGCCCTTTTTATCCAAAGTGTATACATACTTGTACTGCTGATTATTGGAAACATTGAAGCTCATGATACTACTCAGCCTTCCTTCATCATCATATTGCTCAACATCTTTCTTGACATAAGTCAGTCCCTGATTGTTGACAAACTGATATTGGTACCACTCAATACTTTTCACTTTACCCTGAATTCCTTTCGATTCAAGCGTGGGTACTTCTAAATCCTGTGCCACCACATGAAGCCCTATACACAGTAGAAAAATTACCAGTCTTGCTTTCATGGTTTACTTGTTAAAGTGACTAAATACTTCTTCTGGAATGATCCCTTCGAGAATCATCTTCATACCTTTATCATAGTCCAGCACACGCCAGCCCTCAAAGTCATTTCGCGATACAGCAAACATTTCTCGTTTGGCCTTTACCATGACTAGGTCTCCTTCCATGGTTGCCTCACCAAATTGGGATTTCATACCGTTGTAAAAGATGGGTTTGCTCGCTTCGGGCATCTCGGATACATCATAGTTCAAGGCAAATTTGTAATTCACCAGAGCATAGTCACCCTTTTCTTTTGAGGTGTATATACTACTGACCGAATCAATCTCCATTTGACCAAATGAGGCCTTTTTGAGCATTTCTTCGTATTGCATCAAAAACATCTCTTTTCCGATCATACCGATCAGGTCTGGATGTACCCAATCCAGGGCTTCTGATATTTTTTCTTCCTGCAGCAAACTGAAATAGGTTGCTATGTCTTTTTTAATCTCCTCCTTTTTGTCCTGTGCCTGTAGTGTAAAGGCCATTAACATTAAAAGAAGAATTACTGAGGTTCTTATACTTTTCATATGAGTTGATTTTTGTTGAAAGGTCGAAGAATTAGAGCCTGTATATTATCCCTCATAGCCAGTAATTCTCTATCCGTGCCAGCACGTAGAAGCGTACTGTAATCAGTACTCAATCAAGCAGTTAAGCACCCCTCTGAGTCCGGAAAACTCAAAGCAGGCACTTAACCAAACAGACTGTATTTTGGTATAGCTACCAGCTAATATTGAGGCTCCATTTTAGGGTAAAGGAGTCGGTATCATCAGCCTCATTGACCATGGTAAGAGACTGAAGGTCAGAGCTCAATATGCCATCGGTGATGTCGACATCTACCGTCACTCCGGACTCTGAAATGTAATTCTTCTCTTCTCTGGCATGGCCGGTATTCAGGAAGAACGTCTGATAAAGGTTCAGCTCTCCACTGTTAATGGTAAAGCGATCATCAGTAAATGTAAATGTTCCTGTTTCAGTGGGGCGTGATTCAAAAGCGAAGCCAATGGCAAATGTGCTGGCGGCTCCTCCATCATTGTTGTTTTGGTCCAGCTGATCGCGTGAAGCAAAGTTGATCTGATACCTGAAAGGTCCCGAACCAGCCGGCAATGCTGTTCTGGAAACTATAAAAAATGAATCTGAATTAACCAGCACCCAACTGTCAGGGGCTTCTGTAGTCTCTTCCTGTTCTTCTTCCTCTTCGGGAATTGTTCCATCGTCTTCACCACAGCTGGCTAAAGCAAACAGCACTAGCATGGCGACAAAGAGCATTAGTAATTCTTTTCTTTTCATGGCATTGTTTTTTGAACACTAATGTCCACGCATTCCTGCTGCTAAAACATCCCCATGACGCAGTAATCTGTCGTCAGTGCTGGCACTGACTGAGTGCAAATAATACCCACCAGCACGGATGTTTTACCATCGAAAGACTACTGATTTTTACATACGTTAAGGCTGTGATCAAACCATTCTTTAGCTGAGGAAGGTAAAAAAAGAAAAGACAAAAGGTCTTCGATAGTCTTAAGATAAAACTGAGTAGTGTCAGTTCATTAGTTGATTTGGGAGGCCGCTTTGCAAAAGGTGGCCTTCTGAATTTTGTGGAGATAACTGAACTAGGCCAGGAAAATAAGGGAGAGCACTACCGCAGCAACGAACCCCAACATGGAAGTAATAAAGTAAACAAGGCCCTTTCTAGAAATCTGTTTCTTATTACTCTCAGGCATCAATTCAAAACGAGCAATCAATCGATCATAAGTGCTTTGACGTCCAATAGTGAATTGAACCAGGGGAAGGAATATCAGAAAAGGAATCAGGGCAATGAGCTTACCCACAGTTCTGCTCTGTCTTCTCCCAAAAATATCTCTAACCATATCGCTGAACGCATCAGTAAAGTCTGGAGAGGCTAGCATGGTAAGTATTACCAGTAAGATAAAGTTGAAAGCCAGTGCGATGCCCAGCAGCCGATTACCATTGACCCTGGCTGCCGCTTCCTTGCCTTTGGGTTTGAGTTCATAGTACTGGTTACAGTACAAAGCCTGCAAGATGTTCATATCAGGTTATTAGCATAAGCAAACTTGATGAGGCCTACAATGGAGTTAGTCCTGGTCTTTCTGAAGATGTTTTTTCGATGCGTTTCAACCGTTCTCTCGCTGATAAACAATTCCTCAGCAATATCCCTGTTGGAATATTCCTTAGCAATCAGGTGGAGTATCTCCCGCTCTCTTGAAGTCAATAGCTTGCCCTCATCAGGTTCATACAGGCTTTTCACCAGCATGGCGTTGATGTCATATGACAAATACATCTTGCCTGCCCTTACGGAATAAATAGCTTCGAGCAATTCTTCCTTGGTATCCTTTTTCAGTACATAGCCATTCACTCCTTCTTTCAGAATCTCCTTAACCAAATGAGACTCATCGTGCATACTGAGCACAATGAACTTGGTTTCGGGAAGAATACGCTTCACTTTTTGAACCAGGCTTAATCCATCATCTTCACCCAGGTTATAGTCGGTAATAACCAGGTCGGGTTTGTGCTTATCGATGGTGCGGATGGCATCCGGCAAATTATCTGAAGCAGCCACCACCTCGAGCATATCATCTTCTTCGATCAGCTTTTTTAGCCCATCGAGTAAAATGGAGTGATCATCAACAAGGACTATCTTCATTTGCTCTAATAACTCAACCTTGCCAGAGAAATTCCTAAGCCATTTCATACCAGCAAGATATACTCACTAAACTATCAAAAATATCCGATTAAGACGTCAATTCCTTGTCCGTACTGGTGGGTATTCGCTTACCTAAGGCAGCCGTATTAACCACAACCGTCATCATGGTGCCGTTGACTCCCGGACGGGAATCCAGATCGAATTCTCCTTTGATTTGGTTCAGTCGGGTTTGAATATTCTTCCAGCCATTCCCTGTGCCTTTAAAGAATAGCTGAGGGTCGAAACCTTTACCATTATCTTCTACAGTAAGAGTAGCTTCTCCGTCTTCATGGATCAACTGAATGGTAATATGATCAGCCTCAGCATATTTCAGGATATTGTTAACCCATTCCTGGGTAATTCTAAAAAGTGAAATCTCAACCAACTCAATCAGTCTCTCATTATTGGCAAAGACCAATACTTCGCAACTCACTTTATCCGTTTGATTGACTCTTGCCCCAAATTCTTTCAGTGCAGGCATCAGACCACGCTTAACCAAGGTCTGCGGCATTAAATCGAAGCAAATATTCCGAAGTTCAGCATACATTTCGTTAATCACTGACTCCCCATTTTTATAAACTTCAAAACGCTTCTCTGCCTCTTTAGATGAAATCTCTCCCAACTGAGCGAGGTTAAGTTTAAGCACTGAAATCAACTGACCGAAACCATCATGGAGATCGCGGGCAAATCGGTTTCGCTCTTTCTCCTGCGATGAAATAATGGCATTGATTTCGGCTTCTCTTAATTTCAACTGAGCCTCCTGTCTTTCCAGCTCAATGGCCTTTTCAGTTCTATTCTTCCAAAGCAGGAAGACTATCACAGCCAGCAGTACAATAACGATCAGGGCAATAACCAGTATCTGATTTCTTTGAAGTCTTACTTCCTGAGCAGCCAGCTCAGACAGCTGTAATTCAATCTGCTGCTCCTTTTCCCTGGTCTGAAACTCTTCACGCAGGCGATTAATGGATTCAATATTCTCAGTATTGAGAATATCTTCACTTGTTTCCACATAGCGCCCCAGGTATTGATAAGCCTGATTAAAGCGTCCTCGTTCTGCATTAAACTCTGCTAACTCTAAAAGACTGTTTTTCTTCACTTCATTGGCATCAGAGGCTTCTGCCAGTCGTAGAGCCTCTTCAGCATATCTGATCGCCTCATCTATTCTGGAGCGGTTATAGGCCATATCGGCACGGGCCAGGCTGAGTTCTGCCAATCGTTGATTATCGGAGACGTCTTCGTAAACCTGCTGCGCCTTATCAAAGTAAAGGGATGCCTTAGTGTATTCACCCTGCTCAGAAAACAGCTCTCCCAGGTTATAGTAAGAGGTGCCTATATTTCCCAGAAAGTCGAGCCTCTCTTTCAGCTGAACGGCTCGTTCCAGGTAATAAAGTGCCGAATCCAGTTGATTCAGTTCCTGAAAAGCCGCACCCAGATTACTCAGACTTGACGATATTTCTACACTATCACCCGACTCCAGCGAAGTATTGAGGTATTCTCTGAAATATCGTTTAGCCTCTTCATAATCTTGCTGGAAATAATAGGACTGGCCCAGAATGTTTTGTACCCTGGCCATTCCTCTCAGGTCGCCCAGGCTCTGAAAGCGCTCCAAAGCCATCAGGCTCTGTTCTACACTTTTCTCATAATCAGCTACGGCATTATAATAAGTGGCTATGTTAATCCGGGCCTTCCCAATTTCCAAAGGATCGTTCAGTTCTTCAAAGAGACCGAGACTTTGCTCATAGAACATAAGGGCAGAATCTGCCCTACCGGAATAGTAATAACCAATGCCTTTAAATTTGTAGCCGGATGCCAGACCAAAAGTGTAAGAAGAAACCTCAGAGCGTTCAATGATCTCATCAGAGATTTCCACCGTGAGATAAGGATCACGCAGATTTCTTGAGGCGCTGTCTATGAGTGCATCAATGGTTTCATTGTTCTGAGCAATGGCCCAGTTTGTCAGCAACAGTAACCAACAGAAAAATATTCCAGCCTTCAATGTCAATTTTGGTGTATGCCCTCTAAAATAGGAAAAAATCAAGCATGATGAATACTTGCTTATGTACAGGATACAGTCAGGTAATCGAAATCATCAGGAAAACAGGTCAACAAAAAAGGGCCAATATCGTGGCCCTTTTTTGTTATTTGTCTTTCGTCAGTCAGTCTGGATCTGACAATCTGGACTCTTGCTCTACTTCGAGACCCTGAGTCTTAACATTTTTTACGAGTTCAGATTTTTGTACCGCTTTCACTGCAGCTCCATCATCATGAGCATACTTGAGGAAAAGACCGTATCCAAATACGATCAACGCCAGTGTTACGCTGATGAAATGTAAAATTCTGCGACTCTTGGTTGAAGACAACATACTACACGCTTGTATACAAAGAACGTTTTAGCTGAAGATTACCCTAAATTTTTAGGCGACTTTTTCTGAAAACGTTTGTAAAAACCTTGTATTAGTCAGGGCTCTCTTTGTAAAGTCTAATTAGCTTCTTTCTTTTTCGAAGGCACTAATAGTTCTTTCAATGATATCGCAACAGTCGTGTAATTGCTCTTCTGTCATAACCAAAGGCGGTGCAAAACGAATAATATTACCATGAGTTGGTTTAGCCAACAGACCATTTTCCTTCAGCTTAACGCATATATCCCAGGCCGTGGAACTAGATGGATCGTCATTAATGACAATGGCATTTAACAGGCCTCTTCCTCTCACCAAAGAAACCAACTCGGTAGTTTCAATGAACCTGTTCATTCTCTCCCTGAAAATATCACCCAGCTTTCTGGCATTCTGAGTAAGCTTTTCATCTCTTATTACTTCCAAGGCAGCCATGGCCACAGCTCCGGCTACAGGATTACCACCAAATGTTGAACCATGTGTTCCCGGGGTGATAACGTCCATTATCTCATCATCAGCCAAAACAGCTGAAACCGGGTATACACCACCTGAAATAGCTTTACCAAGAATAAGCATATCAGGCTTCACGTAGGTAGATTGTTTCTCGCAGTGACCTGCACAGTTACAGTTTCCACAAACAGCCAACAGGCCACCGGTTCTACCAATTCCTGTCTGAATTTCATCAGCCATGAACAGCACCTCATACTTTTTACATAGAGCCGCTACTTGTTGCATAAAGTCATCAGCTGGCACATTTACCCCTGCTTCACCCTGAATCGGTTCAATCAACACTCCTACAATATTGTCTAGTTGAAGTGCTTCTTCCAGTGCCTCCTCATCGTTGTACTGAATTTTGATGAAGCCGTTGGTGAACGGCCCAAAGTTTCTTCTGGCATCCTGATCGCTGGAGAAGGAAATAATAGTGGTTGTTCTACCATGGAAATTCTGATCGAACACGATGATTTTACCTTCATTCTCTTCGACACCCTTTTTTTCATATCCCCATTTACGGGCGATTTTAATAGCAGTCTCCACAGCCTCAGCTCCGGTATTCATGGGCAATACCTTGTCGAACCCGAAATATTCAGTCACATATTTTTCATAAGGCCCAAGTACGTCATTATAAAAAGCACGTGAGGTGAGTGTAAGCTGCTCGGCCTGATTCTTCATGGCACCTATAATGCGCGGATGACAATGCCCCTGATTCACGGCACTATAAGCCGAAAGGAAATCATAGTACTTCTTTCCTTCCACATCCCACATAAAAACACCTTCACCTTTAGACAGTACAACAGGTAACGGATGGTAGTTATGGGCGCCATGCTTATTTTCTAAAGCAATCGCTTCTTTACTAGATTGTATTAATTCCATGGTAGTTTACTTTAAATTTGTTCCTCCAAACAATTGTAATCAACCAAAGGTATCAAAATCATTTCAGCCTGAAAACATGAGTAAACGTTCAAAGCAACAATCCTCTTTTGAAACTAAAACTGAAGATTACTACCTTGACGAAAATGGTCTTTTGGTTTTTACAGCACATTACCTGAAAAAACGTGGCTATTGTTGTAAAAACGGTTGCAGACATTGCCCTTACGGTTTTAAAAAATGACAGAAACCTTTCAAAACCTTTCAGTAAACCCGGCAGATTTACCAGAGGTAAAGCATTCAGAATTCCACAGGATTGAACAAAAATACCTGAGGGTAAGCCTGATCAGCAGATCTATTCTCTTCATTGTACTTATCGCGGCTGCGGTATGCATTATTGTGCTGAGCGATGAAATAGAGCCTGGCCTGTTTGAATTTGGGGTGAGCATTGGCCCTTTACTGGCCATTTGGGTTTTTAGTTTGGTTTTTGGCATAAAGGCTTTCCCTAAAAAGCAATACAGCTTGCGAGAAAGAGATATTGTCTACTGCAAAGGGCTCTTATGGCAAAGCCGAACCGCTATTCCTTTTAATAGAATACAACATGCAGAAGTCAAGCAGGGTCCGATTGAGCGGATTTTTGGTTTACACAGCCTGAAGGTATTCACCGCGGGTGGTGATAGCAGCGACCTTGTCATTCCGGGGCTATCTGAGGAGAATGCCTCTCGCATCAAAGAGTTCATCATGGGAAAAACCGCCTTGGATGGAGTCAATCAGTAAAAAGTATGCTGCACCCAGTCGCCAGTCTAAGGTAGCTATCGGTATTATCCTGATCAAGTTCATCAGGTTTACCATCAGAAGTTTCTGGCCCATTCTTTTAAGTTTCTTCATTGGAAGAAAGGTGGGTAACTCCTTCGAAAACATTATTGGGTACATAGCACTAGGGGTTGCCGCACTTAACCTGATAGGTTCTGTACTCACCTACTTCAGATTTTATTTTCATCTGGAAGAGGGTGCCATTGTTATTGATAAGGGCGTATTGAAAAGATCGAAGACAAATATTCCCTTTGAACGAATCCAGACCATCAACCTGCAGCAAAACCTGCTACATCAGATTTTCAATGTAGTGAGCCTGGAAATCGATACGGCAGGAGCCAAAAAATCAGAACTCACTATTGATGCTCTGGATAAAGAAGACGCTGAAGCCTTGAGGAAATTTATCCTTGAGGAAAAAGACCAATTGCTGGAAGAAACAGAAAGCACTACTTCCGAGGTAAGCACTCAGGAGGTAGAAGAAGAAACTCTATTGGAATTGGGCGTAGGAGACCTGATTAAAGTTGGAGTAAGTCAAAACCACCTGCGGTCTATGGCCATACTCTTTGCTTTTGTCTTTTCGACCCTCAATGAGATTACCGATGATGTGAGTGATATGGTACAGGAAGAACTCTCAGGTTATCAAGAAGCCATACTGAATAATGGATGGATTCTCTTTGCTGGTTCTGTCATCATTGTTGCTATTATCTCTTTTGTCTATTCGCTGATCAATACAGTACTCAAGAACTTTGAGCTGAAACTCACCAGTAAGAAAAGCGGACTTAAACTCGTCCGGGGTTTGTTGAACAGGGAAGAGATTTCAATTAATAAATCGAAGGTTCAGACCATCTCCTGGTCGGATAATCCGTTGCGGATGATGTTCAAGATGTTCACCATACAGATTGAGCAGGCCAGCAGTGCCCAGGCCGATCAGTTGAAGTCTAAAATTCGGATACCAGGGGGATATAAAGATCAGGTAAAGAGTGTACTCAAAATTGCCTTTGCGCAAGACCGTATCGAATCAGATATTAAGTATAGGGTAAGCATACTTCTGAAATACCGGATCATAATCTTCTCTGGCCTCCTACCCGCTCTGATAGCCACTGCCATTGGCTATTTCCAAATAGGCTATCAGGGACTATGGTTTTTAGCCTGGATTCCACTGGTTTGGCTTTCTACCACACTTTATTACAAAAAGCGATCTTTCGAACTTGATGACCACCTACTCCAAAACAATCGGGGTACTTTCGGACATCATTTTGAAGTCATACCATTATATAAGGTACAAGCTGTTAGCATTAAGCAAAGCTGGTATCAGCGTAGAAAAGAGCTGGCCACAGTTAAGATTCATACGGCTGCCGGATCGCTCAATATTCCATTTATACCTGTAGAGCAGGCAGAAGCACTTGAGAACCTGATTTTATATAAGGTAGAAAGTGACCAAAGAAAGTGGATGTAGGCCATATTTACCGATATTTGGCTTTTCAGAATTTAAGGCTGATATTTTTAAAAGAATATTGGCAGGTTCAATTTTAATTCAGATATTTGCAGTCCGTTTGAGAAAAGCGGCAAATTTTAAGAGCTATGTCAAGAGTTTGTGATTTAACAGGAAAGAGAGTTCAGGTGGGTAACAATGTTTCTCACGCCAACAATAAAGTGAAGAGAAAATTCTATCCAAATCTTCAGAAGAAGAGATTTTATATCCCTGAAGAAGATAAGTGGATCACTCTGAAAGTTTCTACTTCAGCAATCAGAACCATCAATAAAAATGGTATCTCCGCTGTTCTAAAAAAAGCAAGACAAAACGGTAACATTTTAGTATAATAGCGTCTCAGAACGTTATTATGCTATGATAAAACCAAGTAAAATATATGCAATCCTGATAGTGTTTCTGTCAGGATTTTTTGTTTCTCAGGCTCAGGAAAGAAGGGATGATTATCTGTCTGCAGACTTTCATCAGGACAGAAGGGAGCAACTCAGAAACATTATGCCCGATAACTCTGTGGCAGTCTTCTTTGCCAACCCGGTACGCAACAGGGCCAACGATGTAGACTATGTTTATCATCAGGACCCGAACCTCTACTACTTAACGGGATATAAAGAACCACACGCTGTTCTTCTGATCTTCAAAGACAATCAAACCGATGAAGATGGGCAGACCTACAACGAAATCTTCTTTGTTCAGGAAAAGAATCCTATGGCTGAAATGTGGACCGGCCGAAGAATGGGTGATCAGGGTGTTAAAGAGACCCTGAAAATCAACAATGCCTATAACGGCTCCACCTTCAAGGATTATAACATCGACTTCAGCCAATTCGATAAGGTAATGTTCTACGACTTCAAAAATGATGTGCGCGACAATGCCAGCGATCAGGCTGACCTGTACAGTCTTCAGGAACAGTTTAAGCAGAAGGTGGGCTATGTTACCGATGGTAACACACTGGGAAAGGAGCTTCCTTCAAGAAATATCGACCTGAGTGAACTCAACACCCTCATGGCTTCACTAAGAGGCATCAAAACCCCTGAAGAAATTGACCTGCTGAGAAAAGCGGTATTCATCTCAACCGTAGGACAGGTAGAGGTAATGAAAGCCATGAAGCCTGGCATGTCGGAGTTTGAAATTCAGGGAATTCATGAGTATGTATTCAAAAAATATGGTTCTGAATATGAAGGCTACCCTTCTATTGTAGGTGCCGGTAATAACGGATGTATCCTCCACTACATTGAGAATGAAAAACCAATGATTGAAAGCAAGGAAATGATTCTGATGGATCTTGGTGCCGAATATCACGGCTATACGGCTGATGTAACTCGTACCATCCCGGTTGACGGTGAATTTTCTCCGGAGGAAAAAGCGATTTACGATCTTGTCTACAAGGCCCAGGAAGAAGCTATCCAGATGTGCAGACCGGGAGCCACTTTTGGAGAGATCAGTGCCAAAGCACGTCAGATCATTAACGAAGGCTTGGCTGAACTGGGAATTATTGAGAACCCAGACTCACGCCACATGTATTACCCTCACGGGCTTTCACACCACATTGGCCTGGATGTTCATGACCTGGGACCATATGACATGCTGCGAGAAAATATGGCCATCACTATTGAACCAGGTATTTACATTCCCAGTGGTTCTAAATGCGACCCTAAATGGTGGGGTATTGCTGTAAGAATCGAAGATGACATTTTGATTACCAAAGACGGCTTTGAGTTACTTTCTTCCTTTGCACCTAGAACGACCGAGGAGATTGAAAAAATGATGAAGCAACCTAGCCCGTTAGACGACTTCCAGTTGCCAGACCTCAAGGGTGGGAAATAAATTGATTTGATGATTCAACAACCTTAGATTGAATAGATACAAAAGAAGGAAGCTCGAAAGGGTTTCCTTTTTTCATTCACAACCTTACTTTCATAATACCTTCTACTTGAAAACCAATATTTCAAAGTAAGAGCGCTATTTAGAAATCCTCATTCTTTAACTTCAAGCCTGAAGCACAAAAGTGATCTTGACTTTAAGTTTTCGCTTCAACCTGAACCTTTAGAGGATATTGAAGACTGTTGTTAAGAGAAAGCATGAGCAGTGAGGAGATAGTAAATAAGCTGGGAGAAAAATACAGCCCATTATCCGGTGAATGTCAAAGGGATTTCATCTCTCATTTCAATTACCTCAAAATCAGAAAAGGCGAGGTCGTAGTTCGAGAAGGTCAATATTCAGATAAGGCCTACCTCATACTAGCGGGCTGCTCAAGAGCATATTATATCAAGGATGGCAAAGATATCTCAGATTGGTTTGCTTTTGAAGGTGAGTTTATGAGCTCTATAGTCAGCTTCTTCCAACATGAGCCCAGCCCTCATTATGTTGAGTTTGTCGAAGATTCGACTGTACTTGAATTTACAAGAGACACCATCGACAGCCTCTCTGAAAAACACCATGACTTCGAACGCTTAATTAGTAAAGTAGTCACCCAAACCATGCTCGGCCTTCGTGAACGATTATCCTCTATATTATTCAATAGTGCTGAAGAGCGTTATAATCAACTACTGAGCATTAGACCTGACATCACCAATAGAATGCCTTTGACTCATATCGCCTCCTATATAGGTATCACCCTGGAAACATTAAGTAGAATCAGAAACCACAAAAAGCGAATTTGATATAGATCAAATGAATCTTCCTGAATGCGCTTGAGATTTGCGGATATCAAAACCAACAAACATGAGGAAATTAGGAATCATTGCCATTGCGGTCATTGTATTGAGCTGCAACCCTAACTCAAAACAAGTAACAG
Source organism: Roseivirga sp. (assembly GCF_965216855.1). Taxonomy (NCBI): domain Bacteria; kingdom Pseudomonadati; phylum Bacteroidota; class Cytophagia; order Cytophagales; family Roseivirgaceae; genus Roseivirga; species Roseivirga sp. Next base: position 3,158,067 of record NZ_OZ244204.1, on the reverse strand, counting down.
AAACGGGTGAGCTTGCTCGTCAAAGTGATGTTAAAACGGACACCCTAACCAAGCATTTAAAGCCCTTTAAACCTGAACTTCCAACCATTGGTCTCCTCATCTTTAGTGGTGTTTTGCAGGGAGAAGTCATAGCCACATCAGATGTCTTCGGAAAGCCAAATCCAAACATGGAGCAGCTGTTCAATGTGGTAACCATAGGAGAAACCATGGCCCCTATCACCACTGAGGAAGGCATGCACTTTGTTCCGGATTACACTTTTGAAAACTGTCCGAAGCTAACGGCTCTCTTTGTCCCCAGCGGCTATGACATGTACGCCCATGTCCGCAACAAGGAGCTGATTGAGTTCATCAGAGAGAAGAATAAAGAAACAGACTATGTCGTGAGTAACTGTGCAGGAGCTCAACTGATAGGAGAATCAGGCATTGCCGATGGCCATAAAATTGTGACCTACATTGGTGGTGGCAAGCAGTTACAAGAAGATTATCCCAACCTGAAAGTCCAGGATGACAGCCTGGTTACTTTCGTAGAAGACGGTAAATTCAGCTCATCTAACGGAAACATGACCAGTTACATTTCTGCCCTCAACCTGCTGGAAAAAATGGCAGGACCCGGGCAAAGAGAATTCGTTGAAGAGTATCTGTACATCGACAGGCTCAAAACCTGGAAAAAAGAATAACCCATTAATTTTCAGTTCTACACAAGGAAGACAGGGCCTTCGGTTGATTTAACCGGGGCCCTGTTTGATTTTATAAGCCCCGACTCTCGTCCTAAATCTCAACTAATGAAATCACAAACTGCCTGAAACCGTCTGTTTCAGGCCCTATCTCCCATCAAAAAAGTCCGGATTTTCATAATGGACGTCCCAATCTAACATGTCGGACATTTAAGCCTTTGGCTCCCCACATCTTTGTCTCATCAACAATTTGAAACAACAAGTAAAACCCATTGATTATGACAAAGAAACTTTTAACACTCGCATTGATCTTAATGGCAAATGCAGCATTTGCCCAAAAGACTTACCTCGATCTTTTAGTGAACTACTCTCCTTCTACTTTTTACTATGGAGATGCCAATGATGACTTAAAGGATTACAGAGAAAACCTTAAGGGATTACAGGCAGGTCTGTCTTTTCAGGCCGGTATTACAGAGCGCTTTACTGCAGTTGCTGAGCTATACTACATGCAAAAAGGAAGTCAGTTTAAGTCAGACAATCCTATCAATCATGCCAAGACTAAGACCAGATTACACATGATTGAAATGCCGGTAATGGCCCGGGTTCATTTTGGCAGGGTTTATCTGAATGCAGGACCTAGTTTGGCCTATCAGTTAGCCGGAAAAGTAAAAGTAGAAGCTACAGAAACTACCCCTAAAACAGAAACCAAAATCAACTTTGGAAGTGGTGCCGATGAATTCAAAAGGTGGGATGCCGGCATGGAAGTAGGTGGCGGATATGAACTACCCTTCAAAAAGACCATGCGTATCACTTTCGATGTACGCTACCATGTTGGCTTGGTGAATATCTCCAATGTATCGGAAATCTATAATCGCAGCTTCCTCTTCAACATTATGATCTCTAAGCCCTGGAAGAAAAACCCTTTAGCCAGAACCAGATAAATCAGAGTCCCGAAGCAACAAAACTCAAAAACAAACAACGATGAAACACTTTATACAACTATTGAGCCTTATGATGGTCACCATGATGGTTGGTTGCAGTAATGATGACAGTACTCCTACAAGCGCATATACCGATGCAGAATCATTCTTCACTGAACTCGATTATCAGGGTACAGTTATCATCAAAAAAGGCGATACTGAAATTCTAAGCCGTGGATTTGGACTGGCCAACCAAACCACTGGAGAAAGTAATGGTCTGAACACTAAATTCAGACTCGCTTCAGTCAGTAAGACACTCACAGCCATGGCGGTAGTACAACTGAAACGCGATGGACTGATCGACAACTTTGACCAAACCATCAGTGAATTTGATGATGACTTCCCGAATGGAGATCAAATTACCCTCAAACAGCTATTGATGCATCAAAGTGGCCTTCCTGATTATGTGGGAGCTATAGAGCCTCTGGCAAAATCGGGGACCTCCATAACATCTGAAGATATTTATGAGGTAATTCAGGAAGAGGTAGCAGAAAATGGTCTATTATTCAGCCCTGGTACCTCAGTAGCTTATAGCAACTCGAACTTCCTTATAACCGCGCTTTTGATTGAAGCATTATCAGAGCAATCATACACTGATTATGTAATGGAGAAAATACTCTCTCCACTGGGCATGGATGCAACAGAGCCAGGCCAGCCTGCCATTGATGGACAGGGTTATGCCCGGGGTTATCAAGGAACCGAGGATGTTTCATCTTACCCCATTCATATTGCCCTCGGTGCTGGCAACTGGACTTCCACCGCTACAGACATGTTACTCTGGTGCGAGGCCATCATGGGTGATTGGCTAACGTCTGAGGAGAAGGCGTTCGTCTTTCCAGGAGATGTGCCTTTAGAAAGCACACTTCTCGGCATGGGTTGGTTCAAAAGTAATATTGGAGGAACTCTATATTACTGGCACGGAGGTGATATTGATGGATTTTCAACCATGATCGGTTTTATTCCAGAGCAACAAGGAATTATCATTACCCTCAGTAATCAGGAAGATCCAACGGGTATGCAAAGAGAGCAAATCATAGAAACATTGCTGAGGAAAGAATTCTAAATTGGCAACTACTATGTCCATATTTGCCAAACAAACAGTATCCAAAGTACGCCTGTTACAGGCACTTTGGATATTTACAGCCCTCTTTCAAATACTGATCCTTCTTGGATTAATAGACTATCGGTTTATCGCGGGAGGAAGACTGGAATCATTGGAACAGGCTCGGCAGCATTTAATACTAGCGATTACCGTGCTATTGGGTTTCATCCTGATCATAGAAAGGTTTTATCAAAGCATTGTCACGAAGGGATGGACAAAGGGTTGGCTGCGAGCAGTAATATTCCTGATCGGACTGTTTTTCATACTCAATACTATTGGAAATTTATTGGCAAAAACAATATTGGAAACCCTCCTATTTACCCCAATCACTTTAATTTCAGCATTTTTCTGTATTCAGTTAGCATCAAAATCTAAAAAGGCATGAAACAAGGACCTAACCCAAATGAAAAATTCCCATTAGAAGGTTACAACAAGCTTTGCTTTCTAAAGAATATCGTGGACCACCCTCAAATAGAAATTGGTGATTACACCTATTATGATGACCATGAAGATGTCAACAATTTCCTGAAGTCTGTTAAGTACAACTTCGACTTTATAGATGATAAGCTTATTATTGGCAAATTCTGTAGCATCGCTTCAGGGGTACAGTTTTTACTGAACGGTGGCAACCACCTGACTTCAGGCATCTCTTCTTTTCCCTTCGCCATTTTCGGAAATGGTTGGGAAGGAGCAATGGAGGGCAAAGAATATCCGGTAAGAGGAAATATTGAGATCGGAAACGATGTCTGGATCGGTCATGAAGCGGTTATTCTACCCGGGGTGAAGGTTGGTGACGGCTGTATCATTGGAGCTCAATCGGTGGTGAGTAAAGACATGGAACCTTATACCATTGCCGCAGGTAATCCTGCTAAAACCATCAGAAAGCGCTTCAGTGAATCAGAAATAGAAAGCCTGCTGGAAATTCAGTGGTGGAACTGGCCTATTGAAACGATCACTGCCAATATTCAGAACCTTACCGCATATAATATCGATGCCCTGAAGGCCATTCACAACCAGTTCAAATAACCAACACATGAAATCACTCAAGAAATTAGCTGCCTATTCAGCACTCATAGAAGCAGCCCTATACATCTTCGGCTTCGCCATATTATTAGGGCCACTGAATCCAGGAGATGTCACCCTAACCCTACCCGAAAGGTTAAGCTTTTACAACGAACACAAGGCCCTCTATCAACTCTGGATCTTGCTCATTTATGTGGTCTTTGGAGTTACTTTGGTTTTCCTAAGCTTCGCTTTAAATGGCCTGATGAAGGAAAAGAACCCCATCCTTTCAGGGATAGCAGCCATCTTTGGCTATATCTGGTCGGTGCTGGTTATTGCCAGTGGTATGCTGACCAATATTGGATTAAGTGCAGCACTCAAGCATCAATCAGAAAATACAGAACAGGCTAATCAGCTATGGTTAACTATAGAAACTATCCAAAACGGACTGGGAGGTGGTGTTGAGGTAGTTGGAGGAATTTGGGTGTTGCTTGTGACCCTTGCCGGCCATAAGGCCAACCTGTTTCGAAAGGCATTCCTGATTTTGGGATGTCTGGTAGGTCTGGCCGGCATACTCACCGCCATTCCCGGTCTAAGCGACTTAGGAGCAGTCTTTGGCCTGCTTCAGATTGTCTGGTTCATTTGGATTGGGTTGAAACTAGTCAGGAATAAAGACTAAAGATCATCACAAAAACAGCAATTAAGTAATATGAAAGCCTGCCAAGTGGTAGATTGCAGACATCATTATGAGTCAGGCCCTTTTCAATCATATCAATCAATTTACTAGCCTTAATAAGGAATCTTTCGAACAAATGATGCTTCGCTTTGATTTGTTGCAAGTTGATAAGAAAGAAATTCTTAGCTCAGCAGGCAGCAAGTGCGATCAGATCTACTTTGTAGTTAAGGGCTGCCTTCACTCCTATTTTGTAGATGACAGCGGGGTTGAAAAGACAGTAAAGTTTGCTCTTGAGGATTGGTGGGTAACAGACTTTCTGGCTTTCCATCATCAAACCACCACGGAGTTTTATATCCAGGCAGTAGAACCGTCAATAGTTTTAAGGATCAATTATTCAGACCTTGAAGAGTTACGGCAAAAATACCCTCAGCTCGAGAGCTACTTCAGAAACGTCTATGAAATAGGTTATGGAGCCGCAATGATGCGCTTCAAATATATTTTCAACTACTCTAAAGAAGAGATTTTTACGCGCTTCTGCGAGCAGTTTCCCGAGTTTGTCAATCGAATCCCTCAATATATGCTGGCTACTTATCTGGGGCTAACACCTGAATATCTCAGTAAAATCAGAGCCAAGAAGCTTTCTTAAACCAGTTTAAGATTTTTCCATTAGGCGGCAGTTACCTTTGCTCACATCAACAACAAAAAGCAAATGGAAAAGAGAATTCAAATTGACGAAATTGAGCCTAAGAGCTTTCAGGGCATGTTTTCACTGGAAAAATATCTCTCAGAAACTCAGCTATCCAAAAGCCAGATGGAACTGATAAAGATGAGGGCTTCTCAAATCAATGGCTGTGCATTCTGTCTGGATATGCATTCAAAAGACGCCATAAACCATGGCGAATCAGCGAAACGGCTCCTCCTCCTCGATGCCTGGAGAGAGTCAGGACTCTTCTCTCAGGAAGAACAGATCATTCTAAAGGTAACAGAAGAAGTTACCCTCATTCATGTGCAGGGCTTAAGTTCATCTACCTATGAGGAAGCGATGGAAGTACTGGGAGAATCACTCCTGGCTCAAACCATCATGGCAGCTACCACAATCAATGCCTGGAACAGGATTGCTATCAGCACCCACAAGCCAATTCCTGAGTAATAGCCGTAAGGAATTTGAATTTGTGCTAAGGTATATGAAACCAGCAAGTTACATTTGCTCTTGAATTAGAAAACGGAAGATTTATTTTCAATAAATTTTAAAGCAAGGGTTTTCATATCACAATGACTTCCGTATATTTGCAGTCCGAATTTTGAAAGCATAGAGAAATGGCTAAGAAAGGCAACAGAGTTCAGGTAATTTTAGAGTGTACAGAGCACAAGGATAGCGGCATGCCTGGTACTTCAAGATATATTACCACTAAGAACAGAAAGAACACAACAGAAAGATTGGAGTTGAAGAAATACAACCCAATCATGAAGAAATATACCGTTCACAAAGAAATTAAATAATCATGGCTAAGAAAGTAGTTGCAACCCTAAAGAAAGAAGGTGGTGTAAAATACGCCAAAGTGATTAAGGCAGTAAAATCTCCAAAAACAGGTGCATATACCTTTAAAGAAGAAATGGTTACTGAAGAAATGGTTAAATCTGTTTTAGCCGATAAATAAGAAATTACCTAATATCATATATATTAAAGTCCCGTTGAGGGACTTTTTTATTACCTGACCTTTACAGGTTATAATGAACTTGTTTCACAAACTAATTGTATCAACAATCAGGGCGTTGAAATAAATTCGGTCAAACGAAATTCAAAGGTCATCACTTACAATTCATTTTGGCTCAAAATTTAAGGCTATGGCACTATTCGGTTTATTTTCTAAAGAGAAAAAAGAGAAGCTGGATCAGGGTTTGGAAAAGACCAAAGAGAACTTTTTCAGTAAACTTGGTCGTGCTGTGTCCGGAAAATCTAAAGTAGATGATGAGGTACTCGATGAGCTCGAAGAAATACTCATCACCTCCGATGTTGGAGTAGACACCACTGTTAAAATCATCGGAAGGATCGAAGAGAGAGTAGCTCGTGACAAGTACATGAATACTACTGAGCTCGACAAAATCCTTCGTGATGAAATAGCCGAACTCTTAGCCGAAAACAATACCGAAGACCTGGCCGACTTCAAACTTCCCGAAGGCCATAAACCACATGTCATTCTGGTAGTGGGCGTTAACGGTGTAGGTAAAACTACCACCATTGGTAAGCTGGCTGCACAATTCAAGAACAAAGGTAAGTCGGTAGTACTCGGTGCGGCCGATACCTTCAGGGCTGCTGCTGTAGATCAGTTAAAACTTTGGGGCGAGCGCGTAGGTGTACCTGTAGTGGCTCATGGCATGAACACTGACCCAAGTGCTGTTGCCTTCGATGCCGTTAAACAAGGTGTGGAAACCAATGCCGATTTGGTGATTGTGGACACAGCCGGAAGACTTCATACCAAAGTAAACCTGATGAACGAGCTCACCAAAATCAAACGTGTGATGCAGAAGTTCATTCCAGAAGCACCGCACGAAATCCTTTTGGTGCTGGACGGTTCAACCGGTCAGAACGCCTTCATCCAGGCCAGGGAATTCACCAAGGCCACTGAGGTTTCTGCTTTGGCCATCACCAAACTCGATGGCACGGCCAAGGGGGGTGTTGTAATTGGCATCTCAGACCAGTTCAAAATTCCGGTGAAATACATTGGGGTAGGTGAAAAAGTAGAAGACCTGCAAGTCTTCAATAAGGCTGAGTTTGTGGACTCATTGTTCAAGAAATAACCGCCCTTCACCAGTTTTAGACGCTTCAATACATTTCGTTTGATGCTTATTCCTTTATCTTTGATTATAGTAGAATTAAGCATTTGCCTTGTTCAAAAAGTCGATAGTAATCTTCTTACTTCCCCTCTACTTCCTGACCTCACTAGGTTCGTTGGCTCCTTATTGGACCATGCTGCACCAGTCTACTTATAGGTTAAGGGTAAGAAGGGGTGAATTCGAAAAGCTAACCACTTTTAAGTTCACCAAACAGGAATACGATCAGCTGGAATGGGAAAGAAAGGGTGAAGAATTCGAATATGGAGGCAAAATGTATGATGTGGCATCCATTGAAAAGACTGATGAAGGCTATACTGTAAAATGTAAGCACGATCAGGCGGAAAGTCTCATCAGAAGGCTTCTCGAAGGCAAAAAGGACAAACAGAAGAACTCCAATTCAAAAAAACGGCCATCGCTTAAATACACCAGCCAGTTTATCGATGGGTCGGCCGGTTTGAAGCCGGCCATCCTCTCCAGCCTGAAAAGGCAGTTTATAGGACCTCTCCGGTTCTACAAAAACATCTATCAAAACATAGAATCCCCGCCACCGGAATTGGGATAATTGATTCGTCCCAAGAAACCCTGGTGCATTGTTTTTCTAGTCGTCATAAGCCAGGGTTTCAACATCAAAACTATTCTAACCATAGCGATAATGGATAGCTCCATCGTGTGCTCTCCATTGTCCGAATGTTAAACCCGATTCTATGAAAAAAATATTTCTAGCGATACTGGGGCTATGCCTGGTATCTACCGTTTTCGCTCAAAATGAGCGAATTAATGGGCGTGTAACAGACGCTTCAACTAACGAACCGCTCATGGCAGCCAATGTGAGAGTAGCCGGTATTGGTGGTACCTCCACCAATGCAGACGGTGAATTCAGTATTCCTTGCTCAGAGGGTGCCGAACTCATTGTTTCCTATGTGGGCTATAAAACCTACAGAGTGAAAATTGAAGACTGTGGCAGCACAATGAAGATATCACTAATGCCTGCCAACCAATTACTGGATGAAGTGCAGATCAGCGCTATTTCCAATACCAATCCATCACAGCTTTATCAACCCACATCAATCTCCAAGCTCAGTCCAAAAGAACTGGAAAGAAGCACAGGATTGTTTTTAGATGATGCTATCAACATGAACGTAACAGGCGTTTATATGACCCGCAGGGCCGTTTCTTCTGGCCAGCAGTTCAACATCAGAGGCTATGGCAACGGTGTGGGTTTCAGAGGCGCCAGCAACAACTTCGATGGACAAGGTTACAAAGTCTACCTGAACGGAATTCCAGTAACTGATGCCGAAGGCGTAACCCTGATGGATGACATGGACTTCGGTTCTATTGGCAATGTAGAGGTAATTAAAGGCCCTGCCGGAACACTTTATGGGCTAGCTATTGCCGGGGCAATCAACCTGGAAACCAAAAAGCCAACTCCGGGACAGGCTTCAATTGGCCAGAACATCATGGTTGGTAATTATGGTTTGAGCAGGTTAACTACTCAACTTCAATTAGGCTTGGAGAAGTCTTCGATCTTGTTGAATTATGGAAGTCAGCATTCTGATGGATTTATGCCTCACAATGCTTCAGACAAAGACTTCGTGAACTTTATGGGCACTTTCAACCCTAATGAAAAGCAGGAAATCTCAACTTATCTGGCTTACAGTAACAGCTACGATCAACGGGCTGGTGAGCTCACTATCGACCAATTTGAGACTGGAGACTACTCAGGAAATGCCCGATACATTAAAAACGATGCCCATTCAGAAGTCATCAGCTTTAGAGCTGGCTTGAACCATACTTATCATTTTTCAAACCAGGTATCTAATACCACTACCATTTTCGGCTCAGGTTCCAGTCTGAATAACAGTTCTGCCGGTGGCTGGACGGACAAGAATCCGACCAATTACGGCTTTCGTTCAACGCTCGATCTGAGTTTCGATACCGGAAGCGGAAGCACCATTAGCGGAATAGTTGGAATGGAAGCCCAACGTCAGCATGCCATGATTGTGGGCTACAGCATGGTAACCAATACAGCCGATCCGAACGGCTACAATGTCATTGGCAACCAAAGAAGCAATCAGGTTACCAATACTTCAACCTCGTCTTACTTTACCGAATGGACACTTTCCTTACCAAGTGACTTGTCGTTCACCGCAGGTATAGGCATCAGCAATATGGATATAGACCTGATGAACAGAGTTTATGATTCCAACAATGGTACTCCCGGTCCAAGATATCAGACTGATTACACCGGCCTGGTTTCACCACATTTTGCCGTTAACAAAGTTTTTAACGATCAGATTTCAGCCTATGTGTCTTACAGCAAAGGCTACAAAGCCCCGGTAAGCTCTAACATTGTCATCTCCACCACCGGAGAATTGAATACCGGTCTTAAGCCTGAAGAAGGCACTCAGTTTGAAATCGGTACCAAGGGCTCCTTGCTCGACAGCAGACTGAACTATCAATTAGCAGCCTTCAGCACTAAATTCGATAATAAAATGACCTCAGTGGCAGTTCCTTTAGATGCCAACACCACCGCTTACACTTACATTGCCAATGGTGGCGGACAGATCAATAAGGGACTTGAAATCGCAGTGAATTATGCCATGTATCAGTCTACTTCCGGTTTCTTCAGTGCGGTTCGGCCATTCGCCAACCTGACTTATTCAGACTTCACTTATGACAACTTCAGCTATGAGTCATCTAACGGGGTATCGAATTATGATGGTAACGATGTGGCGGGCGTTTCTCCAATTGTAGCCAATCTGGGTGTAGATGCCTCTGCCAACAATGGGCTTTACGGAAATCTGAATTTCTCCTATAAAGACTCCATGCCGATAACTTCTGATGGCAATAATGCATCGGCCGATTACAGATTGTGGAATACCAAAATCGGTTACCACAAAATGCTGTCATCGCACTTCGATATGGACTTATACTTCGGTGTGAATAACATCTTCGGAGAGAAATATTATTACATGGTTTTCATCAATCAGTTGGCCGATGCCTACATTCCGGCACCCAAAGAAGCTAACTATTTCGGTGGAGTAAACCTGAAATACATATTCTAAAACATTAGAGGCTAAGGGCATGTCGGGGAAGTCACCCTATTCCGAAAATAATTGATTTTCCCTGGTAACAGTTCAGAAGCGCTTGTCGTACGGATTCACTTCTGAACCTTGCCCACCTCTTTTTCAACCAAAAACCATGAAAAAATTCATTCTACTACTGACTATACTGGCCACTCTTTCTGCTTGCGGGAGATTCTCCAATCAGGACGAAAAAGAAGCCAATTCCGAGCGAATTGTGTGTCTGGCTAAACAGTATAACGAAATTATCTTCGCCCTGAATGCACAGCAGAATCTGGTAGCGGTAGATCTTTCCAGCACCTACCCTCCTGCCATTAAGGAATTGCCAACTGTTGGCTATCACCGGGCACTAAGTACAGAAGGCATTCTATCTATGAAGCCCACCATCATTATTCATGACAATAATGTGGGGCCTGAGCAGGTGATGCAGCAAATGGAAAAGCTAGAAATACCCATGAAGGTGTTCGAAGCTCCGGGCAATGACATCCCGACTACCAAAGCACTCATCACCGAAATGGGGCAGTACTTCGACAGAGCGGAAGAAGCCGTTTCACTCAATGCAAAAATTGACCGCGAGATGGCACAGGCCATGGAAAGCCTGAAAAATTACCCGACCCGACCAAAAGTGGCCATTATCCATTACGGAAGAGCCAGCAACATTTACCTGACCATGACCAGCGGAAGCAATGCCGGTAAATTGATTGAATGGGCCGGGGGTGAAATGGCAATTGATGGAGAAAGAGGCATGATGCAGCTTTCTGCAGAAGTCATTGCTCAGTCCAACCCCGATATCATCTTACTGACCGACTTTGGCTACGACCGATTGAATGGAATGCAGGAAGTGAAGAATCTGCCTGGAGTTTCTACCACCAAAGCCGCTCAAAACAACAGAATATTCAGGGTTGAAGAACACGATATGGTATATTTCGGCCCGAGAACCGGAGAGATTGTAATGAATCTTCAGGAGCTAATTCACAAGAATGAAGGGCTTCAGTAACCAAAGCAAACCCTGGCTCATGACCATGCTCCTACTCATGGTCATCACATTTATTTTCTCCATGAAGCTGGGGGCTGTTTCCATTTCATGGGATGAAATCCAGTCGGCCTTATCTAAATGGGTGGGCGGAGAAGAAATGAATCTGCAGGAAAGGATTTTCTTTCAGATCAGGCTTCCTCGCGCACTGGCGGGTGTTTTGGTGGGAGCGAGCCTGGCCATTGCCGGAGTGCTGATGCAAGCCCTCTTCCGTAACCCCATTGTAGAACCCGGCTTAATCGGCACATCGAGCGGAGCGGCATTTGGAGCCTCTCTCTACTTTGTTTTAGGAGCAGTAATGAAATTCAATGCCGGAGAATGGACCTTACCCCTGGCTGCCTGTTTGGGAGGAACACTTTCAACCGTTCTGGTCTTTCTCCTGTCGCAAAACAGGTCCTCCGGCAAAAGCTCGGTTGTGGCTCTTTTGCTGACGGGAATAGCCATTAATGCGCTCTTTTTAAGTGGAGTAGGCTTTCTCTCCTACCTGGCCCGCGATCCTCAGGCCAGAAGTATTATTTTCTGGAATCTGGGTACACTTTCGGGTGCCAACTGGATTTCCATTTCAATCATAGGCTTTGTTACCGTTGTATGCCTCATCATTTCTTTGCGCTATGCCAAACCGCTCAATGCCCTCATGATGGGTGAAGATGAAGCCGTATTTCTTGGAGTGAATCTCAAGCGACTGCAGATTACCATAATTGCACTGAATGTGCTATTGGTGGCTGTTGCCACTGCCTTTGTGGGAGTCATCAGCTTTGTAGGTCTGGTGGTTCCTCATTTGCTTAGACTCATGAAGGGTTCAGACAACAGGTTCCTTTTGTTAGGAAGTGCCTTGATGGGAGCCATTTTGCTCAGTCTGGCCGATTTGGCTTCCCGACTTTTGTTAGCCCCTGCAGAACTGCCAATCGGTATAGTTACTTCTTTGGTGGGTGTACCTGTATTCATAGCCTTACTTCGTAAAAAACAGTACTTCTTCTAATATGCTTGAAGCCAAAAACATATCCGTACAAATTGGTGAGAAAACCTTGCTCAATGATGTCTCTGTACGCTTTGAGCCGGGTAAACTGAACCTGATTATCGGACCCAATGGAGCAGGAAAATCCACCTTGATCAAGGTCATCAGCCAGCAGATGAGAAAGCATGAGGGGGAAGTCTTCTATAATGGAGAAAATGCCCAGGGCTTATCAGAGCGAAAAATGGCCCAAATGAGGGCGGTACTCTCCCAGAATATAGACCTCGCCTTTCCCATGAAAGTATGGGAGGTGGTGATGATGGGCCGTTACCCTCATTTTGTGGAATCGCCAAGGCAAATCGATCAGCAAGCTGTAGAAGAAGCCATGTCTTTCTTCAACATTACCGATATGGCAGAAAGAGACTACCTCACGCTCAGTGGTGGTGAAAAGCAAAGGGTTCATTTTGCTCGCGTGTTGACTCAGATCTGGTATCCGAAAGAAGGACAGAATCGATTCTTATTGCTCGATGAACCTCTCACTTTCCTGGATGTGCAGTACCAGTTTCAGTTCATGCATAAGATCAGAGATTTGCTGAAAAGTGATGATCTGGTGGTCATTGGTGTCGTACACGACCTGAATTTGGCCGCCAGGTTTGGAGACCTGATTTGCCTGCTACATCAGGGTAAATTGCTGGCTTCGGGAGCTAAATTCGATGTGCTTTCCAAAGAGAATATCAGAACAGTTTTTCAGCTGGAACCTGTGCTTTATAAAGATGAGGAAAGGGATTTGGTGCACTTATTCTTTGAATAGCTGATTCAAAATCGATTTAATATCGTACCGGAAAAGAGCTTCCTGTTCTGCTGATCCGGCATACAGGAACCCTTTCTCTTCATCTACTGAGATACTCCAGATATGGTCAGGGCATGCCAGCTCAGCTCTAAGATTTCCATCCCAATCAAAGACGCGGATAGTGGATGGATGGAACTCCTTGTCCTCATCAAATGTCGCATTATAGTAAAGGGTAAATATGAACTCTTGAGTTACCCAAGAATCTATGTAATAATTCTTCAGGGTACCCATGAAGTACATTTTTGAGTCATAAATTTCACCGTAATCAAACAACCTATATCTATCGTTATCAATATATGAGGCCACTTTATTCCCCACATTGTTAAATATATCCAAACGGTCATAATGCCTCATTGCAACTGCAAAACGAGATTGATCGGGTCTCATGGATAAATTGATGTTATTAAAATTGGCACCGTTTCTCCATTGCTCTGGATTCTGGACATTGGTTACTTCAGGATACTCCCCATAAAGCTGAAATTCACCGTTTCTTAACATCACCAAAGGAGCCATATTTGTACCATTCTGATAACCCGGCTGATGACCTACTAAACCCACTGAGTCAACTACGAAAAGTGCATTCATAAAGTCATATTCAGGTTTATGTGTCACCCTTCTTTCAATCACAGTCCTTCCCTCTTGAAGGCTTTTGGTAATATTGATAAGACTTATCCTAAATCTTGGGGGGTCATTCACCCAAATCAAATACTCTCCTTCTCGCTCGATATGCTGGCCCCAATAACTGGCCCCATAAAAAGTATCTGGTCCTTCTCTTCCTCTTTCACCTAGGCTACCCAGATAACTCAAATCCTTTGAATTGTAAACAGAGAAAACTACCCTATCTACTCTATTCTGATTCTGCTTAATTAGTAAATATGGGCCAACTATATATGGAGCCATACCTATTTCTTGTTCAAGAAACTGTTCAGCAACCAGGCTTTCTTTAATAATACCCGGCTCAACTTCCACATCATTTACGGGAGAACCTGAACAGCCTGCCAAGACGGAGACAATAACGAGGCAGCCCGCTACCTTTAGCTTGTGTATGATCATTTTGAAATTTATAAAAATCCTGAACGTTTACGTACATTTTACTGCTCCTTATCGGTCAGAATTTGTTACTTTAAATATTTAAATAACTGAAAAACAACCACTTACATTAATGGCACCCATCTTGTTCCAAAGAATGTGGATAGAAAACATTTGTACACTAACGAACAACCTATGAGTGCTATAGCTATACAAATTCCGCAAATATCTGGCGAACAGGATATTGAAGTAGAAGTAAAAATCAATGGCCAGAAGCGTTCCTACAATTACAGGGTAGAAGTATTCTACTGGGCCGATTGTGAGAACCCTAGCGATGACCGCGTTGACTGTATTCGTCAGATACTCTCGAAATACGATTCTGACTGGGAACTCTACCAAATCGGTCTTCCAACTGACGAATTAGTACCTATTACTTTCAGAAAGAGAAGAGGATAGTATAAAGTTTTATACCTCTAGAACCGACCATTGAAATTCGTACAACATCCATTGCGGAGGGAGGGGATCCAACATCAGCGTGACCATCGACCGATGTGGTAACCAAAAAGCACCTTGTTTCCCCGGTGGTTTTGATGCCTGCCTGCGCGTAGCTGCTTCGGCAAAGGCAGGTTGGTCGCTTTTTCTTTTGGAGAATCAAAAGAAAAGTAAATCCATTTGATTCAAGGGATATAGATAATCTGAATGAATAAGGAGATTGCCACGTCACAAGTTTGATTCTTATCAAACTTTCTCCTCGCAATGACGGAATCCAACCTCTTAATTATTTGTAACTTGCGCCCTCAAATTTCAATGCATGAAGGTTAAAGGGCTGAAAAAGGATAAAGTCAACATTGTAACACTGGGTTGCTCAAAAAACCTGGTAGACTCTGAAGTAATGTTGACCCAACTGAAGGGTAACGGGATAAAGACCACCCATGAGTCAAAAAAGGATGATGCCAACATAGTCATCATCAATACTTGTGGCTTCATTGACAATGCCAAGCAGGAATCTATCGATACCATTCTGAGATATGTAGATGCTAAGGAAGAAGGTATGGTAGACAAAGTCTATGTCACCGGTTGCCTATCGCATCGCTACAAGGACGATCTGGAAAAAGAAATCCCTCAGGTTGATGCTTTCTTCGGCACCATGGAATTACCTGCCTTGCTGAAGAAATTCAAAGCAGACTACAAACATGAGCTTTTAGGTGATAGAATCACAACTACCTCTAAGCATTATGCCTATCTCAAGATTGCTGAAGGTTGCGACAGACCTTGTTCCTTTTGTGCCATTCCGCTCATGCGTGGTGGGCACAAATCCAGACCAATTGAAGAACTGGTAACCGAAGCTAAAAACCTGGCCAAAAACGGCACTAAAGAGCTTTTACTGATTGCTCAGGATTCTACCTATTACGGTCTCGACCTGTACAAAAAGAGAAACCTGGCAGAGCTGATGAAGCACCTTTCGGATGTTGAAGGCATCGACTGGATCAGGTTACACTATGCCTTCCCAACAGGCTTCCCTTCAGATGTTCTCGATGTCATGGCAGAAAGGCCAAACATCTGCAACTATCTGGACATTCCTCTTCAACATGGTTCAACTAAAATGTTGAAATTGATGAGAAGAGGTACTACTCGTGAAAAGACAGAAGCATTACTCGCTGAGATGAGAGCCAAAGTTCCTGACATCGCGATTAGAACCACCCTAATTGCCGGGCATCCTGGAGAAACTGAGGAAGACTTTGCCGATATGGTAGACTTTGTAGAAAAGTCACGTTTCGACCGGTTAGGCATCTTCACCTACTCACATGAAGAAAACACCCATTCCTATAGTTTTGAAGACGATGTTCCTGATGAGGTGAAACAAGAAAGAGCTAACCACGTAATGCAAATTCAGGAAGAAATTTCTAATGAGATCAATCAGGCCAAAATTGGTAAGACGTTTAAGGTGCTGATTGACAGAAAAGAAAGCGGAAGTTTTATTGGCAGAACCGAGCATGACTCACCAGAAGTAGACAATGAAGTCTATGTGGATGCCAGCAAGCATTACCTGAGAGTGGGAGACTTTGCCGAAATCAAAATAACTGATGCTACTGAATTCGACCTTTATGGTGAACCTGTAGTATAATTAAACGCTTTGTTTTAAACCCAAAGTTATTGAAGGTTGTTACCTTCCACATAAACGAAATATATGAGCACCTTAACTGAGACTGACTGTTTACTATCGAAAGTAGAATTTAATCAAACCAACAGTTTTTCGTCCTTCTTCCTGGACTATATCTCAGATAAAGAGGTACTGAAGCCATTTCATAACGGTATCCCTACCATTGAATCGCTTAAAAGGCAACTAGATGAGCGTAATTTTCCACAGCAGCACAGACAAGTTGTAGCTCAAGTATTGAGTAGTCAATATGAGGGAATTGAGACCTCAGACCTTACTTCAAAGCATATTGGTCTCCTTAAAGAGTCCAACACTTTTACCATTACCACAGGACATCAGCTCAATATCTTCACAGGTCCGCTTTACTTTATTTACAAGATTGTCACGGTTATCAATGCCTGTAAGGAATTAAAAGCCGCATACCCTGACTACAATTTTGTTCCTGTATACTGGATGGCTTCAGAAGATCATGACTTTGATGAAATCTGCCACTTCAGAATGAATGGAAAGAAACTGGTTTGGGAAACAGAGCAAACCGGAGCAGTAGGCCGATTCAACCTGAAAGGCATCAACAAGATCTTTGAACAGGTCATTGGTATGCCCGAGTTCTTTGTTCAGGCTTACCAAAAAAAGAATCTGGCTCAGGCAGTCCTACATTATGTGAATGCCTTATTCGGTGAAGAAGGTTTAGTGGTGATTGATGCAGACCATCATGAGTTAAAGTCACTATTTAAGCCGGTTATAGAGTCGGATATCTTTGAAAACCAACCTCAACAGATCGCCCAGAAAACAACTGATGCACTCGAAGCTGCCGGCTACAGCACTCAGGTATTTCCACGGGAAATCAATTTCTTCTATTTGAAAGATGATCTCCGATCGAGAATTATTGCTACTGACACTGGTTATGAAGTACTCGACACGGAGCTCCATTTTACCAAAGATGAACTTAAACAGGAAATAGATCAATACCCCGAAAGGTTCAGTCCCAACGTATTACTCAGGCCATTATATCAGGAGTTTCTCCTGCCTAACCTGGCTTATGTTGGAGGACCTTCTGAATTAGTCTATTGGCTTCAGCTCAAAGGTATATTCGATCATTTCGAAACTACCTTCCCTATGTTAATGCCAAGGAATTTTGCTGCAGTACTCGACAAAAACACATTGCGCAAAATTGAACAGGTCCAAATGACCTGGGAAGACATTTTCAAGAATGACCATGAATTAGTTAATGAGAAGGTTAGAGATCAAACTACTTTCCAACTAGATCTGGCTAGTCAAAAAGCACAGCTGGAGACAATCTTCCAACAAGCACTTCAGCAAGCAGTAGAGGTTGACACCACTCTGGAGAGAATGGTAAAAGGCGAACACAGAAGAGCTGAAAAGACACTGGAAAAAGTAGAACAGAAGATACTTAAGGCTGAAAGAAAAAATCAGGAAGTACTGGTCAACAGAATCTATGCTATCAAAGAAGCACTCTTCCCCGGAGGCTCACCTCAGGAGAGAAAAGACAATTTCCTTAACTTTTACATGACAGACCCTAACTTTGTACAAGGCTGTCTGGATTCATTCGATCCATTCGACTATAGATTCCACTTGCTTAAAACGAATGAATAAAAAAGTACTTCGCTCCATGTTTCTGGAAAAGAGAATGACGCTCAAGTCAGCGGAATTGTCTGAAAGGAACAGGCGATTACTTGAAAACTGCAAGACGTTCGTCAACGAACAGAGTTCACTGAAACACGTACACATTTTTGTTTCTATGGCTGAACATCATGAGCCAGATACTTTCAAACTTATTGACTGGCTGGCAGCAACCAAAAAGATACAGGTGTACAGCTCAAAAACATTCTACAAAGAAAGAAAGCTCACTCATCACAGAATACTCCACTCAAAAGACTTTACACCGGGAAGAAAAGGAATTCCTGAGCCGAACAGTCTTGATATTGTTGATCCCAGGTTATTCGACCTGGTTTTTATTCCGCTTATTTCCTTCGATGAGTCTGGCAACCGGATTGGCTATGGGGCTGGTTTATACGACCGCTTCTTAAAAGAAGTGAGGAGTGACTGCCTGAAAGTTGGTCTGGCCATCACTCCTCCTCTTAATTTCATTGACTATACCGATACGCATGATATTGCCCTGGATTACTGCATTAACCACCTGGGCATATATCAGTTCTAGCGTGTTCTCTTCAGTAGTTTTACTGTTGCTTTTCTATCACCATTAACGGCCTCGAAGATATATACACCATCAGCCTGGCTAGAAATATCAATCTGGAGATCATCCAGCGGTTGATAGTTCCCAACACTACCCACAGACACACTTAGTCCATTAGAAGTCACAATACTATACTCTACCGGACCAATAAATCCGTCAGGTAAGTACAGGTTAAAGATTCCCGAAGAAGGGTTGGCATCAACCAGAATATCCTTCAGGCTTCTGTTACCAATTTCTTCGCCTGCAACCACATTCTGAATAGTATAGGTCTCCGATGACGTAACGGTACCATCGAATGCATTTCCTGCACCATCGACAATATCCTGCCCGCTGGCAAAGGCCAGCTCCACTGTTCCATCAGAAACGATTTGAGAAATTTCTACTGAGTATGATTTATTATCCTGAACAGCCAATACTCCAACAATTTCTGCATTGGCTAATGCATTCGGAAGAGTAAAGTCTGTTTCATCGACATTATTTACATTTTCAGAAAAAGTCACCAGGAATGTTACTTCGAACTGATCGGTTACTTCGGAAGTAGGATTAGCTCTGGTAATTGCGGCAGTAGGAGCTGTATTGTCAGTCACTGTATACGTTTCAGAGCTTTGTATGGCGCCCTCAAACACATTTCCCGCCAGGTCTGTAATATCAGTTGAGGCTGAAGCAACCAGCCCTAAAGTTCCGCTTCCTCCAATACCAGTCACCGTTACATCGTAAATTGTACCTTCTGTTACCAGGGCTATGCTTTCTACAGTTCCAGAAGCGGTACCGGTTGTAACAAAGTCATCCGGACCAACATTCACTACATCTTCATCGAAGGTAACCTGGAAAGTCGCTTCACTGGCCGACAATGCCTCTGTTGATGGGTTGAACCGCTCAATGGATGTAATGACAGGTGCCTGTCCATCCAGATTGATCGACACTGTATTGGATACGCCACTACCTTCTACTGATTGAATTGAAATTCTCACTTGATAATCACCTCCGTCAGTAACAACTAATGTCTCTTCTGTAGCACCATCAATCTCAACTCCATCCTTTAACCATTGATAAGCTATTGGAAAGTTCGAGTTATAAGAGAGATTAGCTCTCATAGTAACAGAGCGCTGATCATTAGCAAAAGAGTAGTTAATATTTGGAACAACCCCGGTATCATAATATCCGAAGAAAGTACCATTACCATGGGTAGAAACCATGATCATACCTTCTATAGGTCTCGCCATGATATTCGATACCACCACATTACCAATGGCCTGAGAAGCTTGTTGTACCCAGGTAGTATTGTCTCCATCAAGTGTCTGAGTCATAAATAGCCCCACAGATGTTCCTATAAAGTAATAGTTCTGACCACTACCATCAGGCATAATAGCAGCTGACCTTACAGATGGCCCGGCACCCGAACCATTAGCATTTTCTTCCAGGTTACCAGAAATGGAGTTCCAGCTATTACCTCCGTCTTCAGAATACCATACACTCACCACTCCATAATTAGAGAAAGTCACGATCACCTTATCTGCATCGGTTGGATCAACTGCAATACTGGATACGTTACCTATAGGCATACCGGTGGTCGTCAATTGTGTTGCCTGAATATCTCCTTCAATATCTTCCGTACCGGTTACTTTAAAAAGTCTACCAAAGCGGGTACCGAAGTAAACCACACCTTCAGGGTCAACGGACATTCCAAAGGCAGAAACTTGCTGTCCTGTCAGGTTACCGTGAGTAATTTCGTTCCATTCATCTACACCCGGGTTGGTTCTGACATCGTTGGTATAGAATACTCTACCACGAGCTGCAACAAACAACTGGTCTTGTTTAACCGGGTTGATGATATATGGATTAATAAACAAATAGTCATTGTCTTCAGAAGTAGGACTAATATTACCAGCAAAGTTGTATTCGTTGCCTTCCAGTGCAAACCTGATCAAATTACCACGCTGCGAACTGGCATATAGACTATTGTAGGATATTCCAGAGAAGGCGCCATCGCCACCAAATACTTCAGTCCAAACCTCATCTTGTGCTGTGGTAAACTTAGCCCATGTGCCATTGTCTTGCATTCCTCCAACCAATTGTGGGTCACCCAAATCGAACTGATGAATACTGGCTTGATAAAATTGCGAAGTGATATAACCATTATTCAATGGAGTCCACGAGATAGGGTTGACCGTATTGGTATTGGTTGTTACGTTTTCTGCAAGGTGCAAACCACCATCAGTTGCGGTAATCATTCTATTACCATCTGACGGGAAGAATGCGTAAGCATGGTTATCCGGGTGATGGTTAGGGTAACGAGGAAAGCTATTGGGATTGTTGTCATTATTATACCCTCCTACCTGTTGAGTAGCTGCAGAAGTTGCAAAACGGTTCGTAGTTCTCATCAGGTTAACTCCACCTAAAAAGACTATATCTTCATTGGTTGGATGAACCGCAACATAAAGGTCATAACCTCCCTGGGAGCCGTGACCCGAGCCTACATCGGAGGCAGATACCTTAATGTTGGCAGACAAGTCTGTCCATGTATTAGTCGATTCAGAGTAGACAAATAAGCGATCGTCTCCAACAAAATAAACTCTGTTTTCATCATTCGGATCAATGGCTATTTCAAAGCGGCTAAAACTTGAAGGGAAGTTGGTGGCTGGTTCAATTTGAGTCCAACTGATACCATCAGTTGACTTGAACAAACCATCAACACCATTGGCACCATTAAAGCTGGAATTGGCAATTGAGGCATATACCATTCCGGAAGACGAAACGGCAACATCACACCAGTTAGAGCCGGTATTGGTTTCTCCCAATACTACTTCAAAAGTCTGGAAGCCATCAGTACTTCGAATGATTTCACTTAAACCTGCCGCATAAATTTCTGTTCCAGACGCCTCTGAATAGTCAATCGCCAACTGATCAATGATGGTAAATCTTTCAGCATCTGTAATAACGTCTGTGCCAGAAGTCCCAGGCTGGGCTGTTGAGCTAATCAATTGCCATGAGTCTCCATTGTCTACTGATTTGTAAATTCCATTACCAAGGTAGAACGCTCCTGACCCTGAAGCTGAGTTGCCTGAAAACTCACCTGTAGAGTAATACCACTCACTGGTTTTTCCACTTCTCTTATCCTGAACAATACTTGATACTGCCGGATGATGCTCTAAAGCACTGGTTCTTGTCCAGCTGGCACCCTGATCGGAGCTTTTCCATACACCTCCGGAAATACCTCCTGCAATAAGCACATCTTCATCGGCCACATCTATAACAATGGCACGTGTTCTACCACCAATGTTATAGGGCCCCATGTTGAAGAAGTTATCACTATTCTGATTGGTAGCTGTAGGTTGGCTTCCCAAAGTAAAAGGACTCACACCAGAAGGCACTACATTAGTTACATTGAGATTTTGTCTGGCATACTCCAGTTCCTCTTGTAAAATGTTTCTGGGTACTATACCCGTGCCGGGTACAACCAACTGATCCCTTTCAAATTCCAGTCTTTCGATTGGATTTTCACTCTTTGGATCCTCCTCCTCTTCATCCCTCATCATTTCTTCAGGAATTGAAGCAAGGTTAATACTCTTTTCAGATTTGAAATACTTGGCTTTTTGCTGAGGCCTCAGGAAGAGTACTCCACATATAACGAAAGCGACAAAAAGACCAATTGCTACTTTAAATTTGCTCATAACCTAGTTATTCTACCACCATATTTAATTCTAAAATCTCTCCTCTGTTAATTGGAGTCAGTGCGTCAATCAGCACTTCAGCGTTCTTTTTGAACTTAACATCAGCAGGAGTATATAAAGTCGCCATTTCTGCAGTGCGGGGCTCTGCACGGGCAAAGGTATCTCCATGATCTATCACTTCCATTACCTGAATCGTATAGCTGTTCCTGTCACCAACAGACTTATTTCGGCTAATGATCCTGGCCTTTAACCTGACCGCATCTTTGTTCATAGTTTCTTGTTGAGCTTGTATAACACCGCTCTCACTGACGGGAAATTGTGACGAAGCACAATTGACCATCATAAAGCCAATTAATAGAAAAAACAGATATCGCATAGAATTGGAAAATTTCCTTTTCATAAATAGAAATTTAGTATGGAAATATACAATTTAATTAACGAGTGTCAGGAAAATAGCAACTCAATTTATTTAGTTATTGAGTCTTGTTAGCCCTTACCATTTCTTTCTTACCCGGAGGTCCATCCAACGTTTCTACGCTTAAACCCAACTGAGCTAGATTTCTCTTGAACTGACCCTGCGCACAATAGGTCACCAATGTAGAAAGTGAATCCATTACATTATTAATACTACCAAGTGAATCAATATCCCACATCTCCGATTGCTTACTTGGCGCAAAGGCATCATAAAATACGAGATTGAATAGCTGATCAGATTTAAACTCTAATAATGGAGTCTTATGCCGGACAAAGGAAAAATTCGACTCGAGCACAAGATTTTCACTCCAACCGGACTGGTGCATTTTGAGAAAATCAGCATGGGCAAGGCTGGTCTCAAAAGCCTCTACATAATTGAGCTGCTCAAATAAGTCGCTCGTGAGGGGAAAAGGCTCCAGGGTTTCGAAATGAATGGTTATCCCGGGGTTTTTCCTACAGTAGTCCCATACTAACAGAGCATTGAGCCCTGTACCAAAACCTACCTCCAGTATGGAAAAATCTTTAACACCCCGGGCTCTCAGGTAGTCTATCCCTTCTTTAATAAAAACATGTAACGACTCTGTAAGTGCTCCATGAGTTGAGTGATAGGTTTCCCTTAACTCTTCATTATACAAAGAATGAGAGCCATCAGAAGTAGTGATTATTCTGATTGGGGAGTCACTCATGGTTTTTGAATGAGTACGGTGGCATAGGCAGCAACTCCTTCCTCCTTACCCACAAATCCGAGCTTTTCAGTGGTAGTTGCTTTAATGGAGATATCCTCTTCAGGAATATTCATGACTTCTGCCAGGCAGGTTTTCATTTCGGGAATATGTGGATTAACCTTTGGCCTTTGCAAACAAATAGTAGAATCGATATTCGATACTTCATAACCGGCATCTCTTATGAGCATCATCACCTTCCGAAGCAATATCTTACTATCAATTCCTTTGTAGGCAGGATCTGTATCAGCAAAATGATATCCAATATCACGCATGTTGGCTGCCCCTAAGAGTGCGTCACAGATAACATGTATCAAAACATCGGCATCTGAATGACCTACGGCCCCATGGGTATGAGGCACCTTGATACCTCCCAACCAAAAGTCCTGGCCTTCATCTAAGCGATGTACATCATAACCAAAGCCTACTCTTATTTTCATTTAATCTCTTTTTGACTTATACCTTAGTACCGAAGCATTTTCTTTTCGCAGTATCTTCTTCGCCTGATCTGAAATATCAGCTGCTGTCACCCTTCTTATCTTGTCCACTTCTTCATTCACCAAAGAAGCATTACCCATCATTTCTGCATAGGCTAACCCCATGGCTCTATTTAGCAATTCCATCTCCGAAAAAACCAGTGTAGACTCAGCCTTGTTTTTAACTTTCTCTATTTCCGATTCAGCTAACTCTTCTGATTTAAAGTTTTCTATCAATTTCCAGATAGCCTCTTCTCCTTCCTCTATACTTCTTCCCGAGTTCAATTTTCCTTCAATCACAAAGAGTCCCGGGTCTAATGAGCCGGTAACATGTGCTGAAATTGAGTTGAAAATCCGCTGCTTCTCCAACAGTTCATTGTAAAGACGGGAAGATTTTCCTCTACCCAATATATCACTCAATAGGTCAGTCGTATGATAGGCTTCGTCAATTCTCGAGGGCATATGAAAAACCATATAGAGTGCATCCACCGGCACATTTTCCTCCATCTCCAGAAGTCTGTATTCCTTCTGCTCTGGCTCAACGGTCAAATCTCTTTCAACCGGTAAGCCAGCAGGAATAGGACCGAACCACTTTTCTGCGAGAGTTTTGACCGATTCCAGCGTAACATCTCCGGCTACCACCAAAATGGCATTGTTCGGAAGATAATATCTAAAGAAGAAGTCTTTCACATCTTCCATGGTAGCCTTTTCAATATGACTGATATCCTTACCAATAGTAGCCCAGCGATATGGGTGTTTCTGATAAGCCAGCGGTCTCAGCTTCAACCATGCATCGCCATAGGGCTGATTCAGGTAACGCTGCTTAAATTCTTCAATCACCACTGAACGCTGAACTTCCAGTACTTTCGGGTCAAAAGACAGGCTTAACATTCGATCAGACTCCAGCCAGAAGGCTGTCTCTAAATTAGCCGAGGGTAAGGTGATATAGTAGTTGGTAATATCGTTCGAGGTGAAGGCATTATTGTCGCCCCCCACCTTTTGCAGAGGTTCATCATACTCGGGTACATGTCTGGAACCTCCAAACATGAGGTGCTCAAACAAATGTGCGAATCCTGTTTTTTCCTCATTTTCATCCCTGGCTCCTACCTGATACAGGAGGTTCACGGCAGCAATCGGTGCACTATGATCTTCGTGCACGATCACTTTCAGCCCATTACTCAGCGTAAATCTTTCGTAGCTAATCATGTCGGGGCGCCAAGTTAAAAATAATGGCCCTTAATTTTTGCAATTGCCCCTTTACTTTAATTTTGCTCTCTACATCACCACCTATGAGATTTAGTAAAACCGGTTACAAAGAAGAAGAGCTCCTTCACCTCTACAAGGAGCTGATTACACCAAGACTTATTGAAGAGAAAATGCTGATCCTGCTAAGACAGGGAAAAATCAGCAAATGGTTCTCAGGCATTGGCCAGGAAGCTATCTCAGTAGGCGCAGTTCAGGCACTGGAAAAAGATGAGTACATCTTGCCTATGCATAGAAACCTGGGGGTATTTACAGGAAGAAAACTTCCTCTTAACCGTCTGTTTGCTCAATTTCAGGGAAAACTAAGTGGCTTCACCAAGGGAAGAGATCGTTCATTTCATTTCGGTACAAAGGAGCACCATGTAGTTGGTATGATCTCTCATCTTGGACCACAAATGGCACTGGCCGATGGCATAGCCCTGGCCAACACTTTGAAACGGGAACAAAAGGCAACCCTTGTATTTACAGGTGATGGAGCCAGCTCGGAAGGTGATTTTCATGAAGCATTGAACGTAGCTGCTGTCTGGGACCTGCCGGTTATCTTCGTGATTGAGAATAATGGCTATGGTCTTTCCACCCCAAGTCATGAACAGTTCCGATTCAATAGTTTCTTAGACAAAGGTCCTGCCTACGGCATTGAAGCCGTTCAGGTTGACGGGAATAATATCCTGGAAGTCCACCGAACAATTACAAAACTGGCCAAAGAGATTAGAAAAAACCCGAAACCGGTGATTGTTGAAGCGCTCACTTTCAGAATGAGAGGCCATGAAGAAGCCAGCGGTACTAAATATGTCCCTAAAGAATTGATGGAACATTGGGCAAAAAAAGATCCGGTTGAAAACTACGAGCAGTATCTGCTGAAGAATAAAGTACTTACTCCGGACCGTATTGCTCAATACAAAGGTGAAATTAAAGCTGAAATTGAAGCCGGGCTGGAAGCCGCCTATGCAGAAGAACTTCCTGAATTCAATCTGGATACAGAAGTAACCGATTTGTTCGAAGCTTATCAGCAAACCGTAATTCCTCCCGCTACAGAGACTAAAAGCGATAAACGTTTTGTAGACGCGATTTCAGATGGACTCAAACAAAGCCTGGAGAAATACGATCAATTAGTAGTGATGGGGCAGGACATCGGAGACTATGGTGGGGTCTTTAAAATCACCGAGGGCTTTTTGGAAAAGTTTGGAAGGGACAGAATCCGAAACACGCCACTTTGTGAGTC
Source organism: Roseivirga sp. (assembly GCF_965216855.1). Classification (NCBI taxonomy): domain Bacteria; kingdom Pseudomonadati; phylum Bacteroidota; class Cytophagia; order Cytophagales; family Roseivirgaceae; genus Roseivirga; species Roseivirga sp. The sequence goes on along the minus strand of NZ_OZ244204.1, from coordinate 3,131,650 downwards.
GGCTATTATAGGAGCTGGCCTGGGTCTGTGTATTAATGGTTATAAAGCTGTGGTGGAAATGCAGTTTGCAGACTTTGTTACCTGTGGCTTCAATCAAATCGTTAACAACCTGGCCAAAATCCACTACCGTTGGGATCAGAATGCTGATGTGGTAGTGAGAATGCCTACAGGTGCAGGAGTTGGTGCCGGACCATTTCACTCTCAATCTAACGAAGCCTGGTTCTTCCATACTCCTGGATTAAAGATTGTATATCCATCCAACCCGTATGATGCCAAGGGCCTGCTCAATGCAGCCATTGAAGACCCTAATCCTTACATGTATTTTGAGCACAAGGCCCTTTACCGTTCTTTGACTGAAGCAATCCCTGATGATTATTATACTGTAGAAGTCGGCAAGGCGGCAATTCCATTAACAGGAGATGATATATCTGTCGTTACTTACGGCATGGGAGTACATTGGGCAAAAGCTCTGGCCGAAGAGTTGAAGGAAATATCTATGGAGATAATCGACTTAAGAACTTTGAGCCCTTGGGATCAGGAAACCGTGGGTGAGTCAGTCAAGAAAACCAACAAAGTACTAATCCTCCATGAGGATACACTCATTGGCGGAATTGGTGCCGAAATAGCCGCATGGATTTCCGAACATTTGTTCGAACATCTGGATGCCCCGGTGGCAAGAATAGCCAGTTTAGACACACCCGTTCCATTTACTAAAACACTGGAAGAGAACTTTTTACCGGTAAAAAGGTTGAAAGACAAAATATTGGAATTACACGATTATTAACATGCTCTGGAAAAAGGGAAATAAAGCACCGAAAGAGGGAATGAACTGGCAAGAGTTGAACAACATAGAACAACTCGATACAATTCAGGAAGAAAGCCATCAGCAGCCCGTCTTGATCTACAAGCACAGCACCCGATGTGGCATTTCAGGAATGGCCCTCAGTAGATTGGAAAGAGAATGGACAGGTGAGCTTAATCACATTAAAACCTACTTTTTGGATCTTATTGCTCATAGAGATATTTCCAATGCCGTACAAAACAAGTTTGGAGTTTATCATGAGTCACCCCAGGTAATTCTTCTAGAAAATGGTAATGTGGTGTATAATGATTCTCACATGGGTGTTTCTGCCGAACCTTTAAAACGTATGACCATAAAAAACTCCGACCATTCCTGATCGGAGTCTATATTAACCAACGGTCCAACATCCTTCAATCCAAACTCTCACACCGTTAAAAACTCTATAGTGACCTGGCATCCATCGGTGTTGAGATAGCCTGAGTGACCAATGGCCATCAATCCAGATATCTCTTCTCAGCCTTCTATCATAGTGCCAGTAACCTGAAACCCAGATATGTCTATTGCTGGGCCTGTATCCACGGTTTACTTTTACTCTTCTTCCTCTTTTAAAGTCATAATCGTAGTAAACCCTTGAATTTCTGGTATAGTAGCCTCTATCATTGAAACGCCTTCCGTTGTTTCTGTTCCTAAAGTCTCTGCCATTATCGCGATAAACTCTTCTGTCTACCACTTTAACAGTTCTGCCATACCTGTCTTTGCGACCATCACGATCGTCTCTTCCACGATCATTCCTTCTTACATCTTCCTTTCTGTCGCGTCTTCCGCGATTGTCCTGCCTTCCTCTCTGTGCCAATATATCGGCTGAGAAAAACATGATCAATATTCCTGATAATAGTATTACTCTTTTCATAACCTTGACTTTAAAGTTTCTGACTTATTTCCAAGGTCCGGACCATTTTCTTTAATGCATTGGCTACAGGTATTCCATTACCGTGCCAAAAATGGTCGAGTAAGATGACTACAAGAGTATCTCCTGCCTATTATTGCCGTGTCCAGATTTCTTTGATTGGGCTTCCTGATGAACTCAATCCACTATGCTCCCACTTATTCCCATCTACCTTATAATTGAAGCTCAGGGATGCCCCTACCCTTTCAGAGTTACGTGAAAAGAATTCGATATGCTCAGTGTAGTTACCATTCTCTACAGTTACCGTTCCACCACCCGTACCTGAAAACTGCTTAGTAGCGGGGTTAAATGCAGCCCATTGAAAACGTGAACCTGTGATCATTTTAATGGTCTTCCGATCTCCCTGAGGCATGGCTCGCATTTCATCGTTTTGCATGCGATCGGTAATTCTCCAGGCACCGGCCAGATCACCGGTACCATTATCAATCCTGTCAAAAACCAACGTGGTAGTCTCGCCTTCATTAGTGTAATGGAGTGTAAGCTCATTAGCCTTTAATTCCGCAGTCATCTCCATTTTCACTCCTACCTGATTGCTATCCCAGGTATTGAATTCAGTAGTATAGAAAAGTTTGTTGGCAATGATTTCTACAGCCCCGCCCTGAGAACCCACAAAAGTTTTTTGGTCTACATCAAACTCTGTATAGAAAACATAAGGAGACTCTATCAATAGCACCGCCCTTGAATCTGGGCTTCTTCCATTAACGGCCTTCATTTCCCATGCACCCTCCAGGGCATTGGACGGAAATGCTTCATCAAACCTTTTTACTTCTGGCAGAAAGGTGATGGACAAAATCATAAGTGTTAACAAATACTTCATAGTCAGCTGATTACAATTAAAAGTTAATCATTTTCAACTTGAAAACACGATAAAGTATTGGCTAATCGTAAGATTCTGACCTAACTTTGGCCAGGTCAATTTCGAAGTCACAAGAAGGAATTCCGAAATTTATCTTCAATGCTTTGCAAATAATTGAATTAGACCTATCTTTGCATCCCAATTCAGAAAGCAGAAATATAAATGGCAAATCACAAGTCAGCACTTAAGAGAATCAGATCAAACGAAGCAAAGCGTTTGAGAAACAGATATCAGCACAAAACGACTCGTACTTTTGTGAAGAGGTTGAGAAATACAACTGACAAAGCCGAAGCCCAAGAGCTTTTGAAGAAAGTAATCGGTATGTTGGACAAATTGGCTAAGAAAAACATTATCCATAAGAATAAGGCATCTAACCAGAAGTCTAAGTTGACTAAATTGGTTAACGCGCTTTAATTCTAAAGACTTTAAGTGAAGCCGAACCTGCTAAGGTTCGGTTTTTTTATGTCTCTACTTTATTAATCACATGAATTATTTATATCTTTTCTCCAAATTAAACCATGGAGAAAGCTCTCAAAATATTAAACTGGGCTGTTGAAGACAGGCCCAGGGAAAAGCTACTCTTTAAAGGACGTACAGCTTTATCTGATGCGGAGCTCGTGGCCATCCTCATCGGATCCGGCACTGCAGACCTCAGTGCTGTAGAATTATCGAAAAAAATACTCCTCCATGTAGGCAATGACCTGAATGAATTAGCCAAACTCACCGTAAAAGACCTTACCCACTTTAAAGGTATTGGCCAGGCAAAAGCCATCAGTATTGTAAGTGCCCTTGAGTTGGGGCGAAGAAGAAAGAAAACTGAGATTAAAAGCCGGCTTAAAATCAATAAAGCCAAAGATGCCTATGAAGCTATCGCTCCCGAATTGCTAGACCAACCTGTAGAACAATTCTGGGTCATAATGCTGAACAGAAGTAATCACGTCATCAAAAAACGATTAATTAGCCAGGGAGGGGTTAGCGGAACCATAGCCGACCCTAAGATTATCTTTAAATCAGCGCTGGAAGATCTGGCCAGCGGAGTGATCTTAGTCCATAACCACCCCAGCGGTAACCTCAAGCCCAGTCAGGCAGATATAAAGCTGACTAAAAAACTGGTTGATGCCGGCTCACTTCTGGAAATACCCGTTCTGGACCATATTATTTTCGCTGATGCCGGTTTCTATAGTTTCGCTGATGAAGGCAGACTCTAAAATCTTCTTATTCAAAGCCCTCATTACTCGCATTTTAACATCGCTCAATGTAATTTCACACCATGAAAAAGAGCAACCTGTTCATTATCTTAATCGTGGCCATTGTGGCCGTCACTATTTTCAATTTTCTGACTATTGGGGAAAGTTCAGAAGACTACATTGAAAGAATAGAACAAGAGAGAAAAGATAAGAACGGATTCATGCTCTCGTCCAGTTCTCCACTACTCGAGGAAGAAAAACCTGAATTTAAAGGACTCAATTACTTCCCGGTAAATCCCGACTATAAAGTCACTGCCCGATTGGAAAAAACCGCAAATAAACAACCTATCTTTATTGAGTCCACAACAGGTGAACAATTGAAGTATATTCCATTTGCCAGGGCCACATTTGAATTGCAGGGAAGTGAACACACTGTGATGCTTTACCAGGACTGGGAAGAAAACGACCCCAACAAGCTATCACTAATGTTTGCCGATGAAACCAGCGCAGGAGAAACTTATGGCGGGGGCCGATATATTGACGTGATGTACAGAAACACTAATTCCGTGGTAATCGACTTTAATAATGCCTATAACCCCTACTGTCATTACAATCCGGAATACAGCTGTCCAATCCCCCCCAGACAAAACATGCTAGACATACCCATTGAAGCTGGAGAAAAAAATTACAAAAACTATTAAGCCTGCCAATAGCAGCAATTAATCACTAATTTTGCCCATTCTTTGACAAAGGTTCATCAGTTAATATGAAAATATCACTCAACTGGCTTAAGCAATACATCAATCTCACTGAGAGTCCGGAAGAAATTTCGAAAATCCTTACCGATACAGGACTTGAAGTTGAGGGTCTGGAAGAAGTAGAAAGTGTAAAAGGAGGCTTGAAAGGCCTGGTAGTAGGAGAAGTGCTCACTGCTACACCGCACCCAAATGCCGACAGATTAAAAGTAACAACTGTCGATATTGGTACTGATGAACCCTCTCCTATTGTATGCGGAGCGCCTAATGTAGCCGCAGGACAAAAGGTGATAGTGGCAACAGTTGGAACAACACTTTATCCGAAAGGAGGAGATAGTTTCACGATTAAAAAAGCTAAAATCAGAGGAGAAGTTTCTGAAGGTATGATTTGCGCTGAAGATGAAATCGGACTCGGCACCTCTCATGATGGTATTATGGTACTGGATACCGATTTACCCAATGGTACCCCTGCCGCTGAATACTTCAACCTGGAATCAGACTATGTCATTGAAATCGGGCTTACGCCTAACCGTGCCGATGCTGCCTCTCACCTTGGAGTGGCCCGTGATCTGAGAGCCGCTTTGGGCAAAGCCATTAAACTACCCGAAATCAAAGAAATCGAGTCAGACAGCTCTCAGGAGGGAATAAAACTGACCATTGAAAATACCGAGGCCTGCCCAAGATATTCTGGTCTGACAATAAAAAACGTTAAGGTTCAGGACTCTCCCAAGTGGCTGCAAACCAGGCTAAAAGCTATTGGTATTAACCCTACCAACAATGTGGTAGACGTGACCAACTATGTGCTTCATAGCCTCGGACAACCTATGCATGCTTTCGATGCAGCAGCCATTGAAGGCAATCAGGTGATTGTCCGAACCATGGCTGAGGGCACCAAATTCACCACCCTTGATGAGAAAGAAAGAAAGCTTTTTGCTGAGGACCTCATGATCTGCAATGCCACTAATGGTATGTGCATCGCTGGTGTTTTCGGTGGTATTAAATCAGGGGTAACTGAAAAAACCACATCTGTCTTTCTGGAAAGTGCCTATTTTTCTCCAGACAGTATTCGTAAAACTGCGCAGAAACACCAACTGAAGACTGATGCTTCTTTCCGCTATGAAAGAGGCACCGATCCAAACATGACTATGCTGGCCCTAAAGTATGCCACTCAGCTCATTCAGGAAGTTGCCGGAGGAGAGGTCATTGGAGAAGTTTATGATATTTATCCTGAACCCATTCAAGACTTCAGCATTGAAGTTACCTACCATAGAATCAACCAGTTGATTGGTAAGGAACTGACCAAAGAGCAAATAGAAAGCATTCTGAATGGATTAGACATTCAATTAGAGAATAAAACAGAAGAAGGATTTACAGCCATTGTACCTCCTTACAGAGTTGATGTTCAACGCGAGGCTGACATTGTTGAGGAAGTATTGAGAATATATGGCTACAACAATGTTGAACTGAACCCTCATCTAAGCTCAAGCTTTCTTTCAGAGTTTCCGAAAAAAGATAGTGACTCACTGCAGTTAGAAGTTTCCAGAATTCTTTCTGGCGCGGGTTACAATGAGATAGTTACAAACTCTCTTACCAAGCATCAATATGCTGAGGCTTCTGAATCAATCAATTCAGAGCATGATGTGAAAATACTCAACTACCTGAGTGAAGAACTTGATGTAATGCGTCAATCACTGCTCTTCTCAGGATTAGAAGTCATCGACAGGAATGTAAAGCGTAGGCAAACCAACCTAAAGGTTTATGAATTCGGAACTACTTATCACCTCAAAAAAGAAGGTAAGTACACTGAATTAAGTCGCCTTGGGATCTTTTTAACCGGTGAGAATCAGTCTGAATCATGGTTGGACCAAAGCAGACCAGTAAGATTTCACGATCTGGCACAACTGGTTTATCAGATGCTCAACAAGTTTGGAATGCACAGATTGGAAATCAGTGAAGCAGGCTCTGATCTTTGGAGTTATGCCATTGAAATCAGCTACAACAAGAAGACAGTTGTAACCCTTGGAAAGGTAAATCCGAAGATGGCCGCACAATGCGAAGTAAAGCAGGAAGTATTCTATGCTGATCTTGATTGGCAGATGCTCAAAGAAAACTATCCATTGATCGTTGATTTCCAGCCACTTTCAAAATACCCGGAAGTCAAAAGAGACTTGTCATTGGTTATTGACAAATCAGTAAAATTTGAGGACATTAGAAGGCTGTCTGAAAGAAATGCATCAAAGCTCCTTACTGGTTTAAGAGTTTTTGATGTTTATGAAGGAGACAAAATAGGGGCTAATGAAAAGGCTTATGCTATTAGTTTCTTCCTGCAAGATCAAAGTCAGACCTTAACTGATAAGGTAATTGACAAGACTATGCAGAGATTGATGACGGCTTTTGAAAAAGATTTGGGAGCAACCATCAGAAAATAATGACCAACCATCCGATTGATCAAAAGCTAGTAGGGCTTGAAAAACGTATTCAGGAACTGATAAAAGCCTATCAGTCGGAAAGGTCCAGGAATAATCAGTTAGAACAAACCAACCAAAGCCTTAAAGCAGAGGTTGAAGGCTTACAGGCTAAGCTAACTGATTTTCAAAATCAGTACAAAATCGCTAAAATTGTATCTAGCACAACAGTGGAGAAAGACGAGGCTGTTGAGTTGAAAAATAAGTTAAACGAGTATATAAAAGAGATTGATCGTTGTATAGCTCATTTGAGCTAATTTTAGATAAATGGATCTTCTATCAATAAAACTTAAAATAGGAGACCGCGAGTATCCGATGAAGGTGAAACCGGAAGAGGAAGCCCGGGTACGAAGCGCAGGTAAGTTCATCAATGAAAAACTTAAATCTTACAGAGAAAAGTTTGGAATTGATGACAAAGAAGATTTGCTGGCAATGGTAGCATTCGACAGTATGGTAGCTAAGCTAAAAACTGATGAAGAGTCGACTGCAATCGATAGCACAGCAGAAAGCACTATTGAAAACCTGGATAAACTGATACGCGACACCCTCTCTTAATCATACATCAACTCACAGAATTGTTGGCCTCCTCATAGATTATAAATACTTATGGGAGATACGCTAACTATATTGTTGGTAGCCATCGGAGCGCTGGCTATTGGCTTTTTGCTTGGAAGGTTCCTGCTTCAAAAGCTGAACAAAAAAGCAGCCTTAGAACTGGAAGAAAAGGGAAAACTCATTATCAAGGAGGCTGAACTAACAGCCGAAAATATCAAGAAAGACAAAATTCTCGAAGCTAAAGAAAAGTACTTTAAGCTCAAGGCAGACTTTGAAGAAGAGGCAAACCGAAAGAAAAATCAGATCATTTCTAACGAGAATAAGCTCAAACAACGTGAGTCTAAACTCAACCAGCAACAGTCTGAAATCAATAGAAAAGATGCTGAACTGGAGAGCCTTAAAGAGAATGTAGAAGCCCAGCTTGAGATTGTCAGAAAAAGAAAAGAAGAACTTGAGGGCAAAGTAGAGGAGAAAGTGAAAGAGCTTGAAAAGCTTGCTAACCTTTCTGCCGATGAAGCTCGGGAACAACTGATAGAAACGTTAAAAGACGAGGCCGAAAGCAAAGCTTCAGCACTGGTAAAAGACATCATTGATGAAGCCAAACTATCGGGAGCCAAAGAAGCCAAGAAGATCGTAATAGAATCAATTCAGAGAACGGCAACTGAGCATGCCATTGAAAACTGTGTCTCTATTTTCAATATCGAAAGTGATGAGATTAAAGGTAAAATCATTGGCCGCGAAGGAAGAAATATCAGAGCCCTTGAAGCAGCTACCGGTGTAGAGATCATTGTAGATGATACGCCAGAAGCCATCATTATCTCCGGCTTCGACCCGGTGAGACGGGAAATCGCCAGACTCTCATTGCATCGCCTGGTAACGGACGGAAGAATCCACCCCGCTCGTATCGAAGAAGTGGTCAATAAAACTACTAAGAACATTGAAGAGGAAATTTCCGAGATAGGAGAAAGAACTGTCATTGATTTGGGCATTCACGGTTTACACCCGGAACTGATCAAGCTTGTGGGTAGAATGAGATTTAGATCGTCCTATGGTCAGAATTTACTTCAACACTCAAGAGAAGTAGCGAACCTCTGTGCTACTATGGCTTCTGAGTTGGGCCTAAATCCAAAACGGGCCAAGAGAGCAGGACTGCTTCATGACATTGGTAAAGTATGGCCCGAGGAACCAGAAATGCCACACGCAGTTCTGGGCTTTGAACTGGCAAAGAAATACAAAGAACATCCAGAAGTATGTAATGCTATTGGCGCCCACCACGATGAAATGGAAATGACCTCAATGATCTCTCCTTTAGTGCAGGCCTGTGATGCCATATCCGGTGCCCGACCAGGAGCAAGACGAGAGGTGATGGAATCCTACATTAAGCGCCTGAAAGAACTGGAAACACTGGCTCTCAATTTTGAAGGTGTCAATAAGTGTTATGCGATTCAGGCCGGTAGAGAACTGAGAGTAATGGTAGATGCTGAGTCCGTGACTGATAACCAGGCAGCACAACTCTCCTTCGATATCTCCCAGAAGATTGAAAAGGAAATGCAGTACCCGGGACAAATTAAGGTCACTGTGATCAGGGAAATGAGAGCAGTGAATTATGCGAAATAGTATTGAGCTATTCCAAGATAACTAACTGAGGGGCTGTATTTTAGCCCCTTTTTCTTTTAATACTCAGATAAAAACAACTCAATAACCCTTCAATATACTTGTGTAAATACTCACTTCCCTATATTTTGCCACTGCGTGTGTGTTTCCAGAATTACCCTAATACTACTCCTGGTATGTAGCTCCCTGCTACATGCTCAACGAGACTTTCAAGACCTTAAGTCTGACATTTTACAGGCTGAGACTGAATTGAAACGCCTGGAGGGACTTATTACTCTAGGTAGTGTTTATAATCGCACACAGGTAGACAGTATTTATTTCTATGCCGACTCTCTGGCTAACTCAGATTATCAAAACCCAGACCTTGCTTTAGCAGGTAAGCAATTTCTCGAAGCCATTGCATCCTATCACCAGGGAGACCTGAACAGAGCTATCGGTGAACTTGAAATCAGCAGAAGGGCCTTTCAGGACCTCGGTTTCAAAAGTCTGCAGGTTAGGGCCATGAACTTCCTGGGTATTGCCTACACCAGAACAAATGAACTGGAACAGGCACTGGACATACAAAACGAAATGATTGCTCTCTGCGGAGATGATCCCGAATATACCTCGGCAAAACGATCGGCCTATGGAAATCAGGCCAATGTCTATAAAAGATTAGGTGAATTCTCCAGAGCTATCTACAGTCTCGAAAAGACCATAGAGCTTTCAGAGGGAGACACCATCGGCCCTATCAGTATGAGCTACTTAAGCCTTGGCCAGATGCTCACCAGTCTAAGACTTTATGAAAGGTCTTTAGATGCTTATAGAAATATAAAGGTAGAATATGTACCCTCGGAGTCTGTTGCGGGAGCTGTCTATGCGGGAATGGGGCAGGTCTTTATGGAAATGGACAACCTTGACTCCTCCTATTATTATTTTAACAAAACCTATGAAGTCACAAGTGCTTCCGGCCATTGGCAACAAACACTTAGACCTCAACTCGAAATGGCCAAGATAGCTGTCCTTTGGGAAAAACCCGAACTGGCCCAAAAGCACATTGAAACAGGCACTTCCCTCCTTGCCCAATACAGGTTTCCGCCTCCAGCCAGAATTGACCTTTATCTGGCAAAGATTCAGTTGAAAATGCTCACAGGTGAGCTGGAAGAAGCCAGAGCCTTTGCTGTTGAATTTGAAGAATTCATTAACAGGAATTCAATTGTCCATCTCTCCAAGAATGGTTTCCGCATTATGTCTGAACTATATCAGCAACTGGACGACACCGAGACAGCCCTAAAATATGAAAAGCTTTACAGTGACCTTGAAATCTCTCCTCAGCGAATTTCCGAGAATGCCAGAATTGCTGAGCAAAGATCTCAATTAGCTCTGCTGGAAAAAGATGACATCATAGAGCAAGAGTCTGCTCAAAAAGCCTTTTATCAGGGATTAACTTTCCAAATCGTGGCAGTAACAGTTCTTTTATTGGGAGCTACTATCTTTCTTTTTAGATATTATCGAAAGGAGAAGTCCGAAAACATCAGTAAGGAAAGTCAATTGACAGAAATCAAAAGTGAACTCGATAAACTCGCGAAAGAGAATAATCAGGACATTGAGCATATTACACTAAAAAGCAAAGCACTCATCAGATTGAATGATCTGAATTACATTTCCTCAGATGGCCCCTATCTGGAATTACACCTCATTTCAAAAGAGAAGCCCGAAGTAGACAGGAATACGCTCAAAAATATCATTAGCGAATTACCTTCCAAACGCTTCATTCAGGTTCATCGAAGCCACATCGTTAATATCGACTATGTCAAATCTGTATACTCCAGTAAAGTGGTAATGCAGGACGGCACGGAACTAAGTGTCAGCCGGAGTTTCAGGGAGAAACTTGACTCAATTCTTAATAACAGAGCCTAACCATTCATACCATATTTATTGTCATTCGTGACAATAAATTAGTCAGTGGTGTCTAAAAAGACCATTACCCCCATGTCGTTCATGACAAGGAACAGGTTGATCATAACATTAATCTGAATCTGAGTTTTTCAATCACCAAATTTAGTAACAAGAATAAGTACTCTAATTAGGGTACTTCACCACTGACAATGACCAACAGAATTCAGACTAGAAAGAAGGAAATTCTCGATTCTCTTTCTGCAAGAGAATTAGAGATCCTTGAGCAAATGGCAAATGGCCATTCGCGGAGTGAAATAGCTACAACCTTGTCTATTTCTGTTCTCACTTATGATGAGCATAGAAAAAACATAAGAAACAAGTTGGGACTACAGTCTCATGCAGATTGGGCCCTGGTCATTATGGCAGTCATGTCATAAACTCACTCAAAAGATATTGAAAGCAACACTGACGCAATCATTAATAAGAAATAATAGTCGGTTTAGTTGAGTCTCAAGTCGGGGCCACGAACGGTGGCCCTGACTACTTTACAGCCGAATAGAATAACATCAACAATAGTATCTAGTCACAACCAAAATAAAACGTAATGAAAAAACATCTACTCTTTGTTTCAGCATTGATGCTCTTGCTAGGGCTCAATCCCACCCTGGCTACTCCCTTTCAGGAGGGTGCAGCCACAGTTGCCCCGGAAGGCAAACAAATGAACTTCCAGGGTACTCTATATGAAAATGGAGCCCCGGTTACAGGGGAAAGATCATTTACCTTCTCTATTGACTTAGGAGATGGTAACTCCTGGACGGAGACACAAGCCAATGTACAGGTAATTGAAGGACTTTATGCCGTAATTCTGGGTTCTATCAACCCCATACCGGAAGATCTCTTCTATGATGTACAAGGTAGAACCATGACTGTTAGCATTGGTAATACTGTACTGGGAAGTACCGAGCTTCTTGCTCCCTTCTCTCCCAAGCCAATTGGTCCGACAGACGATCTCCCAAGAAGAATCGACATTGATAATACCACAACAGATTCTGATACTATATTCTTTTATAATATCAGTTCAGACAATATTGGACCCGGTTCACAAAGAGGCTTGCAGATTGATATGACCGGAGCAGGCTTCAAAATGGCCCTGAGAGGTAACGTTAAGTCACAGGCTGGTGATGGCCATGGAGGTATAGCCATTATTGGTAGTGCCATTGGTGAAGGCTCAGGCAACCATGAAGGCGTTAGAGGCCAGGCATTTGGCGCAGGCCAAAGCAATGCCGGTGTACTAGGTCTTGCAGGTGGCCCTGGAAACGGAGCAACAGGATACGAAGAAGGATCATACAACACCGGTGTAGTTGGATACGGACAGAGTAACCCTTGGGGTAATACTGGTGTCACCGGTTACGCAGTTGGTAATCAAGGGGTAGATAATATTGGAGTTGTAGGTATTTCCAGTGTTGGTGCCGAAGGAGATACTGAGGTAGAAAATAAAGGTGTACTAGGCCGCGCAGAAGGCTTAGGCGTTAACAAAGCCATTTGGGGTCGTGCCATGAATGGTGTTGAAAACTGGGCTGGCTGGTTCGAAGGAGATGTAGCCGTTCAGGGAGGAAGTAATCTGAATGTTTACGGCCCTAATCCAGATGACAGTATCAAAGTACAGTTGAACTATTTTGAGCCAAACCATTCAGGTTCGGTACTCACTTTTGGACATAACAAAACAAGAAGATCACTCATTGGTAGTGATGGAGACAGAACTGGTGGACTGTTACACCTGTATGACTCTCTCGATCGCGGAGTAGCACAACTTAGAGCCACCAGAAGAGCAGGCGACTGGGTTACCGATCAAAGACCTCATGGTCAACTTTCACTATGGGGACCAGAAAGTCAGAACTTCTATCTGGGTGCCAGAGTGTGGGAAGAAGACGGTGCCGATGCCGGAACTATGCAGTTATTTGGCAAACCAGTGGAAGACCCTAACAACCCTGGCGTATTCAATCCAGTAGAAGGAATTTTCATGACTGTACAAGACTTTGGTGACGGTCAGCAAGGTATGCTCCAACTCGGTAAAGAAGGTGAAGGCTCTGCGATATTAAACAGAGACAACCTGCTTCAACTGACTGACCTTGTCAGTGGTCAATCCAAGCATAGATTTGAAGTAAACGGACAAAACTCTGGTGTAATCAAATTAATGAGTGCTGTAGACTCTGTTAATGTACTTATTGATTCAAACGGAGAAAAAGCAGGTCTTATTCACCTGAATGACTCCCTTGGCAGAGTGAATGTAGGTTTAAGAGCACATGCTGGAGGCGCAGGTTATATGTACCACTCAGCAGGTGTCGAAGGTATCGGAGAAACCCGTGTGACTGCACAGTACTGGGGTGGTGTTGCACCTTACATTAATCTGATTGGCAGAGACGAAGCAGGAAATGCTACAGGAAGAGCCCAGATGGGTAGCTTAGAAGGTTTCGCAGGTTCAGGCTTCAGAATTACAGATAGTAACTTCAGATGGTTGGCCACTGTACAAGGCGATGCCACCAACGGTGGTTCAATTACGCTGGAAGGCCCTAATTCCTCTAACTTCTGGTTAGGTCAGAAAAACTGGCAAGACAGCAATCTGCCATTCATGGGTATGCGAGGCGGATATTCAGAAGATGATGGTAACGGAGGCAGCTATAACCCAGACCTGCTTCAACTGGAAGTTAACAGAGATGATAGCAATGGTATTGAATGGGGGCAAATCAACTTTGGTAAAGTAACAGAGGCTGGAGTACAAATGCTTTCACTCAGCTATGATGATGTTCAGAGAATCGTAAACCCTGATCAACTCTTTGTAAATGGACCATCTGGGAACGAAGTGGCCGCTTTAAGAAGAAGAGGTGGTGGAGATTTCGGTATGGCCGAATTCAAAAATGGCAACGGTCAGCTAAAAGCAGAAATCGGTTCGTTCGGTGATGATTCAGGTTTCATGCAGCTATACGCACCTAATGGAAGCAAGAACATCCAAATGGGCGGAACTGATGGTAACAGAGACAGAGGTATGCTAAGAATTTCAGGTACTACAGAAAATAATCTGGTAAACCTGGAAGTAGTGGCAGATGAAGCAGGAACTGAGTATGGTGCATTCTATGTACAAAACACCAGTGGTGGCGGATTCGAAACAGGCTCAAGATCATGGGAAAATAATGGCCTGGGAGGTCTTCGCTCATATGCAGCACTTAAAGGAACTCAGGACGTAGACGATGGCAACGGTGGTACTTACCGTCCTTGGTTGGTAGCTCAGGAAGTTCATGACGATGGCAATGGAGAGTATGCTACTTTAAATGTAAACTCAACCAACGGAAGCAATATTAGCCTGAATGGTGCCAATGGAGATATCTATATCTCAGGTGTATTAAATCAGTCATCAGATGCTCGTTTGAAGAAGAATGTGCACACCCTCACCTCAGGTCTTGCCATTGTAAACAAACTGAGAGGCGTAAGATATAACTGGAAAGATGAAGCAAGAACAGAGAATAAGATTGGATTCATCGCTCAGGAAGTGGAGCAGGTTCTTCCGGAACTGGTACAAACCAGAGAAGACGGTTTCAAAGGTGTAAACTATGCAGAAATGACTGCAGTACTGGTTGAAGCTGTCAAAGAACTTACCGCGCAGGTAGAAGCACTTAAGGCCGAAAATGGTCAATTGAAAGCAGAAGCATCGAAAGTTGAAGCCATGGAAGAGCGCTTAGCTAAAATCGAAGCTTTGCTATTGAATAATTCAAAAGTTAACGCTGATCAAAAGTAATCTCAGATGATTAGCCTAAAACGAATTTTTAACCTCAGATACCTGACAGCCACATTGCTGTTGTTCGTCCTGGCATTCCATGCACAAGGGCAAGACAACAATGATGCAGCTAAAAATGAGCGCATGGCCACAACCAGTGGTGGATGGGTGTCAGGGGGTATTTATACCAGCTTTATCTCGGTAGGGCACAATGGTATAAGTTCCTTGATCTCAGTCAGTGAAGGCGACACGAAATACGAAGGAAACTTCGGGTTCATAGTCCCTCTCATTGAGAAGGTCGATCCGAATCAGGCTCCGGTAGCAGTGACTGCCAAGAAGTCCATATTCTATAACCTGGGTGATGTACTCAGATTGAATGGCTTCGATCCTGATGGAGACGAAATAGAGTTTATCATAACCAAAGCACCGGAGAAAGGTGAATTAGCCAGCACAGGTATCAACCCTGGCCGATATACCTTCACCCCTGGCAGTGATTTGCTTCCAGGCAACGGATATAAAGACACCGTCTGGTTCAAAGTAGCCGAAGTAAGTGGTGATATGCTAGAGTCGAATGTTGGTTACTTCCCGTTCATTTTCAATGTTCAGGATGAAGCCCATGAAATCACTAACATGGTTGTGGGTAGCAGTTCAGAGTCGGCCAAAACCTTCGACCTGGAGCTAACCGATAACAGATTCAATGCGAACTATAATGTTAGCGTTAGCTATCTGGACCTGTCGAACCCTACAGCTCCTCAGTCTGTTTCAATTGTTGATGAGACCTTTGCCCTGGCCAATTTCACAGCCGATGGAAATAAGTTAACCACCAGCATTGGAGTTACACAAGCTGAGTATCCATACTTGTTCAGTGCGGAGCAGGTGGTTTTGATCACTCAGGTTTCTACTGCATCAGGATTTGATGATGATGAAGTATTTGTACTGGAGAACACAGGAGAAAGTGGTTCAGGTGGTGCTATCAGAAACCTGGATACAGATGCCAGCTTCTTTACAGATAGTGGAGATGATCCAAAACCATTAGAAAACACTACTTCAGCCGATGGACTTTTCTTTAGTTATGCTTCAGAAAAACAAACGCCAGAGAACACTTCAGTTCTACTGAATCTGTATGCCCTTGAATTAGGTGATTTCGACCTGAGTAATGCCAGCATTGCCATTACGAAAGATCCAAAAACAGGGACAGCAACTTCTCCGGTTTTAGTCAAGTCGAGTGAAAGCCTTGCTCAATGGACTGTGTCTTACAATCCGGTAGGTGAAATAGGTTACCTCGACTCTCTTGAGTTTACCGTAACCAGTGCCGACCGCGATTTTTCAGTAAGCTCTTATGCCAAAGTGCAGGTAGTAGATGTGAATGATGCTCCTACCCTTTCATCAGTGGCAGATCAGTTAATTGACGAGGACGAGGCAGGAACGGTAGATCTTACTTTCGCTGATGTTGATAGTGAATTATCTCTAACAGCTACTTCTTCTGATCCAACCAATGTTGCCGTATCGGTTAATGGAAGCCAGCTCACGTTGACTCCTGCCAGCAACTACACCGGAACAGTAAGCATTACTGTGCTGGTGGAAGAAGTTGAAACGGACGAAGGCTACTCCAAACTGGAAACATTTGAAGTAGAAGTGGCTCCTGTTAATGATTCACCAATCATGGCAGCCATTACAGATCAGACCATCGATGAAGACAATGTATTTACTTACACCTTGTCCGCTTCAGATGTAGATGCTGCGGTGCCGTTATTCACGTTCAAAGCCACACCAGATGTACAGGGAGCTGCTACAGTTGCTATTAATGGAAACATTATGACTGTCACTCCGGCAGCTAACTATAATGGTATCATCAACTTCAGCGTAACAGCTGATGACAGGCTGGGTACTAATACCTCTGTTTCAGAAGTAGAAAACTTTGCCTTGAACATCAATGCTGTTAATGATGCCCCTGTAGCAACGGCTACCATTCCGGCTCAGACTATGCTTGATGAACTACCTGCCTATATCATTGATATGGGAAGTTACTTCGAGGATGTTGAAACGGCCGATGCGGACCTGATCATTACCAATGATGCCAGTGGAACACTGTTTACCCTATCAGCCAATGGCAAAAACGTAACGGTAAGTCCTATCTCAGGACAATCAGGTTCTGAAGACGTTACCTTTACCGTAAGTGATGGAGAGTTGACAGTAACTCAAACAGTAACATTTACTGTGGAGACTAATAATACAGACATCACCACTACTGGTATTCAGGACGTGGCAGTTGATGAAGACTTCACCACATATACAGTTGATCTCAGTGGAGCATTTACTGATACCGGTGATGCTAATGCTGTCTTTACTTATACGGTTGGTGGACTAAGTAATCTCTCTGCTACTGTAAGCGGAACAGACCTTATCCTGACGACTACTGAGGATTTCAATGGAACAGAAAACCTATTCCTGATCGCCTCAGCCAACGGTAAGTCATCTTACACTTCATTCGACATTGTGGTGAACCCTGTCAATGATGCTCCAAGCCTTGGAACAGCAAGCAATCAGAGTATTCAGGAAGATGGTCAACTGAGCGGAGTGTTCATGACCTTTGACGATATAGATACTGATGCAGCTAACCTGACATTCTCGGCTACTTCGTCCGATGAATCAGTGATTGCTACTTCAGACATCTCCATTGTTGAAAGTGCTTCAGGAATAACCCTGTCAGCCAACACTATTGCTAACGCCTCAGGAAATACTACCATTAATGTGGAAGTAAGTGATGGAGAGTTTACTGCAAGCCAGTCATTCAGCATTACTGTTCTTTCGGTCAATGATGCGCCAACAGTTGTAGGCACCACCATTGCCGGAGCTACTGAAGATGCAGCTTATACACAAGACCTGAACGGATTATTCGATGATGTTGATGGTGACAACCTCAGCTTCAGCCTAGAGAATAATCCTGATTGGCTAAGTGTAGCGAATGGTAGCCTTAGTGGAACTCCTGCCAACGAAGATGTAGGAAGCAACAGTTTCTTCATTACGGCAAGTGACGGTTCAGGAGGAACAGTAAGACAGGAATATACTATTAGTGTAACCAATACCAATGATGCGCCTGTGGTAGCCTCTCCGGCAGCGGATATTACTGCTACAGAAGATGTGCTACTCAGCTCATTAATTGCCTCATCAGTATTTAATGATGTAGATGGAGACGATCTTACCCTTAGTGCCAGCTTTAGCGGTGCAGACTGGTTAAGCTTCGATGCTGTTAATAACAGATTCACGGGAACACCAACTAATGATGATGTGGGCACCGTGAATATTACCATCACCGCCTCTGACCCTGATGGCGAAACGGTTTCAGATGATATTGTATTGACAGTTGTCAATGTCAATGATTCGCCAACTGATGTAGCCATTTCAGGACTGAGTGTCGATGAGAACAGTAATATAGGAACCGTAATTGGTGCCTTAACAACCTCTGACGTTGATGCCGGAGATAGCTTCACTTACGAATTAGTTGACGGAAGCGGTTCTGACAATAACGATTCATTTACCATCAGCAATGAAGAACTGGTTTCTAATGCTGATATCGATTTCGAAGCAGCCGCCACCTTGAGCATCAGGTTGAAAACTACTGATGCTGCCGGAGCAACATTTGAGAAAACATTTACAGTTACTGTAAATAATGTCAATGAAGCACCAACAGCACTCGATATCGATAATGTAAGTATCGAAGAGAATGCAGGAGCCAATGCGGCCATTGGTGCACTCAGTTCTACTGACGAAGATAGCGGTGAAACCTTCACCTACTCTTTGGTAACAGGAACAGGTGATACTGACAATGCCAGCTTCGATATCAGCAATGGAGAATTGGTTGCGAAAAACAGCTTCAACTTTGAAACTAAGGCTTCTTACTCCGTAAGGCTGAAGACTGAAGATGCCGGTGGCCTGTCATTTGAGAAAGCCATAAGTATTTCTGTAACCAACGTCAACGAGGCTCCAACTGCCATCGACATCAATGCTACATCAATTGATGAGAATTCAACAGTTGGAAGTGTCATTGGCTCATTGTCTACAACCGATGAAGACAATGGTGATACATTCACCTACTCTTTAGCCTCTGGTGCAAGCGATAACGATGCCTTTGGTATAGACGGTGCTAACCTGATAACAGGAGCTGAGCTCGACTTCGAAGCCAAATCTTCCTATGCCGTAGAAGTAACTTCTACTGATGCCGGAGGAGCAAGCTTTACTAAGTCCATCACCATCAATGTAAACAATGTGGCTGAGCCATCCATTGCTGCCATTGACGGATTGGTATTCGAGCAGATTGATATTGCTGAGACTTCTTCTAAAACCTTCACTGTTGAAAACACAGGTGATACTGAGATTGAAGTGACCAGCATAAACTTACCGGATGGTTATTCTGCCAATACTACGGCATTCACTGTAGCTGTTGGAAGCTCCACCAATGTAGAAGTAACCTTCGCTCCATCTGAAGCAAGGACTTATGCAGGAGATATCGTTATGCAGTCAACAGTTGGTGAAACCAGAATCAGTGTAACTGGTGAAGGAACCATTGTGACTGGCATTGATGACGATATCATCGATAGTGAGGAAGTAGGACTTTATCCGAACCCTGCACAGCATATCGTAACCATAGATTTAAGTGAAATACCACAAATGCTTCAGCCTGACCTGGCCATTGTTGACCTAAGCGGTACTGCCGTTTGGAAGAAAGATGATGTACAGGAGAGAAAAGTTGAAGTTGACGTAAGTCGCTACCCTGCCGGTACCTACCTGGTAAGAGTGGCTACTGAAAGAGGTAGTGTAGTGAAAAAGCTGATTATCATTAAATAGTTATGACAATGAAGAACATAAAAATCAGCCAATCGGTACGCAGTGCCTTTAAACTGATATTTGGATTGCTCATAGTGTTAACCATCGCCTCTTGTGGAGGCGGTGGTGATGACACTCCCACTCCACCAGAAGAAACACCTCAGGAAATTGCTCAGGCTTTACTTGAGAATAACTGGACAGTGGCCAGTGGCGGATCAATCAGTTTAGACGGATCAGATGTTTCCAATCGCTATGATGGATTCAGCCTTGATATTGAAAACGGAACCTTTACCACTACCAATGCTGGAGATCTTTTTCCGGCTACCGGTACATGGCAATGGGTAGGAACAACAGATAATCAGGTGACGACAGGTAATGGAAAAAGTATAACCATTACTGAGCTCAGCACCACGCGATTTGTTTTCAGTTTTCTGAAAACCGATCAGAACGTGGCGGCCGGAGTGCCTGGTAATTATGTAGTTACATTAACCAGATAATACTTCTTCAACCAAGATGTATAAGAAGGCTCAGCAATCAAATTTCAAAAATACCAAGATTACGGTATTGAGACTGGGACTGCCAAATGTGACCTTTATATCGTCAGTAAAGATTCATATAGTAGTCTGATTTAGTTGAGTCTCTTGGAAATGGGAACCGCAGATGGCGGTTCCCGTTACCTCTTCCCTGAAAGCCATGACAGAAAAAGCAATCAATACCATTTCCAAACTAGCCACCAAGATTTCCAACTCTTTCGAAGTGTTGATTCTAATTGCGGTGATCATCTTCATCATCTTTTTTTGAGCATAAAAAAAGGGACCTAAAGTCCCTTCTCAATATCTATTTACAGGAATTACCCTTTTAATACTTTAGCCATTGTTTCACCAATGTCTGCAGGAGATTTCACCACGTGGATTCCACACTCTCCCATAATTCTCATTTTGGCTTCTGCAGTATCTTCAGCTCCACCGATGATAGCACCGGCATGTCCCATTCTTCTACCAGGAGGCGCTGTTTGACCGGCAATAAACCCAACGACAGGCTTCTTGTTACCAGTGCTCTTAATATATTCTGCAGCCTGAGCCTCATAATTACCACCAATTTCACCAATCATTACGATGGCATCAGTTTCAGGATCTTCCATCAACAACTGAACAGCATCCTTAGTAGGTGTACCAATGATAGGGTCACCACCAATACCAATGGCAGTAGAAATACCCAAACCAGCTTTCACCAATTGATCGGCAGCCTCATAAGTCAAAGTACCTGACTTAGACACCAAACCAACTCTACCCTTCTTAAATACAAAACCAGGCATGATACCCACTTTTGCCTCATCCGGAGTGATTACTCCCG
Organism: Roseivirga sp.; assembly: GCF_965216855.1. Lineage (NCBI taxonomy): Bacteria > Pseudomonadati > Bacteroidota > Cytophagia > Cytophagales > Roseivirgaceae > Roseivirga > Roseivirga sp. Next base: position 3,110,625 of record NZ_OZ244204.1, on the reverse strand, counting down.
GACAGTTAGGTCCAATCAGAACTACATCCTTGCTCTTGATGTATTCTTTAGCTGTAACCATGTCTTTCACCGGAATACCTTCCGTAATGGCAATGATCACTTTTATACCTGCATCGGCAGCCTCCATAATGGCATCAGCGGCAAATGCTGGTGGTACAAATATGATAGACACATTAGCACCAGCTTCTTTTACAGCATCTTCTACTGTATTGAAAACAGGTCTGTCCAGGTGAGTTTGACCTCCCTTACCAGGGGTAACTCCGCCTACGACATTGGTACCATATTCTATCATCTGACTGGCGTGGAATGTACCTTCAGAGCCGGTAAATCCCTGCACAATCACCTTTGAATCTTTATTCACTAAAACGCTCATTGCAACGGGTTTAAATTTGTGGCAAAAATAGAACATAAAATGGGTTGACCAAAGGGAATATTAAGTATCAGGCCTGTTCCATCATGGTAAATAGCCGTTTATAAGTTGAATAAATTCTTTAACACATTTTAACCGAAAATTTTTATTCACAATGAAACTATTCGGTCCATCGGGACGTCTAATAAGCAGAAGTTAATTCTGAAATAAATAAGCAAGTCAGTAATCCACAGAATTAAATTCTAAGAGAAGACGTTTAAAACATAGTTAGTTAGTTTTTAGTATTTTAAGGTTGAAGATGAGAAAAGCCCCACTCCGGGGCTTTTTTCTATTATGGCCAAATGGTCATCTTCATGGCAGTCTGATGAAATATGCTATTTTCGAATTTCATCAAGAATGACCAAAGCTTTGAACCAGCCACAGTTCAATGGAGCAAAACTGTTCGGGCTAATAACCGGACCACTCCTGTTTACCATATTCATGTTCTTTCAACCGGAAGGTGTGCTCAATGAGAATGCCTGGAAGGTCATCGGTGCAGCTTTGTGGATGGTGGTTTGGTGGATTACAGAAGCCGCCCCCATTCCGGTAACTGCCCTGCTTCCCATTATTCTCTTTCCGCTAACTGGCGTATTTACAATAGACGAAGCCACTGCACCTTATGCCAATAAAATCATCTTCCTTTTTATGGGAGGTTTCATGTTAGGACTCGGTATGGAAAGACATAACCTCCATAAACGCATTGCCCTTACCCTGATTAAGAAAACCGGCACCAACCCCAACGGCATCATTCTGGGCTTTATGCTTACAACTGCTTTCATTTCCATGTGGATCAGCAATACGGCTACGGCAGTCATGATGCTTCCCATTGCCCTTTCCATCACCCAGCTGTTGGATATTGATGAACATGCCAGCCAGGGTAAAAGACGCTTCGCCTTAGGCTTAATGTTAGGCATTGCCTATTCAGCCAACATTGGTGGTACAGCCACCATTATCGGAACACCTCCCAATGTAGCGTGGGTGGGGTTCATGAACGATATGCTTGGTTTTGAGGTCACCTTTGCCAAATACCTCATCATAGGTCTACCCATTTGCATCATCATGCTGGTAATTACATATCTGATGATCACTAAAGTCATGTATCCCAGCAAACTAAAGAGCTTGTCAGAATCTGCTCAGGTAATTGATGATCAGCTGAAAGCCCTGGGTAAGGTATCTAAACCCGAAAAGTATGTAGCCATCATCTTTGTTGGTACAGCCCTGACATGGATTCTGAGAGGCTCCATCAATAACTGGCTGGATACTAACCTGCTCAACGACTCCATTATTGCCATAACAGGCGGCATACTGATGTTCATCACCCCGGTAAAACTAAGAGAAAACCAGTTTTTGATGGAGTGGGAATATACCCGAAAGTTACCCTGGGGAATTCTGCTCCTATTTGGTGGTGGGCTGACATTGGCTAAAGCCATGGAAAAGTCAGCTATAGTAGAGTTTGTGGGAGAAAGCATAGCCGGTGGTGGCGACATTAACCTACTGCTACTGACAGCAGCCTTAACCGCCTTCATGCTGTTTATGACCGAAATTATGAGTAATGTCGCCCTGACAGTCATTTTTGTACCCGTTGTTATTGGGGTCTCACAATCGCTGGGGCTTAATGCTATGTACCTAACCATACCGGTTACGCTGGCGGCCAGCTATGCCTTTATGATGCCTATTTCTACACCACCTAATGCCATTGTATTCTCCAGCGGAATGATCAGAATGAAAGACATGATTCGGGCAGGTATACTGCTGAACGTCATTGCCATAATTCTATTAGTGATATTAAGCAAGACCTTAGTTCCTCTGATTTACTGACATGAAAGAAACAGCCAAAGTATTTGACCAACTCATCCGGGAAAGAAGGTCTGTAAGAATCTACGACCCTGAGGCTGAGTTCGATCACGATGCAGTTCAAAGGAGTTTAGAAAGAGCAGTGCTGGCTCCCAACAGCAGCAACATGCAACTTTGGGAATTCTATAGAATTCGGTCTGAAGAAGCTAAAAAAAGTGTTGCCTGGATGTGTATGAATCAGAAGGCAGCCAAAACCGCCCATGAGTTAGTCGTCATAGTCGCGAGAAGAGACCTCTGGAAAAAGAGACAAAAGGCCTTGGTTCAGGAAATGAAACGGGTGTATCCCGATACTCAATCCAAACAGGCCAAAAGAGCCATGAACTATTACCAAAACCTGATACCCAAATACTATTGGAGCGACTGGTTCGATATCTGGGGCCTGATCAAAAAAGGAATTTACTTTTTTGTGGGACTCAAACGCCCTATGGTACGCCATGGAAACAGAACGGATATTAAAATATCTGTCCACAAAAGTGCCGCTTTGGCTGCTCAGAACTTTATGATGAGCATGAAAGCTGAAGGCTATGACACCTGCCCAATGGAGGGAATGGATTCATTGAGAATCAAACGTTATTTAAAGCTCCCTTCGAAAGCTGAGGTGGTGATGGTAATTGGTTGCGGCCCCGCTGCTGAAGAAGGAATCTATTCCGATCGCTTCAGAGTACCGAATAAAGAAGTGATATTTGAAGTATAAATGAAGTCTATGAAAACGAAGTTCTTTATCAAAACATTGGTCATTGTTTGCCTGTTGAGCACTACATCCTGTGTCAGCTTCTGGGAAAAAGTCTTCCTGAAAGCAGATGGCAGCGGCACCTATACCTTTTCTGTAGATATGAGCAACATCATTGGTATGCTAGCCGGCACAGAAGAAGAAATGGATACTGACAACTTGCTGGAAGAACTCAACATGGATGAGGCGGGCACCAAGGCCAGGCTTGAAGCCATTAATGGCGTCAGCAATGTAAGACCGGAGTTCAACAAAGAGACAAATATGCTTTCTATGGTATTTGATTTCGATAATATCGATGCGTTGAATGAAGGCATTAGTACTTACCTACACGATAGTACTCAGACTGAGGTAATCCAATACGAAATCTACAGCATGAATGGCAAGTCGATTGAAAGGTCGGGCATTAACCTATTGATGGATACCTTCCAGAAATCCCTACAGGAGACTTCTGAAGAGGAAGGTGAAGAACTGAGTGAAGAGCTATTGAAGATGATGTTTAGTGATATGTACTTTGCTACTGAACTTCAACTTGAAAAGAAAATCAAATCCTTCTCAAATGAAGAATACGAGCAGGAAGGTGAACACAAACTCGTATGGAAGACATACCCCTTCAATGAGTTGAACAACAAAACCGAAATAGCAGTGAAGGTAAAGGTTAAGTAATTGACCTGTTTCATTAAAAAAGCCCACTGCCTTAACAGGACAGTGGGCTTTTTGCTTTATAACTCTCTATTTATTTCTTCTTCATACTCATATCAGAGTCACGCTTAGCCTTGAACTCTGAACCTTCATTCCATTGAGGCCAATAAGTTTCATTCGCCAGTCGATAGCCAACATTAAAGAGTAGTTTGGCATCCTGAGCTATACCTTTTAAATCCCACTCTTCCGGCTCATAATTATCTTGTGGCTGGTGGTATTTAACAGCCAGATATTCCTTGGTCTTCTCGTCAATAAACTCAATTCCCTTTTCTTTCGACTCGTAGGAACCAGAAGCATACAGTGCAGGAATTCCCACCTTGGCAAAATTGAAGTGATCGGAACGGAAGAAATATCCCTTTCCCGGATCAGGATCGGGGATAACATACCTGCCCTGCTTCTTAGCCTCAGCTGTTGCATAGTTATCCAACTCCGACTGTCCATAACCTGTAATGGTCAAATCCTTCATCTCACCATATGCAGGTAAACCATCGATATTGATATTAGCCACTGATTGGTTGGGTGGGAAGATTGGGTTCTGCGCATAGTAGGCTGAACCTAAAAGCCCCTGCTCCTCAGCAGTAACAAAGAGAAAGACAAATGATCGTTCAGGCTTTGTCTCCAACTTGGCAAAAGCTTCAGCAATGGCCAATAGCCCTGTACTACCTGAAGCATTATCATGTGCTCCATTATAAATTGAATCACCATCAATTGGTTCACCGACACCAAGGTGATCCCAGTGAGCAGAGTAGATAACATATTCGTCAGGTCGGGTTGAACCCTTTAGCAATCCAACCACATTTCTGGAGAGATCCCTTTTCACTTCATTCTTCACGCTAACCGTAGCAGTTAAACCCATGGCAATCGGTTTGAAATCCCTGCTTTTGGCTATACCAGAGTAATCCTTAATGCCTGCTGCTCTGAAAAGCTCAACAGCTGTACTTCGGGTTATCCAACCCTGAATAGCACATTTATACCCTGCATTGGCATCATCAAGGTTCAACTTGGCACCAGTCCAGGAGCTTTGAACCACCAACCAGGGATAACCGGCCGGAACAGTTTCATGAACGATTAACACTCCTGCCGCACCCTGCCGAGCAGCCTCCTCATATTTATAAGTCCAGCGACCATAGTAAGTCATTTCCTCTCCTTTAAAGAAGGTAGAATCGCCTGAACTAAATCCAGGATCATTCACCAATACTACCACTGTTTTCCCTTTGACATCCAAGCCTTCATAGTCGTTCCATCCGTATTCAGGAGCTACAATTCCATAGCCTGCATAGACCAGCTCTGAGTTCTCTATACCTACTTCAGCATCGGTTTGTTCAGTGTAAACCACCACATCCTTATTCGTTTGGAACGTCATGATCTGCCCGGCACCCTTCACAATCATTTCCGGAGATTGAGTACCGGTAATTTCAACCAAAGGCACATCCTGGAAGTAAGAATCCCCATTGCCGGGAGCAACTCCCATAGCCTTTAACTCTGATTCCAAATAGTGAATAGTCTTTTCCTCTCCTTCCGTGAAAGGCTTTCTGCCCATAAAATCATCGGAGGCCAATACCTGCATATGCCTGTCGATAGAAAGTGTATCGATTACAACTTGAGGTTCTGAAGTTTCGGAAGTTCCTCCACAGGCACTAAGTAGTACTAAACTACCGAACAGTATTGAATGCTTAAGGTTTTTCATAAATCTCATGATGCATTGAAGTTATGGAAAATTAAATCCTAAATAAATTGATCTCATTTAACTAAATAATTAGTTTTATTTAATGAGAGCACTTATCAGCCTGAGCTTAATATGTATTTGCCTTAACTCATTTGCCCAAAATGACCTTTTAGGTCTCTGGGAGGTGAACGAAGTCACTGTTGGTGATCGCCAATTGACTCCCACTGCCAAGTGGTTTCTATTTGAGAAAGACGGCACTCTCACCTCGGGAAATGGCAACATCGAAAACTTTGGAGGTACTTTCGAATACAATTCTTCCAACAAAGAGCTGATGCACAGCAATGGGAAAGAACCCGACCCCTATGGGCCATTTAAGACACGGCTCACCGATTCTCAAATGACCTGGGAGCGTATGGAAGATGGAATTAAGGTGGTGGTACAACTATCCAGGGTTGACAAAAAGCCAAAAGCGCCTTGGGACTTACTTCAGGGCGGTTGGCAAATTAGCAAGAGTGAGGGAGTCGATCCGGAAACCGGGAAAGTAAAATCCCTCTATGACATTGACAAAGAACGCTATTTCTTCATGTGGGACCGGGCCTACCGAAAGTTTAACAGCACAGGTCAAATGATAGAAACGGGAGTCTGGCACATAGGCGGCCACTCCAATGAAGTATGGACCATCAGCAATGCAGATAATACCAAAACCAAATGGCAGCTAAGCTTTGAGGATAATGTCATGATTTGGTCTCAGAAAAGAGGAAATGAGATGATCAAGGTTCATTTTGAGAGGAATGAGGATTAAAGCTTCTCACTACCCGCGCCCATGCTGCGAAATGGTCACCGCAGAGTTCGCTAAGAACGCAAAGAATAGAGTAATCATCTAACTCATTTTCAAATCAACTTATTACCAAATTTTCAAATTACTCAATACCCATACTTCTCCTTCCACATGGCTTTAAGACGCTTGCGCATTTCTTCCTCTCTGGCATTAGCTCCCGGATCATAAAGCTTAGTCCCCTTGATTTCTTCAGGTAGGAATTCCTGTTGTACGAAATTGCCCGGATAGTCATGGCTGTACTTGTAACCCTGTCCATAACCCTCTTCTTTCATAAGTTTGGTCGGTGCGTTACGGATGGGCATGGGAACTGACAGATCTCCCGTTTTTCTGACCAATTCCTGAGCCTTACCAATCGCCAGATAAGCCGCATTACTTTTTGGAGATGAGGCGAGATAAGTCACCGCCTGCGAAAGAATAATTCTTCCTTCCGGATAGCCGATCATGTTCACCGCTTGAAAAGCATTGGTAGCAATCACCAATGCGGTGGGGTTGGCATTGCCGATGTCTTCCGAAGCCAGAATCACCAGCCTGCGGGCAATAAACTTAATATCCTCTCCTCCTTCAATCATACGGGCCAGGTAGTAGACTGCAGCATTCGGATCACTTCCCCGAATTGACTTGATAAAAGCGGAAATCACATCATAGTGCATATCGCCCGTCTTATCATAGGTAGCCACCCGTTGTTGGGCAATTTCTTTCACCAGGTCGTCAGTCACGACTGCCGGATCTCCTTCAATATTTTCTACCACCAGATCGAGCAGGTTGAGCAGTTTTCTCGCGTCACCACCCGAAATATTGAAGAGTGCCTGAGTTTCTTTCAGTTCTACCTGGCGCTTGCTCAAAAACTCATCCTTTTGCAGCGCCAATTCCACCAATCTCAGCAGGTCTTCCTTAGACAAGGACTTCAGGGTATATACCTGGCTTCTGGAAAGCAAAGCAGAGTTCACCTCAAACGATGGATTTTCAGTGGTGGCGCCAATCAGGGTAATATCCCCCTTCTCTACTGCCCCAAGTAAAGCGTCTTGCTGAGACTTGTTAAAGCGATGAATTTCATCTATGAATAAGATGGTATTGGATTGGAATCTTGCCCGCTGAATTACTTCCCGCACCTCTTTTACTCCCGAACTGATGGCACTCAGAGTGAAGAAAGGCGCCTCTACAGAGTTAGCGATGATATTCGCAATAGTGGTTTTACCCACTCCCGGAGGTCCCCAGAGAATCATGGATGGTACCTTACCCGCTTTGATCGCTCGTCTTAGCACCCCGTTTTCACCTACCAGATGTTCCTGACCGATCAGGTCATCCAGCGATTGTGGTCTAATTCTTTCGGCCAGTGGTTTGCGGGTAAAATCCATACCGAAAATTAGGAATGTCAGCCGAGACCATCCACATCAGACCAAAGAATTTCTCAAGCTTTCTTGTCACCTGCTCTCTCCCATACCGTCTCTGTTTGCTGTTGATGAGGGCACCACAAAATTTATAGTCATTTCATCAATAAGAAACCGATTTTCAGGAACACCTCGTCCCGTTTATGGGTTAGTTCAGTGTAACAAATGTTACTTCCTTTCAATTGTCACCGCTTACCTTTGAAGGAAACATTGAACATCACAACTGTCAGTTATGGATGTAGAAATCTTAGCCCGAATTCAGTTTGCCTTCACAGTGGCATTTCACTACATCTATCCTCCCCTCAGTATCGGATTGGGTTTGGTGATGGTTTTCATGGAAGGTCAATACCTGCGAACCAAAGACAAAACCTACGAAGTACTGGCCAAGTTCTGGACTAAGATTTTTGCTTTAACCTTCGGTATTGGAGTAGCTACCGGTATTGTGATGGAGTTTGAATTTGGCACCAACTGGGCTACCTATTCCCGTTATGTCGGAGATATATTTGGAAGTGCCCTGGCGGCTGAAGGCATTTTTGCCTTCGCTCTGGAGAGCGGCTTCCTGGGAGTTTTGCTTTTTGGCTGGAACCGGGTAAGTCCGAAAGTTCACTTTATCTCCACCATTGGAGTATGGCTAGGTAGTATGTTTTCGGCCATATGGATTGTAGTGGCCAACAGCTGGCAGCAAACCCCTGCTGGTTATCATGTAGTGGGTGAAGGCATCAATGCCCGAGCTGAAGTGACTGACTTCTGGGCCATGGTTTTCAACCCTTCCAGTGTGGAGAGAATTCTTCACGTTTGGATTGGTGCTTTCCTGGCCGGAGCTTTCCTTATCATTTCGGTTCATGCCTATTACCTGCTAAAAGGAAGACATATTGAGTTGTCCAAGAAGGCCATTAAGATCGCCCTGAGCGTTGCGCTGGTCGCGTCCCTGGCACAGTTGGTTACAGGTCATGCCTCAGCCGAGGTAGTGGCAGAACATCAACCCGCCAAACTGGCTGCCATGGAAGGTCACTACGAAGAGAATGCTCCGGCCGATCTGTACCTGTTTGGCTGGGTAGATCAGGAGAGTAAAGAAGTAACCGGTCTGGCCATTCCTGGTGGACTGAGTTTTTTGACACATCAGGATTTTGATGCCCCTATTCAGGGACTTGATGGTTTCCCTTCAGATGAAATCCCCGGACAAGTCAATGCTGTTTTTCAGTTCTATCACATCATGATTGCCATCGGCATGGCATTGATAGGCCTGACCATATTTGCGGCCTTTCTATGGTGGAGAGGTAAACTCTTTGATCATAAATGGATGCTCAGAATTCTGGTGATCTCGGTACTCTTACCTCAAATTGCCAATCAGGTCGGATGGTTTACGGCTGAAATGGGAAGACAACCCTGGGTAGTATATGGTTTGCTAAAAACCTCTGATGCACTTTCGGAGGTGGTCACTGCCAACCAGGTACTCTTTTCACTCATCTTGTTCTTCCTTATTTATGCCTTACTCTTCACATTATTCATTTATCTATTGAATAAGAAGATTAAAAAGGGTCCTGATGAGTCGCCAATGATTGACCAACGACCCAGACAAAGAGATTTAAGTAACGCATTTACCAGTTAAGTATGGGAGCATTTTTAGGAGTTGACTATGCCACCTGGTGGTTTTTAATTGTAGGAGCCTTATTCTCAGGCTATGCCATCCTCGATGGTTTCGATCTGGGAGCTGGTGCCTGGCATCTGTTTCTTAAAAAAGAAGAAAGCAGACGAATTGCCCTCAATGCCATAGGTCCGGTTTGGGATGGTAACGAAGTATGGCTGGTAATTGGCGGAGGAGCACTTTTTGCCGGTTTCCCTGTGGTTTATGCCAACATGTTTTCCGCCATGTACATCCCCTTTATGCTCTTTCTGGCCGCATTGATCTTCAGAGCTGTCGCCATTGAGTTCCGCTCAAAAGAACCCATGCTCTGGTGGAGAAGGATGTGGGATGTCAGCTACAGTGTAAGTAGCATTCTGCTGGCTGTACTATTAGGTGTGGTACTGGGTAATATTCTGATCGGAATACCGCTGGATGAAAACAAACAGTTTACCGGAAGCTGGCTAGACTTCCTGAACCCTTATGCCATCATGGTTGGCATTACTACCCTGGCTGCCTTTATGATGCACGGTGCTATATACCTGGGACTAAAAACGAAAGGCAAGCTCTATGAGCAGGTATATCAGTTTCTGAAAAGAGCGATTATCTTCTTTATCATAAGTTTCGCTCTGGTTACGGTTTACACACTGATATACATTCCTCACCTGACCGATAAGATTAGCAGAAATCAGTGGATGTTTATTATTCCCGTAATCGCCTTCTTGTCTATTGCCAATATTCCAAGACTGGTTACGAAACGAAAATTTCTGCATGCCTTTTTGTTCTCGGCACTAACATTGGCCATGTTACTGGTGATTGTAGCATTGGAGCTCTACCCGGTGATTATCTTCAACCCTGCCGATCCGGCCAATCACATCACGGTTCATAATTCAGCATCATCATCTAAATCACTAAAGATTATGCTGACCATGGCTGCTATTGGTATCCCTCTTATTGCCACCTACACCTACTTTGTTTATAAAACCTTTTGGGGCAAAGTGGAGCTGGATGAACATAGTTATTAATCAGAAGCCCGAAGATGGCATTATCTTAAAGTGGACCGTATTATCTGCTTTCAGAAACGTTCTGAAAATTAATTATTAGGCTTTCAGCAAGCTCACTTCCACTCCCGAGAGATTTCTTCCGCTCCCTTAAAAGCTAAAAAAGATCAGGCATCAGCATTCTACTTTTGAGCAACACAAAAACTCAAAGTATTATGAAAAAGATAGCCATAACCCTTATGATCACCATAGTCACCATGAGTGCTCTGATGATGATCACACACCATGCCCATGCCTCTACCAATCCTCAGCTTAAGGTGCGTGTCATTGGCAAAGGTCAGCCAATGATTATGATACCCGGACTTACTTGTGATGGAGCAGTTTGGGATACTACCATTGAAGCCTTAGGCGACAAATACGAATATCATGTTTTCACCCTGCCTGGTTTTGCCGGTCAGCCTCCACTGCAAGATTTGGACGCAGGTTTCTTCGCTCAGATCAAAGCCATGCTCTATGACTACATAGAAGAGAATAACATTGAGAACCCAATCATTATGGGACATAGCCTGGGTGGTTTCCTGGCACTTCAAATAGGCATTGAAAAACCTGACTTGGCTCAAAAACTGGTAGTAGTAGATGCATTGCCTTTTATGACAGCTATTCAGATGCCTACCGCTACAGAGGAGAGTGCAAAGCCCTTTGCTCAGAATATGAAAGCGCAAATGCAAGCCGCAGCTAATCAAACCGATGAGCAGAAAAGAGCCTATCAGCAAGCCTCTCTGCAAAGCCTTATCCGTAACAAGGATTACATCAACCTCGCCACAGATTGGGGTGTGAGCAGTGACATGAACACTGTAGCTCAGGCCATGTATGAAATGTACACGACTGACATCCGTGGTAAACTTTCCACCATCAAAACCCCAACTTTGGTACTCGGAGCCTGGGCGGCTTACGAAGCATATGGTTCAACCAAAGAGAGTGTCATGAATATGTATAAAGCCCAGTACGCCAAACATGAACATCTCGATCTCGATATTTCAGACACTGGTTATCACTTCATTATGTGGGATGATCCTGAATTCTTCCACAATTGGCTTAACAAATTCCTTTAAGCACAATCATGAAATTCTCAGCTAAATTGCAGCTTTTCAATGCAGGCCTTTGTGGCCTGCTTGGATTGTTGTCTTCCTTTCTTCCCCAGGAAATACTCACAGAACTGCAATTAGAGCATTCTGATAATAGTGTATTTCTCATCAAAGCATTGGGAGCCTTTTATATCAGCTGGGCATTACTGAATTACATGATCAGAAATCTAACTTTCGGAGGAGTCTATGGAAGACCAATTACCGCTGCCAACCTGACTCATTATGGCATTGGAGCCATTCTATTGATCAAAGAAGCATTAAATTCAGGTGGTCGTAATACATACTTATTCCTGTTCATAGCCCTATATTGCCTGATGAGCCTGGCCTATTTGAAACTCCTGCAACATGACCCTACGAAAACCCACCAAGTATAGACTTACCCTTTACTGGATTCTCCAACTGGGCGGCTGGGGGCTATACACAGTCTTCCTGATTGCCATGATGGGACTTTTTGGTGGGGAAGAGGCCATTAATACTTCCACCATCATTCTTCAGTTGATTGTCTTTGTAGGCCTGGTGGTTTTTTCTCACCTCTTCAGACTGTATATCAAAAAACACAAATGGCTGGAATTGAGTATTGGTCAGTTAATCCCCAGAGCCCTGGTTGGCCTGCTGATTACCTCGCTGATCGTGCAGACCTTCATTCATCTGATCATTTATCACCTTGTACCACTTTCAGGTCTAACCCCATTCAGCTGGGCCGGCTTCGTAGCCTATGTATTCAATGTTTTTGTAGTCCTCATTCTATGGGCTGCCATTTACTTCATCTTCAAATTTGTGGAAAAGAGCAGAAAGAACGAGTTGGAAAAACTGGAGCTCAAAGCAGCCCTCCAGGAAGCGGAACTCATGATTCTGAAAAATCAGGTAAATCCTCACTTTCTCTTCAATGCACTCAATAACATTCGGTCGCTCATTTTGATTGAACCTGAAAAAGCACGAAAAATGGTTACCCATATCTCAGACCTGCTCCGATACTCTATCCAGTTCAACGCCTCTGAGAAAGTAGCACTCCGAGATGAAATAGAGATTGTAAAAGACTATTTGCAATTAGAATCCATTCAGTTCAATGATCGACTCCACTACAGTTTCGACATAAGTCCTGAAACAGAAAAGATTGAAATCCCTCCGATGGCCATTCAACTTTTAGTTGAAAATGCCATTAAACATGGGCTGTCTATTCAAAAATCAGGAGGCGAAATTCAAATCAAAACAAGCATTACCGACCGTGCGCTTCTAATCGAAGTAATCAACACAGGACAGTTAACCCCTCAGAAGAAGAGAGAAGGTATTGGACTGAATAACCTGCTGGAACGCATGAAGATACTCTTCGGCACCTTTGCTGAATTCAAGCTTGAAAACAGCTCGGAAAATACCGTAAAGGCTACTTTAAAAATACCTCAACTATGAAAGCCCTGATTATTGACGATTCTCAACTGGCCCGACAAGAGCTAAAGCATTTACTCAAAACATTCGATCAGGTACAAGTGATTGGTGAGGCAGAAAATGCAGAGCAGGCCTTAACCATGATTGAAGATTTGCAGCCGGAACTACTTTTCCTTGATATTCAGATGCCGGACAAGAATGGTTTTGAATTGCTGGAAGACCTGATTGATGTACCCGAAGTCATCTTTACCACCGCCTTCAATGAATACGCTATGAAGGCATTCGATCACAATGCACTGGACTACCTGCAAAAGCCCATCAAAGAAGAACGATTGGGACTGGCCATTGAGAAAGCTGCCGAAAAGATCAGGCTGAGACAGGAAAGGGAAGCTAAGGTCAAACTACTGGGTATTAACAACCAGGTTTTTGTGAAGGATGGAGAGCAATGCTGGTTTGTTACCCTGGCAGATGTCAGGGTATTAGAAATCATGGGCAGCTATACCAGAATCTACTTTAATGATCAGAAGCCCATGATTCCACGATCACTGAATTATATGGAAACCCGGCTCGATCCGGAGGTATTCTTCAGGGCCAATCGTCAACAGATTATCAATCTGAAGTTTATTGAACGCATTGAACCATGGTTCAGTGGAACACTCAAACTCTATCTCAAAGGAGGAGAAGAGGTAGAGGTAAGTCGCAGACAAAGTATTCGCTTCAGAGAAATTATGAGCTTCTAACCCCAGGAACATGACAACCAAATCATTTCAGGAAATGCGCACCGAAATAATTCTGCGCAACAAGAACGGCATTAACTTCATTCTGGCCGCCAGTATCTGCTGGCTGGGTATCTCGTTTCTATGGACCAGTCATCTGTCTTCAGGTGAACTGGTACTTTACTCCTTTATGGCTACCATGCCTCTGTTACCCCTGGCCTGGCTACTCGGTAAAGTATTTAAAACAGAGTGGAAAATTGCCAACAACCCATTGAACGACCTGGGACTCTGGCTCAACTTTGCACAGTTATTCTATTTCCCATTACTCTTCTTTGTTTTGATGCGAGATAACTACGACATGCCTATGGCTTTAGCCATTATAACAGGTGCCCACTTTTTCCCTTATGCCTGGTTTTATCAAACCAAATCATACGCAGTGATGGCAGGAGTGATCTCTGTTGGTTCAGCCTATATCGGTTATCAGGGTAATGAGCATGCAGGTCATTGGATCGGGGCCTTTGTAGCCGTTTGTTTATGGATACTTGGAATATGGCTTTATGCAGACTACAAGCGCTTTAAGTCAGCAAAGCGCTAAACGATTGAATTCAATTTTCAGATTCTCTTTTGCCTTCCATCGAAAACCACCTAATTTTCCGTCATGAATAAGGTGGAGATTAAGGCCAGGCTGGAAGATTCATATGAGCATTTTCACAAGTTCATCGGAACACTTTCCGAAGATGAATTTGAATATGCTCCTGAAGGCAAATGGAATGCAGGACAGCAGGCAGAACACCTGATTAAGAGTACCAGACCACTAATTCAAGGCCTCGCTCTCCCAAAATTCATGATTAAGTTCAAGTTCGGTAAAGCCAACAGGCCTTCTAAAACTTATCCCGAACTGGTGGAGCGCTACAAGCAGCGACTCACCACTATGGAAGGAGATCCTCCCGGAGCATATGTCCCTAAAAAAGTCAGGTATTCCGATTATAGTAAGCTCTCGAAAACTCAAAAAGAGATTATCGGCAAAATCCAGGACAAGCTCAAAAACTGGACAGAGGATGAGATGGATACTTACATTTTTCCTCACCCTGTATTAGGTAAAGTAACAGTACGGGAAATGCTTTACTTCACCATCTACCATGCAGAACACCATCAGAATGTGGTGAAGATTTATCTAAAGGGGATATAATACTCTACACTCTCCTTCTATAACAAGAACACAAAAGCCCAAACCTTTATAAAACACCATCAATCCATAACCTGACAGACTCCTTCTATTCGAAGAACAAACGTATCGTCTGCAATCCTATCAAAACAGCCATGAGCCGCCAGTTGTGGTGTCCTCACCACGACCTGCACTTTGCATCAGCCCATCCAGCAAAATCTACATCACCAGTCTCTCAGATAAATACTGAGGCCTTACTACGCAATCGGTGAGGACACCGATTGAGGCGGCCCATACTTACTATCAAACAGATAACACAAAACCAGAAACTGATTCTCGGCTTCTTATAATAAACTGAACCATGACCCTCTGATGAAATATGTGATTAAGCAATGAGTTGAGAGACGTGTAATTTTTAAGACTAAGGGGTGAGATTAAGCGAGCTTATAGTAAATTCCTCTATGAAACGCATCCTCACCCTCTTGATGGCCTTAATTTCAATATTCAGCATGAAGGCACAACAACAAAACCCACCTGTTAAAGTAGCCGTCATTGGATTGACACATACTCACGTCCATTGGATATTGGGAAGAGAAGATCGTGGGGATATTGAGCTGGTAGGTATAGTTGAATCGAACAGAGACCTGGCCGAGCGATACACCCAACAACATGGCCTTTCAATGGACATGGTTTACCCCACTATGGAGGCCTTGATGCAGAATGTTCAGCCCGAAGCAGTAACAGCTTTCGGAACCATCTACGACCACCTGGAAGTGGTCGAATTTTTCGCTCCCAGGGGTATTCATGTGATGGTGGAAAAACCACTGGCGGTTTCCCTTGATCATGCCAGAAAAATGCAGGCGCTCGCCAGAAAGCACAACATCCACCTGCTAACCAATTACGAAACCACCTGGTATGGAAGTAATCTCAAGGCCTGGCAAATGGTACATCAGGACAATATGATTGGGGATATCCGTAAGATCGTAGTACATGACGGACACCCGGGGCCAAAGGAGATTGGCGTTAACGAAGAATTTCTGGAGTGGCTGACAGACCCCAGGTTCAATGGTGCGGGAGCACTGACAGACTTTGGTTGCTATGGAGCTAATCTGGCTACCTGGCTGATGAAGGGCGAAAAGCCTCAGTCCGTTTTCGCCATGACGGCAACCAATAAACCGGATATATATCCCAAGGTAGATGATGAAGCCACCATTGTACTTCAGTATCCCAAAACTCAGGTGATTATTCAGGCATCATGGAACTGGCCGGTCTCCCGAAAAGACATGGAAGTTTATGGCGTAACCGGACAAATCTTTGCCGACAATGGTAGCACTCTTCGATACCGACTAGGGGACAATGCGGAAGAAAAGAAGCTCACTAATCTGAAGAAAGAAAGCCCTAATGATGATCCTTTTACCCTATTGGCAGCAGTAGTCAGAGGTGAAATCACACCTCAGGAAGCTGACCTGTCAGCTCTTGAAAATAATATGGTAGTAATGGAAATTCTGGATGCGGCTATGAGGAGTGCTAAGAGCGGGAAATTAGTAAGGCTAAAGCAATGATTCCCACACCCTAGCCTCCGCCAGAGGTCGATAGCTGAGTCCGAACGGCTGCGGATGGCACGAATATCCTCTTGGTGAAGGAAAACAATAATTACAATAAGAACTTAATACAAACCGGAGTAGGCACTTCTTCGATATAGCCGGTATCAATCAATTCACCAGTTTCCTGATTGATCTCATAAGTCATGATAGTGTTGCTGTCCTGATTGGCTACCAGCATAAACTTTCCCGAAGGATCTATCTCAAAGTCTCGTGGTGTTAACCCCTTGGAAGAATAAGCTCCTACCTTAATGAGTTCACCATTATCACCAATTCTAAAAGCTACTACTTCATTGATTTCGCCACGGTTAGAGGCATAAAGGAATTCACCATTAGGATGGATTTTAATAGCAGCGCCTGATGGCTCTCTCTTATCTCCCGGTTCCTGCAGTGAAATCATTTGCACCTTTTGCTGAAAGCGCAGGCTATCAGTGAAAGTAGCCACTTCAATGGTTCCTATTAACTCATTCAGTACATAGGCAATGTCTTTTTCAGGATGGAAAACCATGTGTCTTGGGCCCGCAGTCCTTGGCGGATTAATGAAGTCTCTCAGGTAATTCAGGGTCTGACTCAGGGTATCCAACTCATAGGCATAGATTTTATCGGCCCCTAAATCTACTGCAGCAACCAATCCAGATTTGGGATGCTGAAATATCTGGTGAGCATGAGGTGCATCCTGCCTCGGATGACTTGAACCTCCCTCATGTTTCTTATAGGAGCTGTAAGACCCTAACATGCCATCTTCAATAATCGGAAGTAACACCACACTGCCACCAACATAGTTAGCAGCCATGACAAACTTACCTGTATTGTCAATACTGAGAAAACAGGGATATTGACCAACACTGCTCACTTCATTCAAATAAGTGAGGCTGTGGTCTTCAGGATTGTAATCAAAGGCCGTTACAGCTGCATAGCTATCTTCTCCCCCGTCATATTCATTCACAGCGTAAACATGTTGGCCATCGGGGTGAACCGCCAGGTAAGACGGACTGATCACCACATCACTGGTTGCCTTATAGCTAATGGCTCCAGTATTCTTATTCATGGAGTAAACGTAGACACCTTCACCCTGCCCATCGACATGACCTTCTTTTTTGGTGTAGGTCCCCACAAAGAATATGGCTTCATTAGACTCTTGCTTGGCCACTGACTGTTCTGTTTTCTTTGATCCACAGGCCGTGAAAAGCACCAGTAAACCAAGGAGGCTTATCTTTTTCATTTATAGTTTTTTCAACACCTCAATAGTTTCATTCAGGTGATCATCTGTAAAATCATAGTGAGTCACAAAACGAATCAACTGCGGGCCAAATCCAAAAGCAAGGATATTGTGCTCAGCCAGTTTCTTCAGAAATGCATCATTGGTGTATTTGTCGCTGAGTTTGAAAATCAGAATGTTCGTCTCACAAGGCAAAACCTCTTCTACATAATCCAGTCCTTCCAATACGCTACCAATGGCTTTCGCCTTGTTATGGTCTTCAGCCAATCGGTCGATATGATGATCAAGTGCATAAAGTCCGGCCGCTGCAATATATCCGGCCTGACGCCAGGCACCTCCCATCACTTTCCTGATCCGTTTCGCTCTTTTGATATCGTCATGACCACCCAACAGCAATGAACCAACCGGTGCACCCAGTCCTTTGCTCAGGCAAATGGAAATGGTGTCGAACACTTCTCCGTACTGCTTAGTAGTTTGCCCTGTCGCCACCAATGCATTGAACAAACGAGCACCATCTAAATGCAGTGCTAATCCATGTTCGTGACAGGTTTCCCTAATGGCCCAGATTTCTTCAAAGTCGTAACAGCTTCCTCCCCCTTTGTTCATGGTATTCTCCAGTGAAACCAATCGGGACACGGGTGAATGGATATCATCGGCCTGAATAGCTGCCTCCACATCTTTGGCAGTGATCATACCCCTGGGCCCATCGAGTAAACGCACTGATGCCCCTGCATTAGACATAATTCCTCCCGACTCATAGAGATAGATATGAGAGTATTTATGGCAGATGACTTCATCCTGCAAATTACAGTGGAGCCTGATTCCAATCTGGTTGGTCATGGTACCGGATGCACAATAGATAGCCGCATCCATTCCAAACATTTTAGCCGCTCTGGATTCCAGTGCCGCTACGGTTGGGTCTTCACCAAACATATCATCTCCCACCTCTGCAGACATCATTGCCTCATGCATACCCGGGGTAGGCTTCGTTAACGTATCGCTCCTAAGATCAATAGCCATAAAAATATTCTTGTTTCTTACTCGTCTGAATTAATGATTGAATAGCATCGAAGGCCTCTAATGGCCTGTCTGTTGCCAGTATATCTGCACCACGTTGAATATAGCCCAAATATGTGGAATCTCCTTGTGTTTCGGCCTTACGGTCGAGGTTCCCTAAAACGCCCAGAATGCAGTAAATACCTTTGGCATGCAGGAACTCATACAGCTCTTGTTCCGGTTCCGACACGCCCACGAAGGCAATCATGTTCTCATCAGGTACACCCATATCATGATGTGCCTGGTATGACTCCTCGGAACCAAGACTTACTGAGATCATCAGGTCTGGATCGAGTTGATATACCTGAGCCGCGTCTCTGGCATTATAGGTAATGATGGCCGCATAGTCTTGAGCTTTGGCTGCCTGAACCGCTTCAACTACTTTTTGAAATGGTACTCCGCGCTTCACGTCTAAGGTCAGTATCGCTTTGTCCTTCGCCCACTCCAAAACTTCGTCTAATGTAGGAATGGAATAATCTGTTACAGTTCCATTATTGTCAACCAGATTTAGGCCTTTGATGTACCCGTATGTTACCTCCGCAACCTGACCCGCCCCTGTTGTGGTACGATCAAGGGCATTGTCATGCATCATTATCAAGACCGAATCACTAGTCATGGCGATATCGCACTCTATCACCGTGGGAACCTGAGAAGCCACATGGGTAAAAGTCTCCAATGCATTTTCGGGATAACCGGAATATGGTCCTCCTCTGTGTGCACTGACCATGGGTATCCGATCGGGTGTCCAGCTAAAGAACGTTTTGCCTTCACCTGCAGGAATACGAATCCCCCTTTCTCCGGAAACATCAACATCAGTCTGCTCAGAAGTAGCGGTAGACGGAGAAGAACACTGGGTAAAAAGGAAGAAACCTAAGAAGAGGTTTACGATGTAAGTCCTGGACGACATTTTTTTTCGTGAATGTACAGTGTGTGAGAGGAAAGCACAAGGGGAATTTGAAAGTCATTTCCGAGGCAGCAAATCTTATATTTACTGCCTCGGTAATCATCTCCGTTTCAACCTAAACATATGAAGAGATCAAGGTACTGGGTCTAGCACCTGAAATGACCGGACCGTCTGTCACTTTATGGGTGTGTAATCTCCTAATTGACTTCTCAATTGAAGTAACTCGTTTTTTATCCCATCACGAAATTGTTTGGGTACCTCATTCAGGAACCCACTGAAGTGATTATCGAAAGCAATAATCATTTCATTTTTACTTTTTCTACCCTTCTCGGTCAATTGCACATGAAAAGAGCGACCATCATCCTCATTTTCGACTCTCTCGATCCACCCGTTCTTTTCCATCCGTACCAACATGCGCGAAATGGAGGGTAGATCCTGGAGCGTAACCCTACTGATCTCAGTTGGGGTCACGCTCCCATGGTTCCAAAGAATTATCAATACCTGCCATTGTTCTGGCGTAACAGCATACGCTTTTAAGGCACGAATCAACTCTCTATGAAAGAGTAAATAAGCGCGATACAGATTATAGCCGAGATTGTTATTAAGGTGAAAGAGAGCCTTACTGAAATCCATAAGGTTGTAAGTCAGGTGGAATATTAGCAATAAATACTTGTCTAGACAAGTATTTTGATATATAAATTCCAGACACAACCAATATTTTAATATTACATCATTGAGAATGACTTAAATAAAGCGCAAGACACCTGCAGAATTGGCGTCCTATTTCACACTATTATCTGGTAGACATGAAGAATTACTACTGAATGACACATCCATCGCCAATCAGTGAAAGTATTAAACAAAGGACCTATTAGACTTAAGAAGGGGTGTTTTCTTCCAGATCTTTCAATTCCAGGTTAATAGCTCTTGTGCTGATTTGCGTCTCAACAAATGAAATGAGCAGAGAGCCCAGGAGTAAAAACAGGCTGGCTCCGAAGATATAATCTGCAATTACTTGTCTGCCCAAGTACATGAGCACCATACAGAGTACACAGCAGAAAAAGCTGGCTATTCCAAGGGCCTGCATATTACGGATCAGAAGTAACCGAAGCCTGAGATTCTTGATTTGCCCAAAAAGGGTCTTCCGCATTTCGGGAGATTCCTTATAGCGAACTCTCAGACCTCTTACCAAATTAGCCAGTGCGACAAAGCGGTTGGTGAAGGCCAGAAGCAAAAGTGTAATGGCAGGGAAGAGTAAGGCGGGGGTGGTGATATCAATGTTCATCTTTCTGACTTTTCTTTGAACTGATTTTTCTATCCAGTGTCAATTTCCAGGCTCCGCGGATCGCAACCAGACCAAAAAGATAGAGTAATGAACGTACGACATAATCAGCACTCTCCGGATTCTGAAATCCTTCCAAACCAGTTACATAGATCATAACCAATGCTATTGAACTGATAACCAGCGCTATAATCAGGAGAATGCGTTCGTTTTTAAGACTCATGGCTCAAAGTTGAGGACTCAGACTCAGAAAGATGAAAAAAAAGATAATTTTTTTTTCGTTGGCCTAGATCCAGACCCAATCCGCACTTCGTATATACTTCACCTTTTAGGGAACTCACCTAAACAGAGTGATTAAAGCTCGACTAAATCCACACAGAAAACAACTGCTGTACATACAGCAGAGAAGATAACAATCAAGTCCCAATTCTACTTTGGTTGAGGTGTCGGAGTCTACCGGATGGGTAGACTCCTCTTTTTAACCAGACACTGGACTTCCCCTTTCTGACAACGCTACTATAAAGATTTTAAAGGAAACTTAACTGGAGTAACAGTTTACTTAGGTTGAGGTCTCATAGAGGCTGTCTCAAAAATAGCTGTACGTTATTTTTGAGGCAGCCTCTTCCTTTTAGCCGAGCTCAATGAAAGCACCTCCTTAAAATCCCGGGCACAAAAAAAGCCGGAATATCCGGCTTCACTCATATTTTCAAAAGGCAAGGACTAAACACCTCCGTACACCTGCATTGACTCAAGTGTTGGATTTTCACTGCCTCCTCGCGGCTCGATAGTCACCGCAAAGGCTACCGACTGAGCCATGTTTTTCATACGTACCAGGCCATCTGCATTCCAGTCGAATACACCTGCATCTACCGGCTTACCATCTACAATTGCCCAAAGCTGATATTGCTCGTTTTGAGCCAGTTCCTTTAAGTTTCTGATATCCAGGTAAAGCTCCTGAGAGGTTTGATTCCAATAAACACTGGCAAATGCTTCTTTGGCATTATCTGTTCCCGGCATTTCAATTCTCATGAACTCAGGGTTAGACAGAATATTCAGATCATTTTCCAGTTCATCCAGCTTTTGGTTTACTCTGTTGTATTGCTCAGCCATTTGAGAATTACTGGCCAGTAACTGATCATAGGCCAGTCTGGAATTTTTCCATTTAGACCTGTAATCCATGGCAAGATATCCGCAAAGCAGTGCAATGGTTACTGATGCCGCTACAGCAAACTTCCAAATTGGAGATGGCTGCATGGTTACCACTCTGGCTTCACTCTTCAGGTCTTGCTTAGCAATTTCTTCAGGCTTCTCCTCTACTTCTTCAATCGCATCGAGAATACTTTGCTTCAGGTCTACCGCAGGTTTAACCTGAGCGGCCATAGCCATACCTTCTAAGGTAAGCTCAATTGCCTCGAGCTCATCTCTTAGTTCAGGATACTTTTCAAGCATAGTCTCAACTTCCCTCATCTCTTGTTCAGAGAGGGTGTTGAGGGCATATGCCTCAAGTATTCCGGACGATATGTATTCTTCTATGTTCACTATGCCAATTTCTTTCTCATATGCTTCAATGCAGAACGTAGCCTTGACTTGACAGTACCTAAAGGTATATCATATTCTTCGGCTATTTCCGTATGGGTGAAACCTTCAAAGTAAATTTTATGAAGTACGAATTTCTGATCATCTACGAGGTCATCCATCAGCGATTTCACACCAATCGCATCTGTGCTCATTTCTGTGCTATTTTCGCGATCGAATGTATATACGTAGTCATCAATCGAATCGGTTTTAGACGATCGAGAGAATTCTTTTGACCTCAATTTATCGATAGAAGCATTGCGTGTCAGGTTCATCATCCAGGTAAAGAATCTACCCTTGGCGGCATCGTACTGATCGATCTTATTCCAGATCTTGACGAAAACATCCTGAAGAACCTCTTGCGTGATATCTTCATTCTTAATCACTCTGGAGGCTACCCCATAGAGCGCAGCACTGTACTTATCGTAGAGATAAGACAGCGCAGCCTTGTCCTTATTTTTTAGTCTAAGAACGAGTTCGCTTTCTTCTATATGGATGCCTCCAGGTGCTATAACTCTTTATTAAAGATGTATTACTTCATCGTAAGCTGCTGCTGCTGCTTCCATAACAGCCTCAGACATGGTTGGGTGTGGGTGTACTGTTTTGATGATTTCGTGACCAGTAGTTTCCAGTTTTCTGGCAGCTACTACCTCAGCAATCATTTCAGTTACATTGGCACCAATCATATGGGCACCCAGCCACTCACCGTATTTTGCATCGAAAATCACTTTCACAAAGCCATCGCTTACGCCACCGGCTTTTGCTTTCCCTGATGCAGAGAATGGGAATTTACCCACCTTAATTTCATATCCTGCCTCCTTGGCTGCCTTTTCAGTATAACCCACTGAAGCAATTTCAGGCTGACAATAAGTACAACCCGGGATGTTATTATAATCTAAAGGCTCAACATGCTGTCCGGCAATTTTCTCTACACAGATAATACCTTCCGCTGATGCTACGTGCGCCAGTGCAGGTCCGTGTACGATATCACCTATGGCATAAACACCAGGGATATTGGTTTTGTAGTAGTCATCTACGATCACCTTACCTTTATCGGTAGCTACACCAACATCTTCAAGACCGATACCTTCCAGGTTGGTAGAAACACCCACTGCAGATAGTACTACATCGCACTCCAGTGTTTCATCTCCCTTCTTCGTTTTTACGGTCACTTTACAGCCTTTACCTTTTGTATCTACAGCAGTAACTTCAGCATTGGTCATAATGTTCATGCCTGCTTTCTTGTAGATTCTTTCCAACTGCTTGGACACTTCTTCATCTTCAACAGGAACGATTTTGTCCATGTATTCAACAATGGTTACTTCTGTTCCGATTGAATTATAGAAATAGGCAAACTCAACACCTATGGCTCCTGAACCTACAACCACCATTGACTTAGGTTGCTTGTCTAATACCATGGCCTGACGGTAGCCAATAATTTTTTCGCCATCGATAGGCATATGAGGAAGCTCTCTTGATCTACCTCCAGTCGCTACGATGATATGATCAGCAGAATAGTCAGTTACTGAACCGTCTTCAGCTTTCACTTCTACTTTCTTACCTGCCTTGAGTTTACCAAAGCCGGCAATATGATCGATTTTGTTTTTCTTGAACAGGAACTGAATCCCTTTGCTCATTCCGTTGGCAACATCACGGCTTCTTTTCACCATCGCGCCAAAGTCAGCCGAAGCTTTATCTACCTTCACGCCATAGTCTGCAGCATGCTGGATATATTCAAATACCTGTGCACTTTTCAACAAGGCTTTGGTTGGGATACATCCCCAGTTAAGACAAATACCGCCTAACTCAGCCTTTTCAACCACACCTACCTTCATTCCGAGTTGTGACGCTCTGATGGCTGCCACATAACCACCCGGACCACTACCAATTACAATTAAGTCGTATTTCGTTGCCATATTTTTACTTTACCTGTTTTTGGGAAGGGCAAAGTTAACCCAAATCCGATCACTTCAAAACACGGAAATTGGAGGAGTTGCGGGTTTTGGTTTTATTTGAAGGGTCAAAGCTCAAGGGCTTCATTCGACCTTAAAAAGATAAATAACTGAATATGGGTTTATTAACTGGAAAAACCGCTCTGGTAACCGGAGCATCAAAAGGAATAGGAAAAGCAATTGCTACTAAATTTGCTCAGGAAGGAGCCAATGTAGCCTTTACCTATTTATCTAGTGTAGAAAAAGGACAGGCACTGGAAAAAGAACTGGCAGAATTTGGTACAACCGTGAAAGGTTTCCGTTCCAATGCAGCTGAATTTGCTGCTGCAGAACAACTTGTCAATGACATTGTAGCCGAATTTGGCAGCCTGGATATCATTGTAAACAATGCAGGTATTACAAGAGACAACCTTTTGATGCGTATGACTGAAGAGATGTGGGATGAGGTGATGAACGTTAACCTCAAATCTTGCTTCAACACAGTGAAAGCGGCTACCAGAACCATGATGAAGCAAAGAGCAGGTTCTATTATTAACATCACTTCCGTAGTAGGTATTAAAGGAAATGCCGGACAAGCCAACTATGCAGCTTCCAAAGCGGGTATCATAGGTTTCACTAAATCTGTAGCCCTGGAATTGGGGTCGAGAGGTGTTAGATCTAATGCAGTAGCTCCTGGTTTTATAGAAACCGAAATGACGGATGCTTTAGACGAAAAAACTGTTCAGGGCTGGAGAGATGCTATTCCATTGAAAAGAGGTGGCTCTCCTGATGATGTGGCTAATGCCTGTGTTTTCCTGGCTTCTGATATGTCGAGCTATGTCACCGGGCAGACCATTGTGGTTGACGGTGGTATGCTTACTTAAGCACCGCTCATCAAAACATTATAATTTTCAGTATCGGTTGATGTCCAACTTTCGTAGTAATGCGTTAATATGGCATCAACCGATTTTCATTTCAGATTGAAAAGCATTGCGTAGCCTACCAGCACTACTTGCGAAAATCTCCTTACAGACAGACTTCTCACCATGGTTTATCCCATTGTGTTTGGTGGTCGGTATTGGCTATGCATTTCTACTCTACTCTAAGAAGGCTCCGTGGGGTAAATCTACCAACGGACTACTCTTTGGACTAAGGGCCTTGCTGGTCTCACTGCTCTGTTTTTTCCTGTTAGGCCCACTTCTCAATCAGATCAATTTCTTTGAGGAGGACCCTATAGTAGTGTTAGCCATAGACGATTCGGCTTCTATTGAAGATGCTTATGACTCCATTCGCTTTGAGCAGATTAAAAATACGCTGAACCAACTTGAGTCCGAACTGAGTGAGGCTAATTATGAGTTGAGAATCCGGGGCATCAACCAATACTATGATCGTGTAGATGAGATCAATTTCTCCTCTCAGTCTACCGACCTGCACAAGGTACTTCAAAGTATCAGGCAGGACTTTGAACAGCAAAACCTTGCGGCCACGCTATTGGCCAGTGATGGCATAGACAACTATGGCAGCTCTCCCCAGTTCCTGACATTGAATTACCCTGTTTACAGTTTAGCCATGGGTGATACCGTCCCGGCTCAGGATCTCAGCATCAGCAAAATCAACTATAATAAGATTGTTTATGAGGGGAATCAATTCCCATTAGTGGTAGATATTTTCAACAATGGATATGTAGGCGAAGAAGTATTTGTAGATGTATTGAAATCAGGCACAGTATTACAAACACAGTCCATCAGACTGAATGGAGATCAGGAGGTCAATAGCTTTGAGTTTATACTTGATGCAGAAGTAATTGGTGTAGACACCTATCAGGTAAGGATTAGACCGAAGCAAGGGGAAAGCTCTACCAACAACAATACTCGAACGGCTTTCATAGAGGTAGTAGACAGTAAACAAAAAATATTGATCGCTGCGGCAGCACCTCATCCCGATATCAAAGCATTGCGCGAGGTAATCGAAAGTAAGGAGGGAGTCGAGGTATCATTGTATCTGGATGGCATCACCGATGAAAACCCGGAGGGCCCTTTCGATCTTATCATCCTTCATCAACTACCTGGGCTTACCGATCTGCCAGCCTGGTTAAATTCGGGTATTGAAAACACTAACACCTGGTTTATCAGTGGCATTAATGACTTGAATAATATCAACAGAATCAACCCTGTATTAACTTATAGCAGCTTTGGGCAGTCAGACGCGGTACTCCCCAACCTGAACCCCAACTTCGAGCTATTCCAGATTGATGAAGACCTGAAGTACAGAGCAGCCAACTACCCTCCTGTCAGAGCACCCTACGGCACATTTGAGCTTAAGAATAATGCGGACATCTACCTCTATCAGAAAATTGGAAGTGCGGAAACCAATCGCCCTCTATTGAGCATTTACAATGGCGATGAAAGAAAATCTGCCGTATTCTCAGGTTCAGGTCTTTGGCAATGGAGACTACAGGAGTTCGGCCAGTACGATGATGCCAAACTTTTCGATGAAATCTTCGGAAAGCTTATTCAGTACCTGGCTACAAAAGATGACAAAAGAAACTTTAGGGTAAGCACCACTCAGGAGAGCTACTTCGACAGTGAGTCTGTTGAGTTTATCACAGAAGTATATAATGAACTCTTTGAGAAAGTGTATGACTATAATGTTGACCTGACCATTACTAATGCGCAGGGTGAGACAGAGGAATACAACTATGTAAACTCCCCTACTGAAAACTTTAAGATCAATGGATTGGCTCCAGGCGTGTACAACTTTAGAGCCTCCACCAGTCTGTCAGGCAAGAGAGAAATCGCTGAAGGTAGTTTCTCAGTTCAGGAACTGGCTTTGGAAGACATCAATCTAACGGCTAATCATCAATTGCTAAGAAATATTTCTAATAACTCAGGCGGTGACTTCTACCTGTTGGAAGATTATGCAGAAGCCTTAGCTGCTATTCAGGCGCTCAACCCGAAACCAATCACCCGTTCCAATGAACGCCTCAGCCCTATCATTAATAATCCTCTTTGGCTTATTCTGCTGATTGGACTACTGGCAGCCGAATGGTTCCTAAGAAAATATCACGGTAGCTATTAAAAATCACCGAATCTTTTGGTTATTAAACTAATCAATTAGTTTATTTGTGTATGCGCACAAGGTTTCTCTTATTCAGCTTGTTAACAGCAGTTCTTCTTTCTGCCTGCGATATGTCTGCCACTCGTGAAGAGGCCGATCAGTTTCTGAAAGAAGGCGATTATGAAGCAGCGGTTGCCGCTTATGACCGTGTCATTAAGCTGGAACCCAACGATGCTTTCTCCATTTTCAATCGAGCTAGTGCCAAAGAGAAACTAGGGCTGTATGAAGAGGCCTATGACGACTATGATATTCTGGTGAAGAGAAAGGAGAATGTCAGACTATCTATGTTGGGTCGCTCCCGCTGTCTATTTGAAATGGAGAAATATGAGTATGTAATTCTGGACATGAATTCTTTACTCTATATGGACCCTGACAACATTGAAGGACTGGAACTGAGAGGTCGGTCATATACCAAGACCGGAGATAATGTAAAAGCTGTCCTTGACCTCAACAAGGTATTGAGAGTGGATGACCGCAATGTACAGGCACTAATAAGTCGAGGTGCCGCCTATGCCCGTGGTGGTTTGGGTCCAAAGGCGGTAGACGACTTTAAAGCAGCACTTCGCATTGAACCCAATTTACCAGTGGCTTACTTCAATATGGGGATGGTTTACTTCCTCTATGAGAACTATACTGAAGCGGCTGAGACTTTTGATAAAGCTATAAAATTAGACCCCGAATATGCGGAAGCTTATACCCGCAGAGGAATGTCAAGATTTCAGTCAAAGTGGTTCTCGGAAGAACAAGGTTGTGCTGACTTCAAAAAAGCATCTGACCTCGATGACGAGATTGCGACCGAATATGTAAAGAAGTATTGTAAATGATTGGATAGCCCGTTAAATAGAAGCAAAACCACCACCATGTTAAAAAAGCTTCTAAAAACAGGTAAACATTCTTCCAATATCAACTTCGGTTTACTGATCTTCAGAGTAGGCGTTTCAGCCATGATGATGACACACGGCTGGGGTAAGTTTCAGAAAGTCCTCAACGGAGATTTCACCTTTGGCGACCCACTGGGTATTGGTGTAGAAGCTTCCCTGATTCTGGCTGCCTTTGCCGAATTTATCTGCTCAATCCTGATCATTCTGGGACTCACTACAAGATACGCAGCTGTGCCTTTGATGATTACCATGATAGTGGCCTGGAGAATTGCTCACGGAGATGATCCTTTTGGCACCCAGGAGAAGTCAGTATTCTATCTGCTTTCTTACCTGATGATCTTCATCACCGGTCCGGGGAAATACTCTCTTGATCAGAAGCTTTTTGGGAAGTAGATAGCTCCTGATTGATCAGTTCAATTGTCTCTCTGATGTCTTTAAGTACGGCTTCAAAATAAGCCCTTGTGCTGCTTTTGTATGAAAGCCCAAACTGCACAAGGTGCTTGAATTCATCTTGCTGAACCTGACTGATAAATTCTCGCTGTATCGCCCGGCTGGCCTGGCTGTATTGTAAACCTACTGTAAATGGGAAGTTTTCCTCGACATGAGGAATCAGCCTTCCCCGAACATGTTCGGCATCAATCTGGGTCCAGGTAGTTAATATTTCAAAATCATTTTCATAGAGCCCGATAATTCTGGAAGCCAGTGAATCATTCTTTATCAGGCTGACTGTACCCGTTCCTCTCATTTGTTGATAGGTAATGTCATTACTATTGAAGGGCACATAATTGAGTAGTGAAATCACAGGTATGAGAAGACTATCCAAAGGCGTATTACCATCGCTCAGTAATACCTTCTGTGCATTTTCAACCTGGGTTTTCAGCTGCTTTGAACCACTAAAAAGAGTAAGACTGTCTATGGCCAGATTAGCTTTGAAGTTTTCGAGGAGTTCAACTTCCTGACGGCTTTCCTGCCTTTCAATGCGCCATTCATTCAGGGCAAAGGAGGCAGAAATACCCACAACCAGAATAAGGAGCTCAGCCAGGAAATAGCCAAGACCCCGCGATTTTCTTTCTCTTCTCATTTTGTAAATCGTTGAAAATAAAGCTAGTAAACATTGTTGATACTTGCTTATTTTAGTAGCGGTCGGTTAAATTATATCGTCAAATATATCTTGATTGGCTCAAACTCAAGCAACTATGTATCAACAACACTCATGGTCCACCAGTCAGAAGATTGGTTTCAGGTTCATTTTTATTCTATTCCTATTATTCATTCTACCCTTCCCCTTTTCGATCATCGAAATGGTGTTCAACAGCTATCAGCTTTCTTCCGCTCTGGCAGATTTCTGGAACTGGATAGTGAAGGGGATAGCCAGTGGCATACTGGGTATCGAAGAGCTTTTTATGGGTCCAACCGGTAGTGGTGATACTACAGCCGACTGGATCAGAACGGCACTTTTCCTGACACTCGCCATTGCAGGTAGTGGCTTATGGACTGTGCTCGATAGGAAAAGAGACAACTACTATCGGTTGTGGCGAATCTTCGTCATGATAGTGGTTTACTACCTTGTCTACTTCATGGCCATTTATGGTTTCATTAAGGTCTTCTGGCTACAGATGCCAGAACTGAGCATTCACCGCCTGCTCAATACTTATGGGCAGTCTTCACCTATGGGACTCCTCTGGACTTTTATGGGGGCCTCCAAAACATACTCAGTCTATGCCGGTATGAGTGAAGTCATTGCCGGAGTACTGCTCATTTTCAGAAGAACCAGAACGCTTGGTGGTCTGGTTACTTTCGGGGTAATGTTCAATGTATTTATGCTGAACATGGCCTATGATGTTCCTGTAAAACTCTTCTCAGCTCAATTGATGCTAATGGGTCTGTACATTGCTCTGATCGACTATAAAGCGATCATTGGTCTGTTCCTTACTCAAAAGCCGAAGGAAATTACCCCCTGGCCTCCATTCTTCAAGAAGCCAAGTCACAACTACATTCTATTGGCGCTGGAAGCAGTATTCATTATATATATCTTTTATGTGCGTATTGATGCCGGCCTTTCCGGAAGGAAACAATACGGTGAATTACGACCAAGGGCTGCCCTTTTCGGATTATATGATGTGGAACACTTTGTGAAAAATGGTGACACCATTCCTCCCTTATTGACCGATGATGAGAGGTGGCAAAGGGTCATTTTCGATAGTCCTACCTTAACTAGGGTAGTCTCTATGGATGATCGACTGGTAGTCTATCAATCAGAGATTGACACTACTTCTCAAATAGTCACTTTCACTATTGGTAGAGACTCATTGCAGAAGACTTACAATATGGATTATGAGAAGCTGGAAGATGGTTTGAAGCTTTCAGGAGTTTTCAGGGAAGACACCCTTCAGCTTAAACTCAAGACTTATGATATTGAGAAATTCTACCTGAGAAACAGAGGTTTCCATTGGATCAATGAAACACCATTCCACAGGTATGATCCGAAACCAAAAGAAAACTGGTAACGCTTAATGGGGATTGAGCCTGACAGAGGTTCGGCTCAGTCCTCATTTAATTTTCATTGCCAAAAATCACTAGAACGGCAGCTTGTAAGACTTTTTGATTTCAGACATCACAAAAGAGCTCTGTACATTTCCGATGTTGTCGAGCTCGGCCAGCTTCTGAGCAACAAAATCTCTATAGGCTTCCATATTACTGACTGCCACCTTCAATAGATAGTCAAAACGACCACCAATGTGATAACATTCGGTTACTTCATCCAGCGCCACCACATCACGCTCAAATTGCTCAATGAACTCCTTCTGATGGTCTTTGAGTGAAACACTGCAAAACACCTCTAGCCCAAGATCTACTTTCTGTGGATTGACTATGGCCGAGTAATGACTGATAAAGCCCTCTCTCTCCAGCTTCTTTATTCTTTCATGAACAGGTGTAATGGTTAAGCCTAACATGGCTGCCAGCTCCTTGTTGGTGAGCTTGGCATTTTCCTGCAAAGCGCGAAGTATCTGCTTATCTGTTTTATCCATAAGATAATTTTTCTCTTAACCCAGCCTCAAAGGCGACTGAAAAGATAAATATACTAATTAACAAACTTCAAAAAGATCATTTTCCTACACTGTTGACTATGACCAGACTAATGATCTAAATTGAGTAAAACTTATGGAAATGGACGATAAGAAAAATTTTATGCAGCCCGAGAGTCTCATGATGTCTTATGGCTATAAACCTGAGCTTTCAGAGGGGGCGGTAAAGTGCCCTATCTTTCAGACAAGCACATTTGTATTTAAGACTGCCGAAGAAGGAAAAGCATTCTTTGAAGTCGCTTATGGTATACGCGAAAAGCAGGAATCAGAAGAGCTAGGCCTCATCTACAGCCGACTCAACAACCCTGATCTTGAGATATTGGAAAACCGCCTTACCCTTTGGGATGGAGCCGAAGACTGTGCCGTGTTTGAAAGCGGTATGTCGGCCATTACCACCGTGTTGCTGGAGTTCCTGAACCCTGGCGACTGCCTGCTCTATAGCCAGCCCGTTTATGGTGGTACGAGTCATTTTATTGAGCAGATTATTACCCGTTACGGGATTCATGTCATCGACTTTGACGCTTCTGACTCCAAGGCTGATATTCAAGCCAGAGTAGAAGCCGCAGGCTTGAGTGATCAGGTGACATTGGTTTATGTTGAAACCCCGGCTAACCCTACCAACTCCCTGATCGATTTGGTCATGTGTCGTGAACTGGCCGATGAATATAGCCGTGAAGACAGACCTACACTTGTGGCAGTAGATAACACGTACATGGGGCCTTTATGGCAGCATCCTCTCAAGCATGGCGCTGACCTGGTACTCTATTCCGCTACCAAATACATTGGTGGACATAGCGATCTGATTGCAGGAGCCTGCCTGGGGGCTAAGGACATTATGGCCAGGGTAAAAGGAATGAGAACTTTCCTGGGCAATATGGCTGGTCCATGGACAGGCTGGTTACTGATGCGAAGTTTGGAAACACTCAAAGCCAGAATGAATATTCAGGAATTCAATGCTACCCGGGTAGCAGAATTTCTTCTCAATCACCCGAAAGTAGAGAAGGTTCATTATCTCGGTCATATTGAGGATGAAGAGCAAAAACGCATCTTCGATCAACAGTGTGAGGGTACAGGAGCCATGGTTTCCTTTGACATTAAAGGAGGCGAAAAAGAAGCTTTCCAGTTCCTGAATAACCTCAAGTTGATGAAACTGGCAGTGAGCCTCGGAAGTACCGAATCTCTTGCCGAGCACCCGGCTTCCATGACGCATGCCGGTGTGCCGGAAGAAGACAGAGTGAAATACAAGATTACGCCAAATCTGGTCAGGCTCTCAATTGGTGTTGAAAATGAAAAGGACATTATCTGGGATATTTCCCAGGCACTGGAAAGTGTAAGGTAAATTAGACTTCAGATTTTAGACTTCAGATTTTAGACTTCAGATTTCAGACTTCAGATTTCCGATTTCCGATTTCCGATTTCCGATTTCCGATTTCCGATTTCCGATTTCCGATTTCCGATTTCCGATTTCCGATTTCCGATTTCCGATTTCCGATTTCCGATTTCCGATAAGGCAAACTGATTCTGGTCAGAAGGGTTCTACCTTTTGAGTAATCACTTATTCCAAAGTCCGCTAAGCCATTGAGCCATTAGTCCGGGCCATTGTTGAAGGGAAGGATTTCCCGTACCCAGGCCAAAACCATGTCCGCCAGATGGAAAAACATGCATTTCTACAGGCACCTTATGCTCTTTTAGGGTGCTGTAGAATGCCAAACTGTTTTCTACTTTCACTACGTCATCATCTATAGCATGGAGCAAAAAAGTAGGTGGAGTAAAGGCATCTACCTGCTTTTCATTGGAGAACAAATCCGTGAGCATCTGATCGGCACCCTCACCAATCAGGTTATTCCTTGACCCCTGATGCGTGAGATCTGGCTGCATGGAGATGACCGGATAAATCAACATGAGAAAATCAGGTCTGGCACTCACCTGTTCAATGGCATCATTCATAAATGGGATCTTCTGATTGTAGTGTGTTCCTAAAGTAGACGCGAGGTGTCCACCAGCCGAAAAACCCATGACTCCGATTTTAGCCGGATCGATATTAAACTCTTCAGCTCTTGATCGAATGGTTCTTAGTGCTCGTTGTGCATCCTGAAGAGGCACCCATTCCTTATTTTCCACAGATTCAGATAGCGGAACTCTGTACTTTAATACAAAAGCCGCCACCCCGATACTATTCAACCACTTGGCTACATCGGTTCCCTCCCAGTCATAGGCTAGCCCCGCATAACCTCCGCCCGGCAGTATCATTACAGCGGAGCCATTATTCTTTCTGTTAGGTGGAAGATAAATTTCCAGCTCCGGCTCCTGGATTTTCATAATCCAGAGTATGTCATTGTTGGTTTGGGTTTCCTTTTCGCCAGATTCTATTCTGTTGGGAATTTCATCGGGCCAGACGGGAATTTTGGTTTGTGACTGAAGTCCGTTGAATAATACGGACATCAAAGCCAGGCTCAGTAGTAGAATTCTTGGTTTCATGAGTTAGCGCGTTAGCTAATCAAGTTAATACTTTCTCTTTATTCTGACGTTCATGACAATTTCCTGAGGGTTGATTCAAACTATTTTGATTTTTTAAACATCTGTTAACTATATTGCCTTTCTATTTTATTAACAAATACTAATAATATGAGCGAATACTCATTAGGCACATTGGAAGAAACCATCCTGATCATCCTCTTAATGCAGGAAAAAACCTATGGTGTTGAAATTGCCAAAGTGTATGAACAACACATGAGTCAAAGTATTTCATTGCCTGCCATTCATATTGTTTTAAAGCGTATGGAGAAAAAAGGGCTGGTGAAATCTGATTTCGGGGACCCTACTCCCGAGCGGGGAGGTAAGCGCAAAAGAATCTATCAGGCTACCCAGACCGGATTTAAAGTAGCCAGTGAAATTCAGGAAAGGAGAACCCAGATGTGGTCTAAAGTTCCTAAAGCAACATTCAACTATGGCCTCTCCTAATCACCCTCCCGGCTGGGCCATCAAGCTGCTTCAGCGTATTTGTCCTGACGACCTCATAGAAGAGGTGGAAGGGGATTTACATGAGGCATTTCTCTGGAGATCTGAGGAGAAGGGGCACTTCTATGCCCGCACTCAATATATATGGGAAGTTTTCAGCAGCTTCCAACTTTTCAAAATCAAGGTCAATATTCAAAACTCAAGCATCATGTTACTTCAAAACTATTTTAAAACAGGCTTCCGCTTCTTGTGGAAGACCAGAGGCTATTCAAGCCTCAACATTCTGGGACTGGCCATAGGTATAGCCATCTGCTGGATGGCTTACATCTTCGTGACAGACGAATATTCTTATGACAGCTTCTACGAAAAAGCCGACAGGACCTATCGCATTAAAGCATCTATGACATTTGGCGATCAGGGTGAGCTTTTTGCCGGCTCCTCTTACATTATGGGCGAAGAACTCCCCAAACAGGTTCCCGGCATTGAATTCTCTAGCCGATACAAGAGTGGATTCTTTCTGGGTAAAGTAAATGAGGAGTTTGTCAATGAAGTTACCCATTATGCCGACAAGGGCTTCTTCGATATTTTCGATGTCGAATTCCTTATCGGGTCGGCCGGGGACTTCAACAACACCTCAGGCCTCGTAATCTCCGAAACAACTGCTGCCCGTTACGGCCTTCCTGCCGATCTGAGTGAGCGTGAGATTGTACTGATGGCCGGAACGGAAGAACTCACCTTCAATGTCACCGGTATTTACAAAGACTTTCCAACCAACACGTCAATCAGACCCAACATATTGATGCCCTTTGAATACTGGGCTCAGGCTAATCAGAGAAGAACAACCATTTGGTTCGACATCAATATGAACTGCTTCTTCACACTGAACCCCGGTACTTCTCCTGATCTGGTTTCCGATCAAATGACTGAAATCCTACTACAGAATGAAGAGTTTCAGGCAGAGGTCAGTTTAGGACTTCAGCCCTTGACAGATATTCACCTGAATCCGGAATTACATACCGGTAATGGAATTAACGCACGTGGAGATAATGAGATGATCATGATTACGGCCATCATCGGTGCCTTTTGCCTGCTGATCTCCTGTGTGAATTACGCCAACTTTGCCGTTGGTAATTATCTGGTCAGACTGAAAGAAGTGGCCTTAAGAAAAGTCTTCGGTGCCGAAAAAGGAGGCGTCTTCAAGCAGTTTGTAACTGAGGCCTTTATATCGGCCATGCTGGCCCTTATTCTCTCAGTAGGCATTATTTACATACTGCTTCCGGCTTTTGCCAGTTATGCCAATAAGAGTTATACACTCTCGACCGTCTTCTCTCAAAATGTATTATTAGGTGGTGTTGCCATCCTGGCTCTAAGCACTCTCCTGGCCGGAGTTTATCCCGCTCTCCTTTTATCGAGGTTTAAAACGGTTTATGGACTGAAGGGTAAGGCCAAACTTGGCGGAAAGAACCTTCTGTCCAAATCATTAATTACCCTGCAATTCTGCATAGCGGTATTTCTGCTGGTTGGTATGCTCACATTGGATAAGCAGCTCAACTTTATGCTGAACTATGACATCGGCTACAGCGGAGATAACCTGATCAATATCTTCAGGCCGATAGAAAGTGAACAGGACAGGACTACGTTCAAAAGCAGACTTTTAAGCGTTCCGGGTGTTCAAAGCGTATCCATCAGTTCCGGGTTTAATGGCACAGACTTCCATAATGATGAGGGAGAAAGAGTCATAGTGCGTCATGCCAGAATCGATGAAGACTACATCAAGACCATGGGCATGGAATTGGTTTCCGGACGGGATTTTGACTCGAAAGTTCCTACCGACCTGACCAAAGCCTGTATCGTTAATGAGGCTTTTGTGCGAGAGCAGGGCATGGAGAACCCGGTAGGCACTACCATCAACTTCGACTATGGCGACTTCGAAAAACCAACGATTATCGGTGTGGTAAAAGACTTCAACTTCGAATCGCTTCACACCAAAGTTGAGCCTTTGGTGCTCTATATGGGTGGCTACCTCACGCTGTATGACACACATGTCAAGGCTGATGCCATGAGTCAGTCCATGATCGGTCAAATTGAGAACATCCATACGGACATGTTCTCGCCATACCCTTTGAGCTACACATTTGCTGAAAACAATATTGCCGATCAGTACGAACTGGAAGCCAATATTCAGAAAATCTCGAGAGGTGGTTCTTTAATTGCCATCATCCTCTCCTGTATGGGATTGATGGGCTTTGTGGGGACACAAATCAGGCAGAAACTCAAAGAAGTGAGTATCAGAAAAGTAGTGGGTGCCCAGTCGGCACACCTCTTTAAATTATACCTCGGTAAATACCTGATACTCCTGGTGGTGGGAACAGCGGTAGGTATCTCACTGGCAGTCTGGCTGATGAACAACTGGCTGAGTAACTATCCCGAACATATCAGCCTGGGCATAGGCATTATAGCCGTTTCTATAAGCTGTGTATTTGTGGTGGCTATATTGACGATCTACACCCAACTTCATAGAGCGATTACCCTGAACCCGATTAAGTATTTGAAAGAGGAGTAATAGCTTGAGGTTCAGATATGACTACTGATCCGTCATATCTGAACCTCCCTATTGGAATACAGAGCCATGCATTAGACTTCACCACCTCTAAACTTCCAAACCTCAACTCATCCTCTTAACTTTGCAGCATGCAGAATGATCCTGAGTTGAATGGCAAATACCTCGGCACCATCACAAAAGATTTTGTGGTAGTGGCCGACACCCTGAAAGAAGCAGCTTATCAGGTAAAGAAAAGGGGCTTTTCTGAGTTTCCCATCTTCCCCATTTCAAAAGTGGATATCCCCATTGGCCAAAAGCTGATTGGCAAGGAAGATCTGGCTACCAACTGGAATTACTACATCACCTATATCGATGAATTCGTTCAGCGTAAACTGATTGAGGATGCCGATGCCTTTAAAAGTGCCTACAAAGACCCTGATGAGTTTTGCTGTCTCTTTGTGGTAGAACCTGATTTTACCAACTTCCTTTTTGTACCATATCCTGAAGACGACTAGTAATCCGGACAACCACCGGCATAAAATTTCTCAA
This sequence comes from Roseivirga sp., assembly GCF_965216855.1. Taxonomy (NCBI): domain Bacteria; kingdom Pseudomonadati; phylum Bacteroidota; class Cytophagia; order Cytophagales; family Roseivirgaceae; genus Roseivirga; species Roseivirga sp. Next base: position 3,073,309 of record NZ_OZ244204.1, on the reverse strand, counting down.
ACCAATTCTGGCTACCAGCGTTCTCTTATTATATTGTGCAAACGATTACCTTATGATTCAGCTATTTCACGAGAAAAAAGAGACCGTCAGAAGCCTGCTGAACAAGTTGGTGGAGATTGGTAACAACGTGACCTGGCGAATCAACAACACCTACAGCAACGGCATTGACCAGACCATTCTGGAGATTCAAATCTTCGAAAACAGAATGCAAACCGGAAGAATTGCCTTTCAACTGGAAGACGGACATGTCATCAACTATCGCTACAAAGAAATGGAGAAACGCATCCCCGTTCAGATAGTAGATATGTTACTCGATGTCATCGGCTACGAGATTCAGGCGGCCTAAGCCTTCGATAGCTCTGCTTCTATATATTGATCGAAAATTTCAATCATTTGGCGGGTGCTCTTCCCCGGCCTACCATCTCCAATCTGCCTTTCATCTAACTTTACAATCGGCATCACCTTTTTGCTGGTACTGGTGATAAATACCTCATCAGCGGAAAAGAGTTCTTCCAGAGTAATTGGACCAATGGAGATGTCGAAATGCGATTCAGCCGCTTTCAGTACGTGCATCCGGGTAATCCCTGCCAAAACTCCGGCTTCATTGGTTTTGAGCTTACCATCTTTGAAGAGGAAAACATTGCTTCTGGAAACCTCAGAAATCTGCTGACCATCGTGATATAATACATCTACATGCCCCTTCCCTTTCCACTCTGCCTGAAGTGCCACAGTGGTTACATAGTAGAGGGACTTGATGTGAGGAAAATCTCTGTGATACTGGTACATCATCAGACTGGCGCCCCGCTCATAAACCGAGGCTGGCTGATCAGCAAAAGGGGCATTCAATACAATCATCTCCGGTTTACCAGGAGTGAAGCCATCAGAGGAATTACCTCCGCTTACAATGATTTTGATGGAAGAATAGGGCATCTGATTCTTCCCGATCAGTTGAGTCACCACTGCTTTGATCTCTTCTCTCGATAGCGGCACCTCCAGGTTAATTCCACCAGCCGACCTGAAAAGCCTTTCCAGGTGATCGTCCATAAACAAAGGCTTGTTTCCATGTACCTTAAAGAATTCAAACACTCCATAGCCTCTTAGAAAACCTACATTGTCAACCGAGATATGAATCTGGTCCTTTTCAACAAATTGGCCATTGAAGTATTGAATTGGGTTCATGATTTAAGATTTAATATTTTCACTTTTGCAATGAGCTAAACAGCCTGGCGAACCAAAGATATGCCGAAAGACTATTACGCGATACTGGGTATAGAAAAAACTGCTTCCGAAGAAGAAGTGAAGTTTGCCTTCAGGCAAAAAGCCAAGCATCTGCACCCTGACGTGAATAGTGGAGCCGATGCACAATCAGCGTTTCAGGAGCTGAATGAGGCTTATAGCATATTGAGTGACCCCACAACGCGGGTCCAATATGACCGGGGCGATCTGGAAGAACCAGAAGTTACTTTTACCTGGGAAGAAGTAGAGCAGATTTTACGGGAACGCGAATGGAAAAGGCAGCAGGCGAATAGTGGTAACAGACACTTTTACAATGAGTCTGAAGTCCAATACCCACCCATGAACTTCAAGGCCAATGAGAGAGCATCGCAACTGGTTAATCTGGCCATTATGCTCTTTACATTTACTCTTATTCTTGATTTCTTCATTTTCAGTGAGCCATTCAATGACCGGGTCATTGAAAAAAGAGCGCTGGTTGAAGAAAACAGTGGCGTAATTAAAAAGCTGGTTGAAGTCAAAACTACCCACACCAAATTCTATGTCTCGCAGTTTGGCTACGTCCCTGACCTCAACGAAGAAGTGGAGCTAAAAAGCAGCCTATTCTATAAAAGCCACCAATTTAGAACAGCAGGTGATGTGGCATTCAGAAGAGCTTATGACAAACCCATTATTCTCTATGTTCTGGGAGCTCTGGCCTTTATCATTTCCTGGTTAGGCACCACCAAATACCTGAATGCTGAACAGAAGTTCAATGCAGGAGTAATTGCAGGCTTCACGTGCCTGCCCATCATTATCCTAATACTTCACTCAAGATGAGAGATGGTCCCAACCCTGGGCCTTCAATGGCACATGATTACCATTCTTGGTAATGAGCACATTTCCTTTGTCTAAAGTCTGCGCATGGCCGATAAAGTGTATATCTCTATGCTTCTCCAGCTTAGGATGATCTTCCTGTTTGATAGTGAAGAGTAGTTCATAATCTTCCCCCCCATTCAATACAGCAGTAATAGGATCAAGGTTGAATTCTACCGCTGTATCGTAGGTCTGCTTATCAATGGGCAGTTGATCTTCATAAACCGCAAAACCTACCTGAGAGTGTTTAGACAGGTGGAATACCTCTGAAGCCAGTCCATCGGAAATATCCATCATACTGGTAGGCACAATGTCCAGTTCCTTCAGTTCATGGATAATATCCATTCTGGCAGAGGGCTTTAATTGTCTTTGAACTATGTATTGATATTTATCGAGCTGAGGCTGCATATCTGGATTGGCCAGGAAAGTCTGTTTCTCTCTTTCCAATACCTGCAGGCCAATAAAGGCACCACCAAGGTCTCCTGTAGCACAGAGGATATCATTTTGGCCCGAGCCTTTACGGTAGGTGATTTTATTCTTGGCTACCTGTCCTAAAACGGAAACGGAAATCACCAGTCCACTTTTAGAAGCAGTGGTATCGCCACCTACAATATCGACATTGTAGTCATTGGCAGCGGCTTTCATACCAGAGTACAAGGCCTCAATGGCTTCCAGTGAAAAGCGATTGCTTAGAGCCATTGATACGGTAATTTGCTCCGGCTTACCATTCATGGCAGCGATGTCTGAGACATTAACGGCCACGGCTTTATAACCGAGGTGGGGTAACGGACAATAGGACAAGTCGAAGTGAATACCTTCTACCAACATATCGGTTGAGAGTAGAGCGAAATGCTCATCCTTCTCGACTACTGCGGCATCATCACCAATGCCTTTTACAGTACTGCTGTTGTTCAGGCTAATGCCTTCTGCCAGTTTGTCGATCAATCCAAATTCTCCTAAATCTGATAACTCCGTACGCTTCTCTGCCATAAAACTTATTTCAGATGGCAAAGATACGTTCATGTATTGAGGTTTCTAAGCCTGGACGTATTGAAGTTGGATACCACAGGCTAATCAGCTATTACGAATGCCTTCAACCAGCATCCTGGCAAAGCTCAATCAAAACACCATTGGTCGTTTTGGGATGCAGAAAACAGACCAGCTTGTTATCAGCTCCTTTTTTGGGCTCCTCATTGAGCAGAGTGAAGCCTTCTTCCTGCAGGCGTTTCATTTCGGCACGGATGTCATCGACATCAAAGGCGATATGATGAATACCTTCACCCTTCTTTTCTATGAATTTAGCAATGGGACTGTCGGGATTGGTGGACTCCAATAATTCGATCTTGTTAGGACCTATATGAAAGAAGCTGGTATTCACTCCTTCCGAAGCTACTTCTTCGATTTTGTAATGGGCTCTACCGAATAGCTTCTCAAATAACACATTGGAGTTTTCAATACTTTTGACTGCAATTCCGATGTGTTCTATTTTTCTCATTTCGTGGTTTTTAATCAATTGATTTTCATTGGTTATCTTTGCAACATACTTGAACTTAATAGGTAGCTTGCCTGTTAAGTAAATCGCTTCAATATAAGGAAAGAAGCGCTTTAACCCGATAACAAACATGACAACAGGAACGGATATACACGTAGAAAGTGTAAAGCTCCAGAGAAAGATCGAGAGCTACCTGGGCATACAGGGCAGTGAGTTAAGTTTTGAATTCCAAACCGTTGAAGGCAAGATAAAACTCGACCTGATTACCATTAACCCAAGGCACAATCAGTCTTTCCTGTTTCAGTCAGAAATAGGGGTCGATAAGCTCGATGCGCTGAAGAAGATGTATGAATATGTGCAGTCTTACAAAGACAAGTATAATTCTTACACCATTCAGTGGATCGCCAAAGGTGACAATGAACTGCATACTTCATATTTCCGAGCCAGCAACATGTATGATGCACTCGATAAGTTGTACTATGGCAGAGACATAAACACCATTACAGTATTTAGTGTAGTATTAAATCCGGTAGCCTAATGATAACAGTTACAGATACAGCCAAAAACAAGATTGTAGAGCTACGCTCTAAAGAAGGAATGACTGACAACCACAATATTCGCGTGGCAGTACAGGGGGGCGGTTGCTCTGGTTTAATGTATGACCTTGAATTTGATGCAGAGGTCAGAGAAAAAGATGAAGTCTTTGAAGACAAAGGGGTAAAAATCCTGGTGGATAGAAAAAGCTTATTGTACCTCCTGGGTACTACGCTTGACTTCTCAGACGGACTGAATGGCAAAGGCTTTCAGTTCATTAACCCGAATGCTTCCAGAACCTGTGGTTGTGGAGAAAGTTTCTCGGTATAAGAAGACATTAGAAATGAATAAGGAAGCCACTCAATGAGTGGCTTTTTTTTATTGCATATCTGCCGGGATAGGATAATTAGGATTTTCAACCGGAAAGTAATTGTAAACTGCGGGTATGGGTGGGCAGCGGTGTTCATGAATTTCCTTCAGTAATTCATCCAGGCTCATATCATATCCCTCATTGTAAAAAGCCTTTTCCTCCTCTGTAAAAACTCCGGCAGTGTCATATTTTAGAATTTCTGCCATCCAGAAGCGTCTCAGATCTAACCAATGAAGGTCCTGGGCTTCATCTGCCTTTACCGCCTCATAAGGCCTGGCCTCCACGTATATGGTCCGCCTGGCTCCGGGTGACCTCTTCGGTTCCGACCCATGCAGAACCATCATCTCCTGTAGGACAATATCTCCAGCCCTGGCGGGCACCTGGATTACTCCGGGTGGATTCCAACCGTGTTCCCTCTCTACCTCGGCAATGTCCTGCAACTCATGCTGGGTACCTGGCACGTAGCGCAGACAACCATCATCCAAATCGGCATTATCGAGGTAAATACCAATGTTCAGGTAATGTGAATCATGATTTGAAGGAGCTCCCTGATGCCACTTGACCACAGGGTGCGGATGCTGATGCTTGTAAAGAATGTCGGCCTGAAGAGGAACTACTTGAGAACCGCACAAATCTTTCATCAGTTGAAGCAGTTCAGGATGAGCCAGCATCTGGTTAAGCTGTTCTGCATAGTTCAGGAAGAGATCGTCATAGCGCATTAACCGCGGCCCCACCGGATCTTCCAGCACACAAGCACCATGTAAGGGCTGGTCTTTCGCATAGGCTTCCAGTGCCTCCTTTTCTATGGCTTCCGCAATTTCCCTGAATTGCTGAAGGTGATTTTCCGGTAGAGTGATTCCTGTGAGCAGATAACCCTGCTCCTTAAAAAGTGCTAAATCCATGAGTAGAAACTGTGTTTATTTGAAATCCTAATCTAATAAAAAAGGCTTCTCATTGGAAGCCTTAAATTTTATGATTTGACGTGCAGATTCTTTGGTCGTTTCTCTCTATACATAATAGCCTCACCCGAGTGAGAATGACGCTTTTAACAGTTCAGTATGAGTATTCAGATGCAGCAGTCTCAATACTCAATACCCAATACCCAATACCCAATACCCAATACCCAATACCCAATACCCAATACTAGTACGCTCTTACCGTCTTGCCCTCCATAAAGTTCACGAAAGCCTTGTTCACTACTTTCATTCCTCCCTGGGTTGGGTAGTTTCCGGTAAAATACCAGTCGCCTAAATTGTTCGGACAGGCTTTGTGCAGGTTATCCACTGTCTGGTAAACTACTTCCAGTTCAGCCTTCAGGTCATCAGGACGAACAATCTCAGTGATCTTAGCTGAAATCTCTTCATCCGTAAACTCAGCGTAGAGTTTCTGAACGTAGTTCGGCTGGTTATTCGATTCCATGTTTGCCAGTACTTCATGGTAAACATCTTCCAGCAAGTTCTCTTTGTATTTGTCTTTGAGCAATTGCAGCATAGCTCTAAAGGCCACAAACTCACGGATCTTACTCATATCGATACCATAACAGTCAGGATATCTGATCTGAGGTGCTGATGATACCACCACAATCTTTTTAGGCTCCAGTTTATCGAGCATTTTGAGAATACTCTTTTCGAGCGTGGTACCTCTCACGATGGAATCATCGATTACCACCAATGTGTCTACGTTTTTCCTGATCACTTCATAGGTGGTATCGTAGACATTGGCTACCATATCATCTCTGCTGGCATCGTCAGCGATAAAGGTTCTCAGCTTGGCATCTTTAATAACCAGTTTCTCAACCCTTGGCCTGAAGCTTAACATCTGCTCAATATCATCGAGCGATGGTTTCTTATCGATAATGACTTCCTTCTGCTTTTGCATCAGATAGTCATCCAGTCCCTGCATCATACCAAGGAAGGCTACTTCTGCTGAGTTGGGTATGTATGAGAAGACGGTATTCTTCAGGTCGAAATTGATGGCCTTCAGAATCTGAGGCACCAGTAAACGACCGAGTTGTTTTCTTTCCTGATAGATTTCCGGATCATTACCGCGAGAGAAGTAAATGCGCTCGAAAGAGCATGAGGTTCTTTCTCTTTGCTTCATGATGGGCACTTCATCCCACTCACCGCTCTTATGAACGATCAGGGCATGACCTGGCTCTACATCAGTAATCTCGTCATAGTTGACATTGAAGGCTGCTTTGATGGCCTGCTTTTCGGAAGCCACTACAATCACTTCGTCATCAATGTATTTGAAAGCAGGACGGATACCATTCGGATCTCTCACCACAAATGATGCTCCATGACCTAATAGTCCAACCATGGCATATCCACCATCAAAGTCCTTGAACGAACGCTTCAGCACACGCTGAAGGTCCATCTCGGTTTCGATGATGTCGGTGATTTCGAAGTTCTCCTTCTTCTTTTTGTATTTATCGAAAATGCGCTGATTTTCTTCATCGATAAAGTGACCGATCTTTTCCATTACCGTCACTGTATCTGTCTTTTCTTTGGGGTGCTGACCCAGATCGATGAGAATATCGAATAACTCATCTACGTTGGTCATGTTGAAGTTACCGGCCATTACCAGGTTACGGCTTCTCCAGTTGTTTTGTCTTAAGAAGGGATGACAGCTTTCAATATTGTTGATACCGTGTGTTCCGTATCGCAGGTGACCGAGCCACACTTCTCCGGTAAATCCGAGGTTATTCTTGAGCCACTTTGAATTCTTGGGATTATAGCCGTCTTTCTTTTTTGCCTTGGAGAACTTTCTGGCAATTTTGGAGAAAATTTCCTCTACAGGTTCGGAGTTAATGGTTCTATATCGGCTGATATATCGTTGCCCAGGGTCTACTCCCATCTTGATATTCGCAACTCCGACACCATCCTGGCCCCGGTTAGATTGCTTTTTCATCATGATGTACAGCTTATTTACTGCGTAGGTAGCCGAACCATATTTGTCTATATAGTACTGTAGTGGCTTTCTAAGGCGAATGTGGGCTATACCACACTCATGTTTTATAGGCTCAAGCATGTCAAGTTCTCAAAACACAAAATTAATACTATTCAATAGGTCAACAAACCAATCGGACCTAAAGAATAAGAGGAACAAGGGCAAAACTAATAAAGTGCCCCAGACCACCTGCCATTTAAACTGCGGCCTGTCCTGAATAGTTTGTTCGGTGTGTTTGAAGAAAAGCAGGTATGGAATCCTGATATAGTAAAAAAGGGCCACTACCGTATTGAGAAGGCCGATTACCAGAACCCAAAAGAGTATAGTCTGATTGGAAGCTGAGTAGCTTTCATACACTGCTGAAAAAAGATAAAGCTTAGCATTGAAGCCAGCCAGTGGTGGCAGGCCGGTAAGCGAGATCATGGTAACTAGCAGTAAAACAGAAGTATAGGGCATCACCTTTCCCAAACCATTAAAGGTCTCATAACTGACAGAGCCTGTTTTATTTTCGAAAACCTGCACCAGGTAAAACACTGCCAGATTCATTATCAGGTAAACCAGGGCATAGAAGACGGTGGCTTCCAGACCTGCCTGATCGGCCAGTAAAATACCGGAAAGCAAAAAGGCCGCGTGGGCAATAGATGAATAGGCCAGCATTCGCTTGGCATCTCTTTGCCAAAGTGCAGAGAAGTTTCCTACCGTCATCCCGCCAATGGCGATGATTCCCAACCACAATTGCCAGTCAAGTTCAGCTACCTGTGTCGCGGCCACTAACCTGAAAAGGACAAAAACTGCAGCCAACTTGGGCACAATAGAGAAGACGGTTACTGTAGGAAGAGGCGTAGCTTCATAGACATCGGGCGACCAGATATGTAATGGAAATGCGCCCAACTTGAACAAGACTCCCGCCAGCATCATCAAAATAGCCAGAGTGACAGTAGCCGGTTGAGCTGCCGCCAACCCTACGAGAAATGTATCGGTCGATAAATCCAGCGAACCGGTGAGGCCATAGAGCCAACTCATGCCATAGAGCATTACGGCAGAGGCTGCCGCTCCATAAAGGAGGTACTTTAAGGCTGCTTCAGATTTTCTTTTCCCTCTGCCCAATCCTGTAAGCAGGTAAGAGCTAATGGACACTACTTCAATAGAAATGTAGATCATCAGCAAATTGGAGCTGGCAGTCATGAGAAAGGCTCCTAATAGCAGTGCGAAGAGACCAATGAGCCACTCACTGGAACTGAAGTATTCCTGATAGTGCTTTTTAGAATGAACCGCCATCACCAGGGCCACCAGAGCGGTGAGTGTAAAGCCAATTTTGATTAGAGCTGCTCCGGGAGAAACCGTTAAGAGCCCTTCGAAAAGGTCTTTTACTTCGATATCCACCCTGTACAAAATTAGCTGGGCTACCAGTAAAAATGAGGTCACCGAAATTGATATGGTGGCTAATCCAATGTCTTTCCTTTGCTTGAATAGCAAGTCGAATAAGAGTACCAATAGCAGGCCTGCTACCAAAATAATTTCAGGCCATAGATATGCTACCCCTTCCGTCAGGCGCTGCAGCTGCTGACTGAGTTCATCGGCTCTTTGCATATCAGCTCCTGGCATTAGATGGAGGCAGTTAAATGATTAATGAAAGATTCTACTCCTGAATTGATCAGGTCGAGTAACAAGGCCGGGTAAACACCAAAAGCGATTATGAGTATCACCAGTGGCACCAGCATCAGGTATTCATGTAGGGTCAGGTCTTTCAAAGCAGGAAGCCATTTCTTCTCCTTCACCCAGAACTTACCCAGGAACATCTTCTGGAATGTCCAGAGATAGTAACCTGCCGCCAGCACTAAACCCAAAGTCGAAACTACAGCCATCCAGGCAGGAATAGCACCAATCACAGAGGCTGATTTAAAGGCACCGAGGAATACGAATAGTTCAGCCACAAAACCACTGAATCCGGGCAGACCCAGGGAGGCAAAGAAGGCAATACCCACAAAGGCAGTATACCTGGGCAGTTGATGTGCCAGTCCTCCGTAATTTTCAATCATACGGTCATGGGTTCTGTCATAGATCACTCCCGCAATGAGGAAGAGCATCGATGAAATCAAACCATGTGAGAACATCTGGTAAATCGCACCACTCAATCCCTCACTGGTCATTGCTGCCAATCCCAATAGCACAAAACCCATGTGGGATACTGAACTATAGGCAATCAGCTTTTTAAGATCTTTTTGGGCCAGTGCATTCAATGCTCCATAAATAATAGAGAACATACCGATGAAACCTATAAGCCAGGCATAATGAAAAGCGGCATCAGGGAACATGGCATAAGCGGTTCGGATAAGTCCATAGCCTCCTACCTTCAGGAGAATTCCGGCCAAGACCACTGAAATAGGGGTTGGTGCTTCCACGTGAGCATCGGGCAACCAGGTATGGAAAGGGAAAGCCGGAAGCTTAATGGCAAAGCCTATGAGGATGGCCAGAAAGGCAATCCATCGGGCCGGTTGTCCCAGTATGGTAGCCACTGGGCCGTATTTATCGAGCAATGAGCCGGGAATATAATTCGCTGCATCAGCCATATGCAGCATATTGAATGTCTTGACCAAAGCATCTTTTTCAATTTCACCCTCACTCACCATTGACTGAATATCTGAGACAGAGTAGTCGCTTAGGCTAAGGCCTGCTACTTCGGCTGTTTTCACCGGATCGTACACTGAATTGTACAGTCCGATCATTACGATCAGGATCAGAATAGATCCGGCCAATGTGTAGAGGAAGAATTTGATGGCAGCATATTCTCTTCTCGGACCTCCCCAAATACCAATGAGAAAATACATCGGTAAGAGCATAAACTCGAAGAAGAGATAGAAGAGGAAGAAGTCGAGTGCTACAAAACAGCCTAAAACGGATGTACTCAGCAGCAGGTAAAGGCTGAAGTATGCCTTTTGCTTTTCTTTAATATTCCAGCAGGCAATGGCCCCAATAAACAATACAATTGAAGCCAATAAGAGCATGCTGATATTCAGTCCATCGACCCCCATCAAGTAATCGACCGAGAGTGTCCCCAGGTTACCCAGTGAGAGGTTAAACCATTCTGACTTCACCACCATCTGGAGGTTATCTTCCCCACTGATCTGAGGGCTCAGACTTCCATTGAAGCTACTGATGGCATAAAGCGTAAGTAACAGGGTTAAGCCGGTTGAACCTATAGCCAATACTCTGTACAAATGCTGATAAGCTTTTGGCGTCAACAGAATAAGAGCAGCACCAAGCAGCGGAATAAAAACGATATATGACAGTAGATGCTCCATGGGCTAAATTACAAGCAGCAAAATTAAGGTTATTAAGAATACAAAAGTGATCAGTACCTGGGCCTGAATATTTCCCGACTGAATACTTCGGGTCAACTGGCCCACTTTTCCGACTGAAGCAGCGGTAAGGTTGACCAGACCATCTATAAAAACCCGATCGAACCAACCGGTAAGATGAGCAATCACCACATTGATGCGGGCCAGTAAGTTGACCGCACCATCCAGTATGTGCAGATCGAACCAGGCCAGCGCTCTGGACTTAGCCAGAATGCCCTTGAGAATAATATTCTGGTACAGGGAATTCTGATACCAATGATAGAATGAAATCTGCCCCAGTACCCCCACTGGTTCTCTTCTCTCCACAAATGTTCTCTGCAATTTGGCTCCGGGCTTATAAGATATCCAGGCAATGACCAAACCGGCCAGGGCCAGTAGAATGGAAACGGTGTTGACCGTAGCATGCAAGGCATGGAAAGTTTCTTCAGGTACATCTACCAAACTGTAGGCAGCGTAAGCCTGCGGCACCAGATAGATCGGTGTCTGAATGGCCTGCATCACCCAGGTATCATCGGCATTCAATGTGAGGCCGAAGGGGAATCCGATAGAAAGGATGGCAAAGATTACTGCCGGAATGGTTAACCAGAGGTTGCCTTCTTTCAATTTAGCGGCTACTGACTGATCTCCCAGAATGGTTGGCAATCTGAAATCTCCAAAGAACACGAGGAAGATCATTCTGAAAGTATAGAAGGCTGTAAAGACAACCGTCATAAAGGCCAGTACTTCAGGAATATAAAAACCTCCGCCTTTAATATCAGCCCAAACGGCAAGGTCTAAGAGAATGGCATCCTTTGATAAGAAGCCGGAAAAACCCGGTAAGCCGACAAGGGCCAAAGAACAAATGAGAAAGGCGAAGAAGGTAACGGGCATTTTGTTTCTTAAGCCTCCCATGACCCGCATATCTTGCGGATCGAATTTCTGTCCTTCCTTTTCCAGGTGATGTAACTGGTGGATGATAATACCTGCACTGAGGAATAGTCCTGCTTTAAAGAAGGCATGAGTAATCAGGTGGAAGAGTCCTGCGCTGAAAGCTCCTACTCCCATGGCCAGCACCATGTAGCCTAATTGAGAAATGGTACTGTAAGCCAGCACCTTTTTAATATCGAATTGTGAAAGGGCCGCTATAGCCGCCATAAATGCCGTAACAGCTCCTACAATAGCCACTACTTCCAATGCCTGAGCATCTAGCAGCACAAATATTCTGGCCAGCATATATACACCTGCTGCCACCATGGTAGCAGCATGAATCAATGCAGAAACAGGGGTAGGTCCCTCCATGGCATCGGGCAACCATACCTGCAATGGGAATTGTGCCGACTTACCCACAGCTCCACAGAACAGGGCAATTCCTGCAGCACTTAACCATCTGCCGTCAAGGCTATTGATCACTTCCCGGCCACCCTGCATAAAGGCTACCACCCAGTTACCGTCTTCTATTTCAGACATAACCATCAGGCTCTTGACAGCCTGTAGGTCAAGCGAATGAAACTGGGTGAACAGAATCATGAGCCCGGTAATAAAACCCAGGTCACCAATCCTGTTGAGAATAAATGCTTTGTTGGCAGCCATTGAGGCTGATTTCTTTTCAAACCAAAAACCGATAAGCAGGTAGGAAGAAAGCCCCACCAATTCCCAGAAAATAAAGATGAAGAGCAAATCGTGGAAGAGGACGATCCCCATCATGGAGAAGGTAAACAAACCCAGATAGGCAAAATAACGCGGTTTATGCGCATCCTTCCTCATGTATTCTACTGAGAAAATATGCACGAGCAGCGCCACAAAATTGACAATCAATGTCATCAGCAGGCTCAGCTTATCCAGATAGAATGAATAGGTAAACTGATGCTCTCCCAGCTTAAACCAGTTCCCCCTCACCGTTACAGTCTGATTCCATAGCTGGCTGGCCAGGTAGGCTCCAATAGCCAAACTAAGGGTCATAAGCATAGATGACCAGTATGGGGCTCTTTCTTTGAGAAACCCTGTCGTGAGGAAGGAAAAGAGTGGCAACAGCAGCAAGGCCATTATCCAGGGCAGATAAGCTGATGTCTGGGGCGATATGATCTCCTGTAAATTGATCATCCGCGCATGGAGTTGATTTTATCCAGATCGGCCGTTTTGAAGTATTTATACACCTTCACCACAATAGCCAAAGCTACAGCTGCTTCCGCAGCAGCAATGGTAATGACAAAGAGGCTGAATATCTGACCTTGTAGGGCCTGAGGATCGAATCGGCTGAAGGTGACCAGATTGAGATTGGCTGCATTGAGCATGAGTTCAATTCCAATCAATACCATAATCGCATTCTTCTTGGTCAGCACCACAAACAGTCCTGAGCAAAAGAGCAAAGCGCCTAAAAAGAGCATGGTGTTAAGCAGCATCTTCTCCCTCCTTTCTGGCATTGCCTGCAATTCTTACCGCACCAATCAGTGCGACCAACAAGAGAATACCAATCACTTCAAAAGCCAAAACATAGTCCGTCATCAGGCTAAGACCGAACGACTTCAATTCTACTTCCTGCGTGTGCTCCTGATCTATCCAGGGTAAATTAGAAAAGGCCCCTGAATGAATGGACTTAATCATCAGGGCAAAGATTCCGGCTGAAACCAGGAATCCAAGGAACAGCTGATTTCTCCCTGATTTAAGTTTTTGACCCTTTAACCGCTGGGTCAACATAATACCGAATACTAATAGCACTAAGACCCCGCCAACATAGACCAGAATCTGTGTAATAGCAATGAATTCAGCCCCCATGAAAACGAACAATCCCGCCACACCAATAAAAGTGAGAATCAGTGCAAAAGCTGCATAGAGGATGTTTCGGGTAAAGACAATGAACAACACCGAAAGGCCGGTAATGGCAGCAAAGAAATAAAACAGTATAGCTTCCAGTTCCATATTAGTCCTTCTTATCGTTGTCTGTGTCTTTAGGTTTGATTTTCGGTCTCATCACTGGACGAGCCGGCTTTTTGGGTACTTCTTCTTTCTTTTCTTCCGATCCTTCTGTTTTCTGTTTTGGGTGAATCTTTGGTTTGAATACAGGCCTTGGCTTCGGTTTAGCCTCTTCCGCTTTAGGCTTATTGTCCTCCACATCGTCCTTCTTAGGAACCTGTGGCTTCACTGCTACTTTCGGTTTGGCTCCGGGCACTCTTGGCTTGAACACAGGCTTTCCGGAAGCTGATTTGGGCTCCACCGCCACAGCAGGCTTTTCTTTCGGAACTATCTCTTCTTTCCTCACAGCCTTTGCTGCTTCCTTCTGCTTGTTGTACTCTTCCAGTTCCTTTCTTTTCTCAAGAATTTCCAGAGGAGTCATATTAGCGAAAGGCACATTATGCTCTTCAAAGTCATAAGCGCTGAAGTCGTACTCATCGGTCATGGTCAGACACTCCGTAGGGCATACCGTAGTACACAATCCACAGAAGCAACATTTGGCCATATCGATGTTGAACTTCTCGGCATATAGTCTTTTAGGGGTGCCATCGCTGGTTTTTCCGATTTCTTCGACCGCTCTCAGAGGAATAATCTCAATACAATCCACCGGGCATATTTTGGCGCACTTGTCGCAAACTATACAGTCGTCAATTTCATTGTGGAGCTTATAGCGACCGTGTTCCGGTACCGGTAATTTCTCCTTGGGATACTGAACTGTGAAGATGGCATTCTGCTTCTCAAAGTAATTATCAGCAGCAGGCACAATGGCAGTACGCTGTGTACGCGCATCCTTCATATGCTTTGCGGTTACCTTCAACCCTGTTTTCAGGGTGGTTACAGCTGTTCTGATATTTCTCCAATAGCCCTTCATATCATGAGCAGCCTCCATACTGCACTTAGAAGTACCAGAATAATTGATGCGGGAGTCAGGTATTTCCAGCTCAGGTTCATGAGCTGATCAAGTCTTAACCTCGGGTAGGTCCAGCGTACCCACATTTGAACGATCACCAGCAATAATGCCTTGGAAATCATCCAGAATGCTCCCCAGGCATGACCGGCAATGGTTCCCGGCTCACCACTGGTCCATTCAGCCAGCTTCACCGAACCTATGTTTGGCAATATGGAGTTCCATCCTCCAAGGAACAGGATAACGGCCAGGAAAGAAACCAATAGCATCATGCCATATTCTGATAGCATAATCATGGCCCATCTGAAGCCTGAATATTCTGTGTGAAAACCAGCTACCAGCTCCGACTCCGCCTCGGGAATATCGAAGGGGGCACGGTTACTTTCGGCCAGTGATGCGATAAAGAAGATGAGGAAGGCCACCAGCATAATCGGTGACCTGAGTATGTTCCAGGTAAGAATTCCTCCTACATGGGTGGTTTCGATACCCAGGGCTTTAATGCCGAAAAGATAGTTGGCTGCGTCTGAGTCTACAGCAGGCCACCAAACTCCCTGTTGAAAAGAAATCTCCTGCAGGTTAAGCGTTTGTGAGATCATCACCACACAAACCACCATCAGTCCCAGAGGAATTTCATAGGAGATGATTTGTGCTACAGAACGCATGGCTCCCCAAAGGGCATATTTATTATTACTTCCCCAACCTGCCATGAGGATACCCACAACGTCTAGCGAAACTATGGCGAGGAGGTAAAAGATACCTATCTGAGCTGAAGACCCGGCAAAGCCTGAGGTCAGAGGTAACACGGCAAACCCTGCAAAGACGGCCACAAAGATGATAACCGGAGCGGGTTTGAATAATCTCTTGTCTGCCTTAAAGGGAACAATATCTTCTTTTTGAATCAGCTTGAGCAGGTCAGCAACTGTCTGAAGCAGACCATAATAGCCGGTTTCCATGGGACCGTATCTATCCTGAATGAATGCGGATATTTTACGTTCTGCGTAGACAGCAAAAACCGTATAGATGAGTAAAAAATTAAGGAAAAATAAAAATGCGTACACGCTGTTGCTTGCCCTTATTTAATGCAAATTAAACACTTAATTTTTGGATGTGATAATCCTTAGTCTACTGTTCTAATAGACTACTAATCTCACTCACCCAAATTTAGTTCAGAACTTGCTAAAAGAACTTACTCCCAGAGGATATGTTTTTGCAGGGGCACCTTTCTTCCAAAGAACAATTCAGCTGCTTTTTCAAAAGAGGGTGTAATGTCCGAAACCAGGAATTCATGGTCGGCAGCAAGGTTTTCTGCAGAAAGCCCCTCTTCTTCCAGATACTTCTCCAATGCTTCGGCAACAATCACTGAGGAATCAATGACTTCAATCTTTCCCTGATAATAATTATTGATCTCATCTTTAATGAGCGGATAATGCGTACAGCCCAGTATCAATGTATCAATTCCCTGGAGTATCGGATCGCTCAAATATTGCTCAATAATGGCTTCTGAAATATTGTTATTGTGGAAGCCTTCTTCAATCATCGGCACCAGCAAGGGAGTAGCAAGTGCGGAAAAGCGAATGGTCGGATCTTTCAGCTTGAGCTGATACTCATAAACTCCTGAACCTACGGTTTGCTTGGTTCCGATGAGCCCTACATGTTTTCCGGTATATTTATCGGCTACATAGTTCACCACAGGATCAATTACATTGAGCACTTTGGCCTTGGAGCCCACATAGGCCTTCACCAGCTCAAAGGCGGCTGCCGAAGCTGAGTTACAGGCAATCAAAATGAGCTTGCAGCCTTTCTGAAGCAATACATCGCAGATCTTTACAGAGTAAGCCTGAATAGTAGCGGCCGATTTATCACCATAGGGCAGGTGAGCAGAATCACCAAAATAGATCAACTGCTCTTTAGATAATTTTCTATATACCGCATTGGCTACTGTCAGACCTCCCAGTCCGCTATCGAAAATTCCTATTGGCCGCTGTTTGCTCATTGGTACGAAAGTATTTGAAAGAATTCAGAATACTAACGCCAATTACCTAAATTATTCTCTACTCACTCCGCAGCCATTTGACTGGGTTTGACCTGGCAAACCGCATGGCCTGAGAGCAAATGGTGATCACAGCAATAGCGAATGTGACAAGCCCTGCAAGGGAAATAATCCCCGCACCAATGTCGATATGATAAGCAAATGAGTCTAACCAATTCTGAAGCGCATAAACAGATAGCGGTAAGGCAGCGAAAAACGCAATCAGTATGGTTTTGGAATAGCTTTTATTGATCATCAGTAAAATGCTCAGGATGGTTGCCCCAAGTACTTTTCTGACACTGATTTCCTTAGCCCTGAGTTCAAGCGTATAGCTTACCAAGCCCATTAGACCGATACAGGCAATGAAAATAGCCAGGGTGGAAAATACCTTCGAGACCCTGCTCATTTGATTTTCCGGCTCGTATTGACGGTCAAAGCTATCGGTCAAAAAGGAACCATCGAAGCTTCGGTCCGGATTATAAACCTTATAGTTATCCTCTAGAAAACCCAAAGTAGCCGATGTGTTCTCCTTCGCTATTTTCACCGATACAGTCCACTCCATTTCTGGCGAGTTATAAAAAATTATGGGTTCGATAGGGGAATGAAAGGACTCAAAGTGGAAGTCTTTGACCACTCCGGTAATGAATCCTCTCTTGCTCCCATATTGCAACCTTCGGTTTAGGGCTGCTTCCGGAGAGGAAAAGCCCAGCTTTTTTACAGCCGTCTCATTGATCAGAAATGATTGATTACTATCGGAAGGTATAGTGGTCTGAAGTTCCTTTCCGGTTAACAATTCAATACCATAGAGTTCTAAAAAGTCGTCATCTATTCTAATGTATGGAAGCCTGAAGGTAATATCTTTCACTCCGTCAGGGTCGAGAAATGCAGCATCTTGTGAATCTGCTAATCTACCAGTCGGCACTCTGGTTGAAAAGGAAGCTTTAAGCACCTTAGGGTCCGACAATAGTTTGTTTTTGAAGACCTCTCTCTGCTCATTCATATTAGAATTAGCCGAAAAAGTAACCACCATTTCTTTATCGAAGCCAGGGTCTTTATCGCGAATAAAATTCAATTGCTTATCCACTACAATGACCCCGACAATCAGGCAGGTAGTCAGTATAAATTGGAACACTACCATGGAGGTGCGGAACAAAGACCTTTTACCAATATTGAGCTTACCGTTTCTTAGGGCATTAATTGTCTTGAATCTGGACATGAAAAATGCAGGGTAACTACCAGCCAACAAGCCCACAAAAACCGCCATGACCAACAGGAAGACATACAGACTCATATTAGAAAAGAAATCCATCTTTAAAGACTTGTCGGCAAAGCTGTTCAGGTATGGCAAACTTAAGACGGCAAAGAATACACTTAAGCATAGGGAAATGAGCGTATAAACTAAAGACTCGACCAGGAACTGCTGAGCTATACTTCCAGAACCAGCTCCCATGACCTTCCTCACTCCAATTTCTTTCAACCTATTGGCATATTTGGCAGTAGCCAGGTTCATGTAATTGATGCAAGCGATGAGTAAGACCATCAAGCCAATGGCAAAAAACAGATTTACATAGAAAATGCGTTTGGCCCCATCTGTAAGCGGTGTCCCTTTTAGGCGAATCTCTGTAAGCGGTTGAAAAATCATACCATATCGCTTACTCGCCTTTATTCCCTGAAACTCTGCTACGTATTGGTCTATCAACCCTGGAATCTGGGATTCTACGTTTTCAATCTTAGCATCATCTGCCAGCTTGATGTAAGTGGGATAGTTATAATTGCCAAAGTAGTAGGTTCTGCCACTCACATCTTCCCAGGCCGCCACTGTTGCCCATGAGCCCAGAAAGTTATAATTCATGTGAGACTGCTCCGGAAAGTCCTTTACCACTCCGGTGACTTTGAAGAGAAAGTCTCCTCCGTCTATGATCTTCAATGTTTTACCCAGGGCCCTTTCTGCCCCAAAATACTTCTCTGCGGTGGACTGGGTAATGACTACCGAGAAAGGTTCATCAAGAGCTCCCTTAGCTTGCCCTTCGATCCATTCAAAGGAAAAGATATCGAAAATGCTGGGCTCCACCAGGTTGAAGAATCCCTCTTCAAACTTCTTGTCTCCGTATTCAATGACAGGAAAATTATATGGGTTAAACCGAACGACCGATTCGATCTGCGGGAAGTTTCCCCTCAGCAATTCTGCTGTTCTGAAAGAAGCATTACCGAATACTTCTCCCAGTTCACCATCTGAGTTGTAGGTCGGAATCACTACGCGATAAATATCATCTGCATCGGCATGGTACTTATCATAACTGAGCTCATCCTGTATATAGAGGAAAATGAGCATGAAGCAGGTGATCCCAATAGACAACCCCACCAGGTTGATGAGCGCATAGACCTTATGCCGGAGCATATTCCTGAATGATATTTTGAAGTAATTTCTGAACATGATTGTTGATTTGAGTTTATGTTTTCCTTTGGGCCTTTTTAATGCAAATGGACGAAGCATATCAAAAGCATCTATGATAAAATGGAGCCTGGCCCTGACCCGACCTTTTTGCTCCAGACGGAGTTGATACAGTTCTTCCAGATCACCCAGAATCATATCCAGGTGTTCCTCAGCACATAGCCATTCGAGCATTCGAACCGGCCATTTAGGAAGGCCTATGTTTTTACCCATCTTAAATGGAAGTGAATGAGAGATTAGGGATGAGGTCGAACATTTCGTTGCGCAGCTCTTTTGACTTAATCAGCGCCTTTTTTCCTGCCATGGAAATTCTATAAAAGCGCTTTCGTCTGCCACCCCGTTCTTTCGTGGCACCCCCTTCATGCGATTCGATAAACCCTTTTTCCTCCAGGCGATTTAAGGCAGAATGAAGAGCTCCAATGCTTGGTGTTCTCCTGGTTCTCTCTTCGATTTCAAGTTTAATGGCTACTCCATAGGCCTCTTCTCCCAAGATCCCGACCGCGAGAAGCACTATTTCTTCAAACTCTCCCAGGTACGTTCCTTTCATAGTTTTAAATTAGTTTCCTAAATGTAGAGTAAGGAAAATATAATTCCTAATTGTAGAACTAATAAGTAATATCAGGAGGCTATAAAAAATAATCCCACCGCCAGATTGCACTTTGGCGGTGGGAAGTAAACTTAAACGATTGCAAACTTTAGTACCCTTTTCGGGCACGAATGTCTTTATGCTATAGACTCATATTGACCCCGATAATGGTTTGTCTGAAGCCACCCGGAAAAATTCCCGAATTAGCTCTGTTGAGTCTTGAACTTCTGTATATCTGATTGGTGAAATTCTTGGTATTGAGAAATAGCCTGAAGCTATTAAATCCTCTCACTTGCAAGGCATAGCTCAGGTGAGCATCCATGTTGAAGAAAGATGGAAGCTTACCAATAGCACCGTCTGCTGATTCATTCTCAAAATTGGCGAACTCCGCATATTGCTCTCCCACATAATTGAAGGTGAAACCTGCCTCGAACTGGCCAATGCTATAATTGAGTCTACCATTAATGTTAAACTTCGGGGTATAAGGCACCTGAGTATCTTCGATAAAACCATCGCCCATTCTGTAAATGGCCTTGGTAATGTTGCCAAAGTCCGAAGTGCCAATGGTCTGATCGGTTAGTAGTACCTCTCCTCCCTGACCGTCACCTACATAGATATCATAGGCTGCTCTATTGGTATTCACCTTATCAATGAATTCATTTTGAGTAGCCTGAGAATGCACCACCGGACCGAAAAGGTCTCTGTCTTCCACCGCTCCTGCCATTACTTTGGTCCACATCATGGTAGCATTGACATCGAGTTTAAGTTGTGAGCGGCTCGATACCGGCAGCAGCGAAGCAGCCATGGCCGCCTCAATTCCCTGAATATTAACTTCTCCCGGCTGTCTGAAGAGTTCGTTTTCTCCGGCAGCCACAAAATTATCTACCGAAGTATTGAAGTAGGTAACCTGACTCGATAGTGCGTCAGGCAAAAAATTACCCCTCCAACCTACTTCTACATTCGTACTCAACTCAGGGTCAATATTCAGATCCTCTCCCAGGTTAGGGCTGGTGAGTACCCCATTGCGCTCTACAAAAAATCCGAACACTTTTGACGGTGCTATAAAGCCTCTGTAGACACTGGTAAAGAAAGTACCTCTTCCCATTTCGTATTCTACAGTAGCTCCGGGCAGAGCAATGGTGTAATTATTCTTCAGTTTATAGTCATCAGGACCTTGAATATTCGGGTCAGCAGAAAGTGCTAAGAGGTCTTGTCTAGACATTTCCACATGTTCTATCCGCAGAATCGGAGTGATCTTCCATTGATCGAGATTGAACTGATTTCTTACATACCCGGAAGCTGACCACATCTCAAATTCCTGATCTGTAGCAGGGTTTCCACTCCTGGACCAACGTGAGTTGTTAGCTACCAGGAACCTATTATTGTAAGCTTCCTGATGCAGTTTGAAGCTGGCTTCCAGCTCATGCGGACGGGCAACATCTCCCCATTTGGCTTCCAGCAATTCTCTAAACCCACTGACGGTGAAAATCCATCGGCTGTCGGTAGTGCTTTCCATACCATTGATGACACGGCCTACCCTGACAAAATCATCGACACCGATATCGGCCTCGTCCAGATAGCTGTATCTCTCTCTGTAAATCTGATCTCCTACATAGCTCTGCACCTGTGAAGCCTGAATTACAGTATTCACTTGTCTCCACCAGTCTCTTTCAAAGTCGGTAGCAAATATTTTAGAGGTCAGGCTCAGGTTGGCATTTGGCAACCACTTATGGATGATGTCCAGGCCATATCTGCGCATGGTAAACTGATCTGCATCAAATGGATTTTGCGTGGGATCTGTTTCAAAAGTGAATGGCGTAATGGCACTCAATGAGGCCTGATTATCTTCATACTGGCCACTGACTTTAAAGTAAAGACTTTGATTATCTGACAGTTCGGCAAATATCTTAGCATTCAGATTCAGCACCTGTACGGAAGAATTATCGGTGAAGCCGCCAAACTCTTTGTAAACAGCTTCTACCAGGGCTCCCAGTTTGTTCCAGGTTCCTCCATAGGAGAAAAGCCCTGTTCTGTATCCTCTGTCACCGCCTACCAGCTTCAAACGAAGTTCTGGCTTCTGTGGCGGAAGGGCAGTAATATAGTTGACAGCACCATACATATTGTTGGGGCCATACCGGAGCATGTCGGCTCCTTTGTACACTTCAATGGACTGGACTCTATCACTTACCGGATTGTAATAAGCTCCGGGAGCAATGTAGGGTGCCGGTGCGGCTGGCGTACCGTCTTCCATGAGAAGGATCTTCTTGGATCTTCTTCCCCATGATCCTCTGATGCTGATGTTTGGCCGGTTAGACAAGCCCATATCGCCCACGATATTAACTCCGGGAACAATTCTCAGCATCTCTTCAGTATTCAGTGGGTTGCTTAGTTCCAATGATTTCTTGTCCAGAGAAAAATTAGACCCCTTGAATTCGTCATTATAGGTTTGGGAACTACCGGTAACGACTATTTCACTTAGACTGGTGGGATTAAGTTTCAGGTAAATCTCACCCAAGTCAGCATCCTCACCGTTCAGCTCAATAACTTGTTTGAAGTATCCCAGATATGATACAGTAATGGTCTGCACCTGACTGCTGAGGTCCAGCAAAAAATACCCTTGGTCATCGGCCAGGGTGCCCTTACCTTCAGAAGTCAGGATAAGAGCCTTGGGCAAAGGCTCCTTGTCATTTTCAGCCAGAATTTGCCCTCGCACATTAAATGTGTTTTGGGCTCTCAACTGAATTGACAGCAGAACAAAACTGATCAGTATCAAATAAACTTTATTACTCATTACTATTCTTCTTAGTTAGCCCCATCACTCTGCGCTCTGGCTAATGTATAGTTCGCTACATCTATACCCTGGTCAGTACCCACAGTAGCATCGAATGTCCAGTGAATACCTCCATACACTCTTGAAATGGCGGCTTCTTCTGCCCAGGCACGAAACTTTGTGGCTTCGGGAGGAAATACATATGCCAATATCTCTGCAGCGGCAGCTGAGAACACACTATGACCGGAAGTATATGATGGAAAATTGGGTGTACCGGCTATGGTTTCAAAGCCTTCAATCTGCTGAATCGGTCTCGGGTAGTGATAATAGTATTTGGAATCCCAGCAACTGATACCGGCATCCATCATAGCCATATTCAGGTAAGCATAAATTCGGGCAGTCCGTAAAGGGTTTTGGCGATATCCCACCAGGTATCTGTTGGCTATATCATTCCAGTGACCCGGAGGTGTGTAGGTACCCAAACCATCTTGCCAGAAATTGGCAATGGCTCTCCACTCTTCCGTCATGTTATCGGCATAGTACTTCAATAGCTCTATATCCTGAAGGTATTCATCTGATCCTATCGCTGGTGGCGGTGCTACCCTGGTGAGTTCTACATCGGGCACACTCCACATTTCCAATTCACCGTAAAGTGGTGTTAATCCTACCGGTCTTTGTGGCAACTCCTGGTTAATCCACATCCAGCCAAATCTTTCCATGGCCGCATTGGCTATTGAGTCGGAAACACGCTTTGGTGTTTGTGCCTTACTCATACCATCCTGGGCCGCGCGGTTAAGTGCGAGTGTGGCCACTTCCTCACCAATCAACTGGCCGGCTTCAATATCGCTGCTCACATAGCCTCCGGAAAGTAAGATACTGTTCAGGTGTTCATCCGCTTTCTCTTGCAGGTACTCGGCTTCCAGTGGAAACATGGCGGTCAATACTCTTCTCGATGACTCAGCGATAACAGCACCTTCAGAAGGATAGGCCGGAATATTATTATCTGTATAAGCATAATCTATCGATTGGCTCTGGGTAAATGCTGCCGGACGGTTGTAGTTGAATTTATGATGCCATGCCGAGATCATTCCATCGAACTGAGCTACCGACATATAGGCCAAAGCTCTTACAGCATAGGGAGGGTGTGCAAATGGAAATGGTGGCGGGCCGTCAGGGTTATTCGGATTAGGCAAGGTGTATGAGCCATCGTCATTTGGACCAGGAATCAGATTGTACTTAGCGATAAGCTCAAGTGCAATCTCATTCCAACGAATGCCCGGATTGTCCGTCCAGTAGGCCAATGCTTCTCTTTCGGAGTCAGTCATTTCACTGATTTGCATTTCAACATCGGCCAGCTCGGCCAGATAAGCCGCTGAGCTCACATCAGCAGGGGCAGGAATAGCTATATCGGAACCCGCATTGAGTAAAACAGGTGTCCAAGTACCTCCATTAGCATCCATGGTGCTGTACTCAAAGCTTTCATAGGGTAGATAAGTAGGTAGTTCTTTGTCACAGGCTCCAAGAGCCAGTAGTATCAGGAATATTGGGATGAGTTTCAGTTTCTTGATCATGATTTAGGCTTTAGGAAGTTGAAAAAATAGGTAACACCAACACCGACAGTGCTCATCTTGGGTGCATTGCGTCCGCTGATGTTCTGGTTGTAATAGGCCACAAAGCCAAGACCTTCCACACTTTTGATATAGTAGTGAGCCAATACTCCTACCCGACCCCAGTTCACTTTATTGGTAGGTTGAGCCGCATTATAGGCTCTGATATCATCTCCACTCAGGGAATTGCTACTCAGGTAACTTACTTCTACCTGAAGTGCATTTTGCATAAACCATGAGCCAAGAACGGTCTCTATGGTAAATGCATTGGGTACATCCATCCAGGTGGTATAATAGCTACCATTATTATAGTAGTATTCCCTTTCCGCCTCAGAATAGCCTCTCCACAGGTACGCTCCGGCTACCCTTGCATACATTCCTTTATTGTGCTTGTACTGAAAAATTCCCCGGTAACTCAACTCAGGGGCACCGTTTCCGATAGAATACGGTTTATAGTCGGCCAGATAATTAGTGGCAGGAGCAGAAAACCCGATGGTTCCCAAAATTCTCAGCTCGCCATTCATCATTTCCTTTTGAAAGGCCTTATACTTCACCGCAACAGTAAAGTCCTGAAAGCCGCTTACTCCGGCAAATTTTCCTCCATTGGGGGTTGAAGATTCTGTTTTAACATGAGGCAGACCTACATATACATTCAGGTCGTTAGTGATGCCTATGGCTGCCATAGCCAGTATTGACCTTCTGCTTACTTCGGCAATAGTTTGATTTTCTCTTAAGGATGAGCCTTCCCAATATTGATCGAAATTGCCCTGACGATAGTCGAGCAGAATACAGATCATGCGTGACCCCATCATGACAGCGTCACTTGGTGTTTGTGCCTGAAGGCCGGAAGTCAGTAACAAACCGACCAGCAAGCCAATGACTCTTTGTTTTTGTTTTTTCATGGTTAAAGTTGATTCAATGGTTTACCCCATCATCCATTCAAAAAAATCCTGGAAAAAATTCGAGTGTTTGACTGCAAGCAGTCTCCATTCGACCAGGTTGATTCACATTTTCAAAACGGAATACGAGTTTCAGTTTTAGCCCACTCGCTTTTGGCTTGCGGACTCAGTTAAAAAATTCAATGATTAGGTTAACCCGGACAAGGCTTATAAGCACTTTGACCGAATTCAGCCGATTCGACTAAACATTCGAATTGAGGGTGATCAGCGTGTATCAGTTAACGCCCGAAAAAAATCGGATCAGGGCAGGTTAAATGATACCTGTTTACCTTATTTCAAGAAATATCAGTGAAATCAGCAAACGTGAGGGTAAGCACTCTTCTGTAAGAGCGACCTCAGTTTCTTCCAGAGGCCTGATTAAACCTGTTGTGGCGGTTCTGTAGGAACTTCGAGACGTGGGTTAGTGTAGAACTGCTCTAGCTCGAAGTGAGTAAATTCATCAAGTAAACCGAACGATGCACTTCTTTCGATTACGATTTTTGAGATATTAAATTCTTTGGAAAAGACTTTTACCTGTAGTTTACCCATGGTACCGGACTGAAGGTCATTGCCCATAGTAGCCACCCAATCTTTAATGACAGTTTCTAATGAAATTTTGTAGCTATCTGCCACTACCTTCATTTCCAACGTATCATTTCGATAACGCTGCTCCAGCACTCTGTAGAAACGACCATCCTTTTCGTAAGAGGTGTTTACCACTTTAAACTCCTTATCATCGGGCATGTAAGGAACTGTAATGGGTACTTTAATCAATTCGATATTGCTGTGATCAAGGGTCTCAGCATAGATTTGATCTGACCATTTCTTCTCGATATGCTTGCCCACCCAAAAGTCTGCAGCAAAGTATCCGAACTGGTATACTGCCAGGCAAACGAGGAGCGATATGGCGGTTAATTTCTTCAAGAGAAATGTTAATAATCGCTAAATCTAAGTAAAACTGATTAACTAAAAAATAATCGTCCGGTTAATCCTTCGTAGTTTGTCGAAAATTGACCGCTCAAAAAACAAATGGCGAAATGCGCAATGCTCAACAGAAAAGAGCTTCCTTAATCACAAAAAATATTATAGATAGCGGGTGCTTTACGAAAAATAAGGCACAAAAAAACCTCAGAAACATTCTGAGGTTTTGGGAAGTGATCTGGCTGGGGCTCGAACCCAGGACCCTCTCCTTAAAAGGGAGATGCTCTACCAACTGAGCTACCAGATCAAGAAGTTTTAATTGGGTAATTAAGGCCGTTTTCCTTAATTGCGAGTGCAAAGGTAAGACCTTAGAAATAAAATGCAAAACAGGACTTTCAAATTTATAAATTTAATATTCATAGGAATTGTTTTTTCTTTTCAAACAGCTGTATGCCAGTCAGTTACAGAAGATATTAATAATGCAGATTCTTTGTTTTCTGCCAGAAGGTACACGCAATCCCTAAGAATTTATGAGCAGATCTATGAAGAGCAACAGGAAGCTACACCTGCCATGTTACTCAAGATGGCTTATAGTAATGAGGCCATGGAAAACCTGGGTAAGACATTTCTTTACCTCAGCGATTATTACAGACTCACTGGGGATGAGGAAGTTCTGAAGAAAATGGAACAATTGGCCAGTGTCAATGGACTGGAAGGTTATGACATGTCTCAGTTCGATCAGGCCAGGAAAGTAGTTGAAGATTACAAGCTTCAAATACTGGGAGTACTCTTTGCCTTTGCCTTGCTTATACTGGCTATGATTTTTAGAAAATTAAAGAAACACCAGACGAAATCTCCAAGCCTGGCAATTAGTCTAATTATTATTCTGGCGCTCATCTTCTATACTGTTAACCTCAATTCGAACAAGACCAAGGCGCTGATTATACAGAGCAATGCCTATCTCATGAGCGGACCTTCTGCGGCAGCTGAATTGATAGAGGTAGTCGGGCAAGGGCATAGAGTGGAAGTGATTGGCAAGAAAGACATTTGGTACGAAATCAAATGGAAAGGTCGCAGGGCTTATGTCAGAGAGAACAATCTGAGAGAATTACTTTAACGATCTACCTCTCCCAAGACAATATCAATTGACCCAATAACTGCGATCAGGTCAGCAATTTGACCTCCTTTCGCCAACTCATTGATAATAGACAGGTTCACAAAACTGGCTCCCCTCGCTTTACAACGGAAAGGTATATCTGAACGACCATCAGCTCTAAAGTAGAAACCGGTCTCTCCTTTCGGATTCTCAGCACGTACATAAAGATCTTGAGCTTTAGGCCTGATTTTCTTAGGTACCATGGCTCTGGGATCAAAGTCTCTGTCGCGTTTGTGTTCTTTAGTGAGTCTTTCCAGTGACTGTTCAATGATACGAAGTGACTCATAGCATTCCTGTACGCGTACCCAGGTTCTGTCCCAGCAATCCCCCAGCTGACCCATTTCACCCTTGCCAACAGGGATATCGAAATCTATCTCAGGATAAACGGAATATGCATCCACTTTCCTCAAGTCGAATTTTAGCCCGGAACCTCGAAGCATGGGTCCGGTAATTCCATAATTGATAGCTAAATCTTTAGGGAGCACCCCAACATTGGCGGTTCGATTCACAAATATGGTGTTGTCAATCACCACATTTTCCAACTCTTTCAACTTGGGCTTAAGGTACTGAACGAACTCGAGACATCTTTCTTCAAAACCAACAGGAAGGTCATAGAATAAACCACCGACCCAGATATAGTTGTAGAGCATTCTGGCACCGGAAACCCATTCTAATAATCTGAGAATATGCTCACGGTCACGCATCATCCAGAAAAAGGCGGTAACTGCTCCCAGGTCCATACCGTAGCTCCCCAAAGCCACAAAGTGCGAAGCCAGTCGGTTGAGTTCTGCCACGACTACCCTGATATACTCTACCCGCTTAGGTATTTCCTTTTCAATTCCCAGCATACGCTCAACGCCCATCGCAAAGGCCAGCTCATTGTTCATCGCGGCCAGATAGTCCATACGGTCAGTGAAGGGTAGGGTCTGATTGTAAGGCAGGTTTTCTGCATGCTTTTCGAAACAGCGGTGCAGATAGCCGAGATGGGGAACGACCTCTACAATTTGCTCTCCCGAGGTAATGACTTCCAGGCGCAATACGCCATGAGTAGATGGGTGCTGAGGACCAATATTGACAATCATCTCATCGTGCTTCATATCTTCCTGACGGAATTTCTGAGGCTCTGATTTATTCAGATTTTCGTTGTCGAATATGTATTGAACCTGATTTGCCACTAATATTTTACTTTCATTCCTCTGTAATAGGTCTGCTCCTGATAGTCCTTTCTCAGGGGATATCCCTCCCAGTCGGCAGGCATTAAGATTCTTCTCAAATCCGGATGTCCTTTGAAGTCAATGCCATACATATCATAAACTTCTCGTTCCTGCCAATCGGCTGTTTTCCAAATATTCGTGAGTGTACTTACTGCCGGTTTCTCACGATCGAGTATCACCTTAACCATGAGATGGAAGTCATGGGGTATGGAATAGAGATTATAGATTACCTCCATAGTATTAACCTCTGGACCGTTATCGAGTCCGGTGATGCAAGAAAGCATATCGAAGTAGAGCCTGCTGTCAGAATGGAGCCACTGCATGATGGCGATCAGTTGATCTGATGGCACCACCAAACCCTGCGGACTGGCATTTTCAACCAACCCGAATTCAGCTCCACTGAACTCTTTCTCCAGCCATATTTTGATTTCCTCAGCCTTCACTTGCTGCCAATATTTTTTCAACCGCCTTTGGAGCAACTATCGATTCACTTCTGATTTTGTCCTGTAGCTTGATGAGCCCTCCGATCAACGCTTCGGGTCTTGGAGGACATCCGGGCACATATACATCTACAGGAATAATTCTGTCGACTCCCTTTACCACATGATAGCCATGCTCCCAGTATGGCCCGCCACAATTAGAGCAGGAGCCCATGGAAATAACATAGCGTGGCTCGGCCATTTGCTCATAGAGTCTTCTTACCCGATCGGCCATTTTGAAAGTTACCGTTCCGGCCACAATCATAACATCGGACTGCCGGGGACTTGCTCTGGGAATTACACCAAAGCGGTCAAGGTCGTATGGAGTAGACTGGGCGCTCATGAATTCAATGGCACAACAGGCGGTACCGAAGCCCATAGGCCACATAGATGAAAGTCTGGCCCAATTGATCAGGTCTTCCAGTTTGGAGATAATAATACCTCCCTGTCCCAGTTTTTGATCTAACAATCCCATTAATCCATATACTTTTTATAGGCTTCTGAAGGAATTTTGGAAACGAAATCAGCAGGCTTTTGCTGTGGCTTCACCCAATCGAGATATCCCTTTCTCCAGGCATAAACCAATCCGAGCGCCAAAACCACAATAAAAATCACCATTTCTGCCAATGCAAACCATGCCCATTGCCAGTCGGTTCCCTCAATCATGGCCTTATCTCCGAAGATAATGGCCCATGGGAAAAGATATATGATTTCTACTTCAAAGAGCAGAAAGATTAGAGCAACGATATAGAATTTCAGGTTGAACTGCCCCCAGGCTGAGCCAACGGTATCTTCACCAGATTCGTAGGTCGTGAGCTTTTCGAAGTTGGGCCTGTTGGGTCTAAGCAATTTGGCCACAAAAAGCATAGTAAGGGCGAAGACCAGTGCACCCAGAATGAAAAGTAAAATTGTACCGAATTCTGAAAGATTACTTTCGATCATATTTAAAAATTCAGCGGATCGTGATGCTGAAAATGGCCGTTCATCTTAATCTTCTCTTTGGCTCTTTCCATTTCTGTTACCAATGGCAAAGCCCTTTTCAGGTGATTGATCATGTAAGTCTGCCTTTGCGACTCACGAACCATTTGAAGCATATCGTACTCCTGTTCCAAAGATAAGCCTAATTTATGTGCCAACTCAAAGGAATTCTTCACGAGCTCCACATCAAACTTGGCTTCCATTTTGAGCACTTCCATTAAACGGTGTGCCAGTTGCTTCAGTTCAATCCATTGGTTGGGCTGTTGATCATCTACATTTTTGATGCTTTCCACCTCTCCGCCTGAATAAAGCTTAGTGCCCAGCTTATCATTAAATGAAAAAATCTGAACTGCATTAAGACAGCGAGTAATGACATCCATTTCCCCAGTCGGATATCTTTTCACCAGTTCAACTACTTTCATCTCACTACCAAAGTCCATGACATGTTCATTGAACAATGGAATGACGAAGGTCTGGTCATTTTCCAGACATTCATTGATCAATTGTTTATAGCGGGGTTCAAAAATATGGAGGTTCACCTGCTCTCCGGGAAAGGCAACCAGCTTGAGAGGAAAAAATGGAACGACTCTTTTAGACATGGAAAAACTGTTTATTAAAAAAGCCCCTTGACGGGGCTTTTGTTTACATGTTTTTCACAATTTCTTCTCCAAACTCTGAGCATTTGAGCAAGGTTGCTCCCTCCATCAATCTTTCGAAATCGTAGGTAACTCGTTTTGAAGCAATGGCTTTTTCCAGTCCGCTGTAAATCAGATCTGCAGCTTCCTGCCATCCAAAGTACTCCAACATCATAGCTCCTGAAAGAATCACCGAACCAGGGTTTACTTTGTCCTGACCTGCATACTTAGGTGCTGTACCGTGAGTAGCTTCGAAGATGGCGTTACCAGTGAGGTAGTTAATGTTCGCTCCGGGAGCAATACCAATTCCACCTACCATAGCAGCCAAAGCATCTGATACATAGTCACCATTCAGGTTCAATGTAGCGATCACAGAATACTCAGCAGGTCTTAATAAGATTTGCTGAAGGAAAGCATCGGCAATAACATCTTTAATGATTACCTGATGACCATCCTTTTCGATGATTTGCCATGGACCACCTTCATAGTCCTGAGCGCCATACTGATTTTTAGCCAGTTCATAGCCCCATGATTTGAAAGCACCTTCGGTGAACTTCATGATGTTACCCTTGTGAACCAGGGTTACAGAATCTCTCTTCTGAGCAAAAGCATAGTCGATAGCTGCTTTCACCAGTCTATGTGTACCCTCTTCAGATACCGGCTTGATACCATATCCGGCAGTGTCAGGGAATCTAACTTTCTTATATCTGGCAGGGAAGTTCTCTTTCAGCAGAGCAGCAAACTTAGTAGCGTCTTCCGTTCCCTTTTCAAACTCGATACCAGCATAAATATCTTCAGTATTCTCTCTGAAAATAACCATATCACAAAGACCCGGCTCTTTCACTGGTGAAGGAGTTCCTTCGAACCAACGCACAGGACGAACACAGGCATACAAATCAAGCTCCTGACGGAGGGCTACATTCAGCGACCTGATACCACCACCTACAGGTGTGGTCAATGGCCCTTTAATACCCACCAAATACTCTCTGAAAGCATCAAGAGTAGCTGCCGGCATCCATTCTCCGGTTTCGTTAAATGCCTTTTCACCAGCAAGAACTTCTTTCCACTGAATCTGCCTGGCACCATTATAGGCCTTAACAACAGCACTGTCCAAAACATGTTTCGCAGCAGGCCAAATGTCAACACCCGTTCCATCACCTTCTATAAAAGGTACGGTTGGATTGTCGGGAACATTCAGCACACCATTATTGATGGTTATCTTTTGTTCACTCATGATTAAGCTTTTGAATTTTCTTTATTAAAAATTTAGGACGCGCAATGTAATAAAATCTAGCATTTTGGTAGGCTAATAGCTTTCCTTTTCATTGGGGAAGCTACCTGATTTCACGTCCTTCACATAATTCTGAACAGCTTCATTGATCATATCGCCCACCTGGGCATATTGCCGCAGAAATCTTGGTTTGAACTCAGCGGTGATTCCGAGCATATCGTGCATAACTAATACTTGCCCATCGGTATAAGGTCCGGCTCCAATTCCAATGGTCGGAATCTTGATTTCCTCTGATACTCTTTTGGCCAGTTCTGCCGGAATTTTCTCCAGTACAATTCCGAAGCATCCACAGGCTTCCAGTATTTTAGCATCCTCAATTAGTTTTTCAGCCTCTTCTTCTTCCTTCGCTCTAACCGCGTAGGTTCCAAACTTATAAATAGACTGTGGAGTAAGACCGAGATGCCCCATAACAGGTACGCCTGCGCTCAGTACTCTGGTGATAGATTCCTTGATTTCGGCACCACCTTCCATTTTGACAGCATGGGCACCAGACTCTTTCATGATTCTGATTGCAGACCTCAAGGCTTCTGAGGAGTTACCCTGATAAGATCCGAAGGGTATATCTACCACCACAAAAGCTCTGTTGACTGCCCGAATCACTGAACTGGCATGATAGATCATTTGGTCGAGCGTAATTGGTAAGGTCGTCTCATGACCTGCCATCACATTCGAAGCGGAATCACCTACCAGCAGAATATCAATCCCCGCACTGTCAATCAGTTTTGCCATGGAGAAGTCATAGGCGGTTAGCATGGAGATCTTCTCTCCCCGCTCTTTCATAGCCTGTAATTGGTGAGTGGTAATCTTTTTTATATCTGATTTATGAATAGACATGCCGTAAAAGTTAAAGGGGTAAATATAAGCATTTACCCCTTTAACTAAATGACCTACTCTGGCGCTCAAATTTGTACTTGCGAATAGTATTAGGCATCAAGAATGTATTGCACATGGTTAAAACCCGAAGCTTTGAAGAAATGTAGTTTTAAACTATCTATTGACCTTAATTCTTTGATTGGTAAAGAAGCTCAGACTATCCGTGTCTCCATCAATGTTTTGAACAATATAAATATCAACAACCCTGAGAGCCTCATCGGTAATCATAAAGAAGGGCGTGGGAATGAAACTGAAGTTGTCGTGCAAATAATCTCCCTGATCAATGTAGATACGATCTTTAAAGTCATAATAAATCTGATCCTGACCAATATTCGTTTGAAAAGCAATCGGAATAGTAGAAACACCCGCTTCGGATAAATTTCTGATAATTTCAAAGCCCTTCTGAACACAATTGCCACAATCATAGCCTGAATAGTAAAAGTATAAACCATTCTCCTGGAGCTGTTGAGAGTCAATAATCTTACCTAAGAACTTAGCCTGTTTATTTACAATGTTTTTCTTCACTCCTGAGAATTCCCTTGGCGACTTTTCAGGAAAAGATAATTCTTCCTTATTCCTGGTAGTCTTGCCACTGCAATTGATCAAACAAAAAAAGACCAGGCCTAGCACACTAATCCTGAAAAGCAAACTCATGTAACTCATTGGTAAGCGCATCAAAGGCAAACATTCTTTCATTGGAAATGGGAAGAATTTGTTCATACCATCCCCCTCCATTCGACAAGTCAATTATTCTACCTATTTCCATTTCCTCCTTTATGGAGTCGTAGTCTATTCTAATCACTTTATTCAGCAGCCTTTTAAAGCGAATCCCTGAATTGTAATCATCAACTCTGAAATCCTGATAAGTGGCCAAATAGATGGATTGATCAAGACAGAAAACGTCCGCAAAAAGCATCAGAATTGTTGAGTTGTTGTTGAGGTAAATATCCTCAGATCGAAGAATTGAGTTTTTCAATAAATCTAAATCAGTCAAGTCTAGCACTGATAAAAGCTCAAAATTATTGTCCAAGAGCCTTATTTGGGGTTCAGTTGGAAAAACCTGGACAAAAGAACCACCTACTTTAAAAATGTAACCTTCACTTCTAATCCTCCTCTGCCATTTGTTTTCAATTTCGGATAGGAACTCTCCATGATATCTAAAAGTCTCATCTATCAAATCAAATTCAACAATTGGTGCCTCGACTGTGTCATGTGAAGTAGAGTAGTATATTTTATTTTTAAAGCTGGAAAGGTTATAGATATATTCTCCGCTAGTATTTATCCTAATACTTCTAATCAACTCAAACTCTTGGTTATACAACCTCAGTACACTGTGACCCGGATCATGAACATAAATACCCTCATCCGATGGGGCTATAATTCCAATATCACTGAACTCATTTGGACCATCACCAAATCGACCAACAATGGTATCGATGGATAATTCATTTCCCAGTATAAGAACCCTGTTTCTCTCTCTTTCGGATAATACAATAGCGGAATCAAAGAGATTAATATCTGCTATATCTGAAATATAGACGGAGTCCGACTCGGTAAAGTAGGATTCTACTTTGTTCATCTTTAAAGTCAAAGGGTAATCAGTAGACTTTACAGAACATGAGAACAAAGTGAAAAGGGAACACACAGAAATAACAATAGTTAGTTTCAACTCTACCGTTGTCTGCATCAGCTCGTATGATTAAAAGAATCTCCTATTCCGGTGTTGGTCCTTCACAGTAGGTCTTTACTCCATCACACATAACCCAACTGTCACCAGGAAATAATTTGTTCTTTTTTCTCTTGCAACCACTTCCCGAACATTCAATAAAATCATTTTCATTAGACCCACATGAAACGCGCACTGTACAGGTAGCATTCAGCTGGGGAACCCCAGAAATCAGCAATGACAGGGCCAAAACAAACCGTAGTACTTTTTTCATTTTTATTTTAAGTTTAAATCGTTATAACAATTTAATACTAAAACTCAAATGAGAAAGTCTTAAATAGAAAATTTAAATTATTGAAGTATTCGTATGAGTATTCAGCCCAAAAGAAAAAAGCAAAACTCAACACCTGAATGCATGGTTTTGCTTTTCCCTTATGAGTAATTACTTGGTATAAACTAATGATTGTAGACGTGTACGTCTCTTTGAGGAAACGGAATGGAGATACCTTGTTTATCGAATTCTTTCTTCACTTTTTCGATCATATCCCAGTTCAGGTTCCAGTATTCTGCAGTATCTACCCAGGCTCTTACGGTAATATCTACACTACTGTCTCCCAGATTTCCAACTCTTACAAAGGGAGCAGGATCTTTATGTACTCTTTCATCGGCTTCAAGAAAATCCATGATGATTTTCTTTGCCTTGTCGAAATCATCTTCATAACCTATTCCAAAAACCTTATCCCACCTTCTTTTAGGCTCAAGGGTAAAGTTGGTGATGTTAGCACCAGCAACTGATCCATTGGCCAGATAAATTGTTTTGTTATCGGGAGTCTTGAGAATGGTATTGATAATTGTAACCGAGTGCACTGTACCCGATTCACCATTCACTTCCACAAAATCGCCCGCTTTAAAAGGTTTGAGGGTAAGAATAAGAATTCCACCGGCAAAGTTTGATAGTGAGCCCTGCAGTGCCAAACCAATGGCCAGACCTGCCGCACCAAACACGGCTATAAAACCGGAAGTCGGGATTCCAACAATGCCTATTACCGCGAAAATCAATGCAGCCATAAGTGCTACATTAACAACTCCCCTGATGGTTGGAATAATCGTTGGGTCGACCTCTCTCTTCTGTAGGGTCTTCGTGAATTTCTTAACGATTGCCTTTACTATGATTCGTCCAACGACTAATACAGCAATAGCTCCGACAATCTTCAAACCGTATTGGTAAACCATGTCAGATATGCTATTCCATAAATCTTGTAATTGTTCCTTGTCCATAAAGTATGTTTTGGTTTGTTAGTTAGTATAGATAAACTGAATATTCTTCTTCATCCAGCTTAACATGAATGTGCTCTTCAATGGTGGTGCCCAATTCAAACCCCTTATAATCTACAGCTATGGGAAAACGCTTATGAGTTCTATTAACTAAGACCGCTGTCTGAATGTTTCTCACAGGCATTTTTAGAAAAGGATCAAGTGCATACACCATTGTTCTGCCAGAGTTCAGCACATCATCTACTACCACCATAGTGAAATTAGGAACATCGGGCTCTTTGGAGAAGCTTACTACAGGCTGACTCTGCGCATCCTTATCAATATCTATTCTGATCAGCTCTACCTGAATGTCTGAAATGGCATTGACTTCCTTTTTAATCATTTCGGAAATCTTTACTCCATTACTATCGATTCCTGCAAGGAATATCTTTTTGACATCGTAGTTATTTTCATAGATCTCATAGGCCATTCTTCGAATGATCTGATCAATCTGAGCTTTTTCCAGAATTCTTTTTTGGGTGTTTTGCATACAATCTATTCAGGGATTGGCATCACTTTGCTATCCTTAAATGTAGAGAGGATGACCATAGACTGCAAGTTGTCTACCACAGAAATATCACTTACTTTTTCAAGCATCAATTGCTGATATGAGGCAATGTCTTTCGCTATGATTTTCAGCACAAAGTCGCCTGAGCCAGTCACGTGAT
This sequence comes from Roseivirga sp., assembly GCF_965216855.1. Lineage (NCBI taxonomy): Bacteria > Pseudomonadati > Bacteroidota > Cytophagia > Cytophagales > Roseivirgaceae > Roseivirga > Roseivirga sp. The sequence goes on along the minus strand of NZ_OZ244204.1, from coordinate 3,037,105 downwards.
GACACTCAATGACTTCATCAATTTTGTTAATGGCATCGAGGAAGATCTCAATATTGTGTTTGTTGTGACCTTTCAGTGTGGCATACACAAAAGTGCTCACTCCCATACCAATCTTATCGGTATCTAATTTGGCGTGGTAACTCTTAATGATACCTGAATTTTCCAATTTCTTAACCCTTTCCAGAGTTGGGGCAGGTGAGAGCCCGATTTCTTTAGAAAGCTGCGCATTCGTGATTTTCGCATTCGACTGTAAGATGTCGAGGATCTTTCTATCAATCTTATCTAGTTTGAGATTCACAGTATAAAAGTTAGTGACAAAATATAATTCGGTACAAATGTATAAATATCGAAGAATATTTTAGAAAAGAAAACAAAGAAACCTTCAGCAGAATTATGTCCGTTTTCGAATCACCTTCTTCAGCTCCCTGGCCTTTTCATTGAGACTATCTCTCCTACGGGTATTATCGCGAATAATGTCGATGCGATCAAGGGCCTGATCATACAATCCTTCCTCCACTTCATACTCAGCTAAGTACATCTGAGAATAGAGATAATAGCCTGAATCTTCTTCATCAATCAGGCTTTCCGTATAATCAATTACCTGACGGAAATATTTCCTGGCTTCTTCCTGATTACCTCTCAGCTTACTCATATGACCGAGGTAGAAACTGGCGTATCGGCCACTGACCTCTTCATAGCCGGTCTCTCCTGCTTCAATCCTTTTCAAAATTTCGGCTGACTGCTTAGCCGCAGCATCATACTGACCTGTGGTGTAGAGCATTCGCGCGTAGAATCGATGGAAGTATGGGTTATCGGGATATTTCTTGTGCATATCTTCTCCCAGCCTTAGTGCATCGTAGGTTTCATCCCTCTCGAAAGCCTTAATCCTCATCAGGAAATAAATGGCTTCGATTCTGGTGTAAAAGGCATTTTTGGAAACTTCATCGAGCTGCTTCAGGCCCAGCTCCTTGTCTCCTTTGGGAAAGAAGAAAAGTACCGGCCTTAACATGGGGTAATTCTCTCGAATCCAAATAGAGTAATAGTTGAAAAGTGCATCTCCAAACAGTACTTCAGGACTAAAGCTTTCATTGCCCTGAGTGATTTCGAGATATTTCAGGGCATTCTTTCCTGCCCCAGCTGCCCTCATCCAGTTTTTCTTTTCTGAGTGATACCTTCCTTCGAAGCCATAAGCACCGGCCAAAAAGAAAGCGGCCTCAATATTATCTTCATCCCGATCGTACATAGCTTCTGCCTTCATAATGGTAGAATCCATATAGGCCAAAAACTCTTCGCCTAATGGAGACTCCTTATCAAGATTAGGCATCATTTGCCACCAGGTACTAATGCCGTATAGAAAGTATCCTAGGGGATGTTCGGGGTAGTTGTATTTAATCCAGTTGAATTCAACTTCTGCTTCCCGAAATTTGAAGTTGTACATATTGTCTACTGCATCGGTGATCTGCAACTGCAAAGCCATGTTGAGCAGCAAGTAATTTGTTGAATCGCCCGGGGTCTGAGCAGCCACAGCTTTGGGTGCTTTAAAGGCAAGCACTCCGAATATCAACAGACCTATGTAAATTAATTTCTTCATTATCAGTATTCAGGCAAAATTACAGCCGCTTAATCCAATAGCCATGCACTGACACAAATTTCTTACAGGCTTCGTCCTTAAATCGTACTTTTACCCTAAATAGTTTCGAATGCCAAGAGAATATAGTCCACTGGAACTGAAAGTTAGAGAGTTAACCAGCTTCAACAAGTTTTTCTTTTTTGTTGCGCTATGCCTCATCTACTTCCTGCTGGTCTATGTACAACAGACTGCCATAGTTAACGAAATCGCGGCATTTAAATTTCTGGAAGGTCCGCAAGCTTTGATATTCAGAATCATTGCCGGATTTAAAATGTTGAGCATTCCGGTTGTCTACGGACTCAAATTTACCATTGTAGGTTTTATCTTATGGGTGGGCTGTTTTATGTGGGGCTATAATGTCTCTTACAAAAAGTGCTGGAGCATTGCCATGATAGCCGAGGTAGTCTTTTTTGTACCTACACTCATCAAAATTTTCTGGTTCCTGTTTATAGAAACTGACCCGACTTACTGGGACTATACTGCATTCTACCCACTTTCTTATATGAACTTCTTCGATCACAATGAGGTACGGGACCAATTCTGGTATGCCAATCAACAGCTGAATGTATTCGAAATTATTTATTGGGTAGTACTCAGTTATGGTGTTGACTTTGCCGCCCGTAAGAAAAAATCAGTAGCCAATGCCATAGTCGCCACTTCTTACGTTCCACTCTTTCTACTGTGGCTTTGGTTCTACATTAGCGTTTATTAATAATTGAAGGCAAATTTCAATTTGACCCCGATTAATAATTTTTAACCTGAGCCCTATCATATTTTTACTATTTTCACGCCTTAAATAGGTTTTAAATGACAGATTTCAAGAAGATTAATAATCTCACAGGCTGGGCAGTTTTTGTGATATCAATGATTGCCTATGTGCTTACCGTTGAAAGGACCGCCAGCTTCTGGGATTGTGGGGAGTTTATTGCCATAGCCTACAAATTAGAGGTATCTCACCCTCCTGGTGCTCCACTGTTTATGTTAATTGGTCGATTATTCTCCTTTCTGTCATTTGGAGACGTCACCAAAGTAGCCTACTGGGTGAATATGGCCAGTGTCATGGCTTCAGCATTCACCATTCTCTTTCTCTACTGGTCTATCGTTCTTCTGGGTAGAAAAATACTGAAGGCGAAGCTGGGAGAAGAAACCTCTTTGCAAACCCTATTACTAACCGGTGCTGGTGCAGTTGGTGCACTGGCATTTGCTTTTACCGACTCTTTCTGGTTCTCAGCAGTTGAAGGCGAGGTTTATGCCATGTCTTCCTTCTTTACCGCAGTAGTATTCTGGGCCATCCTCAAATGGGAATTGGTAGAAGATGAGAGCAGGGCTAACAAATGGCTTCTGTTCATTGCCTATATGATTGGTCTTTCGACCGGTGTGCACCTTCAGGTATTAGTAACCTTACCCGCTCTGGGCCTCATCTATTACTTCAAGAAATTCAAAGAGCCCACCTGGTTGGGAGGTATTGCAGCCCTGGGCTTCAGTCTATTCCTGGTACTCTTTATCAACTCATTCATTATTCCCGGTCTGCCAAGTATTGCCGGTAAGTTTGAAATCACCTTTGTGAATACTTTTGGGTTACCATTCGGTTCAGGCGCTTTGTTTCTGACTTTACTGGTGATTGCAGCCATTATCTGGGGACTCCGATTCACTGTAAAACGTGATATGGTGAATCTTAATACCCTCATTCTTTCCATGGCTTTTGTACTAATAGGTTACACCTGTTATGCACTGATCCTAATCAGATCAAGAGCTGATCCACCGATTGACCAGAATAACCCTGAGGATGTAATGACCTTTGTATCCTACCTTAAGCGTGAACAGTATGGAAGCCGTCCTTTGGTGTATGGTCAATACTTTAATGCTCCGGTGAAGGACTATATCGAAGGTGCTCCTGTTTATTACAAAGCCGAAGATTCTTACAAGGTAGCCGACCACAAGTTGGACTATGAATACGATTCACGCTACACCACCTTCCTGCCAAGGATGTGGAGCTCAGCTCCGGGTCATGCGGAAAAATACATGCAGGTCACTGGAGTTCGTCCGAATGAGATTCCAAGTTTTGGAGACAACATTCGCTTCATGTTCTCACATCAAATTGGACATATGTACCTCAGGTATTTCCTTTTCAATTTCTCAGGACGTGAAAGTGACATTCAGGATGCAGACTGGTTAAGCCCGGTCTCTAGCAATAAAGGAGTACCCGATGTAATCCTGAATAACAAGGGAAGGAATCAGTACTATATGATTCCGTTGATCCTCGGGCTGATTGGTTTCTTCTTCCAATTCAACCGGGACCCTAAAGGCTTTAGTGCAACGCTGATGTTGTTTATTCTTACCGGTGTGGCACTGGTAATTTATCTGAATTCCCCGCCAGTTGAACCAAGGGAGCGGGATTATATCTATGCCGGTTCTTACTATGCCTTTGCCATTTGGATTGGTCTGTCAATGATTGCCATTGGTAGCGCCCTAGCCAAACGAGGCAAATCACTGGTCATAGGAACCCTGGCACTTGGGTCTTTAGCACCTATCATTCTGGTTGCCGAAAACTGGGACGATCATGACCGCTCCAACAGATATTTCTCTGTAGACTCTGCCAGAAACTTCCTGGCCTCATGTGCTCCGAATGCCATACTCTTTACCGGTGGTGATAATGACACTTTCCCGCTTTGGTATATTCAGGAGGTTGAAGGATTCCGTACAGATGTGCGCGTGGTCGTGTTGAGTTATTATGCCACTGACTGGTATATCTCTCAGACTGCCACCAAGATGAACGACTCCGAAGCATTTCCTTACTCATTGACTATCGACAATTACAGACAGGGCACTAATGATTTTCTTTATGTACTCGAACAGCCTCAATTCGAAGGTCAGTCAATTGATCTTGAGGACTACATTGACGTAGTAAAAAGAGATGTTCCGCAATTCAAGAGGTCATCTGGTGCGGGAGATGAATTTATGATCATTCCAGCCGAATCACTTAACATGCCTGTAGATACAGCAAGCATACTTGCGAAGGGCTTGGTGCCAGATCACCTGAAGCCCTATCTGACTGATCGTATGTTCTTCGAGTTCAAGAGAAACTCTCAGGGCGAGGTAATGTCCAGAACCGTAGACAAGGGTCAAATGATGTTGTTCGACCTGATTGTGCAGAACAATTGGGAGAGACCTATTTACTTCAACTATACTTCTGTAAACAGCTTAAACTGGAATGCAGACCCTTACCTGGTTCAGGAGGGTATGGCCTACAGACTGTTACCTATCAGAAAACCTCAGGGAATGCGCGAAATGGTGAATACCGATGTCATGTATGATAACCTGATGAACAAGATGCAATTCAGAGGTCTCGATGATCCATCAGCCAACCTCAATGAAGATTACAGAGGTTTTGTTCAAAACCATAGATCAGCAGTAAGCTCCTTAGCAGAAGCACTGATTATGCAAGGTGACACCATTAGGGCCAAGGAGGTCCTTGACTTCGGAATGGAGAAAATGCCTGTTGAGGCTGTTCCATACGATGTGTCGATGGTAGGTTTTGTTGAAGGATATTTCGGTATTGGTGAGATTGACAAAGCAACAGAGATGGCCATGGAAATGGCTGAGCAGTTCAATGATGAGCTCACCTACCAGCAGAATAAGATGCGCTATGATATTAACTTCCGAAATAAGTCAAGAGGACTTAGATATATTCAAATCTTACTGGAAGAGCGGGGCAAAACAGAAGAAGCCAACCGTGTTGGTGAAATGTTGACCGAACAACAGGTTAGGATGAATATTGACAGAAGTGATTTCTAAGAATTCAAATCACCACAAAAAAAGAGAAGGCCTTTCCAATCGGATTGGCCTTCCCATAACACACACACAATAATGTCCAGTTTAATTGAGTCTGATGGAATCCCGCATTAGCTATTCAGTAAATACATGGGTCTTCCAGTAAATGGCAGCATAGCATTGTGTATGCAACAGTCGGTCATAGTTATTTCTCTGAAAAAGTAGAGCAGCTGCATAGGTAGGGCTACTCACTCTCTTATCTCGCATTAATTGCTGAATCAGATTCCAGGCCCTTTCCATTTGTATACCCGCCTTCACATCACCTAAATCAGAGATCAGGCGATCATAACAGTCTTTCATCAAATGAAAAGTAATCCTAGATTCGAAAGTAGACCTGGAAACAAGTGAGTCTCCCTGGGACTGTCCATTAAGCTTTTCCACCGGAAAAATTTTAATGTTCCTTTAAGGTCTATAAGACCTTACCTCTTCTTAAGCCCCAATGACTCCAAACCAGATTGAAATACAAGTCTTGCATACTCAGATGAAGACTTAGGTTGAAGTCCATCGTTTACCAGAGCCTTGTTTTCTTCTTTCATCAGGTGCTCCAGTAATTCGCGTTGTTCCTGATATAGCCTGATCACCAAAGGTTTACCAAGCTTGGCTTTGTTTTCGTCTTTATTGTTTTCCATACCTGATTCTAATAGCACAAGTCTATCCTCATTTCAGAATGAATAGTTTTCCAAGCCAATTTTGTATCATTGTATTCGTGTATTCACACTACAAATATATAGATATTAATCTATAAAATAAACAATTTATTAGTTTTTATTCTAAATAAATTTCAATGTCCTCTATTGTTCAGAGACTCAGTGATTTTATAAAGCATAAAGGGATTTCTGTCAGAAAGTTTGAAATCGCTGTGGGGATGTCGAATGGTGCCATGGGAAAGGCCATTAAAAACGACTCTGACCTTTACATGAAGTACCTGGACAAAATCTTTGTTCAATACCCGGATATCAACCCCTACTGGTTGCTCAAGGGAGAAGGCGAAATGTTAGTGGGTGAAAACTATGTGAATGAACCCCTGGCCAACTACTACAGTCCTGCAGAACTTAAGCAAAGACTTCTCGAAATTCTGACCAGCCCCAGCAAAACGGAAGAAGAACAAATATTGAAACAAGAAGTCCTTCGCTTACAACAGTCGATAGAAGAAATAAGAGAACTCCATGAGAAAAAATTGATGGAAGTACTCAACAATATTGCCGGCAAACAGGATTAAGTCCAATCTACTTTTCCAGAATAAGGAACAAATCAAGTCCTTCCTCTCCTGTTTCGGTTAATACATAATCATCATGTACAATCTCAGCTACCAATCCTGAATTGGCTGTGTTGAGCTTATTTCTATTCACCCGGTTCAGAATATCATAGGGAATCCTCAGTAAAGAGGCAGGTAACCTGTATTGCAGATTGAAAATATCGAAGCGGGTAATCTTCTCAACTGACTTCTTATTCTGCTCATAGTAGGCCATTACCTTTTCATTCCCTCCCACTCCTTTCATCGTCACTTTAGAGAAGTATTTGGAAGCTAGTTGCGTGAGCTCACCAGCTGTATACTCGCGCACATGCCAGGGATTCCGGGTCAGTGTCATTTTAATATTAGGAGTGGTAAGCACTGCAACACCGCCAGGTTTAAGCACACGGTGTATTTCCTTCAGAAAACCAGCATCATCTTTCACATGCTCAATCACCTGAAAACTGACTATTGAGTCAAAGCTGTTGTCCTTGAGCTTACTAAATGGTGGAAAAACTGCCTGTTCAAAAGAGACATCAGGGTATTTCTGTCTTAGCCGATCGATCACTTCCTGAATCTTATCGAGGGCCAGGTAACTATCTGCCAACGGGCTTAGCAGCTCCACCCCACGGCCTTCGCCACAGCCTAACTCCAGTAAATCTCCCTTCACATAGGGTTTAGCCAAATAATACGCCTGCAACAAACGCTGATGTATTGGGTTATCTGAAGGAATAGTATCTGATGCAATTTCTGTGGTGTACGTAGCCATATTGAAAATTTGGCCAAAATTAGGGGATTCTGCCGAATTCACTCAAATTTGTTCCCCGGAAGCTCATTTCTCTTAAATTTGACGGAAAGGCTGGTTATGAAATATCTACTCTCGCTCAGTTTATTATTAACCTCTACCCTACTCAGTGCTCAACAACGCATGAGTTCGGCAGAACTGAGCTATTTATATGATCAGGAGCATGAATTTCTAACCAGGTATAAAGTAGCTGCACTGGGCAACCATTATAAGGTATATTTCAATTTTATGCTCAATAATGGCAACGTGAGGATTTCAGACTATCAGTTGAGCTATGATATCAGAAACAGCTACATCGATGAAAAGCCCGTTTCTGGCAGTGTCAAAATTGATACTACACAGGTGGTCGATGTAGCCTTCCGGCAATTCACCTATGAACTGGAATTCTTCAAGGAAGAAAATGATAAACTGATGGTTATAGACATTTATAATGTCGTAAGAGACGAACATTTCTACCTTGATGTCCCTCTTGTAGAAGGCAATATCAAGCCCACCCCCTTTCTGATTTTCGAAAAAGACAAAGACATACCATTCTTCTCCAAATACATTAACAGAAACTATCAGGTAAGACTGATGAGTCCATTTGATGAGTCGCTGAATTACGAGATTTCAGGTGTTGAAAATAATCGCGGCATTGCTCCTCCACCTTTTGATGAGGTGAACAGGAATGAACCGAGTCTGACTGCACTTGATACCCTCTATGGTACTACCGAAGGAGAAGTTTTTGAATTCTACAATGAAGGCTTCTATACCATTAATGCTTCGGACTATCCTGACCTGAGCTACAAAGTGCTGGTAGCCGATGAGTACTATCCGTACTTTGGGGAATATCCGGAATTAATCCAGCCTCTTATCTATGTAAGCACCAACGATGAGTACAAAGACATGAGGGAATCTGACGATGTCCGCTCCGCATTCGAAGAATTTGTCAACAACACCATCTCCGCCAACGAACGCATTTCAAAAGACTTTATTAAATACTACTTCAGGCGCATCAGAAAATCAGCAAGACTATTCACAGAAGATCGTGAAGGCTGGAAAACCGATAGGGGTATGGTATACCAGGTTTTTGGAAATCCTATCCAGGTTTTCCGCAACGAAAAAACCGAGCTATGGGTCTTCCCTTCAGAAGAAGGAGGCCGTATCAGGTTCATCTTCGATATAGTTTATGAAGATGGTATCACCCGTTATAAACTGATCCGTGGTAAGCGCTACAGAGAAAGCTGGATGTTGGCTGTCTCTCAATGGAGAACCGGAAGAATAATTGAATGAATTCAAATAAACCAACTGACTTCATCTATGGCACAAGAGCCGTCATAGAGGCCATAGAAGCCGGCAAAGAAGTCGATAAGATCCTGCTTCAGAAAGACATTAAAAATGAGCTGATTCTGGAACTCCAGAGTATGGCCAGGGCACATTCCATTCCGGTACAGAAAGTACCTCTGGAAAAGCTTAATAAGGTTACCCGAAAGAACCATCAGGGAGTTGTGGCCTATTTGTCTTCTGTGGTTTATGCTTCGCTGGACAATGTAATTACCGAGGCATACAACAAAGGAGAAAATCCTCTGCTCATTATCCTCGACAGAATAACCGATGTGCGCAATATTGGGGCAATTGCCAGAACAGCAGAATGTGCCGGAGCGCATGCCATTATAGTTCCGAGTAGAAATACTGCTCAGCTGGGTGCCGATGCTATGAAAACTTCGGCAGGTGCATTAAATCACATTGCGGTTTGTCGGGTTGAAAACCTCAAAACCACCATCCAGGAAATTCAATCGAATGGTATCCAGGTATTGGCCTGTTCTGAAAAGGCAGATGATCTGGTTTATCAGGCAGACTTCTCAGGACCTATTGCCATTATGATGGGCTCTGAAGAGGATGGAATTTCACCTGAATACCTGAAATTGTCAGATGCTCATGTGAAACTGCCGATTCATGGACAAATTGAGTCACTCAACGTATCTGTTGCTACCGGAGTCATTATCTATGAAGCTTTAAGACAAAGAGGCTGACCTGGTAGATATACAACCTCTATCCCGGCCATAAAGGATGAGTGAATCAACTTAAACTATTCGTGCGACTAAGTCCACTTTAGGGAATTCAGAGGTCAGCTGAACTGAGCTCCCTTTTCCTTTGCATCGTTGAGAAACTCTCTGAATTTCTTCTCAGCATCCTTCTTACAGATGAGAATCACATTATCTGACTGAGTCACCAGATAACCATCCAGATCCTGAGCTACGATCAGTGTTTCTTTTGGTCCTTTGACATAGCAGTTAGAAGAGTCATACAAGAGAGCATTACCATCGACCACATTGCCATGAGCATCCTTATCCTTGATTTCATGCAGTGAATCCCAGCTACCCAGATCGGACCAGTCAAACTCACCTTTTACCATGTAGACATCTTCCGCCTTTTCCATCACACCATAGTCAATAGAAATACTCTTACACTGGGTGTAAGCCTCATCTATAAAGTCCTGCTCAGCATTCGTGTAGTACTTGTCTTGCCCTTCTTCAAAGATGACTGCAATATCCTTCAGGTATTTGTTGAAGGCGTTGGTAATGGTTTCGATAGACCAGATGAATATACCTGCATTCCACACAAAGTCACCGCTTTCGACAAATTTCTGTGCCAGCTCAAGCTCAGGCTTTTCGGTGAAGGTCTTTACCCGCTTCACCTTTTCCTGAGGGCTTGAATGGTACTGAATGTAGCCATAGCCTGTTTCAGGTCTGCTTGGTACAATACCCAATGTGATCAGCTTCTCACTGCCACGAGCGGCATTAATGGCCGTACTGAGGTTCTCCTCAAAAATATTCTCTTTGAAGACTACATGGTCTGAAGGTGCTACAATCATTACTCCTTCAGGGTCCTTCTGCTTGATTTTAAAAGCCGGATAGGCTACCGCTGCTGCAGTGTTTCTGCCAATTGGCTCCAACAAAATCTGATCATCGCTAAGATCGGGAAGTTGCTCCTTCACCAGGTCGTAGTAACTCTTATTGGTAATTACGTAGATATTATCGCTTGGGCAGATATTCAAAAACCGATCATAAGTCATTTGGATTAATGACCTGCCGGTACCTAATACATCTAAAAACTGCTTGGGTTTATTCGCACGGCTATAAGGCCAGAATCTGCTTCCGATTCCGCCAGCCATGATTACTACATAGTTCTGTGCCATTTTTATACTATTCCTTCGTTGAGAAGATCACTGATGTGCAGAAAGCCAGCTACTTGTTTTTGCTGATCAACAACAATCAATTGATTGATGTCGTGTTGACGCATTTTGTTGAGTGCCCTGATGGCATACTCACCCTTGTTAATAGTTTTAGGATTGCTGGTCATTACCTCACCAATCTTAATCGATGAGAAATCATCATGCTTTTCCAGCATTCTGCGGAGGTCGCCATCGGTAAAAATGCCAACCAGTTCGTTTTGGGTATTCACCACTGCGGCTGCACCTAAACGCTTCTTTGAAATTACTAAAATACTGTCTTTTACCAAGTCAGTTTCCTGAACAATGGGTAATTCATTCTTCGGATAGATATCATCTACTCTCAAATACAACTGTTTTCCAAGTGACCCACCCGGGTGATATTTGGCAAAATCTTCTGAGGTAAATCCTCTCGCCCACAACAGACTTACAGCCAGAGCATCGCCCACAGCCATGTGAACTGTGGTGCTTGTGGTTGGCGCCAGGTTATTAGGATCAGCCTCCTCTCCAATGATCGCCCTAATGACAAAATCGGCATGCCTGGCCACATAGCAATCAGGGTTACTGACCATTCCTATAATTCTGGCCCCGGTTCTTTTGAGCAGAGGCAGCAATACTTTAATCTCTTCGGTGTTACCACTTTTCGATATACACATCACCAAATCCTCTTCTCTGATCATCCCTAAATCGCCATGAATGGCATCGGCAGCATGCATGAAAATGGCTGGTGTTCCGGTCGAATTCAGCGTTGCAACTATCTTATTGGCGATAATTGCACTTTTGCCGACACCGGTTATCACAAGCCTGCCCTTCATGCTCAGAATTTCATTAACTATCAGCTCGAATTCTTCGTCTATATAGTCAATCACGTTTTTAATGGCATCCGCCTCTTTGAGCAGAGTTTCTTTGGCTATTGTTTGAATATTTTTGCTTAAATTCAATTGAAACGCAGGTTACATTTGTGCGACAAATATAAGTAATGGTCTCATTCCAAATGGGTTTAGACAGATTAATATGGTAAGTGTAGACGTCTTAAGGTCAAAGCTCAAAGAAGTATTCGGCTTCGATCAATTCAGGGGAAATCAGGAAAAAATCATTCTGAACATATTAGCTGGCAAAAACACTTTTGTCATTATGCCTACGGGTGCAGGGAAATCCATGTGCTACCAAATGCCTGCGATTGTGCAGGAAGGTACTGCCATAGTGATCTCTCCGCTCATCGCTCTGATGAAAAACCAGGTAGACCAGATGAACGCAGTTGGGGTAAGTGCCAGATTCCTCAATTCAACCCTATCCAAATCTGAAGTCAACAAAATCAAAAAAGCAACTTTGGCAGGTGAGCTTAAACTGCTCTATATAGCACCTGAATCACTGACCAAAGAAGAAAATGTAGACTTTCTCAGACAGGCGAAAGTATCATTTGCAGCCATCGATGAAGCCCACTGTATCTCAGAATGGGGTCATGACTTTAGACCTGAATACAGAAGAATTAAGTCTATTATCAATCAACTGGGAGATATTCCTATCATAGCCCTGACTGCAACGGCCACTCCAAAAGTTCAGCTGGACATTCAGCGCAACTTACAGATGGAGGGTGCAGACTTATTCAAATCATCCTTTAACCGCGAAAACCTTTATTATGAGGTAAGGCCTAAGAAGGGAATCAAGAAACAACTGATCAAATTCATCAGGGAAAACCAGGGCAAATCAGGTATCATCTATTGTCTCAGCCGAAAAAAGGTAGAAGAAATAGCCCAGTTCCTGCAGGTCAATGGCTTTAAGGCCGCACCATATCATGCCGGATTCGACCCCTCTGTTCGAATGAAAAACCAGGATGACTTCCTCAATGAAGAGGTTGATGTTATCGTAGCTACTATTGCCTTCGGTATGGGAATTGACAAGCCTGATGTGCGTTTCGTTATCCATTACGATGTACCTAAATCGCTGGAGGGCTATTATCAGGAAACAGGAAGAGCGGGCCGCGATGGCCTCGAAGGTCAGTGTGTCATGTTCTACAGCTACAATGATATTCTGAAGCTCGAGAAATTCAACAAAGACAAGCCTGTCACTGAGAAAGAAAACGCCAAGATTCTATTGGAAGAAATGTCTTCTTATGCAGAATCGGCCGTCTGTCGAAGGAAGCAACTCCTCCATTACTTTGGAGAAGAATATGACGACACTGCCTGTAAGGAATCAGGCATGTGCGACAACTGCAAATACGAAAGAGAGAAATTCGATGGCCAGGAATATGTAAAGACCACAGTCGAGGCCGTTCAACAAACCGAAGAAAGATTCGGCATGGGACACCTGGTTAGTGTCATCAGAGGTTCGGCCAACCAGTATGTCAAAAGCTATGGCCACGACAAACTACCTGTTTATGGAACCGGTAAGTCTGAAGATGATGCTTTATGGAAATCCGTGATTCGTCAGACCTTGCTGAATGAATTTGTTGAAAAAGACATTGAGAACATCGGTACGCTCAAGTTGACCGATAAGGGCAGGAACTTCCTGAAAAACCCTCATTATGTAGAATTCACTAAAGACCTAGACTTTAGTGATGTAGACGATACTGAAGAAGAGAATAATGAAACTCCTGCCTCACCAAATCTGGGCAATTCATTCGATAAGACACTTTTCGACCTACTGAAAGCTGAGCGAAAGAAAATCGCCAAAGAGAGAAACCTCCCTCCATATGTCATTATTCAGGACCCTTCTCTTCAGGAGATGGCCACCACCTACCCTACTACCGATGAGGCACTGGCCAATGTAAATGGCATCGGGATGGGGAAAGTCCAAAAGTTTGGACAGTCATTTCTTCGACTGATCAAGCAGTATGTCAAAGACAATGAGATTGATATTGAAGATGTGGTGGTGATCAAATCTTCAGGGAACAAGTCGAAAAACAAAATCTATATCATCCAGCAGGTGGATAGAAAAATTGACCTTGAAGAAGTGGCAGAACAAAAAGGCTGGTCAATGGCAGAGCTCATTGACGAAATGGAAATTATCTGCTTTGCCGGAACCAGACTGAACCTGGACTACTACCTCGAACACATCGTTGATGAGGACTTACAGGATGAAATAATGGACTACTTCCTTGATGCTGACTCCGATAATATCCAGGATGCCATGGACGAATTCGATGGAGAAGACATTACCGAGGATGATATGCGCCTGATGCGTATCAAATTCCTGTCAGAACATGCTAACTAATCCAAGCACCTGTTTCTGACCTTTCGAATTTTTCATCATTTAAGCCAAGTTGATTTCTTAGCTTCGGGACGGATTAATTACCTTTGACATCTTTAATAAAAAAGCTTTATCCATGAGAATTCTTGTTTTGGGAAGTGGCGGCAGAGAACACGCCTTCAGCTGGAAAATTGCGCAAAGCCCCAGATGTGAAGCCCTGTTTATTGCCCCCGGCAATGCAGGTACTGCAGCAGTCGGCACCAATGTTAATCTGGCTGTCAATGATTTTGAGGGAATAGGCAGCTTCGTAAAGCAGGAGAATATTGACCTGGTAGTTGTGGGGCCGGAAGATCCATTGGTCAATGGCATTTCCAATTACTTTAAGGCTGACCCCCAACTGGCGGAAATCGGACTGGTAGGCCCTTCCAAAGAAGGTGCTCAGTTAGAGGGCAGCAAAGACTTCTCTAAACAGTTCATGGAGAGACATCAGGTGCCCACTGCACGTTCACGCACCTTTACCAAAGCTACCCTTGAAGAAGGTTTGAACTATGTATCAAGCCATCCGCTTCCTGTTGTATTAAAGGCCGATGGACTGGCTGCCGGTAAAGGGGTAATCATTGCCGAATCTCATGAACAGGCTAGAGAAACGTTGAAAGAAATGTTGGTCGATGCCAAATTCGGAGAAGCTTCCAGCAGAGTAGTTATTGAACAATATCTCGATGGAATCGAGCTTTCTGTCTTTGTATTAACCGATGGAGAAAACTATAAAATCTTACCTGAAGCCAAAGATTACAAACGGATTGGTGAAGGTGATACCGGACTGAATACGGGGGGTATGGGAGCTGTAACACCAGTGCCTTTTGCAAATGCCAGCTTTCTTCAAAAGGTGGAAGACAGGGTAGTCAAACCAACAGTGAATGGACTAAAATCGGAAGGTATAGACTACAAAGGGTTCATTTTCATTGGGTTGATGAATGTAAACGGTGACCCTTATGTCATTGAGTACAACGTGCGTATGGGTGACCCGGAAACACAGGTAGTGTTACCTAAAATCAAATCTGATCTCCTCGATCTACTCCTGGCCACTACCGATGGCACCCTGGGACAAACCGAATATACCACTCACGATGAAGCCTTCACCACTGTTGTGATGGTGTCTGGTGGATATCCTGGTAGCTACCCTAAAGGCTATGCCATTAGGGGCATTGATGAGGTGAATGAAGCGACTGTCTTCCATGCAGGTACCAAAAGCGGAGATGACAAGGCAGTGCTTACCAGTGGCGGACGTGTGCTCGCTGTAACCGGAAAAGGTGATTCAGTAGAAAAAGCACTGGAAAATGCTTATAATGGTGTCAGCAAAATTTCCTGGCAAGATGAATATCATAGAAGAGATATTGGTCAGGATATATTGAAATTAATCAATCAGTAAGTAATAAGGCCTTTTGGCGATATTATATGAGTTGTAGCAGTTGTGGAACAGGTGTCGAAGGAAAAACAGCAGGTTGTAATAACAATGGTGGCTGCGCTACCGGAGGCTGCAATAAACTCAATGTTTTCGACTGGTTGTCTGATATGGATCAACCCTCTCACGAGAAGTTCAACATTGTTGAAGTCAGGTTCAAAAACGGTCGCAAAGAATTCTTCAAGAACGAAAATCACCTCGAACTGGTCACTGGCGAAGCCGTCATTGTCGATGTTCCCGGTGGACATCACCTGGGGCATGTTTCCATGCAAGGTGAATTAGTTCGTCTTCAAATGAAGAAGAAGAACATAGAAGACAATGAAGAAGTCCGCCAGATCTATCGCAAGGCTACACTGAAAGACCTGGAGAAATTCGATCAGGTAAGAAACCGCGAAATGCCGGCTTTATATCGCACCAGAAACATCATTCTGGAGCAAAAGCTGAATATGAAACTTACCGACATTGAGTTTCAGGCAGACAATACCAAAGCCACTTTCTACTACTCAGCTGACGATCGTGTTGACTTCAGAGAACTCATTAAAGTACTGGCTGCTGAGTTTAAAATCAGGGTAGAAATGAGGCAAATCAGTCTCAGACAAGAAGCCAGCCGCCTGGGCGGAATTGGTTCTTGTGGACGGGAACTGTGCTGCTCTACATGGCTCACTGATTTCAAGAGTGTCTCTACCTCGGCAGCGCGATACCAAAACCTCAGCCTCAATCCAAGCAAGCTGTCCGGCCAATGTGGTCGCCTGAAATGCTGCCTCAATTATGAGCTGGATACCTACATGGAAGCTTTGGAAGATATTCCGGAAGTCACCAAAATTAAAACCAGCAATGGTGAAGCCAGGCTTCAGAAAACTGACATCTTCCGCAAGATCATGTGGTTCAACTATGGTGAAGAAAACACCTGGCACCCTATTTCCACACAAAGGGTAAAAGAGATTATCGAGCTCAACAAGAAGGGTGAGGTACCTGATACCCTAACTGAAGATCGTCTCAATATTGAACCGGCTGAAAACAGTATCAATAGCGATCTGGAGCGAATGGATGAGCGCTTCAAAAAGAAAGACGCTAAAAAGAGAAATAATAAACGAAAAGGAAAGGGTAACCCACGCAAGAAGGGACCTAACCCACAAGGGCAAAAGCACCCTCAACAACCCAAGGCACAAGCCAAAGGTGAAAACCAGGGGCACGGGAAACCTCAACAGAAAAGGAAGAAGAGAAACTTCAGAAAGAAGAATAAACCCAACAATGACCAAAAATCTTAAGTACCTTTTCTTCAGCTTCTTTCTGCTGATCTGGTCTTGCGACTCAAGCCGAGTATTTGAAGATGATTCCAGCTTTGGATCTAAAACATGGCATATGGATGTAATGCCTGAGTTCGTCTTTCAAATTAATGACACGGACCCCAAAGACATTATCTTTAAACTAAGAAACGACCTTAACTACCCCAACCAGAACCTCTACATTACTTACTTTCTTGTCAATCAAAATGGTGAAGAGTTAGCTACAGAGTTAGTAAACATTCCATTATTCGATGAGATTACGGGTAAGCCCCTGGGCAAAGGCAATAGTATCTACCAATCGTCAACTACTATCCTGGAAAACTACTCTTTTCCTCAACCTGGTGAATACACTTTTAAAGTTGCGCAGTATATGCGTAGTGAGTCGCTGGCCGGTGTTCATTCTATTGGACTAAGAATAGAAGAGGCTAATTAAAGGGCCTTCTTCATAATCATTTCGCTACTATGAAGCCGTTGCAACGCAACCTCATGTCTAAAATGATCATCTGAAATCAGTACTTGGTAGCTCCGTAGAAGCGGTATGAACCTCTTGTATGATTAGACCTACCCCTCAACCAACTCTATGAATCTGCTGATTTTATCCTTCACATTGACACCATTCTGCCAGTAATCGCGTGAATGCATCATTCGAAAGGGCCATGATTTGTCATTGAGCAAAGCAGGACGGTAAACAAAGGTTTCCTTTACAGAAGCGCTATTGTAGAATGAACTGTCATCCGTGAAAATCAGTCCGAGATACTTATTTCTTCGAGTCAGGGCAATGTCTGCATAAACCGAGTCTGTTTGCATTTTCACAGGTAAGTCTCCTTCAAAAGCTGACAGCTTCTTCTTGAGATACCATTCCGGCTCGAAAGCCTTATCTGACACAGTGGTCAAGCTGAAATCTTTATCCGATACTGCCTTGGCGTACTTGAGGTATGCCTTCAGTAATTTGGGACCCTCATTCTTCGTATCTTCCACTTTCAGTTGTGAAGGTAAGATTGAGGTTACAATTACTACTTTCTGTCGGGCCCTGGTAATGGCCACATTGAGCCTATTCTCTCCCCCTGCCTGATTCAGGCTTCCAAACTGAACATGAAATTTACCCCTGGCATCTGGTGCATAAGCCGTACTGAATATGATGACGTCTCTTTCATCGCCCTGCACATTCTCAATATTCTTCACAAAGAGGCTGGCCTCATTCATTAAGCCTTCTTCTTCAAGTAAGTCAATGATGAGTCCCTGCTGAACGGCATTAAAAGTAACTACACCCAAGCTGTAGGAAGTTTTCTTTCTTAGATAAGCTTTCACCACCTCTGCTACTTCACGCGCTTCTACCAGATTGCTTTGCTTCTCCCACTCTCCTTTTACCTTGATGTACTCTATGGCAGGTTCATTTCCATTGGCTACCTCAAAGTGCGGTAGCATATTCAATTTATTATCATAGAAATGCTCATTGGAAAACTGAATCAGCTCATTGGATTGACTTCGATAATGTCCTCTCAGGTGCACCTGCATCAGAAAATTTCTACTTAACTCAAGTAAAGACTCTACCTCTAAAGCCATGTCTTCACTTTCATCTTCCCACCTTACCCTATATAAATCATTGGGTTTAAGCTGCTGATCGTCTCCGGCAATCACCACTTGCTTACCTCTGTAAATTGCCGGTATTCCCTTCTCAGCAAAGCATTGGCTGGCCTCATCAAAAATGACCAGATCGAAAACCGGCTCCATGGGAAAAATAGCGGAAACTGACTCTGGAGAAGCCAACCAGCAAGGCACCAGGTTGAACAACTCCTGATAAAAATGATTGATCACCCTCCTGATTGGCCATATTCTTCGCTTCTTGGTTACCTGATGCAAGAGGTCGCGATAGGTCACCATATTATTGAGCCTGTTGAACTCAATCCCTTCATAGGTTCTCTCTCTCGCCTTTTGAAGCAAAATCTGGTTACTGGCTTCTGCTTTCAATTCTACGGCCTGCTGAAGCTCCGCAATCATCTTATCGAACTTAAGGGTGGAAACAGCTCTTAAAACGGGGCTTTTACTTTCAAGGTGATCGATCCAGGCGAGACGTAAGCTATTGTCGAACACTTCCAGGAGTTCCTTCTTTGAATCAAGTTGCAAATCGGTAAGTCGATCTACTATGGCCAATTCGTTGGTGGTGAAAGAATCTCTCAGTTTATCCAGCTCACAAAGTGTTTCGAAGTCTCGTTTAACTGTTCTTCTCAGAGCCTTAAGAAAATCTTCATCCGCGAGCATTCTGTCAATCTGTGGAGGCTCAATGTATTTATTCCATCGCTTACGTTTACCCGGCAGGGATTCCAGAGCCTCTCTCAACTCCTTGATCTTAGACCTGAATTCCTTAGCACTAAGCTTATTGAGTTTGAAGTATTCATTGAAGTTGGCAAAGGAGTTAAAGCGGAGCTTGCCATTCACGGCCATTTCGAGTTGATCGATCCAATGGTTAATCTCTTCCTGCGAAAGTGTCTTGGGCACAGAATCAATCCAGCCAACACTGCGGAGTTTAGTGAGTTGGTGTTGCAGGTTGAGTCGGTTATCAATCCGCTCAGTCAGGACCTGGAGAGCAGCCTTATCATCGCGAAGGCCGTTGGCTACCAGAATTCTGGCCAGCCGCAGTTTCTCCTTGGAAAACCTCCATTTGAATGACTTCCAGGCAGAGGTTTTAGCGTCAGATCTTTGTTTCAAAATCTGCTGAACCTCCCCAATTTCTTTGGGCGAAATAGATTGCTCTACTCCATTCCCTTCAAAACACTTGTTGAGCAGGTTTCGGGTATTCTTCAACCAAAGCAACTCCGTCTGTGCATTGGGGAATGCGGTCATCGGACGAAAGAGCTTATAGATTTCTTCATTCTTCAGGTAGGCATTGATCTCCCTCAACCTTTCCAGGCTTTCACTGATAGTTCGACAGGCATCATAATCAACCCCCTCACCTATGATTTTTGAAACCTCTTTAGTAATGGCACTGGCTTCTTTTGGAATTTCATCAAGGCAGGCCAGAATTTCCTGCAAATCGCTGGCCTTAAAACCGGCAAAACTAACCCTGTCAGACCAGGGATGACCAGCAACATCTAACTCGTTCGCATAATCGAAATATAGGTCAAGCTTTCGGTTGAACTTCTCCAGTTGATTAAAGTGAAAGTCTGCATATTCCTGCACCATGCTGATATGCGCGGCTTCAGGGTTGCTGGTCAGGTAAAGTTCTTTGGCCGACAATCCACATTCCGAATTATCAAACAAAGCAGCTTTGTACTCTTCAAAATGTTCGACATGTTCTTCAATGGTCAAACTGGACTGCCTGAATTGCCTGTCTAACTGAAGGGCATCGAGGTTGTTATTACTGCGTTTGTAATCCTGCAAGCGCTCTATTTGACGAGCTATTTTATCATAGATTTCCTTCCTGTCTGCTTTGAAATCGTGAACCAGCGCAGCAAATTCATGGATTTCATTATGCTTCAGTCTATTGTAGACAACATCTAGTGCAGCTCGTTTCTGACTGACCACCAAAACCTTCTTCCCTCTGGCGATAAAGTCTGCTACCAGATTACAAATTAGTTGTGATTTGCCGGTACCGGGAGGGCCTTGAACCACTATTGAGTTCCCCTTCTTTACAGCTTTCAGTGCATTCTCCTGATGAGCATCGAGCGGATAAGGGGTAAATGTCTCGTCTTCCTTCACCGAATGAAGAAAGAAGCTTTGAGGGTCAAAATTGGCATTGGCAGGTGCCTGACTACCCATTACCTTCTCTTCAAAAAATGCATCGAGAGAATCGTACTGCTCTCTGTCCAAAAGAAAGTCGTAGTCTGGTACCAGATACGAGTCAGCCTGAGGGAAAATACCCAGAACTGCCTGCATTTTCAGGCTCAGCTCTCCTACATCATAGTTCTGTTCCAGCTGGTCTTTAACCATATTAGGAAATGATTCCAGCTGTTCGGCATAAAACTCTCTGCTAAAGGGAATGTCGATACTGCTTTCTGAGATCCGCTCATAGAGCTGATTCTTAAAAGTAGTTGCGTGTTTATCGTAGTCATCGAATGTATGTTCTACCAGATCTTCTTCCAGTTGAATTTCATTGTAATGACTGAAAGCCAGCAGCAGACTCTTGTTGAAACTGATGTTTACCTCTTTTTTCAGGCAGAGTGTCCAGTGTTCCTTTTCCAGTTGTAGCTCAACAGGAAAAAAACAGAGTGGTGCTCTGAAAAAAGTGCCGTCATTGAATTTACCTTCTACGAAGGGCCAGCCCACATACATATCTCTGGCACCGGACTCTTCAAATAGGAATCGCTCCCTTCTGTTGAGTTTCCTTAATCGAGAGGCAATTTTATTCGATAACTCATCTCTGGCATCGGATTGAGGCACCAATTTCACCTGGCTCTTTTTTGTAATCAACTGCTCCATGATTTGCCAGGATGGAGCACCGGTTACATGGTCCAGATCATGCAGATCAATAAACTGCTCCACATTCAACTTCAGTAAAAGCAATGACCTGTTGTTACCTGAAAGGTTGGTGAGTCGCTTGAGGTATGACTGGAGTATGTCCTTCATTGGTGCTGTTACAGACTTATCCGAAAATAGGGAAAAGTTATTAGTGTATCAGTGATCAGTTAATCGGAAAACAGAAATCAACTAGTTAGGGCACCCAGTTCTCTACCGCAGTTCTTAACTTCAATTCCTCAGTGTTTGTTGAAATATAGAACTCATGATTATGTATTCGATTTTCACTGCTAAACTGGATAAAATTTCTTCCTCCAGTCTTATAGCTTCGCTTTCCATATACAGGTTTACCATCGTTTTCATTCAATGATAAATGAAAAGCTTTAATACTGCTCCAAGAAAATTGCTCTCCTTTAATATTCACGCCATCTTTCGAAATAATAATCTTACCTTTTCGATAGTCGTAATACCCAATAATAAATGAAAATATAAGTAATAAAATTCCCACAAATCCGATTACTAAACCGAAACCAATAGGTAGTCCAAGATAATCCAATATGCTGATAGATTCAGTACCAGCACTTCTACTACTAACATTCAACAATACAAATACAAAACCTACCCAATACCCAATCATTGATAAAAAATGCCTTCTCCTCCACTCTTTAGAATCACATAGATTAGAGATAAAAGCATATTCATTTAGATTGTCATTATTAAATGGATTCATATTGGAAACCTACTACCCAATTTACAAATCAACTACTTCCCAAAGGGAGAATCAGGTTCTTTCGCGAAAACATTGAAGACAATCTTGTCCATTCGTCCCGGCATCCATTTGTTGAGGAATACTGCAAGTTTGCCTTGTGTAGTGAACACAATATCTCTTTTGCGCCTTTGAATGGCTTTGATAATACCGTCAGCCACTTCTTCGGCTGTCATCATTTTACCTTCATCGCGAGGAGATTCACCCTGAGATGTACCATTAGCAGTCAGGGCGGCATTGCGGATATTGGTTCCGGTAAAACCGGGGCAGGCTACCAGAACGTGTACACCTCTATGCATCACCTCGGTCCGTAGCGACTCGAAGAAACCATTCATGGCATACTTCGAAGCTGTATAAGCGGTTCTGGCTGGGGTTCCACGATATCCATTAATGGATGATATACCTACGATCGAGCCTTTGGATTTGAGGATATACGGCAAGGCATATTTGGTCGCATATAAAGTCCCATAGAAATTGATATCCATCACCTTTTTAAAGACATCGAGTTCAATCTCTTCGAACAGTGCCCGCATACTGATACCAGCATTGTTGATGAGGATATCGAGACCTCCAAAGACTTTGACAGTCTCTTCAATCAGGTGCTTATTGTCTGCTTCTGATGCCACATCGAGCTTTAGGCAAAGGTTTGGTGCTTGGAGTTGGTCGAGTTCTTCTGCTACTTCATTGAGCCTGGCCTCGTTCCTTCCGGTGATGACCACTTTGCTACCCATTTTGGCAAATGTGATAGCCAGTGCCTTTCCTATTCCTGATGATCCACCAGTGATGATGACTACTTTGTCTTTCATTTTTTAAAGATAAAGCAATCGTCAGATTAAGCCTCTGCAGACTTATATTTATTGAAGTTGTCGATCGCCACAAAGTAATCCGGATCTTCAAGAACGTTCACATCGCAAATCTCTTCTGCCTTTTTTATCAGTCTTAAGCAATCTTTACTAAGATGCCGTAGGTGAATAGTCTTTCCCTCTCTTTGATATCGTTCAGCCAATTTATTGATCGCCTCGATAGCAGACTGATCCATGATCCTGGACTCTTTAAAATCAATAATAACTTCATTAGGGTCTCCCTCTAAATCAAACTTTGTATTAAAAAGACTTACAGAACCGAAGAAAAGAGGTCCAAAGATTTCGTAATGTTTAATACCATGATCATCAAGAAATTTTCTAGCCCTAATTCTCAAAGCATTTTGCCATGCGAATACTAAAGCTGAGACAATAACCCCGATTAAAACTGCCTTTGCAAGATCAAGAAATACAGTGAGCACCGTTACAAGTAAAATAACCACTACATCTGTAATTGGCACTTTATTGACAATCTTGAAGGTACTCCAGGCAAAGGTTCCAATCACCACCATAAACATTACGCCTACCAACGCGGCAATGGGCACCATTTCTATATATTCTGAGCCAAAGAGGATAAAGGCTAACAGGGCCACAGCCGCTACTACTCCAGACAGTCTTCCTCTTCCTCCAGACTTCACATTAATAATACTCTGACCAATCATAGCACAACCTCCCATTCCTCCAAAAAATCCGTTGGTGAGATTCGCCAGTCCCTGAGCAATACATTCTCTGTTACCGCTGCCTCTGGTTTCGGTGAGCTCATCCAATAGGTTGAGGGTCATCAAAGACTCAATCAAACCAATAGCAGCCAGAATAAAGGCATAGGGAAATATAAACTCCAGCGTCTCCCAGTTCAGCGATATCAAAGGCACATTAAATGATGGTAGCCCTGCCTTGATGCCATCACCGCCACCATCCTGTATAAAACTCTTTACCGTGGCGGTTTCTACACCGCCAAAAATAACAATGGCTGACACCACCAAAATAGCTACTAAAGCAGCCGGTATCCCTTTGTTAATTCTAGGTAAGATGATCATAATGGCCATGGTAAGCAGTACCAGACCTAGCATAACGAACAAATCAGCTCCTGCCAACCATTCTCCTCCCGACTTAAACATGCCCAACTGAGACATGAAAATCACAATAGCCAAACCATTCACGAAACCCATCATAACTGGGTGCGGCACCATTCTGATGAACTTACCAAGTTTGAGAAAACCTGCAGCCATTTGAATGATCCCCGTCAGAATAAGAGTGGCGAAAAGGAATTGTAAGCCAAAACCTTCTCCCATCTGTTCACCCTCAGACACCAAGTCTACCATTACTACTGCGAGGGCACCTGTAGCTCCTGAAATCATTCCGGGCCTTCCTCCAAAAATAGAAGTAATCAATCCCATCATAAAGGCTCCGTAGAGGCCAATAATAGGAGAAATTCCTGCTACAAAGGCAAAAGCCACAGCTTCGGGAACCAGGGCCAAAGCCACGGTTAATCCTGAGAAAATATCGCTTTTGGCACTAACTCTGTTTTTATCAATAATGGAAAAGGCTTCTCTGAAAGTCATGCTTTTAGAATTAAGCCCGCAAAGGTAGGACTTCTGCTTAGAATGACATGCCTGAGTGCTAAGACTTTATGAAAACGATTGGCTCATCCGAACTATTGGCAAAAAAAAGAGCCTCCAAAATGAAGGCTCCTTTTTTCTATTACTATCTATCTACTAATTCGGTGTAATAATGGTTTGACCCGTCCAGAACACTGAACCATCGGCCCTAAAGAAGGTATAGTCCAGATTAATCGTCTGTGTGGTCTCATCGTATGTACCTTCGGCCTCATATTCATAGGCCGTTGCACAGCAGTCATACAGACCTTTTGGTGCCTCTATGGTTCCATTTGAAGCTCCCTCTGTCGATGGAGTCAGGTAGAAAGTAATCGGTGCGGAAGCTCCACCACCAATCAAGTCTCCTTCAATTACCAATACATCACAATCACCATTGCTGTTGGCACTACCAACACCAGGGTTTGTACTAAACCCAACATCCACCATGGTAAGGTTGCCCCACCAGATGTTAGATTTAGAAGGGCAGTCATCATTTACAATGTTTACTTCTGCTGATTCATTGACCTGTACCCCTATGTCATTACTAACGGAGGTTATGGTAAAAGTCACCTTTCTGGCTTCTGTTTCAAAGTCAGTATTATCGATTGGCTCGATCATAATCGGCACTTCAAACTGACCAGCAGGAATAGTTACAGGGCTTGTAGTAAGGACATTGTAATCCTGACCAGCCACTGCACCTTCAGCATTCACTTCAAAAGAAACCTGTACATCAAAGTCTCTTTTCTGCGAGATCTGCACAACGGCTCCTACCGGAGCACCAGCATTCTCACTCAATGAAATGGATGACTGAGTAAACGAAACGAAGTGAGGTCCATCGAACAAGAAGTCTTGTTCCTCACATCCTGAGAAGCCGATTACTCCGGCCATCAGGATACCGACAAATATTTTCTTCATTAAATTTTTCATCGCGTTTCTTTTTAATAGTTAGGGTTTTGCTGATCCGCTATGCTTGGATTGGCGTCAATTTCATCTTGTGGAATTGGCCAAACAAACCTGAAGTTACCTGCCGGAATAGACTGAGTTACAGCAGGAGCAGCAAAGTCTGGTCCTCTGTTAATTCCATCGCCATATCTTCTTACATCAAACCAGCGATGTCCTTCCATAAACAACTCTTTACGTCTTTCTACCTTAATAGCGTTCATTAAGGCAGCTCCCGTAAGGTTTTCATTTACATATCCATCGATTCTGGCAGCGCGCAAAGTATTCAGGTCGGCAGACGCTTCTGTATTCATATTCTGATTAGCATAAGCCTCCGCTCTGATCAGATACATTTCGCTAAGTCTCAAAGCTTTGAAGCTTAAGAAACCATCGTTTGACTCATATTTGCTAGGGATGATAGCTCCTCCTCTTCTGGAGTCAGCTCTAACGTATGCACCGTAACGAGCATCATCAGATGGTGTAGCACCGAACAGGTCTAACCAAAGGGTTGAAGGCCTGAATGCTACCCTGTTATTAGGCACGAAGTAAATTGGTGAACCAATTCTTGAATCCTGACCGAAAGTGAAAGCAATTTCGAAAACCACTTCTGAGTCTACAGAAGATCCATCCACTTTTTCCTGAGTCCAGACAAGACCATAGTTAGCTCTGGAAACCAACCCGGTTCTTGAGCTATTAATTACTTGTGTTGCATAGTTCACTGCATCTGAATCCAGACCGGCATACAATGAAATTCTTGCCAGTAAAGCCTGAGCAGCCAACTTACTAAAGAAGGTGGTCGGAATATCTGCATCGGCAATATCCATGTTATCATAGAGACCTAAGGCATCATTCAAATCAGCAAAGATTTGATCATAAGTGGCCTGAACAGTGGCTCTGTCCGGTAAACTGATCTCAATGTCTGTCTTAACAGGAACACCAAGTTCTGTAGAGTTTCTGTCGTAAGACTGTCCGAAAGCTCTCAACAAATCAAAGTGAGCATAGGCTCTTAGGGCCAATGCCTGGGCTTTCAATCTGTTCTTTCTTCCGGCTACATCTTCCTCCACATCATCGATTCCATTAATTACCGTATTGGCTCTCAGAATCACCTGATACATTCTTAACCAGGCACCAGAAATGGTACCGTTAGCCGATGTATAAATCCAGTCGGTCATATTTCGACTGTTACCTAGTGACTCTGGTGTTTCATACAGGTCTTCACCCATCATATCCATCAGAGAGCCATAGGTTGAACCATAATAGGCATTCGCCCTCATGGCTGAAAGAATACCGATTGTGGCTCCTTCGTAATCTTCTATGTCAACCAAACCGTTGGAAATCTCTTCCTGATATTGCGGTTCAATGTCAACAAAGTCCTGGCAGGCTGTTGAAACAAACAACAGTGCTGCTATAAATAATATATGCTTTCTCATTGTCCTCATAATTTAAAATCCAACATTCAGACCCACAGTGTATGTTCTAAGAGCCGGATACACCGCACCTACAAAGGCACCGTTCGCTGTCTCAGGATCGGCTCCGGTGAACTTGGTTGAAGTCCACAGGTTTTGACCCTGCACATAAATTCTAACCGTTTTTAAGCTCCAGTTCTGAACCAATGCACTTGGCAGGTTGTAGCCTACGGTTACGTTTCTCAATCTGAGATAAGAACCATCTTCGATATATCTGGTAGTGGCCGATTGGAAAGGACTGGTTGTTAAACCATTCACTGTTTGAATTCTTGGAACATCAGTGATTTGTCCAGGAGTCTGCCATGCATTCAGCAATGAAGCTGCCATACCATCAACAAAATAGGTTGGGTTTTCAATGTTGGTTCTCTCGTTGTTATACACTTCGTTACCATAAACCCAGTTAAAGAAGGCTGAAACTGAGAAGCCTTTGTAACGGAAAGTGTTGGTGAATCCACCAAAGTAAGGTGCCTGTCTTGGCTTACCTACTCTTCTATCGTCCGGATCATATTGGTTTGTGATATTGCCATCAATATCCAGATACAAGGCGTCACCATTGGCAGGATTTACACCTACATAAGGCACTACGAAAGTACTGTTGATAGGCTCTCCTTCTCTGATGATGCTGGTACCACCGATGATATCCTGACCATCGGCTAATTTCACCACTTCATTCCTGATATAAGAGAAGTTGGCCTGAGTTTCCCAGGTGAAATCACCTGACTGAATATTGGTTGTCTTAATCGCAATCTCCACCCCTGAGTTTCTGATCTGTCCAACGTTTTGCAGTTGAGAAGTGAAACCGGTCGTTCTTGAAAGCTGAGCACTCATTAACAGGTCTTTGGTATCATCAATAAAGTAATCGACACTACCACTGATTCTATTGGCAAGAATACCGAAGTCAATACCTACGTTGAATGATTGCTTAGTCTCCCATTTCAGGTTCGGGTTAGGCACATTAGCTAAAGTCTTACCTGGCAGGCCGTCATAAGGGTTACCAGTAAAGGTATTTACCAAAGCAATGTACCCGAAGTCACCAATATTCTGGTTACCTGCTGTACCGAAAGAAGCACGAAGCTTCAGGTTATCGATGGTAGAATTGCCGCTTAGGAAGTCCTCATCAGACACTGACCATGAACCACCAATAGAATAGAAGGTAGCGAACTTGTTGTTATCTCCGAATCTTGATGAGCCATCTCTTCTTACAGAGGCACTAAGGAAATACTTATCCTTAAATCCATAATCAGCCAACATGAAGAATGAAGCCAATGAACTCTGTACTCCATTACCTCCTACCGTAGGAATAAATCCGTTGGTGTTGGTACCGGCTGTAATTGAGTTTTCATTTTCCAATCTCCCTACAAGGCCGAAACCTGTAAAGTTGAATGAACTGAAATCGGTGTAGTTGATCTCCTGATAGAGACCTACGTTCAATTCATGATCATCACCGAAAGTAGTCTCATAGTTCAATGAGTTAGTCCCTACAAAAGAGGCAGTTCTGCTGTTTCCTCTTCCAAGGCTACCCTGATTACCCGTACTTTGCTGGCCTGAGTAAGTAAGCGGATCGATAAAGGTTCTTGATTCAGCATCTCTGAAGTCTACACCCCAGTTGGTATTCAGCGACAGGCCAGGCATGAAAGGGAAATCATAACCCATGTTCACATTGGCCACAACTCTTACCGTGTTATTGGTTCTTGGATTTTCCAACAACTCCTGTACAGCATTCGGCTGACCTGTTCTGATTTGGGTATAATCGCCATTCGCGTCATATGGCGTCTCGTAAGGGTTAGCCCAATAAATGGCGTTCAATGGAGAACCAATGA
The DNA here is from genome assembly GCF_965216855.1 of Roseivirga sp. Taxonomy (NCBI): domain Bacteria; kingdom Pseudomonadati; phylum Bacteroidota; class Cytophagia; order Cytophagales; family Roseivirgaceae; genus Roseivirga; species Roseivirga sp. Next base: position 3,008,562 of record NZ_OZ244204.1, on the reverse strand, counting down.
ATGCATCACCTTCTCTGGTGGTTTGCTGCTCGGTATAACCTAAAGAGAAGTTAGTACCGAAGTTGAAATTACCTGAGGTATTCTTCAGGTTGGCTCTCAGCGTATATCGGTCAAGACCTGTATTGATTACGTGCCCTTCCTGATTGAAATAGTTACCTGAGATATAATAAGTAGTGTTTTCATTACCTCCTGAAGCAGTGATCTCATGAGATTGGAGTTGACCAACTCTGAAGATCTCCTGTACCCAGTCAGTATCCACATTTCTCAATTGGTTGAGTACTTCAGTAGAAAGACCATCCAATGGACCTCCTCCGGTGAGCAATTCAAAATCTACCTTTTCTCTACCATTCATTACGGGAAGGAAGTCATCTCTCGTCAGCTGCTTATTCCAGCCATATTGGTAGCTGTAAGTGAAAGCAGTTGTTCCCGGCTTACCTTTCTTAGTGGTGATCACCACTACCCCGTTAGCCCCTCTTGAACCATACATGGCAGTAGCCGAAGCATCTTTCAGGATACTGGTAGATTCAAAATCATTAGGATTCATTGAAGCAAACTGAGCAGCAGAAACAGGCACACCATCCACCACAAATAGTGGCGTTGTGTTGGAACTGATACTGTTGACTCCACGGATAGTAATGGCTGCAGCACTACCTGGCTGACCACTGCTACTTTGTACCAACAGCCCCGGAGCCTGTCCTTGCAGAATTTGCTCGAAGTTAGACATGGGAACATCCTTGACAGATTCTGAAGTAACCTGTGCAGCTGAACCGGCAAACTTCTTCTTGTCATACTCACCATATCCCGTTACTACTACCTCCCCCAAGGACTCTATGTCTGGAACCAAGACTACATTGATAACAGTCTTGTCTCCAACCGTAACTTCCTGAGTGACATAACCCAAATACCTGAATACCAAAACGGCATCGCCTGATGGTACAGTGAGACGGTAATTACCTTCCAGGTCGGTTGGAATACCATTGTTTGTTCCTTTGACAAACACGGACACCTGCGGAAGCGGTAGTCCGTCATCAGATCCGGTCACCTTTCCTGTGATGACCCTATTTTGCGCGGCTAAAGTCGATGCATAGAATAGCATGACTACCACGCTTAAGCATGATAAAATTTTCCTCATAACAGATTAGTTTTTAAATGTAAATGCGCCCTCAACAGACAGGGCTATATTAGATAGTAGATAGTCGGGATGAACGTAGGCCTTAGTCCATTTCGTTAATAAGACAATCAAAGTTCACAATTCCCCTTAATTTAAACATGTCGAAAGTTGTTATTTTTTGCACTTTTCTAGCTCAACAAGTGAGTTTCAAAGACTTATAAACCCAATAAAAATCTACCTAAAGGGTAAATTCGGAGCGATTATTTAATATTCAAATCAATTACCTTTGCCCCATGGCAAAATACAGGGGTAAAAGGAAAGTGCTGGAAAGTATAGTGGTTGAAGGCATCGCTGCCGAGGGTAAATGTATCGCCCGGGTAGACGATCAGGTGGTCTTTATTGAGAAGGCCGCTCCGGGTGATGTGGTTGATGTACTGATCACCAGAAAGAAGCCCAACTTTATGGAGGGAACCCCTGTGAAATTCCATTCTTATTCGAAGGATAGGGTTGAACCATTCTGCGAGCATTTTGGCACTTGCGGTGGATGTAAATGGCAGCATATTCCTTACGAGCTGCAACTGAAATACAAGCATCAACAAGTGGTAGATAACCTGGAAAGAATTGCCAAGGTGGAGTTACCGGAAATCACGCCCATTCTGGGTTCAACTCATACCAAACACTATCGCAACAAGCTGGAATATACCTTTACCAATTGGAAGTGGTTGACACAGTCTGAAATTGAAAGCGGAGAAGAGATTGACCGCAGAGCCTTAGGCTTTCATATTCCTGGCAGATTTGACAAAATATTACAGATCAGGAATTGTTACCATCAGCCCGATCCCTCCAATGCTATTCGACTCGCCACGGAAGCCTTCTGTAAAGAGAATGACATCCCCTTTTATGATCTGGTCAAGAAAACAGGCAATGTCAGGAACCTGATCATCCGAAACTCAGTGAAAGATGAGTGGATGGTGATTGTACAATTTGCCTATGAGGATGATAAAAACCAGTTGCTGCTTGAGTTTCTGAAATCTGAGTTTCCTCAGATCACTTCGCTGCAATATGTGATCAATGACAAACCCAATGAAACCTTCCATGATTTACCGGTTGTAGTTTATCATGGCCTGCCTTATATCACAGAAGTGATGGAGGGTATTGAGTTCAGGGTAGGACCAAAATCGTTCTACCAGACCAATGCTGAGCAGGCTTATGAGCTCTACAAAGTAGCCCGGGTATTTGCAGGGCTTACAGGGAATGAAGTAGTATATGACCTTTATACCGGCACGGGAACCATAGCCAACTTTGTGGCCAATTCGGCAAAACAGGTGGTTGGAATCGAGTATGTTGAGGCAGCCATTGAGGATGCTAAAGTGAACTCCGAAATCAATAACATTACCAATACACTCTTCTATGCCGGAGATATGAAAGACATGCTTAACGATGAGTTTATGTCGAATCATGACAGACCCGATGTAATCATTACTGATCCTCCGAGAGCAGGTATGCATCAGGATGTAGTGGACATGCTGCTGAAAATTGAGGCTAAGAAAATCGTTTATGTCAGCTGCAATCCTGCTACCCAAGCCCGGGATTTATCTCTCCTTGATGCCAAATATAAAGTAACCCGAGTACAGCCGGTAGATATGTTCCCTCAGACTCATCATGTGGAATGCGTCTGCTTGTTAGAGTTAGTAGGCTGAACGGCTAGAATTTGGCCACAACACTATATCTGAAAATCATCGAAAGGGCTTTGTACTAAAAGCAGGCTCTGTTCTGCTACATGCGTATAAATCATAGTTATTTTAATACTGTTGTGTCCACCTCCAGAAAGTATAGTCTCAAAGCATTAACCAATTGCTTTTGAGCCGACCTTGAGACTTTCTTATTGTGGATTTGATTATACACATAACTATGGAGATCGGTTTCAGAGAGTTCTATTATGGGTTGGTTAAGATCACCTTCAACTTTTTTGATAAACGAACAATATATAGCTATGGTATTATCACTATAGCGTTTAACCTCCATATTAGATGGTTAAAAAGTATTATTTAGCTAAGTTGTTTATATATAAACGTTGCCTGCCATTTGGACGACACAACATGCGCTAATCAATTGAAATAGAATGAACATTGACACAGACTTCAAAATGGACGACTTGACACTTATCAAACACTTGAAAAGTATTGACAGTCCTTTTCTTCCTAAGATTCAAGAAGTCTATGAACAAGTCAAAGACATTTTAAATAGTAGGGTGCAACATGTTTTCCCACACTACACACTTCACAACACGGGACACTCTTTCAGGATAATGGAGTATATGAGCAAGTTGGTTGGCGACATCGCCACGCTAAGCGAACTTGAAATTACTCTAATGATTTATTCTGCTCTCCTTCATGACATCGGAATGGCAGTAAGTGAAGAAGATATAAATTCTATAAAGGCAGATTCATTTCCCTTCTGCGAAGTGAAGTTTTCAGCAATGAAAAAAATCATGGGAGGCAATGAAGTATTGGCATTACAGGAATATGTAAGGAGAATCCATGCTTCTTTGTCTGGCAGATATATTCGTGAAAATTTAAAAGACAAATTAGTAATCCCAAAGCTGACCTCACTTGATTTTACCAAAGAACTTGCTTTAATCTGCGAAGCCCATACAGAGGATTATGACTGGATAAAAGCCAATTTGAGGACAAATGAAGTTAGGGGCGACTATTCATTTAATCCGCAGTTCATTGCCGCTATACTTCGTTTGGCAGACATTCTTGACATTGACGGAAACCGAACGCCTTACAATTTATACAAACTGATTTCTCCGAAAGGAGTAAGCGATGAAGAATGGAAACAACATTTCGTAATCTCCAACAATGAGAAAATAGTCATCAACGAAAAAACACAACAGAAAAAAGTTGTCTTTCATGGCAAGGCAACTAATGCAAGTATACACAGAAAAATCCTTGTCTATATTGGCTGGGTAAAAAATGAATTAACTAATGCTACCGCATTAGTTAATGGTATGCCAGCTCAATATAATTTGGTTTATGACACTATTCCCGAAGTCAATATTCAGACAGAAGGTTACACCTTTTCAGATTACAAAATGACTTTGGAGTTCAGGGCAATAAGCTCTTTGCTCATGGGAGAGAAAATTTACGGTAGTAAATCATTAGGGCTCAGAGAACTCATTCAAAACTCTCTTGACTCTTGTAGGATAAGACAAGAAACAGAGGAACAAAAGAAGGAGTTTGGACAAGATGCCTATCAGCCGAAAATCAAAGTCATTTTAGACCAAGAGAGAAATTTAGCCGTAATCAAGGATAACGGTACAGGCATGTCAATGGACATAATCAAGAAGCATTTCTTGAACATTGGTGTTTCCTATTACAACTCTACAGACTTCTTGCTAAAAGATTTTGACTACAAGCCAATCGGAAACTTTGGAATTGGTTTTCTTTCGTGTTTTATGTTGTCTGATGAAGTGAAAGTTTTAACCAGACATTATAAGTCAAAACATAAATACCTGGTTGAACTTGAAAAGGGAAATGAGTGGACATCATTAACAGAAACAGAAGATGTAGAATTTGACGGCACAGAGGTTATTTTAAATTACACAAACTTCATTGAGGTTTTTGATAACAAGCCGCAAAACGTAAAAGCATTTTTAGACAGTTACTTTCTTACAGACGGAATTGACTTCGAATTGATAGACAAGTCCGCAAAGCAAATTGCTAAGATTAACAATCCTATTATTCTATCAACTCCTCTCGCCAAAGGGATTGTAAAAATTGAACTTCAAGACTATCTCAAGGACATTGAAGGTTATGCTTTGATTAAAAACAAAAGTGCCTTTATTAAAAAGTTTGAGGAAATTGATTTTCCAGGAACTCTTTACCGTTATAATGACGAAGAAGGATTTTTAGAAGTTGATGATTTTTCCATGCTCAACATTGACGATTATATTAACGAGAAAGAGATAAAGTACCTTTCAATTCCTTTGGTAGAATCCCAATCAGAGGACGACTTTATTAGCGGAATGAAATTTACAAATGATGACGTTGACGAAGTAATTGAAAAAATGGATAGAGAACTAACTTGGATTTCTGTCATTGTTCCGAAGGAGTATCAAGGTTCTCTTTCTAATGAAACCCTCAACAGGAACGAAAGCATTTTTGACAAGTTCGGATTTGAGCAGTTAGAGGAAATCGGACATTCAGAATCTTGCACTACAAAGGTGTTTGTAAAAACAATCACACTCTTTGAGGGAAGGAAGAATGATTTGTATTTACCTTTTGACAAAACAGACCGTGACAGCAGTTTTTATTGGTGGAGGACACCCGAAAAAAGAAAAGAACTTTTTATGCGAAGTGTGCTTATAAAGGATTTCCGTTTCAACATCCCTGTTTCAGCTTCAATTTTTGAGACAAATATTATTATATCTAATATCAATTCCAGAAAATTCATTCCAGATATTTCAAGGAACAATGTTGACCCCAAAGCAAAGGACTTAATAAACTACATGATTGGGAAAGCTATTCATATTGGTGCTTGTAATGTATTGACATTGGGAACTGATGAGAAGACAACTCTCCAAAACTTTATCAAGACCTTTTATGAGCAACAGACTGACTTTGAAAAATAAAACGGCAGGTAACATCGGCTAAGAAAACATGCGTGCTGACATAGTAAAATGAACATTTTAACACATAACAAAACTCAGTTCTCGGCTGATAAATACGTATTCCAAAACCCGCACGTTTCTTAGCCAAACCGTTGGCCTGTCAATATTCATTGAGTATATGTACTCCTTATTTCTCATCCATTCCTTTTTTTTCAAAAGATGAGAAGCATTTCCCATTTATTTCCCAACTGAGTTGAGAAAACACTGAGAAACGTACATGGCTTTGTCTGAAACTTGTCCACGCACTAGCCTCCAGCGTTAAAAAAACCTCTTAAGGCCTCTAATGAGCGTTTTTCAGCCAAACAAACATATCATATGGAGAACGTGGTTTTGTTGGAGTTGAAAGAATAGAAAAGGGGGACAATAATGTTTTCGTTACTTACTTATATGAACACATAAAGTCACCTGGTTCTAAGGTCCTCGATAACCTTAATATCCACCCAGTAAGGTTTTCCAACCCAATAGGTACTTCCATCTTCCCTCTCCTTCCATTCTCCTCTCGAAAAAAACAGATATTGCCCGTCAGGAGATACACTAACACCACTTTCATTGAGCTCTGTGTTGATCTGGTTTCCCATGTTCATCGCTGGTAACCAGGAGCCATCTTGTGCCCGAAAACTGATATAAATATCAGAACCGCCATATCCATCATTTCTTCGAACATCCCACATTAAGTAAGATTCATCCGGAGCTATATGGGGATGAGCAATCCATGATCCGGTATTGATTTCCTCTCCCATTTTTTGCCTTGGCCCATACTTACCGTCTCTGAAGAGAGAATAGCTGATTGCACCGACAGTATCAGGCCGTTCAAACTCATCGAAAAAGAAAGTCCCTCTATCGGAAACAGATATTCCCATGATAAGCTTATCAGTAAAGGGTGGGCCCATACTCTTTAGTTCGGACCAGCCTGTCGCGGTTCGATCTCTGTATTTATTTCCTCTGTATATAACATTACCATCCTTTGAATAACTTGGATAGTGTATATGGGTCTCAGACTCCTTGCCCCACCTGTTATTTTCATATCGTATGACAAAAAATGTTCGCTCTTTATACTTACCATTTTTTCTGGTGAAGTAATATTCTCTCATGTTAGGTGAATATCTGCCTCCCTCAAAAAGACCATCAGGAGAAAGAATTTCTGGAGCGAAAAGTTTGGGTACCAGACCAGGAGGTTCTGCACCGAAATAGCGATCTGTCAGAACAGGGTAATCTTGATTCCCTCTATCATTCTCCTGAGCAAAACTGGTATTCAGAGATAAGACAAATACCAGTATACAGATATTATTAATTGTTTTCATATGTCCTTCTATGCTGCACCTTTTTCCTACTAAGACTTAATTGGCAAAAGCCGGAATAACCCTTTCTGCTACCAACTGTAAGACACTAATTTCCAAATGATGCACCGTGGTAACCACAATCAAATCAAGCTCATCAATTAAAACGATATATTGCCCGCTACCCCCTTGGGCAGATGTACTGAAGTAGCTCCTATTATTAGCTTTTAAGTCTGCCTGCCACCAGTAATAGCCATAACCGATATTGGAAACACTCCCATAGTCAGAGAAATTTTCATCATCAGCCTGAAGCACAATTCTATTCACCGCTTTGTCAATAAATGCTTCGGGTACCAACTGCTCACCATTCCACTTGCCTTTGTTGGTAGTTAATAAGCCCCACTTGGCCATATCACGAGATGTCATACTTGTGAGCCAACCTGCTTCCGGCACCCCGCTAACATTTAGCTGCCAATTATATCTTGTAATACCCAGTTTATCGAGGAGTTCTTCCTTAATAAATTCCTCTGCCGAACCGGGAACCACAGCATCAATAACCTGCATTATCAGTATTGGATCATCCTGATACTTAAAACTCTGAGATGCGGAGGTAATAGGCTCTGTATTTTCGAGGTAGGTCTGCACCAACCCTTGCCCCTTTAACTGATTTGGGTTCTTCTCGAACTCTTCCTTTTGCTGACTGGTCAGTCGCATACCAGAGCGCATAGTCAATGCATCGTGTAGCGTAATTCTTTCTGCACCATCAACAAGTTTGGTCAGGTCCAGATCTTTAAGAAAGCTAATCAACGGCTTGTCAAGGTCCTCCATGGTGAGATACCCGAGCTGAATAGCACGACCGAGAATGAGGGAAGTGTAGGCTTTAGTCGCAGATGCTTGTGGATGAGGTAAATCGATACGACCCCGCAAATAATAGGACTCAAATACAAGTTTATCCTTGTGGAGAATCAGGAAGCTATCGAAGTTGCCATGTTGACCATCTGCAATCTCCTGGGCTAACTCGACAATCATCTCCTTTTTACCACCATCAACACCTAATTCACCTACCCAAATACCGTCCTTTCCATCCATGGGAGATACATCAATAAATGATTCTTTGAGATACGGAATATCACTGAATGAGAGTGTGCCTTCAGTCCCCGTAGCCTTCGGCACAAGATTTCGGCTGTTACCTTGCCCATAAATAGAGCTCTGGGTCAGACTAAGAATCAGTAGAACCATACTTGGGATATGAACCCTTCTTCCAAACTGTATTTTTTTCATGCTATTAAATTATATTCTCGTGGTTTCAATTGAATGCTCCCACTTCATACCTCAAACTTGTTCTGAGAGTTGTTGAATCGCATCGTTTAACTTGTCAACTGCTCTCTGCATCAATCAACTGCTCTAAACTGCATGAAGAAACTATGTAAGAATGGTTAGCTTGCCTTTAAATCCAATCAAGTGAAACGCAGACCTATAGTCTTCCTTCTTCTGGTTAATACACTACTACTTCTTGTTTCCTGTTCACAAGACCCAGAGAGATTCAAGACATATGAGACATTATACAAAGTTGGTGACCGACCACAGTGGGCTTTGAAAGACTGGAATGATGATGACTGGCAGAGGGGTAAGCCAGAATTAAATAACGGTCAAATATTCTGGTATAGGAAACAAATTGATGTTTTGGAATCACCAGAACCATTTCAGCCTTATGGCCTTCGATTAGAGGTCTATGGAGAGTATGAAGTCTTCTGGGATGGTGTTCTAATCAAGAAAAATGGAAATCCGGGACAGGAGGCAGAACTTCCTCCCGAAGGAAAACTATGGGTGACTTTCAGTATCCCAACTCACCTGACCACAAAAGGTGAGCATATGTTAGCTATCCGGTCAAGTCTTTTTCATTTTCCAGACCATGGCGGCATTTATGATTTAACCATTGACAGCTATGATAAGCTGTTGACTAATGCGTTCATTAAAACCTCTTACATGCATGTTTTTGCAGGGGCCTTTCTTATTATTTCATTCTATTACCTCTTTCTATTTTTCAATAGCAAGAGGGATTATTCTATGCTGATTTTCAGTGTTTGTTGTTTTCTGATTTTCGCCTTGGTAGTAATGGTTTTTAGCCAAGACTATTTCCCTATACATTATGGGCTCCATGTCGTAAGACTACAAATCATCAACTCCTTTTTGTTGGGTATTTCATTTCTGATTCCCTTGTATTTCTCTCGGCAGTTCCCTTTTTCCGGACGAAGACTAGTCCTTATTCTATATACACTAGTCCTCATTTATATATATGTTGTAAACCATAATGCCTTTGATTATGAAGCCATTAGTATGGTATTAAGCATGTGGTGTATTTCGTTTGGTATGGTAGCATATGGGGTTTATCAAAAGATCAGAGGTGCTCACCTTGTTCTTCTTACATTGTTACTGTCAGTAGTAATATTTCTAACTTCTGGTTTTAATACTAGTCTATACACTGGTTTAGGGCTTATACTATTGGGCATGTTGTATTTGCTATCAGTCAATATTAAAGCTCAGCGTCTGGCTTATGAATATTCACTTGTTCAATCAACCCGTCTGCAACTGGAACTGCTGAAAAAGAACCTTCAACCTCATTTTCTAATGAATACCCTGACCTCATTGATCGATTGGGTGGAAGAAGCACCAGAGAAAGGGGTATTGTTTATAGAGGCATTGGCAGAAGAGTTTGACCTTTTCAATCAGATCAAAGACCAAAAATTAATCGCTATTTCTAAAGAGATCTCCCTCTGCAGAACTCACATGGAGATTATGAAATACCGAAAAGAAATTAACTATTGCTGGCATGAAGAAGGAATAGACTATGAGCAACAAATACCTCCGGCAATTTTCCACACCCTATTGGAAAATGGCATAACGCACAGTCTGCCAATGGAAGACAATAGCATTAGTTTTAAGCTCATCTACGAATCCAACAATAATGGCAAGAGCTACACCTTTCTGACTTTTGCAAAGCTTGTAAGACAAACGAACCATATAAAGGAAGGTACCGGGTTAAAATATATAAAAGCCCGACTGACGGAAAGCTATGGTTCAAAATGGGACCTGATTTCAGAACCAACTGAGCATAGCTGGAAGAACGTTATCAAAATATATTCCTGAAGAAATGAGAGCTCTAATAGTTGAGGATGAGGCAAGAGTAGCCAGGAGAATTGAACGGATGACACGTGAACTTCTGACTAACAGGTTAAAATCACTTACTCATGTGGGTACCCTAAACGAGGCAAAAAAACTCATTAGCGATCACTCTTGGGACCTGGTCTTACTGGATTTAAACCTTAATGGCGACAATGGATTTGATCTGCTTACAACAGTGGTTTCCGAGTCTTTTCACACCATCATTATTTCTGCTTATAAGGATCAGGCTATTACAGCTTTTGAATACGGAGTATTAGATTTTGTCCATAAGCCTTTTAACAGAGACAGACTGAGTCAGGCCTTTAGCCGGTTAACTGCTAAGGAAAAAACAGAAACCAATGCAGTCAAGTATTTAGCCGTTAAGAAAAGGCATAGAATTCAACTTATCTCTATTGAAGACATTCGCTATATAAAAGGAGCCGGTACATATTCTGAACTGCTTCTGATGGATGGTACAAAAGAACTTCATGACAAATCCCTCGAAAAGCTGGAACAGCTTTTATCTTATTCCTTTGAACGAATTCATAAATCCTATCTGGTAAAAATGTCCGAGATGAAAGGGATAAGTGTAAGCTCTGGTAGTAAATATCGGGCAGTACTGAAAAATGAGGAATTAATTCCGATCGGAAGAACCAGATACAAAGACCTTAAGGAAAGGTGGGTTTGAGTTTTGAATGTATAGGATGTATGGTATTCTTCAATAGAAATAATATCAACGGACACGGTGGCCTAAATTTCAATGAACATGCTATTGCTTATCCAAAAAACTGCCTGATTTTGGTTAAAGGCTTCAAGGGAATAGTAAGGATACCCGGTTGAAGTCTGTTTCTTTTCCAGGCACAGTAGTCCTCTCTTAGGCTTTTGTATCTTTGGTAGATCCCTCCATCACTGTTGCCTCCATTTCTCATCTTCACTAATACTTCGGGAATATAGCAAGTACTAATCCTATGTTTGTAAAGAAAGCGCAAGATCAACTCATAGTCTCCTGAAATTCTAAATTGGTCATCAAACAAGCCATACTGAATATATATTTCATGCCTTACAAAAAACGTTGGATGCGGAATAGTCCATCCATACCTGAAGTTTTTTAAATTAAATTCCCCCGATCTCCAATTTCGATATATTCTACTTGTATCGTTTCGGTAAACATAGTGTAAATCGCCATAGATGGAATCAACTCCTGTAGAGTTAAATACCTCACTTACCCTAGACAGCACTTCAGAATGTGCGTAAAAATCATCTGAATTAATAATTCCAATTATTTCGCCCGAAGCATGAGTAATAGCCTGATTCATAGCATCGAATATTCCACTATCATTTCCTTGAATCAATCGTATCTTATCGCCATATGATTTCAATATTTCAATAGTACCATCGGTGGATCCGCCATCAAATACTATATGCTCATAATCCCCATAAGATTGAGAAATTACACTTTCTATAGTATCTGTAATGGTTAACTTACTATTGAGACAAACCGTTATAAGAGAGAACTTCATGCCTGGAGACGAGCTCTTTGCTCATGAACTAGGTCAGTTTTGTCTGTAGAGTTATGTAGTTGTTGACTAATCCAATCATATGTCTTCTTCAATCCCTCTTCCAGAGGAATAGATGGCTTCCAATGCAGTTTTTCAAAAATCAGTTTGTTGTCTGACTTTCTTCCCCGAACCCCCTGAGGCCCTTCTATATGATTGATTTTTAGATATTTACCTGACACTTCCATAACTTTTCTGGCTAAATTGTTGATAGATATGAGCTCTTCGGAACCAATATTGACAGGTCCATGAAAATCTGATTGGACCAGCCGATATACAGCTTCTACACAATCATCGATATACAAAAAGGAGCGCGTTTGTAAACCATCTCCCCATACCTCTACTTCATCGGAAGCTAGTGCTACCTTTCTACACATAGCAGCAGGTACTTTCTCTTTACCCCCATCATATGTTCCTTCTGGTCCGATACATTATGAAACCTAGCCACTTTGACATCAATACCGTAATTACGCATAAAAGAAAAGTAGAGTCGCTCACTGAATAGTTTCTCCCAGCCGTACTCACTATCTGGTTGTGCAGGATATACGGAATCTTCTACACAAGTAGGGTTGTCGGGGTCAAGCTGGTTGAACTCTGGATAGACGCAAGCAGAAGAGGAATAAAAAATCTTCTTCACTTTGGTATGAACAGATGCCTTCAACATATTCAGGTTGATCAAAGCTGAATTATGCATCACATCCGCATCATTATCACCTGTGAATAAGTACCCAGCTCCTCCCATATCAGCGGCCAATTGGTAAACCTCATCGACCTGGAAATCAAAAAGGCTATTCACTAGGTCTGGATCGCGCAAATCTCCTTGGACAAACTGATCCGCATGAGTTCTGGAGAATTCTGGCAGTTTCAAATCAACACCTTTTACCTGATAGCCCTTCTCTTTGAGGTATTTTACCAGGTGGCTTCCTATGAAACCTCCTGCACCCGCAACAATCGCTGTTTTCATAAATTAATTATTCAATAAGGTCCACTTGTCTTGGTCAAGGTGTCTTTTCAAATAACACACTTATTAAGATATTAAGAAAGTCATTAAGAACATTATGCTGTTAGTTGATAACAAAACTTAGTATAAGCAACAGGGCATTTACCTGATTCAAATATATTTGTTTGTCTCTCAAATTTTCAACTAGTAGGTTGTTCTAAAAAAGAGTATGTGGCTCCTAGGGAGCGATTTGATTATGAAGAAAGCGCTAATCACAGGAGTTACCGGGCAAGATGGCTCATATTTAGCGGAATTTCTATTAGAAAAAGGCTATAAAGTATATGGCCTTATACGCAAATCCTCGGGCACGAATCAGGAACGGATTAGTAACTTGCAAGATCGTTCCTTGGCAATAAGCCAAAATTTTTCTCTTCACTTGAGTGATTTGACAGACTCCTTAAGCATGATGCGAATCGTAGAAGAGGTCGTACCTGATGAAATCTATAATTTAGCAGCTCAAAGCGATGTTAGAATTAGTTTTGAAACTCCTGAATATACTGCTAATGGTGATGCGCTTCGAGCTCTCAGGCTTCTAGAATCACTAAGATTATCTGGTTTAAGTGACGTTACCCGATTTTATCAGGCATCAAGTTCGGAAATGTTCGGTAAGGCAGTAGAAGTTCCTCAAACGGAGAAAACAGCTTTTTATCCAAGAAACCCATACGGTATTGCTAAACTTTATGCTCATTGGATTACGATCAACTACAGAGAAGCATACAATATGCATGCTTCCTGTGGAATTTTGTTTAATCATGAAAGTCCCAGAAGAGGGCTTACATTCGTTTCCAGAAAAGTAACCAGGGGTGTGGCTGCTATAAAATTGGGTCTTCAGGAATGCCTATTTATTGGCAATTTAGATGCCGAAAGAGATTGGGGTCATGCTAAAGATTATATAAGAGGAATGTGGCAAATGCTGCAACAAGATCAACCAGATGATTACGTACTGGCCACTGGGAAGAAGCATAGTGTAAGAGAGATGATTACAACAGCATTTGCCGTGTTTGATGAACAGGTCATATGGAGAGGTAAAGGTTTGGGTGAAATTGGAGTATTAGTGAGTAGTGGTAAAACGGTAGTCAGAGTCGACCCAAAATACTTTAGGCCAGCAGAAGCTGAGTCATTAATTGGTGATGCAACAAAAGCCAAGAGAAAATTGGATTGGAACATTACTATTTCTTTCTCCCAAATGATTGAAGAAATGGTTTTAAGTGATTTTTATCAATTAAATAAGATTGAGACTTCAATTAAGACTGGTTTCAGAGATAATTAAGCTAACTCATGGTGCAATCCCTATGAATTCTGAAAATTCAAAATGGCATATACTCTGTGAGAAGGATGTTGGTCTGTTCTCACTAATTCAGCAAGTAATTGGGCACATACCTCTTGCATTGATGAATAACCGAATACCTGTTGCTCTATATCGGGATCAATGTTGCTACTGGACCAGCCAAGGTTATATGAATGCTGATAATGTTTGGGAATATTATTTTGAACCCATAATAGCTGACAAACCTGCCTCCTCACTTAATAACGAAATACTTGATCACATTAAATCTCGTCCTCCACATTTCGAGTACCCAGGCTACCTGATCAATAATGATGTGTTTGTTACTAATAACTTTGGTAATCACAAGGCCTTCAAGGGACAAACTTTAAAGATACCTCACCAATGGGACGATCCTGATCGACAACTACGGAACAGAGCCGCCAAGATCATTGCTGATTATGTCCGCCCCAGACAATACATTAAGGAAAAGGTCGACTTATTTTTTGAAGAGCAGATGAAGGGCTATAAAGTGATAGGAGTTCATATGCGGGCAACGGATGTTACAGATGTTGACGAGCACAATATACATCGTAGGAGGTCATATAGTTTTCAATCTTTCGTGGAACAAATTCGAAGGCACCTGGAAGAATGGCCTAAAGCCAGGATATTTGTTGGTACTGATTCGCAGAAAGCACTTAATGGTCTCATAGAGATATTTGGAGAAAGGGTTATACATTCCAGCAGTATATTTCATACTTCTCAAGATTTGGCAGGAACCGGACCAGCAGGTTGGGTCATTCCGGGTTACCTGGCTGAAGACTCTCAAAAAGCAGCAAAAAATGGCGAGGAAGCCATAATTGATTACTTACTTTTGAGTCGATGTCAGCACCTGATTCACAATGGATCAGGGCTTGCCAGGACAGCATTACTGAAAAACCCAAAGCTACCCCATACAAACATCCACTCTAAAGCAGCCTATTTCAGGAGCTTAATCCACTTAGGAAATGGAGAACTTTTTAAGTTTCTGAAGTTCTCTTATCAACACGCAGTTCATGAACTCAAGAAACCTGTTAAGCGATTAATAAAATGGGATCAACCGTGAACAGGAAGGAGTTGTTTCGTTGGAGGGGTAAGCTTCACAGAGGTTTTTTGATTATTCAAAATCATGATCTTCATGCTGGTTTTGGTGCTCTTTTGATCTATGCTCTCAACGGAATACGTAAAGCTGAATCTATGAGTACCATTCCGGTCATCGACTTTAATGATAAAAATTGCCCTTATTTTTTTGATGCAAAAAAGGGAAATCAGGTTTGGGAATATTTCTTTGAGAAAACAAGCCCTTACAGTTATGAAGAGGTTAGAAATTGGGTGTTAGATGGAACAATATCAGAAGAGAAAATTCATTTTATTGATGCTTCAGAAGCTGCTAAATCTCATCAGCATGACCCCGACCGTTTGGCTACTTTCTGGGCATGGCAAGAGCCGGAAGACAAGGCTTTATGGATGAATGAAAAGAGAAGCCTTGGACGTAAGTATATACAGGAATACATTAATCCACAGTCCCATATCCTGGAAAAAGTCACTCACTTTGTCGAAACCCGGTTCAAATCTGATTTAATTATTGGCTTGCACATTAGAGGTACTGACTTTGCCTATGCAAAACCTACCCCTTTAGAAGCTTATTTCAATGAGATTGACGAACAAATCAGAAGTCATGGCCAAGCCAACTATCAGGTTTATGTAGCCACAGATCAGCAACAATATTTAGAAGCCTTCAAAGAGCGATATTCTGATAAAGTTGTTCACCTTGATGCCGTCCGCTCTGAAAATCATATCGCTCCCTTTCGTTTTGAGCAAATCAGTGGTTATCAGAAGGGAGAAGAGGTTTTGATGGATATTCTAATTCTTTCACAATGTCACCATATTATTAAAGGAGCAGCGGCAACAGGAGAATTGGCATCGTGGTTTTGTACGCATAACAACATTAGTGATTTTGCTATCCTTAGTGAATTCAACAAAAGACCATATAGTAAACTGGAGAGCACTTATTCTCAATTAAATATCGACCAAAAAAGTAAGTTGAGGAGAACAACTCACGTACTGCATGAAAGAATGATCAGAAGGTTTATTGAGTCGAAAATTGGCAAAGCCATTTACTATCGATCGGCTTTAGCCAGAAAAATATTGAAACATTGAAAGAATCAAAATCAGATACTATATGGCAAAGACTGATAAGGCAACTACTCAGAACAATATATCCGCTCAAGCTGAGAGAAAAATTATCATATAGACTGCAAGGCCTTTTTCCTGACTTGGGAGAACAAAATGTTTCTTTCGAGTACAATAGATCATTGCGATTTGATCTTTCGAAAAAAGACATCGGCCATATTCCAATTATATATAATGGATTCTATGAGAAAGAGGTTACCAAAGTGGTTTTGAGATTGGCTAAACAAGGAGGGATTCTTATAGACGTGGGTGCTAACTATGGCTACTTTTCTTGCATATGGGCTTATCAAAATAAAAAAAATAGGGCACACGCTTTTGAGGCATCTTCCCTGAACATTACCCCTCTGAAAAACAACATTGACAAGAACAATCTGACCAGTCAGGTTAAAGTTGTTCCATACGCGCTGGGCAAAGAAAATGGGGTATTAAACTTTTGCCATGAAAGAGAAAAACAACAAACCGGATGGGGCGGATTTACGCTTGATAAAAAAAGAAAATCAGAGTTAGTAGAAGTCCAAACCCTTGATACTTACACCCAAATAAATAAGATCACTACCATTGACTTATTGAAGATAGATACTGAGGGGGCCGATGCATGGGTACTTCAAGGAGCAAGTCAACTCTTAAAGGAACAAAGAATAAAACATATATTCTTTGAACATAATCAACCGAGAATGGCACTTTTAAAAGTTGGCCTTGATACTGCAAAAAACCTCCTCGAAGGAAATGGCTATGTAGTACAGGCCCTTTCAGAAATGGAATACTATTCATACCCAAAAGTGGACCTAATCAAATTTGAAAGCATTGATTGAAGAAGTACTAAAATCATACAAAAAACTCCATCCCATTCAAATCAATATGGAAGGGGCGGGATTTGGGGCAATAATTTTAGTCACAATCAATCAATTGCGATACTGCGAACGTGAAAATATATACCCCGTTGTCTCTTATACAGCCGAATGCAAGAACGCTTTTCTAGACCCAACCATGGGTGGAGAGCTTTGGGAACAGTATTTCGAGCCAGTCATGCCTCTGTCGTATCAGATGTTCAAAGAACACTCAAAAACAATAGATCTAAGTAAACACATACTGAAATTAAGCTCTGATGAAGCGATTAAAATATCTGAAGAGCACCCCGAAAGCGTCTATTCCTTCCCCTTTGGAAAATGGCGAACTCAGGACCTTGGCGATTTGGATGAATGGTATGCCAAAGAAAGGGCTAAAGGCCGTGAAACCATTGGTACATACGTAAAGCCTAAAGCACATATTCTTCAAAAAGTAGAATCATTCTATCAGGAGAACTTCTCTAACAAATTTGTTCTTGGGATACATATACGTGGCACTGATTTGCATTACGCTCCGGTGGTAAGTCCGGCAGAGTACTTTCCTCATATAGATGCCTGGCTAGAAAAAGAACCTACTCTTAAAATATTCCTGGCTACTGATCAGGCACAATACATTCCAGTATTTGAACAGCAATATGGAGACCGAATTGTGTATTCAGATGCCTTCAGATCAGATAATGAAGTAGCTCCTTTTCAACGAAACGAACTAAGCCCCTATAAAAAAGGAGAAGATGTACTACTGGATATACTTCTCTTGTCGAAAGTTGATTTCCTCATTAAGGGAAGTTCCAATGTTGGGGAAATGGCCATGTATTTCAACCCCAACCTTGAATGTCTTGATCTGGGATATAAAAAAGAAAAGGCCTTTGGACAAAGCTATGATCAAGGTTGGGACAACCATACCAATCCACCTGCCTGGAAACTTGTAAATAAGAGAGGTCTCCATCAGTTAGCCAAAGACGCCAGCTCACAAAGCATGGCTCAACTCTTTTGGTACCATGCAAGGAAAAGGGCCAAAAGTCTTCGAATCTATTTTGGAAAAATTAAGCAAGGAATTCTCAAGCCTTAAGGCGTCAAGCTGAAGTGTATTTTCAAGTCCTGACTAAGCTTCTTCGTAAATATTTCAGCACCACTCTTATTCATATGCACATGATCAGCATAGTTTTCTTTGGAGTAGGACATCGAATCTGCTGAATAGTCTAAAAAGAGAATATCATTTTTCTCAGCCAGACCTTTCAAGAGCTTAAGGATCAGAGCATCATTATGAAAGTATGGTTGGGCTTCATAATAAATTGGAGGATGTACCAACACAATCTGTATGCCTTCCCTTTTACACTCTTTCAGGTAAACATCCATTGATGTCACTAATTCATTACTGATAGGAAGACTAGTCCCGTCTGGAAATTCATTTTTGAATTTTTCAAAAATCACATCATTCCAGGCCAATTGGGGACTTGGGAAGCCTTTATAGATTTCTTCGTTGGAAGCGCTATTAAACCCACAAAAACTAGCCACACCATGTCTGATTTCACTAGGAAATCCCGAGTATCTGAGAAACGGCAGGTAATAATCCAATTTATCGAAGCCTTTGATGTTCATCGTTGTGGCTCTCACCAGACTATCATCAAGATAAGGAGCAAACTTAATACGTTCAGACAAGCCATCTTCTTTTTCGAATATCCCGTTGCCAACAATATGCACTATGTATTTTGGCTTTTCATTGTGTTTTCGATATAGGTCGTAAATCATTTTTTGAATTGTGAATCCAGTGCCATTCTGACCAAGATTGTAAGAATTAAGGGATAAAACAGAATCTACAATTTTCGGATCTATATGTCTTCTGGCTCTGGAGTTTCCAACAATGATCAAGTCTGCATTAATATTTCCGCTAAAAATTCCGGTAATACTCTGAAAGAGTCGGGCATTACTTTTTCTTAACCCAATTGTTACACAGATGTCTCCAAGAATAAGGATACCTACCGTAAACAATATTAAGATCAGAATATGTTTTAAAAACTTCCTCATACTTTCTTAGAACTGGAAATAAATAAATGCCTGACTTTCACCTCTGAAGCAGACAATAATTAAAATAAGACTTAAATAGGCGATCCATCTCCAAGGCCGGTTAAGTTTTGAAAGGCCCTCTAACGCATGTAATTTTTCTCTACCCATCCATTCCACCAAAAACAAAACTCCTATCAATGGAATAAAGGCTTTACTTTCGTAGACCTGGGGGCGTCCAATTATAGACTCTGAGAACATATTGTTAATAAAAACCCATGCTTCTCCTATGGTATCGGCTCTAAAAATGATTAAAAGAAAACTCAATAGGATGAACGTGGATCCCATTTGAAACAACTCTTTCAAGGAAGGCAAGTGTCTTCCCTGCGCAACTACATCCAGATTTTTCCGATGATTGCCCATTAGAATAAGTAGTATAAAAAAGAAGGCATGCAAGCCTCCCCAGGCTACGAATGTCCAGTTTGCCCCATGCCACAATCCACTCACGAGGAAGATCACAAAAACATTCCTCACATTTTGCCAGATACCTCCACGACTGCCTCCCAATGGAATGTAGAGGTAATCCCTGAACCAAGTGGACAATGAAATGTGCCACCTCCGCCAAAACTCAGCTGTATCCCGCGAAAAATAGGGGTATAGAAAGTTAGGTTTAAGGTCAAATCCAAATAAACGAGCTGTGCCTATGGCGATATCCGAATAGCCAGAAAAATCACCATATACTTGAATTGCAAAAAAGATCGCTCCTATAGCCAGCGTACTCCCATTCAAGTCAGAAGCATGGTTGAAAATGGGGTCTACTATGCCGGCACAATTGTCGGCAATGACAATTTTCTTAAACAATCCCCAAAGGATCTGGCGCATTCCATCAACAGCATTATCATATGAAAAGACTCTTCTTTTATAGAATTGCGGCAGCAGATTAGTGGCTCTTTCAATAGGGCCGGCTACCAGTTGAGGAAAGAAACTCACATAGGCAAAAAATGAAATAAAGTCGCCCGTGGGCTCCAGCTTCCTTTTATACACGTCAATGGAATAGCTCAGGGTCTGGAAGGTATAAAAGCTTATGCCAACCGGAAGTACAATATTCAAGAGTACGGGATCAAGCGGTTTCCCCAATAAGGTAAAAGCTTCAGCAAAACTTTTTGTAAAGAAGTCGAAGTACTTAAATATACCCAGCAAGCCAATATTAACCGAAATACTGGTCCATAACAGCTTCTTTCTTTTCCTTTCTTCAGTGGTGTTTGAAAGCTTTTTGCCTATAAAATAATCAACACCCGAACTAAAAATGATAAGAAATAGAAAACGCCAGTCCCACCATCCATAGAATATATAACTGGCTAGAATCAGAAAGGCGTTGTGAAGCTTCACACTCTTGTTTGATAGGTACCAATAGACCGCAAAGACTATGGGAAGAAATACAGCAAACTCTAAAGAGTCGAATAACATTTTTACTATTTAAAATATTGAGGAAACACTAATCTAATCACCATCAAAAAGTCTATCTCAGCCATAATGACAAATCACGTTTGAGTAGTTCTTCCAGCTCTTGAATAACCGGAGTAAAAATTGGTGTTAGATACTCCTTCGCATCCTCCGGACATTTAACCGGAAGCTTTTCAGACTGATGCACACCCAGCCTCCGGTTCCAGTACCAGGAGTAAAATGAAACTGGTAGTGCTTTCTTCAAACCACCCTTAATTGAGTTAGGTATTAAATTTCTGATTGAATCAGTCCTATAGTCAATTGTCTGAGCCTTCGCAGCATTATATTTTAAAGAAGTATCTATTCTTACCTGTGTAGAAACTCCTAAAAACTCAAATGTATCCTTTAGGAGCTGATCCATATTATCAAGGTCCTCAAACAAAAAACACCTCATTTGATCCTTCGGAAAGACCTCCAAATACCGATTGATATGCTTGCTGTAAAACCTGGTACGTATGAGCTTGGGAAGCTTTTGCAAGTCACAGTCGTTTAGGTCTTCAGCGCTCAAAAGCTCTAAAAAAGTGGTACCCTCGTTAAATTCACCATCCCGTTGATTCATAAGAAACTCTGAGTAAGCTGCATCAAAAGGGTTTCTCAAAACCACCATGATTTTAGCCGATGGAGCAAAATCAAAGATAGCCCCTGGGGTTTCTGAGCCAATGAGATAGTCCGGTGAAGCTTCACCCACAATCTTCTCTTCTCTCACATTCTTGAACATTGCTAAGTATTCATCTCGTGTTGGAAATACTCTTGGTGCATTTTTGATGTTGTTTCTGAATGAGGAACTCATAAGGCCATCCGGTAGTACCAGAGGAGGGGTACCATTTGGGAACAGAAAATAAGAAGGTTCCTTTTCGGGACACATGAATATATCAGGGTGCTGCTTCAGATAGTGATACAAAGAAGTAGTTCCCGATTTACTCGCTCCAATCAGAAAGAAGTTAGGGTGCTTCATTATTTATAAATACGATTCATAATCCAACAAAACTCAGCGTACAGTTTATTTTAGATTGTCAAAATCGCCCACTTTGCCCTTACCAACCAATTTACCCTGTTCTAAATAAATTGCACTTTGACACAACTCGTGTAAAATAGTTGTATCGTGACTGACTATTATAAGTGTTGTTCCCTCTTCCGCCATCTTCTTCATTCTGGCAATTGACTTCTCCCTGAAAGATTTATCACCTACAGATAACACCTCATCCACCAGAAGAATATCTGTTCTTAAGAAAGAAGCCACCGCGAAGGCCAACCGCAAATACATTCCACTTGAGTATCTTTTAATAGGTACATTCAAGTAGCCTTCAACACCTGAAAAGTCAACAATTTCATCAAAGTGCTTATTAATTTGAGTGGGTTTCATACCGAGTAGTGTCCCATTCAGAAATATATTTTCTCTTCCGGTGAGTTCTAAGTGGAAACCAACCCCTACTTCCAGCATACTGGAAATAGATCCTCTTAAAACAAAATTACCTTCCGAAGGATCTGTGATCTCACTCAGAAGCTTGAACAAAGTGGATTTGCCTGAACCATTATTTCCCATCACAGCCATCACGTCCCCTCTTTCTACTTGTAAGTCTATGCCTCTCAGTGCCCAGGAGTCCTCATTTTTTAAAAGAGACGAAGGCTTATGCCAAAACTTAGATCTCCTGTTACGGCCATCTTTTTGGTTAGGTCTGCTCACCTTATATTTTTTGCCTAAGTCAAACGTCTCAATTATTGAACTTCCCATAGACTTAGATCACATCTGCAAATTTTCGTTCATATTTTCCGAAAAGGAACAATCCAGACAGTAGTAAACAAATCAGAGATATCCCGCTAATTATAAGGCATTGTGAATCGGGCAGAAAACTTGACCCAAGTACACAAAACCTCATACTCTCGATGATTCCCACTAAAGGATTCAAACAATAAATCTGCCTCCATTCAACCGGCACACTTTCCAGAGTAAAGGCAACCGGACTAATGAAGAGCCCGGCTCTTAACAGAAAAGGGACAAGTGTCATAACATCACGATAGAATACATTGATTGTACTAAGCCAGAGGTTGACCCCAAAATTCAGCAAAATAGTGCTGAAGTATACCAGGGGAATCATCAAGAGATTCAATGTCATGGGTATCTTATAGTGGAACATGAATGCAATGATGACTATCAAATTAATAACAAGTCCAAGTGTATTTCTGAGGGAGGCATTCAGAGGAAGAATAATTCTTGGAAAACTAATTCGGGTAATCAATCCCCTGTCGTCTATCAGGCAAATACTACCACGATTGACTGAACTGGAGAAAAACTCCCAAAAAGATAAGGCTGGTAAAGCGATTAGTATATAAGGTAGACCGTAACTTGGAAAATTTCCCAGCCTACCGAAGACAAAAGCGATAACCAAGGCCATAATCAATGGCTTAAGTATTGCCCAAAACACTCCTAGAAGAGTCTGCTTATAGGTAACAAGGATATCTCGTTTGATCAAATGAAACAATATACCCCTGGATTGCCAGAGTATTGAAAGCTTCATAAATCTGAAACCAGTATCAGTATGGCTAATTCTCCTTTCCACTTTTGCCTAACTATAGATATGGTTTTCTTCTTAATATTTTGATAAGGTACCAAACATGCTTTATCTGATAATAACTCCATCTTCTGATAGTACCCATCAATATTTTCGATACTAACATGACACCACTGAATTTCTTAGAGTCTTCACTGGTCAAAACCTGATAACTCAAAGCAGACGTAGTGTCGAGGTCATGTGTATTGAGTCCCCAGTCTGTGCCATTTGGGTTCAAAACAGGTTTATCAAAAGACTTTGACCAGGCAGGATTTAATTTTCTGTGGCTATGTCTGAATCTGAATCCATTGGATATATGCTCAAGATGAAAGAATTCATAACCAAACACCTTTCCTATGTTGACAATGGGGTACTTTTTTATAAGGCGGGTGGCAAGGTCTACATCCATAAACCAATAGTAAATGAGCCTTTCATCATAACCTCCGATATCATCCCAAATATCTCTGTGCATCATTAAAATACCCACTGGAGAAGCCCAATGGCAAAATCGAAGCTCTTCACTAATAATCCATTTACTATACTTCTTAATGCATTGATCCAGTTGCTCAATACTCGGTTTCTGCTTAACAAAGGAATATGGCAACTGCTTTCTGGCTGCAAACATGTACGAGTTCTGCATGTCAAAACCAGGGTTTGACCCCTTATCGAATGCATCAAAAAACCTCCCTAGAAACCCAGCGGTAACCAGCGTGTCCTGATCTATACGTCCAATGTAGAGTCCTTCAGATCTCCTGGCTGCCACATTCAAAGCATAAACTTCTCCAAAAGGACTATCCTTCTGGAGTTCCTGAGCCAATTGAGGATTAACATGAACAAACCTTGTGATAGATGCCGCCCTTTTGGTAAGAACAATCACCTGATTAATTGGAGTCTCACTACCCCAATCGCAAACTACAATCTCGACTTGAACCTCGCGATTAAGTTCAAAAATATGTTCTGAAACATAATTGATACTTGTTGCCAACCTCCACATAGGATCTCCCATGTAACCATCATTCCTAGAACAAATAATCAGCGAAAGAACCTTGGACCTTATTTTGCTCAAATCGATCAGCTACTAAATACCCCTTTTCAAAACATCCCCAAATTACCTGAAAATACTAGTGCGTGAAAAAAATTAAGAACGTAAAACAATCCATTCATAACAAAATCTACATAATCACTCCTTGCTGAAGTCACATTTACTAAAATTGGGAATCCATAATATATAAATCGGCAATTAATTTCACCCCTTCTAATGAATCCTTGTATAGTCTACTTAGCTCAGAATACCTCAAAAGATTTACAGTATGGCAGAGACTCCAGATCAATGCTCGAAGAAAGCCTGGATTTGCTTTTCGAGAACTACAATGATCAATTTGGTCATGATGTCTTGATTTTTCACGAAGGTGACTTTGACCCCATCAGTCAAAAAGAGATAGCACGAGGAAGGAAAGAAATCAAGTTTCACACTTTAAAATTCGAACTCCCTGATTTTTTAAACCCATCTGAAATTCCTGATAAATGGGATGGAATTTTTGGTATGGGTTACCGACACATGATGCGGTTCTATTCTCTAACCATATTCGACTTTCTTAAAAACCAAGGGTATGACTGGTTCATCCGCATGGATGACGATTCATTTATTCATTCCAAGATTGACTATAACCTCTTCGAGTTTATGGCCGAAAATGGATTCGAATATGGTTATAGAGTCATTACAAAAGAGCCTGAAAGAACATCCCACGGTTTCTCCGAAATGATTTTGGCATACATTAAAGCCGAGAGAATTAAACCTCATACATTTTTAGAAAATTTTGATGCTTCTGCCAAGCTCAACAATGAGGCTTTTTCCATGAAGGGGAAAATAAAGAGAAAAGTCCTATCTGTGATTGACTACATGGCTACCAAATTAAATCATGATTTGAATAACTGGCCTGAGCCCAGAGAGTGGAATCGTTGGACATTTTATACTAATTTCTTGATCACTCGTATTGATTTTTGGCTTCGACCTGACGTACAGTCTCTTTTACACCATTTTGATAGAGTGGGTGGCGGCTACAAATACCGTTGGGGAGATCACATATTACAAACTGCTGTAACTCAAATCTTCCTTCCTGAATCTAAAGTGTACAAATTCGTTGACTGGACCTATGAGCATGCCACCGTCAAAAACGGAAAACTGGATTGGGGTGGAATTTATCCAGGCAAAGATGACGAAGCCAATCCTGCTGTAATTGATTTTGAAAAAAAATATGGTATACGTAAACTAAATAGCAGTTTCTAGTTCGATATCCCCCACCCAATTTGATACCAACTGAAACACTATTTGGAAATGAGTTTTGATTTACCATCAGGGTTTCTAGCCTGGGTTGTGAATTTCAACCTAACATATCCATCCCAATGCATATCGTCCATTCTCGTAATATTTTTAATTATTGAATATATTTTTGTGTTTTAAAAAGTACTATGTATACTTATATAAATAAACACAATCATGAAATCGGTCATATTATTCCTTATTCTTTCTTTTTTGTTGTACACCTCAAGTAATGCGCAGGTCATCACAGAAGACTTCCTATTGAGAAAAACCTCTTATAGCAACAGCTTTGGTAATGATGTGGCCTCTGCCGGAGATGTGAATGGAGATGGGTTCATGGACATAGTTGTTGGTGAGATATACTATAATAATGATTTAGATGGTGCTGTCCATGTATATTATGGTTCGCAAAATGGCTTCTCAAATAGTCCGAGTTGGACATATGCCCCTCAAGAGTATCGAGCTTATGTAGGAATAAGTGTTGATGGTGCAGGTGATATTAATGGTGACGGATATGATGATATTATTGTTGGTGCTTCTGGTTGGAGAGTAAATTCAACTGGAAAAGGTAACGTACTGGTGTTTTATGGGTCTGCTTCTGGACTTGGGTCCTCGCCAAATTGGAATTTAATAGGGGATTCAGACGGAGCTGCTATGGGATCTGATGTGGCTGGTGTTGGAGATGTTAATGGAGATGGTTATGATGATATTCTTTTTTCAGCCCCCAGATCCAATTATGACAAAAGAGGACATGTATGGCTTTATTATGGTTCATCTACCGGAGTATCATCCAATTTCATCTTTATGTTCGGAACTGTCTCGAATACTCGCCTTGGTGAGTCCTTAGCCGCTGCTGGAGATGTAAATGGAGATGGATATAATGATATTATTGTTGGAGGTCCTGGCTATGATGCTCAAAATGTTGGTAGCGGGCAAGTAAGGGTACACTATGGAAGTCAGACGGGAATCACCTCAATGCCGGACTGGGTCTATGAAGCTCCTCAGGGCCAAAATACAGCTTATCATGTTTCGGGAGTAGGTGACACTAATGGTGATGGCTTCGATGACATCATATTTACTGGATCACATCTTCAAAAATCACAAAAACTGGTGCTTGGCTCGTCCACAGGACTATCTTCCAGTATATCCTGGAGCCTTTCCAATACAAATTTCCCCTACTCAGGTTCTCACATTGCTACAAAAATAGGTGACATTAATGCAGATGGGTTTGACGATATTTTAGCAGCCTCTTCAGGTTCAAACGGATATATCTTCCTGGGAAGTTCAACCGGTCCGGGAAATAGTTATGACCCAATTGTTCAGAATGCTGTTGAAGAAAACTTTGGGACATCCATTAATGCATCTACACTGGGAGACTTAAATGGTGATGGAATAGATGACTTTATAATGGGATTCCCAGACTACCAGCAGTATTACCCTTCCAGCGGGGCTGTTGGTATTTATTATGGCAACACAAATGATGATATGATTGAATCCAGTGACTGGTATGTTGAAGGAAATCTTGACAATGCCAATATGGGTCATGAAGTAGCGAATGCCGGGGATGTTAATGGAGATGGCTGGGAAGATATACTAGTCAGTGCCTGGAAATACAGCAATGGCCATACGAGTGAAGGAGCAGTGTTTCTCTACTATGGTACCTCAAGCGGCATCTCAGATACTCCTGGTTGGAGTGCAGAAGGGAATCAACATAATGCCTTCTTTGGCTATGGCATAAGTACTGCAGGAGATGTTAACAATGATGGCTATGATGACATCATTATTGGCGCCATGGGTTACGATGATGGCCAATCGAATACCGGAAGAGCCTACATATATCATGGCTCAGCCAGTAGATTGAGCAGTTCGGCTAGCCTCATCATCAACGGATTTCAGGTTCAATCATATCTGGGTTCAGATGTTGCTAATGCCGGGGACATTAATGGAGATGGTTACGATGATATAATTGTAGGTGCCTACCAGTATTCAAATGGCACGGATAAAGTTGGGGCAGCCTTTCTTTATCTCGGTTCCAGTACCGGAATTAATATTGCATCGAAAGACACACTGGTATCAGATCAACTGAATTCCTGGTTCGGTAAATCAGTTTCCACTGCAGGAGATATCAATAATGATGGCTATGCAGATGTCTTAATAGGTGCCCCTAAATATGACAGTAATTATACTGATGAAGGTAAAGCCTATCTTTATTTAGGATCAGGCAATGGTATTATAGACACCGCATCCTGGTCCAAAACAGGGAATCAATACAATGCCCAATTTGCATTTGATGTCTCCTGGGCAGGTGACAACAATGATGATGGGTATGATGACATTATTATTGGAGCTTATGGCTATGATGGCGTTTCAGGTTCACTGGAGGGAAGAATTTTTGGGTTTCTTGGTAGCACCAGTGGACTCTCCAGCAATGCTGATTTCGAAGCTTTCTCGCAAGGTAATATTAATGCCCTAGGTAAATCTGTTGCCTATGCAGGCGATTATGACAATGACGGATACGATGACATTGTTGTCGGTGCTGAATCCACCAATTCATCATCAGGGGCGGTTCTAATTTACCAAGGCTCAAGTCAGGGATTAGACTCCATCCCAATCTACCAATACGAGGCCACGCAAACCGGAGCTAAACTTGGGACTAGTGTTTCGTTTGCAGGCGATGTGAACGGTGATGGTGCTTCCGATTTCATTGTTGGAGCTCCTAACTACGATCATGGACATAGCAATGAAGGAGGGGCTTTTTTATTCTATGGTGTCAATTCCTCACAAACCCCACCAAGTCAACCGAATAATGAAGCTATGCTTCCCATTGAAGATAGGGATCCAAAAACTCCAGTATATCCAAACCCATTTCAAAACGAACTTTACTTATACTCTGAAACCGAAATCGAATCGATTATCATGACCAACCTTACAGGTAAAACAGTGTCGGTTGATTTTGCAAAAACCAATGAGAGTGGCTCTTATATAGCTTATGTTGGCACGCTGTCCCCTCAGCTCTATCTACTCACCATTCAAACCAAAGATGGAAAATCGAAAAGAGTAAAAGTGCTGAAGAAATAGGCACTAATTGGGGTCTTAAATCAGTCGGCTTAAAACCTTTTGATCCACTTCACCGTCTTAAAGTCATTATTTGTTTTGTGATCAAAAAACAAATCAATCATGACTCAAGAAATTTTAAGTGGCCAGGAAGAAGTGGTATTACTCTCCGTTGGTAGCCTGGAACCAGAGGCCTATGCTTATGGTCTCAAGAAAGAAATTAAAGATCAGGCCGGATATAATTGGTCTATTGGCACTATTCATACCATACTCTATCGATTGGAAAACAAGGGGCTCTTGAAATCCACCATGGGGGGCTCTTCAGAGAAACGAGGCGGTAGAAGTAAAAGGCTTTACAGTCTCTCAGCCAAGGGGTATCAAATCATTCGTGATATACAGGACACACGACAATCTATGTGGGACAAACTGATCACCAATCGCTCCTAGCCATGTCTTCACCAAAAAGAAGAGAACCACCTGCCCTGGCCTCCTGGCTACTGGATAAACTCCTAGACCATTATTGGTGGCAGGAATTAGCCGGAGACCTGGAGGAACAATTCAGCGATAACTGTGACAACAAGGGGCTGCGAAAGGCGAAATTGATTTTTTGGTTCGAAGTATTCCGTCTCATACGCCCACACCTTTTCAAGAAAAAGCTCAAAAACAACAGTATTATGCTCAGCTACAATCACCTCAAGATTTCATATCGAAACCTGATCAAAAACAAGGTCTTCTCATTTGTCAATATTCTTGGCCTCTCGGTAGGTATTGCCAGTGTTATCCTCATTAGCCTTTATGTTCAGTACGAAACGTCTTATGACAATTTCTTTAAGGATAGTGACAGAATCTACAGGACCGCTCTACACAGGGTATATCCAGATCGGGAAATGTACTTTGGAACCTCACCGGTAACCATGGCCCCAACCTTAAAAGAAAACTACCCTCAGGTTGAATCTGTCACCCGTCTTCACCGGCTTTTCTTCAATAACAACATTACAGTTACTCTTAACGAAAGAAATGAAACTTTTAATGAAACCCGGTTCCTCTATGCCGACTCGGCCTTCTTTGAGGTATTCGACCACAAGTTCTTGGTTGGGAATCCGTTGAATGCGCTTCAGGAAATTGATGCTGTTGTTTTAACCAGAGAAACCGCTATGAAATACTTTGGCACTATTGACATATTGGGTCGAACCATCTCAGCCAATGGTGGTGATCTTAATGTGACCGGTGTAATCGAGAACATTCCCTCGAACTCGCATATACATTTCGACCTTTTAGGTTCTATGTTTTCCTTGCCGTTCATTACCAACGCCATTTCAAGCAATTCGTGGGTCAATCCATGGGTCTATACCTACGTAAAACTCAAAGAAGGTATTTCTGCTGATGAGTTCGAATCCTTATTCCCCAATATGGTCGACCAATTCGGTGGTGCCAATATTGCTCAGAATAACACTCCCGACTGGAAAGCCAAAGGTCACCGTTATGATTACTTCCTTCAGCCGATTGAATCCATTCATTTGGAATCTAATCTCGATGTAGAGGTGGAACCGAATAGTAACCTTTCTTATGTATACATTATTTCAGCTATTGCTGCTGTAATCCTGATTATTTCAACCATCAATTTTATTAATCTTTCTATCGCCAGATCAACGGAAAGAGCTAAAGAAGTAGGAATTAGAAAAGTGGTTGGTTCTCAAAGAGGTACTATTATCAATCAGTTCCTGACCGAAGCTGTTTTCATTTGCTTTATCTCTGCGGTAGTTGCTATAGGGATTGTCTTGTTAGTTGTTCCTCAATTCAATCAAATACTAAACACCAATCTTCAAACTGCACAAATGCTCAATCCGGTGGCTATCGGCTTAATCTTAGCCTTCATTCTTCTGGTTGGTATCATATCAGGTCTGTATCCGGCATTAGTTATTTCGGGCATTAACCCAGCTAAGGTGTTAAAAGGCAATTATAAGAGTTCAGGTAAGGGAGTGTGGCTACGTAACAGCCTCATTACATTGCAATTCATTGTATCGATCATCATGATATCGGGATCGATTGTTATTAGTAGCCAGATGAATTACCTGAGCACCAAGGACCTGGGCTTTAATAAAAGTAACCTCCTACTCATTAAACAATCATTTACCCTGGGGCAAGACTACAACGCATTTAAGAACTCCATCTTACAAAATCCAAATGTTTCCGCTGTTGGCGGGTCCATTTACATGCCCGGAGAGTTTCACGGCAGTAATGTCTTTGAGGTACTGAATAGTGAAGCCTCCGATATCCGGGTGAACACAGTAACCGTAGATGATGACTATATCAACACCATGGAATTCAATATCATAGAAGGACGGGGGTTTGAAAAAGACTTTAATGATTCCCTAAGTATCATTGTCAATCAGGCCGCTTTAAGAGCACTGGGAATTGATAAAGGCGTTGGGGTCAAGTTGAAAAACTTTGCCGGGAACAATACGGGACCATTGCCGGAATTCACCATAGTAGGAGTAGTTAGCGATTATAACTTCTACTCCCTTCACTCCGAAGTGGCACCTATTGCTATCTTCAATGGTAGCACACAGTTTATTCCACCCGTTACGGCAGTAAGACTCAACACACCTGATCCATCTACCGCTATCCAGTATATTTCACAGCAGTGGGAAGAATTTAATGAGGCTGAGTTCAGCTACTCATTTATTGAAGACGACCTGAATATGCAGTATGAATCGGACCGCAAATCGGCCTCTGTTTTCGACATATTTACTATCGTAGCCATTATCATGTCTTGTACAGGCCTCTTCGGGCTGGCAACTTACGTGATTAACCAAAGGATTAAAGAAATGAGTATTAGAAAGGTTCTGGGAGCCTCCTTACCCAACCTGATTAAGGTATTCTCTAAGGAATTTCTATTGCTCATCGGGGTTGCCTTCCTGATTGCAAGCCCTATCTCCTACCTGGCACTGGAAAAATGGCTTGATGGTTTTGCCTACCACATCAGCATCAGCTTTCTGGCCTTTATACTAGCCGGCTCCATTACAATGATATTGGTATTCCTTACTGTGAGTTATCAGGCCATAAAAGTGGCCGTTCTCAACCCTACCAAAACTTTGCGAATGGATTAAAACATATGTTTCCTGAAGGATATCTCTTTTGTTGCCTTATTCAGCTAAATTCAAATTAACTTGAACTGTGCGGCATGATGCTGAGTTCATTTTTTAGAATCAAACAACAATTGAGAATATGAATCAACTTACTTTCAGAAACGGAGATAAAATAGATGCTATCGGTCTTGGCACCTGGAAATCTACTCCGGTAGAGGTTTATAAGGCCATTAGAGAAGCTATTAAAATAGGTTATCGCCATATTGACTGTGCCTGGATATATCAGAACGAGGCTGAAATCGGAGAAGCCTTTCAAGATGCTTTCA
The DNA here is from genome assembly GCF_965216855.1 of Roseivirga sp. Lineage (NCBI taxonomy): Bacteria > Pseudomonadati > Bacteroidota > Cytophagia > Cytophagales > Roseivirgaceae > Roseivirga > Roseivirga sp. The sequence goes on along the minus strand of NZ_OZ244204.1, from coordinate 2,976,598 downwards.
AAGCAGGTGACGTAAAAAGAGAGGAGCTTTTCATCACCTCTAAATTATGGAACACCTATCATCATCCTGATGATGTTGAAAGTAATATTAACGAAACCCTTAAGAACCTTCAGCTGGATTACCTGGATTTATACCTGATGCACTGGCCGGTTGCAGTAAAGAAAGGAGTCACCACCGTTGAGTCAGCAGATGACTTCATCAGCCTGAAAGAAATTCCTCTGATTGATACCTGGAGAGCCATGGAAAAACTGGTTGAGAAAGGCCTTACCAAGCATATTGGTGTGTCCAATTTCAATATCCCGAAAATTCAGGGGCTTATCGATGCAGGTGGTATGGTTCCGGAAATGAATCAGGTAGAATCACACCCTCTGTTGGCGCAAAACGAGTTACTGGAGTTTTGCAAACGCAATCAAATACTCTACACAGCCTACTCTCCTCTAGGATCAAGAGATCGTTCTCCCGGAATGAAAAGTGGTGATGAACCGGATATGTTTGAAATACCAAGAGTTAAAGCCATTGCTGAAAATCATGGTGTTCATCCTGCACAAATCCTGATCAAATGGGCCGAAGCACGTGGCACTGCTGTTATTCCTAAATCGGTGAACCCCGAACGTTTAAAAGCGAATCTTGAATCTGCCAACATCCCTCTCAGTGACTATGAAATCATGGAGTTGAATAAGTTGGATATGGGTTACAGGTTCATCAATGGTAAATTCTGGGAAAGAGAAGGAGGTCCTTATACGGCAGAAAGCCTTTGGAATGATTAACGAACAGGCATAAAAAAACCCCGGCTAAGCCGGGGTTGGGTAATCAAAAATCTATAATACTTAAACTATATTTTCTTGACGTTAACAGCATTTACGCCTTTTCTGCCTTCTTCTGTGTCGAAAGAAACTTTGTCGTCTTTTTCAATTGCATCGATCGTACCTGATACGTGAACAAAGACATCTTTTTGGGTTTCATCATCAACGATAAAGCCGAAGCCTTTGTCATCATTGAAGAATTTTACGGTACCTGTTTTCATTGTAACTTGTAATAAATAAAATAATTAATGCATCAAAGCTAGTAATTAGTTTGACACTGCCTACTAAGGAACGATGAAAAGACTGTTAATTGTTCGTCATGCCAAATCAAGTTGGGACTTTCCGCATCTTTCTGATTATGAGAGACCTTTGAATGACAGAGGCCAAAGAGATGTGCCAGATATGGCCAGGCGTCTGTTCTTAACAGACATCCAACCTCAACTCATTATTTCATCACCTGCTAACCGCGCTATCACAACAGCCATGGGTTTTGCCAGCCAGTTGGGCTTCTCAAAATCTGATATCATTCAAGATGAAGACCATTACCATGCTTCAAGCAATACTCTACTCAGGTTGATAAAGGCTTTCGATGATCAATATGACTGCATCATGATCTTTGGTCATAATCCCGGCCTAACCTACCTCATCAATGAATTGTCTGATTTTCAGTTAGATAATCTGCCAACGTGTGCCATTTGCGGTATTGAATTCTCTGTACAGTCATGGCGGGAAGTAAGTAGAGGCTCAGGGCACAAGTTCTTCTATGACTTTCCAAAGTCGAAAGGTTGGTCATAAAAAATGCCATCCTTTTGGGATGGCAATGAATTACTATTTAGCTCTTATAATTACAGAATAAACTCACTCAAATCTTTATTCTGGACCAAACCATCCAATCGATCCTGCACCATTTCTTTGGTCACAACCACTTTGGCATTTGGCGGAATTTGTTCAGGAATATCAAACAGAATATCGTTCAACAGTCGGCTCATCACTGTATGTAATCTTCTCGCTCCAATATTCTCAACCTCTTCATTGATCTTAAAAGCAATTTTTGCAATCTCCTGCAAAGCCTCATCTGTATACTCCAGGCTCACGTCTTCCGAGCCAATCAATGCCATATACTGCTTGGTCAATGCATTTTTTGGTTCTTTCAATATCTGATAGAAATGCTCTTCCGTCAAACTGTTGAGTTCAACCCTGATTGGGAATCGTCCCTGTAATTCAGGAATCAGGTCAGAAGGCTTAGCCACATGAAAAGCACCAGCAGCAATAAAAAGGATATGGTCTGTATTAATAATCCCATACTTGGTGTTTACAGCACTACCTTCGACAATAGGAAGCAAGTCACGCTGCACCCCTTCACGACTCACGTCAGGACCACCTCCGCCTTTTTTCGAAGATCCCGCAATCTTATCTACCTCATCAATAAAAATGATTCCGGTGTTTTCAGCCTTTTTAATGGCCTCTTCCTTCACCTCGTCCATATCGATGAGCTTAGAGCTTTCTTCTTCCAGAAGGAGCTTCTTCGCTTCTTCAATCGTTACTTTTCTCTTCTTACTCTTTTTAGGCAACATGTTTTGCAACATGTCCTGCAGGTTGATCATAGATGCTTCATCCATTCCTCCACCAACCATACCAATACCATTACCCTGAGGAGCCTGTACTGAAATCTCGATTTTTCTATCATCAATCTCTCCGTTTCTGATCTTTTCTCTGAAACGTTCCCGTGTCCTCTCGTTCAATTCAGCATCACTCATTTTCTCTGAGTCTTCCTGCTCTCCGTTGTTTTGGGAAACAGAAGGTCTGGTATTTCTAACCGGTGGAATAAGCGCATCGAGGATGATATCTTCAACAGCCTGTTCAGCCTTTACCTTTACTTCTTCCTTTTTGGTCTGTTTTACCAGTTTAACTGACTGCTCCACGAGGTCACGAACCATGCTTTCGACATCACGTCCCACATAACCTACTTCTGTAAACTTGGAAGCCTCAACTTTAGTAAACGGTGCATCGGCAATCTTGGCAAGCCGTCTGGCAATTTCTGTTTTACCTACACCGGTGGCACCGATCATCAGGATATTGTTAGGTACAATTTCACGCTGCATATCACTTTTCACATGCATACGTCTCCACCGATTCCTTAGGGCAATGGCTACATTCTTCTTGGCCTCGTTCTGACCGATAATATATTTATCGAGTTCCGCCACAATCTGGCGGGGTGTTAAGAAATTCTGATCAATCATTAGTTCTTTTTTTTATAAGTCCATTCAGGTCCATATTGAGCTGAAAGGTATTGCTGCCACCGGCAGCATGATATAGTGCCCTGCTAAAGGCAAATTCAAATCGTTTGGTTCTAAACATAAAGCCAAATGAAAAGCCTGCACCTCCATTGGCTCCGTTTTGATTTTTCAATTCCTGCCTGATGAGGTGATTATACCCCAGTCGGGCCTGGAAATTAGGTGACAATAATATTTCCGTACCAAAAACCAACCTTCTGAAGATTTCCTCAGAAAAGCCCGGTTCATCATCTTCTCCCAATAGGACGTTGCTTGACGCATCATAGTAAACTACATCTGCCCTATTGAGGTTTCTGGCTGCCAGCGAAAACCTAAAAGGCATAAATTCAGGCTTGTAACTGAGCCCCAACTGAACATCAAGAGGTAGCTGGCTATTATTTCCGTCAATATAGTCAGACAGCAGAACTCCCAGATTTCTCACCAGAAAGCCAACTGTAAGATCCTTCTCAGGATGCTTAAAAGTTCCTCCCAAATCGAAAATTAGAGCACTGGCCTGAAAAGAGGCTAAATCTGAAGAGGCCAGCTTAAGATTAGCACCTACCGAAAAGGGACCAAAGCGCTGCATATTTCCTACAGAAAACACATACTCATGTACCTTGAAGCTACCATTTAGAAACCCATCCTGATCGAAGCTTTCAATGTCTCCATAATTCAAATAGCCCACATTGAGCGACCACGTTCCATAGTGTTCAAAATTCCGAATGTAGCTGACTGAAGTATTGGCGATATCGGCAAAATAACTTAGCCTCGATACCACCAACCGATTATGCATTTCACTTCCTAATAATGCAGGATTATAAATGGCCTGAGCCGGATCATCCCAACCCGAAGTCAGGTTCACTCCTCCCAAAGCCGCTAACCTTGCGTTAGAAGGCAGGTTTAGATACTCAAACGCCCTGCTACCTCCCAGCTGTGCTTTTGCCGGAAGTTGAATGGCAAAAGCTGAAAGGACAAGTAACAGTAGACGTTTTTTCATATGCCGGTTTAACGAAAGATAAGCCTTATCAGTCTTCTAATACAAAAGAGATCGGATTGCTTACTTTTTGATTCAATAGAGCAATTTCTAAAACTTCTTCCGCTTTCTCTACAAAATGGAATGTCAATCCTTTGATGTATTGCTCACCAATTTCCTTGATATCCTTCTCATTTCTTTCTGATAGAATAATCTCTTTGATTCCGGCTCTTTTTGCTGCCAGTATTTTCTCTTTGATTCCACCAACCGGAAGCACATTACCTTTCAAAGTGATCTCCCCCGTCATGGCAATCTTATTTCTCACCTTTCTCTGGGTAAAGAGAGAAGCGAGAGCGGTTAGCATGGTAATACCCGCACTAGGCCCATCTTTTGGTACAGCTCCGGCCGGAACATGGACATGAAGGTCATATTTATCAAAAATGCGATAGTCTATATTCAATGACTCGGCATTAGACTTTAAGTAAGAAATGGCCGCCATAGCTGACTCCTTCATCACATCGCCTAGTTGGCCTGACAGAGTAAGTTTACCCTTTCCTCTGCTTAGACTCGACTCAATGAACAGAATCTCTCCACCAACTGCTGTCCAGGCCAGACCCGTCACTACTCCGGCCGACTTATTATCCTGGTAAATCTCCTTATCGAACCTTTTGCCTCCCAATACTTCTTCTATGTATTCCGGAGTGGCCTTTTTCGGGTATTCTTCCTCCATAGCAATGGACTTAGCCACTGACCTCACCACAGATCCTATTACTCTCTCCAAACTTCTTACACCGCTTTCCCGGGTATAACCTTCAATCAAGAATTGAATAGATTTTTTATCCAGGCTAAAATCCTTAGCCTTTAGACCATGCTCCTTCTTTTGCTTAGGAATCAGGTGCCTTTTTGCGATTTCAATCTTTTCTTCGATTGTATAGCCACTCACCTCAATGATTTCCATTCTGTCACGCAATGCAGGCTGAATAGTGTCCAGTGCATTGGCGGTAGCTATGAAAAGCACCTTAGACAGGTCGTATTCAACCTCAAGGTAGTTATCGGTAAACTCGCTGTTCTGCTCAGGGTCCAGTACTTCAAGAAGTGCGGACGATGGATCTCCTCTAAAGTTAGAGTTGACCTTATCGATCTCATCCAGTACAAACACCGGATTAGAGTATTTCGATTTCTTGATATTCTGAATCACCTTTCCCGGCATAGCACCTACATAGGTTTTTCTATGTCCTCGGATTTCAGCCTCATCATGAACACCACCCAATGACATCCTGACATATTGTCTACCCAGGGCCTTTGCAATAGATCGTCCTAATGAAGTCTTACCAACTCCGGGAGGGCCATAAAGGCAAAGGATCGGACCTTTCAGATCATTCTTTAATTTCAGTACTGCTAAGTACTCCAGAATTCTGTCTTTGACCTTTTCAAGACCGAAGTGGTCATTGTCTAATATTTTCTTAGCTCGCTTCAGATCGAGGTTATCTTCTGAGTATTCCTCCCAGGGAAGATCAACCATCATTTCGGCATAATTCATGGCAATCGGATACTCCGCAGCCATATGATTCATGCGTAAAATTTTGTCTAGCTCCTTATCAAAGTGCTTGGCAATTTTTTCAGGCCACTTCTTCTTTCTTCCCTTTTCCCGCAGGGCTTCAACCTCACGTTCTGGGCCATCTTCTCCCAACTCATTTTGCAAGACTTTCATCTGCTGACGGAGGAAGTAATCTCTCTGCTGCTGATCGATATCGGAGTGAACTTTATTCTGGATTTCGCTCTTCAATTCCAGCATTTGCATCTCCTTCATGAGGTATTGAAGCAAACGTGTAGCTCTTTCTACCCCATCATTGATCTCCAGCAAAATCTGCTTATCCTTAGCTTCAGCATTGATATTGGAAGAAAGGAAATGCACAAGGAAGCTAGCCTTCTCAATGTTTTCCAGGGCTACCTGAGCTTCTTTCGGAATTTCAGGGTTAAGGGCCATAATTCTGTTGGCAGTATCTCTGATAGACTGAATGATGGCTTTGACCTCCTTGTTCGGTCGCTTCGGAAAATTCTCTTTCAGGTACTCAACACTGGCTTTAAGTACTGGTGACTCCTGAGTCAGCTCATTCACCAAAAAGCGCTGCTTTCCCTGTACAATAATGGTAGTGTTTCCATCAGGCAAAACCAGCATCTTCACTATTTTGGCTACAGTGCCTATGGCGAAAAGGTCCTGGGATTTGGGGTCATCTACCTTTGGATTCTTCTGGGTAAGAATACCAATGATCTTATCTCCTTTATAGGCTTGTTTTACAACCCTTATTGATTTCTGTCTGCCAATGGTAATCGGAATGAGTACCCCTGGAAACAGTACTGTATTTCTTACGGCAAGAATGGGCAATTCTTCAGGAAGGCCTTCCTGTTCCAGTGAATCGTCTTCATCAGGAGCAATCATCTGGATCAGTTCTTCTCCGTCTTCACTTATTTCACCAGCGAGAATATTGCCTATCATTTGTCTATCTATCTTCATATTCAGATGTCAACATGACACACTGTGTCATACTTTTATGAGGCCAACGTAAATTGCAAGCCCTATGCCAAAGCAAGTTTTGGCAGTAGGTGGCCTTTTGATTGTTGTGAAATGCTCGTAACTTACCTATAATTACTTTCACCTACTTACACAACTAAGCGCGAGATATGCTTAAACGAGGACTCCTATATTCACTCGTTTTACTCTGTTGCTATTGCCCGACAGTCTATGGACAGCTATTCGGTAAAAAAAAGAAGGATCGTAAGGCAGAAAAGGTAGAGCTTAGTTCAGATTCCATCTCTATTGAGATCACCGATCTCAAGTTCAAGAACATCAATGGTGATCCGGTTTACATCAACAAAAAGCTTCAAAATAAAATCGAAGAGCTGGATAAGGCTGAGAAATGGGAGGAACTTTATCCTTTACTCCGGGAGTACGTATCCAATTTCGGCACTCAAAATTTCGCCCATCAAACTTATTACATCTGGCGACTGGCCAAGCTGACTGAGGTCTTTGGTTCACCTGAACAAGCCAAACCACTCTACTCGCTGGTCCTTAAGCATCATCGCAGAGGTTTGAATATCTCAGAAGTATTGGCCAGGTATGACTCTTTGAATCGTGATCGAAAGGAATATTATGTCCCATTAGATTATTACTATGACCTGGTAGAATTCAGAAGACAGGTGGATACTTTAATTCCCCCTCGAGGTATTTTAACCACCATGGGACCTATGGTTAACTCCGATAATGAGGATTATGCTCCTATGGTAGCCAAAGGCGATTCCGTACTGATCTTCACCTCCAAACGCAACTCAGTCAATACTGGCATCAACAAGTACATCAATGAAGACATATTCATTACGAAGCTTGAAAATGGTAATTGGGGAAAGGCCGACATGTTTGAGCGGATCAATTCCCGCTATAACGAAGGTTCAGGTTACCTCACCCGCAACGGTAAAGAATTGTTTTTCTCCCGATGCGAATCTCCTGATGGTTTGGGCAATTGCGATCTCTACTATTCTCAATACCAGGGAGACACGCTCTGGACTGAACCCGAAAATCTGGGTACTACAGTAAACTCCGATGGATGGGATTCTCACCCCACACTCAATGTAACTGAAGACACCCTATACTTTTCTTCAGACCGAAGAGGTGGCTTTGGCCTGGCCGATCTCTATTATTCTGTGAGAGGCAATAAAGGCAAATGGGGTGAAGCCCAAAACCTGGGGCCTATTATTAACACCCGAGGCAACGAAGTCAGCCCATTCTTTCACCCGCAACATAATGTGCTTTATTTCAGCTCAAATGGTCAGTTATTGAACTTTGGAGACTACGACATTTACAAAAGCTATCATATTGAGGGAGGCTGGTCAGAACCTATTAACATTGGCCCCTTAGTCAACGGCATAGGCACAGAATTCTACTTCTCCATTGACAATGAATCTAATTACATCTACTACGCTCGCTCCGAAGAGGAGAGCATGAAGAATCTCGACCTGTATTCCTTTCCCCTCCCCATGGAAGGACAGCCGCTCGCAACTACGCGCTTTTCAGGTCGACTAAAAACGCTTACGGGTAAAGTACCTCAAAATGCAGTCGTATCCATCATTGATCTGGATGAAGGCATAGAGGTAGCTCCTAAATTCGCCAGAGATGATGGTACTTTTGAATTCGATCTGATTAATAATCGTAACTACCTGCTCATCGTACAGGGCGATGACTTCTTTAGACTGGAAAAACTCTTTTTCCTTGAAGGAGATACTGAGTATGAAGGCGTGGTAGAAAGAGTGGCCAGTACAATCGAATTTGCCTCTTTAGAATTCACCAATGGCAGTGCTGAAATTCTTCCAGAGATGCATCAGGATTTACAAAAGGTTATTGACTTCCTGATCGACCACCCGACCTTTAAATTGAATATATCGGGACATACAGATTCAAGTGGTAGTGCTATTCTCAATCTAAAGCTCTCTCAGCAAAGAGCTGATGCCATCAAGCGCTTTATTGTGAATAGGGGAAATATTCAAGAGAATAGAATCTTCGCTATTGGCTATGGAAGTGAGAAGCCAATTATAAAAGAGGAAAAGACAGACGAAGACCGTAAATTAAATAGGCGGGTCGAGTTTGAAATTTACCGCGACCCGCCTAAGGATAATTTATCTTCTACAGGGAATGACTAAGGAATTGTCTAGATTCCGAAAAGCTTTAAAATATCATTACCGAATACAAAGACCATTAAGGCCAAAAGGATAACCATACCTACCTTTTGAGCTCCTTCGAGGAATTTATCAGAAGGTGCTGAACCCGAAACCATTTCATACAACAGGAACATCACATGCCCCCCATCCAAAGCCGGAATAGGCAATAGATTCATGAAGGCGAGAATCATTGAAATGAAACCGGTTGTATACCAGAAAGCATTCCAATCCCAGGTTTTAGGGAACATATTAACGATACCAATAGGACCGCTCAAAGATCTTGGGTTTACATCGCCACTAAACATCTTACCCAATGCTTTAGCATTGAGGATTACAGCTCCGAAAGCTTTTTCTGTGCCCCTTGTAACTGCTTCTCCGAAAGTGTAAGAATCTCTTGCCGGCTCTATTAATCCACCCGCATAGAACCCTAAGGTAGAGTCAGGATTGATAGCGTATGTATCTTCGAAAGTATCATCTCCACGCTGTATTGTCAGCGTAACATCCTGTCCGGCATACTGACCTGTCAAAGCCTGGTATTCATCATAGAATTTAACACCCTGATCGTTGATTTTCAGGATTTTATCACCCTTCTGCAAATTAAGCGTTGAACCTTCAGGTAATTCATTTACCGCAAACTCATATCGTGGGTAGATAAAGTTTAGCTCAAATTCTTCATCATTCAGTTCATTGATAAAGCCTTGGGGTACTTTCACGTCAAGCACTTCACCATTTCGCTCAACAGTCCAATAAGCGTCAGAATTAAGTAAGGTTTCACCACTGTAGATATCCGAAACCCTGTCGTAATCTTCACCATTAACCTTCAGCACCTTATCACCAGTCTGAAGACCCGCTTCCTGAGCAATGCTTCCGGCAACAATTCCTTGTTCTTTAGTGTATTTGGCAGGCAAGTATGTTTCACCCAGATTATAAGTGAGGATTATAAAGGCAATCACACCAGCAACGACATTCACTATAATTCCGCCAAGCATCACAATCAGACGCTGCCAGGCCGGCTTGGAACGAAACTCCCATGGCTGAGGTGGCCCTGCCATCTGCTCTTTATCCATTGATTCGTCAATCATACCGGAGATTTTCACAAAACCTCCAAGTGGAATGGCTCCAAGGCCATATTCTGTTTCGCCTTTTTTAAATGAGAATAGAGTGGGAGGAAAACCGATAAAGAACTTCTCCACCTTCATTCCGAACATTTTGGCAGTAAGCATATGCCCCGCCTCATGTATCCCTACTAAAATTGATAATGCCAGCAGCAGCTGAGCGATTTGAACTATGTTTTCCATTAATTATTTATATGCGTTAGCAAAACGTCTTGACTCCTCGTCCGATCGGACATAGTCTTCATACGAAGGGCTCTTCAGAAAAGATACCTTTTGCATGCAATCTGCAACCAAGTCAGACATTTCCAAAAAGCCAATCTCATCTTTTAAAAACTTTTCTACTGCCACTTCATTAGCAGCATTTAATATACAAGGCATATTCCCCCCCTGATCCAGCGCCTCGAATGCCAGCTTCAGGTTTCTGAAAGTATCCATATCCGGTTGCTCAAAGGTCAGCTGAGGATAGTCGAGGAAGTTGAACCTGGGGAAGTCGGATTTCAATCGCTCGGGATAACCCAGGGCATATTGAATAGGCAACTTCATATCTGGCAAGCCCATCTGCGCTTTCATACTTCCATCTTCAAACTGAACCAGCGAATGGATAATCGATTGCGGGTGAACAATCACCTCTATTTGTTCAGGCCTCAGTGCAAAGAGCCACTTGGCTTCAATGACTTCCAGACCCTTATTCATCAGACTAGCCGAGTCAATCGTGATTTTCGCACCCATCTCCCAATTCGGATGCTTCAATGCCTGCTTCTTGGTTACATGCAATAGCTCATCGCGCGTTTTGCCTCTGAAAGGCCCACCTGAAGCAGTGAGAATAATCTTCTCAATGGGATTATGGAATTCACCCACCAGACATTGGAAGATGGCTGAATGTTCTGAATCTACCGGGTAAATATTAACTGCCTTCTCCTGCGCCAATCGGGTGATTAAATCACCGGCAACCACCAAAGTCTCCTTATTGGCCAGAGCAATATGTTTACCTGCTTCAATGGCCGCAATAGTCGGTTTCAAACCAACATAACCCACCAGGGCAGTCAGCACCATGTGAATGCTATCCATCTGGACCACAGAACAAAGGGCATTGTTACCTGCATACACCTTAATATCCAATGGATCGAGTGCACCGAAGACCTGATCGTACAAATCTTCCTGTCCTATGACCACCACATTGGGCCTGAAAGTTTTAGCCTGAGTAATTAACAGGTCAGCATTTGAACCTGCTGTCAGTACTTCTACCTCAAACTTATCCTGATGTGAACTGATAACTTCCAGTGCCTGGGTGCCTATGGATCCGGTGGAACCTAAAATGGCTATGTGTTTTTTCTCCGAAGTCAAGCAGAAGGTTTTATGATATTGACTGTTAAATCGCTGTATTGTTTGGCAACTACCTCATGAACAGCCCTGCAAATTTAGACCTTTTTCAAAGTGAACCAAACCAAAGAAATAGACCACTGGTTTTAACCCTTAGTGAGGCCTAAGGCCTTTAACCTTAATTAACAATAACCTGAAATCCTTACAGGGTCTGACACGTATTTTTGAATGTCAATAGATCGAAAACTTACAAAATGTCAGTCACCTTGTGCTTTGTATGTTTTTTGTCTGTAGGGCATTGAAGAAAGGAGAAATTTTATGAAAAGTAGTTTCAAAATTATTCTGATAGCATTCCTGAGTGGTCTGGGTGGAGCTTTCCTTTATCAGGAAGTATTGCAACCTACACAGGTCACGGAAGTTGTTCGAGAAGTACCTACCTATCAACAAGCCAATAATCCAAGTACTTACGAACCAGCATATCCATCCACACCAGCGGCCCTTCCGGTAGATTTTCGTGATGCGGCTGAAAAGAGCGTTCATAGTGTGGTATATATTAAGAATCTGCAAAGAGGAAGACGCAGCATGTCATTTATGGATTTCTTCAGCAGGGACATTCCATCTGACGAAGTAGCCGTGGGAAGTGGCTCGGGAGTTATCTATTCAGAAGATGGTTATATCATTACCAATAACCATGTGATCAAAGGTGCAGATGAGATTGAAGTTCAGCACGAGAAAAGAACATACAGAGCCGAGTTAGTCGGAACAGATCCGGATATGGATATTGCAGTACTCAAAATCGATGCTGAGGACCTTCCCGCCATAGACATTGCAAGAAGCAGTTCAGTGAAAGTAGGCGATTGGGTACTGGCAGTAGGTAATCCTTTTAACTTAACCTCTACCGTAACAGCCGGTATAGTTAGTGCATTGGGTGGAGAAGCCAATGCGTTGAGAGAGAACTTCCCTATTGAGCAATACATCCAGACCGATGCAGCCATTAACCCTGGTAACTCAGGCGGTGCCCTGGTAGATATTAATGGAGACCTCATTGGTATTAACACATCCATTATCTCCAGAACAGGCTCTTATGCTGGTTATGGTTTTGCTGTGCCTTCAGACATTGTATTGAAAATTGTTGAAGATCTGAAGAAGTACAAAGTGGTTCAAAAGGCCTTTACCGGAGCTGATGTTCAGGATATTGATGAAAGCATCGCCAGAAAGGCAGGACTCAAAAACCTGAGTGGGGTGCTGGTTGAAAATATCAGAAAAGAGGGAGCTGCCGACAATGCAGGCCTCCGTCCGGGAGACGTAATCAAAAAGATTGAAGGAAGAAGCATCAATAGTAAATCAAGCTTCGAAGAATATATCAGCTCCAAATCGCCTGGTGATGCCGTCAGTGTGCAATATGAGCGTGATGGAAGGATATACGAAACCAACCTTACATTGGAGAATGTTTATGGTGAGACAGAAATAATCTCTGGCGATGAAGCGTTAAGTGCAAGTGATGTTTTCTTCTCTGATTACCTGGGTGCTGAAATGCGCAAACTAAACAGGGCAGAAAAACAGAGATTGAGAACTGAAGTAGGTGTAGTAATCACTGAAATAGATGATGACCGCGGCTTCATGAGACGACTCGACCTGAATGAAGGAGACATCATTTTAGCCATTAACCGCAGAGGGGCAGTAGACCCTGAAGCAGTAGCTAACTTTATACAGAAATATTATGGCCGAATTTATTTCGAGATACTGGATAAAAACGGCAATCAAAGAACACTGACCTATCGGTTTCAGTAATATAGACAGATGAACAAACAAAAACCTGGCTTTTTCTAAGGGCCAGGTTTTTTGTTTTAAAGACTATCAGTCTCTTATTCCTCCACTATAATATTCTTAAACTCCTTCCTATAAGCTGAAGGGCTCTTACCGGTAAACTCCTTGAATGACTTATTGAAGTGAGAGAAATTATTGAACCCGCTCTCAAAGCTTACCTCTGTAATGGGCAATGAGGTTTCGGCCAATAGTTTCGAGGCATGAACTACTCTATATTCATTCACGAACTTGGTAAAGGTCTTTCTGGAGATCTTTTTAAAGTATCGGCAGAAGGCAGGTACAGTCATATTTACCTCATCGGCCATTTCATCTAAAGAGATGTGCTCTTTAAAATTGGTCCGGATATAACTGTAAATTTCATTCATCCGGTCATTGTCCTTGGTATCTACCGCCATAGCCACACCGTCAGCGTTCAGCACAGTGTATTCCTTAGTCATATACAGGTCATGCAGAATTGACAGCAGACCCAACAGCCTTCCAAACTGGTCGCTGTGAGCCAGGCGCTCAATCTTCTTTCCTACTTCTTCCTTGGTTTTACCATGAAAGGCCAATCCCTTTTTCGATAGCTCAAGTAACTGACGAACACCATTCATTTCGGGGATATTGAAAAACTCCTTCCCTAAAAACTCAGGTCTGAACTGAACCACCGTCTCAGAGGAGTTACCGGTAAGCCGGTCTGTAAACCCATAATGAGGAAGGTAAGACCCCATTAAAACTAAGTCTCCATCATTGAAATAAGAGAGGTGACGTCCAATGTGTCTTTTACCTGTTCCACCCTTGACAAAGATTAGTTCTACTTCCGGGTGAAAATGCCAATTGGCCAGAGTGTTCTCACATGACTGATTATACTGCCTTACCAGAAAGCTGCTTCCAAAGGCAGGATGTATTTGCTCTAATGCTGGTTTGCTGGGCATACTCGTTCTCCTTTTCAGGCTTTATAATACAAAATTAGGTAATTCAGTTCCTTCTCACCTATGCTAAATTAACTCATTTATATTCTATTCTACCACATACATTAAACACACACCCTATGTTGGTTAATTTAGCACATATACTTACCAATTGAGTAGTAGTGCAGCTATAGGCCCTACCCTACCTTTGTAATCGTAATTGGTTTAAAACTGAAAACAATTAGCAATATGAAAACAATGAAAAAAGTAATGTTGATTATCATGATGGTCATGATCTCAACACTTGTAATCGCTAATGAAAGACCAACTGTTAAAGTGAAAAGTGTAGAAGCTAAAACTGTAGCAGTTGTTGCCTACGGTTTGGGAGAGGTACAAACAGCAATTCAGCTAAAAAATGGCAATGGAGAAGTTCTTTATACTGCAACTGTAAAACCTGGTGAAAGCTTCGCTAAGAAGCTAAAATTGGCCGCTGTGCCTTCTGGCGACTATACCATCGAGGTTGAAAACAGCGAAAGCTTTACCGCTATTCCTGTTACTTTGAGTGCAGGATCAGTTGATGTAAAAACTGCCGATCAGATCACCATCATGAAGCCAAGGCTGAGTGTAGTTGGAGATAAACTGAACGTTTTGATCTCTGACGAATTCACTAAAGAAGTATGGGTTTCCATTTTCGATAACAAAGCGAACAGGCTGGCATACGAAAGAGTATCTATCGACAATCTTAAGCGTTTTGATCTTTCAAACCTGAAAGAAGGTGAATACACAGTGAGAATGTCTGCCGAAGGTAAAAGTTTCATACAATCCCTATCTCTAGAAAAATAGCAGAAAGGTTGAATAACGGAAAAGGGGCTTTAAGCCCCTTTTTTATTTTATACCAGTTTCATTTTCATTTTCTTCTTCAGCTCTTCAATCGCCTGATTGAACTTCTGATCAATGTCCATCATATCGCTGACGGACTGTACAGCATGAATCACCGTACTGTGATCCCGGCCTCCGAAGTGGTACCCTATAGATTTCAGGGAATGATTGGTGTATTCTTTACAGAGATACATGGCCACCTGACGGGCAATAACAATTTCTTTCTTTCGGGTTTTGTCTTTCAGATCATCCACACTAATCTGAAAATACTCCCCTACCGTTTTCTGGATATAATCTACACCAACTTCAGACTCAATATCATGAACGATATTCTTCAATGTCTGCTTGGCTAATTCCAGGTTAATGTCGGTCTTATTCAAGGTAGCATGTGCGATCAATGAAATAAGTACTCCTTCCAGTTCTCTTACATTGGTATCGACCGAATAAGCCAGGTACTCAACTACATCATCGGGAATATAAATACCATCAGACTGCATTTTACGCATGATAATGGCCATCCTCGTCTCGAAATCAGGCATCTGCAAATCGGCAGTCAATCCCCACTTGAAGCGAGAAAGCAATCTGTCTTGCAGTCCTTTCAGGTCTCTAGGAGCCCTGTCTGAAGACATAATGATTTGTTTACCGCTCTGATGCAGGTGGTTAAAAATGTGGAAGAACATTTCCTGAGTCTTCTCCTTACCAGAGAAAAACTGAACATCATCAATGATTAAGGTATCAACCTGCAGATAATAGTTCGTAAAACTCTGGATGCTGTTATTCTTGATAGCATCGGTGAACTGAGTGGTAAACTTCTCAGAAGAGACATACAGCACAAAGTTATTGGCCGATGCCTCACCAATCTTATTACCGATTGCCTGAACCAGGTGCGTTTTACCCAAACCAACGCCACCATAAATCATGAGTGGGTTGAATGAAGTTATCCCAGGCTTTTCTGCCACAGCGATTCCTGCTGATCTGGCCAGGCGGTTACAATCTCCTTCGATATAATTTTCGAAGCTGTAATTCGGATTAAGATTTGAGTAACGTGAATTCTTATCGAGGGAAGGCATCTCAAAAGGGCTCACAATTTCTTGTCTGCCATTTGAGTTATCCCAGTGGTTTTTATTCTTGTTCTGATTAGGAAGTGTTACCGAATAGGCTTGATTAGAGACACTACCACTATCGACAATTACCGAGTATTCCAGTTTTCCTCCCGGGCCTAGCTCATTTTGAATACATTGTCTCAAAAGATGCACATAGTGCTCTTCCAGATATTCATAAAAGAACTGACTTGGAACTTGAATGGTGAGGGTGTCATTGTCTAATCTGAGCGGTTTGATTGGTTCAAACCAGGTTCTGAAGCTTTGCTCTCCAACTTGTCCCCGAATCAATTCGAGGCAATCTTCCCATACCGAAGTTTCACTTTTCACCATCAACAATTCAAATATTGACCCTTAATTTTTAAAAGGAGGGCAACAAAAATGAAAAAAATCAGAGACAATGGAAAGCTGATTAACCTTTAGAAGGGAAAATAGTTTTCCCCACAAATTCACATGTTATCCACAGTCAAATTTGTTGATAACTTTTTACCAAGAGCCAATTACCTAAGAAAGAGTCGCTTACTCCAGGCAAGGAAAATTTTAGCACTCAAGCTTAAAAAACGTATTTTCGCACAAGTAAAGTGTCATTTATGAGGAATGGATTATTAAACGATTTTGAGCCCCATTCGGCAGAAAGCTGGATGGAACAACTCAAAAAGGATTTAAAGGGTGAACCTGTAGAACAACTCCTGTGGAAAACTCAGGGGCTTTCCGGCAAGCCTTTTTATACGTCAGAAGACATTGATTTTGAACCCTTTAATTACAGTAACTTCAGTAAAGATTCAGGGCTGTTCGGAGACCGTTACTGGGTTAATTATCAGCCATTGAATGGTGACGATCCAGCCGCCAACAACAAAGCCTTAATGGCTCTTGCCAATGGAGCTACCGGACTGTGCTTCTCTCTCAAATCAATTCCCGACTTCAATTCATTACTCAAAGATATTCAGCCTGAGTATTGTCATCTCGCTTTCGAACTGACGGAATCAATAGATAGCTCCGATTTCCTGGATGCTCTCCATACCTACCTCGACCAGTCATCAATAGATGCCAAAAAGGTGTCGGGCTATATATATAGTGGTGAGTCATTGGTCAATGAAACGAGTGGAATCAAGTCCATAGGCGTTTCTGTTGAGAACAGCGGTTACGCTGCACCTGACCTGGCGGTCAGCCTTGCCAGAATGATTGAGCAAATAGATCAGCTGACCACGGAGGGTAAGTCTCTGGAAAACTGTCTGTCAAATACTTTTTTTAAGCTTCAGATTTCAAACGATTTCTTCCTTGAAATAGCCAGACACAGGGCATTGAGAAGGCTTTTTAAATCAGTAAGCAGTGCCTATGGACAAGCCAAATACAACACAGAGATGATTAGTCAGGCCGGGCCATGGACCTCATCTATCGATGACCCACACAGCTTTATGCTTCACGCTACTACCCAGGTAATGGCGGCAATCATGGGAGGAACTGATGCTATTGCCGTACTCCCTTTCTATGAGATATTCCCCAATAAACAATCTCTGGCTGAACGCATGGCAAGAAACATATCGCCCATTCTCAATGAAGAATCTTATCTGGGTAAGGTAGTAGATCCTGCCGCTGGCTCTTATTATATAGAGCAGCTAACCGAAACCCTTTATCGTGACGCATTGACTCTTCTACAAAAAATAGAAGCCGAGGGAGGCATATCGAAAACTGATGTTGAACAATTGAAGAAAGACGCCCAATGAGACCGGATTTAAGTCAGATTAAAACCAGCGAAACAGTGGCTCAACCTACTGAAACATGGAAATCAGCTGAGGGAATTGAAGTTCCATCCAGTTTTGAAGGTGTCCGTTTTGAGGAAATGGAACACCTGGAGTTTGGTGCAGGACAACCACCATACCTTCGCGGACCATACAGTTCCATGTACACGGTGCGTCCGTGGACGATTCGGCAATATGCCGGTTTCTCGACTGCCGAGGAATCCAATGCCTTCTATAGAAGAAACCTGGCGGCCGGACAGAAGGGCCTTTCTGTCGCCTTCGACCTGGCCACGCACCGCGGCTATGACTCCGATCACCCCAGGGTAGTTGGAGACGTAGGGAAAGCCGGTGTTGCCATCGACTCCATTTTAGACATGGAAATCCTTTTCGACCAGATTCCTCTGGATAAGATGTCCGTTTCCATGACCATGAATGGAGCTGTTATTCCTATTATGGCCTTCTATATTGTAGCGGCCGAAGAACAGGGCGTAAGTAAAGATTTACTGAGCGGTACTATCCAGAATGATATTCTTAAGGAGTTCATGGTGAGAAATACCTACATCTACCCCCCTGCTCCATCCATGAGAATCATTGGAGATATCTTCGAATATACTTCCAAACATATGCCCCGCTTTAACTCCATCAGTATTTCGGGCTACCATATGCAGGAAGCCGGAGCCACAGCTGACCTGGAATTGGCCTACACTTTGGCCGATGGGTTGGAGTACCTGAGAACCGGGATAAAAGCCGGACTTGATATTGACAAATTTGCCCCAAGGCTTTCCTTCTTCTGGGCCATTGGCATGAACCATTTCATGGAAATCGCCAAGATGCGTGCCGGCAGATTGCTTTGGGCTAAAATTGTAAAAGAGTTTAATCCACAAAATGCCAAGTCGATGGCATTGCGTACCCACTGTCAGACTTCGGGTTGGTCTTTAACCGAGCAAGACCCTTTTAATAATGTAGCCAGAACATGCATTGAAGCCATGGCTGCAGCCATGGGACATACCCAATCGCTTCATACGAACGCCCTTGATGAAGCTATTGCTTTACCAACTGATTTCTCTGCAAGAATTGCCAGAAATACTCAGATCTTCCTGCAAAAGGAAACCGGCATTACCAGGGTAATCGATCCGTGGGGAGGCTCTCAATATGTGGAATACCTCACAGATCAGTTGGTGAAAAAAGCCTGGAGCCTGATTCAGGAGGTAGAAGAAATGGGTGGAATGGCCAAAGCCATTGAGCAAGGCCTGCCAAAAATGAGAATCGAAGAAGCCGCTGCCAGAAAACAGGCAAGAATCGATTCGGGGAAAGATGCCATTATTGGAGTCAATCGCTATGCAGTCGATGAAAAGACAGACATCGAACTGTTGGAAGTTGATAATACTGCTGTACTGAAGGCTCAGATTGCCCGACTGGAAAAACTAAGAGCAGAACGAAATACAGAGGAGGTTGAAGCTGCATTACAAGCCATTACCAAATGTGCGGAAAGCGGTGAAGGCAACCTGCTCGAACTGGCAGTTGAAGCTGCCAGAAAAAGAGCTTCTCTGGGAGAAATCTCCACGGCCATGGAAAAAGTATTTGGTCGCCATAAAGCTGTGACCAAAACCATTTCAGGTGTATATTCAAGTGAAGTGAAAGAAAACGAAGACTTTATCAAAGCCAGGGCCCTGGCCGACCAATTTGCAGAATTAGATGGCAGACGCCCAAGAATTATGGTGGCCAAAATGGGTCAGGATGGTCACGATCGTGGGGCCAAGGTTATTGCCACCAGCTTTGCAGATCTGGGCTTTGATGTGGATATGGGGCCTCTTTTCCAGACACCGGAAGAAGTAGCAATGCAGGCTGCCGAAAATGATGTCCATATCGTTGGGGCATCCAGTCTTGCCGCAGGTCATAAGACCCTCATTCCCAAATTAATTGAAGAACTAAAAAGAATCGGTCGAGATGATATCATGGTGATTGCGGGTGGAGTTATTCCTCCCAACGACTATGACTTCCTCTACAATGCCGGAGTATCTTTTGTATTTGGACCCGGTACCGTAATTGCTAAAGCTGCTGGAGAAATACTTAAAAAACTGATCGAAGAGTGAGTAATCTAATCGACAAACTAGCCTGGCTTGAAATAGTAGATGGAAAAATACTGGTAGCCCGGTCTGTAGGAAAAGATGCCTTTTACATTCCCGGAGGCAAAAGAGAGCCTGGAGAGGCTGATGATGAGGCCCTTTTAAGAGAAATCGAGGAAGAATTGACCATTTCACTCTTACCTCCTTCATTGGAATACTTTGGCACCTTTACCGCTCAGGCTCATGGCAAACCAGCAGGTATTATGGTGCAAATGACCTGCTATTGGGCCAAATACACTGGCGAAATCCAACCAGCTTCAGAAATTGAAGAAATTCGCTGGGTCAACTATAAAGACAAGCAACTAGTTTCTCATGTCGATCGTCTGATTTTTGATGACTTGAGAAACAAGGGTTTACTGAATTAAAAGCCGCTGACATTTTCAAGATTGATAAATAAAGGATTTCTTTGTCACACGCTTTAAGCGCAAACTATATGCAGATATCGGAGGTAAGCAGTAGCCGCGAACAAAAAGCTTTTTTGGACGTTTCACGCGAGTTGTATAAGAACGACCCTGAATGGGTATGTCCGCTCGATTCTGACATCCAGTCGGTTTTCGATCCTTCTAAAAATACTTTCTACCAACATGGTGTAGCTACCCGCTGGATTCTAAACAACGATCAGGGTCAAACCATCGGCCGAATTGCTGCCTTCATTAATGAAAAGAAGGTCAATTACGGAGACAAGCGCATCGGAGGTATCGGGTTCTATGAATGTATTGATGACCCGAATGCTTCGAAATTGCTCTTCGATACTGCTGTCAACTGGCTAAAGGAAAGGGATATTACTACAGTCGATGGGCCTATCAACTTCGGTGAGAATGATCAGTACTGGGGACTCCTGGTAGAAGGATTCAAACAACCGACATACGGCATGGCCTATAACCATCCATATTATCAGAAGCAATTCGAAGCTTATGGGTTTGAGGTGAAGATGGAGCAAATGACCAATGAATTCTCTTTAGAGAATGGTCTAAGCCCTCGATTCGTAAAAATCGCTGAGTACGTTATGCAGCGTAAGCCTAACCTGACTGTGAAAGAATTCTCTCCTAACAAGATTGACTCTTTTGCCGAAGACTTTACCAGCATTTATAATGACGCATGGGCAGAATTTGAAAACTTCACTCCTATTAAAAAAGACTACGTCATTGAGACCTTCAAGAAGATCAAACCAGTGGTTGACCCCGGATTGGTTCAGTTCGCCTACATGGATGGAGACCCTGCTGCCTTTGTTATGTGTCTGCCGGATGTTAACCAGATCTTTAAGAAATTCAACGGCAAGCTTACCCTTTGGAATAAGTTGAGGTTCCTATACCTCAAAAAGACCAATTTCATTACCCGGGTTAGAGTGGTGGTAATGGGTAGTAAGCCTAAGTATCAGAATATGGGTCTGGAGTCTGTGCTCACCTACAAATGCTTTCAGCATGTGATGAATAATACCAACATGAGAGACATAGAACTTTCATGGGTGGGTGACTTCAACGAAAAAATGCAGGCGATACACAGGGGACTAGGCGCTCATCCTTCTAAGAAGCATATTACCTATAGACTAGACTTAGTTTAAACTGTTCAGCTCGGATACTCTGAGAAGAATATTGTAATACCAAGTTGTGATGCAATCCGCATGGAACTGGAAGAGAAACTCCCTCCACCTCCAGCCGCTTCAGGACTAGTTACAAACCCGATATCTGCAACGTAATCACCTTGTGGTAGTTCATTTTGAACTTTTATTAACCATCTCTCTAAAATTGACAGTTGCATTGGTAGGCCCCACTCATTTTCAGCCAAATATGCGACTTCCTTATAACCTTTAGCTTCATAAATATTTATGGGCATTCCTCAATCAAGTTTTAAAGATCAGTCGATTCAATCTTAGTCCGAAAATCTCAGCTATTACCAGTAGTGTCAATGCACTATATTCAATGATAACCACGTCTAGTCTATCCTGATATACTCCTCCCGAATAGTTGATATAAGTGAGAAAAATCAGGTATGACCACAGCAAGGGGAAGCGAATATTCGAAAAGGCACTCACGGCCAGTAAGGGCAGTATATACCAGGGATGAACAGTGGTGGCGAAGAGTAGATAGAGCAACCATACCCAAACCATTTGTCTCGGCCAATCCGATTTTTTCCTGGCCAAAAGCGAGTAGATCATAATAGTGGCAAATGTGGCATACATCATCCACTTCCCTGATTTAGCAATAATGTTGTGCCCCTCAGTTTCAAAGCCATACCAACGAGCCAGGTAGTAGATACTACCGTTGAATTCAAACTTCTGAAAGTAGAGCTCCATACTCTCCCAAATGGCCCAGACATGAGCAGTATTGATCATCGGAAGGAAAGTAACGGCCAGGGTTGCTACCACAATTAATCCATAAACAGCTGTTTTTTTGATTCCCAACTTTCTAATCAGCAAGGGTAATGCAATGAGCGGTATAAACTTGGTAGCCACTGAAAGTCCGAAGAACATGGCGGATTGATGTAGCTTATTCTGCTCATACAACCAGAGAGCCTGCAAAAGGAAGAATATCATGATCGCTTCAAAATGCAGATTGCCAGTTACCTCTAGAATCACCAAAGGGTTAAGTGCATAGATCAAACCATACTTCTGTGGCAAGCCGTAATGCGATAAGAGTTTTTGGATCAGACGAATATTACCCAACTCAAAAATCAGCAGTACAACTCTGATGATAATGGTAGACCAAATAATAGAATTAGGAGAGAATAGGGCTCCGATAAAGAATATCACCTGATTCAATGGCGGATAAATACTGTAATACTCCTGAGAGTTCAATTGATCGAACAACCCCTGATTCACTCCACTGATACCTTTATCCAGAAAATAGGCAGGCAAATGCTTATATGGGTCTTCCAGAGCCGTTAGCAATCTGCCATCCCATACAAAGCGGAAAATATCGTCAGACAGCTTGGGAACGGAGGCAATGAGTAAAACCCTGAGCAACATCCCCCAGTAATAGGCCAGTTGTTCTTCACCCACTTCCAGCTTTCTGAAAATGATAAGAATGGAAGCAAATAATACGGTGTAAGCTGAAATTAACTCAATAGTAGACTCTCTCGGTACAAAATAACCGATGTAAATGGTGAGGGCAGCACTGAGAATAAAGGCCAGGTTAAGCCAATTGTTTTGCTTAGGCATGACGGGTGTGTTGTACCGAATAGTAGAACACAAGCAAGAAACCCAAACTCAACAATATATGAAAGGGCAACAAGGCAAAATCATTGAAGTAGAAAGCCAGCCCTAAACCAGCAAGGAAGTAGAGACTTAAAAACCCTTCGAGCAAGGTCAGCGGATTGATTCGCTTACTGAAATACTTATTCCCCTTCCAGCTATCCTTCTTGTCGGTAATATTAAATTTCGGAGTTCTGACAAAAGGACTCTTCTTACCAATCAATCCTTCAAATACAGCTACTGCATTATGAACCGAGAGGCCCAGGAAAACAGATAATAGCATGAACATCTGGGGCGCAAAAACTTTAAGGTTTTGCCAGAAGCTGAGCTTATCATCTTTGAACCCATTCCAATAGAATATGACAAGGAAGACGTAGCCCAACAAGAAAATCATTGAGACATTAATGAGTATCTCCCAACTATTAGAGTTGTTGCGGATAAAGAGCACCGGGACACTGAGCAATGCGGTAACCACAATACAGATAAACACTGCAGAGTTCAGCAAATGAAAGGTGGCATGAAACTTTGTTCCGAACGGCAGTGGAGCCTTCAAAACCTTAGGTAATAACTTACGGGTAGTTTCTGCCGCACCCTTAGTCCAGCGATATTGCTGAGATTTAATGGCTCCCATAGCTGCAGGTAATTCTGCAGGGGCCACAATTTCCGGGGTGTAAAATATTTTCCACCCGTTTAGTTGGGCTCTGTAGCTCAGGTCAAGATCTTCTGTCAGGGTATCAGCCTTCCAACCCCCTGCATCCTCTATACACGACTTACGCCAGATTCCGGCTGTACCATTGAAATTCAGAAAATGACCTCCCTGAAAACGGCCGTTTTGCTCCACCCTGAAATGTGTATTGAGACCAAAAGCCTGCAAACGGGTAAGCATAGAATATTTTTCGTTGATGTGTCCCCATCGGGTTTGCACCACGCCAATATTATCATCGGATTCAAAATGAGGTACACTGCCTTTTAAGAAGTCAGGTTGAGGAACAAAATCAGCATCGAAAATGGCGAGGAACTCTCCTTTGGCGATGCTCATACCATATTGCAATGCACCGGCCTTAAAGCCCTTTCTATCTTCTCTCTGGATATGCTGAATATCCAATCCCTTTTCCTGCCAATAAGCTACCCTTGCAGCAATCAACTCGACCGTCTCATCATTGGAGTCATCCAGTACCTGAATTTCCAACTTATCCTTTGGCCATTCGAAATTGGCCACGGCATCAATCAGACGCTCCACTACATACAGTTCATTGTAAATAGGAAGTTGAACGGTAACTATGGGATATTGATAATCTTCAGAAACCTGAGCAGGTTGTCTGATGTTACCTTTCTTCACCGCTTTTCTGTAATGATATACCAGACTTAACTGAGAAATGCTGTAAATAAAAATGAACAGCAAAGCTCCGGTATAAAAAAACAATACGAGTAGTTCCAGCCAGTACATTACAGATACTTAAAGATGGTATATAAAATTTTATATCCGGCCATAACGGTACCCTTAACTGTTCCGGACACCTTGCTAACACCTATTCTGCGCTTATAGTTTACGGCCACTTCTGTGGTTTTTAACTTATGCTTTGCGGCTTTAAGCTGCATTTCTACAGTCCAGCCATAATCACGATCTACCATACCAATGGCCTGCAATTGCTTAAACCCAATGGCTCTGAACGGCCCCAAGTCGGTGTACTTCACTCCGTAGAAAAGACGAAGCAGGGTCGTAGCCAACCAATTGCCAAAGACTTGTGGAAAGGTCATTGAGCCAGACTCTCTCTTTCCCAAAGCCCTCGAACCAATCACCATATCAAAGCCATGATCAATAATCGGCTCCACCAACAGAGGTATTTGATCCGGGTAGTCTGAGTAATCACCATCCAGAAAAACCACTATGTCGGTCTGGGGATGCTGCTCTGTGATATAACTGATTCCTTTCAAACAGGCATTACCATAACCCGGAGTCATTTCATTCAATACCGTGGCTCCGGCCTCTTTGGCTCTGTCAACCGTATTGTCAGTTGAGGCATTATTCACCACAATGATCTCTTTCACCCAGCTTTTGGGTATGTCCCTAACCACCAGGGCAATCGACTTTTCTTCATTAAAAGCCGGAATAATGACTCGGATTTCAGGTTGTTGTCTCTCCAAAACGAAGCGCAAAGCTATAAAATATCACCCTCATCAAAGCCAAAGATTATATAGGAAGTTCCATCTTTGAATAATTGCTGACTCACATGTCGGCTGAAAAACATTTTTAAATGGAACAGACTTACTAGTGGTAAGAAAATCAAACTTGGTGAACTCATTTTTGACAAAGTAAGTTATTTATATGTACATACATATAAAATTAAGGAAGGACAAAAAATGAAAACTGTTGTACATCCATCTGATAGCAGAGGCCTCGCCAATCACGGCTGGCTGAAAAGCAGACATACATTTAGTTTTGCAGGATACTACAATCCTGAGCGTGTTCATTTTGGCGCACTGCGTGTACTCAACGATGATCAGGTAGCTGAAGGAATGGGTTTTGGTACCCATCCACATGACAACATGGAAATAGTCTCTATTCCATTGTTGGGTGATTTGGAACACAAGGACAGTACCGGAAGACATAAAATCATTCGTCAGGGTGATGTACAGATTATGTCAGCCGGAAGAGGAATTAGTCATTCAGAGTATAATCACAACAAGGATGAGGAAGTCCACTTTCTTCAAATCTGGGTATTCCCTAAGGAGCGGGACATTGAGCCTCGCTACGAACAGAAGACCTATGAGGCCGAAGACCGAATGAACAAATTCCAGACTGTAGTTTCACCTGAAGGTGGAGATGCACTATGGATTAATCAGGACGCCTATTTCAGTATGGCAAATCTGGACGCGGGCACTAGTCTGAATTACAAGGTGAACAAACCCGGCAACGGTGTTTACCTTTTTGTTCTGAATGGTGAGCTAGAAGCGGCCGGACAAACACTCAATAGCAGAGATGCTGTTGGTGTCACTGAAACAGACAACTTTGATATCAAAGCAAAGTCTTATGCAGAAGTACTTGCCATAGAAGTACCTATGGAATTCTAAAAATTAAAAAAGTCGGTATCTCCTTTCGGATGATACCGACTTTTCTGTCAAAACCATTCTCGGCCATTCCTTTGTCGCACACCTGACCGGGCCTCCCAAATAAAGCCAGGATTTCCGCTTAATACCTTTCAATGCGGAACATAATCAGCTCGTTTACGATTGAGCAAGCAAGAAAACGACCTGACTATGAACAACTTATTCAATCTCAGAGGAAACCGCTCCTTCCTTGCACTCTCACTCATCTTACTCACAAGTCTAAGCGCCTGCAGTGTAGTTGACCTGGAAAATGGTACACAAAACACAGTTGAATCACCTGTCGGATTACCGGCCACCGCAGCAGAATTAAATGATGCCTTAGTAGGTGATGGTTCACGTATATGGAGTGCCAAATCATTTAACCTTGAAGGAATGGTGGGTGTCCAGGCCTGCCGTCTTGACGATACTTTTCGATTCTTTGCTGATGGTACCTATCGCTATGACGGAGGTGAAACGCTTTGCGGAGGAGAAGACAGCCAACGTATCAGAACAGGTACATGGCAAATGGATTTCGATGAGTTGACCATCACATTCGATGTCACTACCAATCTTCAGTCAGAAGCCAAACTCATTGGCCTCTCAGACGATACCATGGAACTCTCTGGTACAGTGACAGTCTTTGGTGAAAACCTGGACATCAGAGGCATCTATCAATATATCGCAGAACAATAAAACATGAGAAAATATAAACTTTGGATAGTTGCATTCCTGTTGACTGCTCTATCCGTTTCTGCCCAGGCGCAGACCGACAAATTTTTCAAAAACGCAGATCAGTTCTTTAAAGCCCATGTGAATAAAGGAAGGGTAGATTACAAGACTATTCATAGCTCTGATGAATCATTAAATGCTCTACTGAGTCAGATCGATAATTTCCCGCTGAACTCAGTTGATAATAATACCCGACAGGCCTTTATGATCAATGCTTACAACCTGCTGGTGATTAAAGGCATTATCAATGACTATCCAACCAAGTCTCCACTAGATATCGGTGGTTTCTTTGACCAGAAAAAATACTCGGTTGCTGGAGAAAAGATCACCCTGAACACCCTGGAAAAGGAGTGGCTTTTCGCTAAGTACAAAGACGAAAGATTCCACTTTGTGCTGGTTTGTGCCGCACTCAGTTGCCCTCCAATCATCAGCGAGGCGTATTTACCGGGCACACTGGAAAAACAATTAGAGGAACAGACCCGCAAGGCGCTTAATGACCCTTCATTTATCAGAGTTAAATCTGCTGACAAGACCGTAGAGTTATCTCAGATTTTCGAGTGGTACAAATCGGATTTTCCGAAAGATGTTATCCAGTTCATTAACAAATACAGACAACAAGCCATTCCTCAAAGCTATAAAGTGGGTTACTACAACTATGACTGGACTTTAAATGCAGGCAGTTCAGGGCAAAACCCTCGACCGACACCCAGCCCTGGTAACTCTTCCAATCTACAGACTTACACACCTTCGGTTCTCCTCAAAAAGGGGCAATCGGAGGTCAAGCTGTTCAACAGTATTTACACTCAGACTGAATCGAGAGACCGACAAGGAGAGTCCATTCCAGCCAGCATCAGGCAAAGCTACTTCAATGCAACTTTCAATTTTAACTGGGGTGTTTCTAAATCATCGAAGGTTAATTTAGGATTCGATCTCTTGTTTACAACTTATGCCGAGGGCCGTTCTGTTCTGGCTCCCTTGGGTGCCTCCAGTGAGTTTAATGAGTCGGTATTAGCTGCTTTTGGTCCGGCAATCAGGTTTGTACCATTCAAGAATATCAGCCAGATTTCCGTTCGTTCGGCTTTCTGGTTTCCCGGGGAAAGCTCATTGGAAAACCGGGATGGGCGTTTCGTAGCCCACGATCGATACACCTGGTTCACCCAGGTTTTTTTTGATCAAAAGCTTAGTACCCAATGGCGTCTATTCCTCGAAGCTGACTTACTCTACAGATTCTCCAAAAACAGCGACAGGCCGGATTTCTTCCGACTTCCTCTCACCTCAATCCTTTCCTTTTTTCCCGGAAGTAAATCATCCATCTACATTACCTACCAATACTCTCCGAGGTACGAGACCGTTTCCAATGCCTTCGATAGCCAGTTCGGCCTAAGCCAATGGTTTATGCTTGCAGGATTAGGAGCTAAATATCAATTAACATCATCGATTGAATTAGAATTAGCCTACAGTAATTTCTTTGCCTCCCGAAACGATGGAGCCGGCAGCACCTTTAACCTCGGACTGCGCGTAATCCGTTAGTCACTCCCTCCTTTTTCTCAGGCCAACACAAGAGTTTTTTAACTATCATTGTGGCATGAGAACCGACTATAACCTCCGCGAAATCACTCTTCAGGCTTTTGAAGAATTTTTAATGGTTGAAGACAAGGATGCAGCTGTCAAACCTGCTCCAAATAAATGGTCAGCCAAGGAGATTTTAGGTCATTTAATAGACTCTGCCTCTAATAATCATGGACGTTTTGTTCGGGCCCAATTCTCAGACGATCTGGTCGTGACTCCTTATGCCCAAAATGGATGGGTCGAAGTGCAGGACTATCAAAATATGGACTGGCAGGATATCTTGATCACCTGGAGACAGATGAACCTGTTGATCTCAAACCTTATGTACAATACCTCACCAGACATTAGAGACAAGCAACGACAAGAGCATAACCTCCACAAAACTGCCATGAAGCCTATTCCCGATGGTGAACCCACCACACTTGGCTATTTTATGGAAGACTATGTGTTTCATTTAAAGCACCATTTGGGGCAGGTAAGAGATATACTGAACAATGATTAATGACTAGTGGAGAATAAGATGAGACTATTGATAATCATTCCCTTATTAGTATTTATCAACCCTCTCTTTAGCCAAGACTATAAGACAGGTTCTTTTCAATCCATAATTCCTTCTCCCATCTCAACAATTGAATTCCCAAAATTCAAAGGTGGTAAAAAGGGATTGGATCAATACCTTAAAGACCATGTCAAGCTACCAGATTCAACTAAATCAATCAATAAGGAAGGTGTTATAGTACTTCATTACAGAATAGGAACTAAGAATAAAATATTGGAGGTCACTGTTGACGAGAAATATTCAACTATGGACAGAAGGTTGCACAGCTATATTACCAAAGTGCTATTGCAATCGGGACCCTGGCAGCATGGAACTAGCAATGGCAAGCCAATGATCTCGACCAATGAAATAAGTTTTCAATTTAATTAAGCGTTTTGTAAAGCTTAATTAACAAACCTGTCTTCTTTTTTAATATTCCTCAACTTTTGGCGTCCAACTGGCATTGACTTTGCCGACAAATGGCAAACGTCAAAAACATGAAAAAACAACTCATTTGTGCAGTCGCTTTATCTGCTATACTTATTTCTTGCGCAAGTCCTTTACCTATTAGTCAGTTAAGTTCTGATGAAACTCCAGGTCGCTGGGTGGCTGGCCGAAAATATATCACACAAACTCAGGGAGATCAAAGCCTGACCTTGAGCTACTATAGAAATGAAGGGAACATGCTCATCTTCGATGCACTCTTTGAAAATCAGGGAAGTCAGGCCATAGAGTTTTCACCTGGTTATGCTCAGATTATCGGACTGAATGAAGAGAAACAAGAGATCTCAAGGGCATTGGCCATAGACCCTGAAGAAAAGCTCTTAGAATTCGACAAATCTGAATCGAGAGCCAAAGCGCAACTATCGAATCAGATCACTTCCAATGCCTTATTTGCCACAACCGATTTGATTGCCACTGTGGTGGAAGAAACAGATCCGCAAATCAGCAGGGCTGAAACAGACGCCAGCTACAATCGCAGAGAGTGGGATAGAACCGACAGGCTCAATGATATCAATCGTCAGGAGTCATACCTTGAAAGCATCAGAAATACTCGCCTGTATTGGGAAGAGGCTCCGATCAGACGAACTACTGTACTTTCCAATGAGTACATAGAAGGCCGCTTCTTTTTCGATAGGAATAATGACGCCAAATTCTATATCATTAGCTTTGATATACCAGATGCAGGGGTTTTTACCTTTCAGTTTGAACAGCAACTGATCAAACCTTTCAACGAGTAAAAATTCTAAACCTTCACTCTGTGATAAATTCAGGGTGAAGGTTTGAAATACTTAGTCAGCTAGTTTGATGCTGTCATTACCAACAATGATAGCTGGTGCTTCTGCTCTATTTTCATCAGGACCGTTTTCTAGTTTCAGTACGCCTCTTGGACACACGGCCGAGCAGATACCACAACCAACACAAGAAGCTCTCACAATATTCTGTCCTCTTTGAGCATACCAGCGTACATCAATACCTTGCTCACAATAAGTGGAGCAATTACCACAAGAAATACACTGTCCACCATTGGTTGTAATTCTGAATCTGGACTTGAAGCGTTGGATCAAACCCATATAGCCGGCCATCGGGCAACCGAATCGGCACCACACTCTGGAGCCCAGCATGGGGTAAAAGCCCACTCCAATCACTCCGGAGAAAGTAGCTCCAATGAGGAAGCCGTAAGGTTTTTGAAAATTGTTGTAGATGTTCAGCCCGAAAACCTCTCCGGTATTCCAGAAGTAACCATAAACGGTTGCTGCAGTCATCACAAAGACAAAGACCATTACACCATGAATGAGCCAGCGCTCCAGTTTCCAGGCACCCAGCTTTTTCGAAGACAGGTGTCGGAAAGGGTCTCCTGCCGTTTCAGCCAAACCTCCACAGCCGCAGACCCAGGAACAGTACCATCGCTTGCCTACATAATAGGTAAGCACAGGGGTAATCACTAAAAACATAGCAATCCCAATAATCAGATACAGTACCCCTACCGGTTGATAGGCCTCCTGCTGCATAGCATCGAGGTGCCAGTCATAGAAGAAGTCATAGTCCAGTGGCCAGGTGTTTTTAATGTCTGTGTCATAATAGCCGATATATTCACCCTGGGCATTAGTGGCATCATTGTAATTCAGTCCAGCCAGAATTTCGGGGATCAGATAGGCCAGGAATAACTGAGCGGCTATCACCACCAGGGTTCTCTTTATCTGATAAGCATTGTGTCTGTATTTGAACAGGAATTTAATTCCTAAAGCCAATATGGATACTGTATACAAAGTACCGTACAGGAACCATTGCGTTGCAGGTTTCCCTTTAAAAAACTGACTCAACGGATCGAATAGTGCTACGAAGCCTTCGTTGGCACCGCTGGCTTTGTAACCCAGATATTCAGGATACCAGTAGATGATTACATAGAAAGCGGTCAGAATTACTCCGGCAGTCCATCCCAATACGCCTCGACTGGTAAGGCTTTTGAACATGACCCCATTATTCTTGATGCCTTCCGGCTGTTTCATGTATAGTCTCCATGAATAGACTGTTGTGCCAATGATAATCCCTCCAAGGGCGAAGGCCAATCCCAATGTTTTAGGAATGGGCAGGTTGCCCCATGCCATAAAAAGGGTTAGCAGACCCAAGCCAGCCAGGGCAAGCCCTGCCTTCTGAATGGCATCGGTTTGTTTAGGATGTGGATTGGAGATTGATAAACTCGGTTCTGTTGCCGACATATTGCTTAATTAAGAGACTAATTCTAAAATTCTTTTCCAGCTTTTCTTTTTCAGCTTAAGTTGAGTGCCTTGCTGCTGATTAAAAGCATCTATGATTTGCTGCTCATGCTGCTGATAAAATTCAGGATCGAAACTGGCATCACGTAAGTGCTCAAGCACAAAATCAACAGTTTTGGACTGATTAAACCACTTGTCGAAGGCCTGATGCCTCAGTCTGAAACCGAAGTTATTAACGCCAGTGAGTCTACCTGATTCGGTATCCCATCGGAGTCTCAGACAAATTTTGCCCTGCTCATGCTCCCAATAAAAATCCGATTCGGTTTCCTTCTTCTCAGGCCAAACCCAACCATAGGTTTGATATTCTATGTCGAAGAATTTAGCGGAGTTAAACCAGTGTCCCGGACGGTAGGCTGTGATCTTACCCGCCAGAGTCCTGCCCAAAGCCTCCCCCATCATTCTTCCAGTATACCAGACCTGCTCTATCGGGCGTCTTTCACCATTCGGCTGCCTGAACTCAGCACAATCACCTGCTGCATAGACATCGGGGATATTGGTTTGCAGGTTTTCATCGACTAAAATACCTCGGTTCAATTCGATACCGGAGCCCTGAAGAAAGTCGATATTTGGAGACACACCAGCCGTCAATCCGACAAACTGACATTCGATGAGATCACCTGACTTAGTCTTAATGGCTTTAACTCTACCCGAGTTATCACCTACAATTTCTTCCAACTCTTCTCCCAGTCTCAGGTCTACATGATGTTCGCGGATGTGTCGGTTAATCATTTCTGATTCACCCTGAGGAAGCACATTGTTCCAGAAACTCTTTTCGCGTACCAGAAAGGTGACGGGTATATTTCTGGAAAGGAGCATTTCTGCCATTTCAATTCCAATTAAGCCTCCTCCTACAATCACCGCTCTCTGAATTCCTTTGGTATTTTCTTCCATAGTCTCAAGGTCCTGATAACTGTAAAGACCTTGAGCACCCTTCAAATCCTGTCCGGGCCATCCAAATCGGTTAGGTTTAGAACCGGTAGCCAGTACCAGCTTATCGTAACTCATTGATGAGCCATCATCAAAAGCAAGTGATTTAGCCTCAGTATCAACTGAAGACACAAATGCTCTTTTCAACTCAATCTTATTTTTCGACCAAAACCAGTCCTCATAAGGCTTGGTATGTTCGTACTTCATATGTCCCATGTAGATATACATGAGGGCTGTGCGGGAAAAAAAGTGATCTGTTTCGGCTGAAATAACGGTAATCCGCGCATCACTTAGCTTTCTCAGGTGACGAGCCGTAGTGATTCCTGCTATTCCATTCCCAATGATTACGACATGCTGCATATAACATTCATTACACTCAATTAAACTGATTGAGTTCTTAATTTGTGTCAGTTAAAAGACCTAGGTTATTATTCAGTCAATTTACAGGTTTTAGGAACAAAGCACTGTGTCGAAGATTTTTTTGACTTGAATGCAACCTTCGTTTGGTTCACCTATCTTTAGAACAGAAATTAAGATTAAAGCGATGAAAAATTTAGTAGGTAAACGATTAATGGGCTCCATGTTGATCACAGCGATGTTGTTGATCGGTCAGGTAGCCTTAGGCCAAAGCAGAGAACAACGTGATGTTAAAAACTTCAACGCTCTATCAGTAAGCAGCGCTTTTGAAGTAGAGATTAGCGTTGGCAGCACAGAGTCTCTTGAGATCGAAGCCGAAGACCAATATATGGACGACATCATTACTGAGGTAAGAGGCGGCACTTTGGTGATCAGAATCAGAGAATCTCGTGATACAAGAAGAATGAGAGATACTCCAAAAGCTTACCTGACAGTAAAGTCATTGGAAAGAATTAATGCCAGCGGAGCAGTTTCTTTGAGAACCAGAGATATCCTGAAGGGCAGAAAATTAGACCTTGAATTATCAGGTGCTTCTGTTCTGAATATTGAAATGGATGTTGAAGAGCTTTATTTGGAAGCTTCCGGTGCCTGTGTAATCAATTTGGAAGGTGAAGCCGGTGAACAAGTAGTTAAAACCAGTGGTGCTACTGTTTACAGAGCCTATGACCTGAGATCTGAAAGAGCTGACATTCGTGTGAGCGGTGCAGGTTCTGCCAATGTATATGTAACCGGTAAACTAGATGTTCATGCCAGTGGTGCTTCCAGCGTAAGATATAGAGGTGGTGCTTCAGTAAGTGCCGATTCCTCTGGTGCATCAAGCATCAGGAAAGGATAAAGAATTTAAGGTAGCTCAGCTACTTTGAATATGACCGAAACCCCAGCCTATTTGGTTGGGGTTTATTTTTTACCCCGCTGCCCGGGTCCTCACTTTAGACCAGAGGAAGAAATCAGATCGTATTGATTATTCAGTTGCCGGCCAAAAAGCACCAAGCACCTCATGTGCTGCATTGAGGGCAGGAGTCTTTCCCTCCTGAACTTCTTTTAGCTTTTGCTCATAAAGCGTCCTTACTTCAGGTTTTTTGAAAAAGGAGATCTTCAGCAATTCATTCAAATTTTCCTTAAACCAACTGACCTGCTGATCGCTGCGATTCTTGTTGAAGTAGCCATTGGCCTGTACCTGCTGTTCAAATTTCTGTAGCATCTCGAACACACCATCCAGGCCATTTCTGTCTAATGAAGAGCAGGTCTTTACCTGAGGAAGCCAGCCGCTGGGATTGGCCGGAAAAAGATGCAGGGCATTCTGATATTCTGCTTTCGCTCTTTTAGCGGCCTTCAGGTTATCTCCATCAGCCTTATTGATGACCACCGCATCGGCCATTTCCATTATGCCTTTCTTAATACCCTGAAGTTCATCACCCGCACCTGCCAACATAAGCAAAAGGAAAAAATCGACCATGCCACGTACATGCGTTTCTGATTGACCCACTCCGACTGTTTCAATGATAATGAAGTCAAATCCGGCTGCTTCACAAAGCAACATCACTTCTCTGGTTTTTCCACTGACCCCACCCAAGGTAGAGCCCGAGGCTGAAGGACGAATAAATGCATTGGGGTTTCTGGAAAGCTCTTCCATCCGGGTTTTATCGCCCAAAATGCTTCCTCTCGTTCGCTGACTGCTCGGGTCAATCGTCAGTACTGCCAGCTTTTTCCCTTGTTGTGTCAGCAAGGTTCCAAAAGACTCAATAAAGGTACTTTTACCTACACCTGGAACTCCGGTGATACCCAGCCTGAAGGATTGGCCTGTTAAAGGAAGGATTGCTTCCAGTAGTTGTTCGGCCTGTTGAATATCTTCTTCACGTTGACTTTCAACCAGAGTGATAGCCCTGCTCAACACAATCCGGTTACCAGACCGGATTCCATCAATCAATTCCTGAGTGCTGAGCTTTCTTCTTTTCATAGGCTAATAGTGAGCAAAATAATGATTTATTCACGAGCTAATGAAATTTATGGAGTGCCTTCGAATTATGTTCTGATCTGCTCATTACCTATTTTGCGTAGGTGTTAAAAAGAAAGTTTTTTTTGATAGCTACAGGAATCACGGTTTTAATAGTCGCCCTGGGAGTAGTTGCCTTCAAGAAAGGGATTTACTCCCTTTGGGATGCCAATGTCCATCGAATTGACTCAACGGAAGCGAGTGAGCTCCTGAAAGAAAAGAAACCCTTCATTATTGATGCCCGTACCCCTGAAGAATACAATGTGAGCCATATTGACGGAGCGGTCAGGTTTGAAGAAAGCCTGATCGGAAATATTCCGAATGACAGACCTATTCTGATTTACTGCACCCTGGGTGTTAGAAGTAACCGAACAGCCAAAGAGCTGAGTGATTTGGGCTTCAAAGAAATATATGATATGAAAGATGGCATTCTGGGCTGGGCTAATGGAGAACTGCCAGTAGTGAATACCGAGAATGAACCCACGGAGAATATACATACTTACAACAAGAGCTTTGCCCCCCTATTGAAGCGTGGCAAAGCTGTCTATTAGATGAAAAATCAATTACTTATCATTTTTGTGAAAAATCCGGAGCTGGGCAAAGCCAAAACAAGACTGGCTGCTACCGTTGGCGATGAAGCCGCTCTGGAAGTATATAAACGCCTGCTCAACAGAACACGTGATATAACTAAGGATGTCAATGCAGACAAGGTGGTTTTTTACAACCAGTTTGTAGATGATCAAGACCTTTGGCACAATGACGTTTATCAAAAGAAGCTACAAATTCAGGGCAATCTGGGTGAAAAAATGCTGAATGCATTCGAGTGGGCCTTTTCATCGGGTTATGAGCAAGTCTGCATTATCGGTAGCGATTGTTATGACCTGACTACCGAAATTATTGACGGAGCTTTTACCTCACTGCAAAACCATCAGGCCGTAATCGGACCATCCGAAGATGGTGGCTATTACCTCATCGGCATGTCAGAATTTCTACCACAGGTCTTCAAAAATAAGGAATGGAGTACTGAAACGGTTTTCAGCGATACCATCAAGGACTTTGAAGAGGGAGCATTGTCTTTTGAAACACTCACAACCCTCAATGATATAGACACGGAAGAAGACCTGGGCGACTGGGCTTCTGATTTAAACCCAAACACATAATGGTCAGCATCAGGCAAATATTCATCTACCCCATTAAATCCTTAGGTGGTATTGAGTTAAAAACCAGTAGAGTCGAGCGAAAAGGATTGGCTTTCGACAGGAGATGGATGCTGGTAGATGACAACGGACGATTTATCAGCCAAAGAGAATTTCCCAAATTGGCCTTATTGAAACCCTCAATCGTTGAAGATGCATTGTATATAGAAGACACCGTTGGCACTCTTGATCGACTTGAGATAACACTTCATGAACCTGATACGGACCCTATTCAAGTGAGTGTCTGGGATGATCAGATGAAGGCGAAGCCAATGGCTGATGAAATCAACCATTGGTTTTCAACCTATTTAGAACAACCCGTACGGCTGGTGTTTATGCATGCTACCAGTGAGCGAATAGCCGATCAGCGTTATGCTCCGAAACCTGATGACATGGTCAGTTTTGCGGATGGCTATCCTGTACTCATCATTAATCAGGCCTCCATGGACCTATTAAGTAAAAAAGTGGGTCAGGAGATTCCCGTCAACCGATTCAGACCCAACTTAGTCATTGATGGTGTTAAGGCTCATGAAGAAGATACCCTGGCTGAAATCAGTATCAATGGCTTGCGCTTCTTTGGAGTTAAGCCATGTGCCCGTTGCGTCATGACCACCATAGATCAGCAAACAGCAGAAAAGGGCAAAGAGCCACTTAAGACGTTAGCCAGTTACAGATCAGTTGAGCATAAGATTCTCTTTGGAGAAAACTTTATTCCAGACCAATCAGGTGAAATAAATCAGGGCGACCAGGTTCAGATTCTTAAAGTCAAACCAGCACCTATCCAGCTGGTGTAACCGGTGTTACTTAATATGGCTGAGGGTTAGATACTTTTGTATCGATCAATCTCAATTGATATCAGCTTGAAATGACCATTTTAGCTGATTGATCATTACCTTTGCGCCCATGGCCAACTTGTACATCAAGTCACTGCATATCATTTTCATAGTTACCTGGTTTGCAGGGCTGTTCTACATTGTTCGTTTGTTTGTTTACCAAACGGAAGCGCTGGAAAAACCTGAGCCGGAAAGATCGATACTCAGCAAACAACTGGCTATTATGGCCAAAAAACTCTGGATGATCATTACCTGGCCTTCGGCCATTATCACCCTTATCCTAGGCGTAACTATGATTGTTCAATATCCCGATATGCTAAAGCTCCCTTTCATGCATATCAAACTAAGCTTTGTGGTACTGCTTTATGTATACCATTTCTACTGCCATAAAATTTATAAAGACTTACAGAACGGAGTGGCCAAACTCAACTCAATGAAGTTGAGAATACTCAATGAAGTAGCCACCATCATTCTTATTTCTGTGGTCTTCCTCATTGTCTTAAAAAACCAACTCGATTGGATCAAAGGCACCTTAGGATTTGTTGGAGTAACAGTGTTATTAATGATTGCCGTTCAGGCGTATAAGAAATATAGAGAAAGGAAGGAATGAAGAAGCTCACCGTACAAGTCTTGGCAACGCTTATTGTCACCATTGGTTTTTTCCAGGGTTGTTCCAGTTCAACCAACCAAAAGTTGCCCATCATGGGCCAACCAGAGTATAAAGAAGTCAATGGTAAAGTAGATACTATCTATCACACCATTCCTGACTTCAGTTTTGTAGACCAGGATAGCATGGTCGTCACTCCTGCTACTGTCGAGGGCAAAATCTATGTAGCTGATTTCTTTTTTGGTACCTGTCCTACCATATGTCCTATAATGAAACAGCAAATGCTCAGGGTTTACAGTGCCTTCAAAGACAATGACGAATTTGCCATTCTCTCGCATACTATCGACCCGGAACATGACACGGTAGCCTACCTGAAGGATTACTCCGAAAGGTTGGGCATCATGGATAACAACACCTGGCATTTCTTAACTGGTGATAAGGACAAAATTTATGAAATAGGAAGCTCAGATGGCTACCTGGTGCCAGTAGGCGAATCCCCTGACGCTCCCGGAGGATACATTCACAGCGGAGCCTTTATCTTGATTGATAAAGAAAGACGAATCAGAGGCCTGTACGATGGTACTGATCCTAAGCAGGTAACTGCCTTAATTAATGATATTCCAAAGCTATTGGCTGAATATGAGAAGTAAGCGAAATTTCCTTGCCGCTCTGACATTTTTGGTTGTATCAACCCTTTCCTTCAACTCCTGCTCCGAAAGGAAAAAGTCAGATGGAGCCAAAGTTCAGGAACGGCTGAATAATACGGAAATCAAGTATTTCACTAATGGTCGAAAGCTATACACCCAGCATTGCTCCAACTGTCATATGGAGAATGGGGAGGGCCTGGGTCGACTAATTCCTCCTCTCAAAGATTCCGATTACCTGCTGGAAGATATTGGCCGTTCCGCCCGATTAATTGTTAATGGAATTGCTGAACCTATACTGGTCAATGATGTACAGTTTCAACAGCCAATGCCTGGAGTATCCAGCCTCAACTACTCGGAGGTCACCGAAATTCTGACCTACATTACCAATGCATGGGGAAATGAATATGGAGGCATCAACCCTGAGGATATTAAAGAAGCCCTGAAAAAGAATTAAGTCTTGTATCAGGTCTCGTGTTCTATAGAAAAACTGATTACTTCAAAGCTGCCCTGGCCTTTTCAAGAGATTCATTAATGGCCTTTTTCACTTCCTGGACTTTCTCCATTTCTCCGGCCAGATAGGTTTTCTGAGCATCAGTTCCATTTTGCATCTCCATGTATTGACCGGAGTTTTTACTCCAATCCCTCATCCAGGTCATCATCAAATTTGATGCGTCATTGAGCTCTTTGGCAAGATCACGAAGTTCATTCGCCTGAGCCTCCTCCATAGTAGAGGCCTTTTCCAAAACCTTCTTTCTCAGGTTCATCACTTCACCCATTTTAGGCATCACTTCATCATGCACATCAAAAATTTTATTCTTCTCTTCGTTGGCATCAAAACCACCACCGCAAGAAGAAATAGTAAGTAAAACAATGAATAGGAAAGAGAGCTTTTTCATAGGTATTCAATTTGACCGCTAAGCTACGCAGCCTGCAATGGAAAAGCGTAACAAAAGTGACAGTTTATGCAATTAATAACTATCGTCAGCCAATCCCAGGAATTCACCTTCGACCAACTGATACATCAGGTTATCAGGGTCGGTATTGAGTGTAAGTTTACCTCTGAACTTAAGTCGCTTGGTATTGTACTTGTAGCGTTCATCCTTTTTCAAGCGAACCTCCATTACCGTTTCAGGACCTCCGGAACCACAGAAAAAACATTCGCTGATAGGGAGTGAGGAAAGGATTAGGTAGTCATCGGTAAAGGTGATATCTGAAGGAATAATGAAGCCTTCAACTTCTACAATCTGATCCTTAATACTCAGAATATCTTTGCCGAAAACCGGGACATAAACATCACCATATTCGTCCTTTTCGATTTCGTATTTAACATCAGCCAGAGTAGCCCAAACCTTGCTTCCCTTCATCTTGACATCCTGTGCATAAGATGAAACAACTGATAACATCAGGGCAAGTACTAATATCTTCTTCATAATTATTCTTTAGCTAATACTTCAGAAATATCTGTTTTATACGCATTTACGGCAGGAATGATTGAAGCTAAAACTCCTATCCCTACACTAATTAACATCACTATCCATTCCCGGTTTACAAATACCAGGCCTGTAAGCCCTATATCATCTGATTTTTCATAAAGCCCAGCCAGAAATTCTGTTAAGCCATGACCCAAAAGAAAACCGAGAGCACCTCCCAGAACAGTGATGATAATCCCTTCCAGTATAACGTGTACAAATAATTTAGTTCTCGAAGCACCCAGTGACCTCATGATCGCCAGATCATATTTTCTATCCTTAAGTGCATTATATAGTGAAATAAAAATGCTCAACCCAGCGATAATAATGATGATGGCTGCAAAGGCCTTCAGCAAGTCAACCCCAATCCCCAGTAAAGAAAAAAGGCGCTGGGTTTCAAAGGCCGGTGAGGCCGCCTGCATATTGGTATTGGCATTAATCATTCGGGGTAAAGTCACCGCTCCCATGGGTGAGCGAAACTTGATTAGCATAGAAGTAATCTCGGCATCTTCGTCTCCTTCAGGAAAGCCAGACTCATAAGCACTGCCAATCTGTGGTAAACCGTGTGCTCCGTCTTCATGCTCTTCTTCATCATGTTCATGAACAGCCCATACACTTTCAATATTGGTGAGGATGAGGTTATCAATCACACTGTTATTCTTCTCCAGAATACCTACAATGTGATAAGACATTTCATCATGGTCCATGTCTTCAACAGAAAGTCCATGAGCCCCGAAAAACTCATCTCCAATTTTTAACTGAAGCTTTTCAGCAACGTTAGCACCTACCACTACGTCCAGATTATTCTTCCAAAGCTCCCCTTTAGCCACATTGGCCTCATAAAGTTTGATATAATCGTGGTTCGTTCCTACAATTCTGAAACCTCTGTAGTTATCGCCCAGTGCCAAAGGGATGGCCTGTGCGATCAGCCTGTTTCGGGTAAGGTCTTTGGCTTCGTTGAGTTTAATATTCCCGGTCGGAAAATCAATGTGGTAAACGTTAGCCAGAATCAACTGCAAAGGACTGCCCTTGGCTCCGACTACCAGATCGACACCTTTTTTATTCTTCGCCAGATTCTCTTCCAGCTGAGAACTAAGCAGTATGAGCACCAGAATGATGGCAATACCGAGGCCCATCAGCAACATGTTAAGCAACATATTGAGTGGCTTGGCCTTGATGTAATTCCAACTTAATGCAATCAGGTTCATGAGGTAGTCAGATTAAGTTGAAGATCAAATTCATCTTTTACCCGCTGATCATGGGTAGCTATTAACAGGGAAGCTTTATAATGCCCCGCCTGAGTCTTGAGCAGTTCGATCACCTTATGTGCATTCTTATCGTCCAGGCTAGCCGTAGGTTCATCCGCTAAAATAACCCTGGGTCTGTTGAGCAATGCCCTGGCAATAGTCACTCTCTGCTGCTCTCCCTGGCTAAGCTGCCTGACGCTTTTCTTTCTTTTCTCAGCAAGACCCAATTCATCCAATACTTCCTTCACACGTCCCTTATTCTGAGCCATACCTGCCAGGTATTGAGCAAGAAGCAGGTTATCTTCCACAGAAAGAGCCGTTATGAGGTGAGCCTTTTGAAATATAAGCCCTATGTTTTGTCCTCTGTATTTGTCTCGTTGCGAACCTGAAAGCCGATAAAGGTCTGTTTCGCCAATAATCACCTTTCCTTGTTTGGGAGCCAGCAGCCCGCCCAGAATATGTAACAGCGTGGTTTTACCACTACCGGAGCAACCAAGCACCAGTAAATGCTCAGACTCCTTTACCTCCAGATGAGGAATGGATAAAATTTTATGATTAGAATAACCAAATGAGAGGTTATCGATAATGATCATAGACCTTAATTATGCCTCAAAATAAAGGAAGCTACACTAAAAACTGAAACCGCTTACCAGATATGTAATAACCTCTTTCACTTTTCGGTCGTAATGAAAGCATCGGATTCGCTCGAACACCGAAATTTCACAAATAAGTAATACCTTTAAAGCCGACTATTTACCAAACCGAATTATGCTCGATTTCTTAAAGAGAAAGAACAAAGAGGAGAAGAAGGAGAAAGAAAAGAAAGGGTTCTTTCGCGAATTGCTCAACGACATACTTTTTGCTCTGATTGCAGTAACTATTATCAGAGGTCTTTTTGTTGAAGCTTTTGCCATTCCTACCGGTTCCATGGAAAATTCCATGCTCATTGGTGATCACCTGTTTGTGAGTAAATTCCACTACGGAGCCAGAACACCACAAACCCCCATTCAATTTCCTTTAGCACACCAGACATTTTGGGGCATTAAGCTTTTTGGTAAAGAAGTCCCCTCCTATTCTGACATTATTCAACTGCCTTCCTACAGACTCCCGGGGCTGAGAAAACCGAGGAGAAATGAGCCGGTAGTTTTTAACTATCCACCTGATTACAAAAAGGGGTTTCCTACAGATATGAAGACCTTCTATGTAAAGCGTTGTCTTGCTATCCCGGGTGACACATTTGAAGTAAGAAATAAGCAGGTATACATTAACGGTGAGGCCGCAGAGAATCCTCCGCAAATGCTCACCAGCTTTTTTGTAGAGGTAGATCGTGGAGTACACGAAAGATATATGAGAGAATTGGGTATAACTGATTATACAGATGAATACCCACAGGATACATACGCGACCACTGCGCTTCCACAATACACTTACAAAGGGAAAACCGGATTCTACATTCACACGACCCCGGACAGAGCGGAAAAATTAGCTGCTTATAATTTCATCAATAGTGTGGAAGAGGTATTTCACTATGAAGGAGAAGATCGAGGCATATTCCCTCATAGTTCATTATACAATTGGAGCAGGGACTTCTTTGGCCCTTTGGTTATGCCATCGAAAGGAATGACCATTGATCTCACTCCGGAAAACATAGCGCTTTATGGTGAAGCCATTCAGCACTATGAGCATAATGATGATGTGGTGATCAGTGGGGATGAAATTTCTATTGAAGGCCAAAAAATTGATACTTACACCTTCAAGCAAGGTTATTACTTTATGATCGGAGATAACCGTCATAATTCGGAAGATTCTCGCTCATGGGGTCTGGTTCCTTACGACCATATTGTAGGTAAGCCTTTGTTTATTTTCTGGTCTG
The DNA here is from genome assembly GCF_965216855.1 of Roseivirga sp. Classification (NCBI taxonomy): domain Bacteria; kingdom Pseudomonadati; phylum Bacteroidota; class Cytophagia; order Cytophagales; family Roseivirgaceae; genus Roseivirga; species Roseivirga sp. The sequence continues at coordinate 2,933,744 of NZ_OZ244204.1, read as the reverse complement.
TTGACCGAACCAATCCAAATGCCGGATTCTTTGAAAGACTGAGATTCAACAGAATGCTCGACCTGATTAAGTAATGCGCAAAAAATTAATACTGATATTATTCATTCTGGCAACCAGTCCTATACTGGCTCAAAACGACAACCTCTGGAAAACACTAGCCAAGGTAGAGATTGAGAAGAAACTGGATGAAACACTCAATTTTGAAGTTGACTTCCCCACCTTCAGTGAAGAAGTCAAGAAGTTGGACGGACAAACCATCGAACTAAAAGGGTGGATGATTCCACTGGAAGAATTACAAGGTGAGTCTTACTTCGTTCTTTCCTCATTGCCTTTTGCCAATTGCTTTTTCTGTGGTGGTGCAGGGCCTGAGACCGTGGCAGAAGTCTTTGCCAGTGATAAAATCAAATACACAGACAAACGAATTACAGTACGAGGGAAACTGAAAATCAATGCCGATGACCCTATGAAACTCATGTATATTCTGCAGGAAGCAGAAATTGTCGATTAAGCTTCAACCATGAAAAAAACTACTATTCTATCCCTGTTATTCCTGATCTCTGTTTCACTTTTTAGTCAGGAGAAAGATGCTGCTTATATCAGAAAGATTTATGATGAAGCACTGGAAAGAGGTGAAAGCTATTCTATGCTGCACTACCTCACCAAAAACATCGGTGGAAGACTCAGTGGTTCTCCCCAGGCTGCAGCCGCAGTAGAGTGGAGCAGACAACAAATGATGGCTTATGGTTTCGACACCGTTTACCTTCAACCCGTTATGGTGCCTCATTGGGTACGGGGCAATGTTGAGGTAGGACGTATCGTGAACTCGAAAAAATTGGGTTCCATGGAAATACCGGTGACAGCGCTGGGCAACTCTGTGGGTACAGGTCCGGAAGGTACTCTGGCGGAAATAATTGAGGTAAATGACTTTCAGGAACTGGCAGAATTGGGAGAAGCAAAAATCAAGGGTAAAATAGTCTTCTTCAACAGGCCTATGGATCCGAAACTGATGGACACATTCTCTGCCTATAGCGGAGCTTCTAATCAAAGAGGTAGCGGCCCCACAGAGGCAGCTAAATATGGTGCCATAGGCGTGATTGTACGTTCCTTAAGCTCATTCAAAGACCAAGTACTTCATACTGGTAGTACAAACTATGGCCTGAATGTGCCTAAAATACCAGCAGTAGCTATCACCACTAAAGATGCTGACTTCCTAAGCGACCTATTGAAAGACGATAAAGGGTTACAGTTCTACTTTGAAACTCATTCAGAAATGTTGGAAGATGTACTTTCCTACAATGTGGTGGGTGAAATTAAAGGCAGTACCAACCCGGAAGAAATCATCGTTGTCGGGGGACACCTCGATTCATGGGATTTGTCTGAAGGCGCGCACGATGATGGTGCAGGCTGTGTGCAATCCATTGAAGCATTAAGGCTATTCAAAGCCCTTGGATACCGACCCAAAAGAACCTTGCGCGCTGTTATGTTCATGAATGAAGAAAACGGATTGCGTGGGGGTAGAAAATATGCTGAACTGGCGGCTCAAAACAACGAAAAGCACATTGCAGCACTTGAATCTGACAGGGGAGGCTTCCTTCCCATTGGCTTCGGTATTACGGGTACCAAGGCTCAGCAAAAGAAAATGATCGACTGGGCACCCCTTTTTCACCCCTTCGGTTTGTATCAGTTCAAAGCAGGTGGAGGCGGAGCCGATATCAGTCCGTTAAGAACCCAGGATGTACCTACCATTGGATATATACCGGACAGCCAGCGTTACTTCAAATACCATCACACGCCTATTGATAATTTTGAAGCGGTAAATCAACGTGAGTTAGAGTTAGGTGCAGCTTCAATGGCTGCATTGATCTATTTGATTGATCAGCACGGCATGTGATTAATACTGAAGAATAAACTGCCGAAATTCAGAGAGCTTATCTGTATTGATAAAATCAACGCCTAATTCAATCAGGGTTTTCCATGTATTGGGCTCATCGGGAATGGCCCAGAACCTTACCTTTTTGCCTTCCGAGTGTGCCAACTGAATCACCTGAATAAGCTTGCTTCTATTCCCTTCATCAATAGTTCCTTCTCCATTCCAGTTAGAAATACTCCAGTAGTTCTGACTGATTACAGGCATTTTTTCCATAGGAATACCTTTGCGCAAATCGGCAGGTCTGCCATCGAGACTCACCAGTTGAGCTCTTCTTTTCATGATCTGCCTTACTGGCCTACTTCCAGAAATAAAAATTAAAACTGGCTTATCCATTTCGCGCTTTCCTTTCACCACCTTTGAAAGCATTTCTTCATAAGGTTTCAGCTGCGCCTTCAATACCTCATAGGTTTGTTTACCTTCAGTTTTAAAGTCAATCATCAGATAGAAAAAACCATTGTAGTTGGCATAAACACTTCCATTGCCTGAAGCGACTCTCTGTTGCAGAGGTTCAAGGTATAACTTCTTTAGTGTTCGTTCGGGATCGGGAATTTCCGGTTTATCATGGTAGACATAAAGTTCACCGTCAATCAGATACACATCCGCTTCAACTGAGGTAAATCCATGAGAAAGGGCATCTCCCAAAGGCAGGTCATGCTCATAGTCATTATGGGCGTGAGCGTTGGTTAAAGGAATAATTTGATTCTGTGCTTTAACACCAACAGAAATCAAAAAAGGAACAATGAGAAACAGGAATCTGATTTTCATGCATTTGAATTCAAAGCAATAATAGTCAACCGGTTCAATAATTGTGTAACCCCCATGTTAAATTAAGAGGTTTACCTCCTGCGTTGCTATAGATATTCTTACCGTGGTACCTGCATTAAAGGAAAGAAAATCCTTTTCAATTCCATCACTAAAAATGACTCCATTGCCTGCCATTCTAGACTCGATTGTTAGGCACTCTTGAGGCTCAATAATCCCAAAACCAATATTGGTTTGACTTGTCACGCTAGCAAAGGGTTCCCTAACAGTAAATATCAAGTCTTCTTTCCTTTGATTCAAATCATCCGTAGAACTAGACATCGGAATACCAAAATGAGCTGCTAAGTTATGAGCCATATTGAGCATTGAGCTGAGCCAACCCGTTGAACCGGCAGAAGTAGAAACGATTATTCCACTCGAAGAATGTATTTCCGATGCTCCTTTGAAAGAAATTTTATATCGGCTTGAAACATGACTATTAGTACCAATAAAGAAATCATTGAATGCCAGCAACTCTTGTCCATCACTCAGTACAGCTTTGGCCAATCGAACAGTTTTGGAGTCTACAGTACCTCTAAAGAGGTTTTTAATAGTACTCACGATGGTTTTAGACGTAAATGGCAGCAAAACACCATCATATGAATCGGGGTCAGGGTTAATCCCGGCCAGGTATTGACCACTAAGATATTTTGCGGTATTTGCCACCAACCCGTCCTGTCCTATAGCCAGAACAACTTCAGAATCACTAAAGATGTATGACATCAAAAACGCCCTGAAGACCACCTTTGTCTTTATTATTCCGTCAAGACCATCTGTAAGGGATTGGAGTTCTTCATAGAAACGATTATGTTCCTTCTCATAAAAATCGAAATTACCACCAGACCTCTCAATATAAAACTTGGCTTGAGCTTTCGAGTTGAACCTTTCTATCAGTTGCTCAAGCCTCGTTTTATCTCTTATTATCACTGCTCTTTCAATCATCTTATCTAGATTTCGTACTTAGAATACTACTGATGAGATCTGGTGAAATATTAAGATTACCAATCTTAGTTGCGTTCTCAGCCAGCTCGCGGAAACCAATAGCCATTTGCATCTTGGGATCTGTTTTAGTTCCATTGATTGCCATGAGCACCCTCCAGTCCAATTCTTTGAGAGGTTTAATTGAAGCATTTAAAACATAACCTTTTAAGTCTGCCTCTTTCCTTTCATTTTGAACCTTTAGATCAATATAATTCCTCGTCTTCTCCTGTACAGAAACCTGAGTTTCGATCTCCATCTCCTTAATCCTTCGAACATTTTCCTGTTTAACCACTTCCGTCTCCAGTTTCTTCTCAGCAATTTGCCTTTGCTTTTCTTCGATGGCAATCTCCGTTTTCAGTTCGCTTTCCTTTATCATCCGTTCCTGTTCAACAGAAAAGTTTCTTCTCTCATAAATAGCCTTGTCAGCATCCTTTTGAAGCTCCTCACGCTTATGAGCCTCCAATGCTCTTGCCATTTCAGGGGTTGGCTTTATCCCTACTAGGTTAATAGTTAAGACTTCAATACCAAGTTGGTCATATAAAGAGGACTGCAATACCATTTCAAATAGCTGACTTTCTATATCTGTCAGTTTAGTCAAAGCTAGTTTCAACTCGAGCCTTTTCAGAATAGATGAAGCAGATGACTGAAGTTGACCTATGATTCGCTGTTCTAGCTTTTCGAAATCATTGGAGAGGTATTGGCCTTTAGTATTAACTGATAAGTTAAGATTATCTATTACCTTCTTTGGTGAGTTTACTTTATAAGTAACCTGGCCTTGAAGAGTCACTTCCTGATAATCCAGAGTCGTTTCCTGAAACATAAAATGACAGTCACTGCTCGAAAGCGGGACAACACTGATTGAGCTACTAGGAGCAAAATACCAAAACGACAGGCCCTTCCCTTCCTTACGAATTCTCCCATTTTTGAAAAGGAACACATACTGAGATGAGTTAAACTTGGTGTAATTGTAACCTAACATGATCTTATTTTTTAATTTGCGTTATATATACGCAAATATAGTTAAGGTTAATGCGTTAATCCAAACTATTTGCGTAAAAAAAACGCAAATCTATGAGAATTGGCTAAAGCTCGAAGTAAAGGCCGTTTTTCTGATAGGATTTGTATTTACTCATTTGGAATTTAAACAAGCTAGCCGGCCGGCCAGGTCCCTCTTTTCGTTGTTCATCTAATTGTTCAAGAAGTCCAAAGCTTAATATCTTCTTTCTGAAATTTCTCCGATCAATTGGTCTACCAAGAAGAGTAGTGTATAAATTCTCCAACTCGGAAAAGCTGAATTTCTCATTTAGTAATTCAAAACCAATTGGCTCATAGGTAATTTTAGCCCTGAGCCTACTAATTGCTTTATCTATAATTAGCTTGTGATCAAAAGCGAGTTCAGGCAACTTATTTACCCTGAACCATTGTGCTTCTGCGGCATCTGTAGACGGCTTGAGTTCTAATCCTTTAGGCTTTATCAAACCAAAATAAGACACGCTCACAATTCTTGCTCTTGGATCTCTGTCTGGAGCGCCAAATGAGTAAAGCTGTTCAAGATAGTCCACCTGCACTCCAGTCTCTTCCTGTAGTTCTCTCTCTACACCTTCTTCAAGGCTTTCCTCCTCTTTTACAAACCCTCCCGGAAGAGCCCAGAAATCCTTATACGGGTCTACTCCCCTTTTTATTAACAAAATCAGGAGATTATCTGGTGCCTCATAGCCAAAAACGACCGCATCCACAGTCAGAAATATATGCCCTTGCTTCATATGCGTAAAATTAACACATTCTCGACAAATAACTACCTTGCATAAAAAGGTACTGATTATTACAACATATTGATTCAATAGTCGTTATTCAGAACACCACGTCAAAAACTCAATACTATGAATTCCATCAAACAATTCTTTTGGTTCTGTTCGGGAGCCAACATCCCTTTATTAAAACGCTGCCCTACAGAATCTTCGAAGTTTACTGGTATAGGAGCCACTGTATTCTTCACCGGAGTTTTAGCTGCATTATCGGGAGGCTATGCTTTCTATACTGTCTTCGAAAATTCATGGTGGTCTCTTGGCTTTGGTCTGCTTTGGGGCACTATCATTTTTAACCTTGACCGTTTCATTGTCTCCACAATGAAAAAGAGTAAGAAGGGTAAATGGCAGGAATTCCTGATGGCCTCTCCCCGAATACTCCTGGCGGTTATGCTGGCCATTGTCATCTCCAAACCGCTGGAACTTAAAATCTTTTCCAAAGAGATCGACAGAAAGCTGGTACTACTGGAAGAAGACATCTATCAACGAGAAATTGCCTCAATCGATCAGCGTTTCATGGATCAGACTCAATTGCTACAAGCAGAAATTAATGGATTAAAAGCAGAGATTGAGGACAAACGTACTCAGCGCAATACACTGGCAGAAATCGCCAGAAAAGAGGCAGATGGTACCGGAGGTTCTATGCAACGCAATGCTGGCCCCATCTATCAACTGAAAAAAGCGGATGCGGATAAGGCCCAGGTAGAACTGGATGCCAGTCTGCTAAACAATCAGCCTCAAATCGACAGACTTCAAACCGAGCTTGTGAATCTGAACAGCCAAAAGGCCAATGAGCTGGCAGCTATTCAGAGAAACCCCTGGGACGGGATGGCCGCCCAACTGGAAGCATTGCGTCAGATATCACTGGAGAATAGAGCCATTTATCTCGCTAACCTTTTTATCATAGCCCTGTTCATTATGCTGGAGTGTTCTCCTGTTATTGTGAAAATTCTCGCACAACGTGGTCCGTATGATGAACTGCTGGAAATCAGGGAGCACTTCTTTAAGAACCACAACCTGGAAAGAATTGCCCAGATGGATTACGAGACCAAAGAAAGACTTAAGCCATTGCTGGGTTAGTCTTCTATAAAAAAGAGGTTATCTCAAGAGCCCGCTTAACGTCACCCTGAACTTGTTTCAGGGTCTGCATAGATTCTGAAATAAATTCAGAATGACGAGCTCCGGCACTTTTGAGATAACCTCTTTACTTTAAGCTATATGCTTACTTATCTTTTTACTCTCTCCAGATAAACATCACCTCTTTCCATTCTTCCGTGTCTGTGGTATTCGAATTGAACGATCTTTCCATCTTCCATCAACCACACATCATCATCACCTCCGAAGCTTACATGGCTGTTTTTCCATCTTCTGTTGTCTTCATCAAAGATCATTAGTTCTCCGTCTTTGTTGATTCTCCACTCGGCATATTCGCTTTCTCTTTCACCGAAAGCCTCTACCATAATTTTAACTTCTCCATTGCTACGGAAATCCATGTGGATATCAATTTCATCGAGAATATCTGTGACTAAAGAGGTAACCGAACTGGCAATTCTTCTGGCTAACCAGTTTTCGTTTTCCAGGTCTTCTTCGATTTCGTCCATGTCTACGTCAATGACCATACGCCACTCTCCCAGTAAGTCCTTTTCTGTAACTCTTGATTGTGCAAAAGCACCGGTGGAAAGCAGGGTTAAACAAAGTAATGTGATGAGTTTTTTCATTTTGACCTAAGTTTTGATTTGATGTAAGAAAGACGCCATAAATTGTCAAAGGTTACTGAATAGCTTTGGAAAAATGCTCATCGGTCGATAAGTTGCCTCAAAGGAAGGAATTAACAATCCGTTGAAACTGAATTGAACTTCAGTTGAAATGAATGGTTTATCTTTCAGTAAGATAGAGTACGATGAAGGTAAAGCTCGTCAAATCCAAGACCAACGACAGATGGTATTCTGAAGAGAAGCAGAATCTGCTTGGCAAAATATTCCAAGTGCATTTCTCAGAAACCGAATCTAAAAATCTGGAACGTAGCGTTTACGAGATACTTACAGGGAAATATAAGGGACGATTACTTGATGTCAAGGACACTCAAATTGTCATTAAGAAAGTCTAATCTTCTATTGGCAGCTCCTGGAGTTTCTTGCTGCTTCTTACAAATACTCCGTTTCCTCTACCCACTAACTTCCCCTGTTCATTTAGTATTTCCGACTGAGCATGAAAGACGCCTTCTTCTTCACTAATCAATTGGCCTTTAGCAGTTAGTTTACCAGCGACTACCGGTCTCAAAAAGTCCAGGGAGAAACTCTTGGTGACTAAAAAGGCATCGTCTACCTGAGTAGATACTGCAAAATAGGCCGCATCGTCCAACATCTTGAAATAAACGGCTCCATGCATGGCTTCTGCTCCATGATAGTACTCTTCTTGAACCGTCAGACTGTATTCAGCTTTTCCATCACTCAGCTTGAGTTCGGAACTGTCAAAGACCTGTTGATTGATGGGAGCGGAATGGAACAGGCGTATGAGGTATTGATAGTGGTCTTCCTTATTCATAATCAGGAATCAATTCAAACTGAATCAAATGATGCTTGATATGCTTATGGTGTACGAAAAGCCACTCCTTAGCCGTCATTGGTCCTCCATAAGGATGGTTCATGACCTGGTCTGGATGTTCTTCCATCAATTGTAAGAACTTGTCCTTTTCGGCCAGAAGCTTGTCAATAGCTGCCTGTAAATCAGGAGAGCGTAGCGGCACCAGTTCATCATTGCCCACCGGAGATCCTACATTGCGCCTCATGGGGCTATCTTCCATCAGGTAAACTCTGATTCTGGGCCAGTCTTCTTCCTTGGTGATAACGGGGATATTGATTCTACCCAGCGACATCTTAAACACCACAATAAGGTGCTCTATCATGTGCTGAGGAGTCATTTTACCCCATAATGGTTTTTGTTCTGCTGTCAGCTCTGACAAATGCTGAGGCAACTGCTGGTTTAGAAAATTCTCTACAGTTCGTTTCTCCATAAAAAAAGAACCCCGTTCCGGAGTTCGAAACGGGGTATAGTTTATATGTTCTAATTAATCTTCACCCAGGAATGGATATCTATAGTCAACCGGTGGCACAAAGGTCTCTTTGATTAGTCTAGGAGACACCCAACGCAACAGGTTAATCATTGAACCCGCTTTATCGTTAGTTCCTGAGCCTCTGGCTCCACCAAACGGCTGTTGTCCTACTACAGCACCTGTTGGCTTATCGTTGATGTAGAAGTTACCTGCTGATTGCTCCAGCGCCTTCACTCCTACTTCCAGTGCATATCTGTCTTGTGAGAAAATAGCTCCAGTCAATGCGTAGGGAGAAGTCTCGTCAACCAGCTTCAAGGTAGCTTCAAAGTCTTCCGGCTCATATACATAAATGGTAATTACCGGTCCAAAGATCTCTTCACACATGGTAGTGTATTTTGGATCAGTGGTCAGCAATACGGTTGGCTCAATGAAGTAACCTTTCGATTTATCATAGTTACCACCAGCGATTACTTCTACTTTGTCACTTGCCTTAGCGTTATCGATGTACTTAGCAATTTTGTCGAAAGACTTCTCATCAATTACAGCATTGATGAAATTGGTGAAGTCTTCAGTACCTCCCATTTTGAAAGTCTTAAGATCTTCCACCACATAGCTTTTCACTTCTTCCCACATATTTGAAGGAATATAAGCCCTTGAAGCAGCTGAACACTTCTGGCCCTGGAATTCAAAAGCTCCTCTTGAGATAGCTGTTGCCACAGGCTTAGGTAATGCAGACTTATGGGCAATGATAAAGTCCTTTCCACCAGTCTCTCCTACAATTCTTGGGTAAGACTTGTAGTTGTAAATATTCTCTCCAATGGTCTTCCAAATGTGTTGGAACACTCCGGTACTTCCTGTAAAGTGAATTCCACCAAAATCTCTGTGCTTGAAGATGACATCACCAGCAGTTGGTCCGTCAACGAAGAACAGGTTAATTACCCCTGGAGGTACGCCCGCTTCATTAAAGACTTCCATCAACACATTGGCAGAATAGATCTGAGTATATGCTGGTTTCCAAACCACTGTATTACCCATCATGGCCGGAGCTGTTGGCAGGTTACCGGCAATGGCCGTAAAGTTGAATGGAGTCAGCGCGAACACAAAACCTTCCAATGGTCTTTGCTCCACTCTGTTCCAGATACCTGCGGCTGAGTCTGGCTGCTGCTTATAAATCTCAGTCATGTACTGCACATTGAATCTGAGGAAGTCAACGATCTCACAGGCAGAGTCAATTTCGGCCTGGAAAGCGTTTTTAGACTGCCCCAACATGGTAGCAGCATTGATTTTATCTCTGTATGGTCCGGCAATCAGTTCAGCAGCTTTTAGGAAAATAGCAGCTCTGTTTTCCCAGCTCATAGCTCCCCAATCTTTCTTGGCAGCCATAGCTGCATCAATTGATGCCTTAACATGTGAAGCATCTCCTTCTGAGAAATACCCTAAAATATGTTGATGATCATGTGGGGGTGAAAGTGATACTTTCTTTTCGGTTCTCACTTCTTCTCCATTGATGTACATCGGAATATCTATTTGCTTAGAACGAGCCTCGGCAAGAGCTGCCTGCAGACTGGCTCTTTCTTTAGTTCCTGGAGCGTAACTGTTAATTGGTTCGTTCTTCGCTACCGGAACATTAAAAAAACCTGTTGCCATAGTTTACTTTTTAGGGTTATACATTTCTATTGCGGCAAATATAAGAGTTCACCTAGGGATCGAAAACGATTCCCTGATTATAGAATGGATTTGAGTTGTAGAAGGTTCGAAATCTCATGTTGCACCGCAACATTTGTAGCAATTTTGTTGGGGTTGAACCAAACGTGATCCATCTCCACTCTCTTGGCTCCCGCTATATCCGCATCGAGATTATCGCCAATCATCATACAATGAAAAACATCTGCTCCGGTCAATTCCAGTGCCACTTCAAAAATCCGAGGATTGGGTTTTCTCGCTTTGGACGACTCTGATGTAATCACATACCCGAAATAGGGCTCCAGCTTCGAATGTTTGAGTTTACTCTGCTGAATGTCATTAAACCCATTAGTGATTAAGTGCAGCTGGTACTTCCCGGCCAGGTAATCCAATACCTCGAAAGCATGAGGAAATACCGCAGGCTTGGTAGGTGCCAATGCGATATACTCTTTTTCAAGATTTTCGGGCAAGTGCTCCTCAGACACTCTGAGTTTTTGGAAAATCTGTGGAAAGCGCCTCTTCCTGATATCTCCTCTCCCAATGCGATGCTGGTTATACAAATCCCATAAATGGTGATTCACCTCAAAGAAGGTAGCTACCAGCTCCTCTTTGCTGAAGGCATTGAGTTGGGCAAACTGATAATGATCGTAAAGTTCGAAGAGGGCTTCTGATGCATTGGTATCATAATCCCAAAGGGTATGATCGAGGTCGAAGAAAATATGTTGATAATAGCTCAAGTTATCTGTAGAACTCTCTGTTTTGAAAACGGTTTTGAGCCAGCTCCCGATTTGACGCTAAAATTTCGTAAGTCTCCTGATCCTTCTGCAATGTTCCATCCTTGACCAGAAATTCAAAAATACGGTGAATGATTTCCTCCACCTCTTCACGAATACTGTAAAACACCCATTGATCGACTTTTCTGGCATTGATGATCCCCGAGTTCTTAAGGTAAGTGACATGCCTGGAGGTCTTAGTTTGGGTAAAGTCCAGAATATGCTCCAGATCAGAAATAGTCAACTCTCCGTTTCTGTAAAGCAGGTGCAAAATGCGCACACGTGATTCTTCCGAAACTGATTTAAATATCTGGCTACCAAAACTGAGGCTGAAATTCTTAAGACGCATAGCGGGTTAATTCTTGTTAATTTGGGGAGAATAAATCGAATACACCAATCAATTTTCCTTAACTCTTGGTTAAGTTTGTACCGTTCAGAACATCAGAAAGACATATCTATTTGATTTTCTTTACGTTTGTAATCTCAATATGCTGAAAAACCTGAAATACACATTAGCCAAAACTTTCGCTCTGACACTGGTCTTTCTTCTGTGCTTAGGACAGAAATCGCAGGCTCAGGATGGGCCTAAGTTGCAGGTTGTTCAGGTTTCAGGTCTGGTCATGAATTCAGATAGCACAATGACCATTCCCGGAGTACACATTTATGATCAAAGAGGTCGGGGTATTCCTACAGATTTTAAAGGATGGTTCAGTAAGGCATTCATTGCCGGTGACACGCTGACCATTAGTGCCATTGGTTTCAAAAATCAGAAAGTGGTTGTTCCTGATTCCGTTGGAGATCGCGCTACAGTCATCTTCTCTCTGGAAGAAGAAGTGACGCAACTGGCGGATGTTGAGGTTAATCCATTCCCCACAGAAGAACTCTTTAAGGAAGCCATTCTGGCCATGAACCTGACACAAGATCAGGAGAATGTACTCAATAACTATGAGCCTGATATTGTAAGAGAACTGGTAAGAACCATGCCATTGGAAGGTTCCCCCAGTATGAACTATCGGTACATGATGAATCAGCAGTTCCAGAATTTGCAGAACAGTCAGGGTCCCCGCACCAACCCATTGCTCAACCCCTTTGCCTGGGCGCAGTTTATCAACTCTTTGAAAAGGAAGAAGTAAAAATTTAGACTGATCCTGTTGAATTAAACAATTCTCCCAACCTTATTTTACCTTTAGATCTATCAGGTAATCAGTGCCCAGAAGTCGATCTTCCGCATTAGTATACCAGGTTCGATTCTTAGGAATCCGTATTCCATTTTTGATCTCCAACCCCTCCAGCACAATGTACTCTCCATCATTGGCAGCCTCATCATGATAGAACCTATACCCTACCATAGCATAAGTTTCAGGATGGAAATAGAAATACCAGATATCAGATCCTACTTCGGCATCATAGGTAGCTTTTAGTGCCAGAACCTCCTGATTTAGAAACTGAGTTCTCTGAACAACGGGATCAATTTTGGTACCCGGATCATTCAGTTTCATCGGTAAGCCATACAAGTAAGAATAATAGTTTCTCCAGCGTAAGGCCCGCTCGGGTGTCAGGTTCAGGCTATCGGCTTGAATAGAATCTGTAGGCGCCATAAAATTGTAAAGAGCCCTGGTAGAGTCATTCGCATCAACCCAAAATTCGGATAGATTACCTCTGTTGAGTATCTTGATATAAAATGTACTGGCTTCGTTGTCAATAGTCAGCTGACTTCTCCTGACAGGCCTGCCTGGTGTTTCCATATCGATGGTGAGTTGCAACTCCGCCTTTTCCCAGCGGCCGGAAGGGTTATGAAAGGCAAGGGCTCGATCGAGCAATTCCTCACCGCTTATTTCCTGAGCATTGGCCAATCCGAAGGTCATCAGGCCCATCAATAGCATTAGTAGATATCTCATAACTTAAATTAAGTACAATGATTGAAAGGGTCGATTCCACATTGGTAATCCACTTTACATTTCGACATACAAATTCCGAAAAAGCAATGTTAAACCCTTAATAATCCTTAAATCTATAAAGGTGGCTGTCTAATTCTAACAGATGTTCTTATTTTTGCCCACTATCCCGACAAGACTCAATGAATATACCAGCCTGGAGCACGACTTTTTTAGAACCTGTTTTGGCTTTTGCCCTGGTCACCATAGGGTTTAGCATTTATCACTTCGTATCTATCTCCACTGGTGTTAAGTCGAAGTATATCAGTAAGTTTGGCAAAGAAAGAGGTAATACCCGATTTCTCTGGATGACCCGCTACCTGGGTGCCATGACCATTGGTGTTCTTCCTGCCATTTTACTTTTAGTCATTACCGGAAAATCTCTGGAAGATTATGGTGTAGCCTTCAAGAACCATGGACTAAGTCTGGCCTGGATTGGCGGTCTGGCCTGCATTATTATCCCCATGAATTTCTTCAACTCTAAAAAAGAGAAGAACCTTGCTTTCTATCCTAATGTGAGGGAAAAGGAATGGACCAAAAAGATGGTAGCTACGAATGCCTTCAGTTGGGTGGCCTATTTGTTTGGTTATGAGCTAATGTTCAGAGGTCTGTTGCTATTCGCGACTGTACCATTGTTAGGTGAATGGCCGGCCATTATACTCAATGCGGCTATCTATGCCCTGGTACACGTACCTAAAAATCTGGAAGAAACTATTGGTGCCATTCCATTAGGCGTAATTTTGTGTTTAATTACCCTGACCACGGGTACCATTTGGGTGGCTTTCTTCGTCCACATTACATTGGCACTGTCCAACTTCTTCTTCTCGTTGAAGCATCACCCTGAAATGAAAGTGATTTAATGTCGAAAAGAATATTTATAACAGGAGGCACTGGCTTTATCGGCCAAAAGTTAGCCAAAAGTCTGGCTGATGAAGGTCATGAAGTGGTGGCTCTTATCCGTTCAAAGAACAAAGCCAAAGACCTGGAACATGAGAGAATTTCCTTTGTGGAAGGTGATCTGTTCTCGAAAGATGCTCTAAACCAGGGCATGGAAGGTTGCGATGAAGTCTATCACCTGGCCGCTTTTGCCAGCGTATGGGCCAAAGACGATACATTCGAACGGGTTAACATTGATGGCACACTGAACATACTGAATGCTGCCAAGGCACAGGGAGTTAAAAAATCACTGGTTACCTCAACTGCCGGTGTCATAGGCCCGGCCATAGATGGCCCGGTACATGAGGAAACTCCCAGAAAGGTAGATTTCTTCACGCCTTATGAGAGCTCAAAATATGAGTCTGAGCTCAAAATCAGAGAGTACGTTGACCAAGGTCAACATGTAGTGATTGTCAATCCTACCCGGGTTTATGGTCCGGGGCCTCTCAATGTCAGCAACTCCGTGACCAAACTGGTTAAGCAATACATCGAAGGAAAGTGGAAATTCATGCCGGGCGATGGCATGAGCACCGGTAATTATGTTTATGTAGAAGATGTAATTAACGGGCACAAGCTGGCGATGGAAAAAGGAAGGGCCGGTGAACGCTATCTGCTCGGAGGAGAAGATGCTACCTATCACGAACTTTTCGATACCATTGCTGATATTGGAGGTAAGAAACATAAGCTCTACAAGATGCCATTAGGCGTTATGCTCACCTTTGGTAAGATGCAACTCTTCATGGCTGAAAACTTTGGCCGACAACCCATGATTACTCCGGGCTGGGTGAGAAAATATCTTTATGAATGGAGAGTATCGAGCGAAAAAGCCAAAAATGAACTGGGTTATCAGATTACTCCTTTGAAAGATGGAATTCAGGAAACTGTAAACTGGCTGAACAATGAGTAGTCTGGTTTACACATTGGTAACCGGTGCCAGTAATGGTATCGGAAAGGCTTTTGCCGAAGAATGTGCTGCTCGTGGGCAAAATATCTTGCTGGTAGCTTTACCGGAACCTAAACTAGAAGAAGTAGCCAATCATCTCAAAGAAAAATATCCACAACAGGCTTTCCACCACCTGGGTATTAACCTGATGGAGAAGGATGCACCACAACAAATTCTGGACTGGTGTCAAAACCATGATTTCACGGTAGATATTCTGATCAACAATGCCGGCTTGGGTAATTCAGGTCCGTTTACCAGCCTGCCTACGGAATTTTATCAGGGTCAGATGCAGCTTAATATGTTGTCGCTGGTAGGTCTTACGCACCTTTTCTTACCCATGCTATTGGCTAAGCCTAAGGGGTACATTATCAATGTTGCCAGTATGGCCGCATTCTATGACATTCCCTTCAAAGGGATCTATTCAGCCAGTAAAAAGTTTGTCTACTCCTTCTCGCGATCTTTGAACAAAGAGCTGGAAAGCACATCAGTCAATATCACGGTGCTTTGTCCGGCCTCGGTACCCACCAATCCCGATGTGATGCTTCGGGAAAAGGAGTTGGGCCTCATGGCCAGATTAACCAGCCAGACTCCGGAACAAGTGGCTCAATATACCCTTGACAAAATGTATCAGGGTAAACAGGTGGTAATTCCCGGCTTCTTCCCAAGACTCTATAAGCGAATAGGGACCATAGTCCCTTATCGGGCCAGACTGAATATCCTTGCTAAGCAATTCATTAAGAACAGTAAGTAAATACCATTTTGCTTTAACTCCTTTCTATAATCCTTTTAGGGTCTTGATACATGGAAAAAATATCAGTGACGAAAACAGACTGAGCAATAACCCTGTAAATAATTTTGTAAGGCCCTTCGATAACATACCTATGGTCCTGGTTCAATACTCTTAGCTCTTCGACCAAACGGCCACGATGGTAATTCTCCTCGAGCAGTTCGATTCTATTAAGGATGCGATCAACGACCCTTACAGCTACCTCGGCTGAAACTTCTTTAAGAAAATAGTGATAAATATAATTGAGACTTCGTTCTGCCGGGAGGGTAATATTGACAGACTTTGCCTTCAATTCTCACCAGGATTTTACATCGTTCTTCAGTTGAGAGATGCTTTTATGATTACCCATTTCAATGGCCCTGTTTGCTTCTTCCGCTCTTTTTATAAGAGCGTCATTAGAAATTGGAGAACCTTTATCGTAGGCAGATTGATGAATCTCTTCTGCCTTCAACAACAACTTTATTTTCTCCAGTGTCCCTGAGTCCTTAACCTTAAGCAGCTTTTCTATTAACAGAAGTTTTTCGGCATGAACATCCATACTCTAAAATTAAGCATTTTCCACTATTTAGTTACGAGGTCTTCCCATTCATGTTTTACGGTTTTAATTCTTAGTCAGTCTCACTATCTTCTCGGCAATTTGCTCCATGAAGACAGAACAAAAGCCCGAGATTAAATTTTATCACGCGGTATTACCTGTAGCTTTTTTATCTATCATGATTGGCTACGGATTAATCATTAGGCCTCAGTTTCAGGATAAATCCGCATTTCCACTGGAAATTGTATTCCTGGTTTCCTCCCTATTCGTTATCGGTCAATTGTTGATCATGGGATTTCGATGGGACGATATTCTGGCGGCTATTGTGAAAAAACTATCCAAAGGGTTACCCGCCCTACTGATCCTCTTAGCCATCGGCATAATTATCGGTTCCTGGATTATTTCGGGCACCATACCCATGTTCATTTATTATGGCATTAAGCTGATCAATCCCGATTACCTCTATGTACTGGCGTTTATCATCCCCATCATCTTCTCTACACTGACAGGGACTTCCTGGGGCGCTATTGGAACTATTGGAGTAGTATTGATTGGAATTGCTCAGGCAGTCAATGCCGACCTGGCCATTACGGCAGGCGCAATTGTTGGAGGTGCCTACTTTGGTGATAAAGTCTCCCCTCTGAGTGACACCACTAATCTGGCAGCCATGGCTGCTGAAACTGACCTTTATGCGCATATCAGGTCTATGATGAACACGACACTACCTTCCGCCCTCATAGCCATGACCATCTACTTTGTCATTGGTCTTGTGAACCCAATTCATTCAGGAGAAGTGAACAATTTAAAGGTTGAAGAAACTTTAGGCGCTATTGAGCAAATGTTCAACTTCAACATACTACTGCTGATCCCGCCTGCTATAGTCCTCTATGGTTCAATCACCAAAAAGGGAACACTTCCAACTTTGCTCACTTCCTCAATAGTTGCAGCCCTACTGGCATTAATCTTTCAGAACTATAGCCTGGAGCATGTGATTCAAGCACTTAATACCGGTTTTGAAACACCCATGGCCCATTGGGTCGCAGATGTACCCGATAACATTACTACCTTATTCACAAGAGGTGGTCTCTATGAATTAAGTACCGCATTTATGACTGCCATAGTGATCTTCATATTTGTAGGTTCCATTGATATCATAGATGCTATGCCGAGGTTGGTAGACCGTCTTTTTGCTTTTGCCAAAAAGAGACAGTCCGTGATTATATCTTCATTGATAGCTACAGGGTTCACCAACGTCACCACCTCCAATCAAACAGCTACAAGTTTTATTATTGGTGATGCTTTCGCCAAAAAGTACGATCAATATAAAATACCGAGAAAAGTACTTTCACGCTCCATTGAAGATTATGGCACCATGCTGGAAAACTGTATTCCCTGGACGGCCACGGGAGTATTTATTGCCGCAACTTTGGGAGTAGCTGTAGAAGAATACTGGCATTGGCAATTGATGACCATGACCAACCTGATTATTGCGCCATTACTGGCCATTCTCGGGAAAGGCTGTTTTTACCATGAAATTGAATCTAAAAATTGAAAAGATGAGTGATTCCGGAAAGCCATCCGCAGAAACCCTTCTTGCCCATGACGAGGCAAGAAACCCTAATGGAGCAGTGGTACCACCTATCTACCAGAACTCTCTCTTTACGTTTGAGGGTTGGGACGATATTGACAAAGCATTTGACGAACGCCTGGATAGTTTCATTTACAGCCGCGGGAAAAATCCTACGGTAAAACTGGTAGAAGAAAAGCTCGCAGCACTTTGTCATGGTGAAAAAGCGCAGTTATTCCCATCAGGTATGGGGGCCATCTCGGCAGGAATTATGCACTGCGTGAATTCAGGTGATCATATCATCACTATCAAAAATCTATATGGCCCTGCCAATAACTTCATAGCGGCTTACCTCAAGCCTAAATTCAATGTTGAGGTAACTTATGTTTCAGGAAAAGATATAGCAGAGTTTGAAAACGCCCTTCAGGAGAACACCCGACTCATTTACCTGGAAAGTCCCTCATCGGCAGTTTTCTCCTTGCAGGATATTGAAGCTGTAGCAACACTGGCCAAAAGCCGGGGGATCAAAACCATGATTGATAATACCTGGGCAAGCCCGTTATTCCAAAAGCCTCTGGATATGGGGATTGATCTGGAAATGCATTCCTGCTCCAAATACATTGGAGGGCACAGCGATGTCGTTGCCGGAGTGTTGGTTGGATCAAAAGAGGATATTGATGCCATTACCCTGAGAGAATACGAATGGATAGGGGCGAAAATGGCTCCGTTCGAAGCCTGGTTACTGCTGAGAAGCCTGCGCACACTTCCTGTCAGAATGAAGCAACATCAGGAAAATGCCCTGGCAGTAGCCGAGTTTTTAGAGAGCCATCCAAAGGTTCAACTGATCCGTTACCCCGCTGCGAAATCTTTTGATCAGAGAGAACTGGCTGCCAAACAAATGATAGGTTTGACCGGACTCATGGGCTTTCAATTAAAGACTGAAGACCTTGACAAGATCAAGTCTTTTGTCAATGGACTCAAATACTTCCACCTGGGTGTAAGTTGGGGTGGACACGAAAGCCTGATCTATGCTCCAGCCATCAGCTATCTCAAGGAACTAAGTCCCGATCAGTTTGCCGGTTTAGGTATCTCTCTGGGAGACATGAGAATCTCGGTTGGACTGGAAAACAAAGAGGATTTAATCGGTGATTTGGATAAGGCTTTGGAGCTGATTTAGTATTAACCAACTCCAAAGCACTAATCAACAAGCCATCCCCATCTCTTGAAAATGGGCTTCACTTCCTCAGACTGAAGGAAGTCATAGAACGCCTCCACTAGTACACCACTTTTGGCATTATTAGTCAACGCGATTCCACAATCTCTATAAATAGTGTAGCGATCATCCAATTCCACAAACTCGGCTAGTTCAGCATTGGCTACCTGCCAGATATTCCAGGTTAACCAGACATCTATGTCCTGCTGATTCTGCCATTGTGCTTTAGCCATTCTACTATTTGCAGCAAAATAGACAATGTTCTCCCTCAGTTTTTTCAGCTGATCAATGTCCCTGGCCTGTCCAATCATACTCTCCCATACTCCGGTCAAACCAGCTCCATTCACCACCATGAGATTGACACCTTTCTTCTGAAGGTCTTTTATTGAGTGAATCTGTTTTGGATTACCAGGACGAACCAGCAGACCGGATTTCCTGAGATATAAGGGCTTTACTGTCTCCGAATCTATATTTGGAAGTTCCTGAATAAAATGGGTCATCATGAATTCCGCTCCGCTATAAATCAGATCGGCATTCTGCTGAGCTGCCGACTTCCATTGGCCAAAAGGCCCACGAATCACTTTCACATAAACGTGCTCCTGCTCGCTAAACATTTGCGCAGCTTCTGCCATAGCAGGGTAAGGGCCACCAGGCCCATAGACATAAATTGTATCAACCTGGGCCTTCAGACTCATTGTACTGACTAAGACAGCCAACAGGATCAAATTCAATCTCATTTCAACTGAAAGGTTCTTGAAATATTAAATCCAAAGTGAATATCCCCATTGAAGAAGTCGCCCGTTGTTTCGGTCAGGAAACCTTTTTCAATCATCGACTGGGCATTGGTTAAATGAAGCTGAAAAACATGGCCTCCGGTTTCAATATCGAAGCCAATCGCTAAGGCATCTTTCAATCCTGACTGCTTCTTTTGAAGTTGGTAGTAATATTCCACGTTCAGGGATACCCTTGGTGTCAGTTTCATTCTGCCCCCTACCCCGGCTATGTACAAATCGTTTCTGTTTTCATCCGGATATATGGTATTGAAATGCACATAGGAAGGCATCAGCTGCATGGAAAATGAAGGGCTGAATTTTCTGGCAATCAGTACCTGATGGGTATAAGACAATCTGTCTGTGAACATCACCTGATCTTCAAACTCTCTCTCTTTCAGCGTTTTTATGGCCACTGAGGAGAACAAAGTAGCTGAAAAAGGAAATGATTTTGATCCTGTGGCCTGATGCAGAAAAGCATACTTGAAATAGCCATCTAAGGTCTTTTCAAATGAGCTTCTTCCAATGCCAAGGTTAATATGGTCTGTTAATCCGTAATCGAATCCCAGCCGAACATTGGCCTGATCGAGTCCGAAGAATTCGTAAGCCCCACCATTGATTCTACCAAAACGGTGTGAAATCAGAAAGTCGAGATTGTGCTGCCTTCTGGTCTCTACCGTGTGACCGTTAATGAGTCTGGTACCTTTGAAGATCGCTTCAACAGCGAAAGAGCTTACATCAGATTCTTCATCTAAAATTGACAGCAAATCTTCCTGGGCAACAGCCATCGGCCCTGTTAACAGTCCAATGAAGATCATGAGTTTCCAAAGCTTATTCATGCCCTGTCAAATTAAAGTTAGCCGTTACCTCCACCTCTTTGGCAATGTTATTTCTGACCAGCTTGGGGATTTCAATTTTATAATCTGCCACTGTCAGGTTAAACTTTGACTCCACTAGAATGGCATCTGATGTCACTTCAATCTCAGCTTTCATAGTGATCTCTTTGGTGACACCATGTACTGTCATTTTACCCTTGATATCGGCCTGAAACTTGCCATTCTCCTGTAGCTTCTCCGGGTTCTCAATCTTACCAATGAAGGTAGCTTTTGAGAATTTATCGGACTCCATGTAGTTTTCATTGAAGTGCTCTTGCATAAGGGCCTTTTCAAACTGAAATCCCTTAATGAGAATAGATACTGCCACTTCTCCGGATGGCAATTCAATAATTCCCAGTGCAGATTGGTTAATAGCTTCGATGTCTTCCATTGGGGCTGAAGAAAAAAAACGAACGGTACCTGACCTGTCAATCAATCTGGTTTGAGCAAATGAAAGGGAATTGATCAGAAGTAATAGTGATAATATTTTGAAGATGTTTTTCATGGTTTGTTATTCTATGGTGATACAATCGGAGAGTACAACATCGAGAAGGGATCCAGAACATACGCCTTTTACTTTCACGGTCTCTCCGGCTTTTAATTCAGGCTGTCTGCCTGTCAGTAATTCTGCCCTGATATTAACCAGGCCGGTACCTTCTAGAGTCAGTACCCAAAATTCTCCGGTCTCTTTTCCAAGCAAAGTGCCTTCTACCTGAATGACCTTACCCAAATATTTCTCATTCGCCATAGCCTCATCAGTGGCAAAAGCAGTCGATAATTCAGAAGCTTTAAGTATGTATTCAGGCTTCTGCCTGATAGTGCTGTTAGAGGTTCTGTTAAACTGATATAAACCGTAACCGGCACCAATGGCTGCCAGCAATCCGGCAATGATTAATAGTCTTTTCATGATTTCTCTATTAATTGTTTAAAGCGCCATCATTCACCCAGCAGGCAATTGCCGCTATCTCATCATCTGACAAAGGGCCTGATGGTGGCATTGTTTTTTGTGAAGTCCTGAACCTGATTCTGTCAGCATTCTGTTTGATACTGGCAAAATCATTCATTCTGGGACTTATGGCATCGGCATGACAGCCGCTAATGGCACAGTTCGTAGAAATGATTTCGGCCACCCGGTCTCCAAAACTGATTCCTGTGAGTACTGTCACGGACTGGGTAACCTCACAACCCGAAGCATCCCTGGCCACAATCGTGTATTCACCTGCACTCAACTGATCGAAATTACCTGTGGATGTAAAGCTGCTGCCATCAATACTGAAGCTGTATGGCTGAACACCATCAGTGGCTACAATATTGATTTGTCCCAGTGAGGTATCACAACCACTCTCAGATACACTGACATTGATGTTGAGTCCGTCTTCATTAAGAATAGTAACCTCGGTAGTGGCAGTACAGCCATTGGCATCCTGCACAACTACCTGATATGTGCCTGAAGTCAATTCGGTAAAAACTCCTGAATCCTGAAAATTATCTCCATCTACAGAATATCTGTAGGGAGCTTCTCCAAGAGAAGCCAGGACAGTAAGGCTTCCATCGGCAATACCACAATGTGAATTAGCCTGGCTTTGCAGGCTGATACTTAAGGTACTTGACTCACAATCGAATTGCGGGGTGAGCTGGTTATTCTCACAGCTGCTCACAATCAGTACGATCAGAGCTAACCTAAAAATGTTTACTAATGCTTTCATATTTAACTATTTAAGAGCCGGGAGTGACTCCCGGCTCTTTTGTCAACTAACCAAAAACGCCAAACGAATTATTGTGCCTCAGTCAGGCTATTGTTGATAACAGGCCAGACTCCCGGGGCAGGGAAACTGACACCTTTATTATCACCCCGATTGCTATCTTGTCCGAAGTAGTAGACAGGCCAGCCTTTGAAAGTCAATTGCTTTCTGCCAAATACATCGATTTCACCAAAGTCTGCTTTATCCATTGAAGAAGGCAGATCCAACTGGCTCAGGTCTGTGTAATAGATCGGCCATACACCATCATTGCTGAAATCCTGAGCTGTGAAGTTGTTATCATTCCTTGTATCATTGGTGAAGGAATAGAGCGTTCTGCCTTTATCATCAGTAAAGTAAAGTGTGATCTCTTCACCCTGAGTGTAATCACCTTTGTAAGACATACCATCATGACCAACCAATTGCTCATTGGCCTGCATCAGTCCATAGTTTTCTTTGGCAACAAACCAGACATTGTTAAAACCATCGCCTGACACTGTACCGGTAGCTTCCAATTCACCATTGGCATTAGGTGAATAGTAGTATAATGGCCAGCCTTTGTAAGTGGTTTGTTTGGTAGTACCGTCAGATAGGGTGATTTCGCTAAAATCTTCCATGTTCAGATCGCTACCCGCTTCGAGAATGATCTCTTCTTTATGGAATACTGGCCACAGGGCCGCACAACCTCCAGAGCAGTTATTTGCACCATTGGCATCTCTGGCAAAGAAGTATAAGGTCTGACCATCAGTGTCGGTCATGATTTCTCCAAAAGTGCTATTCTGCGCAAGCTTTACTGATGCAGCCGGAGTGGCTTCCGTTGTAGAAGTATTGACAATCGGCCATACACCTGGAGCCGGAAAGCTGACGCCCTTGTTGCTACCTCTGGTCATATTGTCCTGACCGAAGTAGTATAATGGCCAACCTTTAAATGTCAATTGCTGCTGTCCAAAAACTTCGATTGAACCAAAGTCTTCGCTATTAACAATTGATGGTACTGCACCTAAATCTTCAAAGAAGATTGGCCACACACCATTATTGCTGAAATCCTGAGCAGTGAAATTGTTGTCGTTAAAACGATCATTCATAAAGCTGTAAAGTGTTCTACCTTCAGCATCTACAAAAAACATGGTTTCACCATCTCCCTGAGTATAGTTAGAGGTGTAATTATTCCCGTCATGACCTGTCAGTTGAGCATTGGCAATCATGATTGAGTAGTCAGGCTTAGCAGTAAACCACACGTTGTTGATGGCCTCGCCTCCGAATGAACCGGCTGCTTCTACTTCACCATTTCCAGCGGAAGAGTAGTAATACAGAGGCCAGCCTTTATAAGTAGTCTGTAATTCACCATCAGTTCTGGTAATTTGTCCAAAATCAGCCTGGTCTAAACCAGCGCCAATCTCAAGGTTCTCTACATAAAATGTAGGCCAGATCTGAGAGCATCCATCAGTACACTTGCTGGTACCGTCAAAGTCTTTGGAGAAGAAATAGAGAGCCCTGCCCTGGTCATCGGTCATTACCGTTCCCAATTGTTGATTGGTACTGAGTTGAACACCTGAAGCCAGTCCGGCAGTTGGTTCTGTTTCTACATCATCGTCATTTTTACAGCCTGTTACCTGCAAGACAAAAGCAGCAAGCAAGACTGTGAGCAATAATTGAATTCTAGTTTTCATTATACATTAGTTTTAATTAGGCATAGTTCTTCTGTTCTCACAAAGCATAAATCTTTGTAAGTATCTGTTTTTTAAATACTTATACTGAAATTAGATCTAACCCTAGCTCATATAGTTATTGGTCAGCTCTTGAAAAGATGTTGTAGGTTAAACCCACATTGACCCCTGAAGACAGGAGGTTCACATTTCCGTGCCCCAAGGGTTTAATAGAGGTCTTGAAGTAAGGCTCTACCATTAATGAGTATCTGTCAGAAAGGCGATGCGCATAGGTAAAGGAGAAGTTTAGTCCTGCAGCAAAATGCCGGTTCGCATTCTTCCCTTCCCAACCTTGAATCAGATCAGGCTCATTTACATTGTAGTAATAATTATATTCTTCATTCAGAAACAGATATGAGGACAAGCCCAGGTTTGTCCAGATATCTCCCCGATTGGTCTTTAATACCTTCCAACTCACTGACACTGGAATTTCCAATACCAGACAGCGAGCATCAATGGAATTAGGTTCAATGCCCCTGGTCCAGTATCCGGATCTGGGTAAATACTCTCCTTGACCGGCACGATAGACCTTATTATTTAAAGCCAGTCCGGCACGAACGCTTAGTCTATCTCCGAAGTGTCGGCTAACAAGGACACCAAAAGATTCTCCGATACTGTTATAGAGTTCTGAAAAATTGGTACTGTTAAAGTCTGGTGCTGCAATGACAGATATTGACCATGTTTTCTTTGGCAGCGTATCCTCCTCAGAGGCCCGCAGGGCATTGATTGTATCATATGGATACTGAAGATTCACTTCTCCTAAACCATAAGCATTCAGAATTATTGGGGCCTTTGTAAAAGTGAAATATACTGGTCTGTCTGTTCCCTCACCCAAAACCTGACTTTCCGGATTGGCTGTTTCCATAACCTCACTTCTGACATCAGTCATATAGCTGCTTGTCTGTCTGTCTTTGGTTACAATAATTTGGGTGGGTTCATCTGTAAGCTTTTGATTGGCAGCTGTATTATTTAAATGTTGATCTGCATCTCTTTCTGTGGCCAAAGGCTGTCCAATCTTAATCTCTACATCGGCACTTAGCGTATCTTCAGGGACAACAGGAATTACCGACTCTTTTCCATTGGTGTCTTCCAGATTTCCTCTCATAGGCTGCAAATACCAGCCAATTAAGAAGGTGAGCAGCGGAATAACAATGAAGCCAATCACCTTTCTGAATCTGGTCCAGAAACCTACCCTCCTCGGCAATTCATTATCCAGTCTTTCAGACATTTTCTCCCATTGCTCTTCTTCGAATGGAAATTCTTTGTCTTTCAGACGATTGATAAAGAACTTTTCAATATCGTTTCTCTCTTCTTCCATCAGATCGTTTCAAAGTAGACGTCCAAATATTGCTGCAACTTCTTCTTGGCCCGTGCATAATTAGATTTTGATGTACCGACCGAAATACCCAGTATTTCGGCAATCTCATCATGCTGATAACCTTCAATTGCCCTAAGATTGAAAACTGTCCTGTATCTGGCAGGCAGCTTCCTGACTATCTCCAGTATTTCTTCATAGGCAATGTCTTCTTCGACTGATTGTCGAGACTCAAAGTCTGTGGAATCATCAATTCGTGTTTCCATGGCCATGAGCTTTTCCTTCTTTCTAAAACTATCTATAGCCGTATTAATCAGAATCCGGGTAAACCAGGGTTTGAATGGTTTATCGAGTTGGTAACCCTTAATATGTTTAAACACCTTCATAAACCCATCATTCATTATTTCCTGCGCCTCTTCCTTGGAGTCTGAATACCTCATACAGATGCCCATCGCATAACCATAGAAACTTTTGTATAGCTCCTTTTGACTGGCTCTGTCCTGCTCTTTGCAACCTTTTATAAGTTTCTCAATTCTGAGCATTTCTTGTGAGGTGTGTTGGTTTTAATTATTCGGCCTTACTATTCAATACCAGCCACTATGAAGAATTGGTTGCGTGACAAAAAAATAATTTTTCAAAAGTGGAGAAAACCACCTTAAACCAAAAAGAAAAGGCCATCATTGCTGATGGCCTTCCCTGATTTATATATAGGTAGACTAGTTGTCTAATAAGTATCTCGAAAAGCTTCGACCGTTTACTTCGGCATACTTGGTAATGATATCCCATCTTACTTCCATGTCTTTCAAGTCGAAATCACCTCTTACTTTAGTGTATTTCATATCGAGTGAGCGCTCGAATTTGGCCGCTTTAAAACTGGCTCCATCTCTGAACTTGGTGTATTTAAAAATAGCGTCTTCATCGAACAATGTATTAGAGAAGTCTGCTTTGTATTCGAACTCAGCATATTTGAAGGTAGTTTCATCATCGAAAGTTGAACCCGCAAAAATGGCCTCTCCTTCAAAGTTTGAGTACTTGAACATAGCATCACGCTTAAACTGGCACTTCTCAAACCTTACATCTCTTTCGAAATCAGCTGTAAAAGTGTACTCTGAACGATTGTCATGATAATAGGCTATCACATCATCTTCGAAAGTACAGTTCACGAATGAGATTTTGGATTCTACCAGTTCGTTGACGGTATTGTCTCCACCGTCTCTCCACCATTTGCGTCTCACCGGCAAGTCAGGAAGCTTTTCTTCCATAAATGTGAGATCGAGCTTACCCACAACAGTTACATTGGTATAGTTAATATCCTCTCCCTTTTTAATAGCCGCCATAATATCAGAAGCATTGACCGTGGTTTGAGCCTTTGCTGAAGTAGCAAATAAGCAAAAGAGAAGTGTTAGTAGTGTCGTTTTTAAGAGTTGTTGTTTTTGCATGACCTTTTTAGTTTGTGATTTTACTTTAGACTGATAAATAGTGAATTCGTTACACCAGCCATACAACAAGGATGGGCATCTTATGGGAATAGTTGCATGGAGAGCAAAAAAAGAAGGCTGATCCGGCACTCACTTACAGTGATAAACCAGAGCAGCCCTCTGCTGATTCTTTATCAATTCGACTATTCAGTCGCTTCTTGTTCTCCTTTGTAAATGATTACACCATTGGCTACAAAGGCTAATTCTTCTTTAGGCTCGGTAATCGCCAAAATTTCCTCTTCAGGCTTTCCTGCATCAGCAGCATAGTGCTTCAAGGTTTCCACATCCGTCAGCGTTTTGGTTACTACCCCTTCAATCAGCGCATAGTTACCTTCCATTCCTTCTTTTGGCACAAAGAAACCATAGTCCTTAAAGGTAACTCTCATTTCTTCACCGTTAGGGAGTACCAGATTCATCCAGCACCCTTTCATGGCGCAGCTAGCAGTGATTTCACCTTTTACTTTTACCATTACTGAATCAGAACCATTTAACTGTGCCATCATGTCGTTGACAGAGATTGCACCCTCTTCTGAAATTTCAGCACCATAAGTACCCACAACATCAGCTTTTGCTTCTTGTTGCTCTTCCTTTTTTTCCTGGCAAGCCCATACCAACATTACCATTAGGGCTGCAAAAAATACTTTCTTCATGTTGTTCTAGTTTGTGGCGAATTTAATAACAACTTGTGCTTCAGACTAATAAAGACTCAAATTTCATCAGCACTAGTGATTTTTTCTCAAGGCTTCGATGGACTGTTTAAGAAATTCAAGTGCTTCCTCTGGTGTAGCTATTGAAGCACCTTCACTAAACATCTCTCCTCTCCCACGCATGAGCCATTCGGCAGATACCTGTTTGCCATCAAGTTCAAGCGCCAATAGTTTTTCCAGAACAGGACCACTAGGATAACTCATTCTTCCTTTGGGATTGACAATGTTAAACATCACCGAAGAGCTAACACCCAATCTTTTGGCAAAGCCACTTTCACTATCGCCAAAGGCTTTGATGATTTCTGTAATTCTAACGTTGATAGACATGAATTGGTAAAATTATACGTTTCGGGCTAAAATCCTTTGAGATCAATGTGCCCTGAACAAGCCGAATGCCAAAGGGTTTATTATTTTTGCCATCACGCGTTGAACATGAGGAAAAAAGGCCAGTCCATTTTTATTAGCTCACTACTACTCTTTATCTCCATTTATAGCCTGGAGATACCGAAACGGGCTTTCCGTATGTATGAACGTGGAGATATTGAAAAGACTATTGAGGCCCTTGACAAATCTCTGGAGAAAGACAGTTTAAATCCCGCAGCTTACTACCTCTATTCAGTTTTACATACCGATACAGCTTATCAGGAATATGATGTCGATGAAGCCTATGACTTTGTAGTCAAAGCCATTGGGCAGTATAAAACCGTTACTGATCCGAAAGATCTGGAAGACCTCAATGAACTAATGGTTGATTCAGCTCATATGGAGCAGCAGAAAGACCTGATCGACAGCCTGAAATTCGAAATGGTAAGGCAGGTTCATACCATAGATACCTACGAGGCCTTTATTGATCGCCATAACGATGCCAGGCAAATTCCCCGGGCTATTGAAGGTATTCACAGTATTGCCTACTTAGGTACCCAGGCAGTTCATACCTGGGAGTCATATAAAGAGTTCATGGACACCTTTCCCGAAGCACAGCAATTCAGCGAAGCGGATTCTCTATACAAACTGCTGATCTATCAGGAACGCACTGCTGATGGTAAGCTGGAATCTTATAAAGGTTTTCTGGAAGAATTTCCCGGCACGCCCTATCGGGATGAAATCGTACCGGAGATTTTCAAAATTGCCACAGCCTCTAATCGCATTGCTGACTATGAAGGTTTTCTAAGAGAATATCCGTCAGAAGAATTCCAGCAGATTGCCTATCAACGCATATATCACATTTTCAAAGAAAAGTATGGTAGTGAGGAGTTTCTTAACTACTTCCCCTCTTCAGAGTTAGCAGACTCGATCAAAGAAGTTCAGGCACTGGAGGCTGGGTTCTGGATTCCCAAGCTAACCGATAATCAGATAGAGTTTGTCGATTCAGACGGACAGTCCAAGCTAAAGACCAAGCTCACAGCTATCCCTAAAAACTGTCTTTGCGAGCCTATTACAGATGATTTTGTAGTTGGTAGCTATTATGAGCAAAGTGCCATCATAGCCCGAAACGGACAATTGCTTTACACTGGTGATTTTGACAATGCCAGGGATGCAGGATACGGGTTCATTGTGCTGGAGAGTGAGGCTGGTGAACAACTGATCCATAAGTCAGGTGAAATGATCATTGAGCAGCCTCAGGAATCAATCACCCTAATAAATGAAAGTCTGATCAGAACTTTTCAGAGAGGCTTCTATGGTTTACAAAGTATTCACAAACTTCCTTACCTGGAAAATGAGTTTGTACAGATAGATACCCTTGGCCAACTCTTGTGGCTCGAAAAGGAGGACGGCATTGCACTCATTTCTCCCGAAATCTTAATCCCGGCATTAGACGGCCAGTCGATCCCATTAGAGTTCGCCTATGACGATGTAGCCGTTCTTGACAACGGTCGTATCTGGGTGAGCAGAAATAATCAGGAGGCCATTCTGGATGATCAACTAAGGAGTATTATCCCATTCGGTGACTATGCCATTTATGACGAAGCCTATGGCTGGAGAATCAAGAGCAAAGAAGGCACAAGGATTTTACATGATCAATATCCACAGTTAAGAACGAGGCAGTATAAAGAGGTAAAGAGTAACCAGCAATGGCTGGCCCTCAGAGAAAACGATCAGTGGAAACTATATGATCAAATGGGCAATATTGATCCACAGGAAGGTATCGACTCGCTATCCTTTCTGGGTGAAAATATCGTCATGTTGCAAAAGGGAAATCGGTTATTGGCTCAGTTCAAGAATGGTAAGCAGCTGACTATGGAGAAGGACTGGTC
Organism: Roseivirga sp.; assembly: GCF_965216855.1. Classification (NCBI taxonomy): domain Bacteria; kingdom Pseudomonadati; phylum Bacteroidota; class Cytophagia; order Cytophagales; family Roseivirgaceae; genus Roseivirga; species Roseivirga sp. The sequence goes on along the minus strand of NZ_OZ244204.1, from coordinate 2,903,959 downwards.
GTATAAGTTGTTGGTTCCTCAGAACTATATCAAGACCGGAGAGCCTGCCATTCATGACTACTTCATGCTCTCCAATACCAAGAACTTCAGAAAGATCTATAATGCCTATGGTCGTGAAATTCTGGCAGCCACCTTCAACGAAGTAGTGGCACTTGGACCAAATATGCTGCGCTTACAAAAACGCAATGCAGCCCTGGCCGACAGTACAGGTCATTACCTGCTGAATTTTGTTTATGACGGAATTGGTTCGAATGACAATGGCTACGTAAGCACTTTGGACAAAGGCAAGTTTGGGGTGATTAATCCTGCCCGACAAATCAACATTGCTCCTGAATATGAAAAGTTGCTTGAACCATACTCCGACACCGTCTTACTGGCAGTGAAAGAACGCTACAAAGGATTTATCACGAACAAAAATAAGGTACTCACCGCCTTCGAATTTGATGAGGTAACTTATTTCAACGACTCCATAGCATTAGTCAGAATTGACAATGAATGGCTTCTGGAGAACATTCGCAATGAAGAAATTCTATACGAACGCATAACGGATTTAGAAATCATTGATGTTGGAGAAGAAGACAAAACACTCTTCATTAATACTGAAAGCGGACAAGGCATTTACAGCGAGACCATGGGTGAAATTATTGAGCCTACCTATACCTTCATTAAGATATTAGGCACTCAAAAAGACCCGATCTACTTTGCTGTAAAACTGGTTGCCGAAGCCAACATTTATGTAGTCATTTATTACGACAAAAAGGGTAATAAACTCTTCACACAAAGTTTCAGACAGGAAGAGTATTTTAAAATAGCTTGCCCCAGCAATTGATAAAGAATTATGAAACGAATAGTACTCAGCATTTTTGCACTAGGCCTGATTTTTAACCTCAAAGCCCAAAACGAGCAACCTAAGCTGGTTGTAGGGATTGTGGTAGATCAAATGAAACAGGAATACCTCTGGAGATTCGAAAACGACTTTGGTGATGGAGGTTTCAAAAGATTGATGTATGACGGCTTTATGGCTAAGAATGCTCACTATAACTATTCCAACACCAGCACAGGACCTGGTCACGCTTCAGTTTACACCGGAACTACCCCGTCCATTCACGGTATAGTGAACAATAGCTGGTACAGCAAGAAGCTGAAAAGGGGTGTTTATTGCGCTGAAGACAAGTCAGTAATCGCAGTAGGTGGAAGTGCTGACAACGGGCTTATCTCACCAGTTAACCTTTACAGCTCTACCATTACGGATGAGTTGAAAATGTCTACCCAACAAAAGGGAAAAGTCATTGCCATGTCTATAAAAGACAGAGGCTCAGCCCTACCGGGTGGTCACTTATCTGATGGCTCTTACTGGTACGATTCCAAAACCGGAAACTTCATGACTTCTTCTTACTACATGGATGAACTTCCGGGTTGGGTGAAGTTTTTCAATGACAATAAATATGCAGATCAATACCTGAACGAAACCTGGAATCTGGTCAAGCCGGTATCAGCCTATACTGAGAGTGGAGAAGATAACTCTCCCTATGAAGGAGGCTTCAGAGGTAAAGACACTCCTACTTTTCCATATAATCTGAAAGAGCTAAGAAGCAGCAATGGCAATTTCAGTATGCTGCCAAGTACCCCATGGGGAAATACCATTCTGACCGAACTGGCATTGACTGCGCTAAATGTTGAAGATCTTGGTAGCGATGACATTCCTGACTTCCTGGCTATTAGCTATTCTTCTACGGACTATGTAGGACATAACTTCGGACCACAGTCTAAAGAAGTACAAGATATGTACATCAGACTGGACATGGAAATCGAGAGACTGTTGAATGAGCTGGATGAAAAAGTAGGCAAAGGCAATTATGTGGTTTTCCTTTCTGCAGATCATGCCGTAGCAGAAAATTCAAAGAGAATGAACGAGTCAGGCTTTAAGTATGACAACCTGAATTCACGAGGCTTTAGCAATTATATAAAAGAAGAGCTTACTAAAGAATATGGTGAAGGTGAACTGATCGAAAACTTTGGTTTAGACCTTTTCTTCGATCATGCTCAGTTGAAAGCTAAAGGCATTGACTTATATGAGATACAATTATTCGTGGCACAAAAAGCCATGCAATACCCTGGCATTTATATGGCCATTCCAGGTATCGACTTAACCAGGAACTCTTACAATCAACATATTCAGCAGCTAATGCAAAATGCTTATCACCCAAAAGAAAGTGGTGATGTCAAAATGGTACTGGAGCCAGGCTGGCAAGGAGGCGGTTCCAGAGGAACAGGCCATGGTAATCCCTGGACCTATGACACACATATTCCGGTGTTGTTTTATGGTTGGGGAATTCAGTCAGGTAATTCGGTGAGAGAAATACATATTACGGACATTGCACCCACCATTAGCATGTTGCTGAATATGCGTCTGCCAAGTGGTGCTACAGGACAACCTGTTTATGAGGCTATCAAGTAAGAGGAAATTATCAATCCGGTGATTCTTTCAGAAACAGTATTTTTTTAGCCTCGCTATTTTTACATAAGAATTCAAAGCTTATATTTGCCCTCCGTTTGAAGAGTTAGAGGGAAGTGAGCTTCTTCGCTAAAGCTTCGAAGCTCGAAGGGGGTTTAGCTCAGCTGGCTAGAGCGCTACACTGGCAGTGTAGAGGTCACCGGTTCGAATCCGGTATCCTCCACAATATCAAAAGCCTTGCAGAAATGCAGGGCTTTTTTGTTAAAGATTCGATTTACCCCAAGTACTTATCCAGATAGGTGACAAAATTCCTATCCAAGAAAAGGGGTCCTGAACTGAGAACTATCAAAAGTTGGGTAACTTATAGCTGAGTAAATTTGTGGTCTCCCTCTCCTCATCCAAAGCTATTAGAATCTCATCCGATTGATCAACTGTAATAACCCTGGTATTCTTTTCCAGATTTAACAGAGCAAGAAAATTTCCATCCCAATCCAAAACATAAACGCTACTTCCAAGCAATGCATCATCACCATTTTTCTCAAAGGAGCGCCCACTATAGAGAAGATAGATGAAATTATTAGTCACTTCTAAATCTATAAATCCCATCTCATTTTTATCGGACACAGTAATTCCAACCAACTCGGCATCACCCGAAGCAAGCTTTCCCGAATTATCAAAAACCTTAGGCTCACGTACATGTATTTTCGACAGAGAAGTGAGGCCCTCGGAATACTCCATTAAATCGATGTTTGGACCATATATTGAAGCAAATACAATTCTATTGTCCTCTGGTCTTTTCTTCATTAACCCTTGATGAACCATATTCCATAATTTCTCAGGTAAGGCTGTTTCTTTCTCAAAAGGGTAATCGATGGCTGATTCAATATGATTGCCAAATTGATCAACTACATCAAATCTATTCCCAAAGTCAATCACATATCCTGAATCAACATGAGCAAAATTGGATGGATTATATCCCAGCTCTCCTACTTTATTTAGTTTAACATCACCGTTTCTAAGCGATTTTAAATCCACCGAGTAAATTACTCCACCGGCATTTGGAACGATTATTTCTAACAAATCAGCTTCCTTATTATTGAGATTTGCATTGGAATAATCAGGTAACTCTTCGGGTCCCTGGCCTTGCACTCCAAACTCCACGAACTTCTCTGCTGTGCGAGTATTATAGACGGAATAATAGAATGGACCCGGGAAGATTTTATTAACAATCAATAATGAGTCTTTCAACACCAGGTCACGAATGGGGGACAGCTCGTTTCTTAAGAAATCCCAACTATTGTCAGATGAAAGATTGAATACTTTAGGCACCACAATATCGCTCTGATCAAAGAGAACATTCTCTTCCTTACATCCCAGGAGCAGTAGTACAATAAAAATACATGTCTTTTTCATAATATAGCCCCCGCCTAAGGTGACGGGGGTGTGAAGTTTGAATTGAGTTTATTCAATGATCTCTTCTTCCTTCTTGATCTCAGTACCTGGTACTTTAATCTCAGTACTGCCGTATTTAATAATATGGCAAGTTGAAATTGATACTTTACATTCGGTCGTTCCAGGACCTTCCTCCTCTTGTGCAAGTATTATTGAGCCGAAAAGCAACAAAGCACTAAAGGATAAAATAAGTGTTTTAACTTTTTTCATTCTTTAATAATTAAAATTGAACATGATATAGATGGATCACTATCTAAGTAGACCAGACAGCAATCACTTGTGTTTATTGTTCGTGAGCCTGATGGCAGGATGAACTTCCCTTACTTTTCCAGAAAAGAATTACGGGTTGAAAATTCAAAATTATTTAATGAAAATCAATAAATAACATAAATAATATTTTCAAATTCAAAATACTGCATTTATCAACACATTAAAGTAATCCATTAGAATACTTCCATTATATATCCTATTCAATATTAGTTAAAATCATATATTAAAATCACATGCGGTTTTGAAAATACCCTTAAAAGAATCGATCGAATACCTCTAGTTCCAAAGAAGTTTAACTGCCTAAATATTAGCTCATATTTTATTTCAACAAAGTTTCAAAACACCCTTCTGGCCCTTCTGAATCTTTCCCTGTAATAATTAGAGTAGAGGTTACTCTCAGTTACACCCAGTGAGGTAGAGGCATGAATAAAACGAACATCATTTTTACCTCTTACCGCAGTGACTATACCGGCATGATTGATCTCTCTGCGCTTCTTACCTGTGGCGAAGAACACCATATCACCTACCTGCAGGTCTTTAATATTTACTCTTTTCCCTTTCTTGGCTTGTTGTTCAGAAGTACGGGGCAAATTCACCTTAACGCTGTTAAATGAATGAAAAAGCAGTGCCGAGCAGTCGATTCCTACTCGCGTGGTACCACCGTATTTATAAGGAGTTCCGGTATATGACCTGGCCGTTTGAACGACCAGATTCACTTTTTTGGCCCGGGAAAGGTGACCACTACAGCCGGAAAGAATAATGAATAGCAATGACAAGGCAAGGGCCTTGCTGAAAGTTCGATTTCTCATGAGTAGTTTGGTGTCGGTTATCAAATTTAAAAATTTTCATTTTAATCTGCCTTTTCTCAAGAGCTCAATCACCGATTCCTTATCTTTCCTCCCTATGAAAACCATCGTGTTTTGTGCATTCTCGCTTTGGCTGCTTTGGGCACCAGTAGATCTCCATGCTCAGCGCAAATGGAAAGCAGAGTATTATCAGGAGCTCAACGATGATAATTTTCGCGACTTCAAACTGTTCAAAAAGACGATTGATCTGAACAAAATAGATTACCCCTTGCTAAACGCAGCTATCTTCTTTGTGACCAATGAAGCTCGTTTGGAACAAGGATTAACCTTGCTTGAGTATCAGCCTAATTTAGAGATCATGGCCTATAATCACTCTGTATCTATGGCCAAAGATGATTTTTTCGACCATGAGAACTCAAAAGACCGTAAAAGAAAAACACCAACTCAACGGGCTAAATTAGCCGGCATAAAGAATCCGCACATTGGAGAAAATATTCATGCCGCAGGTGGAAGACAGTTTGGTACCTATATCGAATTAGCCGATTATGTCGTTCAAAGTTGGATAGACTCTCCGCCACACCGAGTAACCATGTACTCGCCCGATGCTGTCCAGTTAGGGTGCGGCATTTACTTTTATGATGGTAAATGGCAGAATTATAAGGATGTCTATAAACAAGGGAACGGTTTTTGGATAGCAACTCAAAACTTTCAGTTGTTCACAAAAGTTGAGAGTGGACCGTCAAAGGATAAAGGACCTAAAGAATGATGAAAAAAGTGATTTTGATTGGGCTGTTGATCATGAGTACAGTGGCCCTGCGTGCGCAAGGATTGAGTTCAAAAGATGATGCTGCCATTGACAATAAGGTAGAGCAGTTTCTCAAGCTAATAGAACAAAAAAATTATACCAAGGTACTCGACTTTATGTACCCACCCATTTTCGAGCATACTTCAAGAAAAGACATGTTTCAGGTTTTCAATATGCTGGAGCAATCGGGCATTGAACTGAAGTTTAAAAACATGGAAGTATTGAGTAAGCAGTCGCTTAAAAGTGTAAATGACACCAAGTATGCACTAATCAAATACAACCTGGAAATGGAGCTGCCTTTGAATACCGATGACCTGAAAGGCATTGCCCCTCTGCTGGTTCCTGTACTTCAAGGTAATTTTGGTAAAGAGAATGTGGTTTATAACAAAGCAGAGAATTACATCAATGTAAAGGGCCAGAAATTCCTGATGGGGGTTATGGATCCTGACTACAGCGATTGGCTGTTTCTCATCTACGACAGTAGTTTCAAATCTGCCATAGAGAAAACCATTCCGGCAGCTGTCAATCAGCAGGCTGCTTCTTCAGCTTATTAATTCTAATTCATTGAGATAACTCTCCATGAAGATGGGAGGCATCATAAAAAAAGACCATCCGTCCGATGGTCTTTAGCCAAACTCTATCTCAGTATGAGAATGAGTGAATTAAACTTTGGCAGTGTGCATTTTAGCCTCTGCCAATTTTTTTGCTCTAAGTTGAAGGTCTGCTTCCTCCACTGGTACTAATATCTCCTGAAGAATCTGCATCATGCCTTCATCATGCGGACGACTCTTCAGTGTCTTGAGGTCATAATGCACGAACTTTGACCATAGCACCGCCTTAATATGACTTTCCTCTTTATCTAACATCACCATTTCGGCCTGTACGTAACGCTCTGTGAAGTCAATCAGACGACTCTGGATTTTAACTTCTTCCATTACTAAGGCTGGCTTCATATAAACTATTTCAGAGTGACCTACTACCCAGGACCTCCCTTCATGACGGGCCATCCTGAATATGTCGAGATCATATTCCTGAATCAGGTGATCCTCCCTGGCATTGATCATATAATCCAGGTATTTCGAGTTATTCAGGTGACCAAACGGATCGCAGTCCTGAAATCTAATTGTTGCTTTGGTAATCGGTTGTTGATTGTACTTCATTGCTCTTGATTTTACAGACCAGTCGGTCTAGACCTTTCTAAATTTTTTTAAGATTCGATAATCAGTTTTAATAGTTTCTTTTGGGAAGTCAGGTAATTCACGTCCTTATGAGCTTTGCTTAAAACAAAGCCTCCTTCGATGAGTGCATAAATCTGTTCTGCCTTTTCTTCGCTCTTCGATATGCCCCTTCTGTCCAGGTAACCGGCCAGATCATTCTGCCAGCCTTTAAACACTTTTGCACATGCCTTCCTGATATCTTCATCAATAGCCGAAGAAGCCATCGCTACGGCCGCAATAGGGCATGCATCCTCAAAATTCGACTCTTCCAGCTCCTTTACCATCACATCTATCATGGCAGAAAGCCCCTCATCCACCGACTTTCCTCGTAAGGCATCTCCATACTTTCTCATCTGGATTTCTCCACCAAAGTAAACCGCTTCACGCACCAGTTCATCCTTCCCTTTAGGAAAGTGATGATACAAACTACCCTTAGGCACTCCTACAGTTTTTAGTATTTCATTAATACCTGTACCATAGTAACCTTTCTTTCGAATGAGATCAGATGTAATACGAATAAGCTTATCGCGAGTAGTCACGATTCAAAGATATAAAAATAGACCAAAAGGTCTAGTGTTTAGTTTATTTTGTTTCCATCATTCCGTCTGGTATTGGATTGGGCAGGCTGCAAAGAACAGACGAATTGCTTTCTCGCAATGAAGGACCCTTGAACTGGCAATAAAAAAACCCTGACCAGCTTTCGCTGTCAGGGTTCTAATTTATGATTAATCGAGTATCTGGGTTATTTCACCTCTTCATACTCTACATCTGATACATCACCAGATCCACCTTCAGATCCTGAAGCATCACCTGCATTGGCATCAGCACCTGGCTGAGCTCCTGCAGCATCACCTTGAGAGGCAGCATACATTTCCTGAGCTGCACCTTCCCAGGCTTTGTTCAATGCTTCAACAGCCGGGTCGATTGCATCGAGGTCTTGCTTCTGGTGTACTTCTTTCAGGTGAGCAAGTGCTTCTTCGATTGGCTTCTTGTTACCTTCAGAAAGCTTATCACCATAATCTTTCAGTTGTTTCTCTGTCTGGAAGATTAAAGAATCAGCAGTGTTCAGTTTTTCAACTTTCTCTTTTTCTTTCTTATCAGCTTCAGCATTAGCCTCTGCTTCCTGCTTCATCTTTTGGATTTCCTCATCAGTCAAACCTGAAGAAGCTTCAATTCTGATTTTCTGCTCTTTACCAGTTCCTTTGTCTTTAGCAGACACGTTCATGATACCGTTAGCGTCAATATCGAATGTCACTTCAATTTGAGGCACTCCTCTTGGTGCTGGTGGAATATCACTCAGGTGGAACCTACCAATAGTTCTGTTATCCTTCGCCATTGGTCTCTCACCTTGAAGCACATGGATTTCAACTGAAGGCTGGTTATCAGCCGCTGTTGAGAATACCTCAGACTTCTTAGCAGGAATGGTTGTGTTAGCCTCGATCAGCTTAGTGAACACACCACCCATGGTTTCAATACCGAGTGAAAGTGGAGTTACATCAAGCAACAACACGTCTTTAACTTCACCAGTCAATACACCACCCTGGATTGCCGCACCAATCGCAACAACCTCATCAGGATTCACTCCCTTAGAAGGCTTCTTACCGAAGAACTTCTCTACTTCTTCCTGAATTTTAGGAATTCGAGTTGAACCACCTACCAGGATTACTTCATCAATATCTGAAGTGCTGTAGCCAGCATCTTCCAAAGCTTTCTTAACTGGAGCCATTGATCTCTTCACCAGATTATCTGCCAGTGATTCAAACTTGGCTCTTGAAAGTGTTCTTACTAAGTGTTTTGGCACACCATCAACCGGCATGATATATGGCAGGTTGATTTCAGTAGAAGTTGAAGAAGAAAGCTCAATCTTCGCTTTTTCTGCAGCTTCTTTCAAACGCTGAAGGGCCATTGGATCTTTTCTCAGATCAATACCTTCGTCTTTGTTGAACTCGTCAGCTAACCAGTCGATGATTACCTGGTCGAAGTCATCACCACCCAGGTGTACATCACCATTGGTAGATTTCACTTCGAAAACACCATCACCCAACTCAAGGATTGAGATATCGAAAGTACCTCCACCTAAGTCATAAACTGCGATTTTCTGATCCTGATCTTTTTTATCGAGACCATATGCCAAAGAGGCAGCAGTTGGCTCGTTGATAATTCTTTTCACTTCAAGACCGGCAATCTGACCTGCTTCTTTAGTGGCCTGACGCTCAGCATCGTTAAAGTAGGCCGGAACAGTAATTACTGCTTCGGTTACTTCTGTACCCAAATAATCTTCAGCAGTTGACTTCATTTTCTGAAGTATCATTGCTGAAAGCTCCTGAGGAGTATAATTTCTGTCACCGATCTTTACTCTTACGGTGTCATTATTTCCTTTTTCTACATTGTATGAAATACCTCTCAGCTCTTCCGAAACATTCGAGAATTTCTTACCCATAAATCTCTTCACAGAGCTTATAGTGTTGATTGGGTTGGTGATGGCCTGACGCTTGGCAGGATCACCTACTTTTCTCTCTCCATTACCATTATCCAAGAATGCCACAATTGAAGGAGTGGTTCTTCGGCCTTCACTGTTAGGGATCACAACAGGCTCATTACCTTCCATCACTGCGACACATGAATTGGTAGTACCTAAGTCTATTCCAATAATTTTTCCCATGATCTATCTGTAAATATTTTTCTGATTCTAAACTGTCTCCCTTTGAACAAGGGTTATGCCAATCGGATTTTTATGACATATGGTGACACATTGACAGAAACGCGCCAAAATGAAAAGTCATTTGCCTGACATTACTTACTTTTGAAGGTTAGATGATGAGACTCACTTACTATTTATTCCTGAAACCCATCTCCCTGCTACCCTGGCCATTACTTTATGGTTTCTCTTCCTTTTGCTATTGGCTGGTTTATAAGATCTTCAGGTACCGATCGAAAATAGTGACAGGTAACCTGACCCGGTCATTTCCCGACAAGAGTCATTCTGAAATCAAAAGACTTAGAGATCAGTTCTACAGACATTTTTTCGATGTGACACTGGAGTCTATTAAAACTTTTAGCATCAGTCGAAAAGATATGTTCGAACGATTCAAGGTCAGAAATCCTGAAGTAGTCGACCAATTCCTTAAAGAAGGCCGAAGTGTAATTTTAGCCGGAGGCCACTATAACAACTGGGAGTATCTGGCACTGGCTATTGACCCCTATCTGGAGATGCAGACAGCGGGTATTTACCACCAGTTCAAGAATAAATTCTTCCAGGAAAAGATGCTTCAACTGAGGGGTCGCTTCGGAATGAAACTGATTTCACGGTCAGAAGTAAGAGAGGGCTGTCTTGATAACTCTGATGAACAACTGGCCTTGTTCTTCGCGAATGACCAATCCCCTACCATAGCCAAGAAAGTGTACTGGACTACCTTTCTGAATCAGGAGACCGCTGTGGCTTTTGGTATAGAGAAATATGCCAAACAGTTAGATGCTCCGGTTGTCTACTTTGAAATCGAAAAAGTAAAACGAGGCTTTTATGAAACCAGCTTCCGCCTGCTCAATGATAACCCTCTGGAAGCAGCTCACGGTGAATTAACCGAATTGCATACTCAGGCACTCGAGGCTACCATCCTTAAAAACCCTGTTTACTGGCTATGGACCCATAAACGCTGGAAAAGAAAGCGTAAAGAGGGGGAATAAAGCTACCAGACAATTAAGCCTGTAGTTTAGTTTTCAATAGTTTCCAGTACTTCTGACTTACATTGAGAGAATGTCCATTATTCAGGGATAGAACGGCTCCGTAAGTGCTTTTTTCAACCTGACTGATTTGATCGGTCCTTACAATAAACGAACGATGGATTCTGACAAACTCAGCCGGAAGCTCTTGTTCTATAGTCTTCATAGGCTTTCGAATCAGGTGAATCCTCTTGTCTGTGTAAAGCTTACAGTAATAATCAAAAGCTTCGACCCAGATAATATCTGCAAAGGGCACAAAATGAATTCGGCCCTGCTCTTTGATTAAAAACCGGTCTTTCTCCGTCTGAAGAGGCTTACCCTGATCTTCATCTCCCAATTGTTGTTGATGGTAATTAAGGAGCCGTTTAATGGCAGCCTGATCGTTTTGAAGCGAGCGTGATAAAATACTGGCCCTTACCTTTGCCAGGGCTTCTTTCAGCCTTTCCTCAGCATATGGTTTCAGTAAATAATCAATAGCATTGATCTCAAAAGCCTTCAGTGCGAATTCATCATAGGCTGAGATGAAGATCACTCCGGGCATCCATTGCTCTTCAATACTACTGAGCACCTCAAACCCCGTTGCTCCTGGCATTTGAATATCAAGCAGAATCAAATCGGGTCTGAGCTCATTGATCATTTCAATAGCTTCTATACCGTTTTTGGCCAGCGCTACTACCTCAAAGTCAGGCTCATTCGCCATCAGTTGATTGAGACCTTCTCTGGCTACTGATTGATCTTCTGCTATAATGGTTCTAATCTTCATGCTTCCGCAGGTATTTCAATCTTCACTCTTACCTGATTCTTTGCTGCATTGGCAATCTCGAACTGATGGTCATTGGGAAAGAGGTTCCTCAATTGGGAAACAACATTATTCAGACCTATACCCTTGCTATCAGTCCATTCCCAGTTTTCGGGTAATTCTGACCCGGAGTTAATCACTTCAACCACAAATCGGTCCGCCTCTCTCCTTGCCTTTATTTCAATTCTAGCCTTTGACAGGCTATTGGAAATACCATGCTTAAAGGCATTTTCGATGATTGGCTGAAGCATGAACTGTGGAAACTTCAGGCCCCTTACCTCATCAGGAACATCTATTCGAATTTCTAGCTGATCGCTATAAAGCTTCTCTTCCAACTCCAGGTACTTTCTACAGAATTCCATCTCTTCTGAAAAAGGAATAAGCCTTCTTTGGTCGCCTTTGAGGGTTGTTCTCAATAAATCGGATAAATCAGTAATAATTTCAACTGCCTGGTCATTCTTCTGTGCTCTTACTGACATGCTAATGGCATTGAGCGTATTGAATAAAAAATGTGGCCTCAATTGATAGATCAATGACTCCAATTTAGTCTGATGCAAGCTATTAGAAAGTTCCAAGTTGATAATCCTCTCCTCTCGATAACGCTGAAAGTAATCAAAGGCAAATAAGGCTACTATGAATAACCAATAGCTGATACTTGTTCCCAGAAGCGCAATTAAGACTACCAACCAACTGACCTGAGCACGCAGCAAAAGAAAGAAATTTGGTCCACTGCTAATATTCATCCATTCGCCTGCCAATGCCTGTAAAACAGCATGCAAGAGGCCTGCTGCAATCAACCCTATTGCCAGCTTAAATACTGCCCAATGCTTGATACGGAAGAAGACGAACATGATTCCGAAACCCAAAACCCATAGGATTAAATATTTCGGAATCGAGTTGCGAAGAATGTAATCCCAATACTGCTCCAGGACAGTAGCGTCCCATTGAGGCACCTGCCTGCTCTGAGAAACCTTTAAGGTAATGCCCGGGAAAAAGCCTACAGCTTCCAGCACTCCTACAAAAAGCCAATAGGAGGTGTTTAATAACAAGTAGACTTTAAAGGACTTATTCACTTCTTAATACATTGGCAGGGTTGGCTGAACTGGTTTTCCTGATTACAAAGAGTATTAAGATAGCAGCTGTAGCCGTAACAATCAGTCCGATAGACAAATAAATAGCCGGACTCTGGATAGTCCTGACATTAAAGTTAGCCAGCCAGCCTTCCAGATAGATAAAGGCTAAGGGCCAGAAAATAACGGCTGAAATAAACAGAAGCTTTCCGGTTTCCTTTAGAAACAGAAGCATCACACTCAACATATTGGCACCGAGTACTCTACGTAAGCTGATTTCTTTCACCCTTCTGTTCAGATTCAGGTTACAAAGACCTATCAAACCAATGAAAGAAGTAATCATGGCAAAGAATGAGGCATAGCTTACAACCGACTTAAAATTAGACTCTGATACATATTGTCGATTCAAGTCATCTTCAAAAAAATGAAATTCATAGCTCGGCTGTTTCATATTTAACTGTTCCCAGGTGTCCTTTAAATGGCCTAATGCCTGAGCCGTATTTCTACCATCAATTCTAGTCAGTATGGCTGTATTAGGGGAACCAGGTCTTAAGTTCAGAATCAACGGACTGACAGCTGTTCGCAATGACTTAAACCTGAAATCCTCCACCACACCTATCACCAGTGGAGAAACGGAGCCCAGATTAACCGTCTTACCTACGGGGTCTTCCAACTCCATCACTTCCACAAAAGCCTGATTGACTATAATGGCCTCAGCGTCTGCCGGACTTTCGCGTGAAAAGTTGCGCCCTTCGGCCAGGCTAATGCCCATCATCGGAATGAAGTCATAACCCACTTTGACTGACGGAATAAACAGACTTTCATCGTTAATGGTAACTGACCAAAGTGTTTCATCTTCATTTTCAATCAAGCCTCCACGAGTACCACTCATGCCCAGTACTGAAGGGTCCTTCATGGCCTCTTCCATAAACCTTCTGACCTCAGCATCGGAAGGTGAAAGACTATAATCGAAAGTCTGATAAATCAGGTGCTCCTTATCGAATCCCAAATCGTAGTTGGCCATATGCCTGAGCTGTGACTGCATTATCAAAGCAATGATGACCAACAGCATGGAGATACCAAACTGAAAAACAGTCATACTATTAGGTAGCCATTTATGTTGAATGCTGGCTTTGCCCTTCAATGAAGTCAGCACCTTTTGAGACGCTATTACATAAGCCGGGTACATACCTGACAACAGACTTGTGACGATTCCAATCAAGAGAATAGCCAATAGTGTCTCAGGGGCTTGAAAAAAATTGAGTGAAAGCTGTTTGTCAAGCAGACTATTGAACTGTGGCAGGTAGAGATAAGCCATCAGCATGCCCAATAATAAACTGATACCCACCGTGGCTGAACTCTCAAAAAGGAACTGCTTTCTCAGGCTGAATTGACTTGAGCCCAACACTTTTCTAACGCCTATTTCCTTACTTCTAACCACAGAAAGTCCCAGTGAAAGGTTAGCGAAATTCATGGCCGCTACCAGAAGAATGAGAACAGCGATTGAGGAAAGAATATAGAGATAGTTGAGATTCCCTCTTTCCTTTAGAAAACGGACATCTGGGTTATTCTTGAAATGTACATCCGTTAGCCTCATAATGGGTAGTCTTTCAGGCTGACTCTTGCTATTCAGTCGTTGCGACAGTCCATTGAGATCGGCAATCTCATTCAATCCATTGACCAGGACCTCCCTGTCCGTATTTTCTATTGACTTAAAAAAGGTAACTACATTGCTCTTAAAGGGCGTCCAGCTATTCATGATTGACTCGCCCATAAATTGAGGCGCATTAAGGTCTGAGATCAACAGATCGAATTCTATGCTTGAATTCTCTGGAACATCCTGAGCTACTGCCCCAATTCGGAAAACCTTCTTTTCCTGATTGACATGAACAGTAATTGATTCATTAACTACTTCACTACCGCCAAAGACCTCTCTGGCCAGGCTTTCGCTAATAATGACCGTATTAGGGTCTGAAAGAGCTTGTTGACCATCTCCCTGAGTCATCTTGAAATTGAACATTTGTAGAAACCCGCGGTCAGCTAAATGGACTGGAGTTGTGTAAGTATCAGCTCCCCTGCTCAACTCCATCCCTCCGATGTAAATCAAATGAGAGGCCTTCTGCACTACAGGCATATTTTCCAGCATACTCTCCGCCAGCAGGAAAGGGGTGCCTTCTGACTCCATACCGCCTCTAAAACCGATATATGTAGCCACCCGGTAGATATCTTCGGGGTCATCATGGAATCGGTCGTACCCCAATTCACTCTTTACAAAAAGAAAGACCAGTATACCGAACATGAGGGCCAGAGAAAGCCCCGCAACCTTGATTAGAAAATAGGAGAATCTCTTTCTGACAGAGCGGAAAAATACTTTAAGCAACATGACACTTTAATTTTATCTGGCTTAAAGTAGCGCATTGCTTTCCCGGTCTAAAGCTATTTGCAGGGAGCACCCTATTCTATGCAGCGAAACACATGCACACCTTAAAGTTCACTTTCCTTTCTCCTGAATTAAGGTGATGGGTAGTTACCTGAATTCGCTACTGAAAAACAATGGTCTCAGTAACAACCTTGAGGTATTTATAAATACAGTAAGTTCTGTATAAACACTGGAAATAATTACTTTTGCACCTCAATTTCAATGAGATGAGTATAGCGCAGGAGATAGAGAAACGGAGAACCTTCGGAATCATTAGTCACCCGGATGCTGGTAAAACCACACTGACAGAAAAGCTTTTGCTCTTTGGTGGTGCCATTCAAAAAGCCGGAGCAGTGAAGTCGAATAAAATCGATATGCATGCCCGTTCCGACTGGATGGAAATTGAAAAGCAAAGGGGTATTTCCGTAGCAACTTCAGTTATGGCCTTCGAATACGAAGGTTCAAAAATCAACCTGCTCGATACACCTGGTCACCAGGACTTTGCCGAAGATACCTATCGCACCCTCACCGCGGTAGACTCAGTCATTATGGTAGTTGACTGCGTGAAAGGTGTGGAGATACAAACTGAGAAACTGATGGAGGTTTGTAGAATGCGAAGTACTCCGGTAATCTCATTCATTAACAAGCTGGACCGTGAAGGGAAAGACCCTTATGATCTACTGGATGAAATTGAGAACAAGCTGAACATTGATGTCCATCCTTTGAGCTGGCCTATTGGAATGGGAAAAACCTTCCAGGGAGTTTACAGTCTCTATGATAAGAGTCTCAGGCTCTTCAAGGGAGGTCAGCAATTGCATGAGGAAGCCACACGCTTCTCTGACATCAATTCACCTGAACTAGAGAAAATCATTGGTGAGCGCTATGCTGCCCAGTTACGTGAGGATGTTGAAATGATTCAGGACCTTTATGGTGACCTTCCGGTTGAAGATTACCTGACCGGCAAGGTAGCTCCTGTTTTCTTTGGCTCGGCTATCAATAACTTTGGCGTGAAAGAGCTATTGGATACCTTCCTTAAGATATCACCCAATCCGAAACCAAGAAAGCTTGATGAAGTAGCCATTGAACCTACTCATAAGGAGTTTTCTGGCTTCATCTTTAAAATACACGCCAACATGGACCCCAAACACCGAAACAGAATCGCCTTTCTGCGCATCTGTTCAGGTAAGTTTGAAAGGGGCTCTAACTACTACCATACCCGACAGGATAAGAAATTCAGAATCTCTCAGGCCACAGCCTTCATGGCACAGGATAAGGAGACTATTGATGAGGCCTATCCGGGAGATATTATTGGTCTATATGACACTGGTAACTTCAAGATTGGCGATACCCTCACCGAAGGTATGAAGGGAGTTTATAGAGGTATTCCGGCCTTCTCTCCTGAGATTTTCCGTGAGGTAATCAATAAGGACGCTATGAAAACCAAGCAGTTGGAAAAAGGCTTAACCCAGTTGATGGATGAGGGTGTGGCCCAGCTATTCAACTTTGAACTAGGCTCCAGAAAAGCCGTGGGTGTTGTAGGTCAATTACAGTTTGAGGTAATTCAGTACCGACTGAAGCACGAATATGGAGCTTCCGTGGAGTTTGCCCCTATGCAACTCTACAAAGCTTGCTGGATCTCTGCTAAAGACCCTAAAAAACTGAATGAGTTCATCAGCTCCAAGCAAAGACATATTGCCAGAGATAAGGATGATAAGCTTGTGTTTATGGCTGAGTCTAAGGCCTGGTTGCAGATGGTTCAGGATAATTTTCCCGATATTGAGTTTCACTTTACTAGCGAATTCTAATGGAAAAGATAGTTCAACCTTTGTACGAAGACAATCACCTGTTGATTGTCAATAAGCCTGCTGGTTACCTGGTCCAAGGTGACAATACGGGTGACAAAACACTACTGGATTACTGCAAGGAATATATCGCTGAAAAGTATAAGAAGCCCGGAGCAGTATTCCTTCATCCTGTTCACCGACTCGACAGACCCGTGAGTGGAGTGCTGGTATTTGCCCGTACCTCAAAAGCACTGGAACGCATGAACAAAATCTTTGCTTCCAGAAAGGTGCAAAAAACCTATTGGGCCATAGTAAAGAAGAGACCAAGCCAGAGCAAAGGTAAACTGGTAAGCTGGCTGAAAAAAGACGGTCAGAAGAATACGGTGACGGCCTATGCCGAGCCGGTTGATGGTGCACAGAAAGCCGAAACCAACTTCAGGGTTATGGGTAAACTGAACAACCACTATCTGATAGAATTGGAGCCTTTGACCGGAAGACCTCATCAGCTGAGGGTTCATATGTCTGAGTTTGGCTGTCCGATTAGAGGTGACCTGAAATACGGCTTCCCCAAACCTAATCCTGACAAAAGCATTAATCTACATGCACGAAGACTCTTCTTTGAGCATCCGGTTAAGAAAGAACCCCTGATTGTACTGGCAGGATTACCAAACGATCAGTTCTGGGAGCAGTTCCTCACCCTGGATGATTTAAAGGTCAAAGACAAGTACATCGACAACATGTTCTCCTGATCGAAAGTCAATCGATTGCTTGGGTCTAAGGCCTTTCGGCTGGTACTGACAACTTCTTTTTACTTACTTCATAGGGAAACCTAACCCTATGCGTCAACCCCTGGTCAGTCCCGGAGCTTCAGAGCTCAGCTATGAGATTCGAGAAATCGTTATCAAGGCCGACCAATTGGCGGCAGTCGGACAGACCATCTATTGGGAGAATATTGGTGACCCCATCCAAAAACATTGGCATATACCTCAATGGATCAAGGACATCATTTCAGAAACCGTTCAGGATGATAAGAGCTATGGCTATGCACATAGCATGGGACAGTTGGAGACCCGTCAGTTTATAGCCAACCAGACCAATCAGTTAAAAGGAGCCAAAATCACCGCTCAGGATGTCCTCTTCTTTAATGGCCTGGGTGATGGCATTGCCACATTCTATCAATTCATTGAACCAACGGCCAGAATTATAGGTCCTTCACCTGCCTATTCAACACACAGCAGTGGAGAGGCTGCTCATGCCAACTCTGAGCCTCTTACTTATCAATTAGATCCTACTAATGGATGGGCTCCGGATATTGATGACCTCTATAATCAGGTACAATATAACCCGAGCATTGTGGGGATACTGATCATTAACCCAGATAATCCTACCGGCATGGTGTACACCAAAGAGATGCTCAGACAAATAGTGTCCATCGCCAGAAAATTCGATCTATTCATCCTGAGCGATGAGATTTACGGATCAATCACCTATAATGGGGCACGGCATTATCCACTGTCCGAAGTCATTGGTGATGTGCCGGGTATAGCCATGAAAGGGATGTCAAAAGATATGCCCTGGCCGGGTTCAAGATGCGGCTGGATGGAGTTTTATAATCGCGGTTCCGATGCCCATTTCGGAAGACTCTATCAAACTTTGGTAAGTGCTAAAATGCTGGAGGTTTGTTCCACCACCTTGCCACAAATGGCCTTACCTAAGATCTATGGAGACCCTCGATTCAAAGCCTACAATGAAGAGGTAAAAACTAAAATTGGCAAGCGTAGTGAGAAGATCACCGCCATACTAAAAGACATTCCTTATTTATACTTCAATCCAACCTATGGAGCCTTTTACAATACCATCATCTTCAAACCGGGAACATTGAATATGAACCAAAGTCTGCAGGTGGAAAATCCAAAAGCGGCTGAATTATTGTCAGGCTGGCTCAAAGAGCGAAACATGAAAGCCGACAAGCGATTTGTCTATCACTTATTGGCTGCGAAAGGGGTATGTGTTGTTCCAATCTCCTCTTTCTGCTCCGACCTGCTAGGTTTTAGAGTTACGCTGCTTGAAGAGGACGAGGACTTGTTGATAGAAACATTCACCAAAATCAAAGAGGCCGTTCTTGAGTATTGTAGTTGAGATTGCTCCGGTTTTGATTAATTTGAATGCTGTATCCACCCAGATAACACAATGAAAAAAACACTCCGTATTGCCAGTTTAGTTTTTCTAGGGTTTATTCTCCTGCTCTTCGTATTTTATCTGGTAAATAATGAAAAGTTACCTGAAGGCAAGGCAGGCCCAGAAGCTGATCGCCTGGCTAATCAAATGATGGCATCTCTGAATGTGGAAGCCTGGGAAAACACTCAATCGGTAAGCTGGACATTCAAAGGCATACACTCGTATGAATGGGACCGAAATGAAAATATTGTGGTGGTTCGCTGGGACGATCATGAAGTGATACTAGACCCCACCAATAAATCAGGCATCGTGCAAAATGGTGAAAACTATGGCTCCACTGAAATAGAGGGAATGATTGATACGGCCTGGGACTATTTTAACAATGATAGTTTCTGGCTTTGTGCCCCTTTCAAAGCCTTCGATCCGGGAACGGAAAGAAGTATTGTGCAGCTCAAGGATGGACGGCAGGGACTCAAAGTGACCTACACTTCAGGCGGTTCTACTCCCGGTGATTCCTATGTCTGGATTCTTGATGAAAACCATCGCCCGACATCCGTTAAAATGTGGGTTTCTATTCTACCTTTAGGCGGAATGGAGTTTACCTGGGAAAACTACCTAACCCTATCTTCAGGTGCTATGATTGCCCAGGATCACATCGCTTTTGGTGGGTTGAATATTGACATTACCGACATTGACTAATTCACCCAATGATTAAAAACACTTACAGAAAATGGAATGGAAAAATGAGGCCCAATTCTATCCTAATTATTCTTTTTGTTTTAAGTAGCAGCCTAAGTCAACCACTTCAATGTCAGGACTCAAAAGAAAGAGTAAATACTCATGTCCTGGAATTATTAGTAGGGAACGATCAACCAATCCCGGTTAACTTCAAAATTGGTCAAGTCATTGACAAAAGAGAAAACACCTCAGACACTCTTTCGATTTGGAAGCGGAATAACAGAAAAGAGGTTTTTTTGATTAATTGGAACCTCAGTGAATCGATCTTCAATTACTTAAGCCGGGCCTTCCAATCACTCCCTGATAGCCATACATATAATCTTGAGATTAATGCGATTACGATCTTTCCAAAACAGCTTTATAATGGCCTTGCCCAAATAATGATCTCATTTGTCGACCCAGAAAGTAATGAAACCGTCATGACTCTGGCTACTTGGGAAGACAGGGTGATAGTTAATGAACCTGGGGATGAGAGATATCTTTTAAATTCTGTCCTTTCAAAGGCTGCTGTTAGTTTTCATTTATTTCTAAATTCCAATGGATACAATTCATCTAACGAGACTATTGGTACCGGATTCTATTTGTCATCAAAAGACTACCTTAATGAAAGGCCAGCTTTCGATTTACCTGTTAATATTGAAGTCATTAAAAAAAGAAATAAAGAAACTCAGGCCTATACAATAAAGACTCAAGATGAGAACATCTACAATAGCAACCTGGGAGATTTGGTTTTTGCATATTCAGATGGAGAAAATCTTTACTACAGTTCAAGAAACTATCACAATACAACCTCATTCAGTAAAGCGGTGTTCTACGACAAGGACTACATCATCTTCTATCATGAAAAAACACCTGCGGATGCTAGCCTGGTAGCTGGTACTACTGCTGTTGGACTAATATTGGGAGTGCTAACCGGAGTTTACATTATTCCAATATTCAAAAACTATGAAGGTTTGGCCATTCATGACTTAAAAAACAATGTCGTTTTCCCTGGTTCTTTGGAAGAATTCAGAGTAAGAGTCAGAAAAAACCCGAAGTCGCCAAAAGCATTAAAAAGGATCAGTCCGGTTGAATTTAAAAGAGACCCAGTCTATTATTGGACAAATTTTCTCAAGCTCCAATAGGCTTAGAGTTATCTGTTATTGGCGCTTGTTTAAGTCTCATTAAGCTTCTGGCAAAGTAATTGCCAATGTCAGTGGAAACATTGACGATATGAAAAAGCAGATATTAATACTCGCCTTACTACTTGTTGTAGCTGTTGTTCAGGCTCAGGATTCCAAAAATTTTATAGATCAGAATTATATAGAGGTTACAGGAGTCGCCTACAAAGAAGTAGTTCCTGACGAGATATTCCTCACTGTTGAGATCAACGAGAAAGACAATAAGGGTAAAGAGTCATTAGAGAGGTTAGAAAGGGACATGTTAGCCAAACTGAAAAGCCTCGGCATCAACACCAAAGAAGACGTAATGCTTAATGACTTGACCAGTAATTTCAAATTTTACTTTCTGAAAAAAACCGACATTTTCTCTTCCAAAGAGTATACCGTAAAAGTTAATAATGCCGCTTTGGCAGGTAAGGTTATTTCAGGTTTGAGTGAAATCGGTATTTCCAACATTGGATTAAATAGGGTCGAATATTCAAAACTGGAAGAGCTCAAACTAGAAGTAAAAAGAATGGCCATTCTAAATGCCAAAGGAAAGGCAAATATGTTGGTAGAAGCACTTGATCAACAATTAGGCAAGGCCTTACATATTCAAGAATTTGACAACCCACGTGTCTATAGACCACAAATTATGGAGATGAAAGTCAGAGATGCAGAGTCGTGGAATCCATCTAATGCTGCAACTCCAGAATTCGAATTCGACAAAATCAGAATAGACGCCACCATTCAAGTGAAGTTTGCGATTGATTAAGTATACACAAGGCCGAAACCTTCAGTCATCATAAAACTCTAAATTATTATTTACTTTAAATAATATAATTAATTATTGATTTAGAATTGATTATCTGTAAATTCAATTCTAAATCAATTCTTATGAAGAGACTCAACCTCATACCTACAATGATTTTTTCGACCTTACTGATATGCCTGGCTGATCTTAATACCACTGCTAAGAATATTCCAGAGTTAAGAAGGTCTGAAAGAATAGTGATAACCAACGATAGTGGAGACCCCATTGGTACACTTTGTATATTCTGTGACCCGAAAGGGTTATGTGCTGTAATTGAATGCGTAGGTGGTCCAATCATCAGATTTTAACCTAGGCTCATGCAGACGAATCGCTTAGGACTGATTATGCTGATTACAACACTTGGTGTCTTCACCAATTCCAAGTCAGCACCAGATGCTAGAGAATATGTACTTCCTGTCAGATCAATAGAAAGGACAATACTAAATCCTGACGGCACGGTGAATGGATATAAATGCCTGATATGTGATCCAAAAGCCTGGTGTTTTGTAGTTAAATGCGGTTCCATCAAGCCTTACTAAGCTTTTCCGCCTTTTACATGAAGCCTGATATAAAGAAATTGATGATCCCGGTAGTAATTATTGGGATACTTGCCTCTTGTTCAGGAAGTAGGGAACCATCAGACACCATATTTGATCCCCATTACTCAATCACCATAGTCGACTCCATCAACCTTGAGCCTCAGGGAACCAACGTACTTCAATATGGTGCGACCGAACTTGACAGCCAGATTATATTCCATTATCACAATGGATTAGACCATATCTATTTTTTCAACCAGAAGGGAGAAAGCATCAACACCATTGAACTCCCCAATATTGCTGATCCTCATGGCGTCAATATGATCAGTGACTATTACTATCTCAACAAAGACACGACTTTCGTTTATGATTCAGAATTCAATAGAATCCTGATTGTCAATGATGAATCGTCCATCGTTGGTTTCTTGGATTTAATGGGAGAGACTTACCATATAGGCAGATCTGCAGCTGGTAAGATTATCTCGGTTGGTCTTGAGCAAAGTCACTATTTTGTTGATGTCAACTCGAACCTTGAAGACCACTTCCCCTCTTCGAAAGAGTATACCGAAAGTAATCAGATGGTTTTTAGGATCAACCTAAAAGACCTGAGTATATCGTCCGGGGTTAATTATCCACCTGGAAGCCCTTATCGCAAGTATCTCTTTTGGAATGCCCGAGATCCGGATGTGGAGAAATTTGAAAGTCAATATCTGGTCATTTATCCACTAGACCCTGACTTGTATATATATGATACCGCATTCAATCTTGTACAGGTAGTAAAGAGTAGCCCTACTCATTTTCCTGAAGCCATTGGAAATAAATTTGGAAGTTATCAGACACAAGACTGGGTAAGCATTAACGTAAAATTAAATGCCCTTGGGCTACGAACTAAGGGCATCTTCTTCTTTAATGAAGAAATTGTGTTCGCCCGAGTATACAGAGCTCCATTGGGAGATGATCCTTCTATACCGAATGATCTGTCAACATTTATATCACAGAACTATCAATACGATTATTACCTACAATTATTCAAGAGAGAGAACGGTCTATGGAAACAAATGACGCCAGATATTCTTCTACCCCCTGGCAAGATGTCCAACCTGATTCACATCGATAAACAAGGGTTTTTATACTTTGTGGGTAAAGATGATTCTCGGGAGAGAGAGTTCATTTATAAATGTAGTCTCGGGTCAAACTGACTACCGATACGGATGCCCGGCTAACCATGCTACAATGGACTGTCGAACGCCCTTTGTGATTGGTGTAACACGATGCATGATAAAGGAGGGGAAAATAACCACAGTCCCTTTCGTCCGGGGAGCATTGTAAAAGTTCTTATTGATCATAAACTGCAAATCACCCCCCTCATACTCATTGGGATCAGACAACTGAACGGAAATACTCAGTTTACGGTGCGATATCTCACCGGCCCCAAAGTCGAGGTGCCAATCAAAGAAGTCTCCTTCTCCATATTTGGCCAGCTGCAATTCATGATGAAAACCCAGCAGGTCGAATCCATACCTCTCCTGATTACTCTGAATACCCAATTGACCCAACTTTTGGTAAAGCCATACATTCTCCGGTGAGTCCAGAATAAAGGTAAGCCTGGTTTTTCTCAGAGTCTCATCTGTTTCTTTTCCTCCTCCACTCAAGGTCGCATCAACCTCTTCCTGAGGATTCCAAAGGTTCCTGATCCTGTCTACCTCTGTGGCATTGAAGAAGTTCTCATAACAAACATATTCTGCAAAATGAGGTCTTGTGGGTTGGTTAAATGGAAAAACAACTGGTCTCATGTGATGTCTAAGTATAAACTGTTGGGAAGCTATTATTTTTTTATGCAACAAAAAACCCTGACCGTTGTCGATCAGGGTTTTTCAATATCTATTTATTTAGACCTTAGTCTTCAATCACTGATTCAGCGAGTACTACTACTTTGTTGTTGAGTACTTCAACCACTCCTCCATCAATCATCACTACTTCATCTTTTCCTGAAGCTTTGATAATCATTTTTCCTCTTCCTAAAGAAGAAATCATAGGAGCGTGATTTCCGAGTACCTGAAACTCACCGTCACTACCAGGGAAGGTTACGGCAGAAGCCTCTCCTTCGAAAACCTTTTTGTCGGGTGTAACAACTTCTAATAGCATACTCAATTATTTAGCGGCCTCAGCCAATAGTTTTTCACCTTTCTCTCTGGCATCTTCGATAGTACCTACCAGGTTGAAAGCTGCTTCAGGAAGATCGTCATGCTTACCATCAAGGATTTCGTTGAAACCTTTGATAGTGTCCTTGATGTCTACCAGCACACCTTTCAAGCCGGTGAACTGCTCAGCTACGTGGAATGGCTGAGAAAGGAATCTTTGAACACGTCTTGCTCTTGATACAACCAATTTATCTTCGTCAGACAATTCGTCCATACCAAGGATAGCAATGATATCCTGAAGTTCTTTGTATCGCTGAAGTGTTTCCTTCACTCTTTGTGCACAGTTGTAGTGCTCATCACCCAGAATGTCTGGAGTTAGGATTCTTGAAGTTGAATCCAATGGATCTACCGCAGGATAGATACCTAGCTCAGCAATCTTTCTTGAAAGTACAGTAGTAGCATCCAAGTGAGCGAAAGTTGTTGCAGGAGCAGGGTCAGTCAAGTCATCCGCAGGTACATAAACCGCCTGAACCGAAGTAATCGAACCGTTTTTGGTTGATGTAATTCTTTCCTGCATGGCACCCATTTCAGTAGCCAGGGTTGGTTGGTAACCTACCGCTGAAGGCATACGTCCAAGAAGGGCAGATACCTCAGAACCAGCCTGAGTGAAACGGAAAATATTATCGATGAAGAAAAGGATGTCTTTACCTTGTCCGTCACCTTCACCATCACGGAAGTACTCAGCAATGGTAAGACCTGAAAGGGCCACTCTTGCTCTCGCACCTGGAGGTTCGTTCATCTGACCGAACACGAAGGTTGCCTTAGACTCCGCTAGTTTGTCTTTATCTACTTTAGAAAGGTCCCATCCACCTTCTTCCATTGAGTGCATGAAGTCATCACCGTAGGTTACGATACCAGACTCAATCATCTCACGAAGCAGGTCATTTCCTTCTCTTGTTCTCTCACCAACACCAGCAAATACAGAAAGACCTGAATAAGCTTTTGCAATGTTGTTGATCAACTCCTGAATCAATACAGTTTTACCTACACCGGCACCACCGAACAATCCAATTTTACCACCCTTGGCATAAGGCTCAATGAGGTCAATTACTTTAATACCTGTGTAAAGTACCTCTGTTGAAGTAGAAAGATCCTCGAATCTAGGAGCTGGTCTGTGGATTGGGAGTCTTTTGTCTCCTTTAGGCTGGTCGATACCATCGATAGCCTGACCTACCACGTTGAACAGTCTACCTTTGATGTCATCACCAATTGGCATAGCGATAGCAGTACCAGTGTCTACTACGTCCATACCTCTGGTAAGACCTTCAGAAGAGTCCATCGCAATGGTTCTTACTCTGTCTTCTCCAAGGTGCTGCTGACACTCCAGCACAACCACCTGGCCATTTTCTTTTGTTACTTCAAGTGCATCTAAGATGTTCGGCAACTTGGCTCCAGCAGCGTCAAAGCTAACGTCTACAACCGGACCAATTACCTGCGTGATCTTTCCAATATTCGCCATCTGTTATTCTTTAATAGAAAGGAAAAACGGGGTTATTTTTTCTGGGTGCAAAGGTAAGCGGATAATGTATTAAACCAAAAGGTTATCAAGAAAATAGGACTTAATATTTGCCTGACATTTAAGGCCTTAAAATGATACGGAACGTTGTTCCCACATCTACCTGCGAAGACTTAACAAATATTTTCCCCTGATGGTAATTCTCAATAATTCTTTTGGCCAATGCCAGGCCTAAGCCCCAGCCTCTCTTCTTGGTAGTAAAACCGGGCTTGAAGACCTCCTTTACCTTACTCTTGGCCATTCCTTTTCCATCATCTGTCACATCTACATAAACTTCCTGAGCATTATCCTGACCAATGATCACCTTGATGTTTCCTATGCCACTCATGGCGTCAACGCCATTCTTCACAATGTTTTCAATCACCCATTCAAACAGTGGTTTGTTCAATTTTGCTGTGAGAGACTCGGCATCCGTTTGAACCTCCATTGTGACCTTGGAAGACAGACGTGGTCTCAGGTAATTCAGGCAATGATGCACCACTTCATAAACCGGTTCATCTTTGAGAACAGGAGCAGAACCTATATTGGAAAAACGCGAAGTAATTCGCTCCAATCGCTCTACATCCTTATTTAGTTCCTCGATAAGCTCTGACTTACCTTTCATCTCAGGCATGGTTCTCAGGTACTCTAACCAGGCCATCAGAGAAGAGAGTGGCGTTCCTAACTGATGAGCAGTTTCCTTGGCCATTCCCACCCAAACCCTGTTCTGTTCAGCCCTTCTTGAATAGGAGAAAGCCAAATAGGCAATGAATGCAAAAATGGCTATTACTGTTAACTGAATGTAAGGATAAGCCCTTAACTGCCTTAGAATAAAGGAATTACGAAAGTAAACGTATTGAATATCTGTAATGGCTCCGTTAGGCCCGTTTCTTAACATAATTGGAAAAGGATCATTCTCACTTTTCATCTTTTCCAACACTCTTTCGAGCTGGGCTTCCCGTTTGTCTATGCTTGACAGAGAGTCTACTACATTCCTTGAGAGGAGTATTTGCTGAGATGCAGAATCGACCAGGATAACGGGTAGTGTATTCGCTGGTGTAATGATATTGTTGGTAATGAAGGTGAGGGAGGATTCATCGGCTAAAGCGGAGCCGGAAAACTCAACGGCCTTAGCCCAGAGTCTGATTTTTTCTTCTTCTCCCTCTTTCAGCCGATCTACCAGACGATTGGTGTAGATGATAGACCCTACACCGATAATCATAGCGACTATCAGGATAAACCATTTAATCTTCGATTGATTCGTGTAGAAATCAATCTTAAATGATCCTTTAAAAGGGTTCTGCATACTTCTCTTAACGTGTAACGGCTCCGTTTCTTCTCTGAAAGCCCGAACCAAAAGTTAATGATATTTGAAGATAATCTGCTCCTGAGAGGTTTACCAAAGGACACCTATATCTACCTATCAACAAATCAACTACTTAGCAGCCACTCTTTCTGCATCCAGGTCCATCAGGAATCGGTCTAATATCCCTTGTTGAACATGATCCATCACCACAATCTTCCACCACTTTACATCATCGCCATGGGCATCGGGAACCAGCATATACTTGGAAGCGAGTTCAGCAGAGATATACTCAGCCTTAATGGTCACAATATTGACATCAGGGTTTCTGAAGTACTCAATCCCTCTCTCATCAAGGCTGCTGCAAAGCCTACTGGTCTTGGAGAGTAGCTTTTGAATTTTGGCCTTCCAACCATCGGAACCATAAGTTCTCATGATCATCCAAACGGCAACAGCATTTGCCCCTGACCTGCTTCCCACCAAGGTATAATCTTTACCCTTCACATAGTTAGCTTCTTCGGTAAGGGCATATTCCATAAAACCCTTTCTTGTAAGATATATACCGGTACCGTAAGGAGATTGGAGCATCTTATGGCCATCGAGTGTAAAGGAGTTGATCTTAGGATTCTGGAAAGTATAAGCCATGTTTTTGGTAGAAAACGGATAGATAAATCCGCCAAAAGCACCATCTATATGCACTTTGTAATCCACCTCCAAATCGTCTAGCCAGCCCGTGATTTCTTCAATATCATCTACCGACCCAAACATGGTTGTAGACATATTCATAATGACAATGAGATGCTTAATCCCTTTTTGTCGTGCTTCAGCCACACACTGCTCAATACTCTCTTTAGTTACCTTTCTGGTTGCACCATCAACCTTACTTACCAGACTATTCAGGCTCAATAGTCTACAAGCCTTTGGCATAGAATAATGTGCATCTTCTGAGTACAATACACCTATCTCTGTTGGCTTAGCATCAAACTCTACCTCATAATACCTTTTCAGAATCCAAATGGCCTGAATGTTAGCTTCGGTTCCTCCCGAGGCCACATAACCATCGAATGCCTCTTCCCCTCCATGAAATATTTGTTGAGCACAAAGGTCTATCAGTTCCTTTTCGATCTGGTGTGTTCCGGTAAAGGCTGCCTCTGATTCATTTAGCGTATGACAGCCAATGTGATTAGGGTTGGCAATGAGCGTATTGAGGAAGGGAGCGTCTTTTAAAAAAGGAGCATCATGATAAAATACTTCAGTATCCAGATAAGAAGCGGGCAATCCTAAAACTGCTTTCTCCCTGTAATCTAGGTTTTGCTTTAGGGCATCGCCTATGATTTGCTTTATTTTCTGATGCGAATAACTCTCCCAATACATGCCTGCTTCTTTGAAATGGTCGTCAGTTGAACTGAGTGCAAATATAAAAGGCTGAATTAGTATTCAGCCTTTTATTCATTTTTACCATGAGTGTTACACTTTCATGGTGAACCATTTCTTCATGATTTTCCAGTTCACTTTAACACCATACATGAGGATACCGATTCGATAGATCCTTCCGGCCACATAGGTTGTCCCTACAAAACCAGCGATCAAAAGCACCATAGATAATGCTAACTGCCAATCCGGAACCCCGAAAGGAATCCGTGCCATCATAATGATGGGAGAGGTGAAAGGTATCAGAGAAAGGGTTACGGCAAGCCCCCCGTTCGGATCGTCCAGCACAAAGAACATGGCCATGATTGAAGCAATAATTGGAATAATGATAGGGAACATAAACTGCTGTGCATCTTGCAAGCTGTCTACTGCAGAACCTACCGCGGCATAGAGTGCGCCATATAAGAAATAGGCCCCAAGGAAATAGAACAGAAAGCAGAGTAAAATCTTCATGACAGGAACAGAAGAAATCATATTCTGAATATTGGCGGCCATTTCCTGTTGCTGACTCAGAGCCTCCTGAGGCACCTGCTGTGAAGCAGCTTCCATGACAACCTCATTACCTCCTGACAAAACACTAATACCAACTGTTGAGAGCGTCACCATCAGTACAATCCAGATCAATATCTGCGTAAAACCAACAGCCCCTACTCCTAACACTTTACCCATCATGAGTTGGAAAGGACGTACAGAAGAGACGATCACCTCTACAATACGATTGGTCTTTTCATCCAATACAGATTGCATGATCTGACTGCCATAAACAAAGATGAACATGTAAATGAGAAAGCCAGTACCATAACCAATGGCAAAGCTGAGCCCACTATTACTCTCTTTTGCTTCACCCGACTCTGTAATGTTGAAAGTATCCAGGTCTGCATTGACCTGCAGGTTTTCGATGACAGAATGATCCAATCCGGACCTTTGCAGCTTCAGGTCTTTAATCCGCTGCTCAATCGACTCCTCAATCCGCTCCATGGTCCGAATACTGGCATTCGTTTCAGAATAGAACTGAAAACCTTCAAACCTTCTCACCGAAATATCAGAAAGATCTAACTGAGGGATGTATAAAACGCCAAAAGCACCTTTATCTGCAAATGTTGTTTTCAGCTCTTCTATGTCTCCGGTTACGTATTCAAAGTCATAACCTGAGGCCCCGAAAACCTCACCAAAGTATCCGCTTTCGTCAAGAACAAGGATCTCTTCATGTCGGGAATCCTTATCTCTGGTAGCAAAGTAGGCAATGGCGAAAATAATGGTTGGTAAAACCAAAGGGGTTAGTAAAGTTGCCAGCAGGAAAGATTTCTTCTTAACCCTGGTTAAATATTCTCTTTTAAGAACTAGGAAAATCTGATTCATGACTGGCCTCCTTTCACTATACTGATGAAAATGTCGTTGATGGATGGAATAACTTCTATAAAGGAATGGACCTCAATCTTGCTGATGAGCTCCTGAAGCAGGTTATTGGGTGACTCTGAGTTCTTAGCCTTAACAGTGGCTTTATTAAGGCCCAGCTCCGACTTTTCTTCTTTCAGAATAGAAAAACTCGGGCTTTCCTTCAATTCCCCTTTGTATATAACTTCATACTGGTTGAGCTTGTACGAATTTTTGATCTCTGTTTTAGGGCCGTCCAATATCTTCTGTGATTTATTAATCAGGGCGATATGGTCGCACAGTTGCTCAACGGATTCCATTCTGTGAGTAGAGAAAATAACCGTTGCCCCCTTTTCACGAAGTTCGAAAATTTCATCTTTAATGAGATTAGCGTTCACAGGGTCGAAACCCGAAAAAGGCTCATCCAAAATCAACAAATCCGGTTCATGCATTACGGTAGCAATAAACTGAATCTTCTGCGCCATACCTTTGGAAAGGTCTTCTACTTTTTTGCCGGCCCATTCGGTTAACCCCAGTTTTTCGAGCCAGAACTTAATACGTTTTCTCGCTTCTCCTGTTGAAAGACCTTTGAGCTGTGCCAGATACATCAGTTGCTCTCCAACCTTCATCTTTTTATACAGACCTCTTTCTTCGGGTAAATAACCGATTACCCCAATGTGCTTGGGCTCCAGTTTTTCTCCGTTGATGAAGACATCGCCTTCATCGGCCATGATGATCTGATTTACAATTCTAATGAGCGTGGTTTTACCTGCTCCGTTCGGACCCAGCAAGCCAAAAATTGACTGCTTGGGAATGCTGATGCTGACGTCATTCAGAGCGGTGTGTTCAGCGTACCGCTTGGTGACATGATTAGCCTCTAGTATGTTCAAAACAGTTTGAGTTTTAGTTGTTTCAGATTAATGTGCTTAAAGCTGATAAGCAAAATGCACAAACTAATTTGAACAAAAGCTATGAACTAGAGTGAAGTTATCCGCTAAGCGGATTATTCAAAAGCTTTGTGGAATATGAAAGAGATGGGAAGGACTTAGTTCGTGTTGAATATCACACTTCCCATAGAAAGATCAATGTTGAAAATCAGCATATTCTCTGCTTCATTGGTGTAAGAAGAGCTTACAAATACATTGTCGCTGACCTTCTCAAAACCTTCCGGTACCTTGAATTTCCTGTAAGATGTATCTTTCATTCGAACGAGCACCGGCACATTATTCTTAGGCAGATTGATGGTCAGGTTTCCTGCTCCTACCCGAGCCCATATAGAACTTGACATACTGGGTTGTTCATCAAAGTCTAACGTGAGGTTACCAAAACCGACTTCAGCCAGAATATTCTTAGCACGTGCCAGGTCGATGCGCTCAATTTCCACATCACCCAGGTCGACAGATACAATCATGGTATCCATTTCAGTTCTGTTTTGCACCTTACTGAGGTAGCCTACTTTAACGTGAGCATTACCTGAGGTAATTCTGCAGTTTTCCACTGCTATATCAGAAAGGTCGATGTAGGCTTTACCTACTCCATAATTCAGGTCTAATGTATAAGGCCTGTAATCGGTGAAGTAAATGTTCCAATAGTTTTCTGTATCCGTAGTCTTCTTTCCAAAGATTTTAGTCAGCTTGGATCCGAAACCTTCTTTGCCATTATCCTTCAGATTGAGCCAGGCATGGAGTGTTTTCCCCTCCATTTGCTCACCAAAGTCGGAGGTAATATATTCTTCGTTGTGGTAGCCCATGATATTAATAGGCAACTCACCCATACGGGTTCGGATTTCGCAGGTACCTGAAGAGGCTTTGAGTGAGAAGTAGATTTTCTCACAAGATTCATTGCCCTTGACGGTAAAGTGCTTCTTCGTCTGTGCCAGCCCTTCTATCCCAACTGCACCTAAGATGGCTAACAGAAAAAGTATTTTTTGCATGCTCTAGCTTACGGTTTGTTTAAAGATTGGGTTGCAATCCTTTACAAACCGAATAATACGGGTTTTATCGGGAAATAGTTAGAAGTTTTTTGTGAGGGAATTAGCTCCACCTCAAACCCCTCATCTGTTGGAGGAGTTTAGGGTGGAATACTTAATTACTTATTCAGAAGGTTTATCTAAAAGAACTCCTTAATCTTTTCAAAGAAGCCTTTTTCTCCTTTTCCAGGGCTTGGTGCAAAGTTTTCTGATGCTCTAAGCTTCTCCAGAATTTCAGTTTCTTCTTTGCTTAGCTTCTTGGGAGTCCACACGTTAACATGAATCAACTGGTCTCCTTTGCCGTAACCGTTAATGTCTTTGATTCCCTTACCTCTCAAACGTAGGATTTTACCACTCTGGGTTCCCGGATCAATCTTAATTCTCACCTTACCATCGATGGTAGGGACTTCCATGGAACCTCCCAAAGCTGCATCTATAAAGCTTACATAGAGATCATAGACAATGTTATTGCCATCTCTTTTCAGTTGCTCATCTTCAATCTCTTCGATAACAATCAACAAGTCACCCGGTATTCCTCCACCTGGAGCCATGTTTCCTTTGCCTGACATTGAAAGCTGCATTCCATCAGATACACCCGCAGGGATTTTGATTGGAATCACTTCTTCCTTCATTTCAAGACCGGTGCTATCAACTCCCGGAGGACGGTGATCTATGGTTTTACCAGAACCATTACATGTTGAACAGGTACTGGCAGAAACCATCTGACCCAACATGGTATTGACCACCTTCTTCATCTGACCTGTACCTCCACAGGTATTACAGGTTTTGAAGGTTACACCTTCGGCATTGATCAGTCTGTTGACCTTAATTTTCTTTTCAACCCCATTGGCAATTTCATCGAGGTTGAGTTTGAGCTTAATACGTAGGTTGGAACCTTTGCGCTGTCTGCGACCACCACCGCCTCCAAAGAAGCTTTCGAATGGGCTGCCTCCACCGAAGATATCTCCAAATTGAGAGAAGATATCATCCATGTTCATACCGCCACCCTGGCCTCCGAAGCCACCGCGCATACCATCATGGCCAAAACGATCGTATTGAGCACGCTTGTCTTTGTTGCTCAGTACATCGTACGCCTCTGCTGCTTCTTTGAATTTCTCTTCAGCTTCCGGATTATCTGGATTCTTATCAGGGTGATATTTGATGGCCAACTTTCGATAGGCCTTTTTCAGCTCTTCTTCAGTTGCCCCTTTACTAACCCCAAGAATTTCGTAGTAGTCTCTTTTTGCCATATTAAGCTCCTATCACCACTTTAGCGAAACGAATTACCCTGTCACCCAGATAGTAACCCTTTTCTACTGTATCAATAATTTTTCCTTTTAAATCTTCCTCCTCAACCGGGAATTGAGTAACCGCTTCATGCAAGTCAGCATCAAAGGCAGTTCCCTTTTCTGTCTCCATCAACTTCAATCCCTTAGCCTCTAAGGTCTTCATGAGTTTGGAAGAAATCAGACCGAAGCCTTCTTTTACGGCTTCAATATCATCTTGATTTTCGTTGGCCTTTTTGGCTCTTTCGAAATCATCTATAGTTGGAAGTAACTCTACCATTAGATCAGAAGAGGCCGTTTTAATCAGCTCAATTCTTTCCTTGGCATTTCTTCTTCTGAAGTTCTCGAACTCAGAATAAAGTCGAAGGTATTTGTCTTTGGCTTCAGCCAATTCTATCTCTAACTTTTCTTCTGCTGAAAGTTCTGCTTCAGCAGATTCTTCAACCTTTTCTTCGGTCGATTCTTCAGCTACAGTCTGGTTCTCCGCTTCCAATACTTCGTTCTCTTCCTGATTCTTGCTTGCTTTCTTATCCTTTGCCATTGTTACACTTATAAACCGCGTGCCCATGAGCAATTTTTTTGCCAAGCCAGACGATTGTGTCATTATGGCATAAAGCACCCAGCACCGTTAATTTTGATGTCAGTTTATTGTTTCTATTTCTTTTAAAAAACTTCTTAAATACCTGAAAAATGAACCTGGATAACGCTTCGGTCGGTACCTCTGCCCTCAAGGATGACAATAAGTGACCTAAAGGGTTTTATCTGGAATTCAAGAGGCATTCAATTTTCATTTTTCAGCCTCTAAATTCAGAGGCTCTTCGGTTATTGGTTAATCTTTTTCCAGATCAGGTCTTTCAGAGGTTGAAGCCCCATTTGAGCTACCGATGAAATAAACACTGTTTCGATATCCTGAGGCAGAAGTGCCTTCATCTCTTCCATCATTTCTTCATCGAGCATATCACATTTGGAAATAGCCAGTAACCTGTCTTTATCGAGCAGCTCGGGATTATACTTTTTGAGCTCTCCCAACAAAATATCATACTCCTTTTGGATATCGTCTGCATCTGCCGGAATAAGGAACAGAAGAATAGAGTTTCTCTCAATATGTCTGAGGAACCTGATGCCCAATCCCTTTCCTTCAGCTGCTCCTTCAATGATACCCGGGATATCAGCCATTACAAACGACTTGTGGTCCCGATAAGCTACCACCCCCAGATTCGGTACCAATGTGGTAAAAGGATAGTCTGCAATTTCCGGTTTAGCCGCTGACACAACAGAAAGCAAGGTCGATTTTCCTGCATTCGGGAAACCTACCAGTCCTACATCGGCCAGTAACTTGAGCTCTAGTACGATAAGTTCTTCCTGACCAGATTCTCCCGGCTGCGCAAACCTTGGCGTCTGATTAGTAGCAGTCTTAAAGTGGGTATTTCCCAAACCACCTCTACCTCCCGGCAATAGCACTACCTCCTGACCATCTTCGGTAATCTCAAACATGAATTGCTCTTCAGGCTCGGCAATTTTGGCCACTGTACCCAGAGGTACCTCAAGGATAATATCCTTTCCATCTGCTCCTGTGCTGCCGTGACCACTACCTCCTTCACCGTTTTCAGCGAAAACGTGTTTTTGGTATCTGAGGTGTAGCAGGGTCCACATCTGTTTGTTCCCTCTCAGGATGATATGACCGCCACGACCGCCATCACCACCATCTGGCCCGCCTTTGGGCACGTGCTTTTCTCTTCTGAAATGAACAGATCCTGCCCCTCCGCTTCCCGAGCGACAGTAAAGCCTTACGTGATCGATAAAATTGGAACCAGCCATAAGTTGATAATAACAAAAAAGATGACCAAAGCGGTCATCTTCAATCATTTATAATTTCAGATATCTTTAAAGGTGTGCTTCAATTGCACTCGAAATCTCCTCGAAAATTCCATCAATGGTTCCTACACCATTGATTTTATTGGTTTTGCCCTGCTCTTCGTAGAAGGCTGCAACCGGTAGGGTTTTATTCAGGTATTCCTGAATCCTGACATTGATCTTTTCTTCGTTCTGATCGTCAGCTCTTCCTGAAGTTTTACCTCTTTCGAGTAATCGCTTTTTCAATTCATCCTGAGGCACATCGAGCATAATCATGCTATTGATCTGAGTGTTATGATTACCCAGTAATTCGTCTAGTGCTTCAGCCTGAGCCACAGTTCTTGGAAAACCATCGAAAATAAAACCTTTTGCTCCCGTATTGGCATTAAGAAAATCTTCTACCATGCCAATTACCACATCGTCCGGAACGAGTTTTCCATTGTCCATATATGATTGAGCTTTTTTACCAAGCTCAGTCCCCTCTCCTAAATGCTTTCTGAATAAATCTCCTGTAGAGATGTGTTTAAGCCCAAAGGTGTCAATGATTTTCTCACTCTGTGTTCCCTTTCCCGCGCCCGGAGGGCCAAACAAAACTATATTAATCATGAAGATTGATTTTATAACAAGGCCACAAATATAAGGATAATCGCTAGTCGTGCTTTAATTGATAGATATCTTTCAGATTTCTACCCAGTCCGTCATAATCCAGTCCGTAACCAACCACAAATTTTTCAGGAATTTCGAACCCGGTATACTTCACGGTGACTTCTCTTTGCAGGCAGTCGGGCTTGACCAAAAGCGAAGCAACAGCCACAGATTTAGCTTTCGCGCTATGCAACTGAGACACAATGCCTTCCATGGTAATACCGGTATCTACTATATCCTCTACCACTACCACATGTCTACCTTCAATGTTTTCCTTCAGACCAATCAATTCCCTGGTTTTACCTTCGGACTTCATACCTGAATAAGAGGCTACCTTGATGAAAGTTATTTCTGCCGGCACACTGACATTTTTCATCAAATCGGAGGCGAACATAAAAGAACCGTTCAATATGCCGATAAAAAGAGGTTTCAGGTCCTTATAATCATCACTCAGTTTTTTGCCCAATACCTGAATCTTCGATTGAATTTCCTCATCAGCAATAAAGCATTCAAAGGTCTTGTCATGTATAGAAACTGTGGATAGAGACATTATAGTTTTTCCATTAAAACCGAATATAACTGAATCATACTGGCAATGTCTGCCTTATGTACGATTTCATCCGGGCTGTGAACATTATCTTCAGGTGCTCCCACAAAACACCAATCGAATGGATAGGGTGCTGACTGTAATTCTTTACCGTCACTTCCTCCGGCTCCTTCAACTTCCAGTTGAAACGGAATGCCTGAATCTTCAGCAATTTCTATGATCTTATTGACAAAAGACCTTCTCGGAATACTCCGGTCACGCATAGAAATAGCTACCCCATCGCCATGAACAACACCTTCGGTAACCCAGGTGATGTCTGAAATTAAGGCTTGCATCACGCCTAACTCTTCTGCCATGTACCTGGCCAGATAGGCTACTGAGCCACCACCATGCTCTTCCCAGCAAGAAAAAACAATCAATCCGTCAGTGAGGGTTTCGGCTACTTTCAGCGCATTGAATACTCCGAGGCGATTGTCCATATAGCAGGACTGAACATAGTCTTCTGTTTCTCTGAAGTCGCATTTAAAGACCAGCTCTGTGCCTCTCTGAATAGCCCTCGGAAACTTATAATGTAAGTCTCCTTCGTTTTCTATCAGTTCACACTCAATTGGTCCTAATTTATCTTCACCCACTAACTGGTATCCTGTTTCGGCTTTTGGTCCGCCTATGGGAACCAGCTGATCATGGTATCTCACCGTAAAACCTATGCTATCCATATGAGCATAAATCGCAGTACGTGGAGTGCCGAATTTCAGAATAAGACAGTCTTGAAATGCCTTCCCGTGAATTATCTCCGGCTGAACTTTCCATTGGCTTTGGTGAGCTTCTACATATTCCAGCAGGAAGTCTTTCATAGCCACTTCATTGCCAGATGGGGCATGAACCTGGCAAAGTTGTTTCAACAGCGAGAAGTCAGTCATTTGCATGGTGCAAAAATAGCGTTCACTTTAAGATTATTAGCGGGAGGCTGAATAAAAGTATAAATTGAAGCCGATTTACAAGAGCATGTTCATACTAGATCAGCAAAGTTCAATTGCCAGTCAATTTCTGGCAGAAATCAGGGATGTTAATACCCAGAAAGACCCATTACGGTTCAGACAGAACATGAGAAGACTCGGGCAGCTACTGGCCTATGAGATCTCCAAAGAACTGAATTATCAGACTAAAGCCATTGAAACGCCTCTGACGGTCAGCACTGCCAGGGTACTGGAAGATGAATTGGTGGTTATTAGTATACTGAGAGCAGCATTACCTTTCAGTCAGGGTTTTCAGGATTTATTCGACCGGGCTGAATTTGGATTTATTGGCGCAGCCAGAAAGCCTCATGCTGAACATGAACCCGTTGAAATTGCACTGGATTATCTTGCCACTCCCGAACTCAACAACAAAGTGGTAATTATCGTTGACCCTATGTTGGCAACGGGTAAATCGATTGTGAAAAGCATAGACAGCATATTGAAGAACGGGGCACCAAAAGCGCTCCATATTGCTACGACTATAGCCGCTCCGGAGGGCGTTGAATACTTAAAGCAAAATCTCAACACGCCATACAGCCTATGGTCATGTGCCCTTGATGAAAAACTCAACGAAAAGTATTATATCGTGCCCGGATTAGGAGATGCCGGAGACCTTGCCTTCGGTGAGAAATTGTGAGTGAATGCTGCTTGAGATAATCATTTTAATTTTGGGATTGGCCTTGTTAATTACCGGAGGTGACCTTTTGGTAAAAGGGGCTTCTCGTATTGCCTTAAGGTTCAATGTGAGCTCAATGGTCATCGGTTTGACTATTGTGGCCTTTGGTACATCGGCTCCGGAATTACTGGTAAGCCTGAACGCAGCCATTAAAGAAGTTCCTGACTTTGCTATGGGCAATGTGGTTGGTTCCAATATCTCCAACCTGGGGCTGGTATTGGGTATTACATGCCTGTTCGGCTTTATCCCCATACACAAAGGCACTGCGGCCCGTGACTGGACTACAGCCATGATTAGCAGTACTCTGCTCTATTTTTTCGCCAAAGACGGCCAACTGGAATCATGGGAAGGGTTGATCCTGTTCATCTGCCTGATCGTCTACCTGACCATTCTGTACATTAAAACCCGGAAAGATAAAATCAAGCTCGATTATGAGATTGACCCTGAAACCGACAACCGTTTTGAAAGGACGAAAGACTTCTTCCTTCTTCTACTGGGCGCAGCATGTCTTTATTTTGGATCAAATTGGTTCATTGATGGAGCTGCAGGCATTGCAGTAGATTTTGGAGTGTCTCAACGCATCATTGGGCTAACGATTCTGGCCATTGGGACAAGCCTGCCAGAACTATTTACCTCGGTTATTGCTGCCAGAAAAGGAGAAACCGATCTGGCCTTGGGCAATTTATTAGGCTCCAATATCTTCAACGTACTTTCTATTCTGGGAATCACCAGTATGATTCATCCACTGGATGTTAATGAGATTATCATTTCGAGCGATATGTTCTGGATGCTGGGAGTCACTTTATGTATCCTTCCGCTCATGTTACTTCGTAAAAGACTGGGAACACCTTCGGGTGTCATCTTGTTGCTGATTTATGTCAGCTATATGGTGACTATTCTTTAACATGTTAACAGAAATTCTCAAATACCTTGGCCTCTATCTATTGGCCTGCCTGAAGTCAATCTTCCCTCCGCTGTTAGGTCCTGCAGCCGGACTAAATCCTTTGGAAATCATTCTCATCACCATCGCAGGCTTAATGACGAGTGTCTTCATTTTTACCTTTCTGGGTGAAAAGATTAAAAAGCAGGTTATTCCTTTTTTCGTTAAAAACCCAAAACGATTTTCTAAGAAAAGCAGAAGAATGGTGACCATTTGGAGAAGGTACGGCATCATAGGAGTCTGTTTTCTAACCCCGCTTATTTTATCTCCTCCGGGAGGGGCCCTGTTAGTTGCTGCCGTAGGAGCTCCACGAAAACAGGTTTTTCTTTACATGCTCCTGTTCGGAATCTTCTGGTCAGTGATCTGGACCTTTTCCGTTGACTGGCTGATGGATATAGGTTTATTAAGGTTTAAAGGTTGAGAAGTTGAAAAGTTAAGAGGTTGAGAGGTTGGCATGTCGATAGTGTTCAACACCTATACACTTCTAAACCCAGAAACTATTCGTGGTCCTCATCAGGTAACATCTCAATATCCTGAATCAATACCCGTTTTGAAATAGACTGCCCCGTAGTTGTAGCAGCAAGTCCGCCCAAGGCTGTTTCTTTATATCGGGTTTCCATGCTCTGACCAACTTCACCCATGGCTTCAACACATTCATCAACCGGAATAACTCCACTTACATTGGCGAGGGCAATTTGTGCCGAACTATTGGCAATAGCCGCTGCACTGGCATTGCGCACAACACAAGGCACTTCTACCAAGCCTGCCACAGGGTCACAAATCAACCCGAGCATACATTGAATGGTTATCGCCACCGCATTAAAAACCTGATCGACTGACCCTCCCATACAATATACCATAGCACCAGCAGCCATGGCCGCAGCACTTCCTGTTTCTGCCTGACATCCGCCAACCGCTCCGGCAATTGAAGCTCTCTTTTCCATAATCAGGGCAATACCGGCACTCACCAGCAAACCCTCATGTATTTTTCTGTCGTCTACCTGATGTAGCTCCTGAAAGGTGACCATCACTCCGGGGATAATACCCGATGCTCCGGCAGTTGGAGCCGCTACTACACGGCCCATGCATGAATTCACTTCCTTGGCGGCCAAAGCCCGGGAAATAAGCACCTGAAACTCCTTGGAAAGTATTGGTGTGGGATAATTATAGACCTTTTTCGCTCCGTTATTAATCATCCCCGAACGGGAGGTCATATCCTGAGTTAAACCGGTTTGAACCGCGTCTTTCATTACCTTGTAGGCATTTGAAAGACCGTTCCAGATCATATCTTCAGTGGTTTCCTTTTCTGAAACTTCGTACTCAATCACCGCCTCATAAAGCTCCATATCGTGATCTTCACAATAGGCTTTCCAATCCTTAAAGTTTTCGAACAAAAAACACATAATTTCCTCCTTTGTCGCAAAGCTAATCAATAGATAGCAAACGATTGAATAATCAGAGAGGAGTCCTTATGCAGCACCATTTTGAGTGCTATTCAGGTATTATTGAAACTGCTCAATGAAGCTTCTAAAGCTCAGTTTATAGCTTTGGCTAACAGGCAGGAATTCACTTCCTACTTTCACCTTATCATTGGAAATGGAGATAATGTGATGGGCATTAATGATATAAGACTGGTGAATTCTGACGAATGCTTTCCCTGCCAGCTCCTGCTCAAGGTCTCTCAGATTCATGAGGCTCATCACTCTCCTATCCCTCATCACAAACATCACATAATCCTTTTGTCCTTTGATGTACAACACATCACTCAACTGAAGTTTGGTGAGTTCACGTCCATCTTTCACAAAAATAAAACCTGAAGAAGCCCCCTTTTCTTTGTCAGCAGGTTCCTGGGGAAGAGTTGATCTTACCTTATTAATGGCCTTCAGGAACCTGGAAAAATCAAAGGGCTTCAGCAGATAGTCTATTGCATCCAGTTCGAAGCCATCGATGGCATATTCGGCAAAGGCGGTAGTGAAAATAACTTTAGGCGGGTTCCGCAGACTGTTGATCATCTCAATGCCTGTAATGCCCGGCATCTTTATATCCAGAAAAATAAAGTCCACCGGATGTTGACTCAAATATTGCATCGCGTCCAGACCATTGGAGAAATCCCCTTCAACCTGCACATCGGGCAATCGGCCACAGAAGTCGAGCAAAAGCTTTCTGGCAAAGGGTTCGTCATCAATGATCAGACAAGTCAGGCTCATGAAATATCCAGTTTTAAGTTCACCTTGAAATTATCTTTACTCTCCTGAATGATGAGTTGGTGCTTCTTTGGGTACGAGAGGGTCAGTCTCCTTCTCAAATTATTCAAACCAAAACCAGAGGCTTCTTCCTTTGCCGTTTCCTTTTTCTTAATACTGTTTTCAACATTGAATGTCAGTTGATTCCCCTCGCTTTGCAAATCAATCTGAATCCAGTTCTTAAGCTCCTGATCACTAATTCCATGTTTAAAGGCATTTTCAACCAGAGGAATTAAAATAAGAGGCACAATTTCCAATTGCTGATCAACCCTGGAAATATTGAACCGGAGATCAAAAGCTTTATTCAGTCGAATCGCTTCCAGATCAAGGTAATCCTGAATATAGCTGATCTCCTTGGCCAAAGTTACCTTCAGCTTATTCGATTCATAAATCATGTAGCGCATGATATTGGAGAGCTTCAAAATGACTTCGGTGGCCTGATCACTCTTAATCTGACTGAGATAATTCAGGTTATGAAGGGTATTGAAAAGAAAGTGTGGATTGATTTGTGCCTTCAGGTAATTGAGTTCAGCATTCAGCTTTTCATTTTCCAGCTCCCTCTTCTGATTTTCCAATACAAAGCGGTCAATAGTGAATTTGATCAGTGAGATAAACACTACAAAAGAACCGAGCGTCCAAACCATACTGGAGACTCTCGCGAAAGTCCATGTATCATAATAGTCAGTATTGAATATTCCACTGATAAACCTCGATTCAAGCAAACCTCTTCCCACTATACAGACTGCCAGTAAACCCAGCAACAGTAAAATGTAGAGGGCAATTTTCTTCCTTTCAATCAGTAAAGGAAGAAGGAAAAAGTAATGAACATAAGCCCCAACCACACTGAATGTATGTTGACAAATCACCAGTGTAATGGCCATTCTGGTCGGTATATCATTCGCATAGTCAAATACCTTAAAGGCAAAGAACAATACCCAGAAAGACAGGTGTAGTAGAAAAATATTTCGCTGGTCGGCCCACTTCATCAGTTGCAAATAAAGCAATGTGAAGTTAAGGAAAACCAATCATCGACATTCGATAGATTTTAATCGACATCTCACAAGTGACCTCCCCCAATAACGAACTGCCGATTTGATGAGCCAAAAGGTCTATTTAACGGACTTCAAAGTTCCAAATCCCTGTTCTTGTGCACATGAAAAGGTCAATACTCATTACTATCACTTTATGCCTGTGCCTGACTGTTGTCAAAGCTCAGGACGCCAAATCCATTCTGGCCGATGTTATTCAGGCCATGGGCGGCATGGATACCTGGAAAGACATCCGGCAAATTCAGATGACCCATGTAGGTCACAAGCACTGGATGGAGCAGTCGGAAAATCCCAACGGCCCCTTCATTACTTCCTATCAGGTGGTAGACGAAACCAGAGGAATCTGGAAAACCATGCTCCATCGAAAGGAATCTACCAGGCAGTTTCAATCTGCCGGAGCTTCAGAAACAATGCTTGTCCTTAATGAAGATAAAGGTCTCTTGAAATTCGGAGATCGGTCGTTTCCCATGCCGGCCAGTTACAGAACCAGCTACGATGAATGG
Organism: Roseivirga sp.; assembly: GCF_965216855.1. Taxonomy (NCBI): domain Bacteria; kingdom Pseudomonadati; phylum Bacteroidota; class Cytophagia; order Cytophagales; family Roseivirgaceae; genus Roseivirga; species Roseivirga sp. The sequence continues at coordinate 2,861,222 of NZ_OZ244204.1, read as the reverse complement.
CTGCGCTATGCCCCGGAACGATTGATTTTCGAAGCGCTCAATCATCCGCTGAAACTGGAAAAAGATGCTGTTGTAGAGGGTACACTACACCATGTAATCAGCTATCAAAAAGAAGGACTTGACCATAAACTCTTTATCAACACAAACACGCTTCTATTATATCAGGCCGAAATTGAAAGCTTTCTACCTCAGGATGTTTTCAATTACCCCTGGGGAAAATTCAAAACAACAATTATCTATTCCTTGCAATGGCTCTACCCCGGAGAAATCCGCTATCCGGCTCAATGGTCAATTTACAAACTGGGGAAACTCTACCAATCCAGTACCATCATTTCCATCAGCTTTCAGTCTGAACTGGATAGTGATTTATTTGAAATACCTGAAAACATACCGGCTTCACCACCAGCACAACCTGTAGAGGAAACCGCTCTGCCCATCGATCAGACGATCAAAGTGGCGGATAATCTGTATACCATTCCGGGGAGCTGGTATGTAGGTCATATTATTCAGGCAGATGGCATTCTGATTATTGAATCGCCCATTTCATCAGGTTACAATGCACAGCACCTCGACTATCTGAAAAAGCAATACCCTGACAAACCCATCAAGGCGGTTTTTTCCACTTCTGATGCCTGGCCACACATTGGTGGTATCAGAGAGTTTGCTGCCAGAAAGGTCCCCATCTATACCCATCGACTCAATGAAGAGATTATTCGAAAGGTTTTAGATGCTGATCATTCCCCTCTTCCAGATTTATATGAAGAAGCCCGCCAAAAGCCCAGGTTCAAACTGGTGGATAAACCTATGTTGTTGGATGATCCCGAAATACCCGTTCAGGTCATTCCTGTGAATGGAGAAGGCGGTGAGCGGATGATTATGCTCTACATGCCGAAACAGAAAGTACTCTATGCGAGTGACCTGGTGCAATATATAGCTCGGAACAAAAGCTTTTTCTCACCGCAATACCTCACTGAAGTAAAAGCCGCAATCGACCGCCATGGACTGGAAGTCGAAACTGTTTTTGCTTTCCATACTTCACCTCTCGCCTATTCTGAAATTTTAGCATTCCTTGAAAAACTCTGATATGAAACTGATCAAAACCATCACACTGCTTTTCATTCTGACCATAAGTTCACTTCATGCTCAAAAGGTCGACACCATTCGTGTAGGACATCGATTCAAACAATTTAAGAACCTGGAAATGGGTACCGTAACCGACCTGGTTTACAATGAAGCGAATGGCAGGCTCAATGCTTCCATCAAAACCAGAACTACCGAAATGGTGAACATTAACGGAAAGGAATACGTGCGCATCCGTCATGAGTGGAACTCTCCCAATCAACAATGGGTCGGTCACTTTGAATATTTCTGTGAACCCTACACTATGAAACCGGTTCAACATATTCGCTACACCAAAACTCAGGGTAAAGAGGCTTTCAGTTTCGAAGCGAATCAGGTAACCGGCCTGGACAGTGCCCTGGATAACAAACAGGCAGACTTCGAATTGGCTCTTACCGAAGGTACCTATAACTGGGAAGTAGACCTGGAGACTTACTCTCTTATTCCCATGAGTGAAGGAAAAAAAGTAGTCATGAACTTTTATCACCCGGGTGGACAAACACCACCCGACTTTTACACCCTTGAGGTTGAAGGGAGTGAGAAGCTCAAACTCGCCAATGGTAAAACCATGGATTGCTGGATCATCTATACGGATTATAGAGGCACCCAACCCACCAGATTCTGGTACACCAAACGAGGTCAGAATTTTGTGAAAATGGAAAGTCAGTATAACCAGATGAAGATTCGCAAAGTGAGGTTATACGAGTAGAAACAATTCCTATCTTTGCCGCATGGAATTACAGAATGATCTGCTGATCAGAGCGGCAAAGGGAGAAAAAGTAGAAAGAACTCCGGTTTGGCTGATGCGCCAGGCCGGCAGAATTTTACCTGAATACAGAGCAGTTAGAAACAGCCTCAGTGGCTTTATCGAGTTGGCTCAAACTCCGGAACTGGCAGCCGAGGTAACCATTCAGCCGGTGGATATTCTGGGCGTAGATGCCGCCATCATTTTCTCTGATATTCTGGTGATTCCTGAAGCCATGGGACTTCCCTATGAGATGGTGGAGAAAAAAGGTCCATGGTTCCCTAAAACAGTCTCTACAGATGAAGATCTGAAAGCGCTGAAAAAAGCCGATGTTCAAAGTGATCTGGGCTATGTTTTAGAAGCCATCAAAATCACGAAAAAGGAATTAAACGGACGTGTACCATTGATTGGTTTTGCAGGTGCTCCCTGGACTATTTTCTGCTACATGATTGAAGGTCATGGCAGCAAAACTTTCTCCAAGGCCAGAAGGATGCTATACAATGATCCGATGATGGCGGATCAGTTACTGAAACTGATCACAGACTCTACAATTGACTACCTGAAGGCGCAGGTAGAGGCAGGTGCAGATCTGATACAGGTTTTCGATTCATGGGCAGGTATTCTTGGACCAGAGCAATACAACAGGTTCTCCATGAAATATATCGCCCAAATCTGCGATGCTATCACTGATGTGCCGGTCACGGTCTTCTCGAAAGGAGCATTCTTCGCCCGTTCCGAAATGAGACACCTCAACTGCGAAACCATCGGTCTGGATTGGAGCATGGACATACAGAACTCAAGGAGACTTATTGGAGAGAATAAGACCTTACAGGGCAATCTTGATCCATGTGCTTTATACGCTCCTGATGCTGAACTGGAAAAGGCCACCAAAAAGATGCTTGATGAATTCGGTACCAGCCGACACATCGCTAACCTCGGACATGGTGTTTACCCGGATACCGATCCTGAAAAAGTAAAAGTCTTTATCAAGACAGTAAAAGAGTATAGCGCTAAGCTTCGCTCCGCTGAAATAGGTTAAGCTTTTCTGAACTTCAGGAATATGATTATTTTCATGGAAATAATTAGCCATGAAAAGATCACTCCTTGTTCTCAGCCTGTGTATCCTTACAACATTCAACGGTTTTACCAACTCAGGTGGTAATCCTGAAAAAGATGCTTTATCTGACAAAGTCCTTGAACTAGCCAAAGAAGTAGAACCCAAGGTCATTGAATGGCGCCACTGGATTCACCAGAACGCTGAGCTTTCCAACAGGGAGTTTAAAACGGCCGCCTATATAGCCGCTCACTTAAAGTCTTTGGGCATAGAGGTACAGGAAGGTGTAGCTAAAACCGGAGTGGTAGGCATTCTCAAAGGAGGCAAGCCCGGGCCGGTTATCGGCCTGCGAGCAGATATGGATGGCCTCCCGGTAAAAGAAAGGGTAGATCTTCCCTGGGCATCTAAGCAAATCGGTGAATACAATGGTGAAGAAGTACCGGTTATGCATGCCTGTGGACATGATACTCATGTCGCCATTCTAATGGGGGTTGCAGAAGTGCTTAGCCAGGTCAAAAAGGATATTCGTGGCACAGTAAAATTCGTTTTTCAACCGGCTGAAGAAGGCGCTCCTGCGGGAGAAGAAGGCGGTGCTGAACTGATGGTTAAGGAAGGTGTCACTCAGGGAATGGATGTGATTTTTGGATTACACATCAATGCACAAACCGAGGTGGGTAAAGTGAATTACCGCCCTAATGGAATTATGGCTGCAGTAAACAGCTTCGAGATCAACATCAAAGGAAAACAAACACACGGTTCAACACCATGGACCGGAATAGACCCGATTGTTACTGCTGCACAAATCATCAACAATGCACAAACCATTGTGAGCAGGAGTATGCCTTTAACCACCGCAGCCGCGGTATTGAGCTTCGGTAAAATTGAAGCAGGCGTTAGAAGCAACATCATTCCTGAAGAGGCCAAACTGGTAGGTACTATCCGCACACTGGATGCTGACATGAGAGAAGTCCTCTTCGAAAGATTCCGAACCGTGGTGCAAAACACAGCAGAAAGCAATGGTGCAGAAGCTACATTAAGTATCGACAAAGGTTACCCGGTTACTTATAATGACCCTGAATTAACCGCTATGATGGGCAGCACCTTCGTTGATGTTATTGGTGCAGAAAATGTAAATGCCAATATGAATGCCATTACGGGAGCCGAAGACTTCTCATTCTTCCAACAGGAAATTCCGGGCCTATTCTTCTTTTTGGGTGGTATGCCCAAAGGACAAGACCCGGCTACTGCTGCACCGCATCATACACCAGACTTTTATGTAGATGATGAGGGAATGCTTACCGGAATCCAATTGATGAGTCGTCTGGTCGTGGATTACGCTGACAAGAAGAAATAAACCTTATCGTCCTATCAGGGGAGGAGATCATTTAAAATCGGCCGAATGTGATTCCTGATCAGGGAGAAGTGTCCTTCATTCTCAATCAGATTAAGCCTGGTATGAGGAATACGTCTGTCATAGAACTCAGCCCTGGCGGGTGGAGCCATTTTATCGCTTGTACCATACCATAAGGTTAAAGGATGTTCAATGCGGTCGAAATCGATCTCCCAATCCCTTACATACATTTGCCATTCCTGAACAACTCCGTCAATACCCTGGGTATAGGCTTCCAGAGCCCCTCTTATAAATTCCATACCATAATCGGGATTGGTATTCAACAGCACACGATCAGGTCGCGGTAAATGCTTTTGTAGTTGTTTCAACCTCTTTTCAGGACTATCCCTGAGTTCACGATAGTCATAGTCAATGGCTTTACTCAAAAGCGCATTGTTCTTGAACCTTGCCATATAATGCATCATCTGTACTGGAAACCACATCCCTTTCAAACTTCCCTTAAAATTGTAGGGAGCAGCACCGGAAACCACAGCAGCCTTTGAAAGACCCTTAAGCTGTGCACTTACACAGGCCAATACATGTGGTGCTCCTCCTGATAAACCAAATATTGAATACTGTGGTAGCTGAAGATGCCTTACCAGTTCCTGAATATCAGAAGCCCAATGGGAGAATTTCCTTTGAGGGTGAAAGGTAGACAGTCCAATGCCTGGTCTCTCGGGTGAGATAAGTCTAATACCGATAGAACAGCAGGCCTCATGCATAAAAGTACTAGACAAACGACTCTCCTGCCCTCCATGAAAATACAATATTGGATAGCCATTCGGGTCACCGTAAAGTGCATAACCTAGGTAGCGCCCATCGGGAAGCCAACAGACTCCGTTGGACTCCATTAATCCTTTTTCCATTCACGCTGATTCACCAGCTCTATATCGAGAGAGGCAGCAGGAACATGAAACCTGACAATTGTTCTCGGGGACTTTTTGCTCACCCAGATCTTGTTTTCAGGCATTTTGCCATCAGTCTTCAACCAGTAGACATCGCATCGAAATTTGCCATATTCGGTTGTCACACGCTCTTCCCCCGTATAATAAAGCTGCACTTTGGAGACATTCAAACTATTCGGCACCAATACATCCAGACTTAGGGTATCTCCTCTGGGGAGGCTCAGCGTATGCAGAAGCATATAAATCTCACTTCTTACAATGGTATAGGCATAGTCATCATCAATAGGAATGTGATTGTTATTTCCATTAGCCCTTTTTACATCAGCCTGTCCGGTCACCTTCTTACTATCGAAGTTCAGGTCTATTTTAATATCTGCATTGGGAGTCTGCATATCTGTTTTATCCGTCCTGAGTTCCATGCTGGTGGTATCCATACTAAATTGGGCCACCTCATATACACTGCCATCATCAAAACTCGAAGTGTCTCTGGCCCAAAGTCTGCCTCCTTCAAACCAGAAACCAAAAATCATTGATCCAACCTTATTCCTGTCTGAGTTATACATGTGGTATTCATTAACCACTTCCTGAATATGCTGAAGATCTATCTCTCTGCCAGCCCATTGCTTTTGAGAAGATGATGATTGAGCCAGAGTCTGACTGACAGGTAAGATGAAAATGAGGGTAAATAATAATTTCTTCATTCTTTTCTAATTGTGGCTATAGAACTATTGTGAGCTCATATATACCTAGTCTACTGTTTATAATTAGCAATTCTCAACAGATTAAAGTAGCGGGCAGTAAATCGCTTCAGAACCCTTTGACAAACTCACAGGTGAGTTCCCGATCTGCATTCATAATTCAAGCAAACCAATGAGGTTTTGAACAATCGATCATCTGCCTGTAAGAAAGATCCGCTCATTGATAAGGATATCGACCTACATGCCCGCCAATAACTACCAGCCTCGCCCTCCGGCAGGCTTAACTCCCTTCAGTCTTGCATAAGTTATTACCTTTCCATATTCCCGCTCCACATGATCGGTCATGCTAAGAATGGCCTTGAGACGGGTCATCTTACTGCCAAACCATTCTATTTCATCATTCAAATTATCGTCTGAGAGCTGATCAATTGCATCGGCAATGTATTTGAAAGATTTCTCCATGTTTTCTACTACCTCTTTTTTATTGGCAGCATCAAATTCTGGTCGCTCTACTTTCGGTCCATTGACTGTTGGGCCGAAGAGATAGTTGGCTCCAATGGTATGCCCAACCAAATCACCAAAAGGGGCGATGTCTTTGGTGGGTTGAAAACTAAAATGCTCAGCTGGCATATCCCTGGTTGTGGTGAGAAACATATTAGTCATTTTGCTCCAGGCATTGACAAGGTCAGCCTTCTTAATGGCCTGAGCATTGCCCACATGGGTAACACATAAAAGGCATAGTGCAAAAAACAGTGTACTTAACTTCTTCATGGCTTGATATTTTGTTTCTGTGAATTACGCTCCCTGGGGAAGGGCCTCCGAAACAAAGGGACATACCGCATGAATTGTGACGAAAGAAGAAAAGTCGGGCAGCTTTATGCAATCTGTCACATAATCTGCCATTCACCTCATCTTTCCAGACTAATCAGGGTCAATGAATAGCTTTGAAAATGTTATGATCAGAATAACCAGGTACTTTATAAAAACCTACTGGCTGTCAGGTGCCTTCCTGTATTTGATTGCTGGTCATGTTTCCGGCCAAACCATACTGTTTTCGGGTGAGAAAAATCAAAACTGGGATTTATACGCATTAAACATAGAAACCGGAGAAATAAGCCAACTGGCCTCACATGAGTTAAAGGACTTTCAATCAGATTATAGTCCATCCAATCATGAAATCGTATTCGATTCATACAGAGATGCCAATCACAGAAATATTTTCAGACTGGATTTAACCACCCAGAACCTTTTCCAATTGACAAGCCTGAGCTCCCGAGATGGTCACCCGGTTTGGTCTCCTAATGGACAAAAGATTGCCTTTCAATCTTCGAGAACCGGTGATTCAGAGGTATTCATTATGGATCGTAATGGACGGAATATCACTCAAATGACAGAAAGTGCTGGATTTGATGGTATTCCCAAATGGTCTGCCGATGGTCTTCATATCGCTTTCAATAGTAATCGAACTGGTTCTCCTCAAGTCTTTGTCATCCATCTGGCTGACCATAAAATTGATCAGGTCAGCAATGGGAATTATCCCTGTTTTATTCAGGACTGGATTTCTAAGGACGAGCTATTGGTGACTGCTAAAGTCGATGGACAATCTCAATTGCAGATTGTTCACATCACTAATGGAAGTCGCATTACACTTGATACCCCTGGACATGTGACTTATGCCAGGAGCAATGGTAAAGGGAAAATCGTTTTCACTCAGGAAAATGAAGAGGGAATAGCCGAGGTTTTTCTAATGAATCAAGACGGTAGCCATCTGACCCAGCTTACGACTGATAATATGAACAAGAGATTTCCGGCTTTCGCTGCTTATTGATAGTCTTTCCTTGCCGGACTAAAGACATCCAGTAATCGGCAATCGGTAATGGCCTTACCTGAGTGTTTAACGTTTGAAGGAATGACCGCCACGTCACCAGCCTTCATCAGTTTGGTTTCTCCCTGCAAGGTTAGTTCGAACTCTCCTGAGATTACCTGCGCAGCTACCTGCTCATGTACATGAGAGTGCTCAGGCAGCACGCTTCCGGCTTTGATATCCCAGTAAGCCAGGGTCATATTTTCCGTATGAATCATTTTGCCTGAAAAACCAGGGAGTAACTCTTTAGCCGGGACGTCTTTGAGATTTATGAAGGGCATTATTGAAAGATTTTCTGTTCCTCGGCTTCCTGCAACAAATCATCCTTATTGATTGGAACAACGCCTACATACTCACAAACCAAACCTCCTCCGAGATTGGCTAATGCTGCCGTACGTTTTGCATCAAGCCCAGCTGCCAGTGCACAGGCCACAATACTGATTACAGTATCCCCCGCACCAGATACATCTGAAATCTGGCGGATATGTGCCGGAATATGGTGGGTTTCTCCATTGTCTTTGATGAACACTCCATGTTCAGAAAGGGTAACCATAACCATTTTAGCTCCCAAAGCCTCCTGAAGTGCCTTTGCTGCTAACTTCACTGATTCCATATCCTTCGGATCAACGTCCACTTTCAAGCCTTCTCTCAGTTCCTTCAAATTAGGCTTAAAGAGTGTGGCTCCTTTGTAATCCAGGAAGTTTCTCTTTTTTGGATCAACTACAGTAGGGATACCTAATTCATTAGCTGCAGCTATGGTTTCCGAAATAATGGTCTTGTTAATGACTCCTTTGTCATAATCTTCGAAAATAACCACATCACATTCTGGCAACAGGTTTTTGATATGAGCCAAGAGGCTTTTCTGCTCAATTTCGCTCATGTCTTTGTCCGACTCAGAGTCAACACGCAACATCTGATGAGATCCGGCCAGTACTCTTTCTTTTACTGTAGTGACCCGTTCAGAGCTGGTAATTACTCCTTTGTCAGGAATACCCCTTTCGCGAAGTCTTTCCAAAAAGAACTCACCATCAATATCGTCACCAACAATAGCACAGGGAATTGGTGTAGCACCAAGCGACTGAACGTTCAGTGCCACATTCGCAGCTCCCCCCAGTCGCTTTTCCTTGCTTTTAGCCAATACAACAGGCACAGGGGCCTCCGGTGAAATTCTGCTGACAGCTCCCCAGATATATGAGTCGACCATTACATCGCCAATGACGAGGACCTTGAGTTTGCTGAAAGCTTCAAAAAGTGATTCCGCGTTGTTAAAAGTCATTTATTGCAATTTTGCTAATGCTGTTTTCATCTGACTGATAGCATTTCTCAGGTCTTCTTCTGAAGCAGCATAAGAAAGTCTGATACAGTCAGGATCTCCAAAAGCCCCTCCGGTTACCACTGAGACATGTGCATTTTCAAGAATGTACATGGCCAGATCATCGGCATTCTCTACCGTTGTGCTGCCATCAGATTTACCAAAGTAAGAGCTCACATCCGGGAAGAAATAGAAAGCCCCCTGAGGCATATTGGTTTTGAAACCGGGTATTTCATCTAAAAGCTCTTTCACCAGGTTTCTGCGTCTCAAATACTCATCGGCCATGGCTTTGGTCGGACCCAAATCGGTAGTCAATGCGGTAAGAGCGGCTCTTTGTGCAATAGAACAGTTGGCGGAAGTAAACTGACCCTGAATTTTATTACAGGCCTTAGCCAACCAGGTTGGGGCACCAATATACCCAACTCTCCAGCCGGTCATGGCAAAACCTTTAGCCATACCATTCACGGTGGCTGTTCTTTCCAACATACCAGGCAATGCCCCTATACTGGCATGGGCCCCGGTATAATTGATATGCTCGTAAATCTCATCAGAGATGACAATCATATTTTCATGCTGAAGCACTACTTCGGCAATGGCTTCCAGCTCTTCTTTTGTAAATACAGAACCTGTCGGATTACAAGGAGAAGAGAAGATCATGGCCTTGGTTTTCGGACCAATGGCTGAAGCAAACTGCTCAGCAGTTACCTTAAAATCATTTTCGATACTTCCCTTTACATAGACAGGAATTCCTCCTGCCAATTCAATTAGGGCAGAATAGCTTACCCAGAATGGAGAGAACACCACTACTTCATCACCTTCATTAATAATGGCCTGAAAGATATTGGCAATGGACTGTTTGGCTCCGTTAGACACTACTATCTGATCGGCAGTATAGTCGAGACCATTCTCATTTTTGAATTTGGCAGCAATAGCTTCTCTAAGGTCGAGGTAACCATTTACGGGCGGATAAGCGAAATATTTTCCCTCATCGATCGCCTGTTTAGCACCATCCTGAATATGTTGAGGTGTTTTAAAATCCGGCTCACCCAGACTTAGGCTGATTACATTAATACCTTTGGCTTTATACTCTCTGGCCTTGGCTGCCATGGCCAACGTAGCCGATTCGGCCATGTTTAAGATGCGGTCTGAAACCATGTTCATTTTAAAAATCTAATCGTAAATCGTTCTTGTTAATATACTTCGACCCAGAGTAAGTTCATCGGCATACTCCAACTCGCCTCCAATAGGTATTCCTCGTGCAATAGTAGTGACTTTTATGCCCAAAGCCTTCAACTTTTTAGTGATATAGAAAGCAGTTGTATCACCTTCCATAGTCGGACTCAGGGCCAGAATCACTTCTTCAATCTTAGGATCACTTTTATCAATCCGGCTAAAGAGTGAATCGATGTGCAGATCTTCAGGCCCAATGCCTTCAATAGGTGAAATGACTCCTCCCAACACATGATATAATCCTTTATACTGTGCTGTATTTTCAATGGCCATTACATCAGGAGTATCCTGCACTACACAGATGGTAGACAAATCTCTGGTTATCGTTCTGCAGGTACAGTCGGTGGTGTCTGAAATCATATGACAAGTACCACAGTACTGTATATCTTCTCTCAAATGATTTAAAGCAGAGGTCAGATTGGAAGTAGATTCCTTGTCCTGCTTCAACAGATGCAACACCAATCTCAGAGCTGTTTTCTTTCCAATTCCTGGCAGCTTTGAAATCTCTTCTACGGCATTCTCAACAATTTTCGGAGGGAAGTTCAATGTCGGTTCGGGGAAATAATTACATGACTGTTGCGGTGATACCCGCATCCAAAATACTTTCGCACAGAGGTCTAAGCTCCTTGAATGTACCGTGCTTTACGGTGCATTTCCCCTTGTAGTGAATCAGGAGTGTACACTGTTCTGCCTGTTCGGCTGAATGTTTACAGACCTTCATTAAGATATTGATTACATGCTCAAAAGTATTTACATCGTCATTGAATACAACCAGATCACACAGGTCTTCTTCAATCACCTCTTCCAACACATCAACGCTTTCTTGCTCTTGGTAGCTTAATCGCATATCTATCTAAATTTGGGTCAAATTTAATGAAAATCATCTGCATAACCAGTTGGTGGGCATTGGTTAATCGGAAATCAGTAATCAGTGTATCAGTGATCTGTCTCTTCTCAGTCATTGCGAGGAACAAACTTCGCCATAGCGGAAGGTTGTGACGAAGCAATGACCGTAACCAAGGATCAAAGTGAAATACTCGTGCCCTGATTTCCGATATACTGTTTTCTGATCGCTGATATACTGATATATTTACCCCATGAGTCCAACCCTGGTTATTGCCCTAATAGGTGGCTACTTCCTGATGTTGATTGTTATTGCACGATTGACTTCGAGAGGGGCCAATACACAGACTTTCTTTACTGCCAACCGCCAGAGCCCATGGTACCTGGTGGCTTTTGGTATGATTGGGGCTTCTCTTTCAGGGGTAACCTTTATCTCCGTGCCGGGCGAAGTAGGTAATAGCTTCTTCACTTACTTCCAGGTGGTGATCGGCTATTTACTGGGCTATTTTGTGATTGCCACAGTACTCATGCCCCTTTACTATCGGCTCAACCTGGTTTCCATTTATGGTTATCTGGAGCAGCGATTTGGTTTCTGGTCCTATAAAACGGGCTCCGCTTTCTTTCTGCTTTCAAGGGTAGTAGGAGCCAGCTTCCGTTTATTTCTGGTAGCTATCGTTTTGCAAACTGCCTTATTTGATGCCTTTGGTGTCCCCTTCTGGGTAAGTGTGATGACCACCATTTTGCTCATTTGGGTCTATACTTTTAAGGGAGGCATTAAAACCATTGTCTGGACAGACACTCTTCAAACATTGTTCATGCTCACGGCTGTAACAGTGACTATCTTCATTATTACCCGTGAAATGAACTGGTCTATTGGTGAGGCATTTGCGCAAATCAAAGAGAGTGAAATGTCCCAAATCTTTGTCTGGGACTGGAGCAATAAACTATTCTTTCCCAAGCAATTCATCTCCGGTGCCCTGATCGCCATTGTGATGACAGGACTCGATCAGGATATGATGCAAAAGAATCTGACTTGCCGAAACCTGAAGGAAGCTCAAAAAAATGTCTTTGGCTTTAGCGTAGTATTGATTTTCGCCAACCTGCTGTTTTTAGGGATGGGGGCCTTACTCTTTCTATATACCAACAGTCAGGGAATTGCCATACCTGAGAGAACAGACACGCTTTATCCCATGCTGGCCCTGAATCATCTGGGGACTTTTGCCGGAGTTGTCTTCCTGCTTGGAATCATTGCCGCAGCATACTCCAGTGCTGATTCTGCTCTGACAGCCTTAACAACCGCTTTTTGTGTCGATTTTCTGAATTTTGAAAAGAAGGAAGAAGAAGAGAAGAAGAAAACACGACTGAAAGTTCATATCGGTTTTTCTGTACTGCTGTTTCTGGTGATTCTCATCTTCAACGCCATTAATGACGATAGCGTTATCAACTCCATCTTTAAGGCAGCAGGATACACCTATGGTCCATTACTGGGCCTCTTCAGTTTCGGATTGCTTACCAAGAGGTCGGTTATAGACAAGTATGTCCTTCCGGTGTGTTTAGCAGCACCTATTTTATCTTATTTCATTGAAGTAGCCAGTGACAATTGGTTCGGTTTCTTTATCCTTGCCCTGAATGGAGCTCTGACCTTTATCGGCTTGTTGCTGATCTCAAGGAAGTCTTAATTCTCCGCGGTTACTTTTACCACCAAGGTCGCTGAGAGCGCAGAGTTTTACTGTGTAATCCGCTTTCTCAGTTTCACTTTAGATGCATTTCTACGCCTACGCATGTTGAGCAGTTCAACGGTCAATGAGAAGAACACGGCAAAATAGATATAGCCCTTTTCAATATGCTTTCCTATACCTTCAAGTACCAGCATAAAGCCGATCAGAATCAGGAAGGACATGGCCAGCATTTGTAATGTCGGGTGCTTATTGATGAAAGAACTGATCTTTCCGGCAAAAGTCATCATAACGATCATGGCCAGAACCACTGCCACAATCATGATCATAATATGCTCTGTTAAACCTACAGCTGTAAGAATGGAGTCGAAAGAGAATACCATGTCCAAAGCAACGATTTGTAGGATCACCTTACCCATCGTGGTAACCGTTTTGGTTTTCTCCTCATGTTCATCCAATTCCAGCGATTCATGAATTTCAGTTGTACTCTTACCAATCAGGAATAAACCACCAAGAATTAGAATCAGATCTTTAATACTCACATCATGATCGAGTAAATTAAATAGGGGCTCAGTAAAACCAATAATCCAGCTGATCCCTAACAGCAGGCCTATACGCATTACCAAAGCAAGGGCAAGCCCTATATTCCTGGCAGTTCCCTGCTGTTTCTCAGGCAATCGATTAGAAATAATTGAGATGAATATGATGTTATCGACTCCCAGAACAATTTCGAGAAATGTCAGGGTAAGTAATGCGATAACACCTTCAGAGGTTAAAAGAGCTTCCATTGAATCGTTTTATTCTTCCTTTTGATTTTTTGCTTCACTTGAATAATTCAAGATCGACTTGTTGATAAATCTTCGAACTGGTTTTTCCAGGTCTTTCTGTCTGCGGTCTAAGGTAACGTGCAATTTGAGCGCAATGGCATCTTTCTTAATTGAATCTACCTTCAAACTGAATTTCTCCAGGTTGATATTTTTAAACTCAGACTTTAATGAGTCAACCAGGTAGTTTTCCAGATGATCTACATTTTTCAGTACATCCGGCAGAAACTCAAAGTCAAAGCTGAGCTTCTTGAAATTTTTCTTGGAGCTATTGACAACGAAAGACGAGGCCATCAGAGAATTGGGAATGTAAACAATCTCGTCTTCATCATTGAGCAGCACAACATTGAGCAGAGTAATATCCAGAATTCTACCACTATGCTCTCCAATCTTCACATATTCATTCAGTGAGAACTGATTCGAGAACATGAGAATCAGGCCATTGATCATATTCACAATGTAGTCTCTGGATATAATGGCAATTGCAGCTGCTACAATGCTGATTGAAGTAAAAAACTCCTTGGTTTCAATGTTGAAGTAATAGAGCAGAGAGATCAGCAGAATGATTACCTGCAGAATTGAGGCAATGCGGTTGATACCTACAATGAAGTTGTCTTTATAATCTGACTCCTTATGCTTTCTCTTCAGGTATAAATAGACCAAAGAAATTCGGCCGAAAGAAACCAGCAAAACACTGGTGAAATAGTAGAACAGAGCGGGCAGTATATTCCTGTCCAGGTGAAGTCTGTTGAAACTCTCTTCATAAAAGACCCTCCACCCCAGTCCTATCAATAGGATAGCAAGTTTTAAAACGAAAAAGAATCTCCGTTTGCCTTCCTGACGAGATTGCTCGATGGGCCGATTGGTTTTTGTGCTTCTGCTCAACTCAAATAATTATACCCGCGAAATTAGTTGAAAAAGAGGAAACTAAAGTGCCAGCTCCTCGTTCGGGTCCCAGAAAACCTCCCTGAAGTTTTGGACCTTATCATTTTTCACTTCAACGCCTTCTGCCTCGAGGCGTTCCTGCATACGGCTTGGCGTTTCAAAATGATGTTTACCGGTTAATATACCAGCCCGATTGACTACCCGATGGGCGGGTACATCGTCCAGGCCATGAGCTGCATTCATCGCCCAACCTACCATACGGGCACTCCCTTTAGTTCCCAGGTAATTGGCAATTGCACCATAGCTGGTTGCTCTTCCTTCCGGAATTAGTTTAACCACCTCGTAGACGTCATTAAAAAAATTACTGTGGTCTTTGGCCATGGTTTGAAACTACAAAAAAGTCCTGCACTTTTCGGTACAGGACTTTCAATTTCAGTTGGCTAAAGTCAATTAGCCGCCACCAGCAAAGAACCCTAGTAGTCCCATCATATTGAGGAGCACCAAAAGGATGGTTATTGGACACACGTAGCGGATAAAAAACACAAAAGCATTGGAGGCGAATGTCTTGGGCTTCCACATGGGAGAACCTGTATCCAGCTCATTAACTATTCGCTCAATTGGCATTTTCCAGGCCACATAAATACAGGTAATGAAGGCCACTACAACGATGAAGAAAGTACCGAAGAAGAAGTCGAGAATATCCTGAAAACCCGTATAGGTGCTTCCAAACATGGTCATATTCATTTCACTAAAGAAGGCTGAACCGCCCTGTGATAAGGCTGAAGGAATTCCTACAATGAATAAGAGTATACCCACTACCCAGGCTGATTTACTTCTACTCCACTTCTTCTCATCCATGAAATAGGAGGCAGGTACTTCCAGCATGGATATAGATGAGGTCAAGGCGGCTACAGTAAGTAGCAGGAAGAAAAACGCTCCGATAATGGCACCGCCAGGCATACTACTGAAAATCTCAGGCAATACCTGAAATACCAATGTAGGGCCTGCCGCAGGGTCTTTGCCAAAAGCAAAAACTGCCGGAAAAATCATAAAGCCTGCTAAGAGGGCCACTCCGGCATCCATTAAACCCACCCAGATACCTGAGCTGATAATACTGGTCGACTTGGGTAGATAGGAACCATAGGTGATCATGATACCCCAACCGATACTCATGGAGAAGAAGGCTTGTCCCAGTGCCACCAAAAAGGTGGTCGCTGAAATTTTACTGAAGTCAGGGTTCATATAGAAATCTACCCCTTTCATAGCTCCTTCCAGCGTAAGAGACCTTACGGCCACAATAGCGATGAGCAGGAACAGGATAGGCATCAACACTTTGGCTGCCTTTTCAATTCCTCCGGAAACACCTCCCCGTACAATAAAAATAGTGATGAGAGTAAAGAGCCCCATCAGCGGGATAGTGTTCATAGGGTTTGAGGCAAATTCCTCAAAAGTACCACCTGAGCCACTGATTGATTTGAAGATGTAGCCGATTGTCCAGCCTGCAATATTACCATAGTACGACAAAACGAAAAAGCTAACGCATAGTGCTAAAATAGCTCCAACCCCCATAAAGAAAGGGTTAGCTCCGGTGTCTTTAAAGGCACCTATCGTACCTTTTTTGGTCATTCGACCGAATCCCATTTCTGTAAAAAGTAGTGGCACACCAATCAGCACCACACAGAGCAAGTACACTAAAACAAAAGCGCCTCCCCCATTTTCACCTGTGATGTAAGGAAAGCGCCAAATGTTACCGAGCCCTACGGCTGAACCGGCAGCTGCCATGATAAATCCGAACTTGGATCCCCATTGGCCACGATTTTCATCGCTCATTTTAACGGCCATATAAAAGTCTTTAAGGTTAAGTTTGAAAAGTTTTAACAAAGAATATTCTTCAATTTCTACATAAAAACCAAGCAAATTTTATCAGATGAGTTATTACCAAAGAGAAGTCTGTTTCAGGAGGTTATGAATGGCAATCGATTATCTGCCGTTCTCAATTAAAACTTGAGTTTCTGCCCAAAAAAATTAGTTTGTCCGGCTTCATAAACATTGATATTGAACAAAATCTAATCCTAACAGTAGATTTTTTATGGCAGAGAAAAAGGAAGAATTTAGTAATCGGTGGGGGATCATTCTTGCCGCACTGGGTATGGCCATTGGTGCCGGTAACCTTTGGAGGTTTCCAAGGATAGCCGGAGAGCATGGGGGTACATTCATTATTTTATGGATGTTCTTTCTGGTCATTTGGTCAATCCCATTGTTGATGGCAGAATTAGCCATCGGTAAACATTACAGAAAAGGAACACTAGGTTCGCTCGGGAGCCTATCGGGAAAGAAGTTCAACTGGATGGGTACATTCGTTACTCTGGTGACGGTTGGAATTGCCTTTTATTATTCAGTAGTAACAGGCTGGTCGTTTAGGTACTTCCTTCTGAATACCGAAAACCTGGTGAATTACATTTTTGGCTCAGGGGCTATGAATGAGAAGTTCGCAGATCCTAATGTGAACTTCATGGAGAATTTCTGGTCCAGCCTATCGAATTCAAGCTGGCAGGCAGTACTCTGCTATATGTTCACCATTACCATAGCCATCTGGGTGCTGGGTAAGGGTATTAAAAAAGGGCTGGAAAAGACAAACAAGATTTTAATTCCAACCCTGTTTATACTGCTTTTAGTAGTATCTGCTTTTGCGATCCAAATGCCGGGAGGTGTTGAAGGACTTGAATACCTGTTTACCATAGATGTCGCAAAGTTTAAAGATCCAATTATATGGATTGAAGCGATTACCGATTCTGCCTGGAGTACAGGGGCTGGTTGGGGTTTAATGATTACCATCGGGTCCTTCTCAAGAGATAAGGAAGATGTTACATTAAACACCTTTCTTGGTGCATTTGGTAATAATACAGCAGCACTTTTGGCAGCTATGGCCATTCTGCCAGCGGTTTTTGCAATGGCTGCTACACCTAATGAAGCCATTGACTTCCTGCATGGAGGAAATACAGCCCTGGTATTTACTATTCTACCTCAATTATTTGCACAGATGCCGGGAGGGCCTTTCCTCTCCTGGATTTTCTTCGGAGCCTTTGCCATGGCGGCCTTTAGCTCCATATTACCCATGATGCAACTGATTATCCGTAATCTTACCGACTATGAGATACCTAAGAAAAAGGCAGCCATCATTGCCGGTGCTTCTTGTTTCATCATAGGATTCCCATCTGCTTGGTGGCTCGACTTCTTTGAGAATCAGGACTGGGTCTGGGGCGTAGGTCTTTTAGTGAGTGGAATCTTTATCTCGTTCCTGATTATCAGATACGGACCTATGAAGTTCAAAAAGGACTTTATCGATCAGAACTCTGACTTCAAAGTATCCAAACTATACTTTGCCGGAATGATCTACTTCAACTTTGTCGCAGGCTTATTCCTCGTTTATTGGTGGATGAATCAAGGATACAGTGACTACCCTTGGTTCGATGCTGAAGGCAACTGGAATCTGTTCGACAGATTCAGCAATGCTACCATTGTAACACAATGGGCTGTGGCACTCATTATTGCCGTAGTATTTAACAAATGGTTCTACAAAAAATTCGTGAAAAAATGAGTCAGGAAGCAATAATCGGAATGATCATATGCCTTACAATTACGGTAGGGGGATTCTTAACCTTTCTTTGGATAGCCTTAAATGCTGACAAGAAAGAGAAGAAGGAAGAAATGAATTAGTAATCAACCGGAGCGGTTTAAGCTAAGCCTTGATTTGCTCAGCAACAACCGCTATCCCTTCATCAAAAGAATGAGGCTCGTATCCTAAAACGGTACGGGCCTTTTCTATTAAGAGGCCTGTCCTGGGAGGGCGCTTCGCTGTTTGAGTAAAACTACTGGCATCTGCCCTCTGCATAGTACTCGTGTCCAGATGAAAGAAGCTGGCCGTTTTTATAGCCATCTCATAAGGGTTGAGCAGATCCTTTCCACAGATGTTAAAAACTCCCGGTGCCTTTTTCTTAGCAATCAGATAACAGCCCATGGCCAGATCTTCAGCCAGGGTTGGGCTTCTCAACTGATCATCAACCACCTTAATTTCTTTACCCTCTTCCAGGCTTTTCTTCACCCATAAGATGATATTACTTCTGCTCATATCATGAGCAATTCCATATACCAGTACTGTTCTGGCTATAGCATATTGAATAGTGGAGTTCTGAAGTAGCTTTTCCGCAGCCAGTTTACTTTCGCCATAATAGCTCACGGGATTTGGCTTTGCCTTTTCATCATATGGCCCCTCTTCACCATCAAAGATGAAGTCTGTAGAAAGATGAAGCAGAAAGCAGTTATTCCTGGTCGATGCCTCTATAAGGTAATTGACAGCATTCACATTTTGGTCCCAGCAGGCTTCCTTTTCCAGTTCACACTGATCTACATTGGTCATGGCGGCTGTATGGACAATTACTTCAGGTTG
This sequence comes from Roseivirga sp., assembly GCF_965216855.1. Lineage (NCBI taxonomy): Bacteria > Pseudomonadati > Bacteroidota > Cytophagia > Cytophagales > Roseivirgaceae > Roseivirga > Roseivirga sp. The sequence continues at coordinate 2,842,230 of NZ_OZ244204.1, read as the reverse complement.
ATAGGTTTCAATTACCCTCAGCACCTGATCTCTATCGGTAATATCCATCTGATCATAGGTGTAATCTGCTTCAGGGAAAGGCAATCGGTTTACGCCTCTTGCCGTAGCAATTAGCTCATCTTCACCTTTATCTAGCAGGAGTTTGACTAGTTTTTGACCTAACAAACCATTAGCACCTGTGATTAGTATTTTCATGCTTATTGTTCTTCTGGATATTGGATTCCGTACTTCTTTGTGATTTCTGACTTGGGCATCTCTACTACTTTCCCGGTCATGCGAACTTCCTGTACAGGTCTGTCTCCCCTTCCGGTTTGAACTGCCGCAATCTTATCAATTACATCGAGGCCTTCTACTACCTTCCCGAAAACAGTATACTCTCCGTCTAGGTGTGGCGTGCCTCCTGTAGTAGCATAAATTTCTCTGGCCCAATCGGGATAACCCGGATCAGTCTGGTCACCAAATTCCTTTTCAATGGTTTCAATTGAATTCCATACCAGCTGTTGATAGGCTTCATTGAAGTTATAAGTAGAATCTTCTTCACTTTTGGTTCTATGATATTCTACCTTCTCTATCAGTTCAGGGTATCTCTCAGACCGATACATTCTGGTGAATAACCCATTGAGCTTAAGGTATTGCCTGCGCTCTGCACGACTGGCCAGTCCCTCATCATCATAGGTTTCTCCCTGTACAATGTAAAACTGTGATCCGCTGGATTTTTTCTGAGGGTTGGTAGCATCGCCTGTTCTTGCCGCTGCCAAAGCTCCCTTCTCATGGATATATTTTTCAGGACGGAATTCAGCATCAAGCATGTAGTCTACTGCTTCCCCTGCTACACCGGTAGAAACATCGCCAGTCTGAATCATGAAATTTTCAATTACCCTGTGAAATAGTACCGAGTCGTATTGTCCTGATTTCACCAGCCTGAGAAAGTTTTCCTTATGGATTGGCGTGTCATCATACAAGACTGCCGTCATTTCACCATATGGTGTTGAGATCACCACGAGCTCATCTTTTTCAGAAGAGCATGAATTGGCGAAGAGCACCACTGCCACCAACAGGGTGGCAAGGCTTAGTCTTTTATTGAATAATGAAGTCATATCCATACTTTTCAGCGATTTCCTGTTTAGGCATTTCTTCTACAGTCACAGTCATGACTACATCTTCTACCGGTCTGTCACCAGGTCCTGTTTGTGTTCCGGCAATTTTATCCAGGACATCAAGTCCGTCAATCACTTGTCCAAAAACAGTGTAGGCACCGTCCAGGAAAGGAGCACCTCCAATAGTCTGATAAGTTTCTTTCTTATTGGCTGTCATTTCAGGACTCTTCACCTTGATTCCTGTTGCCTCTTCTAACTGATCGAGGGTTGACATAATTTTCTCTTCATACGCCTTATCTCCACCTTGCTCGTAGGCTTCGCGGTAGATTCTGTTCAGGTCATGGTCGGGTAGAGCGTTCATTAAATACTGAACGGCACTTCCAACCGCCTGGAAGTTGGTTCCGGAGAACTGAGAAATACTGGCATCATTCAACACCTGGCCCTGTACAATATAGAATTGGCTTCCGCTGGAAGCTCTTTCCGGATTAATCTCGTCTGCTTGTCTGGCAGCAGATAATGCTCCTTTCTTGTGGTAGAACTCCGGATTGATTTCAGCCGGTACAGTATAGCCCGGGCCACCATTTCCTAGTCTGGCACCTCTTTCTGCTCCTTTGGAATTGGGATCACCTCCCTGAATCATAAAGCCCTGAATCACGCGATGAAATAACAAGCTATCGTAAAAACCTTCATTCACCAGTTTCAGGAAATTGGCTTTGTGCTGTGGTGTCTCATCGTACAGTACCGCCTTCATTTCACCCAGATTTGTCTTAATTGTAATCAGATAGTCATTTCCGGTCAAATCGACTTCTCTGGCAACATCACCCGTTGAAGATTCAGTTTTTGAACCTTCACATGCCATTACAGATAGAATAACTGCTACAAAAAGGCCTAAAACTTTAACTTTATTCATCATTGAGTTTCTCTTTAATCTCTTCTAAAATCTCTTTTCCACCCGAAGATAATACTTCATTCGCAAGTTGCTCTCCCAACTTCTCCGCATTGGTCACCGGGCCTCTTTTTTCCTTAAGAATTCTTTGCCCACCATCCAGACTAATGATTCCGCCTTTAATTTCAATCTCTTCGCCAGTTAGTTGAGCCAAACCGAACACAGGGATACTGCAACCGCCATCCATGGTTTTCAGATAGGCTCTTTCAGCGATGAGGCAGGAGGCTGTATCGTCATGGTTAAGGATCTCTTTTACCCTATCTCTCTTTTCAGAAGAAAGTGTTTCATGCACCTCTATAGTCACACTGCCTTGCCCAACTGCAGGGATAAATTCATTCAGATTGAGCTTGGTTTTGATTTTGTCATCATAGCCCATTCGGTGTACTCCAGCATAGGCGAGCAATAGTGCATCACATGCTCCTTCTTCCATCTTCCTGATTCTGGTCTGTAGATTTCCTCTTACCGGGACCGTTTTCACATGGGGATAAAAATGACGAAGTGTTGCCACACGTCTGGTACTGGAAGTTCCCAGCAGTAAATCAGGATCTGACAGAGAAACATTCTCCTTATGACTGATCATCACGTCATTAACTTCTTCGCGCTCCATAAAGGCAATCAGTTCAAAGCCATCGGGTAAGCTGGACTGCATATCTTTAGCGCTGTGAACGGCTATATCAATGTGGCCATTGGCCAGTTGCTCTTCAATCTCTTCAGTGAAAACCCCTTTGCTACCAATTTTCGCAATTGAAACATCGAGCACTTTATCTCCCTTTGTTTCTATGGTGATAATCTCTGTGGTTAAACCTGCAGCCTCCAGCATATCTCTTACATGATATGCCTGCCAAAGTGCCAGTTGACTTCCCCTCGTTCCTATTCTAATATTCATCAGGCCTTTAATTTGGAAATAGTCCCTTTCTTTTTGGGTTGATTTCTTTCGATGTATTCCACAATCTTTCCGGCAATATTCACTCCCGTGGCTCTCTCAATACCTTCCAGTCCCGGAGAGGAGTTTACTTCCAGAATCAGTGGCCCACGGCTAGACTGCAACAGGTCTACACCTGCCACTGATAGTCCCATGGCGTTGGCAGCTTTTACCGCTACAGTTTTCTCTAATCTGGATAGCTTGACTACTTCAGCTTTACCCCCGCGGTGAAGGTTACTTCTGAATTCACCTTCCTGTCCGGTACGCTTCATAGCTCCCACGACTTTGCCATCTACTACAAACACTCTTAAATCAGAGGCTTTGGCTTCTTTGATAAACTCCTGGACAATGATTCTGGCTTTCAGGCCATGAAAGGCCTCGATTACCGATTGGGCTGCCTTTCTGGTTTCGGCCAACACCACTCCCAGCCCTTGCGTGCCTTCTAATAATTTGATGATTACCGGAGCTCCGCCTACGTGATCGATCAGACTCTTTTCTTCTCTGGAATAATTAGTGAAAGCTGTTTTAGGCATAGGAAGACCGGCTCCACCTAAAAGCTGTAAACTTCTGAGTTTATCTCTCGATCTGACAATGGACTGAGAGTAGGTAGTGCTGAAAACACCCATCATTTCAAACTGTCGGACAACAGCAGTACCATAGAATGTAACGGAAGCTCCAATTCTGGGTATCACCGCATCGATATCGGTTAGCTCTTCCCCCAAATAATACACCTTTGGACCTGTTTCCTCTATGGTGAGGTCACATTTCAGGTGATCAATCACCCGGGCTTCATGTCCTCTTTCTGTAATAGCTTCTACCAGTCGTCTGGTAGAGTACAATTGACTATTTCTTGAGAGTACTGCTATCTTCATTTTTATATTTCTTTTGAAATGACAGGTTCTTTTTCCTTACGTCAACCACAAACCCCAATCGGAGTAGTTTTCTGCCTAACAATATAGGGTACTTCATCTTGCTTCTGTCAGAAAGAGAGAATTCCGCAAGAATTTTATGCCCAAAAAGCTCTACATGTGTCCTGACGACATAGCGTTCTTCTATTTCTCCATTAGAACTTTTTATCCTTTTCTGGACGAAATTGGTCGTTGAAAACTTTCTGGCCTTCTTTTCATGAATGCGATTACCCGGAATATAGAAGCTGAGGACAGACTCTCCATTCACCTTTTTCACCTTTACTCTTGAGCAATTAATGGCAGAAGTATAAGCCCCTGAGTCAACTTTTGCATCAATATCAAAGAGTTGAAAGTCAGGCAAGTCTATTTTATCTGCCCTACCAATAGTAATCGCTTTCTTAAACATCTAATTGCTTTTGGCCCTCGCAATTTGTGCAATGGAAAGCGATAAATCAAGGAAGAGGATTTTAGGGTTGGCATTACGCTCAACATGATACTGTGCTTCATCGAAGCTGGGGGAAATTCGGGCAATCTTTTCCGGGATAAAAACTCCGGCAAACTTTTCAATAAAGCCTTTCTCAAAATCGGGTAATCGCGAAATGTTCTCTGCATCAACACCTTTCAGCATGGTTTCACGCATATAATTGCTGGCCACTGACAACACATTGATTTGAAATTCCTTCCCTCGCTTCTGAAAATCATCAGCCAGCTTCACCAATGATTCAAAGTTGTAGGTGAAGCATTGCCTCATCCAGTCCTTGAAATAGTCATTAGTATCGTTGGTACTTCCTTCGATCTCAGAAAGTGCCAAACGCAGATTTCCATTAGCCCGATAGGCTATACGGCTGATTTCTTCTTCTGACAAGCTGCTTTTTTCGATGAGAACATTTCTCACGTTTTCATCACTGAAAGAAGGAATGCGTAATTGCTGTGCCCGGGAGAGGATAGTGGTCAGTAACCTATTGGAATCATTGGCTACAAGCAGGAAAATGGTATCCTGAGGTGGCTCTTCCAAAATCTTAAGGATACCATTAGCAGCATTGACATTCATCAATTCCGGTTGCCAAATGATCATTACTTTGTACTTACCCTCGAATGATTTGAGCGATAATGCTCTGATGATATTTCTACTCTCCTGACGCGGGATCATCAATAGCTTATTCTCCCAACCGAAGTGGTTGCTCCAGTCACTGACGTTACCATAAGGAGTTTGAGTAAGAAAGCTTCTCCACTCTACCAGAAACTTCTCGCTGGTAGCGTCTTCCCGTTTGAACTTTGGAGTTGCTGCTGATGGGAATACAAAGTTCACATCAGGATGAATGTATTTACTATTCTTAACACAGCTGGGACATGCTCCACAGGCATCCGTTTCACCGGGAGCCTCACAGTTAAGGTAAGTAGAAAAGGCCAGTGCCATAGCGAGATTGGCAGATCCTTCGGTACCCACAAACAACTGTGCATGGGCCACATGATTTCCTTTTACTGCTTCAATCAGCTGACTTTTAGTGCTTTCTAATCCTGGTATATCCTGAAACCTCATGACTTTTCCCAAATTCTATATTGAGCAGTTTCATCAAATATATGTTGAATCATTTCCTGCTCCACCTGATCGTACTCCTTATTTCTTCTATGCATTACAGCTTCGGCTACCTCTTTAAACTTTCTGATCTGGAAAGTCACAAAGCCTGAAGCCCCTCCCCAGGAGAAAGAAGGCACGAAGTTGCGAGGGAAACCGGAACCGAAAATATTGGCTCCTACTCCAACCACGGTTCCTGTATTAAACATGGTATTGATTCCGCATTTGGAATGATCGCCCATCATTAAACCACAGAACTGCAATCCGGTATCGGCAAATCTTCCGGTAGAATAATCCCAAAGCTTGACCTTAGCATAGTTATTCTTGAGATTGGATGTATTGGTATCGGCACCAAGGTTACACCATTCTCCCAGTACGGAGTTCCCCAGGTAACCATCATGGCCCTTATTAGTGTATCCGAAAACGACAGAGTTGCCTATTTCTCCTCCTACTTTAGAATGAGGACCGATGGTGGTATCTCCCTTGATCTTAGCCGCCATGTTCACATGTGATCCTTCACAAAGAGCAAAGGCTCCGCTAATAATAGCTCCTTCATGCACCTGTGCATTTTTACCTATATACACCGGGCCGTTCTCTGCATTGATAATAGCAGCTCTGATTTGTGCTCCTTCTTCTATGAAAAGATTCTCCTTTCCATAAACAATGGTATGTGGATCTGACAAGGGCTGAGAAGTCCTCCCTGAGGTAATCAACTTATAATCTGCAATGATCTGCTCTCTGTTCCTGGAGAAGATATCCCAGGTGTGCTGGATCAAGGTAACCGGCTCGGGATAGGCAATTGACTTACCTCCACCAGAGTGTCTAGCGAGAATATGATCGCCTGCCACCAATTCTTCGCCTTCTTTCAGGCTATTAATAGCAGCAACTACTGCACCATCAGGGCATAGCGCTCCATTGACTTCAAGAGCGGTCTGAATTGGTTCAAACTTGTTTTGTAAATATTCCTGCGTGCTGAAACCACACAGAAACCCTCTCCTTTTCCACTTTTCAGTGATGGTGAGAATACCTACACGGATTTCAGCTACCGGACGGGTAAATGTGAATGGCAGTAACTGTGTTCTGATCTGGGGAGAATCGAAAAGCGAAATGTCCATGCACAAAAATAAAAAAGTCTCCATCTGAAAAAATGGAGACTTCAAATAATGCTTTGTGTATTTTCAGATACTTACTTCTTGTAACGTCTGTTGAATTTCTCAACACGTCCTGCAGTATCAACAAATAGTTTCTTACCAGTGTAAAAAGGGTGTGAAGCAGAAGATACTTCCACTTTAACTAATGGATAAGTGTTTCCATCTTCCCACTCGATAGTTTCGCTGGAATTCATTGTAGACTTCGTCAAAAATTTGAACTCGCTTGACGTATCGTAGAATACAACTGGTTTATAATCAGGATGAATGTCTTTCTTCATGGCTTCTAAATTATATCTCCCTCAAAAAGGACTGCAAATGTAGTGACTTGCTGAATATTTCACAAACTTCTCAGTTTTATAATTAAATAAAAATCAATCAATTGAGTTTTTTCTATCTGTATAGCCCTACTAACTATTATCTTCACCGCGACATGCTACTATGAAAAAGCTATTTTTTGTCCTTATTCTGAGTTTATCTGCTCATATGCTTTGGTCGCAAAGCACATTCATTCCCTATAATCGAGATTACTATCATTTGATCGATCGGTTTCAAATCAGGTATAGTGGTGGAGAAAACATTATTCAAACCTCGTTCAAGCCCATCAGAAGGATTGAATTAGCCAACTTCCTGGAGACCTTGAAAGAAGAGTATCAAAATATGTCTCCGCAGGACCAGTTCAATTACGAGTTCCTGATGAATGACAACTGGCGATATACCGGTTCGGAATACAACAAGAATCCGAAACACTGGTGGAACCTGGCTTATGAGCGTAAATCAGATCTGTTTGTTTATGAAAGCGGGGACTCATATGTGAGAATCAACCCGGCCATGACTTTTACAGTGGGTAAAGAGACTGATTCTGATAAGTTGCTTTACACCAATACCAGGGGGATTGAAGCTCAGGGAGCCATTGACAACAAAATTGGCTTCTATACCCTATTGACGACTTCCCAATCACAGTTTCCAGGATACGTATACGACAGGGCCTTTCCGAATGGAGCTTTGGCCCATGAAGCCTCATGGAAAAAGTTTGGCGATACCGGAGTGGATTACTTTCATGTGCGAGGCTATTTCACTTTTAATCTAACCAAAAGCATTGATGTTCAGGCAGGATACGATAAGCAGTTCATTGGTAATGGACTGCGCTCGATGATCATGTCGGATTTTTCGTCCCCTTTTCTCTTTGCCAAGACCAATACGCGAGTGGGCAGACTGACCTATACCAACCTGTTCAGTCAAATGACCAGCGATATTATCTTCAATCAGGGATTTCCTGAAGAAGGTAATTATCCCACTAAATTCTTTGCCATGCATCGCATTGGTGTCGATGTGAATAGCAGACTGACTATAGGCCTTTCGGAGTACATTGTTTCACAGAAATCTGAAATAGAATATTTCAACCCTATCATTTTCCTTCGGGCTGTTGAGCTCTTCCAGGGAAGTCCCGCCAATGTGCTCATTTCTATGGATGCGAAATATGATTGGAATAGGAAGCTAAGAATCTATGGTCAGCTTATTTTCGATGACTTTGAGATTGATGCCTTAAGGTCTGGAGACAAGGGCTGGGAGATTAAATTCGGTACTCAGTTAGGTGTGGAATATTTCGATGCGTTTGACATCCAAAACCTGGACCTTCAGATAGAGACGAATATTTCAAGACCTTACTTCTATGCGCATGAAGAACCACAAATGAGCTATACCAATGCCAGAAACCCTTTGGCGCATCCAATGGGCTCAAACTTTAAGGAGATCATATTGGCAGGAAGATATCAACCGCTTCCTAAACTATTCGTACAAGGAAAACTGATCAGGACCAGTTATGGAGAAGACCGGGACGACCTCAATTTTGGTGGAAATCCACTTTTAGATACTGATACCCGGATCGGCCAGACAGGAATCGAGATTGGTCAGGGTGTATCCACTACCAATACTTATCTGGAACTAACCGGAAGCTACATGTTGTTGCACAACGTATTCCTGGACTGGAAGAATGTTTACAGAAAGAAGGACAGTGAAATTGAAGCACGTTCTTCCAATACATTCATCACCATGCTCTCCTTGCGCTGGAACCTGCCACAAAGAGAGCATGAGTTCTAAACAAAGCTTTTAATTACCTAACTTGCCCGCTGATTAGCGCATGAGTACTTACGGTCGGATTATTTCATTTGCCAAGCCCTATCACAGGTATTTTCCACAATACATCGTGTTTGCGTTGTTGGCCATTATTTTCAGCCTAACAAACCTGGCTCTTCTTGAGCCCCTTTTCACGGTTATTTTTGAAACCAAAACTCAAGAAAAATTAGCCAAGCTGGCAACAGTCGGTGACTTTGAATTTAGCGGCTCTTATTTCAAGGGGCTGTTCTACCAAAAACTGATTGCGGTAAGAAATACCTATGGTAAAAGCAGTATGCTGATTTACGTCAGTATTGTTATTGGTACTTCAGCACTCCTCTCCAACCTATTCACTTATTTCTCTAACGTCATCATGGGTTACATGAGGGCTGAGGTGATCCAGAAAATCAGAGATAAGGTTTTTCACAATACTTCCGGTCTGCACTTAGGCTTCTTTGCCGGTGAAAGAAAGGGCGACATCATGTCGCGCATGACTAACGATGTTCAGGAAATCGAAGTAACCCTGATCAGTTCTATTAAGGTATTCTTCCGGGAGCCGGCTACCATCATTATTTACCTCGCTTTTCTTTTTGCTACTTCCTTTAAGCTTACGCTTTTCACTCTGGTGTTCTTCCCCGTGATGGGAACCATCATTTCGGAGATTGTCAAAAGACTGAAGAAGAAGGCCCTCCTCAGCCAGGAATCACTGGGCAGAATTGTTAACCTGATGGATGAGGTTTTTGGAGGAATGAGGGTGATCAAAGCCTTTAACGCCAAGGGTTATGTGAATGATCTCTTTAATAAGGAGACCAATCAATATAAGAAGATCAGCATGTCAATGTCTCGCAAGAACGAATTGGCATCACCAGTATCGCAGTTCTTAGGAATCATTGTGGTTGCCACCTTACTAGTTGTTGGTGGTAATCTGGTCTTAAGTAATGAAAGCGACTTAGAAGCTGAGCAGTTGCTCACCTATATTATTGTATTTAGCCAGATTCTGAATCCTGCCAAAAGCATTTCGCAAAGTGTGAGTAATATTCAAAGAGGACTGGCATCGGCAGAAAGGATTTTCAAACTGATAGATGAAAAAGCTAAAATTGAGAACAAGACCAATCCGGTAATCATAGATCAGTTCAGTCAGCATATTGAATTCAAGCAGGTTGGTTTCACTTACGAGAAAGAACCTGTACTACAGAACATAAACCTGAAAGTCAATAAAGGTGAAACGGTGGCCCTGGTTGGTTCTTCGGGAGCTGGCAAATCGACATTGGCTGATTTAATTCCTCGATTCTATGATGCCACTGAAGGCAGTATCTCCATAGATGGCCATGAGCTGAGGGATATTGAAATTAAGTCGCTAAGGCATTTGATGGGCATTGTCACACAGGAGTCTATCCTGTTTAATGATACAGTAGCCAAGAACATTGCCTTTGCCATGCCCGATGCCAAAGAAGAAGACATTGTTCAGGCAGCCAAGATAGCCAATGCACATAATTTCATCATGGAGCTAGAGCATGGTTACCAGACCAATATCGGTGAAAGAGGCGGAAAGCTTTCGGGTGGACAGCGTCAGCGAATCAGTATTGCCCGGGCCATTATGAAAAACCCTCCCATCCTTATTCTTGATGAAGCAACATCTGCATTAGATACAGAATCAGAAAAACTGGTGCAGGAAGCCTTGAGCAACCTGATGAAAAACAGAACATCAGTTGTCATTGCTCACAGACTAAGTACCATTCAGCATGCTGACAAAATTTTGGTTATGGAAAAGGGCCGAATTGTAGAACAAGGTACACATCAGGAGTTGCTAAAGCTGGGAGGCATCTACCACAAGCTAATTAATATGCAATCTGTTTAGACTTATTCAAGTATTTTTTGGCTTATTATGCTAAATAATTTAAATTCAACCCAATGGAGAACAAGGAGCTAATCGTAAGTGAGTTAAATGAAGCAGCAAAGGTTTTAGACCAGTTCCTTTCTAATGATGCTAACATTATGGCTATTGAAAATGCTGCCATGCTCATGGTCGATGCCATTAACGCAGGCAACAAAATTTTCAGCTGTGGCAACGGTGGTTCTCATTGTGATGCCATGCACTTTGCTGAAGAATTGACGGGCAGATATAGAGAAGATCGAAAAGCATTGCCAGCCATAGCGATTTCTGATCCCAGCCATATTTCTTGTGTATCGAATGACTTTGGATATGACGCCATATTCTCGCGTTATATCGATGGGCTTGGTAAAGAAGGTGATGTATTGCTAGCCATTAGCACCAGTGGTAACTCCAATAATATTCTCAGGGCCAGTGCCATGGCCAGACAGAAGAAAATGAAAGTGGTGGCCCTTACCGGAAAAAACGGTGGTGAATTAGCAGAATTGGCTGATGTAGAAATCAGGGTTCCGCACTTCGGTTATGCCGACAGAATTCAGGAGATCCACATCAAAGTCATTCACATCATCATACAATTAATCGAGAAGCACACGGTTGGAACTGTCTAAAGGATATGGAAGTGCCGTCTTTGGCGTAGATGCTCAGATTATCAGCATTGAAGTCAACATAGTTGATGGCACCAAATTCTACCTTTCAGGCTTACCAGACAGCGCAGTCAAAGAAAGTGAACACCGCATTGAGTCGGTCTTCAAATACTTTGAGTATCGTATGCCCCGCAAGAAGGTAGTGGTTAATATGGCTCCTGCCGATATTCGCAAAGAGGGATCTGCTTATGATTTACCCATTGCCTTGGGGGTACTGAATTCTTCAGGGCAAATTATCGCCAAGGAACTGGAGCGCTATGTGGTGATGGGCGAGCTTGCTCTCGATGGCACCCTTCGCCCCATTAAAGGAGCTCTACCAATTGCCATAGAAGCCCGCAAGAAGGGTTTTAAAGGGTTTATACTTCCTCTTGAAAATGCCAATGAGGCGGCTATAGTCAATAATTTGGATATCATAGGAGTAACCAATCTGGTAGAAGCCATAGAGTTTCTGGAAGGTAAACGCAGCATAGAGCCTATCTTCTATGATACCCGTGATAGTTTCTTCAGTCAGCTCAATGATTATGAAGCGGACTTTGCTCATGTGCAAGGTCAGGAAAATATTAAACGAGCTCTTGAAATTGCGGCCGCAGGTGGACATAATGTAATTATGATTGGTCCTCCTGGCGCAGGTAAGACCATGCTGGCCAAAAGGCTCCCCTCTATATTGCCCCCATTGAATTTGCAGGAGGCTTTAGAAACCACAAAAATTCACAGTGTGGCAGGCAAGCTGGGTTCTAATGCACAGCTGATCACCCAACGTCCCTATCGAAGTCCACACCATACTGTTTCAGATGTCGCCTTGGTAGGTGGTGGTGGAGTACCACAGCCTGGAGAAATCTCTTTAGCCCATAACGGAGTGCTCTTTCTCGATGAGCTTCCTGAGTTCAAGAGAACGGTGTTAGAAGTCATGCGACAACCACTCGAAGAACGAAAAGTCACCATCAGTCGCGCGAGGCTATCTGTTGAGTTTCCGGCCAACTTTATGCTGGTGGCCAGCATGAACCCCTGCCCTTGTGGTTATTATAATCATCCTGAAAAAGAATGTGTCTGCGGTTCAGGACAAGTTCAACGCTACCTCAATAAGGTTTCAGGACCATTGCTTGACAGAATAGACCTGCATGTAGAGGTAACTCCTGTTTCCTTCGATCAAATGACCCAAAACAGAAAAGCTGAAAGCAGTGAAACGATAAGAGAAAGAGTGATTGCTGCCAGAGAGGTTCAACAGGCGAGATTTAAGGAGCATGGAATTCACTCCAATGCGATGATGGGCAGTCAAAAGGTAAAAGAAGTCTGCCAAATCTCAGAAGCAGGTAAGACCTTGCTGAAGACTGCCATGGAAAGGCTCGGCCTTTCGGCTCGTGCCTATGACAGGATTCTTAAAGTAAGCAGAACCATTGCCGATCTTGACAGCAAAGAAAACATCGGAATAGAACATCTGGCAGAAGCCATTCAATACCGCAGTCTGGACAGAGAAAACTGGGCAGGATAAAGATTTCCGACTTTCACCCATCGTTAATGATGTCGTATGATCACGCTCCATTGAGCTTCTGAAAAGGCCAAATTCTGATCAAGAGAAGAATTTTTACACGGATACCCGTGATTTTTAAGGTAAATACTGACTTTTAAAGCACAGATTAATCAAACAAATTCAGCGATAATTATAATTGATGGAGTTAATTGAAAACATCCATCACCATGAAAACAATGAACCTGTTTGGCATTTTGCCAGTGATTGTAGCTTTTCTGGCTGTAGCCTGTCAAACATATCCAGAAGATACTCTAACTGAACTTCCTCAATCAAAATATGAACAAGAATCAGATGATTTCGAAAACTACGTAAAACAAGTTTTAACTTCTTCAGATCAGGTTCATGAGTCATTTGGTCAGGTTGCCTTTCATGAGGCTTCCAGGTTTAAGGCGAAGAATGGAACGGAGGTAATGACATTGCCCGTATTCAGGACAGACAGTCAGTATATTGAAGCTTTAATCATTGCCACTGAAAGTGATGGAAAAAGGAGAATAGGCATGCTTCAGCATGGTCAACTATTTAGTCTACCACAGAATGTCGTTTCGCATTACCTACTAGCCAATCTATTTTTGGCTTACAATGAAGTCATCTTCCCTGATCATCAGGAAAGCTATTCTTCAGTTATTGGCTACAAAAATCAATCTAGAGGGGAAAGAAATCTTACCCCGCTGGAAGATGATGAAAATACCTATGGGCTAGTTGAATATGAGAACTGCACCTTGTACTTTTTAGGGACAAAAGACGATCCATATCGGTATTTCATGTATGCCGACTGCTACACTGATGTCTACTGGGAAGAGAGTCCAAATCATGATGTCATTATCGATGCCGGTGGCTCAGGAGGTGGGGGAGGTTCGGAATATAGAAACTGTTCAGGCTCCATCATCTGTTTTCCATTAGTCAAATATCCTAAGGGATCTGATTATGCAACCAAATACCCCAAACTCACAGAATATCTTAAAAATCAAATACCAACTATCGCTTCCAACACCTTGATCGTTGAAGCCATCAAGAAATATACAGGCCTATCTGCAGAAGTTATAAAAAAGCAACTTAGGTGGGGTGAAGGCCCTGAAATAAGAGTAAAGCAACTGGATAACTTTTGTGCTACCTGTAATTCTGATACTTACGGTATTTTCGATGGGAACAAAGAACCTAATGCCATATATATCGATTCCGACTTAGTAATGGATTTAGAGAGTTCAATACCTAGCACAGGAATTGCCGATTCTTTTGCATTTCTTGTTGGGGTTACATTGTTACACGAGCTAGTTCATCTTGGCGATTGGACAGACGGATCGGATTATCCTGGTGAGGAAGGACATCTTTTCGAAAAGGATGTTTATGGTCAATCAGTCTGGAGAAGCAATGCTCAGGCAATTTTAAAAAAAGGTAAGTAGTTAGTTATGTTATTTGTCATTGTATTTCTCTCTCTTTTTGGAATTTCAACAGCTCAAGAAAGCTCCACTTCAGAAGATCAATTGATTCTGTCAAGCGTCCTTTTCCAATCCGATTTCAAAAATTACTTGCATTTAGACTTGAATGACGAACGAAAGAAAATCTTTATAGTCAAATCTCAGATAACTGAAGAACTAAAGGGTTTTGAAAGGGATGGGACACAAATTATGGTAGCGTCTAAAAGTGATATAACAGGAAAAAATTACATTGAAATTCTTGAGTTCAAAATCACCCAAGACCTTGCATCCATTCATTTTTTCTACGCAATAGAAAATGTTGAAGTACAAGCAAAACTTTTAAAAAAGGGTACATGGAGCGTAAGTGATATCCGAATTATTGAGCCGTAAAACTTCATCTCTACAATTTTCTGTCAAACCAATCGAATGGGTTAGAGAAGATGGTGCTAAAGCTTTTGAAGAATTCAACAATCGTGCGGCAGGTGTGGATAAATCAGGTAGTTGCTTTCAGCCAGGCAGCAATATCATGCAATCAATTTACTCAGCTTATGCGAATCATTCTCATATTACTGCTATGTTCTAACCTATTAAAGGCACAGGTATTTCAGGCTGGTATTGAAAAGTTTGAATTAACAGATAGTGCTTTAAGGTCATCCATTGAAACCGTTATTAAGATGGAAGAAAAAAAGGATAGCCTGTTTGCCAACGGCAAGGGGTATCTGATCATTAGTGTTGATGAGTCTATTCGCGAGGGCGACAGAAGCTCCGGGCTTGGACTTGACACCCTAGTGACTTATCAAATCAACATCTCATTCGCTCATCCGGAAGAAGATATTAATGATTTAATGATGCTTTATCCAACACACTATTCTCAGGTGAACGGGAGGGTTCTGGCCTATCAAACAGGAAACCGCATTTTCTCATTTACACCTGAGGGTAAACAAGCTTACCTTGAAGACCTTAAAGGAAATCTGGAGCCATTCCCTGCTGAGTCATTGAGGAAAACCTGGAACCTGAAAGGTTTTTATCTGATCCATATACTCGAGAACAGAGTATCACAAGAAACTGCACCTCCAGCAATAGAGTACAGAACATATAAGCAG
The DNA here is from genome assembly GCF_965216855.1 of Roseivirga sp. Taxonomy (NCBI): domain Bacteria; kingdom Pseudomonadati; phylum Bacteroidota; class Cytophagia; order Cytophagales; family Roseivirgaceae; genus Roseivirga; species Roseivirga sp. The sequence continues at coordinate 2,826,937 of NZ_OZ244204.1, read as the reverse complement.
AATTAGCCTTTACCTATGAAACTACTTCTATTTCTGATAGTCAGCTCTTTCCTATATGATCAGGAAACTAAGATTAAAGAAGTAACTGATATTTCCACTGTTCAACTGATCAGTTCTATTCAGTCCTGTAGTAATTATAGTACAAAGGCGTTTATATTCAGTAGTCATAGAAAAACTAACCCTTATAGATCAGCACAGAACGATAGTGGAGAGATAATTCAGTCCTACTGTTTTGCTATTTCTAACATAGATGGGTACCCTAAAACCTCTGTATTTGAAGTTGGAGCCCTTTATAAACCAGAGATTACTGAAGTCAGGCCATTTAATGAAAATATTGAGGTTGATGTATCTTACTTTGCCAAGTACCAAAAGGGCAAAAAGACTTTAAAAGTTATCAATCACCAAATTGCCCAAAAGTAACCTAAACAACCTCTTGCAAATGAATCCATCTACAAATAGGAGAACTCAACTATGCTAAAATCTTTTACCTCTTCCAGATTCAGCATCATACTAGTGGGGTTTATTTTCTTGAGTTCTTGCTCCGGCAGCCATAGTCCATTGAAAAGTGCCGAAAGAGAATTAAACAAGCTGGTCTACGACCTTTCTCTCACTGAGACTGAACTTCAAAACGTTTATGAGAATCATTTTCATGTACAACCGGATCGACAGGCTCTGGCCATTGAGCTACTTTCAGAGATGAGGAATACGCTTCTGCAACAAAAAGTGTTTATAAATAGTATCGTTGAGCTTGATTCAAATAGTGAATTCAATCAAAATATGATCTCCTTTGCAAGAGACATGAACATACAAGTAGTTTATATGGCACAATTCAATAATCAGGATTTCAAAATTTATTTTAGTCTGAATGACTCAAAACTGGTGCTTTTCATTCCAATGAATAACGGACAGAAGGGCATTATTACCTTTTAAGCCACATCACATGGAAAACAAAGGCGTTTCAATAACAACCAATCCAATATTCATATATGTTACGGTTCTTTTTATGACAACAGGTTGTAATTTACTGCCAAACAAAAATGAAGTAATTCTAATCCCAACTGACAATAATGGGGGATATCAACTAAAAGAATACAATTTAAACCGTGGAGAATCAAGTGACTCAATTATCATTTTTGGATCCGTCAATTCCATCATTAGTAAGAAGCCCTTACCGGCAAGCTTTGTTAAATGGGGATGCTTAACAGAGATCACTGATGGCTCTGGAAACTTTAAGATTAGCATTTCGAGAAATATAGATGTCCCTTTAAGACTTTCAGCCAGTAGCATGTTGTATCAGGAAATTATTACCAGAGAAATAAACATTAAGGATTATGACTCATTAAGAATAGACTTTCACCTCGACCTGAGCAGGAAATCATTTCCTGATTGCAATTGACATCAGCAACCCATGAATAAAGGGTAAACAAAAAATCCCCGGCTCTCACCGGGGATTCTACATCCAAACCTTATGGGTATTACTTATTCAGTTTCTGACTGGCAAAATAGGAGACTAAAAATCCTACCCCTATCATTATAAAGATGGCAGTGAAGTATGGCATGGGGTTACCATCGTGTCGAATCCAACCCATATCATAAGCCACGCTGGCAAAAACAGAACCCAAAACAATCCCTAAGCCCAGGCAGATAAATACAATTCCCATTACTACAGTAAAGAAGTAATTTCTCTTCCTCGGCTCAGTTTTAAAGAGTTTGGCGTCTGCTCCTTTTTCAATAAGCATCATTCTCTCTTTGTGTCTGGTGTGATAATAGTAGTATATCAAGCCAACCGTTCCCGTAATCGAGAAAGTGAAGAATAATGCTGCAACTAAAGCTCCGTCCATGACATTCAAAATTTAAGTTCTATCCCCTTTGATTTAGGCTTGCTCAAATTGGTTACACCCTGGACCATAATTTTCCTGGCCACTCAGGTAGAATGAATATAAAACCATAAATTCCATTTCATCTGTAACCTCGAAAGGATCCGCTTAGTCCAAGTCAAAAAATGAAAGGGCACAATGAATCTTATGCAATGGAACTGATTATCGCTAAAGTAAAGCAAGGCGATATGGTTGCATTCAATGCCCTGATTGACGAATACAAAGGCATGGCATTTACCCTGGCCCTTAAAATGATGAAGAACAGGGAAGATGCAGAAGAGGTAGCTCAGGATGCTTTTGTCAAAGCCTATAAGTATATCAACCAGTTTGAGGGAAAATCAAAATTCTCCACCTGGCTGTATACCATAGTCTATAACACTGCACTAACCAGGCTCAAGAAAAAAAAGCTGGATATGCAGGATATAGAAGGACATGTGATTGAAGATTCCAGTGCTTATGCCGAGTCCGGATCCGAATGGAGAAAGCTTCAGAAAGATGAACGGAGCAGCTATATTCAGCAAGCTCTTGAATTATTGGTAAGCGAAGATCAGATAGTGATCACATTATTCTATCTGAATGAAAACTCCCTGGCCGAAATCTGCGAGATTACTGGCTGGGAATTGTCTAATGTAAAAGTTAGATTGCACAGAGCCAGAAAAAGACTGCTGGCAGCCCTTGAAAAACTGTTAGATACGGAGGTTAAATCTCTGCTATGAGCAAATTTGAATTATCAGATAAAGAACTGAAGCAATTGCTTCAAAATGAGGGAATGGACGAGCCTTCATTGAGCTTCAATAGGTCCATTATGGATGAGATTGCTGCTTATGAGCGAACCAGATCTATTAAAACTCCCCTACTCCTTAAGGTGCTGTTTGCAAGTTTTATGATTATTCCGGTGGTACTAATTTTTGCCCTGGGAGGCATAGACCTTGGCTTGAAAGACACTCTTGGGGTAGAAGACTTTACCGTAACAACTCCGGACCTTACCTTTACTGTAGACAATAACTACATCTACTTTATGGCCTTTCTGGTAGGTATTGCCTGGCTGTCGGTTTTTTTCTACAGAATGCTTACTCATTCAGGTAACCACTCGGTTAAAAACAGTTAATCGTTTCATTCAGGACAGGCTATTCACCAATTTTAGGTGTCTTACCTGTAATGAAGTTTGTATTAATCATATTCTTCTTTCTGGCATCCTCGCTGATGGTTCAGGCCCAAACTGAACGATTGAGTGGTAAGGTAGTTGATGCTGAAACCGGATTCCCTGTACCCTATGCCAGTGTTTTGGTTTCCAATAAAGGCCAGGGCATTGGTGCCTCTGTCGATGGAAGATTCCAGTTTAGGGTTGAAAAAGGAGATACACTGCAGATATCATCTATCGGATTCGAAACACTCAGTATCGCGCTCAACTTTGACGAGATTGATTTTTCAGAAACCGTTATTTTCAAACTCAAGCCTGCTGCCTACGAACTGGACTCCATACAGGTGATTCAACTAACCGACAATTTCTATCTCAAACGGCCAAAATTCGACACACTGGATATCGGTATCAGAATCCCCAAGAACGTGACAGACTGGAACGAAATTCAAGTAGACCCTGTCGTCAAAAACGGGGAAATCGGTTTTGTTATCTCAGGTGTCTTCAATGACTTTGACAAGCGAATTCAGCAAAGTCGTATTATCAATGAATACAAGAAGTCAAAAGAATTTCAGGACAAGCGCCAGGCCGAAAGAGAGAAATACTTCAACAAGAAACTGGTGAAACGGGTAACCCGAATAGATGATCGGGTGATTGATGAGTTTATGGAGTTCTGCAATTTTCTCGATGGGCAAATCATCGGTAAAAGTGAATATGAAATCACTAAACTAATTCTGGAAAAGTATAAGGCCTTCCTCAGGCGTTAGAGCATCGGTTTCAGATAACTCCAAACTGTCTTGGCCACGATTTCATGTCCCTTCTGATTAGGATGAATACCATCAGATAAATTCAACTGTGGGTCACCTCCCACTCCCTCCAATAAAAAGGGAATCAATTCGGTATCCATTTCTTTGGCAATTTCGGGAAAGAGATTTTTGAATTGATCAGTGTAGTCCTGCCCCAGGTTTGGCGGAATCTGCATGCCCGCCAATATGATTTTTGCCTTAGGGTTAGCTGCTCTAACCTTCTTTATCATGGCCTTGAGATTCTTCTCAGACTCTTCCAGGCTTAAACCCCGTAGCCCATCGTTACCTCCCAACTCCAGCACAAAGACATCCGGCCTGGCCCGCAAAATCCAATCGATTCTGTTCAATCCCCCAGCTGTAGTTTCACCACTCAGGCCCGCATTAACCACTTCGTAATTCATTCCGGCTTCCTCAATCCTTTCCTGTATTAGCGCGGGAAAGGCATTTTCCATATTGATACCATAACCAGCCGTGATACTGTCTCCAAAAAAGACGATTCGCTTCTTGCTGTCCTGAATAAGACAAGTGGCTACAATAAAACTTAGTACCAGACTACCTACCTGAAGCACTTTAAACATTTGTCGAGCAATTTTTCTTATCTATAAAAACCATTGAACTAAATATTAGTTCTTGCGTCTTTTGAATATAAATCATCCACTAAATCTATGACCAACATTCTGGAAGTTTCGCAACTCTCCAAAACCTACCAAAGCGGAACCAAAGCATTAACGGTACTCTCTGACATAAGTTTCTCCATTAACTCGGGAGATAAACTCAGCATTGTAGGTTCTTCGGGAAGTGGAAAAACAACATTGCTAGGACTCTGTGCCGGTTTAGACCGTGCTTCTTCGGGAAGTGTAAGACTGAATGGCACCACCCTGGACAGGCTAAACGAAGACCAAAGAGCCAGAGTGAGAAATGAACATGTTGGCTTCGTATTTCAAAACTTTCAGTTACTCCCTACTCTCACAGCGCTGGAGAATATTATGGTACCCATGGAACTTAGGGGAGAAAAAGGCATTAAAGCCAGAGCGATGGAATTGCTTTCAAGGGTAGGTCTGGCAGAAAGACATGATCATTATCCCACCCAGCTTTCAGGTGGGGAGCAACAAAGAATCTCCATTGCCAGAGCATTCTCAAATAACCCCAAAATACTCTTTGCCGATGAGCCTACCGGAAATCTTGATGAGGAAACCTCCATCAAAATTGAATCGCTCCTGTTCGATTTAAATAAAGAACTGGGCACCACCCTGGTGTTGGTGACGCATGATCCGGAATTAGCCAAAAAGACTGATCGCATCATCCAGCTGAAAGGAGGTAAAGTGATCAGTGACAGTCATGGACAAGAAGCTGCGACTGTCTGATGGCGAATAAACGAAAAACAGATTGGGCCTGGCTTATTCGAATGGCCTGGAGAGATAGCCGGAGAAGTAAATCCAGACTCCTGCTTTTCATATCTTCTATTATCATCGGTATTGCCGCATTGGTGGCCATCAATTCCTTTAGTGATAACCTGAAAGATGACATCAATGCCCAGGCCATGGAATTGCTGGGTGCCGATCTGGAATTAGGAAGTAATGATTCCACCTTTCATTATGGCCTGGTCGATACATTGGAGCATGACGTCTCTTTCGAAAATTCCTTTGCCTCTATGGCCTTCTTTCCTAAAAGCCAGGGAAGCCGGCTGGTTGATGTAAGGGCGCTTGAAGGCAGGTTTCCCTACTATGGCAAGATAGAAACTGAACCTGCTGAAGCAGAAAGCACATTCAGGGATGGTGACAGAAAAGCATTGGTCGACCAAAGTGTCATGATTCAGTATGATGTTCAGGTTGGCGACTCCATCAGAATTGGCCTGGTCACTTTTAAGGTAGAAGGAGCTTTAATCTCATCCCCTTCTCAAACCTTAGGCGCCACTTTAGTTGCTCCGGCCGTCTATATCCCCATGAAATATCTGGACGATACTGAGCTCATTCAACGGGGAAGCCGGGTTTACTACAGACGTTTTTACAAGTTTACCAATCCTCCGGAGGATTTCGATATTGCCGATCAAATTGCCATAGATAGTGACACGCTGAGAATGCATGACATTAGCAGCGAGACCGTTAAGGAAAGAAAAGAAGAAACAGGGGAAACCTTCGACAACCTCGCTGACTTCCTCAATCTCGTGGCCTTTGTCGCTCTGCTATTAGGCTGCGTAGGTGTGGCTAGTGCTGTTCATATCTACATGAAAGATAAAATCAGATCAGTGGCCATTCTGAGGTGTCTTGGTGCCTCGGGTAAAGATACTTTTCTCATCTACCTGATTCAGATTGGTGCTGCAGGTTTTGTGGGTTCATTACTTGGAGCCATTGCAGGTACCTTCATACAGACCATTCTACCCAAAGTATTCGCTGGCTTCTTACCGGTGGAAGTCAATATCGCCTTATCATGGCCATCTATTATTGGTGGAATGCTGACCGGAATATTCGTTTCTGTACTCTTTGCTTTAGCGCCACTTGTCAGTATTCGCAAAGCATCGCCACTGATTACACTTAGAGGAGTCGATTCTGATCCCAACTCTCATAAAGATCGCCTGAAGTGGCTGGTCTACACTGCCATCTTAATCTTTGTAATTGCCTTCGCCTTTATCCAGATTGGAAACCTTGGCGAGAGCCTGATCTTTACTTTCTTTATTGCATTCTCTTTTGGATTCCTGGCCATGGTAGCCAGGTTCAGCATGTGGCTGGTGAAAAAATTCTTTCCTTCAAAATGGAGTTACGTTTGGAGACAAAGCCTGGCCAACCTTTACCGTCCTAACAATCAAAGTCTGGTACTGATTGCCTCTATCGGCTTGGGTACGGCATTAATTACCACACTCTACTTTATCCAGGCATTACTCATAAATCAGGTAGAAATAACTACAGACAATGAGCGGCCGAACCTCATGGTCTTTGATATTCAAAGTCATCAGATAGAGGAACTCGCCTCGATGGCCAGGTCTTATGATCTGCCTGTATTACAACAAGTACCCGTTGTCACCATGCGCATGGAGTCTGTCAATGGCTATACTCTGCAACAAGTCGTGAATGACTCCACCCTCGAATTAAGGAGCTCTCCTTTCCGAAGGGAGTGGCGGGTTACCTACAGAGATAGCCTGATTGAGTCAGAAACACTTTCCAGTGGATTCTTTGGCATTAATGAGGACATGAATGACTCTGTCAAAAACCTCTATTCGCAGAACATCATGGTGAGTCTCGATGAAGATTACGCCCGAAGAAATCGAATCAGATTAGGAGACACTATTGTGTGGGATGTGCAGGGAGTTCCTGTTGAGACCATTTTAGGCAGTACCCGCGAGATTGACTGGGAAAGGGTACAAACGAACTTTTTAGCACTTTTCCCAACGGGAGCACTGGAGCCTGCTCCTCAATTTCATGTACTCATTACCAGGGTGAAAGATGCAGAGCAAGGAGCTCTATTTCAAAGAGAGGTGGTGAAGAACTATCCGAATGTATCCGTCATCGACATCGGTCTTATTCTGAATACACTCGACAATATTTTGAGCAAGATTTCATTTGTCATACGTTTTATGGCTCTATTCAGTATCCTTACCGGCCTATTGGTTTTGGTTAGTTCTGTGATTCTTTCCAAATATCAGCGTATCAGAGAAAGCGTATTACTTCGAACAATGGGGGCAAGCAGAAACCAAATTTTTAGCATTAACAGTCTTGAGTACTTCTTCCTGGGTAGTCTGGCTTCCCTGTCTGGGATTATTCTCTCATTATTGGCAAGCTGGGGATTGGCCTATTATACCTTCGAAACGCCCTTTGTTCCGAATTTACTTCCAATCATTCTGGTCTATCTGGTCATTACCGGCCTGACAATTCTTATTGGTTTGGCCAATAGCAGGGGAATTGTGAGTAAACCACCTCTTGAGGTACTGAGAAGTGAGGTGCAGTAAAAAGTAAACAAGCCTTTGAGTCCATGCTCTGAGAAATCAGTTTGGTACAATTTTCGTAATTTGCAAGCAAATTGAAATTGCTATGAAAGCTGTTATTACCTTATTATTCGGTCTCTTATTATTCTTTCCTCAAGACACAGATTTGAATGAAGCTGCCGGTAACTGGCAAGGTTCTATCGATGTGCAGGGAAAGAGCATGAGAATAGTCTTTCATGTGGTAAACAGTGAAGGTAAGCTTTCGGCCACCATGGATAGTCCCGATCAAAATGCATTCGGTTATAAAATGGATGAGGCCAAATACAGTGACAAGACTTTGGAATTAACCATCAATCAGGCTGGAGGTCATTACAAAGGCACACTGAAGGATGAGAAATTTATTGGTGAATGGTCACAGGGAGGCCAAAAATTCCCCTTAGTGCTTACCAGAATCAAAAGAACCGGGTCCAGCGAGTAAGCTGCTCATATAAAGCATATTGTTAAAGGTTGATGAAATCAATATCTTGATATCGTCAACCTTTAATTTTATGAAGAAACTATCACTTCGTCTGTGCTTCATGGCACTGACATTTCTGACCTTCCAACTAGGATTTGCCCAAATACAAAAAGCACCTCCAAGGGCTGAAGGTGAAGGTCCCTTCACCCGACTGATCATTCGTGGTGTTACCCTCATCAATGGTAATGGAGCTCCTCCAACAGGCCCTGTAGATATTGTAGTCGAAAAGAACATCATCAAAGGCATTTACAATGTAGGTTATCCCGGTGTGCCAATCCGAGACAGAGACAGACCTAAGGCCAATCCCGGAGATCAGGAGCTGGATGCGGAAGGCATGTACCTGCTTCCAGGACTGATCGATATGCACGGACACATTGGAGGCACCGCTCAAGGCACTCCGTCTGAATATGTTTTCAAACTCTGGTTAGGACATGGTATAACCACCATTCGTGACCCTTCAGCAGGAAATGGACTGGACTGGGTACTGGAGCACAAGAAGAAAAGTGCCAACAACGAAATTACCGCCCCCAGAATTTTCGCCTACACCGGTTTTGGGCAAGGCTCACAGGAGCCTATTTCAACACCAGAACAAGCCAGAGCCTGGGTGAGACAAAACGCAGCCAATGGCGCTGATGGAATCAAATTTTTTGGAGCAGCACCAGATATTATGCAGGCTGCGCTGGAGGAGAATAAAAAACTAGGGTTAAGATCGGCCATGCACCATGCACAAATGGATGTAGTACGATGGAATGTTTTGAATTCTGCCAGAGCCGGGCTCACTTCTATGGAGCACTGGTACGGACTCCCAGAAGCTATGTTCACCGATAAGAAAATTCAGAACTATAGTCTGGATTATAATTATAGAAATGAGCAGGATCGTTTCGGGGAAGCGGGCAGATTGTGGAAACAGGCAGCACCTCCTTACTCAGAGAAATGGAATGAGGTAATGAATGAGCTGTTGGAACTGGATTTCACACTCGATCCTACTTTCAACATCTACGAAGCCAGCCGGGACCTGATGCGGGCATATACGGCTGAGTGGCACCAGTCATACACTTTGCCAAGTCTGTGGGATTTCTATCGCCCAAGCAAGAGATCACATGGTTCTTACTGGTTCTCATGGGGAACTGAGCAGGAAGTGGCCTGGAAAGAGAACTATCAGCTATGGATGACTTTTGTAAACGAGTATAAAAACCGTGGTGGCCGTGTGACCGCAGGGTCTGATTCAGGATTTATCTATCAGCTTTACGGCTTTGGGTTTATCCGGGAGTTGGAGTTATTGAGGGAAGCAGGCTTCCATCCGCTCGAAGTGATTATGTCTGCCACCCTGAATGGAGCTGAAGCGCTTGGGGCTGATGATATGCTGGGTTCAGTAGAAGTCGGTAAGTATGCCGATTTCGTAATTCTGGAAGAAAACCCGCTGGAAAACCTCAAAATGCTCTATGGTACTGGTTTTATCAGACTCAATGATGCCAACGAAGTAGAAAGAGCTGGCGGGGTAAAATACACCATTAAAGATGGTATTATCTATGATGCCAAAAAACTGCTGGAGGATGTGAGAAGAATGGTTGATGAGAAGAAAAATGGCATGTCTTTTAAGCTAACAACCAAATAACCATGAACAAGATATTTGTAAAAGGGCTGATTCTATCAGCCTTTTTTTGTCTCCTGGGCTGTGGACAAAAAGAAGAAACCTACCAGTTAAAAGATTTTCAAGCCATGTCTCTTCTGGGAGATTCATTGAAAATCCCGAACCGATCGGCAGAACAGCTCGCTGCGCTGGAAGCTAATTTGAACGAAGCACAAGCCAATTATGAAGCTGACCCTTCGGAAATGAATACCATCTGGTTAGGACGAAGGTATGCTTACCTTTCTGACTACCGAAAGGCCATTGAAGTGTTTTCTGATGGACTGAAGCAGTATCCGGATTCACACAAACTCTATCGACATAGAGGACATCGCTATATCAGTCTGAGGGAGTTTAATAAGGCGATTGCAGACTTCAAAAAAGCACATGAACTGATGCCCAAAGGCGTAATGGATACGGAGCCTGATGGTGCACCAAACCGATTGAACATTCCACTTTCCAATACCCAGTTCAATATCCTTTATCACTATGCTCTGGCCCACTACCTCAAAGCCGAATTTGACAAAGCTGAGCCCATTTACAGGGAATGCATGGAGTACTCCAAAAACCCTGACCTGATAGTGGCTACTGCTGACTGGCTATATATGACACTGAAAAGACAAGGTAAGTCGGAAGAAGCCAACGAGGTGCTTGGGCTAATCAATGCCGACATGGAAATTATTGAGAATGACAGCTATCTGAAGAGGCTTCTCATGTATAAAGGAGAACTACCGGTTGAAGAGTTATTTAAAACCGATAATGAAGATGTAGCCTTGAGTCTCGCTACGCAGGGATATGGTGTGGCTAACTGGTACTTGTACAATGGTGATACCGCCAGAGCGAAACAAATTTTAGCTGATGTTTTAGATGGAACCAGTTGGGCAGCCTTTGGCTACATAGCAGCCGAAGCTGATATGAACAGACTCAGGTAAGATCACTAACAAAATCAACCCTGTACGTCATTCCCGCATAGGCGGGCATCTCTATGGGCTTGAAATAAAAAAGCGGTATCAATAGTTACTTTGGTGGCGTCACCCTGAACTAGTTTCAGGGTCTCTGTGAGGAACATAGATTCTGAAATAAATTCAGAATGACGAGCCTTGGGCAATTATTGATACCGTCTCTAGATTATCCTTTCTTTCTGGCAGCCTGAATTTGATCTGCCAGCAGTCTGATACTTTCTTTCAGGTATGGGTCTTTGATATCGTCAAGAGAGCGGTCGTCTACCTGATTAGCTTCCAACTCAGTCAGAGAAGCACCTACTTTCACACGGGCTGCCCTTCTTTTTTCTAAGTCTTCCTGCTCTTTCTTACGCACATCATAGTTCAGAGAAATCTCTTTTCTCGCTCTCGACTTCTTCATCTCCTCAATATCGAACTGAAGATCTACCAACAACTGATCTTCCTTCATTCTCTTATCATACTGCTTTCTTAGAGAAGAGATCAAATTCGCATCCACGTAATTCAATGGCTTGAAATTAGTCGGATCGATTTTATCCCAAGGAAGGGCACTTGGCTGAGAGCTCTCACCGAACTCCGAAGCGCTATAAACTGAAGGGAACTCAATATCAGGAGTAACTCCTCTATGTTGAGTACTGCTGCCCGTAACTCTATAGAACTTAGCAATCGTATATTTGATCAAACCCAGGTCATCGCCAGTCGATTGTCTCAGGAAGTCATTCAAGCCTCTTACCTGCTGCACTGTTCCCTTACCGTAGCTTTGCTCTCCTACAATCACTCCTCTTTTATAATCCTGAATTGCACCGGCAAAAATCTCTGAAGCAGAAGCGGAGAATCTGTTAATCACCACACTCAAAGGACCATCATAGAACATTTGAGCATTGTCAGAATCGAGCACTTCTTTTCTGTCTTGCGGATATCTCACCTGAACAACAGGGCCACCCGGAATGAACAGTCCAGATAGGTTGATGGCTTCGAACAAAGCGCCTCCACCATTATTTCTCAGGTCTAGCATAACACCATCAACTCCCTGTGCTTCCAGGTCCTTGATGAGCTTTTTCACATCGTTGGTTGTACTGGTATAATCTTCAGGATTGGTTTCCATCTCATCGGCATTCAGATAGAAGTCTGGAACGGAAATAATTCCCAATGTGTACTCCTGACCATTTTCAGTCATTTGAACCACCTGGCTCTTTGCCTTGGCATCGTCCAGATTGATTTTATCTCTTACTATAGCCACTGTCTTGGTTTCAGCTCCGGCACTGGCCCCTGCCGGTAATAACTCCAGTCTTACCAGCGTACCTTTTGGTCCTCTGATCTGGCCGGCAACCTCATCAGATCTCCATCCGATTACACTAACCATTTCTCCATCAGCACCCTGAGCTACACCAACCACTCTGTCATCTTTATCTACTTCACCGCTTTTGAAAGCCGGACCGCCTGGTCTTAGCTCCACAATTTTTGTGTAGTCATTATCCTGTTGAAGGGTGGCACCAATTCCTTCCAGCGACTTCTTGCTGTTCATTTCAAAGTCTTCAGCATTCAATGGGGTGAAGTAGTTGGTATGCGGATCGAAGGATTCCGTCAATGAATTCATAAAGATTTCAAAGACATCGTTGCTATTATACTTTTCTACATTGCTTTGGAAACGCTCATAGCGCTTCGTTAATAAGTCTTTGATTTTATCATCTTCAGAGCCACTCAATTTCAGGCTTAGGGCCTGGCTCTTCAGTGTTTTTCTCCAGAGTTCATCCAGTTCCGCTTCAGAAGCAGCATAGGGCACATCCTCTCTATCCACCATGAATGACTCATTTTTATTAAAGTCGAAACGATCGCCAGCATGAGCAATGGCGTAATCGAGACGCGATAAAATTCTATTTCTATAAATATTGAAGATATAGAAGGCAGGAACGAGGTTACCCCGCTTTAAATCTTCATCCAATGTAAATCTGTACTTCTCAAATGATTTGATGTCGCTCTGCAGGAAGTAGTTTTTGTTTCCGTCCAGCGATTCAATGAAGTTGTCAAAGATGACTGAAGAGAGCGAATCATTCAGATCAATATCACGGTAATGCACATAATCGAGAATCTGAACAATGATCCTCGCCTCTTTCATGTGCGATTCTGTAGGCTGTAAATATTGTGTGGTATCTCTCTCTGCCCAGGATGCCTTTACGGCTAAAAGCATCAGGGTATATATCATCAACTTTCTCATCATCTTCATTTCAACGCTGTTAACAGTCAAACGTTATTTAAAACGCAAGAATCCAATGTAAAAATTTCAATCGAATTCTCACGATCCTATTCTAGGAATGGACACAATTATAATACCATCCACTACAAGGTTAGTTTCAATGGATGGATTATTACTTGTTAAAATTTGCAAATTATTGATATCTGAGCGACCTGGAGGGGTTGATACTAGCCACCTTAACAGATTGATACACCACTGTTATCAATGCAATCAACAAGGCCAGCGCAGCAGAAACAACAAACCACATCCAACTAATATCCACTCGATATTCATAATCACTCAACCATTGATCCATCAGATAGTAAGCGACCGGAATCGCCAATACCACGGCAATCATTATCAGCTGAGAGAACTGTTTTGAAAGGAGTAGAACAATACCTCCCACACTTGCGCCCAACACCTTTCTTACACCAATTTCTTTCGTCTTTTGCTCGGCTGTAAAGGCAGACAATCCAAACAGTCCCAGACAGGCAATGAAAATAGCCAGCCAGGTGAAACTAAATACCAGACGGCCAAATCGCTCGTCAGAAGCAAACTGCTGACCAAATTCCTCATCAAAAAACTGATACTCCAGAGGACTGTTAGGAAAGACTTCATCCCATGCAGATTGAATGAAGGCTACTGTCTCACTGGCATTATTCGCATTAAACTTTACTGCCAGGTTGCCCCCTCCGGTCGGGTTAAAGAACATGGCCAAAGGCTCAATCTTATGTCTCATATTGGCGAAGTGGAAATCTTTGACTACACCAATGACTGTTCTCTCAGTTTGTCCAAAAGTTATCTTTCTCCCAACAGGTTCATCCCAGGTTAGTTCTCTGGCCATAGCTTCATTAATGAGTATAGCCTGTTGCTGGTCTGTTTGCATTTCGCGATCGTATGCCCGACCATCAACTATTTCCATATCCATCAGCTCCATGAATTTCTCATCAAAACTGAAGACTGATATAATCCAGGTGTCTTCCTGAGGCACTCCCTCAGGCTGCACCCCATTTCTACCAAATGTTCTCCCCGGCATACTGGCTGTTCTGGCTGTTCCAATAATCTCAGGACTCTGCTCCAGCTTATTCACCAGAACAGGCAATGATTGTTGCAAACTCGGATGTCCTACATTAATGGTCAGAACTTGCTCAGGATCGAAGCCTTTGTCTATATTTCTTTGGTGTTGAAGCTGGTCGTAAACTATGGCCGTTCCAATAATCATGATGATGGAAATGGTGAACTGGAAAATTACCAGAGACTTTCTCAGCATCACTCCCTTGGAGCTGGTTTTGAATGAACCTCTAAGAATAGAAATGGGATTAAAACCCGATAACAAGAGAGCCGGATAGCTACCGGAAAATAAGCCCAAAACGATAACAAAGAGTAATGCTCCCCCGATCCACACAGGATTGCCCACAAAGTATAATGCCAGGTTTTGCTCAATAGGCAGGTTCACTACACCGCCAGTAAGGCTTACCAGTACCAGAGCAATGAAAAATGAGAGCAGACATAAGACCACGGATTCAATCATAAACTGATTGATGAGGTGTGTTCTCAGAGCCCCAAAAACTTTCCTGACGCCAACCTCCTGAGCCCTGTTGACCGACCTGGCCGTTGAAAGGTTCATGAAATTGAACGATGCAATAAGGATCACAAACAGACCTACAGCAGCCAGAGTGTAGACATAGCTGATGTCCGTCTTGTTGAGGTTATAGTTTTCGAAGAGAATACCGCTCGACTTAAGGTGAACATCTGAAAGAGGTTGAAGGGTCACCTTAAAGTTGTCTCCCACATCATTCGCGCGGATCATCTCCTCCATTTTGGCTTCCACATTTTGCTCGCTGTCAGGATTGGCCAGCTCAACATAGGTAACCATGCTAATGCTCTGCCAGGAACGAAGGAACTGTGCAAACCCCGAAGTGGTATCTGCCTGCTGCATAGAAACCACTACATCAAAATTCAGATGAGAATTCTGAGGTACATCTTCCATAATACCCACCACTTCTAATCCTGACTGATTACCGATATCAATGCGCTTGCCTATGGCAGGCTCACCACCAAAAGTCTTGGATGCCATGGATTGAGACATCACCACAGTATTGGGTTCAGTCAGGGCCTTATCTGTATCTCCATCGATCAGTTTAAAATCAAACATAGAAAAGAGTGTGGGCTCGGCATAAGCAAAGTGCTCTGTATAAAAGCCTTGTTGTTCGTAGTTTATGAGTTGCCTTCCCTGTGGGATCATTCTTACCCTCTGAACTACTTCGGGGAAGTTATTATCCATCGCTTCACCCAAAGCAGGTAGTGTAATACCTACCAGGTTACTACTAACTCCCAAGGCTTCGTCTATAGTGAGTACCCTGAATATATTATCAGACTTGGAGTGGAATTTATCATAACCCAATTCATTTGAACGAAGAGGAAAATGATGATGCAGCAGGCCATTCCAATGGAAAGACCCACAATATTAATAACAGAAGTCCCCCTGCTTTTCATCAGGCTTCTGAAGGCAATTTTGAGATAATTTTTGAGCATAGTGATGACTTTAACGACTTTGAAATAGTGTCGATAAACAGAGGGAAAATAATGAAATTATGTAATCGGTTACTTTTTAACGTCCAGTGAAATGGCGTTTCTTGCTAATTCAAGGGCTTTGTTCAAAGCATCCTCAGCCTCAATTTCAATATCGGGCTTAACCCCTACACCTTCCCAATTGGTTTCGGTGACAGGATTGATGGCTCTGCCCTGGGGCACATTGACATAAAAGCCCTGATTGATTACAATAGGTCCACCGGGGTGAGCTCCTCCACCGGTTACCTCTCCTATGATAGTCGCTCTTTTCAGATTCTTTAAGTCGTAAGTGAATTCTTCAGCAGCGGAAAAAGTGTAGTCGCTGGTGAGCACATAGACCGGAATGTCTTCTTTGACCAGGGAGGCTAACTTTGGATCAGTCCATGTTTCCGAATAATTATTGGCAGGTCTCCAGTAGAAGGTATTGAGGTGAGTGGGTTTGGAGAACAGATAACTACAAATGAAGCGAACCATAGACGGTGACCCTCCTCCATTTTTTCTCAGGTCGAATATGATGGCATCGGCCTGAATAAGTTTGTCCATAGCCGGGACGGCCACCTCTTCGGCAAAGCGGATGTCCATGAAACCTCTCAGGTCCAGATAACCAATATTGCCTTCCAAAATTTCCACTTCCTGAAAGCCAAAGTTGGCCGGTGGCTTTCTACCTCCTGTAGGATCAGAGTTTTCCAGGGCCTTTACCCGTTCGGGATCGAAAGCCACTCTAATATGCTTATCGTGAATTACTGACCTCAGGTCATCCTCCAGTGCTTTGGCAAAGTCAGCGGCTGATTCATACTGATCATATGCTCCATTTTTCAGTTTCTTACTAATGAGATCATGCATGCCTTTCCCTTTTTCCGGATAGACATAGTTACTGTTCATGATATTAGCCAGACGGTTAACTACTTTGGCCCGATCAAAGTCCTGACCGAATATGGATAAGGAACAAAAAAGAAGGAAAGTTGTGATTTGAGTTTTCATGAGTATTAATTTAAGTAAGTGCTTACGTTATTGACTTAACAAGGTTGATCAAATAACACTCATTAACACAGCGCTGGAATTTCTTACTGGCTCTTAACCCTTTCTTTCATTGACTTTGCATCGAGGGCCTTCTCCACGGCTTCCAGATTGGTGAGAAGGTCATTATTGGATTCCTTGAGTAACTCATCATTAGCAGCCTTTATTTTGGCCCAAAGCGGTTCCATTTGAGCTGCCAGATTCAAACCTTTTTCAGAAAGCTTCAGTAATCTTTTCCTTTGGTCAGACTCATCCTTTCTTTCTTCAATGAATCCTTTCTTCACCAGTACATTAGCCACCTGATTAACCGCAGGGTGCGTTTGTTGAAGCATAACCGAAAGCTCAGTTAAGGGCAATTCATCACCATCCTTCAGGGCATAGAATAAAGTGAACCAGCGTGGCTCAAAGTCGAAGGCAGATTCTTTATAGATCTGTGCCACATCTCTTGCCAGTCTTTCACTCAGGTTTTTAAGACGGGTAGCCAATGCCAGGCTACCCAAATCGTTGATGATATTTCTTTCCAATTAGTTCTTCTTTTTAGGTGCAATGAATGGCACTTCTTCGGTTCTGATTAATTCCATAAGACTATCCAGCATTTGTTGTACCCTTCTGCCTTCATCCATAGCATTATAAGCATCAGCAATCACATCATCGGCCCGTGCTTTTTGTCCATCTGTCATTGGTGGTTCAATGCCGTCAATGGTTCCATAAATATGTAATAACTGTGCCTCTATCTTGTTTGGAAAATTAATAACATCCTGAAAAGTCTTTTGGTTAGGTTGAATCAATAAGTCTTCAACCTTCGTCAACTCGGTTACTATCGAGTCTGCCATTTCGTGAACCTGCGGATAATCTTCATCTGAGATTCTGCTCTTAAGGTCTTTCAATTGTGCTCTGACAGACCTGACTTCATTAGCCATGGTTTGCAATTCATCGATAACGCCTCTCACTTTGTTGAGGTAGCTCTGCTGTTCGGCATACTGGGCATCAGTAGCTTCCCACCTTGGGTCTGGCAACAATTCCACCTCTAGCTGTTTTTGCTCATCGCCATAAGTAACCTGTACAGTATATTTACCAGGAGCTACTCTGTGGCCTCCGGCTCCAAGCCCCATAAAGACTCCTTCCACTCCTTCCGGATTGGTCATTGAAAGGTTCCAATTCAATCTGTTCATCCCCGATTTCTTTCTCAGCTTTTCCTGAGCCTTATCTGCATCGGTAGCAAAATGTCTGACGAGGTTCCCATCTTCATTAAGAAAGTCAATCGTCATATCAACACTATCAGCATTTTCTTTGAGGTAGTACATAATGGAAAAGCCCGGGTATGGGTTTTGACCTGCAGATGGGTTCCCCGTCCTGAATGCATTATCCCGAATCGCATTCTCCGGTTGATAGACATAGAAACTACTTTGTGCTGCTTCATCCAATTCATAAAGTGGATTCAAATCATCCATTACCCAGAAGGCCCGGCCCTGAGTGGCTACAATAAGGTCATTGTCTTTCACCATCAGATCAGTGATAGGTACGATAGGCAAATTCTGCTGGAACGCATTCCATTTTATTCCCCCATCGAATGACACGTACAGTCCTGTTTCTGTACCGGCATACAGCAGGTCCTTCTGATTAGGATCTTCCCTAACCACCCTCACATGAGCATCGGGTGCAATACCATTGACCAGTCGGGTCCAGCTTTCACCGTAATCAGTCGACTTAAAAATGTGTGGGGTAAAGTCATTGAACTTATAGCGGTTGTAGGCTACATAAACCGTAGCGGGATCATGTGGAGATACTTCAATCTGATTCACCATTCCCTCGCCAACATCCGGTATGGTTATATCTCCCCAGGTAAGGCCACCATCTCGGGTCATATGCAACATACCATCGTCAGCTCCCACATAGAGTACAGCCGGAGTATGAGGTGATTCAGCGATGTAATAGATGGTATGATAAATTTCTCCTCCGGCTCCTTCATTGGTAATCGGCCCGCCACCCCAACTAATGTGGGTGGAGTCGTTTCTGGTTAAATCATCACTAATCTCTTCCCAGGTGATACCACGGTTTGATGTCTTCAGCACCTTGTTACCTCCATGGTAGATCACACTTGGGTCATGCTTAGAGGCTACGATAGGTGCATTCCAGTTGAAGCGATATTTAAGATCGGCCGGGTTGGTTCCCAGGCCCTGGAACGGATAGGCCATCACATCTTTTAGTTGCTCAGTTTTGGCATTCCACTCGTGGATAATTCCCTGATAGCAACCTGAATAGACATACTTCGGATCATCCGGGTCGAAGGCAGAATAGGCACTCTCACATCCACCGACAGGGAAAAAGTCTTCATTGGATATTCCTCCACCGTCTACTCTGGAAGCGATAGAAACCGAACTATTGTCTTGTTGTCCTCCATAGATGCGGTAAGGGAATTGATTATCGGCATTGACCCGGTAAAACTGAGCTGTTGGTTGATTGCTCTGTGTAGACCAGTTGCTTCCTCCATCTACGGAAACATTGGCGCCTCCATCATTGGCATTGATCATATATTGTGGCTGATTCGGATTTACCCAGAGCTGGTGGTTGTCGCCATGTGGCGTATTTAAGTTGACGAATGTTCTACCATTATCGGTTGACTGCACCAGAGGAGCATTCATAATGAACACACTTTCCGGATCAGTCGGGTGAGCCAGAATATGCATATAGTACCATGACCTGGCTCTTAGTAACCTGTCAGGGTTAATGAGTCTCCAGTTTTTACCGCCATTGTCTGATCTATACAAGCCACCATTATCAGCTTCGATAATTGCCCAGACCTTGTTGGGGTTGGCTCTTGAAACCGACACACCGATTTTCCCCATCACCCCTTTGGGTAAACCTTCGGTCATCTTATTCCAGGTTTTACCTCCGTCTACAGATTTCCAAAGACCACTGCCCGGTCCGCCACTTTGCACTTTCCAGGGGAATCTTCTGTGATCCCAGTAAGCTGCATAGATGATTCTCGGGTTGGTCATGTCCATACTAAGGTCGCTCACCCCTGAGTTTTCATCTACATAATGCACCTTTGTCCAGGTTTGTCCTCCGTCTTCTGAGCGATAAATTCCTCTGTCTTCAGTGGCTGCATAAGGACTACCCTGTGCTCCTACCACTACCACATCGGGATTTCTTGGATCGACTACAATTTTTGAAATCTGGCGCGTCTTTTCCAGGCCCATATGCTGCCAGGTTTTACCGCCATCGGTAGATTTATAAACGCCATCGCCATGAGAAGTCATTACCCCTCTCACCGGGGCTTCTCCCATACCCACATAGACTACATTCGGATCTGACTCGGCTACAGTAATGGCTCCAACCGAAGCAGTTTTCATAAATCCATCAGACACATTGTACCAGCTCTCCCCGGCATCATCAGTCTTCCAGACCCCTCCGGTTGCACCCATATAATAAGTCATAGGGTCCTGTACTACCCCGGCAACTGCCGTAGCTCGGCCTCCCCTGAAAGGGCCTACCAAACGGAATTCCATGGCGTTATAAAGCGTGGTATCATAGCTGATGCCGGTCGGTTCCTGATTTCTTTTTCTTCGTTGAGCGCGAGCATCGGGCAGGATTAAACCAATGCCCAATAGAAACAGGACCAATATGCGGAGGCTTTTCATAGCTTATTCGTTTAAGGTTGAAGGAGTAAGATACACAAGGCGAGTACTATTTGCCAAAGACATTCTGATTTCAACTTTCTATATTCACCAAAAAATACGCCTATGAAACCTCGTCCATTGCTCTACTTTCTTTCTGTTCTGGTCCTGGCACTGATCTTTATTTTCAGTGGTTCGGGCAAGGTTGAAAGATTCGACAGACCTGACTCTTCTATCCTGAAAGGCGTGAAGGTTCCCTCAGAAAAAGACCTCTACCTGGCCAGTGGCATAGTGGCTTATCCAAAAAATGAGGATTTGCCCGCTGGAAACAGAGAGCGATTTGGCAATACTTATGAACAAAGCGTAAGTGCTTTAAAACGCATAGAAGAATATCTAGGTGAGGAAGGGCTCAGTCTTAAAGACGTAGTGGCCATGAAGGTTTATGTGGCCCCCGATCCGCTCAACGACAACCGACCTGATTTTGATGGTTGGTTCAAAGCTTATTCAGAATTTTTCAACAACGAAGAGAATCCCAATAAAGTAGCACGATCGACCATTGGCGTATATACCCTGGTAAATCCTGATATGTTCGTTGAAATTGAAGTGAGAGCGGTCTACCCTTAAAGACAGACATAAGCTCGATTCAACACTTTAAGCTGAGAACAAAAAGTTAACTTAGACCCTGTTTCATAAAACTCGAATTACAGCAACCCAAAAAGAATGAAAAAATTAACCTTACTACTTTTTAGCCTGATGGCCCTGAGTATTCAGGCCCAAACCTATAACGAATACGAGATGTCATTCGACAACCGTGTTCATCATGAAGCACGTATAAAAGTCACTTTCAGCAATCTGGAAAACAAGGTTCTGGAAGTGCGCATGAGTCGTAGCTCCCCTGGTAGATATGCTGTCCATGAATTCGCCAAGAATGTCTATTCTGTCAGAGCTACTGATGGACAGGGAAATGAACTACCTGTTACCAGACCTAACCCACATCAGTGGGACGTGGCCAATCATGACGGTACTGTGCACTTTGAGTACACGTTGTTTGCCAATAGAGCGGGAGGAACTTACTCTGGTATTGATGAACTACATGCTCACCTGAACATTCCTGCCACTTTTGTATGGGCCAGAAACCTGGGACATCGTCCGGTGAGAGTGAAATTCAATCTTCCGCAAGGTGCCAACTGGAAAGTCGCCACCCAACTGAAGGACCTGGGCAATAATACCTTTGAGGCCATGGACACCTATTATTTCATGGATAGCCCGATAGAAATTGCTGACCTCCATATGAGAGAAAGAATGGTTGATGGCCAGAACGTGCGTCTGGCACTTCATACACAAGCTACCGATGAAGAGGTTGATGCTTATTTTGAAGAGGTAATGGGAATAGTGGAGCAACAAAGAGCCGTATTCGGTGGCTTACCTGCATACGATTATGGAGAGTATACCTTCCTTTCCTGCTACATGCCTAACGCCAGTGGAGATGGTATGGAGCATAGAAACTCTACCTTCGTGGTATCAGGAAAACCACTAAGCCGTCCTTTGGGCAGTACCTCTATGGGTACTATCTCTCACGAGTTTTTTCACTCATGGAACGTAGAGCGAATTCGTCCGGCTTCTCTGGAACCTTTTGGTTTCGAAGATGCCAATATGAGTGGTGAGCTTTGGTTTGCCGAGGGCTTCACCAGCTATTACACCAACCTGTTCAGAGCCAGATCAGGTAGCATTACGGCAGAACAATATGTCAATGGTCTTGGCGGTGCAGTGAGCTATGTCATGAACGCACCTGGAAGAGAATACTTCAATCCGATTGAAATGAGCTACAGAGCTCCATTTGTTGATGCTGCTTCGTCTATAGATCCTGACAACAATGCCAATATCTTCATCTCTTACTATACCTATGGGTCTGTTCTGGGATTGGCACTGGATATGTCTCTGAGAAGCATGGATAATGGAAAGAACCTGGATGACTACATGAAGCATGTCTGGGAAACGCATGGTAAGCCTGAAATCCCTTACAGTGTACGCGACCTGCAAGCCAGATTAGCTGAATATGCAGGGGAGAAATTTGCGACCGACTTCTTCAACCGTTTCATTTTTAATAGTGAAATGCCCGACTATGTTGGTCTATTCAAACAAATGGGAGTAAACTTTGAAAACCCAAGTCCAAATAACCCTACCCTGAATGCTTTTGTCAGAGTGAACGATGGTGTTGGCCAGCTTGCTCAAAATGCCATTGTAGGTACTCCCCTCTATAATGCAGGTATTGAAAAAGAAGATCATATTCTGAGCATAGCCGGAACCTCCCTCTCTGAATTCAAAGGAAGAAATGTCGATGATTTGATTGCCGATAAAAAACCTGGTGATGTCATTGAAGTAGAAATTGAAAGATGGGGCAACAAAATGACCAAACAAGTAACCATCGCAGCCAGTCAAAATATGAGAACCAGCTGGGATAACAGTGCGAACTCTGCTGCTCAGGCCAGAAGAGAAGATTGGTTAAAGAAAAAGTAGATTAGGCTTAGTGCCTTTAGCTGAGGAGGCTGTTTGAGAAGTTTGTCATCAGGACGCTTTTCAAACAGCCTCTTTCTGTTAACACTCATCAAGTACTGAGTTAACGTGTGTTAAGGTTGCTTTCATTTCGAAACCGTATTTGTCAGCTCCACGTCAAAAGCAGGTAAACAGCACTAAAACATGAAAAAACTACTACTATCCGGACTAACATTTCTCTTGATACTAGCCGGAAATTCAGATCAACCAAACATCCATGATACCACAGTAAAACTGAACAAGCGACCTTTCTACGAAGTACATTATGGCTTCTCTCCTGTTCCTATTGCACCCTATCAGGAGACTTATAACCTTCGTGAAAACAGTGGCAAGTTTAAATCTGTAAGAACGATAATTCCTGATTCCGAAAAAGAACATGAAAACGGAATAATACAGGTTTTCTTTCGGGGAGGAAAAGCAGATGAACCGGTTCTTCTTTTCATCGCTGACTATCAATCGACCGAGGCAAGGGTATATGTAGATCATAACCAGGATTATGACTTCACCAATGACGGTGCTCCCTTAAGATTACAGAATGACGCCATAGACATCTACCTGTCTAACCAAAATAATAAAGCCGGGAAATTCATGACGACATTACAGCGAATGACTATCCAGGATGAGGAGACAAGAAATAACTGGAAAAAGAATATCCGATACAAACCGGCATACAGCACCATGGAATTGACTGCTCCCGATTTCTGGTTCCGCGAGTTAAGACACAATATCATATCAGCCAATGTGCAGCTCAATGATATTCGCTTCCAAATAGGGCTGATGGATTTCAACCTGAATGGCATTTACAATGAACCGGAGGATAGAGTATTAGTCGGTGACTATGGGGCAGACACCCTTTCCACAGATTTGAACGACAATAACTACAAGGTGGGTGATAATACTCCCTTTGCTGTTGGCAACCTGGGATATAAGATCACATCCATCGATCCGGCCGGTACCAGCATCAGCTTTGAGCCAATTGATTTTAGTGAAGTGACTTCCCGGATATCAGAAGGTTCTGACTTCCCGGATATCACCATTGAAACACTGGAGAAAGAAACAATTAATCTGAAAGAGCAAATAATTGCTGGTCAATACAACTACATTGAATTCTGGGGTACATGGTGTAAAGGTTGTGTCGAAGAAATACCCAATATCAAGGCTGCTCATGAGAAGTATCAGGGCCAACTTAATATTATCGGACTACATAGCGGTAGTTCGGGAGCAGCCTTAAAGAAATTCATAGAAAGAAAAGGCATTAACTGGACACAGTTTGTAGCCAGTGATGAGTCACTCAAGACACTCAAAGTCTCAGGTTTCCCCTATGGTATACTCATCAACCCGGAAGGTAAGATTGAAGCCTTTAATGTGCGCATTGAAGACGTGTTGAAGTTGATCCAGTGATCAGATCCTTGGATTGTGACAAAACATTAATGGTTTTTGTATTTTTGACAATGTTCAAAGTTGAAGTCTATAGCGATCTTAGCCAAAAGAAGCCCTCTCAAAGCAAGCCTTTGCTTTCAAAAGAGGAGGCTTTGATCAGAACATTAGAATTAATGGACTTTTATGCTGCAATTTCACCAGAAAAGCCATCGATAAAACAGGTTGACCGGCCAGATATAGAGTGGATTGAACTCAAGTGGAAATCCAATGATCAATAACGATTTAAGAGATTCTTTGAGGCAAGTTTGCCAAACCCTTAATAAGCATCAGGTTCAATATATGATCATTGGTAGAGTAGCTGTAGGTTTTTATGGGCATTACAGGTAGATATCAGTGACCTCGAAGACATTGTCTTTGATAAGAAGCAGTATATAAGATTAAAGAAAGACAATTTTAAAATGGAGTTCCTACCTGACATAACGGGATTGAGCTCATTTGATCAAAGTTTTAAAAACTGCGAAAAGCTAAATCTAGACGGAAATGAAATTTCTATTCTGAGCTACGAAGACTTAATCTCTAATAAAAAAGCCGTAGGTAGAGAAATAGACAGGTCTGACATCGATGAACTAGAAAAGAAAAAGAAGGATAATTCGAAAGCAGAGGAATAATGGGGCTAGTTAAAAAACCTCTTATAAACTGAGTCGCCACCCTAAACTTGACTCAGGGTGGCGATTCCATTTAAACAACCTATCAGGAAGATTACACCTCCTCTACTTTCTCAATATTCAAAAACTCAATTTCCTTATCAGGACCAAGTTCAACGCTCACTACTGAGTCTTTGGCAATTTTACCTGCCAGAATCTGCTTGCTCAATTCGTTCAGCACTTTGCGCTGAATTACCCTCTTCAATGGTCTGGCTCCAAACTGTGGATCCCAACCTAATTCACCCAGGTAATCCAGTACCTCATCAGTTGCCTCAATTTCAACACCATTTTCTTTCAGCTGCTTCTGGATGAGTCCGAATTGTATGCGAACAATCTGACGGATGTTGTCTCTATTCAGCGGCATGAACATGATGGTCTCATCAATCCTGTTCAGGAATTCCGGCCTTACTGACTTCTTCAACAAATCGAAAACCTGAAGCTTGGTCTCGTCAATTATCTCGAGCACATTCTCTTCATTGATTTTCTCAAAGTTCTCCTGAATCAGTCCTGAGCCAATGTTGGTAGTCATGATGATAATGGTATTCTTGAAGTTGGCTACACGACCTTTGTTATCCGTCAAGCGACCATCATCCAACACTTGCAGGAGGATGTTAAAGGCATCGGGGTGCGCTTTCTCAATCTCATCCAGCAGTATGACAGAATATGGTTTTCTACGAACCGCCTCTGTCAACTGCCCTCCTTCGTCATATCCAACATAACCCGGAGGTGCTCCAATGAGTCTCGAAACAGCATGGCGTTCCTGATATTCTGACATATCGATTCGCACCATGTTGTTTTCATCGTTGAAGAGATACTCCGCCAATGCTTTCGCCAATTCTGTTTTACCTACACCGGTTGTACCCAGGAAGATAAATGAACCAATCGGTCGCTTAGGGTCCTGCAAACCGGCCCTACTTCTTCTTACTGCATCAGATAAAGCCGCTATTGCTTCCTTCTGACCAGCGACCCGCTTGCCTAATTCCTCCTCCAGATGTAGTAGTTTCTCACGCTCTGACTGCAGCATTTTCGATACCGGAATGCCAGTCCACTTCGCCACTACCTCTGCAATATCTTCAGAGTCAACCTCTTCTTTCAGCAGGGATTTTTCACCCTGCATTTCTTTCATCTTCTGCTTATACTCTTCGAGTTTACGCTCTGACTCTGTGATCTTACCGTATCGAATTTCAGCTACTCGACCAAAATCACCCTCTCTTTCCGCCTTTTCGGCCTCAGACTTATACTTGTCTATATTCTCCTTTTCAGCACGAATTCCGACAATGACTTCTTTTTCATTCTCCCATTTGGCCTTGAGGTCATCCCGCTTTTCGGAGAGGTCGGCTATCTCCTTAGAGAGCACAGATTCTTTGTCCTTGTTTTTCTCTCTACGGATAGCTTCGCGCTCAATTTCAAGCTGCATGATCTTTCGATTCAGCTCATCGAGTTCTTCGGGAAGCGAGTCAATCTCTATTCTCAACTTAGAAGCCGCTTCGTCCATCAGGTCAATGGCCTTATCCGGTAAAAACCGGTCTGAGATATATCTGCTGGAAAGCTCTACTGCTGCAATCACCGCATCATCCTGAATCCTTACCCCATGGTGTACCTCATACTTCTCCTTGATACCACGAAGAATAGAGATAGCGTCTTCCTGGTTAGGTTCATCGACAATCACCGACTGGAACCTACGCTCCAGGGCCTTGTCTTTCTCAATGTACTTCTGATACTCTTTCAGTGTAGTGGCACCGATGGCATGAAGCTCTCCTCTGGCCAGCGCTGGTTTCAGCAGGTTAGCAGCATCCATAGCTCCTTCTCCACCTCCACCGGCTCCAATGAGGGTATGAATTTCATCGATGAAGAGGATGATCTCCCCATCGGAATCCTGTACTTCCTTAATTACTGCTTTAAGTCTCTCCTCAAATTCACCTTTATACTTGGCACCGGCCACCAGTAAACCCATGTCCAATGAGATCAGGGTTTTACTTTTTAGGTTTTCCGGCACGTCACCATCTACAATACGTTGTGCCATGCCTTCTACAATGGCGGTTTTACCCACACCTGGTTCACCCAATAAAATCGGGTTGTTCTTCGTCCTTCTGGAAAGAATCTGAAGTACTCTTCGAATCTCTTCATCACGACCAATCACCGGATCAATTTTACCGGATTTCGCCAGTTCATTCAGGTTTTTCGAATAACGGTTCAGAGATTGATACTTCGCCTCAGCATTAGGATCTGTTACTGTATTACCTCCCCTGAGTTCCTTAATAGCAGCTACCAACTGTTTTTCAGCAAATCCGAGTTCTTTCAGCAGCCCTCCTACTTTGTCTTTACCTTTCAACAAACCAAGTATGATATGCTCTATGGCTACGAACTCATCGCCAAATTCTTTCAGATAATCCATCGACTTGGTCAATGCCGCATGGGCATCGTTTGACAGATAGGGTTGCTGACCACTTACCTTAGGATATGCGTTGATAATTTCATCCAACCGTGTGTCGAGCAGCCCTTTGTTTACGCCTAGTTTCTTCAACAAAAACGAGATCACGTTTTCATCGATGAGCAGGATGGCTTTTAACAGATGGCCCGGCTCAATAGCCTGTTGCTGATTTCCACCAGCAATCTCCGCAGCCTTCTGTATCGCCTCCTGAGACTTGATTGTATATTTCTTGAAATCCATTGTTTTATTTTTTCTCCTCTGTGAGTCTGTTTGCTCAGGGCCTCTACATCAAAAGGAACTCCAATGGGAAAAATCGGAAATTTTGACCGAGAAAAGCGCCCTCATAGGGCTAATCGCGACACAATGACATTAAAAACTGGCTTTAACCCCAATCATGAATGAGCGGGATGGCAGCCATTCTTGCGTTCTCTGAATACCAAGACGGTTGAAATAATAGAAGTCAACGGGTAGGTCACTGAGGCGTGCACTAGGATCGTTACCTCTGAAATGGCTGAGGGTAAACAGATTGTTCACGACACCAAAGATCTGAAGATCATATTCTCCCAAGGTTAGTTGATGTTCAACTGATAAATACCTTAGCCTGATATAATCGGCATTTTCGACAAAGGGAGAACTCAGAAAATTCTGGTTGTTATAGAAACTATACCGGTCTTCCAGCACATTAAGGTTTCCACCTTCAATGTCATTGATTCCTCTCTCGAAGTTGGCACTATTCACCATGTAGTGTCCGAATACCCCTTCCATTAAAAACGAGAGGCTGGTTTTGCCTATGCGGAATTCGTTTCTCCACCCCAGCCACATTTGAGGCAGTGCCTGACCCAGAGTGGCTTTATCGTCCATGTCTATATCACCATCACCATTGAAATCGAGAAATACGTTCTGACCATTTGAAAAATATGAGGGATAACCAATGAGCGCACCATAGGGCTCTCCTTCCTGGAACAGAAGTGGTTGATCATTTCTATAGGTTAAGAAACTTGTCTCCAGACCGCTGTAAGGAAAATCAATCCACTCTGTGGTAAGAGTGGAAAAGGAAATGGTAGAGCGAAAGCTTTTATCAGTCCAGCTATGGGTATAACTTCCCATTAGCTCCCAACCTGTGTTCTTCAATTCGGAGTTATTCAATAGCATTTCAGGAGGTGCTTCTCCGAGAAAGCCTGCACTTACACCTCCACCCATAATATCCTTGACATTTCTACTGAATCGAACCGCAGACACTGAGATGGATTTATCCAGACTCAAGAATGTCAACCCGATATCGGAATTCAGGCTTTTCTCAAAGGTCAGGTCTGGGTTGATCAAGTTCAGTCCTAAAGGGGCATCAGCTGCATCCGAGTTATAATCTTCATCATATAAAGTGAGCCCGGCCATGCCATAGCTTCCACTGAGTTTAAAGTTCTTCCATGAAGGGAAAATAGATCCTAATTCTAAATCCAAAGCTATAGAAGGAAAGATGGCACTCTGTTGGTTGGCACCCAAAGTACCGGAGTTTTCATATCGCAAATAAACCTCGGCACTTAGAACATTAGGAATTGAAGCATTGACAGTGGCATCGAAATGGTAAAGATCAAAATCATCAGCGTCTTCTATCTCTCTCAAGGCCCCATTGAAAATACTTCTTTCCAAAAGCTCAGTATGCCGACTCAGATAGCCAGCACTAAAAACCTCACTCACCTCAAAAACGCCAAGCTGCTGCTTATGAATGCTGTAAGTGGCCCCAAGGTTGACCTGTTCTGAAGAATAAGCTGAAGCTTTGTAGGCATTGTTATTATAGTTGTAAAAGAACAATGGGTTGAAGTCTTCATTGTAGTTGGATGTGTTATTGAAATAATTAGCCCTCACCTTCAGAGTTGATCTTTCGAAGTTCTTTTCCAAACCCAGCTGCTGACTGAACAAAGAACTCTCTCTGGTTTTACTGGCATATTCAATAAAGCCTACCGGATTATAGTAGTCGAAGAAAATAGCCTGATACAACGCCCCGCTTTCGAACCTGACAGGTTGAGTTGGGTTCATGCGATACGCCTGTTTGAAAGCCTCACCAAAGCCTAAATCGGCATCTCTTTCTGTCAATGAACCACTGTAGCTCAGAGATACACTTTCATTCAAAGACCACTTTAATCTTCCCAGCAAGTTATACTGATCGAAGCCTGACTCTTTCAGTATACCATTCACCAACCTTACATTACCAGAAACATTATACTGAATGGGACCTGTAGCTCCTTTAACATTCACATGGCTCAGACTCGACACGGAAGTGGTAGTAATCTCATCGACCCAGGTGGTATTAGATCCCAGATCATTGCCTCCCAGTGCCAGAAACCCATCCCTGCCCAATAGCTTGTCTTTGTATATTCTGCTATCGGCAAAGAGACTCTGCTTTACGCTCACAACCAGCTTCTCACTGGTAAATCCTTTGGTGGTTATTTCCAATACACCGTTCCCTCCCTGCATGCCATATTTAGCTGTTTCATGCCCTTTGAGCAGTTTTATCGATGCAATATCATTCAGGTCGATCAGGCTTAAAGGGGCACCAATCATACCATCAATTACCACCAGAGGACTTTGAGGGCCCATGATAGTCCCTGCTCCTCTTACCATAGCATCATGGGTTTGATTAGGATCAGCTCCGGACCTGGAAATCATCAACCCGGGGTAGAGCCCGCTGATCAGGCCAAAAACATCCTGCTCATTGCCTTTATTAAGATAAGCTTCATCCAGACTAAGTCGGGTTGTATCTTTGGGACTTTCAGATTGCTGAAAAGCCTGAAGAGGAATTTGAAAGAGTCCGCAAAAAAGGGCCAGCAGAAGAAGGGTTGATCTTTGAGAATGCATGATATTGAGAAATAACCTTCTTTGAAAATAGGAATAATAAGCTGATAATCAGAGAATATTTACCACAATGGCACGAATCAAACTTGAGCTTCCACAAGAATTTTCTTTTGAAACCACACTACCGGTAAGAATTTCAGATATCAACTATGGTGGACATTTGGGCAATGACCGAGTACTAAGCTTAATTCACGAAGCCCGGTTCCAATACTATAAGTCTCTGGGCTATCGCGATGAATTAAGCATTGACGGTGTAGGGACTATTCAGGCCGATACCGCCATTGTTTATAAAGGCGAGGCATTTCATGGCGATGAAATCAAAGTTCAGATAGCCATTGCCGACATCACCAGAAAGAGTTTTGATGTCTTATATGCTCTGAGCTGCGAAGGAAAAGAAATTGCCAGAGCTAAAACTGGAATAGTCATGTTTAATTATGAGGAGGGAAAAGTTTGTAACATCCCGGAACCCTTCCTGAATAAGATTCAAAACTAGAGTGCTACCTTTGCAACATGGAAACTGAGATCAAGAAGCAGGATATTCGAAAACTAAGTCTGGAAGAAATTCAGGATTTCTTTGTTTCCATTGGTGACAAGCCATTCCGTGCCAAGCAGGTTTATGAGTGGCTCTGGAAGAAATCGGCTAAGGATTTCGACCAGATGACCAACATTTCTCTGCAAACCCGGGAGTTGCTCAAGGAGCATTTTGCCATCAATCATATCAAGGTAGATCAGATGCAACGTAGTGCTGACGGCACTATCAAAAATGCCGTGAAGCTTCACGATGGTATGATTGTGGAATCTGTACTTATTCCAACTGACACGCGAATCACTGCCTGTATTTCATCACAGGTAGGTTGCAGCCTCGACTGTAACTTCTGTGCTACAGCCAGACTGAAACGCATGCGTAACCTGAATGCAGACGAAATCTACGATCAGGTTGTAGCCATTAAGGAAGAAGGTGAATTGTACTTCGACAGGCCTTTGACCAACATTGTCTATATGGGCATGGGGGAGCCGTTGCTGAATTATAAGAATGTGCTGGAGTCTATTGAGAAAATCACATCTCCGGAAGGCTTGGGAATGTCACCAAGGCGCATTACGCTTTCTACAGTTGGTATTCCCAAAATGATCAAGCAACTGGCTGATGATGAGGTGAAGTTTAACCTGGCCGTCTCTTTACACTCCGCCATAGATGAGAGCCGAAGCAAAATGATGCCGATCAATGATGTCAGCAACCTGGCCGAATTGGCCGAATCGCTTCAGTACTGGCACAGTAAGACCAAGCGCAAAGTAACCTTCGAGTATGTGGTTTGGAAGGGCATCAATGACGATGAAAAACACGCCCGTGCTCTAGCCAGATACTGTGGCAAAGTAGCTTCTAAGGTGAACATTATTGAATACAACCCAATCGATGATGGTGAATTCCAGCAGGCACATCCGGCCAGTCTGGATATGTATAAGCGGATTTTAGAAGAGAAGGACATTATCGTGAATGTTCGCAGAAGCCGGGGAAAGGATATCGATGCTGCCTGCGGACAGTTAGCGAATAAGAGCTAGGCCAGAGATTTCAGATTTCAGACGTCAGATTTCAGACTTCAGACTTCAGACTTCAGATATTAGATATCGGACTGATGTGAGGGGTTTGCATTTGACCTTTAGAGTTTCCTCTGCTGATTAACCGACAACCTTTAACTAATCTTTGCTGGCATTGAAGAGCTTTTGCTTTTCCTCTTTGCTCAGGGCATCATAACCCTTTTCAGAAATCTTATCGAGAATAGTATCAATTTCATCCTGTGCAGTTTTACTCTGAGCAGAGCTTTTCGCCTTGGCTTTGCCTGTACTTCTTGAAGAACTTGTCTTGGCCTTTTTGTAACTGACTTTAATTTTAGGCTGCGGCTTGAAAAGACTCTTTATCCAAAGCACAAAACTCACAACAGGCTTACTCCAGTCATTTCCTTGTTGTAGCTGTTTGATCATCAGAAAACCTACCAAAGCTCCTCCCAAGTGCGCTATTTCGCCTCCGGCATTAGTCCCGGTACTCTGAATAAATGAAACAAAGACCGTAAAAGCAGCAATGTACTTTAACTTAACAGGTCCCAGCAATAACAGATGAACCGAAAAATTCGGTTGAAAAGTAGCTGCACCTACAACTATGGCAACCACGCCTCCTGAAGCACCCAATAAATAAGATGAGGCTACCTGATTCTCAAAATAGGGCATTAAGTTATAGGCAAGAATGTAGAGAATACCTCCACCAATTCCACCCCAGACATAAAGTCCAAGTAGTTTATTCTGTCCCAGGTATTCAGAAATGATTCTTCCAAACCAATACATAAACAGCATATTCCATAGAATGTGGAAAAAGCCTTTATGGAAAAAGAAATAGGTGATGATAGTCCAGGGTTGAGAAATCAGATTATCCGGATGTGCCGGTAACATCAAATATCTGGATATCAAAGCAAAGGTTTTGCCCTCACCTGCAAATGTGAAGAAGACATTGACAACGGCAAAAGCCAGAAAAATCACCACATTAATGATGATAATCTGGTTCAGGATATTCCCTGTTCTAAAGGCTAACTTAAAGTCGTCTAAGAAGCTGTTCATTAGTAGAAATCTGATCGTTGTTTTTTCCAGTACCTCACCAGGAAGAAGGCTATCAATGCTCCTCCAATATGGGCAAGGTGTGCGACATTATCTCCCGGGGCTCTTTGTAATTCCGCATAGACTTCATACAGAATATAAAAAGTCACCAGGTATTTCGCCTTGATTGGAAACGGTATAAACAAGAGGAAAAGTTCAGTATTAGGAAAGAAGAGTGCAAAGGCTGCCAGTATACCAAAGACCGCTCCCGAAGCCCCTACCATATTGTACTGCCCGTATAAACTGTATAATTGTCTTGCCAGGCTTACAGAGTTTGCTCTTAACCTTTCCGAACCAGGGTTTCTGGAATACTCATCGACAAAATCATAAATCTCCGGATTGAGGTTAGTACCGTGATCTATCAGTAATCTGTTGAAATCATCCGGGTTAGGATTCGTTACATATGCTTCCACATCACGCTGCACAGAGCTTACTTCAAGGTAATTAACTCCCGTATAGAAGAAGCCTGCTCCAACCCCTGTCACCATGTAAAGGATCAGGAACTTCTTGGGCCCCAGAAATTGCTCAAGCAAAGGACCGAAGATGAAAAGAGCGAACATATTCCCCACAATGTGCATGATATGCGTGGTACTATGGAGGAACATGTAGGTAACAAACTGGTAAGGCTTAAATTCAGGTGCAGAAATGTAATACAGACCGAAGTAGTCACCTAAATCTATTTTCATAAAGCCCTGGATAAGCGCAATTCCGATATTGATTATCAGGAGGTTTTTTACCAGGGGAGTAAGTCTTCCAAACATAAATACGAGTTAAAAAAACTGGTCTATTTTATCTAATTCCAGGATGAAGGTAGTCTTTTTACCCTCAGGAGAATAATTCGGGCTTTTGCAGGCAAACAGCTGATCTATGATCGAGCTCATTTCCTCGGCATTGAGGGTTGTCCCTACTCTGATAGCCGAACGCTTGGCAATAGCCCTGGCGATATTCTCATCATTTGATATACTCAATTCAGACTGATTAAGTTTAAACTGCTCAATAAAGCCTTCAAAGAGCACCTTTTCATTCACCGATTTTAAATCGGCCGGCACTCCATTAATCACAATAGAATTGTTTCCAAAGTCAGAAAACTCAAAGCCTATAGCGTTGAGTTCTTCCTGTATATCATGTATAAGACTGAAGTCTGCACCATTCAGTTTCAGTGTCTGAGGAAAAAGTGCCTGTTGCGAAGCACCATTCCGTTTTGAAATCTGATTGAGAAACTTCTCATAAAGTATTCTTTCATGTGCCGGTTGTTGGGCAATGAGCATTAACCCCGATTTAACCTGAGTGGCAATATATTTTTTGTGTATCTGGAAATAAGTAGAATCAGGCTTAGGAGCAGCCTTTTGTTCTGAAACATTCGCAGCACTACCTAAAGTAATAGTGCTTTGTGCTTCGGGGTGTATTTCCATCTGCTTATTAGCTTCCTCCTGCTGAGAAATCTCCGTCTTCAATCCCTCATAAAGCTTTTCCCAATGGCTGGTGTCCTGCTTCCTTTCAAAAGTTCTGAATTGAGAATAATCCCGGTCGGCTGAAGAAGTCCGTTGAGCCGGTTCGGGCCTTGGACTAAAGCTGGCAAAATTCACGTCCTGACTGAAGTCAATGGCCGGAGCGATATTGTGCGTTCCTAAAGCCTGCTTAACCGCAGCACGAACAACTGCATAGACCGTGCGCTCATCGTCAAACTTAATTTCTGTTTTAGTCGGGTGGACGTTGATATCGATATGCTTCGGATCGATTTCTATGAATAGTGTATAGAAAGGGAAACTGCCCTCGGGTAAAAGACTCTCAAAAGCAGTCATAACTGCATGATTGAGGTAATTACTCTTAATGAATCGATTATTAACGAAGAAAAACTGCTCTCCCCGGGTCTTTTTGGCAAACTCAGGTTTACCTACATAGCCATAGACCTTTAGCAAGTCGGTCTCTTCTTCGCAAGCAGCCATCTGATCCTGATACTTCTTCCCGAAGATACCTACCACCCTGCGGCTTAGTTTACCGGAGGCCAGCTTATACATTTCCAGATCATTCTGGTAAAGCGACATGGCTATTTCGGGATTGGCCAAAGCTACCCTTTGAAACTCATCGACTATGTGTCGCATCTCTACTGCATTAGATTTGAGGAAGTTTCTTCGGGCCGGAACATTGAAAAAGAGATTCTTCACGCAGGTGGAAGTACCCACCGGGGCAGAAACAGGCTCTTGCTTCTTGATCTCAGAAGCCTCAATCTGAATCATCACCCCCAGTTCGTCTTCTTCTCTTCTTGACTTGAGTTCTACCTGGCCAACGGCTGCAATGGAAGCCATGGCTTCTCCGCGAAAACCCATGGTTTTAATTGCGAACAAGTCATCTGCGGTTTGAATCTTTGAGGTAGCGTGGCGCTCAAAGCACATTCTGGCATCGATATGTGACATACCAATGCCATTGTCGACCACCTGAATCAGTGCTTTACCGGATTCTTTGACGATCAACTTCACGTCTGTGGCACCCGCATCGATAGAGTTCTCAAGCAGTTCTTTCACCACAGAAGCAGGTCGCTGAACCACTTCACCGGCCGCAATCTGATTCGCAATGTTATCAGGAAGTAATTTTATTATATCTGACATCTACCAGGCAGCGTCATTTTTTCAAACGCTTCCAAAGATAGAATGGAATGATCAGCAAGACCAGATAAAAGATTTCTTTACCTACATAGACGTAGCCGCCAATCATAAAGACAAGAATCACCATAATCAACAGTCGGAGCATAACTGTCTGATCGACACCACCTCCGGTGGCATGCTTCATGTTTTTTCGGAAAGAGCCTTCGATTCTGGATCTGTAGCCAGGGTCCAGCACTTCTCCATCAGACAAACCCATTTCAGCCTTAATCCGCGAAGTACGGTTTTCTATGTCCTCCTTCACCGGATCATAGTATCTTGGCTCAATGTGAAATCTCTGATATCTCGCTTTTTTAAATAGTCCTGGTAAGTTCATTATATCAATACTGCCCTCCTGGCGTTCTGTTAATACGTAAAAATATAGTTTATTTGCTCTTACTAAAAGCCTAACGCCCTGATGTTTAAAAAAGTTACCCTGCTTCTTAGCCTCTTCTCCCTTTCAATCAGTTCGCTTTCAGCCCAAAAATTCTATCATAAGATAGATACGGTAGCACAGCAAGCCTGGGCAGACAGTGTTTTTAATGCATTGACTCCGGAGGAAAGATTGGGTCAGCTTTTTATGGTTGCTGCCTATTCTAACAGGGATCAAAAGCATGTCAATGAAATCAGGGAGCTCATCTCTGAGTATAACATTGGCGGACTGATCTTCTTTCAGGGTGGCCCTTACAGACAAGCCAGGCTAAATAACGAGTATCAATCCATTTCCAAAGTGCCATTGGCTGTTGCCATGGATGCAGAATGGGGCATTGGTATGCGCCTCGACAGTATTTACGACTTCCCCAAGCAAATGACTCTGGGTGCAATTCAGGATAGAAAGTGGATTTACGAGATGGGTAAAGAAGTGGCCAACCAATTCCATCTGCTCAACATGCATATCAACTTTGCTCCTGTAGTCGATGTGAATGTCAACCCGAACAACCCGGTAATTGGCTACCGGTCTTTCGGTGAGAATAAAGAAGAAGTAGCTCTAAGAGGTGTGGCCTACATGAAGGGCCTGCAAGACCATGGCATTATGGCCAATGCCAAGCATTTCCCTGGTCATGGCGACACGGGAGTTGATTCCCATTATGACCTGCCGGTTATCAGTCATTCCCGAACCCGCATGACGGAAACTGAGCTCTATCCTTTTAAAGAGCTGATGAAAGACAGCCTCATGAGCCTGATGGTGGCTCATTTACAGGTTCCGGCATTCGACAGTGCTAAAAACATGCCTACCACCCTTTCTAAAAATGTGGTAACTGAACTGCTGAAAAACGAAATGGGCTTTGAAGGACTGGCTTTTACCGATGCCATGAATATGCAAGGCGTTGCCAAATATTACGATCCGGGAGAGGCAGATGTCAAAGCACTGCAGGCGGGTAACGATGTCATCCTTTTTCCACTGGATGTGCCTAAAGCCATGAAGCAGATTCAAAAGGCTTTGAAAAAGGGAACACTCACTCAAAGCATGCTCGATGAGAGAGTAATGAAAATCTTAAAGGCTAAATACTGGTTTGGGCTCAATGACTATCAGCCTATTGAAATGGCTAACCTCACCAAAAGGCTCAATAATGATTACGCCAGGTACCTGAACAATATACTTTATCAAAAAGCCATTACGGTGGTTGACAATAGCGATCAGCTGATCCCGACCATTCAATTAGAAGAAAAAACCTTTGCCTCCATTAGCCTGGGTAAAGGAAATGATGATGTATTCCGCAACACCTTAGACAAGTATGCCAGGTTTACGCACTTCGGCATCGACAGCCTCGACAGTAAAACGGTTGACTCCCTGGCCCGATTCGATGAGGTAATTGTTGCTGTGCAAGGCATCACTAATTCTCCAAGAAATCAGCATGGAGTGAATAGTGAAGATGTTAACTGGATCAAATCCCTTCAGGAAAAAACCAATGTGATTGTTGTCGCGATGGGTAATGCCTACTCCCTGCAATATTTTGATGGAGTTAAAAATCTCATTTGCACCTACGAGGACAATGACATCACTCAGGACATTACTCCTCAAATTATTTTCGGAGCGCTGAAAGCAGAAGGCAAACTACCCGTTACCGCAGGCACCGGATTCAAAGCGGGAATGGGTATTGAAACCTTAACTACTAATCGACTGAGCTATGGCCTACCTGTAGAAGTTGATATGAGCATTGACACGCTTAGAAAGATTGATTCTATTATTGAAGAGGCTATTCGCGAGAAAGCAACACCGGGTGCCCAATTCCTGGTGGCGAGAAAAGGTAAAGTGATTTACCAGAAGAACTATGGCTATCAGACTTATGATGAAGACAAAGCTATCGATGACAAAACCATCTATGACATTGCCTCTGTTACCAAGGTAGCTGCTACTACCCAGATATTGATGAAGCTATATGATGAGCAAAAAATCGATATCAATAAACCGATTGGTTATTACCTGACTGAGCTGCAAGGCTCCAACAAAGAACCTCTTCTGATTCGTGATATCCTTACGCACCAGGCAGGGCTTAAACCCTACATTCCTTTCTGGGAAAAAACAGTGAATGAAGGCCAGTTGAATACCGATTACTTTTCGGATGCTCCGGGTCCTAATCACAATTACAGAATTCAGGAACGCACACTCCCATTGGCACTGGCTGATTCAATTTGGAAGTGGACGGTAGATTCAGACCTGAGAGAGCTGCCTAAAAAGAAAAAGCACTATGACTACCTCTACTCAGACCTGGGCTATGAGCTCATTTTCAGATTGGTGGAGAACATTATTCAGGAGCCTATTGAAGCATATCTGAACCGGGAATTCTATCAGCCCCTGGGTATGAGCCGTACGATGTATCTCCCCACAGAAAAGGGCTACTACGATGAGGTGGCACCTACTGAAGTTGATGCTTATTTCAGAAACACAGTGGTATGTGGTACAGTACATGATCAAAATGCAACACTTATGGGAGGCATTGCCGGTCACGCAGGTCTGTTCAGTAATGCCAATGACCTGGCCATTCTCATGCAAATGAATATGCAAATGGGGCTCTATGCAGGCCGTCAGTATTTCAATGCCTGGACCATTCCTATTTTCACCAGCGCTCAAAATATGGAGAACCGCAGGGGCTTAGGATGGGACAAACCCATTACCGGAACCGATGAGGGTCCTACCAGCCGATTTGCTTCAGCAAGCACCTTCGGCCATACCGGTTTTACAGGAGCTTCAGTCTGGGCTGATCCTGCTGAAGAACTTGTTTTTGTATTCCTTTGTAACCGCACATATCCAGATAGTGAAAACTTCAAATTGATTGAGGAAAATGTCCGCACCCGGATACAGGACCTGGTCTATCAATCAATCATGGAACCTTAGTGGTAGTTTGTGAGTTTAAACCACCAAGCACGAATTTGATTCAATGAAGATAGGTATTGTATGTTACCCCACCTTTGGTGGTAGTGGCGTTGTAGCCACAGAATTAGGTAAAGGATTGGCCAAGAACGGTCATGAGGTTCACTTCATCACTTA
Source organism: Roseivirga sp. (assembly GCF_965216855.1). NCBI lineage: Bacteria > Pseudomonadati > Bacteroidota > Cytophagia > Cytophagales > Roseivirgaceae > Roseivirga > Roseivirga sp. The sequence continues at coordinate 2,787,972 of NZ_OZ244204.1, read as the reverse complement.
CTCTCAACCAACCCGGTTGGATTTCTTTAATGAAAACCTCTTTTACCACGAAGTTAACATCCGATCTTATCCTCTCTTCAAATACCCACCATACGAGTTAGCGCTGGCCAGTAAAATGGTTGATGTAGCCAAAAATGAAAAGCTCGACTTATTGCATGTACACTATGCTATTCCGCATGCTTCGGCAGCGGTTTTGGCCAAGCAAATATTACAATCCGAGGGTATTCGTATTCCGGTAGTGACTACACTTCACGGTACTGACATTACACTGGTTGGTAAAGATCCGTCATACGAGCCGGTGGTGACCCATAGTATCAACTTATCCGATGGTGTAACTGCCGTATCTGAAGATCTTAGAAACGATACCTACAAGCATTTCAATATCACCAGAGACATTAAGGTGATTCCCAACTTTATTGACCTGGAAAAATTCCAGAGACAAAGAAAGGATCACTTTAAAATGGCCATATGCCCGAATGGTGAAAAGCTCATTGTTCACACTTCTAACTTCAGAAAGGTGAAGCGGGTAGACGATGTAGTTCGCATCTTCAAGAAAATCTCTGAAACCATCCCAGCCCGTCTGCTTCTGGTAGGCGATGGGCCTGAGCGTGGACATATTGAAGGACTTTGCCGTGAATTAGGAATCTATGAGGAAGTTCGTTTTCTGGGTAAGTTGGAAGCCGTAGAAGAAGTACTTTCGGTTGCTGACTTATTCCTGATGCCTTCAGAAAAAGAAAGCTTCGGTTTGGCGGCTTTGGAAGCTATGGCTTGCGAAGTTCCTGTGATCTCATCCAATGCCGGAGGTATTCCTGAGCTTAATGTCGATGGTGTAACCGGTTTCACTTCTAACATAGGAGATGTAGAAGACATGACCAGCAAAGCACTGCATATTCTTAGTGAAGAGCACCTGGATACGTTCAAGAAAAATGCGCTGGAAAGAGCAAAGGAATTTGATATAGAGAAAGTCTTACCTGTTTATGAAAGCTACTATAACCAGGTGCTTGAATCTGTATTAGCGACTCCTACTCCATGAGTAAAATCAGTATTATCGGTTGTGGCTGGTTAGGCTTTTCTCTGGGCGAAGCCCTTATTCAATCAGGTTATGAAGTAATTGGCAGTACTACAACTGAAGATAAACTTCAAAAACTGACTGATGCTGGTATTCAACCCGTCTTGTTCAGGCTGGAGCCCATGCCTATGGGTAAGGACTTTAACCAGCTTTTTGATGCTGATTTATTAATAGTCAATATCCCTCCCGGAAGAAAAACCAATCCTCCTCATTATTACGAAGAGCAGATTAAATACCTGAAATACCAATTGAAGCATGCAGGAATCAGGCGTGTTATTTTCATCAGCTCAACTTCTTACTACCCCAACACCAATGACGTGGTGACCACTGATACTGCTTTCGATTATGAGGCAGGTTCTTCAGAGGCCGTAGTAAAAGGAGAGCAACAAATCACGCAAATTGAGCAGGACCTGGTGATTCTAAGATGTGGTGGACTTATGGGCGGTGATCGTATTCCGGGACGCTGGTTTTCAGGAAAGGAAACTAAAGGGGCTGATACTCTGGTCAATTATATCCATAGAGACGATGTTATTAAGGTCATTCAAGAGTTCATCAAAAAATGGCCTGAAGCGAAAAGGACAATGAATCTGGTTTCCGATGATCACCCCACCAGAAAAGAAGTTCATGAGACTATGGCGAGGCAATACGGATTTGAACCGCCAGTTTGGATAGCTCCTGAAAAGGTAGCCTCAAAGGTGGTAGAAAGTGATTTTAAAAACTGGAATCTTAAATCGCCTTTGGCTTATTAAGCCGCTTCAATCAGGTCGAGAAAAGCTTCTCCCCTTTTCAAATGCTGATAAGCTTTGATTTGGTTTAACCTTTTCTTTACTAATTCGAAGTGTTCGTATTCTTCCAGAGCTTCCTGAAATCCTTTCTGATAAACTTTAGGTGAAAGTATTTCTTTTTTCGTTGTGGTCGGAATCATAGCTTTTTAACTAGAATAACTCCTGTTAAGTTTTTCCCTAGCCCCATCAACGCTGTTTCTCTAAAAAAAGGTTCAAAACAGATAAAAAATAAAATTAAGTCGGTCCGAAGACCAAAAATCTACGGACCAACATCATTTTACTGCCAGGCCGCTAAAATTATACCTACTACAACATAGGCAACAACATGATAGAAAGAGTCTATCATCATAAGAGAGGCCGACTTTCTGGCGAACAGATAATTCATACAGGTAGATGGCAGAACGAAGAAGATGCCTGTCATGGCACCATACATTACACCATCGGAAATCGTCATGGGATTATTTGGGTCTGTCCCCATGCCAAAGAAGAACATAGCCATTCCCACAGCAATAATAAGAGCAAAAATAAATGCAGAGCCAAACAGCTTGCCCATGTTGGCCGATTTGATTTCTTCATCGGTCAGACCGACACCTCGTTGCCAGGCCTTGCCAAAGACAGGTCCGTACCATAGAGCACCTAATGCGAAAAAAGCGATAGCAGCTACTACCACCGCTAACCAGTTGATAGTGGATAGATCCATTGTGATTAGATTTGGTTTAAAGTTGATTTATTTCTTAATCTGGATTCCAGAATAAAAATCATCCGCTATACCATCACTGTCCCAATCCAGATAACCTCTGAATTCGCCTTTCCCTTCTTGCCATTCGAAGTGATAACCAGTTGTCATCCCCTGAGAGGTTAGAAATAAGCTATCTCCTCTCATCATCCACTCCCCTGAAGACTTCTGTAGTAATGAACCGTCTAATTCACGGTAAATTGATTCATAGGTACCATCCTTTTTGTAGGTGGTAAGTATGGGTTGTATCTGCAGAATTTCTTCCCACTTGCCTGCCGGAACAGAAAAAACTGAATCCACCTCTCCATCTAAGGCATCAATATCTACTCTGACGGATTCGTTGTACCATTCCCCTAATAAATGTTCCTCGTAGTTGTTATCAGCACACCCCGCTACGAGAATAGCGAGAAGCCCCATGAGCATTGACCTTTGACCCATTTTAAAAAATTTACGGAATATAATGATTTCAACCGATTATAACTTATTTAATCCGCTAACATTTCTATGAGGTCTTCAACCTCCAAAATGAGCAAGACATTTTTGGGGTACTCAAGCTCTTCCATGAAGTAAGGATTGCCTCCTATCAATATCTGCTTATCGGCAAACTTCTCCGACAGCTCATAGATATATGCCTGGGTATCTATTTTCGAAGCGGGAGCCTTAACAAAGGTAAACAGGACATCAGGATTGGTAATTTCAGTAACCTGTGTCAGGTCGCGAAAAGGAATGTCCGCACCAAGGTAAATACACTGCCTGCCACGGTTCTTCAGCACATAGGTAAACAGGAGAATCATCAGGTCACTGAACTCCGATTTGGGCAGGAATAAGAGGTACTTTTCTCCTGTCTTTTTTCGATCTATCAGAGAATCAATGGCTACAATAATTTTTTGCCTGATCAGCTGATAAATGAAGTGCTCCTGAGCTGTAGAGACCTCTCCTATTCGCCACATTACTCCAATTCTCTTGAGAAACGGATAAATAATTCTGGTGAGTGTCTCTTCAAAATTGCGCTGCAAAAGGCTTCCGCTGAGTATCTTCTCAAACCTCTGTTCATCCAGCTCAAGCATGGCCAACACCAGCTCATTGATAGCTACATTGAGCTGATTATCTTCCTTAGATTCTATGCCTTTTTCTGCTACTTCTTTCAGATGCTCATTGAACTCTTCTTCAGACATGGCACATATCTGGGAAATCCGATAACCATTTTCAACCAGTAGAGTAACGTTCAAAAGGTATTTGAGCTGACGTTCATCGTAGTAGCGAATATTGGTTTCAGTGCGTTTAGGGGTAAGTAATTGGTAGCGTTGCTCCCAAATACGGATGGTATGGGCTTTGATGCCCGTGAATTTTTCTAAGTCTTTGATTGAATACTTAACCAAGAGTCCCTCTTTTTCTACTTTGGAATATAGTAAAAGCGTTTACTCAAAGAAAGCTTCCTAATGACGAATGAGCCTCAGTTCCACTCTGCGGTTCAATGCTCTACCAATTCGGTCATCATTGTTGGCAACAGGAAGCTCTTCTCCAAAACCCTCTACCTTAATTCTCGATTCATCAAGTCCTTCTCTTTGCAGGAAGTCTGCGATGGCCCTGGCTCTTTGCAATGAAAGCGTAAGGTTGTATTCTTCCGAACCGGAACTATCAGTATGACCTTCAATGTAGATTACATATTCAGCACTTTTTCCCAGAGAGGAAATAATTTCCTTTAATTCATTAGCCACCTGAGGATCAAACGTGGCCCGATCTGTCGCATAGTAGAAGGTATAATCGAACTCAACTTCAGCCATAGCTAAAGGCTCCTTTAGCTGTGGTGGATTTGGTTCAAACTTCAGTATGGCTGGTGGCGGACTATATGGCACATAGGGTTTTATTGGCCATTCCGGAATCTCTTTCCGAGCTGTTTTTGTCTGAGCAGGAGCGGATGGTCTGCCACTTCTCTTTCTCCTTTTTTGTTTTGGCCTGACATCTCCCATGATCTTCATTCCGAATTCAAAAGCTCCAAAGTTAGCCGCATTACTTCCGTTCACCGGAATATCATAAGAAACTCCAAAGACCATATTACCCTTCTGATACTCGAAAACTGCTATCAATTCCCTATTCACCAGATACCTCGGTTTAAAGGAGACACTCTGTTCTCTGTCCATGGTATATGTAGTTTCTACACTCGCATTGTACAACATTCTACCGGATTGCTGAACCAACAAAATGGCTGGATAAACATGTATCTTTCGATCGCCATAAGCCAACAAACCCGCTGTTAAAAAGTAGGTTGGGTTGAAAGTAGATTGATTATCATAGAAGGTATCTCTGGCCTCATTTATATCGAAAGCCGAAATACCAAAATGCCCGGCTTTCTGCTTCTTCAAAGTGAGCTTTTGCCAGAAGATACCTGCATTCAGACGATAGAAACTCTGATTGAAATCTATCAGGTTTTCACCACTGGCCAGACTCAGATCAAAACCTCTGTTGGTTACGTACTGGCTGTTGGTAGTAATCTGGCTATAATCAAATCCCCGGTTCTGATAGAAGAGACTTACACCCAGGTTGAACGACTGTAATTCCTCATCGACAATACGCAGGGCATAGCTTAAACCTGCTTCCCGTACCCGGAATGAGTTGTTCAATCCGGAAATATCATTCATCAGATCAATGCCAAGGGCACCCCTTACATTGCCTCTTCGTGGAAATAGCTGTGGATAGGCTCCTGAAAATGCCGTGCTCCTGATTTTAAAATCAGCTCCCCGATTTTGCTCCCGGTGTACCACCGAGGCATACCACTGGTTGTTCAAACCAATAGTTGCCGGATTGATACGATGATGGGTAAAGTCGAGCAATGAATAATTGAACTGCTGCCCTCTCATAGTGAGCGGAGCCAGAATCAATATAAAAATCAGGAGCCGGCTTCTCATTAACGAATCAATGTAAATGAGCCCTTCTGTTCACCATTGAGTAAGACCCGCTGCCCGCTTTCATAATTTCCCGATACTCTCCAATAGTAAACCCCTGTGGGCATATTTTCTCCCGAGTAACTACCATCCCAGCCTCTATTCATCGCCTCCAGGGCATCATTGGTAGCGTATACCAACACCCCTGACCTATTGAAGATCTGAAACTCAAACTGACTCGGTTGCCCTGTCAGAAACACCTTCAACTCATCATTATTACCATCCCCGTTAGGTGAAAAAAGATTGGCGATATTTCCTTTCTGTTGCACATTGACCGTTACCTCAAGAAGCTGAGTACAGCCTTGTGAATTGGTAATAATTACCGTGTAGACCACTGTAGCTGTGGGGCTGGCCAATGGGTTGGCAATGGTAGTATGACTTAAGCCTATAGCCGGTGACCATTCGTAGCTATTTCCTCCGAAGGCATTCAATTCTATACTGGCTCCTGCCTCTATGGTCAAAACACTATCTCTGACACCAGGCTCAAAAAGAGAGTAGTCTATTTCAGTGGTGAAAGATACGGGGCAGCCCAGGTTATTGGTAGCTGATACTTCTATGGTCTGATCCTCTACAGGCTCAAAGCTCATCTCATTGGAGGTACTCAAGACTCCGGTCGTACTTGAATTCCAGGAAACATTGGTGAAGCTGGCAGGAATAGACAAACTCAATGCTTCACCCGAGCAAACCACATAGGATGGCTGCAAATCGATTGACTCTCCTTCAGGGACGTTAATGGCTATCTTCAATTGACCTTCCCCGCAGTCCACATTTCTGGTCACAGATCCATACAGCACATCATTGCCTGAAGCCACATATTCAATCACATCAGTGGTGCCAATAGGTCCATAAAGACTGGAATACCAATGCCTGATAACTCCGGCTTTACCAAAGCTCAACACCTCTCCTGGACAGGCAGTGACCTCTGACTCGCGCATGGCACTAAGCTCACAGACAGTAAACTTGCATTCACCGGTGCCATTGAGAGGCTGTAGGTTAAATGCATTGTCTACACCACGCAATACATAATAATAGTCCCCGGCATTGAGCTCATTGTAAATGATTTTTCGATTGTATTCCAATGCACCATGATATGGAATGGTCAATAGCTCGCTGAGGAAATTAGCATTCGGTTCACTCAGCAACATGGGATTATCTTCAAAATTGAGACTTAGATCATAGCTAATCAGTGAGCTTTCAGTGAAGTCATCAGTCGTAGCAGACCAAACGAGGATCTCTTCTGTTCCATCCTGTACAGCGGTCAGTAATCCCGGAGTCAACGGACCTTCATTTTCAAAAGCCAAATCGTTTTTATAGATGATTACCTGAAGTGAATCTGTATTCAGTAGCTGTAGCTGAAACAAGTCGAGATGACCATCAAGGTTCCAGTCACCAAATCGTGTCAAATAAGTATTGGGAGATGCTAACCTAACCGTATCGGTCAATTCAGGGCTCTCTTCCAAAAAGTAGCTTATGCCTTCGCTGCCCTGAATGAACACATCTGTTGAGCCATTGGAATTAAAGTCGGCCAGAAAGATTTCCTGAACGAGCGAGTCTTTGAATACCTGACGCTGCATTTTGAGGCTGTCACCCGTATTTTCAATCAACCAGGCTTCAGGCCGGTTATCTTCTTGCTGTAAGATGGTAAGGAAATCAGGGAAGGGGCTGTCTTTCCACTTGCCGATGCTTACTGTCTGAACGAGTAAGCTGTCTGCCAATGGCTCCACATAACCAACTTCCCATTCCAGCCCTCCCTGATTCAGGTAAATTCTATTCAGAGTATCCGGGTCTTCCGGAGTAGTTAAAACCCAGTCTTTCAGTCCATCGCTATTCAAGTCAGTGAGTAGCAGTTGGCCCACTTTATGCCTGTTTAGTTCAACTGATTCTGTGGCCAAACCAAGGGCAGAGGCTTCGAAGAGCCTTAGGGCTGAATCTTTCAAATAGAGCAGGTCTAAATCCGTATCATTATCCAGGTCAGTCAGATAATAATCTGTTACCAGCGAATCGAGTAATCGGGTGGCAATCTCAGTGAGTGCCATTTCATTGTTAATAGTAAATACTGACACCAGGCTATCCGTCAGGTTTTTTATCCCCGTAAAGCTCAAGTCGACCTGACCATCTCTTTGGTAATCAAGCACCTTTAATTGCCTGATATCGTAGCTGGAAAGACTGTTGAACTTAGAGGTAAACGTATCATCACCGTTATTCCGAATAAGATAGATACCAGTTCCTCCATTAATGGTATCCTTTCCATAAACCACCAGATCAAAATAGGTATCTGAATTAAAGTCTACCCAAAAGGCTCTTGGATTGTCAAGCCCGTGAATACCGATAGAATCTTGCTTGACATACTGCTGTGCTGTCGAAAAATTTAGGCAAAAGAATGCCAGGATACTTAAAAAGTATCGAGTGGACTTTTCCATTTTTTACGAATGTTTACTTAATCTGAAATCTTACTGTGAAGTGTAGGTAACTGTCTACTGCCTCTCCATTGTAAGTGGCTGGTTGCCACTGCTTGTAAGCCCTGATCACCCGAATCGCCTCGTTATCAAAAGCTTCACCTAAAGACTTGCTGATTTTAAAATCTTCAGTTTGTCCCTTCTTGTTGACTTTGAACCTTACCTTAACATAACCTTGTATAGAATCTCCCAGGTGCTGTACAGGATAGCTGACCTTGTCATTTATATGTGCTAAAAATCTATTCTTATCTGGCAAAGGATATGCCCCTACTATCACATCGGCTGATAGTAACAATAGTGGTTCTTCCTCCTCTTCTACGGGTGCAGTTGTTTTAACCACGGAATCCTTTTTGACTGGCTGCTCTACTGGTGGTTGACTGGCAACACTATTCAATTGAGCTGTATCAGGATTCATGACTTCCTCTTTATAGAGGCTATCGATAGTTATCGGAGCTTCCATCTCAACTTTAGGTTCCTGAATGGAGGATTCCTGTTGAGTAAACAGCTCCGGATAAGCCACATAAGTTGAAGTGGCCACAACAGCAACCGAAACGGTGCTGACTACTGCAGTCTTCACTGCAGTTACTCCTTTTAAGACCGAGGAGGTAATCTTGGCGCCAACAAAAGCCTTGCTGTTTGCTGCCACCTTGCCAAAATTCATGGTGCTTTTGATCTGCCCCGGATCAGGTACCTTTCCCTTTCTCACAAAATTATACTTCATCTTGTACCCTTTTTAAAATGCTTCTTCATTCGCTTCAACACCCGATAGGTTCTCGTTTTCGCATTACCCTCGGTGATATCTAAAATGTAGGCGATCTCGGCAAAACTCTTGCCCTCAAAAAACCTCATTTCAATAAGCTCTAATTCCTTTGGCTTAAGCTCTTCAAGAATCTCCGGCAACATCGCCAGCCAAAGCTCTTTGTCATTATCTTCCAGTTCCACTTCAAAGGCGATGTCGTGGCTGGTATATTTCTCGAGGCTGACTGTTCTGTTTCTTTTCAGCGCCCGGAAGTGATCATAGCAACAATTAATAGCGACCCTGGTAAGCCAGGCAGAAAACGGATAGCCCTTGTACACAAATTTATCTATGTTGGCCAGTGTTTTACTAAATGCTTCTGATGTGATTTCGGCAGTCAACTCCATATCCTGCACCCGGTTAAATACCAGGCGAAAGACCTGCTCATAGTATTTTTCATACAATGGTTTGAAATAGCTCTTATCCTGCTTAGATTTCTCGATAAGCTCAATTTCTGTGAGGTCAGAATATTTCGTGTTGTCCAAAGTTTTGATCAGAGAAATTGTCAAAATGTTCGGTTTAATAACGAATAGGCATTTAAAAGGAACAAGGTCCGGGAAATTTTAACAACATACTTTATGTCTAATGAAGTATGAAGTAAGTTAAACCAAATTTGCGAGAGCTGCGTTGTGTAGTTGCTTATGAAAGGATACCGCTTTTCAAAATACATTCCCCAGAAAGCTCAGGGAGAATCAGCCTTCGATAACCTGCTGGACATGTTTCTCCAGCTGGTGAGTATCACCGGAGGTGATGTGGCAGAGGCTCTTGCCTGGCTTACCAATCTGGATAAACAGTACAATCTAACCGATGGTCAATATGGCATTGGTAACTTTATCGATGACCTGAAAGAAAAGGGTTATATCTCAGAAGAGAATCCCGATGGAAGCTTTGAAGTAACCGGAAAAACCGGTCAGGAAATCAGAAAATCGGCATTGGAAGAAATATTCGGGAAGCTGAAAAAGTCGGGTAAAGGACAACATAAAACCAACCATTCCGGAACGGGAGATGAATTGGGAACAGACAGACGACCCTTTGAATTTGGCGACTCGTTGCAACAAATTGCCATGACCGATTCCATTAGAAATGCCCAGATCAATCATGGTTTTGGTGATTTCATGATGACCGAGAATGACCTGGAAGTACTGGAAACAGAATACAAAACCCAGACTTCCACTGTCCTCATGATCGATATTTCTCACTCCATGATTCTTTATGGAGAAGACAGGATTACCCCGGCCAAAAAAACGGCCATGGCCCTGGCGGAGTTAATCACGACCAAATACCCTAAAGACACCCTGGATGTGATTGTATTTGGAAACGATGCCTGGCAAATAGAAATCAAAGACCTTCCCTATTTACAGGTAGGTCCTTACCATACCAATACCATTGCCGGTCTGGAACTGGCCATGGATATTCTAAGAAGAAGAAAAAATACCAACAAACAGATATTCATGATTACAGATGGAAAGCCTACCTGTATGAAAGTGGGTATCAAGTATTATAAAAATGCTTTCGGATTAGACCCAAAAATCCTCAATAAAACTTTAAACCTGGCAACCCAGTGCCGAAGACTGCATATTCCGGTAACCACCTTTATGATTGCTTCAGACCCTTATCTGAAAGAGTTTGTGAAGGAGTTTACCAAAGCCAATAACGGCAATGCCTATTACAGCAGCCTGAAGGGACTGGGCCACCTGATATTCGAAGACTACAAACGCAATCGCAGAAAAAACTTCTAAGATGACATATAAACAATTGACCGCAGATCAATTACTAAAGATAAAAGGCCTTGGTGAACTGAAAGCATCTGGTTACCAAAGCAAATCTGTTAAACAAGAGCTGAGAGACAACCTCATCGAAAAACTCAAGAAGAAAGAGCCCACTTTCGAGGGTATCTGGGGCTATGAAGACACGGTTATTCCAGACATTCAACGTGCCATCCTCTCCATGCACAATATGAACCTGTTAGGCTTGCGTGGACAAGCGAAAACGCGGATTGCCAGGCAAATGACGGACCTGCTCGATGAGTATGTTCCAATTATCAAAGGTTCAGAATTGAATGATGACCCACTTGCTCCACTTAGCCGATACGGCATTGATCAGGTAGCTGAGCATGGCGATCAGACCGAGATTTCATGGCTGCACCGATCAGAAAGGTATGCGGAAAAGCTGGCTACTCCCGATGTTTCAATTGCTGATTTGATTGGAGATGTTGACCCCATTAAGGCTGCTTCATTGAAGCTCCCTTATTCAGATGAAAGGGTGATTCACTATGGCCTGGTACCCAGATCTCACCGATGTATTTTTGTCATCAACGAATTACCCGACCTTCAGGCCAGAATTCAGGTTGCCCTATTCAATATCCTTCAGGAAGGCGACATTCAGATTCGAGGATTTAAGCTGAGGTTACCGCTGGATATTCAATTCGTATTTACCGCCAATCCGGAAGACTATACTAATCGAGGAAGTATTGTTACTCCATTAAAGGACCGTATAGACAGTCAGATTATTACTCACTATCCAAAAAGCAGGGATATCGGTAAACAGATTACTGTACAAGAGGCCAATATCAAGGCCCCTCAGAAAGAAATTGTGGTGGTCAATGAATTGGCGCAGGACCTCATTGAACAGGTAGCTATAGAAGCAAGAGACAGCGAATATGTAGATGAAAAAAGTGGAGTATCTGCTCGTTTGACTATTTCTGCCTATGAAAACCTCATTAGCTCTGCCGAGCGAAGAGCCTTAATGAATGGTGAGAGCCAAACCTACATACGTGTTTCTGACTTCATTGGAGTTATTCCTGCGATCACAGGCAAGGTAGAGCTGGTATATGAAGGAGAGCAGGAAGGTGCAGGTATTGTGGCTCACAACCTGGTTGGCAAGGCCATAAGAACCCTGTTTTCTGACTACTTCCCTAAACCAGATGATAAGAATAAAGAGCAAAAAGAAAATCCGTATCAGGCCATCACGGAATGGTTTGGCGAGGGCTATACGCTTGACCTGATCAATGACCTCAGCAACGAGGATTATGAAAAGGCTTTGCAGGCTGTTCCCGGTTTGTCTGACCTCGTGAAAAAACATCATAAAAAACTCAGCAGTCATGAACAACTGTTCCTGATGGAATTTGTACTTCATGGCCTGGCAGAATACAGCAAACTAAGCAAATCGGCTCTCGATACTGGTACCCGCTTCAAAGATCTCCTGAGCAGCATGTTCTCCATGCCGGACTTCGGTGAGTTCGATGAAGACGATGACGAATAGTTTATTTTCCGGAGTACCAATTATCTTTAGGCATGACCCGACCGGAGTTACAGAAACTGGTACAGTCTGGCGAAGGCGAAAAGCTGGAATTCAAGAAGAAAGCCAACTATCCTGAAAAGATAGTGAAGGAGCTTGTCGCCTTTGCCAATACTCATGGTGGTACATTATTGCTGGGGGTTGACGACAATGGTGAACTTACCGGAACCAGAGACATTGAAGGAGAAGCCTTTATTCTGGAACAGGCCATCAATGAGCTTATCAGGCCCCGACTTGAATATGAACTCAACTATCATTCACTTACTGAAAAAAAGGGAATTGCCATTTTTCATATTCCAGAGAGCAGTAGAAAGACTCACTTCGTTAGAGAAAACAAGCATACCAGAAAGGGTAAGGCCTATGTACGGGTGAATGATGAAAGTGTACAGGCCAGCCGGGAAGTGCGCGAAATACTACAGAGACGCCTGAAAAACAGAGATATTCAATTCACATATGGGGAAAAGGAGAAACACCTTTTGAACTATCTGGGGGAGCACCCCCATATTACGCTTGAAGAATTCGTTAAGCTCATCAATTGTTCGCGATACTCAGGATCCAGAACCTTAATCAGGTTGGTGCTCGCGAATGTATTGGAAATCACCCCGCACCCAAAAGGAGATCTTTACAGCTTGAAAGGATGATTAACAAAAAGCCACCCTTTTCAGGTGGCTTTACAGATAGAAAACACTTGTTCTTACTAGACTATTAGATTCCCAAGTTGCTTTACTTAATAAGTCACTGCGGTGCCGCTGGCCGTTACCATCAGCATACTTCCGTTATGACCTATAGTTTCATAATCCAAATCAATGCCCACAACTGCATTGGCTCCCATATTCCTGGCATTATATTCCAGTTCTTTCAATGCATTGTCTTTTGCTTCGCGAAGTACTCTTTCGTAGGTACCGGAACGGCCACCTACTAAGTCGGTAATACTGGCGAAAATATCTTTGAAGAGGTTGGCACCGATAATGGCTTCACCGGTTACCACACCATGATAGGTATTGATGGTGTGACCATCAATGGTATTCGTTGTTGATAATAGCATGTTCGTTTTTGATTTTGTTTTGAGTTTACCTTCAGGCTACCCTCTGTTATTCGTGAAGCGTTCAACCAGGGTTAGGTGCTGCGGATAAGCGGAAGATAGGGCTGTGCGATCGGCCAATTCAAAATCTTCAAACTCAAAACCGGGGGCAACCGTGCAACCCAAAAGGATAAAGTCACCTTCAACGACTTCAGCAGCAAACCAGGTGTGTTTAGGAATTGTCAACTGAAACCGCTCATGTCGATCAAAATCTGCCCCAACCAGATGTGTGCTGTGATTTCCATTCTTGTCTATAAAATGAACCCTGGCTACGCCACCCGTATGAAAGTGCCATATCTCATCAGAATTCAGCCGGTGGAAATTAGATACACTTTTAGTGGTTAAAAGGAAGTAAATGGATGTACCAAAAACCCTTGGCGATTCATATCTGTCGGGTAATTTAGACTCATGTAGCCGGTCTTTAGATCGGTATGTTTCTGCAAAGAAACCTCCCTCAGGATGCTCCTGAAGGTTTAATTTTTCAATCCAGTAATTAGCGTTTTTCATTATGGTTCGATATTTCTTCAGCTGTAAATAACAAAAAAAGAGGCTTTCCAGGAGCCTCTTCTATTACATAATGAATTTAAGCAGAATCTCTGTTATTGCACAGCCATTTCCACATTACAGATGATTTCAATAGTGGGTGCTACTGAACCTCCGGCACCGGAGACACCAAAGTCATTTCGGTTTACTTCTCCTTTCAGCTGAAATCCAGCCAGGTCATTTCCTTGTCTGGTCTTGGTTGAGCCGATGTGAGTTGCCGTCAATGTAACCGGCTTGGTATTACCTCTCATAGTCAGATTACCCTTTACCTCGTAGGTACCATCACCTGTCTTCTTAAATGAAGTACTCTCAAAAGTGATCGTTGGGTGGTTCTCCATATCGAAGAAATCGGCTGACTTCAAGTGATTATCTCTCGGAGTAACATTGGTATTGATACTTTCTACCATGGCCGTGAAAGATACTTTTGCACCACTAAAATCGTCAATGCTTCCTCCTTCAACAGAACCCTCGAATTTGTCGAAGCGACCATGTACAAATGAAATTCCATTGTGCTTGGCGCTAAATAAAATGCTTGAGTGGGCAGGGTCAACCTTCCAGGTTTGAGCCTGCATCTGGCTTAATGATGCAATCATCATCAGCCCCAATATTATACTGAATACTTTTCTCATGATTAGCTAGGTTTCTTTATGTGTACATACATTATAAAAAATAGTTATGCAAAACTGCTTGTTTACGGGGGAAAACTGTGATGAGGAGTAATGACCTGATTTAAAAGGCAGCATGCATCAACTGAAGAATCTTCAATTGATTTCTGGTGCGTATAAGATTCTCTTCAGGATAGCTGATCTTGTAGTAGATATCCCCATTTAGATAATCTGTCAGAAAGCGAACAGCCATAATATAAGTCATGTACAATCCACCGAAAGTCAGTGTCTCCTTTTCCATCTGGCTTAACAAGTCACCACATTCCTGAAGAAAAGACTCAAGAATGGTTTCTGTTCGCGATGCATCATAGACCAGATCATTCAGGTCAGCATGATTTTCAGGAATATTAAAGAGCATGGAACGGAGTATATCTCCCAGGTCAAACAGTACATAGCCGGGTCCCACAGTATCCAGATCGACTATTTTGAGGAAGTCTCCTGTTTTTTTAGACAGCAGGCAATTCCCTGCCTTTGCATCATTATGACACACTCTTTGAGGCAGACCATTCTGAACCATCTGATCGAATTCACTCGCAATCCAGGCGAAACCCTTGATTTGCTCAATCTCCAATGACGACAGATCCATGCGGTTGGCCTTGTTTGTCTTCACCGCCTCTTCAAATTGCTTTAATCTAAAATGCAGGTCATGAAAGCCCTGGATCGCCTCAAGATACTGGTCGGTCTTCTCAGAAGTGAATTGAGCAGTATACCTCCCATATCCTTTGGCAATTTCTCTAAGTTCATCAATCGTCAGTTCGATAGGTGAATAGCTGTCTGCCACAAATTCCTGAACCCGCCAGGTGTTTTCTCCATCCGACTGATGGTACTGACCATTGGGACCCTTAACGTGTTGGGGGAAAAGTTCGGGGCTATGTTCAAGGAGTCTGCTAAGATTAGACTCTACCACCCGTGGCTCCAGAAATACCCTGGTATTCAGTCGCTGTAAAAGGTAGCTATGGCCACCAATCTCTACTGAATAAGAATCATTGATATGCCCAAAACCTAAAGGAGCAATCGAATCGACTGCTCCTTCTATCTTGAATAATTTGAGTGTTTCGGAAGCGATGACCATTACTTCACTTCTTCCGGATATTTACCATCTGCAATCATCTGGTTAATTCCGGCCACTACGTGTTCTTTATCTTCTTTATAGGTAACTCCTAACCATGATGCCGTTGTAGGTACCACTTTAACCACAGCTTTACCTTCATTCATGAGGTTACCAACCTCTACCGGCATAAAGCATTCTGCCTTTGGATTCTCATGATTCTCCTTCACAAAGTCGATGAATTTCTCTTCGAAATGAGGTAATACTGATGGAGGGAATCCAAAGAAGTTCATAGAAACATAGGTGTCTGCACTAAGGATGTGTCGTTCCCCATCCTCTTCATAAGAGATTTCCCCATTGTCTTCTTTACCAATGGCCAGTGTTTCTTTGATCCCCACCAGGTGCATGTTTTCGTCTACCTGACAAACACCTCGGTTCACTGTCCCATGATCAGAAAGTGTGTTTTCCAATCGATACCCCATAATGAGGTATTCGTTTTCCTTCATCCCTTTCATGGCTTCCACCACTTCAGCGAATGACTCTTGTCCATAGTAGTCATCGGCATTGATTACTACAAAAGGCTCGTTGATCAAGTGTTTGGCAGCCAAAACTGCATGGGTAGTACCCCATGGCTTTTTGCGATTCGCTTCATAAGGAGCCGTATGTTCGGTATACTCATTTTGGAAAGCATATTCCATCTTGATCTTACCCTTGAATCGTTCGGCATAGTGGTTCTCAAAGGCCTCTTTTATATCGGTACGAATAATGAATACCACTTTAGTAAAGCCAGCTTTGATGGCATCATGGATGGAATAATCCATAATGATCTCACCATTTGGGCCAATTCCATCTAATTGTTTGTTTCCTCCATAGCGGCTACCCATACCCGCTGCCAATACCACTAGTGTTAAATCCATATTATCCTCTTAAATTTTTCTATTATTGTTGGTTCGAAAATGGACAAAAACTTCAGACAAATCAATTTAACTTTTCATTAAGTATGAATATTTCTTCTCTCGATTGGATCATCATTCTGCTCTTTTTTGCTGTTTTTCTTGCCATAGGATTAAGAGTATCAAGAAAAGCAGGTTCCTCTTCAAAAGAATTTTTCCTGTCGGGAAGAAACATGCCCTGGTGGCTATTGGGAGTCTCTATGGTGGCAACTACCTTCTCAGCAGATACACCCAACCTGGTAACAGATATTGTTCGTCAGAATGGGGTAGCCGGTAACTGGGCATGGTGGGCCTTTCTGATCACGGGTATGCTTACCGTTTTTGTCTATGCCAAGCTTTGGAGAAAATCGGGTGTATTGACTGATCTGGAGTTCTACGAAAAAAGATATTCCGGGAAGGAAGCTGCTTTTTTAAGAGGTTTTAGGGCCATCTATTTAGGCGTATTTTTTAATATCATGATTATGGCATCGGTCTCGCTGGCAGCCATAAAAATTGGTGAAGTCATGTTCGGTCTGGAACCATGGAAAACTGTTGTCTATGCCTCTGTTATCACTGTGGCCTATAGCTCCCTTGGTGGACTCAGAGGTGTAATTCTGACTGACTTTCTACAGTTTTTAGTAGCCATGGTTGGTTCAGTTGCTGCAGCCATTTACATTATCAATCTACCTGAAATTGGCGGGTTGGAGGCGCTACTAGCCCGACCCGAAATTGCTTCTAAATTAGATCTGGTACCGAGCTTCAGTAACAGAGAGTTATTCATTACACTTCTGGTTATACCCATTGCCGTTCAATGGTGGAGTGTCTGGTATCCGGGAGCAGAGCCTGGCGGGGGTGGTTATATAGCCCAGAGAATGCTGTCTTCAAAAAATGAGAAGCATGCTGTTTCAGCTACTTTCCTCTTCAATATTACACACTATGCACTAAGACCCTGGCCGTGGATTTTAATAGCCCTGGCCTCCCTGGTTGTTTATCCAGACCTCGCTTCTATTCAAGAGGCATTCCCGGGTATCAGCGAAAGTAAAATAGGCCATGACCTCGGCTACTCCGCCATGTTGCTCACCTTACCTAAAGGCCTGTTAGGTATTGTCATTGCTTCATTGATAGCGGCCTATATGTCCACCATTTCAACCCACCTGAACTGGGGCTCATCTTATGTGGCTTTCGATTTTTATCAGCGATTTGTGAAGCCGGATGCTTCTGAAAAGGAATTGGTTAATGTGGGAAGAATCTCTACAGTAATCCTTATGATTTTGGCAGGACTATTTGCCCTGGTACTCACCAGTGCCTATGATGCCTTCCAGATTCTGCTTTCGATCGGTGCCGGAACAGGCTCAATCTTTATTCTTCGTTGGTTCTGGTGGAGAATTAATGCCTACTCTGAAATTGCCGGTATGGTCGTTTCATTCATCCTGGCCCTACTGTTCAAATTTGGACCTGAGAGCCTTACATCTATTCCAAGTGATTATCAATTGCTGCTCAGTGTAGGCGTGACCACTTTAGCCTGGGTACTGGTTACCCTTGCGACTAAGCCAACAGATTACAAGACACTAGTAAGCTTTTTCAACTCTGTAAAACCCTATGGCAGTGGTTGGAATGGCCTGAAGCGACAGGCACAACAACAAGGTGATTCGCTGGAACCGGGCGTGGGAAGGTTCAGTGTAGATTTGCTGGCGCTATTTCTCGGTATTATTATCGTTTATGCTACACTGTTCTCTATGGGTATGTTCATTTATGGTGAAATGGTAAATGGATTGATATTGCTATTCATTGCGCTGGGAGCAGCCGCATTGCTTAGAAATACCTGGAAAAAGTTAAGCTTTTGATTTAATCAATCCCTTATCCCAAGGTTAAATCAAACCGCTTCTGACTTGTGTTTCCAGGCCTTTAGCAATAAAACAGCTATGGCCATGCTACTGACAGCTATGGCCAATGCGCCTATGTGACCAAGGACCACAAAGAACAGGCTGGCCGAAATAAAGAACACTTGTTTCGTGAACCTTTCCTGATGCATTCCCGGCTGATAAACCAGGCCCATAAAAAACAAGAGTAGACAAGGAATAACCAGTAATAAGCTAAGTAATTCGATTGGGCCAATTTGTAAACTAAGTTGACCTAACAGAATCACAAATTCGGGTATTGACAGTAGAATAAAAGTAAGCCAGAAGGCCAATATCCTACTCATAAAACTCAAGGGTAAATTCCTGAACAGGAATAATTGACTTCTTTCAAACCTCACATAATCAAAGGCAAAAAAGCTATTGGCAGTAGCTGAAAGGAGGGCTCCCAGCGTCAGATACCTCAAATCAATTGCTTCTTCAAAAAAGACCTGAATAGCTATATAAAGAATAACCAGTGATAACAGCTTGATCATGATAAGCCTCAATCCCTGAAGCCGGGTCAGATAGTGCAGATAGAATTGAAAATAGTATTTCGGGCTCCAATGGAATCTGGATTTTCTGGCAACCAGACCGAACTCCCTTGGCTGAAGCAAGTCATTGAAATGCCAATAGGCTAAAACCGATACGAGTAAGAAAAGAAAGGATACTACCAGCAAGACAGAACCTATAGCTCCCTCTTCCACAGCCACATAGGCCATGAAAAGTCCATACCCAAAGACCGGAAACATCAGGTTAAGCTGTACTTTAAAGGCAGACCGGAAAATTGATGACCTCCCGGCAAGGGAAATCCACCCAAGCATGGCCGAAGTCCTTTCACGGTTTACTATTGAACAGAACCTGGCCACTTTGACAGCATAGAGTACCCAAAGACTGAAAGGGATCAGATACAGCACAGGTTTATCAGCCAATGCAGCATTTAAGTCAAAATGTTGAGGGGCCTTAAGAAAGCCAAAACAGACACCCAGTAGCACCAAAAAGAATCCGGTGTTTTCACTGTAAAAGCGTTTGACAAAAACCTTGGACAAGACCTGATCAACTGCCCTCATTCCTCTCTTATCGTCTTGTTACTTACTATCCAGTTCCTGGTTTTTAAATCCAGCTCAGAACCAAAATCATGATGGGTTGAGAGCAGGAAGGAGCAGCCTTCTTCAAGCCTCTCCTCAATCAGGTTGAACAAGGTTTGGCGCGAAGCAACATCCAGTGCGTTAAACGGCTCATCCAAAATAATCAGCTTAGGATTGCCCAGAAAGGCAATTGCCAAAGCCAATTTCTTGGTCATTCCGCTGGAATAGGCTTTGATTGGCTCATTGATAAATGGTTCAAGTCCAAACTTCAGCTCTAGTTCTTTTGACTGATTTTTCGAAGACTTTTTCAGCTTACTGAAATATTCAAAGACATGGATTCCATGCAAAGACTCAGGAAATACAGGTTCTGCCTGGGCATAATTGACCACCCGTTTATAATCTACAGGGCTCTTCTTCAAATCAATTCCGTGGCAGGCAATCTTTCCCTCGAATGGACTTAAACCTGCAATACACTTAAACAGGCTTGATTTTCCTGAACCGTTAGCCCCTTTTATCCAATGAATCCCCTCTGGGAATTCAAGCTGATCGCAGGTCAGAATAAGTTTTCCGGAGTAGTCTTTCCTGAAGCTTTGAATACTAAGCATAAAAGCAGTTTACGGCAGGCGAATTGAACATGTTCGAATTAATTTTCGGGTCTTTCAAAACTAATCATCTCATTTCCAACTGTTTGACCTACTTCCAAAATTAATTCTGTATTAACCTTTATCATCACACTTGTTTGCACCGAATATTTACTAATTTAAAACAACGTTCTATTCATTATTGAATCCCACATTGTAGTATGCCGAGAGCGAAGAAGACCGACCGGAAGATTTTTGTACTAGACACTTCAGTTATCCTTTACGAACATATTGCCGTCATGAATTTTGAGGAGCACGACATCGGGCTCCCCATCACAGTTCTTGAGGAATTAGATACCTTCAAAAAAGGAAATGATACCAAGAACTTTGAGGCAAGAGAATTTACCCGCTTGCTGGACAAACTGGCAAAGGACAAATCGCTGCAAGACTGGATTCCTCTCAACGGAAAAACCAGAGGAAGCTTTAAAGTGGTGATGGAAGCCGGCAGTGGTGAAAGTAAACTCGATGCCAATGTGGTTTTCGGAGAAAAAAAGAACGACCATAGAATTCTGAATGCCGCTCTAAGGCTGAAGGAAGAGAATCCGGATAGAAAAGTCATTCTGGTTTCTAAAGACATTAACCTTCGCATGAAGGCCAAATCAATTGGTCTGCCGGCAGAAGATTATGAAACAGGAAAAATCAAGAATGTCGACTCACTAAGAAAGGGCAAGATTGAAATTGAGAAAGTCGACTCTGAATTGATCAATCACCTCTATGAAGATGGTACCCTGAATCCGAAAGAGGTATTGAAGAGAAAGAAACCTCAGCCGAATCAATACTTCATTCTCAAGAGCGATAAAAACTCTGTACTGTCTTACTACAACGCTATGGAGCAAACCATAGAAAAGGTAGATAAGCGACCAGTCTCTGGTATCAAGCCCAAAAATGCGGAGCAGACCTTTGCCATTCATGCCATCATGAATCCTGAGGTGAAATTGGTGACTATTCAGGGTGTAGCGGGAACCGGAAAAACCTTACTCACCCTGGCTGGAGCGCTGGAACAAAGAAGAGAGTTTAAGCAGATCTATCTGGCCCGACCTATTGTGCCTTTAAGCAATAAGGACATCGGATACCTTCCGGGTGATATTAAATCCAAGCTGAACCCTTATATGGAGCCGCTCTGGGACAACCTGAAGTTTATTCAAAATCAATACAAAGAAACCGACAAGGAGTTCAAGGCGATTACCGAAATGGTGAATAAAGAAAAGCTACTGATCACTCCTTTGGCCTATATCCGTGGTAGAAGTTTATCAAACATCTTCTTTATAGTAGATGAAGCCCAAAACCTGACGCCTCACGAGATCAAAACCATTATTACCAGAGCCGGAGAGAATACCAAGATTGTCTTTACTGGAGATATCCACCAGATTGACACGCCATATCTGGATTCTCAGTCCAACGGACTTTCATACCTGATTGACAGGGTGCAGGATCATCCACTCTACGCGCATATCACCCTTGAAAAAGGGGAAAGATCTGAGCTGGCGAATCTGGCCAATGAGTTGTTGTAGGGGATTCATGGATACTTTAAATGTCATTGGATTAAGTACTTTACCCGCGACAATTGTTGTACTTATTTCCTTCATATGGAAGCAAGCAGTCATACAGAAATTTCAGAGTGAGAATATCAAATTGAAGGCCGATTTGGATAGCATAGTTAATGAAAACAATGTTAGGTTTTCACAAGCGTACTCCATTAGAACCATGGCGATGCGTGACTTATATAAAAAGCTCATTCAAGCAGAACACAATCTAAAGGTATATATCAATCCACACCGTCCTTCTAAAAATAAGCTTGCTGAATTAGAAGTAAAATTTAGAGAATCGAATTCTGAATTCTATGACTATTTTAAAGAGAATGAAATTCTATTCGACAGTGATGTTTGCGGATTAATTGAAGATATCCAAATGATTTTTATAAACAGCGTTATCGAAATGGAAGATATCGATAGAAGCGCAACCGTAATTTCGAAAGAAGATAGAGTTAGAAATTGGGAGAAGTACAACGAAGATTTTGAAAAGGTAATTCCCGAAATAAAAGTGAAACTGAAAACAAGCTTCAGAGCAGAATTAGGGATTAAATAATATCCATCAGAAATTTATGCATTGAAAGCCATCCTCACCTCAAACCTACTCCCCTCCTCACTCTCCAACAACTTCAAATCCCCTCCATGGGCTTTGATAATTTGTCTGGAAAGGCTTAGTCCAATACCAGTCCCTTGTTCCTTGGTAGTAAAGAATGGCACAAAGATATCGTCTCTGAGATGCTCTGGTACACCATGGCCATTATCAGAAACAGTTACCACAAGGCCGGCTGTTTCACACGAAAGTCGAATTGAAACCAAAGGATTTTCGATACCTGAAACTGCTTCTCTGGCATTCTTCAACAGATTGAGCAAGACCTGACTGATTAACTTACTATCAACCATGATGGCCCTATCGCCTGCCAAAACAGATGACTCAAACTTCAGATTCACTCCTGATGTACTAAATTCTTTGTTTACCAGAGTTACTGCCTGCTCCACTATTTCAGAGAGGCTTACCTCCTCCAATTTAAGTTCAGGTAAGCGTGTATAGTTTCTATAAGCATTGACAAAGTTGAGCAGGCCTTCTCCACGCTTTTCAATAGCCGAAATGCTCCGGTGAATATCATTGACTTCTTCCTGAACTATGGATTCAACTGCCTTTGGACCCCCTTCATCATCTACCATTTGTTTAATGGCAGTGGTAAGGGAAAGCACAGGCGTCATTGAGTTCATAATTTCATGGGTCAACACCCTGATCAGTTTCTGCCAGGCGTCTATTTCGTTTTGCTGAAGCTCCTGCCTGATATCCTGTAAAGCCACCAGTGTGTATTCCTTTTCCGACAGCTTGAATTTCTTGGCAACCAGAGCAAGATTCATTTCATCACCCCCTAAACGGGTCTTATAAAGTTGCCTTTCTCCGGTTTTAAGACCTTTTATTACCTGCAACAGACCCTGGTCATAATTTCGAATCGCATCGATATTATAAAGCAGTGGAGACCTTAAGAGGTGCTGTGCAGATTTATTCATCAGGTCAATCCTGCCATCTGATTTGAAACTAATCAACGCCACCTCTACATGTTCATTAACCTGCCTTACATATTGATAATACTCTTCCTTCTCCAGATTCAGTTGGGCATAGTCTTCCATGATCTGATTTAAACTATCAGCTACTTGTTGGAATACTTTACCTGAAAACTGTGGAGTAAATTTCCTGGTGTAATCCTTGTCAAAGAAGGAATGTAAAAAATGATTCACCTGCTTGTTTCCCTTCTCTACATAACTAATCAGTAGAAAAACCTGAATGAGCATAAGCAGGCCAAAAACAATAGGAGTCATTAGAAACTCGGTCTCATAAATAGACCAGGCCAGGGCCAGAGTAGCGATGAGTATTCCTAAAGTCCTCAGGACCAATTGAACACGAAAGTGCTTAAAGTCCATATTTCTCTATTTTTCTGTAGAGTGTTGTTCTACCAATGCCCAGCTCCTTCGCCACCTGACTCATATTGCCATCGAAGCGTCTGATTACCTCCTCAATAGTTCGCTTCTCTATCTCTTCCAGATTAGTGGTGTCTGATTCAAACTGACTTTTCTTTCTTGGTTTAAGGAGTAAGTCATCAGCCTCAATCTGATTCCCGGAAGCCATGATGACGGCCCGCTCCAGGGTGTGTTCCAACTCTCTGATATTTCCAGGCCAGTGATATTCCCGAAGAGCAGAAAGAGCCCTGTCTGAAAGATCAACGGTCTTTTTATCATACTTACGTCTATGCTTTTTTAAGAAATAAGATGATAGTAGTTCAATGTCTCCTATCCTTTCACGTAACGGAGGAAGTTGAATCTCAATAGTGTTCAGTCGATATAGCAGGTCTTCTCTGAAGGAGCCTTCTTTAACCATTGACTCCAAATCCATATTTGTAGCCGCCAAGACTCGTACATCAATAGGCCTTTCTTTATTTTCCCCAACCCTTATGACCGTCCTCCTTTGCAGGATACTCAGAAGTTTAGATTGCATGGCAGGGCTAAGATTTCCTATTTCATCCAGAAAAAGTGTCCCACCATTAGCTGCTTCGAACTTACCTTCCCGATCAGATCTTGCGTCAGTGAATGCTCCTTTGACATGTCCAAAAATCTCCGATTCAAACAGGCTTTCTGTTAGGGCACCCATATCGACAGTGACAAAAATATTGGAAGCTCTGTGGGACTGATCGTGAATCGCTCGGGCAACTAGCTCCTTACCGGTACCATTCTCCCCCAATATCAGCACATTAGCATCGGTAGGAGCCACTTTGGAAATCATGCTGAGTACTGTCTTTAGTTTGGGTGACTCCCCAATCAGGTTGACTGTTGAATTTTTGTCTTTCTGACCATTGAGAACCCTTACCTCCTCCACTTTCTCTTTTGTTCTGGAAAGCTGGAAAGCCTTCATCACCGTTTCCTGAATTTCAGCATATTGCCAGGGCTTGGTTACAAAATCAACTGCTCCCCGCTTCATGGCTTCAACCGCAAGATTTATCTCTCCATAAGCCGTGATCATGACTACCTGAATTTGAGGCTGATGGCGATAAAGCCAATCAAGCCATTTGAGTCCCTCTTTACCCGTTGAATCTCCCACTGAATAATTCATATCCAGCAAGACAATCTGATACTCCTTTTTAGTAATGATATCAGGGATTTGATTAGGGTCTGAAGTAGTATCGACCGTTTTAAATCTTTGCTTTAAAACCACTTCTGCTGTGATGAGAACATCCTCATCATCGTCTACTACAAGAATATTTGCCTGTTCTTTCAAAAATTGAGTTGTTTGACCTGGTTCTCTGATTCTGAACACATCAGTGTTTCACATCGGAACAGTTTGAAGATATCTATTTTTTTGTTCAAATTTTATCTTCCTGTTTTCCAGACACTTAAACCAACTGGTCTGGCACTTGTTTCGGGAAGATTGGTCAAAATCAATCAGCTATGTTTAAAAGTTATCTCAAAACTGCCATTAGGGCTTTGGTGAAAAGCAAAGGGTTCAGCTTTATCAATATTTTCGGTCTGTCTTTGGGTGTTGCCATGACACTTCTCTTGGGAAAGCTCATCCAACAGGAACTGTCTTACGATCAATTCTATGAAGCAAAAGACAGAATCTACCGTGTTTACCAGCAAAACGTAATCAATGGCAGAGAAAGAACCAGCATAACTAACTCCGGTTTGCTTGCTCCTACACTGAAAGCTGGTTTTCCAGAAGTAGAAGTTAGTGGAAACGGCCACAGGGTCGGTTCTGCCGTGGTGGAAATGGGAGACAACAAATTCATTGAGAACTCATTCTACTATGCCGATAATGGCTTTCTGGAAATTTTCGAATTGAACTTCCTTTCTGGTAATAGAGCCGATGCCCTAAGTAATCCGGATAACATCGTGATTAGCGAGAGCCTGGCTAGTCAATTGTTTGGCGAAATCAATGGAGCTGTAGGTAAAACAATCAGGGTTAATAACAGCGACCTGATGATTACCGGTGTGTATGAAGACATGCGAAAAAATATGCATATGGTTCAGAAGAAGGCTTTTCTTTCCAATAAGGCCATGACTGAATTTTCATGGAACAGGGTTGGCCATTTGGTATATATAAAAGTAAGAGAAGGTACTGATCTGGAAGCTTTTCAGTCCAGATTCCCGCAACTGGTTAGAGACAATATTCTACCTATTCTACCCGAAGATTCAGAGGTACAATTAAAGCTGATTCCTGTTACTGACATCTGGCTTTCAGATGATCCTAGTCAAGCCGGAGGAGGAAGTTGGCAGGCCATCCGGTCATACATTACCATTGCCGTCTTCATGATTCTAATAGCTACTATCAACTACATTAATTTAACCACAGCCAAATCACTTAAAAGGGTCAAAGAAATTGGCATGAGAAAAGTGATGGGAGCAGACCGCACAAACCTTATTGGTCAGTTTCTACTGGAATCCACTCTACTTAGCCTAATATCTGTCGTTATTGGTGGGTTTTTGGCAGAAATCTTCACCCAGATGTTTAACGACCTCTCGGGTAAAACCATTGAAATTGGCTTTTTACAAAATCCTGAACTACTGCTTCTTCTCGCGGCCTTTGGGGTGATACTTGGCCTGATTTCAGGACTTTATCCAGCCGTTTATCTATCGCGGATCAGGGCAAATCGAATTTTGCAAAATGCCGCCATTGGCAGTAAAACAAATACAACCCTCCGGAGAATTCTGGTTTCCTTCCAGTTTATTGTATCCATTGGACTCATGATCCTAACTCTGGTGGTTTACAAGCAGATCAACTTTCTACACACCAAAGACTTAGGTTATGACTCAGATCAGGTGCTTTCCTTAAGGTTGGCTGAACCTGATACTTCTCAAGTGATGAAATCAGCCTTGCTAAAAATCCCCGCAGTACTTTCAGCTTCAGCAGTGAATCTGCAACCAGCGACTGGTGATTCAGGAGCTACTTTTGAGATTACAGATGAATCTGGTGAGAAACACCGAGATATTGTGAGCATGGCCACCATAGATTTCGATTACCTGGACTTGATGGAAATAGACCTTCTGGAAGGAAGAAATTTCGATCCTGATTTTGGTAATGAAACTTCGAAGGTAATTGTGAATCAGACCTTTATTCAGAAATATAACTGGGAAGAACCGATTGGCAAACAAATTCATATTGGGGAATGGGAAGAAGGAGAAGGGCATACATTTACTATCGTGGGAGTTGTAGAAGATTTTCACATGTTAAGCCTTTATGAGGAGGTTAAACCTTTCGCCTTTTTCCTCTCTCCTCAGTTCAATTGGGGACCCCAATACCTTATGGTTAAGCTTGAGAGCGAAAACTATGAAGCCACATTGGAGCAAATTCAGGCTACATATGAGTCTATTGAAAAAAACAGACCTTATAGTGCTATTTTCCTCAATGACTATTTCGAACTTATTTATGCTCAGGAAAATCAAAAGGCTAAAACTTACCTGACCTTCTCGGCCCTCACCATCCTTGTCGCCTGTATTGGCTTGTTCGGTTTGGCCACATTCATTCTTCAATCCAGAATTAAGGAAATAAGCATAAGAAAAGTACTGGGAGCTCAAATGAAAGATATTGTTGGGCTGGTTTCGAAAGAGTTTATCCTAATCATTGTAGTCGCCAGCATTATTGCTACTCCTTTGGCATATTATTATGCTCAGGATTGGCTTAATTCCTTTGCGTATAGAACCAGCTTCGGCCTGGAATTACTATTTATCAGCTTGGCAGCAACGC
This sequence comes from Roseivirga sp., assembly GCF_965216855.1. Lineage (NCBI taxonomy): Bacteria > Pseudomonadati > Bacteroidota > Cytophagia > Cytophagales > Roseivirgaceae > Roseivirga > Roseivirga sp. Next base: position 2,760,723 of record NZ_OZ244204.1, on the reverse strand, counting down.
TCACCATCGCATTAGCTTCAATTTCAATTCAAGCGATTAAAACCGCCAGGGCTAATCCTGCAGAAACACTCAGAGATCAATAATACAGGTAAGGATGTCTGCTATCCATGAGCTTAATATCTCTGATACAAAAAAGTGTTCCTCTTTGGAACACTCTGCTGTTTCAGGCCGAAACATCTCTGTCTTAATGAGGTTATTTATCAAAATTCAACCTATTCATAAACAAGTACTTACGGAACCAGGCATATACTTTGGCATAGGTCTGACAAAACAAGCAACACTATGTTAAAGAGTCTATTTAAAACATCCATCAGACATATCAGGAGGAACGGTTTGAATACCGGCATCAATGTTCTGAGTCTGACTATTGGTATGACCATCAGTATTGTCATCTATACCATCATTCAATACCAATACTCTTTCGACTATTTCCATGAAAATGCAGATCGCGTTTATCGGGTCAACTTTCATGAACAAAGGGAGTGGGGTATTAGCTATGGTAGTCAGACACCTGAACCTTTGCACAAGGCCCTTCGTGCAGACTATCCACAAATTGAAGCAGTCTCCAGAACCATTGGTCCAATGATGCTCAATGTTTTTATAGAGGAGCAGAAATTCAGACAGGATGAAATCCTATTTGTGGATCAGGGTTACTTCGAAATGTTCGATCAGGAATGGGTAATGGGCAATGCAGAAGAAGCCTTTAAAGACCCCAAGGCAGTGGTACTATCTGAGTCTATAGCCAGGAAGTTTTTTGGAGACGAAAACCCCATGGGTAAAACGGTAGACTTTATGCACCGCGACCACGGCACAGTGAGGGGCATTGTTAAAGACGCCAGAAAAAACACCAATATGCCTTATCAAATCCTGGCCAATGTAGAAATGATGAAGCAGATTGAAGAATTCTATGTACGGGATAACTGGGGAGCCATGAGCATAGGCACTACCTGGGTAATGCTTCCGGAAAATGTTAATCCTGAGTCTCTGGCTAATCAATTCGATGAGATCATTGAAAAAAACCTGGGAGCCGAATCTGCCGAAGTCCTTTTCTTTGAACTGGGACCATTAAAGGAAATTCATACTGATGATCGCTATGGAAATGGAGTTAATTATACCATTCCGGGAGACTCGATTTATATCCTCAGTGCTATCGCATTCGTCATCCTGATCACATCCATTATCAACTTTGTGAACCTGACTACGGCACAAGCACTGAAGAAAAGCCGTGAAATCGGACTCAGAAAGATTCTGGGTAGCAGAAAAAAGGAATTGGCACTTCAAAACTTTATGGAGTTGGGCATACAGGTATTCATTGCTGCCTTTCTGTCCATCTGGTTGGCGGAGGTATTACTATATCAGGTCAACATTATGATTACCCAGGTATCTATTGACCTGAGGGTTGAATGGTTCTCTGTGGCATTTGCCATTGGGCTTTCTATAGTGATTCTGGTTGCAGCGGGTATGTATCCAACAGGAATGTTGATGGCGCTCAACCCTCTTCAGGTACTTAGGGGTAAGTTCAATCAGGTTAAGGGAAGCAAAGCCAATGTAAGAAACTCACTATTGATTATACAGTTTGTTTTCGCTCAGGTATTGGTGATTGTATTACTGGTTTTCAATGCGCAATTCAGATATATAGAAACCAAGGATCTTGGTTATTCAACTGAAAACATTGTCGCATTCAGCGATTTCATGAAGTCCAGGTATATGGTAGATGAAACTCAACTGAATACGGTCAAGTCTCTGTTGACTGAGAGTCCATACATAGAAGAAGTATCTTATGGCACCGGTGGACCCAATGCTAACTTTGCCTGGAATACCATGGTTTATACTCCTGAGATAGGAGAAAAGGCGGCCATCAACTCAGACTATAAACATGTGGATATCGACTATCTGGAAATGTTCAACCTTGAAATGGTAGCAGGTAATTGGTTCACACAATCGAACTACTATGACACTACCCAGAAGGTAATAGTCAACGAGCTTATGGTAGAAAAACTGGGGATTAAAGATCCCGAGAGTGCCCTGGGACAAAGGCTTTTCGTCAACGGCTCAACGGGACTTATCATAGGTGTGTTAAAAGACTTCCATACCGGAGCCCTTACTTCTGAGATCAGACCTTCGATCTTTGAAGGAGATTATGAAGGGTACAATCAGGGTTTTCTAAAGCATAAGCAGGGGTATTTCAATGAGGCTATGGCTCATTTCGAAAAAGTATCCACTGAGTATAATAGTGACTACACTCCCTTCTACCAAACCTATACAGATGAGTTAGCCACTAATTATGAACTGGACCGACTGATTTACAAGTTTGTCAACTTTGTGGCCATTCTGGCTTTGTCTATCGGTAGCCTTGGTCTCTACAGCCTCATCTCCTACATCGTTCAGCAGAAAACCAAAGAGTTGGGAATCAGAAAGGTTATTGGAGCCAACACCAACAGCCTGATGTTCCTGCTTTCCAAGAAGTATGTGCTATTTATACTGCTAGCCACAGTTCTTGCCGCACCATTAGGCTTTATGGGAGCCGAATTCTGGTTGAAGTCATTTGCCTACAGAACAGACATTGGCATTTACATCTACCTGCTGGCCTTTCTGATTACAGGAGTAATTGCGCTCGGCTCTATCTCCTACAGAACCTTCAAAGCAGCGAGTGTCGATCCGGTCAAGTCGCTGAGATATGAATAGCAAAGTGTACTAATATCAATCAAAGGGTGTACGTTTTTAGTACACCTTTTTTCGTTCATAATCGTTCACTCAATTTTATTTATCTGATATTCAATAAGTTATAAGTATTGGCACAGCCATTGACTATTATATGGCACAACAAAAACAGAAAACAACAACGATTAAAAATACGGTCATGAATAGCTCAAAGGTCAAAACTCAAAACAACTCAAGAAAAAGGATCAAAAACATCAGTACGGTAATGGCTATGTTATTAGCCATGGTAACGCTTTTCGAAGCCAGTGCTAACAAGCCTGTTAATACTTCAAGAGAAGTTTCTGTAATGGAGGCCAATACAATTGCCGAAATCGAAGCTTTCCTGATGGACAAAGAAGAGCAAGGTCTGGAAGAAATCATCATGGATGAATTGGAAGCCGAGGAAGTAGAAAGTGTAAAAGTCTTCGATAATGAAGGCAAGCTACTTGCTTCTGGTAACCCAGCTACCAACGATGAACTTAGAGAGCTGGCTAATCAGGCAGATTATCTGACAAGCTTCGGAAGCAAAAAATACTACCGTATCGCGAAATAATATTACAGTTTTAGTTAGGGTTAATTTTGGTTGAAGCCGGTTCCGATTTGTCGGAATCGGCTTTCTTTATTCTGATACTTCAAACAAGTCGTGCGAGGGCCAGCTTCTGACTTGTTTGATACCTTCTCTGATTGCCCAGCGACTGGTACCTGGAAAACTCCCTCTTCGGGGGGTTGTATTGGAAACGATCACCCAGGAATAACCATCCTCATCTCGAGTCAGAAGTGCCGAGGTTCCACTCAATGTTCCGGTTCTCCACCAATGCTCTCCCCTGACACTTCTCCAACCCAAAGGCCTGTTGATCCCTCCTACTCCATTAACCATTTTGTTAATGAGATCTGAACTCAGGATATCTTTATGTCTCCTGGAATAACCATCGACCAGCACCAGCACTCTCATGAGGTCAATTGAATTGGCGACCCAACCACCAGCTGGTCCCAGCATTTCAATATCATCTGCTCCATAAGGCTTGTAAACCATCTTACCTGAACCCGTAAAAGAAAGCTGTTGATTGTCTACACTATAATCATAGTACTTTACCTCATTCCTGAGTCGATCTTTTTCAAAATTGCCGGCAATAGCCATGTGCTCAATTCCATTGGGCTCCAGAATATGGTCTACCACCCATTCTTCATAATCATCTCCTGTTACCTCTTCTATCACTCTTCCGAGTAGGCAATAACCAAAATTAGAGTAGTCGAAACGGGTACCGGGACGGTAAGGCAGATGCCTGGTTAGGACAAACTTCACCACATCATCAAAATCGATAGGATAGCTCACCTTATCCATTTTGTGAATTTTATGCGGGATGAACATGGGATCTCCGTAGGTAATCAAACTCCATCCCCCAGTATGATTCAGTAGGTGTTTAACTTTAATCTGGTAAACATTTCTGTTCGAGACCTTATCATAAGGCTTGCCTTTCAGCAGTCCCTTTTCTCCAAAAACATAGTCATCGAGGCTTATTTTACCCTCATCTACCAGCTTGAGCACAGCAATAGCAGTGATGAGTTTGGATACTGAACCTATTCTAAACCGATGGAATGGTTCTACGGCTACCTTGTTTTCCTTATCTGCATAGCCAAAGCCTTTGGCATAGACCAGTTTCTCATTCTTAACCAGGGCTACTGTAGCTCCTTCAAGCCTCAAACTTCTCATGACTCTGTTGACCATAGAGTCTAAAGGTTTAAGGGCAGGTAAATCAGAATATTTATTGGTTAGCAGAACGCCTTCATGTGGCATCGGTTTCTCAACTATTTCTTCAGAAGGCACATCTTCTGAGAAGGATGTAAAGAGCAGAAAAACCGTTAAAAAGAGTGCTGAAATCAGCCAGTTTCTTAATCGCATAGTGAGTTTCGACCTTTTCGAAAGCTACAATTATAAGAAATTAAATAATGAAAAAAGACCGCTATAGCTAACGGTCTTTATTAAACAATATATCACGCAAATTTTAGCTTAGTTAGTATCATTTAAAGCCCAGTCATAATCCATATGATCTACGTCTGCCTTTGGATTAATTTTAACTTTTGAATACTTATTCAAAAATTCAATAAGCGACTGATTTTCAGTGAAATCTCCTTTGAACCAACTGAATATCTGTGAAATTTCAACTTGGTCGGGAGCTATTTTGTTTCGAACGGGGTCATTGATAAAGACTCTGGCTTGTTCATCTAACTGCCTGTCTACTTTGTCGGCCACAAAGGCTTCATTTCTTAGAGGAGGGCAGGAAAAAGAGGCACAATTCACTGCAAAATGAATTCGCGGTTCTTCAAATTCCCGTCTGAGAATCTTATGCTCAATCCGGTCGAGGCTGAAATCTTCTCCACCGATCTGAAACCACTTTTTAGTCCAGACAGTACTTACGGTCGGAATGGCTATGGTTGGATTTAAATCTTTGATACTTTCCAGTGGATAATTCTCAACAATGAGTTTCACGGTGAAAGCATTGTAGGCATTGATCCAATAGGCCAGCCTTTCATTTTCGGACCAGCTATCTTGCGGGGGATTGTCTGAAAGGTCTGTTGTGTATTCATTGAGTTTAACCTTGTCTTCGATCATGCCTTTGTAGTCTACAAAACCACGTTCATCCACGTGTCTTTGAAGCAGTGCAGTCCATAAAGAATGATCTGGCTGTCCTTCTCCCACTCCTGCAAAAGTACTTTGATTGCCAGTGCATGACATTAGAAGCACCATCAGGGAGAGTATATATATGTTTTTTGTTCTCATAGCTCGTATTGAATTAAATACTTAACCAATAAACGAAAAAAGAGGTTGTCATAGATTACTAACAACCTCTTTCTCAAGTCATTTATGAGACAAGTTAGAATTGCACCTCCAGTCCGATATTGAAATTTCGGCCCATGGTTGTATAGCCCTCTACTCCAATAAAGTCTTCATCGAACAGGTTATTAACTGCACCAAACACACTAATTTTTTGATTCAGTAATTCCTTTCTGGCAGTGAAGTTAACCAGCCTGTAATCGTTGAGAAAAACATCGGAAAACGGTGATGATCTTCTTTCACCCGTGTACTGATATGCCACCTGAACATGTGTAGTCTGATCAAGGCTATAGCCTACAGCCAGTCCCCACTTTTCTTTTGGAATCCTGGCAAATGAAGCGTCATTATTGGTAGCGAGTTTAGAATAATTACCTGTCAGGGTGAACTTCTCATTGAATTTCCAGGTAAGGTCTGACTCCAGTCCTTGTACCTCTCTCCTTCCATCAAGATTAAAGTATTCTCCTCCAACGAAGTTGCCATTATTATCGAAGAATGACCTGAAGTCGATGGCACTGTCTTCATTTCTTCTGAAGAAAGCTGCATTTAGGGTCAGCTTATCATTGGCATAGAAAGAAGTACCGAACTCAATGTTTAAAGTCTCTTCCGGGTTCAGCTCTGAATTACCATAAAACTGGTTATTCAGCTGGTAGAGTGATGGTGTATTATAAGCTGTTGAAAGGGAAGCAAATGGTTTAACTTTCAAAACATCATTCAATTCAATTAACCATGAAGGGTTAACCGTAGCCAATAGCTTATTGTCATAGTCGCTGTGCGTATTCAATCGAACACCAACATGAAGATTCAGCCCTTCTTCGCTCTCAAAAAGTAATGAGGCATATGGATCAAAAATGGTGAAGTCAGCCTCCTGGCCTTCTGTCTGATCTTCCAGGTATTGCAGGTTCCAGCCAAACATGGCTTTGATGTATTTGGAAAGCTCAATGCTGTTCGACTGATCGACCTGTACATTCTTGCCCTCATAGGTATTTGGGAAGGCCGTTCTGAAATCTCTTTCATTGGCAATGAGTTGAACATTCAGTACTGAACGGCCATAGGCATGATTGAATTCGGGCTTCAACCCAACTCTCAATTGTTGGTAATCTGAATATGCATCAGGATCATCAGTGAAGGCAAACGCGTCCAGGTCAGCCGTGAACTCATCGTATGCGGTCAATACATCCAGTTTCCATTGCTGATTGAACTTGTAACCACCTTTAAAAAGCAGGTTGTTCTTCTCAAATCCGTCCTTATCAAAGTCTGCTGCAGGATCAGTTTCCTGTGCAGCAGAGAAACCATCGAAAGTCTGTCGGTTGATGCTTAGTCCATAATTCCAAGCGCCACTTGTCCCATTGACATTTCCATTGAGGCCGAGGGCACCAAACGAACCGCCATTCACTCCAATGCTTCCGGCAACCGGTCGACTGGCATTGTCTTTCAGTTTAATATTAATCACTCCGGCTGCAGCATTACTTCCATAAAGAGCACTAAGACCTCCTTTAACCACTTCGATAGATTCAACCTGATTGATAGGCAGATATCTGAGGTCATAAAAGAGATTAATACCGGTGGGGTCGTTCATAGGCACTCCATCTATCAGCACCAGGGTATAGCGGCTTCTTGATCCTCTTACATAGTATTCCAGATTGGTTCCTGGAGTTGAAAAGTTACCATCGGTCTGGATGGCAGGAATATCATTGATCAGGTCAGCTACGCTTCGGCCGGCTGAGTTCTTAATGGCCTCCTGATTAATTTTGTACACCATCTTCCCTGATTTCTCAATCGGTGTCAGGAAACGTGTGTCAGTAATCACATACTCTCCGATGTCGGTAGTATCTGTTTTTTGAGCAAAAAGTTGAAGTCCTGCGAGTAATAGACAAAGACTAAGTGTTAATCTCTTCATGTTGTTTAAGTTGAATAAGTAGTTGTTCAATTGATTTGAGTACGCTTTCTGACTTGTTGAAATAGAAAGCATATCCGGACTGCTCCTCAACAGCCCTGATATGATATTTTGAGTTCTTGCTATCGGAAACTTCATGGCCATTTCGCTCCAGTGCCGACCTGAGCCATTGTGTGATCATAGATGGTCCTTCGACCCATACTTTATCTTTCGATGGCAGGGCCTTCTTTCTAAACCGTGCCCTTTCATAATCGAAGGAGAACTGATCCTGGGCAAAGGCATTTTCCAGGTGGCCGGATAGCACTAAATCTTCAGGCACTCCGGCATGAACTTGTTTCTCCCTGTCAATCAACCAGAGTTGATCTGAGAGAGACAGTGCAGAGTCAAGGTCATGTGAACTGATGAGTATAGCTTTGTTCTTTTTGAAAGCCAGGTCACGCAGCAGATGCATCACCTCCAGCTTATTCGGAAAATCGAGATGAGCTGTTGGCTCATCGAGAAGGATCAGCTCTGTATCCTGAGCCAATGCCCGGGCAATCATCACTTTCTGTCTTTGTCCATCACTCAACTGATCGATATGCCGATTCGCAATATCTACAATACCCACCGCCTCCAGGGCATCGAAAATCACTTCTTTGTCTTTAGAGGTAAGCCCTCCCATCCAGCTGGTGTATGGGAAACGACCCAATGAAACGAGCGCGTAGACGGTTAAATTACCAATGGCTCCGGCCTGAGCTAACACCAGGCTCATTAACCTGGCTACTTCATTTGGACTATACTGTTCAAGACTCTTTCCTGCTATAGATATTGTACCTTCCAGTGGTTTTTGAACCCCGGCAATTGTTCTGATGAGTGTAGACTTTCCTGAGCCATTCGCTCCTAAAAGGCTGGCCAATTGCCCTTTTTCCAAATTCAGTTTAACTCCTGAAAGAACTGTTTTGACTTCCTTCTTGGATGTATAACCGACACTCAAGCCGGACAGGCTCAATATGGTTTGAGATAAACTCATGAGCCAAATGAGGATTTAAGGTTTCTTCTTCGAACAATAATCCAGATAACTATAGGGGAGCCTATCATAGCTGTAATAGCGTTGACCGGCAATACGGTGGATGTACCAGGTACCTGAGCGATGATATCGCAAACCAACATCAGCATAGCCCCTACCAGAATACATGAGGGAATCAGGATTCGGTGGTCTGAGGTATTTAAAAAACTTCTGGTTAAGTGTGGAACTGCAATTCCCACAAAACCGATTGGCCCACAGAAGCCGGTAATAGCGCCTGCTAACAGGCTGGTTACTGCAATGACATAGATTCTGGCCCATTTAATATTCAACCCCATACTCTGGGCATAGGACTCGCCTAACAGCAGAGCATTGAGTGTCTTTGATAAAAAGAAGCTGAGCAAAACACCAACACCGACAATAATGGCCAATATGCTGAGCTGTTCATTGGTGACTCCACCAAGGCTACCGAAGGTCCAGAGAATATATTCCTGAATCTGTTCCGGATCGCTGAAGTACTGCCAGATACTCACCACAGCTATGGTGATATTGGCCACCATAATTCCAACAATGAGCATCACCACATTATCTCTGATCTTAAATGAGATAAGCAGAATTAAGAACAGCACGAGACCCGCCCCCAGAGTAGATGAGAGTATAATCAACCAGCTTCCACCAATGCCTAATTGCTGAATACTGAAAATGGTGGTGGCTGACCCTGCCGCCAGCATTACTGCGGCTACACCAAGGCTGGCGCCTGCTGTGATACCCAAAACAGATGGTCCGGCCAGCGGATTTCTGAAAAGGGTTTGCATTTGAAGGCCACCAATAGATAAGGCAGCTCCTGCCAGAATTGCTGTGATGGTCCTTGGCAGTCTGATTTTAAGAATAATAGATTGCCAGGCAGGGTTTTCAACTGAGCCTCCTGTCATGATGTTGAATACCTGATCGAAAGGTATTCTCACAGAGCCAAGGCTGAGGTCGAGAATCATCAATAGCACAACACCTACAACCAATGCGGGTATTGCATAGGGCTTGAAGAGTCTGCCTCCAAGTTCAATATGGTGGTTGCTTTGACTCAACTTATCGTAAGCGGTTATAGTAGACCAACTCGTGCTCTGGAAATAAATCGGGATGGAATATCTTAATGATATCCTTCAGAACCACATCAGGATTAACTACAGCCGATTCATAGAAATCATTGCCTCCACCGGGTGTGTAGCGACCATATATGTTATAGATATGTTGGTTCTTGTATGATTTGAAATCGGCATAGCGACTATCCGCAGCCAGAATTTCATCCATTGTTGTGGCAGTGCTGGGTACCATCCAATATTCAGCTTCAAGACCGTATTCATATACAGTTTCGAAGTCAAGCCTAAGGCTGCCTGTTGATTCATTATCTGACCAGGGGTAGTCTACATTGGCGAGCTTCAGTAGTTGATGGGCAAAACTTTTACCTCCTGCTACGTACCATGCATCGCCCTCAGCAAGGCCGGTTATGGTCAATGGAGCTTCTTCCACCTCCTCTAGCTTTCCAAGTACCTCATTGTAGGAGCTTTCTATTCTGGCAAACTCTTCATTCACCAACTGCTCCTTATTCAAAAGTGCCGCCAGCATCTTGACCCATTCGGCTCTTCCTAACAAGGATCGCTCCTGCCAGTCTGCATTGAGAAGAACGGGTATTCCGGCATTTTCCAGCATCTGATAATTATCGTTCTGCGAATTGGGATACCCCACGCCCAACAAAACATTGATGCCTGAAGCAATCACCTCTTCCACGTTCATCATCCCTGCTTTCGCCATCTCACTGATTTTTCCCTGATCAATCAATTGGCGAATGGTATCGCTGGATACATAGCTTTTGGACTGAACCGCCTTGAGTTGAGGAAGGGCCTGCAACATTTCGAACATGCCCAAATGAGTAGTTGAAGTAGTTGCCAAACTGGTTGAGGGTATTTCAATTGTTCTGATGGCTGAATAACCATCAGGCTGTGGTGCCCCTTTCAGGACCAGAGCAAAGCGTACCGTGTCAACCAGGTCATTATAATGCCTGAAGAGTCGTAACTCCTTCCAGTAGTTATGATACTCGATATCAAAACCAATGGCATGTTGTATGGCTACTTTATGGGGAAAATGATCTTGCTGTAAGTCAAGCGTCCCGGCTTTGTCAGTGGAGCTTCCAGAAGAACAGCTGCCAACCAAGGCAGCGAGAAGAAAACACAGAAGGAGGCATTGCGCTCCACTGCGCGTAATTTTTTTTGTCAGTCTTTTCATACTATTGGCTTTTCCTCAGAAAGCGTTTTAGTGAACAATGACAAAGGCAGGTCTTCTGACTCTCCCGGTTTTCGTTGGCCTTCCCATCCTGCATATTCAGGACAGTGGCATTTCAACAAAACCCTTGAATGGGATTACAGCAGCTGGGACTGTTCAGGACTTTCACCTGATTCCCTTTTAATCCATACCAGCAACCCTGGCATGAAACCCCTGTTTGCTACAAAGGTAGAGAAATAAATTTTAGATTTGGAAATGACTTTTTTCCGAATACTCATTTTGGTCTTTCTGTTCACCGCCTCAGTTGATTCCATGGCTCAGCGTGTAGTAGAGAAATATCCTAACGGACAGAAGAAGTATCAGGGCCGGACAGAAAACAATTTAAAAACCGGCACTCACAAATACTGGTACGAAAACGGTGAGCTGCAAAAAGAGGAAAAATACAATGACCTGGGAGCTGTCATCCGGCTTAGAGAATGGAACGAACAGGGCGAGTTGATCAGAGACGAGAAACCGGAAGAAGTACTGGAAGGGTTTCGGGAAAAGCTATTCAATGAAACCAATTGGATTGGCCAGGATGGCATCTTTTTCCATAAACTCAAGGGAGCCAATGAGCTTCAGCAACGTACTGATTACAATGGTATCGTCATCCATTATGCTACTTATTTGGAGAATGGAAAGGAACTGGATAATTCATTCCGAACCAAAAGCCCATTATTGGTTCAGTTCAATTCAAAGAATCTGGTAGATGGCTTTCTTCGTGGCCTTCGCTTCTTTGAAAAAGGAGATAATGGGTATATCAAAGTACCTTATGATCTGGCTTATGGAAAAGATGGTGCTCCTGGAATTCCGGGTTATGCCAACATCTACTTTCACGTATTGGTATTGGATATTCGCTAAAATTCCTTCAGAAGCTTTTCAACTCTTTCTTTTAAAACCGGTAAAGCATCGGCTGGCTCGGTGAAATCAATATCATGAACCTGCCAATATTCAATACGATCTGAAAACTCCGGGAAAAACTGCTCCATCATTGGGCGATGCTCTACCTCATCCATTGCAATGATTCTTACTCCTGAACTAAAATGTCTGTGTTCTATTTGTTCCGGGAACTTCATCTTACCCGGGCTCAGATTGATTTGATGCAGGTATGATTGAGTATGAACAGAGAGCATGCCTTCATTGATCTTTCTGTAAGCCAAAAGACCTTTGGAATCGGCCTTCAAACCAAGACCTGTTGTCAGATGATTGAAATAGATTTCACAAAATCTGCTTCTATAGTAGTTGCCTGTACAAAGAAAGAGTACGTGAGGAGGGGATAGGTTTTTTTCATGCCCCAGCCAAATACTGAGGGCAGCCAGGCTCTGAGCATCAATGATCTGGCCTGTATCAATTAAATGCCTGATTTCTGCTTTATCGAACCAGAAACAGTCATGTTCAGGTGCTCCCTGCTTGTCCAAAACCTCTGCCATGAAAACAGAGATATATTCATTGGAATAACCTACTGAAGGACTTAGGGTAAGTAAATGATGGGCATAGCCGATTGCATAACCTGTTTCTTCCAGGAACTCCCGATGCGCTGCCTGCTCATGAGTCTCATTGGGCTCACAAACACCTCCCGGAATTTCGTAGGTCTCGAATGGAAAATCATGGCGCTGCAATCTTACCAGCAAAACTCTCTGGTCCTTAGTACCAAGTACAGCACCCGACCCTGGATGGTCGATCAGTCCACTAAACTCTGCTCTGGGAATACGCTCTTTCATGAACTGACAAGTAATGGATTTAATGTGAACTGTATATGAATTCAGTCCACTTCAGTGATATTTATTCTGGCTTCAGAATATAAGTCATAAACAGCAATGGTTGTGCTATGACCTCCGTGGCTTCCCCAAAAAGGGTATTTGCCAATCTGCTTTCTGTTTTCCACATATTCAGCGTGATAATCAGCTTCCAGGTCATCCCAGACTACCAGCATATATTCATAGCGCATTTTACTCTCTCTACCCTCTTCCAGCCACTTTTCAAAAAGTTCTTCATCAAGGGATTTAGGATATTCTCTGCTATCGAACATATTAAATTAAAGCTTAGGTGCTGACTGATTGATCATTTGTGAGGCAAGTTTAAACAATCACAGCGAGAATTAGTATCTGGCGATGCATCGCACCGCCAGACTTCTCAACAATTACCCGCCTTTTTGATTGATCTTAAAAAGATACCGTGGCAGCGGTTTCTTACTTTTTCCAATCGCATCTTAAAAAGCGGGGCTCGGAAGTTATCAGCCTTCTGCTGATAACCATGGTGTGCAACCATTAACTTTAGGGCTGGTAAAGCGGGTGAAAACACGGACCAGTGATTCATCAACATCTGCTTTACTCAACTCCCTTGAAAAAATTTTTCTATAGAAAAAGTCTACTTCTGACAACGGCACATGCATCAGCATTACATTTTTACCCAAAAGATTACTTTGAATATTACCTGCCACAGCTTCCAGTATCAGCTCAATCATGTCCTTTGGCAGCCAGGGAATCTTTCTTACCCTTGATGCCCTGAGTTTATCGTGACCCCAGTTATTATAGAAAATCAACAACTTCAATGAAGAAAATGGAAAGCCTCTCCGCTGACTACCATATAAAATGGCGTTGACAGGTACCTCTATATAGTAGGACCCTCCCATCAAACGGGCATAGAGTTTTAAAAGTGACCTGGCCTCATATTTAAAGAGGGTGCCGTCAAAGCTATATCTAAAAAATAGATTGGAGTACCTGATCTTCATCTTCAGCGGTTTTTAATTAGACACTATGATTTTGAACCTGACATGCTCTCCATTCACAAGCATGGTAAGGAGGTAAATACCCTGAGGCGCATTGTGCGGGACTATTTCCAAATGGTCTCTGGTTCTTATTATTTCAATGAACACTTCAACTCCATTGAGCTGCACCAACCGAATATCATCTACACTTTGATTTTCCGGGATATCTACAAAAATGGAAGCTCCTGAGGCTACCGGATTAGGCCTTGGCAAAAAGACCATCTTATCATGATAAAAGCTTGCCCTGACTACTTCAGAGTGATTCTCGTTCCCTACATTATCTACATCTACAAGTCGATAGTAATTAATGCCTTGCATGGGATTCATGTCCTTAAATGAGTAGTAAATTACTTCTGAAGACTCTCCTGCTCCTTCTTTATAGCCTATGGGTGAGAAGTTTTCACCATCCGCAGATCGCTCTAATCTGAAAAAGGAATTGTTGCTCTCCGAAAGTGTTGCCCACTCCAGCATAATATGGTCTTTGGATGGCTTTGCAGAGAATGAGAGTAAGTGAATATCCAGAGCAACATCTTCCGTAGAAGCCAGGGTGAAGAAAGCTCCGTCCGGTAAGTCGAGGTTAAAGTTCACAAAGCCATCATCTGCGATAACAAGAGATTGCATTACCACCTGGGCATCTCTGGAGAAATCACCATCGGCATCAATGAGCAATACAATCTTACTTTCGTCATTGGTGCCTGTGCCTGTAGGTCCTTCCAGGATACCTACATTAAATCGCATGGTGACATTACCTACAGATCCGGTTTTTTGGACCTTCCACTCCCGATTGAGTCGTGACTTCACTTGCAATGGATCGAAGTCAATGTTTTCATCTCTATCGTATAAGGCCTCTCCATCATGCCCCCACATTAAGGCTGTGAAATTGGTAGAGAAACTGCTTTCGTTCAGTGCGTTCGAAGTCTCCAGTCCATTGACTGAATCATCCAGTCCGATGCTCACAATGGCATCGGCTTGATCACTAACAGACTGAAGTTGAGAGAGGCAGTATCCATCATCCCTCACAATTCCGGCAATGCCATGGTGGTATGCAGTATTAGCCGATGCATCCCAGTAAACTGTAGTGCCATCTGAAGCAATATAATCTCCCTCGCCAGCTTCAAATGTACTTCCATCGCCATCAGTGTCAGAAGACATGGTGACACCGTATTTCAGAGCTAGGTAACTCTGAATCTGCTTCATGTCAGTTTCGGAGCTTAGCAATTGATCGTAGACAATCATTTCAGCAATGACTCCGCTAAATCTGGCCGTTGAATTTCCCAGGGCACCGACTTGAAGGTTGTTTGAACTGCCTGCTGCCTGATTGGCTGTGAACGTAGCCGACTGGCCTCCATTAATCAATACTCTTGAGCCACTACTGATGCCATCATCATAAATGACCGTTGAAATACTTGTGACTCCTGGAGCGAAGAGACCATTGACAGGAGATAATGCTCCGTCTCCTTTACCCACCGACTCCTCAAATCCGGCCGGAGATGAGCTGTCCTGAATAAAGCGGTCGTTGCCTCCGTTTTCTTCTCCCCAGACCGATCCTGCAAAGTCAGCAGTAGGTTTGTATACTGCAATCACTGCCAGGTCGGGTCGGGTTCCTGCATTGATATTCAGGTTGGTATTGAACAGGTCTGCTCCATCGAAAGTGAATGCCGGGTTGTAGTTGAGCAAGGTAGCTGTCGTTGAACCGGTTTCATTCACGGCATAGAAATTACCTGACAGGTCAGACCAATTGGTGCCCGGCTGGGCCATAAGCCAGAAAAGGAGATTGGTTCCTACATCGCCAGGTTTACAATCGATGATGATGACCTCACGCCAGTCTCTTTCAGTAGTAAGAGAAGCTGTAGTTACATCCGGAAATGAGCTGGAAGATTGATTATTATAGACGTTAGTGGTACTGTTCGGCCCTGTTACCAGGTCGAAGGCATCGTCCAAGCCATCACCGTCAGTATCTGACCCTGATGGTGTAGTATTGGCGGTGTAGTCTCCATTCGTATCCCAACCTTCAATCAAATCGGGAAGTGCATCATTGTCTGAGTTAATATCCAGATAGTCTGGAGTTCCGTCACTATCAGTGTCTCTGATGATAAGCGGATTATTTTCAAATGCATCGTCTATTCCATCTCTGTCGGTATCCACTCCGGTAGGTACTGCGGGGCTGGAAGTTGACGATTGAGCTTCGATGATATCGACTATCCCATCTCCATCGGCATCTATGTCTTTGTAGTTCGGTTTTCCATCTCCATCGAGATCGGGAATGGAGAGCGGTGTGCCTCCATGGTCTGAGTCAAACACATCGGCCCATCCATCACCATCTGAATCAGTGGTTGTATCTACCCTACCGTCCTGATTGGTATCAATTCCTCCGGCTTCAAGTAGATCGGGGATACCATCATTATCGGAATCAGTGTCGTAAGCATCTTTGAATCCGTCACCATCTGAATCGCCCACAGCCAGAGGGGTTCCGCCATTGTCTGAGTCGAAAGTGTTGGCCAGGCCATCTCCATCGGTGTCTGTAAAGCTATCTACACGGCCATCTCCATTGGCATCAGTTCCTCCTGCTTCAATGATATCGGGAATACCGTCATTGTCAGAGTCCAGGTCGAATTCATTGGGTACTCCATCCAAATCACTATCGCAGAATTCAGTAGGGCTGAGAATGCTGAAGGGTACCGGAGTTGTAGATATAGTTGACGAGGAGTAGGAAACAGTCAGGCCGCTTGAGAAGGTATTCTCAAAATATAGTAAGGTAAAACTATGAGCTCCTGCGGTGAGAGAAACTGTGCCTGGGACTGTAGTTCCGATTCCATGCAAACCATCATGATTAATAATCTGATTGCCATCAATCAACAATCTGGAGCCATCATCGGAAGAGAGGTAAAAAGTATAAGTGTCTTCAACATCAATATGAATGTACCCTGTGTAGCGAATGGAGTAAGTATCTGCATCTGATGGTGTATGTAGAACCTGAAGGTAAGTTGCATTAAAAGACCCTACTACTCCGGTAGCAAGAGCTCCTGAGCTTGGAATATTGCTAACCGTGTTACCGGATGGTGCTGAATCGTAAAATTCGTAGTTCAGGTAGCCGTAGCAATCTCGTTCGGCAGTATCCGGAATACCATCATTGTCATCATCCAGATCATTGGTATCCAAAACTCCATCTCCATCATGGTCGTTAGACTCCCTCCAATCCCTTTCAGGGCCACGGCCTGCTGTTGTGATATCAGGAAAATCATCAGAAGTCTGACTATTGTAGATATTGGTTGTTGAATTCGGGCCAACGACCAGATCAAAGGAGTTATCCAAACCATCTTCATCAGTATCAACCAATGAGGGAAATAGGTTAGCTATCAGGTCTCCGTCTGTATCCCATCCTTCAACACTATCGGGATATCCGTCATTGTCGGAATCCAGATCACGGTAGTCGGGAATACCATCTCCATCTGTATCGGTAAAAGGAAGGGGTGTTGCCTCGAAGACATCATCAATGCCATTTTCATTGGTATCAGTTCCTAATGGCACTATTGGGCTACCCGTTGAGGGTTGTGCTTCAATGATATCTACAATACCATCACCATCAGCGTCAATATCCTGAAAATTGGCTTTACCATCACCATCGGTATCAATGGCTGTGAGAGGAGTGCCTCCATCGTCTGAATCGTAGAGGTTCACCAGGCCGTCTCCATCAGTATCTGTCAAGTCGTCTACCAGTCCATTATGGTCTGTATCGGTTCCTCCTGCTTCTACCAGGTCAGGAATGCCATCACCATCAGAATCCAGATCACGCGAGTTGACGATACCGTCTCCATCGGCATCGCATCCCATGGAAACGGAGAGGATACTGAAGGGGATAGTAGTTTTTGTTATCCCTGAAGAGGCATAAGAAACAGACAAAGATTTACTGCTATTGCCTTGGAAATATTCTACCCTGAACAAATGATACCCCATGGAGAGAGAAACAGTTCCTGATCTTTCCTGGGCCAGATGTAGCCCATCGTTTTCCACAATCAATACATCATCTATATAGAGTCTTGACCCATCGTCTGAATTGGTGTAGAAGGTATAGCTGTTTGCAGTGCTTATTCTGATATAGCCGGTGAAGTATATGGTAAAAGTTGTGGCATCTACACTATGTGCTGTCTGAATCGTACTTACATCGAAAGAGGTTGCTATGCCATTAGCTACTCCTGAGGTGGGAGGGTTGGCTAAAGTAAAACTACCTGGTGCCTCGTCATAGAAAACATAATTGAGTTTGCCTTCACAGCTTGCTTCAATGGAATCGGGTATTCCATCATTATCATCATCCTGATCAAGTTCGTCAACAACACCATCCCCATCGTGGTCATTAGACTCCCTCCAGTCCTTTTCAGGGGTTAAATAGAAACTGGTAATATCAGGAAAGGATTCTGAAGTCTGGTTATTGTAAACGTTGGTCGTGGGGTTGGTGCCTGAAACCAAATCAAAGGCATTGTCTAATCCATCAAGGTCTGAGTCTGTGCCTGAGGCAACCGTATTAGCAACCCGGTTGCCATCTGCATCCCAGCCCTCTACTGCATCAGTAAGTGTATCATTGTCACTATCTGTATCGATATAGTCTGGCACTCCATCAGAGTCGGTATCGGTAACCGGCAATGGATTGGCTTCGAAGTTATCATCTATACCATTCTTATTGGCATCTACACCGAGTGGCAGATAAGGGCCGGGATTACTGGGTTGGGCTTCAATTATGTCCACAATACCGTCTCCATCTGAGTCTATATCCAAAAAGTTGTGAATCCCGTCTCCGTCAGCGTCAGGGCTGGCCAATGGAGTTCCTCCTGCATCTGAATCGAAAATATCCATCAAACCATCTGAGTCGGAGTCTACAGTGCTATCGGCAATACCATTTCCATCAACGTCTACACCTCCAGCTTCAATGATGTCATAGATCCCATCATTATCTGAATCGAGATCAAGGGAATTGGGTACACCATCGTCATCGCTATCGCAGTAAACAGAACTGGAAAGCAGGGAAAAAGGAAGTGCTGTTTTACTAATGCCTGTAGCAGAGTAGGATATGTTCAGGCTGTGAAGACCAGTATTCTGAAAAAAGAGTATGGTTATGGAATGGACTCCTTCAGTCAAGGTAATCGCACCGGTTTTTTCAGCTGCAGCACTGTGGAGTCCATCATGGTTCACTACTGTAGTGCCATCTATGCTTAATCTTGAGCCGTCATCAGACTTCAGATAGAAAACATAGGTTGTTAGGGCACTGACATAAAAATAGCCGGTGTATCTGATGGCGTAAGTATTGACATCGGCTGGAGTTAAGAGATTCTGGAGGTAAGCCACATTGAAATCTGAGACCAACCCTGTAGCAAGCGCACCAGTAGTTGGTATGGCGTTAACTGTATTTATAGAAGCTTCAGCAATATCATAGAACTCATAATTCAACCAGCCCTGGAATTTAAAAAGGCCCATACAGTTCTGCTCGTCCACATCGAGAATACCATCATTGTCATCATCAGGATCGAGATAGTTGAATATGCCATCATTGTCTGGGTCATTCGATTCTCTCCAGTCTCTTTCTGAAGTAATATGCCTTGTGGTAATATCAGGGAAATTGGCAAAGCTCTGATTGTTGTAAATATTGATAGTGCCGTTGAGCGTAGAGACCTTATCAAAAGCTGCATCTATGCCGTCACCATCCATGTCTGTGCCTGAGGGAGTGGTGTCAGCTGTAAAATCTCCATTAATGTCCCAACCCTCTACCTGATCAAGCGCACCATCGCCATCTGAGTCAGTGTCTTTGTAGTCCGGAATCCCATCACTGTCTGTATCGGGAATAGGTAAGAAGGTGGATTCGAAGGTATTGTCAATACCATCCGCATCTGAGTCGATACCCACCGGCCGAACCGGAGTTGAAAATACGGTGAGTTGGGCTTCCAGTATGTCGACAATGCCATCGCCATCAGAATCCATATCGGCAAAGTCTCTGATTCCATCGCTATCTGTGTCAGGTACAAGCAAGGCTGTGCCACCATTGTCGGAGTCGAATACATCGGCATAACCATCACCATCGGTATCTACAAATGTATCCACAAGCCCATTATTGTCAGCATCAATACCTCCGGCTTCAATGATATCCATAATGCCATCATTGTCTGAATCCAAATCATACTCATTGGACAATCCATCCCGGTCTACATCACAAATGGTGGTAGAAGTAAAGAGAGATCTTGGGATGACCGTTTTGGTGATAGTACTGGAAGAATAAGAAATGCTCAATTCCTGACCATCAAACTCTTCAAAATACTCTACTCTAAATGAGTGAATACCTGATGCCAGAAAAATAACTCCAGACTCTTCTATGGGGCCGTGAACACCGTCATTATCAACTACCAGAATATTGTCTATGTAGAGCTTCGAACCGTCATCAGAAGTAACATAAAACGAATAGGTATCTGTGGCACTTAGTTCTATGTAACCTGTAAACCGAATGGCATAGGTATCGGGGTCACCAGAACCCGCATTGAGTTCGATTTCGGCTACATCAAAATTATGATGCCTGCCAGTTGCCAGTGCTCCAGAGGTGGGAATATTGTCAACAGTGTTTCCTGAAGGCACACCATCATAAAACTCATAGTTGAGATAGCCCTGATATCTGACGGGGGCAGGACAACTTTTCTCCAGAGCATCAGGAATACCATCATTGTCAGAATCAAGGTCTACTCCATTGATTACTCCATCACCATCCTGATCATTGGTAGAGCGCCAGTCTCTTTCACTACCAAATTCACTGGTGGTGATGTTTGGGTAAGAGTTAGAACTCTTATTATTGCTCACATTATTTGCCCCGATAGTGCTCACCATGTCGAAGGCATTGTCGATACCATCTAAATCGGAGTCGGAGCCAGAAGGCACTATGTCGGCTATGTTGTCTCCGTCTAAATCCCAGGCTTCCACCTGATCTGGAATGGTGTCATTGTCTGAATCGGTATCCAGATAGTCGGGAATACCATCACCGTCAGTATCCGTCAATGGCAGGGAGTTGTTCTGGAAGTTATCATCTATTCCATCACCATTGCTATCATTTCCTGAAGGTAGCTGAGGGTTAGCGCTTGAAGGCTGCCCTTCAATGACATCTGCAATTCCATCGCCATCAGAATCAATGTCCAGAAAAT
The DNA here is from genome assembly GCF_965216855.1 of Roseivirga sp. Taxonomy (NCBI): domain Bacteria; kingdom Pseudomonadati; phylum Bacteroidota; class Cytophagia; order Cytophagales; family Roseivirgaceae; genus Roseivirga; species Roseivirga sp. Next base: position 2,740,044 of record NZ_OZ244204.1, on the reverse strand, counting down.
CATATAACAGGTCTCCATCAGTGTCTGGAACGGGCAGATTTGTTCCGCCATTATCGGTATCGAAAGCGTCTACCAATCCGTCAGAATCAGTATCGGTGAGTGCGTCCGCGATGCCATTATCATCAACATCTACTCCTCCACCTTCTATGATGTCGAAGATTCCATCATTATCAGAGTCCAGGTCAAATTCATTATAGATTCCGTCTCCATCAGTGTCCGGATGAAGGGTGCTTTGAAGTACAGAAAAAGGAATCTCGGTTTTGGTTATGCTTGAGGAAGAGTATGACACAGTCAGTGCTCTACCCCCGGTGGCCTGGAAATAAAGGACTGTGAAAGCATGTAAACCCTGACTGAGTGATATAGTGCCTGTTCTTTCCGTTGCTCCATGAATTCCGTCATGGCCTACTACAGTATTTCCATCAATCAGCATTCTTGATCCGTCATCCGAAGTAAGGTAGAAGGTGTAAGAACCGGGTTGGGTAATATTTATGTAGCCTGTATAGCGAATGGAATAGTTTTCAATATCACCAGGAGTAATGACCTCTTGTAGCGCGGCAGCATCGAAACTGGTAACAAGGCCGGTTGCCAGTGCGCCTGTGGTAGGAATGTTGAGTGTGGAACTTCCCGAGGGAGCTGAGTCATAGAACTCATAATTCAACTGACCGAAATACTGCGTTTCCAAACCATCCGGCACACCGTCATTATCATCATCAGGATCTACATTGTTCACTACACCATCACCGTCATAGTCGTTGTTGACTCTCCAGTCTTTTTCACTGCTTAGGTAGTCGGAAGTAACATTGGGGAAAAAGGTTGAATTCTGATTGTTGTACACGTTGCCCGGAGTGGCCAGGGTACTCACAATGTCGAAGGCATCGTCCAAGCCATCGTCATCTGAATCTGTGCCGGAAGCAAGGGTTTCTGCAACATTGTCTCCATTAAAGTCCCAGCCTTCAACGCTATCAGCCAGTCCGTCATTATCTGAATCGGCATCCAGGTAATCTGGAGTGCCATCACTGTCAGTATCTGTCATGGGTAGCGTTGTACTTTCGAAGGCATCGTCTATGCCATCCTTATCAGCATCTGTTCCAGATGGAATTATAGGGCTACCGGTTGATGGCTGCGCTTCAATGATATCGGTGATACCGTCTCCGTCTGAATCTATATCTACAAAATCCAGAACTCCATCTCCATCCTGGTCAGGGTTGCTTAGAGGCGTTCCCCCAACGCTGTTATCGTAAATATCTGCCCAGCCGTCACCATCAGCATCTACAAAGACATCTACTTTACCGTCATGATCGAGGTCTGTTCCTCCAGCTTCAACTATATCGAGAATGCCATCGTTATCTGAGTCCAGATCAAACTCGTTGGGAATTCCATCTCCATCCGAATCACTGATTTCCGTGGTTGATAAGATGGAAAATGGGACAGCTGTTTGAGCAAAGGAACCTCCGGAGTAAGAAAAGTAAAGCACTTTACCTCCTGTAGATTGAAAGTATTCTATGGTAATCGGGTAGATACCGGCAGCAAACGGTATTGGCATCTCGAAAATACTTGTTCCCTCAATTGCTTCATGTATTCCATCGTTAGCAACCACCTCCAACCCATCTACAAACACAGTAGAACCATCGTCAGAAGTGGTAAAGAACTCGAAACCAGGTTCAATGCCCAGATGTATGTATCCAGTATACCGAACTGAAAAAGAGTCAGGGTCACCCGGGTCCACCGCCTCCTGAAGAGCCGAGACATCGATTGATGTTACTCTACCTGTTGAAAGGGTCCCAGTAGTGGGTATGTTGGAAGTAGAATTGCCGCTTGGAGTACCATCATAGAATTCGTAATTGAGGAAACCAATTGAAACCCTTTCCTCATCGTCTGGAATACCATCATTGTCATCATCCAAATCGAGCCTATTGATTACTCCGTCACCGTCTGTATCATTCGATTCGCGCCAGTCTCTTTCGCTGGTCATGTATTTGGTGGAGTAGTTAGGGTGAAATGATGAGCCCTTTCCGTTGTTAGTCACATTGAGACCTGTACCAGGAATAAAGACGTAGTCATACATACTGAGTAGCCCATCTGCATCAATATCACCTGTTTCGTTGTATGGGTGCTCTGGTATACCATCATCATTTGTATCCCACCCCTCAATTGAGTCGGCTATGCTGTCATTATCCGAATCGGTATCTAAGTAATCTGGAATGCCATCCGAATCTGTATCTGTCAGTGGTTGTGTGAAGCTTTCAAAAGCATCATCTATTCCATCACCATCTGTATCAGTCTCTGTAGGAAAAACAGGGGTGGAAGTGGAGGGTTGAGCTTCGGTAACATCTACTATTCCATCATTGTCGGAATCAATGTCCAGGTAATCGGCATAACCATCCCCGTCAGAATCCGGAATACTTAAAGGAGTTCCTCCAATACTGGTATCATAGATATCGGCCAGTCCATCATTATCCAGATCTGTAAACGTATCGACTATGCCATCATGATTACTGTCGGTTCCCCCAGCCTCTATAATGTCGAAGATTCCATCATTGTCCGAGTCTCTATCCAGATTGTTTGAGATTCCGTCTTGATCAACATCACAAAAATCGGTGGCTGAAACTTCTGAGAAAGGAACCAGGGTTTTGGGAATAGTTGGTGTTGAATAACTTAACTCAAGAATTTCATCACCAGATGATTCAAAATACTCGATACGGATCGGGTAAACACCAGGAGTCAGGGCTATGCTTGCAGATAATTCTAATTCTGAATGGAGACCGTCATTGTCAATGAGTAAAGAATTGTTAAATGAGAATCTGGATCCATCATCTGAATTGAGATAGAAGGTGTAGGTCTCTGTGGTGTGGATGGTAATGTATCCGGTGTAAAGCACACTAAAGGTGTTTACATCACCAGGGCTATGAGCATTGACGAGTCCGACCAGGTCTATGGAAGAGGCAAGCCCCGAACCAACCGAACCCGAAGTGGGCATATTGACCAATGTATTGCCTGAAGGGACTGAATTATAGAACCAGTAGTTCAGATAGCCCTGATTAGTGAGTGAGCCTGCACAACGATAGGCTTCATCCTTGTTCAGGATACCATCATTGTCATCATCAATATCCCGCAGGTCTGGAACACCATCACCATCATAGTCCTGATGAGCTTTCAGCATAGCAGGACTACCCAGATGAATGGAAAGAATCAACACCCCTAAAGTGTAGCTTCTTCTACAGGCAAGTTTTTGTAATGTGAACTTCAGAAATTTCTCCAGCCACTGAAATCCACTGAATGTTTCAGAATTTGTCATATTGCACACCGATCTCCTGAAAAACCACCACTTTACTGCTGCCAGCTCGAGTGGTTGTTTTTAGTCAATCCCATTTTTGAGTGAAAAAACTTTTGGCTTCTTCGGTTGAGGATTTGAAGGTATGTGCAAGGGCTGCTGTCTATCTCACGGACTTCCGTGAAATCCATGAAATACAGTTTTTATGACATAAAAAGCCGTAATCTGTATTTTAACTTTCTGAAGACTTGTTGGGGCTTTCTGGGGAAACGCGTGCTTTATTTTGGCAAATTACTGTTCAAGTTTCGAATGAGGGGATTAATAATGGTATTGACCAAAACAACTCGTTTTGGCAACAATCTAATGGTCTAAGTCCAGGTAAAATATAGAAGCTACGCTAGCTCATACTCCTTACGGAGTCTCCATTGATCGTAACATGAGGCTCACAAGAAATCTCAAAGTTACAGGAGTTCGCTATGAAACACATTTTGTGAGCTTCCTTGTGCAGACTTATCGCCAGGGGAATCATCCTCTCCTCTTCCACAATTATCTCGGGGCTTAATGTCACTGATTCAAAAGCACCGCTACCATCTTTATGTTCCACCATCTTACCCTTGGCCATATCTTTATAGGACAGCACATTGATCTGATTGGCCGAGCACAAGTGAAGGTACCAGAGCATATGACAAGTAGAAATTGATGCCAGAAACAGTTCTTCAGGATTATATCTGCTCTTATCTCCGCGAAATGCCGGGTCCGATGAACCGGGGATTGTTATTGATTTACCTTCAGCATACAATTCATGACTTCTTTCGTAGCCAGAGTAGCTTTTCGTTCCATTGCCCAGATTTCCAGTCCATTTATTCTCTAATTGATAAGCGTGATATTTCATAAAGATCGGTTGATGTCCTGATTCAAAGGTTAGACAAATGAACCAGACTTCTTGTGACATTTTACTAAGAAACCTGTCACGGCCAACGAGGTTCAATTGTCCCTATTGGACAATATCCATAAAGCTAAAGCAAACTAAGAATAGAGAACAACCCAAAGTCGGAAACAGGTTATTGTACAAAAAGACTGAATAGCGTCACTTCAAAAAGCAGTTTAAAAGAGAACTTTAATGGCTACCCGTTGATTCTTTTACCAAAAACTTAAAGGGTGTTGTATAGAAGAATAATTAATGCAAAATGAATATAGAAGACAAATTAGCAGAGCGAGGTTTATCATTACCAGATGTTTCTGTACCCGGAGGAAACTACGATTCAATCAACATACGTGGCCATGTAGGCTACATTGCTATCCAGTTTCCGATACAGTCAGGTGAGTATCTGTTTACCGGAAGACTTGGTAATGAAGTAACGACTGAAGAAGGTTACCAGGCCATGCAATTATGTGCATTGAATGTGCTGGCTCAAATCAACAAAAAGATAGGTATTGAAAAGCTATTGGGCATCAACCATATTGATGCCTATTATCAGTCGGCAGAAGATTGGGATGATGCTCCTCATGTTGTCAATGGAGCTTCTGACCTTTTCGTCAATGTACTGGGTGAAAAGGGTCGCCATTCCAGATCAATTGTTGGTATTCATAAATTGCCCAGAAATTTCAGCGTGGGACTAACCGTTAATTGTACGTTAAAAACAAGTGAGTAATAAAACCTGAGACTGTTTAATGATCCATGAATTACAGACTACTGTTTTAATTGTTCAGGCCATTACAGACCTATGATGCTATTAGAAGACGATTACCAGGCCAAGTTATTCCCTTATGCCTACAACATCCTGGGTTCAATTGAAGATGCCAAAGATGTTGTTCAGGACATAGTGGTACAACAGGTAAATGAAGAGTCAGTAAACATTGAGAAGCCAATGGCTTACATGGTAAAGTCCGTAATTAACCGTTCTATCAACCTCAAAAAACGGAATAAAAAACTGACTGATGATACTACCTGGTTACCAGAACCGGTGTCTACCGATTCGGCAGACTCTCTGGTGAACAGGGATGAAATTATATCCTACTCCTTACTCGTAATTCTCGAAAATCTAACAGCCAAAGAACGGGCCGTATTTATGCTGAAAGAGGGTTTTGACTACTCTCATGAGGAAATTAGTCAGGTGATAGAGATTAGCATTGAAAATTCCAGGAAGTTACTGAGCAGGGCTAAACAAAAAGTACAGGGCAAGCCTGTAAAAGAGCCCCATTCAAAATCAAAACGAGAATCCTCATTTTTCAAAAAATATGTGGAGATATTAAAGAATCGCGACATCAGTAACCTCGAAAAACTGCTGTCTGAAGATATTGCCTTAAGAGCAGATGGGGGTGGAAAAATAAAAGTAGTCAAAGATCTTTCCATAGGGAAAGCATCTACTCTTGACCTGCTTATCTATGTTTATCATACTTATCAGATTTCTCACGAAGTTGAATTGCGTTATATCAATCATCAACCGGCTCTGTTATTTCTCCAGAATGGCAAACCAGTGAATTGTCAGGTATTTGAATTAATCAATAACACCATTACCAACATCTATTCGGTAGTCAATCCAGACAAACTCAGACACCTCTAGTTACCGGTAATTGTCACGCTTTTACCGTGAGTTCTGTCATTCTGTTAACAACAAAATTAACAGATGAAAACATTACTCAGAATCGATTGCAGTTCCAGAACAAAGGATTCCCATTCGCGGCAAATGGCAGATTTCTTTGAATCCAAATGGCGCGGATCAAACCCTAAAAGCCAGGTGATTTACAGAGACCTTGCAAACAGTCATATTCCTCATATTCAAGAAAAGACAATCAGTGGTTTTTATACCCCTGAAGAATATATGAGTACAGAAGTCAGAGAAGCTACGGCCTTGTCTGACGAGCTTATTCAGGAATTGGAGCAGGCTGATGAGATTCTCATCAGCAGTCCGATGTATAACCTGAATATCCCCTCCAGCCTGAAAGCATATATCGATCAGGTAGTCAGAGTAAATCGAACCTTTAAAGTCGATCATAACGGTTATCATGGTCTTCTTTCGGGTTTAAAGGCACATGTACTAACCGTTAAGGGAGGAAGCATCAAAGGCACTCCCCTGGAAAAATATGATTTTCAGGAACCATACCTACAAGCCATTCTAGGCTTTATGGGTATAGAACTAGAGTCACTCTTTTCTCTCGAGGGAACTTCACATGAAGAACATATAGAGGACAATGTCAAAGCTGTAAAAATGAAGATCTCCAATCGATTCAATTAGACTGATGGATAATCAAAACAAAATACCTGCCGCGGTAAAGAACTTCATCATTGGTGGAGACACAAGCAACATCGAATTGTTGAATGCAACACTTCATGAGGATAATACCAATGTACAAAACGGTTTTTTGGAGAGAGAGGAGTTTATGTAATCAACAAGACACAATACCTGACCCTTATCGAGGAAAAAACTTTCGGTGGAATCCCCCGAGAAATAGAAATAGAGCCAATCGATGTTGAAGGAAATATTGCCATGGTTAAGGCTAAACTTAAGAGTGAGCAACTCACCTTCAAATCTTTCATCTCTCTCGTGCAATTAGAAAATAAGGACTGGCAAGTCATCGGAAATTTCCCTCATATCATACCCAATCAATAATGTCTAAGATTAATCGAATGACTACCAAAAACTATTTTGAAGATACTCTTGAAGATAAAGGCCTGATCATCAAACCTGAAGAGGGAGAAAAGTTGACGACTAACGGGATGTCCATACAATTCAAAGTTGAAAGTGAATTAACCAAAGATCAACTGGGTGTCTATGAAATTACATTGGCCCCTAAAACTATTGGAGCCAAACTACACTATCACAGGTTTATGGATGAAACCTTTATTGTTACTGAAGGCAAAGTCAATATTCATGTCGGAATGAAGGAATATGAGGCAGAGAAAGGAACCGTTGCTCATATCCCCAGGTTTACACCTCATGCCTTTCGTAACGACAGCAACCAGGAAGCAAAGCTCATTCTGCTATTCAACCCGGGACAAAGGCGCGAAGGTTTTTTTCATGGTTTACATGAAACCCTCAGCGAAAACCCTGTTGATCACAATAAGTTTCTGAAGCTTTATAATAAGTACGACAGCTTTCCGGTAGATGTAGAGAATATGGTACAAATAGAGCAGTAAATTGGGGATCAGATAGAGCTATCAGGATTACCAATCATACAGCCCGATAGGTGTGATCCACTTTCTAATACCTTTTAGAGAAAATTGAATAAGTCTGACTGGTAAAAAACAGCCCTGCTGGAGTTTGGAAAAACTTAACGAAACAAATTAAGATAGTCTTTGAAGAGATAGGCTCTCCCTCGTTGGCCGCCAGTAAATTCATTAAGTATTTCTAGCTTTTCTAAATCACTTATAAGCTTATAACAGGATGGCATTGAAGTACCTGTTATCTTTTTCACCACCTCAGCATTAAGATATGGTTTCTTATACAAGTAGTTAAGTACCTTTTGCCCGTTAGCCCCCCTGCTTCCAAGTGACTGAACTTTTGCCTCTACCGTTTTCTGTAGTTTTAATACCTGATCAAAAGTATCTATTCCGCTTTTTGCCGTATCAATGACTCCAACAAGAAAAAACTTCATCCATTGAGTGATATTATTAGTGTCCCTAACTGTAGTAAGATTGTCATAATATAACTTCCTGTTCTTCTCAAAAAAGTCAGATAGGTATAGGACTGGCCTTTTTAATATACCTCTACTTACCAAGAATAATGGTATCATTAGTCTCCCCACCCTTCCATTACCATCAAGAAATGGGTGAATAGTTTCAAACTGATAATGAACTAAGCCTATCTTCATTAATTCTGGAAAATAGACTACTTCATTATGGAGAAAACTCTCGATATCTCCCATGAGCTCTGGAACAGTCTGGTGAATAGGTGGAATGAAAGTAGCATCATTAATACTTGCTCCTCCAATCCAATTTTGGCTAGTTCTAAATTTTCCACGGAGTTTTTGTTCACCCCTTACGCCTTGTAAAAGAATTTCATGAGTATTTCTTATTAGCCTAGATGAAAATGGAAGGTTATCCAATTCGGCTATAGCCCAATTCATAGCTTCTGAATAATTTTGGACTTCCTCCCAATCATCACGTTTATCCAAGGGAATGTCCTCCTTTTCTAAAAGAGCCTCTTCAATGTTAGTCTGGGTGTCTTCTATTTTGCTACTCTGAGTGGCCTCTTTTAGTACATGCATACTTATAAACAGGTCTATATTCGGAACATACTCAGAATACATACTCTAAGCGTCCTAATTGCCTATCCGCTTTACTCAAAAGACTAACAAGTTCCATATCTTCAATCTGCCATTCCCTATTAATCGGATTGGGCTGAAAACTCTTATAATAGCCTTGATTTACATATGTGCCAGCTTTGAAATTCTTCATTTAAGTAAGCTTAAGTAAAAAAGTCCTTATTTAAGATTTTTTCCAAAAACTTAAATAAGGGTCTAGGTTATTTAAAAGTTCATCGGTTTTCTTAAGTAAGGATGCTGACTTTGAAAATCTGTTGAATAGATGAAAAAGAAAAAGTAGCCCCGCTAGGAATCGAACCTAGATCTAAAGTTTAGGAAACTTCTATTCTATCCATTGAACTACAGGGCCAAAGGGAAGGCAATTTTCAGGAATAGATTATCAAATTCCAAATTCAAGGATGGTAGAATCAACATTCCTTACCTCCTATTTCGGCTTAATAATAACTATCCTTCAGGTAATTAGGGAAGATGGTGAAATGCCTCTTTTTCACCTTCTCCATCAGTACCTCTCTGAACTCTTCCATATTGGTTTTATTGGTGGCAGAGATAAAAACAGAGCTATCTTCTCCTTTACCAATATAGGTTCTCTTCAGTTCTTCTAAAGTAGGTGGAGGGTTATCCATCTCTTCTCTCAACTCTTCATCAATGATCTTGAGCTGATCGATCTTATTGAACACCAAAATGGTAGGTTTGTCAGTAGCTCCTATATCCACCAGGGTCTGATTAACCGTAGCCATTTGATCCTCAAAATTGGGGTGTGAGACATCCACGACATGAAGCAATATATCCGACTCCAATACCTCTGCCAGTGTCGACTTAAACGATTCAATCAGGTGTGTTGGTAGTTTTCTGATAAACCCTACCGTATCGGAAAGCAGAAAGGGAATCTGATCGATAACTACTTTTCTTACGGTTGAATCTACGGTAGCAAATAGTTTATTCTCGGCCAGCACATCGGCCTTCGTAAGCAAACGCATGAGAGTAGATTTACCCACATTGGTATAACCAACCAGGGCAACTCTGACAATGGTACCTCTTGACTTTCGCTGAACTGCATTTTGTTTCTCGATCTTCTCCAGTTTCTTCTTCAACACAGAAATCTGATTTCGGATCATTCGTCTATCCGTCTCAATTTCTTTCTCCCCGGCACCACCACGAGTACCTGTTCCACCTCGCTGTCTTTCAAGGTGTGTCCACATTCTGGTCAATCTGGGAAGAAGATAAGTTGATCTGGCTAATTCCACCTGAGTCTTGGCCTGAGCCGTCTGTGCCCTTTGAAGAAAGATGTCGAGTATAAGTAAACTTCGATCATAAATCTTGACCTTCAGCTCCTTTTCAAGATTGCGGAGCTGAGATGGAGAAAGATCATCATCAAAAATGACCACCTGCACTTCTTCTGCCTTAACATAAGTCTGAATATCTTCCAGCTTGCCCTTACCTACAAAGGAACGAACATCTGGTTTATCCATTTTTTGTGTGAATGACTTCACCACGTTCAGCCCCAATGTCTCAGCCAGAAATGCTAATTCATCGAGATATTCAACAACCACCTCTTCTGTTTGCTCCCGGTTTACCAGGGCAACCAAAACAGCTTTGTCGTCTTCATTCGGTATAGTTTCAAATCCTCCCATAAACAGGGCAGCAATTTACCATTAATCGGCTCATTTGTGAAATGGACATTAAGAATCCGTCATTAGTCGAAGCTCAACAGCTTATGTAAAAAAATGAAACTAGCTTTGGCCTGAATTATCGTTAGTATTAAACATATTTGAATGGAGAGATTACCATGAAAATAATTGAAACAGGATTTAATGGTTTATATGAACTTGAACCTAATGTCTTTGGGGATAAACGAGGGTATTTCTTCGAATCATATAGAAGAGAGGTCTATCAAGAGTTAGGGATAGAGGATGATTTTGTTCAAGACAATGAGTCATTCTCCCTTAAGGGAACCCTAAGAGGTCTTCACTATCAAAAGAGGCCATATGCTCAGGCCAAACTGGTAAGGGTAGTAAAAGGTAAAGTACTAGATATTGCTTTAGATATTAGAAAGGACTCTCCCACCTATGGAAAACATCACCAAGTATTACTTGATGCAGATAGACATAATATGTTTCTCATACCTGAAGGGTTCGCTCATGGATTCGTTGCCTTAGAAGACTCTGTATTTTTCTATAAGTGTTCTAATTACTATAATAAAGAAGCTGAAGGTGGAATTTTATGGAATGATACTGACTTGAAAATCAGTTGGGGAATTGACAGTCCCATAGTCTCTGAAAAGGATCAGGTTTTACCTAACTTTGCCGCCTACAACGAGGAGCCGGTATTTTGAGCATTTTTTCCTTCCTATCGAAAAACAGAAATTCTGAACCTGATCTGGGGTATCTCCATACGGATATCCATTCGCACCTGATTCCTGGAATAGATGATGGTATACAATCAATCTCTGAGGGCCTGGAAATCCTTAGAGAGATGGAGACTCTTGGCTATAAAAAAGTCATTACTTCTCCCCATACCATGTGGGGTACTTACGACAATACTCCAGAGACAATTCTTGGCGGATTGGCTCAAATGAAGGAAGCTATGGCTCAGGAAGGAATTAATATTGCCCTGGAAGCCGCAACAGAATACTACCTCGATGAAAACTTTATGGAAAAGGTTCATTCAGATGAACAGCTTCTTGCCTTTGGAGAAAATCATGTGCTGGTAGAAACCGGCTTTATCAATGAACCACCGGAATTGAAAGAAGCCAGTTTCCATCTGACCATGAAAGGCTACAAGATGGTGTATGCTCATCCTGAGCGATATTTATACCTGCTGGAAAAACCTTCACTCATTGAGGAACTTTTAGATCGTGATATCATTTTTCAATTGAATGCCGTTTCACTGACAGGTTGTTATTCAAAACCTGTTCAGAAACTGGCAGAAAAACTAATTGATATGAAAGCGATCAGGCTGGTAGGCACCGATTGTCACAATATGGTACACATCAACCTACTGAAAGAAGCCACCACAACGAAATATTGGAAAAAACTGTTAGACCTGGAGCTATTGAATAATCAGTTATAGTATGAGAGTATTCATTACCGGAGCCACCGGTTTGTTGGGAAGTTTCATTTGCAGAGAACTTCTAAAACAAAATCATCAGATCAGAGCAGTCAAAAGAAACTCAAGTAAAATGACATTGCTTGAGGATATTGCCGATAAAATTGAATGGGTGATTGGTGACATGAATGACACTGTATTTCTGGAAGAGGCCCTTCAGAATATAGATGCCGTTATTCATGGTGCTGCCATCATAAGCTTCGATAAGCGATATGAAGACAGCATGTACGAAACCAACGTATTGGGTACTGCAGACTTAGTAAATGCCTGTCTGAAAGCCAATGTAGAGACCTTCCTCCACATCAGTTCAGTGGCTGCCATCGGGAGGAAAATGACACAAAAAGATATTACAGAGAAAGACCGATGGGAAGGAACCAAGTATGATTCTATTTATGCCAGGTCGAAGCACCTCCAGGAACTCGAAGTCTGGAGAGGAGCTCAGGAAGGCCTAAAGGTGAAAATCATTAACCCTTCTGTAATCTTAGGGCCAGGTCTTTGGGGACAGAGTGGTAGCACCTCAGTTTTCCATTATGCTTATGGAGAAAAGAAATTTCATCCGGCCGGAAACTCCAATTTTGTTGACGTAAGGGATGTTGCAGAAATAACCGTCAAGCTGCTGGAATCTGACATTCATGGAGAAAGGTTTATTGTTAGCGCGGGTTCCGCTCCATACAAGGAATTCTTTGGTACTTTGGCAAAAGCATTTGGTAAAAAAGGGCCATCAACACAGGTTAAACCCTGGATGTTGAAAATAGCCGTGAGCTTCGAGTACCTTCGCTCCAGAATCACCGGAAATGAGGCCATGATTACCAAAGACACTGCCATTCTGAGCAAGACCAAATTTCACTTTAGAAATGATAAAATAAAAAAGGCACTGAATTTCGAGTTTAGGAGTCTGGAAGAGTCCGCTAACTGGACGGCAGGAGAACTCCAAAAGAGGTACAATCTATAAATCAGTCTGTTGCCAACCAGGCCTTCGTTCAACATTAAATTTTAACAGAACTAAGTGGTTTTAATGTTCTGTTATTCGTACTTTAAGAAAACCGATTGACATAAATGCAGGAAGACTATCCGAGTAGAGAAGAGGAACGTGGGTTGATCAGTAAGTTTGAAGAGCTTCTCAAAAACAAAGGTTTTCATTTCTTCGATATTGAAGAATACGAAACAATCATTCACTATTACATCGACCGTTTACAGTTTGGAAAGGGATTGAAAGCCTGTCGCATGGCTTTGGAACAATACCCCTTCAGCCTGGAAATCAGTATTCTGATGTCCCAATGCCTCGTTGGAAAAGAAAAATACGATGAGGCCCTGCAAGTCATTGAAGAAGCTGAAAACCTTCACCCCAACGATGCAGAGCTGATGACCGTAAAGGGTAACATTTACTCCATTCTTGGCGAGTTCGAAAAGGCTGTTCAAATACTTTTGGAAACCCTTGAGTTTGCTGAAGATAAAGCAGAAGTCTACTATAACGTTGGTCTTACATACCAAACGAATGGCAAATATGAAGAAGCCATTGACTACTACAAGCAGGCTATAGAGACAGATCTCAATCATGAATCTGCTCTCTATGAACTGGCCTATTGCCTGGATGTCACCGGTAAACTGGAAGACAGTGTAGCTTATTATAAAGAATTCATAGACCGGGACCCCTATTCAGCTTATGCCTGGTATAACCTGGGAATTGTCTACAATAAGCTTGAAAAATTTGATGAAGCGGTAAAAGCCTATGACTTTGCTCTGGTTATAGATGATACCTTCTCATCGGCCTGGTTCAACCTGGGAAATTCCTACATGAATCTGGAGCGTTATCAGGATGCTCTTGAAGCCTATAAGAACACCCTGAGTAATGAAGGTCCATCCTCAGAAGTGTACTGCTGTATTGGTGCTGCCTATGAAAAAATGGAGCAGTATGAATATGGCATCAAATATTACCGAAAAGCATCGAAAATAGATCAGTTCTATGAAGATGCCTGGTATGGCATAGGCTGCTGTCTTTCCGCTCAGGAAAAATATTATGAGGCCATACATTTTCTCAATAAAGCACTGAAGCTGGACCCTGAAAATGCCAACTACTGGATGGCCATCGCCACTGCCGAATATAACGTGGGCAATGTAGTTTCAGCCATTGAAGCCTATCAGGAAGCCGCAATTTTAGAACCCGTCAATAATGAAATCTGGTTAGACTGGTCTTTTATTCATTACGAACAGGGAGAAATGAAAAAAGCCATTGAGCTGGTAGACAGGGCTTTGGAAGAAATTCCGGAAGATGCAGAGCTTATGTATCGAATGGTAGTTTACCAAATCACGGCAGGACATTACCGCGAAGCCTTTACTTATCTGGAAAATGCCTTAATTTTGGATTTCGAAAAACACGAAGTGCTCTTCGAATTTTTTCCAAAACTTGAAACGCAGAAAGCGCTCTTCAAGATTATCGATCAATACAGAAGTAAGAATTAAATGCATTACTTTTTAACAGATGTGCCCGAAAGGACACAAAAGCCAAGAGATAAAGGGTTTACAATGGCCATGGACAAAGGCCTAAGTGTAAGACAGGCTGAAGACTTCGTCAACGTTTGTGGCGACTATGTAGATATTGTAAAACTTGGGTGGGCAACCTCATATGTAACTCCAAGCCTGGACGCGAAACTCCAGGTGTACAGAGATGCCGGCATACCATTCTATTTTGGCGGGACTCTATTCGAAGCCTTCATTGTGAGAAATCAATTTGATGATTATCGCAAGGTGCTCGATAAATATGATATGCCCTTTGCCGAAGTATCTGACGGCTCTATAGAATTGGATCACGACACCAAGTGTGAATACATTGCTAAACTGGCAGAACAGGTTACCGTACTCTCGGAAGTCGGTTCAAAAGATGCTGAGAAAATCATTCCTCCTTATAAGTGGATTGAATTGATGCAGAAAGAACTCGATGCCGGTGCCTGGAAAGTAATTGGTGAAGCCAGAGAAAGTGGAAACGTTGGTTTATTCCGTTCAACCGGAGAAGTAAGGTCCGGTCTGGTTCAGGAAATTCTAACCAAAATACCTTTCGAGAAAATTATCTGGGAAGCCCCGCAAAAAGCACAACAGGTATATTTCATTAAGTTGATCGGTGCCAATGTGAACCTTGGGAACATCGCTCCTGAAGAGGTCATTCCGCTGGAAACCCTTCGACTTGGACTAAGAGGAGACACTTTCGATCACTTCCTCGATCGTAAAGTCTAAACCATGCGCAGGTTTGTTGATTACTTTTTGCTTTACCTAAAGGGTATTGCCATGGGAAGTGCAGATGTTGTTCCCGGTGTTTCAGGAGGTACTATTGCCTTCATTACAGGTATCTATGAACAACTGCTTAACAGCATTAAAAGTGTTGATAAACAGGCCTTTCTATATCTAAGAAGTTTTCAGCTTAAAGCGCTTTGGGAACATGTTAATGGTACCTTCTTATTAGTCTTATTGGCTGGAATAGGTACCAGTATAGTAACACTCGCTAAGGTAATTACTCATCTTCTGAGCTCTCATCCCATACAGGTTTGGGCGTTCTTCTTTGGGTTGATAGTCATTTCCGCACTGATCATTCTTAGAGAAATCAAGCAGTGGGGAATAGGAGTTATCATTGCCATACTTGTTGGTATTGCTGCTGCCTATTTTATTACCTCCTCCACTCCTGCAGAAACCCCTGATGCCAGCTGGTTTCTGTTCATTGCAGGAGCTGTAGCCATTTGTGCCATGATATTACCCGGGATTTCCGGAGCTTTTATTCTCCTGTTATTCGGGAAATACGAGTATGTGCTCAATGCCATCAAGGAGTTGAAAATTGTAGATATCTTAATTTTCGGCTTAGGCTGTATTGTAGGTATTCTCAGCTTTGCAAGAGTAGTCAGTTGGCTTTTCAATAAGTTTCATAACCTGACAGTTGGCGTATTATCTGGCTTTATGATTGGCTCTCTCTACAAAGTATGGCCATGGAAAAAAGCCGTTGAAACCTATGTAGACAGACATGGTGAAATAAAACCTTTGTACGAAGTCAACGTCATGCCTAATGACTATCTCAGTCAAACCGGGCTGGAACCTCATTTTATTGAAGCACTGGGCTTTGCTGCAGGAGGGTTCCTACTAGTGCTGGCCATGGACAGAATTGCTGCTTATCTTAACCCAAAAAACTGATATGAAACGCTTCGGATTGATTGGCTATCCACTCGGTCATTCTTTCTCTAAAAAGTATTTCACTCACAAGTTCGAGAAAGAACAGATCACAGACTGTGAGTACGAATTGTACCCTCTGGACTCTATTGATGAGCTTCCCGAATTAGTAAAATCTGTCAAAGGGCTGAAAGGGTTAAATGTCACTATCCCTTATAAAGAGCAAGTGCTCAAATTCCTCGATGAGGTTGATCCCAAAGCTGAAAGCATAGGTGCAGTGAATTGCATCAAAATCCAGGGCAAAAAGCTAATAGGCTTCAATACAGACTATATTGGTTTCAAGGAATCACTAATCAAGTTCGTTGGTCCAAATCCAATGCCCGATAAGGCACTTATTTTGGGAACAGGTGGGGCTTCCAAAGCAGTAAAAGCGGCCCTGGAAGACCTGAGCATTGAGCACCAATTCATATCGCGCAACCCTGCCGAAGGCCAATTGAATTATGAACACCTCCACAGTGAACCCTCACTTTTCAAGACAACAAGGCTAATAATCAATACAACCCCTTTAGGGATGGCTCCTGCCACCGAATCATTACCAGACCTGCCATATCATCTGCTTACAGAGCAGCACTATCTTTACGACCTGGTTTACAATCCATTGGAAACTGCCTTTATGCAAAAGGGGATCGATGCCAAATGCTGGGTGAAGAATGGACTGGAGATGCTTTATGGCCAGGCTGAAGCTGCCTGGAAGATCTGGAATTAAGCACACCTTCCTATTCTAAGTTTATAGAGCACGTATTATCTCTGAATTCTATTTTTAATAAAAAAAGAGTTAATAATATTTTATTATGAAATTTATTATTTAATTCAGCACTGTAAGGGGCTAGATATTACTCATTCAATTTTCAAAAAACATGAAAAAAGTATTTAGCCTGGCAATCCTGCTAATCGTTTTAGTGGGATGCCACCCGGAAGATCAACAGCCAGAACTGGTCAATCCTCGATCAGAAATGTTGCAGGTATTGGACTTTACAGCCCAACTGGTCAGTCATGCCGTAACTAGCAATCAAGCAAGAAATGAAGTTTTGGGGTATTCCTTTATAGAAAATGACGGGGAGGTTGAAGTCTCGTTTCGTGACCTTTTATCATCAGAACCTGTTCAGAAGAGCCTCGTAAACGGTGCTCCCTCCGGAAGTTTTGCCCAAGTCTTCAGGCCGTTGGCTGAACGCTGGCAATCAGATGAAAGACTTACACCAGGTGCTTCGACCGTCAACACCCTCTCTGATCTAGAAAACTATTTGAAGAAGAATAACCTGGGTCTATTTGGCCCTTATCTTTCAGAAAACCATGCTAACTCCAGCGAACCAATTACAGTTTCTTTCGACCCATTGGATGATACAAAAGAAACCAACTATGGCTACAGGTTAATCCCAAAAAAACAGGGAAACGCTTCGGCCGATCAAAATTTAAACCAAGTCACAAACTTCGACAATTATGAATTGGAAGTAGTTCAGAATATAGATGACGACTACGCGTTTAATCATCCTCTTCTGGTAATTGTCCCCATCGATGACGATGATGACGACACCGGTAACTATGTAACTCCTCCTTCTCCGGTATATGGTCAATCTCCCATGCCTATCCCTAGCACGGGTATAATATGTTCAGACTTATTAGAAGATGATTTACTAATGCCAACAATGGCCAGATTTAGACTACTGGACAATTTGAGAGGGGGGGTCTGGAACAGAAACCTGATTAACATGTACGCCATTACTAAGGATGACATAACCTTCGACATTAATAACAACGCATTGATCAACTCAGCTGTAGCTCAAGTATGGAAAGAATACAGAGTTAGCAGGAAAAACGCCAGACAAAAGAATTGGATTGTGACCAATACTCTACTTGACTCGAATTGGAAGCTTGATGAAGATAACATCTTCATTGCCTTTTCTTACAAAAGAACAAAAGTCTCCATCGATAAAGTTACTGCAGAGGTCTCAGGAACTTATGGAAATCCTGCAATAAATGGTAAGGTTGGGGTGGAGTTAAAATTCATGTCGAAGCATGAACTGCTATATTCATTCCCGTACGACAAATGTGCGACCCTGGCTCTGTACAAGACTCCTTCAACAAATGGACTTGAACAAGGCCTAAGAGTTCAAAGCGGAAGTGGTAAGCTTGAGTTCACTTTTGATATGTCTTGGTACAGATGAGAAAGGCCGTAACAATTATTACTTTATTTCTCTGTACACTAAGCCTTCACTCGCAAGAAAATCGCCTTCTAAGCAGATTTGACTTTGACGTGAGTTTTTCAAGAGTTAATGGTTGGTATAGGGTTTTGGATCAGGATGTTCAGGAAAACGATGATGGAAAAGCTTTTGGTATTTCAACCCACTTCGGGCTTACATCCAAAGTGTCTTTGCAGTTAAAATACCAGAGAGCCGAACTCAACAACGTAGACCTTCAGTCAATCTTCAGGCTAAGCTTTTACACATTGACAGCCGGAAGAAAGTTCAAGCTCTTTAGCTATGGCACCATCACCCCTAAGGCAGGAATAAGTGTTCAAAACTATCCACTCTATCATACCTGGATACTAAGCTATACATCTCCAGGAGGGAATGTTATAAGAAATGTTCAAAGAGAATTTCTCGGAACAGGTAGTTTTCGTTTCTGGACTTTAGGTATAGATTTCAGTTATCCCCTAAACAGTGAACTGGCCATTGGTCTGGCTTTGGACTCCTATTATTCGGCTTCTTCAGGAAAAGGGACGACCATCTCATCCATTTTTCTGAACATGAAAATATTCCATTAGATTCTTCTAATTGGTCTCTAACATCTCACACTAAACATGCTATGAGTTTCATTAGCATGTTTAGCTTTGTGTAATGGACTTCAAAATCACTTCTGAGTTCGAGCCAACGGGTGATCAACCCAGGGCCATAGAACAATTAGTTAATAATGTCGAAGCAGGCGAACCAGCACAGGTTCTGTTAGGTGCCACCGGTTCAGGAAAGACCTTTACCGTGGCTAATGTCATTCAGCAAACGCAAAGACCAACTTTGATTTTGAGCCATAATAAGACGCTCGCTGCACAGCTCTACGGAGAGTTTAAACAGTTCTTTCCTGAAAATGCTGTAGAATACTTTATCTCCTACTACGACTACTATCAGCCTGAAGCCTTCATTCCTAACAGCAATCTGTATATAGAAAAAGATCTCTCTATCAATGACGAGATAGAGAAGCTTAGACTCAGTGCCACTTCTGCCCTCCTTACGGGCCGAAGAGATGTAGTGGTCATTGCCTCCGTCTCTTGCATATATGGTATCGGTAACCCTGATGAATTTGGTAAAAATGTAGTCAGGCTTCAGGTAGGTGATATAGTTCCCCGAAATCAATTACTCTTTGCCCTGGTAGACATTCTCTATAGTCGTACCGAAGCAGAGTTCAAACGAGGTACTTTTAGGGTCAAAGGAGATACAGTGGACATCTTTATCGCCTATGGTGATTTTGCTTATCGCATATATTTCTGGGGTGACGAAATTGAAGCTATTCAGCAAATTGACCCGGCAACGGGGAAGAGATTGGCTGATGAAAAAATCATTACTATTTTCCCCGCCAACCTCTTTGTAACCGGCAAAGACGTACTGCATACAGCCATCAATGAAATACAGGATGATCTGGTAGAACGGCTCAACCAATTCGAAGAGGACAGAAGATTTCTGGAAGCCAAAAGGCTAAAAGAGCGGACTGAATTCGATTTGGAAATGATACGTGAACTTGGCTATTGTTCAGGAGTAGAGAACTACTCACGCTATTTCGACAGGCGCCATAAAGGACAACGTCCCTTCTGCCTGCTGGACTATTTTCCAGATGACTACCTCCTGGTAATTGACGAAAGCCATGTAACCGTACCTCAGGTCAGAGCCATGTGGGGTGGTGATCGTTCCAGAAAAGAGAACCTGGTAGAATATGGTTTCAGACTCCCCTCTGCCCTGGACAACAGACCATTGAAATTCGATGAATTTGAAGCCCTTACCAACCAGGTAATTTACGTTTCGGCTACTCCCGGAGATTATGAGCTCAGTAAAACCGAAGGAGAAGTAGTGGAACAGATTATTCGTCCGACAGGTCTTCTTGATCCAATGATTGATGTAAGGCCAAGTGTCAATCAGATCGATGACTTACTGGAAGAGATTGACGACAGAGTAAAGAAAGAAGAACGGGTTTTGGTTACAACGCTCACTAAAAGGATGGCTGAGGAACTAACCAAATATCTGGAAAGGGCCCATGTGAAGGTTCGGTACATTCACTCTGAAGTGAACCCACTAGACAGGGTTGAGATATTGCGTGAACTCAGACTAGGTATCTTCGATGTCCTCGTAGGTGTTAACCTGCTACGTGAAGGGCTTGATCTACCTGAGGTTTCACTGGTCGCCATTCTGGATGCCGATAAAGAAGGTTTCCTTAGAAATCAGAGATCACTTATTCAAACTATTGGCCGGGCTGCCAGAAATGAAAACGGCAGAGTCATCATGTATGCTGATACAGTAACACAGTCTATGCAGGAAGCCATTGATGAAACGAACCGTAGAAGAAGTATCCAAATGGAATACAATGAGGCTCACGGCATAGTCCCAAGAACAGTTCGCAAATCGAAGGAAGCTATCATGAGCCAAACCAGTGTAGCCGATTCAAAGAAGAACAAGAAAAACTACTATGCAGAACCGGAAGAGCATTCCGTAGCAGCTGACCCGGTAGTGGCCTACATGAGTAAACCAGCCCTGGAAAAAATGATTGAGAAAACTCAAAAGTCAATGGAGAAAGCCGCTAAAGAACTAGATTTTATGGAAGCCGCCAGACTCAGGGATGAGTTGAATGAGTTAAAGAATCTTCTCGAAAACAAACAATAAAATATTTCCTTCAATGGGATGTGACCTTTCAAAACTCAAGCGTCCAATGCTTTGAATTTTGATCGAAATATGAAAAAATACCTAATTGCCTCTTTGGTAGCCGTCTTAGTGATGAGCTGTAATCAGGAGAAGAATTTATTAATTGCCGAAAACACTGAATTAATTACCAAACTTGACAGTGTTTCTGCTGAACTTGAAAGTGCCCAGAAAGCCAGTGTTACATTAATGGAAGCTATGAGTCTTATGGATTCGATTAACCTGGGTAGGGAGATGTTGAAAGTGACTTTGGAAAGCTCCAGTCAACATGAAGATTTCCTGCTGCAAATGAATGAGTTAAAAGGTTATGTAGAAGCAACGAGCCTGCAGATTGATCAACTTGAAAAAGCAGCAAAGGAATCTAAAAGCATTCAGTACTCCTTTGCACAGACGATCAAGACGCTAAAAGCTGAACTTGAAAGCAAAAAGGCCGAAATAGCTTCTATTGAATCACAGCTCAAATCTGTTCAAGACAATAATCAAAAATTGGTTGTAATTAATAAATTGCAAACAGAAACCATCAGCAGTCAAGATGCAGAAATTGCAGCCAAATCATTGGAGCTTGAAATGCTGAATCAGCAGATAGTTGATCTGAGAGCTAGTTTTAAGTTAAGTGAGGCCGATGCTTATTACACACAAGGCGAGGCATATGCCTTGGCTGCACAACGAACCAAGTTAGCTCCGGCAAAAAAGAAGAACAGCTATCAACAAGCTTTGACTGCCTATCAAAAAGCCTACGATTTGGGTAAAGCTGAGGCTCAGCCAAAAATCGAGGCCATACAGGCTAAACTGAAATAAGTTTAGCCTTAAACTCTTTTTAACGTCATTCTGACAAGTAGCCCTGCATAACAGGGTTATTATGATTGCATTCAAACAATCATTCACTTGTTCAGAATGACGTTTTGTTTTACACTGAATTTCAATCGATTTACTTCAATTTACTTCTGAACCGGTGTAATTGACACCCAATTTCATTTAACTTTCATGTTTGACAGACATAAAGACTATAAAATTCAACCTTAATAAATCAAACTGACAGAAAATGAATAAGAAATGGATTCCAGGATTTTCCCTTTTGATCCTTGTTGCTCTGGTGTCACTGCTAGACTCCAGAACATTGGACGGACTGGATGACCCAAACATCAACGGAGCCGATACTGCCTGGATGTTGGCCGCGACCGGTCTGGTACTATTGATGACCCCCGGCTTGTCATTCTTCTATGGAGGAATGGTAAGCAGAAAGAATGTCATCTCTACAATGGTTCAAAGCTTTATCTGTATGGGAGTCATTACTCTTGTATGGATCACTTTTGGTTTTAGCCTCGCTTTCGGAGATTCAATTGGAGGTTTCTTTGGCGACCCTACTACATTCGCGTTCTTTAAAGGCGTTGGTGCGGCCACTCAATCGGAACTCGCCCCGACTATTCCCTTTGTTCTTTTCGCCTTGTTCCAAATGAAGTTTGCCATTATTACTCCTGCCTTGATTACTGGTAGTTTTGCGGAAAGAGTCAGATTTTCGAGCTTCCTCCTTTTCATCATCCTCTTTAGCATTTTCATTTATAGCCCTCTGGCTCATATGACCTGGCACCCGGAAGGTTTTCTGAGAAAATGGGGAGTACTGGATTTTGCAGGAGGAACAGTGGTACATATGTCTGCAGGATTTGCAGCCATTGCTGCTGCGATTATTCTGGGTAAAAGAAAAAATCATGGAGCCGCTCATAAGCCCTACAATGTACCTTTTGTACTCCTAGGAACCGGATTACTATGGTTCGGTTGGTTCGGTTTCAATGCAGGTTCAGCCCTGGGTTCTAATGGTGCAGCAGCATTAGCTTTTGCAACGACCACAGTAGCCTCAGCTGCAGCCATGCTCGCCTGGGTGCTTTATGATGCCTTTATGGGCAGAAAGATTTCCGGGATGGGCGCGTCTATTGGTGCCGTTGTAGGCCTGGTAGCGATTACACCGGCAGCAGGATTCGTGACGATTGGGCAAAGTGTATTTATAGGAGTGGCAGCAGCTATCGTCTCGAATATTGTAGTCTACTACAAAAATAAAACAGGTATCGATGACACCCTCGATGTGTTCCCATGCCATGGTGTTGGAGGTATTGTAGGGATGGTTCTAACCGGAGTTTTCGCTCAGGAAGTAGGGCTGATATACGGAGATACCACTACCTTCTTAAGACATATTGCAGCAGTATTCCTGGTAGGAGGCTTTACCTTTGGCCTTTCCTATCTATTCTTCAAGTTAACTAACCTGATTATTCCAATGAGAGTGAGTGAAACTGCTGAAGAGATTGGATTGGATATTACACAGCATGCGGAAAGTCTTTCAAAAAGCACGACTCCCGAGCAGATTTCGGAAATGATAAAAGCCGCTTCAGCGAAAAAGTAAACTGAACATAAACTACTGACTAAAACTAAAAAACCCGACTCGATGAGCCGGGCTTTTTTTGATATTAAGTTCTTCTTATTTACCGTCAACGTATCGCTTACTTACTTCATCCCAATTAATTACGTTGAAGAACGCGGCAATGTAATCAGGTCTTCTGTTTTGGTAATTCAGGTAATAAGCATGCTCCCAAACATCCAGACCCATGATAGGGTGACCTCCGCAGCCTACATTCGGCATTAGTGTATTGTCTTGATTAGCAGAAGAGCAAACCTCTACTCTGCCACCTGGATGAACGCATAACCATGCCCAGCCTGAACCAAATCTGGTAGCAGCAGCATTAGAAAAGGCATCTTTGAATCCATCGAATGAGCCATAAGCCTCATTAATGGCATCCGCAAGTTCTCCACTTGGAGCACCACCACCGTTAGGAGACATAATGCTCCAGAATAAAGAGTGATTGTAAAAACCACCACCATTATTCCTTACTGCTCCGTTATCGCTGTGATTCTCTAAAAGGTCTTCAATGCTCTTACCTTCCATTTCAGTCCCGGCAATTGCATCGTTCAATTTGCTTGTATATCCTGCATGGTGCTTACCATGGTGAATTTCCATCGTTCTTGCATCTATGTGCGGCTCAAGCGCATCATAAGCATAAGGTAATTTTGGTAGTTCAAATGCCATATTGTTTGTTTTTAAGTTTATACAAAAAATAAATTCTTATCTCAGTCGAGCAAAGAACTGCTTCAACAACTCCTCACTCTGTGTTTTTAACAAGCCATGACTTGTTTCTGTTCGCGGATGCAGTATTTTTTTGGGATGAAGAGAAAAGCCCCTTTTACTATCTTCAGCTGCATATACTAACCTTCCCAACTGAGCCCAATACAGAGCTCCCGCACACATAACACAAGGCTCTAAGGTAACAAACAAAGTGCATTCATTCAGGTATTTTCCTCCAATGGCATCGAAAGCAGCGGTTATTGCCAGCATTTCTGCATGGGCAGTCACATCTGTCAGTTGCTCTGTCATGTTGTGTGCCCGTGCGATAATTCTGTTTTCAGCAACGACCACAGCTCCCACCGGAACCTCCTCTTTTTCAAAGGCCATTTCAGCTTGCTTAAGTGCCTGCTGCATAAAGTGCTCGTCTGAATGAATACTCAGTTCCATAAGCTTTGTTTTCAGATCAATATTAAGCCCAAATGCTAAAACAATTGCTAAATTTGCCACTCATTTTTAAGACAGGAATATGCTGAGAACACATAATTGCGGAGAGCTTAGAGAAGAAAATGCAGGAACTGAAGTCACCCTTTCAGGATGGGTTCAGAAAATTCGTGACAAAGGAGGCCTGATGTGGGTCGACCTGAGAGATCGTTATGGAATTACTCAGCTTACATTGGAGGAAGGTAGAACTCCGTCACCTGTTATCGAAGCAGCGAGAAAACTCGGTCGTGAGTTCGTCATACAGATCAAGGGGAAGGTAGTAGAACGTTACGCCAAGAACGACAAGATCCCTACCGGAGCTATTGAAATTGACGTAGAGGAATTGAATATCCTGAATGCTTCAAAAACCCCTCCTTTCGTTATTGATGATGAAACCGATGGTGGTGAAGATTTAAGAATGAAGTACCGCTACCTGGATCTAAGAAGAGGTACTGTAAGAAGAAAGCTGGAACTAAGAAGCCAGCTTGCCATTGCGGTTAGAAACTATCTGGCCAATCAGCAATTCGTAGAAGTTGAGACACCTGTACTCATCAAATCTACCCCCGAAGGTGCCAGGGACTTTGTCGTTCCTTCAAGAATTAATCCGGGAGAGTTTTATGCGCTTCCTCAATCTCCACAAACTTTCAAGCAGCTATTAATGGTCTCTGGTTTCGACCGATACTTCCAAATAGTTAAGTGTTTCAGAGATGAAGACCTCAGGGCCGATCGTCAACCAGAATTCACCCAGATAGACTGTGAGATGTCTTTTGTAGATCGTGATGATGTGCTGAACACCTTTGAAGGATTAACCCGTCACCTTTTCTCCAGCATTAAAAATGTTGAACTGGGAGAATTTCCAAGAATGAGTTATGCTGATGCCATGAGTAAATATGGCAGCGACAAACCAGATATACGCTTCGGAATGGAGTTCATTGAACTTAATGATGTTGTTCAAAACAAAGGCTTTAATGTGTTCGATCAAGCTGAATTAGTGGTTGGTATTTGTGCCAAAGGTTGTGCGGAATATACGCGCAAGCAGCTGGATGCCTTAACCGACTATGTCAAGCGTCCACAAATTGGAGCTAAGGGACTGGTATATGTCAAATGCAATGAAGACGGTACTTATAAATCGTCTGTCGATAAATTTTATTCACAGGAAGACTTAGCACAGTGGGCAGAGAAAGCCGGTGCCAAAGCTGGTGACTTACTACTCGTCCTGTCAGGCAACATCAATACTACCAGAAAACAGATGAATGAGCTTCGTCTCTTTATGGGTTCTGAATTAGGATTGAGAAAGTCAGACGAATTCAAACCTCTTTGGGTGGTCAACTTTCCATTGCTTGAATGGGATGAAGAAACCAGACGATTCCATGCCATGCACCACCCATTCACTTCTCCATTAAAAGAAGACATTAAGAAATTGGATACTGACCCCGGTAGTGTACGAGCCAATGCTTATGACCTTGTGATTAACGGGGTAGAGATTGGCGGTGGTTCTATCAGGATACATGATAAAGCGACTCAGCAATTAATGTTCAAGCACCTTGGCTTTACAGATGAAGAAGCTAAAGCACAGTTCGGATTCCTGATGGATGCTTTTGAATATGGCGCTCCTCCTCATGGTGGAATTGCCTTCGGCTTCGACAGACTTTGTGCCATGTTTGGCGGCTCAGAAACTATTCGCGATTATATCGCCTTCCCAAAAAACACCAGCGGCAGAGATGTAATGATCGATTCGCCTTCTACCATAGCTAATGAGCAGTTGGTCGAACTAGGGCTAGGTTTGCGCTAAAAAACGCGCATATATCAACCGAAAGGTATAATTTGTAACTTCGGCCGATACATGTCACTTAGCTTTAAACTTACACCGAAGTTCTACATGCGCCTGAGTCTGGTTCTTGCCATACTCATCTGGCTCATTGTGTCTTTGATTGACGTGTTACAACTACTCGCATTCAGGAGTGGTGTTGATCTGGGAATAAGTCGCGAAGTACCGGTATTACTCATCGACTTTTTCTATGTCTTTGTCATTATATACTATAGACTTAGGATAAGAGAAGTCGATGGTGGAAACTTCGTAGATCTTCTTTGGAGGGTCTTTGCTACCGGTCTGGTTACAACCATCATTTCGCTGGTATTTAAGCTCTTCTACTCTTCTATTGCAGACTCGGTACTGGCCGAAAATGAATTTCTCAGAATATTCACCAATGGTATTAGTCAGGCAGTTATTTCCATATTCCTGATATCAACCTTCATAGTCTGGAAGAAACTCATTCTCTATCAGAAAAGCAGAAGGCTGGTTATCTATTGGAATACCTTTGAATGGCTGGTGATTGGCTCCATATTCTTTAACCTGAGCGGAAGCGAATTGCAATCAAGCCTCCTGTTCCAGATAATATTTATCGGCATGGCTCTAATGGCCATTATCCTTTCAGGTAATTTAAAATGGGTTGCCTATTTAAATTTTAAGCAAAAGTGGAAGGCCATTCTTCTGATTGTACTGATCACCATTTACGTCTTCTACTTCTTTGCTGAGCTGTATGTACCTCCTGCTGAGTCTTTAGCTTTCCTCAATTCTATAGATAACCTCTTTATCATTACGCTATTTACATTCCTCCTTTTCTACAGCGTATTCTCATTGTTGGTTATCCTATTCAATCTGCCTACTTCCTCTGTCTTCGAGAGGAAAATGGAAGAGGCCATTAATTTCCAGCGACTGAGTCAGTCTATACAGAGTGGCGAAAGTGAAGAACAGATATTCGACATTCTGCTTACCTCATCAATGAACGCTGTTTATGCCGATGCCGGGTGGATTGAAGTAAATCAGGACGAAAGCAATACGCAATTCATCAACCGCAATATCAGCAGAGAAAGTATTAATAAGATTAAAGAGCAAATCTTTAGCAGCAAGAGCCGCACGGTGATGAAAAATCCATTGAGCAGTTCCAATTCCGAAACTGATCGTGTACTGGTAGCCCTGAAACGCTCTAATTTCAAGTCTGTTTTTGTGGTTCCTCTAACTGTTCAGAACAGAGTGACAGGCTTTATGTACCTGCTCAATGAAGTGAGTGATGGCTTCAACAAGGAGATGATTAACATCATCAATACCTTCGCCAGCCAGGCAAGTGTCTCTATAGAGAACTTCAAACTAATGGGTGAAGCCATCTCCAATGAGCGATACAAGGAGGAATTGAATATTGCGAAGCGGGTACAAAGAGCCTTGCTTCCTGAAAAGCTGGATAGTGATAAGCACTTTAGTATTCATGCTTTTACCATTGCCGCTGCTGAGGTTGGGGGTGATTATTACGACACCTTCAAATTGAGTGACCACAGGTTTGCCATCGTCATTGGAGACGTTTCCGGTAAAGGAACTTCAGCCGCCTTCCACATGTCTCAGATGAAAGGGATTTTCCAGTCCTTGGCTCAGATGGATTTACCGGCAGATGAATTTCTATTCCGGGCCAACAAGGCCTTAAGCCAGTGTTTGGAGCGAACTTCATTCATTACTCTGACATATTTTATTCTGGACACCGCCAGTAAGAAATTACAGTTTGCAAGAGCAGGACATTGCCCCACACTCTACTACGACAAAAGCAAGAAAGCAGCAGAGTACTTCCAGAATAAAGGCCTTGGTTTGGGCATTTTAAGAAATGACTCGTTCAAGAAATTCATTCATGTAAATGAGTTGGAATTCGATAAGGATGATATCCTCGTACTCTACACGGATGGTATTTCTGAGGCATCAAACAGTAAAGGAGAAGAATTCGGGTTTGACAGAATGAAGTCATTGCTGGAAAAGAATGCCCATTATGATCCGGTGATGATTCAAAAAATATTTATAAGCAAGCTCTATGAGTTTTGTGGAACAAAAGACTTAGACGATGATTACACTTTGGTGGTGATCAAGTTTGACTGATATACGTTAGATAAAAAGGACATGATTGAAATTACAAAAGAGCAGGAAAACAATTATCTGCAACTATCCGTAGAAGGAGAGGCAGATGCGAGCTCAGCCATCAATTTAGATAAGGCCATCAGAGAAGCATTCGATGAAGGGCATCAAAGCATTCTGATCAACTGCACCAATCTTAACTACATTTCTTCTGCCGGACTTGGCGTGTTCATGTCGTACATAGAAGAGATATCATCGAACTCAATCAACTTCATACTATACGGATTGTCTGAAAAGGTTCTCAAGGTCTTTGGAATCCTGGGACTCGATCAGCTTCTGACCATAAAAGAAAACAAAGAAGAGGCACTGGAGGCACTCAATGGCATATAGTTTCGACATACCAAGCAGCAAGAATAAGCTTAGGCTCATGCGTAAGTTCGTCACCGATGTGTTGAATTCACATGACATACCGGAGATTGAAACCAACATGATGGTTTTAGCAGTAGATGAGGTATGCGCCAATATTATTATTCATGGGCTCCAATCAAACCCTCTGGAAAGTGTAAGGCTGAATATCAATTTTGCCCCGGATGGCGTTTGGTTCGAAATAGTAGACCGAGGAGATGGTTTTGACATCATCAACTATAATGAGCCCAAAATCGAAGACCTGATCAAAAAGAAAAACAAGGGCGGCATAGGCATTATGCTTGTTAAGAAAATCATGGACAACATTGAATTGAAGACAACTCCACAGGGCAATACCTTGCGGTTGTTCAAAAAAATTGATTCATAAAATGAGATTGCTTTTTATCGCAGGTATAGCATTTCTGCTTCATCTTGCCTGCCTCAACTCTCTTTTCTCTCAAACTATTGCCTCCATTGATGATGTTGAAATCAGCTCGGACGAACTGCTCTATGCCTATAACAAGAATAGACCGGTAGGCAACCAGATAAACCGGGACTCTCTTCTGAACTATCTTGAGCAATACATCAATTTCAAGTTGAAAGTAAGAGAAGCCAGAAAGCTGGGTTTAGATACCTTACCATCATTTCAGAATGAACTTCAGGGATACTTATCACAGATCAAAAAACCCTATCTCGAAAACCCTAATGCCGAAGAAGATCTCATCAAGGAGACTTATAGGCATATGCAAACTGACATTAATGCTGCACACATACTCATTAAAGTCTCTCCCACCGCCCTCCCTCAAGACACCCTTAGCGCCTACAATTTCTTAGATAGCTTAAGACAAACCATCGGCTCTCGTTTTGAATTCGAAGAAATGGCCAGAAAATACTCACAAGACGGAAGTGCTCAGGCTGGTGGAAATCTGGGCTGGTTTACGGCACTCCAAATGGTTCCTCCATTTGAAGACGGAGCCTACAATACACCCATAAACAAAGTATCAGAGGTGGTGAGATCATCATTTGGTTATCACCTCATCTACGTGATTGACAAAAGAGAAAACCTAGGAAAAGTAAGAACATCACACCTGTTTTTCAGCAAACAACGTGGTAGTGAAGCTGCCAAAATAAGGGCAGAACAGGTCTATGACTCCCTAATGAATGGGTCTGACTGGGACAGAATGGCCAGGAAATTCTCAGACGACACCGGCACCAAAAATGATGGAGGGAGATTACCATGGGCAGGTGTGAAACAGCTTCCCGATGATTATTTGGAGATAGTGTATAACATCGAGGAGTTAGGAGCCTTCACAAAACCAAGTGAAACCCAATTTGGATGGCACATCATAAAGCTCAATGATATTCAACCTTTGGAGCCTTATGAAATCAAAAAGCCAGAGATTGCTGCCACACTTAAGCGAATGGGTAGAAACACCCTAGATGAAAAGAAGCTTCTTTCCAAACTCAAGTCAGAGTCTAACTTCAATCAGAATCTGGACTCTCTAAATCTGATTCTTAACGCTTTAAGTTCTAAAGGTCTTAATGATGCCTATACTTCTGGTTTGGAAGGCGCTGTTCTATTCAGACACGGTAACCAGAGAGCCTCTCTTAAAGAGTTCCTCGAGGAACTACCTGCTTTTAACATTCAGTACTCTTTACCACAGTTGACAGATTTCTATCAAAAATTCGAGAAGGAATTCATTTTGTCTTTTGAAGACTCAATTGCCCCGACTAAATATCCGGAGTATAGATTCCTGCAGCAGGAATATGAAGAAGGATTATTATTATTTGAAATAATGCAACAAAGGGTATGGGACAAGGCCGCTCAGGACTCTCTCGGACTAAAACAATATTATGAGGATCACCAAAGTGATTATATCATAGAAGATAGAATAGGTTGTCTGATCGTGCAGTCACCCGACCAGGAGCTTCAAAGTGAACTAAAAGCAATTAAGTTCTCAGCTGACTCACTTGATTTTGCGCAGGAAATAGTAATCAGAGAAATTAATGACAGGCTGAACAAGGAGTTAAAATTTGCTAAAAGGAATCTTTTGGCTAGTGAATTCTCTAATTTTGAAGGAATTAAGAAGGAATTTGGAAGCTGGACTCCCATTAGAAATACTGATGATCTGTGCCTGATTCTTGAATATCTACCCAAAGGACCACAAGCATTTGAGGAAATCAAAGGTCTGGTTATGGCAGATTTTCAGGAACTACTGGAGACACAATGGGTCGAGGAACTCAGGAGTTCAGCGGAGATTAAAATCAACAAAAAAGAACTCAAAGCAATTACTAAAAATTGAGGTTTAAGATTTACATAGCGACAATCACCATGGCCATGGTAGCCAGTAGCTGTGAATATATCACTAGTGAATCAGGTCAAACCACCTCTAACAGTGAAACTCTTGTTGCCAGTGTTGGCAATTCTTACCTCTTTGAGGCCGACATAGCCAACCTCATAGAACCAGGCATGTCTATTGAAGACAGCTCAAGAATAACACAGCAATATGTCCGCAACTGGATTAAGAAGGAGCTCCTGATCAAAGAGGCAACGAATAATGTACAAATCGATCAATCTCAAATTGAGCGAAAAGTTGCTGACTATAGATACACCCTGCTCTCTTATGAGTACCAGAAACTAAAAGTGCAACAGTTATTAGATACCACGGTTACTGATCAGGAAATTGAGGAGTATTATCTAGAGAATCAGGATAACTTCGAATTAAGACAAAACATTATCAGAGGGCGTTATCTGAAGATTAACCAGCAAGCTCCAAAGAAATCAGATGTTAGGAGGTGGATCAAATCCTCAAGACCTCAGGACCTCAGTTCATTGAAAGACTATGCCTTTCAATTCGCCAATAACTACTCTCTGGAAGATTCTACCTGGTTAAAGTTTGATGATATTACCAAAAACTCACCCTTCTCTACTTTAACTAATAAGATTCAGTTTCTCCGAACGACTCAATATGCTGAAGAAACAGATTCTCTATATCTTTACCTACTCAAAATCGATGAGTATAAAATTTCCGAAGAAACCTCTCCGTTGGAATTTGTAAGGGCAGACATCAAGAACATTATTTTGAACAAGCGAAAAGTGGAGTTGGCAAAAAGCCTGGAGAATGAAGTTTTTCAAAACGCTAAAGAAAATGAAGATTACAAGATATATCGCTAGTGTGGTAGTATTGCTAAGTCTAAGCACGACAATGCTTGGACAGCAAGGTGAAGTGGTTGATAAGATCATCGGTAAGGTAGATGATAAGATTATCTTGAAAAGTGAGTTGGAGCAGGCATACCTTCAGTTCCTTAGTAGTCCAAATGCTCTCCAATTTGACGGGGATGCCCGTTGCTTCTTACTAAAAGACATGGTTGAAAGCAAAGTAATGCTAGCCATGGCAGAAATTGACTCTGTAATCATTGATGACGCACGAGTGGATTACGATATCCAGGGTAGAGCCCAGCAAATCATGCAAAGATTTGGGTCTGAAGATGCTATTCGTCAGGCATACGGCAAGTCTCTAGACCAAATCATGGAGGAGTTAAGACCTGATATTGAACAGCAACTACTGATACAACAGCAGGAGAGAGATATTGTAGCCGATGTAACGGTTACTCCCAATGAAGTTAGAAAGCTTTATAACAACATCCCTAAAGACAGCTTACCACTCTATTCAACAGAATACGAGGTTGGTATGATCGTAAAACAGCCTGAAGTAGATAATGATGAAATTGAGCAGTTAAAGAAGAAACTACTCGGCATAAGGGAACGCATACTCAAAGGAGAAAGCTTTGAAATTATGGCCACCCTAAACTCTGACGGGCCAACCAGCGCCAATGGAGGTAACCTTGGTTTCAACCAGAGAGGAACCATGGACCCTGCATACGAAGCAGCTGCCCTTTCCCTGAAACCGGGAGAAATATCTATGCCTTTCGAATCATCTTTTGGTGTGCACATTACCCAATTGATAGAAAAGAGAGGAAATGAATATAACAGCCGTCACATAATTCTTATTCCTAAACCGTCTCAGAAAGATGTTCAGGAGGCAGTTCAGTATCTCGATAGCCTTCGAGAACAGATTATTGCCGAAAAAATAACTTTTGAGGAAGCAGCGAAACAATATTCCGATGATGAGAGTACAAGTGTGAATGGTGGCTTTATGTCAGGTCAGTTTGGGTCTCTAAGAGTTCCGGCTAATGGGTTAGATCCTGAACTATATTTTGAAATAGACAAAATGAAAGAAGGTGAAATCTCAAAAGCAACTACCGTACAGGTAAGTGCTGATGATCAGGTAGCCAGAATTATCTATTTCAAAAAGAGGATTGCTCCTCACAGGGCAAACCTGAACGAAGACTATGAAAAACTGAAGGCGGCAACCATTCAAATGAAAAAAAGTCAGAAACGGCAGGAATACCTTCAAGACAAAATGAAAGAAGTATATATTGAAGTAGCTCCGGAATATAACCGTTGTGGCATCATCAATAACCAATAAGTATGAGCAACACGTCTGATGTGGCATTAGCCGACAAGTTCTTTGAAGACTTTAAAAAACTCAAGGCAGAAATTTCCAAGGTAATTATAGGGCAGGAAGAAGTAGTTAACCTATTACTAGCTTCAATATTCTGTCAGGGACACAGCCTTCTGGTCGGTGTTCCAGGCCTTGCCAAAACGCTTCTAATTCAGACTATTTCCTCAGCATTAGACCTAAGCTTTAAAAGAATACAGTTTACTCCAGACCTGATGCCTTCAGACATCCTGGGGGCGGAAACCATAGATAAAGACAGAAACTTTAAATTCATTCAGGGGCCAATTTTCGCCAACATTATTCTGGCAGATGAGATTAACAGAACCCCACCCAAAACACAAGCTGCCCTCTTAGAGGCAATGCAGGAATACTCCGTAACAGTGGCCGGCCAACACTTTAAATTGGATAGACCATTCTTTGTTCTGGCTACACAGAACCCAATAGAACAGGAAGGAACTTACCCATTACCGGAAGCTCAATTGGATAGATTTCTTTTCAACATTACCCTCACTTATCCTTCTTTTCAGTCGGAGGTAGATATTGTTAAAAACACCACTACCGATGAGACCCAAACTGTAAATCACGTGCTAGGTGCCAAAGAAGTGATTGAATATCAGCATCTGGTACGAAAAGTACCTGTTGCAGATAATGTGGTCGAATATGCTGTAGGCTTAGTTCATAAGACACGTTTCGAAAGCGAAAAAGCACCTCAAATTACAAAGGACTATATTGAGTGGGGAGCAGGGCCAAGAGCATCTCAAAGTCTGGTGATTGCTGCAAAATGTAATGCACTTATCAATGGAAAGTATTCTCCAGATATAGAAGATGTTCAGGCAGTTGCCAAGCCCATTCTAAGGCATAGAATTGTGAGAAACTTTAAGGCAGAAGCAGAGGGGCTAACTATTGATAAACTGATCGACAGTTTGCTCTAATCATACTTATAAAATCCTCTTCCTGATTTTCTTCCGTGATGCCCAGCATCCACTTTTTGTTGCTGGATTCTGGATGGTCTGAATTTAGAATCCTGATGAAATGCGTTGAACATAGAATCAGTCACAGAGTAGTTCGTGTCGACACCAATCAAGTCCATCAAGCGATAGGGGCCCATTTTGAACCCACTTGTTTCCAATAAGCGATCGATACCATTTACATCACTAACTCCTTCTTCCAAAACTTTTAGCCCTTCAACATAAAAGTGCCGGGCCACTCTGTTCACAATGAACCCGGGAGCATCTTTAGCATGAACCGGTGTTTTACCCAACTCAATTGCCAATTGATAAACTAATGATGCTACCTCAGGAGCAGTTGCTGCACCAGAAATTACCTCAACAAGCTTCATGATGTGAGCAGGATTAAAGAAATGCATTCCCACAAAATTCTGAGGCCTTTTTAGCTGCGCTGCAATTCTGGTAATTGGAATAGACGAAGTATTAGAAGCCAAAATGGTATGCTCCTCATTAATTTCCTCCAGCCGCTGAAATAGTTGCTGCTTAATCTCAAGCTTTTCAATAATAGCCTCAATGATCAAATCGGCCTTTAAGCTGCTCTCTTCAATGGCTAGTGTCAGGTTAGCTAATGCATCAGTCTTCTGTTGTTCCGTAACCTTACCCCTTTCAATCCCTTTATCAAGATTTTGTACGATCCGCTGCTCTGCCTTAGGTAACATGTCAGCATTGACGTCATACAGGATGACTTTGAATCCAGCCATGGCACATACCTGAGCTATTCCCTGCCCCATTGTTCCCGCTCCAACAATGGCTATTGATTTGATATCACTTAACTGCATTACAAGGAATTAAATTGCTTCAAGAAACGGATATCATTCTCGGTAAACAAACGAAGGTCTTTAATGCCATACCTTAACATGGTAATCCTTTCAATACCCATTCCGAAAGCAAATCCGGAGTATACTTTAGAATCAATCCCACAATTCTCCAATACATTTGGATCCACCATACCGGAGCCACCTATTTCTACCCAACCAGTGTGCTTACAGATGTTACAACCATCGCCATGGCATATCTGGCATGAGATATCAATCTCGGCACTCGGCTCAGTAAAAGGAAAGTAACTTGGCCTAAAACGAATCTGCGTATCACGAGTAAACATTTCTTTGACGAAATGATACAATGTCTGCTTCAGATCAGCAAATGAAACTCCCTTATCAACATAAAGCCCCTCCATCTGATGGAACACGCAGTGTGCTCTGGCAGAAATAGCTTCGTTTCTGAAAACCCTTCCAGGTGAAAGGGTTCTAATCGGTGGCTTTTCATTTTCCATTACCCTAATCTGAACACTGGAAGTATGCGTTCTTAGTGCGATATCAGGGTTCTTTTCAATGAAGAAAGTATCCTGCATTTCACGAGCCGGGTGGTTTTCCGGAAAGTTAAGGGCAGTAAAATTGTGCCAGTCGTCCTCAATTTCCGGACCACTTGATACATTAAAGCCTATTCGTTCAAATATCTGAATGAACCTGTTTCTGGTAGCCGTTAATGGGTGAATGGAACCAAACTCTCCAGTCACTGGAGGTAAGGTAAGGTCTGGATGGTCTTCTGTACCACCGCTTTTGCTTTCCAGGTTTTCAATGAGCTCTTGAAACTTGTCTTTAGCCAGATTTTTAAGATCATTTACTGCCTGACCAAATGCCTTCTTTTCTTCATTAGGCACATGCTTCATCTCAGCGAACAGGTCTGCAATTACATTCTTTCTGCCTATGAACTTTAGACGGTAATCTTCCAGTTCATCCTTGGAATTAGCTACAAACGCCTCTATCTCTTGAGAAAGCTGCTTTACTTTTTCATTCATAGACTCTGTATTATGATTTTCACACAAAAATAACAGGACTTCATAATTAACTGCCCTTAAAGGCCTATTTTTGGTTATGGAACACAACATTCTTGTAACGGGCGGTGCTGGCTATATCGGGTCACATGTTGTCGTCCGACTTCACGAAGAGGGTTTTAATCCCATTATTTTAGATGACTTTTCTAATTCAGAAAAATCAGTTCTCGATAGGCTTCATAAAATTACAGGAAAACACTTCAAATCATACGAAGGTGACATTCTTGATACTGGCCTGCTTGAGCAAATCTTTTCTGACAATCAAATAGAAGGTGTAATTCATTTTGCCGCTAAGAAGGCTGTGGGTGAGTCTGTTGAAAAACCATTGAAGTATTACAAGAATAATGTTTCAGGACTCCTCACTGTCATTGAAGCCATGTTGGCAGGTAAGGTGAAAAACCTGGTGTTTTCTTCTTCTTGTACAGTATATGGCGAGCCTGATGAGTTGCCTGTAACAGAGGCTTCTCCCGAAAAGCCAGCCAATAGCCCATATGGTAACACAAAACAGATTGGAGAAGAGATAATTCAGGATACTGTAACGAGTGGAGTTGCTCTCAAGTCCATCGCATTAAGATATTTCAACCCGATTGGAGCTCATCCTAGCGGAGAAATTGGAGAGCTACCTTTAGGTATTCCTAGTAATCTAGTTCCCTTCATTACCCAAACCGCTGCCGGAATTAGAGAAAAGATCACTGTTTTTGGCAACGACTACGACACTCCTGACGGAACTTGTATTCGAGATTATATTCATGTAATGGATCTGGCGGATGCTCATGTTCAATGCCTGAAGCATCTCGATAATACAGAATCTGACAACCACTTTGATGTTGTTAATGTTGGGACCGGAAAAGGGAATACTGTTTTGGAAGCTATAAAAGCATTTGAGGCGGTTACCCAAGTGAAACTCAACTATGAGATAGGACCCCGAAGAGCAGGTGATGTCGAAAAAATCTATGCCCAGGTTGACAAGTCTCGAAAACTGTTAGACTGGAGTACTAAATACTCATTATCGGACTCAATGAGGGATGCATGGAACTGGCAGAAAAGGATCTCTGACCTTTAAACTTATATACGCAACCACTAAACGAAGGAAGTATGCTTCCTAACGAACCTTATTATACTATTTTTGAACCCAAATTAGATTTGTAAAAAAGTAAACTATGAAAATAACAATTGTAGGAACCGGTTATGTTGGTCTTGTAACCGGAACATGTTTTTCAGAAGTGGGTATTGATGTCACATGTATTGACATTGATGAAAAGAAAATTGAAGGGCTAAAGAATGGCATTATGCCTATCTATGAACCCGGTTTAGAGCCTATGGTGAAAACTAACCTGGAGAAAGGTCGCCTACATTTTTCAACAAGTTTAAAGGATAACCTTAAAGACACTGAGGCCGTTTTCATTGCTGTAGGAACACCTCCTGGTGAAGATGGAAGTGCAGACCTTAAATATGTTCTGGCTGTTGCCAGAGAAATAGGGCAGCATATGAGCGACTACCTGGTTGTTGTAACAAAAAGTACTGTACCAGTAGGAACTGCCAAAAAAGTCAAAGATGCGGTTCAGGATGAACTCAATAAGAGAGGTTCAGACCTCAAGTTCGATGTTGCCTCTAACCCTGAATTCCTGAAAGAAGGGGCTGCAATTCAAGATTTCCTTAAACCTGATAGAATTGTAGTAGGTGTTGAATCCGAGGAAGCCAAAAAGATAATGGAGAAGCTATATAAGCCATTCCTATTGAACGGCCATCCAACAATCTTTATGGATGTTCCTTCAGCAGAAATGACCAAATATGCCGCCAACTCAATGCTCGCTACTAAGATTAGCTTCATGAATGACATTGCCAATCTATGTGAAATTATGGGGGCTGATGTTAATATGGTGCGCAAAGGTATAGGCAGCGATTCTCGTATAGGTACCAAATTTATTTACCCTGGAGTTGGCTATGGTGGCTCATGCTTCCCTAAAGATGTTAAAGCTTTAATCAAGACCGCAGATGAAAACGGGTATCAAATGAAAGTGCTCAAAGCAGTTGAAGATGTAAATGATACACAGAAATCTGTCCTGGTAACAAAAGTCAAGAAGTATTTTGGAGATGACCTGAATGGTAAAACATTTGGCGTTTGGGGTCTTTCTTTCAAACCTAAAACTGATGATATGAGAGAAGCTCCTTCTATCGTAATCATTAATCAGTTAATAGCCGCTGGTGCCAAAGTCAAAGCCTTTGATCCCGTAGCCATGGAAGAAGCTCATAGGGACCTCGGTGAAACAATCACTTATGCCAAAGACGAATATGAAGCACTGGTAGATGCTGACGCTCTACTGCTGGTTACTGAATGGCCTGAGTTTAGAGTGCCTAATTTCAATGTGGTAGGTAAACTTCTTAAAAACAAGGTGATTTTTGACGGACGTAATATTTACGACAGAGAAGAGCTTAAAGAATTAGGCTATACCTATTATGGTATAGGACTACAATAAAAAGAATATGAAAAGAGTATTAATTACCGGGGCGGCAGGTTTTCTAGGTTCCCACTTATGTGATAGATTCATTGCAGAAGGTTTCTGCGTTGTCGGAATGGACAACCTGATCACCGGAAACATGGAAAACATTGAGCATTTGATGCCCAATCCCAACTTCGAATTTTATCATCACGATGTTTCCAAGTACGTGCATGTCCCCGGTAAGCTCGATTATATTTTACACTTTGCCTCACCGGCTAGTCCGATAGACTATCTTAAAATACCAATCCAAACACTTAAAGTTGGCTCATTAGGTACACACAACTTGCTCGGATTGGCCAGAGCAAAAAATGCCAGAATGTTGATTGCATCAACTTCCGAAGTTTATGGAGACCCACTGGTACATCCACAAACAGAAGAATACTATGGCAATGTAAATCCTGTAGGCCCCAGAGGAGTATATGACGAAGCCAAGCGCTTTCAGGAAGCTATGACCATGGCTTACCATACCTTCCATGGCCTCGAAACAAGAATTGTGAGAATCTTTAATACTTATGGCCCAAGAATGAGATTAAACGATGGCAGGGTTCTACCTGCCTTCATTGGTCAGGCTCTCAGAGGTGAGGATTTGACAGTCTTTGGAGATGGAAGTCAAACACGTTCGTTTTGTTATGTAGATGATCAGGTGGAAGGTATATTCAAATTGCTAATGTCTGACTATCCCTACCCAGTTAATATTGGTAACCCAGATGAAATCACCATTGCTCAATTCGCAGAAGAAATAATAAAACTTACTGGAACCGATCAAAAGGTAATCTATAAGGACTTACCCAAAGATGACCCAATGCAAAGAAAACCGGACATTACTAAAGCCAGAGAAATTTTAGGTTGGGAACCGAATGTAAGCAGAGAAGAGGGTTTAAAAATAACCTATGATTACTTCAAGTCCTTACCTGAAGACAAGCTTTACAGAAAAGAGCACAAGGATTTTACCAAGTACATTAACAGGTAATTAATACGCTTTTTCCTGCCCCTTTGCAATACCAAAAATTGTCAGGAAAATGATCTTAAGGTCCAAAAGAAATGACCAATTCTGAAGATAGAACCTGTCTAGCTTGACCCTGGAATTCATCTGAAAGTAATCTGTAATTTCTCCCCTATAACCCATGGCCTGAGCCAAGCCAGTAACTCCAGGCTTGGATTCATGTCTTTTGGCAAATTTATGGACTGTGTCCTTGTATTGATTATTTAGAGAGATAGGGTGTGGCCTTGGACCAACAACCGACATTTGACCAAAGAGTACATTAATAAATTGTGGAAATTCATCTAAAGAACTTCTTCTCAGGAACATCCCGAACCTTGTCGTTCTTGGGTCATCTTTAGATGCCCATTGGGAATCTGCCTCATCATTTAGAAGCATAGTTCTAAACTTCCAACACAAGAAGTGTTCTCCATTCTTACCTTCTCGCCACTGTTTAAAGAGCACCGGACCTTTGCTTTCTAACTTAATTATAATAGCAAACAGAGGATACATCCATGATAGTACCAAAGCCACAACAAAGAAGGAAAAAACAAAATCAAACGATCTTTTGACAGCTCTATTGGCTGTATTGTCTAAAGGAAGACGATTAACATCTATAACAGATATAGACTCATACTTTCTCAGTACAAAGGTTTTGAGAATGTCCGTCTTAATTTCAGGCAGAAGTTTTACTTTTTTTGCGTTATCATCAGCAACAGCTATAATTTCATTCCTCAGATTTTGTGGTAAGTTTTCACTGATATAGATGAAATCATACTTCTTAAACCCAGAAGACATTATTTTTCGAACCGACCCAAGAAATGGATACTTATGCTTCCTTGTCGGTTTATCTAGTTCCGAAAAAATTCCTTCACAACGAATTCCATAATGAGGCTTTCTCTTTAGCAGATCATACAAGTTAAACCCCAGCCGATCATATCCGACAATAGCAGCATATCTAATATTCCCTCCAAAGGCTCTGTACCTGTCCAAGACCAGATGTATAAAAACACGATAAATAGTGAGCCAAACAAAAAGAAACAAGACAAGAGCCATCATAAAGTGACGATTGATTTCTGTTTCTCCGGAATTGAAAAGCCAAACAAGAGCAATTATCGACACGAAAATAAAGACACTAGTGAACGCCTTCTTGAAAGTACTGTAGTAGCTAACCGCGCGACCTATTTTGAAATCTTTATTCAGATATGAGAAAATGGGCCAAAGAGTTATGTAAACCAAAAAAATGTAAGAGTATGGTCTATTTAGTTGAAATGAGCCAAAAGCGACATAAAGCGAAACGAAAAAGACAATACTGAGAACCAGTATCTCACCCAGAATAAAAAGGAATGGAAAGTACCTATTGAATCGCTTTTTCACTTGTTTGTGTTTAATTCGATGATTAAAAATAGCATTGGAAAAAGTAATTTTCTCTATCTAATAATGAATTAATATGTTTTTAACATGAACTCCACCGCCAGCTCTATACCCGAATTCGAGTATAAATCTCCAGTATCAAATGCCATTAAAGCCTTGATTTTAGCAGATTGTTTTAACAACATGGTTTCAAACTGCCCTTCAATCAAAGAGTAAAACTGGTTTTTCCCATTTCGAAACACATAATTGAAATCGGAATCAATAATTACACCTTTCCATTGAAACCTGCCTTCGTACAGTCCTGCATAAGTTCCATAGTTCTCAGTATAAGTGAACATGGTTCTAATGCTAAATTTTTGAGATGGTTCAAAGAACATTCCAATATGATATGACCGAATTCTGTTGTTAATTATTTCATTCTGATAATTAGGAAAAGTACCTAGAAAATTCATGGCTCTACTGTAAGTAAGAAATAACGGGTTGGAAACAATGTTTCCCCTATATGTCCAACCAGACTGATATAGATAATTATTATAAAAATCGTCTCTTCCACCATATCTATATCCAAAATTGTCTTCAACAGTGACTACATCTTCTGTTGCGTCTGGAAGTCCCGGACCGCTCTGCCACTTGGTTTGTATATACTCCAGGTAGACTTTGCTCAAAAAAGAATTTTTTGGACTAGTGAACTCTAACCCAATCAAGTAGTCCGTAAGACTTATATATTGCATACTACCTAAGTCTTCAAAAGGCTTTTGATAATTCAGCCTCAAAAGTGACTCCCCTAATTTTTTTTCTATAGTCCACTCTGAAATACCTAAATGATTACCTATGGCATTAAATTCTGCAGCCGTCCCTCCCATGGGATCTGGATTCGGAATGCCTTGCCCCACAAACAATCGCAAGAAATCTTTAAAACTACTGGGTTGTTTTTCACCCTGAGGAGAGGTACCACCGTACTGAACAAAATGTATTAGAGAAGAGTAAATTCTTAAGCCGATAAGTTCCTTCAAATCGAGTATTACCCCAAAGTACTTTTGATGTAACAATGTCTTGCTGATGTACCGATCCTTCTCAAACTGCCCAATACTCATCCCTCCCTTAACTTTGAAATAACCATGAGTGAGAGGTAAATCGAAATAGTCAATATCAAGACCTATTTGAGGTACAGGAACAGCATTGGCACTCATCGCCATAGACCCGGTAGTCAACTGATTGTTCGGAATACCTCCCAAGACCTGACCTTTTCTGCCAACATAGAAGGAAATATTCTGACGTTTTATTTCAGCAAACAATTCTGTTATTACCTTATTCCTAAAAGAAAGTGAAGACTGAAAGGTCCAGTTTTTATTGAGCTTATTATCATACTCAATACTACCTTGGACGAAAAACCTCTGTTCATCGTTTACTCCTCCCCAGCGATTATAAACCAGATAAAAAGGAAGATAATCCTTTGAGGCTATCAATGCTCCCGTTGATATTTTAGCCCTTACTGAGTCTGTTTGGGCCTGAGAATGAACAGCTTGCACTAGACAAAGAGTGCTGAAAACATAGAACAAAGTTTTTACACTTATCTTTTTCACCAAATCTGATTACTTTTAACGCAATATAGCACAGACAAACTTGAAATGACTCTTTCCAGCCGAATGGTAATTTGATCAAAACTAAGGGTGATTAAATGAGATTAACCAATACCCAAAAAACCATTGGATTCTTTTTGTTGCTTTGTGTCATTTATGGCTGCTCAGAAGAAGACTTTCCAAGTATAGAAGACTTTTACTCTTACGACTTTGAAACAGACTATACCAATATAGACAGTGTATATGTTTCTGAATTTGATGGTGATAGAGTATTAGGCCCATTCAATAATTCTGGATTCTCAGTTCAATGGCAAGGCCTCCCCATGCACGACTATGTCAAATTGACCTTTGATCTTTACATCCATGATACATGGGAGGGAAATTCTAATGACTCTGGTACTGGCTTACCTGATCATGATGCCTGGATCATTGAGTTTGATCCTCACAAAAAAATTAAGTCATCAGATAAAATCTACTTTGAAACTACTTTTTCAAATGGTCCTTGTGAGCCTGGTTGGTGCTTTGGCCAGTCATACCCAAATGAATTTCCATTTTATCATGATGCAAGAACTGGGGCAGCAGTGAAATATATGCAGGGAAGATGTCTCTATGCTGATTCACCTTATGGTACATCTATGTATAAAATTGAAAAGATATTCCCTCACCGAGAAAGCTCAATGGTAATTGCTTTCTATGACAGGCTCAAACAAGATGCCCCATTCTCACCTCTTTGTGAAGAGAGCTGGTCTCTTGACAACTTAAACATATCATTAATCAGAAGGTAAATTGATGAGAAAAAACGTTTTCCTGATCCTTGTTGCTATCCACACTATTGCTTTTCTGAAAGCACAAACAATCCCTGTTGGCTCTCCTGTGATAGAATCTTACCTCAGGAGACAACAGCTTTTAGGTAAATTTGATTCATCATTTTCATTTAATTATAGGCCTATTAACCTTTCAAAAAATGGCTTGAGTATTGACACAGCGGTTTTTAACAAATACGATTACTTTAAAAAACTGTCTAACAGTAAGGGAGATACTCAAATAACTCTTCTACCCATTAGTCTAAATCTGGCCTTCGACAGCAACCATCCTGATAGTAGAAATGATGGCGCAATGATCCGGTCCAGAGGTATACAAACTCTTGTTTCTGGGGGAATTTATACTGAGGTTGGTCCACTATCGATACAAATCAAGCCTGAACTTATTATTGCAGAAAATAGAAACTATCAAGGTTTTCCATTATGGCCAAAGCATTACGAAAGTACCTGGCAAATAAGGTACATATGGTTTAATCAAATTGACCTCCCCGAAAGATATGGGACAAGCCCATATTATAATCTAGCTCCTGGCCCATCAAGCATACGTTTGAATAAATGGGGCTTATCTCTAGGTTTATCAACGGAAAACATTTGGTGGGGACCTGCTATAAGGAATAGCTTAATGATGAGTAATAATTCCCAAGGATTTCTTCATTTTACTTTTAATACACAAAAGCCCATTAAGACTCAAATAGGATCATTTGAATGGCAATTTGTAACAGGAAAGCTTGTCGGCTCTGGTCACAAACCTCCTGCCCACGATGTTGTATTTAGAGGAAGAATTCTCTACAGCCCTAAGCCCGATGATTGGAGATATTTCCAAGCCCTTTCCTTTTCTTATGCTCCTAAATGGATAAATGGTCTTTCATTGGGAATTACTCGATGGGTGCAGCAATATAATGAGAATGCAAAGTCAACTGGAAGTTACTTTCCTGTTTTCCAGAACCTTTTTCGTAAAAATGATAAAGAGGAATTTGGTTTCAATCTAACACAAGATCAGGCATTTGGCATATTTGGAAGATGGGTTTGGTTTGATTCTAATGCCGAATTTTATTTTGAACTTGCCAAGAATGATGCACCAATAAATTTCAGAGATTTATTGGTAGATACCGATCATTCAAGAGCGCTGACTGTTGGAGTTAGTAAGTTGTTTCCAACCATAAAAGAAAACGAGTTTTGGCAATTTAACTTTGAATGGACTCAAACTTCACAAACTGAAAGCCGCCTACTAAGAAATTCGTTGAGTTGGTATATTCATAGTAGGGTTAGACATGGTTATACTAACAATGGCGACATCTTAGGCTCTGCTTTAGGCCCGGGTGGTAATGCCCAGTATTTAGAGATTGCAAAAGTTAAGGTCTTCGACAGAATTGGCGGTGCTTTTGAACGCTATGTTCATAACAACGACTTTAATGTTGAAGCTTTCAGTAACGACTTCACGCGATATTGGGTAGACTATAACATCTATGGTTTTTATGAGCGTCAGCTAAAGAATTTCTTCATTAGCGCTTCATTATTCTATACCTATTCATTGAACTATCAATGGGAAGTACTATTTGACCCTAATGACCCTAAGGCATTCCCAGACACTCCAGGTGTTGATAGAAATAACTTAAACTTAGATATTAAACTGACTTACTCATTTTAAGCGGGATACCCAGGAGTCGTGTATTTCCTGAAAGGTCGTTTTT
Source organism: Roseivirga sp. (assembly GCF_965216855.1). Taxonomy (NCBI): domain Bacteria; kingdom Pseudomonadati; phylum Bacteroidota; class Cytophagia; order Cytophagales; family Roseivirgaceae; genus Roseivirga; species Roseivirga sp. The sequence continues at coordinate 2,695,106 of NZ_OZ244204.1, read as the reverse complement.
AAATCTTTGGTGATTGCCCAGCCAGGATAGTGATCTTTCATTTTGGACAGATTTGAAATATAACACATATGGTCCCCCGATCTATTTTGATCACTGTAGACATAGCTCATCTCCTTGCCTGAAATAGACTCAATAAGTGCGAAGGCTTCCAAAATAGATACTGAGTTATCTCTTCCTCCCCCAAGGTTATATACTTCACCATTTCTGGGATTATTCAGGAAACACTCTATAAAAGTCGAAACGTCATGAGAGTGAATGTTATCTCTAACCTGCTTTCCTTTATATCCAAAAATCGTGTATTGCTTACCAATGATATTGCATTTGATCAAATAGCTAAGGAAACCGTGAAGTTCTACTCCACTATGATTGGGCCCTGTTAAACAACCTCCACGAAGGCAACATGTTGGCATACCAAAGTATCTCCCATATTCCTGAACCATTACATCAGCTGCCACCTTAGAAGCACCAAAAATGCTGTGTTTTGACTGGTCTATAGTAAAATCTTCACTTATTCCATCAAAGTATTCTGGATCAGCATAATCCCACCTGGAGTCATTTTCAATCAAATTAAGGTTGTTAGGAGCATCTCCATAAACCTTATTGGTAGACATGTGAACAAATGGAATTTGAGTAGAATACTTTCTGGTAGCTTCGAGAAGGTTCATGGTGCCTACCGCATTAACATCAAAGTCGTCATAGGGTCGTGAAGCTGCCAAATCATGACTAGGCTGAGCTGCAGTATGAACAATGGCGTCAGGGCGGTTTTCCTTTACAAATTCCTCTAAGCCTTTCCTATCTCTAATGTCTATTTGAAAATGCGTATAGTTTTGAAACACACTAACCAACCTCCTTGCGTTCCAGGTCGTATCTCCTCCTTCACCGAAGAAGTCAGCCCTCATATTATTATCAATGCCGATTACCTGCCAACCCTTATTTGCAAAATGACTTACTACCTCACTGCCTATCAAGCCGGCAGACCCAGTCACCAATAATTTCTTCATCCTTATGTTTATTTGAGCCGATAAGGCTGCTTGTAGAATATCTTATATTTCAGGAATTCAAAAATAAAGCGGGTATTGGTAACAAAGTACCTTTTTGCCAATCTTTTCGGTTCCATCATTAGTCTGAATAGCCACTCTAAACCATTTTTTTGCATCCAAGATGGGGCTTGCTTTAAAGTACCTGCATGAAAATCGAAAGCGGCCCCAACAGCCATCATTGCCGCATTCACCTTATCCTTATGATTTGCAACCCATAGTTCCTGTCTTGGGCACCCTCTTCCTACCAGAACAATATTTGCTTCGCTCTCATTGATCTTGACAATATCTGCCTGATCTTCTTCCGGAGTTGCTTCTCTAAACCGATCAATGTGAACACCACTAATGATTACATTGGGAAATTGTCTGTCTATAAACTTTTCAAGTAAACCAAGTGTGCTTTCTGTACTTCCAAACAGATATACTCTCAGGTTTTTCTTATTCGCCTTTTCTAAAACCCTCAAAGTTAGTTCAGGACCATAAACCCTATCCTTCATACCAAGCTTATAAAAGCTATTTAATGCCCAACGCACTGGTTGACCATCCGGCACAATCATGTCAATCTGATCAATAACATCTCTTAATTTTGGATTAGTAATGCTTTCGATGAGGCCATGGACAGCCAATGCCGAAACACCGAAACTATTTCTTTCCTCAGCATGCCCAATGATGATGTCAGAGGCAGAGTCGTAGTCCACGTTGGCATACTCAGGCACAAAAAGCTTATGTTTTGTATAATGCTTTAACATTTACAGTATCCTATTATCTGGTTAAACCTTAGCTGTCTGTTCAAGAATCTTTCTGGTCTCTTTTCCCCATGAACTCCAATTGAGTTGAGACTCAAATTTCCTTCTGGCATTCAGTGAAAGCTCGATGTGTAACTCCTCATTGCTAATGAGCCTTTCAATTATTTCCACATAATCATTATAAACTGCATGGTGTGGAAGTAAAAAACCTGTTTTGCCATCTTCAACTATTGAGGAAACACCTCCGGTATTCGTTGAAACTACAGGTAGACCATAAGCCGCTGCTTCACAAAAGACTATACCGTATGTTTCGGCTCTTGTGGGCATAAAGTAAATATCAGCTTCTTCATACAACCGCCTCATCTTCTTTACATCTTCTTCAATATTTTTATTCAAAAATGGGATCACTTTCATATTGGGATGTTCATTAGGGGGAACACAACCACAAACTGTCAATGAAACTTTGTACCCTTTGTCCAACAAAGATTTAAAAGTCTTATGTACAATTGTTCCTCCTTTCCTATTCCAGTCTACCCCTATGAATAATAAATTGATTTGGTCTTTTAATGATCTGGAATTCAAAGAGAGATCATTATCCATGTCCATATTGGCTCCCAATTGTGTTACAAACACAGAATTTGCACCATAAAAATTCACGGCATATTGAGCCGCCCATTCCGAAGAAAAAACCTGAGAGGTTGAATTATCAATTGCCAACTGTTCAATTCTATTGCCCAGTTTTTTTACTAGTGGAGAAATTCCTTTTTCATCATGATAGTAGCTCCATAGCTGACCAAAAGTGGTATCTGAAAAATAGCAGATAGGAATGCTCGTTTTCAAGTAGGCAATCTCCAATGAAGCCACCGGAGCAAAAAGAACATCAACATTGAGATGTTCTAATTTCCGTTCAAAAAACCTTGAGTATGCTTTGCTTCTAGCCGGTAAATGAATGCTTTTTGTTTTAGTACCATATCGAAAAAGATGATAAACTTTGAACAGAAGAATACTCAGGTTCATTCTGATAGTGTCTACAAGGTTTAGTCTGATTGGACCCAGAGCATTCACTTCCTCAAACTGCTCGTTTAGCGCCTGGTACATTCTATAGTAAATGCCGGACCAACTTCTTTTATCTTCTGGATCAAGTGCTGTAATAAACCCAATACGTAAGTTACTTTTCAAGCTATTCTGATTTGACATCTATTTCTCTACTTCTGAGTCAATGCACTTTTTACCACTGTGTGAAATGTTTCGGCAAAGCTATCTTTTGAAAAGGCCATAGCCCTTTTGCTACCCTTTTTTATCCAAGACTCCTGTGATTCTTCATTTTTTAATTGAAGCATACACTCAACGAGTGAGTCTACATCATCCATATCGAAAATCAAAGCAGAAGAATTTGCTACTTCCATTAGCGCGCCTTGATTTGAAATGATAACCGGTATTTCTGACCTCATTGCCTCAATTACCGGTATTCCAAAGCCCTCCTCTCTGGAAGGAAATACATAGGCAAATGCATTTTTATATAAAGCACCCAATTGATGATCTGGCACAAACCCAGGCATCAGCACTCTATGACCGATTTCCAACTTATGTATCAAATTCAGAATCTTGGAATAGTCATCATGAAAAATCCCGACACCCCTACCTCCAGCCAAGACTAAATAGAAGTCCTTAAAATAGTCTCGTTCTATCAATTGAGCGAATGCCCTAACTAATACATCAATGTTTTTTCTACTTTCAAAAATACCAACATGAAGAAAGTATTTTGCTCCTTCAGGTAGATCAGAGATACCAGGTTTTTCGTCTGACAGAGGTAGCTCTTTAGGAGCCTGATAAACCACCCTTAGCTGATGTTCATCGGTAATAATCCTTTTTACCTTATCTCCAATATGATTTGTTGTGACGACTATCTGTGTATCACCATCAAGTCCTGCTTTTACAGATTTCAAAAAATAGGCTCTCCACAGCGGGTTATAGTTGCCTTTTAATTCCCAATAAAATGTATCGTGAAAAACGGTAATACTCCGGGCTCCAAACTTCGTGTATGGCAAGAGATAATCTATAGTTACTACCAGATCGACTCTTTTGAATAGGATTAGAGTAGGCAATACAACTTGCTTCCAAACAAAGTATAAAACGTGGTTCAGGATTTTCTTCAGTGGGTTAACCTTTCCGCGAAGAAAGCTTGTACTATTGAGCTTCCTCCAGTTAGGATATATAATGTATTCGACTTCCGATTGGTCCAACTCCTCCAGACCAGATAACAGCTGAACCGTATAGGTTCTAATCCCGGTTAATGCCTGAATTAAGTGAAAAGAATCTAAAAGTACTCTGGGCCTATTCTTCATCTGCTCATCTCAAGTCTCCCAGTGCTCATACCTTCTTCCCTAACTGACCTTCTAAATTTTTGATATAGGGTCTCCGCATGACCTATCAGCCACCATGAAATTAGGGAAACATAGATATAAGCTTCTGCATTAGCCGTGAAGAGTGGCAATAGCATACCAAACTTAACAGAAGCCGCTACAAATGGGATAACTCCATCCCTTCTTGAAGGCGAAAGTCTGAATGCTCTCCAGGAATTTCTAATGCCATAATACAGCATACCAATATAGAGAAGCATGCCAATGACTCCCATTTGCACACCATAGATCAGATATTGGTTTTCACCTCCAACTATCAGGTCCTTTTCAACTCCTCCTGCATTTCCACTCATAGCCAAACCAATACCCATAGGGTTTGAGATTATACTGTTTACTGCATTCAGCCAGTCAACTATATGTGTGAGACTTGATGAGTTCTGAAATGTTAAAGTATCCACCACAAAATATAGAATGTCATTCGCAGCAAAGAATACTATGTAGATACCAATGATGACTGATATGCTCAAAGCAACACCTATTAGCTTATAATATCTCAGCATCAGTGCCATAAACCCTAGCAAGAGAAAAAAGGAAGCAAATGATGCTCTTGAGTAGGCAAATAAGAGACAAATAAATGCGCAAAAGAGGAAGCCCAAGTATTTGAACTTATTCGACCTATATGGCACCGAGACCAGATATATTACACCAATAGATGCTACAACTAACATAGAAGCGGCCAACTCTAATGGGTGTGCAAAGAAGGCTCCATACCTAGGCCGGCCTCCTTCAGCTTCAAAAGTCCAGGCCAAACCGTAACTACCTTGTGGCTCTTCTCCGGTGAAAAAGGTATTATACTTAGCGTATCCAGCAATGGTGTGAAAATGAGTACCAATAGCTTTTTCAAAAGTCACTAAAACACATGCCAGGATAGTAGTAATGAATATTACCTTAACAACCTTATTCCACTCTCTGAAACTGATATTGACATTGCGCCCAAAACAGTAAAAAATACCGATTAGGAATATATTCTTAAGATAAATAGCTCGATTGGTTACTGTTGCCTCACCCAGGCCCAGAGCGAAAAAGAGTATTGCCAGCCCTATAAACGCCAGAAAAATTTTATCTAATCCTGAAATATCCCATGTCTTATCCAGAAGTCTCCTTTGACCAAAAATCCACAGTCCAAAGGCACTAAAAATGATAACCTCTTTAGAATATTGAATCAGCTTAATTATCAGAGGCGATCCAAAAGCATCAAAATTACTGGTTAAGAAAAGAGCATAAACTGGAAAGAAAGTAACGGCATACAAAAAGACACTTTGTAGATTTCCCCTTATTACCTGATGTATCGTATAGCCAAAAAAAGCTATATAAAGTATAAGAAGTATGGCGGCAACTAAAATCATCAGATCGACTCAGGCTAGAACCAAATTTATTAATAAATCAATGACTGAGCACTGAGCTATAGATATTAAGTAGGTTCGAATATCCTTTATCCTTTGAATACTTTTCGAAATAAGACTTAAGAGCATTTTTTCCAAAAGACTCAACCAAATCTTCGTCTTTATCCAGTCGTTCTACGGCCTTGAGGAAATCCTGGGTATGGTCGTATTTCAAACCATTAATTTCATTTTCAATCATGGAAGACATAGCTCCGGTATTTCTGGCGACTACCGGTTTCTGATGAGAAAATGCTTCAAGTATTACCATAGGCATTCCCTCATAATACTTAGAAGGGAACAATACTGCTTTACACTTTCTCATGTGTTCTAAAACTACACTCCTCTCTTGTTCACCCAAATAATCTACATTTTCGAACTCTTCAAATATTGCCGGCTCCTCAGCCTTACCTATGAGTATGAACTGAGCAGTTTTGTTGTGCTTAAATAGTTGCAGCAAATCCTGAAGACCTTTCGAATCATTGAGTCTTCCAACAAAAAGAAAGAATGAACCATGCTCAATATTTGTTCCTGCCTGAGTTAAAAAGTTGGGTTTAACTACAGCTTTTGCCTCCGGTAGCCCTCCTGATACAAGCTTCTGTTTCTGGAACTCGGTAAGGCAAATATATTTGTCTATTAAATTGTCCCAGGTACCCTTATTTCTATGATACTGAATAACATGTGCCTGAGCAGCAGTTGCGAGGTATGAACCCCGATAACACTTGTACTGAATAGAATGATAAAGACTCTTATTGATGCACAGCTCACAGACCTCACCTTTCTGGAATAGCAGACTGTTGGTGCATATCATTTTATAATTGTGCAGGGTTTGAACTACAGGAATATTCCGGGACCGACATACCTCATAAACAACAGGTGTAATTATTGGGAATGTATTATGCACATGACAGACATCAGGCTTTTCAGTATCGAGTAGTAGTCCAAATTCATTAGCAATCTTTGATGAGGCATTGAGAGAAAGTAACATTCTAATCCGCTCAAGCTTTGAAAAACTATCTAAATCGGAGTTATCCTTGATGAATTGGATTACCTCATGGCCATTTTCTTCCATGACTAACTTCTCTTCATTCAGTACGGCTTCCTCTCCCGTTTTTCCCTGATAAATATTATGAACCTGAACTATTTTCATTGATTTCTAAAAGTGCTTCATTCAGATATTTAGCGGGTCATACCATGTTTGACACCCCTCAATGCAAACCTTAGCTTTTTAAACCTTCCCCTTATCACAAAATACCCGAGCCTCAATACTATTTTACCCGTGAGGTTTAACCAGGCCCCGATTAAATTGACACCCCTTGCATACCTTCTAACCATGTATAAGTGGTTTCTGATGACCATGTAATGAGCAAATGGAGAAACATTACCCTCATTATGCCCCTTTCTGTTTTCTTCAGACATTCCAACTTCATGATAAACTATGGAAAAACCATCATAGACAAGCTTATACCCTAGTTTTCTGATCTTAAACGACCAGTCACTATCCTCATAATAGATAAAGAATTTCTGGTCTAACAGCCCAATTTGTTTGATAATCTCTGACCGGGTCAGGAAGCAGCAACCCGTGATCCAATCTACTTCATTAGACGTGTCATATTGTCCTCGATCCTTCTCATTAAAGCCTCTTGTTTTAGAGGTAAAAAAGAAATTGTTAAAGAAACCTCCCGCATTCCAAATTACATCTCTTTCCTTATTGTAAAGAATTTTAGGTTGAACAGCGCCTATATCCGGGTCAGAAACGAGCCTTTTCACCAACGAACTAGCCAAATCTGGTGTGACAATTGTGTCGTTATTCAGAAGCATGACAAGCTCAAAATCATTTTCGAGAGCAAACTGAATTCCAGTATTGTTGCCTCCGGTGAATCCTAAGTTTTCAGTATTTCTCAAAAGTGTAATCTCTGGAAAACTGGACATTAGTCGATCACCCGAGTCATCCTCTGAACCATTATCAACTACCACTACTGTAAACTCGGGATAATCCAGAGACCGAAGAGATTCCAAACAATTGGCAGTAACCTCATAACTATTCCAGTTAACTATCACTATGGCCAATGATGGGAAATAAGATGGGTCGGGGAGACTCATTTCTTTAATCTTCGCTTTGTATGTATGAAATTCAATACTTTTGAGATCTTCCTGAGAAGGGTCAAAGATGAAAAAAAATAGCGATTATTTAGAGTACCCGGATATTGATAAATATGCCCTAACCGAAAATCTGTCCAGAGAGGTTTTAGTTAAGGGCTTTGAGGTAGAGAAGCACTACCATCAATTGTTGAAAATTGAGAGCAATCCTGAAAAAAGAAGCCTCTTATATGATGAATTTTATTCGAAGCTTTTACCCATCTATGCTCGGGATAATAGTAAACTCTCTGGCAAAAATCCAAAGGAGAAGTATGTCAAACTATTTAAGCCAGAATTAAAGAATAAGTCAATTGTTGATTTTGGTTGTGGACAGGGTTTTATGCTACAGAGCATTGATGAGCGTCTTCCTGTTAAGCAACTTGTCGGTATAGATGTGTATATACCAACAGAGCTTAAAAAGCATTCGAAAATTGATTTTGTAGAAGCGAATATTGTCAACTATCAACCTGACAAACACTTCGATGTGGCTCTTTCTGACAATGTAATTGAGCATTTGGTGTATGATGATGCCAAGACACACCTCGGAAATATCTATGGGAGCCTAAACAATGGGGGGAAATTAATCATCATCATGCCCAACCGACTCTTCGGCCCATGGGATGTTACCCGAATCAAAGACTTCTCTCAATCAGGAAGAACTCCTGCACAAGGAGGTCATGTCAATGAATCTACCCATTCTGAGATGGTTAAACTATTACAAGAAATAGGCTTCACCAGGTTCTCAACTATTATCCCTGTTCCGAAACTTAAATATTACTTATTCAGAAGAATAAGAGTCAGTTATAAGTGGATTACGTTTATTGAAAGCTCTCCATTAATCATGAAGCTAATTAAGTCAATCAAGTTCAAGGGAGAGTGTATACTCAAGTTTCCTGTTCTGTTGATTGCTGATAAATAGGAACTTTTTAGGGAGCTGAAAAGGCCTTATTTGGCTTTTTCCAGAAGTCATAAATCCCCTTATCCAGTTCGTATTCAGACCAAACAAACCGCTCCCTTGAAGGCTGCGATTTTGCCCAGCTCCACATTTCCTCTAAGCCTTCCTGAAGAGTCGTTTTATCATTGAAACCAAGAATCTCGACTGATTTTTCCCAGGTGGGGTGCGCATTCTTCACTTCATGTCTCTGCTCCAAATATTGGATTTCTCCGCCTCCCATAACATCAATAAGTAATTCGGCTGCATTCTTAATGGAGTATTCTATACCAGAACCAAGATTTATAATTTGTTTAGAAGCCTCTGGTGCAGAAGCCGCATTCCAAAGTGGCTCCAAGCAATCGTTTATACAACTAAACGCTCGCTTTTGACTACCATCTCCAAAAACGGTGAGCGGCTGATCATTAATGTACTGGTACATCCAAATACCAAGCACATTGCGATAAACATCCCAGATGTTCTGTTTGATACCATATACATTATGAGGTCTTATGATACACCAGTCCAGACCGTGCTGTTCACCCGCTACCTTAATGTCCATTTCACAGGCATACTTGGCAATACCATAAGGGTCTATTGGTGCGGGCTGATGCGACTCATCAAATGGAGGCTCACCATCTCCATATACAGCCATAGAACTGGTGAACACTAATCTCTCCACTCCAAACCGAATACACTCATTAACTAAATTGGCGGTCGCTAATAGGTTATTTTGATAGTTATATTTACGAATAAATGGAGAAAGCCCTTCTGCTGCATAAGCCGCCAAATGATATACATACTGTGGCTGATGCTTTTTAAATATCTCGCGAATTTCTTCTGAAGCACAATCAGTCTCATAAAAAATCACCTTATCATTTACATTAGACTGATAGCCTCCACTTAAATTATCAATTCCAATAACATCATATTCCTTCTGATTATCGATCAACCAATCGGCTAACCTGCTACCAATTAAACCGGCCACTCCGGTAACCACAACACTCTTTCTCATTAAACATCTGTATTACTACCAACAAGCTTTAAAACTATTATTGATAGGCTTATCATTCTTTCACAATTTGAGGATTAAATTCTAAGCTAAAATCCACATTCGCAAGCTAAACCATTAAATTTGAAACCATCAGAAAAAGTAATCCTTTAAAATTTGACAGGATTGATTATCTATGACCCTTCAATATGAGTTTTGATAGAACAAAGTTAGGTACCTCTGACCTGGAAAAATACTTTCACAATAACGAAAGGCGACTAATACACAAATGGAATCATTACTTCGATATCTATGAACGTCATTTTAACAGGTTTAGAAATCAACCCATTGTAATCCTTGAAATTGGGGTTTTCCATGGAGGCAGTTTACAAATGTGGAAAGACTACTTTGGAAATAAAGTTCAAATCCATGGTGTTGATATCAATCCTGACTGTAAAAAACTCGAGGAAGACCAGGTTCAAATCCACATAGGTTCTCAAACAGATAGAGCGTTTCTTCGGAAACTGAAAGAGCAGATACCAAAAGTAGATATTCTAATCGATGATGGTGGGCATACTATGAAGCAGCAGCAAACCACCTTTGAAGAACTTTATGACCATGTCAAAGAAGATGGCGTCTATCTGTGTGAAGACACCCATTCGTCTTATTGGATTGAATATGGAGGAGGGTTAAAAAGAAGAAAAACCTTCATGGAATTTAGCAAGAACCTGATAGATTCACTCAATGCATTCCACAGCAGACAAGGTAGTTTTAAACCTGACTCCTTCACAAAATCTGCAGACTCTATTCATTTTTATGATAGTATCGTGGTCATCGAGAAAAGGAAACGGTCTGCACCAATTGATCTCAAGAGTGGCGAGGAGAGTTTTCCCTATGATTATCATCACAATGGATCTAAAACGAAATACAGAATCTTACTGTCAATCAATAAAGTCCTTCAGTTTTTGAGACTTCCAGGTTTTATTTGGAGGTAGCTTTTCCCCTCAACCCTGCTTTTCCGATTAGGTAATGATGTATCCAATAGTTGAAGAACTCTGATATGATTAAGGCTATAGCCAAGCCAATACTTCCAAAATAGTAAGAGCCCAGACTACTTAAGCACAGCATTAAACCAGTAGTTATCCAAATTGCTTTGGCCAAAATCTGCTTTTGTTCAGTTACCAAAATCTTGATCATATTTGGCACATTCAGCATACCAATGAAGGGCAGGAAAGATAACAACCTCATCAGGGTGATACTCAACTCTACATGTTCACCTGTCAGAAATTGAATAATCCACGAAGCGGTTACTGAAACAGCCACTCCAACCGCAAATGTGATTAAAAGTCCGTTTTTATAACTCCTATTCAAGTACCCCTCGTACGCTTCTATATTCTCGCTATAAAGCCTGGTGGCATTTTGAAGAATAGATTGAGTAAGAAAAACAGGAATCATCCTTAAGAGAATCGATACTCTTTGAGCAACAGCATAATATCCCAATTCGGTGTTGCTAACGAAGCTTCCTAAAAGGATGAAGCCTCCGTTCACAAGAATATAGGATGCTATAGTTGAGGAAAAAAACTGAAAGTTATCGGCAATTCTCGAACCTACTCTTTGAAAAGATACCCACTGAAAACGAATGGCTTCATATCGGTAGATAAAAAATAGTAAGAGACCATTCACCCCTACTCCTGTGACCCCCAGGCTGAAGTTTACCCACTTGGCATCGTCCGGATTTTTAACCAACAACAAAACCAAAACGAGATACAAAAGCTTAGCTATAGCATTCGTCTTAGAAATCCACGACAGACGATCAAAGCCCTGCAATATAAACATTGGGTATAAGGCATCATTGACAAGAAGCAAAACTGAGAATAGCAGAATCGTTGAATAGTCGGAAAAGAAGTTAGAGTACCCAGTCAGGATGTACACTATGATCATCAATAGAAATGCAATAGCCAAACGAGTGACTATTATTTCATTGATAATCTGCTGTTTCGATTCCTTTTTATCCCTAACCAGGGCAAGTTGCTTAGGCACATTGAGGCCAAAACCGTAGTTGACAAGAATACCAAAAAGTAAAATGACAGTGAGTGCCAGACTAATCAAGCCGTATTGATCTTCACCAAGCCTTTTGAACAGATAAGGAGTAAGAACAATGGCAGTTAGTAAATTGGCCCCGTGGTTGAGTGAGAGATGAAGGAAATTTGAGAACGTTTTCCCCTTAATTAACAATAAGATACGTTGCTGAAATTGACTCAAGTGCTTCTCTTTAATCTACTTCCTTCAGCGCACTCAGGTATATCTGCCTCAGCAAGAAATAGAAGGTCATAATGAGTACACCAAGAAATCCTCCGATAACAAGAGTCTTAAACAAACTCCATCGGTTATCATTTAGAGGGTAAAGTGGCTTGTCAATAATCTGAATCAAAGGCATTTGATTCCTATGAGCTACCTTCGCCAACTCCAATTGCTTTACAATCTCCTGATAAATAACACTATTGGCTTGAACATCTATTAGTGCCTTCTGATAAGGCACTTGCGAAGTTTTATATAGTGGGTTCGGATTGGGTATGTTCTCATCAATTTGGGCCAAATTAAAAATAGAAGCATCGAGCACACGCTTAACACTATCAGCCTGAGTTTGCAGAATATTTAAGTTAGCTGCGGTCTTCTTAGTCTTGGTTTCCAGATAGAAGCTATTTACATTTTTTACATGTTCATCAGTAAATAGCTTTGCTAAAACCTCATCCTTATGAGTAAAACCAACTTCAAGGATAGCCGCCCGTCTATTTGGCTTACCAACCGTCAGGAAGGTTTCATTAATCAGCTTCACTGATTCCTTCATTAGGCTATCCTGAGTTCGGCTAAAATTGTCTCTTGGCCTGGAAAAGTCTGTAAGCTGAATACCTTCCTTTTCCCAGGCTGACTCGAACTTATTGGACCTGGCGAATCTATCAATCATCAGTGCTTCCTGTCCATCGATATCTACTTGAGTCAATAAAGTCTTTTCAATCATTCTTCTAGACCTGTAGAGTTCCTCAATATTATCCATCTGAAACAGTACACTGCTCTCTGATAAAGAACCTATATTGACCCCTGCTAAAGAAGCTAAAGAGCCTAACTCTCCAAGACCTCCTCCAGAATCCTTGTCAAGAACAAATGTAGTTTTAGCCTCATATGATTTTGGCTTCAAGTAATTAAAAGCCAACAATAGAAGTATCATCACTATGGTACCAATTCCTATTTTTAGCCATTTAGACAAAAGAAATCTGATCCAAAACTGAAGTCTTCGAATCAAAAACCCCAGAGATATTTTCTCTTCTTCGATATAATGCTTTTCCTGAGCCATTTTAATTATTCTGGCTGATTTGATTAACAACTAAGGCCAGGGTAGCAAGACCACTGGTTATTGCCAGCACATCCTGAAGGCGCACGGGCACCTTTAATGGCTTTGTCGGTACGATTATCTCTGCACCAGGAGCTGGCTTTGGATAAAACTTCAGAAACAGGAAGCTCTTAGTTCTGGCCACTTCACCATTGGCATAAACCACATAAGTGCCTTTCTTTTTAGCTCTATAATCGAAACCTCCTGCATTATTAATGTAGTACTTAAGAGACTTCCCTTCTACAAACCTGCTCGTGGTTGGATAGAGAAGCTTACCTCGCATTCTGACTGTTTCAGATCTCTTGGGAACAATCAGAACATCTCCTTCTTCCAGTAATAGGTCTGAAACCGAACCAGGAAATTGAATAATTGACTGCAAATCAATACCTATTGCTTCTGCCTGTTTCAATTCAATATTGGTTGTTAGTGCATTTCTCTGTATAACTTCTTTAATTCTCTCCCGTTTGGCATAGTTTGAAAAGCTCTGATTACTCTCATTTCTCATTTCCAAATCAGCAATATCTTCTTCAATCCTAGAGATCATGGCCATTTCAGCTTCTGTCAGTAAGTCTGGAGACCTATCAAATTTTTCCTGTAACCTGATAAGATCGTCTATCTGCTTCTCAATATCCGTTGGCTCTTCATAGAATTCAGTCTTTCTAATGAGGGTCGCCCCTTCAATGAAAGCAAATTGGTTAAGCCCCCCGGCCCTTTCCAACAAGTCTGAAATTCTCTCACCTTGATTTTTGATTGAATATTGCCCTGGAGAATTTACCTGGCCTTCAACTGTAACCAACTGCTGTCTTGTATAAACAGGATTTCTTCTGATAATTACCTGATCATAGGGTGTAAGAATAAAGTCCCTACCTGTCTCCAGGTCTCCATTCAGGTCGATATTGAAAGTGAAAGTATCGGAAAGACCATAGGCCTCATCAGAAGCAGAAATCACCCTTCTTGAAACCTCTATATTACCCCCAAAAGCAGAAGAGGTAAGTCCTCCTGACAATAACAGTGCATCCCTTACAGTAGTCCCCTGAGAAAAGTCAATCAACCCTGGTTCATTAACCTCTCCAATTACTTCAATGAATGATTCCTCCTTCAAGTCATTGGTTGAAAAAATTGTCACTACGTCTTCTCTCCTCAGCTCGAAATCATCAGAGCCATTCAGCACGTTCGAGAGGTTGAAAGAAATAGTTTCGGTTGTTAAATCATCATTGGACCTCTTCACCAATGCTCTGGACAGTAAAGCATCTGGCCTGACTCCTTCTGTTTTTTCCAATAGCTGGCCGATAGTAAGCCCCTCTCCTATTGAATAATTCCCAGGCCTAAAAACCGCTCCCGTCACTACCACTCTATTAGCAAACCGGTTCAATACTTCCGCCACAAAGAATTGATCTCCAGGCTTTGTACTAAATACCTCAAATTGATCGGCATTTATATCTGCAACCAGTTTCTGTCCATTTTGAATCCGGTTTAATTTGACAGATTCTGTAAATGCATTCTCAGAAAAGCCTCCGGTATAGTTCAGTAAATCAGAGACAGTTTCATTCTCTAATAGTTCAAACCTTCCGGCTATTTTAACTGCTCCCGACACTGAAACTCTATTGGTGTAAGGTGCCACTAAGATCACATCGCCATTTTCAACCCGATTATCTCCTTCAATAAATCCATTCTGCAGAAACTGATACAGGTCAATTTTAGAAAGAAGCTGCCCCTTTCTGAAATGTCTGATTTCCCTTAAAGTACCGTTCTCAGTAACTCCACCCGCGGCATACAAAGCATTGAATACGGTATTTAGAGCACTCAAATTATAGGTACCAGGAATGGCTACCTGACCAACTATGTTCACACTAACACTTCTCACCTGACCTAATGAAAGGTTAAGGAATGTATTAGGGGTATTTCCCTTCAACCCATCATACAAAGTACTTAATCGTGCGATAACCCTTGTTTTAGCTTGCTGAATTGACAGACCACTTAAGGAAATAGGCCCAATATTCTCCAGGAGGATATTTCCATCTGGATTAATTTCTGCCTGATAGTAGCTTTCTGAAGCTCCATATATATCTATGAAGACCTCATCTCCCGCTCCCAACACATAATTATCTGGTGTGGGTATATTCTGATTGGTCTGAAATGAGAGGAATGAGCCCTTTCTGAAAACATCTAAGCCATAAATATCAGAATTGACATCGTTGAGCGCTTGAAGAGAATCAGTATAAGATTGTCTTAGCCTTGTAGATTCTACCGGAGCCCCTTGCGCCCTACTGGCTCTGGCTGTCTTTACTGAATTAATCCTTTCATTCAGCAGAGAAATATCAGAGGCCGAAAGACCTTGAGACTGTGCCAAACTAATTAAGTCCTGTTCGGAGTAACCCATAGCACGGGCCTGTTTAATATATGACTCAATCTGCTGATCTGACAATGATGAGATATTCATTGACGAAAAATCAGGCAACGTCTGGCCAATCAATTGACCATTAAAATAAATTAATCCAAAGAATAAAAGGAAAAGATTAGTTAAAAGATATGATCTCATTCTTGCGCTTAAACTTCAACGCAAGATAAGAGATTAAAGGAAAAGAGAGGGAATTGAAAGGAAGGAAAACTACCCAGCGTTTTTAGAAATAGAAACCACCTTTGTTTCTTCTCTCGAAACACGATTTCTTTCTTTAAGTTCTTCCTTACGTCTTTCAATTGCAGCCTTAAAGATAAGGTCAAGAATAGTCCCCAAAGCAACAACAGTTATTAAAATGGAAGGTATAACAACTGAGTCAGAAAAGTCTTTTAAAACTAAGGCAAGCAAGACAAAGATTATGTTAACCGTTACCAATATGCCAGTTGCCTGGGCATGATTACACCCTAGCCTGAGTAGGATATGGTGAACATGTGTTCTATCAGGGTGCATAGGGGATTTTCCTCTAAGCACCCTCTTTACAAAAACCCTGAACGTATCGGCCAATGGCAGTATCAATACCGCTACTGCAGTACCGATAGATCCTCCAAAAGAATACTCACCACCAGAAGTATGGTTAAAATCAATAAATTCGATAGCCATTATCGAAAGAAAGAATCCAATAAATAGAGATCCTGTATCACCCATAAAAATTTTCGAAGGGGCCCAGTTATAATTCAAAAAGGCTAATAGCGCACCGCAAAGAGAAAGGGAAATTAATGCAAACCCTGTTTGTTCATTCAAAAAGAAGAAAACCCCAAAAAAGAGAGAAGCTATTACACCTACCGAACCAGAAAGTCCATCAATGCCATCAATCAGGTTATAGGCATTGGTAATCACAATGATGGTAAAAAGACTCAGGATATAACTTAATCCAAGAGGAATTTGTTCAACTCCGAATAGGTTATAAAGTGAAGTAAATCTAATATCACAAATAGAGACAATGATCATAGCTGCAGCTACCTGTCCTATAAGTTTTTGATAAGCTCTCAGATTAATTAAGTCATCCCTAAAGCCAATAATAAACATGATAGAAATAGCGCTGAGCACATATTTTACCTCTCTCAAAGTTTCAAAAGGCGACCAAATGAGCACAGCAATGGCAAAACCAATAAAGATTGGAAGTCCCCCCATAGCCGGAGTTCTAGCCGTATGTATTTTCCTTCCTCCTGGATCGTCTAAAAAATTCCTCCTTTTGAAGAATTTAATGAATACTGGAAACATTAAGAATGTTAAGAGAAAAGAAGTGCCAGTTATGAGGAGAGTTTGTTCCAAGTCAAACTAATTTTGCGCAAGATAAATATTCTTAATCAATAAGACGTTCTTAACTCTAAAAGCATTTTTTTAGCTAGTTTCTTTCTATCAAAGTCCTTAGCAAGCTTTTCACAACCAGCTTTGAGATCATCAATTAGGGTTTTGTTTTCTCTAAGCTTGTTCAAAGCGTTGAGGAATGATTCTTGATTCTCAGGCTCAAAAAAAAGCCCAGCATTATAGCCTTCCACAATTTCACGAGCCTCACCATCAACACCAAGTAGTATTGGAACCCTCATTGCCGAGGTTTCAAATATTTTAGAGGGAATGACAGTTTTGAATAACTCAGACCTTTTAAGGGGAACAATCATTGCATCTAGAATACTTATGTATCTCCAGACATCCTTTTTTTCAATTGGATCAAGAAAGGTGACATTAGATAGATTATACCCTCTGGCTTGACTTACCAAGCCATTCTTTATTGCTCCAGAACCAACAAATAAAATGTGAATATCTGAATCTTCCAGAGATTTGGCACAATCAATTATGAAGTCCAGTTTATGAGCAAGTCCATGTGTTCCTATATAACCCAAAACAAACTTTCCTGCTAAACCTAAATTCTCTTGAAGTAGCTCATCAGACTTACTACTATCATATAAATCCAGGTTTGCACCATTTTTGATTACGGCAATCTTCGCCTCATTAATACCTCTATTTATTAAGTTATATTTAAAACTATCTGTCACAGTAATAACTTTCTTTGCAGACTTGTAAAGACTCAATTCCAATCTTTCTAGGGCTCTAAATAATATACCATCCTTCATGGCTCCTACGGTCTTGATAGATTCAGGCCAAAGGTCTCTCACCTCCATTACCCAAGACTTCCTTTTAAAGAAGGAAAGCCAACGACCTGAAAGGGCCACAAAAAACTGTGGTGATGTAGCAACGATAACATCCGTCCTGACAAAAAGCCCTGCGAAAAATGATGTGATAGCAAAGCTTATGTAGTCTAACGTTCTCTTTAAAAACCCTTCATTCGAAGCTATATAGCTCCATACACGCACTACCTTTATTCCATCAATTTCCTCTCTCCTATAAAACTTGTTCTTGTATCCCGGATAAACTTTTCCCTGCGGAAAGTTAGGAGCGCAAGTAATAACGGTAACATCAACTCCCTTGCTTACCCATTCCCTGCAATGCTCATATGTTCTAGTAGCTGGAGCATTTACTTCAGGAGGAAAATTGTCTGTGATAAAGAGTACCCTCATTATAACTTTTCCAGAATAGAAACAATCCTCTCTGCAGTTTTACCATCCCATAGCTCAGGAATACCTCCCTTTTTCCAATTTCCAGAGAGCAGTTTTTGCATAGCCGAAGGAATGGCATTTACATCTGTTCCTATCAATTCATTTGTTCCAATTTCACAGGTCTCAGGTCTTTCGGTATTATCTCTAAGTGTCATGCAAGGCACGCCCATTACTGTCGTTTCCTCAGTTATCCCACCAGAGTCTGTAACAACGGCCAAGGCCTTTTTAACTAAGTAATTAAACTCCAGGTATCCAAGAGGCTCTACTAGTTTAAGTTTTTCACTATTCAAGCCCAATTTTTCAAACACCTTGGCTGTTCTTGGATGAACTGGAAAAACTATTGGAAAATCTCCTGAATTGACGATTATCGTATCCATGAAGTTCTTGAGCTTGGCCTCTTCATCCACATTAGCAGGCCTATGCATTGTCATGACTAAGTACTTCTTTTCCTGAAGACCCAGCTGATCCCAAACATCTGGCTTTTGAAGTCGAGATTCATTCGCTCTTAAGGTGTCAATCATGGTATTGCCTACGAAGTGAACTTGCTCTTTAGAAGCACCAGCTTTATAAAGATTCCTATTCGCAGTTTCTGAAGTGGTAAAGAAAAAATCTGTTATGCTATCTGTAACCATGCGATTAATTTCTTCCGGCATAGTGAGATCAAATGATCTAATACCTGCCTCAACATGAGCTACCTTTATATTGAGTTTTTTTGCCGCAATTGAACAGGCCATTGTGGAAGTTACGTCACCTACAACAAGAGTAAGATCGCAAGGCTTCTCTAGAAGTAGTGCCTCATATCTCACCATAATTTTTGCTGTCTGTTCTGCTTGAGTACCAGATCCCGATTCTAGATTAACATCGGGTTCAGGGATATTTAATTGTTCGAAAAAAGAGCCTGACATTTTTTTATCATAATGCTGCCCTGTATGAACGAGGCGATATTGCAAAGTACCTCCTTCTTGTTGTCTCTTTTTTATCCGATGTATAATTGGAGCCACTTTCATGAAATTCGGTCTGGCACCGGCAATAATATCAATGAGCATAGTCTATTCTAATTATATTTTTTTTACTCCCTTTGATAATCAATTTTTTAGCTTGAACAAGTCGATTATAACCTGCAGCAAACATATAGTTTTCTAAATAGCATTCACCTACTGGGTCCATGAAAATCTCAAATCTTCCAACTCGAAAAGTATTAGTAGAGATTTCTGAAACTGAAACCTCTGGATGAAAATGAAGGTGGGATATGGAATCCAACTGATTTATTCCGTCAAGATTGGATTGGATCATGAATCCTCTAGATGTTACCTCAAATGTCCTTTGAACAAGAACGCCAAGTCGTTTGTAACCGTTATGACTTGCCGATATTATGGAGCTATTATCTTTATTCAAAGAGACGATGGCTCTTCTACCAACTCTAAATCCCCCCCAAACCTGTGAAGAGTTTTCATTACTTACTACCAAACAATTATGACTCCTTGATGAGCGCTCTAACTGCCTTTGTTCATTCTTCTCATAAGTTGAAATACCAGTATCAACTATAACGGGGCTTCCTTCATCAAATAGTAAAAAGTTCAGCTCATCTGCATGGGCATGTCCTGGTTGATAAGAAGGGGTTACCTGACCAACATCAACCAAAAGTCTAGCATCTCCCGACTCAAGCCATCTATAACCTGATTCCTTAAACAGGATATTATTTTTTAAACTCAATCCTAGGCTCTCAGCATAGTTTAAAAGCTCAGAGCTCTTCGGGGCGATGTTTGGTGCCGAATCTTTAACAAAGGGAATATCACCAGAAGACAATGTAATATTAACTAGCCAGTCCACCATTGCTTGAGCCTTCGACCTTAATTCAGACAGTATTTCTTGATTTTTCCATGGGTTGCCTTGAACAATACTCACAACATCGAGCAATCTGAACAACATGATTTGATGATACATCGGAGAACGTTCAAAGTGCCCACCATCGGCTAGAATTTGCTCTTTGAGTTCTTGCAGTAACAAAGCTTTTGCTCTAGCATAAATCTGCTCATCTTGAAAGTAATAGGCAGCAAATATTAAGGCAAATGCATTTTCAAGTAAATGATTTGCCAAAAGATGGTATTCTAAGTTGTTGAGGAGTAATTGAACCTGATGATACAACCTTTCATCAATTCCTTTATTTGTGACTTTATTTTTAGAAAGAAACTTAATCCAATTGATGATTCTTAAAGAAATAGGAAAGGGCTCGACCCCATCCTTTAAGTGATCCCAGTTATCTATATAGTTTTCAATAAGTGAAATTCCTTCCTCATAAGACAGGTCATCCGACAGAAGGAATTCAAAGTAATTAAGATTATATGTCCAAAGCTTTCCATACTCGTTGAAGTTCCAATCGATTTTGTTCCTGTCAAATTGCTTAGTGAGGTTTAAAAATTCAAACTCAATCTTATTCTCTTTATAGTTAATCAAGTCATCAAAAAGAGCTGCATTTAGATGTCCTACATGAATTTGATCTTTTGGCCTCGAAACATAATTCTTCAACTTAGGCTTTAACCCTAGTTTTCCCCTTAACCTATAAAACACCTGATATTGGATTTGAATCCACTTCAGGTGTTTTACAGTATTTAAAATGAGTTGAAACTTACCCCACATTTATCCAGCTACCAGTCTTAAGGCTCTGAATTGCAAGAATGCTCGCTTTGCTTACATTTATAACTTCCTCAAACGGAATGATTGGGTCACCTCCCTGCTTGGCGAATTGACTGAGCCTTCTAAACTGCTCAACATGCCCTTTATCTTGTTTAGTTTTAACCTTACCAAAACCTTTCACTCCATACCCCTTGGTCAATCTAAAATTGTCACAGACAAAAGTTCTCTCTTGAGAGTATACTTCAACTCTTTCTTTAGAGTAGGACTTTGAGCCATTAGCAAAGTAATTTATTGTTCCCTGAGATCCATTTTGAAATTTCACAAGCAAAGAAGCATTATCTGTATTTTCTTGAGGGTTGTTGCCTAAAGCGCTCATACAAATGGCAGCCACTTTACTTCCGGATAGATAAACCATTAGGTCAATGTAGTGACATGCTTCACCAATAATTCGGCCTCCACCAACTTCCATATCATGCACCCAGACATCTGATGGAATGAAGCCAGCATTCATAGTGGCTACCATATTAATAGCTCCGGCTCCATCTCCCAGAGCTGATTTTATTTTAGTCATGTGTGGGGAAAACCTTCTGTTAAAACCAACCACGACAGACTTACTATTGTCTAATGCAGCCTGCTGTATTTGATCTACCTCCTCTAAGGTTAGGGCTAAAGGTTTTTCAACAAATACGTGTTTACCAGCCTGCAATGAATCCAAAGTCATTCTAGCATGCATGTTGTGTCTGGTTGTAACCAAAACCAGATTTACATCTGAATCGTTGAGGATTTCGTTATAGTCGCTTGTAGCAAACCCAGCATTAAACTTCTTTGCTAATGTTTTAGAACTTAAACCTCCAGAACTGGCGATATATTTTGCCTGTACACCGTTCTTTTGAAGTGCTGGTAATATCATGGCATTAGTAAAATTACCAGCTCCGATAATGCCTAGCTCTCCTCCTTTAGATTGATATGGCCCAACAGCCACTTTGCGATCTAATTGCTTCTGATCGCTGCTATATTTTAATAGAGTAGCAATTGATTTGGAGGATCCAATATTGCCGTAAATCTTTTGGAAATCCTCTAACGGCAACTCTTCAGTAATGAGCGACTGAACGTCCAACTTCCCGCTCGCTATAGCGCTTAGTACCGCCTCAAAGTTTCTTTTTTCTGTCCATCTTACAAATGGAAGTGGATAGTCTTGACCTTTTTGTTCATATGCTTCATCATAACGACCAGGGCCATAGGAACAAGAAACCTGGAAGGTCAACTCCTTTTCATAGAAATCGGCTCTAGAAATATCCAAACCAATAACGCCAACAAGAATAATTCTTCCTCGCTTTCTACTCATTTGAGCAGAATTCGAAATGATGTCGTTAGATTTATTTGAAGCGGTAATAATTACTCCATCTGCACCCACACCATTGGTATGCTCTTCTACAATCTTTACCTGGTCTCCTCCCTGAGCTAAGTTAAATGCTTTGACTCCTTTAGCCTTTGCCAAATCAACCTTTGCTTGGTCAAAGTCGAAACCAATTACTTCGCAACCATTGGCCAGGAGAAGTTCGGCAGTAATTAAACCGATTAGACCAAGACCAATAACCACTACTTTTTCTCCAAGAGTTGGATTAAGTAGCCTAATGCTTTGAAGACCTATTGCGCCAATAACTGTAAAAGCCGCTTCTTGGCAGGTTACATTATCTGGAATTTTCGCAACCAAGTTCTGAGGTATACTCACATACTCAGCATGATTTCCATTTGAAGCAACCCTATCGCCTACCTTGAACTCTTTTACTCCTTTACCAACCGCAATGACCTCTCCTACATTACAGTAACCCAAAGGCAAGGGCTGATTAAGTTTGTTAAAAACCGTCTCGAGTGTCGGCATTAAACCATCAGTCTTGATCTTATCCAAGATCATTTTTACTTTATCTGGCTGCTGACGGGCTTTTTCAATCAAGTTGGCCTTTCCGAATTCAACTAACATTCTTTCTGTACCAAGGGAAACTAAAGAATTGGTAGTTTTTATAAGAACTGCGCCACTCTTAACTAGTGGCGCAGGAACTTCTTCTAATATCGTTTGACCAGATTTAAGGTCTTGTATGATTTGTTTCATTCTGCTGATTGATTGTAAAGGGCGTATTTGTCCTTTTCGCCCGGATAGTTTATTAGTACAGCCCTGTATTTACCCTTAAAAACAAACAGACTACCAGCTGCTGCTCCTACAGGTCCAAATACATCTATTAATTGGCGTATATCATTTAAATTTCCAGCACCACCAAGAAATGTAATTGGCAAATCAAGAAGATCTCTCATTTTTTCATTGAGCTTCATATCATAACCAGTCATGGTGCCATCATTGTCGATCGAGTTTACTACAATTTCACCAACACCGATAGACTGAAGTTCAAGTGCAAGGTCGAATGGATCTGACTTTATTTCATTTTTGCCGTTATTTGTGAAAAGCCTATATTTCTTATTCCAACCGCTCTTTTTTATATCTAGAACCGCAACAACACTTTGTTGACCTACAGCATCTGCCATTTCTTTGGCAAGGTTTGGCTGATCTACTAAAGCACTGCTCATAGCAACCTTTTCCACACCAAGATTGACTAACTTTAAGGCTTCCTCTGGAGTTTTTATTCCTCCGCCATAACAAAGCGGCATACGACATTCTGACGCCATCTTCTCAATTAAAGTGAAGTCGGGAGTTAATCCTTGTGAAGACCTGTCAATGTCAATCACAATCAATTCATCAACTTCCTTCTCATTAAAAATTCTAACTGCATTCAACGGATCTCCAACATATTTTGGATCCTTGAACTTCACAGTCTTAACTAAACCATTTTTATGGATAAGGAGAACGGGAGTAATTCTTGATCTGAGCATCTAAATATTAGCAAAATTTTTAAATACTTGAATGCCGTTATCATGACTCTTTTCGGGATGAAATTGAATTCCAACAACATTTTCCTTTTTAACAACACAAGCAAACTCTTGTCCATAATCTGCTTTAACCAAAACGTCCTCTTCATTACTTGGACTCATAAAGTAAGAGTGTAAGAAATAGAACCCCTTATTAAAGTTTACATCTTCAACAATCTCATTCGGCTTTGCTAAAATCACACTATTCCAACCCATATGGGGTAATTTTGGCTTATTATGAAGTTTATTTTGATCGATTTTTTTTACTCTTCCACTTATCCAGCCAAGTCCTTTTTCAGCTCCTTCTTCACTAGACTCTGCCATAATTTGCATTCCTACACAAATTCCCAATACGGGTATCTTATCGTTAAGTACCAGTTTATCTAAGACGCTTCTCAAACCAGATTCATTCAAGAGATTCATTGTTTGATCAAAAGCACCAACACCAGGGAGAATAAGGCGTGTCGCTTCCTTTAGCTTTCCAGGATCACTAGTAATAAAATAATCTAGATTAAGCCTCTTATAAATATTGGCAATGGCCTTGACATTACCAGATCCGTAAGCTATAATACCAATCATCTTTTACCACCCCTTACTAAACCTAGTCCCCTCATAACTTTAGCCCCAATATTATAAATGGATTCTTGGTTTTTATAATCCTTGTATGTCTTATTAGGCGCATCGAAGCATGCCTGTAGTTGGGAGACCTCCATATCTAATTTATTGGCCACAAATTCAAAATCATGATGAATATTCAAAGGATCATAAGGTTTTGATTTAAGTTTTTCCATTGCCTCTTCTCTTGTCATCTGGCCTGTGAGAATTAAACTGGTATACTGTACTTTCCTTACATCATAACCAAACTTTTCGTAGAGCCAATAACTCTCGTAGAACTTGGTAAATCTAGACTCAAAGTGTTTTTGAGGATATTCTTGCCAACCAAATTTTTCCTTCAATAATTGAACGGCCTCTGTTTTGATATAAGGCATGTAGTTGAGTGGAGTAACTACCTTTATATTCTTAATATACGGTAGATAAACTTTGTGCCATATAATATTAGTTAATGGGTAATTCTTGAGTTTACCCTCTCCGAACTGATTGAAAATGTCTTTAATCTGTCTTGAATCGGATTGGAAATACATCCATTCTTTAGGGTTACGAATACACTCCGTGGAATAATTTGCCCCAGTCAAAATATTATTGACCTTGTACTTGTCAGCAAATTTATACATGGTGGCAAAAAAAGCATGATCTTGTGGAGTGTCCACATGTGGAACCCCAGACCTAAAAAAGGCTCTTTGCAAATCCTTCATTTCCTCCCAGTCAATCACCTCAGTGAATAAATCAAGGTTGAGTTTCTCGATCATCACCTCAATATTATTTACTGCGGTTTGAGAGTTCCAGCCAGCATCAACATGAAAAACCAGTGGTCTTAAGCCAAGTTTTTCTACTGCCAAATACAAAAGATATGAGCTATCTATTCCTCCACTCATACCCATTATACAATCGAAATCTTTCCCCTTCCCTTCCTTCTTGATTTGCTGAACAATTGACTGGAGTTTATCCCATCCCTTTTGTCCTGTATTCCAATTAGGCTTTATATGACTATCAAATGTGTGACAATGGTCACAAACACCTTGTTCATCGAATGTAATTTGGGAGTCAGTCGTGTCCATTACACAATTAATACATACCTGTGGTTCTTTCAATGCAATATAAATATTAGTTATAATCTGAATTTAGCGCCCTTTTGGCGATCTCTGTATAGCTAAACTCTTTCGGACCTTTAAGTTGAGCCACACTCCGCATTCGGTCAAAAAGGGCATTATTATCTATCAATCGATTAATTGTTTCTATTATTACCTGTTCAGTTACTACATCTAAAAACATGCAATTGCCTCCAAGGTCTACATGCTCTATACCATGCCACCGTTTAAACACGCAAGGCAAACCAAGCCCTGTAGCTTCCTCCCACAATACTGAGTGCGTCCCAGGAAAGAATCCTAAATCAGCACACAGAAAGTACTTGTAAATCTCCTTGGAGTCAACCCAATCTTTATAAATAATGGTTGGGTTTTCTTTCATCTTATCTACAAATTCCTTTAGCTCCACGGTCGGTTTTCCAAACAATAAAAGTTTTACCTTATCACTTGTATAGGCTATTTTCAAGACGGCTTCCATTAAAACATGAATGTTCTTGCGTAGATCAATTTTCCCTCCGGTTACAATTACCAAGTCAGTTTCTTCTAACCCTAATTGTTGACGCATTTCTTTCCTTATAAACGCTTTTTCACTTGTTTTAAAAAGTGTGTCATCAGTACCAAATGGTAGTAATCCTATTTTTTCCTTAGTAATGCCATATACCTCATGAAGAAACTCATTTCTCAAGGGAAGTGTCCCATAAAACCTAGTTACAAATGGTTCAATTAGCTTTGCACAATATTTGTATATGATTCCATGAAGGATATTTCTTGAAACCAATCCCTTAGCACTATTGATCAGGTCTGTATGACAGTCTACATAGATTTCAACTTTGTTCTTCTTCGCATAATCTTTGACAGCACTGATACTGAGAAACTGACAATCATGCATAAAGATAACATCGGGTTGAAATTCGATAATTTCCTTTTTCAGTCCTTTGTATAACCTCAATTTACTTATCACCTTGTGGGGTAGCCATTTTTGGTAAGCTAACCTAGTGACAGGAATATTGTCTGATGAAATGTAGCTGGAAGCTTCTACATACCCCAGTTTCATAGAAGTGAGATAGGTTTCGGTACTGGCCAATATTTTCACGTCATGCCCATGCATTCTATGAATTTTGGGCAAAACGTTTTCTTGATAACCAAAATCATCAATATAGAAGGCTGCTAGACAGCAATGTAGTACTTTCATGATTCAACCTTGCTTAAAAAAATATCTGGATCATTGAAGTAGTCACCCATGCCGGCAATTTTATCATCAGTCCAATCCCACCATGCTGAATCAAGAAGCTTTTTAGCAGTAATTTCATCAAATCTCTTGCGGATCTCCCTGGCCGGTACGCCTGCCACTATCGAATAAGGTGCAACATCTTTTGTGACCACACTTCCCATGCCTATAACGGCACCATTCCCTATACTTACTCCTTGTTTAATCAATGTACATTCACCAATCCAAACATCATTACCCACCTGTGTTCTCAAAGGCGTTTCTCTCTTATGTTTGGCAAATTTAGCCTTGATGCTATCTCTTCCCTCATAGAACGCTGGTGACATTGATACCCATTCCATGGGGTGCATCCCCCCCCCAATGATGACTTTATTTGCAATCGAACAAAAAGCTCCAATATCAGTATTGATAATCTCACAATCATATCCACAAAATGAGTGTTTTCCAAAACTGGAATTTACCACCTCACTTCCTGCCTCCACTGTAGAAGTAGGATGAATATCAGAGTTAACTATAGCCTTTCCTCTAAATTTTTTAAAGAACTTAGACCAAAAATAAATTAGCTTACTCATTGTAATTGTTTGAAAAGAATAAATTTTTTTTAATCAAAGAACAAGATTTCTCAAAAGTCAATTTAGCCAAAAAGCAAAACGATAGGGGCAGCACATATTAGACCCATTATAAACAGACGATAAAAACAAAAAGAAATAAAGAACTATTCCAATTACAATAGGTGTTTGAAACACTCTATTCTTCCAATAATATACTACCGTCAGACTCAGTATTATGGATTTGACAAAAAGGAAATAGTTAAAAACCCTTGCTATTAATTGAAACTCGTAAAAAAGATTGAAAAGAATTACTCCAAAAAAAAATAAAACAAAGTAAATACTCAATTGCCTATTTTCTTGGAGTATTTTAGGGCTTAGCCAAATCAAAATGAAGTTTGTAACTATTTCAAAAAAGTACCCTAAACCAAGTGAAGTTTCATCAGCAGCCAACTTACCAGATTGATAATACCAAAAAAATTTGGCAAACATACCTCCTTGTGGCCCTAAGAATTCAAAAAATGAAGCAAAAGCCCCCATGAACATATTTCCATTTATTAAGAGAAATGTGACTACAAACAGAACTAGCCAAACCGCTCTGTTCGTTAGGCATCTATAAGGCAAAAAATATAGAGGAATCAAAAATAGTATACTCAAATGAAACAATGCACCAAGCAAGATAAAAAGCAGATATTTGATAAAATTTCTCTCAACCACATACCTTAATGAAAAAACCCAAATGGTCATCGCAGCGAACTGTCTCACACCGTTAAGAGACCAAAAGAAAAACTCATCTACAAATAGAAAATAAACGAACAGCGGTAAAATAAATCTTGGGACACTCTTGAACAGGAAATACCAGCTAATTAAAGCCATAGCTGCAAACAACCAAATATAATTTAACCCTAAATAAGCAATCACTTTCATCAGGTGAAAAAATGCCCACTCATAGCTTTGATCCGAAAACTTTAGCCCCTCCCTGATTTCAATTTGCTGAAAATCCAAATAATAACCCTGCCAATCTACTCCAACATCGTACCTAAAACCGACAATAAACGTGATCAAAATCAAAGCCAAAAAAGGACCTATTTCAAGCTTTGTTGGGTAAGAATAATGAAAATTAGAAATACCTACTCTTGATTCTTGCTCTGAAGTAAGTAATATCAGAAGAAAAAGTAGACCTAAGTATATGAAGAAAGTAAAAAAATCAAACACTGCTCAATGCTTTCTTAAATAGTTCTTGATAATCTTTCCCGATATTTTCCCAAGTCAGTTTTTCAACTACTTGTCTAGACTCCTTTTGGTATATATTTAAAGCTCCATTTAAAAACTTATTCATTACATGCTCCAAATTGTCCTCTATTGTATTTCTGTTTACAAACAAGGCTGATTTTTTATGTTCGAACAAGCCATCTATCCCTGTATTTTCATGACCTATGCACAAACAACCTGCCGCTGCCGCTTCTAAAAACACCCTTCCTAATGTTTCCGGATAGCTGGGCATAATAAAAACATGTGCAGATTTATAGGAATTTATGACATCCTCTTTAGGTAGAAACCCCTCAAGGTGGACACAATCATCAATTCCCAAGTCTTTGATAAGACCTCTTAAATTCTCCATCTCAGCCCCATCTCCTATAATTTTATACTCGAAGCAAAAGCCCTTACTTTTCAGGTTGGCTAATGCGTTAAGCACCATATCCAAATTTTTCAATTTCAAAAGTCGACAAACGCTTAAGAACTCAAGCTTGTCTGTTCCCTTTTCAGCTTGCGTAAAATATTCTTCATCTAGCGGATGTAGAATAAGTTTAGCATCCATTCCGCTCTTAACTAAATTATGGATAGATGGACTATGTGTGTAAACTGCTGACGAGTTCCTAATTACATTTTTAACAATCGGCAAGTTTTTGAATAGCCTCCATTGCGAATTAAGAATTCTCAAGTTGATAACATATGGAATAGAATATGCTCTATTCAACCAATATGCAACAATTGAATCTGGAAAAATATTTTGAGATAAAATAAGATCAACTTTCTCGAGAGAAGCAAAACTTTTTAAAACACGCTTTTTGAAAAAAAGTTCATTAATCGGCAATAGTGCCCAATTAACCCAAAAATTACTGGTGGGTAACACCAACCATGAATAGAAAATAACAACCTGGTTCTGAATCGTTATCCCCCCCATTTTTTTTAGAAATAAAAACTGTTCCCAACGCTCTCTCCTTTTAGCTATAAATCCAGGAACATAAGGTAAGTACTTCAAAATTCGAAACTCAATATTAAATTGGTTCGATAAATTCTTCTGCACTAATAAAATTATATCATTCTCTCTGTGAAGCTTAGGCAGTGGAATAATTGAAGCAATATTCAAAATCTTCAAAACCGAACTATTCTAATTATAATTCAACACTAATGGCCGACTTAAGACAAATTCTTAACAAACGGCACAAGATAATTTTTAAGATATATTCTTACCGGGATTACGACCAGACCCACAAAAGTAAACATTATCACAATTAATTTTCTACTAAGTCCTGACTTTGAACTTGGAATTAAAACAGGTTGGATAATGGCCATAGTAGGTGTGTCTCTGTTTATTTGTAGTTTTGCCTGCTCAAGTTCCTTAGCTAAGCTCAAATAAACCTCATAAGCAACATTATACTCTGCTTGAAGCTGTTGTAATTGAATTTTTGCGCTTTCAGTATTTATGTTTCTGTTTCCATCAATAAAGACTGCTAATTGTTCCTGCTTTTCAATGAACTGTAGCTTCTTATCATTATAGCTTTCGATGATAAAGTCTAAAGAATGTTGAGCGTTTTTTACCTTGTAATTAATCAATTCTCTTTCAAGAAGATCCTCAACATATTTTGCAAGCTGTGCTGCCAGTTCTGGCTCTGGCATTGAGACTGAAATTGTTACAAACCCATCCTTTAAATTGGAAACAATTGATATTTGCCCATCAATTCTTGAAAAATGTCTGAGTTCCTGTTCGGTCAGCTTAACCATGGACTCCCCATTTTGATTGAGAGTTGTTTTACTTTGTTCTTCCTCTTCAGGTTCAAACAAACTCAATATCAAACTAGGAAGACCAACTGTGTATTTTTTAATCGAATACAATAATGGGGGCTGATAATACTCTTCAAAATATTCACGATATGAAACTTTCTTATTGAATCTCTTCAAAAATAAGGGTGCTTCAAGTATTGAGAGTTTAAAATAGACATTGTTGAGAATATTGGGATATAGACTAGGAGGGAATTCATCATTACCTGAGGCGGTACCTAAATTGATTCCTGCCAAAGAGGCCAAACTACCCAATCCAGAACCATTTCCTCCTGTCGTCCCATTGGAAACTTGCGGGATAAAAACCGAGCTTGCTGTATATTCATCACCAGTAGACAGAGCAATTCCTATTCCGATTAAAAAAAAGATCCCTCCGTATAAAAGTATTGATCTTCCCTTTGTCAAAACCTGCTTTAAAAATTGAAAAACACCATCCTCCTGGAAGTTTTTGCTATCTTTGTTCATCCTTTTTTAAGATTAATTATCTTGAGACAAATTCTTCAATCTGTGAATATAATTTCAGAGAAAAGTCCTCGAAATTATTTTTTTTGAGAAGCTCCAAGAGTTGATTTCGATTGTAGTTCTTTTTCTCCTCCGAAAGGAAAAAGTCCTCTGATCCCAAGTCTCTAGCGAAGTCCTCTAAACTAAAGATGAGAAACCCTTCCGACTTTAACCACTTACTATGAATATTAGCAGTGTTCATGTATATCTTCAAGCCAAATTCAATTGCTAGGAAAATAGTGGCACCTGCACATTGACGTAAGCTATTGGTTACAAAGGCAGATGAGTACATAATATACTTTTTAAACTCATCTCTTGACATAAAGTCTTCGATAAAATGAACAACCGTATCTTTTCCAAATTCTTTAACCTTATCCGCATAAATCTTAGGTCCTCCGTAATTAAACAATACCTCGAAATTGGTATTGGAATAAGGTTCATTTTCCCTTATTAAATCGAATAATTCGATATGGTTATTTATCGAGTTCCTACTGTGACCTATTATTACTCGTTTCTCCCTTTCTTTTGAATTGTTTATAAGCTGATTAAGGTCTAGAACACGTTCGGAAGATGGCATTACTAAAAGACGTGGTAATTTTCCACTCCAATAAGTATTAAGCATCTGATATTCCATTTCTGAGATCATCAAAACAGTATCCACTCTTTCCAATGCTGCTCTAAATGACACTTTCATCTGGATCAGGTGACGGAATTTATTTATAATTCTTTTAGGAAGATTTCTAATCTGACTTTTCTCCGACAGGATGGCTTTGGTCTTTTGTGTATAAATTAAAGATGGGATTCTACCATAAAGCTCGTAACCAAAAAATCTCCAAATTACTAATACGTTGCCAGGGATAAATCTAAACAACCTGAGTACCCAATCATTCAATCCCCAAAACACAACAATGTTAACATTTGCAATTTTATGTTTGAACTCTCTATCCAGCTCTCTGAGTGTTTTTGCGTAAGTAACTATGTACTCTGACTCAAAATTCTCACTACCAAAAAATAAAATCTCATTTTCAAAAAAGTCACCCCCAAATAGGTTTTTTGAGCCTTTTATAAATTTTGGATCACAATGAATATGGAGTGCTTTCACCGTGTGAATTTGGACTTATTGAAAGATTAAAGAACTAATCTAAAATTGAACAACAGATATAGAAATAAACTTCCTTTACAATGGTTTGATTTCTCCAATAAAGGGCTTTGCTGGATTACCATAAACCTTTTCACCTGAATGAATATCTTTTATGACGTTTGAAGCCATCCCTACAAAACAATTATCCCCCACTTTCAAATAATTATTGAAAGTACTATTCAGACCAAAGAAATTGGCTCTCCCTATTTTACTATTACTACCAATAACATTATGTGCCGCCACAAAATTATAATCACCCAATGAGGAATCGTGCCCAACCAATGAGTTAGAATGTATAGTACAATGATTGCCAATTTGAACATTTGAATTTATAACACAATTGGCAAGAATAACAGAACCACAACCTAGCTTTGCAGATGAAGACACTATAGACGAAGGGTGCACAAAAGTATGAAACCTCTCTAGCGGAATCCCATAGCTGTTTAAAAGATCAATGCGCTCTTCCATAAGGTCAGGTCTATACAACTGAAAAATAAATTCAACATCAGTGAACGACTTATATTTATTGAAAACACTTCTAGTTTTTGACACAATAGGAAAGCCATTAATTTCAAGACCAAAACTTGGATCATCAAAAGCAAACCCAAGAAATTCAACATTTGCGTCCTTAATCTGAGCATCATAAATCTGCTCTGCTACGACAACTGCACTTCCTTTTCCTCCAATAATGATTACTTTTTTTCTCATTGTTCTTGTAGAATAAGCCTTACCAAATAGTCAATATCAGCAAAAGAATATCTTTGATCAATAGGCAAATAAACAACATTGTTCACGAATTGATACTCTAAATCTTTCTCATTGCAAATATCCAAAACATTTGTCCAGTATATGGGAGTGTATACTTTCCTAGATCTAAGTGAACTTCTTAAATCTACTCTGTTAGTCCAAAATGGATAAATCATCGGAACACTTTCTGCACTCAGTTCAAATGTGAAAAAATTTCCTTCCGACAGTCTCTCATGGATTCGTAAAAAGTTGTTCCTTCTAATTTCTGCTATTGATTCATAGTTAATGGACATCAAAATATGACTTGTAAGATTCGACATGAGTTTAATTGGTTGGTTCTTAAGTCTACTCTCATTCTTAGCAAAAGAAGTATATCCAGACTCTGCCCCTGTGTCTATTCGCTTCAATAAGTGTTCACTCCTGTCGCATGAAACATCTTGTTTTAACTCAACCTTCAAGGTCTCATCAATATACAAATAGGCTCCATCTGGCACACCAAAAAACTTACGAGGAGAATAAAAGGTATCTACATGCGCTATCGGCTTAGAGTAAAAAGACTGAGAATTATCAATTATTAGATTCTCACATCGACAGACAAGTTCTTTGATTAAATCATTCTTTAATCCAAAATAATTCACATACAACAAGGCTTGGTTCTTACCGACTTTAGAAAAATCAAAAAGGGGTTCAAAATTTTTGTCAATATGATAAAGCTCAATCTCAGTTTCAGTCCTTTTTAAGGGCTCAAATATGACATCACAAATAAAATATGGTAAATATACCTTGTCATACCCTCTTATCATAAGAATGTACTCTAATGCATTTCGAGCTGTGTTGAGTTTAATAGCTCCTTCATGAAAATGGTAAAAGTTACCAGCTTCCAGTCCAAAGTAACCCCCTATACTCTTCACAAAATTTCGTATTTCTTAATCAAGAGAGCAACTTGCTCTACGGAATTAAACATTATCACATCAATTATGGACAGCCATGGAATAAATTCATTATTCATTTGATCGTACACAATTGATTGAGGCTTAATGAAATATAAATCTAAATTTTTCATCCTAAAATCTTCTTTACTATATAAGCCTGCTCCAGAAATAGGGTTAACATATTGCGTTGCCGCTTCCTTCATACATATGTCCATCACTCTTTCCTGTCCAGACAAATTACTGTTATTATAATCAGAAGATGAATTAACAAATTCAACCTTCAAATCAAGGTATTTATTAATACTCTTTAGGCTTGAAATTGCTAATTTAGATATCAAAAAATCATGTTCTGAACCTTCAAGAACGACATGTAAAAGCTTAAAGGCATCTTCAAAAAAAGGGGCTCTCTTATAATTCTGCTCCACAGTTTTATAAAACTTATCCTTCCACCTATCATAGTGCTTAGAACTTATTCTAATATCCTTAATTTTCGTAAATGAACTTTGCCTTTCAAGCGGAACGCTGAACAAATAAGACCGATTATTTACCAATATATTATTTCGATTAATCCACCCCTGCTTGATAAAAGTAACATCATCATAGACTACAAAACGATCTACTGAGTTGATCAATTGAAAGTACCCTAGATAAGGGAAAACATAAGGTTGCATTATAGCTAATCTCAATTTCCTACTTTTTATTATTACAATTTTCTTGAGTTCTTTGGATTAGCATTTTCTTATCAATTATTTTCTTAGCCTTCAATATCATGGGAGGCCCAATAAATTTGCCATTCATTATTGCTACGCCTTTACCTTCCATTGTAGCCTTTTTAGATAATTCAAACAAGTCCAAGGCATTCAAATACTCCTCCTCGCTAGGTGAATAATATTGATGAATCAAATCCAATTCCTTTGGGTTTAAAGCTAGCATCCCTTCAAATCCTAATTTTTTCGATAATGAAATATTCTGTTCAAGGTCTTCAAGGTCATGTACATTGACATGAACCGTATCAATTGGAATAATCCCTTGAGCACGAGCCCCCATGGCAATCATAGCACGTGGTGTAAATAAACTAAGGTGCTCATCATCATGAATACCTTCTAAATCAGATATAAAATCTTCTGATCCGTAAGCAACAGCCACCAATCGCTTAGAAGCCCTACATATTTCTTGAACATTCATAACTGCTGCTGCCGTTTCTATAAGAGCAATAATCTTAAATGCGCCAATTGGCATTCCTTTTTCAAACTCTATTGTCTCTAATAACTTGTCAAAGAAATATATATCCTCTGCAGTCTTAGCCTTTGGATACATAAAACCATTAATTCCTTCAATGGTTAATTGATATACATCTTGAAGTAAATGACCACTTTCGCGATCATTAACTCTTGGAAAAACCACTCGATCATCTAACTGTCCATTTTTAACCAATTGGAGAATCTTATCCCTAGCTACTTGTTTGTTTTCCTTTGGTTGTACAGAATCCTCAATATCCAACAAAAGAACATCCGCCTGAGTTTGCAGTGCGCTCTTGAGTAACTTATCATTATGGGACGGTACGAAAAGCAAACTACGCATCAAAAAATTTTCCATTATGGTCGCTTTTTAGGAATTAGTATGTTTCTTCTAAAACTAAGCACCTCTTGTTTTTCTTGATTGAATACTCTGCTTTCCACAGTAACAATGCCTCTATCCCCCTTTGATTTAGAACTTCGCTTACTTAAAATTTTAGTTTCCACATAGATTGTGTCATTTACAAAAACAGGACCCTTATGTATTATATTTTCATAAGATAAATTGGCAATTGCCTTTCCACTAATATCAGGAACCGTAATGCCTACCGCTAAGCTAAAAACCAAAGTCCCAACTACCAGAACTTGACCGTGCTGCTTTTGAGAAGCATAATTTATATCCAAATGAACAGGATGATGATTCATGGTCAGCAAACTGAAAAAGTTATTATCACTTTCAAAGATTGTCTTGGAATTTGCATGCCTGATTACAGAACCTACTTCGAACTCCTCAAAATAATTACCGAACTTACTTTCCATAATTTCCTGCCAAAATTTGCTCTGATTTAATTATATGGGGTCTTTCAACTACTACTCCCTTATGTATAAAAGGTTCGTACCTCAAGTGAATCGGCTTATTAGATATGATCTCTACTATTTCTTTAGCCCTCTCGATATTCTTTTTATTGGTTTTAGAGTTAAATTCACTTAGCATCTCCAACTGCTTGGGGTGTACTATAAACTTAGACCTAAAACCCATGTCATATACATTTTCCAGCTCATCTTTGAATGAAGAATCAATATTCATAGAAGCCGTATCAATTGCCTTTAAACCAAAACTTCGTGCTAAATATAATAACTCATTACGAGCATAACTTGTATTTAAAGGGTTATGATTAGCTCCTATAAAAGACAGGAGATCATGTGTTCCCAAACCAAGACCAAATACATTTCTTTTTAAAGAACTCAAAAAATCTGGTAGATCATAGAAAAGTCTTGGATGCTCTATTAATATGATTATATTAAGGTTAATACTATCTGTTTGTAATAACTCTTGAATTTCCCTTTCACTTTTAATCTTAGGCAAAACAAACTTATTATAACCAGCTTGTTTCAGTCTATCGAATTGACTAGCGTCAATCGGCTGATTAAAGTCTGATCGTAAATTAATTCTGATCCATGACTCCAAATAAGTCTCTGGATTTTCGATTAAAAAATTGAGACCGACCTCCTTTTCTCTATCAACAACACTATCTTCCAAATCGATAATGATTTCAGCATTATAACTTCCCCTAACACGGTTAAACTTATCAAGTTTAGTTGACGGTAAGAAGAAAAACGAATCCATCATTTGATCAAAAAATTATCAATTAATCTGCAAACTCTTTCGATGTCATATTCTCCCAAATTCATAAACAATGGTAAACACAAAATTCTTCTAGAAACATCTT
The DNA here is from genome assembly GCF_965216855.1 of Roseivirga sp. Taxonomy (NCBI): domain Bacteria; kingdom Pseudomonadati; phylum Bacteroidota; class Cytophagia; order Cytophagales; family Roseivirgaceae; genus Roseivirga; species Roseivirga sp. The sequence goes on along the minus strand of NZ_OZ244204.1, from coordinate 2,658,681 downwards.
CAGAGATAGGGGTTTTTTTGTAATCGACCACATGTGAGTAAGTATTAACTGAAGGGTAGAAATATCTTCTAGGATAGATCTTGTGCTCACTAAACAACTCAATGATTGATACGAGAGTCTCTTCAGAATCGAAAATAACAGGGAAGTAGGAGTAGTTAGGTTCTCCCAACTCAAGCCTTTGAAAGTGTATGCTACCCAAACCACTCAAGAGTTCTTTATAGAGTTTATACTTTTTCTTTCGGTCTGCCAGAACTTCATCATAGTATTTTAGATTGGCCAACCCAAGTGCAGCGTGTACCTCAGTAACCTTACCATTAAAACCATCTTCAACAATATCTTTATCTTCGTTATGGCCGAAGAACCTGATTCTCCTTATCTTTTTATCTAAGCTCATATCGGATGTAATACAAGCCCCTCCCTCTGCCGTATTGAATAGTTTAGTAGCGTGTAGGCTTATAGCTGATATATCTCCAAACTCCAAAAGGCTTTTACCATTATAAGTTGAACCTATAGCATGTGCTGCATCATAGATAACCTTAAGATTGTGTTTCTTAGCTATTTTATCAATCGCCTCAACATCACAGGGATTACCAAAAACATGCACCGGCATTATAGCCACCGTTTTATCTGTGATACACTCTTCAATCTTACTTGGGTCAATATTAAGGGTATCTTGGTCTATATCAGCAAACACAGGTGTGCAGCCCTCCCACTTTATAGCACTTACAGTAGCAATCCAAGTAAAAGAGGGGATTATGATTTCTCCCTTTAACTCCAAGGCCTTAATAGCCATTTGTAAAGCCACAGTACCATTAGATACCAAGGTTAGATACTCTAGCCCTAATTTACTACTAAGGTCATGCTCTAGTTTCTGAACTAACGGTCCGTTGTGGGTAAGTATTCCTCTTTCCCAAACACCTTCTAAATAATGTACAAACTCGTTTAATGGAGCCAACGAAGGCTGAGTTACGTATATGGGTTTTGGCTTAGACATTTAGCTTTTCTTTAAATTGATGCAATAACCTTGATTGGTTCAGGTTTTGAGAATACTCACATTCCCTTAGTTCAGTTTGATTGCAGGATATTAAATCATAAAAATGTTCTAGCATATTTCTATATGCGTTGTCTGGACTGACTTTGATTTCTTCTGATTCAAAACCATGCTCAAATAATATACTTATCTCATTATCTGGTTTTGCTGTAAAAATTCGATTAGTTGTAATTCTGCCTTTTTGACCAATAAGTTCTACGGAGCATCTATAAAAGTTGTCGAAGCCAAATGATATTTGTCCGAAGCTACTATTTCTTGAGTGACTGAGGAAAGCCCCCCCCCAGAGGTCTATACCAGTATGAGGGTCAATATGGTTTTTAGCCGTATTAACATTCAAATCATTTCCTAAAATAATTTGAGCCAGCTTAATAGGATAAGCTCCTGCATCTAGTAAAGCACCACCACCAAGTTCTTTTGAGTACCTTATATTCGACTTGTCTGCAAAGGGTGGAAAACAAAAAGTAGAATTAAAGACTCTTAATTCTCCAAACTCCTTTCTTTGAAGCAAATCTTGGATAACTGACAACTGTTTATGAAAACGAAATTGAAAATTCTCAACTATTACGAGATTCTTAGCCCTAGCCAGTTTAATCAAGCTTGCTGTTTCTTTGTAAGAACAAGTCAAAGACTTTTCGCATAACACATGAATACCGTTTTCCAGGCAAGCCAGAATGTATTCATAATGAAGTGAGTTAGGTAAAGGAATGTAAACTGCTTCACAGCCGCCATTTTGAATCAATTCAAGATATGTTGGATAGTAGTCTATATCATTACGAAACCCTTGGGTAAAAGCATCTACTTTGGCCTTATCCCTACTAGCTATGGCTTTCAACTTGAAGATCGGTGCCTCTATAAGATTAGGAATGATTGCTCTTTTAGCAATATCCGCCAAGCCTAAGATTCCAATTGAAACACTCTTCATCTAAGCGAGTGTTAACGATGCAATGAGACTTCTTGACTGAATATTCAAGAAATTATTGAAACGAAGAAACGTTAGCATTTGATTAACAGTCATCCACATATAATTCTCTGGTAGATCCAAATCAATATCTTGAAGATGTACAATCATGTTTCTATTTTCCTCTTTGTAAAACCTTCCTCCTTCTTCGGACTGAAGAGAATCTACTAATCGATTTTGAGGCTCAGATCTCAATACTTCATCTAAGAAAGGGAGTTTTCCTTCTCCAGTTTCCCGATAATTGCCGGTTAAACATTGAACCGTAGGAGCCAATTCAACTACATCATGGTTACCACATTCTAGCTTGAGCTGAACTATAAAATGCATAACATTATTAATTTTTTTACAAACGAAGGCACACAACCCCGATTGCGCAGGTTCTACCATTGGTTGACACCACTGACTCACCTCTCTATTGCTAATAGTGACCTTTACTGGTATTACCGAGAAAAACCTCGAGTCCTTGTGATAAATTTTCTCATCGCTTAACACCCAGTCCTTGATTATTCCAAGTGGTACTTTACGAACCTCCAAATCAAATTTACTTTTTCTATCCGTAATTAGGCTGATGATCTTATCTAATGGATTGTAGCTATCTACATTTGCAAGAAAGGAATTAAGAAATGGCAAATCATTACTATCACTTCTACTAATCAAGTACTCGTAGAAATCAATAGTTTTCAGATCATACGAACCATATGAAATACCAGAAATGACTGTTCTCGTATCCATATTTACCAAATTATCTTCCTTCATTAGTTCTTTGAGCTGCCTAAGAGTAACCCAGCAGAACTCTTCTTTTACTCCTATCTCCTCCTCTACCTTTATAATAATATTTCTATTACGCTTTTTCAGAAAACGGCCACCTTGCTCAGATTGCAACTGATCAAGCAATACTGCTTCAGGTTTTGCATTTTGAAAGTATTCTAGGTATGCTGGTTTACGACCTTTATGAACTTGGCTATAATTACTTCTTGTTGCCTGAAGAGTTGGAGATAATTGAACATGGTTGATATTACCTGGCTCGATTTTAGCCTGTAAGAGAAAATGTAATACTCCATCAAATTCCTTTGTTAAGAAACCTAAGTAACCAACTTCTGGTTGGTTAATGATAGGTTGTTCCCAATAGTGTCTATTTCCCCAATTGGTTGAAACAGATATACCATCTATTGAAAAGAACTTTCCTGATTCATGCCTGAGTGCATCTTCCCTATTTAATATCCACTTGTCAAGTTGGTTAAAGGTGACTTTCTCTATTGAAACATTCACCTTTTCATTCCATTTTTTTGCCCAAGTTCTTATTTGTTCAACTGACATGAACTTAACCTGAGTTGAAACTGCACTTTTTAAAAAAAGAAACTCCTTACTCATTAAATAATGCCTAATAATTTCTACGATACTTCAATATAGCCTTCAGTTCATTGAAAATTTGGAATTTCAGAATATAGGCACCTCCCAAATACAAAGACAAGAAAAGTATGGTTGTAATAAAGACTTTAGAAAAGTCAGTTAAATTATGTAATAAACTAAAAGAATAATAGGTCAAAAAATAAACAAACAGAGCCAATAAAACCGTAGGTATTAGATCTTTAAGCTGCTCAATCAGACCATAATTGATTAATCTTCCTGAGTAGTAAGAATTTAAGATTACTGCAATAAACGAAGTTATTACACTCAGAATGATTAGGAATAATATTCCTTTAGTAAGGAACATAATTAAAAAAATAGTAATATATGATTTCTTTATTATTTCTAGCTTCAAAAAAAGATCACTTCTGCCTTTAATCTTTAAAATACCCAAATTGTATGAGCTCAGAGGATAACAAATTCCTGCAAAGCAAAGTAGTTCAAAGTATGGAATGGATTCACTCCATTTCTCTGTGAAAAGAAGATTGAATAGTGGTTCTGATGAAATATTCAGAATCAGCATAGCTGGTAAAACCCAAAATACCACCTGAATCATTAGTGCCTTGTATGATTTTTTAAGTTTCTCATCATCATTCTGAATCATAGCGAACATTGGAAATGTAACTTTATTCAACGCCGCCGATAAGTTACTTACAGGTAATCTTTGAGTCTCAAGTGCGCGAGTATAAAAACCCAAATCAGTTGAAGAGTAATATTTACCGATTAATATCTGGTAAATATTTTCATATATAGTGGTTACCAAACTGGATAAAGTAAGCTTTATCCCATAGTTGAAATGATATTTTAACTTTGCAAGATCAAATATTGCCTTAGGCCACCAATTACTTGAAAACCAAAGCAATAATGAATTAATAAATACTGCTGAAAGGTACATATAAACCAAAGACCAGACTCCAAAACCAGAATATGCCAAGGCTATACCAAGAATTCCAGAAATCAATTTGGATGGAATTTGGATTAACATTTGCTTTCGAAACTCCATTTCCTTGGTTAAGTGAGTTTCTTGAATGGATGTGAATGACGCCAAAGGAATCTGTAATGACAAAACTCTAAGAATTTTTACCAATCCTGGCTCAGAATAAAAGCTGGCAATAAATGGGCTTAGAAAGTAAACCACACAATAAATAAATACGCTAACGACTACATTCAGTATGAAGACAGTCGAATAATCACCATTATCTAAATTTTGACTTCTGATAAGCGACTGTGTCATTCCACTATCACTTAATGTCTGTCCTAGAGCAATAACTATGCTTATAAGCGCTATCTGACCAAAATCACTTGGCAATAACACTCTTGCCAGTACTACAGAAACGACAAAAGCAATACCCTTTGAAAGAAATTTCTCACTAAGAGACCAAAGAAGTCCCCTTAATGCTGTCTCTTTTAGATTTGACAATTATGCCTTTTGTAAAGAAGAATTATAAAGTAAATCATTCAAATATTCTCCGTAGCCTGATTTTTCGAGAGGGTTGGCTATTTCTTGCAGTTTTTCGGCCGAGATATAACCCATTCTGTAGGCAATCTCTTCTATACAGGAAATCTTGATGCCCTGCCTTTTCTCCAGGATCTGAACGAATTGGCCAGCCTGCATCAGTGAATCTATGGTCCCTGTGTCGAGCCAGGCTGTTCCCCTGTCCATGGTGCTCACCTTCAGCTTGCCCATTTCCAGGTACTTTTTGTTCACATCCGTTATTTCCAGTTCGCCCCTCGGGCTAGGTTTCAGGTTTCTGGCTATTTCCACAACCTGGTTGTCGTAGAAGTAGATGCCCGGCACAGCCCAGTTGGACTTGGGGTTGGCCGGTTTCTCCTCAATGGAAATGGCATTCATCCCCTCATCAAACTCCACCACCCCATAGCGCTCAGGGTCGTTCACACGGTAGGCATAAACAATACCGCCATCGGGATCGGCATTTTCCTTCAGAAGTTTGGGCAGCCCTGAGCCGTAGAAAATGTTGTCTCCGAGTATAAGGGCCACCTTGTCATTGCCAATAAAGTCTGCACCAATAGTAAATGCCTGTGCCAACCCCTCAGGCTTTGGCTGCTCGGCATAACTAAAATTACAACCAATTCTGCTGCCATCTCCTAATAGTAATTTGAAGTTAGGAAGGTCATGAGGTGTTGAAATGACGAGGATGTCCCTGATCCCAGCCAGCATGAGTATGGAAAGTGGATAATAGATCATTGGTTTGTCATAAACCGGCATCAGCTGTTTGCTAACAGCATAGGTCAAAGGATACAACCTCGTACCAGATCCTCCTGCTAGAATAATTCCTTTCATACCTGATATTGTTTTTGATAGTAGTTCTGATAGTCGCCGGAGGTGACATGGTCAAGCCATTCCTGGTTGTCCAAGTACCAATCTACGGTTTTCTCAAGGCCTTCTTCAAACTGGAGTGAAGGTTCCCAGCCCAGCTCATCCTTGATCTTTGAGGCATCTATGGCGTATCTTTTATCGTGGCCGGCCCTGTCCTTCACAAAAGTGATGAGTTTCCTTGACTCACCCTCTTTGCGGCCAAGCTTTCGGTCCATCACATCGCAGAGCAGCTCTGCAATGTCGAGGTTCTTCCACTCGTTGAACCCACCGATATTGTAGGCTTCGCCCACTTTGCCTTGATGAAAAATCACATCAATGGCCCTGGCATGGTCCACCACAAAGAGCCAGTCACGGATGTTGTCCCCCTTTCCATAGATAGGAAGGGGCTTGTTGTTCTTGATATTGTGTATGCACAGGGGCAACAGCTTTTCCGGAAATTGATTCGGCCCATAGTTGTTAGAACAGTTAGAAACCACCACCGGGAGATTGTAGGTATTGGCATAGGCACGGACAAAATGGTCTGAGCTTGCTTTGGAAGCAGAATAAGGGGACTGCGGATTGTAGGAAGTGCTTTCCAAAAAGAAGCCTGTATCTCCCAGGGAGCCGTATACCTCATCAGTGGAGATATGGTAGAACTGTTTTCCCTCAAAATTACCAGACCAGAGCTTTTTGGCCGCATTGAGCAAGTTGACAGTTCCGATAATATTAGTCTTGACAAAAGCCAGCGGGTCGGATATCGAACGGTCCACGTGGGATTCGGCAGCGAGGTGGATCACGCCATCAAACCCATGGGCAGCAAAAAGCTCATCGATAAAGGCTTCGTCAGTGATGTCGCCCTTAACAAAGGTATAGTTGGAAGCCCCCTCAATGTCTTTCAGGTTCTCAAGGTTTCCTGCATAGGTCAGCGCATCGAGGTTGTAGATGCCGTAGCCAGGGTACTTGTTCACAAAAAGGCGCACCACGTGGCTGCCAATGAAACCTGCTCCCCCGGTGATCAGTATTTTTTTTATCATCTAGAAAGTCTATCCACAACCAATGCTAGTGTAGCCATGGATCCTGCAACCGCGATAATTGACTGAAAATTAACTGGCTCCCTGTCCGGCTTTCTGCTCACGAAAATAGTTGATCCTGGTTCTACCTTTGGGTAAAATTTGAAAAACAAAAACCTTTTAGTCTGCTTCCTTCTGCCATTAGGGTATTGAATGTAGCTCCTACCTTTTTTGGCTGTCGATGTGAATCCTCCAGCATCATTGATGTAGTCTTTAAAACTGAACGTTTCGTCAAATCGAACATTGAGTGGAGAAATTACTTCACCAGCAATTCGAACCGTTTCCAACTTAGAAGGAATGGAGATCACATCTCCCTCTTTCACAATAAAATCATATTTAGAACCTGGGGTTTCGAGAATTTTAACCAAGTCCAAAACTGTAGGCTCTTCTTCTCTAATCTCTACATCCCTAATTAATGAATCCTGCTCCTGAATATCTTCGACAATTTCACGCTTTATCCGACTTCCAACTACATCTGCATCATTATCAGGTGCAATTTTATTCTGGATTTTATTTAGCCTCTCAATCAATCTGGTTTGACTGATGTTTTTCAGCTCGGACTCATCACTCAAGAGTTTAACTCTCAACTGTTGCAGATACTCTTGTGAAACTTGATCATTTGATTTAGCCGAAGAAAATTCAGTCTTTCTTACCAAAATAGCGCCTTCTGGATAGGCATAAGTAGTAAGTCCCTGCGCTCTTTTGATAATATCAGATATCCTCTCATCCTTCCTGCTGATTGAATAAGTCCCCGGAGTAATTACCTCCCCCTCTACTGTTACTTGCTGCTGTACAGTATAGCCTGGCGTTTTCCTGATATATATTTGATCAAAAGGTTCCAATAATTGATTCCGATCTTCATTATCCAATTCAAGAGACTTATCAATTTGAATGGTTAAAATTTCTGCTGTAGTGTTAAGCGAGGGATTTTTATTTCTCCTGGATATCTCTACCATAGCACCAGAAGCACCTTCGGTTAACCCTCCGGCTAGGATGATCAAGTCCTGAACAGTCATCCGTCTAAAGAATGGGTATACTCCACCCTCCAGCACTTCACCTGAGATTTGAACATAAAACTCCTCTCTTAAAGAGTAAATTGAGCTAATGCTAACAATATCTTCGCGAACTAAGGGTACATCCTCAATTTCACCGCTCATCAGGTCTTCTAAGTCAATAGGTATTACATCTTGAGAGAAGTCCTCATTCATCCGGTAAATGGTGGCTCGATTCATAAATACATCACCTCTCAAACCATCAGCCTTCTCAATCAATTGCCTCAGAGTTAAACCCGGGGTCAACTCATATTCCCCCTCTCTATAAACTGCACCATCAATCTGCACCCTGTTTCTATAACGATCAAGGATAGGAGTGATCTGAAATATATCTCCATCCTGGGGTTGAAATTGATCAAACTCAGAGGCCGTGACATCAACAACTTCTCTTTCTCTTAAGCCGTTTCTTCTAGCTGTCACTAGTGCCTTATAGGCTGTATTATTAAATCCACCAGCATAATCGAGCAAATCAGAAAAGGATTCTCCTGGTAAAACTTCATAGTAGCCAGGGCGTTTCACCTCTCCATCCAATTCTACTCTTGATTCATAAGGACGAACGATGATGACATCACCACTTTTCACCCTTAGGTTATTATTCTGAATCCCACTGATTAGGAAATCATATAAGTCCACTGTTGACTTGAGCTTCCCTTCTCTGACCAGTTGCACTCTTCTGAAAGTGCCTTTCTCAGTTGGGCCTCCGGCAGCATATAAGGAAGTAAAAACAGTAGAAAGTGATGACAACGCATAGTTGCCTGGTTGATTCACCTCACCCACTACTGAAACATTGACTGTTCTTACATTACCTAGACTAACTTGATAAAATATGGTAGGGTTTTCTCCCTTCAAGCCGCTATATATCTGACTTAAACGATTAATGATTTTCTCCTCTGCCTCCTTAATAGAGAGTCCGTTAACATATATTGGGCTTAACTGATCTGGTCTAATAGTCCCCTCTGGTGAGATTTCCAGGCGATTGTAAACTTGAGTTGCTCCCCAAAGGTCTACTACAATTTCATCACCAGCACCTAAGACATAGTCCTCAGGAGTAGGGATATTCAAATTGGGGGCAAAAGTTAAATTCTCTTTCTGAAATAGGTCAAACCCAAAAATTTTCTTTTGCTCTTCGGTCAAATCCGACTGTGATGATCCATAGGGTTTCTTGCCAAAAAGCTCACTTTCTGGCTGCAAAGTGGTTTGCCTTCCGGTAGCTAGTCCGGCTTTATCTAAATCTGAAGCTCGTTCCGGTTGCTGGCTGCGCAATTGCTCCACCCTTCTCCTCAGTTTTGTGATTTGCGACTCGGACATGCCTTGTTGTCTGGCAATGGCTTCTATCTGCTGTTCTGTATAACCACTACCTTCGGCTTGTCTCATATATTTGAGAATTTCTTCATCCGACAATTCATCTACATTAATTGTCTTCAAATCTCTTCCCATAAATGATTGGGCTTGCGTTTCATTTAGATGAAGCATTAAAAACAAAAAACAGATGAGGTATAAGCCTCTCTTGATTAATGTAGGTAGCATAGATATTTTTTGATTCGCAAGAATAAGCATTTTTAAACCTCTTGAACTTTTAAAGCAGAAATTTCTGCCTGAAGAGAATAGTTAAGCGATAAAATATTGAGTATCACCTTGCTACCCTTCCTCTTAATTAATTCACCTTTTTCACCCTTAAGAGGCCCTTCAGAAATCTCTAGCCTCTGACCCTCTTTAAGTTCAAGGTTTTCTGCCTTGGCTTCTGGGTAATCCTCCAAAAAAGCCCTAATGGCCTGAATTTCATTATCACGAATAATTACAGGCTTACTAAGCCAAAAAACAGAAGAAACAATACCCTGATCGCGAAGAACTTCTTGCCTTTCCAATTCGTCAACTTCCGCGAAAATGTAGGAAGTGAAAACTGGTTCCTTCACTTTTTTCCTTCGATCGGACCATTGCTTAATGACTGTTCTAGTCGGACAGTAAATATGTAACCCCTGTTCAGAGAGTCTATCTGCCACTTTCTTTTCATTTCTGGGCTTAGTATAAAAAGCTGTCCAATATTTTGAACCCAACTTATTCATTCCACAAAAGCAAATACTTCTCGTTTTCAAAATCCAAAGCAACGGATTCCTCCTCTGAATAATTGAGGTATTGTATTTTCTTGCTAATCATCCCTTCCACTTTCTCCACTAAATGCGTAAGATAGATTCGATCAGGATTACCTACAAAAACTAAACTGATAATATCGCTCTGTTTCCCTTTAGCAAGGTCTCCTGTGAGATAAACACTTTTCAAATCTCCAAGCTTTTCGATGACCTCTTCAACTATAGAACTAAGACCTGTTTGCTTCAGAAGAATCCCTCTTACCTCATTGAACAAAGTAAATTTGGTATTGGCTTTGTAGAACTTCTTATTTCCAATCAGTTCGCTCTCTACCATGCCTGCCTCTTCAAAACGTGACAGCTCTAATCTTACCGAGTTAGTACTTTCCTGAAACTCATCAGCTAAGCCTCTTAAATAAGACCGACTTTCTGGATTCAGAAAAAGCCTGAGCAATAGTTTAATTCTGGTTTTAGACGAAATGAGAGCTTCTAACATCTTAATTTATACAGCTTCGCCCGGTCAGTCACAACAAGCAACCTAGCAGTGAGTAGTAAAACTACTCATTCTTTAATAATCCCTAAAATAAACTGGAATAATTTTGTCGTTCAGAGTTCATCTCTCTGAAAACAATGGCTGAGCTCACCTCAGATAATTGAGCACGTTATGGATAATATGTTCCTGCTGATCGACTGTCATCTCAGTATGTATAGGAAGAGAAATAACCCTGGAGCATAAATCTTCAGTATTTGGCATATCTCCAGATTGATAGCCAAAATAAGAGTATGCCTTTTGTAAATGGTTAGGCACAGGGTAATAGATCATTGATGGAATTCCCAAAGAGCCTAGGTGGTTTACCAGACCATTTCTATCTACTCCATCTGATAATTTTAGTGTATACTGATGATAAACATGGGAACTAAATTCGGACTCGACCGGAGGTGTCAACCAATCAGCGTTTTTGAAAGCGTTTGAGTAAGTTGTTGCCACCTGATGTCGAGCAGAATTATACTCATCCAAGTATTTCAATTTAACGTTTAGAATAGCTGCTTGTAAGCTATCTAGCCGAGAGTTAACCCCAATAGAATCATGATAATACCTTTCACTCTGACCATGGTTCACAATCATCCTTAGCTTCAGAGCTAATTCGTCATTATCGGTCATGATAGCACCGCCATCACCATATGCACCTAAGTTTTTGGAAGGAAAAAAAGAGGTCGCGCCAGCATCGCCCATCGTACCGGCCATTGACTTGATTCCATTTGAGAAAGTGTACTGCGCCCCTATCGCCTGCGCTGTATCTTCAAAAACCAGGAGATTCTTATCCTTTGCCACCCTAAGTAGTCTTTCCATATCTACACACTGTCCATAAAGATGAACAGGGACTATTGCAACAGACTTATCGGTAACCTTAGACTCTAAATCTTCAATATCTATATTGAAAGTGTCAGGATACACTTCAACAAAAACAGGAGTATAACCTAGAAGGGCTATGACTTCTACTGTTGCCACATATGTATAAGAAGGTACCAAAACTTCAGATCCTTTTGGAAAATCGTAGGCCATCATTATACACTGAAGAGCATCAGTACCATTCGCACATGGAATTACATGTTTTACGTTAAGATATGCTTGCAGATTAGCCTGAAAATCCTGAACAGCCGGGCCATTAATAAATGCCGCTGAATCGAGTACTTTGTCTAATTCGGACTTAACCTCTTCTTTGATTTTAGCAAATTGACCTACGAGGTCAACCATTCTGATTGGCTCCATTATACCTGATAAAATTCCCTATACCACTTGATGAATTGTCCTACCCCGTACTCCAAGGAAGTCTGAGGCTTATAACCCAGATTATTGATCAAATCTTCAACGTCTGCATATGTTGCTGCCACATCACCTGCCTGCATAGGCATGAAGTTCTTCTCAGCTTCCTTGCCAAGTGCTTTCTCAATGATCGAAATAAAATCCATCAATTTGACAGGAGAGTTATTGCCAATATTATAGACTGTATATGGTGCCTTAGCTGTTCCTGGATCAGGGTTCTTGCCACTCCATTCTGGATTTCCCGTTGGAGGATTATCATTTACTCTTATAACCCCTTCAACAATATCATCTATATAGGTAAAGTCCCTTGACATTTCACCGTTATTGAAGATATTAATCGGTTTACCTTCCAAAATCGCCTTGGTAAATAGGAAAAGGGCCATATCTGGCCTGCCCCATGGCCCATAAACTGTAAAAAACCTTAATCCAGTGGTTGGCAAATTAAAGAGATGACTATAGGTGTGTGCCATCAACTCATTGCTCTTCTTACTGGCAGCATAAAGGCTTATAGGGTGGTCTACATTGTGATGAATTGAAAACGGCATTGTTTCATTCAACCCATAAACGGAAGAACTACTTGCATATGACAAGTGCTTCACCCCATTATGTCTGCAGGCCTCTAATATGTTTACAAAGCCGACTATATTGCTGTCAATATAAGCTCTGGGATTTTCAAGACTATATCTTACACCCGCCTGAGCCGCAAGATTAATAACCTTATCAAACTTCTCAGAAGCAAAAAGGCCATTCAATGCCTCTGAATCTTCTAGTTGCAATTTTATAAACTGGTAATTAGGGTGTACTGAACTCTGTACCAATCTACCGTATTCAACAGCTTCAATATCAATACCTGTCAGCTCCAATCTACCATGCTTAACACGAAGGTCATAATAGTCATTGACAGAATCTAGACCGACCACCTGATCTCCTCTCTCCAGAAGTCTTTTGGCAAGGTGAAACCCTATGAATCCAGCTGTTCCGGTAATTAATACTTTTGACATTATAGTCTTAAGGTTACTTTTTCTCTGGGAAGGAATGATTTCACATCGTAGACAATCGGATTGCCATTAAGCACGTCTATAAACGAGCCGCCAAATTCTTTGTGAGCTACAGCCAACACAACTCCTTCATAAGAAGTTTGATCTAACGTATCTTTGTTGATCAGATTCAATCCGTATTCATGGCTAACTTCACCGGCATTAGCCCATGGGTCATACACATCTACATTCACGTCAAAATCCTGTAGCTCCCTGATAATATCAATAACCCTTGAGTTTCTAATGTCTGGACAATTCTCCTTAAATGTAATCCCAAGAACTAGGACTTTAGATTTACTCACCACCGAACCGGCCTTCATTAACAGCTTTACCATGGCGCTGGCTACATATGGACCAATCGAATTATTAAGCCTTCTCCCGGCAAGCAAAATCTGAGGATAGTAACCCACTTTTTGAGCTTTCTGAGCCAGATAGTATGGATCTACTCCAATACAGTGTCCTCCAACAAGTCCCGGTCTAAAAGGCAGAAAATTCCATTTAGTGCCAGCTGCCTCTAAAACATCAACCGTATCGATACCCATCTTATTGAAGATCATCGCCAATTCGTTAACAAAAGCGATGTTAATATCTCTTTGGGAGTTCTCAATTACCTTTGCCGCTTCGGCTACCCGAATAGAGGCTGCTTTAAATGTCCCAGCTGTAATTACCGATTTATACAACGAGTCTACTCTCTCAGCTATCTCAGGAGTAGAGCCTGAAGTAACCTTTAGTATTTTTGTAACTGTGTGTTCTTTGTCTCCCGGGTTAATTCTCTCAGGAGAATATCCACAATAGAAATCCTGATTATAGGTCAGGCCTGAAGCTTTTTCCAATTCAGGCACACAATCCTCTTCAGTGGCCCCTGGGTAAACCGTAGACTCATAAATCACAATATCACCCTTCTTCAAAACCACCCCAACAGTCTGAGAAGCTTTAATCAGAGGAGTTAGATCAGGGTTATAATCATCGTCAATAGGAGTAGGAACTGTAACAATGTAAATGTTACAATCTTTGATATCATCCAGATGACAAGTGTTATAAAGACCTGTAGAGTCATCCTTATTAATCAAAACTGATTTGAGCAGGTCATCTTCTACTTCTAATGTATGGTCTTTACCACTATTGAGCTCTTGAATACGTCTCTCATTAATATCAAAACCAACTACGCTATATTTCTCTGCGAAGGCAACGGCAAGCGGTAAGCCCACATAACCCAAACCTATAACGGCAATCTTATCTGTCATTGTTCTTAGTAAACCTTGAAAAAAGGATTTAGAAGATTTGATTTATTATAATTCAATTCCTGGCCATCGATTGTTCTAACATGACCACCCAATGCCTTAATTATAGCATGGGCAGCCGCTGTATCCCATTCCATAGTCGGTGCAAATCTAGGATAAATATCGGCTTTGCCTTGGGCAATCATCATGAATTTTAATGAGCTTCCCATACTCACAACTTCTGGAGAATTAAGTTTATCAAGAAATTGTTCGGTCTCAACACTCAAATGTGACCTTGAAGCAACAACTTTGATTCCTTCAATTGTTTCATCCAATTCCCTAATTTCAGATAATGAAGTTGTTTGTTCTCCTTCATATAGAAAAGCACCCAAACCTACAGCACCATAAAACTGCTGACCCAATACCGGAGCTTCTACTACTCCCAATAGGGGTCTGCCTTGTTTAACAAGGGCAATATTAACGGTAAACTCTCCATTTCTTTTGATAAACTCCTTGGTTCCATCCAGAGGGTCGACAATCCATAGTAAATCCCATGCTAACCTTTCCTTTATGGAAATATCCTTCCCTTCCTCACTCAATATCGGAATCCCGGTTTTCTCAAGATATGATACAATTATCTCATGACTAGTTTGATCAGCCAGAGTCAATGGTGAGTGGTCTGACTTCAGACTAATCTCAAAATTATCCGAATTGTATATAGTCAATATGGCCTTACTTGCCTCCGAAGACGCCAGTCTCGCCATTTCTAGTAAATTTTCAATCTCCATTATTTAGATGATCATACCCGCAGCAACCGTCTCATTAGTTGTTTCATCAACAAGAATTATCGCCCCTGTTGATCTGTTTTTACGATAACTGTCATGTAGCAATGGTTTTGTCGTTCTCAAAGACACTTTGATTATATCATTAAGTGAAATCTTCTCAAATTCCTGCTCTCTATGAAGAGTGTTAATATCGAGCTTATAATGAATACTCTTAACCATGGATTTAACCTCATTGCTGGTATGCAATAATGTGTATTTGGATCTTATCTGAGGTTCTGAAGAGGAGAACCAACATAACATAACATCTACATCTTGAGAAACCGTAGGTTGATTTCCAGACCTTACGATCATATCACCCCTTCCAACATCAATGTCGTCTTCGAGGGTCATTGCTATGCTCATTGGTGCGAAGGCTTCTTCAATCTCTTCGTTCATTAAATGAATATGTTTGATGACAGAAGAAAAACCGGAGGGTAAGACTGTGACACTATCTCCCTTTTTAAAAACTCCACCTGCAACACGTCCGGCATAACCTCTGTAATCGTGATATTCATCACTTTTAGGTCTCAATACAGTCTGAACTGGAAACCTACAGTCTATATGATTGTGATCACTCGCAATATGAATTGTTTCTAATGTATAAAGAAGAGTGGAGCCTTTATACCAAGGCATGTGCTCTGACTTGTTTACTACATTGTCGCCATTGAGGGCGCTAATCGGGATGAATCGAATATCCTTTACATCCAGTTTGGCTGCAAAGTCCTCATAATCTGACTTAATCTTTTCAAATACATCTTCACTGTAATCCACCAAATCCATTTTATTGATACATACAATGATGTGTGGTATTTGAAGTAATGAGGCAATAAAGCTGTGCCTGCAGGTCTGTTCTACAATGCCCTTTCGTGCATCGATTAAAATGAGGGCCAAGTTAGCCGTTGAGGCTCCCGTAACCATGTTACGGGTATATTGAATGTGACCCGGGGTATCTGCAATAATGAATTTTCTTTTGGGTGTGGCAAAATATCTATATGCCACATCAATTGTAATACCTTGTTCTCTTTCGTCTTTCAATCCATCTGTTAACAAAGCCAGGTCAGTGTGACTCAAGCCTCGCTTTTTACTGGAAGAGGCAACATGCTCCAATTGATCTTCAAAAATTGATTTACTATCGAAAAGCAACCTGCCAATCAAAGTACTCTTACCATCGTCAACACTTCCCGCAGTTGTAAAGCGAAGAAGCTCCATATCCAAATAAGAATTATCCATTAGAAATAGCCCTCCTTTTTTCTATCCTCCATTGATGTCTCAGACCTTTTATCATCTGCCCTGTTTCCGCGTTCTGTTTGTCTCGCAGCAGCCACCTCGCCAATAATCTTTTCAACAGTATCAGCATCAGATTCGATGCCTCCTGTTATAGTAATATCACCTAGCGTTCTGAACCTAACCGTTTTATTCAGAACCTCTTCACCTTCACGCAATTGTAAGAACTCTGAAACAGGTAGCCAGGAATTGTTTCTCCAGACCACATCTCTTTTATGCGCAATGTATAACGAGGGGATCTCAATCTCTTCGGCAAGGATATATTGCCACACATCCATTTCAGTCCAGTTAGAAATGGGAAATACTCTAAAATGCTCTCCGTAATTTTTCTTCCCGTTAAAAAGATTCCATAGTTCAGGTCGTTGATTCTTTGGATCCCATTGCCCAAAATCGTCTCTATGCGAAAAGAACCTTTCCTTAGCTCTGGCTTTTTCCTCATCCCTTCTTGCTCCTCCCATTAGAGCATCGAATTGATACTCCTCAATCGCATCTAATAGCGTAGTGATTTGAAGCCAATTGCGAGAGGCATCTTTTCCAGTTTCTTCTTTTACCCTGCCTTTATCTATAGACTCCTGAACCAAAGGGGCAATCAATTCTGCTCCAATTTCATTCGCCAATTGATCGCGAAAAACAATTGTCTCAGGAAAGTTGTGACCAGTATCAATATGAACTAATGGAAAAGGTATTTTGGCGGGCCAAAATGCCTTTCTAGCCAGATGTGTAACAACAATAGAATCTTTACCTCCAGAAAACAAAATACCAGGCTTCTCAAATTGTGAATAGACCTCTCTTATCACATAAATGGCTTCCGCCTCTAGTTCCCTTAAGTGTGTTAAATTATACCTGGACATTTTGCCTTACAGATATTTTAGGTTCAACAATTTCAAGTAATCTATGAAGAGACTCTTTAGAAGGCTCTTCTGCCGTTTTAATGACTAGTTCGGGAGACTCAGGACGCTCAAAAGGAGAATCAATACCGGTAAAGTTCTTGATTTTCCCTTCTCTGGCTTTTTTATAAAGCCCCTTCACATCTCTTTGCTCACAAACCTCTAATGGACAATCTACAAACACTTCAACAAACCGGTCCTTCCCAACCAAGTCTCTCACCTTCTCTCTATCGGACTTAAAAGGAGAAACGAATGAAGAGAGAATTACAACTCCGGCATCCAGAAAGAGTTTAGACACCTCTCCGATCCTTCTGATATTCTCTACTCTGTCCTCTTCTGTAAATGCCAAATCCATACAAAGTCCATGTCTGATATTATCGCCATCCAAGGCATATGTCTTATAGCCAGACTCATGTAGTTCGTTTTCCAAAAGGTTTGACAGTGTTGACTTTCCAGATCCCGAAAGACCCGTAAACCAAACCAAAATCCCTTTTTGGCCTAAAAGCTTTTCACGCTTCTCTACATCAACCTTAAACTCTTGCTTAACTATATTCTCGGATACAGCCTCAGCACGTTTTAACCTTCTTTTCCTCTCTTGCTTTCTATCTAAACCAAAGTTGATTCTGTACCAAATGCGCTCATGCAAATAGTAAAGAAGCATCTTTGTCACAACCTCAGCGGCACCAATTTTGAGCCCGGTAGCCGGACTTCCGGAAATAACCCAAGCCAATATCATGGTATCGATTGTACCTACGATCCTCCATGTTATTGTCTTGGCCAAATGCCTTACTCTGCTATCCGCCATATCATTGGTTTGAAAATCACAAACCTAATCAATTAATAGCAAGTCGGGTAATTTTAAATGGTGACTATATCCCTTCTTACCCTATCATTATTATAGACTAATAATGTCGCAAACATAATATATATTTGAATTCCAGATGAACAATTCACTGATATTTACTCTAATCGGCAAAGAATTTCGCTCAGAATGGCGTCAGAAATATGCTTTGAACGGGATGGTCCTCTATCTAGCATCTACAATCTTTGTCTGTTACATGAGTTTCAACCTCAAAGTTGGCACTATCTCGCCACTAACCTGGAACGCCCTTTTCTGGATAATCATTCTATTTGCCGGGGTTAACTCTGTAGCCAAAAGTTTCATCCAGGAAGCGAATGGGAGACTCTTATACTACTATTCGATAGCCAAGCCTGAACAAATTATTGTATCTAAAACCATCTACTATGCCCTGTTGATGATGGGGCTAACTTTAGTCGGCTATTTTTTCTACAGTGCTGTAATGGGCAATCCTGTTTTCGACAAACCCATGTTTCTGGTAACCATTCTCCTTGCCTCAACTGGCTTTGCTTCTGCTTTAACCATGCTTTCAGGAATCGCCTCTAAGGCTCCAAACAGCAGTACTCTGATAGCGGTACTGAGCTTTCCTGTAATTATTCCGATGCTTCTGGTTATAATCAAATGTTCCAGAAATGCCATTGATGGCATAGACAGAGCTATATATCTCGATCAGATCCTGACTCTGGTTGGCATAAATGCCATTATAATTGCGGTATCCTACCTCTTATTCCCCTATCTTTGGCGCTCATAAGTCAAAGATAGTTGACCATGAAAAAGAAGTGGTGGAAAATCCTCTGTATTGCGCTCCTCACCTACGCCATAATAGGGGCTCTTTTGTTTGAAGTTCCCAGGCTGAAAATACTAAACGAAACTATTCGAAATCTTCACTTTCACGTTACCATGTGGTTTGCCATGATTATTCTGCTCACCACATCCGTTGTGTATGCCATCAAACATCTTCGGTCCAACAAACTCGAGCATGATCACATTTCTGTGGAGTTCGCCAATGCTGGAGTGTTATTTGGAGTGCTTGGAATTACAACCGGAGCTATCTGGGCTGGTTTTACCTGGGGAGAACCATGGAGTGGAGACCCTAAGCAGAATAGCAGTGCTATAGCCCTTCTTATTTATTTTGCCTATCTGGTTCTTAGAAATTCTCTTGAAGACCAGCAGCAAAAAGCAAGAGTAAGCGCTATTTACAACGTATTTGCCTATGCTGCATTAATACCATTATTGTTTATTCTACCCCGAATGACAGATAGTTCTTTACATCCTGGAAATGGTGGCAATCCCGGCTTTAATGCCTATGATTTGGATAGCAGACTTCGACTCGTCTTTTACCCTGCGATTATCGGATGGACACTGTTAGGGGTTTGGCTGGTATCATTGAGAGTGAGAATAAGAAGAATAAAAACGGCTCTAGAAGATTAGTAATATGAAAAAGTATTTGATCACACTCCATTTGTTCATGTCTCTGAGTGTTGTTGCCCAGGACGGAGCTTACTCTATTAATGAAGATGACTATGGCAACACCTCTGTTGAAATGGCAGATACCATGAGGTCCAATGGTAAAATTTATGTGGTGGTAGCAGTAGTCATGACCATCTTCACGGGACTCATTGCCTATACCATTGTCATCGACAGAAAAGTCTCCAGAATTGAGAAGGAGGTTTTCAACGAAAAAGGTTAATTCTTAGGCATTTGTGTTGTAGTTTTGCCCTATCTTAAGAAACCGAGGAGGAGATGAAAAAGTCAAGTATAATTGGTTTGGTAGTAATAGCGATTGCAGTAGCTATTATCATTTCAACATCTGGTAATGCCAGCTCATACGCCAACTTCGATGAGGCCTATTCTCTAGCCGCCAGCGGCAGTGCTGAATCCATTCATGTAGTAGGTGAATTGAAAAAAGATGCCAGAGGGGAAGTTGTCGGCCTACAGTCTAGTGACGACATGCTTTCTGTTGAATTTATTCTGGTAGACGAAAACCAAAAAGAGCAGAAAGTTTACTTAAATCAGCCAATGCCAACCGACCTCTTGAAATCTGATAAAGTGGTAGTAATTGGCGGTTATCAAAACGACAAGTTTGTTGCTAACAAAGTACTTCTCAAGTGTCCTTCCAAATACGAAGAAACCTCTCTCTAAGGCCTAAGGGTAAAGGATGAAAGGGTTTAGAAGTTTAATAGTCTGGCAAAAAGCTCATCATCTGGCGCTTGAGGTTTATAAAGCCTCTGAATCTTTCCCTAAGCCTGAACAGTTTGCAGTTACTAATCAGCTGAGAAGAGCGGCACTTTCGGTACCAACCAATATTGCAGAAGGCAGTGGTAGAAAAAGTAAAAAAGAATATGCCCAGTTTTTAAACATTTCTATGGGCTCGATTCATGAAACAGAATATTTACTGGAGTTCTCGAAAGACTTAGAATACATTGAAGAACCCCTGGCTACAGCATTCTTTGAGAAAATTGAAGAAATCAAGTCAATGTTATTTGTCCTTATAAAAAACCTTAATTCTTAACCCTTGATCCTTGCTACAGTTCATACCACAATAGGTAATATCGGTCATTTACTAGTTATCATCTCCTTTGTTACCTCTATTATTGCCGCGTTTGCCTATGGCAAAGCAGCTTTAAATAATGAAATAGGCAATGCTTCATGGATCAAATTTGCGAGATACACCTTCTGGATTCATGGTACGGCTGTTTTAGGAACTGCTGTTACCCTCTTCCTAATCATCTATAACAATTACTTTGAGTACCATTACGCCTGGTCTCACGCTTCCAAAGATCTGCCTGTTCATTATATGATAGCCTGTTTCTGGGAAGGGCAGGAAGGTAGTTTCCTCATCTGGTCTGTATGGAACGCACTGCTTGGTTTTATTCTCATAAAAACTAACAAAAAATGGGAAGCCCCTGTAATGACTGTTTTCGCAGCCGTCCAGGCTTTCCTTGCCTCAATGATCTTAGGTGTAGTAGTCTTTGGCGACATGAAACTGGGCTCGTCTCCATTCCTTCTTCTAAGAGATGTAATGAACGATACTGTCTTCTTAATCAACCCTGACTTTATCCCTGAAGATGGTACTGGATTGAATCCTCTGCTTCAAAACTACTGGATGGTTATTCACCCTCCCATGACATTTTTGGGCTTTGCCCTTACACTGATCCCTTTCTCATTTTGTATAGCCGGCCTATGGCGTAAGGACTTTAAAGACTGGATCAGACCAGCTTTACCATGGACGATTTTCGGAGGAGTAATTCTGGGAACGGCCATCGTAATGGGTGCTTATTGGGCTTATGAAACACTCAACTTTGGTGGCTATTGGAATTGGGACCCTGTTGAAAACGCTGTCTATATACCATGGCTTACCTTGATTGCCAGTATGCATACCATGATCATTTTTAAGAAAAATGACACTGCTTTAAAGACTTCAATAGTATTGGTGATTTCAACCTTCATACTAATATTATATGCAACTTTCCTAACCCGAAGCGGTATTCTCGGCAATACATCTGTTCATTCATTTACTGATTTGGGGCTATCCGGTCAGCTCCTGCTTTATCTCTTATTCTTTATCGCAGCTTCCATTTTCATTGCGGCAAGGGTTTGGAAACAATTACCAACCTCGGAAAAGGAAGCCAGTGCTTACTCAAGAGAGTTCTGGATATTTATTGGTGCCCTGGTACTGTGTCTTATGTCCTTCCAGGTCCTAATTCCTACTTCCTTTCCTGTAATTAATAAGATTGTAGAATTATTTGGAGGTATTTCCAGCCTGGCCCCACCAACCGATCAGGTGGCCTTCTATTCCAAATGGCAGGTATGGTTCGGAATAGGTATAGCGCTATTATCAGGTACAGGTCAATTCTTCTTTTGGAAGAAAATGGATAAAGAAAAGCTGAAAACAGCTATGACTTTCCCTGTTCTGATTTCTCTTGTCTTGTCAGCCCTCATTTTTGTTTTGGAAGACATTTATAATCCGCTCTACATTGTGGTATTGGTTGCCGGTATGTATTCCATTGTTTCCAACTTCAAGATCATGATCGATCTCATCAGGTCCAGAAGTTACAAACTGACAGGTGGCTCAATTGCCCATATCGGTATTGCCATGATGCTTATTGGTATTATGTTTTCAGAGGGTTACTCGAGAGTGATTTCTAAAAATACCACGATCATCAGCCGGGAGTTTACTGAAGAGCAAAACACCAATAACGTAGTCCTCTTCCTTAATGACCCCAAGCCTATGGCTGGTTACTCACTACTTTATAAAAGTGAAGGCCTCAAGGCTGAAGGCATTCCTGGTTATATCAGAAAGTCTTATCTGGACAACACTGAAAATGCCCATTATAAAGTTACAAGAGTAAACATTTCCAAAAACGGAGAACAAGTTGCTGCAGCTGGGGATACATTGTACTTCAGAACTCCTGAAAACACCTATCACGAAGTAGAATACACTTCCCTGAGTTCAGGCCGTAAGTTTACTCTTTATCCAAGAACTCAGAAAAATGAGGAAATGGGCCAGACTGTGGTGTCCCCTGATATTAAAAAACAATGGAATCGAGACCTGTATACTTTTGTAGCCCTAGATTCCGACTTTAATGATGAGAATACAGAGTGGAGCGAAAAAGAAATTATCACTGTAAAGCCGGGTGAACGTTTTTTCATCAATGATTATGTAGCCGACTTCAAGGGACTTGAAAGAATTCCCCGGGTTAATTTTGTAGACATGGGACCCGAAGATGCAGCCGTTAAGGCGAACATCGAGGTATTCATAGAAAATGACCAGAGGCTCTATTTGGAACCTAAGTTTATCATTAAAGACAACAACCTCGGTAGACCGCCTGAAGTAAATCAGGAAATAGCCTCTCGCGTTACTTTGGAAAATATCAACCCAGAAGATGGCTCCGTGGAACTTGGCATCGAAACCACTCAAAAAGACTGGATTATTCTACAAGCGATAGAGAAGCCTCAGATCAATATCTTGTGGATAGGCACCATTGTTATGATTGTTGGTTTTATAGTTGCTACGAGAAGACGCTACATAGACTTCATGAAAATGAGGGATAAAGGAATGGCGTAAATGAACAGTTGGTCTTCAAGTTTCTTTATCCCTTTCCTAAAGTATTCGAAACTTGAAAACCTCCTGGCCTCTTGAAGGTCAGGACTAATCAGGTAGCCTTCACTCCAAATAATATCATTTCCTCTTCCCTTCAAATTTCCCTATTTTGAAAGAATCAAATAGGGACTCATGACCAACAGAAGATCATTTTTTAGAAAAACCTTCCTCACCGCAGGAACACTCTCTCTTACCTCATTTTTTCAAAAATCACTGGCAGAAGATATCTCACAGGCTCTATTAGACCTGAATAATTTAAGCCCTGAAGCTGCCGCCCAGGACGAAGAACTATGGAGGCGAATTCAACAAGCCTACACTACATCTAACAGCATTATTAACCTGAACAACGGAGGAGTAAGCCCTCAGCCCAAAGTGGTTCAGGATGCCGCCAACAGGTATTATACTTATTGCAACGAGGCTCCTTCTTACTTTATGTGGAGAGTTCTAGACCAGGGAAGGGAACCGTTGAGGGCAAAGCTGGCTCATCTGGCCGGAACAGACCCTGATGAACTGGCTATCAACAGAAATACTACGGAGGCGGTCAATACAGTCATCTTTGGCCTTAATCTCAAGGCTGGTGATGAGGTCATCCTTACCAAGTATGACTACCCCAACATGATGAATGCCTGGAGGCAGCGTGAGAGGCGCGATGGCATTGTTTTGAAGTGGCTAGACTTTGATATCCCAATGGAAAGTGATGACGAAGTAGTTGCTAAGTTCAAAGCAGCCATAACCCCCAGAACCAAAGTGCTTCACATCACCCATATGATCAACTGGACTGGGCACATTATGCCGGTGAAAAGGCTTTGTGACTTGGCCAAAGCCAATAATCTTTATTCAGTTGTTGATGGCGCTCACACCTTTGCTCATCTTGACTTTAAAATAAGCGACCTGGGTTGTGACTTCTTCGGTACCAGCTTACACAAGTGGCTTTGTGCCCCATTCGGTACTGGTTTGCTATACATTAACAAACAAAAAATAAAAGATGTCTGGCCTCTGCTGGCTTCACCTGAGGGGCAGGAAGACAATATCAGAAAGTTTGAAAACATAGGAACCCGCTCTTTTGCCATAGAGCAAGCCATTGGCTCAGCCATTGACTTTCATCAAGCCATTGGTTCAGCCAGAAAAGAAGCACGCCTAAAATACCTTAAGCAGTACTGGGTAGATCAGGTCAGGGACATCGATAAAGTGAGGTTCTATACTTCCACAAAACCTCAATTCAGTGGAGCCTTGTTCAATTTTGGTATCGATGGAAAGGATGCCGGGCCAGTGCATAATTCACTTTTCAGCACACACAAGGTACATACCAGTCCCGTGAAGTATGAGAAAGTGAACGGACCCAGAATCACTCCACATGTATACACCTCTATATATGACTTAGATCGACTGGTTGAAGCTATTCATATGGCCGCAAAAGTATAGTTTCACTAACTTCGCTACGTGGCAAATCGAATTGCAATTATTGGCACAGGCAATGTCGCCTGGCACTTATCAAGGAGCCTGGAAAATGCTGGGCACCTGATCAGTCATATATATGATCGGGATTCTGAGAAGGCTCGTAAGTTTGGAATGGATTATTTCAACGCTACCACTGGTAGCAGTCTGAATATGTCTGAAATTGATGCTGAGATATTCATTCTGGCAATTGCCGATGACGCCATAGAGGACGTAGCCTCACGGATAAGCCTACCAAAAGAAGCTATTCTCTGCCATACCTCGGGCTCAAAGCCTCTTAGTACTTTGGGCTATGCCCCAACTGACAATGTTGGGGTCTTCTACCCTCTGCAAACCTTCAGTAAAGGGAAGGCGGTTTCCTTTGAGAATATTCCCATTTGCGTGGAAGGAGAAAACCGATTTACAACCGATGCCCTGCTTCGCCTCGGCCAATCCATTAGTGACAAAGCACAGGAAATATCGAGTCAGCAAAGGAGAGCTATTCACCTGGCGGCTGTTTTTGCCTGTAATTTCACTAACCACATGTTCACTGTGTCACAGAATATTATGCAGAATCAGTCCCTCGATTTTGAGATGCTCAAACCACTCATTGCTGAAACTATTAACAAGTCTTTTGAAATTGGTCCTAAACGAGCCCAAACAGGACCTGCTATTAGGGAAGACCTCAAAACGCTGGACTTACAATATGAGTCTTTGAAGACTGATCCGGAACTGGCTGAAATTTATCGACTTATATCTCAACATATTATAGATTCATACTCGAACTGAAATATCTTTGCTGCGTAAATAAGCGCAATGCGAGTCGCTAAGATTTTCAGACCATCATTTATCTATAACTACCTCAAACTCATTAGAGGTATCAATCTGTTCATTGTAGCACTGACACAATATCTTACGGCCTTATTTCTTTTAACCGACCGAGGAGATTGGTCTGAAATCTTTAGGGACCTCAACTTTTTCCTCATGGTATCCGCAACAGTAATGGTCACCAGTGCCGGATACCTCATTAATGACTACTATGATATCAAAATAGACTTTGTCAACAAACCGGAAAGGGTTGTGGTTGGTAAAGCACTAAGGAGACGCTGGGTCATCTTCGGTCATTCTGCACTCAACATTACGGCTATTGCCATTGGTTTTTTTATTTCGATACAGATTGGAATAATCATGTTTGGCGCGGCATTCATGCTGTGGCTGTACTCGAACCAATTGAAGAGACTTCCCTTTATTGGAAATTTTGTCGTGGCTGTCCTCACCGGAACAACTCTGATATTAGTAGCGGAATACTTTCATCAAAGGGCCTACATTATTGCCTGCTACGCCATATTCTCTGCATTTATCACCCTAATCCGTGAAATCATAAAAGATACTGAAGACATGAAAGGTGATGCGCGATACGGGTGTAAAACCATCCCCATTGTACTGGGTGTGGCCAGGACCAAACAAATTATTTATGCCATCATGATCGCCTTTGAAATTACAGTGATCTGGTTGCTTTGGGACTTGTCTTATATACTGCCAGTCATTCTCGCCATTACTTTATTACTTTTGGGACTTGGTGTCCAAAGAGCAGACACCATCAAAGATTTTCACAACCTCAGCACTTACTGCAAAGTGATTATGCTTTTAGGAGTGCTAAGTATGATTTGGATATGAATAAAAAGAGACTTTCAATTTTTGCTTCTGGGAGTGGTTCCAATGCTGAAAAATTCTTTGAGCACTTCAAAAGTCACCCAGAGATTGAAATCGTTTCGATTTTTACCAATAATAAATCGGCCGGGGTGATTCAAAGAGCAGAACGCTTTGGAATACCTCATCACATCTACAATCGTACTTATTGGGAAACCGGAGAAGTGATTATTGACATTCTCAAACATGAGCAGGTAGACTTTATAGTTTTGGCTGGTTTCATGCTTCTAATTCCGGGACAGCTAGTCAGTGCCTTTCCCAATCGAATATTTAATATCCATCCTGCCCTGCTACCCAAATACGGTGGCCAAGGCATGTACGGAATGAACGTGCATAAAGCGGTAAAAGCAGCAGGAGAAACTGAGTCAGGACTTACCATTCACTTTGTGAACGAGGCATATGACGAAGGACAGATTCTCTTTCAGGAAAAATGTCAACTCGATTCGACAGATTCTGCCGAAGACATTGCTGCCAAAGTGCTCAAGCTGGAGCACAAAAATTATCCAAAAGTGGTTGAGCAAGAAGTTCTCAAATCGATATAAAATCCCTAGTTTTGCGACTTACTTAATTCCCCTTCGTAATGTCGCAGGTAAAAATCCAATCCGCATTAATCTCAGTATTTTACAAAGACAATCTCGCTCCTATCATTGAGCTGTTGAAAGCCAATGGAGTGACCATATACTCCACTGGTGGAACTCAGAAATTCATTGAAGAACAAGGTGCTGAAGTAGTCCCTGTTGAAGACCTCACCAGCTACCCTTCAATTTTCGGTGGCAGGGTAAAAACACTTCACCCAAAGGTCTTTGGCGGTATTCTTCATAGAAGAGATAATGAAGGTGACATTGCCCAGGCTCAGGAATTTGAAATTCCTTCAATCGATTTGGTCATTGTAGACCTTTATCCATTTGAAGAAACGGTAGCCTCTGGTGCTGCTGAGCAAGACATCATTGAGAAAATAGATATCGGGGGAATCTCTCTTATCAGAGCGGCTGCCAAGAACTTCAAAGATGTACTGATTGTATCAAGCAGAGAGCAGTATCCTGCTGTCGAAGCTTTATTGAAAGAAAAGAATTGTGCAACAGATATGGCTGACAGGAGAAGGTTTGCGGCTGAAGCCTTTGATATCTCTTCTCATTACGATTCAGCTATCTTCAATTACTTCAATCAGGAAGAGAACCTTGACAAATTTAAGGTGAGCGAAAGATCAGGAAAGCAACTGAGATACGGTGAAAACCCTCATCAGGAAGGTCACTTCTATGGTCCATTGGAAGACCTTTTCGATCAGCTGAACGGAAAGGAGCTTTCATATAACAACCTGGTAGATATCGATGCTGCTGTCTGCCTCATCGAAGAGTTTGATGATTCTGAAAATGCTTTCGCGATACTAAAACACACCAATGCCTGTGGAGTATCCATTGGTTCTGACGTTAAAGATGCATACCTGAAAGCTTTTGCAGCCGATACAGTCAGTGCTTTCGGTGGTGTGCTGGTTTCTAATCAGCCAATCGATATGGCTGCTGCTGAAGAACTCAACAGCCTTTTCTTTGAAGTACTCATTGCTCCAGGATTTGATGCAGATGCTCTTGAATTACTCAAAGGCAAGAAGAACAGAATATTGCTGGTTAAAAAGCAAAATTTAACCGCGAAGAAACAATATAAGAGCCTTTTGAACGGTGTTATTGTTCAGGATAGAGACCTGGTAACCGATCAGGCTGCTGACTTCAAAACAGTAACCAAAAAAGAGGTTACCGAAGCTCAGAAAAAGGCTCTCGTATTCGCTTCCAAAGTTTGTAAACATACTAAGTCAAACACCATTATTCTGGCGACAGAAAATCAAATGTTGTCCAGTGGTGTGGGACAGACTTCAAGAGTTGACGCTTTAAAGCAGGCTATTGAAAAAGCCAAAGCGTTTGGATTCGAGTTGAACGGAGCTGTTATGGCATCTGATGCATTCTTCCCATTCCCTGACTGTGTGGAAATTGCTCACGGTGAGGGAATTGACGCTGTTATCCAGCCTGGTGGATCAATTAAAGATGAATTGTCCATCAACTACTGCGATGAACACGACATGGCCATGGTATTTACCGGCACAAGACATTTTAAACACTAATTTTGATTAGGCTAGGTTTTGATGAATCATTACATTAGTCGAATTATTTAAACGACAAGGAGACCAACTCAAATGGGTTTTTTCGATTTTCTAACCAGCGACATTGCCATTGACCTTGGAACGGCCAATACGCTGATTATTCATAGAGACAAAATCGTGGTAGACGAGCCGTCTATCATCGCAATAGATAAAAATACCAATAAGGTTTTAGCCATTGGTAAAGAGGCCATGAACATGCACGAAAAAACGCATGAAAACATTAAAACCATCAGGCCTCTGAAAGATGGTGTTATCGCTGACTTTGAAGCAGCAGAAATGATGATCAAGGGGATGATCAAAATGATTGACCTGAAGAAAAGGAGCTTTATGCCTTCTTCTCATCGTATGGTCATCTGTATCCCTTCAGGCATTACGGAAGTAGAAAAGCGTGCTGTACGTGACTCTGCCGAGCACGCCAATGCCAAAGAAGTCTATATGATTTACGAACCAATTGCAGCAGCCATTGGTACCGGAATCAAAATCGATGAACCTGTAGGTTCCATGATTGTAGATATTGGAGGTGGTACAACCGAAATCGCTGTTATCGCATTAAGCGGTATTGTTTGCGACCAGTCTATTCGTGTAGCAGGAGATACCTTTACCAAAGACATTCTCGATTATATGAGAAGACAGCACAACCTGCTCATTGGTGAAAGAAGTGCTGAAAAAGTAAAAATCGCTATCGGCTCTGCTTTGACTGAGTTGGAAGATGCTCCGGAAGATTATGAGATCAGAGGTAGAGACCTGATGACGGGTATTCCTAAGGTGATCAAGATTTCTTATTCTGAAATTGCTTTCGCACTAGATAAGTCAGTATCCAAAATAGAAGAAGCTGTGCTCAAAGCCCTGGAGATTTCGCCACCAGAACTTTCTGCCGATATCTACGACAGAGGAATTTATCTGACAGGTGGAGGTGCTATGTTGAAAGGACTGGACAAACGACTGGCCCTGAAAACCAAGCTGCCAATTCACATCGCAGATGATCCGTTAAGAGCTGTAGTCAGAGGTACCGGAGAGGCATTGAAAAACATCAATTCATACAGAGCAGTTTTAATGACATAATCTGAATGAATGGGTCAGCTACTTTCATTCCTATATCGATTTAGGGCATTTTTTACCTTTTTGCTCCTTGAGCTCATTTGTGTTTGGCTCATCGTACGGCATAACGATTATCAGAGAAGTAGTTTCACTAAGACCACGGCAGGTATCTCAGGTTCGATCAACGAGTCGACCAACAATATCTCTGAGTACTTCAGTCTGAAGAAAGTCAATAAGCAATTAGCTGAAGAAAATGCCAGGTTACGCTCCCTCTTGCTGTCGCAAGAGACCTTGCCAACAGACAGCCTTGTCGAACCTATTTTGGTAGCCAGTGATTCTCTGGACAGCCTGACGTTCGAACTCATCACGGCTGAGGTCATTAGAAACGATATTCGTAATACCAATAACTTCTTTATGTTGAACAAGGGCAGCTCTGATGGCCTTGAAGAAGGAATGGGGGTAATTAACTCTTTTGGAGTCGTTGGGAAAATCAGAGGGGTAAGTAAGAAGTTTGCCGAGGGTATTTCTTTACTCAATACTAAAAACCCAATTTCTGCTAAGCATAAAGCGTCAGGAAGAATGGGGACTGTGCTTTGGGAAGGTGTAAATCCGCAGGAAGCCAGGCTACTTTATCTTACTCCTGATATCAGGATTGAACCGGGAGATACAATCGTCACTTCCGGCTTTAACCCCATTTTTCCAAAAGAAGTAATGATTGGAACGGTGGTTAGTAGCTCACCAGACAAGAACAATACGTACCTGAACACGGTAATCAAATTGAGTGTAGACTTTGGAAGTCTTTCTTATGTCTATGTCATTAAAAATTATGATAAGCCTGAACAGGATTCTTTAATCATCGCAAACGAACAACTATTCCAATGAGCAAGCATGCCCTGCTTCTTATTATATCGTTTATTCTGTTGATGACCGCACAGGTCTTCATCTTCAGAAACTTTGTGGTTTTTCAGGTTGGATTTTCCTTTGTCTATCTACTCTTCTTGTTAAGCTTACCCAGTGAAGCCGGATTTACAGGAGGTATGGTGCTGGCTTTAATCAGTGCTTTAATTGTAGACTTATTTTCTCAGACGCTGGGCATACATGCTTCAGCAGCCGTCTTTATCATGTTCATCAGACCTTTCTGGATGGGCATAATCCTCCCCAGAAGTGGTTATGAAGTGAATGACCTGATGATCTTGAATAACTATGGAGTTCAGTGGTTTTTGGCCTATGCTGCCCCTCTGATATTTTCTTATTGCTGCATTGTCTTTTTTATTGAGGCAGGTTCAGCACAATTCTTCTGGCATACTATAACAAAGGCCCTGGTTTCCACCGTTGTAACATTGGTATTTGTTGTCTTTACGCAGTATCTTTTTTATCCGAAATCCAGCTAGGCCATGTTAGAAAACAGAAGATATATTATTCAGGGTATTTTCATTTTAATTGGAGTCGTTTTCCTGGTTAAGCTTTTTGCCTTACAGGTTGTAGATAAAACCTATCAGATGAAGGCCGAAAGGAACATCATTCATACCATCACTGAGTATCCCTTCCGAGGATTGATGTATGACAGGAACAACAAGCTGATTGTTTACAATGAGCCCATTTATGATCTGATGGTAGTACCCAGAGATGTTTCTGTTAATGACACTACTGAATTCTGCCAACTGTTCGAGATTACCGAAGAGGAGTTTGTGGCTAATATGAAGAAGGCCCGGTCCTATTCTCCTGTGAAACCCTCTGCTTTCCTAAAAAAGCTTTCGCATGAGAAGTATGCCAAAATT
Source organism: Roseivirga sp. (assembly GCF_965216855.1). Taxonomy (NCBI): domain Bacteria; kingdom Pseudomonadati; phylum Bacteroidota; class Cytophagia; order Cytophagales; family Roseivirgaceae; genus Roseivirga; species Roseivirga sp. The sequence goes on along the minus strand of NZ_OZ244204.1, from coordinate 2,627,593 downwards.
CAGGATCATATGTATCAGTTTGGTGGCTTCTATGTGAATCCCAGAACGGTAAGAAGGTATACCCAACCTATTCTCGCTAATGAGGTCGGTTACATTGGAGAGGTAAGTCCACAGGATTTAGAAAAAGACACCACAGATTACTACAAATCTGGAGATTACAAAGGCATAACCGGCCTGGAGGAGCACTATGAAGAAATACTTCGGGGAGAAAGAGGTGTTAGCCGAAAAGTCGTAAACGTTAACGGCATCGAGAAAGGTAATTATCGCAATGGTGAACTGGATACTGCTTCTATTCCAGGCAAAAACCTTATCACAACCATAGACCTGGACCTTCAGGCCTATGCGGAAAAACTAATGGCCGGGAAAAGAGGCAGCGTAGTGGCTATTGAACCTTCAACAGGGGAAATACTGGTGATGGTTTCTGCCCCATCTTATGACCCTAATCAGCTATCTGGAAAGAACTTTGGTAAGTATTTCGATGAAATCAAAAATGACACTACAGCTCCATTATTTAACAGGGCCATTCAAGCGAAATATCCTCCCGGATCAATCTTTAAAACAGTTCAGGCCCTCATCGCACTCGATGAAGGTGTAATAAATACAACTGATCCTATTAAGGTAAATCTGAATAATCTCGGAGATCATGCTCCTGCCGGTCTGTACGATGTATCTCGAGGGATTGAGTATTCTTCCAATAACTATTTCTGGGAGGTGATGAGACGAACAGTAAACCAGGGGCTTTCCAGCAGCTACTTTACAGATACTCATATCGGCATGGAGAAGTGGGCTGAAGCGGTTAGAAAATTTGGTTTTGGAAACAAGCTTGGTCTTGATATTAAGGGTGAAGTTCCTGGAACTGTCCCTGATGCCGACTATTACCATAAAATATACCCTAAGGAAAAAGGAAGCTGGGCATATAGTACCATTTACTCTTTATCCATTGGGCAAGGTGAATTAGAGGTAACACCTCTTCAGGTAGCCAACCTGGCCGCCATTATTGCCAATAGGGGTTATTATTATACTCCGCACCTTGTGCGGGAGCTGGAAGATAATGGAGAAGTGACTCAACTGGAGTTCGAAAAGCACTATACCGGTAAGGGAGATGACTACTACCCGGCCATTATTGATGGCATGACCAAAGCAGTGAAAAGGACTGCAGGAAGAGCCGTTATTTCAGACATTACCATTGCAGGAAAAACAGGGACAGCCGAAAACGGTGTTAAAGATGAGACCCTGGATCACTCCGTGTTCATGGCTTTTGCGCCAGCAGAAGACCCTAAAATTGCCATCGCAGTCTATACCGAAAACTCCGGATGGGGTGGTGGTGCATCTGCTGTTACGGCAAGTCTTATTATTGAAAAGTACATCAGGGGCTATATTAAAAAGACCTGGTTCGATAAAGAGAAGTACATTCTCAATAAAGAATACCTGATAGGATTAGAAACTGAAAATTGAGACGAGAGGGCGGACTTTTTGGAGACCTGGACTGGCTGGTTGTATTCCTGTATTTTATACTGGTTACCTTAGGCTGGTTCAATATTTTCGCCTCCGTTTATGATCCTGTTCAGGAGCAAAGCATTTTTGATCTTACTCTGGAGTCGGGTAAACAATTACTCTGGATAGGCACATCGGTTATACTGATTACCGTCATTCTTCTTTTGGACTTCAGAATTTACGAGTCCTTTGCTCCTATCCTCTATTTTGTAATGGTCTTGTTACTAGCGGGAGTTCTGGTATTTGGACGAGAGGTGAATGGGGCCAAAGCCTGGTTCGAAATTGGAGCCTTCAGGCTTCAACCTGCTGAATTTACCAAATTGGCCACAGCCTTGTTCATGGCCAGGTATGTTTCTACCAACCATGTTAAACTCACCGATTTCAGTACCCAGGTAAAGGTGTTGTTAATGATTATCATCCCTATTGGTCTGATTCAATTACAGCCAGATACAGGATCTTCAATGGTTTTTGCCGCTTTACTCATTCCTCTTTACAGGGAAGGCTTTCCTGCCATCTACCTGATTCTGGGAATCAGTATAGCCGTACTTTTTATACTTACTCTTCTGCTTCCACAGCAATATATCTTTATCGGTATCGGCACATTAACGCTACTGGCAATCCTGTTTCAGGAGAAAACAAGAAAGAGAATTTTCGCCACCTTAATTATGACCATTGTTGTCTCAGGTTTCGTACTGGGGACAGACTACTTTCTAAATGAGGTACTCAAAGAATATCAAAGAAAAAGGATTGAAGCCATTTTCCGTCCTGAGCTAGTAGATCCTCAGGCAGAGGGTTGGAACCTGGAGCAGTCTAAAATTGCCATTGGTTCCGGTGGTTTTTCCGGCAAAGGTTTTCTGGAGGGAACACAAACCAAGTTTGGTTATGTACCTGAACAGAGTACCGATTTTATCTTCAGTACCCTGGCAGAAGAACATGGCTGGCTGGGTAGTGCTGTCATGATTTTCCTTTTTATCGCACTCATATTAAGAATAGTTTTTATAGCTGAACGGCAAAAGTCAAAGTTTGCCCGATTCTATGGCTATGCCGTGGCAGGGATAATCTTCTTTCATTTTACCATTAACATCGCCATGACCATAGGGCTCTTCCCGGTTGTTGGTATTCCTCTGCCATTCTTTAGTTATGGGGGCTCTTCACTATGGTCATTTACCATTATGCTCTTTGTCTTGCTCAAAATTGATATGCATAGAGCTCAGGTGCTTTCAAGAAGTTAAATTTTGAGATATTAATTTCTTGCTCTGTTATACTGATTTCTGATAACTGATAGTCGACTTAAGAAAACCGTCTCTCCAACACTCCCATGAAAGCTTCAACTTCCTCGCTATCCATATCCCAACCATCGTTGAAAGCATTGGCTCTATTTAGAGCGTCCTGAAGGCTCATGGCCTGATCAATAGCTGCAAAAGCCTGTTTCATACGGGCATTATCGCCATGAAAGAGGTTATTCTGGAACATGAACTTTTCATTAAGGGTTAAGCTGGCCTCAATTGACTTGTTGACTTTTCGTTGAAGCTTTTCCGCCAGAGTCTGTCCTTTCGAGGATGATTCAAATCGATCGTTCAGTGTCGATGCCTGTTGCTCATCAGAAGCCTTTCGCACCGGCTCAGGTTGGGATGGCTTCGCAGGTTCAGGCTGAACCTCCTCTTTTGTCTCTTCAACCGGTGGAACCATTGGTTCAGGAATTGGCTTGGGCTCTTCCTTTACATCGAACAATGACTCCAACACCTCTAATGAATTTAGTTTATCTAAAAATGCCTTAGGATCGATTTCTTCCCGATCCGTGGCTTTCAGATCATCATAAGCCTGAAGAATACTGGCCTTCGTATCGAAGTCTCCAATCTGTTCAATCAGGTTTTTAAAAAGCTCCCGGTTATTCTTAATGTATTTAAGTTGAAGCTTAAAATCCTGTGGTTTGGCAGACCGGTCCAACACATGCTCAAGAAAGAGCCTGGGTTCAAAAGCGATAAGAATTGTATCGGAAATAGCCTGGGTTAGTATCGGTTGTAAGTGATGCCTGTCTATGCTAATATGGTTAGAAAGTACATTCATGAAGTTCTTCAGTGCCTCCTTTACCTTCTCATGCTTAAAATCAAAATAAGGGCTCTCCAGTTTCTCAACCTCCTTTCTCCATTGAGTAAATAAAGATCGAATGAGAAAGGAATTGACCTGCCTTGAATTGGTCAGGGAAATCAAATGTTCGCCATCAATTTTTGTATAATTTTGAAAGGTTTTATCGCAAATGGTTTCGCCAATTTTCTGGCTAACCGAAGGTACTTCTGACTGTTTTAGTTGATAAAGCATGTACGGCAGTTTTTCAAAGTTAAATTAAGCATAATGCCCAAAATCCTAATCCGAAATCTAAACAATACACTAATAGATGTTCCATCTAGTAACGACTCTATTCTTAAAATTATTCATGACAATCAAATAGATTGGATGTTTGCCTGTGGAGCAAAAGGTAGATGTACCACTTGCAGACTTGTTGTTCACAAGGGCATGGAGCATTTTGGTGAGCTCAAAGAGTCTGAGCAAAAGTTCAGCGATTTGGGTAGATTGAAGGAAAATGAAAGGCTGGCCTGTCAAAACACACTGAATGGAGATATTGAAGTGAGTGTTGCCGAACAAAATAAGTTTCCACATTTAACCTATACGGACTAACATGTTCATTGAACCGCAAAGCAATATTCCGGGAGAACATACTACAGGTAGTATCGAGGTCATCTGTGGCTGTATGTTTTCGGGGAAAACAGAAGAGCTGATTAGAAGACTCAGGCGTGCCACCATTGCCAAGCAAAAGGTTGAGATCTTTAAGCCGGCTGTAGATACGAGGTATGATGATGAAGACGTGGTGTCTCATAATAAGACAGCCATCCGCTCCACCCCCGTTCAGTTTGCCTCTGACATACTCTTACTGGCTGGTGATAGTGACGTAATCGGAGTAGATGAAGCTCAGTTCTTCGATCAGGAAATTGTAGATGTTTGCCGTAAACTAGCGAACAATGGCAAGCGGGTCATTGTAGCGGGACTCGATATGGATGCCAATGGTCAACCCTTTGGCCCCATGCCCTTCTTACTGGCCATAGCAGAGTTTGTCACAAAACTCCACGCCATTTGTGCCATAAGTGGTTCACTGGCCTCGTTCTCTTTCAAACTGACCGATAGTGAGAAAACCGTTGAGTTGGGTGAACAAGATATTTACCAGGCCAGGAATAGAAAGTATTTCTATGAAGGTCAAAAGGAAAAAGCAACGCTCAAAAAGCCAGGTGGGAAAGCATAAATTCATCTACATCTTTGCCATCATAGGCCTGTTGGTTAGTCCTGCGATATTTGGCCAAAACACCCCTGTATTGGGTTGGAAAACCCATTTCAGCTATGACCATATTCGTCAACTTTCACTGGGCTCCAATCAATTGTATGCTGCTACCGAGAATACCATTTTTGCCATAGATCGTGAAGAAGGGAGTGTTGAAAGACTCAATAAAATTAATGGATTAAGCGATGTGGGAATAGGAGCCATTCAGCTTCTTAATGATGGTGAAACCTTAATTATCGGCTATAATAATGGCAATATTGATATTGTAACCCCTTCCAGCGTCAACAACATCACCACGGTGCTCGACTTTGAAACTACTCAATCTAAGCGCTTTTCATCCATTCAAATCGATGGTCAGCTGGTCTACATGGCCGGTGGGCTTGGTATCATTGTTTATGATCAGAATCAGAATGAACTTCGTGAAGCTTATCAGAATCTTGGTCCGGGTGGAAGTCCGTTAGCCATCAATTCCGTAAAGATTTTTAACGATAGCATTTTCGCAGCAACCGACAACGGTCTTATGGCTGCCAGTCTGGCTTCTAGCATCAACAGGCAGGATTATAATAACTGGGAAAGAAGCCTGGAAGGAATCCGTTTTGAGCACTTGGCCATAACTGATTTCGGCTTTTTTGCATCGAGCGAGAATGACCTGTTTCTCCGACAAGGTGACGATTGGATCTTTTATCAGAATTTTTCAAATACGATCAGCTCACTTGAAAGTGTGGGTAATGAACTCCTGGTCGTCACCTCCTCAGAAATCATATCATTAACCGAGTCAGACCAAACCACTATTTATACCAGAGATAACTCTTCATTTAGTATCAATACGGTTTTGACTGAAGGCTCCTTCCTATGGATTGCCACAGAAGGTACGGGTCTGCTGAAACTGGCCAGGGGAACAACAGATCCCGTGTCTTTTAATATCAATGGCCCTTCTGTAGATATCTCATATAAAGCTGAGCGATTTGGGAAAAATATCTACACAGTCCCTTCTTCATTTACCAACCTGAATGACGAGCACACGCTCAACTGGTATGATTATAATGAAAATACATGGAAAAGCCCTTCCTTAGTCACTACCTCAAATACACCTATCGGTCAGATAATAGACGCCCTTGAACTGAACCAGGAAACCTACTTCGCTTCATTTAATCAGGGCTTGTTTAAACTGGACGGTTCCCAAGCACTTATAGACCCGAGCTCAGGCCCTGAATCAATCGACAATAGTTTTAACCTAAGCTCCATTACTACAGATGAAAATGGGCTGATCTGGACAACATTCTACGATCGGTCAAACTCAATCTTCACTTATGACCCTTCCAATGATTCCTGGCAAAACCATAGCCCTGATTATCCATTGGCAAGATTCTCCACAGATCTTTTCATTGGCCCTAATGGGGACAAATGGCTTACGGTAGACCCTGAAGAAGGAGGTGGTATTGTCGTGTTTAATGAATCTTCCAACCGTGAGAGATACCTGAACCGAAATGGTGGGCAGGGAGGATTACCCTCAAATGAGGTGACGGATATTGAACTGGATCAGGACTTCTTTGTATGGGTGTCGACAAGCCAGGGAGTCGCATTTTTCACTAATCCATTTACCATATTGGAAGGAGGCTCCCTAACAGCCTCGGTGCCCATTTATGAGAACAGGCTTTTGCTGCGCAATGAGTACATCACAGATATGGCCATTGATCCTGCCAACAGGAAGTGGTTTGGAACCCGAAATAACGGCATTTGGCTTTTCTCTTCTTCGGGTGAAGAACTCATCTACCACTTTACTAGTGATAACAGCCCCCTTCCATCCAATCTGATTCTTTCCGTAGCGATTGAACCCCAGTCAGGCGAATTACTCATTACCACTGACAAAGGGGCTATTGCTTTCAGAAGTGATGCTACTGAAGGGACAGACACGCATCAAAATGTTAAGGTTTATCCCAATCCTGTTTCTCCTAGTTTCAATGGTCAAATAGTCATTGAGGGGCTTGTCAACAATGCGCAAGTCAAAGTAACAGACATCTCGGGTAAACTGGTGAAGGAAATTAGGGCCAATGGCAGCACCGCCATCTGGAATGGCAGAGACCTTAATAACTCGAGAGTTAAGTCTGGTGTATACCTGGTTTTTAGTGCCAGTAGTGATGGCCTGGAGACTTATGTGACCAAAATTGTTGTCATCTAATGCTGCATCATACTCAAGGCATTGTGCTTGGCACCATCAAATACAGTGAGACTTCCATCATTGCGCGCATATTCACCCGGAAATTCGGGATGCAATCATTCATCGTGAATGGGGTAAGGAGTAAAAAATCGAGAGGTAAAACTGCCCTTTACCAACCCCTGAGTATTCTGGATATGGTAGTTTATCATAAACCGGATAAAGACATTCAGCGTATTTCGGAAGCTAAGTTTCAGGTTAGCTATCAGAGCATTCCTTTCGACCCAACCAAAAGAGCCATTGGTATTTTTCTGATGGAGATATTCGGCAAAGTGTTAAGGAATGAATCTGAAAACGAAAATCTCTTCGACTTCCTTGAGCAAGCCCTGATCTATTTCGATCATCAATCTGAAGCACTGAACAACTTCCACCTACAATTATTACTTAAAGCCACCACCTTTTTGGGATTTGGTCCGGAAGATGGAAAAGACCTTATTCATCAACTGGAAGAAGCGGGTTATCATTACAACCTGGTTAAAGATGAATTGGCTCTGCTCGATCGGTTGATGAACGAAAATATTGGGGCAGCTATCAGTATCCCCAATAGCTTCAGGAGAGATGTGTTAGACCATATCATCAAATTCTACCAAAGTCATACAGATAGTCTGAAAGAAATCAAATCAATTGAGGTATTGAAAACCATTATGACTAGCTGAATTCAACACTTATTGCTTATTTTGAATCTCAAACGTAATACTCATGAGCTCAATTCTATACGATGAAGTCCCTTCTTTGGACTTAGCACATTTCACCCAGGGTACAGCGGAACAGAAGGCTGCCTTTGTTCAGGCATTGGGAGACGCCTACAACAACATCGGTTTTGTGGCTATAAAGAACCATGGCCTGACTGATGAGATGACTGAAAAGCTTTACTCAACCATCAAGAAATTCTTTGCTATGCCTGACGAGGTGAAGCAAAAATATGAAGTTCCGGAACTGGCCGGACAAAGAGGATACATCGGAAAGGGAAAAGAGCATGCCAAAGGTAGAAGCACTGGTGATTTAAAAGAGTTTTACCATGTAGGCCAGGATGTAACCGATGGTGATCCTATCAAGGAACAATACCCTGACAACATCTGGCCGGATGAGATTCCTGAAATGGAGTCCATTGCTCTTGAGGTTTATAAAACCCTGGAGGCTGCCGGAGTGAAAATGCTTCAGGCCATTGCCCTCTATCTGGAGCTTGATGAGCACTACTTTGACAACAAGGTTCATAACGGGAACAGCATTCTAAGACCGATTCATTACTTCCCAATCGAAAATCCTGATGAGGTTCCAGCTGACGCAGTAAGGGCTGCTGAGCATGGAGATATCAACCTCATCACACTGTTGATGGGAGCTAGTGCGGATGGTCTTCAGGTATTGAGAAAAGATGGTGAGTGGATTCCCATCACTGCCCTTCCAGAACAGCTTGTGGTGAATGTGGGAGATATGCTCTCCAGACATACCAATAACAAATTGAAGTCTACTATCCACAGGGTAGTAAACCCTCCAAAAGAGAAAATGAGTACATCTCGTTTCTCTATACCATTCTTTATGCACCCGAGGTCAGAAATGGATCTGACTTGCCTGGAAAACTGCATTGATGAGGACAATCCGAAATTGTACGAAGACATTACTGCAGGCGAATTTCTGGAAGAGCGTTTACGTGAGATAGGCTTAAGAAAGAAATAAGCCTTGGGAGCGGTTAAGCGCATCCGATATTTCATCTTTCTTAAAGATGTATTTCTACTGGCCATCAGTGCTTTTGGTGGTCCGCAGGCTCATCTTGCTATGCTTCTCAAAATTATGGTGAAGAAGCGGGGTTATATCTCAGAAGAAGAACTGATGGAACTCTATGCACTTTGCCAGATTCTACCGGGACCAACTTCAACTCAAACCATTACAGCGATTGGATTCAGAATAGGAGGCGCCAACCTGGCTTATCTGACTTTGCTTGTCTGGATGATTCCGGCTGTAGCCATAATGACAACAGCTGCCATTCTGGTCGATAATTATCAGACCAAGAACTTCTCTCTCGAATTCACCAAATTTATCCAACCCATGGCGGTAGGTTTCATTAGTTACGGAGCCTATGTCATTGCCTCCAGAATGGTTACCACCAAAACGGCCGGAGCACTCATGGCTCTTTCCGCCATTGTCACTTATTTCATCTCTAAGCCGGCTGCTCTCCCTATTGTCTTGGTTTTTGCAGGAACGCTTACTGCCTTCAAATACAAGAAGCAGGAAATTGAGGTGAAGGAAAAGATTAAAATCAAATGGGGAAATTTCACACTTTGGGGTCTCGTACTTATTGCGGCCGCTATTCTCGGAGCCATTACCCAGGACAGAATTGTATTGCTCTTTGAGAATTTCTATCGTAATGGTAGTTTGATCTTCGGAGGAGGACAGGTTTTGATCCCCTTCCTCAACAAAGAGTTTGTGGAGTTCAAAGGTTATTTGAGTTCTGAGGAATTCCTATCGGGGCTGGCCATGGTTCAGGCCGTTCCCGGACCAACCTTCTCGGTTAGTTCCTTTGTAGGAGCACTTTCCGTACGCGACCTGGGAATAGGGGGGCAAATCCTGGCAGGTTTTATAGCTGCCTGCGGTATATTCCTCCCAGGCACATTTCTGATCTTCTTTGTTATCAGGTTTTGGGACAGCCTCAAGAAGTACCGTGTGGTACGCGCTTCATTAGAGGGTATTCACGCAGCGAGTGCGGGCATGGTGGCCGCAGCAGCCTTCCTCCTGTTCGAACCTATAGACAACTCTGTGCTAAACGTCTCGGTAGTAATTGGGACCTTCCTACTGCTCACTTATACCAAGGTGCCTCCACCTTTAATCATTCTGGCTGGTCTTCTGGCCGGATTCTTGATTTAGACATATTTGAGATTCAACCTTTCAGGCGTAATGTTTAATTGAGCATTCTGATGGAAAATCAATGGTACATTTCGTTTTTCATGACCTGCCGGAAAACCAAATACTTTTGGGCAACTCAGGTGATCAAAGTAAGAACTGATCAATTCGTTTAAGCTCATACTGAAGTAGCCATTAGAATCCTTCACATTTGTAAAGTCTCCAACCAACAAGCCCTTGAGATCATTCAACTTACCTGTCCTTTTCAGTTTATTAAGCATTCGGTCTACCGAATAGAAATCTTCTCCAATTTCTTCAAGGAATAGAATTCTTCCGGCAGTATCAATCTCATTACCTGCCCCAATAGATTCATAAATCAGACTTAGGTTACCCCCTGTTATTTGAGCCGAAGTAGTTCCTTCTATATTATGAGAATTTGGACTCAGATCAATTTCAAAATCGTGCTGTCCAAAGAGCAAGTTCCTGAGGAGAGCATCAGACGGCTCATCCTGCCCCAGAGTGTAAGCCATGGGCCCATGTACTGCGGGGATAAATAACTGACCCGCTTGTAGCAGGAAACTGGTTAAATCACTGAAGCCTATGGTCCACTTAGGAAATTCTTTAAATGCCGTAAAATCAATCTGGTCCAAAATACGAGTAGTGCCATATCCTCCCCGAGCAAAAACAATGGCTTTAATCTCCGGTGAATCTAATGCCCATTGCAAATCCTGAAGCCTTTGTTCATCTGTAGCGGCAAAGTAATCTGAATCGGCACTCAGGAATTGACCTCTATGGACTTTCAACCCCCAACTTTCCAACAACTTCACCCCTTCATCAATAGACTTCTCCAGTCTCTTGGCTGTGGCCACAACTGCTATTTGATCTCCTGATTGAAGGGGGGTTAACATGAATTGAAAATAAAAAAACCTCTTCGAATGAAGAGGTTTTGGCTTAAATATGTTTTTTAATCTTAGTTGCCTTTGCCGGTGTCAGTACCAGATATTGGTGCTGCACTGTCTTCCGGCTGATTCTGAGGCATTGGAACACCTAATTTTTTGAATACTAATTCAGTCACATCCAAAGCTTCATCAGCGGCCAAGATAATACCTGCTGAGCTACCGATTCTTGAGTTCAGGATCATAGCAAAACCATTTTCTTTTCTCACTTCTTCGATCGCATCCTGAACCTTAGAATAAACAGGGTTCATTTTTTCAGCTTGTTTTACAGCGTAAGCCTGATCTGCCTGAGCTGTGAATTTATCGAGCTGATCTCTGAGGTTGAGGATCTCGTTCTCTCTTTCCTGCAAAACCACTGTATTGGCATTAGGCTGTTGAGCCATTTGCTGTAGTTGGGTATACTTAGTCTGGAGTTCCTGTTGTTTAGTTTGAATCTGAGTGCCTAACTGCGTCTGGTAAGTTTCCAATTCGGAAGAAATTCCTTCAATCTCTGGCATATTATACACTATGTACTCTAAGAAAGTATATCCAATCTTAAATTCCTGAGCTTTCGCTGCTGCTGTTACCAGAACAAAAGCCACCATCACTAAAAATTTACGCTTCATCTTAACTTATTTAATGTTTTAGTTTCCTTTTTGTTGAGCTCCCAGTTCTTCCAGAATAAACTCTGTATAATCATGAACCGGGTTGCTGTATGTTATCCCTACATCGGCTGCCTTATCAAACATATAATCCAGCCCGTATTTCTTTGCTACTACTTCAACCGCCAGGTTGACTTTCGTTCTAAGCGGTGTCAATAGTTCATCTACTTTTTTATAGTAGAGTCCGTCAAAACCAAAAAGCTCTGTGTTTTTGTTGATTGCCTCCTGGTTCTTAGCCTCAATGGCCTTCTTCCTGTCTTCAATCATAGCCGGAGTAAGCAAAACCTCGTTAGCTCTTAACTCGGCTCTCATCTTTTCCAGCTGATCATACAAACTTCGTACCTCTTTGTCGTAAGTCTTGGCGAGTGCTTCCAGCTCCTTTTTCTTTTCAGCATATTCTGGAAGCTGATTTAAGACATATTCGGAATCATAATGTCCAATCTTCTGCCCATAGCCGTTGCCCTGAGCCAGCGCAAAATTAGAGATTAATGTCAATAATGCTACCGTGGATAATAATTTGTGCATAGCCTACCTAATTTGTTGTCCTATAGTGAAATGCACCTGAGAACCACCCACAACAGCAGGAGTCAGTGAATCATCCTGATCGAAGCCATAAGCCCAATCAATACCTAACAAACCAAAGGCTGGTAAGAACACTCTTGCTCCTACTCCGGCAGAACGGAACAGATTTCTTGGTGAGTACTCACTGAAATCAATCCAGGTATTACCTGCTTCTCCAAAGGCCAGCAAATAAATGGTAGATGTTGGCTGTTTGGATACAGGGTATCTCAATTCTGCTGTAAACTTGTTATAGATGATACCTCCTCTAAAACCGGTTTCCGGGTCAACAGGGTCAATCACGTTATCTTCATAACCTCTTAACGCAATTATATCCTGTCCAATTATAAAGTTATTAGCACCGTTCAGACCATTACCTCCCAGAAGGAATCTCTCAAATGGCCCTGAATCTGTTCTTTTAGAGTATGTACCAATGAATCCTAAGTGTGCTCTGGCGTTGATTACAAACTTATCATTCAACGGAATGAACATGGAGTAATCAAGCATCCACTTATGATACTCTACCTTCTTATATCTTTCACTCTCTGAAATCTCCGGTCCATAATTATCCGGGCTAATGACTGACCACGGAGGAGTCGCATTGATTGCCAGGGTGAATTGAGAACCGTATGATGGATAGGTCGGCTGGTCAATATTACTTCTTGAGATTGTCGTATTGAATGTTAAACTGTTTGATCTACCACTAGAGAAGCCAAGGGTGTTACCAAAGTTTGATACTTCATAAAACTGGTATCTGATACTATTCTGAATCTGGAAGTAATCATCAGGCCATGTTAACCTTCTACCCAAACCGATTGAGAAACCGGTTGCCTTTAGGAAGCCCAGTACTTCATTGTTATTGAAGAAGTCGATACTACGGTTGACGGTTCTGTTCACACTAACGGTGAAGTTGTTTGGTTTTCTACCGCCCAACCACGGCTCGGAGAACACAAAGCTCAGGTTTCTGAATCGTCTACCATTAGACTGAACCTGAACAGAAAGCTTTTGCCCATCTCCACTAGGATAAGGTCTCCATTTGTCCCAATTGCCAATATTACGGATAGAGAAGTTATTCAGAGAAAGTCCTACCGTACCGACAAAGCCAAACGGTCCACCAAAACCACCAGATAGCTGGATTTGGTCAGAAGACTTTTCTACCAGGTTGAAGATGATGTCCACAGTACCATCCTGAATATTAGGGATTGGCTGAGGGTTGATTTGCTCCGGATCGAAATACCCTAACTGACCTAACTCTCTGATAGTTCTGATCAGGTCTCGTCTACTGTATTTCTGTCCTGGCAAGGTTCTGATTTCTCTCAATACTACATGATCAGAAGTTCTGTCATTCCCTTTCAGTATAATTCTTTTGATAGTCGCCTGCTCTCCTTCATACATTCTCATTTCGAGATCGATAGAGTCATTTTCGGCTCTAACCTCTACTACATCGAGTTGGAAGAATAAGTAACCATCATCCTGATAAAGAGACATGATATCATCACCGCTTTCATTATCGAATTGGGTTCTCTGATCTATCTTTTGCTTGTTATAGATATCTCCCTTATTGATGCCTAGTTTCTCAGTCAGGTATTCATCGGTGTATTTGAAGTTACCTACCCAGTCTATATTTCTGATGTAATACTGTGTACCTTCATCCACCTCAATGTTGAGATCTATAAAATCTTCACTCACCTTGGTTACCTCGTCTGAGACGATCTCTGCATCTCTGTAACCCTTCGAGTTATAAAAGGCTACCAAAGCATTCTTATCTTCCCTGTATTTGGCCTCGATGAATTTGGAGCCTTTCAGAAAGTTGAGTTTCACATTGTCATTAATGAACTCTTTAAAGTCCTTGTTAGATACCTCATAAGTTGAATCAAGATAGGCCCCAATAGTATTAGGCCTTGTATTAAATACTTGCTCAAAAAGGCGATTCACCAACCAGAAACGAGGCTTCTCTTTGGTATTTCTCATAGCCTTTTTCAGCCTGGAGTTGTCAAAAGAGTCATTACCTTTAAAATCAATCTTATTGATTTTAACCTTGGCTTTCCTGTCAACAATAAACTTCAGGTTAACACCATCACTTAAAAGGCTGTCTGAATTCTGTTCAGTTTGAACGGTTACGTTAAGAAACCCTTTCTCAATGAAATACTTTCTGATAACCAATTCAGAGTTTTTAATCAGAGGTGCACTAGCCACTTTACCAACAACACCCAATTGATCTTTCAACTCGGAAATTTGTCCTGATCCAACACCCTCAACTGAATAATTCAGGATACGTGGTCTTTCGGTAATTTTTACTTCGATAAAGGCTCTGTCACCTTCAGTCTTCGTCAACCAGAACTGCACATCGGCAATAATTCCCTGATTCCAGAGCTTCTTAATGGCTTCTGATACCTGGCGGCCGGGAATACCAATACGGTCTCCCACTTTAATACCGGCAAAAGATATTAATGCGCGCTCATCAAGGACATTCAGCCCTGTGAACTTGATATCTGCTACTTCAAATACTTTTGGGTTAGAATAGTCGATTTGAACTCCCTCACCAGCGTTCACTCCATATCTTACCTGTGACCACAAGCTGCCTACGGTAATCATCAAGAAGGATACAACTACAAATACTTTTCTCATTCCCGAACTCACTTCTTTAATTGCTCGCTAGTTTTTCCAAATCTTCTTTCTCTTTCCTGATAAGAAACTATGGCTTCATATAAATGCTCCCTTCGGAAGTCTGGCCATAAAGTTTCGGTTATAAAGAACTCAGTATAAGCCATTTGCCATAAAAGGAAGTTGCTTATACGTTGCTCACCACTTGTTCTTATTAACAACTCAGGATCAGGTATTCCCGAGGTAACCAAGTATTTGTCTATCGTATCTTGACTAATTTCTTCAGCTTTCAGTTTACCGGCCTCAACATCTAAAGCCATTTGGCGGGCAGCCTGTGTAATATCCCAACGACCACTATAGCTAAGCGCCAGTACAAGGGTCATTCTTTTGTTGTTACTCGTTTTGGCAATAGCCTCCTCGAGTTCACGCTGACATTTTGGAGGCAGGCTAGCCCGATCTCCAATTGATTCTAAACGAATATCGTTGTCAGTCAGTGTTTTAATTTCAGAAGTCAGGGTCGAAATCAGAAGCTCCATCAATGCGGTAACTTCAAACTTTGGCCTATTCCAGTTCTCTGTTGAAAATGCGTAAAGCGTCAGGTATTCTACTCCCAATTCGGCACAACCTTCTGTCACATCACGCACGGCTTTTATGGCACTTTTGTGCCCAAACACGCGGGCAGCACCTTTTTTCTTGGCCCATCGGCCATTACCATCCATGATTACGGCAATATGCTTTGGAAGACTATCCTGCTTGATTTTTTCCTTCATCTACACACTTCTCGAAAAATCGAGTGCGAAGGTACAAAAATGAACCAGCATTTTAAATGCTAATACACTCTTTGTCAACCAGATTAGAAGAAGGGCTTCCAACAAACAATCTTGTAGAAGGTATAGCTCAGGGAAATAGAAGTGTTGAACATCCAGTCATCATCGTTGGGATTTCCTCCTACATAATTCTTAATGTTCGGATTATTAACTGATACATTATCGATAAAGTCGGAGTTGGTCTTGATCGCTGAAGTAGACAATCCCAGAACCCATCTCCGATCCAGACGCAGTTTGACACCTATGCCCACGGGTATTCTCAAGTTCATTCCGGTGTCGTAGCTATTGAAATCCTGGTCCTGACCTTCCATACGATAGAGACCGGCTCCAAAGAATACATATGGCGTCCAATACTGCTCCAGTTTCTCATTTCTATAATTTAGAAAATGATACTCAAGCAATAAATCAGTCATTACAAAGCTACCATCAAATGAGGCTCTTCTGTTAGCTGAAAATACGTCAAAGGCTTCATCGTCTGCACCTTTTATCTTACCAACACCGGCAGAGATTCTGTAACTCACCCCTTCATTGAGGTGTTTTCTGATGAAGAACTGTCCGCCAAGAGCATTATTGCTGAAATCATATTTTCTCACCACATCACCAACATAGTTGTTGGCCCCAATCTCAATACCTATTTCAGACAATTGAGCCCAGCTGGTCAATGAGAGTAACGCGAAGGAGAAAGTGAGCAATAATTTGCTAACAGACAGTTTATCCGTACGATATGTGCGCAAGCTAGACAACTGAAGAATATGTTTAATTGTAGTCGAGTTAAATATTGTTAAGTCAGTTTCGGGCATCCAGGCCCCAATTTAGCTTTTGTCTCAATGTGTCAAAATACCTTGTCTCGGGAAATCTTACCAGCTTTGCCTCAAACTCCTCTCTCTTAACGGTAATTTCTACCGTATCGTCTACACTATGCGATCTTGAGTCGAGCGAAACCATGACTTGTCTCGATCTTCCCTCAATTTCAAAGGTAATTTCACTTCTATCTGACAGAATAATAGGTCTTACATTAAGGTTGTGTGGGCAAACCGGTGTAATGATAAAGTTCTTAAGACTAGGGTGAATTAATGGTCCTCCACAACTCAGCGAATACCCTGTTGATCCGGTTGGGGTTGACACGATCAAACCATCGGCCCAATATGAATTGAGGTAATCTCCATCTACATAGGCATGAACAACTATCATTGAAGAAGTCTCTTTCTTCACTATGGTAAGCTCGTTGAGACCAAAGTTAAATGGTTCAAAAAGGTCTTGATTTGAATCGACATGAATCAATGATCTCGATTCAATATCATAGGTTCCGGCAATCAGTTTATCCAATGCCTGCTTGATCTCATTGCGCGGAATTGTAGCCAAAAAGCCGAGCCTGCCAAGGTTAATCCCTACAATTGGTGTTTCTGATTCTCCGGTATAGGTAATAGTATCCAGTATTGTTCCGTCACCTCCCAGACTCAATACAAAGTCGAACTCTGAAAGACTCTGCCCTTTTCTGAAGGTTTTAAGACTATGGATATTAAAGTCCTTTTCCGATAAGTCCTTTCTGTACTCTTCTGAAATAGAGAGGTCGATACCGTCTGACTGAAGGTATTCAATGATGTCGGAAATACAGCCCTGTGCTTCAGGGCCTGTACTCTTTCCATGAACCGCTATCTTCATGTGCTTAAATGTTGAGGTATTTCATGAGCATGTCAAAACGTTCCTTGTCGTTCGACTTTACCTCTTCTTCCTGAAATCTTCCAATTATTTTATACCCAAACCTCTCCAGTGAGGCAACAATATGAGAGACCTCATTCTGGTTCAGCTTTAGCGTTACTCTTAATTTTGAGCTATCAGATACATCACTACCTACAGCTACACTCAGAATACGTGCATTCTCTCCCTCAATAAGCCTGGATATTTCTGCCAGAGAGTAATCTCTATGGTTCACCAGAAGCACCAATATGGCTCCCTGGTCCTGAACAGCCGTAGAATCTGCTATGGCTCTGATGGTATCTTCTATGCCAACTACTCCTAAAAATGCTCCGGTAGCCCCCAAAACAGCAACCATTTGAGAATCAAAATCTGAAGCCATTCTGATTACATCGTAGAAATGCTGATGCTCCAGCACCATACACCCCTGATCCTCTAACTCATACTCACTGATGGTCTTTTTCGGATCGTTGTCTTCCAGAATGATGTCTTCAGTAATGAACCCAAGGAAGCGTCCTTTTTCAATAACAGGAAGTTGATTGGACCTTAACTCTTCCATCCAAATAATGGCCTTATTACCATCATCCGTCAGTTTGAGCGGGGGAATCATATGATTTATCAAGTCAGCTGCTACCATCTTCTGGTTTGTCAAACACGTCTTGGCGTCTAAAGGTTCTCTTAATTAACGAGAGCCCATTCAAACAATATTATAAAAAGAAACCCAATTTTTAAGCATTTGCAGTCCGCATTCTGTCAACACGGCTTCCGGGTGAAATTGTATTCCATAGGCCTTATCAGCCTTACTTTCAAAAGCCATAAGCTCACCGGTAGCAGTATTAGCCGTGGCATTAAATCCCTTGGGGGGTTCTTTCAAAATCAAAGAATGGTATCTAACTACCTGAATGTGTTTATTCAATCCGCTAAACAATACTTCTGGTGCGGTTTCTATTTCAGATAGCTTGCCATGCATGGGCTTGGCCGCTTTAACCAGTTGAACTCCACAATGAACTCCTATAGCCTGATGCCCGAGGCAGATTCCCAAAAGCGGTGTTCTGCCAAAATAGTAAGCTGTAATTGCTAAAAGCTGACCAGCAGATTGCGGCTTCTCCGGACCCGGAGATAATACCACTCCTGCATAGTGGTTGTCTTTGAAATTTTCAAACGGCTCATCATTTCGCCTCACATCAACCTCTACATTGAGCTGACCAAAATAGTCAACGAGATTGAAGGTAAATGAATCGTAATTATCAATGAGCAGTATCACACAGGGGAGAGTAATTCCTTAATTGAGTCAAGCATGTCCTGGGCAAAAGGCAACACAACGTCCAGGCTGGCAATCAGCTTTGGTCCTAACTCTGAGAGAAACGGATATAGTACCAATTCCTCATCCTGACCCGGTAGTTCAATGCCGAAGTTATTGACTAGCCAAAGCAGTATACTCACTCCTATTGCCCATTTCACCAGGCCAAGAATAGCCCCGGCAAACTTGTCAAAACCTCCTAAAAGCGTCATATCAATCATCTTTTTCAGCAGCTTGCCAAGCATATTGATCAGCAGAATTATAGCCAGGAAAATGATGAGAAATGAAATAAAAGGTAGTAGCTGGCCAAAATCTTCGAAGTATTCCGATAGATAAACCATTCCGGTTTCCATCAGTTTAAATCCACCAATTATGGCCAGAATAAAAGCCAGAACACCAATGATCTCAAGCAACAGTCCCTTCTTAAAGCCAAGAAAGGCTCCAAAAACGAGAGGAATGAGCAAGATGATGTCCAGCGTCTTCACTTATTGAGTCAGTAGTGTTTTAACCATGGTAGAAATAGCCTTACCATCAGCTCTTCCTGCAAGTGCTTTTGTGGCAGCCCCCATTACTTTACCCATATCCTGAGGGCCGGAAGCTCCGACATTCGCAATTATACTTTGCAATTCTGCCTTAAGCTCATCTTCAGATAACTGCTTGGGTAAATAACGCTCGATTACCTCCGCTTCATCCATCTCCACCTGATACAAGTCTTCACGACCTTGCTCTTGATAGATAGCTGCGGAATCCTTTCTCTGTTTAACCGCTTTTGCCAAAAGTTTCATTTCAGCATCAGAGGAAAGCTCACCATTAGCCCCCTTATCTGTTTCTGCCAGAAGTATCATTGATTTGATAGAACGAAGCGCTTTGAGTTCGTCTTTATTCTTAGCCAACATTGCTTGCTTAATGTCGGCATCAATTTGCTGTTTTAGACTCATCTTGAATAATTCTTGTGAGATTTGAAATCATTAACTTGCGCACAAAGTTATGCAATAAAGCCAATTTGAATGACTAGACTAAGTGTGAACATCAATAAGGTGGCTACGATTAGAAATGCCCGGGGTGGAAATAACCCAAATGTGGTACAAGTAGCCATGGATGCAGAGCGTTTTGGCGCTCAGGGAATAACCATTCATCCCAGGCCAGACGAGCGACACATTACCACAAAAGACGTTTATGACCTCAAGAAAGTAGTAAGCACAGAGTTTAACATTGAAGGGTTTCCTGACGAGAGGTTTATGGAAATCCTCAATGATGTTCGTCCTGACCAGGCTACTTTGGTACCAGACCCACCGAATGTCTTGACTTCGAATGCCGGATGGGATACTATTAAGAGAGCCGAAGAATTAAAGCCACTGATCGATCAGATCAAGCAAATGGGAATTAGAGTTTCGATTTTTGTAGAACCAGAGGTAGATATTATTGAAGGAGCCAAGGCCCTGGGTACTGATAGAGTTGAACTGTATACAGAAATGTATGCTACTGCTTACAAAGAAAGCCCTGAAAAGGCCATTAAAAACTATGCTGAGGCTGCCCAAAAAGCTCACGAATTGGGAATTGGAATTAATGCAGGCCATGACCTCGACCTTGAAAACCTCAATTACCTAGTGAAAACCATTCCTTACATAGATGAGGTCTCAATAGGACATGCACTGATCTGTGATGCGCTTTATTATGGACTTGAAAATACAATCCAACTTTATTTAAGAGAGCTTAAAATATGAGTTTACTCAATCATAAAATTCTGGGGGAAGGAAAGCCCCTGGTCATTTTACATGGTCTGTTTGGTTCGCTGGACAACTGGATGACGTTAGGAAAAAAATGGGCGGAAGACCGTCAGGTCATTCTTGTGGACCAGAGAAACCATGGTAATTCCTTTCATTCAGATGACTTCAGTTATCAGGTGATGGCAGAAGATTTACTTAAACTGCTTAACCATCTCCAACTAGATAAAATTACACTGCTGGGACATTCGATGGGGGGAAAGACGGCCATGGAGTTTGCAACACATCATGAAGAAAAGATTGAAAAACTCATTGTTGCCGACATCGGGCCTAAGTACTATCCAGTTCACCATCATACCATTATTAAAGCATTCTACTCTGTTCCGGTGGCATCATTGCAGTCGAGAAATGAAGCGGATGATATACTAGCTCAGCAAATACCAGACTTCGGTATCAGACAATTCCTGCTGAAAAACCTGGCCAGAGAAAAGAATGGCTTCCGATGGAAAATGAATCTGGATGTAATTGCGAATAAGATTGAAGAAGTAGGTAAGTCTCTCAATCAGAATGCCGGGTTCGGCAAACCTACACTATTCGTCAGAGGCTCGAAGTCAGATTATATACTGAATGACGACCTTAACCTGATTCACTCCATTTTTAGTGACTCCAGGTTAGAGACTATAGAAAATGCCGATCACTGGCTACATGCTGAAAAGCCACAGGAATTCTTTCAAATTGTCAACAGCTTTATGTGCTAATATGAGTCAGGGACTAGTCTACTTAATACCCAATGTAATTTCTGCTGACACACAGGAGGACGTTATTCCTCTACAGGTGAAAAATGCTATTCTTGATACCGATATCTTTTTTGTGGAAGACCTGAGAACTGCTCGCAGATATGTGAGCAGCCTAAAACTTGGCTTGACCATAGAAGAACTGGACTTCAGAGTTCTGGATAAGAAAACCACGATAGAGCAATGCTTTGATATCGCTCAGCTCGCTCTGGAGGGAAAGAATCTTGGGGTTATTTCTGAAAGCGGATGCCCCGGAGTAGCGGACCCCGGAGCTAGGCTGATCCATATGGCCCAACAGTTAGGTATTATCTGTAAACCACTGGTGGGTCCATCATCCATACTGATGGCCCTGATGGCATCAGGTTTCAATGGTCAGTCCTTCGCTTTTCACGGCTATTTACCCATTGATCGTAAAGAGCGACAACAAAGGATCAGGCAACTGGAAAAGGAGTCAAGAGAAAAGGATCAGACGCAAATCTTTATGGATACTCCTTATAGAAATGAAGCGCTCCTCTTCGACATTATAAAAACAGCCCGCGGAGACTCATTCCTATGTGTTGCACGCGATATTACAGGCGAGAAGGAGCTCATTCGAACCAAATCCGTGTCAAAATGGAACGCTAAAGAAATTGATCTGAAAAAGATTCCGACCATCTTTTTGCTTTATGCCAATTAGAGATTTCGAATTTTCTTTCAGAGTTCTCGCGATAAACCTATTTTTGCAGCCTTAAATTATAATTTATGCCATATCTATTTACCTCAGAATCAGTGTCTGAAGGACACCCAGACAAAGTAGCAGACCAAATATCTGATGCTTTAATTGATAACTTTCTGGCTTTCGACCCTGACTCTAAAGTAGCTTGTGAAACTTTGGTAACTACTGGTCAGGTAGTACTTGCCGGAGAGGTAAAGTCAAACACTTATCTCGATGTGCAAAGAATTGCGCGTGATGTAATCCAGAAAATTGGTTATACCAAAGCAGAATATCAGTTTGACAGCAAATCCTGTGGTGTCCTTTCTGCAATTCATGAGCAGTCTGAAGATATTAACAGAGGGGTAGATAGAGCTTCTAAAGAAGAGCAAGGAGCAGGTGATCAGGGAATGATGTTTGGCTATGCTACCAATGAAACTGAGAACTACATGCCACTGGCTCTTGATTTGTCACATAAGATACTTCAGGTATTGGCAGATCTTAGAAGAGAAAACAAAGAAATTACCTATCTGAGACCAGATGCCAAGTCACAGGTAACCATAGAATACTCTGACGATAATGTGCCTACTCGAATTGATGCCATAGTCGTATCAACTCAGCACGATGATTTTGATGAGGAGAATACCATGTTGGCCAAAATCAAATCAGATATCATTAACATTCTGATTCCACGTGTTAAAGCCAAGTTGCCCGAAAGGATACAGCGGTTGTTCAACGATGATATCAAATACCACATCAACCCAACAGGCAAGTTTGTCATTGGTGGCCCTCATGGAGACACTGGTCTTACGGGAAGAAAAATCATTGTGGATACCTACGGTGGCAAAGGAGCACATGGAGGCGGTGCATTTTCAGGCAAAGACCCTTCTAAAGTAGACCGCTCCGCTGCCTATGCCACACGACATATTGCCAAAAACCTTGTAGCAGCCGGAGTAGCCGATGAGGTACTGGTTCAGGTTTCTTATGCTATAGGTGTTGTAGAACCAATGGGTATCTATATCAGCACTTATGGAAGCAGCAAAGTAAATATGAGCGATGGTGAAATTGCTAAAAAGGTTTCTGAGATCTTCGACATGAGACCATATGCTATTGAGAGCCGACTGAATCTGAGATCACCTATGTATTCAGAAACAGCTGCTTATGGCCATATGGGAAGAAAGAATGAAACGGTAAAGAAAACCTTCATTAACTCCAGCAATCAACCTCAGGAGTTCGAAGTTGAACTCTTTACCTGGGAAAAACTGGACTACATAGACAAGGTAAAAGAAGCCTTCGGTCTATAAAGAAAGAAGCCCTGTCGGTAATACCAACAGGGCTTTTTATTCTCAATGAGTGCGTAGCTTAATGTGCTACGATTTTCTCTTTATGCTTCTTGATTTGTCTTCTTAATGCTTCCGCACAGTGGTCTGTTGCTGCTTCGAATGAACCATTTGTTTTCTGAGCAAATAGTTGCTCTCCAGGAACATTGAGCTTGATTTCCACAGTCTTATTTTGAATCCCCTCATTATTCAATCTAAGAATTACCTCTGCATCAATTGTCCTATCATAAAAGGTATCTAGTTTATCGAGTTTTTTCTGAATGAAATCGATCAACTTAACGTCTGCATCGAAGTGGAGTGATTGAACTTGTACTTTCATGATCTTATAATTTAAAGGGTTAAACTTATGCCTTTGGATGAGCCTGATCGAAAACCGACTTCAGCTTTTCCAAAGAATTATGTGTATAAACTTGCGTTGCCGCCAGACTACTATGGCCCAACAAATCTTTCACCGCATTTAAATCGGCTCCTTTGTTCAATAAGTGGGTTGCAAAAGTGTGACGGAGTGCATGAGGACTCTTCTTGTCCAATGACGGTACTTGTGTTAAATACTTTTTTACAATTCTGTAAATCATCATCGGGTATGCTTGGCCTCCATTTTTGTTAACGATTAAATATGAGCCTTGGTCATGTGAAAAGACATGATTTTTCTCAGTTATTAGATTTTTTAACAATTGGGATAGACTCCTGGAAACAGGAATAATTCGCTCTTTATTTCTCTTACCAAGCACCTTAATAGTTGACTCTGAGGGCTTAAAGTCTGAAACCTTTAACCCAATCAGTTCTGAAAGTCTGATTCCCGTTCCATAAAGTAATTCTAAAATTACCTGCTCGGTTTTTCCTTCTAATGAATCATCATATACGAGACGATCAAGAAAATCTGAGAACTCCTGCTCATTGGCAAAGCCGGGAAGCTCCTTTTTGACTTTTAAAGACTTGATTTTTTGAGTTGGATCCTTACTTACCATCTCTCTTTTAAGAAGAAACTTGAAGTACGATCTCAGGGAAGCAATTTTTCTATTGACACTTCTGGAAGAATTACCTTCATCCATCAGCGATAGTACCCATGAACGAATCATGAGTTGTGTTACCTGCTCTAAACCTGAAATGTTGAAATTTTGCTGAGCGTAATGCTCGAATTGATTTAAGTCATTTTGATATGACTTGACGGTGTGTTGGCTGTACCGTTTTTCGTATGATATGTATCGAAGGAAGGATTCAACCATGTTAGTACTGCGTCTTTACACACAGTACTAACATAGTAATTTATCACTACTAAAGAAATGATTAGTAGTTTTCTTTAGCGTACATTTTTTGCTTATACGCTGCCTTAATTTTTTCTGTTCTACGAGATACAGAAGGCTTCTCATACTGAGTTCTAGATCTAAGTTCTCTAAGAACACCAGTTCTCTCGAATTTCTTCTTAAAACGCTTAAGCGCCTTATCGATAGATTCGTTTTCTTTTACGTTGATTACGATCATAATTTATAACACCTCCTCTCGTTCGGGCTGCAAAGATATATAATTAACATTGATTTCAATACCTGGCCTCTTGATTATTTAAGCAAGGTCCTGGAAATCACCAACTTTTGAATTTCAGAAGTACCTTCTCCAATAGTACAGAGCTTTGAATCTCTGTAGTATTTCTCCACGGGATAGTCTTTAGTGTAGCCATATCCTCCAAAAATCTGAACAGCCTCATTAGAAAATGAAACCGCACACTCAGAGGCATAATACTTAGCCATAGCCGACTCCTTTGTCACGGGTTTACCCTCGTTTTTAAGCTGAGCTGCTCTGAATGTGAGTAGCTTGGCACTTTCCAATTGTGTAGCCATATCCGCCAACTTGAATGAAATACCCTGGAAATTAAAGATAGGCTGATTGAATTGATGTCGCTCCTGAGCATATTGCAAAGCCGCCTCAAATGCACCTTCTGCAATACCTAAACTTAGGGCAGCAATAGATATTCTTCCACCATCCAATACCTTCATGGCCTGAATAAATCCCTCTCCAACATTTCCAAGCATATTTTCTTCCGGAACTCTGCAGTCTTCAAAAATCATTTCAGCAGTTTCTGAAGTCCTCATACCCAGCTTATCTTCCTTCTTACCTCCTTTGAAACCAGGGGTTCCTCTTTCTACCACAAAGGCGGTCATCCCATGAGAGTCACCTACTTCTCCGGTACGCACAATGACAACAGCTATATCTCCCGACTTACCGTGCGTGATCCAATTTTTGGTACCATTGATCACCCATTCACTTCCATCCTTCTTTGCCGTAGTCTTCATATTACCGGCATCTGAACCTGTATTGGGCTCAGTAAGACCCCAGGCACCAATCCATTCAGCAGTGGCCAGTTTTGGTAACCATCGCTTCTTCTGTTCTTCATTTCCAAATTGTAGAATATGGCCAGTACATAAAGAATTATGGGCCGCAACAGATAATCCGATTCCCGGATCCAGCTTGGCGATTTCAGAAACTACGGTAATGTATTCGTCATAGGTAAAACCAGATCCACCATATTCCTGAGGAACCAAAACCCCCATTAAGCCTAATTCTCCAAACTTCTTAAACACATGAACTGGAAATTCCTGCTTATCATCCCACTCATTGCGGAATGGTGTGATTTCCTTTTCACCAAAATCCTTAATCATATCAGCAATCATCTGCTGATTCTCATTCAACTCAAAATCCATTGCTATTATAGTTTGACGAAAATTACCAAAAACGATTCACCAAACAAACGATCGTTAGGTTGAATAGTTTAACGAGAATTATTTTCTCTTCATCTACTTAATCTCACCATTTAGCTAAATTGACGATTCTAGAACAGGCAATAAATTAGATTTGACAAAAAAGGCACAATGAGAAAATTACTGATTACTGGAGGAGCCGGATTTATTGGAAACCATGTTGTAAGGCTATTCGTCAACCAGTACCCTGATTATTCCATTTTCAATCTTGATGCTCTGACCTATGCAGGAAACCTTGAGAACCTCAAAGATATTGAACAGGCTTCCAATTATCATTTTATTAAAGGAGATATAACCAATGAAGCATTTATTGATCGGCTTTTTGGCGAGCATCAGTTTGACGGGGTTATTCACCTTGCGGCAGAATCGCATGTGGACCGTTCTATATCTGACCCTCTCGCATTCGTAAAGACTAACATCTTAGGTACAGTTAATCTATTAAACTCGGCCAGAAAACATTGGAGCAATAATTACGATGGAAAACTCTTTTATCATATTTCCACAGATGAAGTTTATGGCTCTCTTGGTGATTCAGGTTTCTTTAAGGAAACGACCTCATACGACCCTCAATCGCCATATTCTGCTTCCAAGGCAAGTTCTGATCATTTTGTTCGGGCCTATGCCAACACTTACAAATTACCTGTTGTAATATCAAACTGTTCCAATAACTACGGCCCAAACCAATTTCCTGAAAAATTGCTCCCCCTCTGTATTCACAATATTCGGAACAATAAGCCTTTGCCTATCTATGGTAAAGGAGACAATATCAGAGACTGGTTGTATGTTATAGATCATGCAAGAGCTATTGATAAAATTTTCCATCATGGGAAAAGAGAGGAAACCTACAATATTGGTGGTTTTAATGAATGGAAAAATCTGGACATTGTTGAGCTACTCTGTGATATCATGGATAAAAAGCTGGGCAGACAAGTCGGTCAGTCAAGAACCCTGATCACCTTTGTAAAAGACAGAGCCGGACATGATAAGCGATACGCTATAGACGCATCCAAAATAAAGGAAGAGCTAGGATGGGAGCCTTCTTTGCAATTTGAAGAAGGTCTGGAAAAAACTGTAGATTGGTATTTGAACAATCAAAAATGGCTTGATCATGTTACTTCAGGCGATTACCAAAATTACTATCAAAAACAATATCAGGGATGAAAGGAATTATTTTAGCAGGAGGATCCGGTACAAGACTTTACCCCTTGACCCATGCTGTAAGTAAGCAGTTAATGCCAGTCTACGATAAACCTATGATTTATTATCCGCTTTCAATTCTCATGTTAGCAGGTATCAGAGATATCCTCATTATCTCAACCCCTCATGATTTACCCAATTTCAAGTTGTTGCTCGGTGATGGCAGTAGAATTGGCTGTTCCTTTTGTTACGCAGAACAACCAGAACCAGAAGGTTTAGCCCAAGCATTTACAATTGGTGAACAATTTATCGGCACTGACAAGGTAGCCTTAATCTTGGGAGACAACATTTTCTATGGTTCAAACCTTCCTAAGTTGCTAAGAGAGAATGCCGACCCTGATGGAGGGATTGTTTATGCTTACCGAGTCAATGACCCTGAAAGATATGGGGTTGTTGAATTCGATGAAAACATGAATGCCATGTCGATAGAGGAAAAGCCGTTAAAGCCCAAATCTAATTGGGCAATTCCAGGAATTTATTTCTACGATAATCAAGTAGTTGATATCGCAAAAAGCCTGAAGCCTAGTGCAAGAGGAGAACTAGAGATTACAGATGTCAATAAAACTTACCTCCAGATGGGAAAGCTCAAAGTGAGTACCATGGATAGAGGTACTGCCTGGCTAGACACGGGTACCATTGACTCATTAATGCAGGCTGGACAGTTTGTACAAATTCTTGAAAAAAGACAAGGCATTAAAATCTCTTGCATTGAGGAAATAGCATACCGTATGGGATATATCGATGCCGACCGTCTGGCATCTATTGCCCAGCCGTTAAAAAAATCTGGATATGGTCAATACCTCCTCAGTCTGCTTGAAGTGTAAACTTTACTCATTATAAAGGACAGTTAAGACGACATTTGCGACTGCAGACAATACGTCTTTACTAATGACTGACATATTATCATCTCTTGTATGATGGTATGGTCCGAAGTTGTCAGAGTTAGCTCTGTAGTCAATAATATCAATCATTGGAATACGTGCATATTTATTGACGAACACATGATCATCTGTCATGTACTGCATTCCCATGCTTTTAATAAAGTACTGTTCATAACCGAGTTCATGAGCAATGTTCCAGGTCTGTTCAAGGATTCTACCCGCGTTCCGTTGTGATTCTCCATCGTAATAAAAAGTAGAACCTTCGGCCCCTACCATATCCAACAGTATTCCATAATAGGCAGTGTAATTCGCCTTATGCTTATTTTTACTCCAATACTGAGAACCAAGGCAATACCATGCTTCTTTTCCAAAATCTCTTGGATTAATACCTTCTGACCTCACCTGATGCTCTCCCCAATCTTCACCATCAAATAGAATCATATCCACTCCAACAGCAGGGCCATTTTGTCCACTAATGATTCTGGCTATTTCGAGCAATACTGCTACTCCGCTCCCACCATCATTCGCCCCATCAATGGCGACCATGTCATCTTCAGGGTCTTTATCGCCAAAAGGACGGGTATCCCAGTGAGCGGCTAATAGAATTCGCTTTTTAACCTCGGGATTAAATGAAGCGATGATGTTCTTCAATCTCACTTCAGTACCATCGTATATATTGTCTGTGAATTCCTGTACGGTTACCGATGCACCATAGCTTTCAAACTTTGAAACAAACCAGTCAGCTGCTTCTGCATGAGCTTCAGTATTTGGTACCCTGGGGCCAAAATCTACCTGACTCTGAACAAACTGATATAATGAATCTTTATTCGATTCTGGAGCCTCTTTCAGGCTTAGCTGTTGAGTAGGAGTCTCCTTTCCCCCACCTCCCGAACTACAGGAAATGAATATGGAGAGGATCGACAAAAGAAGAAGCTTAGGCGAATTTTTCATAAATCTGTATTGAAGGTCTAAAAATAGAGGCATTTCTTATAAACTACGAATGATAGCACCTTTTGATATGAAATAAAAATCTACTATTTTTGCACCACTTAATGGTAAATTTCCAGAGGGGACACGAAGTCCCCTCTTTCGTTATCATACATGAAAGAGATTACAGAAACGATTAAAGAATTAGCGGAAAGGCATCTTGAAGATGACAGCTTTTTTATTGTTGATGTAATTTCCAAAGGGGTAACAGGAAAAACCAAAATTTTAGTATTGCTGGATGGCGATGAAGGAGTAACAATCGATGATTGTGCCCATTTAAGCAGAAAACTGGCCGAAGATATTGAATTAGAAGACATCATTGATGTAGCCTACATATTGGAAGTGTCTTCTCCCGGGCTGGACCACCCGCTGGCTTCTGCCAGGCAATACAAGAAGAATGTAGGCAGAAGACTGAAAGTAAGACTTTTGGAAGGCTCCACGCTTGAAGGGGAACTGAAATCAGTAAGTGAGGCAGGCATAATACTGGCTGCCGAGAAAAAAGAAAAGAAGAAAAAATTAATCGAAGAGAAAGAATTGAGTTTCTCTGACATTGAAAAAGCTAATGTGTTAGTGTCATTTAAGTAGATAAAATGGACAGTGGAATTTTAATTGAGTCGTTTGCAGATTTTGCAAAGCAGAAAAACGTAGACAGACCTACTATGATCAGAATTCTGGAAGATGTTTTCAGAACTATGATCAGAAAGAAATTCGAAGTAGATGATAATTTCGACATTATTATCAACGCAGATAAAGGTGACCTTGAAATCTGGAGATTCAGAGAAATCGTTGACGATAACTCAGAAGACATCTGGGATTATGATAAAATCAGTTTAACTGACGCCAGACAAATCGAGCCCGATTTTGAAATTGGTGAAGAAGTAGCTGAAGAAATTAAGTTAGTAGATTTCGGCCGCAGAGCGGTAATGACTGCCCGTCAGACGCTAATACAGAGAATTAAAGACCTGGAGAAAGACATCCTTTATCAGAAGTATAAAGATCTGGTGGGAGAAATCATTTCAGCAGAGGTTTATCAGATTTTGGGCAGAGAAGTACTTTTGGTAGATGGTGAGGGCAACGAACTCTCTCTTCCTAAGCACGAACAAATTTCTAAAGACAGATTTAGAAAAGGAGACAATGTAAGAGCCATTGTCGACAGGGTTGAAATGATCAATGGAAATCCGAAAATTATCCTTTCCAGAACTTCTGGAGAATTTCTTGAGAGACTGTTTGAAAGTGAAGTTCCTGAAGTATATGATGGTTTGATTACCATTAAGAAAGTAGTTCGTGAGCCAGGAGAAAGAGCCAAGGTAGCAGTTGAGTCATATGATGACCGAATTGATCCTGTAGGTGCCTGTGTAGGGATGAAAGGATCAAGAATTCACTCAATTGTGCGTGAATTACAAAACGAAAATATTGATGTTATCAACTTTACTGATAACATGGAACTATATATTTCCCGTGCTCTTAGCCCAGCTAAAATCTCAAGCATGAAGATTTTGACTGATGACGGCAGAGTATCGGTTTATCTGAAGCCTGATCAAGTGTCACTGGCCATCGGTAAAGGTGGACAAAACATTAAACTGGCTTCCAAATTAGTAGGTCTTGAAATCGATGTATTCAGAGAGTTGAATGAGTACGAAGAGGAAGATGTCGATTTGGACGAGTTTGCAGATGAAATCGATAGCTGGATTATCGATGAATTGAAAAGAATTGGTTTGGATACTGCCAAGAGTGTTCTCGCACTGGCTCAGGACGATATTGTTAGAAGAACTGAGTTGGAAGAAGAAACTGTTAAGTATCTGTTCGAAATATTAAATAAGGAGTTCGAACAATAATAGAATTTTTAAAAACCTTAAAAAGAGGGATATTTGAGTATGTCAGAAGAAAAAATGATGAGGCTCAGCCAGGTGGCCAGAAAGTTGAATGTGGGAACACATACAATCGTAGACTTTCTGGCAACTAAGGGTTTTGAAATAGAAAGCAGTCCGAATGCGAAAATTTCCGGGCAGCAATATGATATGCTGGCCAAAGAGTTCGCTGCGTCTGCTCATGAAAAAGAAGAAGCCTCTCATCTAACCATTGGAACCAAGCATGTAGAAGACATGGTAATAGATTCCAGTGGTGTGACAACTGAGCCTTATAAGGAACCAGCTAAGAAAGAGGAGCCGGCTAAGCCTGCCCCTGCTGAGAAAAAAGAGCCGGTTGCTGAAGCTCCAAAAGAGGAGCCTAAAAAAGAAGAACCTAAGGCCGAAGCTAAAGCTCCAGCCAAAGAGGAAGAAAAAGAAGTTAAGGCAGAGGAGAAGAAAGAAGAGCCAGTTGCCAAAAAAGAAGAGAAGAAAGAGGAAGACAAAAAGCCAGGTCTGAGAGTACTCGGCAAAATTGATCTTGGCGCTGAGAAGAAGAAGGAAGAAAAGCCTAAAGAGCAAGCCAAAGAAGAGCCTAAGGAAGAGGTGAAAAAACCTGAGCCGCCTAAAGCCCAGGAAAAAGAGCAACCTAAAGAACCAGAGAAAGTACAGGCAAAAGCCGATTCTCTCAGAGGTCTGAAAGTACTAGGTAAAATTGAGCTCCCTGTTGAAAAACCAAAGAAATCTAAAGAAGACGCTAATAAAGGAAATGCGGGAGATAATCGCGGTAAGAGACCACGAAAGAGAATTCAGCAAACCAAAGTAGAGCGCGCTTCCAAAGGAGCAAATGATAACCGAAGAGGTGGGGGTGGTAATCAAAGAGGCAGAAAACATGTGCCGAAAGAAGAACTCACCGATAAGGAAATTCAGGAGCAGATTAAAGAAACACTGGCACGTCTTAGTGGCGGTGGAAAAGGAGGCGGAAAGAGCCGTTCCAAATACAGAAAAGAAAAAAGGAGTGCTGCTGCTGAAGCTGCTGAAGAACAAAAGCTGAAGCAACAGGAAGAAAGTAAAATCCTTAAGGTAACTGAATTTATCTCAGCCAGTGATTTGGCTAGCTTGATGAACGTATCAGTTAATGAGGTCATCTCCGCCTGTATGTCACTGGGTATGTTCGTTTCGATCAACCAGCGACTTGATGCTGAAGCCATCACCATCATTGCCGATGAATTCGGTTACGATGTTCAATTCACTTCTGCTGATGATGAAGTAGAAGTAATTGAAGAAGAAGACGATGCTGAAGACTTAATGGACAGAGCACCCATTGTGACCATCATGGGTCACGTTGATCACGGTAAAACATCATTGCTCGATTACATCAGAGATGCCAACGTAACAGCCGGTGAGGCAGGGGGTATTACCCAGCACATTGGTGCCTACGATGTAGAAACCAAAGACGGAAAAAGAATAGCATTCCTCGATACTCCTGGTCACGAAGCCTTTACCGCTATGCGTGCAAGGGGTGCCAAAATCACTGACGTTGCCATCATCGTTGTAGCGGCAGACGATAATGTGATGCCTCAGACAAAAGAGGCCATCAATCACGCCCAGGTAGCTGAGGTGCCAATCGTTATCGCAATCAACAAAGTAGATAAGCCAAGCGCTAATCCAGATAAAATCCGTGAAGAACTCGCTAACCTGAATATTCTGGTAGAAGATTGGGGTGGTAAATACCAATGCCAGGAGGTTTCGGCCAAGACTGGTCAGGGTATTGAAGAGTTATTGGAAAAAGTACTCCTTGAGGCAGAATTACTGGAGCTTAAAGCCAATCCTAATAAAGGTGGAGTTGGTACAGTAATAGAAGCCTCTCTCGATAAAGGTAGAGGTTACCTGGCCACTTTGATGGTTCAGTCCGGAACAATGAAAGTGGGAGATGTTGTACTGGCAGGTTCTCACTATGGTAAAGTAAAGGCCATGTTTGACCACAGAGGAAACCGACTGAAAGAAGTTGGTCCTTCTACTCCGGTGCAAATGCTCGGTTTATCAGGAGCTCCTCAGGCTGGTGATAAGTTCAACGTAATGGAATCAGAGCGCGAAGCTCGTGAAATTGCCAATAAACGTGAGCAAATCCTCAGAGAGCAAAGTGTAAGAACCAAGAAGCACATTACGCTCGATGAGATCGGTAGACGACTTGCGGTAGGTAACTTTAAGGAACTGAATGTTATCGTTAAAGGTGACGTGGATGGTTCTGTAGAAGCCCTGAGTGATTCATTACTGAAGCTCTCTACTGAAGAAGTTCAAGTGAACATCATTCACAAGGCTGTTGGACAGATTTCTGAATCCGATGTTCTTCTAGCTACTGCTTCTGATGCCATTATCCTTGGTTTCCAGGTGAGACCTTCAGGTGGTGCAAGAAGACTTGCTGAGAATGAAGAAATCGAAATCAGACTTTATTCTATCATCTACGATGCGATCAATGAGATCAAAGATGCGATGGAAGGTCTGCTCGAGCCAACTGAGAAGGAAGTTATCACTGGTAACATTGAAGTGAGAGAAACCTTCAAAATCTCTAAAGTTGGTACCGTTGCTGGTTGTTATGTAACTGATGGTTATGTGAAGAGAAACAATCAGATTCGATTGGTCAGAGACGGTATTGTGGTTTACACAGGAGATATCGGACAATTGAAACGATTCAAAGATGATGTGAACGAAGTAAAATCAGGTTACGAATGTGGTCTGAGCATCAAGAACTTCAACGACATTAAGGAGGGAGATATCATTGAAGGATTCGAGATTCAAGAAGTGAAAAGAACGCTTTAAACGTTCAATGAATTATATTCAACCCTGTTCCCGATTTATCAGGAACAGGGTTTTTTTATGCTTACTTTCTTAATACTTACACTGCTTGCCCTATTCCTGATTGGTCTGGGATTTTACAAACCACATTGGGTGGTCTGGTGGATGGAAATTCAAAACAGGTTAAGAGTATTGATTTTATACGGCTCAATGGCCATTATTTTCTACCTCTTATACCTTCTCACATAACAGCAACTTTCTACTCTCCATATCTGTAGTCGCCAGAATGTAATGTTTCCCCCCATCTTTCAAGCCTGTCTTCTGACGGATAGCCTGAACAGACATAGGGTAATTTCGCACAGTTATATTGGCCTGATCTGAATTGAATTGACTTCTGAGTTTCTTTTTGTTTAACGGAAGTACATCCATCAATTTGAAGCTCCTTCCCGGAAATTCGGAAACGAACCTGTCACTCGTGTATAGATGACTATTAGGATGAAGTTTGTTCAGATTGAAGCGCTTAACCACAGACTTAAAGGCCCCTGCTTTGAGTATGGCCAGATTGGGCTCATAAATATATGTCTGAGCTGAGCTATAGTTGATGTTAACCTTATCTTCCTCGGAATATAAAAATTCCAAAATACTGGTATGAGTAGCCAGATTGACTGCCTTTACTTTGGTCTCTCCTGTCAATTCCTTCCTTAATAGGAACAAAAGTTCCTTCACCTCATTATTCAAAGCCACCACATGCACCTCCTCTACATGTTTGAGATCATTAATGGCTTTCTTAATGTCGAGCATGGGAGAAGCCTTGATCATAACGGTTTTGGCCTTCTCCAGCAGCAGGGGTAAAAGCTCAATTACGTTAGGGCTGTAATCATCAAGGAAAATGACCTTTTGCTCCTGATCATCACGTCTGGCCGGATCTATGTAAACCAGATCGACCTCTTTCATCTCCTGAAGGTATTTCTCTGCTGTGTTCCTGACTGTATTGATATTCGCTTTAAGCACACCAAAATTGTGACTCACAACCTGATGAAGCTCCTCATTCATTTCAACATGAGTGACTTCAGAGAACTGCCTTGATAAATAATAGGTATCAACTCCAAAACCTCCTGTCAAATCGGTCATTGATTTACCCGATATGAGGCTGGACTTATAGGTTGCGGTGCGCTGGGAAGAGCATTGCTCCATAGAAATGACAGCCGGCCAGATAAGCCCTTTTTGACCGAACCAGTCCGGGAGTTTTAATTGAGCCTTCTTACGGGCAACTATCTGATTGACAATATCTTTCATAGGCCAACCAGGATACTGACTGGCCCTGAGCATTAGGTCTGCCGGCTGATCATCTAAATGATCATCGATAAATTGTTGAATTTCTGGTTGAAGCAGCTCGATCAAGCCTTCACCATTTGCTTCTGTAAATACTCCACAATTTGAACAGCGTTAGTAGCCGCTCCCTTTCTCAGGTTATCGGCCACAATCCACATATTGAGGGTATTCGGTTGACTCTCATCCCTACGCAATCTACCAACGAATACCTCATCCTTTTTGTGGGCAGTTAATGGCATGGGATAAACATTGTTCTTAGGATCATCCTGAAGAATGATTCCCGGCATTTCAGTTAACAATTGTTTTACCTCGTCCATATTGAAATCTTCCTTGAACTCTACATTGACCGCTTCAGAATGTCCTCCCATTGTCGGGATTCTTACGGTAGTAGAAGTAATTCCAATATTGAAGTCGTTGAAAATCTTCTTGGTCTCATTCACCATTTTCATTTCCTCCTTGGTGTATCCATTGTCCATGAATACATCAATATGAGGTAGAACATTCATGTCGATCTTATGTGCATAACACATTGGCCCGTCTATGCCTTGTCGCTCATTCATCATTTGGTCTACAGCAGCCTTTCCTGATCCGGTTACCGACTGATATGTTGAAACGACAATTCTCTTAATTCCATAACGCTTTCTTAAAGGCTCAAGCGCTACCACCATTTGAATAGTCGAGCAATTTGGATTGGCAATGATCTTATCTTCAGCACTCAATTCTGAGGCATTTATTTCTGGAACGATCAGCTTATGGTCTGGGCTCATTCTCCATGCTGAAGAATTGTCAACCACTGTTGTACCAGCCTCAGCAAATTTAGGCGCCCATTCCAGAGAAGTACTTCCACCTGCAGAGAAGATCGCAAAATCGGGAGCCTGAGCAACGGCCTCCTCCATGGTGATTACAGTGTATTCCTTACCCTTGAATGTCTTCTTTATACCGGCTGACTTAGCAGAAGCTACCAATAACAGCTCATCAAATTCAACATTCCTTTCGTCAAGGACCTCCAGGATCTCCCCTCCCACAAGTCCAGTCGCACCTACAACTGCAATCTTCATAGTATCAATTAATTAAGATTCTCGCAACACGCGAAAAACGCGTCAAATTTACTACTTTAGTGAACCTGAGCACAAGAAATGAGAAATTGTTTTCTCCTAGCACTACTACTCTGCACGAATTACCTGTTGGGTCAAGTGAACTCTTTTCCCTATACTCAAGGGGTTGAGAGTGCATTTACTACTGGCACCAATGTAGAATTCCTTCCGAACTGGATTGGAAACGAGGTGTCTACCACCAGTAGAATCTATCAGGGAAGTGATGCCCGAACAGGTGCCGCTTCTCTCAATATCATCCCAACTTCTACCTTCTCAGGCGAAGTATTAATCAGTTTAGACTTAACCGGAATAAGCAATCCCAGAGTATCCTTCTATGCCTACTCCAAACAGAATGGCACCACTTCAACCAGGCCGGCTTTACTGAACTTCTCAACCTCCATTGATGGTGGAAGTAATTTCCTTGATGATGTAGCGATTGGTGACGACACCACTTTCCCAAATGATAATAGTACATCCTTTACGCTCTATGAATATGATTTGCCTGCTGCGGCCAGTGGTGAAGCTAACGTTGTCGTTCGCTTTATTGTTCAAAGGGGAGCAGGAAGTGGATCGGCAGCAGAGCTGGTTATAGATGACTTTGCCATTGAGGAACAGAGTATTCCTCTGTCAATCAATGACATATCCGTGGTTGATGCAAATACTACCAGTGTCACCTTTAATCAGGAAGTAGAACAAACTTCAGCTGAAAGCATTGGTAACTATGCCATAGACAATGGAATCAGCATTGTGTCTGCCACCAAATCCTCAGCTGAAGTAGTTACTCTAAATCACAGTTCACTCAGCAATAACAATTACCACCTGACCATCAATAATGTTGAAGATGCGGCTACAAACACTCCCAGCACTAATCTTCAGGGAAACTTCAGTTATGTTATTCCTTTAAGTATTGAGTCTGTCAGTGTTCTGGATAAGAACACGGTGCTTATAGATTTTAACCTTGACGTTGAACAAAGCTCTGCCGAAGTCATCACCAATTACATACTCGACAATTCAATGGGCTCGCCTGTTTCTGCAAGCAGAAGTGTAACATCAAATGATCAGGTCACACTCGTTTTTGACTCAGATTTAGAGGATAACAACTACACATTAACCATTGACAACGTCAGGGATATTTCCACTCTTGCCAGTGCCACTAACTTAAGCAATAGCTTCTCTTATCTCCCATTAGCGATTGCCAGCGTCAGCGCGATTTCTGATTCAGAGGTAAGCGTTGTTTACAATCAAGATGTAGAGCAGTCTTCAGCCGAAACGCTGGCCAACTATTCAATCAACAATGGCATCAGTATCAACTCGGCCACAAGAACGGCCGGTAACGAGGTGACTTTAACGACCTCAGTTTTGCCAAATAATAACTACCAACTCACTGTAAACGATGTGAATAACAGCATCGGCAACAGTACCGCCAACAACCTGCAAGGAACTTTCAGCTATGTAGTGCCTATTGCCATTGAGGGTGTCACAGCATTGGACAAGAATACACTTCTCTTAGATTTCAATCTGGATGTGGAAGAGACTTCTGCCGAAACTACCTCTAACTATA
Organism: Roseivirga sp.; assembly: GCF_965216855.1. NCBI lineage: Bacteria > Pseudomonadati > Bacteroidota > Cytophagia > Cytophagales > Roseivirgaceae > Roseivirga > Roseivirga sp. The sequence continues at coordinate 2,590,143 of NZ_OZ244204.1, read as the reverse complement.
CCTTAGATCATGCCATCGGTTCACCTGTTTCTGCAACACGAAGCAGTTCTTCAAACGATCAGGTAACGCTAGTCTTTGCCTCAGACTTTGATGCGGCTACCTATACATTGACTGTTAATAATGTCACTGATGTTTCTACATTGACTACCGCCTCCAATCTTAACGATACCTTCGATTACCTTCCGCTTGCAGTTGACAATGTTACCGTCATTTCTTCCACTACTGTTGAAATCAACTTCAATCAGGACCTGGAAATAACTTCGGCAGAAACTCAGAGTAATTATAGCTTTAACTTCGGTCGTGGAAATCCAACCTCTGTTACCCAAAGTATTACAGACGCCTCAATTGTCACTTTAACCATATCCGAGGCATTCGTCAACAATACTTATGAAATCACCATTAACAATGTATCTAACAGCGCAGGCAATGCCATTGCATCGGGTATCACAACAAATGCCCGATTTGAAGTGGCTACTCAGCCTAGACAAATTGTGATTAATGAGGTATTTGCAGATCCAACCGGAAGCAATGAACCTAACCCACTGACATTACCTAATGGTACTTCTGATGAATTTGTTGAGCTCTATAATGCCGGCAGCAATGCCATAGATATTACTGGTTTCCAACTATCCGGTGGAATAGTAGGCAATCATGTTCTAAGCCCGGGAGCCTTCGTCATCCTGACCAGTAGCGGCTCTGCCAGTAATTTCCAAAGTTTCGGGGATGTAGTAGTTGTATCATCCTGGAACACCTTAACCAACTCGGGTGAGCAAATAACGCTTTTAGATAATTTAGGTAATCAGGTTGATAGCCTCACATACGATCTTAGCTGGTATCAGGATAATGCCAAGGCAGACGGTGGCTGGAGTCTTGAGCAAATCAATCCTGAAAGAATATGTAGTGATCAGAATAACTGGATTGCTTCTTCCAGTCCTCAAGGAGGAACCCCTGGCACTCAAAATGCCGTATTTGACAATTCTCCTGATCTCCTGGGTCCGGGCATTGCCGATGTGACCATCAATAACAGTCAGGAAATTGTGGTGAGCTTTGATGAAATTATAGATGAGGGAAGTTTAGCCAGTGCCAACTTTACTATGAGCGGAACTGCCCTTGTAGCCAGTTCATCCCTCAATCTACCTTACGGCAGAAGCATTACGCTTGCTTTAAGTCCGGGTTTAACATCAGGCAATATTTATACGCTCAATATTTCAGGGCTCACTGACTGTGCCGGAAATAGCATTCTAGGCAATAGTTTTGACTTTCTTTTCGACAATGAGGCTCCGGTTCTTCAGCGATTGGTATTCAAAACTCCTACTGAGATCGATATGATCTTTGACGAAGAGGTAGAGGAAACACTGGCTGAAACAGAAAGTAACTTCAGCTTCAACCTGGGGATTGGGGCTCCTTCCCGAGCAACGCTCAATGCAGTATCAAGAAACCGTATTAGCCTGGCTTTAGCATCTAGCCTGAATGAAGGCTCTGCCTATAGCCTCACCTACCAAAACCTGACAGACACCCTCGGTAATACCATCCCGTTTAGTATTGAGAACTTTAGCTTTCAAAATCAGCTCGACACCCTTGTCGTGGTTTCCAGCCAACTCATGGATATCTATTTCGATGATATTGTTGATGAAACCACCGCTGAATTAATCACAAACTATCTGGCCGATGATGGACTTGGCAACCCGATTAGCGCAGCTGTTGATGGCTCGAATCCAAGGTTGGTACACCTGGTTTTTGGAAGCAGCTTTCCAGAAAATACTACTTCAGAACTTCAGTTTGAAAACATTCAGGATGCCTCCTCCAACTACCTGCAACTCCTGAACACTGTTTTCACTTATGATACAGACGATCCGGATATAGACTCAGTGGTTGTAGTAGATGAAAACACACTGCAAATCTACTTCGATGAAGTACTGGATAAGACAAGTGCAGAAATCATTAATAATTACTCTGCCAACAACGGAATAGGCACTCCGGCCGAGGCCATACTACAACCCAATGACTCTTCGGTAATCCTGAACTTTGCTGTCAACTTTGAGCAGGAAGTAGAAAATATTCTGACCCTCACAGCTATTGAAGACCTTTCAGGCAATGCCATTTCTACCAACCGAAACTTTAACTTCACTTACGACAGGCTTGCTCCTCGACTGGTAGGCATTGAGCTGCTATCTCCTACAGTTTTGGCTGTAGAATTTTCAGAAGAAGTGGTTCAAACTATTGCGGAGAATGTGAATAATTACTCCGTAGACAATGGGATTGGAAATCCGGTAAGTGCCAGAAGAACAGAGAAAAACACGAACATAGTAGAACTCACTTTTGTCGATTTAGGAAACTTTGCTACAAATACATTAACCATTAGCAATGTCTCTGACCTGTTCAACAATAACCTGCCTGTTAACCTCACCGCTACCTTTTCCAGCCTGATCCCCGAGTTTGGCCAGTTCACCATTCTTACCGACACGAGTATTCAGATTCAATTCACAAAAGAGTTGACTCAGGCCAGTGCAGAAAACGTGGTCAACTATGGCTTTGACAAGGGCCTGGGACCACATAGTCTTGTACAAGATGAATCTGATCCATCTTTAGTCACCCTTTTTCTGACTACCAGCCTAAAGGAAAATATCAATTACAGACTGGTGATTAATAACCTGGTAGACCTGGATGGAAATACCGTTCCTCCCACCACCTTCGACTTTACTTATGATGACCTCATCACGCAGATCAGCCTTCTGAATGCCAACTCAATTGTGATCGATTTTGATGTTGAAGTAGATGAGACATTGGCAGAAATAGTCGGAAATTATATTCTCAGTGAAAACATCGGAAATCCATTAACTGCTGTGGTGAATAGTCTCGATGCCAGTGAGGTAACCCTATTCTTTGATCAGGCGCTTACTGAATCGGCTAGTTATGAGCTAAGAATTCAGAATCTCACAGATACCTATGGAGGTATCATCCCTTCCAGCAAGAATACGCTGCTTTATGATATTACACCACCTACCATCAGTTCGGTCAATTCAACCTATATCAATGAGATTGAAGTGACCTTTAATGAGCCTGTCGACCGTACTACGGCTACCAGCCTCAACCATTATACTCTCAACAATGGCATTGGTCAGCCTACAAGCGTCAAACTAAGTACAGATGCCACCATAGTTACATTGCAATTCAGTACCAGTCTGGTAGATGGGCTCCTTTACACACTCACTGTGGACCGGGTAGAAGACTTACAGGGAAAGGCCATCAATGCCGCAACATTCGACTTTAGGTTCCAGTCTCCGGTTAGTCCCGGCTTTCGTGAACTAGTGATTAACGAGGTTTATTTTGATACCGATCTGGGAGCAGGCATCCCCAACTATGAATTCATTGAGATATACAATAGAAGTGTAGAGTCTGTCGAACTCCGGAACTTCGCTATTACAGACAAACGCGACACGGCCTATTTGAAAACCATGGCTATGTTACCCAATTCATATCTGACTCTGTCTTCGCAGGGAGGTAGTCTGAATTTTCAAAATTATGGTGAAGCGATGGGGCTCTTCAACTTCCCTTCTCTTTCTAATTCTGGAGAAACCATTTACCTGCTGGATAGAGATCTCAATGTATTGGACTCCCTTTCATACAACCTCTCCTATTATAATGATGATACCAAAAATGATGGAGGATGGACAATAGAACTCATCAACCCCGAAAAAGCCTGCTTCGATCTAAGTAATTACGCTGCCTCCGTTAACCTTGATGGTGGTACACCGGGAACCCAAAACTCAGTTTATAATACTTCTGCAGATAACACCGCTCCTACCGTCAGCTCCCTGGAAGTAATCTCGCTTACACAGCTACGGTTGAGCTTTGACGAGGCCATGGATATAGGAACATTGTTACCGTCTAATTTTTCACTACAAGATGGCATAAGTGTTAGCACTATTGCTATTGAAGATGCTTTTGGAGAGACCATTCTACTTACTCTCGATGACCCTTTCCTAACAGGATACTCCAGAACGCTTGATATTAGTGGGGTGCAAGACTGTACCGGTAATATTCTTAATTCGCAGGAAACTTTTATTCAGGGCTCAACCCCTTCGGCAACTGAACTTCTGGTTACTGAGATTATGGCAACACCTGCTCCCAGTAATGGCCTTCCGGTAAGAGAGTACTTTGAAGTCTTTAACAACTCAAGTGAGACACTTAATCTGGGAACCGTCATTTTTAAAGACGACAATGGAAGTTATGCACTCAATGATTTTAACCTGGCTCCGTCCGAATACATAATCATAACCAGTAATGCCGCAGTTGCAGACCTCACTCCTTATGGCGAGGTGATGGGTATCAACTCCTTCCCTACACTCACCGTGGCAGATAGAATCAGCTTGGAAAACATCAATGCCGAATTGATCTTCGAGGTAGCGTATGACAAAACCTTCTATCAGGATGACAGCAAAGACGATGGTGGCTATAGTCTGGAAATGATTAACCTCAGTCCATCATGCTTCGATCATGCCAACTGGACGGCCAGCACAGCAGCAGTTGGAGGAACACCGGGTGCTCAAAACTCAGTATTTAGCAACTCTCCTGATGTTTCAGCTCCGACAGTATTGGAATTCACAGTAACCTCAGACACCACTTTCGATATTCAATTCAGTGAGTCGATGAATGAGGCCACTTTGATTGCCGCTAACTTCAATTTCAGTGGTGGTCTCACAATCAAGAGCATTTCTAATTTTGAGGACTTCGGTAAAAGCATAAGAATCTTGTTAGATGCCCCCTTCACACGAGGAACGCTCTACAGTCTGTCCTTAAGTAATATCAGCGATTGTTCAGGGAATATGCTCAATCCGGTATCATTCGAGTTCTCAAAAGGAGCAAGTCCTTCTCCTGGTGAATTGTTGATTACTGAAATAATGGCTAACCCGACACCAGTCCAAGGTCTTCCGGAAGTTGAATATCTGGAGGTATTCAATATATCCGGTCAAATCCTTTCTCTCGATGGTGTGATTCTGGCCGATGCCACCAGCTCTACGGTTTTGGGGGATATGACCATTAATCCAGGCGAATATGTAATTCTCGCTCCGTCTTCAACCGCAGGTCAATTGAATAGCTACGGAAAAGTACTGGCCGTTAATAACTGGCCCAACCTCAATAATTCCACAGACAGACCGGCACTTTACACTCCTAATGCACAAGAGATTCATGCTGTTTATTATTCTGACTCATGGTATGGAAGCACCCTCAAAGCAGGAGGTGGATACTCATTGGAAATGATTGATCCTGATTATCCATGTCTGGAATCATCCAACTGGAGAGCATCAAATCATGTAAATGGTGGTACTCCTGGTACACTTAACTCCATTGATGGTAATAACCCTGATCTGACAGGACCAACGATAATCCAGGCCATAGCAGTGACTGATGCAGTGGTCGAAATAACTTTCAATGAAAAACTTAATGATGCCACCGTTGCCTTAGATAATTTCTCGGCTGATAATGGATTGACCTTTATCTCTGCTCAAATAGATGAAACCGAACGAGTAGTTACTTTGGTAACAGCTACCAATCTGGCCGCCAATACCCTTTACTCTATCAGTGCAGAAAATATAACGGATTGTACAGGCAACCTCATTCAGGCCACAAGTAATACAGTAAGCCTGATCATTGCAGGAAATGCCGAACCTGGCGATATCATTATTAATGAGATTCTCTTCAACCCGGTGAGCGGTGGATCAAGGTTTGTCGAGTTTTACAACAATTCAACAAAATACCTTAATCTCAAAGGGTGGAAAATCGCTGGCCTCACGAACACCAGAGTCATTACAGAAGACAACTATTTTATACACCCCTATAGTTACTTCGTTATTACTTCAGACGGTAACAATATTAAGAGCCAATATCCAATGGCTGAAGAGGCAACATTTATTGAAGTCAGCTCCATGCCAGGCTTACCGACCGATGAAGGAACTGTCTTCATCTATAACCTGACGAACACTGAAATCGATCGATTTGAGTATAGTGAAGATTACCATTCCAACTTACTGGCCGATCCAAATGGAGTTTCCCTGGAAAGGATTCTTTTCAGCGGGTCATCTAATGACCCTAACAACTGGTTCTCTGCCTCATCTACTGAGGGTGGGGCCACGCCAGGCTATGAAAACTCTCAGGCAAGAGACCCGCAGGCACAGCCGGGAGCAGTGAGGATTGACCCTCCTACTTTTGCACCTGATATAGCCGGAGCCAGCAATTTCACCACACTGAACTACTCTTTCGATGATCCTGGAAATACCCTGAATATTAAAATTGTCGATGCCGAGGGAAGGGTAATTAAAAGGGTTTCGCAAAACAGTATTGTGGGTACTGAGGGCTTCTTTACGTGGGACGGTACTACGGAAGAGGGTGGTAAGGCTAAGGTTGGCTACTACATGATTATCATGGAAATTATCTCCACCGAGGGGAAAATCAGCTACATCAGAGAAAAAGTAGCCATAGCCTCCAGGTTTTAAGTCGGCCATAGTTGACATAGCGACAAATGTTAGCCAATTGTTAAGGAAATTAAAACAATGTTAATTATCTTTCTGTTACTCAACTACTAAGAACCTACTGGATGAACTGCTTAATTAATCAGACTATTGACCGCTATGCAAAGAGCGGCAGGAAATTAGAGGTAATTGCCCGATACATTCGGCTCAAGTACCGTGTGAAAATCGAGTCATCAGCGTTATCAAAACGTTTAGAAATGCTCAACATAAATTACTAAAACATAAAGGCTCCTGAGGGGCCTTTATCATTTACATCTGATTTGGAAGTCGGAGCTCTTTTCAAAATAAAAAACATAAAATCCGATTTTACTCAACAGGAAAAGATGTTTTTAGGCTGTTTCAAAAAACTTCTTAATTCTTTGTAATTGCCTTCAGTCCATTTATTTTAGCGCAAATTTTTTAAGCCTAACCCATAAAACTATGAGCCAAAGTGAAAAAACGAGGTATTCGGAAAGTGAATTGAAGGAATTCGAAGCGCTCATTCTTGATAAAATTGACAAAGCCAAAGTAGAGCTTAACGAGCTCAAGAAAAGTCTTACAAAAGGAGGAGATTCCGGAGACGACATAACTAACCATACCACCAAGGTACTTGAAGACGGGGCAGATACTTTAGAAAAGGAGAACCTGAATCAGCTTGCTGCCAGACAACAGAAATTCATCAACAACCTTGAAAACGCTTTGATTCGTATCAAGAATGGCACTTACGGAGTTTGTGTCGATACTGGTAAACTAATTTCCAAAGAACGATTAATGGCTGTTCCACACACCATGCACTCTATTGAAGCCAAACTGGCACAAAGAAATTAGTGGACTTTCTGGGCAACCATATCGAAGCCTTGATCTTCTGTGCACCCAAGGCTATTAAAGTTGATGAAATAAAAACCTGCCTCTCTGAAATGTTCGAGGCAGACATACCCCTGGAGGATATTGAAAAGGGCATACAAGGTATTACATCAAAGTATAGTGCAGAAGAATACCCTTTTGAGGTAGTACAGAGTGGTGGTGGTTATCAGTTTTTAACCAAACCTGCTTATCAGGCCAGCATTGGTATTTTACTTAAGCAGCAGTCTAAACGAAGGCTATCGGCTTCTGCCTTGGAAACCCTTTCCATTATTGCCTATAAACAACCCGTTACCAAATCTGAAATTGAACAGATCAGAGGAGTCAACTGCGACTACACGGTTCAAAAACTATTAGAGAAAGAACTGGTAGAGATTAAAGGCAAGGCGGATAGTGTTGGAAGACCCATGCTGTATGGTACTTCTGATAAATTTATGGACTACTTCGGCATTAACGACCTCAAGGAACTACCTACCCCAAAAGATTTTGCAGTCAATGAGAATGAAATTGGTGATAGTGAACCTGAAGAACAACCAAGTATAGAAGAAGAATAACTACCTTTGCCCAAACTAAATACAGTAGTGATACTGCATAACTATGGGTAAAAGACCATTCAGACCAAAAGGCCATTCCGGCCAAAAGCAAAATAAACCAACACCAGACTATCAGGCTGTAGCTAAGCCATCCAAGGACGCATTTCCTATGCGTCTCAACAAATACATTGCTAACTCAGGAGTTTGTTCCAGACGAGAAGCTGATAAGCTCATTGAACAGGGAGAGATTACCGTCAACGGTAATGTCATTAAAGAGATGGGCTTTCAGGTAGACAGCAAAGACGTTGTTCGCTTCAAAGGAAAAGCATTGAAGCCCGAAAAACTGGTATACGTCTTACTAAACAAGCCAAAAGGCTTTATTACTACCACTTCAGATCCTGAGGGTAGAAAAACGGTGATGGAGCTGGTTAAAAATGCCTGTGAAGAGCAAATATTCCCTGTAGGTCGTTTAGATAGAGCAACCACTGGCTTGCTATTGTTTACCAATGATGGTGACGTGGCCAAAAAGCTGACACATCCTTCGGGAAATGTGAAGAAGATCTACCAGGTAACACTGGACAAACCCCTTACCAAAAATGACTTCACTACCATTGTTGAAGGATTTAAGCTCGAAGACGGTGAAGTAATGGTTGATGACCTGGCCATTCTCAATAATGAAAAAACCTTGATTGGTATTGAGCTTCATATTGGCAGAAACAGAATTGTAAGAAGGATTTTCGAGCACTTTGGCTATCGCGTTGAAAAGCTTGACCGGGCTGTTTTTGCAGGTCTTACCAAGAAAGATTTGCCACGAGGTAAGTGGAGATTCTTAAGTGAAAAGGAAGTTCGCTGGTTGAAATAAAAATAGTATGCATGCATACTATTTTTGACAGGTTTCTTATATTCGCAATGATGTGCAAACGATTTCAGAAAGGACTAAATAAAAAAGCCTCACAAGGAGGCTTTTCAGGTTGTGGTGCTGAGTGGATTCGAACCACCGACTCACGGATTTTCAGTCCGATGCTCTACCAACTGAGCTACAGCACCTGAATTGGAGGCACAAAAGTATATAAAAAGTTCATGCGTGCAAAACATTTTCAATAAATTCAGAATTCGTTTTAAAACGCCATATAAGCCCATTTAACATGCAGTATTTGCCACAAATTGCTTTCCTTATCATCGTTGGAGTTGCCAGCTGGCTACTCTTTAAGAGGATTACTCAAATACGGAAAAATATTTTCCTGGGAAGAAAAGAAGAACGCAACGACAATAAATCAGAGCGCTGGAAGACCATGTGGTTAGTGGCCTTTGGTCAGAAAAAGATGTTTAAAAGAATTATCCCGGCTTTTCTGCATCTGCTCATCTATATGGGTTTCCTGGTAATCAACCTTGAAGTGCTTGAGTTTGTCATTGACGGGCTGGCTGGAACTCATAGAATCTTCGCGCCCTTCCTGGGTGATTTCTACACGGTTCTGATCAACATCTTTGAATTCCTGGCAATTGGCGTACTTTTCTCATGTATTGTATTCCTAATCAGAAGAAACGTATTGAAGGTAAAGCGTTTTCATTCGGCTGAAATGAAGAAATGGCCTACCCTTGACGCCAATCTGATTCTGGTCATTGAAATCGTGTTGATGTTTGCCATCCTCACCATGAATGCCACCGATCAGCTGATTCAGGGAAATGACGAACATTATGCCCAAACCGGTCAGTTCTTTTTTAGCTCTATGCTGATTCCTCTTTTTGAGGGAATGAGCACCGCCAATCTTGTTATAATTGAACGATTTGCCTGGTGGTTCCACATTGTTGGTATCCTGGCCTTTGCTGTATATGTAACTTATTCCAAACACCTTCATATAGGTATGGCATTCCCGAATACCTGGTATTCAAACCTTAAGGCCAAGGGACACATGGAGAATATGCCCGTGGTGACCAATGAGGTTAAAATGATGCTGGGTATGCCTGCAGAAGGCGGAGAAAATCCCCCTGCTGAAATCGGAAGATTCGGAGCCAAGGATGTAAATGATCTAAGCTGGGTCAATATCATGAACGCCTACTCCTGCACTGAATGCGGTCGCTGTACTTCTGAATGCCCTGCTAATCAGACAGGCAAAAAACTTTCCCCCCGAAAGATCATGATGGATACAAGAGATCGTGCTGAAGAGGTTGGGGCAAGCATTGCAAAAGGTGGAAAAGGACTGGAGGATGGCAAGTCGCTACTGGGTGATTTTATCACCAAAGAAGAAATTAATGCCTGTACCAGTTGCAATGCCTGTGTAGAAGCCTGCCCTGTTAATATTGATCCGCTATCTATTATTCTTCAGATGAGAAGATACGTAGCCATGGAAGAATCAGGCTCTCCAGCCAGTTGGAACAGCATGTTCCAAAATATTGAAACCAGTTTTGCTCCTTGGAAATTCGCTCCAACCGATAGATTCAAATGGGCAAATGATTTAAAAACCAATCAAAACCAAGATTCATGAGTACTACAGATATAAAAGTTCCTACTATGGCCGAGATGGCTTCTAAAGGGGAAACCCCTGAGGTTCTTTTTTGGGTAGGTTGTGCCGGTTCATTCGATGACCGATACAAAAAGGTTACCATTGCCTTTATCAAGATCCTTGAAAAAGTAGGTATCTCCTACGCTGTGCTGGGTGAAGAAGAAACCTGCACAGGAGACCCTGCCAGACGAGCAGGAAACGAGTTTCTGTTTCAGATGCAGGCCATGTCCAACATACAGGTACTCGATGGTTATGGTGTCAAAAAAATTGTAACGGCTTGTCCTCACTGTTTCAATACCCTGAAAAATGAGTATCCGGACTTAGGTGGTCACTATGAGGTGATTCATCACTCTACATTCCTTCAACAGCTCATTAATGAAGGAAAAGTAAGTATGAAAGGTGGAGGAGAGTTCAAAGGGAAGAAAATTACTTACCATGATTCCTGCTACCTGGGTAGAGCAAATAATGTATATGAGGCACCAAGAGAAGTGCTCCAGGCCCTTGATGCAGAACTTGTGGAAATGAAGAGATGCCGTACCAAAGGACTTTGCTGTGGTGCAGGTGGCGCTCAGATGTTCAAAGATGCTGAAAAAGGTAATAAGGAAATTAATATTGAGAGAACTGAGGAAGCCCTTTCCACAGGAGCCAATATTATCGCGGCAGCATGTCCTTTCTGCATGACCATGATGCGTGATGGAGTAAAGAACAAAGAGAAAGAGGATTCAGTAGAGGTATTGGACCTGGCAGAGCTGATTGCCAAAAACGAAGGCTTATAAAAGCAAAGGGCCTGATCTTCCGGACAGGCCCTTTATAATTAAACTATACTAAACTAGCTTGTCTGAGACAGACAAGCTTCTTTATTATGGACGCGTCCTACAACCGATAGGTTGGAAAGCCCCAGCTTATTTTTGTATTCATCTCCTCAAAATTAATCAGGAGCCGACTTAACCGACCCCTGATCTGTTATAAGGAAAACAAAAGTTAAGATGAGCAAGGTCAACCTCTCATCCACTCAAGTATCATAAAGTCATAAAGACTCCTGCCGAAAAGCTTGGACTGGCCAACACTCTTTTGCCAGAGGCAGCGAATCCTATAGAAGCTGAAAGACCAAAGTTGTCTTTCAGTTGATAATTAACCTCGGGTGTAATAGCCAGATATTCAATATTATTAGAGAAAATACCGTTGCTAGGGGTTTCCACATCACTTCCATTATTGAGCGAGTTCACACTGTATATCTTTACTCCTCCGCTCCATTTGGTGCCGAGCTTATGACCTACCTCAATACCCCATCGGAATTCATCACTGAAGTTGTTACTTCGGTTATTGAAAGCCAGCAAGGTATTCACCCAGCCTTTACCTGAGTTTATTCCCCTACTGGCTTCGAGAGATAGCATCGTATTAAACTCTCCGTCTCCTGTCTGTAAAACGCCTGTTTCTCCTCCCTGATCATTACCCAGTGGAAGACCGAGGGTGAGTGTGGCACTTACTGCAATCGGTTTGTTTCTGGTTAATCCATACTTAAATGATATATCGGTATCACCAAATGAATTGACGGCATCACCCGGAGCTACCAACATACCATTGGCATTTACCTGCTCATTAAGAGTGGCTCTGGAAAAGAATGGAACATAGCCAATTACGGTAAATCGGTCCGTTACTCCGTATTCACCATACAAACTGGTGATATATATACTTGCCGTAGCAATGTCTATGATATCACCACTTGGAGCATAATAGCTTCCCGATCTGATGATATACTGGCTTAGCTTGAAGTAGCCCTTTCCTTTGGGTTGGGGCCATCCTCCGCCAGCCACCGCAAGGTGACCGGCCAGAGTCAGCGATAGTAATAGAAATATTTTCTTCATTTTCTTTTAATCTTGTAATTCACCCACACCAAAAAGAACCCCGAAAGGCTTACACCACACCAACACGTAGTCATAAGTATTGAGACCTACATCGTTGATATCTATTTCATAAGTCTGCGTACCAGAATTCCGTTGAATTCTCCCTACTTCATACCCACCGGTAATATTTCGGTTATTGTTAGACAGGTAAATAAACAGGCCCGGCCCACTGGAAGCACTGAAGTCATCCATAAAAGTGAGGGTCAAACGATCATCTGACTCTTCCAGCACAAAACCTCCGTTTACTGAGTAATTATTCGCACCAGAGAACCTTCCGCTCCTCTGGTTGGGCGCCTGCATGGTTTCCGCTCCGGCCATCACGGTAATTTGATCCTGTTTGCCCATGAACATTGCAGTTATTGTGGCTTCACCATTCATAATGGCTTCCGCCTCACCATCTTGTGTTATAGAAATTACATTGGCATCACTGGAAGACCACTGAATGTCTGCCATTTCCAGCATCCCCATATTGTTAAAGTAATCGGCTGAAAACTGAAAACGCTCTCCTACTGCCAGGCTTTGCAGGCGGGTACTGATAGACACTTGTTCTTCTACCAGCACATCTTCCAACACATCTGTTCCAACACAACCCTGTAGCAGAATGGTAAAAGCAAGCATCAGCAAGTACAGAGGTTTTCTAAAAAGAAATAAGCGCTCCATATGTTTAGTAACCATTCGGAGTGAAACGGTGTATGAACACCCTGTTTACAGTGGTTTGTATCAAGCCGGTGGATAAACTGTTGTGGGCATAAATCAACTTTGTTTTCATAGTATCTGGTTAAATGAAACTTTTATCATGTACTCCGTGAACGTAGAGACCCATCTTTTTGTCCTTTTAATTTCCGGTGAAAGGACATTAGAGCGACATTTGGAACATTAAAGGCACAAAATTGATTAATAAGGCATGTTAACCCCTTTCGAAAAATTAAGCGACCAATCCAGAATCTGGATATATCAATCAAAAACAGAGCTCGATCAGACAACTCAGCAAAATTTATTGGCTGATACTGAGCAATTTCTGAATCAATGGGCCGCCCATGGTGAAGCATTATTAGCCTCAGCTACTATAGAGTTTAATCGCTTCCTGATTATCGCCATTGATGAAAATTTCAATATGGCCAGTGGCTGTTCCATAGACAGTATGGTAAGACAGGTGCAGAACCTTGGAGAGTCGCATGGCGTAGATTTTTTTGATAGAACTCAATTGGCTTTCAAGAAAGGAGACAGGATTGAATTGATGGATATGAAGGAAATTAATCAGCAGGTGACTCAGGGTTTCTTTGACTCTGAAACGTTATACTTTAACAATAACATTCAATCAAAATCCCAATTGAAAGATCAATGGCTTATCAGGCCTGAGGAAAGTTGGCTAAAGAGATACTTTCAAACGGCAAAAAGCGTATAATAAGGTAGCTTTAGAAAATTTTGGCATAATTTACATTTCATGAGGAAAAATGGTTTCTTATTGCTGTTTATCAACCTTGCGTTGATTTATGCCTGTAGCTCTCAACAGAATTTTCTGGGTGTACAGGAAGATCCTAAAAAAAGTGCTCCTGCCCCATCAAACCCTTCGCTAAGTACTCCGCAAAATGCTGCAGATGTATTGTCAAAAGAGGTGGAGGAAACTACTCCCAAGATGCTCAGAACTTATGCAGAGGATCAAAATTATGTAAAGGCCATTCAGGAGTTTGAGGAGTTACTGGTAGAAAACCCTGATTCTCCGGAAATCAACTTCTATACCGCAGAGTCTTACAGAAAACTGGGAGACCTGAGAGCTTCAACACCTTACTATGAAAAGGCCATCTCGGCCGGGTATGAAGATGAAGAGTTGGAACTTAACTATGCCAAGGCACTGAAATCGGAAGAGCGATATGATGAAGCCAAACAAGTGCTGAGCAATTTTCTAAATTATGCATCATTAGAAATTTATAAAGAAAGAGCTCAGAGAGAGTTGGACAACCTGAACAAACTCGACAGCATAAGTCTGAACGTCAGAAATGTAGACCTGCAACCACTGGAAGCCATCAATTCAGAGCAATCAGAATACAGCCCTTTCTTTTTCAAGAACAAACTCTACTTTGCCAGTACTCGTGAAGAGTCAACTTTTCAAAGATATAACCTGCCGTTTAGTGATCTTTACAGTGTAGATCTTGAAGGTCTTGAGCCTCAAGGCAATAGTCTGGAAAAATTACCTGCTATTTTCAACACACCTAATGTCAATGAAGGCTCCATCGCTTTTTCACCTGATGGCAATACAGTCGTTTTTGCGAAGGGAAACCCTGAGGGTAAGAAAGAAAGACGCAGTGTTGATCTTTTCTTTGCTACCAAAAGAAACGGTGAGTGGTCTACCCCTCAACCTATGCCGATAAACAATGCTTCGGCCTGGGATACCTCTCCTACCTTCAATCAAAGCGGAACCACCATCTACTTTGCTTCCGACAGGCCAGGTGGCTATGGCGGCTCAGATATCTACAGGGCCACCTTAAACGCCAGAGGCAGATGGGCCGATGTAACCAATATGGGGCCTCAGATCAATACAGCAGAAGATGAGGTATTCCCATATGTTTCCCCTGACAACAAGCTTTATTTTGCATCAACCGGGCATGCGGGTTTTGGAATGCTCGATCTGTTCGTGGCAGAAAATAGTGGTGGCGTGGTTACTGTCAGGAATATGGGGCCATCTTTTAATTCCAGCTCAGACGACTTTGGTTTGGTTTACAGTGACTTCCCATTCGAAGGCTTCTTTAGTTCTAACCGTCCTGGAGGAGCTGGTGGTGATGACCTGTATAGTTTTGTAGACAATTCCAGCGATCTCAAAACTATTACTTATGTACTGAAAGGAACTACTTACAAGCTGGAAGAAGACAGTTCACAAACTATTCTGGGTGAAGTGAGAGTAAAACTTTTCAATGAAAATGAAGAGTTGGTTGACGATGTTTTAAGCAGTCGAGGAGGATCATACAGCTTCCCAATAGATCCTGAAAAGAATTATACCATTATTGGAGAGAAGCAAGACTTCTTTACCAAAAGACAAATCTTCTCTACCGTAGGGGAGGGAATTCCTCAAGACGAACTGGTAGAACGTTTTACGGAAAAAGTATTTACAGAAGATGTGACTCTTGAGCCAATCATTCTGGAAAAAGCCATCGTAATTCCGAATATCTACTATGATTTGGACAAAGCAGAAATTAGAAGTGATGCCGCTCAGGAACTGGACAAACTGGTTCAACTACTGAAAGATAATCCGAACATTAGTATTGAACTAAGCTCTCATACTGACTCCAGAGCTCCGGACCAATATAACCTCGATTTGTCTCAAAGAAGGGCTCAGGCAGCGGTCGACTATATTGCTTCACAAGGAATCGCAAGAGACAGACTATTGGCCAAAGGCTATGGGGAGTCTCAATTGGTGAATGGCTGTACCAATGATGTAGAGTGTTCGGAAGCAGAGCACGAGCAAAACCGTAGAACTGAATTTAAAGTTATCGAATACGATAAGAACTAATATTGTTCAGAAGTAATCAACCCTGAAAGCCTTCCTTTAAGAAGGCTTTCTTATTTTTGCTCCATAATTCGTTGAATATGAGCGACAGGTATATGCAAAGGGGTGTTTCTGCCTCGAAAGAAGATGTTCATAATGCCATCAAAAACCTCGATAAAGGTGTTTTCCCCAATGCATTTTGTAAAGTCGTTCCTGATTTAATCGCTGGAGACCCGGAGTATTGCAATATCATGCATGCCGATGGTGCGGGAACCAAATCTTCTCTCGCTTATCTCTACTGGAAAGAAACCGGAGACATTAGTGTCTGGAGGGGCATCGCTCAGGACGCAATCATTATGAATACCGATGACCTGCTGTGCGTAGGTGCTACTCAGAATATCTTACTCTCATCGACTATTGGCAGAAATAAAAATCTGATTCCGGGAGAAGTTATTTCAGCCATTATCAATGGTACTGAAGAGGTTCTTCAGATGCTTCGGGACAACGGAGTAAACATCATCAGTACAGGAGGTGAGACAGCAGATGTTGGTGACTTAGTGAGAACTATCATTGTCGACAGTACTGTAACGGCCAGAATGCGGAGAGATGAAGTAATCACCAACGAAAACATAAAGCCGGGTCAGGTAATTATAGGATTGGCTTCTTATGGTCAGGCTTCCTATGAGCATGAATATAATGGAGGAATGGGGTCAAATGGATTGACCTCGGCTCGTCATGATGTATTCCATCATTCTATTGCGGAAAAGTATCCGGAAAGTTTCGATCCTTCAGTGCCAAAAGATCTGGTTTACTCCGGAAGCAAGAAACTAACTGACCCTGTTGAAGGATCACCTCTGGACGCTGGGAAACTCGTTCTATCCCCAACAAGGACCTATGCACCAATTATTGTGGAAGTACTGAAGCAATTCAGGGATCAAATCGGAGGCATGATTCATTGTAGTGGGGGTGCTCAAACCAAAGTGCTTCATTTCGCCAAAGATGTACACATCATTAAGGATAACCTTTTTGAAATACCACCTCTTTTCAAGCTCATTCAACAGGAAAGTGGCACTGATTGGAAAGAAATGTATAAAGTTTTCAATATGGGCCACCGCATGGAGATCTATATTGATGAAATGTATGCCAACGACATTATTTCGATTAGCAACGGTTTTAATGTGGATGCAAAGGTTATTGGCCGAGTTGAATCTTCCGAAAAATTAAGCCTCACAATTAAAGATAACAATAAGATATTTCGTTATTAACAGCAGTTTTTTGCGTATAAGTCGCTGACATTCCTATCTTTGCGTCAATTCAACTCTGTGTAATTCACCGGGTTGATCACCAAAACACTGACGAGACTTGCTACTTAAAGTTACCAAGAGACTTTATGCATACATTTTATTGTCTGCACTTCTCTGCTTAGGAGAAGTTTTGCTGGCACAGACTCCTATTACGTCAGCCTCATTCAACAACGTTACTACCGGTTTAACTACTTCAAGTTATGTAGCTACTTCTCCATCTGATGCCAGTGGAGGAATTACTGCCAATACCAGCTATACTGTCAATTATGGACAAACCAGAAATCAGTTCATTACAGACTATACCTTAGGCGCCACTCTTTATGACAACTTTGTCCTGCCAGACACGCTAATCATCCAAAGAACTGATGCAGGGCGACAGCTGATTATATTTTATGAATATGGAAGCACCAATACAGCTCCAGACCCTGATGAAATTAATATTCAGCCGGAACAACAGGACAATGAAGATGCTCTTTATGAAAGTGGGCTTTCCAATGCCGGTTATGACAATATCCTGGTGAACTCCGCTACCAACTTTGCTAACGTGGAGAGAATAGATGTCATTTACTATTCAGGAGTAGTAACCTCCACTCCTGCCAATGCTGTATTTCCCATTATTGAAAGAGGAGGAAATGACGACATCCGGGTGGCTGCTATCAGGGGACTCGATGCGAGCGGGAATCCTAATGACTACTATCCCACTGTTGTAAGAATCCGCGATGATGATGGAGACTGGGGTAGCCTTGGAGTGAACCATACTTCCATAGTAATGAGAAGACAGGATGCTACTTCAAATCCGCTTCCTCAAACCATTCTGAGTAGCCAGGTGCTCAATGGAACAGCTATTGCTTTCGATGAATTTGGAGTTGGGGCAGATGAAATCGTTTATGGCTACTCCATTTTTGCTGATGACGTAACGGTCACTGGTAGTGATCTTGTTGATTTTTCCAACGCCACCAACTATCCAACCAACACAGGCTCGGCTTCAGGTTTAGATTTGATTGCCGGAATTTCTACGGCAGTAGCCAGTGATGACAATCTGAGAAAAGCTACCGGTCCGGGAGGATACAAGGCAGCGCTCAATACATGGTTAAAAGCCAATGTCGGTGTAACTACAGCCACTGATGCCTCAGGTGTAACCGACTGGCAGGACCAGTTCCTCGGTAATCATGACGCTACTAACCTCGGAACATCACCTACCTACCGTGATGGATCTGCGAGTGGATTACAAGACATTAACTTTAACCCGACTATAGACTTTATCTCCGCTACAGAAACTGGTCTTCAGATTGCGGACAACACTGATTTTAATACCGCTACCTCATATCAAAGGAAAAGCATCAACATTGCCATTAGAACAGGTGATGATGTAACCACCAAGCAGCAAATTTATGAGCAAGGAGGTGCTACCCGAGGACTGAATGTGTACCTGAGAGCAGGCAACCTTTATGTAGGCGCCTGGAACGGAGCCTCTGACGGAGCAGGATCCCCATGGTCCTTCGATGCAGTTTCTACTGCAGTTTCCACTGATACTGAGTACATCGTTTCAATCGAATTTGATGGGAATAACACCACAACAGGGAGTTTAAGGGTCTACCTCAACGGTCAATCAGTAGGAACAATAGCCAATGTAGGGCTTTTGTATGCGCATGCTGATGATATAGGGATAGGTGATGTTGCAGGAAGCTCCTTGTATGATGATGGTGGAAGTGCAGCCGCTTCATTCTATGGAAGTATTCCCGAATTAATTTACTGCAATGAACCCTCTGCTTTCAGTAGTGCCCAACGCAATAGAATTGAAAGCTATCTGGCCTTGAAGTATGGAATTACGCTTAATCAGAGTACTCCTATTAACTATGTCAATTCTGATGGCATTACCATCTTCAACACCACCAGCAATGCATCCATTGGAGGCTTCCTGGAATATAATAATGACATTGCAGGTATAGGCCGTGACGATGCTTCTGAATTCATTCAGCTGGAGTCACAAAGCGAAAATGCTGGTAGCCTTGTCCGCATTTCGCGAAACTCAGAGATTGGTGTAGATAATAACTGGATGATCTGGGGAAATGATGGTGGAGCTTTAACTGAAACAGCCACGGGAACGCCAGATACAGTTGACTTAAGACTTACCAGAGTTTGGAGAATGAGTAAAGTCGGCAACCTGGGCGTAGTAGATGTTTCATTCGACATAAATGATTTAGGAATTGGCACTAATCCCAACAATCTCAGCCTGCTGATTGGTGGTAGTTCATCTGCAGGAGACTTTTCTTCAGCCACCTTGATTACATCCGGAGCCATAAGCACAATAGATGGAAGAACCTTCATTACTTTTTCAGATGTAAATATTTCGAACGGAGAGTATTTCACTCTTGGAACAGATTACTTTAGATGCTCCCCTGGAGGAGTAGAGACCGACTTACTGATATGGTTCAGGGCAGATGAGGGTACAAACACCACCGTCAACGGAGCAAATGTCACATCTTGGGAGAACCAAACGCAGTTCACCAATAATGCCTCTGAAGTTAATCAGGGAGGCACGCCAGAAGAGCCTACCTATATCTCAAATGCTTATAATTTCAATCCATCGATTCGTTTTACAGACCCGGGAAACACCAATAACTCGTACTTAGAAACTGCATCTAACCCAATTACAGGTGACATGACCTTAATTTCTGTATTTGCGACCACACAGTCTGAAGGAACTACAGAATTTTGGTCCTCTCCGGCCTTAATTGGCGCTGAAGCCGGTGGGACAACTAACGATTTTGCTTTAGGCCTTTCGGGAGGACGTGTACACGCCAAAATTGCCGCGGGTAACGGCTTGGGAACCAGGAGTCCTGCCTCACCCACTTATTCTGATGGACAGGTAAGAATTGCAACAGCCACCAGAGTACAAGCTGCCAGCGGAGCATTAGAACTTTATATTGATTCAGAAAATGTAGCTTCTGGAACTTCGGACAATACAGTGCTTGACGATCCGGCCTCTATTGGAATTGGTAATCATACCGACCCTATAACAAGCGCCCAGTTTGCAGGTGATATCCCCGAAGTTATTATTTATGCCGATGACCTAACCGCAGATGAACGGACGAGGGTAGAAACCTATGTCGCCATTAAATACGGAATTACCAGAAATGATTCGGATGATGGAGGAACTGTTTCCATAGACGAAAGAGACTATAGAAGCGCATCCGGAACTGTCGTTTGGGATTATGACGGACAAGGCGTTAGTTTTTATAACGACATTGCAGGCATAGGCCGAGATGATATTGCATGCTTCGAGCAAAGACAATCCAGCAGTATTAATTCAGACGAAATTCTTACCATAGGCTTAGGAACCATAGCGGATGACAACATTTCCAACCCTAACTCCTTTGCTTCAGACGATAGCTACCTGCTATGGGGCAACGATGATGGTGCAACGGCATTTGCGAGCAGAACAACAGGAGTTACCGGTATAGGAACAGTAACCGAGAGAATGACCAGAATCTGGAGAGCAGATGAGACTTCTTCAGACGTTGGTAACACCGCCATTAGTTTCGATCTGACTGGCCTAGGCTATACAGGCTCTCTTTCAGATTATCAGCTGATAGTTTCGGACAATTCAGATTTGTCTTCCGCTACCCTCTATCAAGCAGCAACCTATTCCAGCAATGTGGTAACATTCACCGGTGTGAACCTTGCTGACGGACAATATTTCACACTAGGGACCGCCAGATCGCAATGTGGTCCAGGAGGAATTACCACCAACCTGGCATTATGGCTTAAGGCCGATGCGGAAGTCTACAATAACGGTACTACTGCAGCCACTAATGGCCAAACCATCAGCACATGGGCTGACCAAAGTACCAGCGGTACTAATGCCACAGTAGCCAATTTAGGTGGTGGTGCTCCACAGGCTCCTACCTTCAGCAGTGTAGATATTAATTTCAACCCTTCAATAACCTTCACTGATCCGGGCAACACCAATGCATCTTACCTGGCAGTTAACACATTGCCAGCCTCTGTAAACATTACCGCCATTTCTGTTTTTAGAACAGCCCAGTCAGAAGGCTCCGGCTCACATGATACAAGCCCTGCCCTCATTGGTGCCAGTGGTGGTACCGGAGGTAGCAGCCAAAATGACTGGAGTCTTGGTCTTAACAGTGGCTCTCCTTTCTTCAAGGCTGAAAGAGCGAATAACTCTACCGGAGCAACCTCTGGTTCTACCAATACAGATAGCCAGCCTTATATTTCAACCGGAGTAAGAACCAACAACGTTAACCCTTATACACTTTATGTCAACTCCGCTTCCGTGGCCACTTCTTCTCCCGGTAACAATACGCTTAATGATGCCGCATCGATAGGGATTGGAAACCATAATGACCCGGCTCAGACCTCTGCACAGTTTGCAGGAAACATTATGGAGACCATTGTTTTCTCCGGAGCATTGGATTCTGACCAACAAAATCTGGTTGAATCTTACCTGGCCATCAAGTATGGTATTACAAGAGTTGGTATTGACAATGGTGCTACGGGAGCTATTGATGAAAGGGATTACAGAAGATCAGATGGAACCACCGTTTGGGACTATGACGGACAGGGAACCACCTACTACAATGACATAGCCGGTATAGGTAGAGACGATGGTGCCTGCTTCACTCAAAAACAGTCATCGAGCGTGAATTCTGATGATATCGTTACGATAGGAATAGGTGGTGTCAGCGCCTCTAATAGTGAAAACGCCAACAACTTTGCCGATGATGGAGACTTCTTTGTGTGGGGAAATGACAATGGTGCCACAGCACAGGCGAGTGCTGAAACCAGTGATGTCCCGGTTATTATTGCCGAAAGAATGTCTCGCGTATGGAGGGTAGATGATACTGGTTCCGTAGGAGAAACAGAAATTCAATTTGATCTAACCGGCCTCGGATGGGGAACAGATGCTGAAGACTACAGACTCATGATTGCCGGAAGTGGAAGTGGTGGAACAATGGCTGGAGCAACACTGGTCACCGGTGGAACATTTAATGGTTCAGTATTGAGTTTCTCTGGAATTGATTTGGCCGATGGCGAATATTTCACCTTGGGTGTAGTGGAATCATGTGGGCCAGGTGGAGTTAACACTAATTTGGCACTATGGCTCAGGGCAGATTTGGAAGTATTCTCTGATGCGGGTACCACCACCGCGGTAAATGGTAATGATGTAATACAGTGGAACGATCAAGGTTCTACCAATAATGATGCCTCTGAGGTAGACCTTGGAGGGGCCTCTCCTGTTGAACCAGTCTACCAGACTGGAGATGTTAACTACAACCCTAGCATCTTATTTACCGACCAAAACACAACCAACAGCTCCTATTTATTAACCGGAAGCAATACAGTTACAGGCAATATGTCTTTGATCACTGTCTTTACCACAGCACAGAGTCAAGGTTCAACAAGCGACTTTAGCCAATCTCCTGCACTCATTGGCGCCAACTCTGGAGGAACGGATGACTATGGACTCGGAATGACGGGAGGAAGAATTCATATTAATGCGGCCAATAATTCTTCCCTCAATCTAAGAAGTCCCTCTGGAACCACATACATTAACGGAGAGCCTTACATAGCTATGGGTACCAGGGTACAGGCAGCTTCGGGCGCCCTTAATTTATATGTAAACTCCAGACTTGTGGCTAACAACACAGCTTCCGACAATACCTCTTTAACGAGCCCAGCCGGATTTGGTATCGGAAACCATAGCACCTCAACAAGCGCGGGTCAGTTTCAGGGAGAAATCATGGAGGCCATTGTATTTAGTGAAGTACTATCGGCTCAAGAACGACTTCAGGTTAGTTCATACCTGGCCATAAAATATGGTATAACGCTGACCAACGACAATGACAACGATGCTACAACAAATGAAATTATCACAGGCTCCATTAGGGAAGGTGATTACCTGGCTGGTGACGGTGGTGTCATCTGGGATTACGCAACCAGAGGAGCTACCTATTTCAATGATATTGCCGGTATAGGTAGAGATGACCTGGCTTGTCTTAACCAAACACACTCTAAAAGTGAGAATGACGATGCCATAGTTGACATTGAAATCGGCTCCTTCTCGGAAGATGATTCTTGGTTTATTTGGGGTAATGATAATGCAGCGATGGAAGCCCCTGATAATAAAGAAAGGCCTGAAACAATCAACTCAAGGTTAAATCGTGAGTGGCAGGCACAGGAAACGGGTACAGTAGGAACCGTAACTGTCACCTTCGATCTCACAGACATTACGGGTGCACCATCAGGAAGCAACGATCTTTCACAGGTAAGACTGATGATTGATCAGGACGGAGACTTTACGACAGGGGTAACACTGGTGAGCCCATCAAGCTTTGATGCCTTTAGTAATACGGTAAGTTTCGATGTAGACTTTACCGGAGCAACGGGCTATTATTTCACTTTAGGCTCTGAGCAGGTTGATGCATTGCCTGTAGAATTGTTCAGGTTCGAAGTGAATTCTATAGACAAGGCAGTTCAAATCAATTGGTCAACGGTAACAGAAACCAATAACTCTCATTTCACCATTGAAAGGAGTACAGATGGAAAAAGCTTCATTGAGGTTGCTGATATTACCGGTGCCGGAAATTCAAGCAGTATTCAAAACTATACTTACATTGATCATGTAGAGCAGTCAGGTACATACTATTATCGAATAAAACAGACTGATTTCAACGGGCTGGCAACTTATAGCGAATTGAAGGGCGTCTTGGTGACTTCTTCAAACTCTTATTATTTAAAAATATACCCTAATCCGAACGACACCGGTCTTCTCAAATATGATTTTGAAGTTCCATCCGAAAATGCGGAAGTTCAGTTAACTATTATTTCGACTTCAGGAGACATGGTATTAGCTCACAATCATTCAAATACTCTGGAAAGGGGAACTGTCGACATTTCTTCCTTAAGACCAGGAATCTATTTTGTCAGATTAAAATCCGGTAATTCAAGCTTTACCAAAAGATTAATAGTCAGATAGTTTAACAACCGCTCTTAAAGCTTAACCTATACTTAATCAGAAATTAGGCACTGAATATTGACATGCCATATTTTTTAACCATCTTTACAGCCCTTTCACCAAAAAATTTGTAGTTCACCACTACAAAACTGCATTTTATCTCAACCTAAGAATTCGAAGTACTTGTTGAAATTTTAAAATGGAACTGTCCATAGCTGGATAAGTACGTCCAGACTATTGACTTAAATAAGGGCTATGATGGCTGCAAAGCTGTTGAATAATATTCTTTCACTCACACAAAAACCAAGACTACCCTTGTTGGTAGCAATACTGCTTGCTGTTTCTACTCAGCTTGTAGCACAAACGCCTATTTCTGCCATTTATGTTACGGGTACAGCAGGTACAACCACCAGCTATAATGCCACTGCCCCAAGTGATGCCATTAATGACATTACACCTTCCAATCTTTATACTGTTCGGAATGGACAAGGAACTAACCGCAATGTTCGCGTTGATAGTTTTAATGTAGATAGCCGCTTTTATACCAATTTCCTTACTCCGGATACAGTGGCAATCCGAAGAACTGACGGAAGCCGGTTCATTAACATCTGGTATGAGCTGATTACTGATCCATTGACTTCTAACCCAAATCTCGACCTGGGTCCTGATGCGGTAAGTGATGCTGATGCGGTTTATCTAACCCGAAACCTGAATGCGGGATATGACAATATTTTGGTCAATACAGATGATGAAGGTGCCGGAGCAATTCAGGCTCAAACAGAACGTGTGGATATTATCTGGCGTACAGGCATTGTTACCTGTGAACCTGACAGTGCCATATTCCCGGTTATTGACCGGGGAGGAAATGACGAAGTTAAAGTAGCTGCCATTACATCTCTCGATGCGAACGGTGACCCTGATGGATTCTCAGACCTTGTCCTTATTCAGGATTCAGATTGGCCCGGAACTGGTCAATCTTTCGACAACTTCCTCATCTTAAGAAGACAAACACTGGGAGAAGACCCAATTCCGATCGGTAACATTGGTACCTATGTGGTGGGTCAATCGGCTCAGGTTGTTCAGGGTGTGGCGGTTTCATTCACCGATCTGGGCATTTCGGCAAATGAAGTAGTTTATGGCTATTCCATCTTTGCCTCCGATGTAGATGCTGTTTCACATGATCTGACCGACATCAATACCTTCCCGAACACAACCCTGGCCAGTAATAGTGGTCTCGATCTGGTGGCAGGAATTACAGCAGCAGTTTCTGCAGATGACTGCCTATCTCCCGCTACAGGTCCGGGCGGATACAAAGCTTCACTTGCTACCTGGCTCAAGGCGAATGGGGTAGATAGAAATGGCAATAATGAAGTAACCTCTTCGGTATCTCAGGGAGCTAGCGTTACCGACTGGCAAGACCACTGGATTGGCAACAATGATTTTAGTACCGATCAGGGTACCCCTACTTATAACCTCACAAGCTCCTTGGTTAACTTTAATCCTTCTGTGGAATTTGCCAGTGCCTCATTGGCTTTGACCAATGACCCGGACGAAGACTTCAACAGCTCAAGTTTTTATACCAGAAAGGGTATCAACATTGCCATTCGCACCCCAACACTTAGCCCTTTAAGTTCTAAGCAGGTAATCTATGAGCAGGGAGATGGAGACAGGGGTATAAATATCCACACCAATGGCACTACTCTCTATTTAACTGCCTGGAATCAGATTTCTGATGGAACCGGAGCCCCTTGGAATACGGGGTCACCCGTAAATACCATCTCCGTAGGTGGCCTTGCCTCAGATACAGAATACATTATTTCGCTTGAACTGGATGGCAACAGCTCTATCACCGGAACGGCCAGAGCATACCTTAATGGCTTGCAAATTGGTACACTTTCTAATGTAGGTTTGTTATTTGACCATAGCAGCGGTGATGTTACTCTAGGTTCCTCAGATGCTACTGAGTCTCTGGAATATAATGATGGAAGCAGCGCTAGCGCTTTCTCATTTCAAGGAGAAATTCCTGAATTCATCTACTGTAATGAACCAGGGGCCTTCTTGCTCTCTCAAAGAAGAAGGATCGAGAGTTATCTGGCTATTAAATATGGAATTACGCTTGACCAGACCTCACCTATTAACTATCTGAACTCTGACGGAACAGTCATCTATAACACCACACTCACAACCGCTTTGGGCGGATACCTAACCTATAATAATGATATAGCCGGAATTGGGAGAGACGATGGCTCGGAGCTTTCGCAACTACAATCGAGAAGTGAAAACTCAGGCTCTATTGTAACGATGGAAAGAGGTACAGACTTTCCCAACGACAACACCTTCCTTATCTGGGGAAATGACGGGGCAGACTTTGATGACAACACAACTACTGGCCTGCCTACAAACATAGGCAGAAGAGTAGACAGAGTCTGGCGTGTTGCCGAAACCAATAGTGCCGGTCTCGTTGACATTAGTTTTGACTTGAGTAGCGCCAGCTTTACCGGATCTAATTACAGCCTTTTAATTGCCGGAAATTCATCGGCAGGTTCATTTAGCAGTGCAGAAATCATCTCTGGAGGAACACTGAATGGCACTACCTTAACCTTCTATGATGTAGACCTAAGCAATGGTGAATTCTTCACACTGGGTACAGCATATAGTACTAATTGTGGTCCTGGCGGACTTACTGACTCAGAAGGTTTGAGTATTTGGTTAAAGGCAGATTTAGGCACAAGTGCAACTACCGACAGTGCAAGTGTGGCTTCATGGACCAACGTGGCTGGTAGTGGCAATGATGCAACACAGGGTACAGAATCCAGCAGACCTCAATTCAGAACTAATTACATCAACTTTAACCCAACAGTACAATTCGATGAAGGTAACAAGACTATGAGCGCTTCATCCGGATTCTTTACTCAAAAGTATTACATCGTCATTACCCCTGATATTGACATTCAGGATGAAACTGCGGCAGTCGCTCCATTGAGCTTTGGCGCTACTAATCGAGCGGGTACCTTATATCTGGGCGATGGATTAGCTGACCTGGGACAAACTGCCGATCAGGGAAACCTGATCTCACATTATATCTTCAGCCCCAGCTTCCTCTATGAGCAATATGTTGATGATACCAAAGTATTAACGACTGACAGCACCTATATCATTGGTGTGCAAAGTGACAGTGTTGCCAACAGCGTTTCTATTAATCTGGACGGTCAGATTTTAACCACCTCCTCCTATTTGGGATCATACAATGAGCCAACTGAAAGTGCTGAAGGATACCTGTTAGGAGCCAACTACAATGGTACAGCCAATGGCTTCTTCGGAAAAATTGCCGAGGTCATTTCCTTCAATGATACACTGACTGCCCTGGAAGATATTAAGGTACAGTCATACCTGTCCATCAAGTATGGTAAGACCATTAGTTCTAATAGAGATGGAGATGGTACAGCGGGAGAGACCGTTTCAGGAAGTGTCACGGAAGGCGATTTACTGGCTTCAGATGAGGGGGTTATTTGGGATTATTCAGATAAATCCACCTATCATAATAATGTGGCAGGCATCGGTAGAGACGATGGTTCCTGCTTCGAACAGAAGCAATCCAGAAGTATCAACCCTACATCCATTGTTACTATGGGGTTGGGAGAAATATCTACCAGCAACGCCACTAACCTTAACTCCTTCTCTGCCGATGACTCCTTTTTGATCTGGGGCTCTGATGGCTCTGATATTGACGATACACCTGTGACAACTCAGCTTCCGGGTACCGTAACTGAAAGAATGGACCCAATCTGGAGAGTACAGGAGACGGGTACCGTAGGAGATGTGACTATCTCATTCGATCTATCCGGTTCGTCAAATTACACCAGCCGATTGGCATCAGATTATCAACTGATCATCGCCTCTTCAGGATCTACCATGCCTGATCTGACCGGAGCCTCTACTTATTCCGGTGGTACATTCGATGGGGATGTATTGACCTTCACTAATATCGATTTTGCCGATGGTGATTACTTCACCCTGGGCACCGCAAGATCTACGTGTGCTCCAGGTGGGGTAACGGCCAATTTGGCGTTTTGGGTTAAAGGAGATGCCGGAACAGATGGAACTACCGATGGTAGTACAGTTTCTTCATGGAGCGATTATGGTGGTAGTGGACTCAACCTGAGTGCCGTTAACCTGGGAGGAACAAATCTGGTAAACCCAACCTATGAAATTGACGAAATTAACTTCAACCCTGCTGTAAGATTCTATGATCCAAACTCAACCAATGGAGTATACATGGAATCTTCAGGTTCACATTCTGTGACGGGCGATATGTCTGTAATTGTTGCATTTAAGTCCGGACAATTCCAGGGTACAGCAGATGACTTCCAGAACTCTCCGGTATTCTTAAGCACAGGCTCCAGCTCGGTTAATACTGACTATGGATTAGGTATGGCCAGTGGCAGACTCTATACCAATGCCGATAACAATAACACATTTAATGCGCAAAGTCCGTCATCACCACTTTACAATACATTAGAACCAATTATTGCTACCATGACACGGGTTCAAGCTGCTTCTGGAGCTATTGAACTCTATGCTAACTCAGCTAATGTTCAAAGCGGTACTTCTTCAAATACAGCACTGAATGCCAACAGCACTTTCGGAATTGGAAATCACCCCGGTTCGGGCAACAGAGATGTCGATGCTCAGCTGAGTGGCAGAATTGGAGAAGTCATAGTCTTTAGTGGTGTACTGGGAGCTACCGAAAGGCAAAGAGTAGAATCTTACCTGGCCATTAAATATGGTATAACCAGAGATGTAGCATCCCTATCAGCTTCAGAACAGGATTATTTGGCCTCAGATGCCACTACCATCTTCTTCGACTGGGATGAAAACGCAACCTATAGAAGTGACATTGCCGGTGTGGGAAGAGATGATGGCAGCTGTCTCACGCAGACTATTTCCAGAAGTGAAAACAATGACGCACTTGTCACTATGGAAATCAATTCATTCGGAACTGACAATTCATTCCTTATGTGGGCTAATGACAATGCGGATATTGAATCAAGAGACAATATTGAGTTTAACACGGCTCAGGTAAAAAGTAGACTAAACAGAGAGTGGAGAGTGCAGGAAACAGGAACTGTAGGCTCAGCAACCATTACCTTCGATCTGGCAGATATATCAGGCCCCACAGGCGTAGGAACTAATAACCTTAATGAGATAGTCATGATGGTAGATTCAGATGGTGACTTTACCAGTGGCGTAACTTTGATTGAAGCAACCTCGGTCGATGCAGTCAATAACACCATCACATTCACTTACAATTTTACTGATGGACAGTTCTTCACTTTGGGATCTACAGAGGAGTTTGCGCTGCCAATCGAATTAATTGCTTTTAATGCAACTGCCCTTGAGAATCAGGTACATCTCAGCTGGACAACGGCTTCTGAAGAAAACAATGCTTATTTCTCCGTGGAAAGAAGTAGTGATGGTGAGCATTTTAGTACCATAGGAGAACTCCAGGGAGCCGGCACAAGCAATACCATTTTGAACTATAGATATACTGACCGTGAACCTCTGATTGGCAGAAGTTATTATCGACTGAAACAAATAGATTTCAATGGCAACTTCAGCTATTCCAATATCAAAGGTGTACTGATCAGGGCACAGCAAGACTACTCACTGGAAATACGACCAAACCCTGTTTCCAAACACGATGAACTAACGATTGTCTACCATATTCCTGACAACGGTTTTACCAACAGTGGGGAGATCAGTATCATTAGTCTCAATGGTCAGGAAATGTTCAAAGAAAGTGTTAGTTCCGGAGAAAACGAGGTGACCACCACGCCAGAACATTTTACTCCCGGCATCTATCTGGTAATCTTGACAACTTCTGAAGGTACAAGGCTCACTAAGCGCTTAGTTATCAGGTAAGTCAAAGCGCTCTACGAGCACTTTATTTCCCAATGGAAAACATTTTTCCCAAAATCGGAAAAAAATCTACCGTTCACATAATGATTTTTGCTGAAAATACCTCAAATTTGACCTCCTGACCCCAACCTATCGATTTGGCATAGAATTGCATGTTGACACCCATGCAGTTCTGGATGCACAACTGCTTAACCGTAATTTTTATTAGTAGATCACCTTCATTGGTGAATGATTGAGGGCTTGCTATGGCACACATTTGTGCTCACCTAAATACTAACAGACTGACACTAAGAAGGACTTTGCTTTTTCTAGCTGTCCTTGTATTGCCTACTATTTATGTGGTCGCTCAAACGGGAGTTAGTTCCATCAACGTTAGCTCTACCACCGCAACATCATCAACTGTCACTACCACTTCTCCCTCTGATGCCAGTAACAGCATCGTAGCGTCCAGTACATATAACTTACTCTACGGACAAGGAAATGATATTGCTGTTACAGACTATACTGTTTCCGGAACTACATATGACAGATTCCTACGTCCAGATACCCTGGTTCTCAACAGACGCCTGGCCAGTGACAGACTGGTTAATATTTGGTACACCATCAATTCAATTAACACAGGACCGAACCCGGACGAAATTTCTATTAACCCAACTCCTACCACAGATGCAGATGCCATCTACTTAACAGGAACTCTCAATAGCGGATATGATAATATTCTGGTAAATGATGATGACCTTGCCGGTGGTAGTATTCAGGTAGAAACCGAAAGAGTGGATGTGATCTGGTACCAGGGAATCCAAACCTCATCACCTACTACTGCTGTATTTCCTGTGATTGAGAGAGGAGGAAATGACAACATTGCCATCGCAGCCATCACCAGCCTTAACCCGGATGGCACGCCCGCTTCTTACGGAACAGTAATCGGAATTCCTGAAAACTCATGGCCGGGAACCGGACAAACCTATTCTAACTATCTAATATTAAGGAGAGAAACTGCCGGAACTGAACCTATTCCTTTGCTGAACATAGGAACTCTGGTTGGTCAGTCAGCACAAACCGTTCAGGGGGTTGCTGTTTCATTTTCGGAGTTAGGTATTTCAGCGAACCAAAGTGTTTACGGCTATTCACTATTCTCTGCCGATGTTTGCAACGGATTCGTTACGGATACCGGAGATATATTATCTACAGGTGCTCAAACCATCAAATCGGGAATTGACCTTACGGACATTACTACCTTCCCAAGCGACACCAAGTCTGATGATTCAGGCCTCGATCTCGTTGCCGGTGTTTCAGCAGCTGTTGCCAGCGATGATAACCTGATAGAGACGGTTGGACCCGGAGGTTATAAAGCAGCATTAGCCACCTGGTTGAAAGCCAACGATGGCGCATTTGTTTCTTCGGGAGGAGCCGCCTCAACAGAGGGCAATAGCGTAGGTTTCTGGGAAGATCAGTCCATAGGAAACCATGATTTTACTACTTCAGGTACTGCCCCAACATTCCGTAGCACTACCAGCTCTATCAACTTCAATCCAACTGTTGATTTCATTGAAAACGTAGAGAGAGGGCTTACCCTGGGCAACAACGAAGACTATAACGTGAAGTCTGTCAACGATGGATATCAGAAAAAGAGTATCAACATTGTCTTCAGAACGGACGCTACAGATATCACTACCAAACAGCAACTCTTTGAAGAAGGTGGAGGAACGAATGGCCTTGGCCTCTACATCCGCAATGGCAATGTCTATGCTGCCGCCTGGAACAGAGGAAACACAAGTGAGCCAACAGCTCCATGGAATGATGCCACAGAAACACCATTTATCAGTACAAGCATAGCCACTGACACAGAATACATCTTAACCTTTGAAATGGATGGTGACGGATCTGGCCTCACTGGTACACTGGAAGCCTACCTTAATGGTCAGAGCTTCGGTACTATTTCGGGAGTGGGACTCTTGTTTAACCACTCTGGCGGCATTGAGTTTGGCGACTCTGACGGGTCCAGATATGACGATGGTACCAGTGCAGCCTCCTCTTTCGATGGAGAAATTTCCGAATTTATTTATTGTAATGAACCAGGTCAGATTCTTTCAGGCCAGAGAAATAGAATTGAATCCTACCTGGCCATCAAATATGGAATTACTCTGGATCAGAGTACACCAGTTAACTATTACAACTCCAATGGAGACATCATATTCAACACTACCTTAAATGCGAGCCTGGGAGGCTTCCTTGAATACAATAATGACATTGCCGGAATAGGTAGAGATGATGCCTCCGAACTGGACCAACCTGCCTCACGCAGTGAGAACGATGGCAGTATTGTAACTGTTGACAGAG
This sequence comes from Roseivirga sp., assembly GCF_965216855.1. Taxonomy (NCBI): domain Bacteria; kingdom Pseudomonadati; phylum Bacteroidota; class Cytophagia; order Cytophagales; family Roseivirgaceae; genus Roseivirga; species Roseivirga sp. The sequence continues at coordinate 2,557,812 of NZ_OZ244204.1, read as the reverse complement.
GGTCAACCATCAGTACAGATGATACCTGGCTGATTTGGGGGAATGATGGTGGAGCACTGACTGAATCAAGTGTTCTCACTATGCCAGACACTATTGAAAGCCGACTGGAAAGAGTATGGAGAGCGGCTGAACAAAATGAAGTATTAACTACCAGTGTCTCCTTTGACCTGACCGGACTGGGCCTAAGCACCAATGCCAATGACTTCAGTTTACTTATTGCAGGAAACTCAACTAATGCTGACTTTTCTAACGCTACCGTAATAACAGGAGGTACTTTCAATGGCAATACCATCACCTTTACCGGGGTCGATTTAGACGATGGACAATACTTCACTTTAGGAACGCAGTATTTCCGTTGTTCTCCAGGTGGGGTTGAAACTAACCTCGCATTATGGCTGAAGGCAGATGCCGGAACCAGCAGTACAACCAATGCTACAGAAGTTACATCATGGACAGATCAGACCGGTAATAACAATGCCACTGGTACTTCAGGTACAGTTCCAGATTATTTGGAAAATTACATCAACTTTAACCCGGCATTGGACTTCGATGGAGGTAGTGAGTTTTTAGCTGCAAGTGCAGGATTCCACTCAAGGGGTTTTTATCTTGTCATCAATCCTGACAACAGCCTAACCAGTGCCTCTACCGCACAGGTACCATTAGGCTTTGACGACAGTAGTGTAAGCCCAACCAACAGCATTGGTGGTTTCTTCCTGGGAAGTATTTATGGATCAAACGATGTTCTGGGACACATAGTAGGTAATGGAGCAACCAGTTATACCCGCGTTCAGATTGACAACACGAAAACCATAACGGGCGGTGAAACACAACTCTTTGAGGTAAGAGATAATGCCGATGTAAGTCCTACCGGATCAGTCATTTTCCAGAATGGATTACAGGTAGATAACACCTCAGGCGCAGGGAGTTTCCTTGCCGTATCAGATGAGGAATATGTTTTGGGAAGATTCGAAACACCGAACTCCTTTACGCTCAATAACTTTTATGATGGTAAGATTGCTGAAATCATCTCCTATTCAGTGAGACCAACAGATGCTGAAAACGACAGAATTGAATCTTATCTGGCCATTAAATATGGTATAACATTAGACCAAACCTCTGGAAGAGACTATGTAAACTCAGCTGGGACAACCATTTGGGATGCCACCGTCAATGCCACTTACAACAACGACATTGCAGGTATTGGGCGAGACGACTTATCGTGTCTTGAGCAGAAACAATCGACCAGTCAGAACTCAGGCAGTATTGTGACCATGGGACTAGGTACGGTTTCAACCACCAATGCCGCGAACCCTAACAGCTTTACCGATGATGGTGATTTCCTGATCTGGGGAGATGATGGCGACTTTGCAGACCAGGCCAATGCCAATACAGTTGATGTTCCCGGTAACGTAACCGAGAGAATGGAAAGAATCTGGAAGGTAGAAGATACCGGAAGTACTGGTGCAACCACCATACAGTTCGATTTAAATGGACTTGGCTACAGCAGTAACCTCAGTGACTTTAACCTAATTATTTCCAACACTTCAACCATGGCTTCAGGAACTGTGGTACCAGCAGCCTCTTTGGTTGATGGAATATTGACTTTCAACAATATTGACTTAACCGATGGCCAGTTCTTTACTATTGGAACAGCAAGAACAGCCTGCGGTCCTGGCGGAGTATCTACTAACCTGGCCTTATGGCTGAAGGCTAATGAAGGGACCAGCACAACCACAGACGGAGCAGCCCTTTCTACCTGGGGAGACCGAGCTGGTTCTAACGATGCCATCGGATCGGGTGGTACGGAACCTAACTATGTGGAGAACTCTCTGAATTTCAACCCTTCTGTCAATTTTGATCAGACCAATACAGAACAAATGGTGGGTGCCGCAGGCTTCCATTCTACTGCTTACTATATGGTGGTGAACCCTGACAACACCATCAACAATGCAAGTACCAATGAAGTACTTATTGGTTTTGATGAACCAGCCACGGCAACCGATGATTTTGGTGGCTTAATTCTAGGTTCTGCCACAGGAGCTTTTACCGATGAAGTGATTACTCATGCAATTGGAGGAACTGGCACGAGATGGAGAAGAGGAATTAGCCAAACCGGATTTGGTACGGTAAACTCCAGCCAGTCCTATTTGATGGCTGTACGAGATAATTCGGGAGCTACTGACTCGGAACTCCATGTCAATGGTCTTGAGCAGGCCGATCTAAACAGTGGTACATTCCTGACCTCAAGTAACGTAGATTATGAACTTGGAAGCTTTGTGGCGACAAACGCCTTCACCACAACAGGACACTATGATGGGCAAATAGCTGAAGTGATTTCATTCTCAACAAGACCTTCAGATGCAGAACATAACCGTATACAGTCCTACCTGGCCATTAAATATGCTATTACTTTAGACAATTCAGGTGGAGGAACTGCAGGAGATTATACCCGTGCAGATGGAACAATTATCTGGGATGCCTCTGATTATTCAACCTACCATAATGATGTGGCCGGAATTGGCAGAGACGATGACGGCTGCTTTAGCCAAAAACAATCGACCAGCGCCAATTCAGATGATATTTTGACCATTGGTTTAGGCAGTGTAGCTACCACCAACGCAAACAACTCCAACAGCTTTGACGACAGCGGTGACTATCTCCTTTGGGGAAATGACAATGGATCTACCTTACAGTCTAATGCCGAGACTTCAGATGTTCCTTCGACCATTACAGAAAGAATGACCAGAGTCTGGAGAGTAGATGATACCGGAACCGTTGGTGCAACCGAAATCCAGTTCGACTTGACTGGTCTGGGATATAGCTCTAATGCAGAAGACTTTGCTTTACTGGTTGGCAATACTTCAACCATGGCAGATGCTACTATCATTACCGGAGGAACATTTAATGGTAGTGTCCTTTCTTTCTCCGGAATTGACCTGACCGATGGTCAATTCTTCACTCTTGCCACAGCCTTTGCTACCTGTGGCCCTGGAGGCGTTAATACCAATATAGCGCTTTGGATCAGAGCTGATGAAGAAGTTTATTCAGATGCCGGAACGACCCTGGCCTCTGATAATATTGACGTTCAGCAATGGAACGATCAAAGCTCTCCTCAGGATAATACCAGTCTATCTACTCTGGGAGGTGCAGGACCTGTTGAGCCGACTTTCCAAACCGCTGAGGTTAACTTCAATCCGGTTGTTCGTTTCACAGACCCTAACTCTTCTAACTCGGCCTATCTGGAAAGTAGCACCAATACTGTTTCAGGAGACTTTACGCTGATCTCGGTCTTCGCAACCGGTCAAAACCAGGGTACGTCAAATGACTTTGTTAACTCCCCTGCCCTTATTGGTGCAAGTGAAACTTCTGGCACATTAGATTATGGTATGGGTATGGAAAATGGTACTATCTGGGTCAATGCCAACACGACCACCACTTTCGATGCAGAAACCTCTAATACCTATAACAACAACTTCTTCCATATAGCCACAGCTACGAGAGTCCAGTCAACTGGTGCTATTAATATCTTTGTCGATTCACAATCAGCCGCTAGTGGTACAGGCTCTACCAGTGCCCTGACTGATCCAACCAGCTTCGGTATCGGTAACCATAGTGACGGAGACTTAGATGCTCAATTTGCAGGTGATATTGCTGAAACCATTGTTTTCTCCCAGGCACTTGACTCTGACGAGAGAAACCGGGTCGAAAGTTATTTGGCACTTAAATATGGTCTTACCCGAAATGGTGCTGATGATGGAGGAACTGCCACCATTGACGAAAGAGATTATCGCGCAGCAGACGGTGGTGTGATCTGGGATTACGATGTTCAGGGTACCACCTATTACAATGACATCTTCGGTATTGGCCGTGATGACCTCTCTTGCCTGGAACAAACACAATCGAAAAGTGAGAACAGCGATGCCCTGGTAACATTCAATATGCCAGGAGGCTTCAGTTCGACAGATTCATTCATCCTTTCAGGTAATGACAATGCAGCCATTGAAAACCCAGACAACAGAGAATACAACTCATCACAGGTTCAAAGCAGGCTGAACAGAGAATGGAGGGTGCAGGAAACCGGTACCATAGGAAGCATAGAGGTTACTTTCGATTTAGATAACATCACTGGACCTCTTGGAGTAGGAACCAACAACCTCAGCTTGATCAGACTGATGGTAGATGATGATGGAGACTTTACTTCAGGAGTAACTCTCATCTCTCCAACCTCATTCAACGGAAGTAACAACACTGTCACTTTCACTGTAGACTTTACCAACGGACAATACTATACCCTCGGTTCTGAAGAGAGCGCAGCACTACCAATCCAGTTAATCTCCTTCAATGCAAGCCTGTTGGAAAACAACTCAGTCAGACTTAACTGGGTAACTGCATCAGAAGAAAACAATGCCTACTTCGACATCGAAAGAAGCAGCAATGGTACAACATTCGAAGTAGTTGGAACTATTGATGGACAAGGCGACTCAAACAGCACCCACTACTATCAATTTGTAGACAATCAGCCTACCGAAGGATACATGTACTACAGACTGAAACAAGTAGATAACAGCGGTGAATTTGAATATTCAGACATGAGATCTGTCTTTATAGAAGAAAGACAAGTAATAGCCTATACAGTATATCCAAACCCTGTAACACAGGGTGATCAACTCTATATCAGGTACAAAACCGATCAGGACAGAACGGCTAAAATAGCGGTAATCGACATGAGTGGATCGACTCATTACACAGCTGAAGTTCAATTATCCAAAGACCAAGAAACAATTGCCATTCCTACAGCCAATCTGAGTAAGGGAATCCATTTAATAAGGCTGATTGACTCTGAAAACAATATCAGTAGTTTCAAAATTATAATCAGATAATTATATAAATATAATCTGTATTTTTAGAGTTGGTATAAAATAAGAGTTACACTTAATTTTGTACTTCTATTCCTAATCCATATTTTATATAGACTAACAGATCAAATGACTGTTTTTTAACTCATATTCTTTTTACATACAAAATTCTGTTGTGTAAATATTTTCTTATCAAACTAAAACCTAAACACAACATATATTCGTTTATTGCTATACTCAAACTATGTTAGACTATTGTACATCTTAATAATCAATTCATAATTTGATTATTAATATTTTAACTAAATGACACCAACCTCATGGTAGATCTGCTTGGGCTAGATCTATATGTTAAGTACAAAGGCTATAAAATATTGTCTAATTTATATGCTGTTAGTAGCAAAGGTTACTCCTGAAACCAAGGCGCAGACAGCTATATCGTCATACAATGTGACCGTTGTCAACCCTCCTAATTCTACTTACAGTGCTACCGCTCCCAGCGATGCAGGAAATGATATCAATCCAGGACAGACCTATGATGTTAGCTTCGGCCAGGGTAATGACTATACCTTAAACAGCTACACGATAGGAGGAACTACTTATAGTAATTTTCTTGAACCGGATACGCTTATCCTACAAAGGACCGATGGTGGCCGGTTTGTTAATATTTGGTATACCCTAATCGATATAGACATTCCATTATTATTTGGAGACACAGAATTGATTTTAGACGGCCAGGAAGTGGATGATGCAGATGCCATTTACCAAACAGGCAGTTTGATCAGTGGCTATGATAATATTTTGGTCAATGTAGACAATCAGGCTTCGGGAAGTATACAAGCACAAGTAGAAAGAGTAGATGCAATCTGGTATACGGGTATTGTAAGCTGCGCTCCTTCCAATGCCGTTTTCCCTGTGATCGAAAGGGGTGGAAATGACAGTATTAAAATTGCTGCCATAACTGCCTTAGATAGCGAAGGGAACCCATCTGCCTATAGCGACCTGATTGAAATTATAGACTCTGACTGGCCAGGCACAGGACTTAGTTATGACGACTTCCTGATTCTTAGGAGGCAAACTGTCGGACAAAATCCTCTTCCCTTATTAAATACTGGAGTAATTGCTGGCCAATCAGCACAAGTCATTCAGGGAGTTGCTGTTTCTTTCTCAGAATTGGGTATTTCTGCAGGACAGGTAATTTACGGCTACTCCCTGTTTGCCTATGATACTGACGATGTAAGTCATGACCTGACAGATATCTCCACCTTTCCTACTACCACAACTGCTGCTGCATCTGGTTTGGACTTAGTGGCAGGGGTATCTGCTGCCGTTTCATCTGACAACTGCCTGACCGTTGCCATTGGTCCCGGAGGATATAAAGGAGCCCTTTCAACCTGGCTAAAAGCCAATGAAACTGCAGATATCACTACTTCTACGGAAGGCTCAGTTATAACAGACTGGCAAGACCACTGGACTGGCAACCATGATTTTGTTACTAACGGAACATCTCCCGTCTATCGAAGCTCAACTTCAACCATCAACTTCAACCAGACTGCCGACTTTACCTCCACTCAAAGAGGTCTAACGACAACAAACAATTTCGATTTTAATGACAATGGTAGCAGCTACGAGAACAAAAGTATTTCACTGGTCTTTAGAACGAGTTCAGATATTAGTACACGTCAGGTAATTTATGAACAGGGCGATGATACCAAAGGCATTAATCTCTTTATCAGAAATGGATCGCTTTTCACCCATGCATGGAACAGAAGTAATGATGGTACCGGTTCACCTTGGAACACAACCGACAATACCTCAAGTATCGCGATATCTGCAAATACAGAATATATTCTAACCTTTGAATTAGAAGGTAATTCATCAATCACGGGTACTTTCAGAGCATATCTGAATGGTCAACTTATTGGTAGTGTTTCTTCAGTAGGCCTACTTTTTTCCCATACCGGAGATATTAACCTTGGTCTTTCCGGAACGAGCCAAAGATATGACGATGGATCAGATAGCAATCCTAATTCGTTTCTTGGAGAACTCCCTGAATTCATCTACAGTAACGAACCCGCAAATTTCAATTCAACCGATAGAAATAAAACCGAAAGCTATCTGGCAATCAAATATGGAGTTAGTCTGAATCAGAATACACCAATCGATTACGTAAACTCCAGTGGTAGTGTCATATTCAACACCACTTTGAACGCCAGCCTCGGAGGATATTTGGAATATAATCAGGACATAGCTGGAATTGGACGAGACGATAACTCAGAATTGGACCAGCAACAGTCTAAAAGTGAGAATAACGGATCCATTATCACCTTTAATAAAGGATCATCTTTTGATAATAATAACACCTGGCTGATCTGGGGAAATGATGGAGGTAATGCTAATGATCTTACAACAGCATCGGACTTCCCGGCCATTATCTCCAACAGAATTGAGAGAATCTGGCGCGTGGCCGAAACAGGAGAGGCAGGCTCTTGTGATCTTATATTCGACCTGAACGAAATTACTTTTAATGGTTCTCCCTCCTCCTCAGACCTAAGTCTTTTAATTGCCTCCAGTAGTTCAGGCGGTGACCTCTCCAATGCCACAATAGTTTCCGGAGGAGTCATTAATGGAACAACATTGACCTTTTCAGGAGTTAACCTTGAAAACGGAGAGTACTTCTCCCTGGGAACAGAGTATGTGGATTGTGCCCCGGGTGGTGTCAGCTCTAACCTTGCCCTTTGGTTAAGAGCAGACCTAGGGCCCAATACCACTTCAGGAGAAGTAACCAGTTGGGAAGATCTGGCCAATGGTAACAATGCTACAGGAAGTAGTGGATCTGTGCCTGATTACCTGAGCAATAGTATTAATTTCAATCCAGCTCTTGATTTTAATGATGCCAATGCTGAACAATTAAACGGCTCTGCAGGCTTCAATTCAACGGCCTACTATATTGTCTTAAATACAGACCTCTCTTATAGTTCTGCCTCAACCAATGATGCAGTTTTGGAGTTTGAGGTTCCGGCCGGAGCTACCGACCAATTCGGGAGCTTGCTTTTTGGTTCAGCTACTGGTGCCTTTACTGGAGAAATCGTGACACATGCCATAGGTGGAACTGGAACCAGATGGCGCAGTGGTGCTTCCGAATCCGGGTTCCGAGCAATTAGTAGTGATGAAACCATTCTCATTAATGTAAGAGATAATTCGGGAGCTACCGGTTCAGAAATTAATATCAACGGGATCAACGAAGCTGACCTCTCTAGTGGTACTTTTCTGACCTCTTCCAATGTTGCCTATAGCCTTGGAGGTAATCTTGCATCCAATGCCCTATTAGATGACAATTTCAACGGACAAATCTCAGAAGTGATTTCATTTAGTGTTCGCCCATCCGATACTGAAAACGCTAGGATACAATCTTATCTCGCCCTTAAATATGGCATTACATTAGACCAAAGTATTGCTCAGAACTATGTTAATACATCAGGAACTACTATTTGGGATGCCAATGCCAATGCTTCTTATAGCAATGATATTGCAGGTATTGGCAGAGATGATGCGGCTTGCCTGGCACAAAAGCAATCCGCCAGTTCCAATGCCGGGAGCGTGATAACGATGGGGCATGGGGGTATATTCAGTGATAATGTTTCTAATACTAACAACTTTTCTGTTGACCAATCTTTTCTTATTTGGGGTGATGATGGAGCCGATCCTGCTCAAAGTAATGCCAACACCACAGATGTTCCAGGCAATGTTACAGAGCGCTTACAAACCATTTGGAAAGTAGATCAAAGCGGGACAGTGGGAGAAGTGTCAATAGCATTCGATCTCAGTGGCCTCGGCTATTCCACCACAGCTTCTGACTTTCAATTGATTATTTCTTCCTCTTCAACCATGGCCAATGGTACCACCATTACCGGAGGTACCATCGAGGGAAGTGTGATTACATTCGACAACATAACATTCTCTGATGAAGACTTCTTTTCTCTGGGAACAGACAGAGTGAATTGCGCCCCCGGTGGAGTTTCAACAGATTTGGCCCTTTGGCTCAAGGCAAGTGAAGGAACAAATACTAACACGGATGGAGCGGATATCTCCTCCTGGTCAGATTTCAGTGGAAGCAATAGAAATGGAAGCATTACCAATCTGGGAGGTGCCAATCCTGTAGCACCAACCTATGAGGCCAACCTGATCAACTGGAACCCCGTCATTGATTTCACCGACCCTAATTCCACCAATGCCGCTTACATCAGTACAACCAATGGAAACAGTGTATCGGGAGACTTCACCTTAATAGCGGTCTTCGAAACGGGACAGTCTGGTGGCGATACCGGTGATTTTGAAAACTCCCCGATACTCATAGGTGCCGGAACATCAGGTACAGACCTTGACTATGGCCTTGGTTTAGCGGAAGGCAGGCTCCATCTAAATGCAGCAAATGACGACAATCTTACGCTGAGAAGCACTACGGGTACAACATACATAGACTTTGAGCCTTACCTGGTAACGACTACCAGAACACAATCTACAGGAGCGCTGGCCATGTTTATCAATTCTGCTGCAAACGCTACAGCCACGGGAAGTACCAACTCATTCACTAACCCTACGGCTTTCGGAATTGGAAATAATCCAGGAGGAAGTGTCGGCTCTCAGTATAATGGAAAAATTGCTGAAGTATTGGTCTTCTCTGATGACCTGGCAACTACCGAAAGGCAACAAGTAGAATCTTACCTCGCTATTAAATATGGCATTTCAAGAAGTACTACCGATGACTATCTGGCCTCTGATGGAAGTACCATCTGGAGCTATAGTTCAGCCGGAGCCTATGTCAATGACATCACTGGAATAGGTAGAGATGACGGCAGTTGTTTATCGCAAGTGAAGTCAACAAGTGAAAACAATGACGCCATAGTTACCATAGAGGTCAACTCATTCTCAGCTGATAAGTCCTTTCTTATCTGGGCAAATGACAATGCATCTATAGAAGACCCTGATAATAACGAATATAATAGCGCTCAGGTGCAGAGCAGATTAAATAGGGAATGGTATGTTCAAGAGAGTGGCACTACAGGAACAACCACCATAACCTTCGATATATCTGGCATCACCGGGCCAAGCGGTATAGGTACCAATAATCTAAACCAAACGAGACTGATGGTTGATGGGGATGGAGACTTTTCGTCTGGTGTTACCCTCTATTCCCCATCTTCCATTAATTCAGACGACAATACCGTGTCATTTCAGGTAGACTTGAATAACGGTCAATACTTTACCTTAGGCTCTGAAGAGGTATCCGCTCTGCCCATTGAACTTGTTGCGTTCAATGCCAGAGCAATTGAAGACAAAAATCAAGTCTCTATTCATTGGCAAACCATTGATGAACAAGGCCAATGTCTCTTCGAAGTAGAGCGAAGCAAAAATGGAGAAAGCTTTAGCTCCATTATCTCAGTAGAGGGCAATGAATCTCCTCAGAACTTCTATCAGGTCGTTGACCCTAATCCGCTTAGCCAGACTTCTTATTACAGACTCAAGTTTACTGATGAAAGAGGAATAACTGAGTATTCATCCATTGCTGCTGTATACCTGGAAAATGCCAGTGTTCAACAGGATGTACTATATCCTAACCCAGTGGCATATGGCGAACATGTGAACATTGGACTTCATGATCATGAGCCTAATGAGCAAGTGTTCCTGGAGATTTATGACATTGGAGGAAACTTATTGTTTCAGGAAGGCAAAGTGGTTGAACCTAATCACGAGCAGATTAAAATACCAACGGATAAACTCAACAAAGGCATTAACCTGATTAGGCTAAAATGCAAAAACGAGAATAAAACCTATCGCCTAATCATCAAGTAGCCGGTTCAAAAATAGAGGTAAAGACAAAGCCATTTATGAACAGCTCTGTCCTCTTTTTAGAGAAGACCTGCTCTATGGCTTCTGGAATATTCAGAAGCTCCTTTGCCTCGAGTTGGGCGGAAAGCCGAAAGAAAAGCAGCATCAATCTCAGCAGTACCTTATGCTTCAAACGATCAGGGGGCATAAAATCCGTAACCAGCAGAAGCCCTTTTGAAGATACTATTTGACTGAGTTTAGCAATGGCTGCTTTCAGATGATCAGCGTTGAAGCAATCCAGAAAAAAGTTGGCAATTACAACGTCATATGATCCGGAATGACAGAAGAAGTCACCCTCAATAAAATTGACATTAAGTTGTTTTGGGCAATTTTGCCTTGCCTGAGACAACATTGCGGAGGACAATTCCAGATAGTCTATGTCAGAGGCCTTTTCAAGGTCTTTGTGACTTAGCAATCTACCTGTTCCTCCTCCAACAATAAGCACCCTGGCTCCTTCCGGTATAGAATCCAGGAAATGAGCTTGTGACTTGATCAGCGCCTTACCAAATATTAACCTAGAAAGCAGGTCATAAAATGGGGCAACATAATCAAAGCGATTCTTCTTCATAGCAGCCAGATTAATGCAGGCAAAAAGAAGATACCATCACTCAGAATTCTATAAAGCTGATACTTTCGGAATAAGGAAGGCCTGGCTATGAGCACAACCAGGGTAAGACTCATTGAGGTAAGAATGAAGTAAGCCGATGCATAACCCCCTTCAAACCCAAAAAGCTGAATTAGTAACATGGACAGAATAAGAAGTGCCACAAGCAGCATTCTCACTTTTCTCAAACCCAATCTTGTAACAACGGACTCCTGCTCATCGGAAATATCAAGCTTAACTTCAAAGAGGGGAATGATCAACAGGTTACAATAAGCCAGAATCCAACAGATCATCAAAACTAATAAAACTGGTGCTGAAACCTGCTCAACCTGACTTAAAGGTGCGGTAGCCACTCCCGCTACATAGACAGTAGCCGCAAACAACTCTTTATTGACAGCTCTCTTTGCCAATACCAGATAGACGAAGTAAAGCGCACTTAAGCCGACCAAAACCAACCCAATTTCAATAGTAGCCCAAGGCAAAAATTGAAGATTATAAAGCCCTGCTATAAAGACGACCGAACCCGCTATTACTAATGCCTTAAAATGTCGCTGATGGAAAGCATGTCGGGGATTACTGGCTTGATCTTTAGATTTATAGGCATCTCTTAAATGGTCGAAGGTATAAATCAACCAAATAGCAATGGCCAGTCCCAACATCATGGATGCACTGATTTCCACCTCCATGAGTCTGGCCAGAAAGGCAGATGTAATGAGAGCCCCCGCTGTAATATCGAGGCTCAGGTTTTGTACAAGGTGGATAATTCGATTCATAAAAAAACCCCGGCTCTTTTGGAACCAGGGTCTAATTTATATGAAATGTTCTAATCTTAATTGGCAGACGCTAAAGCTTCGGCACCACCAACAATCTCGAGGATCTCTTTGGTAATGGCCGCCTGACGCGTTCTGTTATAAGTTAACTTCAATTCTTTTAAGAGTTCGGCAGCATTATCTGTCGCTTTACCCATTGCAGTCATCCTTGCACCATGCTCTGAAGCATTTGACTCAAGAACGGCCTTATAGAATTGAATTTTCAGTGACTTAGGGATTAGCTCTTCAATGATAAAATCTTTTGAAGGCTCATAGATGTAGTCGGTATTAGTAGTTGCCTCTTCATCTTTCTCCAACTCAAGAACAGGAAGGAATTGCTCAGTTCTTACAATCTGAGTGGCCACATTTTTAAACTCATTGTACAAAAGGTACACTTTGTCATATTTGCCCTCAGCGTAAGATTCCATGGCGTATTCAGCTGCTTCTCTTACATTATCGAAAGTCAGGTCTCCAAATACACCCCAGAACTTATCTACCATTGGGTAGTCTCTCTTTCTGAAGGTATCGTAAGCCTTCTTACCAATTGGCATTACTTCAACCTCTTTGCCCTGAAGTTCATCAGATTCGGTCAATCTTCTAACTGCCTTAATTATACTTGAATTAAAAGCACCACAAAGACCTCTGTCTGAAGTAACCGGCACAACCAACACTCTTTTTACTTCTCTCTCCTGAGAGTAAGTGTTCATGCCCTCTTCAGTATTACCTGAAGAAACATTTGCCAGGAGTGCAGCCAGTTTTTCTGAATATGGCCTCAGCTGAACAATACGGTCCTGCGCTCTTCTCAGCTTGGCTGCCGCCACCATTTTCATGGCTTTGGTAATCTGCTGGGTCGAGCTAACCGACTGAATTCGCTGTTTTACTTCCTTTAAACTTGCCATAGTCTATTTTTAAGGGTTACCCCCAAGTGTCAATTAATATTTAGAAGAAAGCTCCTTTGCAACTTGTTCCATAGAAGCAATGGCTGCATCATCCAGTTTACCAGCTTTCAATGCATCGAGAGCAGGCTTGTGGCTGTTTCTCATGATAGTAAGGAATTCCTTTTCGAACTCTCTTACTTTTTCTACCGGAACTTTGTCAATCAAACCTTTAGTAGAAGCGTAGATAATAGCTACTTGCTCCTCAACAGATACAGGAGAATATTGTCCCTGCTTAAGGATTTCCTGGTTTCTTCTACCTCTGTCGATTGTCAGTTTCGTAGCAGCATCAAGGTCAGAACCGAACTTGGCAAAAGCTTCCAATTCACGGAACTGCGCCTGATCCAGTTTCAAAGTACCTGCTACTTTCTTCATTGATTTAATCTGAGCCGAACCTCCTACTCTGGATACTGAGATACCTACGTTAATCGCAGGTCTAACACCTGAGTTGAAAAGGTTAGTTTCCAGGAATATCTGACCGTCAGTAATTGAAATTACGTTGGTTGGGATATAAGCAGAAACGTCACCAGCCTGAGTTTCAATAATCGGAAGGGCTGTCAAAGAACCACCACCTTTTACTTCACTCTTCAATGAAGGAGGAAGGTCGTTCATCGCTGCAGCGATTTCATCGTTAGCGTTAACTTTTGCAGCTCTTTCCAAAAGTCTTGAGTGAAGGTAGAATACATCACCTGGGTAAGCCTCACGTCCCGGAGGTCTTCTAAGCAGAAGAGAAACCTCACGATAAGCAACCGCTTGCTTAGAAAGGTCATCATAAACCACTAAGGCCGGTCTACCTGTATCTCTGAAGAATTCACCGATGGCAGCACCTGTAAATGGAGCAAAGAACTGCATTGGAGCAGGATCTGATGCAGAAGCTGAAACTACCACAGTGTAGTCCATGGCACCACCTTTTTCAAGGGCAGCCACAACACCCGCTACGGTAGAAGCCTTCTGACCTACAGCAACGTAGATACAGAATACAGGCTCACCTGCTTCGTAGAATTCTCTTTGGTTAATAATAGTATCGATTACAACAGCAGTCTTACCTGTCTGACGGTCACCAATTACCAACTCACGCTGACCACGACCGATTGGAATCATAGAGTCAATCGCCTTGATACCAGTTTGTAATGGTTCGTTTACCGGCTGACGATAGATTACCCCTGGAGCTTTTCTTTCCAAAGGCATCTCGAAAGTCTTGCCTTCGATAGGTCCTTTACCGTCAATAGGTTCACCCAAAGTGTTAACAACACGGCCAACCATACCTTCACCTACATTGATAGAGGCAATTCTTCCGGTACGCTTAACTGTATCTCCTTCTTTGATTTCAGCTGAATCACCAAGCAATACAGCACCCACATTGTCTTCTTCCAGGTTCAATACCAAAGCATTCAAACCATTGTCGAATTCCAACAATTCACCTGACTGCGCTTTAGACAGTCCGTAGATTCTGGCAACACCATCACCCACTTGCAATACGGTACCTACTTCTTCCAGTTCGGCTTCCGATTTAAAGTTAGAGAGTTGCTCTCTTAAGATTGCTGAAACCTCATCAGGTCTTACATCTGCCATTTTATAATCGAGTTAATGTTATCTAATTTCTTTAAAATGCCTTTTCGTAGTGGTTCTTAGTGAACTCCAAACGCAGGGCTTTTAGTTTTGAATTAATTGAGTCGTCAATCTGTCTGTCTCCAATTTTCAGGATAAAACCACCGATTAATGACTCATCTACTTTTTCAGTCAGTTCAACCTTCTTAGAGGTGATTCTCTCAACTACAGCAACAAACTCTTTTCTCAAAGCATCTGTCAAAGGGAATGTAGTTGTGATGTTAGCTTCCTCAATGCCTTTGTGCACATTATACTGATGATGAAACTCCTTGGCCACAGCAATCAGGTAAGCTTCTCTGTGCTTTTTGGTCAGGATGGTGAAGAAAGACATGGTCATATCGTTCACCTTACCTTTGAACACATTGTTCAGCACAGCCAGCTTTCTGTCATGTGTAATGATTGGGCTTTTCAGCATCAACACTAAATCGCGGCTCTCTTCTGCAATTCCGGTAAGGAGTTGCATGTCTTTATTCACCTCTTCCAAGACCTTCTTTTCAACAGCAAGGTCTAGAAGTGATTTAGCGTATCTGGAAGCAATTCTATATTCAGACATTCGTCCGGATTTAGTTTAAGTTCAAATCTTTTACATACTCATCAACCAAAGCTTCCTGAGCTTTCTGATCGCCCAATTGCTTCCTGATGACTCTTTCAGTGATTTCAAGAGAAAGTGCAGCTACCTGAGTTTTCACGTCAGCCAAAGCAGCTCTCTTCTCGTTCTCGATAGTTGCTTTAGCATCTTCCAACATTTTCGCAGTGATCTTGCTGGTTTCTTCTTTAGCCTCTTCTTTGATTGAATTAGCGGTTGCCATTGCTTCTTTCAGGATAGAATCTCTTTCAGCTCTTGCTTCAGCCAATAATTTCTGATTATCAGCCTGCAATGCTTCCATTTCCTTTTTGGCTTGTTCTGCAGAAAGCAAAGCACTTTCAATAGTTTGCTCTCTTTCTTTCAAACCACTCAAAATAGGTTTCCAGGCAAATTTGCCCAATAAGAAAAGTAGCAACAAAAAGGCTACTGTTTGAAAGATAAATAAACCGGTATCTGGACTAAGTATTTCCATGTTTCTTTTGTGTTTAAAGAACGATTTCAGACCGACCTAATGTCAGGTCTGAAATCAGTTCAAATGCTTCTTAAAGTGCTGAAACGATTTCTCCGTTAGTTGCTAACAAGAAACAAGCTACTACACCGAAAAGCGCAATTACTTCAATAAGGGCAGCGATGATCAACATACCAGACTGCAATTTACCTGCAGCTTCTGGCTGACGAGCCATACCTTCCATAGCAGAAGCACCAATTTTTCCGATACCAAGACCTGCGCCTATCGCAACAAGACCAGCACCAATACCGGCTCCCATAAGGGCATAACCAGCAGTTAATAAAATAGCTAACATAAGTTTGTTATTATAAATGAAACAATGGTTCCTTAATCAATTAGTGGTGTCCGTCATCTACAGCCTGACCGATATACATTGAAGAGAACAATGTAAATACATAGGCCTGAATGAGAGCTACCAATATTTCTATAACAGTTATTACCACAGAGAATAGAGTACCTACTACTCCTACGGCAACATTATTCAAAATAAAGCCCAGTCCAATGATCGCCAATACTACAATGTGACCTGCAGTGATTGAAGCAAACAAACGAAGGGTCAGGGAAATTGGCTTGGTGAAAATTCCAATTACTTCTACAATCAGAATGATAGGTCTGAGCGGAAGCGGAACACCAGGAGTCGCGAAAATGTGACCCCAATAGGCCTTCTTACCATTGAATTGAGTGATGAAGAAGGTGAATAAAGCCAGACACATAGTGACTGCAATGTTACCGGTAAGGTTAGCAGCACCAGGAGTAAGACCTAAAAGGTTATTGAATAAAATAAAGAAGAACAAGGTTAATAAGTAAGGCATGAAGCGCTCATACTTATCTGCACCAATGTTAGTCTTAGCAATATCATCTCTAATGAAAACAATAATTGGCTCGAAGAAAGACTGCATTCCTCTTGGAGCTCCAACACCTTGTTTATATCTCTTTGCTACAGACATAAATACCACTAAGAGTAGTACTACGCTTAATAGGAGAGAAGCAACGTTTTTAGTAATTGACAGGTCAAGGAAACCGGCAGAATCACCTTCGTGATGATCTTCAGCAGTTGAACCCTCTCCATGGTGTTCTTCTACCATGGCCTCATGTCCTTCATCATGATGCTCTTCGCCTACTTTCAGCAGCTTACCATGAGAGATCATGTAACCACCATGAGCGATCGGTTCGTGATGCTCATCGTAGAAATCAGAAGACATGAAAACCTTCAGACCCTCTTCATAATCGTAGATAATAACAGGCAGAGGAATAGTCACATGTGTGTGACCCAGGGTAACGATATGCCACTGGTAATCGTCCTGAATGTGGTGCATGATAAACTCAGTATCACCTCCTTCTTTCTCTTCTCCTTCAGTACCAGAAGCAGCCCATAGATTTGAAGAACTCGTTAGACCAAAAACAGCGACTAAAGCGCTAATGATCAATAATTTGAGATTGTTAGTTCCGTTTCTTTTCATCATTGATTTTCACCCTCTCCCGAAATCGCGCGCAAGTTAGACAGAATGGTATATATTTCAAACACTAAATAAAATAAATAGACTACGAAGAAGTTGGCTACCCACAGTACACGTTCTTCAAGGCCAATAAAGAGTACGGCCCCGATGAATATCATGCTGAGTAGCATTCTCAATACAGTCAGGCCTATAAATATATTCGGCCTTGATTGAGCATCGAAAGATGTGAGTGCCCACTGCGCAATGGCTGCCACCACAATTCCCAGCAAAGCTGAAAATATCATGATGGACCAAATTTGCGGATGAATCAGCGACTTCTCCATTTCTATCTGCTGGAGGCTTAACACAATTCCGCAAAGGATTATGCTAAATATCAGTGATTCAATGATTTGGCGACCCAAACTTTTCATGGCCGCAAAGGTATGGAGTTGAGCTCTAATTACCTGCCTTTAATTTCATTATCTGTTAATAAGCTTGAAGTCAGAGGACCGGAGACCACAGTACACAGCTTTACTGATTTCCGATCAACCGTCTACTGATTACTCTTTAGGAAGAGAGCGGTATAACTGATAAATGGCGCCACCTGTACCGATGAGCACCATCAGAATTACAAAAAGAGCATTACCATTATTCCACCACTGGTCCATCTTGTACCCCAACCAACCACACAGACCGATAGTAACAAACAGCTGAAGTCCTAACTGGGAGTATTTAAGGTAATTATTAGGCTCGTTTGATGGCTTTTTCTGTGGCACGGCTTTGTGGAGTAGCAATTTCAATATCCTTGGCAAGGTGACCCATTTTACATCCCCCATTAAAGGTTGCTCCTGGCTCTACCACCAATTGATTGGTTAAAATATCTCCGTTAATTACAGCGCTGGGTTTCAGAATCAGCATCTCAGAGATTTCAATATTCCCCCTGATCTTGCCTCCTACTTCGGCAGAACGGGCCACAACACTGCCATCTACATAGGCTTCGGCACCCATAACAAACTTCGCTTTGGCCTTCACGTTGCCGTACACTTTCCCTTCAACACGCACATTACCGGCAGACTCCAGGCTTCCTTCCAGTATGGTCTCTTTACCAATAGTGTTACTGGTCTGACTGAGGTCTTCAGTTGATTTTTTGTCTTCTTTAGAAAACATGGTTGGTTATTTGGTTTAGTTGATTTGTTAAAACGAAATAAACTCCTCCGGATTTACCGCTGAGCCATTATACCACAATTCAATATGTAAATGTGGGCCGCTAGTTAGTTCGCCTGTATTCCCAATTATTGCAATGATATCCCCTGCGGAAATCACATCGCCAACCGCTTTGGTTATGGCAGAGTTGTGTTTATAAATCGAAATGAGGTTTTCCCTGTGCTGTACGGCAATAATGTTTCCATCTGTCTGGGTCCAGCCGGTGAAGACAACTGTACCATCTGCCATGGACTTTACAGGTTCGTCCTTTTTTGAAACTATGTCTATTCCAAAGTGTTCAATCTGTGGATCGAACGGTGCGGAGATGTATCCGGTAATCGGGGTGAAAAAATACATGCCACGGAGCTCTACATCATCCATATTGGACGTTAGCAGAAAATCGCCACCTGTTCCTCGTTCAAATTCAGATTTAAATATACTATCTGTTTTTTCTAATTGTGTATAATCCTTATCAGAACTACTTGCTACCTCCTGGCTTTCAGGGATTTCATTGGTAGTCACATCTCCCTGCAATACCTTCTTAATACTTTGAATAAACTGATCCCTACTTTCCAGTTCATAAGAAAGAGAGTCCAGCTCAAAAGTCATTTCTACCAATTCCTGCCGGGTCTGTCGTTCGGCATATCGGGGATCGAACCACTGATCGAGAATGGTATTGACCAGATAAAAGCTAAGGGCAAAAACGGCTACCAAGGCCAGAAAAGCAAAGAAAATGATCTTGGCGTAGGTAAACTTATAGGTAGCCTTTTCAGAAAAGTTTTCTTCATTCTGAATAATCAGGATGTGTCGGGCGTTCAGCCAGTTAGAAAGAGTCTTCTTAAATCGAGCCACTTATTCAAAAATCAAGGATGACAAAAATATTGATTAATACTCAACTGCCTGACTAATATTGTATTAATTGCTCATTAATTTCGTTCCTAGACCGAGATTTCTCCCTGTTGAACAATCAGACTTTACATATCGCCAGATTTCTTTGTTTTATATTGGTTTTGCCCATTGTGGGATGTGCTTCTAAGGGATATCAGAACCTGAACGCCCGATACAATGGATATTTCTATGCAGACCTGTATGTGAGTGAAGTCTATCAGGGCTTCGAAGAGCAGTATCAATACAACTTTGACGAAATCCTCAATATCTTTCCTGAGGTGGATTCCTCAATTGTCCAGAGCAATAAGGAAAAGCTGGACGATGCCTTTAAGAAATCCAGCCAAAACATTGAATGGTGGGAATCCAGCGATTGGGTAGACGACAGTTACCTGATTATTGGTAAGATCAGGTACCTGCGTGCACAATGGCAATATGCCATCGAAACTTTTCAGTATATCAATCAGAATAGCAAGGATGATGCGGTAAGACAACAGGCATTGGTCGCTCTGATGAGAACCTATATGGATATGGACAGCCCAGACCAGGCACTGGAAGTTTCCCAATTTCTGGAACTGGAATCTCTGACTCCGAAAAACCAGATCGACTATCTGCTCACTGCAGCTTTCTACTATCAAAGACAGGATGAATATGATAAGGTGAAGGACCTGCTGGAAAGGGTTCAACCTCTTTTGGAAGATAAGACTTACAGGATCAGGGTTAACTTCATTCTGGGTCAGCTGGCACAGCAGAATGGTCAATTCAGAAATGCCTATGTCTATTACGACAATGCGCTTAAGGGCAATCCTCCCTATGAGGTAATGTTCCAGGCCAAACTAAACAAGCTTGCCGTTTCGGGTTTGGCTAACAGCAATTATGTAGATGAAGCCTATAAGGATTTTGAAAGAATGCTGAAGGATGGTAAAAACACTGAATATCAGGATATCATCTACTATACAATGGGCTTGCTGGAGCAAAACAGGAATCAATTACCGGAAGCCATTGCTCATTTCATCTCGGCCACCCAGGTTAATCAACCTAATCAAAGGCAGCAGGGGCTGGCCTTTCTCAGGCTTGGTGAAATTCATTATGAAGACCTGAAAAAATTCAATCTGGCCAGCGCCTATTATGATAGTGCGGTACAGAAACTGCCCAAAGATCTGGACGGTATTGAAGACATTACCAAAAGACAGACCGTACTCAAAGATTTTGTTGCTCAATTGAACATCATTGATAAAAATGACAGCCTGCTTTCTCTGGCATCCATGAGTAAGGTTCAGTTGGAGGCCTACATCAGCCGATACCTGGCAGATCAGGAAGCAGCAGCAGAGAAGGAGAAAAAGGAAAAAAGTCAGGCCAGCACAAGTGGCGTAAACAGAGTAGACGATTCTTCATTTCAGACTCCTGATGGTAGTGGCACCTGGTATTTCTATAATCAGCAGGCAGTTGGACAAGGGCAACTGGAATTTCAAAGGATTTGGGGAAACCGCCCACTTGAAAACAATTGGAGAAGATCAGTAAAACAGAATATAGGCATTGGCCCAACTGTAGCGGCACAGGCAGATAGTATTGATGATCCCAACCTGGGTGCGGCCCAGCCTGACCTGAAAAGCAGCAGAGAAGCTGAAATTGAGAAGCTTCTGGCCACTGTCCCGACTTCTGAAGAAGACAAAGAAAAAGCTCACATAGAAATTCAGGATGCCTACTTCAAGTTGGGCAGTATATACCGGTTTGGACTTGAGCAGGACCAACAGTCCATCAACTCTTATCAGACCCTTTTACAGAGGTATCCGCAGACCTCGTATAGGCTCGATGCGCTCTATGCCTTATACACCTTATACGAGCCCAGAGATGCTACTGAAGCCAATCGATACAAGCAGATGATCATAGATGAGTTTCCTGAAACCATTTTGGCGAAAACATTAATCAACCCAAACTACCTTCAGGAAAAAGCAGCCCGCAACAGAGCTCTTCAGGCAGAGTATGCTAAAGCTTATGAGGCCTATGAGGCAGGAAACTACCTTGAGGCCGATCAGCAATTACGTTCGGCTTTGAATTCTTTCGAAGATGTGGATTTCCTTCCCACGGTAGAACTTTTAGCTGCCATACTTAAGGCAAAAACTGAAAGTATAGTCTCCTATGAACAAGCCTTAAAAGACTTTATAGAAAAGTATCCCGATCAGCCGCAATCTCAATATGCCAAAACACTGTTAGCAGCTATTGCTCCGGCCAAGGATGAGCGACTGGGTAATCTGAACGAGGCCTTCAGCGAAGACTTTCAGCAAATACACCTGGTGGCATTTACTTTTACAGAAGGGAATAATAAATCTGCAACACTCAAAACAGCCATTGATCAATTCAATGAGGAAACCTTTAAAACAAAACTGTTTGCCAGTGCCTTAAACTTTGACCCCCAGAGTAAGATTGGAATAATTTTCGTGAACAGTTTTCAGGTGAAATCTGCTGCTGAAAACTATAGAAACGCATTACAAAAGCAGTTGGAAACATTGGACCTGCAAGACGACTCAAATTTTCATAATTTTGCCATATCGCAAGACAACTTCACACAATTGTTTCAAACCAAAGCGTTAGAGCAATACCTGGAGTTCCACAAGAAATTTTACAAATAGATGAGTGCCAAAGAAAAGCTAACCAAAAGACGACCTCTCCTCAAAAAACTGATTATAGTGCTTTGGGTTGGTTTCGCCTTGTTTATAGTCGGTTTTCCTACCTATATATGGGCGGTTAGCAAGAATGTAAACAACTGGTTTGGCAGCTTACCAAGTTACAGCCAACTGGAGAATCCGGATCAAAACCTTACCTCTCTTCTATTTACTGCAGATGGTGTACAGCTCGGTTCAGGTTATTATAGAGATAACCGAAACCCTGTTACCTATGATGAGCTGGGAGACAACCTGGTAAATGCTCTGGTAGCTGCTGAAGACATCCGCTTCAATTCTCACTCTGGCATAGACCTGGAGAGTATGTTCAGGGTGGCCTTTGGAGTGTTAACTTTCAGCCCTAAGGGTGGTGGTTCAACAATCAGTCAGCAGTTAGCTAAAAACCTGTTCAACACCAGGGTAATCCGGGAAGAAGACCGGGGAAAACTGGAAGGCAACAGATTTCTCAAACAGCTTATCTATAAGACTAAAGAATGGATTTTGGCAGTCCGCCTGGAGAGATCATATACCAAAGAGGAAATCATGGCCATGTACTATAATACCGTTGAGTTTGGAAACAACGCTTACGGTATTAAATCAGCCGCAAAAACCTATTTCAACAAGCTGCCAAAAGACCTGTCTGTTTCTGAAGCAGCTGTATTGGCCGGAATGCAAAAAGGAGTAACTACTTACAGACCGGACATTAATCCGGAAAACTCCAAAAGAAGAAGAAATACAGTAATGAGCCAGATGGTTAAATATGGCTTTTTAGCACCACAGGCTTATGATACTTTACGTTCTCAAGACATTAACCTCGATGACTTCCGTCAGCAAGATCACAATACGGGTTTGGCTCAGTACTTCCGGGAAGAAGCCAGAAAGGATCTCCGTGAGTTATGTGCCAACCTTGGATATGACCTCTATGGTGATGGTTTGAAAATCTATACCACGATTGACTCCCGTATGCAGGGATACGCTGAAGAAGCCATGGACAGCGCCATGACCTCTCTGCAATTGAAGTTCGATACCCTCCTTAGAAACGAAGGCAGAGACCTCTGGATCGACAGCAAGGGTAGAGAGCTGGATGACTTTTTCGAAGAGCAGGTTATTCCACGAAGCAATGCTTACAGAAACCTGGTCAATAAGTATGGCAGCGAGTCAGATTCAGTGGATTACTATATGAATAAACCGAAAAAGCTGAAGGTGTTCTCCTGGTATGGTGATGTCGATACAGTGATGAGCTCTATCGATTCGATCAGGTATTACAAACAGTTCCTTCAGTCAGGGTTCCTGGCCACAGAACCAAAGACAGGAGCTATTAAGGCGTGGGTAGGAGGAATCAACTTCCAGCACTTTAAGTACGATCATGTAAGATTTGGAAAAAGACAACCAGGATCACTCTTCAAACCTTTTGTTTACGCAACAGCGGTAGAGCAAGGCTATTCTCCATGCTATACTTTTAAGGATGAGGCGGTAGCTATTCCAACCGGCAATGGTAATGAAATCTGGGATCCCTCTAATGCCGAAGGTAGATTTAGTGGTGAAGAAATGACGATGAAGTTGGCCATGGCCAACTCTGTCAACTCCATCACAGCCCGTGTGATGGATATTGTAAAACCAAATAAGGTAGTCGATATGGCGGGTCGATTGGGTATTACCAGCAAAATACCCCCATATTACTCTATTGCCCTGGGTACTGAAGATGTCTCTCTTTATGAGATTCTCGGAGCCTATGGAACATTCGCTAACAAGGGTACTCATATAGAGCCTTATTACATCAGCCGAATTGAAGATAAGTATGGCAATGAGATTTATCGTCATGTACCAAGGAAGAGTAAAGCCATCAATGAAGACGTTGCTTATGTCATGCTAAACATGATGCAGGAAACGGTTAAATCGGGTTCTGGTCAAAGACTATACTGGCAATACGGATTGGTAGACAAAGAGCAAAAGAAAAACAGTATAGGAGCTAAAACAGGAACTACTCAGAATGCCTCTGATGGTTGGTTCGTAGCAGTAACCAATGAAGTAATTGCAGGTGCCTGGGTCGGTGGAGATGACAGAGCCATTCACTTTACTCAATGGCCTGATGGACAAGGAGCCAGAACAGCTATGCCTATTGTGGCACTCTTCATGCAAGATATTTACGCAGACTCTACCTTAAACATCCAAAAAACACTCTTTGAAAGACCTCCAAACCTCAGCATGGAAATTGACTGTGCGAGATTTACAGAAGTTCTTGATGCCAGTGATTCTACCGTCATGTATGACGATGATATTTACTAATTTCGGCCTATGGAGGTCACCCGCTTAGATCCAAAGGATGTCTTAAAACTTCCCGATAATCCCGGAGTCTATCGTTTTTTCAATGAAGAAGATGTATTGATATATGTGGGCAAGGCGAAAAGCCTTAAGAAACGTGTATCAAGCTATTTCAATAAGCAAGCAGGGGTTAATCGGAAAACCAGAAGGCTGGTTTCTGAAATCAAAGCCATAGAAGTTACTCTTGTCAATAGCGAGTTCGATGCCTTGCTATTGGAAAATAGTCTCATCAAGCAGAATCAACCCAAGTATAACATACTGCTCAAGGACGATAAGACCTTTCCATACATCTGTGTATCTAACGAGCGCTTCCCGAGAATCTACAGTACCCGTAAGTTTATTCCTTCCAATGGCACATACTTTGGTCCATACGCCAGTGTGAAGGCCATGAATAATGTCCTCAGACTAATCAATAGTCTGTTTACTCTAAGAACCTGTCGTTACGACCTGAGTGATGAAAACATAAAGGCGGGCAAGTTTAAAGTTTGCTTAGAGTACCATATCGGTAATTGTAAAGGACCCTGCGAAGGTCTGCAAACAGAAGAAGACTATTTAAAGGATGTAGATCAGGCCATTAATATCCTAAAGGGAAATCTCTCCGTACCCAAACAGTATTTTAAGGAATACATGTCTGAAGCGGCCGAGCAACTTGAATTTGAAAAAGCCCAGAAGTTCAAAGATAAGCTGGAACTTGTTGATAGGTTCCAAAGCAAGTCAGTGGTGGTTAGCCCCAAAATTGCAGACCTGGATGTGTTCACCATCGTATCTGATGAAAAATGGGCCTTTGTCAATTATCTCAGGATCAAAAATGGAACGATCAACCTCTCGCAGACCAGCGAGGTAAAAAAACGGCTGAGTGAATCCGATGAGGATATTCTTTCATTAATGATCATCGACCTGAAAGACAAGTTCCAAAGTACGGCCAAGGAAGTACTAACTAACAAAGACCTGGAACTTGAAACCGACAATTTTAAACTAATCCTGCCCCAGAGAGGTGACAAGAAAAAGCTAATCGAGCTCTCCCTTAAGAATGCCCTATTTGCCAAGAAGGAGAAATACAGTTCTCTTGAAAATGTAAAGGACAAGGGCAACAGAGTGCTCAAGCAATTACAATCCGACCTCGCATTAAAAGAGTTACCAACACACATAGAGTGCTTTGACAACTCCAACATTCAAGGAACGAATCCTGTGGCCAGTATGGTCTGTTTCAAAATGGGTCGCCCTTCCAAGAAAGACTACAGGCATTTTAAAATCAAAACAGTTGTCGGCCCTGATGACTTCGGTTCTATGAAAGAAGTAGTAGGAAGGAGATATCAACGCCTTTTGAATGAGAACTCGCCATTGCCTAAGCTGATCGTTATAGATGGTGGTAAAGGACAGCTTAATGCGGCTTGTGAGGCGCTGAAAGAGTTAGACCTCTATGGAGAGATTCCGATTATAGGCATTGCCAAAAGACTGGAGGAACTTTACTTCCCCGAAGACTCCTTCCCCATCCACATAGATAAGAAATCTGAAGCCTTGAGGTTAATACAGAAGCTGAGAGATGAGGCTCACCGATTTGCTATTACCTTCCATCGTGACTTAAGAAGTAAGAACAGCTTCAAGTTTGAATTGGAAGAGGTGAAAGGCTTGGGTAAAGCTACCGTTGACAAGTTATTGAAAGAGTATCGCACCCTCAGTAAAATCCAAAGTGCAAGTGAAGAAGAATTAGTATCCGTTGTGGGTCAGGCTAAAACCAATATTATACTCGACTACTTTGAACAAAAAAAGGAAGCTAATTAGCTTCCTTTTCTTATATCTTCAATCCTAACAGATTGTTAGTATTCCCACAAATTGTGCATTCTTTCCAGTAGCTCATAGCGCTTCTTCATGGCTTGCTCAATGATGCTGTAATCATAATCAGATCTACCATAAAGTGTCTGAATATTGTCATCATCAGAGTTCTGGAATTTGGTGATGTAAGAACTAAACAGTCTCAAATCAAATGCATGAGAGAAGTTGATATTTCTATCACGAGGGTTCTTCGGATTATACCAATAAGCCATATTCTTGTTTGTATCCGAATACACCTTTTCAATATATGCTACCAGATCCTCATATTTGATTCTTACGATTTCTCTCTCAGCGCCATCAACAGAAGCCTTTGGAGGAGCAACTAATGTCACAGAAACAATATCCCATTTGGCTAAAGATTGGTTTCTGTCAAAAATCAAATCTTCCTCAATCAAGAGAACATCCAAATCACCTTTATTAGCCGGATCTAGTGCTCTCGCCTGAGCTGCTGCCTGATACTCTAAATCAATGATTGAATCCAATCTGGCATTAGAGTAATCTGCAAACTTACCCCCATCTCTGGTTTTAAGTTGTGCCCTATCAGAAGCCCTAAGACTTTCATCATAGTTACCCTGGGCGGTCGACATATTCTTCAGATTATTTCTAAAGTCCGTCTCTGATAGAATAGCCTCTTCATCAAAACCGGTTACACCTGTTTCAAAAGTAGCATAAGGGGTAATCCCAACCTGCTGATCTAATGCCTGACTCTGAGCCTGGAAGTATTCCTCAATACCTTGAAGAATTACCTCTGTTACCCGAGATTCTTTGGCATTCCATGCTGAATTCAATTTTTCATTGAAATTCATCTTAGACCAGATTCGAATACTCCACATGACATCCTCATCTCTTATGGGACGTACAGAGAATTCGTTGTTGAGCTTTCTGGCACTATTAAGTCCGGCAACCCTAGTGGTACTTTCAATAGACTGAAGGAATTTGGCAGGATCAGTACCTGCACCCTGCTCGTCTTGTGCCTTTGCTAAAGTCACAAATAACAGTGCCAATAAAATTACCGAAACTCTTTTCATTTTAGTTAATATTTAATGTCATGTCAGCGGTGAACTTGATCGGAAGAGGCTCATCCTTATAGTTCAACCTTACAATCTCTTCAACGAAAACGACTATTCTGTCACCAGATTGCATTTGACTGATTAATGAGGATAAATCAACTCTTGTTACTGCTGATTCAATCGCAATACTTCTTTTTCTTGTCTTACCTCTTGCCAGTGAAATAGTAGCCTTACTTACCAGGAATCTGGCATCTTCAGGAAATCTCTCCTGGAAATCAGGCTCTGGAGAAAGGAACAATACCAGGTTAGATGGCTTCTCATCCAAACCATTATTAGCATCGTATGGCTGGCCATTAGGTCTAACATCGAGTCTTGGAAGTGGAACAGGCTTGGCCTGGAACTCTCTTGTACCAATGGGAAGACCTGCACTGGCAACAGCAATGCTTACTTCTCTTTGAGAAGGATCTACTACAATTTGTCCTTTCTGAGTACCGGTAGTGAAAGTACCACCAGTCACTCTAAACTGAGGCTGATAGGCAGGTCCCAATGCTGGAACATTAATGTTCAGATTATTAGCACAGCCCAGGTAAAGAACCTCAACTGACTGTGATCTTACATCAATAACCGGCTGAGCTACCTGATACTCATGTCTGGTAGTTCTTGTGATTGTTCCTCCGGTACCATCTTCTGCTACAATTTCTACCTCAAAAGATTTTTGAGCCAGACCATTAGCATCATATTCATTGGCTCCGGCAGTAGCTTTAAAGTTGATAATTCCTCTACCGTTGACCACGTCCACTTCACTACCGTTTAACTTAATCTCCGGTTGAAGTTTTGAGTTTCCGAGGGTAAGGAATGCTTCAGCATTAAAGTCCAAACCGGCCGTTACAATGTTTGATTCTGATAAGATAGTTGCCTGTGCATAGTCGATACCAGCAAAACGACCTTTCAACATTTCCTCATCAGAAATATCATTCGATGTGTTTCCGCTTGAAGGTCTCTGACTTGGTGTAGTGCTAGGTGTAGCTGATGCATTGTCATCTGGTGTGCTGGTATCATCTGAAGATGTTGTACCGGCAGCAGCCAGAGGCTGAACATCAGCAGCATCAGGAACTCCTGAAGCGCTTGCCTCCACAGCTGTTCCTACAAGGCCTCTAAGCTTGTTCAAAGCTTCAGCTTCCTTGCTGTATATCTGATTCTTGTAAAAAGTCAATTGAGCCAAAACTGAGGCCAATGGTGCCTTGTAGAAGTTGAAATGCGCGTAGTCTTCACCTTTGGCTTCTGCATTATTCTCATAGAACTTAATGTCGTTAGCATCAATAGCGATAGACTTCATCCACTCAGGATTCATACCTCCTTTACCCAGATAGCTTACCAGAGCATTCACCTTTCCAGGGTACTCGTCAAGCTTCTCCTTAAGGATTTCCGCATTTCCCTTATTCACCAAATAGTTAGAAGGTTCTTCGTACTTCTTTAGAGTCGATCTCTCATAAATATTTGAGGTATCTCCTCCGGAAGAAGCTTTACCAACCTCTAGTTTTAGTTCTTCAAGATAGTTAGTCAGTTCAATAGTAAAGGCTCTAACGTTTTCAGCCACTTTTTGAACTGCTCTATCACCTTCTTTATCTCCTTGATTGGCAACGTCTCTCTGAATGCTCTCGAGCGTTTGCTGATTGTAATCAAGGAAAGCAGAGTTCGAAACTTCGAGGCCATTCTCGATAAGTACGAACTTTTCCAATACCGTATCCTTAATCTGTAAGGCGAGAAGAGCAGTCAGCACGAGATACATCATGCCAATCATCTTCTGCCGTGGGGTTTCTTTACCTCCTGCCATAATAGATCAGGTTTAGTTATTGGTTTGTTTCATTGCAGAAAGCATCGCACCATATACTTTATTCAAAGAAGTAATATTGGTGTTCAACTGAGCCATTTGAGCCTGGAATTCCTCGGTTGCTTTTGCAGTATTCATAGCACCCTTAATCATGGTTTCCATGTTGGTCAAATAACCTTTCATATATTTTGCTACAGATTCAGTATCTGTCAACTCTGCTTTGTAAGCACCACTTAATGCTTGCAGTTGAGTTGCTGCTTCTTTCAACTGAACCTGATATTGCTCAGTAGCAGACTTCAACTGAGACTGGTTGGCACCAGATCCCTTAACCGTATTAGCTACCTCAGCAAAAGCAGCAGCTGCCTGAGAAGTAGACTGATCGATTTTAGATAATGAAGTAGCTGCAGTTTTAGCATTCTTAGCATATTCATCTGTAGCTACAGCCGCATTAGACATACTGGCCAAAGACTTAGCGTTCTGCGCTAAATTGTCCATACCTTCTTTCAGGTTCTGAAGTCCGTCTTTACTGATAGCAGCTTGCTTCAGCATTTTCTCAAGAGAGATATCATCTTTCTTAGGTTCAGCTCCACCACCTTTTACTGTAGCGTGATAAAGTTCTTTAGTATAGTCAGTTGCCTTAGGTTCGAAGGCACTGAATGCAAAAATAAGTGCTTCCACACTTAGACCTGTAATTAGCATGGGAGTGGCAC
Organism: Roseivirga sp.; assembly: GCF_965216855.1. Classification (NCBI taxonomy): domain Bacteria; kingdom Pseudomonadati; phylum Bacteroidota; class Cytophagia; order Cytophagales; family Roseivirgaceae; genus Roseivirga; species Roseivirga sp. Next base: position 2,528,127 of record NZ_OZ244204.1, on the reverse strand, counting down.
CTGCCCATCCCTCAAGCTTAAACATCGCTCCGACAATTACGACCGAAGCACCAAGTCCGTAGATTTTCGGCATAACACTGCCGTAGAAATTCTGAGTAAATTTACTAGCCATTTGTTTTATCTGTTGGGTTGAAGATCAATGTTAGTTAATGTTTGGTTTTTATTACTGACCAAGATAATCCATTGCACATCTAAATCCAATGGAGGCAGAAGCCACATCTCTGTACTCAAATGTTCTGGTACCAGTCTGAAGGTAATATGAGATATCGTTCCAGGCACCACCTCTTACCACTTTTTTGCCGTAGTGTGGGCTGTTACTTTCAGTCAGTGAATCATAGGTGAACATAGGGTTAAGGTCCCAAACCAATGGATTATACACTGGTGAGAAATCATCTCTTACCCACTCAGCCACATTACCTGACATGTTGTACAGGTTAAACGGGTTTGGAAGGAAAGAATTCACAGGGGCTGTATAAGGATAACCGTCATCGGCATAAGCTCCTCTCCCAGGCTTAAAGTTAGCCAGGAAACAACCGTCTCTGTTTCTGATATATGGACCACCCCAAGGGTATTTTACAATTTCTTTACCACCTCTGGCCGCGTATTCCCACTCTGCCTCAGTTGGTAGTCTGAAGTTAGGATATCTGCTTTCAATTGGTGATGTATCAACAAAGGTACTTGACTCCGGACCGGTAGTAGCTCCTCCGCCCTGAGGGCCGGTAGCTCCCAGTGGACCTGCAGCTCCTGCACCAGCAGGATCCTGATTCTTTTTCTTACCGAAAGAGAACAAACCGCCTCCGCCTTCATTCTTGGCTTGCTGACCATTATTAAGGAAGATCGTTCTCCATGCGGAGAACTTCTCTGCAGCATCCCAGCTCACCCCTACAACAGGATAATCATCAAAGGCAGAGTGCTCGAAATAATATTGAGTCATGCGGTCACCGTAGTGGTAAGTAAATTCCTCATCCCAGACTTTTGGGTTAGGTACTACGGTAGCCAGAAATTCGCGGGTATAGTATCTGTCGCCTTTTTCTGCCAGGTCGGCAATATCATAAAGGAATTGACGATACTCGTTATTGGTGATCTCTTCAGCATCCATGAAGAAGGAGCTGACAGTAATTTGTCTATTGAAATTAATCTGAGAGGCTGCTACATCTTCATCAGCTTGTCCCATATAGAAAGTACCTCCAGGTATTTGAACCATACCATAAGGTAACTCCTGATACCACCCCTCTCTGTCGAGTACACCTAGTAGCTGACCTTCATCGATCAGTGCCTGCTCTTTACCCCCTCCTCCGAGGAAGCCTTCGAACATGCTACATCCGGTACTCAACAACAACAAAGTCAAAAATGTCAGACCCAGTACAGACTTTTTCATTGTTTTAGTTTTTAGCTCATTTAACCGATCCTGTTAACCCTCATTCGGCAAATGAAGCGCGAAAATTAATATTTTATTGTTAGTAATCCATCCGCAGATAGAAAATTCTATAAAGCTTAACCTTTAGTAAACTTCTGTTTAGTAACGGTATCTGGGAGTTCTTATGATGTTCCTTCCAAGATTTATTCCATTACTCTTAGTCGGGAATTTATATATAAGCATGATCTCCTGAGAGGTCGGCTCCTTACTATCCCTGTCAGCTAAGACTATGTCAAGTGCATAACCCAACGCCAGACTTCGATCTTTTAGTATACTATACCCAATCATCACTGAAGCAGACTCAGATTGTCGGTATGATACTCCAGCCCAAAGCTGGTCATTGTATCTACCTACAACACTCAAGTCCCATGAGTAGGAATCAAATCCTACAGATTTCAGCAGCAAAGTCGGTGTGATCGTAATCTGTGGGCTGAAAGCGTAATCGTAGCCCGCTGTTAAATAGTAGTGTCGAATTAATTGATTGGCAATTTGATCTTGTCCGAAGTCAAATTCTGGTTGAAGTAAATGATTTGTACTCAAACCACCAAAAAAATTTCCTTTTCTGTAAAGTATTCCTATTCCTATGTCAGGGCGGATTTGAGACTCTTTCCCTGTAAGGTTGGCAATGTCATCGCTGGGGTCTACCAACACCAGTTCATCAAAATCTAATCCACTGCTGAAAATTCCGGCATTTACACCTATACTCAATGAGGCATCTCCGGGAATAGAAATGTAGTATGAGCCTGAAAACTTAAGTTCGAGGTTATTGGAAGGTCCAAGATTGTCGTTAACTAAATGTACACCCATTCCACCATTCCACCACTTACTTACGGTGCTGTAACTGATGAATTGAGTAGTAGGTGCTCCACCAGGGTTAATGGTACCATCATAGCCGAACCATTGTGACCGGTGTATAGCAGTCAGGGTATTAGCATTGGCCAAACCTGTAAAGGCAGAATTGTAGTACATGGGATTAAACATGTACTGTGTAAACTGCGCATCTTGTTGCGCCTTTACATTGAAGGCAAATAGGAGAAAGAAAAAGGCAAAGCCAACAGCTCTTGACATAATCAGGTAACGCGAAAGTTAAATGATTTATTTAATCAGTTACTCAATAATACAAGAAAACTGGCTTTTGCCCTTAGGGGTTTCCTGAATTAAAGATTATTTGCCTTTTTGATGTACAACTCCAATGCTCCTGTCATGGACGGGGCATTAGGCTGAGGGGCTTCGATATCGATGATTAAATCGGCATCTTTGGCGGCCTTAGCCGTGGTTGGACCAAAAACAGCTATGCGTGTATTGTTCTGCTTGAACTCTGGAAAGTTTACCAGCAATGAGTTAATTCCACTGGGGCTGTAAAAGGCAAGAATATCGTATGTCACATCATCCAGGTCAGACAAATCACTGGCTACTGTTTCATAGATCACCGCTTCCGAATAGTTGTATCCGTTTTCTTCCAGATAGGCAGGAATATCTTCCTTTCTGATGTTGGAACAAGGGAACAGATACTTTTCGTTTTTATGCTTCTTGAGAATCTCAATCAGATCTTGTGCAGTTTTGGATCCGGTAAAGATTTTCCTTTTCCTCACCACAATGTACTTCTGCAAGTAGTAAGCCGTTTGCTCTGAAATACAGAAGTATTTCATATCGGCCGGCACTTCAATTTTCAGGTCTTTGCAAATGGCAAAGAAATGATCTACCGCATTTCTACTGGTAAAAATAATTGCTGTGTGCTTCAGAATATCAATTTTCTGCTTTCTGAACTCTTTAGCCGCAATAGGGTCCACCTGAATGAATGGCCTGAAATCTATCTTGATTCCATACTTTTTGGCTAATGCGTAATAAGGTGATTTTGGGTCTGCCGGTTTTGGCTGTGAGACGAGGATACTCTTCACTGGATTTAGCCTCTCCTCAAACGTGCTATTGGACATATTCTTCCCTGCTTTTATCCTTTGGCTTGGTTTAGATTATTAGAAAGACCCCTATCAAAGTAGGTAGTAATTCTGTGCTGCAAAGGTAAGAAAATATATATAAGTTGCTACACGCTCCAATACTTCGAATCTTAAAAAAGAGGTTTATCAGCCTGAAAAATAAGTATATACACACAGCGAAGCCCAAAATGTTGAAGCTGAAAACCGGGAAACTGTATCGGATGTAAATTGAAATACTCAGTAAGAAAAAGACAAGCAGCGAAAAGCTATGATTGAAGGCCTGGAATTCCTGAAAATGTCGGGTCTGTTCCAGAGGAATATTGAACATCCAGCCAAACACTCTGATGAATAGAAATTTTACAAAGAACAGGAACTGAATGGCGATGGAAAGCACCAACCAAATAGATATCCCTTGCCAAAAGGTAGGGCTAAAATCTGCGTTTACTGCCTCATGAATAGGTTCACTGAATAAGTAGAGACAAAGCAGAGCAAAGCTGAAGTTCAGGGAAAGTACTGCAGTGAAGAAGAAGCTTTCCGTACTGAATAAGCGAATACCGGAACCAAAGTCATCACGGTATCTAAAGACCAAAAACTTCTCGAAGCTGTAGAGCGAGGCAAAGAGTTTAGGATAGACAAGTCGTGAAACCCCCAAGATCACAAACAAAAGCATGGAAATGCTGATGACAATGTTTCTATAAAGTGACTGCTCGGCTAAGACTTCCTGCATTAGAATCTGGTGGTAAAACCAAAATGAATTTTAGACTGGTTAAAGTTAACAGCTCCTGTCGAATTGGAAGTACCCAGTGCATAAACAAAGTTGAAAATCCCGGTATTTGTAGCAAAGCTGATCCCCGTACCAAAGCCCAATACCCAATCAGCCTCCTGATTGGTTTGCCCAACAAAATTCTCCTCCAGATACCCTATATCCGTAAACAGTAGCAGGTAAGAAGTATCATCCAGGTAGAACCTCGATTCGAGATTGGTATAGGCAAACCTTGTGGCAAAGAAACTGGCCTCATTAAAACCACGGATGGACTTTAAGCCTCCTATTCTGTAAGCATCATTCTGAAACAAATTATCATTTGAAAGCCAGCCGGCATGGAGTGAGGTAAACAGGGTGGCCTTGGGAGACAATCTTGTATACCTTTCCATATCGAGATCATACTGATATTGCAGGGTCTTGAGATCTACTCCTGCATACAGTTCATTAGGAAGGCCTACATTCTGGCGAATAACTTTATTTCCTACAGACCCCTGAAGCTCGAATAGCATCCCTCCTCTCGGCTGAAAGACATCATCCAAAGTATTGAAGCTGTATCTCAATCCATAACGAGTCAATCTGAAGTCAAGAATATCGGGTAAAGTATTACTATTCTGAAAGCGGCTCACTGCATTCAAATCGGTAGCCGTAAAATGGGTAATTACTCCCAGACTGGAATTCATAGATAAGTTTAGATTAATATCTAAACCCAACTCACGCCTGTTGAAGGTACTATCTTGTTTCAGAAAGTTAAAATCACTTTTCAGGGAGAGGGCACTGCCCAATAAATTGGGGTGATCATACTCCAATTGTAAGGTTTGGGTTTCTTCTCTCAATCGTCTCCAGTGTACACCAATATGTTTACCGGTAGCAAAGGGGTTATAGAGCTCCAAATCGAACTGACCTGTTAGCAGCAGGCCATTGCGGTTACTTGAATTAGGAAGCAGCCCTATGATACCATCGATGGTATTCACTCTTCTTTTAGCCAGTTCAAGCACTACTCTACCCTCAGAATTCTGAAAGCTCAGCAGTGGTGCTTTGCTCAATTGAAGATATGGCAGTTTCCTGAGCTTGGGTACTATAGCATCAACCAGTCGCTGATCATAAATATCTCCCAGGCGAATGCCGAAATAAGCCCCGGCAAACTTAGATTTCATGATATCGTTCTGTACCACCTGAACGGAGTCGAAGGTAATCTTAGGCCCAAAATCGACTCCCAGGGCCGCAGAGAACCCATCATCAATAATGGTTAGTGAATCGAATTTCAATGAGGCGAATGGAAATCCATTGTTTTCGGCATAGACCAAAATATTCTCTTCCAACCGGCTCAGTTGTTTGGGGTTGAATGGAGTAGAGTTAAAGCGTGAAGCCTTGAAATTGAGCTTTCTCCATAAGTCTTCATCCAGATTACCCGGTCGCAGGCTGAGCCATTCAAATTTCGGCCCTACTTTCATCTCAATGATTAGTTCCTCAGCCTGAATGAAAGCTGTGTTCACACCAGCCAGTAAATAACCTTCCTGATGGAGTTGGTTCGAGAGCTTAACGGCCACGGCAATCCCTGACAACGAATCGGGCACATTTCTCTGGTATTTAAATTTGGAAAGTATCTGTTGCGTCCTATCTACAGCAGATATGTTGAGCCTGTAGACCTGCTGTGCCTGAACTTTTGCAGCTGACATAAAAACTGTCAGGATTATGAGTACAAAAGCAAGTCTGTGTAAAGGCATACTGTATATTTAAGCGAAAATAAGAAAACTTTGGCCGGACTCTACCTACACGTTCCATTCTGCAAAAAAGCATGTCATTATTGTGATTTTCACTTCACTCAATCTCTTAAGCAAATTGATGAAATGGTAGATGCACTTTGCCTGGAGCTGGAGATGCAAAGTGAATTTCTGGGAAAAGACTCAATCTATACCATTTACTTCGGAGGTGGCACGCCTTCATTACTTGAGCATCAACACCTGAAGAAGATCATGAAGGTGATACAATATGAGTATGACCTGGCCAGCAATATTGAAATCACCCTGGAGGCCAATCCTGATGACCTGAGCCCGGAAAGGCTGGAGGCTTTTTACAGCAATGGCATCAACCGATTGAGCATTGGCATTCAGAGCTTTCATAATGAAAACCTGGAATGGATGAATCGTCAGCATACTGGTGATGAAGCGATAGAAGCGGTCTTAAATGCGCGACAAGCAGGGTTTGAAAACATTAGTATTGATCTTATTTATGCTGTCCCCGCTGTAGATCACTCCATCTGGGAAGCTGATTTGAAACAGGCCATCAGGCTCCGACCCGAGCATATTTCTTCTTACTGCTTAACAATCGAACCCCGAACGGCCTTCGGTAAATGGCTCGAAAAGGGTAGAATTCAGGAAATAGATGAGGACTTTGCTGCTGAACAATTCGAGATATTGTTAGACACCATGTATCGACATGGCTACGACCAGTATGAGATTTCCAACTTTGCGCAACCCGGATATGAATCAAGGCATAACAGTGCTTATTGGAAGGATGAGAAATATCTGGGTATAGGTCCATCGGCACATTCCTACAATGGTAAATTCCGAAAAGCGAATGTCGCCAACAATGCGAAGTACCTGAAAGGAATGGAAGAGGGCAAAATACCATTCGAGGTGATTACACTCAGTCGGGAAGATCAGATCAACGAGTATATTCTGACCTCTCTTCGTACTAAGTGGGGATGTAGCCTGGATTTGCTAAAGGAAAAGTATGGGGTAGACTTGCTGATGGAGCACCGGGATTACCTCAATAAAATCTCACTTCAGGACCTTATCTACGAAGATGAAAGGCACCTCATCCTGACTGATTCAGGCAAGCTCCTGGCAGATAAACTGGCGAGCGACTTGTTTATTGAGGCAGAAGAATAGGTTCACTTTTTCGAAGATTGCCATTCTTCAATCAACCCATCTATTTCTTCTGCTGAGAAATTATCGAAATAGTCGTTAAACATCTCTCTCACGAAATCTTCGCCTAAATCGGCATCTAAGTAATCATGCATCATTTTGATCTCCGATGCCTTCGTCTTTTTTGGCCCGAGGTCTTCATTGATCATTTTTACTACTTCTTCAGACATAAGGGCTATTCTTCTGAGGTTTCCCGTCCTGTCTTGAGCCGCAATTCTGAACTTAAAGAAGTTGAATCGGTTATCGGCATTTCTTGTCTGATATTCCATTGATTCCTTTGACCATGACTGTGCAATGTTTCTATACAGCTGACCGTGTTCGGTCATCATTCTTTCGGCATGTTCAAGCCTTTTGATAAATGAATGGAGTTTGGAGAGTTGATCGTAGAGCTCAAAGCTTACTACATCGGTTCCCTTCTGATTCATTGCATATTCTATGATTTTGTAGTTGTATTGTGGCTCGAGATAACGCCAGTTATAAAAGTCTCCTACCTCCCTTACAGCAAAAAGACTATCCCACTCCTGGTTCTTATCTGCCTGGAAATTGGCATAGCGAGGGAAGCTGGTTCTAAAGTCATCGAGTTCATATTTCAGACTGATTAAAACTTTATCTCTTTCCTGAGCAAGCTTTTGATTTTCAGCATATTGTTGAAAGAGAAAAGCCATATAAACACCGACAAAAACAACGAACAATTCAAGCAGAATCCATTTGAGGTTTTTACCAACTTTAAAAAGCTTTCTCATAAACATACAACCATACTTTCCTTAAATATTGGTTAATTTAATAGTGAAGACAAACGTCAAGCCCCGAATCAGTACATTTGACATCTGAACCTGAAAGAATTAGCGATGAGGAAGAATGAGAAAAGCAGAAAAGGTGAACCTGAATCATTAGGTGAGGCTATTCAGGAAATGTTGAAGTCATTTCACATTGAAGAGAAATTCCATGAAACCAATCTGATTAATTCATGGGAAAAAATTATGGGGGCTCCTATTGCCAAGCGTACCTCGAAGGTCTATATCCGAGACAAGAAGCTATTTGTTCACATCAGCTCAGCTCCTTTGAAACACGAACTCACCATGTCACGAGATAAAATATTGGTACTAATCGCCAGAGAGCTGGGAAGCTCAATCGTCAATGAAGTCATTATCAAATAAAAGGGGCACCAATTGGCACCCCTTTTACGATTTAAAAACATAGACTAATTTTTCTTAATCTCCTGCTGTAATTCTGCCTTCTTACTCTCAGGCATCCTTACGGTTTTGATCATATTATCTTCATTAATGAACTTATTCATGGCTTCAACAATGGCTTCCTTGGTAATAGCATCGGCTCTTTCATTACCCTGAAGAATCAATTCTAAATCGTCCCCCGAACGCAGGTATGCAGTCATAATGCCTTCCCAGTAATTATTTTGCTTAATCTGTTCTTCGAAGTTCTGTTTTCTGGCAGCAATCACCTTGTCCAGGTCTTCCTGAGTGAAATTGCCTTGTTTGATGTTCTCCAGTTCTTTCATAGCCGCTTCTGCCAGGGCATCGGCATTGTCTGGCTTACAAGGGAATGAGATATTGAACATGATGCGTGGATTCGGAATATCAACCACCTGTGCACTGGCTCCTGCTCCATAAACACCTCCCATTTCTTCTCTAAGGGTTTCAATCATTTTATTGGAAAGCAGACTGGCTGCTGCATTCATCAACCCATTGTTCTCCAATGAATATTCATAGTCCCCGCTGATGGTAATATTAACCTGGCTCTTATCATCTACTCCGACAAAAATATTCTGGTCGATGGTGCCATCTACTACCTCCAACCCTATATCGCGATATTTCTCATTGGAACGGGTGGCTGGTAAAGAGGCCACATAGGTTTCCAGCAAAGGCTTAAAGGTGTTCATGTCGATATTCCCCACAAAGACAAACTGGAAATCGGCAGCATCGGCAAACCTTTCCTTATAGATTTCTATGGCTTTATCCATTTCAATAGCATCGAAGCTGGCCTCATCAGGAAACTGTACTCTTGGGTGATTATCATACATGAGTTGCTGTCTCTGAATGGAGTACTGCAAATCAGGGCTTGAGCTAAAGTTGGCGTAGAGATTCTTGGTTCTGGTAATCCAGCTGTTAAAGGCGGCCTCATCCTCTCTTACTGTGGTAAACTTGAGATGTACCATTTGAAAGAATGTTTCCAGGTCTTTAATACTGGAAAAGCCGGTTACTCCCTCTTCATAGGCATTGACATAGGTTCTGACACTGGCTGTTTTTCCCGTCATAAATTTACCCAGATCAATCTGGCTCAGTTCTCCAAGACCCATTTCTGTCACTACGGTAGAAGCATTGGCAGCAGACCAATATACCTCATCGGGATATAGAGAGGTACCTCCATAGCTAAAGGCGGACATCCTGACCTCGTCATTTTTAAACTCAGTTGGCTTCACATAAACGGTTGCTCCATTACTGAGCGTCATTTTGGTAATGCCGGTTATCTCATTGGTCTCTTCGGAGGTAACTTTACCGGCAGCAGGAATCTTGGTAATCAGAGAAGAGGCAATTTCTTCTTCGGCATAAGGTTCAATGGTCTGATCAGAAGTAATGTTATCCAGAATTTCAATCATTGCATCCGCTGAAGGTATTTGATCGGCTACATCCGATTTAGCGGTTACTTCAATAGTTCTGTTTTCTTCGCTCCACCATTGCTTAAGTAAGGCGTTGATCTCTTCCAATTGAATCGTTGGAATCATCTTCTCTGCATATTCCAATCTTTGCTGAGGGCTGATCAATGAGCCTCCCTGCAGAAAGTGGCTGAGGTACTGGTTGATGATTCTCCATGATTCCATTTTATCGGCTTCCTTGGCATAGCGTTCAATAGAGTTCATGTAGGAAGCTTTCGCTCTTTCCATTTCCCCCGCAGTGAAACCATATCTTCTCACACGTTCATTTTCACGGACAGCGGCTCTCAAACCGCCTTCAAATTCTCCTTCTTTTACCTGAATACCAATGGAATACTCTCTCTTATCCTTGCCCAGCGAACTTCCATAGCCACTGTATGCATACTGGAAAGGAGGGTTTTCGGACTGAACCAACTCTCTCAACCTTTGATTCATCATTTGAGAGTAAAGGCTGTGCATGAGACTCTCTCTCAAGTCAGCCTCTGTATTTTCTGACTTATCTGTTCCCGGCTGGATAAAACTGATATTGATAGAGTTCCCGGTAGACTCATCGTCTGAAGCAATCGCTACACGTGTACCTTCAAAATCAGGCATGGTGTAGTACTTTCTTTCTCTTGGATTAGCCGGCATTTCAATGCCCCCGAAATACTCCTTCACCATGGCTTCCATTTCAGCCACATCGAAGTCGCCTACCGCAACAAGCCCCATAAGATCTGGTCTGTACCAGTCTCTGTAGAATCTTTTGGCAGCATCATACTCAAAGTGTTCCAGGATATCGGGCTCTCCGATAGGTAGTCTTTCTGCATATCTGGAACCAGCTAGTGTGATAGGCCAAATCTGCTTTCTCATGCGCTCATAAGCGCCAAGTCTAAGCCTCCACTCTTCCATAACCACTCCTCTCTCCTTATCAATTTCTTCATTCTCGAAAGTGGCCTGGTGCGCCCAGTCACTGAGAACAGTCATCGCATCCTTTACATTTTCAGGCTTATCTGAAGGAATCGGTAACATGTAGACTGTTTCATCGAAGCTGGTGTAAGCATTCAGATCTCCACCAAACTCAAGGCCCATTTTTTGAAGAAAATCGACCAACTCATTCTTCTCAAAGTTCTTAGTACCATTGAAAAGCATATGCTCTGTAAAGTGAGCTAAACCGAGCTGATCTTCATCTTCCAGAATGGAACCGGCCTTAATGGCCAGACGAAATTCGATCCTGTCTTCAGGCAGAGGATTGGATCTTAAATAATAGGTAAAGCCGTTGTCTAGCTTTCCGATTTTAACATTGGGATCTACAGGCAGTTCCTGAAAAGCCCATGATTGAATTGGACAGAGAATCCAAAAGGCTATGAAAGCCACCAGAAGTTTTTGACTTGTCTTTTGCATGATTTCGTGTTTACTAACTATTGAGTTAGTTCAATATAGAAATTATTGACTAAACACGAAATATTTTGACTTTATTTAATAAATAAGCCTAGCGTTTAATATCCTCTAAGATCTTTTTCAGAAACTTAGCTTCGTTAAGATTGGAGAGCCGCTGGATTAACTCTATGCGTTGGGCAACGAAAATGGCTGTCGCCAGAAACAGGAACAGAAGGAATTCATTGCTGGCCTGCACAAACAGAATTACATAGCTAATAATCAGGCAAAGAATAAGCAGCAAAACCTTATTAGAATTAATGTACCAAGTCAGTTCACGCTTCTTTTCCTTAGATCCGAACTTGCGATTCAAAACAGACTCCCTCTTCAAAACTAACCTTTGATAAGGGGAAAGAGACTTCCACTTTAACTGATCAATTCGCTCTTCTATCTTTTCTACCGTTTCCATCATTGACATCTTTGAACATACAAAACAATATTAACTTGACTTAACATTCAAGTAATATTCAATTAACATTACGAAAGCTCCTGTTAATGGTTTAAAGCAGGTTTGTTGCGGAGAAAGGCCTTTTGACGGATTATGATGATCAACACGCCCAGAAAGATGGCAATATCGGCCAGGTTAAAAATGGGTAGAAGGGCAATCTTCTTTCCTCCCCAAAGCGGAACCCAGTCGGCAACATAGCCTTCCCAAATGTCCAGATAAATCATGTCTATTACCTGACCGTGAAACCAGGGAGTAATTGAATTATAGGGAGCATTATCGAGGAGGGCTCCATAAAACACACTGTCGATGAGATTGCCAATGGCTCCTCCAAGAATGGCCGCCACACACCAGATGAGACCTTTTGAGTGCTGCTCCCGAACCAGGTAAATAATTAACCAGCTAAAACCACCTATGGCTGCTAATCTGAATAGGGAGAGGAACAGTTTACCATAGGTAGAGCCAAAGCTCAGACCAAAGGCCATTCCTTTATTTAGAATGTAATGGAGTTTGAACCATTCACCCAGCAGATCAATCTCACCTGCCGGGCCCATGGTCATATTAAAATGAACAAGCAACTTAATTGCCTGATCTGCTAAAACAATAATGAGGGTAAAGAGAAAGAACCTTTGGTGTTTCAAAATGAGACTATCTTCGCTTAATCTCTATCTCTAACGTTCTTTCATCAATTTCCACTTGTTGTGGCTCATTTAGCTTATCTGCAAATTCGAGCGATAAGGCCTGCGTCTCTGTACAAATATATTCCCGGTTAGCTTCCAGGGCATCATCTACAAACTGATCACCCCTTAAAACGGAGATGTCAATTTTATCCTGAACCTCAAGACCCATATCCTTACGCATATTCTGAACTCTGTTTACCAGATCTCTGGCCAATCCTTCCATCTTGAGCTCATCGGTTAAGGTAATATCAAGGGCCACTGTGGTTTTACCTTCAGAAGCTACTGACCAGCCCGGAATATCCTGGCTGCTGATATCTACATCTTCGAGGGTCAGTGTAATGGTTTCACCATCAATATCGAGATCATGAGAACCTTGTGATTCAATAGAAGCAATCTCTGCCTTACCCCAACCATTGACTGCAGCAACGATGGCTTTTACCTTAGGACCATACTTCTTACCAATAGACGGGAAATTTGGCTTAATACTCTTCACCAAAATACCACTGTCATCGTCAAGGAATTCAACAGCCTTCACATTCACCTCGGTCTTGATCAGTTCCTGAACGTGTTCGACATTATGTCTGACTGTTTTATCCAAAACAGGAATCATAATTCTGCTCAATGGCTGTCGAACCTTCAGTTTCTCTTTCTTTCTGAGGGAGTGGGTCAATGAAGAAATGGTTTGTGCCAGTTTCATCTGGGCTTCCAGTTCTATATTGATGCAGGCCTCGTCTGCTTCAGGGAACTGGCTCAGGTGAATTGACTCTTCCTGATCAAGTCCGCTAACCGCATTCAAGTCCTGATAGAGTTTCTCCATATAGAATGGAGCTACAGGAGCACCCAGTTTGGCAATCGTAATCAGACAGGTATAGAGCGTCTGATAAGCTGCTTTCTTATCTTCATTGTATTCGCCTTTCCAGAAACGTTTTCTGTTCAAACGAACATACCAGTTGCTCAGCTCATCGGTAACAAAGTCCATGATGGCTCTTGAAGCCTTAGTTGGTTCATAGGCATCATAGGCTGCATCTACTTCTTTGATCAGAGAGTTCAACCTTGAAAGAATCCAACGGTCACTCTCAGGTCTTTGACTGAGAGCAATGGGAGCATCTTCAAATCTAAAACCATCGAGGTTAGCATAAAGGGCAAAGAAGTTATAGGTATTGTAAAGTGTTCCAAAGAACCTTCTCTGCACTTCACCAACTCCTTCAATATTGAATTTCAGGTTATCCCAAGGGTTGGCGTTGGAGATCATATACCACCTGGTGGCATCCGGGCCATAATTGGCTATGGTCTCAAATGGGTTGATGGCATTGCCCAATCGCTTGGACATTTTATTACCGTTTTTATCCAGCACCAAGCCATTGGCAATTACATTTTTGAAGGCCACATTCTCATGCAGCATCACAGCCAATGCATGAAGCGTAAAGAACCATCCTCTGGTTTGATCTACTCCTTCAGCGATAAAGTCGGCAGGAAAATTCTTTTCGAAGATGTCTTCATTCTCAAACGGATAGTGCCATTGCGCGTACGGCATGGCCCCTGAGTCGAACCAAACATCGATTAAGTCTGGCTCACGAAACATTTTCTGTCCGCTGTCACTTACCAGAATCACATCATCTACATAAGGTCTGTGCGGATCGAATTCATCTCCGATAGATTCGCTCATAAATCCTGCAGCTACTGCCTTGTCTACTTCAGTTTTTAGTTCGGTGAGTGAACCAATACACTTCTGTTCCTTTTTATCTTCAGAAACCCAGATAGGAAGCGGAGTTCCCCAATAACGTGAACGGCTCAGGTTCCAGTCTACCAGGTTTTCTAACCAGTTACCGAAACGGCCTTCTCCGGTAGAAGCCGGCTTCCAGTTGATCGTTTTATTGAGTTCAACCAGTTTGTCCTTGTAAGCTGTGGTTTTGATAAACCATGAGTCTAGCGGATAATAGAGTACCGGCTTGTCAGTTCTCCAGCAATGCGGATAGCTGTGTTCATACTTCTCTACTCTGAATGCTCTGTTCTCCTCTTTTAGTTTGATGGAAATCTGCACATCGAGAGATTTCTCTGGCATCTCCTCCTCTCTGTAGTACTCATTCTTGACATACATTCCGGCAAAGTCTGTGATCTCTTTCACATACTTACCCTGCTTGTCAACGATTGGCACATCCTTTCCTTCTTCGTCTTTTACGAACACGCCAGGCATGTTATACTGCACAGAAGTTCTAAAGTCATCTGCACCAAAGGTCTTCGAGATATGCACGATACCTGTACCGTCTTCAGTCGTTACAAAGTCTCCGATCACCACGGTAAAGGCAGGCTTTGGAAGAGGTATGTAAGGCATAAGTTGCTCGTAGCTCTTTCCGGCAATGTCTTTACCCTTGAAGGTCTCTACTACTTCGAAAGGAATCAGTTTATCACCTTCCTTATAATCTTCAAGCTTCAGGTCTTTGGCCTTTTGGTTGAAGTATGAATTGACTCTATCCTTAGCCAGGATTACATTGATTGGCTGGAAGGTATATTGATTGAAGGTTTTCACCTTCACATAGTCGATGTTGGCACCAACTGCCAAACCATTATTAGCAGGCAAAGTCCATGGCGTGGTAGTCCAGGCCAGGAAGAAATCATTTTCCGTGCCCTCTACCTTAAACATAGCCGTAATAGACGTGTCCTTCACATCTTTGTAGGTACCGGGCTGATTCAGCTCATGTGAGCTAAGGCCGGTTCCTGCTGCCGGAGAATACGGCTGAATGGTATAACCTTTATATAGTAAGTCCTTGTCGTAAAGCCTTTTCAGCAGACTCCACAAGGTTTCTATGTAGTCTTTCTCAAAGGTGATGTAGGGATTGTCAAGATCTACCCAGTAACCCATCTTCTCGGTTAGGTCATCCCATTGATCTTTGAAACGCATCACCGTTTCGCGACACTTCTGGTTGTATTCCTCAACGGTAACTTTCACACCGATATCTTCTTTCTTGATGCCCAGCTCTTTCTCAACCTGTAGCTCAACAGGAAGACCGTGAGTATCCCAACCTCCTTTTCGCTTCACCTGAAAGCCTTTCTGAGTTTTGTATCGACAGAAAATATCCTTAACAGTTCGGGCCATCACATGGTGAATACCCGGAGTACCGTTAGCAGATGGAGGTCCTTCAAAGAAGGTGAAAGTCGGATTGCCCTCTTTCTGATCTACTGATTTTTCAAAAATGTTGTTCTTCTTCCAGAAGTCCAGTATTTCTTCACCAACCCTGGCGAATTCAGCTTGCTTATATTCTGTGTATTTCTTCACCCCTACTCAATTTCAGTTTGAAAATTACTTCTCAGTTGTTCCTATGAAAGGATCGTTTTCCTTGATTAAAAGATTCTGTGTGTCTATTTCTTCGTCTTCATCCTCAATGTAGAACTCATAATGCTCAATTAATGGATGGAAGTTTTTGTCTCTCTTACCACTGTCAAATACCATAAGCAGTGCCGGTAAAAGGGTCAGGTTGGTTAGCATGGCAAAGAACAGTGTTAATGAAGTCAAAAGACCCAGGGCCACGGTTCCTCCAAAATCTGAGAAGACAAAAATCACGAAGCCGAAAAAGAGTATGATGGATGTATACAGCATACTCGATCCCGTTTCTTTAATGCTATTACTAATCGCTATCGGCACAAAAAAGTTTTTGGCAAATAGCTCCTGTCTGTATTTCGCCAGAAAGTGTATCGAGTCATCTACAGAGATTCCAAAGGCAATACTGAAAATCAATGCGGTAGATGGCTTCAGTGGAATCCCAAAATAGCCCATAATTCCGGCCGTCATAATCAGCGGAATGAAGTTGGGTATTAACGAGATGATAATCATTCTGAAGTTTGCGAAAAGGACGGCCATAATCACCGCTATAATGGCGAATGCCAATAGCAAGGTCATTCTCAGGTTTTCAATAAGAAACTTATTCCCCTTTACGAAGAGTAATGTTGAGCCGGTTACCGCTGTTTGAACCTCCTCGTTATCACCAAAGACCTTCTCGATTTCCGGTTCTACTACATTGTTAATGAGTGAATCCATCCGCACAGAACCAATATCTGCCACCTTCAGAGATACACGCATTACCTGACCTGTGGAGTCTACAAATGAACTGAGGAAGTTGGCATTATTACTCTGATTACTCAGATAACTTAAAATAACATTCCTGTCGCTGGGACTCGGTAAGCCGTAGAACCTCTCATTACCATTATAGAAGGCCTGCCGAACGGCCTTGGCAAATGATACGATTGAAACAGGAGTCGAAACGTTTTCCAGGGGTTCAAGTGCTCTCTCCAGTCGATCTACGTTCCTCAGGTTTCTGGCATTGATGGTGGATTTAGGCTTTCCAAAATCAATAATGATTTCCAGCGGCATGACTCCACTGAAGTTATCTTCAAAGAAATACAGGTCTTGCTTGAGTGTCGACTTTTCGGGTATGTCATCGACCATATAGGCCACCGAATACAGCTTGGTTAAACCAATGACGGCAACCGTCACAATAACGGCTGTGGCTCCGAAGACTCTGTACCGGTGTCTGTGAACCAATAGGTCCAATAAGGTCAAGAACTTCCCTACGATTTTAAACTCAAGGTGCTTCAGCTGATTGTCCTTTGGTGGAGGTAGGTAGCTCAGTATACCTGGAATCAAAATGATACTCACAATGAAGGTTGCCAGGATATTGATACCTGCCACCATACCAAACTCTTTCAGCAGCTTGATGTCTGTAGTCAGTAAAACCAAAAAGCCTATGGCTGTGGTGAAGTTGGTAATGAAAGTAACCAGACCAATCTTACGAACCATGCGACTTAAAGCCCTGGTCTTATTGCCATGCTTCACAAATTCCTGATGGTACTTATTGATCAGATATACGGCATTAGGTATACCAATCACCACAATGATTGAAGGAATCAATCCGGTGAGTACATTAATCTTGTAGTTGAAAATGCCCACGGTACCCAAAACCCAGACCACCACTACTGAAATCACAATCAGTGGTACCATAACAGACACCCAGGATCTGAAGAATAAGAAAAGGATAAGGGCAGTTATGGCCAGTGACAGCACTATGAAAAGACGCAGTTCTTTATTGGTCTTTTCCTGCATCACGGTTCTCACGAAAGGCATTCCGGAGTAGTGAAGCTCTACGCCCGTTTCAGCACTAAAAGCTTCTCCCATTTGCTGAATACTTCGTACTAACCCATTGCGATCTTTAGAGTTCAGTACTTCCCGCTCCATGTTGATCAGAATGAGAGTAGCTCCGTTCTCCGGATTCAGCAACTGACCCGTGTAAAACTTCAGTTTCAGCGCCTCGTCCAAGAGTGAGTCCAGTTCATCCTGTGTCTTGGGATAGTCCGGAATCAGGGGAGTCAGGTCAAAGCTTCTGTTCTCAGTATTCTTGACCACATTCTGAAGACTGGCCAGTGAAATCACATTGCTGATCCCTTCAGTGGCAGCAATGCTATCGCTTAGTTCTTTATAGGCGTTGAAGTTATCCAACTCATACAGAGCACTGTCTTTAGTACCGACAACGAGTATGTTGCCATCTTCTCCAAAACGCTCTTTGAATTTCTGGAAATAGATATAGTTCTCGTCAGTACTGGGTACTGCGGTATTGAAATTAAAAGCCATCTGAACATCGCGCGCCATGTATGCCATAACAGCAGTAACTACAGCCAACGAGATGATGAGTATAAGCCTGTATTTCAGTACAATATGGGGAAGTTTAGACCACATTTTCGAATAAGAGCACAAAGGTAATATTTTCCCTATGGATTCATATCTGAAACCAAGGTTATTGAACCTTGCGCTTTAAGCTCTTCCGGGCAATGAAATTCCCGTAATTTTCCTGTACAAACTCATGGCATTGGTATCGGTCAGGCCGGATATAAAGTCCAACAGGGCACGGATGGCCAAATACGGAGTAGCCGCCTCTTCAATTTCCTGTTTGGTATCTTCAGGCAACAGCCTGTAGTTCACCTTGTCTTTCCGCGTAGGTTCAGGACTGATCACAGAAGGAACAAAAGCTCCAAGAAGGCCTTCGATCACCGTAAACCCCGCAGCTTCAATTTCAAGGACAGTCCTCGACCTGTAGATTTTCTGAATACTGACTTTGCTGATTTCAGCCAGATAATCTGTAGCCGGAATTACATCCGTCAATGCAGCATCAAAGTCCCCGTTCAAAATCTGATCTTCACAATCGAGAAATAGAGAGACACTCTGTGAGATCAGTTCGTTAATGGCAAGGGCCCTCAGGATTGAAATTTGCTCCTTTTTACTCCTTATATTATATAGCTTATTTTTATCGAAGCGATCTCCGATGACAGAGGCATATAATTCTACGGTTTCATCATGCCCGACAAGGCCCAGGTTGCACCCATCTTCAAGGTCAATGACATGGTAGCATATATCATCAGCAGCCTCAACCAAAAATGCCAGAGGGTGCCTGACCCACTGATAATCGGCCAACCTTTTCAATTGAAGTGATTCAACCATTCCACTGAAGAGCTCCTGTTCTGAAGCATAGAAGCCAAACTTCTTCTGACTCCTTCTGGGTTTGAAAGCATCCTCCACTTTCGAAGGTCTTGGGTACTTGGTAAAAGCGGCAAGAGTTGGAGCGGTCAGTTTCAACCCCTGATAGCCTGATTTGTTGAGCAAACGATATCCCTGGGCATTCCCTTCGAATTTAATGAGGTCTGTCCACTCCTGTTCTGTAAACTGAGACTCCAGGACCTGACTATTGCGAATAAAATACTCTGAAATGGCTTCCTCTCCTGAGTGGCCGAAAGGGGGATTTCCAATATCGTGAGCCAGTGATGCCGAGGCCACAATGACACCAAAATCATTGGCATTAATAGCTCCTTTTAATGCAGGCGTTCTTTCCAGCACCCTCTCTCCTACTAAGCGGCCCAGGGAGCGACCTACGCTACTCACCTCTAGACTATGCGTCAAACGATTGTGTACGAAATCGTGTTCGGGCAGGGGATGAACCTGCGTTTTATCCTGAAGCTTTCTGAAGGGATGAGAGAAGATTATTCTGTCAAAATCCCTGTCAAAAGAGGTTCTGGCGCTTTCATTCGTTTGTTGAGATTCAATGTTGAGCAGGTCTAACCATTTCATAAAGACAAATATGGTGTGTTCTTGCTAATAGCCTACAATTAATACCAATTTCCTTTTTAGGGTCAAAAAAGCACCAATCATAGGTCAAATTGCAAACCATTGCAGCTTTTACTGATAAAAAACACCTATTGAATGGCCATTTACGAAATGTCTTGAAAAATCAGTTAAAATATAAGCTGAAAAGAACCTCTATAACTGATTGATACCATTTGAGATATAACCTTAGTGTTAAATTTTGCAAACGTTTGCGTTAATTTTAACTTTATATACCTAGAAATTGCGCTTTAGGAATTGTACTTTAAGCATTCGATTGCACTTTTTGGGCCACTCGTGGCTCTAATCAAGTAAACTTAAAAATGATTGTATGAAAAAGTTTTTACTACTCCTTCTCGTTTTGTCGGTTGGTTTCCAAGGGGCACTACTGGCACAAACAAGAACGGTTACCGGTAAGGTAACAGGAGCGGATGACGGACTCGGCATTCCGCGCGTAAACATTACGGTGAAAGGTACAACAAGAGGTGTACCTAGTGACCTGGATGGAAACTACACCATCGAGGTATCATCGAATGAAACGCTAGTGTTCTCTTTTGTGGGTTATATCTCCAAAGAGGTACTAGTGGGTAATCAAACTACCATAAACGTAACTCTAGAGCCAGATTATGCTGAGCTAGACGAAGTAGTTGTGGTAGGTTACGGATCTCAGGAAAAGAAAGAGATCACAAGTTCAGTTGTTGCCCTTGACGCTGAAGAGTTTAACAAAGGTAACGTTAACGACCCGACTCAACTCTTACAAGGTAAAGTACCTGGTTTGAGTATCTACAACAAAGGTAGTAACCCTAACAGCGGTTCTACTATTCGTTTAAGAGGTATTTCAACAGTTGGTGCCAATGTTCAGCCATTAGTCGTAATTGATGGTGTTATTGGTGCATCCCTTGACAACGTTGATCCTAATGATATTGAGTCTGTAAACGTATTGAAAGATGGTTCTGCCGCTGCGATCTACGGTTCTCGTGGTTCTGCCGGTGTAATCCTTGTTACTACCAAGTCTGGCGACAGAGGCGGAAGAGGTCTTCAGGCATCTTATAACGGTTATGTTGCCAACGATAACGTTTTCAACTTCCAGCCGGTAATGACTCCAGATGAGTATATTGCTGCAGGTGGTAACGATCTTGGTTCAAGAACTGACTGGCAAGATGAGGTGACTCGTTCAGCCTTCTCTCACGTTCATAACATTGCGATCTCAGGTGGTTCAGAAAACACCACTTTCCGTGTTTCTACTAACTTCAGAAACATTGATGGTATCCTGAAAAACTCAGGTTTCGATCAGATCAATGCCAGAGCCAACGTAGATCACTACGCTTTAGATGATAAATTGAACATTAAGTTCAACATCTCAATGACTAACAGAGAGCAAGAGTTTGGTTTCAATGAAGCATTAAGATATGCTGCACTATTCAACCCAACTGCTCCAATCTTAAACCCTGATGGTAGCTACTTCCAGGCCATCTTGTTTGATAACTTCAACCCTGTTGCCATTATCGAGCAAAACGTAAATGAAGGACAGAGAAAGAACTTGAACTTCAATACTCAATTGAGCTATGAGGTTCTTCCTGACCTCACCTGGACTGCTAACTACGCTCAGCAGTACTCTACTTCTACACAAGGTACTTTCTACCCATCTAACTCACTATTCAGAGGTTTTAACAGAACTGGTTTAGCTTCCAGAAGAGCTGATGAGAGTAGATTTACATTGTTTGAAACTTACGGTTCATTCGTAAAAGATTTCGATAACGCTAACCTGACTATTTCTGCAGGTTATTCATTCCAGGAAGAGCAATTCAGTGGCTTTGGAATGGACGCTGGTAACTTCCCTAGCAACGAATTAGGATACAACATCATCGGTTCATCAGGTAACATTCTTGGTGATGGTGCTAACGTGAACTTATTCAGCTATGAGTCTCCGGAAAACAGAATTATTGCATTCTTCGGTAGAGTTAACTTCAACCTGAATAACGGAATCTTTATCAACGCTTCAGTAAGAAGAGAAGGTTCTACCAAGCTTGGTGAAGAAAACCAATGGGGTACTTTCCCTGCATTTGGTGTAGGTGCTGACCTGCTTCAATATCTTGATCTTGCTGCATTCAGCCAGTTGAAATTCAGAGCTGGTTATGGTGTGACTGGTTCATTACCAGGACCTTCAGGTCTTGCGCAGGATTCATTCTCTTACGGATTTGGTGGTGGTGGTTCTGTTTCTTTCAACAGAGCTGGTAACCCTGATCTGAAATGGGAAGAAAAAGCTGAGATCAACTTAGGTCTTGACTTCGGTTTACTCGGTGGCAAATTGAACGGTACAGTAGATGTATATTCAAGAGACATCAACGACTTCATTCTTGAAAGAACTGTTGATCCAGCCGTATTCGGTACTAACCTGAGATATGAAAATGCCGGTAAGTTGAATACTAAAGGTATTGAAGTTGCATTGAACTACTCAGGAATTGGTAGCGGTGACTTCTCTTGGTCTCCTGGTATCGTACTTTCTTCTTATGCAACTACTCTTGAGGAGTTCGTCATTGAAGAGCAAGTATTGGGTAACCTTGGTTCTCCGGGACAAAACGGTACTAACATGGTACGTGTAGCAGTTGGTGAGAGAATTGGTCAGATCTGGGGTCCTGTATTCTCAGGAAACGTAGATGCTGAAGGTAGACCAATCTTCGTAGACATTAACGGTGACGGTCAAATCAACTCTGACCCAGCTCAGGCACTAGATGATAATGCTGACTTCCAGGAATTAGGAAATGGTATTCCAACACTAGAGGTGGGTTGGACTAACCAAATGACTTATGGTAACTGGGATTTGAACATGTTCTTCAGAGCAGCCTTCGGTCATAGCTTAGTGAATACTTTCAGAGCATTCTATGAGCCAATCGATCCGGGAGCCATTAACTCTTATAACAGAACAAAAACTGATCTTCAGATTCCTGAATTGCAAGTTGCTCAGTACAGCTCACTTTATGTTGAGAAAGCTGACTTCTTCAGATTGGACAACGCTACTTTGGGTTACAACTTCGACATGACTAACAACAGCATGTTCAGCAACCTGAGACTTTATCTGAGTGTTCAGAATGCATTCGTAATCACCAACTATACTGGTATTGATCCTGATCCTTCATTGCAAGATTCAGGACCAGTTGATAACGGTGGTACTGCTGGTACTCCGAACCCACTTGTACCAGGTATTGACAGAAGAAATAACTATTTCTCTGCAAGAACCTTCACATTTGGTGTAAACGTTGGTTTCTAATTAAGAAAAGACAAAGAATATGAAACATATATTTAAACTATTTGCTGTTGCGCTTACCGTGTTCGCCATAGGTGCGTGTACAGATTTAGAAGAGGAAATCAAAGATGGTTTCACAGAAGACTTCGACCCGAATAACCCTGGTGTCGGTGTAAGCAACAACGTGAACAAAGCCCAGCCTAATGATGGTCTTGCGGCTGCTTTCAACAGATTGTTTGGTGGTACAGCAGGTCACAACGGCTACTTCTCAATTCAGGAAGTTTCTACTGACGAGGCTGTAATTACTCAAAAAGGTGGTGACTGGTTTGATGGTGGTATCTGGCTGGATATGCACAGACACCAGTGGACTTCTACTCACCCTGCTTTGAACAACTTCTGGAACACCGCTTATGGTGCTATCAACGAATGTAACCGTCTGATTGCTGATGGTCAGGATGCTGCTGGTGAAGCTCAATTGAGAACACTAAGAGCTTACTGGTACTGGAGATTAATGGACGTATTCGGAAGAGTAAAAATCGTTACTACTCCTGGTGTTGATGCTCCACAGGCTACAAGAGCGGAAGTATTCACTTTCATTGAAACTGAATTGACTCAATCTATTCCTAACCTTCCTTCAGGAAGACAAGAGTATGGTAGAGTAAGTGATATGGGTGCATATGCTTTCCTTTCAAGAATGTACCTGAACGCTGAAGCTTATATTGGTACTCCTCGTTATGCAGATGCTATTGCTGCTGCTGATATGGTAATCAACTCTGGTGTATATAGCCTGACTGATAACTTCGGTAGTGTGTTTGGTCCTGCTAACGTAGACGATCCTGAGCACATCTGGATTGTTCCTTTCGATGAGCAGACTGGTGGAGGTATGAACTTCTCTCAGATGACACTTCACTATCCAAGCCAGTTGACTTATAGATTAGCTGAGCAGCCTTGGAATGGTTATTCAACTCTGGAAGAGTTCTATAACTCTTACGCAGACACTGATGAGAGAAAAGCAGCTAGTTTCCTGGCTGGTCCTCAGTTTGACGTAAATGGTGCTCCAATTCTTGACCTTGCCTTCGATCCGGCAGATCCTGATGGTGCTCCAATTAACTATACTCCTGCAATCAATGAGTTGGCTCCAAGTGGAAGCCGTCAGGCAGGTGCCAGAATGGCTAAATTCAGCTTCAAGTTGAAAGGTAGATCTAACATGGATAATGACTATCCTTTGTTCAGATATGCTGAAGTAATCATGAACAAAGCTGAAGCTCAGGCCAGATTGACTGGTAACTGGAGTGATGCTACTACATTGATGTTGGTGAACATGGTAAGAGACAGAGCCGGTGCTACCGCTTACACTTCTCTTGATGCAGGTGAATTCCTTGCTGAAAGAGGACGTGAATTCTTCCAGGAATCACTAAGAAGAACTGACTTGGTCAGATTCGACAGATGGGGTGCTGCATGGTGGGAAAAACCTTCTCATTCTGATGATTTCAGAAAGGTATTCCCTATTCCTAATGAGCAGATTCTTGCTTCAAACGGAACCCTGACACAGAACTCAGGATATAATTAGAATTTAGTATAGAATTGATTAAAATGGGTTGTCGATTCGGCAACCCATTTTTGTATGAAAAAGACTGTTATTTTATTTTTTGCACTGGCCTTTATCTGGTCTTGCTCTGACAGGAAAAATGCCACCCTTTTTGAGAAAGTCGACCCTCAAAAAAGTGGGATCACCTTTACCAATACGCTTGATTATTCCGAAGAACTTAACCCCTATACTTACCGTAATTTCTTCAATGGAGGCGGTGTTGCCCTTGGTGATATCAATAACGATGGCTTACTCGATATTTTCTTTTCGGGAAATATTGTAGAAAATAAACTCTATCTCAATAAAGGGAACTGGCAATTCGAAGACATTACAGAACAAGCCGGTGCCACAGGTTCAGAATTCTGGTCTACCGGAGCCACCTTTGTAGATATTAATGCCGATGGCTGGCTCGACCTCTACATTTGTAAGTCAGGTCCTCCAAGTGACAAAGCCGGTCGAAAAAACGAACTCCTCATCAATCAGCAAGATGGCACCTTTAAAGAAGCCGCTGCTGAATACGGCCTCGACTTCAATGGCCTTTCAACACATGCCGCCTTTTTTGATTATGACAAAGATGGCGACCTCGACTGCTATCTTCTCACCAACTCCTTCAAATCTGTTGGAATTGGACAGGAAATCATCCAGGGACAAAGAGAAATCCCCAGTGCCGACAATGCTGGAAATAAGCTCCTCAGAAACGATAATGGATTCTTTACGGATGTAAGCAGAGAAGCAGGAATCTACAATTCAGATATTGGTTTCGGATTAGGTATTACCTTATCTGACTATAATCAGGATAGCTGGCCTGATATATTCGTTTCCAATGACTTTTTTGAAAAAGACTACCTCTATATCAACAACCAGGATGGCACCTTTTCAGAACAATCTGAAGATTATTTCGAAAGCCTGAGTATGGGTTCTATGGGAGCCGATGCCAGCGACTTGAACAATGATGGTCTGCCTGAAATTATGGTAACCGAAATGTTACCCTCCACCCTCTCCCGAAGAAAAACAAAGGCCACTTATGAATCATGGGACAAATACAGCCTGAACACCTCAAAGGGCTATTATCATCAATTCCCTAGAAATGTACTTCAGCGTAATGTGGGAGACGGTCAGTTCCTGGAAATTGGTCGGTTTGCCGGAGTCTCCGCTACGGAGTGGAGTTGGGGAACCCTCATTTTCGACTCTAACAACGATGGCCTCAATGACATCTTTGTTTCCAACGGTATTTATAAAGATCTGCTCGATAGAGACTACCTGAACTACATGGCCGATGAAGAAAGAATCAGGTCTATGATCAGAAATGACGAAGATGTGATTACCAGTCTGATTGATGTCATGCCATCTAAACCCGTTCGAAATGCCCTGTTCAAGAATAAGGGAGACTTCGAATTCGAAAATATAAGCGAAACAGAAGGCCTTGAAGAAGAAACTTTCTCCAATGGAAGCGCCTATGGTGACCTCGACAATGATGGTGACCTCGACCTGATCATCAACAATGTCAACATGCCGGCCTTTGTTTACAGGAACAATACCGATACCCTAAACAATCGTTCATTGAGATTGGCACTTAGAGATCCGAAGTCTGGTAACAAACTGGCGGTTGGCTCTTTTGTGCAAGCCTGGTCGGGCGACCTTCACTATTCTGCCTATAGTTTCCCATCGAGGGGCTTCCAAAGCTCTGTCGATCCGCGCATCCATATTGGAGTGGGTAGCAATCAGTTCCTGGACTCCATGAGAATAACCTGGCCCGATGGTACCATGAGTACCTACGAAAATGTGGCATCCAATCAATTGCATGAAATTACGAAGCCGGAAGTAACCACTCTGCCAAAACTTAATCGTTCCGGAAGTTCAGGCAAAGCACTGCAAAAGGCTGAAGACATTATAAAATACACCCATGAAGAAAATCTGTTTGTCGACTTCGACAGAGAGAGACTACTCCTTGAAATGTATCAAAATGAAGGCCCGGCTATCGCCATGGGCGATATCAATGGAGACCAGATTAACGACTTGTTCGTAGGAGGTGCTAAGAACATTTCCGGCATGTTCTTCCTCAGTCAAAACGGATCATATGTGGAAACAGAAAGTGCCGCACTCACGGAAAGCGAAATATCAGAAGATGTTGCCGCTACCTTCTTCGATGCAGATGGCGATGGTGATCAGGACCTTTATGTAACCAGTGGTGGAAGAGCCTTTAGCCCAAGTTCCTCAGCCCTGATGGACCGGCTGTATCTGAATGACGGAAAAGGTAATTTTTCAATTTCACCTTATGCACTTCCATTTACTAAATACTATAGCAATAGCACAGTATCTGCCGGAGACTTCGACAATGATGGCGATCTGGATCTGTTTATCGGAGAACGTTTCGATCCATTCACTTATGGTGAAGGAGGAAGAGCCTTCCTATTTGAAAATGATGGAAAGGGTCAATTCACGGATATTACAGAAAATGTTGCTCCTGAACTCCTGACAGCCGGAATGATCACTTCATCTGCCTGGTCAGACATTGATGGAGATAACGACCTGGACCTGATCTTAGCTGGAGACTGGATGCCTGTCCAGATCTTTGAAAACAATAATGGAAAGCTTGAGAAATCAGAAAGCATCCAACCACTAAGAGGATGGTGGCATACCCTGAAAGTGGCAGATGTAGACGGTGATGGTGACCTGGATATTATTGCCGGAAACCATGGTGAAAATAGCTTCCTGAAATCAGGTACCAGAATGTATATTAATGACTATGATCAGAATGGTACCAAGGAACAAATCTTCTGTGAGAACATCGATGGAAAATACTACCCTATCGTAGATAAGGATGAACTCATCCGACAAATTCCGTCACTTAAAAAGCAGCTGGTTTACTTCGAAGATTATGCTGATAAAAGCATAGATCAACTCTTCACTAAAGAAGTATTAGCCAATACTAAGATCTATGAAGTAGACGAAAGAAGAACCGGTATCTTCTATAATGAAAACGGGCAGTTTACATTCAAAGCACTTCCTAAAGAAGCTCAGTACGGCCCTGTTTACGCCATCGAAACAGATGACCTGAACAATGATGATGAAACAGATATTATACTGGGAGGAAACCAGTATTTGGTAAAGCCTCAATTTGGTAGATATGATGCCCTGAAAGGCTTAATTTTATTTGGCTCAAAAGATGGATTCAATAGCTCCAGACTGGAATTTTTGAATATTGATGGCCAAATTAGACACATTAAAAAAACCTCGTTCAATGGTAAAGACAAATACCTCTTTATCATTAACAATGGACCGTTGTTGACTTATGAGAAGAAGAATTAGTGTTCAGGTTTTATTTGTTATTGGTTTTGGCCTGTTCGTGTGGTCTTGTCAGTCGGAATACAGTAAGACATTAAATGAAGAGCTGGCCAGGGGTGTACGATATGACTCCCTCTTTTATGGCATTAGCTTTGGGCAGCCTAAAGGTGAATTCTTCGATCATTGCAGAAAGATGAATATCGAAGGCCTTTTCCAGGCAGCCAATAGAAAGAACTATGTTCAATGTGAAATCAAAGGGCCAAATAGTCCACTTGAATCTATTGAAATGTTCTTTTATCCGGATTTCGATGAGCAGGACAAAATCATTGGAATGGATATGGAGTATCGGTATAAGGCATGGTCTCCCTGGAACAAAGACCTGCATGCCGATAAATTGATCCCTGTATTGAAAGACTCCCTGCTCAAGTGGTATGGTGGTAATCAATTCATGGAGTTACCAGATGAAGATGAATCTCAAACGGTATGGGTAAAGGTTGATGGCAACCGTAGAATTGCCTTGAAGTGGAAAGATGAAGAAGTTGTACAAGTAAAACTCGCAGACCTGACTGCGACTAAATAATTTTTTATGAAGACCTTGAATAAAATAGCTGTACTGATTTTTTGCCTCTATGGCCTGGCAGCTTGCAAGTCTAAAGAAAAAGAAGAGCCTCTTTTTAGCATGATGAATGCAGAGGCTACAGGCTTCAGCTTTGAAAACAAGCTGGCCTACGATAGCGCCTTTAATATTTATACCTACCGGAATTTTTACAACGGTGGTGGTGTGTCCATCGGAGACATCAACAATGACGGTTTACCCGATATCTACATGACGGCCAATCAGCTTCCTAACAAGCTATATCTCAATAAAGGCAACTTTCAATTCGAAGATATTACAGAAGCTTCCGGCACGGCAGGTAACAGGGCCTGGTCTACCGGAGTGACTATGGTAGACGTAAATGCCGATGGCCTGTTAGATATTTACGTGTGTAACTCTGGTGATGTACAGGGAGATAACAAACAAAACGAACTCTTCATCAACCAGGGCAACCTGACCTTTGTAGAATCTGCAGCCGACTATGGCCTGGCTGACCCCGGCTATACCACTCATGCCTCTTTCTTTGATTTCGATAAAGATGGTGACCTCGATGTCTATATCCTCAACAATTCCTATCAGGCTATTGGTAGCTTTGACCTAAGAAGAAATGAGCGACCAAAACGAGATGTCCTGGGCGGAGATAAACTGATGGAAAATCGAGATGGTAAGTTCTATGATATCAGTGAACAAGCCGGAATTTATGGTTCTGTTATCGGGTTTGGATTAGGTGTTACGGTTGGCGATGTCAACGGAGACTCATGGGATGATATCTACGTATCGAACGATTTCTTTGAGCGAGATTACCTGTACATCAATCAGCATAATGGCACATTCGATGAGGTACTGACAGAGAAAATGAACTCCATCAGTGGTGCCTCAATGGGTGCAGATATGGCCGATATTAACAATGATGGCAACAATGATCTGTTTGTCACGGAAATGCTTCCGAACGACTACGAGCGCCTGAAAACAGTAACCACGTTCGAAGATTGGAACCGCTATCAGTACGGCCTCAATAATGGCTACTACCATCAGTTTACCCGAAACACTTTCCAAATCAACAATGGAAGTAACTTCTCAGAAATGAGTCGTATGGCCGGTGTTGAAGCCACTGACTGGAGTTGGGGAGCCCTTATCTTCGATATGGATAATGACGGCTATAAAGACCTCTATGTGGCCAATGGTATCTATAAAGATCTGACTGATCAGGACTATTTACAATACGCTTCAAGTGAAGAAATTATCAGCTCCATGGTGAGCAAAAACGGGGTTAACTACCAAAGTCTGATCGACATTATTCCTTCTAACCCTATCAAGAATTTCGCTTATAAAAACCAGAACGGAATCAGGTTTGAAGACGTAACCGAAACCTATGGCCTGGCTACACCAAGCTTTTCCAATGGTTCAGCTTATGGTGATTTAGATAATGACGGAGACCTTGACCTGGTAGTGAACAATGTAAATATGCCTTCTTTCCTCTACAGGAATAATTCCGAAAAGAAAGCCAGCAATAATTATATCGCTTTTACCCTGAAGGGAGAAGGAAGTAATACCTGGGCCATTGGCTCTAAAATCTGGATCGAATCAGGCGATAAAACCCATTATATCGAGCAACAGCCAACCAGAGGTTTTCAGTCGAGCGTAGACCCAAGACCATTCGTTGGGTTAGCCTCAGATGCTCCGGTCAATGTGAAAGTCGTTTGGCCATCAGGTAAAATGACTATGCTGAACAATGTTCAGCCCAACCAGCGAATGATCCTCTCTGAAGCGGAAGCAGATGATATGACACTCGATACCGAAGATGGAACATCTAACTCCGTATTCAACCAGACCGCTCTCAACATTAACTTCAAACATGAAGAAAACAACTTTGTAGACTTCGATGTAGACCGCTCTCTCTTTCTTATGAAGAGTACCATGGGACCAAAAGTTACTCATGGTGATGTGAATGGTGATGGCATTCCTGACCTCTATGTCGGAGGAAGTAAGGACCATGAGGGGACCATACTTCTGGGAACAGCAGACGGATTCACAGAAACTACATCCAACCAATTTGCCAAAGATGCTATCTCTGAAGATGCTCAAAGTGTGCTCTTCGATGCAGATGGTGACGGTGACTTAGACCTCTATGTTTGTAGTGGAAGTATCGAGTTTTCTTCCAGTTCTTCAGCTTTTGAAGATCGCATGTATTTCAATGATGGAAAAGGTAATTTCACCAGGTCGGCACAACAACTTCTACCAAGTGCTTCACGATATGTAAGCTCCTCCACCGTTGCAGCCGCTGACTTTGATGGTGACGGAGACATAGACCTTTTTGTAGGCGAAGGTAGCAAGCCTATGCAGCATGGTGTGCCGGGCGATGGCTTCTTACTTCAAAATGATGGCAAAGGACAGTTTACGGATGTAACCGATTCCCAGGGCCCAGAGCTCAGAAAACTCGGAATGATCTCCGGCAGCTTATTCACAGATATAAATGCCGATGGAACTCCTGACCTGGTCGTAGTAGGTGAGTATATGGGTATCGAAATTTTCATCAGTGAAAATGGAAAGTTTGTCAAAAGTACCCCTGCCAACCTGGAATCACTCAAGGGCTGGTGGAATGTAATTCATGCGGCAGACATCGACAACGATGGAGACATGGACTTCATAGTGGGTAACCATGGCCTTAACAGTCGTTTCAAAGCCACTGAAGACGAACCTATCTCTCTATTCGTAAAAGACTTTGACAGTAACGGTACCCTGGACCCAATTTTATCGAAGTATATGACCGATGGAAAAGCTTACCCTTATGGATTGAGGCATAACCTGATCGACCAGATTAAAGGACTGAAAAAAGTATTGCCTGACTATACCTCATTCAAAGACATGAGTATAACCGACATCTTCTCGGCCGATCAAATGCAGAACGTATTGGAACTTAAGGCCACTGAAATGACCAGCAGGTTGATCATTAATCAGGGCAACATGCAGTTCGAAAGCAGAGAACTACCGGCACAGGCTCAGATCAGCCCGGTTTATGCCATTGCCTCCGGAGATTTTGATCGTGACGGTGATATTGATATTATTTTGGGAGGAAACCTCTACTCTGTGAAACCAGAAGTTGGCCGATACGATGCCAGTTATGGCACGTTCCTGAAAAATGATGGCCAGGGTAATTTTACTGCGGCTCAACCTAAAGAAGGATTTCTGGTTCATGGTGAAGTGCGTGACTTTGCCGTATTCAATGACTTTGTCATCGTAGCCAGAAACAATGAGGAATTAGTAAAACTGAAGTACTAAACCTTTCACAGCTAAAACCGCATTCATTGAAAAATAGAAATACAGGTATAGGTAACAGGATTCATGCTGTCTGGCTGGGAATCTTTTTAGGGGGCATACTCATTTCATCGTGTTCCGAAGAAAAAGACCAACCGGCTCTGTTCAGGCGTGTTCCTATTGAAGAGTCAGGCATTGATTTTACCAATACCCTGACAGAGTCGCCCGACTTCAACATTATTGAATACCTCTATTTCTACAATGGCGGAGGTGTAGCAGCAGGAGACATCAACAATGACGGACTGATTGACCTCTATTTCACCGCTAACCAAAAACCCAATCGGTTATATCTCAACGAAGGTAACTTCAAGTTCAAAGACATCACCCAATCTTCCGGCATAAGCGAAATTGGCAACTGGTCAACCGGAGCTACCATGGCCGATGTAAACGGAGATGGCTATCTGGATATCTACTTATGTCAGGTAGGAGATTATAAAGACGCTAAAGGAAGAAATCAGCTCTTCATCAATAATCAGGATGGCACTTTTACCGAGCAGGCCGAGGCTTATGGCCTTGACTTTGTCGGGTTCTCTACACATTCCGCCTTCTTTGACTATGACAATGACGGAGATCTTGATCTCTACCTGCTGAACCACTCCATCAAAAACCCGGAGGTATTTGTGCCAATCAACGAACGCTTTGAAAATATTCCCGGGGGAGACAAAATTTACCAGAATCAACTGGCTCAGGGAGAAGACAAGTTCATCGATGTAACCCCTGAAACCGGAATCTATTCCAGTGCTCTTGGGTTCGGTCTGGGACTGGGCATCAGTGATATTAACAAAGATGGCTGGCCAGACATTTATGTCTCTAACGACTTCGCTGAAAACGACTACCTCTACTTCAATCAACAAGACGGAACTTTCAAAGAACAGCTCGAATCACATATTCAGCATACCAGCCGCTTTTCCATGGGTAACTTTGTGGCTGATATCAATAATGACGCTCAGGTAGATATTTTCACCACAGACATGCTGCCTGATGATCCGGAAATCTGGAAAAAATCTATCGGGGAAGATAAAATAGAGGTCTACCGCATCAAAGAGCAATTCGGTTATGGCGACCAGTATGTAAGAAACACCTTACAGCTAAACCTCGGAAATGGTATGTTCTCAGATATCAGCCTTTTCTCCGACAACTTTGCTACTGACTGGAGCTGGTCTCCCCTCATTTTCGACATGGACAATGATGGTTTGCAAGACATTCACATCACCAATGGCATCTATAAAAGACCTAATGACCTGGATTTTGTCAACTACATGAACAGCAATCCCGGTTCTATGGAAGACGATGAACTCGAACAAGCCAGAATCAATTCTCTGCCAACGCTAAAGATCCCAAACTATGCCGGCTTGAATAAGGGAGAAGGTCGGTTCGACAGCCAGATCAAGGACATGAGATTGGGCTTCGAAGAACCCTCTTACTCCAATGGTTCCACTTATGCCGACCTGGATAATGATGGCGACCTTGACCTGATTATCAACAACCTCGAGCAGGAAGTATTCCTTTATGAAAATCAATCGCCAAAGACCAACGGCTATCTCAACATTAGATTCAAAGGACCTCGGTTCAATGCCTTCGGTATTGGAGCCAAAGTCTATGTGACATCCTATGAGCAAATGTTCTACCGTGAGAACTTCAACTCAAGAGGTTTTCAGTCAAGTACCAGCCCCGAGCTACATTTTGGTTTAGGAGAAACAGAAGGACCTGTGAGCCTGGAAGTGGTATGGCCTGATGGCAAAACACAGCACATAGAAAAACAAGAAATTAATCAGACCATTGTGATCGATTACAATGAGGCGGAAGAGGGTAAGATTGATACTGGCAGCAAGACTCAAACCTACCTGAGCATTGCCCGCTCAGGCATAGATTACAAGCACAGGGAAGATGAATTTGACGATCATCTCAGAGAGTATCTCCTTCCTAGAAAATACGCCCATGAAGGACCTGCTATGGCCGTTGGAGATGTCAATGGAGATAAACTAGACGATATCTATTTTGGCGGAGCCAAAGATCAGCCGGCAGAACTCTGGATTCAGAAGAGAGATGGCACCATGGAACGTAAACTTGAGGTGGTCTTCGAGCAGCTACAACGAGCCGAAGATATTTCTGCCGAGTTCCTCGATGTAGATGGTGATAACGACCTCGACCTCTACATTATCAGTGGAGGAAATGAATTTCAGGATGGACATCTCTTCACTTATGACAGGATTTACCTGAATGACGGGCAAGGCAATTTCAACTTTTCTCCGGGAGCACTGGACAGAGTAGGCTCTCAAGGTAGAACCACCGCCATCGCTGACTTTGATGGTGACAGTGATCCGGATGTATTTGTCGGGTCAAATGTGGTAGCAGGAGCCTATGGACAAAATCCTCCTCACTTTCTGCTCATGAACAATGGTCGCGGATTCTTCCAAAACCAGACGCAAGCCAGAATGCCATTCTTCATGAATCTGGGAATGATCAATGCTGCTGAGGCCATCGACTTTGATGCTGATGGAGATATGGACCTTGTTATAGCTGGTGAATGGACCGGTATTCAGTTGCTGCAAAATGATGGCCGGGGAGTGTTCAGCCTGGTAGAAAACGAATTGTCCACACTCAATGGCTGGTGGTACAGTCTTCAGGTAACTGATATCAATGGAGATGGAAAGCCGGACCTACTGGCCGGAAATCTGGGACTGAACTCCAAGTTAAAAGCTTCCAAAGAAGAGCCGGTATCTCTTTATTACAGTGACCTGGATGGCAATGGGCAATCGGACCCCTTCATTTTCCATTTCCAGAATGGCAAAGAAACTCCTTTTGCCTCTCGGGATGATCTCATTAAGCAAGTTTCGGCTATCAAAAAGTTACACTCCAATTATCAGGAGTATGCCCAAAACTCAAGCCCTGAAGATATTCTGGGGGAAAAATTCCCTGAGATGCCTCATAAAACAGCAGTTGAGTT
This sequence comes from Roseivirga sp., assembly GCF_965216855.1. Lineage (NCBI taxonomy): Bacteria > Pseudomonadati > Bacteroidota > Cytophagia > Cytophagales > Roseivirgaceae > Roseivirga > Roseivirga sp. The sequence continues at coordinate 2,493,765 of NZ_OZ244204.1, read as the reverse complement.
CCGTTCTATGGCATTTATCAACCAAGGTAATGGTCAGTTCAAAGCATTGGCTATGCCGGAAGTAGCGCAGCTCAGCCCGGTAATGGATATGGTAACACAGGATTTCAATGAAGACGGGAACCCCGATGTGTTGCTTTTCGGCAACCTGTATGGCTTTAGAACCGATTTTGGAAGGGCCGATGCTAAGCCCATCACGCTGCTGCTAGGGAATGGCGATGGTACATTCACCCCAACAGACGATCATACACTTAATACCGGTGAAAGCTGGGGCGAGTACCGTAAAGCAGCCAAAATTGAATTGAACGGCACCCACTACATTATTGCCATTAGAAATAACGACTCAGCAGTATTACTGAAAGTAAATTCTAACCAGTAACAGATTTCTGTGTCAGGCTTTTAAGTTTTTATCCCATATTGATGATAATAGTTCATCAACCTGACAGGTCTATGCAAAGGAGAATACTGCTTTTTCTACTTATCGCTTTAGTAATTTATGGCTGTAAACCCGCAGAATACGGCTTCAGAAAAAAAGACATCAATGCTGCTCAAAGACTCTACGGTCTCGATTTTGAGGATGAAGCTGTAGACACTATGTATAATTATCTGGGCCGGAACAAGCGCGGATATGATAACCTGAGAGAGTATTCCATAGACAATGAAACCTTTCCCGCTCTCACCTTTGACCCACATCCTTCAGGCTTCATTATGCCTCAGGGGAATCAGGAAATCCTTTTCCCGGCTGTTCCAAATGATGTGCAGCTTCCGGCTACTGATGAAGAAATTGCCTTCCTGAGCATACCCGAACTTGCCTCTCTTCTGAAGAGTCGAAAGCTTAGCTCAGAAAGACTTACCAATATTTATCTCGACCGCATTGAAAAGTTCGATGGTCAATTACAGAGCGTCATCACTGTCACCCGAGATCTCGCACTGGAACAGGCCAGAAGAGCGGATCAGGAAATAGCCTCGGGTAATTACAGAGGCATCCTTCACGGAATACCCTATGGGGTAAAAGACCTGATGGCCGTTGAAGGCTATCCTACCACCTGGGGTGCTGAACCCTACAGGAACCAGCAAATCGACTACACTGCTACTGTAGTGAAAAGACTGGAAGAACAAGGTGCCGTACTGATCGCCAAATTAGTATCAGGTTCCCTGGCGCGTGGTGATGTCTGGTTTGGTGGAAAGACTAAAAACCCCTGGGATCTGAGTCAGGGAGCCAGTGGATCATCGGCCGGGTCAGGGTCTGCCACCTCTGCTGGATTAGTAGCCTTTTCTCTGGGAACCGAAACCCTTGGCTCCATTACCTCTCCTGCAACCCGAAATGGTGTGACAGGCTTAAGGCCAACTTACGGACGAATCAGCAGGCATGGAGTGATGAGTCTCAGCTGGTCAATGGATAAAGTAGGCCCTATTTGTCGTTCTGCGGAAGACTGTGAAATTGTACTTTCAGCCATCTATGGCAAAGACCCTTTAGACCCGACAACCAACCTCGTTCCCTTTGCTACCAATTCCTCCAATCCGAGAGACTTCAAAATTGCCATACTTCAGGAAGACATTAGTTCCGACTCCACCAGTGAGTCAGGTAAAAACCTCATTGCCGCAGTTGAATTACTCAAAAAAGAGTTGAACACTGCATTTGAGTCAGTAGAATTACCTTCGGAATTTCCCTATCGCGCCTTTGACATTATTCTACGGGCAGAATCAGGAGCCTTCTTCGACCAACTGGTAAGAAGCGGAGAAGTAGACAATATGGTTGAACAAACTGAAGGCTCAAGAGCCAACTCACTAAGGCAAGCTCGGTTTATTCCGGCTGTAGAATACCTTCAGGCCAATCGTGAAAGAAGAAGATTGATTGAAGAGGTTAACCAGCTATTCAGGGATTACGATGTAATTATTGCCCCTACCTTCCGAAGCCGTCAAATGCAGATTACCAACCTTACAGGGCATCCGGTCATTTCTATTCCCACAGGCTTTGATGATCAGGGCAGACCTACCAGCATGACACTGATCGGGAATCTTTACGAAGAAGACAAAATCCTGAACCTGGCCAGGTACTACCAGCAGCTCACCTCATTTGATGACCAGCATCCGCCCCTATTCTACTCAAAAGGGAATAAGTGAGAAATTGAGGAAAAAAGTCAATCAACCCTCATTCCCAAAATGGCGCGAAATAGAGTGAAACTGACATTTTTATTCGCGATTTAGCTTGACCAAATGCCTGATAGTCATAACATTTGTAATCCTAAAGAAAGGATTAGTGATGAAGAAGTATTTTTTATTAACGCTACTAACAGCTTTAATCACCGTTACCGCGTGTGACAGTGGTGTAAAGGAACTAGCAATTGAGTCTGATGTATATCATCAGACCATGGACAAGCTATCAGATATTATTGTCCATGACATTTTTTCGCCTCCGGTAGCCAGCAGAATCTACGCTTATCCAAGCATTGCCATGTACGAAGTATTGGCAAAGAATGACCCTGGTTACAACTCCCTTGCCGGTCAATTGAATGAATTAGAATCCATTCCCGATCCAAAAGGAGAAGTCTCTTATGACCTGGCCGCATTACAGGCCTTTATTAACATTGGCAAAGCCCTTATTTTTTCTGAAGCAGATATGGAATCATATCGCGAAGAGCTTTATAAAGAATTGGGTAAAGGAGTGAATAAAGAGTTTTTCAATGCCTCTTTGGCTTATGGTGATGAAGTATCAGCTCACATATTGAAATGGGCAGATGGTGATATGTACAAGCAAACGCGTACCTATCCTAAGTTTACTGTAACCAATGACCCTACACGTTGGCAGCCAACCCCTCCGGGTTACTTTGAGGCCATCGAACCGCACTGGACACAAATCAGACCTTTTGCCATTGACTCTTCTAATCAGTTTGTTCCTGAAAGACCAACTGAGTTCAATATGGACAAGAACAGCAAGTTCTTCCAGGAGGTCATGGAAGTGTATAAAACCGGAAATGAGTTATCTCAGGAGCAGAGAGAAATTGCTTCTTTCTGGGACTGTAACCCATATGTTATGAACGTAACCGGTCACGTAATGGCAGCTACCAAGAAAATTACTCCTGGTGGGCACTGGATTGGTATCATCAAAATTGCCTGTAAGCAGGAAAACACCAATGCCATGAAAACAGCTGAGGCCTATGCCTTGACTTCAGTGGCTTTGGCTGATGGCTTTATCAGCTGTTGGGATGAGAAGTTCCGTTCTAACCTGATTCGTCCAGAAACAGTGATCAACAAATACATTGATGAAGAGTGGTTGCCTTTACTGCAAACCCCTCCATTCCCTGAATATACCAGTGGACACTCTGTTATTTCCAATGCCGCAGCGGTGGCTCTGACTTCTATCTTCGGGGACGATTTCGCTTTCAGAGATGATACGGAAGAGAAATACGGACTGACAGTAAGAGAATTCGACTCGTTCATAGATGCTTCAGAAGAGGCTGCAATCAGCAGACTTTATGGAGGTATTCACTATATGCCAGCCATCGAAAACGGAGTAACCCAAGGTAGAAAACTTGGAGGCTATGTGGTTGATAAACTTGAGCTTCGAAAAGAGGCCCTAAGCCAAAATGAAGAGTAAGCTTCGTTAAACAAAATATGCAAGCCGTTCTCCTTCCGAGAGCGGCTTTTTTTATGCCCGGGTTTCCCTGTTAATTCTATGATTTTAGCCTTGAAGTCGCTATACTTATAAGATGTGACTATTGCACTTTGGCAGCATTTGCCAACGTCACGTAACCGACAGTAATGCCTTCATTTAACCGGGGTATTACTGAAACTTAACTAATGATTGTATGGAAACGCTAGGATTAGAGCTATGGGATAAAATCATCATAGCCGTCTACCTCATTGGTATTGTAGTCTACGGTATCAAAAAAGGAAAACAAGAGAGCTCTGAAGACTATTTTCTTGCCGGCCGAAACATGGCCTGGCCCATTGTAGGTATCTCTCTCTTTGCAGCCAATATAGGCTCAAACACACTCATAGGATTGACTTCTGATGCCTTCCAGACCAATGTCGCAGTTTATAACTATGAATGGATGGCTGCTGTGGTTCTGGTAATCTTCGGCCTGTTCTTCCTCCCCTTCTACTTAAAGTCAAAGGTTTATACCATGCCGGAATTTCTGGAGCGCAGATACGATACTCGTACACGCTATCTCTTCTCCGGTATTACCATCATTGGTAATGTGATTATCGATACAGCTTCCGGCTTATATGCCGGTAACCTGATCCTGAAAATTATTTTCCCAGACTATCCTTCCTGGATGATTATTGCCTTTCTGGCGGTAGCTGCCGCGGCCTATACTATTCCGGGAGGACTTTCGTCCGTAGTTCATACAGAGGTAATACAGGCAGTGTTGCTCATCTTCGGGTCTTTCCTTGTCACCTACTATGCCTTCGATCAGGTAGGTGGCTGGCAAAACATGATCGATGGACTGAATAACCTGCATTCATCGGGAGAGCTGGAAAAAAACTCCGGTGAAGTGCTGAGCCTCATACGGCCCAACTCCGATGAAGCCATGCCCTGGCTGGGGCTGTTGTTTGGTGTCCCACTACTAGGCTTTTATTTCTGGGCCAATAACCAATTCATGGTGCAAAGGGTGCTTTCTGCCAAAGACCTCAACCATGGTCGTTGGGGAGCCCTTTTTGCCGGTTTGCTAAAGCTTCCGGTGCTCTTTATTATGGTAATTCCTGGTGTGTTAGCCATTTTACTCTTCAAAGACCTTGATATCAGTTTCCTGAATTATCAGGTACCTGTGGAGGGAGGTTTCGCTACCTGTACCACACTGAGTGACTGTCCTAACATGACTTACCCTGTGCTCATCTACAGACTGCTACCGACAGGTATTTTGGGACTCGTTATTGCAGGATTATTGGCCGCGATGTCGTCCAGTATATCTGCCACGCTGAATTCGGCTTCCACACTTATCACTATGGACTTTACCCAGAAGATCAGGCCCAATATGACCTCCAAGCAATTGGTGAGAGCCGGTCAGGTTGCCACCTGTGTACTGGTTATTTTGGCGGCAGCCTGGGCACCAATGATTGAGAGTTTTCAATCACTATGGACCTACTTACAGCAGATTCTGGCCTTTATTTCTCCACCAATTGTAGCCGCCTTTGTGATTGGTCTGTTCTACCGAAGAGCCAATGCCCAGGGTGGATTCTGGAGCCTGGTGATTTCCTACCTGCTGGTTATCAGCTGGATTATTTACTGCTTTGGCAATTATGGAGGTATCAGCACGGAAGCCACAGGAGTTCATTTCCTTTACACCGTACCTATTCTGTTTGTTATTGCCATGGTGCTCAATGTGGGGATTAGTCTTGCCACCGCAGCTCCTGATCCAGAGAAAGTCGAAGAAATGATCTGGACAAGTAAGATTTACAGAGATGAAACCAAAGAACTCAAAGGGTTACCCTGGTATAAAAACTACAGGACACTTTCTGTTCTGCTGTTAATAGTCACAGCCGCTATTGTGATTTGGTTTGCCTGATGAAGGAAGGATGTATTAGGTGCTAGGCGTTCTGAAAGTCAATCTTCTGGCAAGCAGAACTTCCTAGGTTTAATACATCCTTCAACTATTCTCACAGGGATTAAAAGTCTCCTGTTTTTTGAAACTGACTGCATAATAAAATACCTTAGGCCACCTGATTAAACAGGCCTCAAATCCATGTATAATCCTACTGCACATCTCAAGTTAAAAGAGCTTAAAGCCAGCACATTAAAAGCCTACGATGAAAAGCTTTCTGCTGACTTCCAAACACGGCTAACTGCTTTGTTTTCGGATATTTTCAGCCGTTTCGTCAAGCTATATGGAGAGCATGAACATTTTCAGCCAGCTCTTGAACTGCTGCTTCAAAAGATGGCCGAAGCCTCAATTGGCAGACCGGCCTATCTACTGAAGTCTGACTCACTAAGAGAGGAAAATCCCGGATGGTTCTGTAGTGAGGATATCGTAGCCATGATGCTCTATGTAGATCGGTTTAACAAAGATCTCAAAGGCATTATTGAAAAGCTCGACTACTTCGATGAGCTTGGTGTAAATATGCTCCACCTGATGCCGCTTTTCGATTCTCCTAAATTCAAAAGTGACGGAGGATATGCTGTCAGTAATTACAAGAAAGTAGACCCGAAGTTTGGCACCAATGCCGACCTGAAAGCAGTGACCAAGGCGCTCAAAAAATCCAATAAGCTCCTCATGCTCGATTTTGTGGTGAACCACACCTCTGACGAACACGAGTGGGCCAAAAAGGCTAAAAAGGGAGAAGCTTTCTATCAGGACTACTATTATACTTTCGATAACAAAACGGTTCCCATGCTCTTTGAGCAGGCGATGCCGGAGGTTTTTCCTGAAAGCGCTCCCGGCAACTTCACCTTCGACCAATCGATGGACAAATGGGTAATGACTGTCTTCAATCAGTACCAGTGGGATCTCAATTATACCAACCCCTATGTGTTTGTGGAGATGCTCAACAATGTGCTGACCCAGGCGAACATGGGAGTGGATATTTTCCGAATGGATGCGGTAGCCTTTGTCTGGAAGCAGATGGGCACCAGTTGTCAGAACCTGCCCAATGCCCACCAAATACACCAGCTTTTTAAGCTATGTACTCAGGTTGTAGCTCCGGGAGTTGCCTTCCTGGCAGAGGCCATTGTTACCCCTGAAGAAATCGTTAAGTACTTTGGTAGTTCAGAGGTTTGGAGCAATGAACATGACATGGCCTATAATGCCACACTAATGGCGCTGATGTGGAATTCGATAGCCACCAGAAGTACTCGGGTGATGAAAGCCAGCCTCCGCGATAAACCTAAGAAACCAAAAGGGACTACCTGGGTCAACTATGTACGCTGTCATGACGATATAGGCATGGGCTTCGAAGACCGGCATATTCAGGAGTCGGGCTTTGATCCGGCTGCACATCGAAAGTTCCTGACCAAATTCTTTACCGGAGACTTCAATGGCTCTTTTGCGAAGGGTATGCCTTTTATGTACAACCCTAAAACAGATGATGCCAGAATATCAGGAAGTCTCGCTTCTTTGGCCGGACTGGAGCAAGCCACTAAAGAAGGAAACGACCTGGGTATTAAAAGATCCATCGCCAGAATTAATCTGTTACATGGAATTATCCTCGCTTTCGGAGGTATCCCTGTCATCTATTCGGGTGATGAAATTGCCATGTTGAATGATTACTCTTTTCTGGAAGATGAGTCGAAGAGTGATGACAACCGTTGGATGCACAGACCCAAAATGGATTGGCAACTGGCCGAAAAGCGCAAACAAAAGAAAAGCCCTCAGGCACAGGTATTTCAGGCCTTACAGCACATGATCAGCCTGAGAAAGAACTGTCCTGAACTGGGAGATCACAACAATTTTAAACTCATTGAAACCTCCAACGAGCATGTCTTCGCTTTTGAAAGACAGTGGCAGGGTAAAAGCATTATGGTGGTAGCGAATTTCAGAGACGATGACCAACAGGTCTACAGTCACCTGTTATTTCCGCAAAGCCTCATCAATCCTTTTGCCATGAAGGACCTATTGACCGATCAAAAAGTACAGGTGGAAGAAGGCCGATTATACCTGGCCCCTTATCAGTTCTATTGGCTAACAAATCAATAACGACATGAAAAAAATCTGGTGGAAAGAAGGCGTAGTTTATCAGATCTACCCGAGGAGCTTTAACGACTCCAACAATGATGGCATTGGAGATATCAGAGGCATCATTGAAAAACTGGATTATATCAAATCACTGGGGGTGGATATCATCTGGTTATGTCCCGTATATGAGTCGCCCAATGATGATAACGGCTACGATATTTCCAACTATCGGGGCATTATGGCCGAATTCGGAACGATGGCTGACTTCGATGAACTGTTGGCCGGAGTACATGAAAGAGGCATGAAACTGGTAATGGACCTGGTTGTAAACCATAGTTCTGACGAGCATGAGTGGTTCATTGAATCCAGAAAATCAAAAGACAATCCCTATCGAGACTATTATATCTGGAAACCAGGTAAGCATGGAGGTCCGCCTAATGATTGGGAAGCCTTCTTCGGAGGATCTGCCTGGGAATATGACGAATTAACCAATGAATACTACCTCCACCTTTTCACCCGAAAACAACCGGATCTGAACTGGGAAAATCCGAAAGTCAGGAAAGAGGTACAGGACATTGTCAAATATTGGTTCGATAAAGGCATTGATGGTTTCCGAATGGATGTCATCTCTTTGATCTCGAAAAGACCGGAGTATACCCATATGGTATCTCCTGTATTTGAAGAAACCATTGCCAGACAGTACGCCAACGGACCTAGAATTCACGAGTTCCTTAAAGAACTGAACCGTGAAGTACTCAGCAAATACGATATCATGACCGTTGGTGAAGGCCCGGGAATTACCCTTGATCATGGTCTGGACTATGTTGGGGAAGATCGGGAAGAGCTGAATATGGTTTTCCATTTTGACCATATGTTCATTGATATGGGCAAGGGAGGCAAATTCGATCCTGTGCCTTACGATCTGGTCGAATTCAAAAACATCTTTAATCGCTGGGATGAAAAGTTGAAAGATAAAGGCTGGGGCAGCATATTTCTTGGAAATCATGATTTTCCGAGAATTGTTTCTCGCTATGGCAATGACGGCCCCTATCGTGAAAAAGCTGCCAAGTTGCTGGCTACCATGCTTCTCAGCATGCGAGGGACTCCATACGTTTATCAGGGTGATGAGATTGGTATGACCAATGTGGCTTTTCCTACGACCTATGATTACAGAGATATTGAAACCATCAACTATTTCAAGCATCTGGAATTAAATGGCGAAAATCCACTAGACCATATCCATAATGTGCACAAAATGGGCAGGGACAATGCCCGAACCCCAATGCAATGGAGTGGTGATGCGAATGGTGGATTTTCCACGGTGGAGCCATGGATCAAGTCTAACCCAAATTATGAAGAGATTAATGTGGCCAGCCAGGAAAGAAGCAAATATTCTATTCTGAACTTCTACCGTAGAATGATTCAATTCCGGAAAGACAATCAGACACTGGTTTATGGTGACTATGAGTCAGTATTAAATGAGCATCCTCAGATTTACGCCTATCGCAGGTGGGATAATGAGAACGAGTTTTTGGTGGTACTCAACTTCTCTGATCAGGAGATAGATTTTGAACCGATCATTACGGGCCTCGAACTACTTATTTACAACTATGATGATGCTACAGAAGATTTACTCATGAGAGCCTGGGAAGCTAAGCTCTTTAGAGTACATGATTAATAATTGATAATGTCTATATTTGATATATATAGACATCGATATGAATGTTAGCCTTACCTCAAAACAAGAGAAGTACATCTCGGACCAAATTGCCTCTGGCGATTATCAAAATGCCAGTGAGCTAGTTCGGGATGCCCTTAGATTACATCAGGTATATCGTGAAAAACTGATAGCCGATCTTAAGCAGGAAATTGAAAAGGGATGGGATAGCCCTACCAGTCAAAGGTCCATTAAGGATATCCTTCATTCAAAAAAGGCCTAGAGCTATTCGCTGAAATGAGTAGATATTTTTTAAGTCAAGCAGCTGATCATGACATAGAGAATATCTTTGATTTCGGAGTTTATAGGTTTGGGAGGAATCAAGCAGAAAGGTATTTGTTAGAGCTTGATGACTGTTTAACTCAATTGGCCAAAAATCCACACTTGGGAAGACCAAGACACGAGTTAAAACAAGGCTTATACAGTTTTTCGAAAAGAGCTCATGTACTTTTTTATCAGGTGCTACCAGATCATATCAAGGTGATACCTGTTCTTCATGCCCGCCAGGATATTCCCGGAAGTATCAATTTGTAATAGGCTTATCTTCTTCAGGTACAATCTCTACTTTCAAAAAAGTATGATAGTCCCTTTCATCGGCATATCTTCTTTGAAACCACATAAAGCCAGATTGGGTGCTTAATCTGTCAAACCGATAAGGCCCGATATCCAGCTTCAGCTTCCCTAAGAACCGCGATTCATCAAATAACAGATATTGCTCACTGAAATACTTCTTACCTGCTTCCTTATAAGCTTCACTCTCCCACCATCTCGATGTTTTTCGCAAGTCACGATATACCGATTCGGGAATGCCGGTATTACTTGCCAAAACAATCATCCTTCCGGTACTATGAATAAAGTAGTTAGTTCTGTACCTATCAGGTTCAAGCCTTTCTCCAAACGCAGTTGTTTCAAAATCAGGCTTAAACTCTTCAGGTAAGGCAATCTGGTTAAGAAGCTGATTGGATTCCGCGTCCCAGATATAAAGTATACTATCGCTGGCCAAAGTCTGAGCAAATTTACTGTCTTGGAGGTGGGTCATATATGGAAAGCCGCGATCAATATATCGTCCAATAGTTCTGTAAATACTAGTCTCCGGCTTATGCATAACCGGCCTGGATTCTCCATTCTCCAGGTCCATCAAATAAACCATCTTTACAGAATCCTGAAATGCCTGAGTACTTTTATCCGGTCCGGGAGGGTTGGTAATGAAAGCTACCATTTTGTCTTTGCTCCCTTCTTGATAATGAAAGTGCATTTGAGGAAATCCGCCTAATCTAGTCCAGCTATTCACCTCAATTGGATAAGAATACCGTTCAATCAGTCCATCATTTTTATCAAAGAGATAGAAGTAATTTATCCCATAAGCCATCAATTGATTTTCCCCATAAAATATCCAACCAAAATCATTGTCCCCTACATAATTAGGTCCTTCCACGTGAGGGTTAAATTGAGAGACCACATTAGCTTCTTTATCAATGACCAGTATGTCCTTTTGCGACTCAAGCAGGAATTCGCCCGTCTCATCATTGTAGTCCAGGAGTTTGACTTCAGGTAGCCAGTCAAAAGTCAATGAATCGGTGACTATGGCTTTGTAGTTCCTGATTTCTCCTGACTTTGAGGATTCATTGGATTGGGTACACGAGAAGAGAAATGCAATAAGAGTAAAGAAAAGAATATTGAGTTTGTGCTTATTTTTCATTGTAGCTTTTAATTACAGAAGGCTGATGTTTCTTTGTAAACGCTTATTTTAAAGTAATAATTATTCGAGTATGTCTGATAAACTTTGGGGAATAGATTTAGGAGGTACCAAAATTGAAGGTGCAGTATTGAAATCAAAGGAAGATCCGACTCCTTTGGTCCGAAAACGAATTGATACAGAGGCCGACAAAGGCTACCAACATGTTTTACAGAATATCAAAAGACTAATTGATGACCTGGCCGAAGAGGTGGGCGAAAGACCGGCTATTGTAGGCCTGGGCACACCCGGTGCCATAGATCCTCCAACCGGCCTGATGAAGAACAGCAATTCCCAAAGCCTGAATCATCAACCTTTCAAAGTAGATCTGGAAGCACTTTTGGGCATTCCAACACGCATGGCCAACGATGCCAATTGCTTTGCTCTGGCAGAAGCCCGTATGGGTATTGTGCCTGAGATTGATCCGGAAGCTCAGGTGGTATTTGGAGTCATTATGGGTACCGGCTGCGGTGGCGGAGTAGTCGTTAATGGAAAAGTAATCAATGGTAAGCAGGGGATTGGTGGTGAATGGGGCCATAATTTTTTGGATGAATCTGGCGGACCGTGCTACTGTGGTAAATCCGGCTGTACAGAAAAGATCATCTCAGGTACCGGACTGGAAGACTTCTATGAGCAGCAAACAGGTACGCGAAAACGCCTGAAGGAAATATTGCCCGCTGCAAGAAGTGGTGAAGACGCGGCAGCTGTCCAAACGCTGGACCGGCTGATTCACTTCTTTGGTTTAGGTATTTCAACCATCATTAATGTGCTGGACCCTGATGTCATTGTACTAGGTGGCGGTGTAGGTAATGTGGAAGAACTCTACACCCGAGGAGTAGAAGAGGCTGCGAAGTATGTGTTCAACCCCAGATTAGATACCAAAATAGTTAAGCCTAAGTTGGGAGACAGTGCCGGTGTCTTTGGTGCAGCATTTCTCTGTGAATAAAAAAGCAGCCTGATCTTACGATCAGACTGCCTGATTTGGTATTTATGTAATGACTACCTGTCTTTGGTATCAATTTTAGCTCCTTCTGGTTTTGTTGTTGCATTCTTTACATGCTCCTCCAACCAACTATCCATTTCCCAAAGCATGTGCAAAATAGATTCCTTGGCTGCATAACCATGGCTTTCTGCAGGAAGCATAACCAACCTGGCCGTTCCACCATGCCCTTTAATCGCATTGTAGAATCTTATACTCTGAATAGGGAAAGTTCCTGAGTTATTATCTGCCTCACCATGAATCATCAGCAAAGGTTCATTCACTTTATCCGCATGCATAAAGGGTGACATGTAGTTATACAAGTCTGGATCTTCCCAATAAGTACGCTCCTCTCTCTGGAACCCGAAAGGGGTCAATGTACGGTTATAAGCACCGCTTCTGGCAATGCCCGCTGCAAAAAGGTCTGAATGAGCCAATAGGTTCGCGGTCATAAAGGCACCATAGCTATGGCCTCCTACGCCTACACGGTTGCGATCTCCAACTCCCAGTTCAACCACGGCATCAATAGCTGCCTCAGCATTCATAACCAATTGCTCTCTGAAAGTATCGTTCGGCTCTTTGTCTCCCTCTCCTATAATCGGAAACTCTGTATTGGCCATCACGGCATAGCCTCTTAGCACCCAGAACAAAGGCGAACCTGAGCTCACACGGGTGAAAGAATAAGGGGTGCCTCTTACCTGTGCTGCTGTTGCCACAGATTTGTATTCTCTTGGGTAAGCCCACATTAATACGGGGAGAGGTCCGTCTTTTTCTTTATCATAACCTGCGGGGGTGTAGAGTACAGCTGTCAGATCAACTCCATCAGCACGTTGGTACTTAATGATCTCTTTGTTGACAGCAATCATTTCTGGTTGAGGATGAGGGAAGTCGGTAATAGCGGTTAAACTCCCTTTCTTCAGGTCTCTGATAAAATAATTCTGAGGGTCCTTCTCTGACTCACGAATGGTCATAATGACGTTGGCTTTCTCATCGAGGATTTCCAAAGGTCTTTCGTAGTAAGGTGCTTCAGATCTGAATAGAATCTCCTGCTTTTGATTTTTCAGGTTAAATCGACTCAGGAAAGGCCTGTCTCCTTCCGGAGAACCACCCACGCTGCTCATAAACACATGGTCTTTGTCAAATTTCAGCACATAGCGACCATATTGGTTTTTCACGGTAATGGGATTTCCCGGATCATTATAGCGATCGGTAGTAGGCCTTTCAATGATTACATCTCCAGGAGTTCCCGGCCTCGATGGATCAATAATGGTGCTTTTTTCCATCCGGTTGGCCCACCATTGTTCATTAAGCCATGCCCTGTTTTCGTCTCCCCAGACAATGCCGCCATATCTAAGACTTGTGGCCGCCAGTTTGGTGGGCTGCCCGTTGAAGGGAGCAGACTGCATATAGACAATATCTCTTTCGGTTACATCCAGGTTAGGATCACCACCATCGTTAGCTTCGGCCCAATATAAAGTCGATGGCTGGTCTGCTCTCCAGTTGACGTTACGCATGCCTTTACGGGTAGCATCAAAGCCTTTAGGCCTTACTTCATCCAAAGGAATCTGTGCCAACAGTTTCACCCTATTTCCTCTGCTATCCCAAACTTCATAGTTAAAGGGAAAGCGGGAAGCGGGTACCAGATATGAGAAAGGCTTTTGAATAGTTTCTACCAACAGATATTGACCATCGGGTGAAATATCGTATCCTTTAATAATGTCTGGTTGACCCAGGTTAGTACTATTACCATTCAGGTCGATCTTCTTCAGTTGAACCGTAGTATAATATTCGAACAGCGCTTCATCATAAGCATTTTCCAGTAAGTCCTGATAGGTACGCGATGGTGCCTCAGCACCGGCAGTCTCCTGAATGACCGGTCCTTTAGGTGCCCTTGGTCTGACGGGCTGCGGTCCTCTTCCATCCACAATAGCACTGACAATGAGCGACTGCCCGTCAGGCATCCACTCGTAAGCAGATACATAGGCATTATTCACAATGGCTTCTGTGAGCTTCTTAGCCTGTTTGGTCTCAATATTGGCTACCCACAACTCAATACCATTTTCAACAGTATGGGTAAAAGCAACTTGTTTCTCATCGCTTGACCACGATACATTGCTAATTGCCGGATTGGAAGGCATATTGGCAAAGACAAAGGTTTCACCTGTCTTGATATTCTTCAGGCTTAAGCCGGTCATTGGGTTTTGACGGCTTCTTCCATTCGTGGCAGGATTGATCCTTGTACCACCAATTCTCAGTTCAGGAGCAGAAACCTCCTCTATGCTGGGATATCCCGGTCTCTCCATCAAGAGCATCCATTCTGCTTTGGAATCAATACTTACCGCAGGAGTAGATGGCGCTTCTATCAGCTTGGCGATAACCTCAGGAGGCCTTTGATAAGTATCCTGAGCGGATAGCTTGGGTACTGTGCTAATGAGCAATGCCGTAACCAAAAGGGTAGCAGCATAAATCTTTAGTTGTGATAGCTTTTTCATGATCTATTCAATGGTTGACATACTGAATATAATCACTAATTGGCTGATTGACAGATAATTTATCCTAATGCCAGCATGTTGATGTAAATGGTTAGTTCAGCGGAGCATCTTCGGTTTGGCCAAGCTTATCAACCTTAAAGTGCATTTTTCCATCATTCATGCGATCATAAGCCGGAACGAATTTCTTCCCCCATTCAATTTCCTCTGATACGTAGCTCATACGGTCATATACCGGGCGAACATAGGTATCGTCAAAAGCCTTGAACATAACGATGACTTCTACCTGGCACTCTTCAAACCGTTCTTCCGTCCAGCCATAAATAGGGCTTTGCTCATCGATAGGATGTACAATAGTCCAGCTCATGGACAGGAAGTTAATTTTATTCCTTTCAAGCTCCACGCGTTCAAAAATCCTTCTATCATGGGCAGCATCCCAATAGGAAACAATCATATCCACCTCCAACTCAATCAATTGGTTTTTGCTGCGGTTGGCCAGCCTGAACATTAAACCATTTTCATTCCTGTAAGGAGCAACAATGGCCGTAGGACTATAAATTATATTCTGTCTTGGACGTGAAAAACGGGCGAATAATAAGCCGGTGGCAATGGCAAAAGTCAACAGGCCCACAAACGACTCGACCGCAGCAATCATACTCACGGTATTGGATAAGGGACTCAAGCTTCCAAACCCAACAGTAGTAATGGTTTGGGTTGAAAAGAAAAAGCAAGACATGAAAGAATCGAATGTACCATGGGATTGAACGCCAGAGATTCCTCCCTCTCCTGCTAAAAAGTAAAGTGTGGCAAAGAACAGATTAACTACTGTAAAGATAAGGGTGATGAGCAGCATGAAGTTGAGCCACTTCATGGCAATGAGCTCATGATACACATCGAGCGATTGCCAGAATCCCATTCCTGACTTCTTTACATTGAAGTCTCCTCCCGAAGTAATCAGCCGGGTATTTTTGGAATAACCCTTTTCTCCGAAACCTAATTCACTACTTCTTCTGTATCTCCTGGTTGTTTTTGCCATAGCCGTTACTGAAAGATAAAATGTTAAATCTTACGAAATTTTTCGTAGATAGCTTGGAACTACGAATATGTTCGTATATAATTGAAGTACGAAATAAATCGTACTATGAGAATTTTGTTACTTAGCCTCTACTTACTTTGCTCAGGAGCGGAGAAAGATCCCAAGATGGAGATTCTAAAAGATTGGATTTCCACTCAAAACGATGGAAGCACTTCAGCTATCAATCAATTCATAGACCAACACTTTTCTCCAGAGCTTAAAGAGAATATGAAAAATCGCGAGGATCATGTGGCCTTCTACAGACAAATCATAGATGAGTTTGGTGAGGTACAAGATCTGATTTTTAAGGAAATGGAGGTTACAGATACTAAGCTCAAAGTTCAGCTACTCAAAAAAGGTTACCCTCTCGCTCCGGAACCCTCTCCCGAAGAAATTCTGGTGGTGGAAATTGATGTTCTCAAGGACAATCCGAAATACCTCTCAAGAGGTCTGGGTATGGGTGCCCTCATCTGCTATATCAAAAGATAAACAACAAGGTCATGAAACTCAGATATCTCTTATTCACTTTAGCCCTTATCTATTCCCTGCAGTTGTCAGCCAGTCAGGAAAGCAATGAGGCCTCTTTATTACTCAAAGCCAGCAGCGAAGCCTGTAAATCGCTGGAAAGCATCAGCTATAAAAGCTTATTCTATCAGGAAGGAATCAAAGTAGAAGCACAGGTGATTCAGGAATACGCACCCGTACCCAACGTGGGTTTTGGTACAACCAAAGTACTGGTCAAAGGAGAGTTTGAGGCACCCAATCGGGTACAGCCATTTTCTTTCTCCTATGATGGCCAGTTTTTCAAATTTCATGAAGAAGGAAAAGGTGAGGTTCAAACCATTGAAAACCCAGATGCCCGGGCCATTGGCAGAACCCTGGGCTTCCCCTATTTCCTCCTGGTCAATAATGCCTTTGCTTCAGAAGAGGGGATGGATCAGCTTATCAACTCGATGGACAGGGCCGAATTGATGGGGAAATCGGAAATAGAAGGAAGAAGCTGTCAGCAGGTAAGGATTTACAGAACTCTGAAAAACCCAGCTACTCAGGAAGCAATCCCCTCATACTCAGATTGGTTTATTGATGATGAAACCAGGCTACCCATTGGTTTCGAAAGTAAAAGCATACGCAAAACAGTCATCATTGAAAGCCTGCAAGTCAAAAGTCAGGTAAAATTCGACATCAATGCTGGGGGAAGTAAGGATGAAAAGAAGGTATTAGGAAATGAGGCCAAAACCGATGGTTTACCCAAAGTAGGTAGCCGTTTTCCTCAGTTCAGTTTAAATGATGTCGATGGCGAAGTTAAGAGCTTAGACAGTTTCGATTCAGAAGTCTTCATTATTGATTTCTGGGGTACCTGGTGTGGCCCCTGTCTCATCGCTATGCCTGATCTACAGGCCCTTCACCAAAAATACAAAGACCGTAAGGTCCAGGTTATAGGCATCTCTGTTCGTGATGCACCTGGCAAAGCAGAAAAATTTGTGGCCAGTAACAGCTATACCTACGAATTCCTGGTTCAGGGAGAAGAACTGGCTAAAACACTTAAATTAGATACTTACCCTTCAATCTTCGTAGTAGACAAGACCGGAAAGATTCTTCATGCCGAGAAGGGTCGAAGAGAAAACGCTCCAAAAGAGATTGAAGCCATCATAGAAAAAGCATTAAAACAAAAAAAGCCATGATCAAACCCACAGAAAGTGAACTTGAGATTCTGAACATCCTCTGGAAGGAAGGACCATCCAGTGTTCGATTGGTCAATGAGAAGATGAACGAGCACAAAGAGGTTGGTTACACTACCACATTGAAGTTGATGCAGATTATGGCTCAAAAGGGTCTGGTAGACCGTGACGAATCGAGTCGAACGCACATTTACGCAGCCAGGGTAAAAGCAGAAGACATCCAGGGCGAATTACTGGACAAGCTTCTGAATACGGCTTTTGGGGGGTCAGCCAGTAAGCTGGTACTGAGTGCCCTCGGGTCTGGTAAAACATCGGCCAAGGAGTTAGAAGAAATTAAGGCATTAATTGAAAAACTGGAGCAAGATGGAGATCAATAACAATTACCTCGACACCATAGGCCTTAGTCTGGTACATTCATTATGGCAGGGAGCCCTCCTCCTCTTTATAGTGTTTTTACTATTGGTGATGTTGCGTCATAAAAGCGCACGTCTCAGGCACGCAGTTACACTTACAGGCCTGATGTCCTTACCCATCATGTTGCTGGCCAATCTCATCTTCTTCTGGCCGGAAACCGCTGTGGATAACAGTGCAGTAGCTGCACTCCATCCAGAACAGCTTTCCCCAGTATTCATGCTGTCGGGAGAAGGCACTACTGCTAATCCACAAAGTCATGTTGTGGTAATGTGGCTCACCAAAAACGCCTCAATAATTGCCCTCATCTGGACCATAGGAGTTGCTCTCTTTGTATTAAGAACTCTTGGCTCCGTGATTTGGATGAGGCGTTTGGTTTCTCAATCAGTAAGTATAAAAGGAAAGTCAGTAAATGGTCTTCTGGAGAGAGTGAAGAGCATTATCGGTATCCAGAGACATGTACAGATACGGTTGAGCTCCTGGATCAGCAGTCCGGTTATACTCGGGGTTGTTCGCCCCACCATCCTGTTTCCAATAGGCTTAATAGAAGGTCTCTCCACCGAAGAGGTTGAAGCCATTCTCTACCACGAATTGGCCCACTTGAAGCGAAATGATTTTGTTATCAACATCATTATCAACGTCTTACAGATTGTCTTCTTCTATCACCCCTCTTTCTGGTGGTTGAAAAGTCAGCTTGACAACGAAAGGGAATTCGCAACCGATGAATTAGCTCTGCATTACTCAGACAAGAAATTACCAATGATTAAAGCATTGGCCAAAGTGCAGGCGTTTAGCCTGAACTCTCCTGCAGTTGGTTTTGCAGGTAACTCCAAAAATCAAGTATTAAAAAGGATTAACGTAATGATGAATTCAAAACAACAACCCCACTGGCTTAGCGCCACTTTTACTATGGCCATACTGCTGGTTGCATTTGCTTTAATGAGTGCAAAACCGCAGCAAATGGAACCTTTGAAGCAAGAGCCTACCGTGCAGAACATTAATGAAGAAGAGGCCGCAGACCTTCAGATCATTGAGCCTCAGGAGAAAACGCTGAAGGAAGAACCTAACAAAGAAGAATCGGAAGGGACCCAGCGTTTGGTTCAACCCCAAACCGAACCTGATCAGACACTTATTCAGTCTGACACCATTAAGGTTTCCGATGCCATTCTTGAGCTCATTTCAAATAAGGATGCCTATGAAATAGAACTGGATAATGAGGGCAAGCTGACACAAATTTCCAAAGATGGAAAGGAAATATCAGGCCGTGACTTTGAGACATTTAAGGAAGCCTATGCCCAGATTCAACAGTTTCGAAAAGAAGAGGTCGTCAAAATAGAGGAAATGAGGCGTCACGAAGAAGCCTTAGCAGCGCAGGTACGCCAGGTTGAAACAGCTAACCGGGTAGTGAAGTCATATTTTGACTCTGATAAATTCCAGAGGCTCAATCAACTGGAAACAGAGTATAGTCAGTTACAAAGAAAGGTGGAGACATTAGCCAAAGAAAAGGCTCAGTTAGAACAGCATGACCTCCAATTAATTGAAGAGCATCAGACCCGTATGGATGCACTCGCCAAAGAGCTTTTGGAATTACATAAGGTTAGACTCTATAATGACCAGATTGACCGGACACTACACATTCGTAATGTTAAGGAGCAATTGAATGAATTGGGAGAACAGGAAGATCTTCAGATGAAGGTCAAAATGATTGATGAACTGAAAGGGAAACCACTCATCGAACTTAACGGAGAGCTCAGAGAAGATTTAAAGCTGAGCGACATCAACATGATGAATGTGGAATCCATTAGCGTCATCAATGCCGAACAGATGGAGCAACTTTACCCAAAACGGAAGGTAAAGGGCTATGCGGGCATTATCAGAATAACCACAAAGAAATAGCAGGGGCGTCTTCCCGGCTGCAGCCATCTCTCTTTCGATCATTAAGAGAGATGGCTGTTTCATTCATTAGTCATTTAGTCTTTTCCTGACGAGAGGTCAAACAATCCATAGCTTTCCCTACTTTTAAGGCTATGGGAAAAAAAGTCTTGATCACAGGAGGTACCGGGTTGGTAGGTTCACACCTGATACCATTGCTTCAATCTCATGGCCATGAAGTGGCCATATTGAGCCGTTCCAAAGACCCTGGTAAACCTTACCCTGTTTTCGAATGGGACTATAAGCGGGAGTACATCGAAGAGGGCGCCCTAGAGGGGATTGATACGATTATTCACCTGGCAGGAGCGGGTGTGGCTGACCAAAAATGGACCGCGGAACGAAAAGAAGAGATTTATAATAGCCGCACTAAAACCTCATACCTGCTTTATAAAACCCTGAAAGAGCAAAAACATCAGGTGAAAAATTTTATCTCGGCTTCAGCCATCGGTTACTATGGCCTAGACACCGGTAATATCAACCTTAAAGAAACCGCTCCTGTAGGCCACGATTTTCTTGCTCACGTAGTCGATGCCTGGGAAACTTCCACGACCAAAATAACCGATCTCGACATTCGCCTGGTACAACTTCGGATAGGTGTTGTGCTAAGCAGTCAGGGAGGTGCACTGACAGAGTTATTGAAACCACCTGTAGCTGCCCCATTGAGTAAAGGGACGCAATACATGAGCTGGATTCACATCTTAGACCTCTGTAGAATGTTTGTCTTTGCTCTGGAAAATGAAGAAATGGTGGGCACTTTTAATGCTGTTGGCCCTAAACCAGCAACTAATAAAGAACTGACTAAAGAGGCTGCAGCCGTCTTTGGCAAAACCTTTCTCCCTATTCCTGTTCCGGCTTTAGTACTCAAACTCATGCTGGGAGAAATGGCCAAAATGGTGATTGGAGGAAACCGGGTTAACTGTGAGAAAATCATGGAAGCCGGCTTCAGATTTGAATATCCCAAACTATCTGAAACCTTGAAAAACCTCAAGGCTTCAGGCCAATGATTATTAAATTGCTCTTTATCTAAACTTAAAGGAACCTTGATAAACAGTCCCCGTTTAGAAGTAGGCTTTCGCCTATATTTAACATAAACAGTACAGAATGAATAACGAAGATAAAATCAAACAGGCTTTTAAAGACAGAGACTGGAACGAGATAAAAACCCATGATTCATGGGTAATATTTAAAGTAATGGCCGAAATGGTAGAAGGCTTTGAGAAGTTGGCGAAAATCGGCCCATGCGTCTCCATCTTTGGTTCAGCCAGAACCAAACCCGGAACGGAATACTACCAGATGGCTGAAGAGATTGCAGCGAAACTTGTCCGACATGGCTATGGAGTAGTTACAGGAGGCGGCCCTGGTATTATGGAAGCTGGTAACAAGGGCGCTAAAAGCGAAAACGGTAAATCAGTAGGACTTAATATTGAATTACCCCATGAGCAGGGTAACAACATCTACATAGACCCGGATAAACTCATTTCGTTCGATTATTTTTTCGTGCGTAAGGTAATGTTTGTGAAGTACTCACAAGGCTTTGTAGTGATGCCGGGAGGTTTCGGTACACTTGATGAGCTTTTTGAAGCGATTACCCTTATTCAGACCAATAAAATCGGAAGATTCCCTATTGTGTTAGTAGGAGAAAAATTCTGGGGTGGCTTGATTGACTGGGTCAAAGGCACCATGCTGACTGCGGGAAACATCAGCCCTCAGGATCTCGACCTGATCAGCATTGTAGAAACCCCAACTGATGCCGTTAGAGTAATCGATGAATTCTATTCTAAATACCTGTTATCTCCGAACTTCTAATGATCAAACACATTCTTTTTGATTGTGATGGTGTCTTAATTGATACGGAAATAGTAGCCGCTGAAGTGGTTACCTCCTGGTTGAATTCTGAAGGAGTGAATATTGATATCGAGACTTTTATCTCTTCCTATACAGGAAAGACTTTCTCAGATATTCTACAGCTTATCAAAGATGAGGGACATCTACCCCAGGACATTGATGTGCGCGACTCCGTCAGGCATATGGATGAAGCTATCAGGAATAATATGAGGCCTATTTCCGGTGTACACGAGATGTTATCTGGCGTACCGGTTACTGCCAGTATGGTGTCAAACAGTGCAGCAGACTATGTTTTTGAAGCGATTCAGATGCTGGAAGCAAATCATATCTTCGAGCAACGGGTCTTCTCTGCAGAGATGGTCCCCAAGGGTAAACCCGATCCGGCTGTTTATCTCCTGGCCCTTGACCGACTTGGTCTAAATCAAGATGAAGTTCTTGTGGTGGAAGATAGTGTAGCAGGAGTCAGTGCCTCCGTGGCAGCTGGCCTGAAAACCGTTGGCTTTTTGGGAGGTACTCATGTTCGTGCTGGTCATGGAGATAAGCTCTTGAAATTTGGAGCAGAGGAGCTGATTAATAGTCACCAACAACTGCACAGTTATTTCGATCGGTTCAGGTGAAACGTGAAAAGCCGGAAGAATCACTGAAGTGATTACTGCCGGCTCACTATCAACCTCCAGTTGTTACTGCTCCTTCTGTCTGACTGTGAAATCGTAGTTGATTCGTCTTTTCAGATAGTCTTTCAACGGTTCCAACCCAATGGCCTTTCTTCTTTGATCGACATACTCAGGTGACTCTATTGGGAATGGCTCGAGCTCTCTTTTGTCATTGTAACGGAATTGCATGCCATAAATCTGTGGCAATCCATCATTCACCAGCACCCTATCCTGAATTTTAGCGTACTCAAGACAACTGCCCTCGCCATCTTCACAGGCCTTCTTGATCATCGGTAAATAATCCTTCCGCACCTGATCATCAGGATGATGATTAATCACTAATAAAGGAGCATCGGCAGCCAGGTCTCCAACCATGGAGTAGGTAGGCCAGCCATATTGTTGAATGAGGGTCTTCATCCGACTAAAGTTATCGTTCGTAATAAACTGGCCCTTCAGAAAAGTCAGCGGATAAAACCAGTGAGGTACAGAACCGCTTTTTGAAAACTCTACTTTCGCCAGGTCAACGTAGTAATCCAGTGACTGGTCCTTCATAATGATAGCGAGTAGTTCCTTGGCGTATTCCGGGTTTTGAAGCCTGCCGTGAACCCTTTGATATTTCTCCATTTGATTGGCTACTACCCCATCCCACTTCGGACTGGTGCTCAGTGAGTAGAAATTGAAATCTGCTAATGGCATCAGCTCATTATTGTCCTGGAGAGCGATATTCAGGAAATAAAAGGCTGTATCTACCTCACTCATCAATGCCAGCGTTTTAGCCAGGGTATAGGCATTTTCGCGATCGTTCGGGTTTTCCATAAAGGCTCTTCCAAGGGATTCCATTGCTTTTAGCAATTGGCCCTCCTCCAATAATTGTTTACCCTCCTTTTGTGCCATCAGTCCGGTTGAGGCAAGACATAATAGTATCAATGTTGTTTTTAATAATCTCATTGTAATTCAGTTTATGAAGCCAAACTAAAGTGAGATGAAAGACGCTTATCACGATTCGCGGGAAACAACCCTTTCTATACCGGTTTTGATTGAGATGACAGAATAGTTGTCGAAACCCTCTCCGAATTGGTCAAAAAGGGATGTTACTGGAATTAATCGTCAGATATAGGCACCTTGCTATGATAAAATCGAAATGTCCATGAAGAGTCAGGGTTATGTCAACATCTTAATGAGTGCAATAGGCCTGCTGCTCTTCTTTTTCCTGATATTAAGTTTTGGAAATGATAATGGCCATTACGTTTGGGTTTTCTCTGGCTTTCTAACTTTACTGAGCCTGGGAGGCTTGTCGGTCTCAAAGCATTTCATCATTCGAGAACTTATTTCAACGCAGCACAGCTTAAAGTTTTTCTCCCGAGCCATTCTACTCATTCTGGCCTGCGCAGTTCTAATCCTTTGTTTCAATATCCTCGCCTTGGGTTATCTACCAGGATTGGATATCCATGGCACGCCAGCCTTGATCAAAAACTTCTACACTACGCTGATACTTGTAGTACTTATCCTCTCCTTTGGTGGATTTATTGATATTCGAAAGGCACATCTTCAGACTCTCGAGGAAAATCATTTGCTGAAACAGGAAGCCCTTCAGGCCAACATAGAAGCCAAAGCTCAGCAGCTCAGTTTTCTTAAAGCTCAATTACATCCCCATTTTCTGTTCAATACCCTCAATACCATTTATGGCCAGTCACTCACCAAATCTGACAAGACACCCAAAACCATTTTGAAGCTTTCCTCTCTGCTGGATTACTTGCTCTATAACAGTCAGAAAGATCAGGTGCCATTAGAAATGGAGGTGAAACATATTCAGGAGCTTATTGAACTGGAACAAATCAGGTTCGGAGATAGACTCGAAGTGCATTTTCTAAAGCCAGAGGTAGATAAGATCAAAGATATCTCTGTTGCCCCAATGCTATTTCTCCCATTCGTTGAAAACGCCTTTAAACACGGAGCCACTATCGATGGAAAGTTTCGCTGTCAGTTCAGCCTCAAGGTTGCTGATCAGAATATTCACTTCGAGGCCGAAAATTCCTGCAATAAATCAGAGCCTGAAGCAACAGGAATTGGCCTTAGCAATATCAGAAACAGGCTTAATCTGATCTATGGTTCTGCTTATTCGCTTAATTTGTCTCAGGATGAAGACGAATATCGCGTCAATTTGAAAATACCTCTTAAGATATGATTCGATGTGCCATTGTAGATGATGAACCTACTGCCAGAGATATACTGGAGCTGCACATTCAGGATATACCTGACCTGGAAGTAGCAGGCCTCTGCAAAAATGCGATGGAGTTATTGAGGTTAGTAGCCAGAGAAACCATCGACCTGATTTTCCTGGATATCCACATGCCGGAAGTCTCAGGGCTTGTTTTAGCAAGTTCACTTGACAAAAATATTAAGATCATTTTCACCACTGCTCACAGAGAATATGCTATTCAGGGCTTCGATTTGCAAGCTGTTGACTATTTATTGAAGCCCATTTCACCGGAAAGACTCCGCAAGGCGGTGGATAAGTACATAAGGGAGCGAGGGTCTGAGCATGAAGGTTCAAATCGGCAGCAAAGGTTTATAGACATTAGTTCCGATCGCAGGGTGAAGCGAGTTCCAACCGATGAGATCATGTTGATTGAAAGCCTGAACGATTTTGTCATTGTTCACTGCAAGGAAGAGCAGATCAAAACACGCATGAATATTTCGACTATGGAAGAGCTAATCGGCAGTGGATTCATCAGAACTCACAGATCATACATTGTCAACAAGGCCTATGTAAAAGCTTATAATAAAGAGTATGTTCAGCTTGAGGGTAGGGAGATTCCTTTGAGTCGAAAATACAAAGAGTCGGCATTGTTAATGTTGAAGGGTAACTAGAAACGACCAAATTTAAGCACCAGGCCATAATTCAGGCTTTCAAGCGAAGACTCTGGAATAACTTCTTCACTATTCTGATTCAATAGACCCGAGCCGGCTACATCACGGTAACCCATACCAAAGCCAATTTTCATAAAACTGGTCACATTTACTTCCAGCTCCAAACCGGCTTCCAGCACAAAGAAGGCCTTTTGATTTTCCCACTGAGCCGGATTACGGATTGTTCCTGCTTCATGATAAGTATAACCACCAGCACCAATCATGATCGGTATATTGAGGTGAACAACACTTTTGGGAAACAAAACATACTCCAGGGCAAGACCTCCGTAGCCCCCCTCTAGCTCAATATCCATGTTGGCCACAGGGCTAAAAAAACTATCGGAGAGAAGTCCATTTCCACTGAAACCGATGGCTAAATTCGGTTTAGCATAAAACATTACTCTACCTCCTATTAACAAAGAAGGTGTATTATTCAATTCAGTATACCCTGTATAAGAGGCAATACCGAAGCGAAACTTCTTATCCCCGGGAGTTTTTGCCTCTTTCGTTTTTTCGCGTTTCGCTTTTTTATTGTCCGTTGCGTATTTGTCCCATACAGTCTCCTGTTCAGGAATTTGGTAGCGCGGCTTCATGGGTGTATAGTCAAGCTGGTATGGAGCTATTTTATATACCGGAAAGTGATAGGCCTTTAAATCAGCCGTGTAATAGAATTGTCGGGAGGAGGAATCAACGATCTGCTCACCTTGCCCATTGCCGGAACCCAAACCAGCTGCCGGAACTTGCTTTTGAAGGCTGTCCATATCAGATGTTGGCATTATGGTTGAGCTTGTTGTTTCCGATACTTCCAGCATTGCAGTGCCTTTTGACTTGGTGCTGGAAGTCTCCGGCTGAATTGAACTCTCCTCTAAGGCTTTCGTCTTAGCTTCAGATTGGGTGGTATCTGGATTGGTTACAACTTTTGCTTTTTCCGGCTCAGCTTCTTTCGGAATTCGCTTTTTCCTTAGTAGAACCTGACCGTTCATTTCATAAGACTCCATCAACTGACCAGCAAAAAGTTCGGCCAGAACAGAACGAACTGTGGCTTGTTGCCTATTGATATTGACCCGCTTCTTTACATCAAAGACTTCAGGAGAATAGACAAAGGATAAATCGCTGGTCTCTATTGACTTGAGAATTTCCTCAATAGAAGTATTGCTGAATTGTACCGTTACTTTCCTTTCAAGCAATCCCGACTGCTGAGCAAAAAGCGGTGCTGAGCAGAACATAATCAAAAAATAAATGGCCGAGATTTTCATGAAAAAATGTTGAAGCAAATTTAAGCGTTTAAGCCTGCAATTCACTGAGTGTGAACCGACAGGCCTAAACTTTTTGTGGTCAATCAGTAATATTTTAGAATTTTCCGAATTTGAGATTAAACGATGTGCTGAAACCTGTCATGGCATCCTGCTCCAGAATTCTGGCTCCTGAATCGAGATAGGTTAAGTCTATATCTGAGGTAACTCTGTACTTAACGCCCAATCCGAAGCGAACAAATGGTAACAGGTTAAACTCGATGTCTACTCCCGGTTCAACCACAAAGAATGCCTGAGAATCTTCAGAATCATAGAAGTCAAAGTCTCTGTTCGACTGCACATAGCTAATTCCTCCTGCTCCAATGGTTACCGGAAAGCTTAAATGAACAGGACTATGCGGCATAGCGATAAACTCAAGCATGAGGCCTCCATAGCCCCCTGTAGTCAGGTAGCGATTATCAAGGTTTGCATCGTATGCCCTTTCAGTGATAAAACCGGTTCCCGCTAAACCAATACCAAATTGGTGATTGATTAACCAGGCGCCCTGGCCTCCGATTGTGATCGCGTCAGCATTGGCAATCTGGGTATAGCCAACTGTAACTGCCCCATATCCACCATTTGATCGGATTCCCCCATTGTTGAAGAGGGTACGCATTTTTTGTGGATCATCCTGAGCTTGCAGGTTCAACGCTCCGAAGAACACTGCCACCATTAAAATGGCTTTAAAAAATCTGTTGTTCATGATATTTTGAGTTGTTATTTCTTACTGGCAGGAGCCACCATTGACCAAAATGATCTCCTGCTGTCGATTAAAAGATGTATTAAATAATAGTTCTAAAGTATTCAGTATGTTGTCCAGGCCTTCCTGGTCGTAGCGCGCAGTAAGCGTACAGTTTCCAAAAGCCGAATTCTGCAATTCAAACCTCACATTGTATGCATTGCCGATGTCTTCAAAAACCCTGCTCATTGGTGTGTTTTCAAAGACCAGCGTACCTGTTTGCCAGGCTTGGAAGTTTCTATTGCTATTGTCCGTTTTCTCCAACAAGCCATTAGCCCCCATGGCCACTCGTTGACCTGGCGTAAGAATGACTTTCTCATTCGCAGTAGAAAAACTAACCTTGCCTTCTACCAGCACCAGCTCAAGACCTGAATAGGAAGTAGCCGTTCGCAGGTTGAATGAAGTACCCAATACCCTGGTTTCAGTTTCATCAGCGAAGATCACAAAAGGTTTTTCCGTGTTTTGAGCTACATCGAAAAAGGCTTCTCCTTCAAATTCAACTATTCGCTCATTCCCGAAAGTTTCTGGATATTTTAAGGTAGCTCCCTTTTTTAAAGTGACTACTGTACCATCTGGCAAGCTCAGCTCAGACTGACTATCTGCCCTAAAGCTGATTTGTTGTGGAGGGCTATACAGTAGATTCTTCATCAAAAAGGCAGCAGATATCAAAACGATAACGGCAGCTGCTACGCGCCAGAAGATTCGGTTATTACCTTGCTGATGCTCGTTGATCTTTGACTGTATGCCCTGCCAGTTCTTATCCATGTCGATACTATCGAGCAAAGAGAAAGATTGTGCATTGGCCCACAACGCTTTGAGTTGATGGATGTATTGTGCATTGTCTTCAGACTCTGCCATCCATTCCTCAACTACCTTAGTCTCCTCCGCATTGGCGGTTTCTGAAAGGTATTTGAGCATCAATTCCTGCGATATGTCACTTGGGTTATTCATCGGCTTTCATGTGTATGACGGGTGAACTCAAATTCACACGTACGGGTAATTGAAATTTTTTTAAAAATCAGCTGAGCCAGAAAGCAATTGCCAGTAAAAAGGTCTTCAAATAGGGGTAGATATCTTCCCTCAATCGCTTCAGCGCTTTACTAATTTGTGCTTCTACAGTACGTTTGGAAATATTCAGCTCATCGGCAATCTCCTGATTCTTTTTGCCTTCAAACCGATTCATTTTGAAGATGAGCTGACATTGCTCGGGGAGTTGCTTGATACTCTGATAAACTTTTTCTTCCAGTTCGGACTGCATCATCAATGCCTCACTATCCTGCCCTTCCAGTTCGGATGAAAATTTTATTTCATCGTGATGCTTCTCACGGGTTTTCCTTGATCGAAGAATATCGAGACATTTATTTCTCACTGACTGATAAAGAAACGCCTTGAGCGAGCTGTGAAATTGCAGCCTGTCCTTCTGTTCATAGAGTTTTACAAAAACATCCTGAACCAGGTCTTCGGCTGTTTCCTGATCAATCGAAAAGCGTGTAGCAAAAAGCACCAAAACCTTAAAGTATATTTCAAAGGTTTCCTGGAAGGCTGTCTCATCTCCTCTGGACAGACGCTGTTGAAGCACTACTTCCTGCTCACTAGACATGCTGCAAAGTAGATGAAAAATGATGAATCACTATTGGAAAACTTGCCGCGATTAGCTTACTTTGAATTTCAAAGTACTTTTGACATGTCAAATAAATACGTTCAAGACATAGCCGAGATTCGGCAAATGATGGAAAAGTCTTCCCGCTTTATTTCCCTAAGTGGGCTATCGGGGGTAATGGCCGGAATCTACGCATTGATTGGTGCCTACATTGCCTGGAAGCTAGCTTATACCAGTGAGGATCTTATTTATGATCAATTATTGATCAGAGATGTAAGAGGAAACCTGACCTGGCTAATTCTGGATGCTCTGGGAGTGATGTTTCTAGCCATTATTACAGGCATATATCTTACGAAAAAGAAGGCCAAAAAGGATGGCGTAAAAAGTTGGGATAAGACAGCTCAGCGAGTTTTAATAAACCTATTAGTACCACTTGTAACAGGTGGAGTGCTGGTAATCATTTTTTATTATCAAGGACTTATAGGTCTTATTGCCCCCACGACACTCATTTTCTATGGACTTGGACTTATTAATGCCAGTCATTATACCTATAGGGATGTGCGATTTCTTGGAATTTCTGAAGTAGTTTTGGGCCTCATTGCCTCTGCTGTAATTGGCTACGGATTGCTAATTTGGGCTATAGGGTTTGGAGTTCTACATATTTTATATGGAGCTATCATGTACTTTAAATATGAGAAATAAGTGGATATCCACAATTTGAATAAAGCTTTTGAAAGTCGCGTCCGACTTGGAATAATGTCAGCGTTAATGGCCAATGAGTCACTAGACTTTAATAGGCTTAAGGAGTTGCTCGAAGTTACGGATGGTAATCTTGCAAGTCATTTAAAGGCTTTAGAGAAAGAAGATTATATAGAAGTTAGTAAGTCCTTCGTTGGAAGGAAGCCTAATACACAATATATGGTTACAACAATCGGAAATAGAGCATTCAAGGCTCATATTGACGCTTTAGAGCAATTGATAAAAAACAGCATATAAAAAAATTTGAACTTATACTTTGTAGTTCAAAGTACTTTTAAAACAAATTATGGACAACAGCACAAACGGGTCAGTATTTGATAAGATCAACTACTCCATCAAGAATTCAGTAAGCATTAAATTACTATCAATCGGTTTTCTTATAGCCATCTTGCTTATTCCTAATAGTATGATTAAGACTTTGATCAATGAAAGGGAGTATAGACAAGAAGAAGCAATTAGAGAAATTTCTGGAAGCTGGGCTTCTCCCCAACAAATTACTGGCCCCATTCTTACTATTCCGTATGAATCCGTTGTAATCCTTCAGGATAAGGAAGTAAGTGTTATAAAGTACGCCCATTTTTTGCCGCAAAAACTGGAAGTAGATGGCCAGATCAATCCCCAGTCGAGAAAAAGGGGTATTTATGAAGTTGCCGTATATGCTGCTGATCTTCAATTAAAAGGCAACTTTACCAAACCAGATTTCACAAAACTCATAGATGAGAATGACAAGGTACTTTGGGATCAGGCAACTATTAGTATGGGCATTCCTGATATGCGTGGTATCCAGAGCAAAATAGAAATCAAGCTTGGGGAAAAAGCCCATTCCATGGAATCTGGCATTCCAAAAAAATTCGACCTCCAGCTCTCACAACTTAGCTCCAACTATAATGTGTCTCGAGCGAGTGAGTATCAAAGCGGGGTTTCTGCAAATATTTCCTGGCCCGATGAAATTGCAAATTTATCGTTCTCAACCCACCTAAGTCTTCACGGTACGAGAAGCCTCAAAATCAACCCGATTGGAAAAAGTACTACCGCCAAGATGTCCTCTTCATGGCCTCACCCTAGCTTTGAGGGTCAGTTTCTACCTGATGATCATTCTATTTCAGAGGATGGGTTTACAGCAGAATGGTCAATCTTCGACCTAAATAGAAATTATCCACAACAATGGGTAGGAGGAGAACATAGTATATCAGATTCAGAATTTGGGGTTAAATTATTTCAGCCTGTTGATAACTATCAGCAGAACACGCGATCCGCAAAATATGCCGTACTTATCTTATTCCTTACCTTCATTTCATTCTTTTTCATTGAGATTCTCAATAAAAAAAGGATACACCCGATTCATTACATATTGGTTGGGTTGACACTCACTATATTCTATACATTACTTCTGTCACTTTCAGAACACCTGGATTTCAGTGCTGCCTATTGGGTATCTTCCACAGTCATTATTGGAATGATTTCACTGTATTCGATGTCAATTCTCAAGAGCAGAAAATTAGCAGGTATCCTTTTCCTCTTCTTCAGTATTATCTACACGTTCATTTTTGTAGTGCTGAAGCTGGAAGATTTTGCTTTGCTATTTGGAAGTGTTGGTCTATTAATTGTATTGGGAATATGTATGTATCTCTCAAGGAATGTCGATTGGTATAACATCAAATCAAAAGGAAATCTAACTCATGCAACCACAGAAGCTTAAATACATACTCAAGGTCGCTCTGGTAATCATTAGAATCTATTGCTGGTTTAGACAGAAAAAGAATAAGGAAAGAATATTAGCAGCCTTTCTGCTTATTCCTGCCTTCTTATTACTCATTCCGAGTTATACCTTCAGGCTTACCCTGTTCCAGTCATTCCTTTTTCAGGCCATGCTGGTCTATGGTGCCCTCAGCGTATTCTGGATTGTAAAGCATCACTACAGGCTGGCAGGAGTCAATTTTATGATCTACTTTTTACTCCTCGTCAAAGTGAGTGGTCCCATCAGTAAGACCTATAAAATTGACCAGGGAGATGAATCACTGAAAGTGTTACAGTTCAATGTACTGGCCGTCAATGACAAGTATGATGAAACTATTAATCGTGTTGTAGAACTCAACCCAGATTTTATATCCTTTCAGGAAGTGAGTAGTGAATGGGCTAAAAGACTGGTTTCAGGCCTGGCCAATGACTATCCGTTCTACAAGGTAGTTGAACATGCCGATCAGGGACAGGGAATTGCTGTTTTCAGCAAGTACCCTATGAGTGATGTTGAAGAGGTACATGTAACCCGTACAGCTAATATCACCGGTAAAATTCTGATTGGTGATGAAGCAGTAAACTTTCTGGCCCTGCATACCAAATCGCCAACAACGCGAAGTAAATGGCACAACCGTAATAGCCATCTCGAATGGGCAGAGGACTATGTAAAAGAACAACCTGGTGAATTTTTGGTGTTGGGTGATTTTAATACAGTTCCATGGGATAACCGTATGCTGAATTTCAAATCATCGGCTCAACTGACTGACAGTCGAAAAAAGCTGACCCCTACATTCCCCACATGGAACCCATTTATCGCTCAAATTCCCATTGATTATATCCTACATTCGAATGGGATTGGTTGTGACTCACTAGACGCTGTAAGAATTACTTCTGATCACAAAGCCATTATGGGCAGTTACCTGATAGCAGGTAAGTAAACACAGCATTCAGGAAATCGGGATGAAAAGACAGAACAATCCCGATTTCTGATTTCTGATTTCTGACTTCTGACTTCTGACTTCTGACTTCTGACTTCTGACTTCTGACTTCTGACTTCTGACTTCTGACTTCTGACTTCTGATAACAATTCAACGAAACTTTAATCATTCGCTCCCAGTTGTATTTGCGTTGGTAAATCCTGACCTTTGTGGATTCTGCGCTGAGCAGCTGTTCTGATGGAAAAATTCAAAGAAAATGCGATTATAGACCCCGCTCCTGTCGATATTTCAGGACATGAAAACATTGAAGTTTTTGGCGCTCGGGAGCATAATCTTAAAAACATTGATGTAAGTATACCACGCAACAAACTTGTGGTAATTACAGGTATCTCCGGTTCAGGAAAATCATCCCTGGCCTTCGATACCATTTATGCTGAGGGGCAACGCAGGTACATGGAAAGTTTTTCGGCCTACGCCCGATCATTTATCGGGGATATGGAGAGGCCGGATGTGGA
Source organism: Roseivirga sp. (assembly GCF_965216855.1). NCBI lineage: Bacteria > Pseudomonadati > Bacteroidota > Cytophagia > Cytophagales > Roseivirgaceae > Roseivirga > Roseivirga sp. The sequence continues at coordinate 2,461,150 of NZ_OZ244204.1, read as the reverse complement.
TAAGATTAATGGACTAAGTCCTGTCATATCCATTGAGCAGAAAACCACTTCCCGAAACCCACGATCTACCGTAGGAACATTAACAGAAATCTATGACTTCCTGCGGCTGCTTTATGCCAGAGCCGGAATTGCCTATTCCTATAAAACGGGTAAACCAATGATCCGTCAGTCTGAAGACCAGATCATTGATCATGTCATTAAGAATTTTGAGGGTAAAAAACTCATTATCCTGGCACCGGTAGTTAAAGGAAGAAAGGGACATTACAGAGAGCTCTTTGTTCAAATCCGCAAAATGGGATTCACCAAAGTACGGGTTGACGGAGTAGTGATGGAGATGGTGCCTAAAATGCAGGTCGATCGATACAAAACACACGACATCGAGATTGTCATTGATCGTATTATTGCAGATCCTAATGATCGCTTCCGAACTGCCCAGAGCGTAAAAACCGCCATGAGCCATGGTAATGGAGTAATGATGATTCGCGATGAAGACAACCAGATTCATCACTTTTCGAAATTCCTCATGGATCCCGAAACCGGTATCTCCTATGACGAACCGGCTCCCAATAATTTTTCCTTCAACTCTCCATATGGTGCTTGTCCAACCTGTAACGGGCTGGGTCAGATTGAAGAAATCAGCAAGGAGAGTGTAGTCCCTGATCCCAATCTGAGTATTAGCAGAGGTGGTTTAGCTCCTTTGGGCGACTACAGAGATATCTGGATTTTCAAAAAGCTGGAAGCAATACTCAAAAGACACAAGGCCAACCTGAGTACTCCAATCAAAGACCTGCCAGAAGGGGTATTGGATACCATTCTCTATGGCGATGATGTACCTGTAGCCGTGAGCTCAAAGAAATACCCGGGCACACAGTGGAATACCCGGTTTGAAGGAATCATCAAATTCCTTGAAAAACAGATGGAAGAAGGCACTGAAAAAACACGTCAGTGGATTTCGGACTTCATGACAGTGAAGACCTGCCCAGAATGTGATGGTGCCCGGCTGAAAAAGGAATCGATCCACTTCAGAATAGCCGATAGGAACATTTCTCAGTTAGCAGAAATGGATATTGAAACCTTATCGCAATGGTTTGTAGGGCTGGAGGAACGCCTGACAGATAAGCAAAACCAAATTGCTCCTGAGGTACTGAAAGAGATCAGAAAGAGAATTGGCTTTCTACTGGATGTGGGGCTCGACTACCTCACCCTGAATCGACCATTAAGAACCCTTTCTGGTGGTGAAGCACAAAGAATCAGACTGGCTACTCAAATCGGAACCCAGCTGGTAGGAGTACTATATATCATGGATGAGCCAAGTATCGGCTTACACCAGAGAGATAATGTTAAGCTGATCAATGCGCTTAAAAACCTAAGGGACATTGGAAATACCATCATCGTTGTCGAACATGACAAGGACATGATGCTGGCGTCTGATTTTATCGTTGATATCGGTCCCGGGGCCGGCCGTCATGGCGGGCAAATTGTAGCCGCAAATGCTCCTGAGCAATTTCTGGAAGAAGGAGGAACTACAGCCAGGTATCTCAAGGGTGAAAAGAACATTGAAATACCAAAGGAAAGAAGGAAGGGCTCAGGCAAAAACCTGGAGCTTAAAGGAGCCAGTGGAAATAATCTCAAAAAGGTCGACCTCAAGATTCCTTTAGGTGAGATGGTATGTATCACCGGAGTTTCCGGAAGTGGTAAGTCTACGTTGATTCATGATACACTCTTCCCTATCCTTAATCATCATTTCTTCAGATCGAGAAAATCACCTCTCCCTTACAATGAAATCAAAGGGCTGAAGGAAATTGACAAGGTAATAGAGGTAGACCAGTCACCCATTGGACGTACTCCAAGATCTAATCCTGCAACCTATACAGGTGTATTCTCAGATATCAGAACACTTTTCACAGAGTTACCAGAAGCCAAAATCAGAGGCTATAAAGCCGGCCGTTTCTCCTTTAACGTAAAAGGCGGTCGCTGCGAAACCTGTGAGGGTGCCGGAATGAAACTCATTGAAATGGACTTCCTTCCTAATGTGCATGTGCCTTGTGAAACCTGCAAAGGCAAGCGCTACAACAGGGAAACACTGGAGGTTCGATTTAAAGGTAAATCCATCTCCGATGTGCTGGATATGACCGTAGAACAGGCTGTTGAATTCTTCGAGAACCAGCCCAAGATTTTAAGGAAAATCCAGACTTTGAATGATGTGGGCTTAGGATACATTTCACTGGGGCAACATGCCACAACATTGTCTGGTGGTGAAGCGCAAAGGGTAAAACTGGCCACTGAGCTTTCTAAAAAGGATACGGGTAAAACACTCTACATACTGGATGAGCCAACGACAGGACTTCACTTTCAGGATATTCAACACTTGTTAGATGTATTGAACAGACTGGTAGATAAAGGTAATTCCGTATTGATTATTGAGCATAACCTGGATGTCATTAAGGTAGCTGACCACATTATCGATCTGGGACCAGAAGGTGGAGACAAAGGTGGTCAAATCATAGCCCAGGGAACTCCTGAAGAAGTAGCTAAAAGCAAGAAAAGTTATACGGCTAAGTTCTTGAAGGAGGAGCTGGAAAATAGTTGATGATTGAATTTTAAGACTTTTTAATATTACTTTTCATTTTCTTTTTATAGTTAACCACTTGCGTAATTGCGGTCTGTTGTTTAGTATTGGTAGATAATGTCCAATGGGCGGATTTGTCACCTTTAGGAAATTACTCTTAAAGGACGGATAGCGACAAACTCTGACTTTGGACTTTTTTTTATCCTTCCCGAAATGAAGACAGCAATACTCGTAGATGGTGGTTTTTTTATAAAACGCTATAAATACATAAAGGGCTTCGAAAAAGGAGATTCTCCCGAGCTGGTTGCTAAAAACCTGGTATCCTACTGTTTTAAACATATCTTAAGAGTGAACCAATATAGAGGGAGGTACAATTTAGACCGAACGGAGTTATACAGAATATACTACTACGATGCTAAGCCTTTTGATGGTGACTCCAAAAACCCAATTTCCGGAAAGTCCATCAGCTTCAAAAGAACTGAACAATTTAGGTTCAGAAACTCCTTGTTTACTGAGTTAAAAAAACAGAGAAAAATTGCACTCAGACTCGGTTTTCTCAAAAACAGCTCAAAGCTCTGGACTATAAAGGCAAGACATACTAAGGGTTTATTTGAAGGAACGGTTATGCTCAATGAGTTAGACGCCAATGACTTGGAATATCCGCTGAATCAAAAGGCTGTCGATATGAAAATTGGACTGGACATCGCTACATTGGCATTTAAAAACCAAGTAGACCAAATTATTCTTATTGCCGGAGATAGTGACTTCGTTCCAGCGGCAAAGTTTGCCAGAAGAGAGGGAGTCGACCTAATACTTGACCCCATGTTGAATAATATTGACCCTACTCTGCATGAGCATATAGATGGACTCATGACCATAAAAAATATGTCGAAAAAAGAACTGATTTCACCTGATCCTGAATAAATCCTCCTTACTCCTTCAAGGAGCCAAGCAGATTTTTACTCCATTAAATTCCGACTGCCGCAAGTAATATTATTATCAGAAATCCAGCTTGTTACAGGATAAACATGAAATATTATCCGAAACAAAAGACTACAAAAAAATAGTGCTGCCGCTTTCGCGGACAGCACCATCTTCAACCAAAACATTAAAATCAACACATTAATCTAACACCTCATCGTCAGGCTCGTTTGCCCGACTTCAATCATCGATTTTAATTGCCTTTTTCTGACTTTATAACGGTAGGCCATAAGGCCTATTATAAATAGCAGATTTATTATTTGTTGTTTTAACACTTTTTGGCAGGCCAATGTTCCGTGAAATTTCGATGATTTGGAGAACCCAAAAATCAACGGGTATGTTAGACTAGGAAACCATTAACATGTCCCCTTTCGATCATCTCCATTTGGAGATTCCAGAATCCAATAAAAAGCGAATAGTGATTATTGGAGGCGGTTTTGGCGGTATTCAACTGGTTAAATCGCTGCGCAAATCCAACTATCAGATTGTTCTATTAGACAGGCATAACTATCATACCTTTCAGCCGCTGCTTTATCAGGTAGCCACTGCAGGTTTAGAGCCTGATTCCATAGCCGGTGCCCTAAGGCAGCTTTTCGAAAAACATCAGGATTTTTACTTCCGGATGGCCAGGGTTACCGGAGTTGATCCGGAGAGAAAAGTGATCAAAACTTTGATTGGAGAATTGGATTACGATCTTCTGGTAATCGCCAATGGTTCCAAGACCAATTATTTTGGAGATGAGGAAATGTACAAACGTACTTTTCCCATGAAGCAAATTCCTCAGGCACTGGATCTGCGAAGTCATATGCTTCAGAATTTCGAACAGACTGTTTTAGCCACTGAACATGAAGAAAAGAACCGACTCACCAATTTCGTAATCGTTGGTGGAGGGCCTACCGGAGTAGAAGTGGCCGGTGCCTTGGGTGAACTCAAGAAGCATGTACTTCCAAAGGACTATCCCGACATCGACTTTGACATTATGAAATTGCATCTGGTAGATGCAGGACCAAGACTTTTGGCTGGTATGTCTGAAAAGTCGAGCGAAAAGGCTGAAAAATACCTGAGCGCTTTCGATGTAGATGTTCGCCTGAATACCATGCTAAAGTCTTATGACGGGGAAGACGTTACTTTGAATGATGGAACGATAATCCCTGCCAAAACCGTGATTTGGGCGGCTGGAGTTACAGGTAATATCATGGATGGTCTTCCCAAAGACTCTATTAAAGGAGGTAGAATCATCGTCAACGAGTTTAGCGAAGTGAAGGGACTCCAGGACGTTTATGCCATTGGAGATATAGCGGGAATGTATTCCGATGAATTTCCGAAGGGTCACCCAATGGTAGCACCAGTGGCCATTCAACAGGCCATCAATGTGGCCAATAACCTGAAAAGGGCCAATAAGCAAAAAGGACCTAAAGCCTTCAAATACCGCGACAAAGGCTCCATGGCAACCATAGGTCGAAACAAAGCTGTGGTAGACTTACCAAAATTTCACTTTGGAGGACTTTTCGCATGGATGGTTTGGATGTTCGTTCACCTGATGTCGATTGTTGGCTTCAGAAACCGATTGGTGATTTTGACCAACTGGGTCTGGAATTACATGACCTATGACCGGGGCACACGACTGATCATTAGGACTTTTGTAAGAAATAAAAACTACAAGCCAGGAGATACGCTCTGATTTCCAGCCATATTAGCTGTTTACCTCTTGTATTATTGCATTGCAGCAATAGACCAACTTTCGCTATTTTTCGATTTCGAAAATGAGAAAGAAGAGGCTTTATTGGATTTTGCAGTTGGCAGGGTGGGGAATGTATTTCCTTTCCAATTTTATTTCTCAAGGTTTCGACCCTCAGGGCCTCGGTGCTCAGGTAGTTCGTAACCAACGGATTGAGCTCACAATCCACAGTTTATTCTTCTTTCTGATCTCCCACTACTTTATCAGAGCCATTATTATCAGACGTGGCTGGGTTCAGATCAATATTGCTCAGGTGATTCCAAGAATTCTAGGAGTCATTGTGCTGGCCTCCATCATGGCCAACCTCATCACGTTTGGCTTATATTTCGTGGTTGGAACGCGAAGCCCAAGCGATACCAGTTTGCAAACAGAGATTCCTCTGCTCTTTGCTACTTCCGTGGTTCTTTTTATCCTCTGGTCTACTGTTTATTTCTTATACCATTATCTGGAAAGCAACAACAGGTCACTAAAATATGAAGCGGCCATGAATGAAATGCACCTCAATCAGCTGAAGGCTCAATTGAATCCGCATTTCATTTTTAATGCCCTAAACAGTATGAGGGCTTTAGTCGATGAAGAACCTGCCAAGGCTAAAATTGCCATTACCCAGCTTTCCAATATTCTTAGAAACTCTCTGATCACAGATAAAAAACGGGTGATCAACTTTAAAAGCGAACTTAACACAGTAAAGGACTACCTTGCCCTTGAAAGCATCCGTTTTGAAGAGCGTTTAAAGGTTCGGTATAAAATCGATCCCCGATCTGACCATTTTGATATTCCTCCAATGATGATCCAAACTTTAGTGGAAAATGCGATCAAGCATGGTGTTTCTAATTTGATGGAGGGAGGAATCATTGAGATTCAATCGAACGTGAATGATTCTGTCTTGTCTATCAAAATCAGAAACAGCGGACAGTTAACGGGTCACAAGAAAAGAGCAGGGGGAAGAAGTGGTGTAGGGCTGGTAAATACCAAAGAGCGATTAAAATTAATCTATGGAGATACCGCTACATTTAATATTTATAACGAAAATGATAAGTTTGTTGTGACTGAAGTAAGAATACCTCAGCGCATTTAATTGATAATTCTATGAAAGCACTAATAGTAGATGATGAAAGACTGGCCAGAAAGGAGCTAACTAACCTTTTACAGGAGTTTCAGGAGATTGAAATTGTAGGTGAAGCGGTAAATGCTGAGGATGCAGAAGAGAAAATCAACAGCCTGAAACCTGATTTACTTTTCCTTGACATTCAGATGCCAGGAAAAACCGGCTTTGAACTGCTTGAGTCTTTAGATTCTGTTCCAGACGTGGTATTCACCACCGCCTATGACGAATATGCCCTAAAGGCTTTCGATTATAATGCCATGGACTATTTGTTGAAACCAATTGAGCCAGACCGTTTGAAAGAAACGGTGACCAAGCTCATCAACAGAAATGCCAAGACCGAAGTAAAAGAAGAGGCTAGTCCGCAAAAGCTAGGACCAAACGATAGAGTTTTTGTCAAGGATGGTGATAAATGCTGGTTTGTAAAGTTGGAGAACATTCGCCTTTTCGAATCTGATGGTAACTACATCAAAATTTACTTCGACAACTTCAAACCAATGATTCACAAGTCGTTGAATGCGCTGGATGAAAAACTAGATGACAGATCTTTCTTCAGAGCGAGCAGAAAGCATATCATCAACTTAACCTGGGTAGAAAGCATTGAATCATGGTTCAATGGTGGACTGATGGTAGTTTTGAGAGGTGGCGATAAAGTTGAAGTAAGCCGTAGACAAGCTGCCAGGTTTAAAGAAATGATGAGCTTATAACTACGAACATCATTCCGTAGTTATTTACGTTAGATGACATACTCAACCCTGATTCCTGCAATTGGTATCAGGGTTTTTTGTGCCTGTTACTTTCAAATATTTATATTGAGTTGAAATGAAAATTATTCTGCTCTTTCTGAGCCTTATCTGGCAAACCAGTCAGCAACCGGTTGTGGACAGCATTCCTCCGGTTCAAAAAGAAATACACCCTTTGATTCTTAAAGGGGGTGTCCCCGTTAACCAGGACTCTACTCTATTTCTTTTCAATGGTATTGGTCCATATACCTTAAAGCAAAGAGTGGCGAGATTAAAAAATCAGCTGGAAGAACTCCAGAATGTTCAACTGGAAATTACCCCGCTGAGTATTGAATATGGGGAAGAAGTCAACGATATCATTCTGCGCGATAAAGTGCTGATGACCATCAATGACCAGGACGCCAAGGCCCTTGGCCTAACTTTAAAAGGAGCTACTGAATACTACTTTGATATATTAAAAGAAGAATTGGCACAACACAAGCCTGTGTTCAGTAACCTGCTTTTCGTCAATATCGGAGTGGCTATTCTGATTATAGCCGCCTTTATTTTCGGACTTAAATACTATAACAGACTCTTCAGGCTGATCGGAATCAAATTGCAGGGCCAGAAAGGTAAGTTCTTCAAAGGCTTTAAGATTAAAGACTACGAGCTACTTACTCAGGAAAAGCAGGTAATGGTGGTGAGTTGGGGGGTAACTATTTTTAAATATGCCTTACTACTCTTTATCGTCTACCTCTTACTTCCTGCTCTGTTCGCCCTTTTTCCGTGGACTCAGGGAATTGCTGAAAAGCTTATTGGCTACGTAGTAGATCCACTTTCAGATCTTGGACTGAAAATTCTGGATTACCTGCCTAACCTGCTCTTCATAGTAGTCATTGTTATTATCCTAAGGTATTTCTTGCGCCTGCTTTCCTTCTTTAGGGATGAAATTTCCAAAGGTCGATTGGTGGTTGGAGGCTTCTATCCGGAGTGGGCCAAACCCACGTTCAATATTGTTAAAGCCTTAATCATTGCACTGGGTTTTATTGGTATCTGGCCTTTACTACCGATGTCTAATTCCGAAATCTTTAAAGGTGTTTCGACTTTCTTCGGTCTGCTGATAGCCTTGGGTGGTGCAGGTGCCTTCTCGAATATTATTGCCGGGTTGGTGATTACCTATATGCGTTCCTTTAAAATTGGTGACCGGGTGAAAATTGGTGAGGTCATTGGTGACGTGAAGGAAAAAGCCTTGCTGAACACCAAGATCAAAACCATTAAAAACGAGATCATTACCATCCCTAATTCACAGATGCTGAATAGCCACACCATCAACTATACCACGGCCAATGATGAAGAGGGCTTAATTCTGCATACCACAGTAACCATCGGTTATGATGTGCCATGGAGAGATGTTCATAAGCTTCTGGTTGATGCTGCCTTAGCCACAGAATTTATAAAGAAGAAACCCCATCCTTTTGTTCTGCAGACCAGTCTTGACGATTTTTATGTGAGCTATCAGTTGAATGCCAGAACCCGGGAAATCCATAAGATGGCAGTGATCTACTCTGAGTTACACAAAAACATTCAGGACAAATTCAATGAAGCCGGGGTTGAAATCATGTCACCGCATTATGGTGCACATCGTGATGGCAACCAGTCTACCATTCCGCCATCTTACTTACCAGAAGAATATCAGGCCCCCTGGTTCAGAGTTAAAGACAAAGAATGAGTTTCAGGAAGAAACTATATATCATCATCTTCGGTACCGATACCCCTGCAGGACGTGGTTTCGATGTGGCACTATTAATTGCCATCCTCATCAGTGTATTGGCGGTTATGCTGGAAAGTGTGCCGAGTATCAATCGTGATTATGGGCAGTTCTTCAAATATGCTGAATGGTTCTTCACCATCGTTTTTAGTCTGGAGTATATTACCCGTGTTTATGTGACTGATTCAAGATCCAGGTATATTTTTAGTTTCTATGGACTAATCGATTTGCTCTCCTTACTCCCCACTTACCTGAGTCTTATTTTTGCGGGCACGCAATACCTGCTGATCATTCGGGCTTTGAGACTATTGCGCGTCTTTAGAATTCTGAAATTAGGTCGGTTTGTTGGTGAAGGTGAACAACTGGGTAGAGCCATCAAGGCCAGCAGACATAAGATTACGGTGTTCATGGGAACGGTACTCATGCTCGTAATCATTCTGGGCACAGTAATGTATCTGGTAGAAGGAAAAGACAATGGTTTTACGAGCATTCCCCTAAGTATTTATTGGGCGATAGTGACCCTTACAACAGTTGGTTATGGTGATATTGCTCCGCAAACTATTTTAGGACAGACTATTGCCTCTTTTGTTATGATATTGGGTTATGCCATAATAGCTGTTCCCACGGGTATAGTTACTGTAGAGCTACAAAAAGACAAGAAGAAACAAGAGAAGAAAAAGTGTACAAATTGCAGTTCAAAAGGTCATGACAGCGATGCGCTTTACTGCAAGTTTTGCGGGGAGGAATTACCAGTTTGAAAAAGGAAATAAAACTAGATGTATATAGCTCAAAAGAAGAGTTGGCCAACAGTCTGACTCATGCTTTGGGAATAGTTACCGGAATCATCGCCATGGCCTACGTTCTGATCAAATCAGAAGCTCAGGGAAGCATTCTATGGAGTGTTGCTACCTTTCTTGCCACGGTGATTATTCTTTACAGTTCTTCGACACTTTACCATAGCGTTAAAACCAGGAAGCAGAAGTTCTTGTTTAAACAACTAGATCACATTTCTATCTATTTATTGATTGCAGGTACCTTTACTCCTTTTTGCTGGGGAGTACTGGGCGACACCCCCTTAGGTCAGCGATTGCTGCTAGCCGTATGGGGCATCGCCTTATTGGGTATCATCTTTAAAGTATTCTTTACCGGTAAACTGGAATTTATTTCCCTGGCTTCCTATCTGGGCATGGGCTGGCTGGGTTTTCTCATGTTCGATGAACTTGGTGAGATTTTATCCCCTCGGGTTGTTCATCTCATGCTTTACGGAGGTCTTTCCTATACACTCGGAGTGGTTTTTTACCTGATGAGAAAAATGAAATACCACCATGCTGTATGGCACCTGTTTGTTCTGGGAGGTACCGGGTTTCACATGTATGCCATTCTTAAATATGTGCTACCCTTTTAATCAGGGCTTTTTTACTCGTACTGCACGTAATTGTCCCACTTTTCTATCACCGCCTTAAAGTCTTCCGGAAGTTCTGAGTCAAACTGAATAAACTTCCTGGTAGCTGGATGAATAAAGCCTAAGGACTTAGCATGCAGTGCCTGTCTGGGCATGAGTTTGAATGCATTATCGACAAATGCCTTGTACTTCGAGAATTGCGTCCCTTTTAAAACTTTGTCTCCTCCGTAGGTAGCATCGTTAAACAATGGATGGCCTAAATACTTCATATGGGCCCGAATCTGGTGCGTTCTTCCGGTTTCCAGGTTGCATTGAATAAGAGAAACATATCGAAGGTCTCTTAACAGCTTGTAATGAGTGATGGCATTTCTACCTCTTGAAGCATCTTCTATGGCCACGGTAACTCTGCGGTCTTTTTCACTTCTTCCGAGGTGCACGTCAATAGTGCCTTCCTCCTCTTCTGGAACTCCCCAAACCAAAGCGTAATAGGTTCTTTCAATACTGTGATCAAAGAACTGCTTGGCCAGGCTGTTCATCGCCTTTTCGGTTTTGGCAATTACCAAGAGGCCGGATGTATCCTTATCGATTCGATGGACTAATCCCGGTCTCCCATCATTACCTTCCATGGTAGGAAGTTGCTGGAAGTGATAAGTTAATGCGTTGACCAGTGTGCCAGTCCAGTTGTTATAGGCTGGGTGCACAACCATACCGGCCTCCTTATTCACCACTAACAAATGCTCGTCTTCATAGACAATATTGAGCGGAATATTCTCTGGAACTACCTCTGTGTCCCTTGGAGGTTCAGGAAGCTCCACAATGATATCATCGCCAGGATGTACCTTGTAATTCGGTTTGACTTCTTGTCCATTCACTTTGACAAAGCCATCCTTAATGCCCTGTTGTACCTTATTTCTGGTCACATTAGGCAATCTATCCATCAGGAACTTATCAATTCTGTAAGGTTCCTGGCCTGGATCACAAACTAACCTGTGGTGCTCAAATAACTCTTCCTGTTCTTCCATTGAAATGCAAAAATAGGTCAATAATCCGGATTTGCTGAAAGCTGGATTGGAGACTACCTTGCAACATGGATTTTAGTCAGATCAATGAGCAGCCAAAGCTTCAGGTAATTCATCACCCTGATGCTCTTTCTAATGACATTGATTTGCAGGTATTGAGACTGGATGAAACGCATCCTCATCTTTCAGGTAACAAGTGGTATAAGCTGAAATACAATTTATTGGAAGCCAGCCGGCTAGGCCACAACACTCTTTTAACTTTTGGAGGGGCTTATTCTAATCACATTCATGCCGTAGCTTCTGCGGCCAGGTTATTTGGCTTTCGAAGTATCGGAATCATCAGGGGAGAAGCGCATGCAACTTTAAACCCTACACTTTCCTTCGCTATTGAATGTGGAATGCAATTGAAATATGTAGACCGAACTACCTACAGAGACAAAACGAATTCAGCATTTCTCGACAGCCTGAAAAGGGAGTTTGGTGATTTTTATCTCATTCCTGAAGGAGGAACAAACGAGTTAGCCATTAAGGGTGCTTCTGAAATTTTGCATGCGGTAGATAAGGCCTTTGACTATTATTTTGTTCCTGTTGGTACAGGTGGAACAATTACGGGATTAATCAATAGCCTTAATAATCAGGGCAGGGTCATAGGAGTGAGCGCGCTAAAAGGCTCCTTTTTACAGGGAGAAGTTACTGAACTGCTTAATCAGTATACCCAAGGTTCCTTTGACAATTGGTTGATGAACAATAACTATCATTTTGGAGGTTATGCTAAAGTCAACCCAACACTCATCGACTTCATCCGGGCAATTGAAAATGATTACCAACTTCCATTAGAGCCTATCTACACCGGCAAAATGTTGTTTGGAATAATCGACATGATCAGCAGGGAGGAAATACCCAAAGGGTCAAAGGTATTAGCTATTCATACTGGTGGATTACAGGGAAGAGCTGGCTTTGGACTTTAACCCATAAGATCCTCAAACACTTCCCTAAGCTTAGCGAAAGGTTTAATAGTCACATTCTTACTCTTCAGGTCGAGTCCTTTGGTATTGAATTTAGAGATGTAAATTTCCTGAAAACCAAGTTTCTCGGCTTCAGCAATTCTACTTTCAATACGGTTAACCGCACGAATTTCTCCACCCAAACCTACTTCTGCGGCAAAAGCCACCTTATCTGAAATAGGAATATCATGATAAGCGCTAACAAGAGAAGCACACACTGCCAAATCAAGTGCCGGCTCATCTATTCTGATACCTCCTGCAACATTCAAAAAGACGTCTTGAGTGCCAAACCTCAGTCCTCCTCTTTTTTCGAGCACAGCCAGTAGCATATTCAGCCTCTTCGCATCGAAGCCGGTCGAACTACGCTGGGGAGTGCCATAGGTGGCAGAGCTGACAAGAGATTGTATTTCTATCAATAGTGGTCTGTTTCCTTCAATGGTTGCCCCAATAGCAATTCCCGTCAAGTCATCCGCCTTTTGCGAGATCAAAATTTCGGATGGGTTGGAAACCTGCCTTAAACCTTCTGTCTGCATCTCGTAAATACCCAGTTCTGAAGTAGATCCAAATCTGTTCTTAACAGTCCTGAGAATTCGATAGGATAAGTGACGATCTCCTTCGAACTGAAGCACTGTGTCTACCATATGCTCCAATACTTTCGGTCCGGCAATACTGCCTTCTTTAGTGATATGACCAATTAAAAATACCGGAGTTTGTGTCTCTTTGGCAAACTTCATCAACTCACCGGTGCACTCTCTTACCTGAGAAACTGAACCGGCAGCACTTTCTATTCTATCTGTGTGTAAAGTCTGGATAGAATCAACTATAAGTAAATCAGGCTTTACATTTTTAATCTGTGAGAAGATGTTTTGTGTATTAGTCTCGGAAAGTACAAAGCATTGGTCGGTTTGAATACCAATTCTCTCGGCCCTCATTTTAAGTTGCTGCTGACTCTCTTCCCCACTGACATAAAGTACTCTTTTCTTTCTGGCAGCCAGAGCTAACTGCAGCATAAGTGTCGATTTACCAATACCTGGTTCTCCACCGATCAGCACTAACGAGCCTGCCACAATTCCTCCACCTAATACCCGGTTCAACTCTTTGTCGTAAGTGACCAGCCTTTCTTCAGAGCTTTTTTCAATCTCCCGAATATTGATCGGCTTCTGCCGGACTTTAGTGCCGGATTCTTCGCGCCACGAGGCTTCTGATGATTTGTCTTTTGAGATTACCTCTTCCGTATAGGTATTCCACTCATTACATGAGGGGCACTTGCCAATCCACTTGGCTGAATTAGCTCCACAATTCTGACAGACATATACGGATTTGGTTTTAGCCATTGTTTTAGCTCAATAGTTCGGAAATATCTTCGGTAGTGAGCTTCTTAATAAAGCTCTCTTCGGTAGTGATCAACTCATTGGCCAGCTTAAGTTTATTCTTCTGTAGAGCCAGAATCTTCTCCTCAACAGTATTTCTGGTAATGAATTTATAGGTGAACACTTTATTCACCTGGCCAATTCTGTGTGCTCTGTCAACGGCCTGCTCTTCAATAGCAGGGTTCCACCATGGATCAAGCAGGAAGACATAATCGGCCTTGGTTAAATTGAGGCCTAACCCTCCTGCTTTTAGAGAAATGAGGAAAACTTTAATGGTCTCATTATTCTGAAATTTCTCTACCTGTGCCTGCCTGTCTTTGGTTGATCCATCCAGGTAGGCAAATTCAATTTTTTGCTCTTCGAGATAGGTCTTCACCAGGGAAAGGTGCTTTACAAATTGGCTAAATACCAGAATTTTATGGCCCTCACTTATCGCTGAATCAATCATGTAAGTAATGTCTTCCAATTTACCCGACCCTCCATCAAAATCAGGTTCAACCATTTTAGGGTGATTGGCTATTTGCCGCAGCTTGGTTAAACCTTGTAAGAGCAGTAATTGTGATTTCTTGATTCCACTCTTTTCAATGGTGTCAAGAATTTGATTCCGGTAATGTGACTTGACCTCTTCATACTTTTCTTCCTGTTCCGGAGTCATTTGACTGTATTTCACACTTTCAAATTTTTCCGGAAGGTCTTTCGCCACCTGTGATTTTTGTCTTCTTAAAATAAATGGCTTAATAATCACATTGAGCTTTCTGGTTTTGTCTGTGTCTCCTTTCTTCTCAATAGGCAACTGGAATTCATTCTTGAAATATTTGGCAGTACCCAATAGGCCCGGGTTGATGAAGCTCATCTGGGACCATAAATCGAAAGTACTGTTCTCTAGTGGAGTTCCTGTCAAAATCAGCCTGAATCGTGACTTCAATTCTCTGACCGACTTGGCGATTAATGAGTCGGGGTTTTTAATGGCCTGTGACTCATCGAGAATGACATAGTTAAAGTAGTATGAAGAGAGAATTTCTATATCTAGTCTGGTAATGCCATAGGAGGTGACTATCAGGTCATAATTGGCAAACTGTTCAGCATTCTTATCTCTGTTTGTACCAGTATACACCAATACTCTCAGGTTTGGAGTAAACTTAGAGGCCTCCAGCTGCCAGTTATAAATCAGAGAGGTTGGCATAATGAGCAAAGAGGCCTGACCTGAAGAGTGCTCACTTTGTGCCTGTAACAGGGCCAAAGTCTGAACAGTCTTTCCCAGACCCATATCATCGGCCAGACAGCCTCCAAAGTTATATTCCGAGAGGAAGCGCATCCAGTTATACCCTGCCTTTTGATACGGCCTGAGTGTGCCATTAAAGGCCTCCGGAATCTCATAGTCTTCAATGGCTTCGAAATTCTCCAGCTTCTGAAGTTTCCGGTCCATGGTCACCTGGGCCAGCTGTCCATTCTGAAGATCCTGAATGAGGGAAAGATGATGCTTTCTCAGCTTCAAAACCTGCTGATCGTCCGTTTCCTCCATAAAGGCAAACAGCTCAGCATAATCCTTAATCCACGCCTCGGGAATAACAGCTACCTCCCCATTGGGTAGCTTAATTTCTCTTTTATGCTTATTGATAAGCTTGCGGAGCTCCTGGAATGTGATTTCGAATTCACCAAAACGAACAATTGCCTTTATATCGAACCAGTCTATTCCTTCTTCTACCTTGATTTCCAGCTTGGATTCTCCAACGAAATACTTCTTACGCTCTGTATCAGTCTGTCGTACCGCGATACCATTTTCCTGCAAGAATTCCGCATTATCATTCAGCCAATCGAAGGCAAGAGCTCTGGGTAATGTGGCTCTTCCATTCTGAATCTTTAATCCTCTTTTTTGAAGTTCGGAAACCGTCTCTATTTCTCTTTTGCTATCTCTACTCACCTTATGAAACACATACGTTCCATTGCTCTTCTCGAGCTTTACTGAAGCGGTAGGCTGCTTTTCATAACCGAATTGATAGGGGCCATACTGAAAGCCCAGCTTAAAGAGAATTTTTGAATCGTCATCCTGCCCATTACCATTATGATCGTTTCCATTATCAAACAGTGTTCCGTTGGAGGTCTGAACCAACTCTGAAAAATTGATGATAGGTTGACTCTGATATTTCTCTGAGTTGATTTCGAAGCCTTTTGCATACACATCAAAACTAGCCACCAGTTGGGTCACAAACTTTTGATAATATGTCTCCTCTACTTTCTGAGGAATAACAATAAACTTCTTGTTAAGAAAGGGCTTAAGCTTATTACCATCGACATTCTTTTCGAAACTAATCAGTTGGTCATCGACCACCATCCAGGCGGGTTCTCTGCATACCAGGTAAGAGCCTTTATATTGCCACTCCAGCTTTTCATCGTGGAGTTTAATGGTCGGGAAGTAGTGCGTATTGTCCTCATTTCTTCTGAAATGAAAAAGGACGGTGGCCTTCTCTTCTACCCAATGAATCTGCTTCCAGGCCGGCTCACCGTCACGGCCCATCTCAAAAATCATTTTCCCCTTAAGCAGGTCAAGGATTTTAGCCCTGCGGGTTTCCAGGTATAATTCAATAGATTCCTGTAATACCTGATCGCCTCTTTCCTTGTCATATACTTTAAAGAAAAACTCTTCTGGCTTCACCTTCTTCTTATAGAACTTCAGCACTACGGAATCCTGCTGAATTTCGTCCATCAACCTGATAAGCTTGTAGTCATTCTCGTCAAGACCACTTTCAAACTCCATGGCATTCTTAGAAGAAATATTCTGATGCTGCAGTGTAAGGCGACCTTTATCATCGAGCTGAATAACGAATGACTCAAACAGATAGCCAAGATATTCGTGCTGATACAGAGAATAAATTAATTGAAAGGGTTGAGCTGTAGATACCTTCATTTTCTATTGACCGATTCGCAAATTAATGCTTTTGGGCCATTCTCAAAAAGCGAAAAGTGATGTATCTGTGAATTAATCGAGAAACTCGATCGGATTAACTCTTGAGGCCAAAAGGGCCGGGCGGTAAGAGGTAGTAATGGTGATGAGGATTATACTAATGGCAACCAGCGCAACATCTGTCCACACCACTTTGACAGGATACGCCTGCACCACTGAGTTAGTCATTCCAAGGCCCACCAAGCCGTATTTATCTTGCAGATAGCACATGGTCAGGCCTAATATCATTCCCAGAAAAGCTCCTATAAAGGCAATGATCATTCCCTGTTTCAGGAAAATCTTTTTGACCATTTGCTTCGGAGCCCCTGCTGCATATAAAATGGCCATGTCTCTTCTCTTCTCTATAGCCAGCATTGAGAGAGAGAAAAAGATATTAAATGAGGCAATGAGTGTAATAAAACTGAGGGCCAGATAGGCGAAGAGCTTTTCTATTTTCACCGCTCTCATCAACTCTCCATGTTGCTCATCACTTGTGAGTACCTCATAGGAGTCTCCCACAATTTCCTTCACCTGATTTTGTATACTGTTTAGGTCTTTTAGATCATCGAGATAAATTTCCACAGCAGTGTAGCGATTATCATATTCCAAAATTCTGCTGATGGCCTCAAAAGAAGTGATGAGGAGTTTTTCATCGAGTGCCACATCTACGCTAATAATTCCTGCAGGAGACAAACGGGTCCTTCTTACCGAATTGGTACCCACCAGTGCACCGGGCCTTACATTCCTGGGGTAAATCAGTTCAACCTCATAACTGTCACTATCGAGCAATATGCCTAGCTCATAAGCGAGCCCTGCACCCAAGACGGCCATGTTGCGATCATATTGGTTGATCTTTGCCTGACCTCGCAACATAAAAGTGTCGAGCTTCTTTGTCTCAATAAAAGATTGTTCAACTCCCTTAACCTCAACAACTGCCTGCTGATCTCTGTAAATGGCTACAGCATGGTCTTCAATTACCCTGGAAAAGGACTGAACCCCATCTATTCTCTGAATCTGATCGAACTGATCATCTGAAAGACTAAAAGATTTGCCCTCAACCGGGACTATCTTCAGGCCTGCATCATAAGTCTGGTAGACAGACCTCAGTACATCGCCCAGGCCATTAAAAACGGATAATACCACAATGAGGGCTGTGGTGCCTATGGCCACTCCAAAAACTGAAATCCATGAAAGCACCTGTATGAAGTTGCGCTTCTTGGAGGTGGTGAAATAACGTTTCGCTATAAAGGTTGAAACATTCAATCTTCTTCGTCTGTGGGATCGGGATCAGGAATATCTAACGAATCGATCAGAGAGTCTATTTTAGAAGCTTGTTCCGCAGTGCTATCTAAAAAGAAAGCCAGTTCAGGAATAATCCGTACTTCTTTACCAATTGCACGCCCTAGAGCACCTCTCACTTTCGATTTATTCTCCTCTATAAACTCCACAATATCATCTGCGTGGAGAATAGGAAATACACTGACAAAGATTTTAGCGAAACCCAGGTCAGGGCTCATTTCCACATCTGTAATGGTCACCAGTTTGCCCATAAATGCACCGGAGAACTGTTGATGAAAGATTTTCGAAATCTCTTCCTTGATAAGCTTTGAAAACTTCTGCTGTCTTTTTGTAGCCATTGTGCAAATATCTGATTTATTGATTGATTTTCCTTCCTTTGCATTTTATACCTTAGTTCCAAAGAATAACAATTCATTGCTTAGCTACTTCAGACAGAACGACCCTTTCAGAGTTTTCGGGCTTTTGGTGCTTCTACTAATCACCAGGTTGTTTTTTTTCATACTCCTGCCCGATTCTCCCGAAGCAGGCCATGTTCAAGCTTTGTCACCCGATGATTTATTTCAAGAAACCAGTGGTCCTATTTATGGATTGCTTCAGTATGCTCTTGGAACACTCTTAGAAAACCGACTGATCAATGGTATCATAGCTGCCCTGTTAATCCTTTGGAATGCAAGTCTCCTGAACATGCTACTCATCAGAAACAGTGCCTTTGAGGAGAACACCTATATACCAGCAACTCTTTACGTTATTGTCCTCTCCGGAACTGCGGATAATTATTTTGTTTCTCCTCAGCTAATTGCAAGCTCATTTTTGCTAATTGCTTTGATATTTATTCATCAGCATCTCAAGTACAGAAATAGTGATGAGAAGATTTTGAGCATCGGCTGTACATTGGCACTTTCCAGCCTCGCTTTCTTACCCAACGCCTGGTACCTGATTCTTTCTTTTATTCTACTTCTTTTTTACTCCGGCACGGTAGGTAGAAGGTATCTACTCCTAATTTGGGGTTTTATAATGATATTGCTGATTTCCTGGCTACCCTTTGAAATAGGTAAAACAGGAACAGACTTCTGGACCGGCTATTTCAATGGACTACTCATCTTCAACACAGATGAGCCGTTCTTAATGAACATGGGTATTGTGCTGGGTTTCCCACTCTTACTAAGTCTCAAGTCAAGCATCAGTAACCTCGCAGGAATGGGAATGACCAATAACCAGATTACTGTAAAAAGAGTGTTTACATGGATTGGGTTATTTGGGCTGGCCTCGCTGATCTTCCAATCTCAAGAGTCTGCGTCTTCAGCCACACCTCTGGTCATTTCTATGACCTACTTTGTTACTGAGCACCTGCTTGGAGTAAAAAGAAAGTGGCTGGCTGAATTGACCTTTTTAGGACTCCTTGTCCTAATGCTGGCCACGCTGTTTTACAGCCCTTTTTATTGACAGGCTATTTTATTGACCCTTCTTTCGTGACGTCCACCCTCGAACTCCGTGTTGAGGAATGTATCGACAATCTCTTCGGCCAGGTCCAGGCTGATGAATCGCGCAGGAATACATACAATATTTGCATTGTTATGCTGACGGGACAAAGCTGACAGCTCTGTGTTCCAAACCAGTGCCCCACGAATGGACTGATGCTTGTTCACTGTCATACAAACACCATTACCGCTGCCACAGATAGCTATACCCAATTCCACATCGCCTTGCTCTACGGCAGTCGCCAGGGGATGCACGAAGTCAGGGTAATCAGCCGAAGCATCAGAATCGGGACCAAAATCCACAACCTCGAATCCTTTTTGGGTCAAACTTTCTTTGATTGCCTTTTTGTAATCGAAGCCGGCATGGTCTCCTCCTATTCCTATTTTTCTCATGATTCGTATAGTTCCTGGTCTCTCTTCTTGTTTACTCTTTTCGAAATGAATATGCTTATCTCATACAGCAATGTCAATGGCATAGCTATGAGAATCTGGCTCATAATGTCAGGAGGGGTAATAATTGCAGAAATTATCAGAATCACCACAATGGCATGTCTTCTGAAGCGCTTCATTAGCTCGGGAGTGATTATCCCTGCTTTTGAAAGCATGTATGAGGCTACTGGTAGCTGGAACATCAATCCACAGGCCAGTGAAAGCGTAGCTACGGTTCCTAAGATATTGGTGACATCGAGTATGTTCTGAATCTGATCACTCAGGGTATAATTATATAAGAAGTTAATACTCAATGGAGTGACTACAAAGTAACCAAAGAACACTCCAAGCAAGAATAGTAGTGTAACTACCCAAACAACACCTCTTGATGCCTTCTTCTCATTGTTTCTAAGTCCCGGTTTAACAAACCTCCATATTTCCCAAAATGTATATGGAAATGCCAGTACCAGGCCGGCAACGAAGGATGATTTAATATGCACTAAAAACTGACCCTGGAGGGTCCTGTTCTGAATAATGATATTCATATCATCTATACAAAGCGAAGAGGAGCCAACCAGCTGACCCAATTCACAGAGTTTTCTGTAGGTCCAGAAGTCTGAGTTAGTGGGGCCCATAACCAGTACGTCCCAAAAGAAGTCTTTCGCCAGGAATGCAAGAACTGTGAAAACAACTATTGAAACAACAGATCGCACCAAGTGCCATCTCAGCTCTTCCAGATGGTCAAGGAAACCCATTTCCTTTTCATCCCCTTCGTGAAGTTGATCTAGTGCCAATTATGCTTTAAATAAAGGATAAGAACTCATCCACTCATTCACCTCTGTTCGAACTGAAGTTAGTGTCTTTTCATTTTCAGGATCGGTGATCACTTTGTCTATCAAATCAACAATTCTTTCCATGTCTGTTTCCATGAACCCTCTTGTTGTAATCGCAGCGGTACCCACTCTCATTCCAGAGGTGACAAATGGAGATTTGTCATCGAAAGGAACCATGTTCTTGTTGATAGTAATGTCTGCTTCACCAAGGGCAGCCTCCGCTACTTTTCCACTAATTCCTTTTGACCTTAGGTCAATCAGCATAAGGTGGTTGTCGGTTCCTCCGGAGATCAGGTCATAACCTCTCGCCACAAAACTGGCAGCCATGGCCTGAGCATTCTTTTGCACCTGAAGGATATAAGACATATAGTCATCGCTTAAAGCTTCACCAAAAGCAACGGCTTTAGCAGCAATAACATGCTCTAATGGTCCTCCTTGTGTGCCGGGAAATACCCCGCCATCCAAGAGCTGAGACATCATTTTCACCTGTCCCTTCAAAGTCTTCTCTCCCCAAGGGTTTTCAAAATCCTCACCCATCATAATAAGACCTCCTCTTGGGCCTCTTAATGTTTTATGGGTTGTAGTGGTAACTATATGACAATGTTCAATTGGATCATTCAATAGACCTCTTGCAATAAGTCCTGAAGGGTGTGAAATATCGGCCAGAAGGACAGCACCTACGGAATCTGCTATAGATCTAAGTTTGGCGTAATCCCAGTCACGACTGTAAGCAGAGGCACCGCAAATGATCATTTTCGGTTTTTCACTTTTTGCCTTATCCTCCACCTTGTTCCAATCAATCAGACCAGTTTCCTTTTCTACACCATAAAAGTGAGGTTGATAAAGCTTTCCTGAAAAGTTAACCGTTGAACCATGGGTAAGGTGGCCTCCATGCGAAAGATCAAAGCCAAGGATTTTATCACCGGGGTTCAAGCAAGCCAGCATTACTGCGGCATTCGCCTGTGCTCCAGAGTGAGGTTGTACATTGGCCCAAACAGCTCCAAACAATTCCTTGATTCTGTCTATGGCAATATTTTCAACCTGATCTACAACTTCACATCCACCATAATATCTTTTACCAGGTAACCCTTCAGCATACTTATTAGTAAGCACGCTGCCCATGGCTTCCATTACCTGATTAGATACGAAATTTTCTGAGGCAATTAATTCAATCCCCTTTGTCTGTCTTTCCTGCTCTTTGTTTATTAAATCAAAGATTACACTGTCTTTGGCCATGGTCTATATTTTCTGCCAAAAATAGTCTATGGGTATTGAATTAACAATTGATACTAAGTGAGATGTGGGTGACTAGGCCCTCTTGTATTTCTTTTGCTTTAAGCTGAGCACCTCAAAGATGGATCCGATAACCTGGGCTTGGGTGAATGGTTTACCGATATATCCGTCTAATTGATGCTTTTTGATACCTTCCATCACTTCATCATAAGAGAAAGTGGTATAGGCCATAATTGGAATAGGGTTGGATTGGAATTTTTCAGTTTCTCTGATCAGGTCGGTACCTTTGAAGCCATCGATTACAGGCATGTGTAAATCCATCAATATCAAGTCGATTCGATTCTGATTGAAAACTTTCAGGCCTTCCTTAGCAGAAATGGCTCTGAAGCAGTTAGCACCAAACTTGGAAAGGGTCTTTTCTGCTACGATTAGATTAATAGGACTGTCATCAACAATCAACACATTCTGCTCCGTGAGTACTGAAGCAGTTTTTGTTTTTTTCTTTTCAATTTGACCTGATTCAGTTTCTTCCAGAGACTGAATTTTGTTGTCAATTAAGTAGTAAGATCGCATTCCCATAACATCACCCTTGTATGTATTAGTGATTTTAGTCCCCATTTGTCACCCACTTAAAACAAATATTTTCAAACTTTCTTCAGTTATATAACCTTTCACAGACCTAATATTTATATTGTGTGAAATTTTCGACAAAACCCGGTAAGCCAAAAAAAATTGAAAAAAAATCTTACTCCTTTGGGTGACATTTCACATTTAAAATCACTAAAGAACAGAGAGCATGGGTGAAAACTCGTTGATCTTACGGTTACGAACGGGTGATAAAGGTGCTTTAGAGGAAATTTATCGGAGATACCGACCAAGTTTCATCAAATGGATTACCTACTCACACAAATGTAGCCATGAGCAAGCGATTGACATTTTTCAGTATGCGATTCTCTCCTTCTACGAAAACGTTCTGGAAGATGTAATTGAAGAAATGAATGATGCCGGTATTAAAACTTACCTGTATTCAGTAGGAAAAAACAAGTTGCTGTCTGACTCAAGAAAGGATGCGAAACTCTCCTTCAACGAAGAATATGAAGAACATCTATTACTCGAAGAGATTGACGAACACAGTTTAGATACAGAATCAAGGTTAGAAAAGGTAAAAGGCATTATAGAGAATCTTCAAAACCCATGTGCTGACATTTTGAGGCTGTTTTATTTCAACAACTTATCTAATGACGAGATCGCTGAAATTTTAGGCTATAAGAATGGAAACACTGTTAAGAATTTGAAATACAAGTGTATTCAAAGAATTAAGAGACTTTTATAATAATCCAATGAGTGATTTTGAATTGATTGAAAAGTATTTGTCAGGTGAGTTATCAGCTGAAGAAAAGAAAGAATTTAGAAGCAGGCTTTTGAATGATCCTGCTTTCAATCAGGAATTTCAGGAACTCAAAGAAATCCGTCTCCAGGTGAGGCAAAATGCCCGAAAGGACATAAAAATCTTATTCGATGAAATTGAGACCTCCATCGAATCGGAAGAAACAACCAAAGATCAGACTGTTATGAAAAAAGTAATCTCAATTGCTGCTAGCATTATATTGATAGCAGCCATCAGCTACGTTGGGCTGAGCGATTTTAGCTCGGCTACCAATCAGGAATTATTCGATAAACACTTCAAAGCCTACAATAGCCTTTCTGGCCAGGTAAGGGGTGCAATGGATAATGAGCTCTCACTGGAAGATAGAGCTTTCGGTGCGTATGATGCTGGAGACTATGTTGCCTCTGAAGAATTTCTTTCAGAATTGGCATTGAAATCTCCAAGCGCAATGAACTACTTCTACTTAGGAGTAAGTCAACTTGAAACAGGTAAAACTGAAGAG
Organism: Roseivirga sp.; assembly: GCF_965216855.1. Classification (NCBI taxonomy): domain Bacteria; kingdom Pseudomonadati; phylum Bacteroidota; class Cytophagia; order Cytophagales; family Roseivirgaceae; genus Roseivirga; species Roseivirga sp. The sequence continues at coordinate 2,437,370 of NZ_OZ244204.1, read as the reverse complement.
GCCGTGAAAAGCCTAAATACTGTAATCAACAATTTCTCTGCATTTCAGGAGCAAGCCAAGTGGTACTTAGCTCTTACATTGTTAAAAGAAGACAATGAAGAAGCTACCCTAGGCTCCTTGGCTAACATGATTGTGAATGACTCTGAATATGAGGAAAAAGCAAGAGAGCTACTTCAAGAAATGGGTTACTCCTTAAATGAGGTAGACTTAGACTCAGGGCCAGTAAGCGGTGTAAACAACAGACCTAAAGATGATAGTCCTTCACCAGACGGTTCTATGGAAAATACGATTGGAATGAGAAAATACCAATGGGGTATTGTAACCAGTATGACAAACGATAAAACTTACAGATTCTTTACCGATCAGCCAATTAGTGATCTTAACGATGGAGATATGACAGTATTTGTTATTGTTGAGAAAGTAAGAAACAGAGGCAGAGGTAGAGGAGTAGATGGAAGCGCATTTATAATTGACAAATATTAATACCAAGAGACTCTCTAATCACACACATGCACGCGAGAAAAGGAATCTATAACAGGTTCCTTTTCTTTTTTATCAGAATTCCAATTGCCATTAGCAGAATTAAACCCAAAACTGCTGATATCAGAATAAGATTATAATCGGAACTGTCATCTACAAAATCAGAGCCACTGCCTAAATGGATGAAGCTTGCCCAGAAGTATGGATGACTGGCATAGGAATCGTTCTCAGCAATATAGTCAAGCTTAACTCCTCTTAGTGACTGATTCAAACCCAATCCCTCATTTAAGAGATTCTCATAAAAATCAACCATCTGAGAAGAAGTCGTTCTGTCATTAACCTCCCATAAACTCATAATGATATTAGGTACACCAACAATGGCAAAGCCTCTCGCAATACTGAAGGTGCCTTCACCAGACTCTATTTGTCCCATACCACTCTCACAGGCGCTCAGTACAGCTAATCTTGCATTGATATTGGCCAGGTAGAGCTGGTTGGGATTAAGAATACTATCCTTACCATTGAAGATTAGAGATGACTGGAACCTATTGGTACTATCTGCTTTACCATGAATGGCCAAATGAATAATATCATAGTTTTGTGCCTTGGAAAGGAACAGCTCTCTTGAACCTTCTGCGCCCAGATAGTAATCACCATCAAAACTGGCCTTTAAAAACTGTATTTCTCTTTCTGTTCCCGGCAAAGAAGCAAAACCTGCTCTTGATGGTTCGCCTGAGCTTTCCCTTTGGCTGAAGCCTATTCCCAATATTTTATTCTGAACATCTTCAGCGCTCTTACTTCGACCGCGACTGTTAGAGGAAATTAAATACCTTACCTGATAATCTCCTATCAGATACTCCAGGTCCTTATAGCTCCTACTATTTTCATCATTCACCACCAATGCTTCAAATGGCAGCCTGGTCAGGAATTCATCCGGGACGACAATCAACTCATCAATATCTCCCTTTCTTTCAGGAAGAAGTGGCTGAACCAGTTTTTCAAACAATCGTTTTGACGAGCCTCTAAAACTCTGGAAGTCCTCATCGAAATATTCAAAGCGGGGAGGAGTCGATACTATAGCCAAAAACTGCTCTAAATCTCCCTTCAGCTCATCTGATAAGGAAATCTTCTTAAATGTTACCTTCCCTGAGCTGCGTACACCGAAAGAGAAAATATCATCATTGCCATAGAAATACTCTAGCATCAGCTGATTAACACTGATGCTATTCATCAACATAATTTCCTCCTCTCCTTCTTCTACCGGACCAAAGTTTTCTACAATGCTATCCTTCAACTGATCGGTAGTTGCCTCCAGATTAAGAATCTGATCATTGATTCTCAAAACAGAGTCACTGGTTACAGAATTCTCGAGTGCATCATACAATTCAGCTTTAAGGTTTTCCAGGCGGGCTGTGGCTGAATAATATTCCTCCTTCAGGTCATAAGGAATATTAGAGCTGGCTAATTCCTTATAGTCCTTTTCCTGCTCCAGAAATAAATTCGACTTGCTCAATTGCGCATAATTGAAAGCCTTTACAGCATAGTTGTTCTCTCCTGTGGCTTCATATAATTTGTAGCAGGCCTGAATACCCGTTTCATATAACTCTTTAAAAAACTGGCTTAGGAATAGTTTGCCATCAGTCTTGTAAAGGTCTGATCTATTAGTTTTTAACTTCTCATGCGTCTGATCCACATAGTCCAGAACTGACTGAAGCAAGTTCAGCTGATCCTGCTCTACTATCTGGTTCTTTAACATAGCCATGGCCTTCTTCTTGAGAATAGTCAGGGCCTCAAGGGAAAACCTGGTGGTAGAATCCTGCTCAGGAAAATCTAAAATATCGCCATTGTAGCTTAGGTCTGTGTTTCTCAAAGCACTATCATAACTAATCAGAGCACTTTGCCACTTGCTTTCAACCGCATAAAAATCTCCTATGTATCTGTAGGGGTTAATGAGAGCTGAATTAGGAAAGTCAACAATGGCTTTCATCCGTTCAAGCGATTCCTGATACTTCTCATTAGCCGTCTCAATATCCCCTAACTCATAGAAATTGATCCCCAGGTTGAGTATAGCGGTGGCCTTAGATATCTCGAGCTCCTGGGTGACAAAATTATCTGTCTGAGTTTTCAGGTATTGATTAAAGTAGTCGATAGCCTCATTGGGTTGGTCTAAATCATTATAGATCAACCCCAACAAATAGATGGTATTGAAATAATTGGGATTGTTCTTTGAGTCTGTATTCGAGATATACTCAAGAGATACCTTCAATGCCTTTTCGAATTCGTTTTTGCGATATAATGCCAAAGCCAGATCATAAAAAGCCTTATCTCGGATGCTTCTGTCTTGAATATCATTGTAATGCTGAACAGCATATTTGTAGTTACTGATGGCATAAGCCAGCGCCATGTCATACTCACCCTTCTGACTGTATATGCCCACATAATCTTCAAGCAGATAGAGCATTTCTTCAGGGTTGGGGTTCTTTTTCTGGTTATCTCTCTCTTGCTCCACTCTTATATCGATGTACTTCTGCAGTGTATCAACACTCTTTTTTGAGAACATGTAACCATAGAATTTATATTCTACCAGTTGCTTATAGTTGGTACTGTCATATTGGGATGAATGGTCATAGAGTACCTGAGCAGAATCGAGATATGCGGTTGAAACATAATAGTCACTTCTCCAGTGTGCCGTTTTCCCAACCGTAAAATAGGTTCTGAACCAAAGAATATCATCCAGAGGGATGTCCTTATTCTTCAGAATATCGAGCGCCAGGTTTAATGTTTTAAAAGGGGTATCATCATTTGAAATACGTCTTTCAATATCTGCTGCTTCGATCAATGCTGAAATGGCTACTCTCCAGTTTTGATTTTGAATGGCCTCTTTATAAATATCCTTGTAGGCTTCAATGGCCTTGATATAGAGTTCCTTGCCAAGATCTCTTTGGTTCCTTTCTATTGCATTTCTGGCATCAGCATAATATGATAAGGGTAATTTAAACTCTGTGCTGTCGAGTACATACTTCGATCTGACCTCAAAATCCTGTGCATAGGATTGAGTATCATTGAATGCCAAAAGCAATAGGCCGATCAATATCAGGTAGCTGAATTTCAATAATCTGCTGCCGCTCATTCTTCCAGGTTGAGGTGAATTACTAATGAATATAAGAAACCTGCCTGCAAAGAACAATCAATGATTACTCAGCTCCCAACATTACATGCTATTTTGAAGTTGTTAAATCATGAAATTTGAGGTCAGAACCAAAGTCGACCAGCCCTTGAACAAAGTAAAGGAAGGTTTCGATGAATCTTTATTCCGCGAGCTGAGTCCGCCTTTTCCAACAGTTAAGGTTTTGAAATTCGATGGTTCCAAACCTGGAGATATGGTAGTGATTGAGCTTAATTTCCTTCTGACCAAGCAAAGGTGGGTTAGTCAAATCACAGATGAGTACAACACTGAATCACATTATTACTTTAAAGACGAAGGACTTGAATTACCTTTTATGCTGAATTCTTGGCAACACACTCACCACATAATAAGCAGGGAAGAAGGATCAGAAATTGTGGATGAAGTAGTGTTTTCTAGTGGAAACAGGTTCATGGATATTTTGATTTACCCTGCCCTGCTACTTCAATTTCTTTACAGGAAGCCTATTTATAGAAGGATATTCGGTTAAAACTAAGGGTGAACATATAACGTATGTGTCTTTAAGGCAGTCTAACCAACGAACCTATGAAAATAAAATTGTTACTCCTTGCGCTATTGATGTGTGGAGTGTCCGTCAAAGCTCAAAACCCTCTGGGTTTCTCTCTTTCCAATGGTAAATCATATGTTGAACTCAGCTTCAAACAGGAGAGTAACCTGATAGTCGTTCCAATTATTATCAACGACAATGGTCCATTTAACTTCATTCTTGATACAGGGTCAGAATCGGGAATGATATTCGACAAGTGGGTGATTGCAGAAAATAATCTGGTAGACGCCCGAAAGATTCCCATTTACGCTGATAATGGCAGTAAAATCACCGATATCCTCGTGGCCAATGATCTGAACATTCAGATGACTGGTGTCGAAGCCACCAAGCAATCTATGTTAGTATTGAAAGACAACCACCTGGATGTAAGAAATATCTTAGGTGTAGATGCTCATGGTATTCTCGGTTCGGAGCTATTCAACAGGTTTGTGGTTGAGATTGATTACGAAAATGAAAAAATCAGACTTTACGAACATGCTAAATTTAAAGCACCCAGAAAGTTTAAGAAGCTCGATATAGAAGTGAAACGATTCCGACCTTATATCAAAACCCGATTAAAGCAAAGAGGAGAGAAAAAGGTTGATCTTACACTCCTGATAGATACTGGTGCCAGCAGTGCTCTGTTCCTTGATGAAGAAAGACATGAAAGCATCGTGCTTCCCGAAGAAACCATCGATCATACACTAGGCAGTAGCCTCACCGGGTCATTAGAAGGTCAGCTGGGAAGAGTAAAAAAGATTAAGGTGGGCAGGTTCAAGTTTAAGGAAGTGTTGGCTTCTTATCCGGAAGACTGGAGAATTCAAAAAGAGGTAAAAGACAATGAGGGTTCCATCACCCGATACGGTACACTGGGCTCTGATGTGCTTTCACGATTCACAGTTATTTATGATTACCTCAATGAGTGTGTATATCTCAAAAAGAATAAGAACTACAAAGAAGACTTTAAGTTCAACAGAGCCGGCTTCACATTCACAGCTGGTGGAGAAGACCTGAAGCAATATTACGTGGCAACTATTATTCCAAAATCTCCTGCAGCATTGGCAGGATTGCAGCCTAATGATGAGATCATTTCCATAGCCGGAAAGCCTATTTTCTTCTACTCTTTCTCTGAAGTCAATGGCTTCTTGAGGGAAGAACCCGGAACTAAACTGGACCTCATCATTAAAAGAGATGGCAAGCTCTACAAAAAGGAAATCAAGCTTAAAAGGCTTATCTAATAAAAAAGGCAACCCGAAAGGTTGCCTTTTTTCATCTGTCTATATTAATCTTATTTCGGATCAAGAATACTATTCACTCTTTCCAGAGCATCTTCCAGGTGAATTTTACTCATACTGTCTGATGTTCTTGGAATAGCTGCCCTGATAGTAGACTGTAGTCTTTTCAGTTCAGCACGAGCAATAGCTCTGATATCCGATTGTGAAGCATCTACACTATCACCAAACCTTGTATTAGGCTCATCTTCTGTCAAAAGTGTTTCAAGTCTTTCGATGTGCGCTCTCTGAAGGTTTCTTCTGTAGGTATCTATGGCATTTCCACCTCTCAACTCTGACCAGATACCATTTCTGATATCGGCAGTAAGCTCAATGATTGAATAGGCCTGGTTGCCATTTAAAGCAGAGTTCTCGATAATTCTACCTAGTTTACCCCAACCTAACAAGTCATTCAGGGTTGATACCTGAAGTGATCTCATGCTTTCAACTGCACCGTAATCCTGCAGCCTACCGATGATCTCGTTATCAAGCATCCAGCTAGGTGTTGAGAATAATTGCTCATTCAGGAATTTAACAGCCTCTTTTTGTTTTGCTTTAGGCGCATGAGTGTAAACCAGCCCATCTTGATCTGCGGTTTTGTAATCCTCTTTTACGCCACCAACATATCTGCGTACGTGACCCATATATCGGTTAAACTGTGATCTTACTTCACCATACATTTCGCCAAGCTCAGTATAATCAGAACCTTGAACATAAGTCCAGTCTCTCAGATTATTCATAATTCTTTGGAGGTTAGCAATGCCATAAGTACTGGCTTTCATTGCATCATCACCCAGGTCTTCACTTTGAGCGGTGTAATCATTGCTATTACCTTGTCTTCCATATCTATAAAGCGGATCACCATTTTTGTCTTCGATCCACTTTCTCAAAGTTGGTAACTCAGCTTCCGGGCTATCAGCATCTAAAATAGGTCTGTAACCCCAGGCAATGGCATATTTATCATACTCACCAATGTTTGGCATCAGTGCCACACCCTGATCTTCCGGCTGAGCGACATAGTTAAACCTGGCATAGTCCATTATTGAAGGAGCAGTACCCATTCTGGAAGTAAATGAAGCAGATCTCAATGAGTCTACCGGGTAAGCATTACTAGAACCGAAGTTGTGCGGTAAGCCTAATGTGTGACCTACTTCGTGAGAAGATACAAAACGAATCAATCTACCCATTACTTCATCATCGAACTCAGGTGACTGAGCCATTGGGTTGATAGCAGCAGTTTGTACAAAGAACCATCTTCTCAGCAGAGTCATTACGTTGTGATACCAGTTGATATCACTTTCTAAAATTTCACCAGACCTGGGATCCGATACGTGAGGACCATTTGCGTTTGGAATAGGAGAAGCCAGATATCTCACTACAGAATATCTCACATCTTCCGGGCTCCAATCTGGATCTTCTTCACGGCTAGGGGCTTCTTTAGCAATAATTGCCTCTTTGAAACCAGCTGCTTCAAAAGCTACCTGCCAGTCTTCAACTCCCTGCTTGATATACTTTACCCACTTTTCTGGAGTGGCTCTATCGATATAATAAACGATTTGCTTCTTAGGCACAACCAGTTCACCTCTTCTGAACTTGGCCATATCTTCTTCCTTCACCTCAAGTCTCCATCTATCCAGATAACGGATAGTCTTAGACTGCTGAACATCCAGACCATAATCTGTTGTTCCTCTGGCAAACCAACCTACTCTTCTGTCATAAAGTCTACGCTGCATTGGCTCTTCAGGAAGCAAGATCATGGAGTTACTCATTTCAACGGAAATAGAGCCGTCTGCACTCGCTGAAGGAGAGTTAGTGGCCAAATAAGTCTTTACGTGTCTCAACTCAATATTTTCAGGGTAACTGCTTACTCTTGAAATATATGAACGATCATTATCCAGTCTGGTCACTCTGTATTGAGTACGATAGAAACCAGGAAGACCCATGGTTTTATTATCACCCGTCAATAGAGAAGTAACATCGATTACGGTACCTGCAGAATCTTTAGCGATTGCCTTGATTGGGAATGACGCTAAAATGGGAGCGAAATTGGAGTTCTCTACTGCTTCGGCAATTGGCAGAGAATCTGCTGCGGTAATGGTAGTAGAGATCAGTCTCAATAAGATCTTATCCTGCTCTCTTTCCCATCTCAGCATTTGAGTGTTGGTTTTACCTCCACCAAAACCAATACCTGAAGCGGTCTTGGCAATACGGGTAACCATCAACATGTCTCTTCCGAGAAGACTGTCAGAAATTTCGAAATAATACTTGTCGTCTAGTTTGTGCACATTGAACAAGCCCTCGTCTGTTTCAGCATCTTTGGTGATGACTTTGTCGAAAGGTTGAATCCCTCCTTTTTTTGGAGGCGCCTTTTGCTCTTGTGGTGGGGTTGCTGGTTTAGCTTCCTCCTGGTTGTTTCGCCTGTTTCTGCGTTGAGCATCAGCATCTGTTGAGCCAATGAACATTAATGCAGTAAGCGACAAACAAAACAAACCATTTCTAGTAGTTTTAAAAGGTCTCATATTACTGTTAGTTGTCTGTGGGTTACTAATTTGGACTTTAAACTTAAATCAAAAAGCCCATTTAATTTTTCATTTTATTTAAGTGGTTAAGGCATATATTTCATTCATTCCGTTTTGAAAGACATTGTAATCATAGGTGGGGGTTTAGCCGGACTTATTGCGGCCATTGAGTTAGCTACAGGTGACTACGAAGTAAGCCTTTTTGAAAAAAAGAAATACCCTTTTCATCGTGTTTGTGGTGAATATATTTCGAATGAAGTAAGGCCTTATCTGGAGAAGAAACAATTACTCCCTTCTGATTTGTCGCTTGCACGACTAAAACGATTTGAATTCAGTTCAATCAAGGGGAGAAGCCTACAAATGCCCCTCGACCTGGGAGGCTTTGGTTTGAGCCGATATGCACTTGATTTCCACCTGGCGAATAAAGCCAAAAGCCTGGGAGTAAAAGTTCATGAACAAACCAGTATCGTCTCCCTCAAATTTACAGATTCACACTTTGAGCTTTCTTCCTCCAATGGACAGCAATTAGAGGCTGATGTGGTGATTGGCGCCTTCGGCAAACGCTCTTTACTGGACAAAAAACTCAATCGTGATTTTGCGCGCAGACGGTCCCCATACCTCGGAGTGAAATACCACATCCGAACCGACTTTCCTAAAGATCAAATCAGCCTCCTCAACTTTGAGGGTGGGTATTGCGGCATTTCAGCCATTGAAGATGACCGATATAACCTGTGCTATTTAGGTTCACGTGACACGTTGAAGCAATATGGCAGTATTGCCGAAATGGAAAAAGAGGTGCTTTATCAGAATCCGAAGCTCAAGTCAATTTTTCGGAATGCAGACTTCCTGTTCGAGCAACCTGAGGTGATCAATGAATTTAGCTTTGAACCTAAAAGACTTATTGAAAGCCATGTGCTAATGGCGGGTGACGCAGCAGGCCTGATCACTCCTCTTTGTGGAAATGGTATGGCCATGGCTATTCACAGCGGTAAAATCCTGGCCGATTGTATCAAAGCTCATTACTCCGATTCCGGCCTCAATCGAGAAGCCATGGAGAAAGAATATACTGAGCACTGGAATTCTCTATTCAAAAAAAGACTTTGGGTTGGCAGACAAACCCAGAAGTTATTCGGGTCCAAATTTACTTCAGAAATAGCAGTCGGCCTTATGAAAGCGCTTCCACCCCTGGCAAGAACCATTATGAAAAATACTCACGGGCAGCCCTTTTAGTAAACCCCAACCACATTGAGAATCTGTGACGAATGCAAAAAGAAATAGAGGAAAAAGCCACCCAGACAGGTTGCGCTAATCAGATTAAGATACATGGTATTCTTAAAGTTCGCCTGATTCTTCTCCTTCCTGGTTTTTAGATACCACCAGCTAAAAAAGACGAGCACTGGCGACATAAATAGTAGAAAATAGAGTCCATAGTTGATCTGCCAGTAAGTATTGAAGTACCACAGGTAAGCCAATACAGCCACAGAAAAACACAGCCCGGTGAAATGAAAGGTCCCCGTTATTCCCAACTTCATGGAAAGCGTTTCATCCCCTCTCTTACCATCCTCTTCATGCTGATAAATCTGTGTCATAGGATATGAGCCCCAAAGAATAGCAGATGCCAGCAGTCCTGGTATCAATACATGAAGCTTAAAAATACTAGAGAAGGCAAAATCATTAAGGCCTATATATATCAGCCATACCACCCAGGCTCCTTGAAAAAAACCTGCTATCAGCCAGCTGACAATTGCATACTTTTTCAACCTCACTCCTGAATAACTATAAGCTCTGGAAACCAGGATATAGGTCAAAATCATGAGTAAAAGCGTCCAGTTACCCGGGAAAAAATAGATAGTTAGAGCAAGGCCGAATGCATCAAAAAGCTGAGCAATATAGAACACATTCTTATCAACCTTTGGTGGGTTTTTAAGCCCGCCAATACTCCCCTCATCTTTGTCGAAATAGCTGTTGTAAGCATTACTGGCCGGATAAATAAAGAAGTGCAGGATTAAGAACAGCCCCAGCAAACCACCTTCACTCAGATTCGGGCTGATTGAAATGGCAAACAGGTAAATCGGGAGTAAAAAGTAAGAGAAGGGAAGCCTTAAATGAAGCCAGGTTGCCTTTTTAAACATATTCAGCTTTTGTCTGAACAATTTAGTACAAAAGAACTATTATAGAGTTGTGGGTAGTAACATAATCTCCATTGGCCTGGCCAATCCGGATAATCAGATAGATCAGACGCAAGTCTTTGAGTTTATGGGGAAGGCACATGGCTTTGAGGGCGATGAACTCAACCGGCTTAAGGCCTTATACAGAGCCACCGGAATCAAAAGCCGATACTCCGTTATTCCCGATTACAGTTCCTCCCACTTCGAAGAGTGGAAGTTCTATCCGAAAAACCATCAATTAGCCCCCTTCCCTTCTACCGAACAGAGGCTGAACCTTTATAGAAATGAGGCGGCTAAACTCTCCCTAAAGTCCATTCAGAATGCCTTGAGTCAAAGCAGACTACAGGCTCAGGATTTTACCCACCTGATTACCATCAGTTGCACAGGCATGTATGCTCCCGGTCTCGATATAGACCTCGTTCATATGTTGGGCCTCAATACTTCCATTGAGAGAACCTGCGTAAACTTTATGGGCTGTTACGCTGCTTTCACAGGTATTAAGCTGGGTGATCAGATTTGCAGAGCTAATCCGAAGGCTAAAGTCCTGATTGTCTCTACCGAACTATGTACCATCCACTTTCAAAAGGAGTCGGATGAAGACAACCTGCTGGCCAATGCCATTTTTGGCGATGGGTCCGCAGCGGTGATCATGTCGGCTGATAAGGAAGATGCTTTGGGAGAAGTAGTGCTTCAACCCAATAGCTTTCTCAATGAAATTTATCCTGAAGGCTCTTCAGAGATGGCCTGGAATATTGGCAATCATGGTTTTGAGATGCGCCTGAGCACCTATGTACCGGTACTGATTGAAAAAGGTATTCATCAACTGGTAGAAAGACTCAAGGCGAAGGCCGACAAACCGAATATCTCCCACTATGCTTTTCATCCCGGAGGGAAAAGAATTCTGGAAGTGATAGAATCTGAGTTAGGGTTAAGCAAGGAAGCAGACTGGGCCGGTAGAAAAACTTTAGAGAGCTATGGCAACATGTCTTCTCCAACCATTCTGTTTGTTATCAAAACTTTGTGGGATAGCCTCGGAAAAGATGAGCAGGGAGAACAAATACTATCACTGGCCTTTGGCCCCGGTCTCACTATGGAGTCCATGCTTCTCCAAATCGCCTGATTCTTTAAACATTCGATTATAAAGCAGAAACTTGCCCAACTCAGGGCTCGAACGGATTAGGCGTTCCTGTTTTCGCCTGAAATACTGAAAGCCATTGGTTCTGCTACTATGCGACCCGCTTATCCTCGATGGAAAAAGCATCTGTCCCTTAGCATCAAGAAATGGCTCCCTTTTCAAGCTGTCATCGTACACAAAAAGAATTTTGTACATCACATGAGGTGAAGAGTAGCTATCCATTAACTGGTTCAAAGAATCAATCTCTGCCTGGCCAGGCAGAAAAAGATCTCTCCGCAAAGGATAATAGGCCATTGGGTTTTTATAGGAGGCCATTACTTCTAAAATGAAAGACTCCGTTTCTTCCTGAGTCGATTGCTGGCCCCGCATTTCAAGGCTTAACAGCCCAAGAAATACACAACATAAAATCAACCGCTTCACCATAGCATGAATTTAATGATTATGTTTAAAGCCCTGACATGAGCAAGCGATTTAAAAACAGAGCATACGATGAAGAGTTGATGGATGACCTGGAAGCCAGCGGCCCGGTAATTCCCCAAACCCTTCGCGAACTGGAAACCATTAACAAATGGCTGGGAGGCAACTTCGTGACCATTGATGGTATTGTCAGGCTCATCAGACGCAAACAACCTGCTAAACTGGTCATTGCTGACCTGGGTTGTGGCGGTGGAGATATATTAAAGCTCATTGCCAAGTGGGCGCAACATAAAAAGCTGGAAGTAGAGCTGGTGGGCTTCGATGCCAATCCTAACATCATTGCCTATGCAGAAGAGAACTGTAAGGACTTCGAAAATATTCGCTTCGAAGTACAAGACATCTTCTCCGAAGACTTCAAAGAAAGGCGTTTCGATATTATTCTATGTACCCTGTTTACTCATCACTTTACCGAGGAGCAGCTCACGGGTATTTTCCACCAATTTAAAACACAGAGCCAAATTGGAGTAGTGATTAATGACCTCCACAGGCATTGGCTGGCATACCATTCCATCAGCCTGCTTACCCGTTTTTTCTCCAAATCGGAAATGGTGAAAAATGACGGGCCGCTATCCGTTCTTCGATCATTCAAAAGAAAAGAACTGGTTCAGATCATGAAAGATGCGGAAATCGACCGCTTCCATCTCAAGTGGATGTGGGCCTTTAGATGGCAATTAGTCTTTTAACCTACCCAGGTGACCTTCTCTTCAATTGGTTTACGCCTTCCCTGAGCAGCGAAGCCCTCCTTCACGGTGCCTACAAACAGAAAGCCCAGAAACTTGTCGTTTGGACCTAAGCCGAAGAATTCTTTAGCCTCCTCATAGTAGGTAACCCCTCCAGAACCCCAGTAGCAACCAACACCATGAGCTGTTGCGGTCAGGTACATATTCTGGACAGCCATAGCTACAGATGCCAGCTCCTCCTCTTCCGGAACAAAGCCCTTTTCATCGCGCTTCATACCGATACCGATCACGTGGGAAGCCATCAGCGGTTTAGCCGCCAGCTTATCATAGGTGCCTTCCTTAAAAGTGCCCTTTTGCTGAGATACTTTCTTGTAAAGCTCTGACTGAAAAGTAGCCAGCTTTTGTAGGCCTTCACCCTTAAAGACCACAAACCTCCAGGGTTCTGTTAACTTATGCGTAGGGGCCCAATTAGCATTTTCGAGCATTTCGCGAATGATATCATCATCTACCCGTTCGCTGGTGTACTGAGCCGGATATATGGACCTTCTGCTTCTGATCAGTTCTGAAACTTGTGAGCTATCTAAATTTGTCATTTCAATGTTTGATTTTCAGGTTAATACCTAGGTAAACACTCCTGGCCGGAGCGGGTTGAAAATATCTTTGTCCGAAAGCATTCAGGTCATTGCCCAAACTGTAGTCTTCATTGAACAAGTTATCTACCCCTGCAAAAAACTCGTAATCTGCCCTGGCAGTTCCCATCTGATACCCCAGTCTCAGCTGGAACAATTCATAAGCATCCGCATAAACCGTATTCTCATCATTAAGAGGAATTTCGTCTACATACTGAAAGGTCAGGTTGGCATAAAAGCTGGAGTTCAGGGCCAAATCAGTCATAATGCTCACAACATTTGGAGCAGTTCCCGGAAGAGCCTTGCCACTTAGGTCATCTCCACCATCTACATAATTACTGAATTCAAAGTGATGGTAAGTATAGGATAGTCGTGTAAGAAGTTTAGAGAAACGCAAGGATTCAGCACCCAGCCAATCCCAGGCCAGTGCCGCTTCCAGTCCCTGCTGATCGATCTGCCCTGAATTTCTGAAGAGCACAACCCCTTGATTGTTGGTTTCGGTAGTGATAGACTCATCCAGCTTGAAGGTGAACAAAGCCAGGTCATAGGAAAGGCGGCTTTTCACAAAAGCACCTCTCAGGTTCAATTCATAGTTCACTCCTATTTCAGGTTGCAGGGCCGAGTTAATCGTTCCCTCATTGGTTCTGATTTCTGTGCTGGTAGGTGGTGAGTAACCATGAGAAACTGATAAATGTGTGCTGAAAGAAGGGCTCCATACCTTACTCAAAGCTATTCTCGGGCTAAACACCCTGTCGAACTCCTGTACTACACGGCCGGGCGTATTATTGATTTTATCTTCCAGTCGATTGATGTCATATTGAATGTGGTTGAGGCTGGCTCCTAAAGTGAGTTTAAGACCATCAGCCAGATTCAGCTTGGCATCAGCAAACCAAAACGAAAGGTCATTCACCAGTTTATCCGAAAAGCGAATGGTGTCCGCCTCGCCAGCTACATTGCCAAAGTTCTTTCCTTTGAAGTTGGCTCTTTGCAATTCGTGGCCATAGGTAATGGAAGCGTTTCTGCCAAACAGTTCAAAGTCGTTCTCCAGTTGAAATCTCAGCCCGACACCATTTTCCTCATCGCGCTTATAATCCAGATTAAATGGGTTCTCGAAGTGACGGGTGTAGAAATAAGCATTGATATCGCTTCTGAAAGTGGAAGAAAACTCATGCTCCTGTCCCCCTCTTACCAGGAAATACTGGTGGTCTATTGAGGCATTGAAGTCTTCACTACCCGGCCGGGCCTGTCTGCGGTTCGCAGCCAACTGTGTAGGATTAAGTCCTCCCGGAATCTCATAGAACAAATCGGAATACAATAAGGAGACCGAATAGGTAGTCGAAGCTTTCGGAAAATACAGCATATCTATTTCTCCTGTATGGCGCTGCATTTCGTTATGGTCGCGATATCCGTCAGATTGCTGATAAGCATATTTAGCTGTAACGCTGGTCTTTTCACCCAGCCAGTTCGATTGTACCTGACTGCGGAAATTGCCATGGGAACCGCCTAGTAAACCTATGGAAGTGGCATTGGAAAGCTGAGACAGGTTGGTGCTTTTTAGTTTCATTACCCCACCATTACCTGCTCCATAAGCACTACCGGCCGGGCCTTTAATAATTTCCATCTCTCCCACATTGGCTAAATCCAACAGGTTGAGAAAAGTATTACCTCCGGGCTCAGTGAATGGAATGCCATTCCAATAAACTTTTACATTTCTTACGCCAAAGGGCGAACGAATTGAGCTGCCCCTGATTGACACCCGATAGCTGGACCCTGCTCTTTCTTCAAAACGTACACCGGGAATAGTATTTACTGCTGACACCAACGACAGCTGATCGAATCGTTTCAAGTCGGCAGGCTCAAGCCTGGCGATACTCCCGGCCAGGTTCGAAAGCTTTTCATCGTCAGCAAAACCCTCCACCACGACATCATTTAACTGACCGACCTGAGGCTGAAGTACCACTCTCTGATTCTGACCTGGTTTCACCCAAATGGCTTTAGATAAAAAACTAACGTGCTGTACATAGAGCTGCTGTGCTTCATTCAGATCAAGGGTAGCCTGGCCCATAGCATCTGTCACCCATGTCCTTCCTGACTCACTACTGATTGTAGCTGATTCTACAGGCTTCAATGCCTGATCTGTCACCGTCACCACCTGGGCAGAGATCGTCAGACTTAGGGTAATTCCCGTAAAAATGAAAAGCAATCTAAACATGCAGCGCAATATTACTTGTTAAATTGAGGCCTGAAAGCAAATAATAAAACTACTATTGAAAGCCGTTAAAGTTTTTGATTCACGGGAAAGCCTGGAAAAAGTTTTCGAGAAACAGTCCATCAGGAGACTGAGGGTGGGCGATACCCGGTTTTGCCTGGCTCAACACAATGGTGAATACTTTGCCTTTGAATTGCTTTGTCCGCATCAAAACCATCCATTAGACGAAGGCCATATCACAGACTTCAAAGAGTTAATTTGTCCGCTTCATGAATATAGGTTCGCACTTCAAAGTGGAAAAGAATCAGGCAGCAGATGTCGCGACCTCAAGACTTATCAGGTAGAAATTAATGAAGAGGGAGTTTTCATTTACCTGCATTAAGGCCTTTTCCAATTCAATTCAAATGTATATTTTTCCACTTCGTGGCAAACGCATCTTACATTCTGACACCTACTGAGCCTAAAAACAGGCATGCCTCAATAGATATTCTAAGGGGTGTTGCCGTATTGGGAATGGTGTTTATGACTATCCAGGCATTTGCCATGCCCATGGCCGCCTACATTAATCCAACCGTTTACGAAAACCTGACCAACAATGACCTCTATGTCTGGATTGTAAGTCATGTATTTACCGATGGTAAATTCGAAGCCATTTTCGTGATGCTCTTTGGGGCGAGTATGGTAATGCTTTCTCAAAAGGCCCGAAAGGAACACCTGAGGTCCAGTGACCTGCAGAATAAACGGCTTATCTACCTGGGTGTCTTCGGAATTCTCCATGCCTATCTGCTTTGGTATGGCGATGTGCTGCTGAGCCTTGCCATTACAGGGCTGCTGATGTTTATTTTCAGGAGGAAGAAATCTTCTACCCAAATAAGAGCGGCAGTCATCTTTCTGATTATTGGCTCGGCCATTAGCCTGGTGTTGGGATATTCTGTACCTGTTTGGGAGCCGGGTGAATATGAGGCCAACCGAACCGAAATCTGGCAACCGGATGCTACAGACATTTCCGAGGAAATAGACTACTATACCAGCCCGTGGGAGAGACAGATTCTTTACCGTGCCCCGCAGGCATTCGATAACCAAACCTCACAGTTTGTCTTTCAACGATTCTGGAAATATGCCGGCATGATGTTGATCGGTATGGCCCTATACCGCAGAAAGGCTTTCAAAGCCAAGCAGTCTAATCGTTTCTACCTCAAAATGGTAGGCTATGGCTTGGGACTGGGCTTACCCCTGGTAGCAGTAGGTACTATGCTCAACTTTAATTTTGAGTGGGACTTCAGGTTAAGCTATTTCTTCCTTTCACAACTCAATTACTGGGGAAGCATATTAATGGCCTTAGGTTACATAGGCATTGTGATGCTCTTCTGTAAATCATCGACCCGAAGTTTTCTGGCTAAGAGGCTGGCTGAAGTGGGCCGTATGGCCCTGAGCAATTACATACTCATTTCTCTGATCTGCTCCTTTGTTTTCTATGGGCAGGGACTGGCGCTATTCGGAGATGTAGACCGTTCTTTACAGGCAGTATTTGTCCTTGGTATCTGGGTGTTTATTACCAGTGTTTCAGCCATATGGCTGTCCTACTTCAAATACGGCCCGTTTGAATGGTTGTGGAGAACCCTCACCTATGGCAAGCTACAGTCTATGGCTAAAGACTAGCCATTGTAGTGCCCTGCATCGATCAGCTCATTTTCATCATTTGACCGAACTGCAAAGTTGAAACCCTGGTGAATGGCGTATGCACCATATTCCCCTTGTTTGTTCAATGCCAGGAATCCAACCTGAAGGTTTTTGTAGTTATTCGGGTACTTCTTCACAATTCTATTTACCGCCTGCTCACAGGCTTCCTGAGGTGAATAACCCTGGCGCATGAGCTCCACAATCATATGCGACCCGCATATCTTAATCACAAACTCACCCAGGCCGGTAGCGGTAGCCGCTCCAATTTCATTATCGACAAATAAGCCTGCTCCAATGATCGGAGAATCTCCCACACGACCATGCATCTTCCAGGCCGCACCACTGGTAGTACAAGCCCCCGAGAGGTTACCGTCCTCATCTAAGGCTACCATACCAATGGTATCGTGGTTTTCGATATTAATGACCGGGCTGTAGTCCTGATTTTCAAGCCATTTCTTCCAGGCCGCTTCAGACTTTTCGGTTAACAGGTTTTCCTCTTTAAATCCCTGATCGACAGCAAAACGTCTGGCACCTTCACCCACTAACATCACATGAGGGGTTTCTTCCATCACTTTTCTGGCTACTGAAACAGGATGCATAAAGTTTTGAAGGAAGGCCACTGAGCCACAGTTGTCATTTTCATCCATGATACAGGCATCCAAAGTCACATTGCCATCGCGATCAGGAAATCCGCCAATACCCACAGTAGCATTATCAGGATCGGCCTCTGTTACCATTACGCCTTTTTCCACAGCATCGAGCGCCCTGCCTTTTTTACTCAATACCTCCCAGGCCGCTGCATTGGCTTCCATACCGTGATTCCAGGTAGAAATTACAATGGGTTTGGTAGGTGCTTTTTGAGGAGCACATGAGATACTTGAGAGTGAAGCGGTGCTTACTGCCAGACCACTGAAGATGGTCGACTTTAAAAACTTACGTCTGTCTGCCATGAGAAAAATTTTTTTCAATTTATCAAAAACCCCTCTACCCCGCCTACCAATTATCAAAGCATTTTATTTTTTAGAGCATGTGGTTAACTTCCGCCATGAAGAATTTTTTGACTACTATACTCGCCTTGTGCCTGTTCATTGGTTGTACAACCAAACCAGCAAAGGTTATTGAGCCGGCCATTGTTCCGGAACCCCAAAGCATGACGGTTGAGATGAACAAACACTATGCGCTCAACGGAATGCCAGCGCTGATGGCTGACAATGAAACAGCCAGCCAGCCCATGAGTTTCCTCAATGACTTTTTGAAAACGGCCGGATGGAGTTCACACATCGCCAAAGAGGGTAGTGCAGAAATACACTTCGAAGCAAAAGCCGGCATGGCAGAAGAGGCCTATGAATTAAGCGTGAATGCCACAGGGGTACATATTCGTGCCAGTCATGAAAGCGGGTTTTTCTATGGTGTACAGTCACTGATTCAAATGCTGCCTCCGGGTAAGCAGATTGCCAACCTTCCCTACCTGGAAATTCAGGATGAACCACGCTTCCAGTGGAGAGGACTTCACCTGGATGTTGGTCGTCATTTCTTCCCTCCCGATTTCATCAAGAAATACATCGACCTGATGGCTTTCTATAAGTTCAATACTTTTCACTGGCACCTCACTGAAGATCAGGGGTGGAGAATTGAGATTAAACAGTATCCCAAGCTGACGGAAATCGGAAGCCAAAGGAAAGAAACTATTCTGGAAAAGAACTTCGACCCTTATGTGGGTGATGGCCAGCCTTATGGTGGTTTCTATACCCAGGAAGAAGTGAAAGAGATTGTAGCTTACGCACAGGAAAGACAGGTGACCATTGTTCCTGAAATTGAAATGCCTGGTCACTCACTGGCTGCTCTGGCGGCCTACCCTGAATTAGGTTGTGCTCCAGGCCCTTATGAGGTCGGAACAGTCTGGGGTGTTTATGACGATATCTACTGCCCAAGTGAACTGACCTTCGAGTTTTTGGAAAATGTGCTGACGGAGGTAATGGCTCTTTTCCCAAGTAAGTACATCCACGTTGGTGGAGATGAAGCTCCTAAGACGGCCTGGAAAAAGAGTAAAGTAGCACAGGAAGTAATC
Source organism: Roseivirga sp. (assembly GCF_965216855.1). Classification (NCBI taxonomy): domain Bacteria; kingdom Pseudomonadati; phylum Bacteroidota; class Cytophagia; order Cytophagales; family Roseivirgaceae; genus Roseivirga; species Roseivirga sp. The sequence continues at coordinate 2,418,323 of NZ_OZ244204.1, read as the reverse complement.
AGAAGGGAGGGTTTAAAGGATGAGTTTGAACTGCAAAGCTATTTTATTCAGCGTATAGAAAAATTTCTAAACGCCAATGGCCGCCAGCTGATTGGCTGGGATGAAATTCTCGAAGGAGGCCTGGCTCCGGGTGCTGCGGTAATGTCATGGAGAGGCGAAGCAGGAGGCATAGAAGCTGCAGAAGCAGAGCATTATGTGGTTATGACTCCGAATGGTGACATGTACTTCGATCATTATCAGGCCGATCCTGAAAATGAGCCTTTGGCTATTGGTGGCTTCACTACGGTTGAAAGTGTTTATCACTACGAGCCAATTCCTCAAAACCTGGATGAAGCACATCACCAATACATTCTGGGAGCACAGGCCAATGTATGGACGGAGTATATGAAAACATCAGACCATGTAGAATATATGGTCTATCCCCGTGCCGTGGCCCTGGCAGAAACGGTTTGGTCTAACCCTGAGAATAAGGACTGGGACAAATTTCAGAAGAAACTCAAGTATCAGTATAAGCTACTCGATGCCCGAGATGTCAACTATCATGTAGCTGCTCCTGCGGGACTAAGACAGGGACTTACTCTGGAGAATGAAATGCAAATTGAGCTTTCCACCCCTTATGATGGTGCTGAAATCTATTACACGGAAGATGGTAGTGAGCCAACCGCCAACTCTACTTTGTACAAGACCCCAATCCGGATTAACATTGCTGAAAAGCCAGTAGAAATCAAGGCGGTTACCATTACGGCTACAGGAAAGAGCAGTCCGGTGGTAAGCGGAACCTATCAAAAGGCTGAACTATTAGAATCAGTGAAGCCATTGAAAATGGATGCAGGACTTAGCGTAAGGCTGATCGAAGGCAACTTCAATAGTGTGAGAAGAATTGGCGGCAGACCAAACCGCACCTATGTTGCTGAAAGCATTGTGCTACCACAGGAACAACCCGATCAGTTCGGGCTGATTATGCAAGGCTTTATCAACGTGCCTACTGATGGTATTTATACTTTCTATACCTCCTCAGACGATGGTAGTACACTCTCTATCGGCAATGAGATGATCGTAAACAACGATGGGCTGCATGGTGCTCAAGAGCGGATGGGTGAGGTAGCCCTTAAAGCAGGTTCTCACCCTTTACTCATCCGATACTTTGAAGCCGGAGGTGGAGAAGGGCTGAAGGCTTATATCTCTGGCCCCGGAATAGAGAAGCAGGAAATCCCGGCCAGTATGCTCGGCCATTAAGATAAGTCATTGGCAGGGTGGAAATAACCGTCCTGCTAATGACATCCTTAAGGTAACCTCTCCTCATTTATTCAGTATTAAAGGGTATTGTTATGAAAAACTTGAGCATCACCCTACTCCTGGTATTATCATTCCCCCTCTTCAGTCAAGAGCCTGTCGGTACCATCCCATTTGAAATTCAAAACGGTCACATCTATGTACAAGTCTCTATCGATGGAAGTCGGCCGTTAAGCATGGCCTTCGACACAGGGGCCAGAGCTAACCTGCTCCATGAAGATGTAGCCTCTCAACTCGATTTTGCGATTACCGGCAGTCAGCAGGTAAGTGGCGCTTCGGGCATGACTCAAATACAAGCCTCTGCCAATCATGAGATTGGTTTGGGAGAACTAAAAGCCAGAGGTGAAGCCTTTTTGCTAATGAACCTCGACCATTTGGGTGATGAGGAACATCCACTCGATGGGGTGATTGGCGGAACTCTGCTGGACAGATATATCACCGAAATTAATTTCGATGCTTCTGAAATACGTTTCTACAACAAGTCCGACTTTGAGCTGCCAAAGGATTTTCAATCCATAGAGTTTTCCCTCCGCCCCTTCAGAATACCAGTTATTACCGGTCAGCTGAACCTGGCCAATGGCATGAAGCTACAGGGGCCTTATCTGATCGATACCGGTGCAGCGCTGTCTTTGCGTATCAACAGTCCGCTGGTCAGACAGGAAGCTTTGGAGCAGCAAGTGCTCCCCAACTATCCTTATACCACCAATGCCCTGAGCTCTGCCTCCACCGATTATGTTGGCCGACTTCCCGGGTTTGAATTACTGGGACATGAGTTTCAGGGTTTTCCTATCCGCATGGCTACCGGCAAGGGCGGGGTGAGTGGAAGCACCAGTGTGAATGGTATTATCGGCCTGGAAATACTCAAACGCTTCAACCTGATTTTCGACTATGCCGATCAGGTGATGTATTACCAACCCAGCCAGCTTTATGATGCAGCCTTTAGAGAAAACTTTAGCGGACTTAAACTCATTCCGGTAGATGGCATGCTGGAAATTGAGGCCATAGTAGAAAATTCACCTGCTTCAGAAGCCGGGTTACTGGTAGGCGACAAAATAAAAACAGTAGACGGACAGCGTAATTTTTCTCGCACCACCTTTTCGGATTATGTTCACCCTTTGCGAAAAGATGTTAAACTTGAGGTGATTAGGGAAGACAAGACTATTTTAGTCAGTCTAAAACCCCGAAAAATCATCTGATGAAAGCGCTCTTCAAAAACCTCCTGCTACTCACTGCCTTAGCAACCCTCACTTTTTTATCCTGCGACAGCCGCACGGAGGATGAAAAATGGCAGGCAGAGATTCGCTATTTCTTTATGCAGCACAATGATGATTATCGATCGTATGAGCCGGTGAGCTTTCAGAAAATAGACCTCGCCTACCTGGAAAGTCAGGAACCCATTCAAAAGGCATTACTGGTGTTGCAGGACACCACTAAAATGAGAGTGAAAGAATTGCAGCTGGCCAGGCTCTTTGAAACTGCAGACGAGGTGATGCCCTTTGCCCAGAAGTTTTCTATCGATCAGATTGACGACTATATCAAAATTAAGGCCTCGGTTGAAGGCGCTTTAAAACGAAAGGGCAATGAGGCTTCAGAAGCCTATCAGCAAGCCCTGAGGCAAGAGGAAAATGCGCTAAACCTGCTGAGCGATGTACTCAGTCATTTTAACCTCTCCATCTACAGCATTGACTTCGCTAATGATCCGGTGATCTACTTCCACGAATACCTGCTGGACTATATGCCCCGTTCTGCGGTTTTTGAACTGAATAGAGAAAGTGCCGAAGTAATTTCCTTTAGGGAGGTTAGTTGATCAGAAATCGGAAAACAGAAATCAGTCCTTCCCGATTTCCGATTAACCGATAACTATTAACTTGTACATTTAAGCACAACTGCCTCGTTACAAACCTATGCGTCTACTAGCCAACATAATCTGGATCGTCTTCGGTGGATGGATGATCGCTCTGGAATACATCTGTGGTGGTATAGTGCTTTGCATGACCATTGTGGGAATTCCTTTTGGCATTCAGTGCTTTAAGCTGGCGATTCTGGGTTTTGCTCCTTTTGGTCAGGAAATCAGACCGGGTTCAGCCACGGGTGGCTGTCTCTTGCTCCCCCTCAATATCATCTGGATTATCTTTGGCGGATTCTGGATCTTCCTCACTCACCTGCTCTGGGGGTTATTCTTCTGCATTACTATTATCGGTATTCCCTTTGGTTTTCAGCACTTTAAGCTGGCTGGACTGGCCTTTGCTCCGTTTGGGAGGGGTGTTTAAACGAAGTCCTTCCATTGATTTTGACTTGCTTTTAAGTCTTCAAGAAATGAGTTTAAAAACAAGATAGATGAGTTTAAAATGCCTTTATCTTCTTTTATATCAAACAGAAGGCTCTGATACCTTCCAACAAAATGATGATTCTTATTTTCATTGTATTCACATTTCAAATCATTGCAAAACGCCTTTATTTCATCCACTGACTTTTTTGAAGGTTTTCTTAATCCAAATTCAGCAAATACTTCAGGTAAATTATCCCCCCATCGAGCGCGAAAGCCAATAACAAAGTAAGAATCACCCAAGTACTTTTTGTCTCCATAAAACCTCTCCGCCCTCAAAGCGGTTGCTCTAGATGCTTTTTGCTTAAACTTTGCTCCGAATTCCTTCGTAAATCCTCCACCTGTTTGATCCAGAACCTCATCCATTTTTGAAATAGTTTGGTGGATTGTTGAAAGAGCATTGAGGTCATTCAAGTTAAAATCTTTGGTTTCCATTCCTTCTTCAATTAAATATTTCAGTAGTTCATTTAGTAATTCTGATCGGTCTATATTCTTTAACAAATCAATAACCTGATACCACCGAATATGGATTAACCGATTCCCTTTGTCCTCATAGTATTTCGTGAGAAAGACCAACTGAACATGTTTAACCTTTTTCTCCCCTAAAATCCTATGATAACTGTCCAATTGACCTTCTCCCTCCCCACTTTCAACCTTGCATTCTATCAATACATGACAATCATTACTGAGATGCAATTCCAGGTCAGGCCTACCTTGCTTATATACTACTTGGGTACTTACCAAAAACTCTTCAGGTATGTATGACTTTAATTGGCCGATTAGACCAATAAAACCAACTCTAAATTCTTCATTTATTTCTAGGGCATAGGCCAGCAACTCTATGAGGAAATTTTCCTTGGCATTTTTTCCTTCCCGCTCTCTGTATGTATATAGCCTGTTAAAAAGAGAGGTCTTCATCATTCTAGTTTACAAAAGCCATCCCCATTTCCGCCAATTGATAGAAGTGTTGAAAAACAACTTCCGTCTTCTCACTGAAAATAGATCGATCATATGATTCCGGGAGGTTGGCATCCAAGACACGCTGTATCTCGCTCTTTACCTTTTCTCTCGATTTTTTGTCACGGTGCCATTCTAAAACCAATATTCTGGCCTTGGCATCATAGAGTCTTTCCAACAGTTGTCTGGCAGCCAACTTCACCCGTTTCTTCTCTTCTTTCGTGAGTTTGGGTTTTTTAAGAAGATCGAAGAGTTCTAGTTCAGTTTCTGACATACCTTCTTTTGCAGCCCTGCCTTCTTCCTCTGACAAGGTTTCCATCTGACTAGTGAGCTGTTCATAGGCTTCTTCAATGGTGAGAGAACCTGTATTGTATTCTTCGATTATCTCTTCAAAACGCTCCAGAAAGCCTCCCCTGGTTTTGTTTTGCCTGAGCATTTGCTGAAGCTTTAGGGCCATGAATTGTTTCAGGTCCTCAAATTCGGTGTGTTTGTATGGTTTACTTTTAAATTCTGCCCGAAGCTTCTCAAAATCAAACTTGCTCAGGTCAATCAGCTTAGAGGTTTCAAATACCCATTCCGGTTCCTGCAAATCACCCATGCTGAGTACGCTGGTATCAAGAAGATCAGAGACCCGCTTTTTGGCCCTCTCCAGATTTTCATCATTTCCGACACTTCTGTCGACCAGCTTCTTGAGATACTCTACTATATCTTTCCATTTCTTTACCAGCGGGTAATCGTAGATTTCCGGTTTAGCAGAATCGTAAAGTGAAATGATGGTATTGGCATATAACTGAAATTGTTTTTTGACCTGATCATTGATCAGCAATCTGTTAGTGTACAAATCAAAAAGCTCAATGCCTTTAAACCCTTTGTCACCTAAATCGATAATGGCTTGTAAGTTCACCTGATGTTGAAGGCAATAGGACTGCGTTTCTTCAATAGCGGCATTTAACAAGTCGAGAAGTTCTTCGAACTCCTTAACCGGAAATTCCTCTTCCGTTTTTTCTTCTCGTCCTTTTGAGCCTTCTGCATAGACAGAAAGTGCCTTTTTGAGGTTTCGGAATACACCAAAGTAATCGACCACCAAACCATTCCTTTTGGCCTCAAACACCCTGTTTGCCCTGGCAATGGTCTGCATGAGGGTGTGGTCTTGCATGGGCTTATCCAGATAAAGGGTTGATACAGCCGGTGCGTCAAATCCGGTAAGCCACATGGACGTCACAAATACAATTCTCAGCGGGTGATTTTCATCCTTAAAGTAGTCTTCCACATTCTTACCTTCCTCATCCGGCTCATCTAGTCTCTTTCTATGAGGAGTAATATCCAAACCTTCTTTTCTGAACTTCTCTGCTTCCTCCTTATCGCTTCCCTCCTGGCTAATGACTACCGCCATGTCTGTTTCTTCAATGAATCTGAGCGCTCGGGTATGCCTTTCTTTTAACTCGGCATCTGAAGTTGAGGCGATCAGTCTGCGGAGCTCCTTGCGTTTTTCAAGCAATTCATGCTTCACTTTGTCGTACATGCGAACAGCCGTAAACTTATCGATAGAAATAACCATGGCCTTCATGGGCTTTCTTTCCTTGCGCTCATTTTCTACATCGAGGCGATAGGGGAAATGGTTGACAATGTGACGGGCTATTTCATTGAGGCGATCATCTCTTTTGACCACTTCCAAGAGGGTGGAGTATTCCTGATTAAGCCGTCTTATCTGTTCCTCTGTAAGATTTTCTTCTTCGAGGATTTCGGCAGCATCACCAACCAGGTCTTCATTGACCTGCTTTACGCTGGGTACATTCTTTTTATAGAAAAGGGGCACCGTAGCTCCATCTTCAATACTCTGAGCAAAGTTGTACTCCGATACATAAGGCCCAAACCAGTTCTCCGTGAGCTTATTTCTCAAAAGTGGTGTACCTGTAAAAGCTATGTATTGCGCATTGGGTAAGGCAATGCGCATATTGTCTGCCAGTGATTTGTACTGGGTGCGGTGCGCTTCGTCAATGATCACTATCCAGTCATTTCTATCGGTGATCTTAGGGTAGGTCTTCCCCTTTTCAATCCCAAACTTGAAAATCATGGAGAACACATAGTTCCGGTTAGAGTTGAGGTATTCCGCCAGTTGTTTTCTACCCGAAGTTTTCCCTTCACCTGGTCTATAGTAATTATCGTTTTGGGCTTTGGTAACTACTATGGTTTCGGTTTCTACAAAGTTTCGGTAAATCTGATCGTCCAGGTCTTTCCGGTCGGTGACGATTAGAAATGACCAGTTGCCGGCAATCCTTCTGTTGATTTTCCGGGTGAAGAATATCATAGAGTAAGACTTACCCGAACCTTGCGTGTGCCAGAAAACACCCAGCTTTCCCAGATTACCTTCTCTGTTGAGAAAGGCTCTTACCGCATTATTGACGCCTAAAAACTGATGGTTTTTGGCAATGATCTTGACCTTGTTTTTATGATAGAGTACAAAGTTTTCCAGATAATCGAGTAAGGCCTCTTTATTGCAAAGTCCTTCTGAAAAACGCTGTAAGGTGAGCCTCTTTTGGCTATGCTCACTTTCCTTTTCCAGTTCTAAGCGGGAAGGCTGGTGGTTGTCTTCCGCATTATCTTTTAGCTTGGCCCAGGCAAAGAAATGTTCCCATTCGGCATTGAAGCTGCCTACTTTGGTTTCAATGCCATTGGAAATACAGACAAAGAGGTTGTACCAAAATAGTTGAGGAATATCCCGCCTGTAGTCTTTTAGATTTTTATCGAAACCCACTCTGGTTTTTTCGGTGGCATTCTTGAGTTCTATCATGACCAATGGCAGGCCGTTAATGAACAAAAGCAAATCGGGTCTGCGGGTAATGCCCTCTACCTGCAGGTATTCTATGGAAAATTGAGAAACCACCAGAAACTGATTGTTTTCAGGCGCTTTAAAATCAATCACCTGTACATAGCCATCTTGTCTTCTACCTTCGGCATTGTTGTAAGTAACAGGAACTCCTTCTTTAATGAGCTGGTATACTTCCTTATTGGCCATAAGCGGAGAAAGGGAGGCCCTGCTTTTGGAAAGTTCTTCAATGGCATGTGCTATGCACTCTTGCGGAAGGTTGGGGTTGAGCTTTTTGAGCTGGAGCTCCAGTTTTTCGCGGAGCACTACCTCTTTCAATGTATCTCGGCCGAGCAGTTGTTTTTCCCAGGCATCTATATGCTCATAACCCAGCACTAATTCAAAAAACTGGATATCTGCCTGCTCTATGTGTGTTTCATTGATAAAGGCCATATCCGAGTAATTTAAACAGTTTTTTGCATTTTGTTAGCGATAATCTGCTGTTGGCTCAGCCGCTTTCAGAACTTGCTCTTCTACCTCCTCTATGTTTTCCAATAAATGCTCTACACTTAGTTTACCGCTAATCAGGCGTGGGAGTAGTAGGTCTCGGGTTTTCTTCAGGGTTTCATTTTTTGCACCCAAGACTTGAATTTCTGATAAAGTAGGTTCTATTACTTGATCAAATTTGCCTGTTACTTCCTCTGAAGGGGTTAGTATCTTTTGAAAGTTTATAAAGTCTTCAAACTGATAATTACTGATTCCGGTAGACTGAACCTGAAAAGTCATTATTTCACCTGTAGCATAGAGTTTTTGGAGCGTACTGTAGAGATAAAACGGTGAGACTTTGTCCAAATTTGCTCTAATGAGTTTACAGAAGCTTGCACAAATTACAGGATGATCAAATCTAGTTAAAACCTGTTTCGAAACGAATGCTGATCTACCTAGTGATTGGCTTTCCGTTCCCCCTGAAACTTCGAAAATTATATCTCCATGCCGAAGTCTTCGTGTCTTCAGGTTTGATTTCTTATGATATCTGAGGACATCATAATTCAGGTTGCCAACCTTGAATTCAGGTATATCCGTCCCTCTAACAACATAAGCAGGTTCTGAGAAATTGGAGCTTCTAGATTCTTCTCCCCAACCTCCACCAATGTAGAACTCCAGGCACTCTCTAATTGGAAGGTAATTCCACCCCTCCGGCTTACCATCCACTATTTTGGTATTTTGGTAACCGGGAAAGCGCAGGCGCACAAACCATTCTTTATAAATCTCTTCGGCCATTTGTTCCAGCAGCTTAATGCGCTGGTTATTGTTTTCAATCAGCTCGTCATAGGCAGAAAGTATTGAGGCAATTTTTTTCTGGGTGGGGAGAGGGGGATATTTCACTTGTATCTTCTCACAGTCTCCTATTCTTAAATGCTCAACTGTAGATCCTGAGCCCATCGCTAATATTTGACCTTGCATAAAGGGTGCTTGAAAAGCGTAGTAAAGGAATAGCTGATCAAGTTTTTCAGGGTTTGCTCTATACTGAATAAGTCGCTGTCCCAAAAAAATGTCCTCATCAGACCTAAGCAGTCCAACTTCACCTAAAGGTGCTTCTCTCGTAAGAATAATGTCATTACGCCTTGGCTTTGATCTGCGGGTCCATTTCTTAAAAGTCTCTTTAGTAACATATCTGACTTCCTCCAAATTCACTCGTCCCTTCTTGACGTTAGTAGTTCTAATCATTTTAAAGGGAGTTTCAAATTCTACTACTGGCGCAGTTTTGTTGATACAGTCAACTATTTCTGAGCAGACTTCATTAATACTGTCCGTTCGCCACACTTCATCCATTCAGCAGTTCCTCCAGATTATGTTCTATCGACTCCTCCAAATGTTTTGCACTTTTGTTCAATGCCTTTAGCAATTCAGAATCCCTCTTAATGATTTCTTGAAACTCTTTCTCACTAATTTTTTCACTTTCAAACACTACCCCAACATACCTGCCAGCATTAAGCGAATAATCTTGTTCTTCAGCATATTCCGCTTTGGTAGCTACTTTACAAAGGCCGGTCATATCGCGGTACTGGGCATCGGGAAATTTATCTTGTAACCAATGGACCTGCTCATACCAATAATTGAGTAGCTCTATGGTCAGTAGGGTTTCTTTTTCCTGTTGTTCCAGGCTTTTGGTAGCTCTGTTTAAAAAGAGCTCTGTCCAGCTCTTGTCATTCTTTTGCTTCAGTTGCTTGTCGGCAACAGCCAGTATTTCAGCCAGTATTTTTTGTGCAGCCTGTACATTTTGGCAAGCCAGGTTTAGTCTGTCCAGGCAGGTTTTCAGGGCCTGAGCAGCTGCTTTCTGTAAATCATTCTCGGCTTTAGTAGTTTTGGCTTTTTCCCATTCGTTAATGCCAACGTCATTATGGGTACGGGCGAGGCTAAGCACCTGAGTAAGTTTGGCGTTAAAGCCGGCCTCTAGCAGATTTTTCTTTTTGGCCTTAGTAAGCTTTTCTACAGTTAGATCATAGTATTTCCGCAGGTTCTCGGCAGTATTTAGTGTCAGCTCTTCAAAAGCCTTAATGGCCTTAGGCACCTTGCTAATCTCATTTTCTGCTTCAGTCAGATAAGATTGGATGAGTTCCAGGTACCTGTTTTGTTCTCCTCGGTAAAGCCTTACAATAGCTGCCAGATTATGCACCTGTTCATCGGTCCACTCCCTGTGCGCACGGTCTATTTGGTTGTAAACATTTCGGGCGTCTAAGAATAGAATGCTTTCCTTATGTCGCAGTGCAGGGTTTTTGTCTTCCTTTTCAGGAGCAGCTATCTCACCCTTGGCTTTATCGAAAAACCACAGGGTAGCGGGCAGCGTAACGGTGTTAAACATATTGGAAGGCATGGAAACCATACAGTCTACAATGCCACTATCTACAACTCTTTTACGGATCTCATATTCAGAGCCCCGGGCATCACTGGCCGAGTTGGCCATGACAAAACCCGCTCTTCCTTTTTCATTCAATGAAGTGGCAAAAAGGCTTACCCAGAGATAATTGGCATCTGAGATTTTATCTTGCTTGTTGCCTTTGTTAATAGGCAAGCCATTTTCGTTGAAGCGCTTGTCCTTTTCTACCGTGGTTTTCTTAACGCTCTTTACATTGAATGGCGGATTGGCCATCACAAAGTCATAGCGGCCATAGCTTCCAAACTGATCGGTTTCATAGGAGTTTACTTCGGCAATTTCTCCCCTGATGTTATTGACCATCAGGTTCATTTTAGCCAGGCGAACGGTTTCACCCATAAACTCCTGGCCCTCTACCCAAATTTCGTCCAGGCTATGATTTTCATGTTGCGCAAATTTGGCAGACTGAACAAACATTCCACCTGAGCCACAAGCCGGATCGAATATTTTCCCTTTGTATGGCTCAATGGTTTCAACAATGAATTTTACTACAGAAGTAGGTGTGTAGAACTCGCCTCCTTTCTGCCCTTCGGAAAGAGAAAACTTGCCCAGAAAATACTCATAGATTTTTCCGAATATATCTCCGGAAGCATCCTTTGGAATATCTGCAAAAGTTCGAAGCAACTGGGGCAGAATATCGTCCTTTTTCTTCTCAATATCGAAGTAGGCATCTTTGGGTAAAACATCCTGGAACTGAGCATCCTGCGTCTCTTCTATCGCGGACATGGCTGTCTTTAGCATTTCAGCTCTTTTATTGCCTTCCAGTTCTAACAGGTATTTATAACGGGAGTGGGCCGGAAGAAAGAACCCGCATTTCTCAATGGCTATTTCTGCTCTTGACCTGGCCGCTCTACTCCCTTTCTGTGCTTCGAACTCCTTTTCGATAGCTTCCTCATAATCGGAGTAGCGATTGTCAGCAAACCGAAGGAAAATCAAACCCAAAACAGGTACAGCATAATCTGAAGCTTTAATGCCTCCATAGGCTCTTAAGGAATTAGCTGACGCCCAAAGGTCGTCTTCCAGCTTTTTGAGTTGTTCGTTGGTCATGAGGGTTCAAAAATATAACCAATCAGACCGATATTCATGCAATAATTAGAGTTTATTCAAAGTGACAGTTCATTTAAATAATCTATTTATATTAGATGAAATAGTAGTATTTCAACTAATTGTTAATCAATAGACACTTAGCTTTTTGAATAGTCAACCTGTTTTAATATTAACTTTTAAGTGAATTATATTTGAAAATAAACTTATAAGTGAATACTTTCGTTGTTCAAATGTGGGATGATGAGGGCAGTATGTGTAATTTCTATACTGTGCGTTGGGATGATTCTGACATTAGTGAAACGGATAAGTTTTATGAGAAATTCATTCAAGATGAAAAACACACAGAAGCTCTAGATCAATTGACAAGTTTGATCTTGAACAAAATAGGAAATGACTATGGTGCTATTGACGAACTATTCAATAGAAATGAGAATGAGGTTTCCGCATTACCCCCTAAAGGAAAAATCCATTTTGATGAACTGACTCTACTATATTACCCTCAATTTCCATTGAGGCTCTTCGCTCTTAGAATTACTGAAGAAATAGTTGTCCTCTTTAACGGAGGAATCAAAGATGCAGCAACGAACCAGAAGAGTTCGTTAAGTATGCAATGGAGAGAAGCTCTATTGTTCGCTAAGAAGATAATTGAAGGAATATTAGACGGAACTATCATTGTGAACCATAAAGAAGCCAAACTAGAATACTTTAATGGTAGCGATGAAATAATATTATAAGGCTATGAGAAGTGAATATGCAAAAAGAGTACTGGCCAGAACTTCAGAAGATACACATAGGTTTGTAGACAAGTACACCGATCTCATTGTATTGATCAAGCAGGTCATGAAGGAGAAAAAAATGACTCAAAAATCATTGGCCGAGCAATTGGGGAAGAAGCCTTCGGAAATTAATAAATGGCTCAGCGGTAAGCATAACCTTACATTAAAATCTATTTGTAAGCTCGAAGTTGTGTTAGATACAACACTACTTTTGGTGCCAAAAAAACTTCTTTATGCTGGTGAAAAAAAGAAGAAAATATCTCATTTGACCAGCACACCAAAATACGATCTAAATGTGGGTTTGGATTCGCTTAAATATGTCAAGCCCAAAGTTTCTAAAGCAAAAGAGAATGTCGAAGAAAGACGCGCAGCATAAACTCGATCCAACGAAAATAGAGATACGGGATTTTCAAATTCTGGAAGGATCAATTCAAAGCCCTTTCGAGTTTGACATAAGTAAGGTCAAAGATCATGAGTTTTCTTCTGGCCTGAACGTGGGCTTTGCTTTAGATCATAAGCTTATTAAAACAGATTTTTCTATTAGCGTTGCGACAGATTCTAATGGCGAGAATGAAAAGGAAGCTGAAGGTAAGTTCGTATTCACCTTCATTTTTCAAGTTGATAACTTAGATGAATTGACAGAAGTAGATGAAAATCAAGAGGTCACAATGGATTATGGTTTAGCCAATGCTATATCATCAATAACATACTCAACCTCTCGCGGTATCCTTATGACCCGCTTTCAGGGAACTGCTTTGCGAAGCTTTATTCTTCCAGTTATAGACCCCAATGAACTGTTATAATAAAAGCCAACCCATTAACTGAGTTGGCTTGAGTTTTAACTATCCCTCCGGCTTTAAGGGGAGGACATCACTGCTCTTAGTTGCTTAATGCCAGAGTTGGGACATTCCCGCCTTCACGGGAATGACGTGCAACCTGCCTTCTTCTACCCGAAGAAATAAGGAAACTTGCCTTTGGCGATCATAGTATCGGCTACTTGTCTGCGGAGTTCTTTGACGTTTACCAGATCCATTTTGGTGAATCGCTTCAGACCCATCAGCATCACTTTCTGCTCATCACCTTTCGTGAACGAACCAATCGCTTCCTTGGCAGCTGCGTTGATTTTCTCCACGGCCTGAGACATATAAATCTGCGTCATGGCGATGTAATCTTTGCAAGCATCCTCGCCTCTTTGGCTTACCAGCTTTTCTGTTCTCAGCATAGCTGATTCACAGGCGTAGATTTCTATGAGGATATCCGCCAGGTTCATCATTACTTCCTGCTCGTCTTCAATTTTGTCCTGCAAAGCCATGGCTGCTTTTCCACCTACCATCAGGAACACCTTTTTCAGGTTCTTGATCACTTCTTTCTCCCCTGCAAAAAGTACAGATTTGTCAATGGTGGAGAAAGTAGGTACTGAGGTCAGTTCTTTGGAAACAGCCATAGCTGGTCCGTAGATATCTACTTCCCCCTTCATGGCTCTTTTTAGTAACATACCTACCATCAGCATACGATTGATCTCGTTGGTACCCTCGTAGATTCTGGCAATACGGGCATCACGATAGGCTCTTTCCATTGGGGCATCGGCTGAGAAGCCCATACCTCCATATACCTGAACGCCTTCGTCTACCACATAGTCCAGTACTTCTGAGCTATGGATTTTAGCAATGGCGCATTCTATAGCGAATTGCTCGACACCTTTCAACTTGGCCTGGGCATCATCCATTCCATCGGCAATCAGGTCATTGATCTTGTCTTCAATGTTTTGTCCTGCACGATAATCGAGCGACTCGGTTACATAGGTTCTGGTGGCCATTTCTGCTAACTTACCCTTAATGGCTCCGAAGCTGGAAATAGATACACCAAACTGCTTGCGTTCATTGGCATAGTTAGTCGCCTGAGAGATCACGGTTCTACATCCTCCCAATACTCCGGCACCTAGTTTTACACGGCCAATGTTCAGGATATTTACTGCGATCTTAAACCCGTTGCCTCTTTCCGAAAGCATGTTTTCAGCCGGCACCTCGCAGTCGTTGAAGAACACCTGACGGGTAGATGAGCCTTTGATACCCATCTTTTTCTCTTCTTCATTCATGGTGATACCACCAAAGGTTTTCTCCACAATGAAAGCGGTCAGGTTTTTATCGTCTTCAATTTTCGCGAAGACAATGAAAAGGTCTGCAAATCCGGCATTGGAGATCCACATCTTCTGACCGGTGATTTTATAATGGCTGCCATCTGCAGAAAGAACTGCTTTGGTTTTACCACTATTGGCATCAGACCCGGCATCGGGTTCAGTCAGGCAGTAGCAGGCAGCCCACTCACCTGTGGCCAGTTTTGGCAGGTATTTCTGTTTCTGCTCCTCCGTACCATAGTAAAGAATCGGTAAAGTACCGATACCGGTGTGAGCACCATAAGTAGTAGAGAATGAACCTGCTGCACCAATAATATCGGCCATCAACATAGAGGTATTGAAACTCATGCCCATGCCGCCATATTCTTCGGGAACAGAGATTCCTAAAAGACCCAACTCACCGGCTTTCTTGAAAATATTCGGAACGAGGTCCGGATCTTTCATGGAGTCAATTTCATTGGCCTTAGGAGTAATCTCCGTGTCGATAAAGTCCTGGCACGCCTGTGCCATCATTTTTTGCTCTTCAGAAAATTCTTCAGGAATAAATACTTCCTGAGCTTCTGTTTCTCTGACGATGAATTCACCGCCTTTAATTGATTTAGTTTCTGCTACGGATGACATATTGCAAAGTATTTTAGTACATAGTATTGAGTATTGAGACAGACCTGCCTAACGAATAGATTTCTTTAGGCTATAAATCATCCTCTGTAAAGAGAGATAAGCTGTTTCCAATTCCTCAAATGTTTGATCATTTATAAAATTCAATTTGTTCGCGATAATGAGTTGAGTGTCCAATTCACAGGTGGAGCCATAAGCTATACCGAGGAATTGATTGAACTCACCATCTGTATTTCGTCCGGCACCTTCCGCAATATTAGAAGCGACAGAAACTGCGCTCCTTCTTATTTGAGAGGTCAACCCAAACTTTTCTTCTGGAGGCAGTGAGTTTGTCTGTTTGTATACCTGAACAGCAAAGTCTACTGACTTCTGCCAAACCTTCAATTCTCTGTAGTTATGCATAATGTTTATTTTCTGATGAATCGGTCTCAATACTGGTTACCCAATACTCAAGACTAATTCAAGAACTCATAAATCCCTGCGACTCCCTGGCCACCGCCCACACAAGCGGTTACCATACCATATTTAGACTTGCGTCTTCTCATTTCATTGAAAAGCTGAACAGAGAGTTTTGCTCCTGAACATCCCAGCGGGTGACCCAAAGCAATAGCGCCTCCATTGACATTTAGCTTTTCTCTGTCAAAATCCAGCTCTTTGATCACCGCGAGTGACTGAGCGGCAAAAGCTTCATTGAGTTCAATCAAATCGAGGTCTGACTGTTTCAATCCTGCTTGCTTCAATGCCTTTGGCACTGCTTCTACCGGACCAATTCCCATAATTCTTGGATGAACACCCATGGCTGTATAAGTGACCATTCGGGCAATCGGCTCCAGTTTCAACTCCTTGACCATTTTCTCAGACATCACCATGACAAAAGAGGCTCCGTCAGAAACGGGAGAAGAGTTACCTGCCGTTACTTGTCCGCCTTGAGCGAATACAGGCCTCAGTCCAGCGAGTACATCAAGGGATGTATCTGCTCTTGGTCCTTCGTCTTTATCAACTGTGTAAGATTTCTCGGCCATTTTGCCTGAGGCATCTACAAATTTCTCTGTGACTTTAATCGGCACGATCTCATCATCGAAGAGGCCTGCTTCCTGAGCTTTGATAGCCTTTTGGTGCGACTCCAATGCGAACTGATCGGCTTCTTCTCTGGTGATATTGAATTCCTTGGCCACCTGCTCTGCCGTAAGTCCCATATTCAAATAATAGTCCTTATGCTCGGTAGCGAGTTTGTAGTTCAGAGCCGTTTTGTAACCCATAATTGGCACCATGCTCATAGACTCAGTACCACCGGCAATAATGCAGTCGGCTGTACCGGCATGAATTCGGGCAGAAGCCAAAGCAATGGCCTCCAGACCAGAGCCGCAGTAGCGGTTCACAATCATTCCAGGAACACCGATCGGCAAAGAAAGCAATGAGATCATTCGACCCATTTGCATGCCTTGCTCAGCTTCCGGAACTGCATTTCCAACAATCAGGTCATCGACCCTTGTTGGATCGAATCCTTCGATTTTGGAAACCAAATGTTTAATTACATCAGCAGCCATATCGTCTGGACGTACGCTTTTTAAAACACTGCGCTTTCCGCGTCCTACTGCTGTTCTATATCCTGCAACTATATAAGCATCCATATTTTTAGAGATTAGAGGTTAGATATTAGTACATTGACTATTGCTTACCTCGAAGTTTGTTTATCAATCCTGTTATCATTTTTTGAACTTCCCAGACCATTTCTAAGAAGAGGTCTAGTTTTTCTTGAGATACATATCCCAAGTCAAAAGACAGAAACAGCTGAGATTCCAATTCATGAGAGGAACCCATGCTAATGTCCAAGAATCTGGCAAAATCCACATCAGTTGATCTACCAGAACCTTCTGCAATATTTGATGGAATTGAGACAGCACAACTCTGCATTTGAGAACACAAATTGTATTTCTCTGTAGTAGGGTACTCTGCTGTTAGTATGTAAACCTCTTTCACCAAGAGTCTGCTTTTCTGCCAAACTTTCAATTCCCTAAAATTGTGCATGTCTATTATCTATCATCTAAATTCTAACATCTAGTTACGAAGCGGCTTACCCTTAAACAGGATTGAGTGAATCCGCTCAAGTGTCTTAGGCTCTGCCGTCAACTCAACAAACATTTGTCGCTCGAGGTCAAGTAGATATTGCTCTGAAACTTCCTGAGGAGTAGTTAAATCACCACCACACATAATCCAGGCTAGTTTCTTGGCAATCTTGGCATCGTGCTCAGAGATGTAGTTTCCAAGCAGCATTCCATTAATACCTGCTTCGAAATTGGCTAATCCCACTCTTCCGTGGACTTTAATATCCTTTCTCTCTACTGGCTCAGTATACCCTGCCTCATAAAGTTCTAGTACTTTGGCTTTGGCATCTGTGAGCAGACGTTTTCTATTCAGTGTTATTTCATCCTGAGGTCGTAAGATGTTCATCGCTCTGGCTTCCTCGGCTGAGGTAGCTACTTTTGCCGTGGCAATGTTCATAAAGGCCTCCTGCAATCTGTTCAGTTCAGGATCTCCTTCGGCCAGAGAGTCTGCTACCCTGAGGGTCAATTCCTTGGTACCCCCTCCTCCTGGAATCAATCCGACTCCTACCTCTACCAAACCGATGTAGGTTTCGGCATGAGCCTGAATGGCATCACAGTGTAGAGAGAGTTCGCATCCTCCTCCTAAGGCCAGACCTGACGGAGCAGCCACTACCGGAATAGATGAGAACTTTGCACGCTTCATGGTATTTTGGAATTGAGCCACCATAAGGTTGACTTCATCGAACTCCTGATCACCTGCGAACATAAAGAGCATGGCCAGGTTAGCACCAGCAGAGAAATTATCTCCTTCATTACCAATTACCAGTCCTTTATAGTCTTTCTCCGCCATAGAAATAGCGGTTTCAATACCTTCTATAATTTCCTGACCGATGGCATTCATCTTGGTATGGAACTCCAGGCAGAGTACCCCATCCCCAATGTCGAACAAAGACGATCCGGCATTACCCCAGACTTTGTGGGTTTCTCGAATATTCTCGAGGATCACTAAATCTTCCGTACCCGGAATGGTTTTGTAAGATTTAGATGGAATATCGTAATACTTCTTAATGCCATTCTCAATCAGGTAGAAGGAGTCATTTCCTGCCTCAAGCATTTCATAAACCCAGTCTGCCGGTTTAAGATCCATGGACTCCATTTGCTCTACCACCTTTTTAACCCCTAGTAAATCCCAGGTGTCGAAAGGACCCATCTTCCAGGCAAAGCCGGCACAAACAGCCTGATCTATTCTGTAGAGCTCATCTGAAATTTCAGGAATTCTAAAAGAGACATACTTGAAGGTGTCGAAGAAGGTTCTTCTGTAGAATTCGCCTGCTTTATCGTCAAAATTGACAAGCTGAACGATTCTCTTTTTGAGGTCTTCTTCTTCTTTCACTGCCTCAAGGGCTTTGAAGTTGGCTCTGGTTCTTGGGCCGTACTCGAAAGTTTTAAGGTCTAATTCCAGGATCTCACGATTTCCGTCTTTATCCTTTGTCTTCTTAAAGTATCCCTGACCTGACTTGTCGCCAAACCAACCTTTCTCATGTACTTCCTTAACAATGTTAGGAAGTTTGAAAGCTTCCTTGGATTCGTCATTTGGAAGTCCCTCATAGAGGTTATTGGCCACATTCACTGTAGTGTCCAGACCAACCACATCCATCGTTCTGAAAGTGGCCGACTTGGCTCTACCGATGATAGGACCTGTCATACGATCTACTTCACCCACCGTTAAACCCATATCTTCAATAGTATGCATGGCAGACATGATGGCATAAATGCCTATTCGGTTCGCAATGAAAGCTGGCGTGTCTTTACAAAGCACTGTTTCCTTGCCGAGGTAGAGGTCTCCATAGTGCATCAGGAAGTCGATGATCTCCGGATCTGTTTTTGGACCGGGAATAATTTCGAGTAACCTCAAATATCTAGGAGGATTGAAGAAGTGTGTTCCACAGAAATGCTTCTGGAAGTCTTCACTTCTACCTTCGCACATCATGTGCATTGGAATACCAGAGGTATTGGATGTAATTAAAGTACCAGGCTTTCTGTGTTGCTCAACCTGATCAAAGACAATTTTCTTAATGTCCAACCTTTCCACAACCACCTCAATGATCCAATCTACATCTTTGATTTTCGACATGTCGTCTTCGAAGTTTCCCGTGGAAATAAGGGAGGCAAACTTCTGGTCATAGATTGGTGAGGGCTTAGATTTGAGTGCGAATGCCAGTGCATCGTTTACAATTTTATTTCGGGCAGCCTTATCCTTTTTCTTTTCTTCAGGCAGGTCCCGGGGAACGATATCAAGCAATAGCACTTCAACACCAATATTCGCAAAATGACAGGCGATTCGGGAGCCCATTACTCCTGAACCCAGCACTGCAACTTTTTTAATGGCTCGTTTCATGCTTATCTGAATATATTTTTTGATTCAACGATTTGATTAATCTTGGTTATGACTTCAAAGAAGGCATCGAGTTTCTCGGGTGCAATCGATTGTCGAACAGCTTCATTAAAACAGATGACTGTTTCTTTAGAAATTCTTCGCTTTTCTTTACCTAAATCTGTCAGGAAAATCCTGACAGACCTTCCATCTGTGGGGTCCTTCTTTTTGTAGATAACTCCCATTTCTTCCATAGTCTTGAGCATCCTGGTGAGGCTTCTGGATTCGAGGCCCATTAAAGGAGCTATTTTGGTAGCGGGAGTACCTTCGACCGGATCAATATTTAATACCACGAATGCCTGAGACGTGGTACTGTTATGCTTGGCTGCTTCCTGATTGTACATTCTGTAAATCGCATGCCAGCAGGTTTTTATATGGTGATCTACGGTTTCTTCTCTCTTCATATTCTCTTGTGAGGCTTACGAAGTTAGAAAAAATTTGTTATGCATGCATACTATTTTTCCGAAAGTATGTTAAGCTTATTTTAAGAAGTATGTTTTAATTGAGTCTTTCTACCAGATAAATAGTGGTAAGCGTTGAGCTGATGATGGCAGCAAGTGTTCCAAAGTTCTCCAGAAACTTACCTGGTTCCTTCGGCTCTTTCGGTGGCTTTGCAGAAACAGTAATGATAGACCCATCCAACACTTTAGGGTTTTGGAGCCATCCTACTTTTTTGGTGAAGCCGTTAGCGTTGGTGATATATATCTTGTTCG
This sequence comes from Roseivirga sp., assembly GCF_965216855.1. Lineage (NCBI taxonomy): Bacteria > Pseudomonadati > Bacteroidota > Cytophagia > Cytophagales > Roseivirgaceae > Roseivirga > Roseivirga sp. The sequence goes on along the minus strand of NZ_OZ244204.1, from coordinate 2,398,239 downwards.
CATTCTTTGTCTTTCCGCCAGCATCTTTGATATAGGCTCTTACAGTTTGGTTGGGTCGATACTTCTGAAGAGAAGGGTTACTCACCTCCCCTTCTACTCTTACAGTATAGAAGGCCTCGGGAACATAAATACTATCATTTGGCTGAAGTATAATGTTGAAAGAGTCAGTATCTCTATTCATAAGATCATCCAGCGAAAAAGCCAATTGTTTCCCATTTCGGAAAAACTTAGCTCCATTCAAATAGGCATTTGGTGAAACCCCTCCTGCCCGACTTAAAACTTCTTTCAGCGTTTCTTCCTTGCTCTGTAAGAAGTAACTGCCAGGAAATTTGATTTCGCCTGTTAACTTCACTTCTCTAGATTCGGACGAGCCTGGGATCAGGTCTACAGTTACATTATCATTATGCTTCAGATAATAGCTATTCACCGACTCAATACTGTTACCTAGCAAATAATCCATATCTGTAGGGACACGATTAATTCTCGCAATCAGGTTGCCACTGAAGTCAAAGTTCTCTCTGGTTATAGTCACTGAATCTCTGAAAGCAGTTCTTACAAAACCTCCTGCCTGAAGTATTAAATCCTCAATTGACATACTATCGGTTAATGCATATCTACCTTCATTTTTAACAGCTCCTCTGATAGTCACATACTGATCCAGCACTTCGTTTATGTCTCGACTGTATAGGATTACGCGATCCCTGGGCTTGAGAACGGCATTGAACCTCTTGTCCAAAACATTATCAAGGTTGAAAGGAATTACCTGATATTCTGTTTGGCCTTCCTGAAACCTCAATAAATCTGCACGGTTGGTCAGTATTCGGTTTTTATATTCCAGGTCTTCTACATTGGCAGACATAAAAATGAGATCATACAGTGTAAAGTTCTCCCTCCACAAAACCGTTCTCGGTTCGGACAGGTATCCTTCAATAGAAACCGTTTCAAGGCTCTTTAATTCTTCTGTATTGTAAACCTTCAGGGAATCATCTGCCTGAAGCAATAGGTCTGATCTGCCTGAACCTGACATCACTTCAGTCAAATTGAATGACTGAAACTTCAACTCGCCTGTTCTGTCTCTTCTGAATAAATCTACCTTCTCAAAATAAGTATTAGGTCTGAGGCCACCAGCTCGTTGAACAAGCTGCCCCAATGACATTCCCTCGCTGTATTCATATTCTCCCGGTCGGAAAACAGAACCAGCTACTTTTACCACATTGTCATACTTGTCGAGTACACGATCAAATACCACCTCATCACCATCTTGCATAGTGAAATTTCTTCCTTCCATCAAGAGCTCATTATAGTTAAGCGTTATGATCTCGCGGTCAAATGAACTATTTGCAGGTCTACCAATTAGTGGTTTAATTCTTTTGATGGATACCGATTGTGTATGTGCCGAGGGTTTAAGCCCTCCCGCAAATCCAATGAGATCAATTAGCCCCTCATTACCTTTCAACTCATAAATTCCCTCTCTATTCACCTCTCCCTGAATTGAAATGGTATTCAAACGACTTGGGATAAATATGACATCATTACTCATTAGGCGTATATCCTCTGATACTGCTCCTTTAATGAGGTAGTCATATAGGTCTATCGTTGATATAAACTTATTATTCCTGAAAACCTTTACTTCTCTCAATGAGCCTGATGTTTGAATGCCTCCGGAGGCATAGATGGAATTCATGGTAGTCGCAAAGGAGTTGATGAGAAGTGAGCCTGGATTTTTGGACTCTCCCATCACCATAATTCTTATTGGTCTCAGTTTGGTTAATGAAACATCGAGAAAAATGGCAGCCGGGGATTTAGCCAGCCCTGAGTAGAATCTCGATAAATATTGCTTAAGTCTATCATGAAGATTGCTATAGGTAGTTCCCGAAACGAACACCTGACCCACATTTGGTATGAACAGGTTACCATTAATATCAACTTTACCTTCGAATTGAAATTCTGCCTCTCCCCATAAATAAACACGCAACTCATCTCCGGGACCAATAATATAACCTGGATCAATATTGCCTACTAAACCTTGCTGATTGGCGTAAGGATTCGAATTGAAAATATTGTAGCCGAAATAAGGAAGGCCAGATCCTTTCTCTTCAATTGGTTCCTGAGGTTCAACCTGCTCATATCTGTCCTTAACTTCAGTGGTATAATCCACTGTATCGAGCTCAATGGATGTAATAGCATCCATATTAGTTGAATCCTTTGGCTTAGTTAGGATATATTTTCTGAGATATTCATCGTAATTTATTCCGTAGAGGCGTGCCTGTCTTCTGGCATCAGCCTCACTCATACCTCTTTTTCTTAATTCAGCCTGAACTTCTTCATAGGTATCAATACCTCTTTTTTCAAGCTCATTTTTTATCTGTTGCTCAGACTGCGAATTAGCTGAAAAGGGTAGAGCCAACAAGGCCAAACCTGTTAAAAAAACAGCTGCTAACTCTCTAATGTACATTTTCAGGGTCTATTTGGTTAGGTCTTCCCTAGCTGAGGACTTTGAAGGTATTAAATAGTTGGCGCAAAGAGAAATATTCAATTTGGAATTAACGAAAGATTAACTTGTAATTAGAGGGATTCAATGTCAAAATCATCTCCTTTGCCTAAACATATCAAGTCAAAAAGTCTGTATTTCTCCAGAGTATTTATGTCTTTCAATTGGCAATCTCCATCTGCCAATATTTCTAGTATTTCAAATTCATATGTTTCCCCGAAATTAGTCAATTTGAAAGTTTTGCCAACTCTGAGGTTGTTGAAAGACTGGGCCATTAATGTCAGTTATTGAAATCTCCGCGCAAGGTTCGGAACCTGTTCCGCGCTTCGGCCACATAGATACTACCTTTGAATTTGGTAAGCAAGTCTGAATAAACCTGCATCGCTTCTTCTGTTCTGTTAAGATTTTCCTCAAGAATTAACCCCGTCAGGAATAAGGCATCATCACCCAAAATATCATAATAGAATTTCTCATTGATTTTCTGTACCGACTCCATGGCCTGTTCAAAATCTCCCAGTTCTCTTAGGGTATTGGCCTTTAACAAAAGTACCTCATCTGCAATAGAATGGTCAGGATACTTGGTCAACATAGAGTCCATGGCATGAATGGCCTCTTTCTTTTGATTTTGAAAAATCATCAGTTCGATGTTAGCATAATTTTGCATGATGACATCGGTAGTATCAAAGACCGTATTATTCTTGATCAGAATACTTAAGTCAAGTGCATCATTGGCAATTTCTCTTGAGGTGGCCAGTTTCAAAATGTCCAGATGACTTTGAGCCAGTTCAAACTCACCCTTAAAGTATGAAAGTTTAGCACTCTTTAGTTTCGCTGTGTAGCCGAGAGGTTCATCTTTGAACATGCGCTCAACCTGGCCATAGAGGAGTATAGATTCCCATGGCTGTTTGTCGAGAAGGTAAATATCCGCCAAGTCCATTTTGGCTTCAGCTATCACTCTATGTTTGCCTACTGGTTGATTCACCAACTCCTGAAGCGTAGCAATGGCCGTTTCGATTTCATTGAGTTGAAACGCTTGCAAAAGCGCAATACGTCTCTGGGCTTCCATGGCCGAAAATATATCTCTTGATTCCTGTTTATACACATCATACTTTTCTATGAGTCGCCTTACAGCTGTGCTATCTACGGGGAAGGTTGTTTTGATGACCTCTTCTTCTGCAAGTAAGGAATAGCGTTGTGCGAGCCTTTGATTGGGGCTTTCAGGAAAATCTGTGATGATATAATCAAAAGCTTTTGAGGCATTTTTAAAATCATCATTTTCAAAAGCAATCATTCCTACATTGAGAATATTTTGGCCATTATTCTCCATTCGTCTATCGAGGGCCCTTGCCTGCCGTAAGGCAGCCGAAAAATTTTTTTGTTGCAGATGGGTCCAAACCAGCAGCTCGTTGAACACCGGATTACCGGCTTCTTCCTGAATGAAGTCGTAAAGAACAATTTCAAGGGTATCCATATCGGTGGGCTCAGTCAAATACCTTTGAAGAGAGTTTTTGACATAACCGATGTTCCTGGGTTGAGATTTGGAAAAGTTCAGATATTCTGTGACCATATTTTCCTTCTCATTCATAACGCGATAAACGTTCGCCAGATCCAGCGCGAATAAATCACTACGCCCGAATGACTCTCTACCCTTCTCATAAGTTTTAATGGCCTTGTCTCTAAAGTTCTTCTCGAAAAACATTTGGGCCAAAAAGCGCGTGTCGTTCATTTTTTGCTGAACATCTTCGTTACCGGTGACCCGATCAATTAAATCATCCAGATAGGAACTCGCTTTTTCGTCTTCTCCTTTGGCCCGATAGAGTACGCCCATATCAATGGCATAATTGAAACTGTTATCCATTTGACGGAGAACCATTTTAAGATATTTCTCTGCCTCATCAAAATCCTCTTCAGATAATAGAAGATTGAAATATGTATTATGGATTAATGGAATGTACTGTCTGCTACGCGCCAATTTTTCGAATTCACTCCTGGCTTTTTCAACTTCACCCTGAGTAAGATATTCTTCAGCAATCATTACCGGATCACTGTTCTGACCCATTACCATTGTCGAAGTAACAAGCAAGGCGAACATGAGAACTAATCCAGTGTTTGGCTTTATCAACAGTTTCAACATACCATTTATATATATTTAAATATTAAATAATTTTTTATCATATCTATTAAGGCTGTGTAAAAGTGGATAACTGTTGATAGGTGAGTTATCCATAACCTATGTGTAGATATGGTTTAGAAATAATTACTTATTAACAGGTTATCGATTTCTATTTTCTAGAAAATCAATGACTTATGAATTACTGTTGATAAGATCTTCTTTTTGTTGATATTGATGCAAACTGTTTGAGTTGTGGATCAGTTCAGGATATTATGTGAATGGATCACTGAATTATTAACGTAATGACTGAAATCAGAGCTAAGAGTGGATTGCTTTTCTTTTCTCCACATAGATCAATACGGTTATACACAACTTAAAAACTGATGTTGATATCGGAATTAGCCCAGTTTTTCCTCACTTCGATGACTTTGGTTTTGTAGTAGGTATCGAAATAATAATGTACATCTTCCGGTACTTCGTTGGTAAGGATATTACCAATATCGAGGCGACCATTACCGTTACGATCGTCAATGACACGCACCATATATCTGCCTGCAGGCAGGTAACTGAATTCAAAGGTCTTGGTGTTTGTTTCACGTAGCACTCTCTTATTATTGGCGCTAAGTAACTGAATTATCACATTAGCTGATGAAGAAATCACCTGACCGGAAATAACAGCTGTTTCTGATTCTTCTAAATGGTTATACTTTTTCTCGAATCGTTTGGAGCTGTCCTGATCGGCTGAAATAAATGCTGCCTTGTGAGTGATGATCGTAAGTTGGACATCTTTCTCATTTAGTTGTTGGTCAGGTATGAACCCTGTATTGAGTTCAGTACGGTATTGATTAAATCTGAATAGTTGTGGATTAAGTGTGAAGGTTCTGGTGCTGTCCAGGTTGATACTGATACTATCCAGGTTATATGAGACGATAGGTTTACTGAATTTGAAAATTAAGGTATCTGTGGGGCTTGCTTGTGGTGTAGCAGGATCGGTAGAGATTGTAAAATCGGTTTTGTCAATTTTAGATTCAGAGAAATACAGACCGACCGTATCCTGAAGAATGGTATTGAGAGAATCTTTGACCTGGTAAATAAGATCAAGTGTATCTCCATAGGTTCTGTCGTTCCGGAAGAATCTCATTTTATCAGGTCCTTCGGGTCTATAATAAAAGTTTCCGACTGTAAGTATTTGAAAATCAGTGAATTGTTTATTAAATGTAATGTCGAAATATTCTCCAAAATGTCTGGCATTGAGTGTTTTAATCTCTGTGGTATTCAGATTTTGTATAGTGAAATCGATGTTTTCAATATTATTGGTGAGCATAAGGCTGTCAGGATAAAAGCCATAACGCTCGGACTGAGAGTCAGCCCGGTTGTTATTGTTGTCGTCACGTGCGGCATAGATTCGGTAAGTTCCCGGACGGAGATTACGGAATTGATAGTTTCCTGTTGTATCTGTGAGTGTGAAATATGAGGCTACTCCATTGAGAATATTGGTGGAGTCGTTGTTGTCGTATAGGGCGACTAGTACTTCTTCAGCGGGTTCCTGATCGATTAGAGATTTAATAGTTCCGGAAATCTGTAGACTATCTATATAGGGCCCTGTAGAGAAACTAAGGTTAAGGTTTTCAGCTGGGTTATTATTAGTGACATCCCGTATTGTTCCACCAAAGGAGACGGCATAAGTAGTGTTTTCCAAGAGGGGTTCAAAGAAGGTAATCTCAACCTGATTCTTTTTGACTTTCGTTTTGAAAGAACTTACAATTCTTGGGGTAATGATTACTTCTGTTTCGATGTTTCTGGTGTTAACCCATTCATCGAAATTCAGAAGAATGGTCTGACCCTGATAGTTGGTTTGTTCTTGATCTGGTACTGAAGATATGAGTTGTGGAGGAGTTTCATCTTCAGGTCCGCCTTGTGGTGAGCTTACATTGGCGCAACCCTGGATCAGGAGAATGAAGATATAGATGATAATTGGGTATTGTAATCTCATTTGCTCAGGATATATATCAGACTACTATATTCTTTTGTCTTCTGTGCTTTTCTATTAGATACCATGCCCTGGTAAAATGCCTTGAGAATCTTACTGGATCCTGATCTATACTTTTCAGAAAGGAGACTAACATAATAGCTGTCGAAATGCATGGGATGTGTTGCAACAATATTCAAACCAAGTTTCTTGGCCAGAGTAAATATACTTTTTTGACTAAAGTGATAAAGATGACGGGGAACATCATATCCGGCCCAATGTTCCTGATAATGCTCAGCATCGTAAGATTTGTAATTAGGAAGAGCCAGGATCAAAACTCCGTTTCGGTTAAGACAGCTTATAAGTTGAGTGAGAGTTTCATTTAATGAATGAACATGCTCCAGAACGTGAAACAGAGTAATGGAATCGAAGGATTGTGTTAGTTGATCTATACTGGTTAAATCAATTCTATTATTAAGAGCTATTTGTCTGGCTTGTTCATCGGGCTCGATGCCAAGGGTATCCCAACCGTGCTTTGACATGTAGGATAGGAAAGTACCGGTACCACAACCATAATCGAGAATGGAATGACCGATGGTGTACTTGTGTATGATCTTTTTCTTGTATGCCAGGTTTTTATTCTGAATGAACCTATAAACCCTATCGAATATTGGGTTAACAGAGTCTCCATGTGATACGTAACTATTTGACTTATAGTATTTTACAATCTCTTTTTCGTCTGGAAGAGGAGATGTGTATAGTGTTTGACACTGTGTACAAAGTAATAGATTGAATGAGTCCCCGGAACCAAAATAGTCCTGTGTGGTGAGGTGGGGTTTCAGGGTTTGATTTCCACAAATACTACAGGCAACAATTTCTTTCACTTCCTTATCTCCCCATATAAACCATCAAAACGGAAATATCTGCCGGTGATACCCCACTTATTCTGGATGCCTGGCCTAATGTGGCAGGTCTGATTTTATTAAGCTTTTCTCTTCCTTCTGCAGAAAGCGCGGGTATTTCTGCAAAGTTCATTTTGTCTGAAATTTTGACGTGCTCTAACTCATTCATTTTCTGAGCGAGTTTCATCTCTTTATCAATGTAGTCTTCATATTTGATATGAATGTCAGCAGCTTCAATGATTTCAGAATCATACTTACCCAGATAGGTCGAAATATCCTCGTTAATCTCTTTTAGGTTTTGAATATCAAGCTGTGGTCTTTTAACCAACTTATTCAAAGTTGTTCTGTGCTGAATTGTTGCTGTTCCATGCTTATCTAACATAGGATTGGCAATGGCAGGATCTACCTTCTTTTGATTGAGATCATTGATGAGTCGATCGAGTTGCTTTTGCTTTTCCTTGGTCTGTTGTAATCGCTCATCTGATGCGAGGCCTAACTGATGACCTCTTTCAGTAAGTCTTAGATCGGCATTATCCTGTCGGAGAAGAATACGATGTTCAGCTCTACTGGTGAACATGCGATATGGTTCATTGGTACCTTTATTGATGAGATCATCAATTAATACACCAATATATGCCTCAGATCTGCTAAGTGTGAACTTATCCAGATCGTTGATTTTTTGATGTGCATTGATACCAGCTACTAACCCTTGGCAGGCAGCTTCCTCATAACCGGTTGTTCCATTAATCTGACCTGCGAAGAATAAGTTTTCTACAAGCTTGGTCTCTAGGGTGAGGCCCAATTGTGTAGGCGGAAAGAAGTCGTACTCAATGGCGTAACCAGGTCTGAACATTTTAACTTGCTCGAAACCTGGGATCTTTTTGATGGCTTCATACTGTATGTCTTCAGGCAAGGACGTAGAAAATCCGTTGACGTAGATTTCTACTGTATCCCAACCTTCGGGTTCTACGAAGATCTGATGTCGATTACGTTCAGCGAATCGGTTGATTTTATCTTCGATAGATGGACAGTATCTAGGGCCAAGACCTTGGATACGACCATTAAACATAGGAGATCTGTCGAATCCTTTCTCCAATGTTTCATGAACTTCAGGATTGGTATAAGTAATGAAACAGCTTCTCTGTTTAGTTAAAGGGGTTGTTTCATGACTGAAGGAGAACTTTTGAGGATTTTCATCACCAGGTTGTTCTTCCATTTTGTTGTAGTCTAATGAACGACCATCTACTCTGGGAGGAGTTCCGGTTTTCATTCTACCTGCTTCAAAGCCAAGTTGGACTAACTGCTCAGTAATACCTTTAGCAGCATGCTCACCTGTTCTACCACCACCGAATTGTTTTTCTCCTATATGAATAACCCCATTAAGAAATGTACCAGAGGTAAGGATAACAGATTTGGCTTTGAAGTCTATGCCCATTCCGGTTTTAACACCTGTGACCTTGCCATTGTCAACTGTTATGCCAGTGACCATTTCCTGCCAAAAGTCGACATTCGGATTTCTCTCCAGTGCCAATCGCCATTCTTCGGCAAACCTCATCCGGTCGTTTTGGGTCCTTGGACTCCACATGGCTGGGCCCTTAGACTTATTGAGCATTCTGAATTGAATCATGGATTTGTCGGAAATAATACCCGACATTCCTCCTAGTGCATCTATTTCACGAACAATCTGCCCTTTGGCCACTCCACCCATAGCGGGATTACATGACATTTGAGCAATGGTGTTCATGTTCATAGTGATTAGAAGAACTTTAGAGCCCATGCGAGCAGCGGCATTTGCTGCTTCACAGCCGGCATGACCGGCTCCAACTACGATGATGTCATATTCTGGATACATATACTCTCCTTTAACCTACTGTTCCACGTGGAACAATAAGTGATTTGAAAGACTTAAAGTTTCACGTGGAACACTATACTTTTGGAATCCGGAGCAAAGATAGCGAAGCTTCTTCTCTTTTTCTCATCTCCATTTGTTGCTGCTCCGTTTTGTCTCCCTGGCCCAATAAATGAAGAACTCCATGTATCATAACACGATATAGTTCTTGATCAAAGGAGTTGTTAAGTGACTGTGCATTGTCTTTGACTCTGTCTATAGAGATAAATATGTCTGATGAAATAGGATCGTCTGCTTGGTCTCTATTGTCGAAGGTAATGATGTCGGTATAGTAATCGTGTTGAAGGTAGTTCCGATTAATGTCGAGCAGATACTCATCAGAACAGAAGATATAATTGATTTCTTCTAGTTCGTGATTTTGATTTTCTATGATAAGAGAAATCCATTTTCTGATGTTGGACTTATGCTCGAGTTTGAATTCAATGTCCTCAGAGAAAAAATGAACTGACATTTCTAATCGAGATAGAAAGTTAACTCTACGGTGCGGCCATCATCTTTGAATTGAATTTCATCGGCCAGATTACGCATAAGGAAAATACCCCTTCCTCCTATTTTCTCTACATTCTCCGGAGCTGTTGGATCTGGTAGGTTTTTATAGTCGAAACCTATACCCTGATCACTAACACAGAAAATGATTTCTCCATCGAGTAGCTGGGCTGTTAAACGAACATTTTTCTGTTTGTCTGTCTGGTTACCATGAATAATGGCATTGTTGACTGACTCAATAACAGCAATCATGATGTTTCCATAAAGATCATCAGTCAGCTCATACTTCTCCTTTGCATTGTCTATAAAGCTCTCAACGATTCTTATGTTTTCGGTAAGAGAAGGTATTTCAATACTAATATTCTTCATTCAGTGAGCTCAGTTCTTTTCTTTGATTTTTTTGAAGTATTTATTGGTTTCCTTTTTATAGTAAGGATTGAGTTTAGCAGGAATTGTTTTTAATAATTCAATTTCTTTCTCTTTGGCTTTTAAGTATTCTGTCAGTGATTCTGGTATTGATAGTTCAAAATCTTCTGCCGTTTGGGCTTCTCGTTGATCGTCTTCACCTCTTTCCCTCATAGAGTTTTCGGCATCTAACAGTCTGGTGAGAATATCTTGTTGTCTTTCTATGGTTTCATCAGTAATATTTTTATTAATGAGATCCCATTCGTTTTGCTCCATCTGCTCAACCAACTTCTCAATTTTCTCGCCTAATTTATTTCCCTCCATTCCGGTTTCAAAGTTTTCAAGCGCATTTCTTAGGCGTTCCTGCTGCGCAGCCATTCTGGCAAGTTCTTCAGATAGCTCTCTTCCACTCTTACCACTCTGTTTTAAGTCTTGAATCTGTTGACTTAATTGTTTTTGAATTTCAGACAGACCATTGAGCTGAGGATTATTCTTCTGATTCTTGGCCTGACCTTTTTGGCCATTCATTTGTGCAGCCATTTGTTGCTGCATTTGTTGAAGTACGTCATCTAATAGTAAAGCCAGGTTATTGATGGAGGTCATAGTGAATTGCTGTTTGCCGACTACTTCATTGACTCTTTTTTCTTTTAGAGATTCAATGGCGCCATCCATCTGACGATTCATTTCGTTGAGCTCTTTCATCACGAAGGAAGAGATTTGAAAAACTCTTTGTGATAAAGCTACCAGACTGTCTTGTATGATTTGAGAGTCATCCTTTAGCTTGAGTTGTTCCTGTCCAAGCTTTACAAAACGGGGGTCACTCTGATTAATATCCCTGAACTCATCCATCAGACCTTCCTGATTGAATGAGAGCGTTACCAGGTTATCGACCAGATCGCGCAGATTGTCCATGTCCTCCATTTGTTGCTCCATTTGCATGCTGCTCTGCATGGATTGAAGGCTTTGCTTCAATTGCTCCATTTTTTGGCCTGCACGTTGCTGCGATTTTACAGCTTTTTGTCTTGGCTGGTCGCCCTGTTGCTGCTCTCCCTGCTCCTGTTCTGATTGTTCCTCTTTACTCTCTTCACCTTGTTGCTGTTCTTGTTCAGCAGCTTCTTTTAGTGATTCCTCAGCCTCTTTCTGATCTTCCTGTATCTCTTCCAGTTGTTCTTTAGAATCTTGAGGTATTTGGTCTGGATTTTTCCGGTTTTGATTCAGCTCATTGAGCTTATCTAGTTGTTCTTTCAGTTTTTTAAGATCTTCTTGCTCTTCTGCCTGTTCCTTAGCTAATTCTTCGCTAGACTTCTCTCCTTTGTCTGTTTCTTCTTCAAGTTGTTTTTGATCCTGTATTTCTTCTTCGAGCTGCTCGATACTTTCCTCCAGTTTCATATCAAATTGAAGTTTCTTGAAGAGTTCCAATGTTCTTTCCAGGTCTTCTTCGAGATTACCTCCGTCATTCTTCAACTCTTCCATTTTGTCTCTAAACTCCTCTATGTCAGACTCTTGTTCAAGTAATTCTCTAAGTTCATCGTATAGTTTTTTAGTTTCTTCATCCAGAACACTATTCATAATGTCCTGCAGCTGATCCATTTTTTGTCTGATCTCTTCGTTTTGAGGTTTGAATTGATTGAGCTTCTGGTTGTTCTGCTGATTCTGCTTTTTCAGTTCATCTACTTTCTTGGCTAGTTGCTCCTTCTGATCAAGAATTTCCTGCATCAGTTTTTCATCCTGCCAATCCATCTCTTTCTTGGTCTTAAGACGCTCATCGGCTTCTTGTATCTTCTGATTGAGTTCTTCGGCCTCTTTTAGTGTTTTATCAATATCATCCTGCACGGCTTGGCTAGATCTTTCTATATCCTCTTCCAACTCTTCCAGAGAAGGCACTTTGAAATTGTATGAGGCCGATTTTGCATATTTATAGCCATTAACCCCATCGTTATCACCTACTTGCATGTAATAAGTGAGTTCAGCACCAGCCTTAATCCTTGCTGAGTCTAGTTTAAAAACATAGTAGTAGGACTGGTCCAGAGTGGCGGGGTTAAAAGGAACATTTACTTGTTCATAGTTTTGCCCATCATAACTATAATTAAGTTGAAGCGAACTAAAGCCGTAATCATCTTCAATTTTGCCACCAAGCACAATGTTTTTGTAGAGAACAGTATCTTGATACTGATCAAGGATAATAGACGGGCTTTTGTCTTTGATAATCTCTATCTGAAACTTTAGTGAATCTCTGTTGCTGCTATTGGAATTGCGCAGGTTGATGGAGTAGTTGCTGCTGCGATTTAGCTTCTTCTCCAAGGAGAAATTGTTTCCGGTGTTTGATACACCAGCTTCTTTGTTGTTTTCCGTCTCAAAGAAAAAGATGACTTCTTCTGTATTACTGGTGTTAATGTTCCACGTGGCACTGGTGCCTTCCGGAACAGTCAGGTTACCGGAGTTTTTTACTGATTCATCCTGAATACGAGTATAATCAGGGTAATTGAGGTCAATATCGAACAAAGAGAGGCTAGGCCTCAATAGGGTATTGACATCATAATTATCGGAAACTATTCCTTCCGCTTCAACCTTAAAGCTTGTTCCATCCTTTAGTCTTGCAATTTGATATTCGAAGGTTCCTGTACCGGTCTGAGTAGCTTTAATCTTTCGGTCATTCAACCATACAAAGACGTTTTCTGGTACGGCTCGACCTTCTGTGTTAACCGTAATCTTGAATGGTTCATCTTTAAAACCACTCAACGACTCATCATCAACAATAAACCTGAATGGTGCTTCAGGAACAAAGTCATTATTATAGTTAATGATTCTTGTTGAGCTCTCAGTCAGAAACTGAGGAATGAACACAAGAAGAAGAACAATGATGGCAGCGGGTAAATATGAATACTTAATGTACTTCTTGTTGGCAGAGAGGTCTACCGCACTAACAAAAGGTATTTTCTGTAGTTTGAGACTCTTTTGCTGTATTCCGGCAATTAATAAATCACTCTGTTTATCGGTAAGCTTTTCGAGCTGAATAACATTCAACAGCTTATCTGAAACTTCAGGAAAATATTGGCCTATCTGAATAGCCGCTTCTTCATTGCTCATTTGTCGGCTGTCGTTCATCATCATGATGATATGTCGAATGACGAACCAATAAGATGTACCCAGGAAGGCCAATAGAAATGAATAGAAGAGAATGGCTCTTCCCGTTTTGGAAAGATGTGCCGAGAACTCAATCGTATTGATTACTAAAAAGGCACAGAGAAACAAACTGAGAAGGATGATTGCTCCCTTAATGGCCTTGTTCTTATAGAACTTTCTTTTGTAGTCGCTTAATTGTTTGATTAAAGACTCATTAGAACCCATACACTTCACCCATTAGTCTACCTTAATTACGCAAATACTTTCTAAAGGATTGTAAAACAATTGATAAACAGGCAAATAAAGTTGCTGTTTAGTCAATTTCAACTACTATCGGGCAATGGTCCGAGTGATGGGCATCAGGTAAAATGGATGCTCCACTAAGCCTGTCTTTCATATTTTCTGTGGCCATATGGTAGTCAATACGCCAGCCCTTATTATTAGCTCTTGCATTGGCCCGGTAACTCCACCAGGAGTATTGATGTGGGTCCTCATTGAAATGCCTGAAAGTATCGACAAAACCTGAATCTACATACTTGGATAACCAGGCACGTTCTTCCGGTAAAAAGCCGGATGAGTTTTTGTTAGAAACAGGATTATGAATGTCTATTTCTTTGTGTGCAATATTATAATCTCCACTAATAATCAGGTTGGGGTGATTCTGGGTTAGGTCGTTGGCGTAGTCGTAGAAGAAATCCAGCCATTCGTATTTGAAGTCCTGACGTATATCTCCGCTTGTACCGCTTGGCATGTAAACAGACATCACAGAAAAGTTATCGAAATCTGCACGGATTACCCTTCCTTCACTATCATATAAGGAGTTACCGCAGCCATGTTCCACGTGGTTGGGCTTATGTTTGGTTAAGATTGCAACCCCCGAATAGCCCTTTTTCTCAGCACTTTCCCAATACATTTCATAACCTAGTTGTTCATAAAAGTTTTCTACCTGCTCAGGCAGCGCTTTTAATTCCTGAAGGCATAGAATGTCAGGTTTCTCCTGCTCCAACCACTCCTGAAATCCTTTCTTTAGTGCAGCCCTGATACCGTTAACATTGTAAGAGATGATTTTCATACTTCTATTTTCAGTTGATACTCTTTTTCGAAATATTCCAGTACATGCATTTTCAGCAGTTTTTCCTGATCAAGTAAGTCAAACTTGGGGAGTTTTTTAACCAACTCCCAATGAGGCCACCCTTCCTGATCTACACTTTTGAGCTCGTAGTATCCGGAATAGCTGAGTACTTTGCAAATAGCAATATGCATAAGGTCTTGCTTCTCCTCCTTACTGAAATTCTGAGGGCCTCTACCCAGTTCTTGTACTCCAATCAGGAAAAGAACACCATTCAGGTCTTTTGGTCTTTTTCCAATGACATCTTTAAGGGAAGACATTAGCCTTCCCCATCTGATTTGAAGCTCCAGGTCTTTTTTATACATGCTGCTCTTCCTGAAGGGCTTCCCAGTATTCAACCGCCCTTCTTAAGTGTGGGATTACAATGGAACCACCAATTAAACTGGCAATTGAAAATACTTCAAACACTTCTTTATCTGAAACACCACTTTCGTGGCATTTTCCTAAGTGATATTTAACACAGTCATCACAACGTAAAACCATAGAACAGGCAAGGCCTACTATTTCTTTGGTTTTAACATCCAGTGCCCCATCAGCATAAGCGTTGGTATCCAGGTTGAAAAAACGCTTGATCACCTTGTTATCAGCAGCCATGATTTTCTCATTCATCATAGCCCTGTAATCATTAAATTCTTGTACTTTACCCATTAATAATTTTATTATTTGATATAAATGAGGCTTCAGACTTATTTAAACGATTTTCTATCGCTTATCTACCCTAAGCTTTGTCTGGGTTGTGACGCTCCACTCCCCAAGGGTAGCAAATATATATGTCCCGCTTGTCATTACAATCTTCCGAAAACGAATAGTCATCTATCGGATGACCACCTATTTAAAGAGAAGTTTCAGGGAATAGTTCCTGTCAAGTCAGTTTTAGTCTATGCCTACTTTATCAAGGATGGGATTATGCAGCAGGTTCTGCATGATTTAAAGTACAATGACAATCAGGAGATTGGCAGAATGATGGGGCGTTGGTTTGGTCACGACCTGTTACTCGGTGGTTATGCAGACTCTTTCGATCTGATTGTTCCTGTTCCTTTACATCCGGAAAAACTAAAAAACAGAGGCTATAATCAGTCCTTTGCTTTTGGAGAAGGCTTGTCCGAAGTATTGAAAGTTCCTGTAAAAGAAATGTTGATACGCGAGAAAAACCTAGCTTCTCAAACCCGAAAGGATAAAGTTCATCGAATACAGGGTGTTGATGGGATCTTTGCAGCCACAAACGCAGATTCTTTAAATGGACAAAACGTGCTGCTGGTAGATGATGTGTTGACTACCGGTTCTACTCTCATATCATGTGCCGAACCTTTGTTGGCTGCCGGGATAAGTTCGTTGAGCATTGCTGTTATGGCTGGGGTAAAATAAAAAAGGTGACCATTTGGTCACCTTTTATTCTTAGTTACGAATTTCTTATTCTTTTCCACCGAACACTTTTCCAATCAGGCCATTGGACTGGTCTAGCTGTTGTGTTCCGATAGAAATCATGGCACATCTGAAACCAATGGTATTTGTCGCTCTGTCAAGGTCCATATATCTTCTCGTTCCAGGAGCCATCCAATACGCTACATCTTTCCAAGAACCACCTTTATATACTCTGGCTCTGTCATTGACCAAAGATCTGTACTCGAGGTTTTGGTTAGCAGCAATGCTGTCTTTGCTGTCTAGTGTTTCCCAACCATAATCAGTTTCAGGATCGTTAGTACCGTCTTTTCTAACCGGGTTGAGGTCATCAAAATCACCGAATGAAAGCGGTCTGTAGGTATCGAATACCCACTCACTTACATTACCAGCCATATTAAACAGGTTAAAGTCATTAGGTTCTCTACTGCCTACGGGTTCAGGAATTACAGAGGCGTCATTATTGATGTTTCCGGCAATACCGGCATAATCACCTCTACCTCTTTTGAAGTTAGCCAGCAATTCGCCTCTTCTCTTACCGTAAGGATTTCTAACTCCTCTTCCATCCCAAGGATAAATTCTGCCATATTCTTCATTTTCATCAAGATAAACAGTTCCTACTGTGGCTTTAGCAGCATATTCCCACTCTGCTTCATTAGGAAGTCTGAAGTCAGGAAGGTAAATCCCTCTTTCAATAAATCTTCTTCTGTTTTCAGGAACGTTGATGTACTCAACAACCTCCTGCTGGAACTCATCAAAGTCTGCAATTTCAATGTTTTGGCCCTGGCCACTACTAACATCACCAATAGGTTGGCCACCAATAGCCAACTGATAATCACCTGTTGTCTCCTCTGTTACGAAGAACTCCTCAACGAATTGCTCTGGTAATTCTTCGTAGTCCATTCCGAAAATGATACTTAAGTTAACAAAGTCAGTTCTCCACTTACAGAAGTCAGCTACTTGTCTCCATGATACACCAACTACCGGATATTTATTGAAACCAGGGTTGCTATAATAGTTTTCGGCATAAACATCGTTGAACGAGAAATCGCTGGCCCAAACATCGTCATCAGGAATAATGTCTTCGTAGTTCTGCGGATTACTCTTGCTATGGGTAGGACCATTGTAATCGGGAATCCAAGGAGCCGGAGGGCTACTTAAATTTTGATTGTCCTCATCATCAGGATCCAGAATAGTTGTGGATTTCGGCACAGGAAGATCCTGTGGGTTGTACTGGAAGAACACATATTCTTTCCAGTTACTGTTGGTTACCTCAGTTTCATCCATGAAGAATGAGTTGACAGTAACAGTTCTTTCAATATTATCTCGAGAACCGTAGAGGTCTTGCTCGAAGGAACCTAAAATTGTTCGACCACCCTGAATAAATACCATACCCGGAGGGCTCGGCAATTCCTGATCATCGTAGGGTTGATAGCCCAAAAGACTTTTTTCGGTTGCATATTCTGCTCCGGTTGTGGCACTGATGTTATCTTTATTTCCACCAATACCCAGAACAGAACAGGAGCTTGCCGAAAATAGTACGGCTACACCCAACAAACCCGCTTTTAATTGACCCACGCTTGTTTTCATGATTATCTAATTTCCTATGTCCAGGTGAAATTTGAACTTGCTAATATAAGCTTCTATTCAAATCTATCACAATCCCTCACCTAGATTCACATGCTCAACGCCCTTTTGAAGGTAATTATTTTTAAAATTAAACAGTTTTATCAGTTAAATGCCTGAAGTATACGGAGTTCAGCAGATAGTAACGATTATTTAATCTGCAGATGACTAAAATGAACCTGCTCAAAATCTGCTAATCAGTAGATAAAACCATTCAGGCATTATATTAACATCAATAGAAGAGAATACCCTTTATTTGGAATATGAATAAAACTAAACTCTATTGGCTATTGCAGTTTGGTGGCTGGACAGGACTCATGCTGACCAGTTTTTTAGCCATGGCCATGTTCCTGCCTTTCCTTCCCGTTTTGGGCTCCAATATATTAACAATACTTCTCGGTGTATTTATTAGCCACCTTTACAGAGGTTATGTGAAAAGGAAAGACTGGAAGAGTCTTAAAATCCCTAAACTGGTTCCAAGGGTATTTCTGGCCAGCTTAATACAAGGTGCAATCATGTCCATATTAAGTCTGGTCATCCTGATCGGTGCAATGGTGATAGTTATGAAAGGTAACCCGGAGGCTGTAGATGGATTTATAGGTTTACCTCAGATGGATGATGTCGATCAGGAAACCATGGATAAGATCAGAGAAGCAAGCATGAATAGCTTTTCAGGCAGTAAGCTCTTTGTTTTTCTGATTAGTTATGTGACAAGCTTTGCCATCTACTTTCTTTGCTGGTCATCATTATACTTTGCTTATCAGTATTTACAGAAAACCCGTGAGGTTGAGATTGAAAAGTGGAAACTTTCAGCTTCGATAAAAGATGCAGAATTGAATGCTCTAAAGGCACAAATCAACCCCCACTTTATTTTCAATAGCCTTAATAATATCAGGTCTCTGGTAGTAGAAGATTCTGAAAAGGCCAGAGACTCAATTACTCACTTGTCTGACCTTCTAAGGTTTTCTATTCAGTTCGATCAGTACGAGAAAGTGTCACTTGAAAAAGAGTTGGAAGTGGTAAGAGACTACCTGAATCTGGAGGCCATTCAGCTGGAGGAAAGACTTAAATACCGGTTCAGTGTAGATGACGCTTCCGATGAAACCATGATTCCTCCAATGATCATTCAGACATTGGTTGAAAATGCAATTAAACATTCTATCAATAACCTGCCTAACGGAGGAGAGATCATCATTGAATCTAAACTGACGGATGACTTTGTATACATTTATGTCAAGAATACCGGCCAGCTGAGGATGAACAATGGTAAGCCCAAAGCCAGAAGAGGCATTGGTATTAATAACTCGAAAGAGCGCTTAAGACTACTCTATGGTAATAAAGCCAGCCTGGTAGTTGAAAACATGAATGAAAATATGGTTTGTGCAACGGTAAAAGTTCCTTTAAAATAAGCTTATGAAGACATTGATAATTGACGATTCACGTTTGGCCCGAAACGAGCTGAAAAGACTATTGAAAGAGTTTGACAATGTGAACATTGTCGGAGAAGCAGCCAATGTAGATGAGGCCATTGAGAAAATTGGCGAACTCAAACCTGACCTGATATTTCTGGATATTCAAATGCCGGGTAAAAGCGGTTTCGACTTACTAGAAGAACTTGAATCGGTACCGGAAGTAATCTTTTCAACGGCTTATGATGAGCATGCACTTAAGGCATTTGAATATAATGCCCTGGATTATTTGGTTAAACCTGTGGAGAAGCAGCGATTGGCCGGAGCCGTATCGAAGGTTTTCGACAAGATCAAGAAGAAAGAGAAGGAAGAAGAAAACCACGATGATAAACTGACTATCAATGATCAGGTATTTGTGAAAGATGGTGAGAAATGCTGGTTTGTACAGCTTTCGGACATCCGACTTTTTGAAGTGAGCGGAAATTACACCACCGTGTATTTCGGCAATTCAAAGCCCATGATCACCAGAACTCTTAATTATCTGGAGTCAAGATTAGATGATAAAACCTTCTTTAGAGCAAACAGGCAGCAAATCATTAACCTAAAATGGATTGAAAGAATAGAACCCTGGTTTAGTGGGAGCTTGCGAATTTACCTCAAGGGAGGTGAGGAAATTGATGTTTCGAGAAGACAAACCCTTAAATTCAAGGATCTAATGAGCTTCTAATGGCTTCCAAAATCAGTATTCGCAGAGCAACATTCGAGTTCCTATCCATTGTTGTGGCCGTGGTGTTGGCCATGGCCCTGACTGAATGGAGACAGGACTACCTGAATAGAAAACTGGCTCAGCAGTCATTGAAGAATATTATTGAAGAGGTTAGCGAAAATCGCAGGGAACTGATGAATGACTCTTCGCAGGTGGCAAGTGATATTAAAACACTGGATAATTGGTTGGCTTTGAATGTAAATGATACTGAGTCAACCGAAGGCTTAGGGGTAGGGTTCTCCTTTTCATTCTTAGGCCAGTCTGCACTGGAAGTAGCAAAGATTAACAACTCTCTTACCTATCTTCCGAATGAGGTCAACATGGAGATTGCAGAGATCTATGCCGCACAGGAGTTTTACTCAGAAAATGCTGTGAAGCTCTTTGATATTCTGGGGAACTTAGGACCATCAGATTCTTTCCGCAATTTTGAAGAATTCAAAACCCGTGTAAGGCAGTTGAGATTTCATATGGACCTAGTGAATAACACCATGTATGCCTACCTCAGGGTTTCCCAGGGTTTTCTGGAAAAACAAAAAGACTAACCTAACATTTGTGCTAACCAGTCTTTACCTTCATTGACAGTCAGTACTTCATCGATTTTAAGAATCAGTCGGGTTTTATATTCCTTCATTTTGCATTGCCTCGGGTGTTGCTGTACAAATGACAGTACCTTACCAAAAGTTTCGGATTGGAAGTAAGCTTCCTTGTCTGAAGGAACAAAATGGCATTTCATCGACTCATTCTTTAGGATAACTTTCTCGAACCCTAGTTTTTCCGCCAGCCAACGTAATCTCACCGTTTGAATCAGGTCTTGTACAGATTCCGGAATTGGACCGAACCGGTCTTTTAGGTTTTTGACAAAACGCTCCAGTTTTTCTTCGTTTTTGATATTATCCAGCTTGGCGTAAAGACCTATCCTTTCTGTTGTATTGGAGACATATGTATCGGGAATGAGTATTTCCAGATCTGTTTCTATTGTACAGTCTTGTGCCACTATTTGTGCGGCTTCTTTGACCAGGTCTTTGGTAAATAGCTCTTTAAACTCTGTTTCTTTCAACTCCTGAACAGCTTCATCGAGTATTTTATGATACATGTCGAAACCCAAATCAGAGATAAACCCGCTTTGCTCAGCACCTAGTAAATTACCTGCTCCACGAATATCCAGATCACGCATAGCCACTTTAAAACCATCACCCAGGTCTGAAAACTCCTCCAGTGCACTCAATCTTTTTCTGGCATCACTGGTAAGCCCTATGGTTGGAGGAGTGAGCAGGTAACAAAATGCCTTTCGGTTAGAACGACCCACCCTTCCTCGCATTTGGTGCAAATCGGAAAGGCCAAACATATGTGCATGATTGATAATGATGGTATTGGCATTAGGAATATCCAGCCCTGATTCGATGATATTAGTCGAAACCAGTACATCATATTCGCCTTCAATGAATTTGACCATGCGTTTCTCAAGCAAAGTACCATCCATTTGGCCATGAGCGATGCCGATTCGGGCATCTGGTACCAGCCTCAAAATGATATTTCCTACCTGTTCAATATCATTGATGCGGTTATGTACAAAGAATACCTGACCACCTCTTCTTAATTCAAAGCTGACAGCATCGCGAATCAGTTCATCATTGAAAGTGTGTATTTCTGTCGTAACAGGTTGTCTGTTAGGTGGAGGAGTTGCAATGACACTCAGGTCTCGGGCTCCCATAAGTGAAAAATGAAGCGTACGAGGGATAGGTGTTGCGGTGAGTGTTAATACGTCTACATTCACCCTTAACTCCTTCAACTTGTCTTTCACTTTGACACCAAACTTTTGCTCTTCGTCAATGATCAGCAGACCTAAGTCCTTAAACTCTACATCCTTATTGACAATGCGGTGTGTCCCTACCAGAATCTCCGTTTTACCCTCCTTCACCCGCTGAAGGGTTTCTTTGATCTGTTTGGTAGTCTTAAAACGGTTAATGTATTCCACCTTGAGAGGGAAATTGGACAGGCGCTCAGAAAATGTTCTGTAATGCTGCATGGCCAATATAGTTGTTGGCACAAGTACCGCTACCTGTTTACCATTAACGGCTGCCTTGAAGCAGCCCTGATGGCCACTTCTGTTTTACCAAAACCCACATCTCCACAAACCAATCTGTCCATTGGGTGAGGTAGTTCCATATCGGCTTTTACATCTTCTGTGGCCTTGGCCTGATCTGGAGTATCTTCATAAATAAATGAAGACTCAAGTTCTGCCTGAAGAAATCCGTCATTGGAATAGGCAAAACCCGGAGCATCTTTTCGCTTGGCATAGAGGTTAATGAGGTCTTTGGCTATATCCTTAACCTTTCCTTTTACCCTTTTCTTTTTATTCTCCCACTCTGGTGAACCCAGTTTGCTCATGGAAGGAGGAGCTCCTTCTTTACCTGTATATTTTGAAATTTTGTGGATAGAATGAACACTCACATAGAGCAAATCATCATCCCGGTAGACTAATCGAATGGACTCCTGCTTTCTCCCATTAACATCTACCTTTTCCATTCCTGCGAATCGTGCAATACCATGGTCGATGTGGGTCACATAATCCCCGGGTTGAAGAGATCTAAGTTCTTTAAGGGTAAGTGCTTTTGACTTCGAATGCTTCGTTTTTGTTTTGTATTTGTGAAAGCGATCGAAAAGCTGGTGGTCAGTGTAGCAAAGCAGTTCTCGGTTTTTGTCAATAAACCCGCTTCTCAGGCCAATATTTAATGGTTGTACTTCAAGCGTGGGGTCAAGCTCTTTGAAGATAGTATCGAGCCGATTAAACTGGGCCATCGACTCAGCGGCAATACACAGGCCTGTATTATGAATCTGCCACTGCCCCAGGTTTTCAACAATTAGGTCGAAATTCTTATTGAAGGAGGTTTGGGGCTCAGCTTCAAAAACAAGTTCAAAATCTGTATTGCGATAAAACCTGTTTCCAAATTCGATTTGCTGAAAACCTTCAAGCTCATTTTCGAAGCCCTCAATTTGTTCAAATAACTCAGATGGGCTCAGCACCACTTGTGTATCGGTTACAGAAAGTACTTCATCGAAATTACTCGTTGCTTTTTCGAAGTACTTTTGAATGGTGTCGAGTGTCTGTTGGTAGTCTTTGAACCAGATTTTAGAGTTTTTGGGAATAAAGCTCAGGAAGGATTGCCGGGTTTCTTGCAGCAATCGGGTCTGTACATTAGGGATAATATTGATTTCCTTAATGTTGTCCTGGCTCAATTGAGATACCGGGTCAAAAGTTCGAATGCTCTCTATTTCGTTGCCAAAGAGCTCGATTCTGTAGGGCAATTCGTTGGCATAGGAATAGACATCCACAATACCTCCGCGAACTGAGAATTGGCCTGCCTCATAAACAAAGTCTGCCGGCTCAAAATCATAGGTCTGCAACAGTTCTGTGAGAAAAGCCACATCGAGGTTTTCACCCACTTTGGCTGAAAAGGTATTCTGGTTGAGTGATTTCTTGTTGATCACCTTTTCGGTCAGGGCCTCCGGATAGGTAACTATCAATTCTCCGGTAGAGGCTTTATGGTTGATTCGGTTAAGGATTTCTGCCCTCTGCAGAATATTGGCATTTTCAGTTTCATCAAACTGATAGGGCCTTTTGTAAGAGGTTGGAAAAAGAAGGACTTCTTTCTCTCCAATCAGGTTTTGCAAGTCATTATGGAAGTAGGCTGCTTCTTCTTTATCGTGCATTACGAAAATGCAGGTTTGCTTATTTAGTTGATAAACAGCTGCTGCTATTACTGCATCCAGACTGCCAACGAGACCTTTTAGTCTTATATGTGACGTTTCGTTGGGTTTTATCTTTTCCGCGATGGTCTGAACTACCGCATCCTCTTTGTAAATCTTTATAAAATCTTTGACCTTCAAGACCTGTTATTCAATGGCTTGCAAATGTATGAATTCTATCTATTGTAGACGAAAAGCTTAAAACCACAGAAATAAATTATTTGTTTCCTGTGCTAACCCTTTCGTTTATTTAAGTGTTAAAGCGACAATGAAAAAAGAAAAAGAAGGGCTGAATCTAAGAAAAGAAGCTTTCAGGAAAATGGAACAAATGCATCCGCATGAGGTGCTGGTTTACATTTCTATGATTGGAAGCGCTGTTATTTTCTTTTTTACCATACTGGCCTTTACGGTCTCTAAACCAGTGGAGGTTGACTTTTTTAAATTTGAATTCCCCAAGTCATTTATTGTGAGCACCGTTGTACTCCTTGTTTCCAATTACTCGGTAACCAAGATAATGCCTCACTATTTGAGCGATGATATAGAAGGCTTGAAGAAGTGGATGGGTATTACCTTTTTATTGGGGTTGATTTTTGCCTGCTTTCAGATTATTGGCTGGAAGGAACTTCAGGCGCATAATATATTATTTACCGGAGAGCGTTCAGGAGCTTACCTTTATGTGATTTCAGGCTTGCATGTTATCCACATGGCTGGAGTAATGGGTTTTTTATTGTATCTGCTCTTAGAGTCGCACAAGGTGTCTAAAGATGTGGTGAAGCATCTACTCTATTCAACAAGCCCCTATCAAAAAGTAAAGTTTAAAATACTTTCTAATTGCTGGCATTTTGTTGACGCTGTCTGGGTGGCGATCTTCTTTTATTTTCTGTTCAGTTTTTGACTTCAGAGTTTAGAAACAGGTCTAGCTCACTTAAGCTTCCAAAAAATTCAATATTTCCGTTGGCTTGAATTAATGCCATGTGATTGAGTGATTGAAATTTCTGGACAAAATTGACCTCATATACTCCGTCAAAGTCAAAGGAGTAAAAATCGGGACTCTTGCCTAACTGATGAAATGTAAACTCCAACCGCCTTTCACTCCTTCCTTTACCGAGAATTAAGAGTTTGACCTTGGGTTTTTCTAATCTTTCCACCCAATTAATGGTTTCTTCAAGTTCCATGATACAACCAGAGCAATCTGAGTCTAGAAACTTTAGAATGTAAAGATTATCATCTGGTAATTTCTGGAGGGAGTTATTTAAATCTCCTGTTTTAATAGGGTGCTTAAACATAAAAATGTTAGACTCAGAATAATAGCAGGAGAAAAGAACCATAACCGTAACTAGATTTAACAGTATGTTAGTTAATCTTGAATTCAATGATTCTTGGGTTTTCTTGATCAAAGTTCAATCCATAAATAGTATTGGTCTCAGTATCTACATCGAAGCACTGAATACTGTGGTCTAGTTGCAATTGCTCAATTGGTTTACCATTCCTGTCGTAAACTAGTATCAAATTGCAATTATAAGCATCAGTTGGATCTTCTAGATCTTTGTCATATTTACCAGAATAAAGCGCATAAATTTCGTCATTTACGACTTTGACATTCATATACCCGGTAAACCCTCTTTGTGCAATAGGTCTCTCTTTATAGTACCTAAGCTGATGGTTTTGTGGGCCATAGATAGATTTGAACGATTTTGTTCGGTCGTCATAGATTAATAAATAATCTACAATAAGAGCTCCTAAAGCAAGCAAATCTCTGTTTTCATTTATATATAATACACCATGATGTGACTGAACTTGATTTGCAACAGGAATACGTTCGTCCAATTTCATTAATGACTTCCAGTCTCCTATATCATAGCTTTTCTTAGACTTGAAGTCCATTATGCGGAATACGTGCTTTCCTATTGACCAATCCATCATGATAATATTGGTCTCGTCAAGCCAAAGAGCGTTCAAGGGAATATGGTCTTCCAAATCTATAGTTTGTAGAGCAGTGGATGGTTTACCCTGAAGACTGAACCTGTGGTATTTTGAATTTTCAAAATCGTATAGCCAGAAGGATTTATTGTCAAACCCTTTATCTATTAATTGAGTAGACATAATCTCACCTGGGCCAAACCCTTCACTACCCATCCAAAACCCCTTTTTAGTGCGTGTATCGATAATCTTGATGAACTTATTTTTATTGGTTTCATCCAAGATAATTAGGAAATGATCTTTAAAATAAAGGTCTGTAGGGTCAGCCAGGCCAGGTGTAGCTTTCCAGAATTTTCCTTGAACCCCCTTCTTCAATGGAAAGTCACTCCAATGCACTGTGGAGAATTGAGCGTTGCATAAAAAACCTGATAATAAGATTATTATCAGGCTTATGAATATTCTTTTCATCACTTATCTAAAGGGGTAAAAGTTCTCCTCCTACATTATATTCAGCACCTCTTTTTTTGCATCCACTTGTCGTAAAACAAATGTCACCTTTGCTTTTGGTACACTGTTCTTGTTTTTCTTTTCGACAGCTTATATCGTCAGAGTCACCAAAACTAAATTGATTGTTTGGTGCTACCATACTAATGACACTGACCGCAGTAATAACTGCAAAAACCCGAGTTAAATTTTTCATATTATTCTATTGTTGGTTTTTCTCCTGGAATCCATTCTCTATTTCTGTAGGCTCTAGAAAAAACAATGCAAAGATCTTTTTTCTTGCTTTTACAGGTGCCTGGATAAACCTCCATTTCTAATCTGTTCTCAACATTCTCTACGAGTTTCCATTTGGTTTGTAAACTAAGAAGCGCAAATAGTATTATGACTAATCCCTTCATAACAATTCAAGGTTTGCAGGTTCCCAGTATCGATTATTCTTGATGAAGATCATTCTATCATAATTGTACTGGCATTTATCTCTTTTCTTCCATCTACAGGTACCAAAAGCATTGTAAGGAGCCTCTAGACTCACGCTTGATTCAACAGGTAAGAACAAGAAGATTGCAAGAAATAAGGTTAACACTGTTTTCATGATTATAATTAATTTAATTTTTGACAAAGTACAATATTAACATTGATTTTAATTCAAAAAATTTACTAAACACTTACTTAATAAAAAAGGCCGCGTAACCACACGCGACCTTAAGCAACAGACTTGTACTTATGAAGAGTTCTTGACCTTCGGACTTGACCTAATTGAAAGTAATTTCTTTAACCTTTTCCCAGATGATGAATTTAGGATCGCCATTGCCGGCAAAGACCAGTACACCATCGTTGTCTTCACTTACATCTCTTGATTCACCAAGCGTAAGTTTGGTACCGTTTTTCAATACCACTTCTGAGTAATCCCAATTTTTAGGGCTGATACTCTTTACTGACTCTAATGGAATGATGTAACTCACATCATCATCTTCACCCTGAAGCATTTCGAAAGTGTATGATTCGTCCAGATCGTAGATAATCTCTCCGGTCAGTGTTTCACCATCAGTTGTAGTTACGGTACCGGAAAGCTTCTTCATACCTGAGAAGTCTGAATATTTTTTGATCGTGGCTGGTGCATCAGAGAAAGTTACCTTTCTGAATTCTCTCCAGGGAATATCTACTCTACCAAAGTCTGTGGTAACGATAATCCCTCTGTTGCTGGAGTTCACATCGTTTGAACCTCTCAGGTACATTTCTCTTCCTGACTTGGTAACTATGGTACTTCCTGACCCATCTTTTTCGATAGAAGCCAGGTTGCCAAATTCAATTTCTACATCGCCATCGCGTGAGTCTCCATCTAATACATCGGTAGAAAGTCTTTCATCATGGTCCCACTGAATGACACCGGTTAATTCACCACCGTAGTATTCAACCGTGCCATAAAGGGCATCGCCCATAGTATTACGCAAATTGGCAGGTGTATCCATGAATTCAATCATTTCGATTCTGCTCCATCTAAAGCTGGTTTCACCGAGCTCTGAATCCATTACCCTTACTTCTGTATCGAAATCGTTGGAGCCATCCCCGATGTAAAGCTCCTCTCCATTGCGGAGTGTCATTCTTACTTCAGATCTTCTGGTGATTTCAATCTTGGAGATATCACCGAAACGAGCTTGGAATTCGTGAGTGGTTTCATACTCGTTGCGACTGCTTCCCCAGTTTACCCAAACATTGTTCCAGCGGTTTCTGTCGCGATACTTATCTCTTAGTTCCTCCCTGTCTTCTCTGGTGAGGTAGCGGTAGTTGTCATTACCATCTTTGGTACCATTGAATAAATCTGTCCAGTAAGCTTCTTCTTTTCCCCAGCGGATTTGGCCGGTATAACTGTCACCATCGATTGTGGTAACCTTTCCATAGATGAAACCTTCCTGGGCTTTCATGCTGCTAGAGATAAACAGCAATAGAATTGAGATTGTGAATAGTTTAAATTTTGAGTTCATGACCTTTGTTTTAATTGACAGGTCAAAAATGGCCATCACACCTTAGTTAGCCAATACTCTCATGTTCTATCGGGGAATGTTTCAGCTGAATCGGGAGAACTCAATACCGAACCGGAAGGTCCGATTCACTCTATTGATCTAGCCACTGCTTGAATAGTGGTGTTTTATCGGAGCTGATCACAATTTCATCATTCGCATCGGGCTGAAGATCGAGTTTGACACGACCTTTAAAATAAGGGTGGATGTCACTCACTGAATCAAAGTGGACGATAAACTTCCTGTTGACTCTAAAGTAATTTTTAGGATCTAAAATGCCTTCCAGCTCTTCGAGTGTCTGGTCCAAAGGAAGCTTCTTTCCATCAAAGGTCATCAGGTAAGTCAGTTTGTCCTGAGAAAAGAAATAAGCAATCTGTTCTACCGGAATGGCTTTTATACGCTGTCCGAACTTGACGAGAAACCTTGACTTGTACTGTACATTGGAACCTTGAATGGCTTCGCGAATTTTATCAATATCTAATGCTGAAGATGAGCTATCTGATTTTCTCTCATCGTATTTGTCGATTGCGTTTGCCAGTTTCTGCTTTTGAATCGGCTTGAGCAAATAGTCAACACTATTAACATCAAAGGCTTTGATAGCATACTCATCGTAAGCGGTGGTAAAAATAACAGGACATTTGATGGGGTGTTGATCGAATATTTCAAAACTGGAACCATCGAGTAGCTGAATATCACTAACCAGCAAATCAGGCTCCTCATTGCTCTTGAGCCAAAGGAGTGCTGCTTCAACTGATTTCAATGCGGCTACCACTTCTGCCTCAGGTCTTATTTCCTGAATTAATTCTACCAGGCGCTCCGAGGCCAGCTTTTCATCTTCGAATACTACTACCTTCATTCCAAATTACTGTTCCAGTTCAACAAGTGGTATTTTGACAATAAAGCTATCGGTATTCTGAAATACCTGAACCTGCTTGTCAGTGAAATAAGAATATCGCTTTTTAATATTTTCCAAACCAGACCTGTTGCTATTCCTGATTTCAAGCTTTTTAGGCTGGTAATTGTTTTTAATACTGATAAAACCGTTCTGACTGGAGATGTGAATTTTTAGCGGACGGAGTTCTGAAATCACATTGTGCTTAATGGCATTTTCAATCAGCATTTGCAGGGTTAGTGGAGGAATGAACTTTTTATGATCCTGAGTCTCTACATCGATAAATGTCTGTATAGTGTCTTCAAAGCGAATTTCGAGCAGGTAGAGGTAAGAAGCTATAAAACAGAGTTCGTCATTGAGTGTGACCAATTCTTCCTTGCTACTCTGAAGGATATTGCGGTATACATCAGCAAACTTCTCAAGATAGTTTTGAGATAATTCTTTGTCTTTGCTAATAAGCGATGAAAGTATATTCAGGTTATTGAATAGAAAATGGGGATCCAGGTGATTCTTCAAGGTAGTCAGTTCGGCCTTGATTGTTTCTTTCTGAAATTGTTCCGAATTCAATTGAGCCGTTTTCCAGTTGCTCAGGAACTGAATACCGAAATTGATCGAAATGGTCGGCAACAAAATCAAAATACCCATAATGTTCATGGCTATCATTTGTTGATCATTTGGTGGGTCAGTTGTCAGCCCTAGCTTCAAGCCCAGATAACTGACATTGATAATGATCAGTGAAATCAGAATTCCCAGCCCCAATTGCCAGTAGAAACGCTTGTTGCCATGTTTAAGCCAGGGAAGCTTTTTATCCAGCTGTCGGGTTAACAGGCGGTTACAAAGCCAGACTAATCCGAGTGTCGTGGTAATCCAACCTGCCGTGAGGTAAAGATCACGTGAGGCATTGGTCAGGTACAGGGTGAGAAATACCCCACCTGTAATCACCAGTGCTACGATTAGCTGGATAATTAATTTTCGGCTGAATTTCACAACTCAAAAGTTAATCAAAAATCACCTGATCGATCTTTGACCACCGCACATAAATCGGGTCAGCATTTTTAGAAGTAAAAATCAAGATGCCATCGTTGTCATCACTTACATCGCGTGAACCGCCCAACAACAGATTGGTTCCGTTTCTTAGAATGACACTGGAGTAGTTATAATTTTTAGGAATAATGTTTTTCACATTCCTGAGGGGTATCTGATAACTGACATCATCGTCATTAGCATCAAGGATTTCGAACTCCCAGGCTTCATCCAGATCGTAGGCAAGTAATCCTTTGAATTCTTCACCGTCAATAGTTACTACTGTTCCGGACAAACCCCTGGAGGTTGGGAAGTCATCGTAAGTCATTGTCCATGTGGCCTCGGGTTCTACAATTTCCAGATCATAGAAGTCTCTCCAAGGAACAACTACTCTGCCTATTTCAGGGTTGAAAACCACAACTCCTCGGTTTTCACGATTGACATCATTAGAGCCGGTAAGGTAGAAATCGCGACCTGAATGTAGCACCACATCTACTCCATTACCTTTTTTGGCAATAGACTTAATACTTTTGAAAGGAATATCTTTTTTACCGTCCCTGTCTTCTCCATTCAGGATTTCATCCATGAATCTTTCGTCACTATCCCATTGAATGAGTCCTTTGAAAGTTCCTTTTCTTCCGGCATTGACAACTCCGTATATAGGCTCTCCAAAACCTGATTTTGTACCTGCCGGGGCAGGCAGGAATCGTACTTCTTTGATTCTGTCCCATCGGATAGCAAATTCTCCTAATTCAAAGTCATAAATGACTACGCTACCACCTACATCTTCATATCCGCTACCACCCGCTTCAATGATTACTCCGTTTTTAAGGGTAATGCGAGCCTTTGACCTTCCTGATGGCTCTACAGATTTAATATCTCCGAACTGCAAATCGAGCTGATGCTGAGAGCGTGAGAACCTGTCTTCCCAAATACTAATCACTCCAAGGTCAATCCCTAACCAGGAAGACCCACCTTCACCTTGTTGTTGGTTAAGCTCTTCAACTTCCTTTTTCGAAAGAAAGCGCATAAAGTCATTGGAAGTTTTGGTGGCATTGAATAGCTCTACCCAGTAAACCTCATCGGAACCCCAGCGGATAGGTCCTTTGTAAGTATCTCCCTCAATGGTTTCTACTTCTCCATAAATAAATGGCCTGGCTTCTTGTGCCTGAGCCGTACTAAGAACAATCAGGACACCAATGGCGATACCTAAAAAGAGTAATATGCTTCTCATGAGCTGTTGACCTTTATGTAGCTTCTTTTGCATACTACAAACGTAGGCTGATAGTTGCCAAAGAGAAATGGAAAAGGATTGGAGTCGAGTATTCACTGACCGAATCGGGAATTTCAACTGATCAATTAGTTAGGGAATTGACTGGCATCTAAGCCGGGAATAATTCTCAAGGCATTCTTATAGTAAAGCTTTTTCAGGATTTCATCAGGAAGCCCAAGACCATACATTCTCCAAAAAGCGTGGTAGCGTTTATAGTATGGGAAGTATTCATCTTTGGTTTCCAGTACTCTGAAATAAGTGTAGTATTCTTCCGGGTTGTAAGCATCCTTACCGAATAATACCCTGTCCTGATACTTTTCGAAAAACTTGTTGGCCATTATGGGTTGTCTTCCCAGTTCGGCAATAACTGCTCCGATCTCTACCATCATATTCGGCATTTCATCCAGTAACTCTCCCAGATGAGCAAGATCGTTGGCATACCAACCCATGTGTGCGGCAATGAATGTGGTTTTCGGGTGCTTTTTGAAAACATTGTGCTGCTCTTGAATGAGAGTCTTCCATGGGGCAGGGTCATTATCTTCTCTCTTTCTTCGAGGGTGTGTTTTCAGTTCTAACCAGCGTTCGTTATTCGCGTCAAAAGGCTCCCAGAATTGCTTGGGGTCAGCCGTGTGAATGAGTACCGGAATGCCTAACTCGCCACACTTGGCCCAAACAGGGTCTAATCGAGGATCATCAACCGCTACCCGCTTACCATCGGAGTCGGTCACTGATAAGCCCAGGCTTTTGAAAATTTTAAGGCCGCTGGCACCCTGCTCAACATCTCTTTGCAATTGGGCAGCAGCTCTTTCTCCCCAGTTTTCGTCCAGGTTGTTAAAGTTGAGGTTAGCGAAAACCACAAATCTTTTGGGTTGATTGGCCTTAATATTAGCCATGGCATCGGCTATCGCTTTACCACTTCCTCCGGAAAGGTTAACCATTAAACCCATATGGAGAGAGTCCATCTCTGCCGCCAGTGCATTAAGATCGCGTTCTCCCATGCGCCACTGATGGCTGTGAACATCTATGAAGGGGTATTTTGCAGTTTTAACAGGGTTTTCCGGAACTACCAATGAAGAAGGCGGGTCGTACTCTTCAAATGTGACAGTTTGGGCTGAAAGTGAGGTAGCGAAAAGGCCGCCAGCTATTAGTGTGAGCAAAGTCTTCTTCATACGAATTCGTTTAAGGCTTTATCGTAATTGCTATCAATATGTTTTTCAAGCTCGCGATAAGCATGTAATTTATTCACCTTAAATGGATATGACATGGAAATTTCTTTGAGTGGAAAAGTAGTATTGGTTACGGGAGCATCCAGGGGCATTGGCGCGGCAATAGCACAAGCCTGTGACCAGTCAGGAGCGAGTGTGGCTTTGCACTACAACGCTAATCAGCAGAAGGCAGAGCAGGTACTGACGAACATGAATGAACGTTCAAAGGCTTTTCAAGCTAACCTCGCTGACACCAAAGATATAGTAAAGTTGTTTGAACAAATAATAGAGTGCTTTGGTCGGCTTGATGTGTTGGTAAACAATGCCGGTATTGCCATATCTTCAGATATGTCCTCGTCCGTAGAGGAGTGGGTAAGTGACTGGGACAAGACTTTTGCGGTTAATACCAGAGCTCAGGGACTACTTTGCAAGCTGGCCATTGAAGAGTTTGAAAAAGTTGGTGCAGGTAGAATTATTAATATCTCATCCAGAGCTGCATTCAGAGGAGATACGCCTGATTACCTGGCCTATGGGGCTTCGAAGGGGGCGATAGCTTCTCTTACACGATCCATTGCACGCTACTATGGCAAAAAGAACATTACGGCATTTAATATTGCTCCCGGCTTTGTAAGGACAGATATGGCTCAGGATTTTATGGACCAGTATGGTGAAGACTATGCTCTGAACGATATCGCTCTTAACCAACTAACCCAGCCGAAAGACCTTGCTCCTATGATTGTTCTGTTGGCATCGGGCCTGGCAGATCATGCGACCGGTTGTACTATAGATATTAACGCTGCTAGTTATGTGCATTGACGGGTATGCTCAGGCTGGCGATAAATTGTGTTTCACTTTTTTGGACTTGCATGGAGATTTCCAGTTTGTGTGCTAATTCCTGACTAAGCCAAAGTCCTAGCTGGTGACCCTGGTTGAGCTGTTGTTTCGGATTAATACTATTTCTGACTATGAGGGATACATGGTCAGATGATGATCTCAGGGAAACCTCAATATTATCCACAGAATCAGAGAATTTAATTGCATTAGATATTAAATTGGAAAGAATACTTTCCATTTTTGATAAATCTGTTGAAATCAAAAAGGAGGAATTGTCTTCGGACTGAATACTGACCTTAACCTCCTTTCCATTTAATGAGAACCTCATTTTCTCCAATAGATCATACAGCAGATCATCCACTCTTACCTTTTCTTTTTTCAATGTAATCTGTTGGTTCTTGATTTGGCTCATGAGAAGAAAATCGCTGACGATCTGAGACAGGCGCAATACTTCCGACTTAAGACTTTTTAGCATCTTTGTTTTATCCGTGCTTTTTCCACTCTCGAGTTGATAATCAATTTCAGCAAGCATATTGGCCAATGGTGTTTTCAGTTCATGGGAAGCTGAATCGAAGAACTTGTTTTGACGTAGGATGGCGTTTTCGATTCTCGCTATCATTTCATTAATGGTCAGGCTCAACTCGCTAACATCGCGGCTTGATTGAGAAACAGGTAATCTGTCCATAGTGGCCCCTGCTTTAATCAGGGTCGCTTTCTCCACAATTTTCTTTAGCGGCATCAGGAGAAAGTTGGCTAAGAGAACAGCGACTATTAGGGCTGCCAACCCGGAAAGTAAAATACTACTGATCAGTCCTATTCTGATGTTACTGAGTTCGCTTTGGAGTCTGGAGTTACTTTTTGCCAGAACAAAGCCTCGACTGTTGATGGAAGATTCGCTGTAACTTGTTTTCTGAACAAACAGGCTTAGTGTGTCGAAATCGATGACCAGCCCCTGGTCGAAGGGAATGTCTGATTCTATGGAAAGAAAGAGATCTGCGGCTTCCTCAGGGAAAAAGTCATGCGTGTAGAAGGGTTGCCAGTTACCTAATTCATTCACCCAGATTTGAACGGGCTGCTCCACGCTCAAAGGAGGGATGACGAATGGGTTGTTGTCAGAGTTGTTGATGAGGCTTGTTCCTTCAATAATCAGTTTTTCTTCAAATGATTGCCGGAGGACTTCTTGAATACGGTCGAACTGAAAATAGCTGAATATGGAGCTAATGAGTAGAAACACGGCAAAGAATGCCAGTGCCATTTGAACTCTGAGGCTTTTGATAATCTTCAATGCTATTTTTTGATCAGTTCTCCTTCTATTTTATAACCGTATCCAACCATGGTTTGAATCAGCTTATCAGAATCGTTCTTTTCAAGCTTCTTCCTCAATTGATGCATATGTACTTCTACCACGTTACTGGACATATCGAAATTTACATTCCATACTTTTTCAGTGATTTCTGATTTGGAAACAACACGATTGGTGTTCCTAACCAGAAGCTCAAGGATGGAAAACTCACGTTTGCTAAGCTCAATTACTTCATTGCGTAAAACAACCTCTCTTTTGAGCAGGTCGAGGGAAAGCCCATTTACCTGAAAAACGGAAGTCCTTTGGCCACCGAACTTTCTCTGCACGTTCCTGACACGTGCCTTTAATTCTTCAAAGTCGAAAGGCTTCTTGATATAATCGACAGCACCCATGTCAAGCCCTTTGATAATGTGTTCGCTGTCACTTAGAGCACTGATGAAAATAACAGGGCTGTTGATTGAGAACTCTCTGATATTTCTCAAAACATCAAAACCATTCTGACCAGGCAGCATAATATCCAGGAGAATGAGATCATAATTTTCAGTGGCAGCAAGCTCTATGGCTTTGCTGCCATCCCTTTCCAGGTCTATAGTGTAACCAACATCCTCTAGACCTTTCACGATAAAAGAGGCCAGCTTTTGTTCATCTTCAACTAAAAGGATTCTCATAAGCCATTTCGAAAAAGGTCCTTCACAGAATAAGTTTTCTTACCAAGCACAATGGTTTTAGGATAGTATATATCATACTCCTTCATATGATATTCATTGTCGGAATTTACTTTTTTGTATCCCTCAATTTCTATCTGATCGCCTACTTTAATATTTCTTCCAATTGAAATCCCGGTATAATCAGGAATATTCATATAAATGGAATCATCGATAATGGCTCCTGTATACCTTTCTATTCCTTGAATTTTAGTTTGGAAGAGTGTGGTGATTTTACCCTCAATGGTTGATATATTCTTGTTATAATCTTCAGATGAATGCCTCCATGTACCTCTGCTTATTTCATTAACGGTCTCACCTTCCTCAATTCCAAGAATTTTCCAGGAGTCTCTCTGGGCCATCAGATGAACTGTTCTTGTACCCAGTTCGAAAAGACTTTTTATTTCCTGCCCTCTTTTGAAGTCAAACTTGACCAGAAGTCTTTCACCCTCAAGGTTTCTTACCCAAGCTGATTCTACAATGCCATTGTTCTCAGGTATAAATTCGTCAATCGATACGACTTCTGTATTCATTAATAGGGTATTAATCAAGAAAGAACCATTTTGAGAAATAAGGACTTGGCTGGCCTTTCCGCGGTAAAGGTTGAAAACATGAGGATTACGGAAGTAGGCAGGATTATCTTCATCCCTTACCTCTTTCACATAGCTTAATTTTTGAGGTATCTCGTCCAATGAATAGTCACTACCCTTAGCCATCAAAAGAGAGTCTCCATTCTGTAGACAAATCAGTATCTCAGATTCATTGAGTTCAGATTTACTTTTTACGTCCGCATTGTAAACATTCACCAGGCGATCAAAGAAACGGTTTTGAATAAGCCGTTTATCCATGGTTTCTAAACTGATAGAACCCGTTTCGTTTTTGACTGCTTTCAGAATGCCCATACCAAAGATTTCCTCCTTCATAGAGAACTCCAGCTCTCGGAGATAATCATCGCGATAAATGAGTAC
The DNA here is from genome assembly GCF_965216855.1 of Roseivirga sp. NCBI lineage: Bacteria > Pseudomonadati > Bacteroidota > Cytophagia > Cytophagales > Roseivirgaceae > Roseivirga > Roseivirga sp. The sequence continues at coordinate 2,362,122 of NZ_OZ244204.1, read as the reverse complement.
GTCTAATAGTAGCGGGTCACCCGTTACTCTGATTTCTGCCTTTTTTCCTTCCTGAAGAAATGGTTTAAATGATTTACCATACCAGTCTGAGAAGCGAATGTAGGTCAGTTTGCCGTCAGATTTGCGAAATACCAGGCCGCTTAAAGGACCTCCTAAGGTTTGGAAACTATAGAGTAGCTTTTCAACCGTACCGGTATATGTCTTTTCGATGTGATTGTTTCTCCTGGACATGCGCTTGATCTGGTCCAGTTGGTCGGGAGTAACTTTTTGTGCAGTTAATTGGCCACCGAGTAGTATGGTCGACAAAATGATGATGAACTTTTTCATGTTTATTGATTTTATCGCAACCTAAAAGAGCGAACTTAAGTCTGCCTTAAGATCAAATTAACTTTTCTTAATCTCTATCCATGAAAAAAAGATGTGCCTGGTGCGAAAACAGTTTCGATGCCTATGTAAAATACCATGATGAAGAATGGGGTGTTCCCGTTCATGACGACCGTATTCATTTCGAGTTTTTAATTCTTGAAGGTGCACAGGCAGGGCTGAGCTGGGCTACGATCTTGAAGAGAAGAGATGGTTATCGGGCTGCATTCGCAGATTTCAATCCAGAGGAGGTAGCCCAATTTGATCAGGAAAAAGTGGAGGCCCTCTTACTCGATCAAGGTATTATTCGAAACAGGCTTAAGGTACAGGGAACAGTGATTAATGCGCAGAAATTTATGGAAGTTCAAAAGGAGTTTGGCTCGTTTGATGCCTATGTATGGTCTTTCGTTGGAGGCAAGCCAAAAGTCAATGCCCCTAAAACAATGAAAGGTATTCCGGCTACCAGTCCTGAGTCAGATGCTTTGAGCAAGGATTTAAAAAAACGGGGGTTCAAGTTTGTGGGCAGCACTATCATGTATGCCTACATGCAGGCTTGTGGTTTGGTCAATGACCATGTTGTTGATTGCTTTAGGTTTGGCCAGAATTAATTATCTATACTCAGAACTATTTCCTTTCGACTGAATAGAATAGACCACATTCCTATGGTTGAGTCTGAAATGATCATGGGTTTGGTGTAGAGCAGTTTCACACCGCCTTCCAGCTTCTGAATGTTGGTTTCAGAAGGAATTCCGTTCTTTCGATTGTAGTCGTAAGCCTGAAAAAGTTGAAGCTCTTTTCCCGTAAGATTATGCTCCTGATCGAACAGGTAATAAGCTTTCTGGTAAAGACTATCATTTCCGAAACTGACCGAATAGCCCGTATCGGATTTTTCTATACTGAACTTTTCCGAAACGGAATTGCCCAAATCCATAGCCTTTTCAATAATCTGAGCATCGGAAACGACCTTGATTTCCCTTGCTTCCATTTCCTTTCGGGCCTGTGTCGTATCAATCTTTTGATCTCCACAGGAGAAAAGCAAAGCAGAAATGCTTATCATGATAATCAGGGATCTCTTCATTTAGACTAAAGGATGTTTCTGTAAAGGTAAACAGCTATTGTTTTTGTTTGTTAATTTTGCACGCTAATACTAATTCTATGATCGATAAGCTTCAGGCCATAAAAGATAGATTTGAGGAGGTAGGTCAGCTCATAGTGCAACCCGATGCTATGTCTGACATGAAAGCCTATTCCAAACTCAGTAAGGAATATAAAGACCTTGAGAAAATCGTGAAGAGCTTTGACGAGTATCAAAATGTTCGGGAGAACATTAAGTCAACCAAAGAGCTTTTGAAGACTGAAAAGGATGAGGACTTTCGTGAAATGGCTAAGGCCGAACTAGATGATTTTCAGCAGCGAGAGGAAGAGTTGGAAGAAGAGCTCAAGGTGATGCTTATACCGAAAGATCCAGACGATCATAAAGATGTGATTGTTGAAATTCGTGCCGGTGCCGGTGGTGATGAGGCTGCGATATTCGCGGGAGACCTTTACAGAATGTATGAGCGCTTTATCGATACCAAGGGTTGGACAAAAGAACTCATTAGTTTGAATGAAGCCTCTTCCGGTGGTTTCAAGGAAATAGTTTTCAGTGTATCGGGTGAAGATGTATATGGCACATTGAAATTCGAATCAGGCGTTCACAGAGTTCAGCGTGTACCGGTTACTGAATCTCAGGGAAGGGTTCACACCTCTGCAGCATCTGTAGCCGTTTTGCCCGAAGTAGAAGATGTAGATGTTGAGCTGGATATGAAGGATGTGAAGAAGGACACCTATCGAAGCTCAGGAGCGGGTGGACAGCACGTAAACAAAACAGAATCAGCAGTACGACTGACTCATATTCCAACCGGAATCGTGGTGGAGTGTCAGGATGGTCGTTCACAGCATAAGAATTATGATAAGGCTTTAACCGTATTGAGGTCAAGGCTCTATGAAATGGAGCATAAGAAGCAGCAGGAAGAAATAGCCGGAGCCAGAAAGTCTTTGGTGGGTTCTGCCGATCGCTCCGATAAAATCAGAACCTATAATTATCCGCAAGGAAGAGTAACAGATCATAGAATCGGCTATTCGGTGCATAATCTGCCTACAGTAATGGATGGTGCTTTGGACGATTTCGTAGAAAACCTCCGTATTGCCGAGAATGCCGAGAAGCTTCAGGAAGGTAGTCAGGCCTGATGTACCTACAGAAGGAAATTACGCTTAAGCCCAGAAGAAGGGGCTTCCACTTAATTACTCAGGAAGTACTTGGTCAGTTTGAGGAAATCAGGCAAATCAAGGTGGGCCTACTGCATATTCATATCAAGCATACCAGCGCTAGTCTGACCATCAACGAAAATGCTGACCCGACAGTAAGGGAAGATTTTGAAAGTCACTTTAACATTTTGGTGCCCGAAGAGGCCCGTCATTATCAGCATACCTTTGAGGGGCCTGATGACATGACCTCACATATCAAGGCATCGCTCCTCGGAGCTTCAGTGACTGTACCTATCACTAACGGACGACTAAATCTGGGAACCTGGCAAGGCATCTATCTCTGCGAACACCGAAACCATGGAGGTTCAAGACGCCTGGTACTTACGGCTCAGGGAGATTAAGGCTCCAATTCCAATATTTGATCAATGATTGTGTTAATCTGATCCTCGTTCTGACTGATATAAACCAACCCGGCTTCGTGTAAAGCTTTCAGATTTTCAGGGCTCACGTCATCCATTTGTGATTTGGCGTTGTGGAGGCTTGGCTGAATTCTATGATAGCAACCTTCGTGCTTTACCGCCTTGAACATCTGCTTCAACTGGTAATCAACGGTTTCGGAGTTACCAGACATCATAATGTCTATAATCGGTTGAATCCACTTGATCATTCCCCAGTTTTTGGCTTTATCATAGTAATAGGGCTCTTGTTCGGTACCAGTACCCAGAGAGAGCAGGAACATATCTTCCGCGCTTGGATAGGCAAAATCGCCCGGAGTATCCTGTTGACTAAAGTCAAGGGTTCTGGCTTCAGCATAAGCACAAAGGGCAGGGTTATTGGCGAAAACACCACCATCAACCAGTACAAGAGGAGACTCGATTTCTGATTTGATCCGGGCTGGTTTAAAATAAGTCGGTGCTGCAGAGGTAGCACGGGCTACATCTTTGACTTTATAATTTCTTACCGGGTTTTTAACACCATCCACTTTGTTGAAGAAAACCGCTTTTCTATCCCTGATGTCGTATGAGGTAATGATACAAGGCCTTTTCAGGTCGGCCGTCATGGTTTCACCAAAGTAGTCGTGTAAGGCCTTTTCCAAAGAACTGACTGAATACTTGGGCCTTCTAAGCCCGAACCAGCTCCATAGCTTTCGGCTGAACGGCAGGTTGAAGATATCTCCTCCCCGTTCCAGGTATATGTTTAAGGCATCTGCCGCAGAGTACTTACTTTGACCGTTTTCATCGCACATGAGATAGGTACAGGTGAGAATACCACCCGTACTGGTTCCGGCAATCAGGTCGAAGTGATCTGCCAGCCGGGTATCTGGATTATTGGTCTTTCGCTGGAGTTCGGATTCAATGTACTTGAGGATTGTACCCGGAAGAATTCCCCGAATACCTCCTCCGTCAATGCTGAGTATTTTGATCTTTTTCTTAGTCATGAGTTTATTGGTTAGGTTATACTTTTCCCTCATTGGTCTTCAGTCCGGCATAGGTAGCAGAACTGATTCCCATAAGTCCCAGAATTCCGGGGTCTAAATCGGGCATTTCAAACTTGGTGATCACTTCAAATACGAAGAAGACCCCGATAAAAAAGGTGAAGACTACGCTTTGAAACCTTTGAATGTTGATCCCGGCATGATCGGACAGAATCTGAAACAGGAAGGACTGGTCTTTGTGTATAGCATTGACAGGCTCAATTTCAGCTTTTTCATCTTTGCTCTTTAATTGTCTGATTCGGCTAATGTCTATGGTTTGAGCTGTGGCCGCTGTTCCCGCACTGATCCCTATGAGAATCAGAGTGTCTGAAGTTAATGGAACAAGGATACCGCTATCAGACCACAGGGCGATATAGCAGCACAAAACAATCATGGTCCACCAGGCCAGTTGTACCCGTGACAGACTGTATTTTGAACTACCTCCTGCCTTGAGAAATGAATTTTCTCTCACCAGTACAAAAAACACCACGATTACCAGTACAATGATTCCTCTGCCAATCCAGCTTCTTAAGTCGAAATTGGGGTCAAAGTCGATGATGATGTTGCTTTCATCCAGATGAATGTGCTCGCCCTCTTTGTTGCCGAAGCTCATTCTCACTTTGGCTTCGTGAATACCCCAGCTATTGATGTCTCTATTAAGCAAGCCTCTGAGAGTATCTGTTGCAAAAAGCTCAAAGACTACACTTTTACTGGTTACATATTTAGCCTGGTAAGGGCTTAATCGGTATCCATTGATATACAGAAACAATTCCTGAGGTTCTCGAAGCCTGATAGAATCGGGCTTTGATATTTCGAACTCAATAAGGTCTTCCAGATATATTTCATCTGTTGCTGGCCGATTGCTTTCCAGGTTTTTGACAGAGATGAGTTTGATTTGGTCAAATGCTGACTGCTGGGCTGTTATTTCATTAGATAGTAACAGAATAGCCCAGAAAGTAAGGAGAAGTTGAAGTTTCATCGTGTGTAATAGCCAAATGGAATTTAGCAAAAACACGAGAAATATCTTAGGCTTCCATCATTAATGCTGATAATCTACAGGCTCTAACTCAAAGAGTTTGTTCACAGTAGTATTGAAAATCTCAGATATTTTCAGCGCCAGGGAGGTTGAGGGCGTATATTTTCCACGTTCAATCGCATTGATGCTTTGCCTGGAAACTCCAACCATTTCAGCCAATTGCTCTTGAGTGATTTTTTTCTTCTTACGCTCTACCTTCAGGGAATTTTTCATTCGATGAAGCATTTTTGATGTCGTGAAATTAGATGCAAATCGACCTTTAGAAGCCCTTAAAAACGTTAACTTTTTATTACATTTTGGTCAACAGAATGAGCTGATTGTTACACGCTTGTTAAAAAATGGTGAAGCGCTTCTTAACATTGGGGTTTTACTATATCTTTGCAGCCTAAACGAAAGAAACTATGTTATTCGACCCACCAATTGCTAGCGGAGCTAATACATTTATCTGGATTGTTTGTATCCTGATTGCTTTTGTTGGTGCTCTTTCACAGCACGATGCACTTTTCAAAGGCAAAAAGAAGAAAGAAGAGGAAAGTCACTAAAACTGTCTTACCAGACGGTAGTAGTCAAACATAGTCACGCGAAAAGCTTCTCTGCTTTTTGTGTCAATGAGTATATCTACCTTTTTACCATCCAGAAGTATCTGAAAAGTACTTCCAGCTTGTATTTGCTCATAAATAGCACCTGCAAAGTTTAGCAGGTCTTTTTTATTTCCTCCTTCAAAGCGTATCTCTCCTTCAGAACCACTTTCATTTATCCAATGAATAGATATTTCATTGCCGTTGGGTATGAGGCTATTGGGTTCTAGCAGGATGTAAGCTTCATCATAGCGCCAATTGTTCACTATGGCCAGGTTAATAACTGGCTGATCGGTATCAACAACTCTCTTCTTTAACCGATATATTTCCAGTTTGGCTTCCTCCATTTTCTCCAGATCATAATAGGACTGTCTGAGGTTCTTGAAGAATAAGCGGGAAGAGTCATCCGTTTTGAAGTCAATACTTGTCTGATCAACTTTAGTATTTTTATCCGGATTACAAGCACTCAATAGACCAACACAAAACAGGATGAAGAAAAGCCCTTTTCTCATGCTTAGAATAACCTAATGGTGTGACTAAAGTTCAATTGTCGATGCGGTTTGTTGAATCAGCGACCACGCGTTTTCCACATGATAGGCCTCCAGATTGGTGTTTCCAAAGGCTAAACGTAAAACAAACTTTCCATTTAACTTGGTTTGTGTGAAAAACAACTTGCCTGTGTTGTTCACTTTTTTCATGATCTCTTCATTGATCTGATCCAGCTTGTCCGTTTCTCCATTGATATATCTAAAACAAAGAGTGTTGAGAGGAACCGGAGCCATGAGCTCAAAGTCCTGATGTGCTTCAATTTGATTAGCCAGCCACTGTCCCAACAGAATGTGCTTTCTGATTTTTTCCTGAATGCCTTCGACTCCAAATTCCCTGATCACAAACCAGAGCTTGAGTGCCCGGAACCTTCTTCCTAATGGTATGCCCCAGTCTCTGTAGTTTTTTACCTCTCCATCTACTGAAGTTTTAAGGTAGTCAGGGGTAATAGTAAAGGTGTTGACCAGGCTTACGGGATCTTTTACAAAATAGGCAGTGCAGTCAAAGTTGGTGAACATCCATTTGTGAGGATTGAATACGAAAGAGTCTGCTTTTTGAATGCCCTCAGACATCCATCGCATTTCCGGTAGAATCAGTGCAGTACCGGCATAGGCCGCATCAACATGATGCCACACTTGATGCTTCAGGCAGATATCACCAACTTCATCGATGGGGTCAATGGCGGTTGTGCTGGTGGTGCCAATGGCTGAGACAACACATAGCGGAGTATAACCATCATTTAAATCTGCTTCGATTATTTGGTTTAGTTGCTCAGGAACCATGGCAAAGGCCTCATCTACTCCAACCTTTCTCAGGTTGACAGCACCAATCCCTGCAATTTTCACAGCCTTGTCGATTGATGAGTGGATTTGCTCAGAAGCATATACGGTGAACTTCTGGTTATCGAAACCCCTTTCGTTGATAGCGTACTCAGTTACCTTTTCTCTGGCAGTTAAGATGGCGCAAAGCGTTGCAGTAGAAGCGGTATCCTGTATTACCCCAGTAAAAGTTTCTGGTAGTCCGAGTATCTCTCGCAGCCATACCATCATTTGCTCCTCCAACTCAGCAGCAGCCGGAGAAGTAAGCCATTGCATACACTGTGCTCCCAGAGTACTCATTAGCATTTCGGCTAATACAGAACCTTTACTCTTATTGGCTGGGAAATAAGCCATAAAGTTAGGGCTCTCCCAGTGAGTAATTCCCGGCATGATGATGTCTTTAAAATCTTTGAAAACCTGATCAAATGATTCAGCCTGCTCAGGAGCACTGGCTGGAATCTGCTTGAGTATATCGCCTGGATTTACCTGCGACATGACCGGATAGTCTTCTACAGACTCGAAATAATCCGCCATCCAGTCCACCAATTCATGTGCATGTTTTCTAAAGGATTGAGTATCCATATTGCTACGTTTATCTGCCATATTGTCCGATAACAAAGTTAGCATATAAGTTGCAGGCCATAAGCCGTAAATTCTATCAAAACCGAAATAGACAATGAAGAAAGGATGGATTGTTTTAATAGTGGTAGCGGTGCTGCTGCTAATCGTTTATTCCAACATAAAGGGAACCTATAACACCATGGTTCGAACTGATGAAAGCATCAATGCTGCCTGGGCACAGGTAGAGAACCAGTATCAAAGACGAGCAGACTTGATTCCTAATCTGGTCAATACAGTTAAAGGATATGCAGACTTTGAACAAGAGACATTGACCGGAGTAATTGAGGCCCGAGCCAAAGCGACTTCTGTCAATATAGACCCTTCCAATTTATCGCCCGAAGCAATTGCCAATTTTGAGCAGGCTCAGCAAGGCTTAAGCTCAGCATTGAGTCGATTGTTGGTATCCGTGGAGCGCTATCCGGACCTGAAAGCCAGCCAGCAATTCCAGCAATTACAGGTTCAACTGGAGGGTACTGAAAACAGGATATCTGTAGAGCGAAGAAACTTCAATGATGTAGTGAATGGATATAATACTTATATCAGAAGTTTCCCTAAGAATATCTATGCCAACATGTTTGGCTTTGAGAAGAAAGGATATTTTGAGTCTACAGCAGGTTCAGAGACACCACCAGAAGTAAGCTTTAACTAATGGCAGAGGCTAGTTTTTCAAGCGATCAAAAAAGGCGGATAAAAGCCGCAATCGAAGAAGCAGAACTGAATACCAGTGGTGAGATCAGGGTACACCTGGAAAACCATTGTAAATCGGAGAATGTGCTCGACAGGGCTGCGCAGGTATTTGCGCAGCTTAAGATGCACGAAACGGAAGCCCGCAATGGAGTATTGATTTACATGGCTGTCAAAGATCACCGCTTTGCCATTATTGGTGATGGTGGTATCAATGCACAGGTCGAAGAAGATTTCTGGGATATTACTAAAGAGAAGATGTTGAAGCACTTCAAAACCGGAGACCTTACCCAAGGCCTGGTCGATGGTATTCTGTGTGCTGGTGAAAGACTGAAAGAGTTCTTCCCATACCAAAAAGACGATATCAACGAATTATCAGACGACATTTCATTTGGCAAAAACTAATATGCGGAACATACTGATTATACTATTTCTTTCAATAAGCACTTTAGGTTTTGCTCAACGTGGCATACCAGACCCTCCCAGGGAAGAGAAGCTGGTTAATGACTTTACAAAAACCACTCTGTCTCAAAGAGAGATTAATGCTTTAGAGAATAAGTTATTAGGATATGAGGATAGCACCTCCACTCAAGTAGCTATACTGATTGTGGAATCCCTGAATGGGTATGAGGTTGTAGATTTCGCACAAAGAACGGGTCAAAAGTGGGGTGTTGGAACAGCCAAAGATAACGGGGTATTTATAGTAGTTTCTATTAATGATAGAAAAGCGGCTATTGTTACGGGTTATGGAATGGAAGGATCAATTACCGATGCTGCAACATTTACTATTCGTGAAGAATATATGAACCCTCAATTTAAAGAGGGAAGGTTTTACCAAGGCCTTGACGATGCTACAGATGTCATATTCAAGCTGGCATCTGGTGAGTACAAAGCGGAGCAGTTTGCCCAAAACAGAAAGAGTAAATCCAGTGATGGTAAGGGCTTCCCCTTTGTAACTCTTTTTATTCTGTTCTTTTTTATCATCCCCGCCATTGTAGGTCGAAGAAGAAGAGGTGGAATTGGTTCGCGAGGTATTCCCTGGTGGGTTTGGCTTATGATGGGAAGTGGCGGACATAGAAGACGAGATGACGACTGGGATAATTTCCGTGGAGGCGGAGGCATGTTTGGCGGAGGTGGCTCAGGCTTCGGAGGCGGAGGAGGCGGCTTTGGCGGTTTCGGTGGAGGATCCTTCGGAGGCGGAGGTTCTGGTGGAAGCTGGTAACAGCCTGGTATTAAAATATAACTTTATTAAAAAGGGTTTTGACTTGTCAGAGCCCTTTTTAATGTGCTGGTTCTTTGACCGGTACCGGTTAAAAACTAATGCTAACGAATTTGTAAGATTTGAACTCTGATTCCAATTAATATCTAAATTGGCCAAAAACTAAATAGCTGAAACATGAACACCCCATTCCATTTAGCCTTCCCTGTCAGGGATATAGAATCAACCAGAGCATTCTTTGGGGATTTACTCGGATGCGAGATTGGTAGATCTACCGACAAGTGGATCGATTTTAATTTCTTTGGACACCAGTTGAGTGCCCATGTCAAGCCAGAGGAGTTATTACAGGCTCAAACGAATGCGGTAGATGGAAAAAATGTACCGGTCAGGCATTTTGGGGCCGTGCTGGAATGGCATCAGTGGCATGACCTGGCGGATAAACTCAAAGACCATGGAATCGAGTTTGTTATTGAACCCTATATTCGGTTTAAGGGGGAAGTAGGAGAACAGGCTACTATGTTCTTCCTAGACCCAAGCGGAAATGCCCTGGAGTTCAAATCCTTCAAAGACCCTTCTCAAATATTTGCCAAATAGGCTAAGCTCGGAGTTTTGATTAGATTTAGGTATGAAGCTTAAACTAATCCTCGCGCTTTTATTCAGTACCAGTCTGGCCATGGCCCAGGCTGATTATCTGTTGATTCCCGATCAGGTGTTTGATGGTAAAGTCATGCACAATAACTGGGTAGTTGCTGTTGAAGGTAACTCTATTACTTATGCAGGGCCCAGAAAGACCATATTGGCCGATTCAACCATCAATTTAAAAGGCATGACCTTAATGCCCGGTATGATTGAGGGCCATTCCCATATATTGTTACATCCCTATAATGAGACTTCCTGGAATGATCAGGTGCTCAAAGAATCCGTTGCAGAAAGATCAGCCAGAGCAGTAAATCATCTGAAGGCTTCTATAATGGCTGGTATCACCACCATGCGCGACCTGGGTTCTGAAGGGGCTGGTTATGCCGATGTGGGACTGAAACAGGCTGTAGAGAAGGGTATCATTCCCGGACCGAGGTTATTGGTGGCAGGCAAGGCTATTGTCACTACGGGAAGCTATGGTCCCAAAGGCTTTCATGAGGGCGTTCAGGTACCACTAGGTGCTGAAGAAGCGGATGGCTTTGATGATTTGATCAGAGTAACCCGTGACCAGATTGGCCATGGCGCAGATTTTATTAAGGTTTATGCCGACTATCGCTGGGGACCTGATGGTACAGCTCAGCCGACCTTTACCACGGAGGAGTTGAAGACCATTGTAGAAATTGCCGAAAGCAGCGGGCGCTATGTTGTAGCCCATGCTTCTTCTCCGGAAGCTATGATGCGTGCCATTGAAGCCGGGGTAGAAACCATTGAGCATGGCGATGAAGGCACCCTGGAAGTATTTGAGAAAATGGCAGAAGCCGGAGTTGCGTTTTGTCCAACGGTTGCGGCTGGAGATGCTGTGACTCAATATGCAGGCTGGCGTAAAGGAGTAGATCCTGAACCGGGTAGAATCACCACTAAGAAGAGATCATTTCAATTGGCACTACAGGCGGGAGTGAAAATAGTGTTTGGAGGAGATGTCGGAGTTTTCACTCATGGAGATAATGTGAGAGAGTTAGAAATGATGGTGGATTATGGTCTTCCTGTTGAACTCGCACTTATTTCTGCTACCTCCGGAAACGCTGAAGTCTTTCACCTGAATAAACTGGGACAATTGGCTGATGGGTACTGGGCAGATATTATAGCCGTAGAGGGCAATCCTCTGGACGATATCAGCAACCTTAGAAAAATAGGACTGGTCATGAAGAATGGAATAATTTATAAGAGACCCTGATGAGATACCTGATTATTTGCTTCCTGGCGGCCGTTGTGCTGAGCTGTAATACGGAAAACACTAAAGAAGTTGCACAAACAACTAAGTCTATTCATCAAACCGAGAACCGACCTTCAGATACACTGAATGTAGGTTTTTTGGTCATCAATGGAGTTTATAACTCTGAACTTATGGCTCCCTATGATATCTTTCAGCATACCATTTTTCATACCGACCCAGGAATGAAGACTTTTATAGTCTCTCCAACCATGGAGCCCATTACCACCTTCGAAGGAATCACGGTAAGCCCTCACTATAGTTTTGACAATGTACCGGATATTGATGTTTTGGTGGTGCCTAGTGCCGAGCATAACATGGATTCGGACTTGAAAGATGAGCGACTGATTGCCTTTGTGAAAGAAAAGGGTAGCCAGGCCAAATACATAATGTCGCTGTGCGATGGTGCCTTTATTCTTGCTCAGGCAGGGCTTTTAGATGAGCTAAAGTGTACAACCTTTCCTTCAGATATACCAAAGTTTAAAGAGACTTTCCCTCAATTAGCTGTTCAGGAGAAAGTAAGCTTTGTCCATGATGGAAAAGCCATCACTTCAGCGGGTGGAGCCAAGTCTTATGATCCTGCTCTCTATCTGGTGGAATACCTTTACGGTAAGAAGGTTGCAGATGGTGTTGCCGGAGGTCTGGTAATAGATTGGGATGTTAATCAGATCCCATCTATCTATCCAAAATAGACTTCTTAATAAGCTGCGAAGTATTCTTCCAGGTCTTTCAATGTAGAGCTACTGGTCTTAATATCCTGTTTGATCTCACCTTTTTCCAGCAATACGATTCTTTCACAAACCTCAGTCACATGGTTTAAGTCATGACTAGAAATCAACATGGTGAGCTGATGGTTTTCTTTCCACTCTTTCAGCAGATTCTTTAATCGAATCTGAGTGGTAGGGTCCAGATTAGCAAAAGGTTCATCAAGCAGTATGATTTCTGGTCGGCCCATTAATGCCGCAGCAATACCCACCTTCTTCTGGTTTCCTTTAGAGAGGTCTCTGATATACTTGTTTTTGCCTACAATTTCTCCATTGAATAAGGCTTCGAACTGATTAAGGAACTCTTTCAGGTCGCCCTGAGAATAGTCGTGCAGACTGGCCACAAATTCGAAGTATTCATCAGGAGTCAGGTAGTCGATAAGGAAAGACTCATCAAGAAAAGAGCCGGTGTAGTACTTCCAGTCTTCAGACTTGCTGACATTAACTTCCTTGGTCAATACTTCTCCTGAACTTGGTCTCACCAGGTCTAAAATCATGCGGAAGAAAGTAGTTTTTCCAGCACCGTTGTTTCCTACAAGGCCGAAACTCTCTCCTTTGGCAATACTTAACTCAGGGATGTTGACCACGGTAACTCCCTTATATTGTTTGGTAAGTTGGTTTACTTGAATCATAGTTGAGAAATTATTGTGCCCTGAATCCTGCGGCAATTTTATGTCTGTTTTTAATAAATGCGTTTGTGATATAGTCAATCCATTTGTCCCTTAAAAGGAATCCGACCAGCCCTACAACCCCCAGTAGTAATAAGCCATACTTTCCGATTCCCAATATCAGGAAAGGAGCATAAATGACATAAGGCAATAATAAAACCGGGAGGGCGATCAAAAACTGAGCGGCACCTACTCCTTCATAGTTGAAGGCCGCCCTTTTGCTCAAGTCAATCTTTTTAGGATTGAACAATGCTATTCGCATGACCAGGAATACATTGACACCAATGTTGAATAAGAAGGCTGCCAGGTTGATAAATACAATGTCGATTCCGAAATAGGCGTAGCCCAGGGAAAGCGTGAAAGCAATCGTAGAAGTTGCTACGAACAAATAGTATTTAGCCTCGAAATATTGCTTGAAGGTTACTTTTCGGGTGAGTACGAAATCGAAGTAGCCTCCTTCCCAGCTCAATAAGAATTGTCCATACTGAATGAAAAAGAGTCCTGTGATGAATATGCCGACAAATAGAAAGATCCAGTTCATTTCCTGATAAACCTCCTGTGGATAAAAAATCAATCCATAAAAGAGGAGGAAGCCCGCCAGCATAATGGTGTTTTTGGGCCTTTTATGTCTCAGGATCAGTTTCAACTCAAGCGCAATTAACTCGCCTGTTTTGCCAAACTTCTTCAGGAATGCAAAGTCACCCGAGATCTTAGACTGTTTCTTTTTAGTCGCAATTTCTTCAGGATAAGTATTATTGATGAGAAAGGTATAGTTGGCTCTGTAGATCAAAAACCATAGCACAACCGGAATAGCAGCAAATGCCGGTTGCTCAATAATTGCCTGAAACAAATTTCCTGAAATCACAGAAAGGGAGAAGTATCCATAGAAATCAAGCAGGCCCACCACCAGGAAGAATCCAGCAATTATAATCAATAGGTTAGGGTACTCGTTCAGCTTCTTTTTAAATAGGATCGTCAGGAAGTGTACAGTGAATACAAGACCCAGCATAGTTACTATCCACCCCAAAGCCGGGATCAGCCCATATTCAGGCATGATTTCTACAAAGGCAAAAGGAGTGAATAAGAGTAGTGCCAATAGGTTGAAAACACTGATCTGACTCTTCCTAAGCATGAAATGCACAATCTTTCGCTTGCGCATGGGCAGGTGTAAATAAGGCTGAATAGCCAATACGGGTACATTTTGCAGGAAAAAGCGAATGAAAAATTCAAAAGCAAAATAGTATATGATAATGCCATTGAGCACCTCAATATGGTTACTCTCAGGTTGAATGATTTCTATCAACTTGTTGAGCACCAATCCCAGTAGCAGCACATAAACTGTAAGTACCACAGCGGCAAATCCCAGAAAGACGTTGGCAATCAGATTTTTCGCCCAGACAGGCGACCTGTATTGTTGCTTAAAAGAGTGGCTGATGAGTGTCTTTATCATTTTCTTTTAGTTCAATGAGGCATCAAGTGCCAGAATGCAATCGAGGATGGCATGTGCGGCTTTGATGTAGAAGTCTTGATTTACATTTTCAAAATCATCTGTAGGCTTATGGTAGTTGGCATGATCCTCTACTCCGAAATACAAAAATGGAATACCTTTCTGATGGAAGGGGCCATGATCCGATGCATTGGTCCAGTCATCATTTCCCAGGTCAGGAGTATCGTGGCCAAATTTGAGCTGAAGAGGAAGTACATCTACTTTTTCTATAATAGGCTTTAGATTGGGGTAGTGTGAGGTACCGGCTACGTAAAGTTCATTCTTATCATTCATGCTGATCATATCCATATTGATATTCAGCTTCAGCAATTCCTGAGGAATGCTCATATCGTTTACAAAGGCTTTAGCTCCCTGCAGCCCCATTTCTTCTCCATCAAGCGCTGCAAAAACCAGTGTATGTCGAGGCTTATTGCTTTTGAAGTATTCAACCAGAGCAAGCAGGGCTGCAACACCCGAGGCATTATCATCAGCTCCATTGTAAACCTCTCCATTTCTCACACCCAAATGGTCATAATGCGCTGTGATCACAAAGGCAGTTTGCTCTTCACCCTTGATGTAGGCTACAATGTTTTCTCCCTGAATGGTATCACCTCTGGAAGTGGTAAAAGTAAAAGGATGTCTGTAGTCGTCCTGAAGGCTTTTGGCTCTCATATCTTCCAGCTGCTTAATGATAAATCTTCTCGCGGCTTCGGCTCCTTTAGTGCCGGTTCTTCGGCCTTCGGCAGCATCATGAGAAAGCTTCCTTAAATCTTCCAGCATAAACTCTGTATCAAGCCTGTCCAGTTGGGCATGCCCAGGTAGGTAAATGAGCGTGAACAGAAGAGTAATGAGAATGAAATTTGAATACCTTTGCATCGTTACGTTTGTTAAAGAAAGCTTGTGCTATCTGGTTGTTGAACAGTTACTTTCTTAAACTTAATCAATACCTAAAGAAGATTTGCGCTCCATCACCTACAAATTTGGTCTACTCCTTTTTCTGCTTTGCGGCCCTCTTGGAGCTCTTGCTCAGAGCAGTATTGATGAGTATTTGAAGACACTTAATCTTAATCAGGCTTTATATCCTCCTGAAGATATTCTCAAAACCAGGAGCCTGGTGCTCATTTCTGTGCCGATGGACGATGCTCCAAACGAGTGGCAGGAAATTCTGGATGAGATGCAGCAGTTTTTTGCTGAATACGGAGTTGATGCCGTGGCCTACTTAATGGCAGATCGTTTTGATGTAGCACAGAACATACCCCAGGCCTTTCCTGACTTTACCTTTAAGAGAGGCATTCAAAACCTTATTATTCTTTCAGCTCATCAGGTAGAAGGGCCCATATTCATTGCCATTACGCCATTCAATAATCAGGAGAGCATGTACTCCAAAGGAGCTTCAGCTTTTGCAAGATTGACTTCAGACCTGAGTAGCGTTTGGCAGGAATTAGGCACCTCATTTAGAACGGATCAGTTTCAGCGCACGAATTTGCTGGTGAATGAAAATCCTGAGTTTTTCTATCCAAAGGTTGAACCAGGCATTGTGGCCAGGTCCGTCCCTCCTCAGGTGGCTGAGTTTAAGATAGCTATGAAACCTGTAGACGCGAATAAATATGAGGCTTTGCCTGTCTATAAAATTCAGCATGACTATTTATTCAGGCGAGATTCAATGCTTCAAACAATCCGTGAACAGAACCAGACACTGGAGGCTCTTTCGGTAGATTCTACCAATACTATGTCACTGGTCGCATTGGATGAGAATGATGCTACCTTGAGAAGAGCCGGATTCATCTATGAGTTAAAAATGGTAAAGGGTCCCGAAGCATTGGTTTATGACTGGATTTCATTTCCAGATCGCCCGAAACCATCCAACCGAATGGTCTACAAGTTTTACCTCGATGACCTGAGAACCAATACCATCTTTATTGGCAGGGAGTGGGATGCGGCTGCCAGCTGGCAGGAGGCTTTGGCTGCTTTTGTGGCTCAAATTCGTGAAGCGGCAGCAGCAAAAGGCAACTAATACTCGAAAATCTCCATATATCCCAAATCTGAAGTCTCATTACCTGAGTATGGTTATATTGAGAAAAAACTATTTTCGACAATGAGGACAATCAAAGTATTTTTTGCGTGCATGCTCTTGTGCACTTTCTCTGCATTTGGGTTTCAAAACACCCAAATCGACTATGATGCCCTTTACAAGATAAAGGACGAGGGACTAAACAACAGTCAGGTAATGGATATAGCCTGGAACCTGACAGATAAGATTGGCCCAAGATTAACAGGTTCTGAAGGACTTCAAAAAGCTTATGAGTGGACTTCTTCTCAAATGAGAGAATGGGGTTTGACCAACGTAAAGGTTGATTCATGGGGTGAGTTTGGTAAAGGATGGGATGTTAGAAAGAACTATCTCGCCATGACTGCTCCTTATTATCAGGCCATGATCGGTATTCCAAAGGCCTGGACTCCGGGTACCAATGGTGTATTGAAGGCCGAGGCTGTCTATGTTGATATTCAGTCTGAGTCTGATATGGCTAAGTACAAAGGTAAGCTGAAGGGGAAAGTGGTTTTAATGCCAACCACTGTAGAGGCTACCAACAACTTCGAAGCTGATGCCAGAAGATTGACAGAAGAGGAATTAGATGGCATGACCGAAGAAACTGTAAGAGGTGGAGGCAGTTCATTTAGCGCAGCCAGAATTGCTGAATTCAGAAGAGCGGCTCAATTGAGAAATGCTGCCAGCCAATTCTTTAAAGATGAAGGAGTAGCGATGATCTTAAGCACCAGAAGAGGTGGTCAGGGTACTTTCTTTACTTCAAATGGTTCAAGAAATGATCCGGATGCGCTTCCTGAAATGGAGATTGCTCCTGAGCATTACAACAGAATGGTTAGACTTCTGACCAAAGGTGAGCCTGTAAGTATCGAAGCAGAAACAGAAACAGATTTCCACGATACCGATCTTAAAGCCTACAATGTATTCGGTGAAATTCAGGGTTCTGACCCTAAACTGAAAGACGAAATTGTTATGATTGGTGCTCACCTGGATTCATGGTTTGCCGGAACAGGGGCTACTGATAATGCAGCGGGTTCTGCAGTGATGATGGAGGTAATGAGAATCCTGAAGGAATCAGGTGTGCCGCTCAAAAGAACAGTAAGAATTGGTCTTTGGAGTGGTGAAGAGCAAGGTATTTATGGTTCAAGAAACTATGTACAGAATGAGTTCATGAACAATGGACTTCCAAATAAAAAGCATGAGCAATTCTCAGCTTACTACAACATGGATAATGGTACGGGTGCTATCAGAGGTATTTACCTGCAAGGCAACGAAGCCGTAAGACCATTGTTCACAGAGTGGTTCAAGGTATTTGAAGGAATGGGTGCTAACACCATTACTATCAGAAATACAGGTGGAACAGATCACCTGGCATTTGATGGTATTGGCTTACCTGGTTTCCAGTTTATTCAGGATCCTGTAGCTTACAATACCAGAACACACCACTCTAACATGGATGTGTATGAAAGCCTTGAAGCTGCTGACCTGAAAAAGAATGCAGTGATCATTGCTACTATGGTATTACAAACAGCCAATATGGACGAGAAGCTTCCTCGTAAACCAAAGGTGTTTGAGAACCTGAATAGAAGCAGATAAGAATAAAGGAATAACAGTAAGAGGCTGTTTTAAAAGCTAGTTTAACGTCACCCTGAACTCGTTTCAGGGTCTGCGAATTACAGATTCTGAAATAAATTCAGAATGACGAATCCTGGTTCTTTTAAAACAGCCTTTTCTTTTTGTGGTTCAGTTGACTTAGAAATAAAGCTCCTGATTGACAAAAGGGATCAAAGCCAGAATAACAGCGGGTTCGTAATAGGAGGCCCGGTCAATCAAGTCATGGGTGAGTATGCCCACGGCTCCATTCTTTTGTTTAGAGTTGGAGCGTTTGAAAACCATATCATCTGCAATACCCAGTTCTATGCCTTGATGAATGAGCTCTCTGATCTTTGGTGGAAGGTCGAAACTGGCAGTTCGCGCCTTTCCTGACCCTTCTGATCCAAGAATATAGATCCAGGCAAAGGCTTCCATTTTGTCTTCCGGCTCAGCAATTCCTCCTTCAATACCAATCCAGAAGTCGGCATTTGGAGAGGCAGCCTGAGCATTGGTGGCTCTGTTTTTCGCTCCCTGTAAAGTTTCAGCATCAGTCATGGGCTGGTCAGCTACATGAGACGGAACGGACAGTCCTTCAACCAGAATTTTCGAATGGTTAAATACTTTTTGGAAGCCCTGTAGCGCACATTGAATTTTGACAGGGTTTTTGGAAGCTACAACCAGTTTAATTTCTTTCATTCAGCTTTTCCAGTTTCTCTGTCATCTGGAGTCTTTCGTAATAGACCTTCAGGGCTTTAATTACGTTGGCATCTTCCGGGTTGATTTGCTGAGCCTTTTCCATGTAGGGTAGCGCCCTGCGCGTCCAGTCATGACCGATTTGCTCGGTTTCCTTTCCTCTCAGTTCATACTCCTCTTTGCTCATGAGGTTTACTCTCACATATATCCGGTTAGCTTGTTCGTTGATCATCACCGAGTAGTTGTAATTGGCGGTGAAATCATCAGGGAAACTATTGAGATATCTTTCGTAGCTGGAGGAAGCCATTTCAAAGTACCTTTCTGATCTTTCCGGCTCTCCATTCAAATAGGATTCCTTGAAAATACGGTCGTACAAATCAGCCTGCCTCAAGACCAGCTGTGCATTATTCGGATTCCTTTGAATGGAGGTATTGAGAACCGACTCAGCTGCTTCAAAACGTTTCAGTCTGACAAGGATTCGGATTTCCTGGAGTATATAGGGAAGGTGGTTCGGGTATTCAAAAAGAGCCTCTTCAACTATATCCAACTGCTGAGTATCAGAAAGATTAAGGGCTTGCTGGCAAATGATCAGACCATTGTAGGCGTTTTTCGACAAACGTGATATTTCTCTAAGTGCCATGTAGTTGTCTATGGCTCGCTGGTACTTACCGGAATTCTGAGCACTAAGTGCGGCATATAAGTAACCGGTAGAGTCAGCAGGTTTGGCAATTTGAGCCGATTCGAACAGGGCCGAAGCTGTTTCGAATTTACTTTTCTGGAATTCTGCAATCCCCGCGTTGATATAGTCAGCCCAAAGCAATTCAATCTGATTGCTGGCCAGTATATGAAGGTTGTTACTTGGGTCTGTAAATTCCTTCGTCTTGCTATAGGCCTCTACTACCTGCTGAATAAATTGCTTTTCATCGGCTTTGATACTTTCCAGATCAGGATCGGAAGACTTAACTATTTCATGGTAGATTCTGGCTTTGGTATACCAGGCCCTTGGGTTTTCATTGGCACCTTCTTCCAGAAAGGCCTCGTCTATGGCCGCCTTGGCTTCAATGTAGTTTTTATCGTTGAGGAAAGTATTGGCAACGGATATCAGGTCTTGGGCATACGAATGCTCAGTTAAAAGACTAACTAATATGATGACGACATATTTCAATGATCCAGCCCTGCCGTTGATGACAAATTTAAAGGTTTTGCGAAACTCTAAATAATTAGTTGAGGCTTTTGATGAGAATCAAATATAGCCAGTAACTAATTTGTTTACATACAGAAAATTGTAATTGGTGTCATTTTCTGATGAAAAGCTTAGGTTATCGACAAAAAATGGTTCTCTCCCAGAGCCTGAAGGTGTCATATTATCAGGAAAATCCAAAGAAAAAGGCCTCGATTTAAAAACCGAGGCCTCTTCACTAATTCCAATCTTATTATTTTTTCCAATCAGGCAGTGAACCTGGCAGCAATGGTGCTCCCATATTGCCTAACTTACTATCCATGGCTTCAAATTTTGGTTGAAGCGCCTTCACGGAATTCAAAACCGGAGCAAACTCATCGGCAGCTATCTCATAGTTTTTCAGAGATGTTCCTGTCACATTAGAGAGAGAGCCAAAGATATCGAATGCAGCATTTTGAGCTCTCTGTCTCATGCTGTAAGGTTGGTCTTTGTCTAAACGACCGATGTCTGGATCACCATTCATGGCTATGTTAGCGGCTTCGACTTCTTTTTCCAATGCTTCAATTTCAGCCAGCAGATCCAATGATTCCTGTATAGGGAAGGCTTTTGCAGCGGCCTTATAGTTAGTGATCTTGCTACTCATTTCGGAAAGTACGGATCTGGTAGCATTCATGGCAGAAGAAAGAGCGGCAGCCTTTTTCTTGAAGTCGGCCATCGCAGCCCAATCATCGGCAGGAAGAATTCTATTGTCCAGTTCAGACACTTCGAAACTAACTCCTGATACCAGTTCACTCAACTCTCCTTTAGTCACCTGACTAAGGCTTACAGTGTATGTTCCCGGTACTACGTAAACTCCTGATGATCCCAGGCTTGAGCTTGGGTTGGCCTGACGAGCATTTACGGATGAGAAGTTCATGTAGGTCATATCCCATACGATCTGGTTCATCCCTTTTCTAACAGGACTTCTCAGTTCACTTACAATATCACCCGTGGCATCTTTGATTGTGAATACAAGGTAAGAGGCAGGTTCATTCTGCTCAACCTTATACTCATCTAAGGTTGGGTAAGGAATAGTCTCGCCATTTTTAAAAGCCTCGGACTCTCTTTTCTGACGCTCGGCTTTTAGGCTACTTACGCCATCTTTCAGATAGTATTTAATAGTTACTCCTGTTTCCGGATTCGGAGCAGAGTAGTGCATTTCACCCTGGAAGCCGTGCTCTCTTGAACCCAAAGAACCAAGCGGAGTCCAGGTGTTGAACATTTTGCCTTCAGTAATGGCAAAAATATGTGCGGCCTTTTCAGGAAGCTCAGGAGTCAATTCACGCATGGCACTGTAATCATCCAGCACATAGAAGCCTCTGCCGAAGGTAGCTAGTACCAGGTCGTTTTCTCTTTCCTGAATGGCCATGTCACGAACGTTGGTAGTTGGCAAACCGGATTTTAAGGCTTTCCAGCTTTCTCCACCATTCAATGAAACATGTACACCATATTCGGTTCCGGCAAAGAGGATATTCTGATTGACATGATCCTGCTCTAGGGCGTAAACTGCACCTTCCGGCAGGTTATTGCTGATACTTCTCCAACTTCTTCCCTTGTCATTACTGACATATACATAAGGCTTGAAGTCACCACTTTTGTGATTATTGAAGGCAGCGTAAACCGTATTTACATCATGCTTGGAGGCAATGAGATCATATACATAAGTGTTTTCAGGAACACCCGGGAAACGGTTAATCTTGAACCAGTTTTGACCACCGTCTTCAGTTACGCTGATCTGACCATCATCAGAGCCAACATAGATGAGACCTTCCTGCAATCTCGACTCATCGAGAGAAACACCCGCTCCATAGCGAGAGGTTGAACCGTTTTTGGCAACAGCATCCATCGGCCAGACTTTACCCATTACAGGCAAAAGGTTTCTGTCAATGTCCTGATCCAGCTCACCACTGATCACTTCCCATGAGTCACCTCTGTCAGTACTTTTGAACAGCTTATTGGCGGCATAATAAAGGGTTTTATGATCATGTGGGCTTACCATTAATGGAGCATCCCAGTTAAAATTGTATTCTTCCTCTCCTTTTTCAGGTCTTGGAATAATGGTTACTGATTCGCCACTTTTTAAATCGAATCTCGAAAGACCACCATTCTGATATTGAGCATATACAATGTTAGGATCTTCCGGGTCCGGAACTGACTCGAAGCCATCACCCCCCTGCGTTACAGTCCAGTCAGAGCTGATGATTCCGTGTGCAGAAATCGTCTGAGAGGGACCATGAAGGCTATAGTTATCCTGCGTTCCACCCATAATGTTGTAGAATGGCTCGGCATTGTCTACCGATACCTTGTAGAACTGAGTAACAGGAATGTTAGTGAAGAACTTCCAGGTTTTACCCTGATCGAATGACTCATATACACCACCATCACAACCTTCCATCAGGTGCATTGGGTTTTTCGGGTCGATCCACATGGCGTGGTTATCCCAGTGTTTACTTTGCTCGCCCAGTTGGCTGAAAGTTTTTCCACCATCCTCGGTTACCATAGTAAAGGTGTTGAGCGAGTAAACTCTATCCGGGTCAACCGGGTCTGCTACGATCTCCTGATAGTAGTTACCACTGGTCGTATGACCACTCATCTTTTGCCATGAGGCACCACGGTTAGTGCTTCTGTAAAAACCACCCTGTCCGTTCTGCGCTTCTACAATAGCATAAATGATTTCCGGGTTGGCGGGAGAAATATCCATTCCTATTCGGCCTTTGTCTCCGCCAGGAAGCCCTCTGTTGATTTTTTCCCAGCTGGCCCCTGCATCAGTTGATTTGTAAATGCCTGACTCAGGTCCACCACCCAGGTAAGTCCATTGGCGTCTTCTTCTTTGGTGAGCTGTAGCATAAAGCACATCCGGATTTCTCGGGTCCATGTGTACTTCGTTCACACCAGTGTGCTCGCTAATCTCTAGCACCAACTCCCAGCTTTCACCACCATTAGTGGTTTTATAAAGTCCTCTGTCGCCTCCACTACTCCAAAGCGGACCGGTTGCGGCAACATAGACCACATCAGAATTTCTTGGATCAATGGCGATCATGCCTATGTGCTCAGAGTTTTTCAGGCCCATATGTTTGAAGGAAGCTCCTCCATCGATGGACTTATAAACCCCGTCACCATAGGATACTGATCTTTGGTTGTTGTTCTCTCCGGTTCCTACCCAAATCACATTATGATTATTAGGGTCCATAGCCAGAGAACCAATAGAGTAACTTCCATAATTATCAAATATGGGATCGAAGGTGGTTCCGGCATTGGTGGTTTTCCACACACCACCGGCAGCGGAGGCCACATAAAACTCACTTGGATTGTCAGGGTTAACTGCGAAGTCTGCAATTCTACCTGAGGTAAGAGCGGGCCCTACACCCCTGAATTTGAAGTTGCTGAGAGAGATACCATCCAATGGATCCTTCTTGCTTTCTTCAGCATTGTTTCGATTTCTTCTTTGCGCCAGTGCTTCCGGAGCCGAAAGGCCACAGAAGATAAACACCACCAACACCATCATTTCTAGTCGTATTCTCATCGTTGATTTCGTTTGATTCAGATTTGAATGTTGAATTCAAGATAAGTGATCCCTGCTAATATTTGCTGACGCCCATCAAAAAAGCCACTCTCAACAAAATTTAACTAGTGCACAACTTTATTTCAGCCAACCATAATATTTAGCCAAATACTACATATTTTAGTGATACTAAAAATAATAGAACATGATTAAGGGGCGAGGCGCACAGATGCAGGTGAAAAACCGGTTTTTAATGTATGAATATGTGAAGGAACACCTGGAAGGTATTGATGAGTATGATGAAGGGGCTCCCCCGACCAAGTACGTGCGCATTTTTCCCAAAACGATTGTGAATAAAGTTACGAGCCCTGACGTGGGTATGGACTTTTCATTAAACCCTTATCAGGGTTGTGAACACGGCTGTATTTATTGCTATGCACGAAATTCTCATGAATATTGGGGCTATAATGCTGGCCTCGACTTTGAACGCGTGATATTATATAAGGAGAATGCACCAGCTTTGCTGGAGAAGTACTTTCAACAACCAAAGTACCAACCGGCCACTATTGTGCTTTCGGGAAATACAGATTGTTATCAGCCCATTGAGCGAAAACTGGGGATTACCAGAAAGTTGCTGGAAGTATTTCTGAAGTATAAGCATCCTGTGGGCATGATCACCAAGAACGTATTGGTAACCCGCGATGCAGATATTGTCGCTGAGCTGGCCAAAGACAACCTAGTAACCATTATCTTTTCTATCACTACCCTGGATGAAAAAGTGAGGAGGAAGCTGGAGCCCAGAACTGCGACCACTCAACAAAAACTCAGGGCTATTGAACAGCTGAGCAGACTAGGCGTCAACTGTAATATCATGATTGGTCCGGTAATTCCTGGATTAAATGACCATGAGATTCCGGCTATTATGGAAGCCGCTTCAAAAGCGGGAGCCAGAAGTGCAGGCTTTACCATGGTTCGGCTCAACGGTCAGATTGCCCAGGTTTTTGAACACTGGGTGGAACAGGCATTTCCGGATCGGGCTGAAAAAATACTCAACCAGATTAAAGGGGCTCATGGAGGGCAGTTGAATGACAGCCGCTTTGGCACCAGAATGAGGGGAGAAGGAAATATGGTGGAGTCAGTGCATCAACTTTTTAGTCTCAGTAAAGCCAAATACTTTGCTAACAGAAGCCTTAGGCAGCCATTACGAACTGATTTGTTTGTGAAGACTAATCGAGGGCAGATGGGTTTGTTTTGAAGATGAGCTATAAATGGAAGATTTATAGCTCATGAATTGGTGTTTTCCTGAGCTATAAATTTCATAAATTCATTGCTCGTATTTATAAACCTTACACAATGAACACAAACACAAACCGGGTTTTCGATCATGTTTTGATTATCATGTTCGAGAACCAGTATCGGAGCTATGTGATGGACAATCCATATTTCCGCTCACTTGCCAAACAGGGAATAGACATGGCCAACTACTTTGGCGTCATGCACCCCTCACAAACCAATTACATTTCATCTATTGCAGGAGAGCTCTGTAATATGACCGATGACGACAGGCCTCCTAAACTGCTGACTCAAAGGACCATAGTTGACCTGATAGAAGAATCTCCCTATCGGTTAGATTGGAAGGCATATATGGACAGTTACATTCCGCAAAACCAGGCCTGGTCTTCCGACCTGGTACCTCAGGATGAGTATCCCTATATGATTAAGCATAACCCCTTTTCTTCCTTCTGCAATATTGTGCACAATCAGCAGCGATGGAACAAGATTCAAAATGAAGCAGATCTGTTTTCAGACCTGTTGAACGGGATCTTGCCAGCCTATAGCTGGTTTACCCCCAATATGTGGAATGATGGTCATTACGTAGATGGGACTAATCCGATTGCTATACCCGCTGATAAAAAGAAACAACCCAAGGAAAGAGCCCCTAAACTGGTAAACCAGGCAGCGGAATGGCTGGAAGGCTTTTTTGGTAAACTTAACTTCCCGGGGCCTGACTCCCATTTACCACCTAATACATTGGTGGTGGTTACTTATGATGAGGCTGATTTTGAAGCACTCTACGATAAACCTCAGGAGAAAAAGTATTTCTATGACGGGCCAAACCAGATTTACACCGTATTGCTGGGTGATATGATTGAACCCGGAGCTGTAGCTTATGAAGGGTATAATCACTACAGTCTGATCAAGACCATAGAGCATAATTTTGGACTGGGTTCTCTGGAAAAGAATGATAAGGAGGCGAACTGGTTCAAGTTTCTTTGGGGTGAAACCTTTATCTGGGAAGCTCCGGAAGAAGTACCCATTAAGACTCAAGGCCCTCTGGCCTCTGCAGGGTATAAGGATACGCTATACCTGGTTTTTTCAGATGAAGACGACCAGTTGAATTACACTACGTTTGATGGAGATTATTGGGCTGAATCAAGACTAGTCGGTGCCGGGAACCTTAGCACTGCCGCTATGGCTTCAACTCCTACTTTGCTTTCTCTCGCAGCAGTTGACAAGAAGGGGGAATTGTCTATCCATCATTATACAGAGTCAGCGGGTTGGTCAGTTGCTTGTCAGGCTTTGCAAAAAGGGGTGAGTAAAGTGACAATGGCTGCGATTGATGGCGGTAACCGGCTCATGCTGGCCTATACGAATCAGAATGGTGACCTCTATTCTATGGTGACGGATGATCAGGGAGCATGGCAAGCTGCGGTGAAGGTTGGATTCTCTACAGAAGGAGAGATACAACTAGGCGTTTTAGGACCATCTGTTTACCTGATATTCCAGGATACCAGCACGCATCAAATGATGGTTTGCTCTTACAATACTGCAGATTTCAATGTGGTTACGCTTGACAAATCAGCCTATAATGGTCCTCAGAGCAATACGACCAAGGATAAATGGTCGCCCAATATTTTTCCGGTGGCCCATTTCTCCTATGCTGCCTATCCGGGAACACCTAAGCAAAAGGAGCCCGTCACTCAACCTTACGAGGGCACCGGAGCGATGGCCTGTGCTACACTCGATGGAGTCATGCATCTGTGTCATAATGGTGTCAGTAATGAGCTAATACTAACAGAAGAATTTTCTATTCACGGAATTATGACGCCTGAGCAGCCTATTTCTTATGATGTGAATCAATCAGCTACAACCAACTCTGGTTATGGTACACTGGCACAAGCCGGCTGGTCAGAGCAAACCGCTATTACCGGAGCTTACAATGCAGGCCCGGCCTCTATGAGCCAGGTGAATGGAGAACTCTTGTTGATTTATACTGATAAACATGGTCACCTCAGTTTGGTGAGAGGCGGATACTGATTTTGTCTTTCTTAAAGCAACTTTGATGGAGGTGTAACTCATACATCTCCATTTTTTATGATCCGTTAGACTGAACTGTAGTTGATATCCTTGTCGGGAAATTGATATATTCCCGTATCAGCCAAAAGACCAAACTTAAATTAACCAGAAGCTTGTATCAGGTAAAGGAGTTAACTGACCTTAATCGATTAGATGAGATTTTTCGGTTGCGTGTTGTGGCATATGAACATTCTGATCAGAGGCAATACATCAACAGTGAAACTTACCCCCAAGGATTCTATGATGATCTGGACAAGAAGAGCCGTCATTTCATAATTGAAAATGAGGGTCAGATTATCGCTTGTGCCCGATTGATCAGCTTAGAATCTCTTTCTCAAATACCCTACTATAACCTGAATTCACAGGCATTGCCCATTGGTTGGTCCCCGTTTTGGTACTATTCCAGAATTGCCATTCACCCGGATTTCATGAAAATGGGACTTTCATTATTGATCGATGAATACATCATCAATCAGCTTAAAGGACAAGAGTTCTATCTGGTTATCCTGGCTAAAGTCAAAACCCAGTACTATCGGGAAAACCATGGCTTCCGGTTAGTAGAGACTATAACTGGTTATGACTCTCCAGACTACCCGTTTTCTAAGCAACGACCTACTGAATTACTCATTAAGAAACTCTCAGAATAATGTCTGCCAAATTCTTTTGCCTCTTTAATTCTGTGTCGACAGAAAGCCATAATGTTGAAGACAGGCTGAAACTATTAGATAAAGGATGCCAAAAATTGGGAATTGAGTTTGTTGTTCTCGATCAGGCCAAGTCAGACTTTTCTAGGCTTCCTGTTCCAACCGAAAACGATGGTCTTTACAACTGTGCAAGGGGCAGTTACCTACTGGAATATGCTTTGTTGAACCCACGGGTAAAAACTTTTTACAGAAGCTATAACCCTAATTCAATTAAGGACGATAATGGTATGTTGCAGGCGGCACTTACCATTCAGAACATATCAACCCCCAAAACTATTTTTTGTGGCACCAGTGACAGAAAGTTATTAAAAGACTATGCCAACTACCTTGGAGGCTTTCCATTAATACTGAAAACCTATGGAAAGTCGGGAGGATTAGGAGTTATGTCTGTCGATTCTTTATCTTCGCTTTATAGCCTGGCCGACTATCTGGTTGCTGAAGATGTTGCTTTTCAACTAAAAGAATGGATAGAAGCCGATTCGGTTGAGCGCGTTACTGTATTAGGTAATCGGGTGCTTTATACCATCAGTAGGGCTGTAGGACTTGAGGACTTTCGTACCGACTATTTCAAAAATCACAATGAGCTAATCTCTTTGGATAAGGAGAGTGAGCAGTTAGCGATTCAGGCAGCGCATGCCTGCAATTATAATTTTGCAGGGGTCGACCTGATTAGGAGGAAGAGCGATGGAAAGACATTTATTCTGGAAGTCAACTTCCCGCAAAATTTTGCTCCACATGAAATAGATTTTAAAACCAATTGCGCGGAGGAGATGCTTAGATGGCTTTTCCTTCAAACTAAAGTCCAATGAAAAAATCAGTTGCTGTACTCATTATTGTCCTGTTGGCGGTTAATAATAACCTCACAGAATTTCTGGTGAGCAAGGGGTATACTTCCTCTGTAATCATGCTTTTTAAAGGTTCCCTGGCCTGTGTCGTGACCATCGCATTAATGATTATTTACAGGGAAAAGCCCAAAATTAAAAACTTCAATCTTCTCTTTGTTAGGGTTATCATGGGTGCGGTAAGTATATGGCTGTTTACAGAGAGCTATGAATACCTTTCTGCCGGCTCTGTTGCCCTGGTTCAAAGAATGGATATTGCCTTTTTGGTTTTACTCGCTTATTTGAGTGGGAGAAAGTTGAATAGTCTGCAGTTCTATCTTTCAGTCTGGACTATAATCATCTTGCTGTTCTTTGCTTTTGATGCCAGGTTCAACGATGAGGATCCTGTCGGATTCATTTATGCACTAAGTGGCGTATTGGTTTATTCCGCTACGATTTTGATCATTAAAAGCCAGACGACTTCCGAATCAAAATATACCATTGCGCTTTCCTTTTCTTTCAGTTCAGTTTTGGGTGGGTTCATCATTGGCAGTATCAACGGAGAGACTTTTTCTCTGATGACAGATCTGGACATGGGCTATTTCCTGGGAGGAGCTGGTATTCAGGTAGCCATGGTATTCATGAGCCTGGGGCTATTAAAGAGTTTTAAAGCAGAATATGCCCGATTGCCTTATGTCTTAGGTGCTCTGGCCACATTTATTCTGGAAATGATACTGGAAGGAAAAATCTTCAACTTTAATCAGATTGGACTCACACTCATCATTATTGGGTTAATGCTCACTATTTGTCTGAATCCTCCATCCCCAAAAATCATCAAATGGCAGGTCATTGGTAAGCAGGGTGCGGAAAGCGATAATTGATTGCAACCATGAAAGTTGAAGTTTCTTATGGTGAAGAATATCTGGATCGAATCGCCAGGTTTAGGGTGAGATGCTATGAAAATTCGGCCTATGCCGAAAAAGTCAATTTTAGAACCTATCCTAATGGACTAACAGACGAACTGGATACCAGAAGTAACCATTTCCTTGTTTTGGAGGGAGAAAATCTCGTTGGTTCTGCCAGACTCACCCTTCTGAACAGTATTTTGGAAATTCCCTATATACAGGAGTTTAATCGGCCGAATGAGATTGATGTGCGGGAGCCTTTCTGGTTTTATTCCCGCCTGGCAGTTGATCAATCTTATAGAAGGAAAGGTGTTGGTCGCTTACTAGACCAGAGCCGTTTTGATTTTATGCGCAACGACAAGTCTAAGGCTTGTGAAACCTGGATGATTGCCAAGGGATGGCGATTGCCGCAGCTAATTCAATGGGGCTGTGAAATTGTTCAAAGCAGGGAACAGGATACTAACTCTATATATCCTTTCTCTATCACTGAAACCATATATCTGCTGAAAGCCGGTTTAAACCAATGAAGAAGACCCATTTTAATCTTTCACATAGAAACCTATGAAGAGTAAATTCTATTGCTTGCATGAGGGGTATTACGAAGGAGTGGCATTACGCCTTCAGCAGTTTGAAGAAGCCTGTAATAGGAAGGGGGTCGTTTTTTGTGCTATCGACAGCCTTCAGGCAGACTATAGTGCACTGCCTGAACCAGGAGTTGATGACTTGCTCTACAACTCCTGCAGAGGAAGTGAAATGCTTGAAGACCTGCTGCTGAATAATGAGGTAAAAACTATCTATCGGCAGACACCATCTCTTAGGCCTCATAATGTAGATACAATACCATTTTCACTTCTGCTAGACAAGCATGATATTAAA
The DNA here is from genome assembly GCF_965216855.1 of Roseivirga sp. Classification (NCBI taxonomy): domain Bacteria; kingdom Pseudomonadati; phylum Bacteroidota; class Cytophagia; order Cytophagales; family Roseivirgaceae; genus Roseivirga; species Roseivirga sp. The sequence goes on along the minus strand of NZ_OZ244204.1, from coordinate 2,331,995 downwards.
GCACCTAAAACCATTTATAAGATCAATAGGAATGACTCTTATCTGAAAAAATATGTGGAAGTACTGGGAGGCTTTCCCATCATTCTTAAAACCAGATCGAGTACCAGAGGGATTGGCACCATCAAGGTTGAAAGCTGGCCTTCATTAATTTCTACAGTAGACTATTTAACCTCAATCGGACAGGAGTTCATTATGCGGTCTTTTATCAGAGCCAGGAGAGGTTGTCGTTTGATTGTATTGGGAAATGAGGTGATTGCTTCGGCTGTTTTTCGGATGCAGGAAGGTGATTTTAGAAATGCCGCTACTCCGGGAGCCCCCGTGTATGAGTCTATGAACTTGAGTGATCAACTGAACAATGAGGCCGTAAGAGCATCGCACCTCGCCAATTTTGATTTCTCCGGGGTCGACTTTTTAGAGGATGAAGAGGGTAACTTCTTTCTTTTGGAGGTTAATAATCCTACCGGATTCAGTGCATTGATAGATGTATGTGGCGTTGATATTCCTGGTAAACTATTAGACTATATGCTTGAGAAATGAGTCTTGAAAGAACCTATGATGGTAACTATCTGGAAAGAGTATCCAGAATGTTTGCTTCATCCAAAGAGCTGGGTTATCAATGGTTGAGCCCCGGGGCTGGAGAAACCATTTTAGATGTAGGTTGTGGTATTGGGCTGGATGCTATTGAATTCTCCAATACTGGTGTCAATGTAGTGGCAATCGATGCGGATGAATCATTTATTAAAGAAGCCAAACAAAGGCATGCAACTAATCAACGCATTAACTTTCTGGTGGGGAATATATTCTCATTGCCCCTGGTAGATCATAGCATTGATAAAGTTTGGGTAGATCGGGTTTTTCAGCACTTACCAGACCATGACCTGGCACTGAAAGAGCTTAATCGAGTATTGAAGCCGGGAGGAAAGCTGTTCCTGATGGATACTTATTATAACAAATTGCTCTTGAATTTTCGAGACAGTACTTCAGGAAAGCATCTTATCGACTACATGATAAGAGAAAGATTCCCATACTCCTTAGCCTTAAGTGAACTACCGGTAAATATGGAAATATCGGGCTTCAGCATACTGAGGCAGGGAATTGAGTATCATCGTTTTCTGGGGACTGACCAGGTCCATGAGCTTTTTCGTTTTCATAAACTAATGTCGGAAATGAGGAGGAAAGATTTGATCAGCAAAGAGACTTTTGAAAACTGGGTCAGTGATAAGGATGTTGAGCTTCAACTACCATTGGGCTGGATCTATGCTGAAAAACGATGCTGATTACTTCAAGGCAAGCATAACGAAATAGAAGTCGTCATTTTTGCCTAGAACCTGCCAGCCCGCCTTTTCATGTACTGGCATTTTGGGATTTTGCAGAGAGACTATTGAGAAAATAGCATCATAACGACTGTTCACGCTCTCTTTTAGAAAAGCCGTTAGCCGACCAGAAATACCCATGCCCTGGTACGCTTCTTTGATAGCAATCTGTGCGCGGGGGCAAACTCTTTCTTTTCCAGGCAATAGAGCTTTTAAATGTTGTCGGTAAAGTCTTGAAGTAGGATTGTTGGAGAAGTTGTCTACCAGAAAATATCCAACAACTTCCTTTTCCTGGTAGAGTGCTACAGCAATATCTTCACTTTCAATGATTCTAAGCAGGTCTTCTTCGGTATAAGCTGTACCAAATAGAAAGCCATTAACGTTTTTGCCTTCCGGGTCAAATGCTGACAACCAGGTGCTGGCAATATCCAGCACAGCACTGATATCAGTGCTGTTTCCTGGTCTAATACTTATGGAAGTTTGAATGGATTGGTTTTTCAAAGCTTCTTTAGAAGAGCTTCCAGTGCACAATTCTCCTTCAACTTGCTTTTCAACTCATCGATAGACACTCTGATCTGAGACAGGTCATCTCTATCCCTGATCGTTACCGTGTTGTCTTCCAGGGAATCGTAGTCCACAGTTACACAATAAGGAGTACCAATAGCATCCTGTCTTCTGTAACGCTTACCAATGGCATCTTTCTCATCGTACTGGCAGTTGAAGTCAAATTTCAGGTCAGCCAGTATTTCACGGGCTTTTTCAGGTAGACCGTCTTTCTTTACCAGTGGAAGTACTGCCACTTTGTATGGCGCTAAAGCAGCCGGTATTTTCAGTACGGTTCTTTCGCTACCATCTTCCAAAGTCTCTTCGGTGTATGCGGCAGACATAATGGCCAGGAACATACGATCCAGACCAATTGATGTTTCAATCACATAAGGTACATAAGATTTGTTCTCTTCGTGATCGAAGAACTGTAGCTTCTTACCCGAGTGCTCCTCATGGGCTTTCAGGTCGAAGTCGGTTCTTGAGTGAATACCTTCCAGCTCCTTGAATCCCATTGGGAAGTTGAATTGCACATCGGTAGCCGCATTGGCATAGTGGGCCAGATTGATATGGTCGTGGAATCGGTAGTTGTCATCACCTAATCCCAGGGCCTTATGCCAGGCAATACGCTGTGCTTTCCAGTTTTCATACCAGGTCATTTCTTCACCCGGCTTCACGAAGAACTGCATTTCCATCTGTTCAAATTCTCTCATTCTAAAGATGAACTGACGGGCAATAATCTCATTTCTAAAGGCCTTACCTATCTGTGCAATACCAAAAGGCAGCTTCATTCTACCCGTTTTTTGCACGTTTAGGTAGTTCACGAAAATACCCTGAGCTGTTTCTGGTCTTAAGTAAATCTTACTTGCTCCATCAGCTACAGAACCCAGTTCAGTAGAAAACATCAGATTGAACTGACGTACATCTGTCCAGTTTTTAGATCCTGAAACCGGATCGGCAATGCCCAGTTCCTCAATTAGGGCTTTGATATCGGCCAGATCACCTTTTTCGAGGCTGGTTCCCAGTCGGTTTTCGATTTCATCTATCTTGGCCTGACTCCTCTGTACATTCGGGTTGGTGGCCAGGAATTGTTCTTTATCAAAAGCATCACCAAAACGCTTTTCAGCCTTGGTTACTTCTTTTTCAATTTTGGCTTCGTACTTGGCAATGACCTCTTCAATCAATACATCGGCACGATACCTCTTCTTTGAGTCTTTGTTATCGATCAAAGGATCATTGAATGCATCTACGTGACCGGAGGCTTTCCAGGTAGTAGGATGCATAAATATGGCAGCATCGATACCTACAATATTCTCATTGAGCTGTACCATAGCTTTCCACCAGTACTGCTTAATATTGTTCTTAAGCTCAACCCCATTTTGACCATAGTCATAGGCCGCTGCTAAACCATCATAGATCTCGCTGGAAGGGAAAATGAAGCCATACTCCTTTGCATGACTGGTAATTTTCTTGAGCAGATTATCGTCATTTTGTGCCATGCCGCAAAGATATGGAAATCACCTTCAACAAAACCAATGGGAATTCAAAAATGAAAAACATCATTAAACCTATAAATCCGCAGAATTCGGACGTTTTCTGATAGCAGCTATTTTGAATTGAATATATTTACAAGGCATGAACAGACGAATTCTGTACATATTCGGAGCAATTTTGTTTGCCACACTCATTATTGTGGGCTTCAACCAGTATCGATTGTACCAGACCAAACAGTATAGTCCTGAGGAAACTGCGGAGTACGTCAATTCCGATATTGCTATCAAGGTATTCTATAACAGGCCATCGAAAAAGGGGCGTATGATCTTTGGCGATTTGGTTCCTTACAATCAATGGTGGAGAACCGGGGCCAATGAGGCTACTCAAATTGAGTTGACGAGGGATATTCGGTTTATGAATGGAGAAGTACTGCCTGCCGGAAAGTATTCTCTGGTAACCATTCCTAATCCTGATCGCTGGCAGGTAATTTTTAACTCTGAAATTCCCGATTGGGGCACAGAGTATTATCCCGAATTCAATGTTTTGACGGTTGAAGGAGAAGTGGAAAAGTTACCTCAGACCGTTGAGGTATTTACCATAGACTTCACCGAAGAGAACGGTCAGCCGCAACTCACTATGGCTTGGGATGATACCAAGGTATCTGTTCCTTTTACCGTCCTTTGATTACCTGTCGAACCTGAGGGCTACTTCCTGTAAGCTATCCAACGATCCTACTACCGTTAAGATATCCCCAATTCTCAGCCTGGTATAACCATGTGTAATCAGGGTTTGACCTTTGCGTTTGACAGAAAGAATAATGATGTCTGAAGGCAACCTCAGGTCGCGGAGGGCCAGACCTCTCATGTCTTCGTTCATGACCGCAATATCCATGGTGTCCTGATCTTCCTGCATACCCAAAAGTAGAGTTGCCGCTTGCGGAGAACGTACCAGGTGGTCCATCAAACTTACCATAGCTGTTGATGGATCTACAATGAGACAATCGAGCTTATGGAAGGCATCGAAGTTTTCACGGTCATCAAGTCTTACCACAATGTCCTTGGTACCCACATGGGTATAAAGGGTCTCTGCAATGGCCAGGTTTTCTGGGTCAGTGAGGGTGAGTACAACAGCCTCGGCCTTTTTGATGTCTAGTCCTTCCAGCGTTTTCAGGCTGAAGTCATCTACCAGATGAATGCTTAGACCGGGATAATCAGCAGGATCTACATCTTTTCTTCGGGTGATGATTTCAGCTTCCCATCCATGCTCCTTCAATTGCTTGGCCAGTGCAAGTGATTGGGATTCAAAACCGATAATGAAGGCATCCCGCACCCCATCGAAATGAGGAGTTGTGGCTCTCAAGCGGGCTTCACCCACCATGTTGATTGACCACTTGAACAATGGTGGTCCTACAAACTGGTTGATAACAATCACCGCTACTACCGTTGTCTGAAATTCATTTCCCCATTCCGGAAACTGATTGGCGACTACGGTTGCCAGACCAAGACCAACACCGGCCTGGGTAACAAAAGGCATCCAGCCAATACGCTGAAAGAGGGCCGGGTCTCCTGAAAGTTTGCCTCCGATCAGTGAGCCCAGAATCATGGTGATCAATCGTATAAAGAAGAGCATAAAAGCCACTCCTATTAAAGCAATCAAGGCATCGAGAGAAACATTAGCCCCTGTTAATGTGAAGAAACAGATGTATACATAAGGGCTGAGTTCTTCCAGTATTTTAATGAATTCCTGACGGTATTTGGAGTAGTTGGTAACTATAAAACTACCGATGATACAGATTAGCAGTGGCTCCAGGTGTAATGTCTTTCCAACCCAGTCAATTGAATTGGCTTCAATAAAGTGATTTAATAAATAGACTGAATAACCAATGAGTAATAACAGTGCTGCCTTAATGTATTGGTGCATGTGCCAGCCAAGCATCAGAGTAAGCAATTTTCCCACTACCCAGCCCAGGCCGAAAGAGGCGGCCAATTCTCCAATAAGAATGAGGAGGAAGCTGAGTGTAAATGGATCTCCATTGACCAGTGTAATGGATACGGAAAAACAGATGGCAAAGAGGAGAATGACTAAAAAGTCTTTCACTACAGTTACCCCCATAGCCATTTGCACAAAAGGCCCTTTGGCGCGCATTTCCTGAATTACGGCAATCGCTGATGCCGGAGAACGGGCCACAAAAATGGAGGCCATCAACACGGATATAGCTCCCTTGGCAGCGGTCGACAGGTCGGCCATAAAGGGTATGTATTCTGCGAGGAAGTAGATTAACAGACCACTACCAACAAAGGTCACAAACAGCTGACCGAAGGTCATCCACTTGATACTCTTTAGGCGGCTTCTTAATTCTTTGAGGTATAACTCAGCGGCTGCTGCGAAGGCAATGAATGCCAGAGAGATGTCATTGATGAATTGCAGACCATGACTTGTGCCTTTAGGCAACAACTTCAATACGAAAGGTCCCGCAAACAAACCTATAATCAACAGGCCGGTAATTAAGGGAAGTTTAAGCTTCTGAAAGAATATGGCAATCTGATTCGCAGCAACAGCTACAATAGCAAAGCCTCCCAGAAGTATTAATGTCTGTTCAAATTCTAGCATCAGGGTCTACAAAAATACAAGGCAATCTGAAAGATAAGAGAGAATTATTGTTATCCGAATAAAATACAAGGTATCTGATGACCGAAAGGTTCAATTAAACCTTCAATCCTTAAAATCATCAAAGAACCAAACAGCAGCGAAATGAAAACATTTATTGAAACAATTGTGATAGCCCTGATGGTTTTGATGAGCCAGATGGCGATGGCACAGCAGGAAGAGAAGACTCTGCTGAGAACGGAACAGATAGCGGCAAGACTTGGTCTGTCTGAAGCGCAAAAGACTGAGCTTGATGCTCAATTGAAAGCGACACAAAAGGAGAGGAAGGAAAGAGCTGAGCAGTTCAGAAAGTTGAGAGAGGAAATGAGGAGAGATGCTTTTGTAGAGCGTCAGCAGCAAAGAGAAGCCCTTGAGTCCATACTAACTCCTGAGCAGTTAGAGCAGCTAAAAGCATTGAAAGCGGAGCATGGTGATAGAATGAGAGAGAGGTTTAAAAACCGAAGAGGAGATCAACGCTTCGATAGACAAAGAGTAGAAAGGTTTAAGAATCAGCGCAGAATGATGATGAAGCGCAGATTAGGAAAAGGACAGGAAGAAGGGACGGACAAAAAAGATGGAGGCAATTAAGCCTCCATTTTTATTTTAATGTCATCCTGAATTGAGTTCAGGTGTGGTGGATGAAGTGGAGATCCTGAAACAAGTTCAGATTGACGGTTAGGTTGACAGTATAAATATCACTTCCAGTCATTTTCATCTTTCGGCCCCATGGTACCTTCCACACTTTTCAATAGCTCAGCGCTATTGTACTTAACTCCTCCTTTTACCACCCAAATTACATGACGAGTGTTTTTGATGTCTTGCAGAGGGTCACCTGTAATGACGAAAAGATCACCTAATTTGCCAACATCAATACTGCCCAGTTTATCGCTCATTCTTAGTGCTTCCGCACCATTGATGGTGGCTATACGGAGCACATCTGTATTGGGAATACCTATGGCATTGAGGGCTTCCATCTCCCTGTGAGAACTGAATCCGGGAATATATTCTCCCACTGATGGATGGTCTGTTCCCAGAGTGATTTTTCCACCCATATCATAATATCGTTTTACAGTCTGCTTCTTTACATCGAAGATTTTCTGGAACATGCCCAGCTCCTGCCGGGTCTCTTTTGTGATCTCAAAGGCATATGGGGTGAGGTATTTTCTTTCATTATGCCATTGATCATAGTATTCATTTCTGTGACCGTAGTATCCATAGGCCGTAAGGGTAGCATCGAAATAGACATTATGTGCAATGAACCACTTAATCTCTTTGTCGATTTGCGCCAGCGTTTGTGGGTTGCTTAGGTCAAGGTTTTGCAGGGAGGCATAGGCTGAAACAGAATCGGGGAGCGCATCTCCTCCCAGAAAGTGCTCAATGCGATCAATACCCATGCTGATGGCATCTCTTGGGTTAACAGAGTTTCTAAATCCTGAATCCAGGTGTCCCGTTACGGTTAGCCCATGTTGATGTGCTCTTTCAATCAGCGCCTGTAACAATACAGGGTTAATTCCCTTGGCTTTAAAGCCTGCAGCACCCAGTTCGGCCCATTTGTCTACCGTGGCATATACATCTTCAATGGTTGTACTTCGGTCCCAGGCCGGAAAGGCTGTACCGAAATACGGGCCTGAGCTATGTATTCTGGCTCCAATTTTCTCTCCCCTGTTAATGGCTCTTCTGGCTTCCAGCATTAATTCAGGCTGGATTTCTCCTCCCGGAAAGGTAGAAGTAACACCATTGGCCAGGAAGATAACTGGGTTGGCCTCCACTTCATCTCTTCTTACCCCATCAAAAGTTACCCGGTAGTGGGCATGCAGATCGAAGATGCCTGGTAATATGAATTGATCGTCTCCCAGTACAAGTACTTCGTAGCCTTCGGTATTGGCCAGGGATTGGTTGACTGCGACAAATTTTCCTGATTTAATAACTATGCCCTGGTTGGGAATCATTCTACCTGAAGGCGTGTCGAAGTAATGTCCCCCTGTTATATAAAGGTCTTGAGCAGAGAGGCTGCTCATAGCCACAGAAAGTATGAGCAGGATGAATAGCTTTTTCATAAGATTGAAGATTACTCTTTTAAGGTAGTATTAACTTTCAATCCATTGGTCAATGTTTTATGAACGGGGCACTTGTCGGCTATTTCCAGAATACGTTGTCTTTGCTCATCGGTTAAGTCTCCGGTGAGTTCAACATAGCGATCAATAAACTCCAGTTTGTCTTTTTCACCGAGTCCGGTCGCATCTTCTGCATGTCTTTTTTCCCGGGTTAGATGGACCTTTACTTCTTCTAATGGCCACTTTTTATGATTGGCATACATCCGGATGGTCATGGCAGTACAGGCACCCAGACCTGAAATCAATAAGTCATACGGAGTTCCTCCCAGGTTAGTGCCACCAAGGTCTTCCGGCTCATCAGCCAATAAGAAATGACCATTGGCCATAATTTCAGTTTGCAAGCCTTTGTCAGCTTCATTGCGAACCACAACCTGCTCTTCGGTTTTGAGATCATCTGCCGGTTCAACCTTAATGTATCTCGATGCCCAGGCCGCTACCATTTGTCCCGCATATTCGGCATCATCTCTATTGGTGAGCAGGTGGTCTGCCCCATCAAGTGAGATATAGCTTTTGGGGTGCATGGCTGAGACATAAATCTTTTCGGCATTTTTAATGTCTACTATCTCGTCCTGTGGAGAGTGCATCACCAATAAGGGCCTTCTTAATTCTTTAATGACATCAAGCTTTTCGTATTCTTCCAGATCTTCCACAAACTGTTTGGTAATGGTAAAAGGCCTTCCTCCTAAAGAAACCTTTGCTTTGCCCGAAGCTTCGATTTCTTCCAGCGAGCTTTGGAAGAGGTGCGTGACATGAACAGGATCGGCCGGAGCGCCTATGGTGGCAATGGCTTCAATATGCTTTAATTGAGCTGCGGCCATTAATACTGCAGCTCCTCCCAAAGAGTGACCCACCATGATTTTAGCTTCACCATAGTTTTCCTTCAGGTATTCTGCCGCGGTAATGAGATCGCTGACATTGCTGGAAAAGTTCGTGTCTTCAAAGTCTCCCTCGCTTTCGCCAAGTCCGGTAAAGTCGAAGCGAAGCACAGCTATCCCCTTTGAAGTAAGGCCTCTACTGATATGGGTGACTGCGATAAGGTTTTTAGAACAAGTAAAGCAATGAGCGAATATGGCGTAGGCGTTTACTCTTTTGTCTACTGGCAACTCCAGCCTCGCGGCCAGCATTTGCCCTTCCTTGTTTGGAAACTTAAGCTTGATGGTTTTCATAGATTACAAGTTAACCTTTCGAGGGGTGAAATTTGTTCCATACGGGGTCAATCAGCCGACAGTCAATGGTAATACTAAGGGTATTCAATATTTACACTGTTTAATAAGCAACTACCTTACAATGCACTCTCTACAAAAGGGTCAAAAGCTCAGGATTGGAGGAGATGACTGGATTAGAGCCTTATTAAGAGTGTAATAGATGGGAAGCTGTCTTCGGGCAGCTTCTTTTGTTTGTTCTTTTTCCTCCCCCTTTTCAAAAACAAATATCTTTGCCCCCGGTTTCTTCTGAAGAACAATTCGATATGTCGAAAAATAAGACTGGAGTATTGCTGGTAAACCTGGGCACCCCCGATAGCCCTGCTACTGGTGATGTGAGAAAATACCTAAAGGAATTCTTAATGGATGGCAGGGTAATCGATATCCCTGTAATTCCTCGCACCTTGCTTGTTAAAGGAATAATTGCTCCTTTCAGAGCACCTAAAAGTGCTAAGGAGTATGCTAAGCTTTGGGAAGACAGAGGTAGCCCATTGAAGTTCTACGGATATGATGTCCGCGACATGCTCCAGGAGAAGTTGGGTAATGATTATCAGGTGGCTTTAGGTATGCGATATCAAAGCCCAAGTATTGAAGAGGCTTTAAATGAGTTGAAGGAAGTGAATGTATCGCGGATTATCGTGATTCCATTGTTCCCTCAATATGCCTCTGCTACTACCGGATCAGTTTCAGAAAAGGTGAATACCATTGTGAATCAGTGGCAAATCATTCCTTCAATTACCCATATTAACCAGTTTATGGATCATCCTAAATTCATTGAGGCCTTTGCTGCTAATGGTAAGGAGATGATGGATAAGCAGGAGTATGACCATGTGGTTTTCAGTTATCATGGCGTGCCGGAAAGGCATATCAAAAAAGGTTCTGTCGGCAATCAATGTCAGCTGGGAACATGTTGTAATGCATTCCATGAGAGAAACCGCTACTGCTACAGAGCTCAGTGTTTTTATACCTCAAGGCTTCTGGCAGAGGCCCTTGGTCTGAAGGAAGAAGAATACACAACTACTTTCCAGTCGAGATTAGGGAAAGATCCTTGGATTCAACCGTATACTGATGAGTTTTTGAAAACCTTGCCTGCCCTGGGTAAGAAAAAGGTACTGGCTTTCTCGCCTGCCTTTATTGCTGACTGTCTGGAGACTACACTCGAAGTAGGAGAAGAGTTTAAAGAGGAGTTTCACGAAGCGGGTGGTGAAATTTGGGACCTGGTGCCCAGCCTGAACGATTCTCCGGTTTGGGTAGATTGCCTGGAAGATTTAGTGAAAAAGGCTTAATACTCTCCACAATCGGTCTTCTCCGATTGATGATAGTTAGTTAGCCGGAGAAATCTGTTCGATACGGATCAGGTTCAAACTGCCGTTGCAATTGGCTGTTTCTGACAGTAATTCCACTTTGGCATAAACCTGTAATCCATCAACCTGATAGCTTGGGGGTAAATAAGATGGTTTATAGCGGGTTCCATTAAAGGAAATGAGCCACTCGCAGCTTTCGAAGCCTGCTTCATTGCTCACATCCTCAATGACAGCCTCTACTTCAATCACATCAATATCCGAGTCTGAGCAAGCAAAACCTGCCAGTGTCAGGAAAATGAAAATGACTGTTTTTTTAATCATCAGGCCATTACAGGAGAAAAGATCTCAACCAGTTTGTCAACAGTATAGTCTACTTCTTCAGCAGTACTGTATTTACTAAAAGAGAAACGTATTCCTTGTCTGTCCGGATCTGCCTTGATACCATTTAATACATGCGAGCCTGTATTGGCTCCGCTGGAACATGCACTGCCACCGGAAGCAGAAATACCATTAATATCCAGGCTGAACAACAACATGCCATTGTTTTCATGTGGAGGGAAGCTTGCATTGAGTACTGTATATAAACTTCTGGCAGGGTCAATGTCTCCGTTAAATTGAATGTCAGGGAAGTTTTCTCTCAGCTTGATAATCATTCTGTCCTTTACAGATTGAATGTGTTTTGTATGCTCGTCCATATGACTGTAGGCCAGCTCAAGGGCTTTGGCCAGTCCTATGATTCCATAGACGTTTTCAGTTCCACCTCTGTGGTTTCTCTCTTGTCCCCCACCTTCAATGAATCTTCCAATCGATCTGCTTTTACATACTCTGAGGAAGCCAACACCTTTCGGTCCGTGGAATTTATGGGCGGCACCCACCACAAACTGACACTTCAAAGACTTAAGGTCATGCTTGAAGTGACCCATAGTTTGAACTGTATCGGAATGGAAGGTAGCACCATACTCATCGGCCATTTCACCGATTTTCTCAATATCGTTCTTAGTACCTATTTCATTGTTGGCGTGCATAATGCTTACCAATGAATTAGGATTGTTTTTCATTAACTCTTCCAGGTGGTCCATATTAACATGGCCCAGCGCATCCAGCTCCACGTAGCTTGCCTTTACTTTGCCTTGTTCCACCAGCTTTTCAACAGTGTGCCCTACAGCATGATGCTCTATGGAAGTAGTAATGATGTGGTTGATTCCATAAGCGTCTACCATGCAGCGAATAGCAGTATTGTCTGCTTCTGTACCACCAGAGGTAAAGAAAATCTCACCGGGAACAGTATTCAGTAGTTCTGCCACCGTTCTTCTGGCGTATTCAATCTTGGTTCTCACTTCCCGGCCATGGCCATGGGTTGAAGATGGATTACCATACATGTCGAGCATGAGTGGCTTCATGGCTTCAAACACCTCTGGATCAAGAGGAGTAGTGGCTGCATTATCAAAATAGACTCTCATGATTAAAAAATTAATTAGCTACAATTTCCCTGATATCAGACATGATTTTCTGAGCCAGGTGCTCTGCGGTTGCCGCTGATTCTGACTCTGCATAAATTCTGATAATAGGCTCTGTATTCGACTTTCGAAGGTGTACCCACTCTTTGTCGAACTCTATTTTTACCCCATCAACTGTATTGATGGGCTGCTTTTTGTATTGCTCTTTCATACGAGCCAGCACCTTGTCAACATCGATCTCAGGAGATAGCTCAATCTTATTTTTAGAGATATGATAGCTTGGGTATTTAGCCCTCAACATCGATATCCTTTTGCCGAATTTAGCCAAATGTGTCAGGAATAAGGCAATTCCTACCAATGCATCTCTACCATAGTGAAGTTCAGGGTAGATAATACCTCCATTACCTTCACCACCAATCACGGCATTGATTTCTTTCATTTTCACTACCACATTCACCTCACCTACAGCCGATGGTTCATAAACACAACCATATTTTTCGGTTACATCACGCAAGGCTCTGGTAGAAGAAAGGTTAGAAACGGTATTTCCTTTGGTTTGGCTCAATACATAGTCAGCAACAGCTACCAAGGTGTACTCCTCACCAAAAACATTACCTGATTCGTCAACGAAGGCCAGGCGGTCTACATCCGGATCTACCACAATACCCAGATCATACTTGCCACTTTCCAACACTGAGCTGATTTGCCCAAGGTGTTCAGGGAGTGGTTCAGGATTATGGGGGAAGTGTCCGTTAGGCTCACAATATAAAGGCTCAACCTGCTCAACACCTAGAGCTTTTAACAGGGGAAGAACAGAGATACCTCCGGTTGAATTAACCGCATCGACTACTACTTTGAACTTTGCTTTTTTAATGGCTTCCACATCAACCAATGGCATAGCCAAAATCATTTCAATGTGTTTGTCAATGTAGCTGTCGTTGGTAGTGACTTTACCCAGCTTTTTTACTTCAGCAAATTTGAAGTTGTCTTGCTCGGCAATTTCCAATACCTGTTGGCCATCGTCACCACTGATGAATTCACCCTTGTCGTTTAGCAACTTGAGGGCATTCCATTGTACAGGGTTATGGCTGGCGGTGAGAATGATTCCTCCTCCGGCATTTTCTAAAGGGACAGCAATTTCTACTGTGGGTGTAGTAGACAAGCCAAGGTCTACCACATCGATACCTAATCCGATCAAGGTGGAAGAAACAAGATCGGAGATCATTTGTCCTGATGGACGGGCATCTCTTCCGATAATGATTTTTTTCTTTCCTGTCTTTTCAACTACCCATGAACCAAAAGCAGCTGCAAACTTTACAGCATCTACGGGAGTGAGGCTCTCACCAACTGCTCCACCTATGGTTCCTCTAATTCCTGAAATTGATTTAATCAGTGTCAACGTCCTATATATTTGGCCCCGACAAAATTAGTAAAAAGCCCCTAACAAAAAGGCCTTTTCGAATGCTATGTATGAGAGGTTGGGATTATTTAAACTTGGCGAGCACCTTATCTACTTCGTTGTCAGGATTTCCACAAGATTCGCCCGGCTTTACATCTTTACCGCAAAAACCACAACGAACACCTTCCTTATTCAGAAATGGACTCTGAGAAGCACAAGTGCCTTTGAATTCACCATTTTTCAGAAGCAGAAGTCTTACCGACATCCCCACGAAGAACAGCCCTACTAAAACCAGTGTCAGAATTAACGTTGTCATATCGACTTATTTGGTGCAAATTTAATATTACTCCTAGCATAACACTACCTTTACGGCAGAAGTTTCTGATCACACCGAAGGCTTATGATTAACCCTCCCCAAGACGAGCGAAGAAAGGAAAAACTAGAAGCATTTGACAGGTTGCTGACCATAATGGACGAACTGAGGCTGAATTGTCCCTGGGATAAAAAACAGACATTAGAATCTATCCGTCATTTAACCATAGAAGAAACCTACGAGCTTTCAGACGCCATTCTCAATGAGAATCTGGAAGAAGTAAAGAAGGAGATCGGTGATTTGATGCTGCATATGGTTTTCTATTCGAAGATAGCGGATGAGAAAGGAGCCTTCGATGTAGCAGATGCGCTGAATGCGATCGGGGATAAGCTCGTTCATCGGCATCCACATATTTATGGAGATGTAGAGGCGAATGATGAAGAGGCTGTTAAGGCCAATTGGGAGAAGATTAAGCTGAAGGAAAAAGGAAATCAATCTGTTTTGGGAGGAGTGCCTACTTCATTACCGGCCCTGGTTAAAGCGGTCCGCATTCAGGATAAGGCAAGAGGTGTTGGTTTCGATTGGGAAAAGAAAGAGCAGGTTTGGGAGAAGGTAGAAGAGGAGATGCAGGAGTTTAAGGAAGAATTCAATGCTGAAGCAGAAGAAATAAACAAGGAAAAGGCTACCCTTGAGTTTGGCGATTTACTCTTTTCGCTGGTGAACTATGCCCGTTTCATAGACATTGATCCCGAAGAAGCTTTAGAACGCACGAATTTGAAATTCATCAAACGCTTTCAATATTTGGAAACAGAATCCAAAAAGGACGGAAAAAGCATTGGAGAGATGACTTTGGCAGAAATGGATGAATATTGGGAAAAAGCCAAACAACTGAAATGACACTTAAGCGACTATTAAGCAAATTTCTGGTCTGGCGAATACGCCACCTGAGTACCAAAAACTTTGTAATTATAGTAGGCGGAGTTGTTGGCATTGTGGGTGGCTTTGCTGCCGTTTCACTCAAGAGCACGGTCCACTTTATTCAGGAGCATATCAGGGAAATCAATGTTGACTATTCTTATCTCCTTTTCCCTGTTATTGGTATTGTATTAACTGCTATACTGGCCAAATATGTACTGAGAGAGCAACTGGGTCATGGCATCACTTCCATTCTCTTTTACATATCGAAGAAGTCGAGTATTATCCATCGCAATAAGATGTTCAGCCGAATGATAACATCCGGTATAACCGTTGGCTGTGGTGGTTCGGTTGGATTGGAGGCTCCTATTGTAGTGACGGGTTCTGCCATTGGTTCCAACATAGGCCGCTTAATGCACCTGAACTACAAGCAAAGAACATTAATGATCGGTTGTGGAGCTGCGGCTGCTATTTCCGGGATATTTAACTCACCGGTAGCAGGGGTTATCTTTAGTATAGAGGTAATTCTAACCGATGTGACCATTGGAGCATTTATTCCCTTGTTGATTGCCTCGGTATTGGGTTCATTAGTCTCTATGCTTCTTTTGGGAGATGATGTTCTGTTCTCTTTTGAGCTGACAGATCCTTTTGAAGCCTCTGACTTTATTTACTTCCTGTTTCTGGGTGCTATTTGTGGATTGGTTTCCGTCTATTTCACACGGGTTACATTGTGGACTGAAAAGCTGATCTCTAAAGTGAAATCAGTGTTTCCCAGAGCAGTCATTGGTGGTATTGCTCTGACCGTAATCATTTTTGTGCTGGCACCTCTTTATGGTGAAGGTTACGACTCCATCAAACTCATCCTTCAGGGAAAAGCTCAGGAGATCGTTTCATCCAGTGCGCTATTCTCAGAGGTTTCGAATCCCTGGTTTATTGTAATCTTTGGACTTGGCATTTTATTGATGAAGCCTTTTGCTACAGGCTTAACCATTGGAGCCGGAGGTAACGGAGGTATTTTCGCTCCTTCCTTATTTATTGGAGGAATCACTGGCTTTCTGTTTTCCCAGGTAAACAACCTGCTCAACTTCAATCAGAATATATCGGTGAGCAACTTCACTCTGGTAGGTATGTGTGGTGTAATGAGTGGAGTACTACATGCTCCATTAACCGCTATCTTCTTAATCGCAGAAATTACCAGTGGCTATACACTATTTCTTCCATTGATGTTGGTTTCGGCAGTAGCCTATAGTACCAATAGCTACTTCGAGAAATATTCCTTTTATACCTCTAAACTCATTAAGTCGGGAGACCTGATTCCATCGCATGATAAAGACAAGCAGGTACTGAGCCTTATCAGCATTGAGAAGATGATTGAAAAGGACTTGCTTACTATTCACCCGGAGCAGAGTCTTGAAGATTTGGTGAGCCTTATCAAGAAGTCCAGAAGAAATATATTCCCAGTAGTAACGGAGAAAAACGAGCTTAAAGGCATTATTACCCTTGACGATGTACGGGAAATCATGTTCAATGTGGAATCCCAGAAAAGTGTAATTGCCGAAACATTAATGCACAGACCGCCTGAAACGGTACAATCGAACGAAAAAATGTCTGAAGTAATGGCCAAGTTCGAGAAAACCGGGGCCTGGAACCTTCCGGTTATTGATCATGGCGAGTATGTGGGCATTGTATCCAAGTCGAGAATATTCAATGCCTACCGCACCAAACTCAGAAGACAACATAAAGAATAGGTCTGAAAACGCGCTAGAGGGGAGACTATTGGCCGTTTACCTATTGCTCCTTAACAACCTGAAAATCAGCAGGGGGGCTGAAGTTATCAACAAAAACCGATCATTGTATTTTCATTATAAGTGACTGAAAAACAGGTCCTTAAATTAGGTCAGTGGAAAACTGTGGATAAATTCCCGAAAATGTGGAAAAAAAAGAGCCGAAATTTTTGATTCTTTTTTTTGTCTAAAACCAGTGCCTTATGTCGGTGTACAGACATATTTTTCTTGTTTAAGAAACGGTATAAATTCTTAAACAAGAATAAGCCAATTGGTATTCGATATATGTTGAATCTGGCAACTGAGGGCACTTCGGTTTTTAAGAGATAGTGTTATGTCAACATTAACTCAAAATTTTACAATCCGTTGGTTTCATGGAGCCTGACTTAACATTGGCTTTACATAAGGATTGGCCAAAATCTATGATGTTGGAATAATACAATTTGTGGGCTTGACTGATTCTCATCTCTATCACGAATTCAACGGTTTCTTCCCTGACTTTTGGAGTGGGGGTTATTCTATCAGCGGTTTAACTTTCTGAGACTGGATGCGTTTATTAGGTCCATGCGATACTTGAGTCTTACAGCTATTTCAATTCTTCTGGTGAGTTGTTCAGGTAGTACTGGTCAACGTTTGGAAGTAGTAGAATTTGATGCACTTGAAACGCTCATAGAACAGGATTCAGAGCAGATTGAAGTCATCAATTTTTGGGCAACCTGGTGCAAGCCCTGTATTAAAGAGATTCCATATTTTCAGGAGCTTCAGGAAACTAATGAAGAAGTGAGCGTTACACTGGTATCGCTAGATTTTGCAGATGAGTTCCAGAACAAGGTGGTTCCATTTGTGAAAGAGAAAGGATTAACAACAGATATCATTTTGTTGGATGATCTGGATTACAACTCATGGATAGACAAGATAGACCCTTCGTGGAGTGGTGCTATTCCTGCAACCCTAATTATCAACCACAAGAATGGAAAAAGAAAATTCGTGGAGAAGGAACTTGAGGAGGGAGAAATAGAATCAATGATTAAAGAAATATCGGACTAAAACCATAAAAGCATGCAACTACTAAAATCAATCTTACTACTAAGCGGACTGCTGTTCTTTTCAGCGATGGGAGAAAAGGCAGACGGACTCAAAGTCGGTGATACGGCCGTAGATTTTAACCTGAAGAATATCGATGGGAAAATGGTGTCCCTGAATTCGAACAAAGGGGCGAAGGGCTACATTCTTGTTTTTACCTGTAATACCTGTCCATACTCTCAGCTTTACGAAGACAGAATTATAGCTTTACATGAGATGTATGCGTCTCAAGGATATCCTGTTTTGGCTATTCAGCCCAATGATGCAGTGAAATCTCCCGGTGATTCTTTCGAGAATATGAAAGTCAGAGCTGCTGAAAAGGGATTTACCTTTCCTTATGTAATGGACGACAGTCAGGAAACCACCAAAACCTATGGAGCCACTAATACGCCTCATGTTTATGTGTTGAATAAGCAGTCAGATAACAGCTTTCGAATTGAATACATTGGTGCTATAGATAATAATAGCAGAGATGCTGCTTCAGCAAGTAAGCATTATGTTCAGGCTGCAGTAAATAGCCTGATTGCAGGAGAAGAGGTAGCCACCAAAAGTACTAAAGCCATTGGTTGTACCATTAAATGGGCGGATTAATCGGTTTTATTGGCTTAGCTCTGAAGAATTAATGAGCAAAAGAATATCGTCCAGATACTCTCTTGAATTGGAGAGTCTCGGTACTTTGTTTTGTCCTCCCAGTTTACCCCTTCGTTTCATCCACTCATAGAAAGTACCTGGTTGAGCGATATGAACAATGGGAAGTGTCAATGCCAGATTTCTGTGTCTTTTAGCATCATAGTCTGAGTTGATATTCCTCAGTGTACTGTCCAGGATTTTAGAAAAGGATTCCAGGTTATCCGGAGCCTTTTCAAATTCAACGATCCATTCGTGGGCTGCTTTTTCATTCTCACCAAAGTATTTGGGAGCTGCCGTAAAGTTATTGATCTGCGCTCCGGTCTGTTCGCAAGCCGTTGCTATGGCTCTTTCAGCATTTTCAACCACGACCTCTTCACCAAAGGCATTGATGTAGTGTTTGGTTCTGCCGGAGATTTTAATCTTATAAGGATTGGTAGATGTAAAGACTACAGTGTCTCCTATTTTATATCTCCACAGACCAGCATTAGTGGAGATGAGCATGGCATAATGTTCGCCTTCCTTCACTCCGTCAAGGCCTACAACTCTTGGACTCTCTTTGTGTATTTCAGCATAAGGAATGAACTCATAATAGATACCGTAATCAAGCATGAGAAGCATATCTTCAGACCCTGGCTCAAACTGAATTCCAAAGAACCCTTCTGAGGCATTGTAAGTTTCCATATACCTCATCTGATTATCAGGAATGAGGTTTTTGAAAATGGAGCGGTATGGGCCAAAGGCTACGGCACCATGGAAGAATACCTCCAGGTTAGGCCAGACTTCAGTTATGTCTTTAGCGCCTGTGATTTCCAGAATCTTTTGCAACAGAATAATGGTCCAGGTAGGTACTCCCGAGATACTCGTTACATTCTCAGTCATGGTAACCTCTGCCATTTTCTCGATTTTGGATTCCCACTCATCCATTAGGGCAATGTCTAATGTTGGCGTTCGAACAAATCGGGTCCAATAGGGAAGGTTGGACATAATAACGGCCGAAACATCTCCATAGAAGGATTCCTGATTACTATCATGCTGATTGACCTGCTGGCTTCCACCAATGGTCAACCCCTTACCATCAAACATCTTCGTATCAGGGAAGTGATTGCAATATATGGAGAGCATATCCTTGCCTCCTTTGAAATGACAATCTTCCAGTGCCTCGTAAGAGACGGGGATGAATTTACTTCTGGCATTGGTGGTACCCGAAGACTTGGCAAACCACTTGACATCTGAAGGCCAGAGCAGATTCTGCTCCCCTGCCATATTTCTCTCTATGTAAGGACTGATTTCTTCGTAGGAAAAAACCGGAATCATGCTGCGATACTGCTCAGGGGTATGAACATCTGCGAAACCGTGCGTTCTACCAAACTCTGTATTTCTGGCGGTGGTGATTAACCTTTTAAACAACTCTTCCTGCACTTCATGTGGGTATTTCATGAAGAGCTCTATCTGGTGCATGCGTTTTTTCATGACCCAGGTTAGAATAGAGTTGATTATGGCCATTAAATCTTTCTTTTTAGCTCGAAGTGTTTGCCAAGATACACTTTTCTCACTTGTTCATCAGCAGCGAGTTCTTCTGCTGTCCCTGCCTTCAATAGTTTTCCTTCAAACATCAGATAGGCTCTATCTGTAATGGACAGTGTTTCCTGCACATTGTGGTCAGTTATGAGGATACCTATATTTCTGTTTTTCAGCTGGGCAACAATGGTTTGAATTTCTTCTACGGCAATGGGATCTACACCGGCAAAAGGCTCATCGAGTAGTACAAACTTAGGATCAACCGATAGGGCCCTGGCGATCTCTGTTCTTCTTCGTTCCCCTCCGGAAAGTACACGGCCCAGGTTCTTTCTCACATGGGTAAGGCTGAACTCTTCCAGCAAAGACTCCATTTTCTCCTTCTGCTCTGCCTTACTCAATTTGGTCATTTCCAGCACAGCCATGATATTTTGCTCTACCGTGAGTTTTCTGAAAACAGACGGTTCCTGCGCCAGGTAGCCGATACCTAATTGAGCCCTTTTGAACATGGGTAAAGGAGTAATGTCTTCTTTGTCAAGGTAGATGGTGCCTTCATTCGGCTTGATAAGCCCAACAATCATATAGAAGGTTGTAGTTTTACCCGCTCCATTAGGACCAAGCAGTCCGACTATTTCTCCCTGATTCACTTCCACAGAAACGTTGTTTACAACTTTTCTCTTTTTGTAGGTCTTAATCAGGTTCTCTGCAGTAAGCTTCATTCAATCTTAATTAATCGTCAAACTTGATGTCTTTGACAAAAAGCTGCAGGGTTTTCTGACCCCTGAAATCATTTTCTTCAATGGTAAAGGCCATGTGAAACTTAAGTCCGCAATTTACCAGGTCGAAGTATTCTCCCAGGCCAAAACCAATGGCGTCATAAGCAAGATTAGTGCCTTCCTGTTTGGCGGTGAACTTAAGGTGCTGATCTTTTAAAAGTTTAACATTACTCGCCTGAACATTCTCAGCTACGAACATGGGCTGCATATTCTGCGGACCGAAAGGTGCCATTTGAGATATAATGTTGAAAAACTTCCTGTCAATTTCTTCGAGCGAAATGGAAGTATCGATATAGATGGAAGGGATCAGCTGTTCATCTTTAATCTGTCTGGCCACTACCTCTTCAAACTTTTTTCTAAAGGCACTCACATTTTCAACCGCCATGGTCACTCCGGCCGCATACATATGTCCTCCGTACTGGTCTAAAAGGTCCGAACATTCGGAGATAGCGGCATAAACATCGAAGCCATCTACCGATCGGGCTGACCCGGTTACTTTGTCATTAGACTCAGTGAGAATAACAGTAGGTCTGTAGAATTTCTCAATACAGCGAGAGGCTACAATTCCGATTACTCCCTTGTGCCAGTCTTCCTTATAAAGCACAGTTGATTTGGCATTGGAAAGATCGGCATCGGTGCTAATCATGTGAATAGCCTCCTCTGTAATGGTGTTATCGAAGTCTCTTCGGGCATCATTTTTATCATTCACCATTTGTGCCAGCGCATTGGCCTCCTCTTCGTTCTTGGCCAGAAGTAGTGCCACAGCCGAGCCGGCATGATCCATTCTGCCAGCCGCATTGATTCTCGGTCCAATGCCAAAAACGATGCTGGAGATGGTAAGGTCACGACTGGTTTTGCAAAGCTCTTTCAGTGCTTTCAAGCCCGGTCTTGGTGCCTGATTCAATTTTTTGAGGCCATAATAGGCCATGATTCTGTTTTCACCGGTAATGGGAACAATATCCGAGGCGATAGAGACCGCTAATAAGTCAAGGTAGTCATAGAGCTTTTCCAGCTCGATTCCACTTTGAATGCAAAAGCCTTCAAGTAGCTTAAAGCCTACTCCACAGCCAGACAGGTCTTTGTATGGGTAAGGGCAATCTTCCTGTTTGGGATCCAGTACAGCGTGAGCCCTGGGCAAAGTCTCTCCGGGGGTATGATGGTCACATATGATCACATCAATGCCCTCATTGGCGGCCAGGTCGACCTTTTCTAAGGCTTTAATACCGCAATCGAGAGTAACAATTAAAGTATAGCCGTTGGCCGAAGCATAACGAATGCCTTCTTCAGACACTCCATAACCTTCTTTGTAGCGGTCGGGAATGTAGTATTCTATTTTATGGTATATCTGAGACAGGAAACCATAGAAGGTGGCTACTGCCGTGGTACCGTCTACATCATAATCTCCATAGATAAGAATATTCTCTTCATTGGAGATGGCCTCTGTCAGACGGTTTACGGCCTTGTCCATATCCTTCATGAGGAAGGGGTCATGCAGTTGTTCCAGAGAAGGTCGGAAGAAGGCTTTAGCCTCATCGAATGAATTGATGCTCTTCTGATTTATGAGTTTAGCGATGGTTGCCGTGACACCTAATTCCTGCTGTAATGTATTCATTACAACTGCATCCGATTCTTCATTAAAAATCCACCGCTTCTGCATTTGCTAAAATTAAGGGATATTCGGGTTTTTTGTATAAAAAAAGCAGTGTCTGTCAGGGACACTGCTCTGTTTTCAGGTAATATTCTATTACTTGGAGCCTGCTCCGGCAGGTAGAACGTCTTTCAAAGGAACGCGTTCTCCATCTCTGTAAGGAACAATCCAGGCATCATCTACTCCCATTTCGCGAAGATATCTTTTCAACACATTGGCATCTTCGTAATTTCTGAAGTTACCGATGACATATTTTCTCAGATCATCAGCTCCTTCAGAATCAAATTCTTTAGAAGTGTTGGCATATTTTTCCAGATCCATTTTTCTAAAGGCTCCTACTTGTACCTTGAATACAACTCCTTTAGAAAAATCCTCTCCATTAATCAGGTCAGGGTTGTAGGCCGGAGGTTGAGGTTTAGACTTCAGGTTTTCAATCTCATTTTGTGCAGCCTGATAAGCCGCCTGCATACGGGTAACCTGTTTTTGAAGATCACTGATTTGATCATCTTTAGCGCTTACCTGAGCTTCAAGTGAGCTGATTTCACCTTCCATACTGGCTATCTGAGCTTTTTGACTGGTGTTTTCATCGTACATAAGGCGGAAGTCTTCAGCAGACATTTTGCGCTTCATCTTCTTCCACTCTCTCTTCTCCTTTTTGGTGAGCGGACGCTCATCAGCGGTTTGGGCTAAGGCCACACTTGCGACCAGAATTCCCAAAACCAGTGTTAACAATACCTTTTGTGGTTTCATAGGAGTCTTTTTTTCGGGTTCAATGTTTACAAATTAGCTTATTCTTATCAGCTTTTCAAACTACCAATCATATCCTCAGGCCTTACCCACTCGTCAAACTCTTCGGCTGTCAGGTAGCCCAGGTTCACGGCTTCATCTTTTAGGGTAGTACCGTTTTCATGTGCTGTTTTAGCGATTTTAGCGGCTTTTTCGTATCCGATTTTCGTATTCAAGGCTGTCACCAACATGAGAGAGTTATTCACATGTTGCTCAATACTCTTGTAGTTTGGCTCAATACCTACCGCACAGTTTTCATTGAATGACATGCAGGCATCGCCAATTAAACGAGCCGATTGTAATACATTATATGCCATTACCGGTTTGAATACGTTCAGTTCATAATGTCCTTGTGTTCCACCAACGGTTACGGTTACATCATTTCCCATTACCTGAGCACAAACCATAGTCATGGCTTCGCACTGTGTTGGGTTCACCTTACCGGGCATGATTGAAGAACCCGGCTCGTTCGAAGGAATAATGATTTCACCAATACCAGATCTTGGACCAGAGGCCAGCATTCTGATATCATTGGCAATTTTATTGAGTGATACGGCCAGCTGTTTCAATGCTCCATGTGTTTCTACCAGGGCATCGTGTGCAGCCAGTGCTTCGAATTTGTTTTCTGCTGAAACGAAAGGCAGGCACGTGAACTCTGCAATCTTGCTGGCCACCAGATCTGCATATCCTTCGGGAGTATTGATCCCCGTTCCTACCGCAGTTCCACCTAGCGCTAATTCTGAGAGGTGATCCAGCGTATTTCTTAATGCTTTTAGTCCGTGGTTCAATTGTGAAACATAGCCAGAGAACTCCTGACCCAGCGTTAATGGTGTAGCATCCATTAGGTGAGTTCTACCGATTTTAACCACTTTCATAAAGGCCTCAGACTTGGCCTTTAAGGTATCACGAAGCGTTTCAACGCCCGGAATGGTGTTTTCTACAATGAGTTTGTAGCAGGCAATGTGCATGCCGGTGGGGTAGGTATCGTTAGACGACTGTGATTTATTCACATCATCGTTTGGGTGAACAAGGCTTTTACCTTCACCAAGTTGATTTCCGGCCAGTACATGAGCACGGTTAGAAACCACCTCGTTCACGTTCATATTAGACTGAGTACCCGATCCGGTTTGCCAAATCACCAGTGGAAACTGATCGTCATGCTTTCCTTCAAGAATCTCATCACAAACCTTAGAGATGAGGTCTCTCTTTTCTTCAGAGAGTACTCCTAACTGGCAGTTGGTGTGGGCTGCCGCTTTCTTTAAATAAGCGAAGCCATAAACAACTTCTAAAGGCATGCTGGCCTCAGGTCCTATCTTGAAATTATTTCTGGAACGTTCGGTTTGTGCACCCCAATACTTATCGGCAGGTACTTTTACCTCGCCCATGGTATCTTTTTCAATTCTGTATTCCATCGTGATTTGTTCGTTTTTTCAGAGGAAGCCAAAATTAGGCATTGGAAGGCTGTAATTGAAACGAATTCCATCTTATTCACCGATAAGGCTTCATTTCTAAAATTTTTGATCGAATGGTTCTGAAGTTTACCGATAGCTGGCGTGCGTTTACCGATTTCATTAGTCAGCAGCGTACGAAACCCACGTACATTTGAACAGTCAAAAACAAAAACAACGATTTGGATACGGGTTTGGTCGCCCGGAGCCCAAAGGTCAAAACTCAAAATAACAACAAAAACACTTAATCATGGACTCAAATATGAACAGACGCGTTTTAATCGGTACCCTGTTCCTCCTCATAGGAGCAGTACTTACGCTGGACAATCTGGATGTCTTAGACTTTGATTTACCCTGGTACGTTTTCAGGTGGCATACCTTTTTGATTGTCATCGGTATTTTCATCGCCTCGGTCAGAGAAAAGGTTGGCTTTGGAATTACACTGATCATTATCGGTGGTATTTTCTTGCTGGAAGATATGGCAGATTACTACTGGTGGGACTTTGACTTCAGAGATATTTTCAGGCTATGGCCATTGGTATTTGTAGCTATTGGAGCCTCTCTGATTATGAAGAAAGCCAGTCACAAGGGTTACGAAAAAAAAAACATTGACGGAGACCTCGACTTCGTTGATGAACTGGCCGTATTCGGAGGAGCCGAAAGAATGGTTACCTCCAAACAATTTAAAGGCGGCAAGCTCACTTCAATTTTTGGAGGAACAGATCTGAATCTGATGAACGCAGACCTTAACCACGGCACGAATGTTTTGGATGTATTTATTTTATTTGGTGGTTGCGATATCCGTGTACCTTCTGATATGAATGTAAAGGTGAAAGTAACTGCGATTTTCGGTGGTTTTTCTGACGAGAGAAAGATGATAGCCGAAAACGAAGCGAACAACGGCAAGGAACTCATCGTACAGGGGCTGGTGCTCTTTGGCGGTGGAAGTGTCAAATGATTCAGGAGCCTCTTCACAAGAAGGGGCTCTTTTTGTTTCACCTTATCTGATAGAAGTTGAAGCACATGCCAACAGCCTTTCAGGTTCGGAACGGGAACCAGGAACACTTTGAAAAAGCATTTTAACGAAACAGGTTTCTAATTTTCTTAAATTCCGCCTTCGGGCGGTTTTTTTATGCAGCATCCATTTTTAAAGAATAATAACTTCATTCCTTACATCATCACCTGGCTGCTGATTGCGGCAGTGTTTGGATTTGCTCTTTACAACTTTTATGAACTTTCCTGGCAGGCTGCCATTATCGACTCTGTCATTTTTCATACCCTGTTCTTGGGGCTCGGTTTAGCCTACTGGTTCAATGTTCGGTATAGCTCTTTCGACAAGTCTCAAATGATAAACCAGTTCGCCAGCCATCTGGCAGCGGCAGCCATTTCTATACTGGTTGGTGTATTTCTGTTTAAGATGATTATTACTCCTCTGATTCAGGATGAACTATACCTGGAGTTTCTCGAAGCGTCAATTCCTTTAAGGGCGGCTCTGGGGGTGCTCTATTATGCTATTGTGGTATTGATCTACTACCTCATTCTTTATTATGACGACCTGAATACCAAGTCTCAGCGTCAGGCTCAATTGGAAACTATGTTGAAAAGTTCGGAGCTGGAGATGCTCAAATCCCAAATTAATCCACACTTTATATTCAATAGCCTGAACTCGATATCCTCTCTGACCATCATAGCTCCGGACAGGGCCAGAGAAATGGTAGTGAAGCTATCCGATTTCCTTCGCTATTCTTTGGGTAAGGAGAATGATCAAATGAACACCGTTGAGGATGAGATCAACAACATCATGCTCTATCTCGATATTGAAAGGGTCCGGTTTGGTGAGCGATTGAAAGTTGAAAAGGAAGTTTCGGCTGATGTGAAGAAGTGGAGGTTACCGAACCTCATCTTGCAGCCACTCTTCGAAAATGCTATCAAACATGGTATTTATGAGAGTCTGGGAGAAATAACCATTCAACTCAAAGCCTGGAAAGAAGGGCAGATCCTAATGATTGAGGTGAGCAATGAATTCGACCCCAATGCCGTCTCCCGAAAAGGTAAAGGGATAGGCCTGAAGAATGTGAGAGAGCGACTATCATTGATATATGGAGTTGCTCAATTAGTTGAAGTACACAAAAGCGATCGTATTTTTACAGTCAGACTGGATATTCCACAGATTGAAACAGAAACTTAAGATGAGCCATAACCCATGTCTATATCGGATAGAGGTTAACAGGCCCATTACATCTGACCAGCGAAAATAAATTGAGACAACAGATGAAAGCCATAATTATTGATGATGAAAATCTCGCCCGTGAGCTGATTAAAGCTTACCTGAAGAAATTTGAGGCCATTGAGGTAGTGGCAGAATGTGCTGATGGATTTGAAGGTCTTAAGGCTATTCAGCAACACAGTCCTGACCTGGTTTTTCTGGATATTCAGATGCCTAAAATAACCGGCTTTGAGCTGCTCGAGCTCTTAGAACAGCCCCCAGTTGTGATTTTCAGTACCGCATTCGATCAATATGCGATCAAGGCTTTTGAGTTAAATGCTACTGACTACCTGCTCAAACCATATTCGGAAAAGCGATTTGCCGAGGCAGTTAAAAAAGCCATGACCAAAGTAGGACAGAAAGAAAACAACCATCAGGAGCTGGAGAACCTGAAGGAAACCAGAACAGAGCAGGAGGCACTGGATAGAATTGTGGTTAAGACCGGCAATAAAATTCATATCCTTGGTCTTCCGCAGGTTCATCACTTCGAGGCACAGGATGATTATGTAGCCATTCACTCCGATCAGGGCAAGTTCCTTAAGCTTATGCGTATGAAGGCCCTGGAAAATGGTTTGCCTTCCGATGATTTTGTCAGAATCCATCGATCGCATATTGTCAATGTCAAGCAAATTGAAAAGCTGGAGCTTTACGAAAAAGATTCCTACATTCTTTACCTCAAAACAGGGCAGCAACTACCTGTAAGCCGTAGTGGGCATGGCCGATTGAAAGAGGTTTTGAAATACTAAGCTGTAGCTATCATCATTATAAGACCAATAAAGGCATAGAGATAAACACCCGCTAAAAGGTACTTTCTAAGTAGTTGATTAAAGGAGCTTTCAGGGTTTTGTTGAAAACCGCTATAGTAAATCATGGAAAGAGGAATCAACATGGCAAAGACAATGAGAAAACCCCTGTATAGTCTGTTGTTCATCTGAAAAGCTTATTGTTGAGAAAGAAGACCGGTGAAAACAAAGCCATTCCATATAGTCGATAAATGTTCCGCCAATATCAATGATAATACACAAGCGGAATAGAGTAGAGATCTGGATTTAATAGCGATCATGGCTGCTTACGTCTAAATCTTTTGATGACTCCAATTGTATCCAATACGGCTATTAATAGAATACCATAACCCAGATAGTTCTTCCAGGTGCCTTTATCTTCCTGCTGAATCAAAACAGTATTGAATAATCCGATCAGGTAAAAGCCCAATGTGCGAATGATCGTCCATATCAGGTTGTTCTTCGGTTTTTCTGTTTGCTTTTTCATGGTCTTTAGATGATCTGTTGAGCAAGGAATAGCAGGCTGACCAGTCCAATCAGAAATAGAAGACCATATATAATTAGCTGCCTTATGCGTAATGCATTTTCTTTCTTCAGTTGAAGGCTAAAGGCTTCGTCATCTTCAATAGCCAGAATATTGTTTTGCAGCTCATAGGTTATCGTTTGATAAGAAGGCCATTGGGCGGTAGCGGAAATAATGAAAGACAAGGCTATGAAACCGATCAATACAGGGTCTGTCAGAAAGCCTATCTGGAACCCCTCCCCATACTTCTGAAAGTCATAGAGTAAAAAGCCGAGTGTTACGAACAATGAATTTGACAATGCATTGGTTACAATGAATGTTCTGTAAGAACCCTTCATAAATGAAAGCTGAGCCATCAGACAACCAAGCACTGAAGAATCTAAGGCAATTAAATTCCATCGTTTTAAAAACCGATACTCCAATCCTAATAGAGGGAGCAGAACAATTACTGCGATTATTGAGGCTATCGGAGCCCATGGTTGGCTGATTAGAAGAGATACGCTAAGCCATCCAAGGCTAAGAATGACTTTCAACACAATGCTGAATATCAAAGTTGCCTTGATCGACTTGGCCACTTTAACAGGTTTCTTCTTTCTATAGGCATGGATTTCCTCAATAGAGTATTTCGGAACCTCTTCCAGCAGATCATGGTGACCTTTCCATATTGCTTTTAAATCTGTTGTTTCCATTTTCTTAGTTTTTGACTTGTTTGGGCTTGATTAATTTTTCGAGTTTTCTTTTGAGCCGAACCAGTTTCACACTCACATTGGACTTACTGATTCCCACAATCTCACTAATCTCTTCATAGCTCTTATCTTCCAGATACAGTAGTACAATGGCTTTTTCGGCAGGTTTGAGTTTATCGATAGCCTGATAAAGAGCACGGATCTGGTCGTTATAAGGGTCGGATTGAGGACCTGCTATATCGGGAACAGCGGCAGTATAGAAGAGCTTGTTCTTTTTCTGCTTTCTCGACCTTGAAATCGCTGTGTTTAACCCCACCTTATAAATCCAGGTGCTCAATTGGGAATTGCCTTTGAAGCCGTGTATACCCTTCCACAGGTTGATCACTATTTCCTGAAATAAGTCTTCCTTATCAGACTCAGTGGAGGTATACAAGCTGCAAATCTTAAGGATTAAAGGCTGGTTCTCATATATGATTACCTCAAACTCTCTATCTGTTATTTGCTTTGCCATTTTTTTCACTCTCAATGAGTTAGACTCAAAGGCCTTCAGAAAACTACAGTTTTTACCATAAACTTTTATTCCGGTCTGGCTTGAGTTGGTATTGAGAGCAATGGGCTACAACTCATCCCCCCAATTCTACAGTTCGGTAAGACTTATTTAGTAAAGGGTTGAGTTCGCGTCACCTTTGGTTCAACAAAAGCCCAACGGTCATGCAAAAACTCTTCAACATTATACTACTGCTTGTAATCGGTCTGCAAGCATATGGTCAGACAAAAATCAGAGGTAAAGTATGGGATGGTCAAGGTCAGACCATCCCCGGAGCTAATGTTTACCTCAAGAACACTTTCGATGGTACAGTTACCATAACAGATGGTAGCTTTCTCTTCGAAACATCAGAAACAGGAACCCAGGTATTAGTGATAAGTTTTATCGGCTTTAAAACCCTGGAGAAAACCATAGAGCTGGACAGCAGCGAGCTTTCACTAGATATTCAACTGGAAGAACTTATTAACAAAATTGATGGTGTAACCATCACGGCAGGGTCCTATGAAGCCGGAGACATCAAAAAGAACACGGTACTGAAGCCGCTGGATATTGTCACCACTGCCAGTGCAGCCGGAGATATTATGGGAGCCATCAACACTCTGCCCGGAACCGCTACGGTAGGAGAGTCAGGGAGACTTTTTGTACGTGGAGGAGAAGGCTACGAAACCAAAGTATTTATAGATGGTCTGGAAGTTAGAAATGCTTTCGGAGCTACGGCCCCGAACGTTCCTACCCGTGGTCGATTCAGTCCTTTTCTCTTCAAAGGGACATCATTTAGTACTGGTGGTTATTCGGCTGAATATGGTCAGGCCCTTTCTTCAGCATTGGTGCTAAGTAGTAATGATATGCCGGAGCAAACACAGGCAGATATTTCATTGATGTCTGTTGGGGGTGATGTTGCTTATACCAAGAAGTGGGATAAAACCAGCATTTCCGGTAAGGCACAGTACACAGACTTAAGACCCTATCAGGATTTGATTCAGCAAAATTTCGACTGGGACGAAGCGCCACACTCAGCAGTCACAGAACTGGTCTTTAGACATCAGCTCAATAAAGACGGCATGTTCAAAGTCTATCTTAATGTCAATAACTCAGACTTTACGATTCGCCAACCTAACATCAACCGTGATTTTCAAAAAGACACATTGGGTCTTGAGAATAAGTACCTATACCTGAATGCCAGCTACAAAGATATTCTCAACAAGCGCTGGACGATGAAGGGTGGCATTTCCCTCACCAACAACAAAGATATTCTCGACTTCAATCGCAATGATATTTTTAGCCAGGAACTGGGTATGCACTCAAAAGTCTCTTTTCAATGGGATGCCAACGAAAAACTCTCAGTTAATATGGGAACAGACTGGTTCAGCAGAGAATATCTCCGCAGAGTCAATAATATCAATGAAGCACCCTTTAAAACCAGCTTCAAAGAGAATATACTCGCCAATTTTGTGGAAGCAGATTACTATGCCTCCAATAAGTTTGTTGTAAGAGCAGGTTTGAGAAGTGAGTACACTACCCTAAAAGATCAGTATTTCCTGAGCCCAAGGGTAGCCATGTCCTACAAACTGAGCAATGAGGGACAGTTCTCTCTGGCCTACGGACGCTTTGTTCAGGCTCCTCAGAATGATTACAGCATTATTCAACCCAACCTCAAGCCTGAGCAGGCCACACACTACATCCTGAACTATCAGCTCATAAAGAATGACCGAATCTTCAGGATAGAAACCTTTATTAAGGACTATGATGATCTGGTAAAGTTTGATGAGCCAAGAGACTTTGACCCGGCCAACTACAATAACAATGGCTATGGTCAGGCCAAAGGCTTAGACATCTTCTGGAGGGACAATAAAACACTGAAAAATACTGACTATTGGGTGTCTTATTCCTACGTAGATTCTGAAAGAGACTATCAGAATTTCGAGCAAAAGGCAACCCCTTCTTTTCAGTCAGACCATAACTTCTCCTTTGTGATCAAACATATGATTGATCCGATCAGAACACAGGTTGGAGCTACCTATAACTATGCTTCGGCCAGGTCATACCATGATCCGAATAAACCGGGCTTTCAGAACAGCCAGACACCTCAATATCACGATGTCAGCCTGAATGTAGCGGTATTGCTGAAGCAGAACATTATTCTCTACTGCTCTTCTTCCAACATTTTCGGACGAGAGAACATTTTCGGCTATGAATATGCCAATCAGCCTGATGTTAATGGGGTATACGAAGGCCGTGCGATAGGTCAGGCAGCTAAACGCTTCGTGTTCGTTGGCCTGTTCATCACACTCACAAAAGACAAACAAGCAAACCAATTAGACAATCTTTAAAAATCACATATCATGAAAACCTTATTAACACTCATCTTAAGTATAGCATTACTTATTCCGGTTACTCAAAAACCTAAAACCATCACCCTTACTGTAGTGGTAGATGGTATCAAAAATGATAATGGCTATATAGGCGTTGCCCTATTCGATGGCTATGGCGATTTCCCCGAAGGAGAAGCGTTAGCCAGTAAGTATGTCGAAGCAGACGGTTCCAGCATAGAAGTTACCTTCGAAAACCTGGAATCAGGAGAATATGCCCTGGCCATTATTCACGATGAAAATGGTAATGAAGAAATGGATTACAACGAATATGAGATGCCGACTGAAGGCTTTGGGTTCTCCAATAATGCCATGGGTGAAATGGGTCCTCCGGATTTCTCTGATGCCTCATTTACCCTTGCTTCTGACAATACCCACACCATTGATTTAATCTACATGAACCGATAGTCAACAGTTCATCTGTCAGATTCGACAGTTCGGTAGCTTCTTTTTCCAGAAGCTTGACGGTCGATCTACCTTTCGGTCACAAACTCAAGAAGAAATGAAAAAGCTCGTATTAATTATCGGAATCATAGTTGCAGGATTTAGCCTTCAGGCTCAAAATCAGCAGGCGTATATCAATGCCATGGCCAAAGGCTTAAGCTCTCTTGGCTCCGCCCAGTCATTGGAGGAATTTCAAAGTGTAGCGGGACAATTCGAAAGAATTGCTGCTAATGTTCAGGATCAGTGGCACCCACAATACTATGCTGCGCTGACTTACATTAACATGTCATTCAGGGTAGAAGGCATAGACAAGAAAGATCAGTTAACAGATCAGGCTCAGCCCTTCATCGATAAGGCCCTGGCCCTTTCGCCAAACAATGCTGAAATCATTGCACTGCAAGGGTATAAGTATATGATCGAATTGTCTGCGGATCCTTCAACGCGTGGTCAGCTGCTATCTCAGAAAGCCATGCAACAGTTTGGCAAGGCTTTGACCATAGACCCGAATAACCCAAGAGCCAATACCTTTTTAGCTCAGATGGAAATGGGCATGGCGCAGTTCTTCGGTTCACCAACAGACAAGGCCTGCGAAAGAGCACAACAAGCCCTCGATCAATTTGATGGTCAGTCGGAAGAGCAGTCTTTCGATCCTAAATGGGGGAAAGAAATGGTAGCTGGTCTGATTCAACAATGCGGTCAATAAACTCATGCCGGATAAAGCATTAATCATATTGCATGTGGTGGCAGGAGCCACCACGCTTATTTCGGGGCTGATTGCTGCCTTTATAGGAAAGAAAGGAGGAAAGTTGCACAGACAAGTAGGTTCTGTTTTCTACTGGGCTATGTTTGGTGTTTTTATCACGGCATTACTCATCATCAGCTTCGTTAGGTTCAGTGCTTTTCTTATGGTCATTGCAGTATTTAGCTGGTATATGACTTTCTCCGGAGTGAGGGTACTTAAGTTGAAGAAGACACTCAAACCTTTGACTATCGACTGGGCTGCGGCAATCATTACCATGGCCTTTGGCCTGTTTAGTTTTGGTATGGGCATTCACTATCTACTCAAAACAGATTGGTCTTCCGTATTGGGTTACCTCTGTATGTTCTTTGGTTTCTTCACCACGCAAACCGGATGGCAAAACTTCAAGGGATTCAGAACACTGCATAAAGCAGAAAAAATGTGGTGGTGGTTCGCACATATGAACTCCATGTGTGGGGCGCTGATCGCCAGTATTACCGCTTTTGCCGTTCAGAATGGAGAAATATTCAGGTTGCCCAATGAAATGATGTGGTTACCCTGGGTGCTTCCAGCTATTGTTGGCCTACCCTTGGTTTCCTATTGGGCAGCGAAGTATCGCAGACAGTTTAAGGTAGGCAAGTATTCACCTGCTCAGAATTGATTTTTGATTAGATTTAGAAAATGAGTTATCTGAAAACAATTAACTGGAAGAAGGAGGCGAGAAACGGCCTGCTCATCTTCCTTTTCGGTGGAGCTACAAATTTCTTATGGTGTCCTGATTGTTTCGATAACACATTTGCCCTGATTTTCTCCTGGTGTTTCACAGGGCTTATGTGGGTGTTTCTCTGGCTGGGAAACGGTTATGTCTCTGACTATATCTCTACCCAAATTTCCTGGTTGGAACAGCCGGTTAAGCGATTTATTTGGGGAAGTGTTGGTGTAATTATTTACTCCCCGGCCGCAGTGTATTTCCTTTACCTGATGGCCTATCTTATCACTGATGTAAAAGTCAATGATATTACAGATATCGCTATTACAGCCATAGGCATCACCTTTGTCATCAGCTTTTTTCTGAATGCCGCCAGCTTTCTCAAAAACTGGAAGCAGACGGCTCTCGATGCGGAAAGGTTGAAAAAGGAGCAAATGGCTACTAAATATGAATCGCTAAAGAATCAGGTCAACCCTCATTTTCTCTTCAACTCATTAAATGCCCTGACCAACCTGGTCTATGAAGATCAGGATCAGGCGGCCAAGTTTATCAGGCAACTTTCCAAGGTGTATCGCTATGTTCTGGATACGCGCTCAAAAGAAGTGGTCAGCTTGGAAACCGAACTTCAGTTTGTTGAATCTTATCTCTTTCTGCAGAAAATCAGGTTTGATGACAAGCTCAAGGTGAACATTGATGTAGAGGGCTATCAGGATAGAATGATTCCACCATTGGCTTTACAGATGCTATTGGAGAATGCCATCAAGCACAATACAATTGCCAAAGACGAACCTCTGACCATTGACATAAAGGTAGAAGCGGACAGGCTGATAGTGAGCAATAACCTTCAGATTAAAAACATACCATCAGAAGAAAGCTCTGGAATGGGGCTGGCCAATATAAAAGCCCGATATGAGTTCCTGAGTGACCAACCAGTGGTCATTGAAAAAACAGATAAAACATTCAAAGTAGAACTTCCTCTCTTAAAAATTTCTGAATGAAAGTATTAATAGTAGAAGATGAGTCGATGGCGGCCAAAAGGCTTTCCTCTTTGCTGAACAAGCTTGAACCTGAGATCGAAATTCTGGATCAGCTCGATTCTGTAAAGACCGCGGTTAAGTGGCTATCAGAGCATCAGGCCGACTTATTATTCTTTGATATTCAGCTGGCCGATGGTCTAAGCTTTGAAATCTTTAATCAGATTAAGATCAGCACACCCATTATTTTCACCACGGCTTTCGATGAATATGCCATACAGGCATTCAAGGTGAATAGCATTGATTATCTGCTTAAGCCGATAGATCCCGAAGAGCTCCAGAATGCATTGGATAAGTTTCACCAAAACTTTAAAAAGGCGGTACCTCAGCAACCTAACCTCGCTCTACTAGAGCAGGCCATGCAGATGATGACCAAACAGTATAAGGAAAGGTTTGTGGTGAAAATTGGCGAGCATATCCACACCATTCCGGTGAGTGAAGCCGCTTATTTTTTCAGCCAGGACAAGGCCACTTTTTTGGTCACGGCTGAAAAGAAAAGGTATATCATAGACTATACACTGGAAGAAGTGGAGGGGCTGATTAACCCGCAAGAGTTCTTTCGCATCAATCGTAAGTACCTTATTTCACTTCGGGCAGTCAAAGACATTGTCAGCTATTCCAACAGCCGGTTGCGCATAATCCTCAGTCAATCAGACGACATGGATGCCATTGTGAGCAGAGAAAGAGTACAGGATTTCAAAAAGTGGCTTGATCGCTAGCCGATTAGCCCTATTTTCGTGTATGCGAAATTGGGCCATCATCACCATATTGTTGTTTTCTCTACAACTGGAGGCACAGGAACCTTCCGGAACCTGGGTTATGGCTCATATTAAGGCCAAACAGCCGGTGCTCTCTGCTACTATGGAACAAGGAGAACTGGTCTTTGATGAAGGGCTACCTTATGATTCCTCTGAAGTTTATACTCCCGGATTGATGGTGGTTGAGTTCGACAAGGATCAAACCGCAAGAAGTTTTTCCTGGGATGGGGATGAAAACTGGAACTGGTCGCTCATGCAGGACAGCCTATTAATGTTTGGGAAGAAGGATACGCTTTATGGTC
Source organism: Roseivirga sp. (assembly GCF_965216855.1). Lineage (NCBI taxonomy): Bacteria > Pseudomonadati > Bacteroidota > Cytophagia > Cytophagales > Roseivirgaceae > Roseivirga > Roseivirga sp. The sequence continues at coordinate 2,296,466 of NZ_OZ244204.1, read as the reverse complement.
ACTTTGAGGCCAGCCGCATAGTTTTAAGCTCTACTATCGATGCTGTTCCGACCGAATATACTTTTCTGAAAATTGAAGATGGCCTAGAAATGGGGCCGGTAACTCCAGGCAGTCAGGCCCAGATGCTGGCAGAGGGTCACCCCTTCGACCAGCTTAAGATTACCTTTGAACAGGATACCGTGATTGCGGCAGCCAATAACATTCCCGGCCTTGAGCTTTATCTCACTACTATTGGACCGCTTCAGGTGATTGAATATGCCATGGACAGAGACTATGGAAAGGTGGAATTGGGAATGATCTACCTGTTTAGAGAGAAGAGAAAAAAGTACAGAGGTTATTTTTACCCGGTCATTGATGATTTTAGAAAACCGAAAGAAATGGAAATGGAGCTTCGCTTCTGATAATTATTTGATTTCAGACAGCATCTTCAAACACTTTTCTGCTATATCTTTGCAGCCCTAATCATGTCAGTGGTTCGCAAAGTGAGAGCGGTGGAAAAGGTTTTCATGGCTCTGGATAGTGAAATCAGCTCCTTTCAGGAGTATTCAAAAATCAGTTGTCTTGCCGGTTGTGGAAAGTGCTGCTTCAAACCAGATATTGAAGCCACACCTTTGGAATTCCTCCCTTTAGCTCTCGATTTACTGGAAAACCGTGAAATTGAGTCTTTCTATGACAGGCTTATTTCCAAGGAAGACAGTTACTGCATTCTTTTCAATCAACACTCCAAAGCGACAGACAAGGGCGCTTGTGGTCAGTACCGCTACAGGGGGCTGATCTGCAGGCTGTTTGGCTTTTCAGCGATGAAGGGCAGAGATGGTCTGAAGAAATATGTGACCTGTAAAGTGATCAAAGAATCACAGGCTGATCAGGTAGCTCAGGTTCAGGAAGCTATTGTTGAAGGGGCTGAAATTCCTCTGATGAGCGATTACTACTTCAGGCTGAGATCTATTGACCCGGACCTGGGCACCATACGCTATCCCATCAATGAAGCCATGAAGAAGGCACTTGAGCATGTAATGGCTTATTACTCTTATAGAAAAAGGCCTTCCACCAGAAAGAACAATCAGGCTGAATAGGCTGATAACAAAACAGCCTGAGTTTCCCCAGGCTGTTCATCAATGATTTTCTTCTTATGGCTTAGTTACCGCCACCACCGCTGGTTGCTCTTTGCATTGGGTTAGAACCGGTAGACTGACCTCTGGCTGCTCCACCACCAAATCTGAATAGCTCAAATCTTGAGGGCTGATTCACTCTTGGGAAGTAGTTGTTGCTTTCGTCAGTATCAGCTGTTTCTCTGTAAGGGTCAATTCTGATCTGCGCTACTTCTTTATCTTTCATGAAGGCCTTGGTGAAGCTTTCTTCATTCTTTCTCCAGATGTAGGCAGGAATTCTCTCTACTTCTTTGGTGTCATCAACATAGGTCCATTCGATAATAACAGGCATTACCAAACCACCTTTGTTTTTGAAATCAATTTCATAGAAGTTTTTATTGTTACCCAGCAGCGCTCTTTCCTCTGCAGAAAGTGAAGCTGAGAATCTCTGGTAAGCTCTTTTCGCTTCTTCAGTTACTTCGAACTCATCGTAAGAGTAGTAGAAGTCCTGTAATTCAGGATCTTCCTCTACCAGAAATTTCATACCTTCTTCTCTGTTTCGGCTGTCTGCAATATCGGTGTTCTCCAACTTGTCTTCAGCCGCTACGATCGGGTATTCAACTTCAGGATTCTGAGTATCCAGCTTATACCATTTTACATCTTCTATAGAGATATCTACATTATCGATAGTGAAGTACCATCCTCTGATGAACCAGTCAATATCAACGGCAGAAGCATCTTCAAGCGTTCTGAACAGATCGTCCGGAGTCGGGTGTTTGAAGGCCCATCTTTGCGCATATTGCTTAAAGGCGAAGTCGAACAACTCACGACCCATGATGGTCTCACGAAGAATGTTCAGTCCGGTAGCTGCTTTTGCATAAGCGTTATTACCGAAACCAATGATGTTTTCAGAGTTAGTCATAATCGGCTCCAACTGATCTTTTGGTAAAGCCATGTAAGGAGCAATTTTGTAAGCAGGACCTCTTCTGTGAGGATAATTATTGTCAAACTCCTGCTCGGTCAGATACTGAACAAAAGTGTTCAAACCTTCATCCATCCATGTCCACTGACGTTCGTCAGAGTTCACAATCATCGGGAAGAAGTTGTGACCTACTTCGTGAATGATTACTCCGATAGCACCGTACTTAGTAGACTCTGAGTAAGAACCATCAGGCAATGTTCTACCATAGTTGAAGCAGATCATTGGGTACTCCATACCATTAGAAGCCTCCACAGAGATAGCTACGGGATAAGGATAAGGAATAGTATATTTAGAGTAAGTTCTCAGGGTATGAGCTACTACTTTGGTAGAGTATCTGTCATAGATACCGTAAGCCTCTTTAGCATAGTAAGACATAGCCATTGGCTTGTTATCGCTGCCCTGAATATTGGTAGCCATAGCATCCCAGATAAACTTTCTTGAAGAAGTCCAGGCAAAGTCTCTAACGTCTTCAGCTTTGTAGTGCCATGTCTTTGTGGCCGATGTGCCTTCTTTCTCGTTTTCTTTAGCTTCTTCTAAAGTCACGATTTTCACAGGCTCATCGAAAGTCTTTTGTGCTAGCTCCCATCTTCTTTGTTGTTCAGGAGTCAGCACTTCTTTAGTGTTCTGCAACCATCCTGTTGAACCCACAACGTGGTCGGCCGGTACGGTCATTTTCACATCATAGTCACCGAAAGTAAGGGCAAATTCTCCTCTGCCGGTAAACTGCTTGTTGTTCCAACCCTGGAAGTCAGAGTAAACAGCCATTCTTGGGAACCAACCAGTGATGGTGTAGATGTAGTTGCCATCTTCAGGGAAGTACTCATGTCCACCACGAGCACCAGATTCACTTCTGGGAGTGGTGTTGTACCACCATCTGATGTTGAAAGAAGTTTTTTCTCCCGGCTTTAACGTCTGCGGAAGATCGATTCTCATCATAGTCTGATTGATGGTATGTTTCAGGGCATTGCCCCTTGAGTCAGTTACCTCAGTGATGTGGAATCCCCAATCATTATCATGTCCATCCAATGCATCGATTTGACCATAAGTCATTCGAGGTCTGATGCTGCTAGGATCGAACTTGTAAGAATCATTGTCAGGCTGTCTTACGTTCTCATCAAGTGCCAGCCAAAGGTAGTTGAGTGGATCAGGAGAATTGTTGAAGTAAGTGATGGTTTCATAGCCATCTAGCCTTTGGTTATCGTCATTGAGCGTAGCCTCAATTTTATAATCAGCCTTTTGTTGCCAGTACTTAGGTCCCGGGGCTCCGGAAGCACTTCGGTACATACTTGGGTCACGCAGCATTCGCTCCAATTGCTCAAATCGCTTTCCATGGTTGCTGTTTACTACCTGGGCCATGGTGTTGCCACCCAGAACAAAAACAGCCATGAGAGCAAAAATTATCTTCTTCATAGTAGTTTAGTTTATTACCAAAATTTCGTTTCAATCATTAAAGTAATGGCTATACCTGCAACGGCTGATGAGATCACCAGTATCCAGTCGCGTCTAGACACGTTAAACAATCCCACAAATACAAATGAGATTATCGTAAAGAAGCCAACAATTATGATTTGCCCCAGCTCCAGGCCAAGGTTGAATCCTAATAGTGGCATCAATATGCTTTCCTCCCTTCCCAAAAGACTTTTGAGATAATTTGAGAAGCCCAGTCCATGAATCAGGCCAAAAAACAAGGCATAAAAGTAATTACTGCTGAATCTGGACGGTGTTGAACCTTGCTTTTTCAAAATATTGGAGAAAGCAGTTATGAAAATGGTCACCGGAATCAGGAACTCAATGATGTCAGTCCTGAAATTGACCAGGTTCATGGTACTCAGGGCCAGCGTAATAGAATGGCCAATGGTGAAGGCCGTCACCAGAATCAGAATTTTTTTCCAGTCTTGTAATTGGTACAAAACACAAAGCGCTAATACAAAAAGGATATGGTCATATCCATTAACATCGAGTATGTGTTCGTAACCTAATTGGAAGTAAGTATTGAACTGGCTCATTCTTTGTGCTAATTGTGATTGCTGTTCACTAAGGATTGCAATAATAAAGCTTAATTTTGAAGGAGCATAGAAAAGTGTTTGGCATGAATCTCAAGCTTACATCTTTGGCGTTTTTCTCATTTGTACTTTGGCTGCATCCTTTTCACGTGAGTGTGATGGATGCTGAGTATAATCAGGAAAGAAAATCGCTGCAAATTAGCCATCGCCTCTTCCTGGATGACCTGGAAGATGGACTAAAGGACTATCATGGTCTTGACTATATAGATACCGTGGAACCGGAAGACCCTGCCCGGTTGGATAGCCTTATCTCTGATTATCTCAAACATAAAGTGTTTTTCGTCATTGATGGAGAAGATAGGGCATTCAGCTACTTTGGTTCTGAATTGGAAGGAGATGCCCGCTGGTGTTACTATGAAATTGATTCACTGGCACAGTTGAAGGAAATAGAGGTCACCAATGTGGCGTTAATGGATGTGTTTGAAGACCAGCAGAACATAGTACACATTAAGGCCAATGATAAAATTCTGAGCTATAAGCTCGATAAGAGTATCAAGGTTAAAACATTTACATTTTAATGATCAGGCAAACTTACCTATTCCTACTCCTTTCAGTTTTGGTCATGAGCTGCTCTTTTGGCAGTAAAAAGGAAGAGAAAGCGACTATTCCCGAACCAGCAGCGATACCCCGTTATGTGGAATATGAGGTAGAAACCATCAATGAATACCTTGGCCCTTGTGCCAATGATTCAACTTCTAAGAAGTGCCTGATTATCCAGATAGAATATCCACAGATAACAGGAAAGGTAAGCCAGCCTGTGGCAGAATGCCTGAATGAAAACATTAAGAGGGACATCCTTGCGACAACTTTCCTTTCTGACCAGACTGAATCATTTCTCGATCTGAAAACGGAACTGGAAACAGACTATGAGAGTGTAATTGAGGAGTTTCCGGATTATGCCAATTCATGGACAGTTGAAATCACTTCAGATATCCTCTATCAGGATAGTCTGTTTATCAGTGTGGCCAGTACCGTTTATTCCTATACCGGAGGAGCACACCCGAACTCGGGACAGGTATACCGAAGCTATGACTTGAGAACAGGTGAGCCTATTGGGCTGGATGATTTACTGAAAGAAGGCTATGAGAGTAGCCTGAATGAAGCGGCTGAAATAGAGTTTAGAATGACGAAGGAAATTCCTCCGAATCAGTCATTGCAAGACCGGGGCTATTCATTTGAAAACGATCGGTTTGAGCTGAATAAGAATTTCGCCATTATTAATAAAAGCCTTGTATTCTACTTCAATCCTTATGAAATAGCTCCTTATTCTCTGGGGCCTACGGAACTGGAATTGAGACTAACAGATTATATTAACCTGATAAAAGAGGGAAGTGTCATCGATGATTATAAGAACTAGTCTTCTTGGTTTATTCTTTTTGATTCAGGCAGCTGCTTTTGGTCAGGTGCTCGAAGCAAGGTTTGAGGTGCTGTATTCAGGGGCTTCAGTAACAGGTATTTTTTCAGACACCTCTGTTGAATACCATTTCGATACAGATGACCTGGAGAATTCTTATTTCAATGCTACTATACAGGTGGTTTCTATGGACACAGAAATGCCTGCCCGCGATACGCAACTGATGAAGAAGAAATACTTTCACGCTGACAAGTATCCGACCATGACTTTCAAGTCAAACCGAATTTACAGACAGGGAGTAAGCTATTTTGTTGAAGGGGATTTGACAATTAAGGATGTCACTACCAAGATGCAGCTCCCGCTTCAGGTAAGCTTCAATCAGAGTGGTATATCAGTTCTCAAGACTGAATTCACCATAGACCGCAGAGACTACCATGTAGGGAAGAGCCATTTCCTCCTGGAAGATGAGGTCTCTATCTGGATAGAGTTGAAGCCCTAGTCTTTCTGAAACGTAAACTCCCTGTAAGCCATCCACTGTTTTCCATTATGCTTCAACAGCCAGAAGCTGTTGACTTCAAAAGAGCCCTGAAATGATCTGTGTTCGAACTCCGACCAGGCTTCATAAAAGAGGGGCTTTCTTAAATCCCGAAAGGCAACAGTAATATGTGGATTATACCCATTCTGATGAATGGCATGAAATAGATTGAGCTGTCTTTTAGTAGCCAGCAACAACTCCTGATTCATTTGCTCTAATTCTTCGTTGGCTTCAGGCTGAATAAAGATGGTTCTGGGAGCAAATGCCCCAAAGCCATTTAGCTCAACCAGAAACGATTTGAATTTAGTTGTTTGTGCAAGGACATGAAATAACCTTTCCTCTTTTGCCTCCTTCCATTGAAAGGGCATGTGTAAAGTAATGTGAGGGGGAGACCGAAAAGCAGCTTTTGAATTGAAGCGCTCTACAAACTCTTCCTTGATGGCATTGATTTCAGTAGTCAGTGGCTCAGGAGGAATGATCGCCAGAAAATATCTTTGTTCGCCTTTTTTCAATTTGTGCCCCTTGCTTTTGAAATAAGTGACTATCTGATTAGTTTGATCCTTAAGCTATAATCACATGCAATTATTCAAAAGTACTGTCTTCTTTTCAATATCCGCGTTCATTGTTTTTTCCTGCTCCGGTAACTCATCTGAAACAGTCTCTGACGGGGTAATGGCTAATTACAGACTGGAGATATTCGATTCGCTGCAGTTCGACATTTTGACCAGAAGCTTAATCGTGGCTGATGTTGATGAGAAAACGGGGAATCGGTTAATCATTCAATCTGGAACTCCAAAAGTCTGGATTTACAATGCAAATGGTGAAGTTCTGGCAGAGAAGGAGTTTCTTAAATCTGATCCTGAAGGCCCGGGTGATTATTTGATGTCCGGTACTTTTTTCGGAGATGGTGTGGCCTTACTGGGGAAATTTGCTGTGGTATTATTGGATGAAGAACTTCAGTTTGAGAAGGTATTGAGACCGCAATACTCTCCATCCCAAATGCACTTCATAGGCAAGAAACACATCTATCAATTTACAAAGAATGATAACCAACCTGCACTGATCACCTATTTTGGTGAAGCTCAAACGGATTTGTGGGGAGGGATAGAAGGCTACTTCGATGAATTCAATCTTGTAGATGTTGTTGAGCCAGAGCTTTATACCAATCCCCGGGACTCGGTCTTTTTACCATTTGGAGATCTTACACCGGACAGCAGATATCGGAATGGAAAAGCTCATTACTTTTTAAGACCTGTTTTCGACCTGAAGGATAACCTGCTGCATTATGTACTCAATACAGACACTACTTTTTTTAGAAGAAACCTTCCAGATGGTGACATAGTCGACAGTTACACCATACCCTATGATGAATTCGTGTTTTTTGATGGTTACTCTATGGGGTCGGCAGGAGAAGCAGAACAGTATAAACCTAGAAACCGAGAGGGGCGCGTTGAATCTGTCTTTCGAGTAGGCGAATTCGATCTAATTCTATACTATTCCGGAATGGAGTTATCTGCCATGGAGAAGTATAGAAATAGTCCTGATGCTTATGAACAAATAGAACGGTCAGACTATTTGAAATACCTGATAGTTAAGGATGGAAAACGGGTGAACAAAGAGTTGAAAATGAACCCCAAGGTTAATTACCTCGAGTATGCAGACCACAATGAAATAATCTATGGTATGCAAAACATCAGTATGCTAGATGAAGAACCTGAGCGATATACTATATACATGATGAGAATTGTTGCTGATGAATAAGCTGTTCATTACGCCAATCAACAATTTGACCTTTGCCTGCAATTCATTTTGAAGTATCTTCCACACCTTAAAGAAATTTGGAATGAAAAGACTCGCAATTGTCAATTTGTTGCTGTTGATGGCAGCTTCCCTGTTTGGTCAATCTCTGAAAAGTCCCGATGAGTTTCTGGGCTATGAGTTAGGCTCTCGTTTTACCCCCAACTATAAGGTGGTAGACTACTATGAATATGTAGCCTCCCAACTCTCCAATGTGACACATCATAAGTATGGAGAAACCAATGAGTTGAGACCCCTTATCGCTAATATGGTCTCTTCTCAGGAAAACATTGATAACTGGGAGCAAATCAGAACGGATAACCTGAAGAGAGCCAAATTGATGGAGGGCACTCCATCGGGCAATAAAATCGGTATCGTTTGGCTGAGCTACAACGTGCATGGCAATGAGGCGAATTCGACTGAAACAGCTATGAAAACGCTCTATGAGCTGGCCAGACCAGGAAATGCAGAAGCCAAAGAATGGTTGAAAAATACAGTAGTGGTCCTCGATCCATGTATTAACCCTGACGGTCGTGACAGGTATTCAAACTGGATCAACCAGGTGGCTGGTACTACCCCGAACCCACATCCCGAAGCCGCTGAGCACAATGAGCCCTGGCCCGGAGGAAGAGCAAACCACTACCTGTTCGACCTAAACAGAGACTGGGCCTGGCAAAAGCAGATAGAGTCGCAACAGCGCATCAAGTTCTATAACACCATTATGCCTCATATTCATGTAGATTTTCATGAGCAAGGCAGCAACAGTCCATATTACTTTGCTCCGGCCGCTGAGCCTATTCATGAGCAGGTAACTGACTGGCAAAGACAGTTTCAGGAAATTATTGGTAGAAACCATGCCAAGTACTTCGACAAGAATGGCTGGTTATTCTTTACCAAAGAAAGCTTTGATATTCTTTATCCGAGTTATGGAGACTCTTATCCGATGTACAATGGTGCTATAGGAATGACTTACGAGCAGGGAAGCTCTGACCTCGCCATTCTGACTGATGAAGGGGATACTCTGAAATTATCTGATGCTATCGCTCACCACTTCACCACGGGAATGTCTACCGTAGAAACAGCTTCCTCTTACAATGAGCGAATGGTTGATGAATTTACGGCTTACTTCGAGAAGGCGGTGAGCAACCCGAAGGCTAAGTACAAAACCTATATTGTGAAGGGCACTAACCACCCCGATAAGTTAAAGATGCTGGAGGCTTTTCTTCAGAAAAACATGATCGATTATGGTAAGTCTTCCACCAGAAAACCAATAAATGCTTTCAATTACATGACTGGAGAAAGCCAGAATGTATCAGTTCAGGAATCTGACATTGTGGTATCGGCCTATCAGCCTAAAGCAGTGATGGTTCAGGCACTTTTTGAACCAGAAACTTATGCCAGCATTAACGACACTTATGACATTACCGCCTGGGCCATTCCTTATATGATGGGTCTTGATGCTTATGCTACTACTGAAAGACTTTCTGTTTCAGAGGGTCAGCCGACTTATGCGGCTCGTGAAGTAAAAGTTGAGCAGGCACCAGCGGCCTATCTGGCCAAGTGGGAAACCCTGGAAGACGCAAAGTTCCTTGCAGAGATATTGAAATCAGGAATTAAGTTAAGATTTGCCACAGAACCCTTCTCTGTGAATGGAAAGTCTTATGAAAGAGGGTCACTTATCATTACCCGAAAAGGAAATATGCACATGGGTAGTGGTTTCGATCAAACCGTAAAGGCGGCTGCAGAGAAGTATGGCAGAAACCTCTATTCAACACCAACTACTTTTGTAGATAGCGGGAAAGACTTCGGTTCTAATAACATTCCTTTTCTGAAAGCTCCCAGAATTCTGGTGCTGAGAGGCGATGGTGTTTCATCTCTCGGCTTCGGTGAGTTCTGGTACTTTATGGAGCAGGAGCTTAATTACCCAATCACCATGGTAAATACTGACGATTTCGGTCGCGTAAACCTCGATGATTACGATGTAGTGGTGATGCCTTCCGGTTCTTATGGAAGTATGCTTACTGAAAGTAGAATGGAAGACTTCAATAGCTGGATCAGAAGTGGAGGTCGCGTTCTGGCGATTGAAAGAGCTATGAATACATTTATGGGTAAAGGCGGTTTCAGTCTGAAGCGATATGCCAGCGATGGAGATCAGAAAGAAGCGAACAAACAATCTGACGAAGAGAAAGAGGCTATTGCTCTGACACCATATGCTGAGCGTGGTGCCCGTTTCGAAAGCTCAAGATTACCGGGGGCTATCTTTAAACTCAAAGTAGACAATACACATCCACTAGGTTATGGATATTCAAATCACTACTTCACTATTAAAAATAATGGGTCGAGATATGCCTATTTACCAAATGGCTGGAATGTGGGAATCATAGAGTCTGAGGCTGCCTACATCAGTGGTGTTGCGGGTGAAGATGCTAAGAAGAACCTCGCAAAATCAATGGTGTTCGGTGTAGATAATGTGGGAAGAGGCGCTGTGGTTTATATGGCCGATAACCCCTTATTCAGGGCTTTCTGGGAAAACGGGAAGCTGTTTGTCGCTAATGCTCTGTTTTTAGTAGGTCAATAGACTTTTTGAAATAATTACATCAGGCCGGCTGAGGGCATCAGAAAATCGAATGATTGATGGTGTGCTGAGTCGGCCTGATTCTTTTAGGATGCTCTGAGCTCTTCTTTCTGTGCCGCAAGATCTTCCAGTGCCATATTGATTCTGGCCTTGAATGGACTTAGTTCTTTGACAATAGATTGTCCTTCAGCCACTTTATCGTGTAATGCCTTTCTCTCTTCTATCAGGCTATCAATGCCCAGATAACTGATACTGGGGTTCATTTTATGTAATAGTTTCCTGGCACTTTCTGCATCCTGATCGGCAAGGGCTTGTGAAAGCTTTTCCATATCTGCAGGCAAATGCTCCAGAATGGTATCAATGAGTTCTAACAAGAAGTCCGTATCGTTTTGAGCAGCGGCCTTGAGATGAGTCAGGTCTACCGGTTCAAGTGTATTATCGTCATTCAGGTTTAACATTTCTCTTATTTTTAAAGAAAGGCTTTTAGGATTTACAGGCTTGACCAGATAACCCCAATTAGTTAACTCATTTAACTGAGAATGTTCACTTTGCGCATCTCCTGAAAGAAAGAGCACCGGAATATCCTTGTTTTTCGAGTCACTGGTTCTGAGTGACTTAATTACCTCTATGGCATTGCCATCTCCCAGGTGAACATCAGTCACTAAGATATCATGTGTTGTGTAATTTAATTCATCTTTCAGCTCGATGATATTCGAAACGAAAGTTGATTTCAGGTTCCATTTTGTGGCCCGCTCTTTCATAATCAGCGCGCTCATGGCATCATCTTCAGCGAAAAGGAATGAATAGTTCTGAGGGTCGATATGGGCAGCCGGATCATAATGATCATCTACTGTATAATCGGCCTTTTGTGCAGCTTTGCAAGGAATTTCAAACAACATGCTGGTTCCTTTTCCTTTGGCGCTTTTAATGTCCAGTTGACCTCCCAGCGCCTGAATTAAGTGAAGAGCGATACCCATGCCAAGGCCGGTTCCCCCATATTCATAATAGCTTTGACCCTCTACCTGAGCATATGGTTCAAGGATTTTGTTGATACTTTCTTCAGACATTCCTATTCCGGTATCCGTCACTTCGAAAGCTAGGAAGTATTGCTCTTCGACTACTTTATTGAGCTTGATATTGAGACATATGCTGCCATCGTGAGTGAACTTCATGGCATTGCCCACAATATTGAAGAGGACTTGTGATAGTCTGATAGGATCGGTAAGGATGAGGTGCGGAATGTCTTTGTCAATGTTCGATCGCAGCCGTATGCGTTTCTCACCAGCCGCCATAGAAAAGCCTTTCAGAATAGCACTTGTAATTTCGTGCAGATTGAAACCGAGGTATTCGAGCTGTAGTTTGCCTTCTTCTACCTTGGACAGGTCGAGTACATCGTTAATGATATGGTTCAAATGTTCTGAAGTGGCTTTGAGGGCGTGTAGGTAGTCATAAATGGCTTTGGGCTCGCTCCATTCCAATAGTTTCACCAATCCGGTGATGCTATTCAAAGGTGTTCGCATTTCATGACTTACTTCAGCAAAGAAACGTTCTTTGAATTTCTGCACCCGGAGTAATTCTTCGTTTCTGTAGCCTAAAAGCTTTTTCTCTGTCTCCAGCAATTGCTGCTTCATTTCCAGTACTTCTTCGCTGATAGAAGCATTGTTTCTGGATTGCTGAACAGCCAGAATCTGATCTTTTTCAGCAGTCTTATCCAGGATAAACCATTGAATCAGGCCTTCAGCATTTCTATGGAACTTCATGCCGAATAGGGCTTCCTTTTGCTCGGTCCACTCAACCAGTTCGAAAACGAGGGGTTCATCAGGTTGTATCTCCATAATGACTTCCTGAATACCCATCAGGAAGTTGAATTGCTCATAGATGGAGACCTCCTTTTGAGTAGTAATGAGGGTATCGCAACTCTCAATGATTTGACCATCTGGTTCAAATAAAGTCACCTGGCACAAAGGTCCCAGTTCTGACAACTTCATCTGATTCAGGTCGTGTTTCATACCATCATGGATTGGGTCAGTTTTTCAAAAGCATCATCTACATGTTCACCGGTTTTGGCACTGGTGAGTGATGCTTTTAGAGGATGAATCTGTTGACTGACCTGATCGATTTCCTCTTTGGTTACCAGGTCGGCTTTGTTTCCCAGTATCTCGACAGGAATGTTGGGCAGAAGAGCCTTCAGGCTGTTGATTTCTTCTTCAATTTGCTGATAAGTAGACGGCCTGCTCAGATCAAATACGTATAGTGCTCCGTGGGCACCCAGTCTATAACTTTGAGGTACCTTTTGCTGCGAGCTTTCTCCGGCAATATCCCAAATCAGCAGGTTAACAGATGTTCCATTCACCGTGACTGTTTTCTTGTCAATTTTCACCCCTATGGTGGTGATGTATTCTTCAGAAAACATGCTGTGCACGAAGCGTTTAACCAGCGAGGTTTTGCCTACTCCGTAATGTCCGATAAGGATTACCTTTTTATTCATTCAACTCTTCGAAGTCCTGGAAATATTCTTCCAGACCCTCATTTATTAGTTCTTGTTCCAGCTCTTCTTTACCGGCTTTTCTGGCTTTTTCTAAGACCCTTTGCGCAAAGTTGAGTAGCTCATCATCGAGCTTGTCTTTGAATGAGGTGTTGAGTTTACCGGTGCAAACCACCGCGATAAAGAAGGACTGAAAGCTTTTGATAATGATTTTATAGTTCTGGTAGTCTATGCTTTCCAGTTCCTGTGTGTCTCCCTGAAAAGCATCTTCCACAAATGACTTAATAGCAGTCAGCATTCCTGCAACCATATCACGGTCCAGGTTCTCCTTTTTGCTATAGCTTCCCAGTAGGAGGCCGGAGTTCTTTTCAATCACATGGATTTCATCAATTCTGGGCTCGATGAGTTTGGAGAGCATCAGGTCTTTTTGTGGGGTACCCGATATCCAAGCCCTAATTCTAAGCTTCCACCCTTCCCAGCTAAAGGCCAGCTCCATTTGGGCATCTACTTTATCGGAAAGCTTCTGTATTTCATTGGTAATGTATTTTTTGATCATCCGCCCGATGATCGGGTAAAGCACTTCGACAACTTCATCCTGAGATTCCTTGATCTGCTTTTTGATAGACTCGGTAATTTGCGGACCAAAGAGTACGGGGAACTCACGTTGGATTCTGGCTTCCTGATCTTCCAGAATAGGGCTTATCCTCTGTTCAAGCTCCTCTCTGGTATTCAGTTGGCCGTCTAGTTGTTGTAATTTTTGGGCAAGCTCTTTCCTCTCTTCCCAATCTTGTTCGAGAAGAATTTTCCGAAGTTGTTGAAAGCCTAAGCCTTGCCCCATGCTTCAGTTTATTCTGCGATTTGTTTGCCCATTTCCTGTAACAGGCTACCCAAAAGTTTGCGGTTCAGTTTTCTGTCATCCAGGTCGGCTACAGCCTCGTCCATATCGGCTCTCAGCTGGGTTACCTTTTTATTCATATCGCTTCTCAGGTCTTGAATTTCGTTGGTGAGAGAGTCTTTGGTCTGATTGATCAGTTTATTGAGTGCATCGCGTGTTTCATTGAGTTCGGTCTCAATTTCAGTACGGGTCTTCTTAATGAGGGCTTTGATCTCATTGAACTCAGAATCGTACTGTTGCATGTTCTCTCCAAAAATGAGTTGCTTAACGGCTTCAATCTTTGGATCACCTGACAATCCCGGGATTGTTTTAGGCGCTTCTTCTTTTTTTGCCATAGTATCTATTTCAAAAGTGCTTTTAAGGTCTTTGTGTCTACTTCTCCACTAGGGAAAAGCTGATTGCTTTGTTGAAAAGTGCGTAATCTTTGACGGGTGAGGATATTAAAAATGCCGTCTTCAGGAATGCTGTCTCCCTGAGTATTCAGGAGCTTTTGTAGTTCCCATACACGGGCTCCGTTATCTCCTATTTTTAAACCGACAAGTTCAGAATGCATTTCAAATTTGATGTCATCGGGGGTAAGCCCCTGCTCGAAAACCACGCGAATCTGCTCTTTGGTAAGGCCCTGGTCTCTTAGGGTTTTTGAGTATTCCAGCTGGTCTTCCAGTTGTTTGGCTGCTGCCAAAAGTTTGTTATAGTAATCAGTGGCTTGTGTAGATTCATGGTTTTCCCGGTCCATCATGCGAACATCGATACCATCATTGAACCAGAGAGAGCGGGCGTAGCTTCCCGCATCATAGGCCAGTTTGTAGTATTGTTGGACGACAGTTTTGTCGTAGAAGTCTGTGTCTATTTCGGTAGAAATCACATAGTCGTAGCCTGAAGGAGGGTTGAATCTCCTGTCTTTCAAATATTGTACGGCAATGTAAGATCCAATTCCTATGAGCAAGACTATAAAAATGAGCCTTTTCATAATTGAGTCTGTTGATTCAGTCGATATAAATTTAGAAGAATTTCGACACTAAAGCATTTTATATCAAATAGTTTGCTGTATACATACAAAAAACCCCGACAACTATGCCGGGGCCTTTTCAAATCAAATGATATGAAAAACCTATTTGATAATATTGTAGCTATATCTGATTCTAAATGCTGTTCCAGGATCTCTTCTGGTTTCCAGAGCATTTGAGCTCAGATAAGATTCGAATTCTCTTTCTCTTAAGTCACCCAAAATGTTAGTCACTCTGAGAGACAGGGTGTGTTGACCTTCATCACCAAATCCTTTCTGAATATTAAGGTTCAGGCTGTTGAAAGGCACATCGTAAGTGTCTGGTGTTCTGTTGATACCAACCACTGCCAATGTTCTGCCCTGTACGTTATATGTTAAACTGGCTTCAATGAATCTCTCATAGTCAGTGTAATTTAAACCAGCATTGATGATGTGAGGAGGCTGACCTACAAAGCTTCTTGTGTTGTCGAAGTTTTCGCCAGTTCTCAATCCGTTCTGTCTGCCTTGAGCTTCGTTATCATCGATGTTCACCTTAGCATCAGTGAAGGTAAGGTTAGAGATCAATGATAGGTTTTCAAGTGCCGGAGACAGGAAGTTCAGGCTTTTTCTGATTTCTACCTCAACACCGGCAATGGTAGCATCACCTACGTTGTTGGGCTGAAGATCGTTTGGAGCCTGAGATTGTCTTACCATTTCAATAGGGTTAGTGAAGGTTTTGTAGAAAGCACCTACTGAAACTGTTTCACCTCTTCCGAAGAAGTACTCATATCTTAAATCGTAGTTGTTGATTTTGGTCTCAACAAGATCAATGTTACCAATGAATGTTCTGCCGGTCAGTACATCCTGAATCTCAGCAGTAGACTTTTCTTTGAAAGAAGGTCTTGCGATAGTCTGAGAGAATGAAGCTCTCAGGTTAGCATTTTCAACTACATTATAGATGAAGTTTACTGAAGGGAAGAAGTTCAAAGAACTAAGTACATTGTCATCTTCATAAACGATACCATTTGGATCTGCAGGGTTGGCACCAGCCTGGTTGACACCAGTATACCACTGATCGTACTGCTCAACTCTTAAACCAACGATACTTTTTAGTTTTTCGGTAAGGGCTAACTCACCCATTACATAACCGCCCAGGGTGTTAATTCTACCTTCATAAGCATTAGAAAGGTTGAAACCATTCTGAATATAAACACCGGTTCCTGACTCAGGAGTCCAGATATTCTCTTCGGCAAATAGTCTGTCTGCGTCTGAATTCAGATTCAGATTGTCCTGGTTACCACGAATGGACACGATGTAGTTCTGAATTTCGTAATCTCTTGTTTTGTAGATATTGCTGATACCGGCTTTCAGCTTAGACTCTCTACCCATCAAGGTGATGTTTCGGTTATAGTCTACTTTCGCTACATAGTTAGTCTCGTTCAATAATCTCCAGATTCTGTTAGGCTCTCCACCTTCCTGTGGGTTGATAGTTACATCTCCACTATCATCTGTGAATGGAGTAATTCTTACGTCTTTATCGTTAATGGTAGCGAATGTTGGAGATACTTTCCACTCCAGAGAACTCTCGTTACCGTTGAAGTAGTGCTCACCAGCAATTAGTACATTAGTCAGGAATCTTTCTGTGTATTCCAGGTTATCTACATAAGATGTGTTGAAGTTGTTATTTGATCTGACTCTTGTTCTGTAAGCAGCTCTTGAAGTACCGTTTTGAATGTGCATGGCTTGCACCCGGTATTTGTTTTTATCAGACTTCAGTGAAATCCCACCTAAACCACTTAGCTGAACATCACTAATACCCAGAGGTCCAATAAATCTTGTATCCGAGATCAACTCATATTCATCGGCCGGAGCAGGCTTAACATATGCGGCATCCAAAGCCTCTTCATAGAAGCTCGATGTATTTCTGTAGTTAATGGCGCCAATGTAACCCAGTTTCATGCCTTTGAAGTCTACCTGATTACCGGTAGAAAGGCCAATGCTGAAGTTAGCCAGGTTAGTTTGAGTTTGCGCAGCCATATTAGGTTCGAATGACCTTGTAACGCTTTCAGTTAAAGGATCTCTTCTCAATGGGTTAGGAATATCACCATTACGCCCATCGAAAGGCAGATCTCTTGTTCCATCATCAAAACCAAGGAAATCTGTTCCTCCTGTATTATAGGTCAGGAAGTTGTTGTTGAAGTGCATGCTAGGATTGTATTCCGTGCTGAATGAAAGAGAAGTAGTCTTTTCTTCAGGGAATTCTTTGGTTTCAATGTTTATAGTACCTCCTACAAAGTCTGCACTCAGGTCAGGAGTAAAGGTTTTATAGACAATCAGGTTGTCTATTAGAGAAGTTGGGAAAATATCAATCTGGATAGCATTTCTGTCCGGGTCCAAACCAGGAACTTCCATACCATTCAGAATAGTTTTGGTATACCTGTCACCAAGACCACGAACAAACACATATTGCCCGCCTTGGATAGATACACCGGGAACTCTTTTAATTGCTCCGGCTACATCACTGTCGCCAGATCTTTTGATTTGCTGAGATGAAATACCATCAATCAGGTTAGACGCCTTCTTCTTTACAGTGAGTAAGGCAATATCAGTTGTTTTAATAGCTTCGGCAGTTACAACTACTTCACCGATTTCAGACACAGACTCTTCCATCCAAATGGCATCGATCACTGTGTTTTCACCTGCTTTAACTACCACTTCGTTAATGGTTACTGTGTTGTAACCTACGAAAGAAGCTTGGATTGTATAAGTACCAGGAGCCACTTCGAGTTCGAATTTTCCATCGAAATCGGTAACAGCACCACCACCGGTACTAGGGATTACCACCTGTACGCCCCACATGCCTTCGCCATTGGAACGTTCGTAGGCAGTACCACGAATTTTACCATTTTGGGCCAGTAGAGCCGGTCCGCCAAGGGTAAAAAGGATTAGAAACAAGAATTTTAGGTTTTTCATTATAATTTGATGTTAGTCATTCATCTCTAAATAAAATGCCCGTGAGCAGTGCCCACGAGCATTTTATGGTTGTTAATTAGTTCTTATTGGAAGTCAGCTCCAGACAACAAGTTTAACATAGCCGTGTAAGACCATGAAAGAACTGATACATCAGCACCTTTAGTCTTATTGGCAGTAGTTACAACTGAGTTGTTTGCAGGGAACTTAACTGTTTCGTTATCAGTAATTTGATTAGCTTTTGCAGCTACAAGGCTAGCGCTCAACTTATCATTCAATACAGCATCGATAGTGAAGGCATTCGCCATATCAGAAGCATCTACATTGAACTCGTTACCTGAGAAGATAATGATGTCGTTAGCGTAGTTGTCTGAGTTAGTTGGATCGTCAGAAAGTGTTTCTTCGTTAGAAGTTCCTGGGTTAACAACAGTACCGTCAGCATCAAGCTCAAGATCAACACCTGAGTTGAAACCGAAGAAGTAAACATCTTGCATGTCGTACTGAGCACCATCTCTCAGGTCAGCAAAGTCTGAAGCAGATCTACCCCAGGCAGTACCACCTCTGAATTTACCGATTTCCGGGTCACCAGCGTCATCACCTTCAGGACCATCCAATTCGAATGGGTGATCTGAATCGAATCCTACACCGTTTTTCTGACCGATATATACAATGTTAGTAGCAGTACCAGACCATCCTTGGTCAGTATCGAATCCATCATCATCAGGGTTCAACACAATGAAGTTAGAGATGTTAACAGTACCACCGAAGATTTCAATACCATCATCAGCAGAGTTGATAGACTCAACGTGATCGATAGTTGTTCCTGAACCTACACCACCAAGAGTAAGGCCTTGAAGCTCGTTACCAGGTCCTAATTGCTGACCAGTGAAACGGATAGAGCAGTAAGTAAATGAACCTGAATTATCATCAGCAACTGAACCACCATAAAGACCTTCGCTCACAGAAGAAGGAATACCTTCGATTTGCTCTTCATCAGCACCTGCTACGATTGGAGCATTACCCAGGATCAATACACCACCCCAAAGGCCAAGGTCATTGTCAAGGTCAAGCGTAGATTCGAATTCACCTACGTTAATATCATCAAGAATAGAAGTAAATACGATTGGGCTGGAAGCCGTACCGTTAGCCTGGATGTTACCATCTCTTGCTACTAAAAGCACAGAAGCAAGAGCTCCCTGACCATTCTCACCTTTTACGATAGTACCAGCTTCGATAGTCAAAGTAGCACCAGCACCTACGATCACTCTACCATTAAGAATCCACGCAACATCGTTTGTCATGGTGAAGTCTTTGTTGATAATACCAGTGATTCTGGTTTGCTTGAACTCTACATCAGCACCACCGATGCTTCTGGTTTCAGTAATATCTTCAGTTGTCCAGGTAGGCTCAACAAAAGTACTGTTGATAGTCATTACAACTGTGTTGTTACCGGTTTTTCCGGCAGCATCTGTAACAGTTAAAGTAATAGAACCTGCAGCAGAACCACTCTGAGGAGCAGAACCAGCAGTGTACGATACTTCAATAGTACCAGTAGTTGCACCGGCAGAAGGTTGTGAAGTAATTTCAGCAGTACCACCAGTAGCAGTAGCAGCTGCAGAAGCATAACCACCCGGTACAGTTACGTTGAAAGATACAGTTTGTGAGGTGCCTTCATCCAAAGTAACAGCATCTGGCTGATTGACAGCTGGTGCATCCGGATCTGGCTCATCATCACCACATGCCGATACAGCTACAACTAGTGCCGTTGCTAAGAATAGGCTGAATAAACGTTTAACAGAGTTTTTCATGTTTTTGATTAGGTTTAAATTTTGACACAAAAAAACTCTATCGCTTTCAGAAAGCGTTTACCCCTTTGTTAAGAATAGTTGTCATTCCGTTTATTAAAAAGTTAATTGTATTAACGGAATGTTAACTCAGATTTTAATGGTTGATTGGGATCTTTTTGAGCAGCTTTTCGATGATTTGCTCGGTAGTAATGCCATCAGCTTCAGCCTCGTAGTTGAGGATAATTCTGTGGTTTAGTACATCGCTGGCAATTTCCTTGATGTCTTCAGGGAGTACATAGTCTCGCTCATTGAAGAAAGCAATGGCTTTAGCTGCGAGGTTCAGATTAATACTGGCTCTGGGTGAAGCTCCGAACTGCATATAGTAAGCTTCGTCATTCAAGCCATACTCTTTAGGATTACGAGTAGCGAAGACCAACTCTATTATATAGCGCTCCAGCGATTCAGAAATGCTCACCTGGTTGACTTCATCTCGAATAGAGAAAATATCTTCTTTGGTTAATAGTGTTTCCAATTCTGGTTGGAACTTCATGTTGGCCATTCTTCTCATTACTTCGAGCTCTTCCTCTTTAGAAGGATAGTCGACTTTTACTTTGAGCATGAAACGGTCAATCTGTGCTTCCGGTAAGCTATAGGTTCCTTCCTGGTCTACCGGGTTTTGAGTAGCCAATACAAGGAAAGGCCTGTCCAGCTTATAACTGGTTTCTCCGATAGTTACGGTTTTCTCTTGCATGGCCTCCAAAAGAGCAGACTGAACTTTAGCAGGAGCACGGTTTACCTCATCGGCCAGAATTACATTGGCGAAGATAGGTCCCTTCTTTACTTCGAACTCAGCTTTCTTTTGGTTATAGATCATGGTACCGATCAAATCGGCAGGGAGCAGGTCGGGTGTGAACTGGATTCTCTGGAAATCGAGGTGCAACACATTAGCCAGCGTATTTACGGTAAGTGTTTTCGCGATACCAGGAACACCTTCCAATAGAATATGTCCATTAGTGAATAAACCAACCATAAGTCGGTTCACCATATACTCCTGGCCAACCACTATTTTGCCTACTTCTGCGGCAACCCGGTTAATTTTTTCCTGATGTTCTTTTTTCAGTTCGTTAGAAACAACCTCTTCCATGATCTTTTCCTTAATGCGCGCTAAAATAAATAATTACCTCAAACCTCATACACTATACTTATGTAAGTGCGAAATGTTGCCACTTATAAGGTATGATTCAGGCAAATATGGTAAGAATGATACGTTACCCTCTTACCGTCAAATGCATTTAACAAGAATTAACAGGCAAAAAAGTTGAAAAAAATTTTAGCCAAAATGATTGAAATCCTTCAGTTGACTCAGTGTTAAATACAATTGGATTGAAGTATAGCCTTTTGTTGTTCACATTTTGATTTTTGTCGGGCGCCTGTCACACTTTAAAAGCCGTCATAAATGACTCTTATTATGTAAGTCTGAAATTGTACTATTCTAATAGAATTGATTAAACCCGACCCGTTGACTGGGAATCAAGAAAGCCTGATATTCAGTATCAATTTGTTGTTATTCAGCAAATAGGAATCTTAACTAAAATGTCAGTCACACCACCTAAACAGTCGCTTAGTAGGACTATTTCGCTATTCGTCATTCTTTTGGCGGCTGGTGGTGGCCAATTATATGCACAATGTACCAACCAATGTCCTGTAATCGCCAATGTGGAAATCAACAGTTGTGTTGGCGTGATCACGATAGGTGTGACTGGAGATGCACCATTCACTTACGAGTGGAAAGATAGTGGAGGTAACGTGGTAGGAAACAGCTTCATATTGAGTGGCCTTGCGGCAGATGACTATTCAGTAACCGTAACTGATGCGGATGGTGATACCGAGACCGCTACCTATACGGTAACTAATCCGCCAAACCTGGTTGGTTCTGTTGTAGTCAATGATGTTACCTGTCGTGGAGATTCAGATGCTCAGGTTGTCGTTACTATGACCAATGGTAGTCCGGATTATTCCTGGGAGCTATTCAACGGTGGAGGTAATTCCATTGGCACGGGAACTGCTCCTCCCTTTTCCAATATTATTACCCTGGGTGGGCTTGGTGTAGATAATTATACACTAACCGTAACAGATGATAATGGTTGTACCGGAGATATTACATTCACTATTACTGAGCCTGCCGATTTCCTGAATTATTCAATAGGTGCTTCTTCAGATGCTACCTGTTTCAACTCAAGTGACGGATCTCTTTCTGCTACCGGGACCGGAGGTTGGGGAAACTATGTCTATGAGTGGGTAAGGGTTTCTGATGGGGTAACAGTGGGTAATACTGCTACGGTAACCGGACTTGCTCCGGGAGATTACCAGTTGATATTGATGGATAGGAATGGTACCGGGTGTACGGTTACCTCACCTATACAAACCATTGGTTCTCCTCCGGAAATTGTTCCAAGTGCAAGCATAACAGATGCTCTGTGTAATGGCACTTCAACAGGGGCTATTAATCTGAGCGTGAGTGGAGGTGTGGCACCCTACTCATACAGTTGGTCTAATGGTGCCACAACACAAGATATTTCGGGCCTGGCGGCTGGCAGTTATACGGTCATTATTACTGATAATGCCGGTTGTACTGATGTAAGTTCTTATGTAGTTGATGAACCATCTGTATTAACCTTAAGCCCGAATGTTACCGATGTGGCATGCTTTGGCGATGCCACCGGTGTGATTGAGAGTAACGTCAGCGGAGGAACAGCTCCATATACTTACAGCTGGTCTACAGGAGCTACCTCGGCTGATATTTCATCTCTTGCAGCAGGTACCTATAACCTGACAGTAACAGATGCCAATGGCTGTTCAGTCACACAAAATAACATTGCGGTTTCAGAGCCGGCCATGGCCCTGTCAAAACTTAGTGAGGCAACCACCAATCCTTCCTGCGCTGGGGGTAATGATGGCTCGGTGACCATCAACATGCAGGGAGGAACGCGGCCTTACGCTTATTCATGGTCCAACGGAGATAATACGGCAACGGCTTCTAATCTTACCGCAGGGTTGCATACTGTGACTGTAACAGATAACAACGGTTGTACCTATTTTGAGACATTTACATTAACAGACCCTCCTTCAATTATTGTAACACCCACCCTGACGGAACCAACATGTAACGGAGCTGCTGATGGTGAAATCACAGTTTCTGCCTCAAACGGTACAGGGCCCTATGTATATAATTGGAGTCATGGTCCATCTGGGGCTACCATTAACGGTTTGACTGCTGGGACCTATACCGTTGAGGTGATCGATCAAAATGGTGCTGGATGTTCAGTAACAGAGATCATTACACTTGGTCAACCCGCGGTATTGAATGATAATGCTGTAGTCAATGATATCTCTTGTAATGGAGCTAATGATGGAAGTATTTCATTGGCAGTTACCGGAGGAACAGGACCTTACACCTATAGTTGGAGTACCGGAGCCACTACTAATAATATCTCAGGGCTAAGTGCAGGGCCCTACTCTGTCACCATTGAAGACGACAATGGATGCTCAATCGTGAGGAACTTCACCATTGTTGACCCTCCTGCCATAGGGGTATCACACACACAGGTCGATATTCTTTGTAAAGGAGCTTCAACAGGTGAAATAGATATTACCCCATCTGGCGGAACAGCTCCCTATACCTATTCCTGGTCGAATGGAAGTACGGCACAGGATCTGGTTAATGTAGTGGCAGGAAGTTACACCGTAACGGTGACTGATGATGAGGGTTGTTCTGTTGGACTTACGGTAACATTAACTGAACCGGCTACGGTTATGACCTTATCAGGCACAGAGACAGATGGTACTTGTGCCGGCTCAAATAACGGTTCCATTGACTTGACAGTAACAGGGGGTTCTGCTCCCTACACCTATTCATGGAATACCGGAGCTACTACTGAAGATGTAACCAATCTGGCACCGGGCAATTACTCGGTATCAGTGACAGACGCTGTGGGCTGTATAAAGTCCATAGGGTTTACCATCTCTGAACCGACACCAATTTCAGTCTCAGAGACCTTGTCAGATGTGACTTGTAATGGAGCGGCAGATGGAACAATTACCCTGAATGTAGGGGGAGGGAACGGCCCTTACACCTACAGCTGGGCAGACGATATTAGTATTACTACAAAAGACAGAACAGGATTAGGACCTGGCAATTACACCGTTACGGTGACCGATGCCAGTGGCTGTATTCAGGTTGAATCATTCAACATTTCAGAACCGGCCATCCTATCCTCAACGGCAACACAGCTGAATGTTAGTTGTTTTGGTGAAAGTACGGGGTCAATTAATCTTTCGATAAGCGGAGGATCGACCCCGTATACTTTTTTATGGTCTAATGGAGCACTTACAGAAGACCTCACTAACATTCCAGCAGGGAATTATTCCGTTACAATCACCGATGCGAATGGCTGTACAGATACACAGTCGTTTACCATCACAGAGCCTCCTTCAGCACTGGCGGTTGCCAGTTCGGTGAGTCAAATCACCTGTAACGGAGCAGCAGACGGAATCATTAATCTGACCGTTTCAGGAGGTTCAGCGCCCTATTCTTACAACTGGTCACATGGAAGCACTACCGAGGACTTGAGCAACCTGGCCGCGGGAAACTATACCGTGACAGTCACAGACAATAACGGCTGTTCATTCACTGATTCATTTACTATTACTGACCCTCCTGCTCTGACTTTGTCGGGGATTGTAACTGATGTTGATTGTAATGCAGCAGGAAATGGAGAAGTTGATATTACCGTGGGTGGAGGAGAAGCCCCCTATACTTTTTCCTGGTCGAATGGAGAGACTACTGAAGACATCAGTAACCTGGGGCCGGGTAATTACACCGTCAACATATCCGATGCCAGAGGCTGTACTACATCTGCCAGCTATGTTGTTACGGAACCTACTGCTATTGCTTTCTCTTACACCTCAACCAATGTTTCCTGTTTCGGTAATAATGATGGAGCCATAGACATATCTGTTTCTGGTGGTTCAGGACCATATACTTTCAATTGGTCGAATGGAGAAACCACCGAAGACATTAATACCCTGGCCGCGGGAAACTATACATTGACGGTGACAGATCTTAATGGCTGTACCTATAATGAAACAATTGCTGTGACTGAGCCAGTGGCTGCCCTTTCTACCACCGCCACGGTGAATGACATTTCTTGTTTTGGAGGAAGTGATGGGAGCATTCAATTAACTCCGGCAGGAGGTACGGCACCCTATACTTATGCCTGGAATACGGGGGCTACCACCAAGGATATCTTCGGTTTGGCAGATGGCACCTATCAGGTAACCATTACTGATGCGAATGGCTGCTTTATTCAGGAAAGCTATACCATCAATATGCCTACCGCTATGATTGCTTCCGGCACGCAAACAAATATTCTCTGTAATGGAGATGCCACAGGCGCTATTGACCTCACGGTTTCGGGTGGAACTACACCTTACACCTTTACATGGAGTAATGGCGACAATACGGAAGACCTGAGCAATATTACGGCTGGCAACTATCAGGTGACTATTGCTGATGCTTCTGGATGTAGCCTGGTCAGGTCATTCACTATTACCGAACCCTTAGCCCTTTTGGTAGGTGAGAATGTTCAGGATGTTTCCTGCTTTGGTGTTTCCGATGGGTTTATTGATTTGTCTGTTTCTGGAGGAATTACCCCTTACACCTACTCATGGAGTAATGGGGCCACCACCCAGGACTTATTCAATATTTCAGGAGGAAATTACTCAGTCACCATTACAGACGGCAATGGTTGTGTGACAACCAGAAGCTATACCATTAATGAACCAACCGCAGCATTGGCGGTGAGTGGAAGTGTCACTGACGAAATATGTTTTGGAGACAACCAGGGAGCCATTGCTTTGACAGTCACAGGAGGAACAGCTCCCTACACCTATAACTGGAACCAGGGATCAACCACAAAAGATATTGCTGGTTTGGGTCAGGGAGGTTATCAGGTAGTGGTGACTGATGCCAATGGCTGCTCGGTGACTTCTAATTATACTGTTTCGGGACCGGTACAATTATCAGTAAGTGCTGTACCCACCCAGATCGATTGTAATGGAGCAGCCAACGGGGCACTCGACTTGACTGCCAGTGGGGGAACGGCCCCTTATACCTATGCCTGGTCCAATGGAGAAACTACAGAAGACATTTCAGCCTTAGCACCCGGTAACTACTCTGTTACCATCACCGATGCCAATGGCTGTACACAAACAGGTTCATGGACGATTACTCAGCCACTCGCTGTCACTATTGGACAAAACATAACTGATGTAAGCTGTTTTGGAGCAGCAGATGGAGCCATTGACTTAACGGTTTCAGGAGGGATTGCTCCTTATACTTATTCCTGGTCCAATGGAGCGACCACCCAGGATATCTCAGGTATTTCGGGAGGTAACTATTCAGTCACCATTACCGATGCGAATGGCTGTGTTTCTACCGGAACTTATGCCGTGGCCGAGCCTTCAGCGGCCCTGGCAGCTGCAGCAACTGTGACTGATGAACAGTGTTTTGGAGATAGCCAGGGAGCCATTAGCCTGACGGTAACAGGAGGAACAGCTCCTTATACCTACAGCTGGAATCAGGGATCAACCACAAAAGACTTAACCGGATTATCACAAGGAACATATCAAGTGCTGATAACGGATGCCAACGGATGTTTTATACAGTCTGATTTGACCGTTGGCGGTCCGACAGCTTTAACAGTTACAGGTTCCACTACACAAATAAGTTGTAACGGAGCAGCTGATGGCGCTATTGATATTGAGGTTAACGGGGGTACTGCACCATACACTTTCGCGTGGGGCCATGGCGCTACCTCCGAAGACCTCTCTTCCCTGAACCCCGGTAATTACTCTGTGCTTATTACCGATGCCAATGGATGTAGTCTCACCAGAAGCTATACCATTTCGCAACCTGCTGCTATTGGTATTGCCTCATCAGTAACTGATGTTTCCTGTTTTGGTGCAGCTGATGGTGCAATTACTATTACCGTTAGCGGAGGAACCCTGCCTTATACCTATGCCTGGTCCAATGGAGAAACCACCAAGAATATCAGTACCCTTTCAGGAGGAAACTATGATATCACCGTAACTGATGGTAATGGCTGTACCTTCACCCAAACCATTGCTGTTACAGAACCTTCTGCTCCTCTTTCACTCAATGCCGTCATCACAGATGAACAGTGTTTTGGTGACAATCAGGGAGGAATAGACCTGACCGTTTCAGGTGGTACAGGACCATACACCTATAGCTGGAATAATGGATCATCCAGTGAGGACATTTTAGGGCTGGAAAGAGGAGATTACCAGGTAACGGTAATTGATAACAACGGCTGTTCAGTCTCGGCTACCTACAATGTTGCAGGACCGGATGTATTGGCCATCACCAGTAGCATCACTACCATTTCATGCAATGGAGCGGATGATGGAGAGCTCGATATCACTGTTTCAGGTGGTACTGGTCCTTATACCTATCAATGGAGTAATGGAGCCTCGGTTGAAGATATTAGTGGTTTGGCTCCGGGTAGCTACTCTCTCACCGTAATCGATGCCAATGGTTGTTCAGTCGGCAATAATTGGAACATGACAGAACCACTGCCTTTAACCATAAATAATCAGATCAATGATGTGACCTGTTTTGGCGCTGATGATGGCTCTGTTCAACTCACCGTATCAGGAGGAACATTGCCCTACTCCTACTCCTGGGATAATGGGGCAACGACCAGAGATATTTCAGGTCTGGCCGGAGGTACTTATGAAGTAACTGTAACCGATGCAAGAGGCTGCCAGCAGGTGAGACAAGTAGTTGTCGATGCTCCCTCGGCCCCATTAACTGCATCAGCCGGAATTATCGATGCCTTTTGTAATGGCCAGCCTACGGGGAAAGTTCAGCTTACTGTTACGGGAGGTACTGGTCCATTCAACTATGCCTGGTCCAATGGTTCCAACCAAAGAGATTTGGTTAATGTCTTTGCCGGAGATTACTCAGTCACCATCACAGATGCCAAAGGCTGTACGCTCATAGAGAACTATACAATAGGTGAGCCGGATGTACTGGATGTTACCTTCGATGTGACTAACTCCTCCTGTCTTGGAGATACAGATGGAGCGGTTACCGTAACTCCTACAGGAGGAACAGCACCCTATAACTTCGTTTGGTCGAACGGTAGTACCAGTAAAGACCTTAGCAATATTGCAGGCGGCACTTATAACCTTACCATTACAGATGCCAATGGTTGTTCAATCACTCGCAGTGTAGAGGTGGGTGATGCCAAAGACCTGAATGTCGACATGATGAAGTTCGATGTACTCTGTAAAGGAGAAGCCACAGGGGTAATTAATCTGGACGTCACGGGAGGTAGTGGCTCTTATACATTCGCCTGGAGCAATGGAGCGTCTACTGCCGATCTGAGTGGCCTGACAGCCGGAGTTTACTCAGCAGATATTACAGACTCGAATGGCTGCGGAACCTCCATTACCGTAGTGATTTCTGAACCTTCAGAAGCCCTTTCAGTCTTTTTGACAGATTACAATGACCTGCTTTGTTTTGGTGATGACTCTGGCACCATCACGGCTATAGCCCAGGGAGGTGTAGCCCCTTATACCTATTTGTGGAGTAATGGGTCAAGAACCAGCCAGATTTCTGGTCTGACTGCAGGAGATTACACCGTTTCGGTTACTGATGCCAATGGCTGTCTGGTACAATCTCAGGTGACCATAAGCCAACCAGACCAACCGATTACTATTAGCTCTCAGGGCAAATTCAACCTGAACTGCATGGGCGACAGTGATGGCCGAATTGTAATTGATGTAGAGGGAGGAACAGGCCTCTACGAATTCTTGTGGAGTACCGGAGCCACTACTTCATCCATTGAGAATCTGAGAGTCGGGGATTATACCGTCCGGGTAAAAGATGGCAATGGATGTGTTCAGGAAAGGGTATTTACTATCTCACAACCCGAGGCCCTGTCACTGGAAGATGCATTGGTGAATGAAAGTCAGTGTTATGATGATCGCAATGGATCAATTGACCTAAACTTAAAAGGAGGCGTTGAGCCTTACTCGTACCAATGGTCAACCGGGGCCACAACCAAAAACCTGATTGGTATTAGTTCAGGAAGTTATTCCGTGTTGGTGACAGATGCCAATGGCTGTCAGGTTCAGGGTAATTATAACCTGGCCGATCCTGCTCTGTTCAAGGTGGAGCCACAATTGCAGGAGATCAGCTGCATCGGAGCCAATGATGGTTCTATATCACTCAATATTGAGGGAGGCATTGAACCCTTGAGTATAAGATGGAGTAATGGTGCTTCTTCTGAAACCATCACAGGTCTTGGCCCGGGAGAGTATAATGTGCTAATCACGGACGATAAAGGTTGTACCATTCAGCAGACCTTCAACATTATTGAACCCTTAGACTTAACACTCGATGCATATATCGAAGAAGCGGCCAGGTGCAATGATCCTTTCAGTGGAAGAGTCAATGTGATTGTCAGCGGAGGAACTGCTCCATATACTTACAGATGGTCTAATGGAGCCACTACTTCAGAAATCAAAGACGTATTGCCAGGCACTTATGTAGTGACGGTACGGGACAGATATAACTGTGAAGTGCAGGGAACCTACACTGTATTGCAACCAGAGCCACTTCAAATAGGCTTAAGTACGGAGCCTTATATAGATTGTAATAACCGGATTGCCGGAGTAAGAGTCATGGCAGACGTGAAAGGTGGAGTAGGAAACTATACCTACAACTGGTCAAAAGGAAATAGTGCCAATAACGAAGTACTACTCACCGAGCCAGGCCGACTTAGCATTGAGGTATTAGATGATAGAGGTTGCTTCCAAACCAATGCGATCAGTATTGATATACCCGAACTGGGATTAGCAGACTTTATCTACACGGCAGAGTCGATAGACCGTACAGGAGACCTTTCTGCCAATGACCCGGTGAGCTTCTTCGATCAGTCTGTTGGAGAAGTAGTTGACTGGTACTGGGATTTCGGTGATGGCTTCGACTCTGATGAGATAGACCCAATTCATACCTATGATGCACCGGGTCAATACACTGTTAAGCTGGTAGTGACGGACCGAACCGGTTGTCAGACCGAGAAGATTTCTAACCTGGAAATCACAGAAGGCTATCGCATTATTATCCCGAATGCCTTTACCCCGAATGGAGATGGAAACAATGATTTCTTCAGGCCAAGAATGCTCGGTCTGGTCAAATCTCAACTCATTATTTACAATACCTGGGGTGAAGTGATCTTCAGCACTGATGATATTGACACCAAAGGATGGGATGGAACTATAAAAGGCCGTCAGGCAGAAAATGGAAACTATGTATACAAGATTATTGGCGTAAGCTTCAACGGACTGAAGGTGGAGCGGGAAGGCATATTCGCACTCATTAATTAGCGGCCTATGAAAAGACTTTTACTTACAATCACTTTTGTCTTTACACTATTGCATTCGGTAGACCTGAAAGCGCAGGATCCTCAGTTCTCACAGTTCTATGCATCACCCTTATACCTGAATCCTGCGCTGACAGGCTCTACTGATAGAGGCCGTGTGGGCGTTAATTACCGAAACCAGTGGCCATCGCTTTCCCACTCCTTTACAACCATTTCTGCTTATCTCGACTACTTTTCCAAAGCAGCGGAAAGTGGTTTTGGCTTTATAGTCACCGAGCATAAGGAAGGCTTTTTGAATTTCCGGTCCAATGAGATCGGAGGGCTCTATTCCTATAAAATGCAGGTTTCTTCAGATGTGGTTTTACGCACCGGAGTTCAGCTTTCCTACTTCCAGAAAGACCTGAACTTTGAAGACCTGGTCTTCGGTAATCAGATTGATATTGTCAATGGTCAGGTGATTGGACCAAGTGGTGAAATTTTTGAGAGAGGAGCAAAAGTAAACTTCCTGAGTGCTTCGGCAGGAGCGCTGTTATATACCAACCTCGCCTGGATAGGCTTCTCAACACACCATATCAATGAGCCCAATCAGTCATTCATTGATCAGGAAAGTAAGCTTGCCAGAAAGTACTCCTGGCATGCAGGGTATAAAATCATGTTTGCCAGAGGAAGGCGGCTCAGAACAGTGGCCTACCAGTTCCAGGAAAGGTCTGCTACCATAGCCATCAATTATAAAAAGCAGGGAGGCTTTAATCAGCTCGATGCCGGTGTACAACTCTATTTTCAGCCCCTTGTTATTGGAGGCTGGTATAGGGGAATACCTGTACAAAGCGTAAACAAAGTATTTAAGAATGAGTCTATTATCGGTTTGGTGGGGTTGGAGTTGAACAGTAATCTTTCTTTTGCTTACAGCTATGACTTCACCGTTTCCCGATTGGCAGGGGCTACAGGGGGAGCCCATGAATTCTCGCTAACCCTCAACTTTGGCAAAATAGTGAAGCGTACCAGACGCGATACCATATTACCCTGCTTCAAATATTGATTCTTAGAACTAATTTGTTAGTTTTAATGATGCGCAATACCATTCTTATTTTACTGTTGCTCTTCAATCCGCTCACTGAGCAGAAAAAGGCACGGTTCTCGGGAGCACTAGACAACTTCTATTCCAGCTACATCTTCTTTGACATACCCCATAAAGGTGGAGCCGTTGAAGCCAATCAGATTAAAGTGAGTGTTGAAGATGACGCCAGGTTCAGGCAGACCATTGATATGGCTGAACCCGGGTTCATAGGTATGCCTGACAGCCGATCAGGAATTTACCTTCGTTTTTGGCTTGAGCCAGGGGAAGAGCTGGGGTTCCAAACCGATTGGAATGATCTGGTTAATACCATCTCCTTTTCCGGAGAACTGGCTAAAGCAAATCAACTCGTGAGAGACTTTGATCTGGAAAGACAAAGCCTGCTTCAATCGGAGGATAAGCTCTCTGCCGAGGACCTGTTCCGCTTAATAAGTGCCGAGAAGAAAGAGCTGCAGCAGGCTTATGAAGAAGAGAGTGTATCAGATTCATTTTATGAATTGATGTTGTTAGACAGTAAGTATTTCTGGATAAGTCGGGGACTGGTATCGGCCAGCCTTAGCCCTGAAGCGGTCAGGGCAGAACTGGATATTTCAAGTGAACAGGGCCTGAAATCCCGTAACTACTTTGTCTTTCTTAGAAGCTACTTCAAGGCCATGAAAACAGCGACTCTTGAAGAGAAATATGCCAGGGCATCTGATCAACTGTCAGATGAAGTCTTGGAGCTCTTTTGGGTTTACGACATCCGACAGGAGTCCATGAGTGATCGGCTCAATTTCGATTTACTTCATGTGCTTGAGGCTTACAAAGAGCAGTTCAATGATCAGATATTGCTTACCTACCTACGCAAGTACCTGATTAAAATTGAAAATGAGCACTACAGAATGAACACTCCTATTACTGAAGAAATGGAGTTGGTAGTAGATAGCGATTTTACGATTCAGGATATTATTGAAAAGTTTAGGGGGACAGTTCTCTATTTCGACATGTGGGCTACCTGGTGTCATCCGTGTATCGATGAAATGAACACCGAATTCAAGAAGCCCTTCGATGAATTTTTGGAGGACAAGCCAGTGAAGGTAATTTACCTTTCCCTCGACATTGATCGGGTAGATGCCAAGTGGCGGCAGATGGTCAGAGACATGAGACTTAACTCCTTCAATATCAGAATGACTGATGAGCGTTATGATGAAGTACGGGAATACATTGGTGTAGATCCAAGGGCGCCATTTGCCATACCGAGATACTTTATCGTTAACAAAAAGGGACGCCTGGTTAATGCCGATGCTCCCAGACCAAGTGATGGCCAGCTCTTATATCGGGAGCTTTCAAAATACTTCTAACCAGACTTTCTTCTTATCTTCCCTTCGTGAAGATTCTGATCATTCAAACCGGAGGTACTATAGATAAAGACTATCCTAAAACCAATAAGGGATATGCTTTTGAAATAGATGAACCCGCAGTGGAGCGCATACTTCAGCAAGTAATGCCCTCTTTTGAGTATGAGGTGGTTAGCCTGATGAAAAAGGATTCACTGGAAATTACAGATCAGGATAGGGCTCAGCTGCTGACCTATATTAAACAATCTGAGGCCTCCAAAATATTGATTACACATGGCTCAGATACCATGCCGGAAACAGCAGCCTTTCTGAACAAAATTCCGGAAAAAACCATTGTTCTTACCGGTGCTTATAAGCCGGAAAGGTTCACTAATTCCGATGCTGCTTTCAACATTGGTGTAGCTATCGGGGCGCTCAATACTTTACATGAAGGCACGTTTATTGCCATGAATGGAATGGTTATGCCTGCCGGAGCTATTGTGAAGAATCCGGATACAGGTAAATTTGAAACGAAATAAATGAATATGAAGAAGATATTATTTGCTGCCTTATTTCTGGCAGCTTTCGCACTCAATGCACAAGACACTCCTCCTCCCAAAAACTGGTTTAATCTGGATCCACAGAAAGATTCAGTGAATGGAGTGAGTACCGAAAAGGCCTACGAATACCTACAGGGAAAGCCAAGTAAAAAGGTGCTGGTTGCTGTTATTGATTCAGGAATCGATATTGAGCATGAAGACCTGAAAGCAGTTATCTGGACTAATGAAGATGAAATTCCCGGCAATGGTATAGATGATGATAATAACGGTTACATCGATGATGTTCACGGATGGAACTTCATCGGAGGAAAAGATGGTACTAATGTGGGGAAAGAGACCCTGGAAATCACCCGTGAGTATAAGCGTCTGAAAGCTAAGTATGGCAATGTTTCGGCTGATGAAGTGGCCAAAAAGGACAGAGAAGAATTCGAATACTGGAAAGAGATTGAGGCATCATTCGAGAAGAGCTACTCAGAAGCCACCAGTCAGACCATGATGATGAGCAATATCAACAGTCAGTTGAAGCGATACAATCAGCTGTTTAAAGCCTATCTGGAAGTAGATGAAGTGAACTCGGAAAACATTGGTAAAATCAGCTCATCAGATCAGGTGATTGCCAGAGGAAAGCAGATTCTATCACAAATCTATACCATGACTGATCCTTCTCTTTCATTAGATACACTCATCTATTTTGTAGAGCAGGATATGCAGCATTTCAAAGATCAGGCTGAGTACAGCTATAGTCTTGATCTGGATACCAGACAAATTGTTGGAGATGATCCAGACAAACTCGATGAAGTAGGTTATGGTAATAATGATGTTATTGGTAAGGGCACAGATAACTTTCATGGTACCCATGTAGCCGGAATTATTGCTGCCAGCCGAGGCAATGGCCTGGGTATTGATGGCGTAGCCAACAATGTAGAAATCATGGCAGTACGCGCTGTTCCCGATGGTGACGAAAGAGATAAAGATGTAGCCAATGCTATTCGATATGCAGTAGATAATGGCGCTCAGGTCATCAACATGAGTTTTGGTAAAGGATACTCACCAAATACACAGTATGTTTATGATGCCATCGAATATGCCGCCAGCAAAGGAGTGCTGTTGGTTCATGCTGCAGGAAACTCAGCCCAGAATACAGATGAGACCAACAACTTCCCGAACGATAAATTCGGAAGAAAAGGAGACTGGGCGAATTGGATTGAAGTAGGGGCCTCGTCATGGGGTTCGGAGAATAACTATGTAGGTGTGTTCTCCAACTATGGTAAAAAGTCAGTTGATGTATTCGCTCCGGGTGTAGCTATTTACTCACTGGCTCCAGGCAATGAATATCAGGATGCTCAGGGAACCAGTATGGCGTCACCGGTAACAGCCGGAGTGGCAGCCATGCTGCTATCTTACTTCCCTGACCTGAAGCCGGAGCAGGTGAAAGATATTCTCATGAAGTCTGTGAGAGGAGTAGAGGTGAAAGTGAATGAGCCGGGAACAGGCGAAGAAGTGAAATTCTCTAACCTTTCTGTTTCAGGTGGTATTATCAATGCCTATGAAGCGGTGAAGATGGCAGAGTCAATGAGCCTGAAAGGCAAGAAATAAATAAAGAGGCTGTTTTAAGATTCCCTATACCTCATGCTGAATTTATTTCAGCATCTCGGGTTTAGAAGAAAACCTGAAACAAGTCTGTTGCCTTTTGGCAAAGACATGTTCAGGGTAATGTGGAAGAACCGGAACCTTAAAACAGCCTCTTGTGATTTACAACTCCAGAATAATTCCCCCATTAACAATAAACCCATCCATTGGAGCCCATATTTCCAGATTTTCCGGATTCATGGAATTACTAAGGTTGATTGATTCAAATCTTGACTGACGGGTATCAATGAAATTCTCAAAGTTCAGATACAGGCTGATGTTTTTAAACTTCCTCATGGCCATCAGACCGGTAATCCAATAATCTTCAGTTACTGAGTAATCGCTGCGAAACTGAGAGCCTGTATAATAAGCCTCCAGCCCAACCCTCCACTTCTCATGCTCTTCATAGACCAATACTGCACCAATATTGTCTTTGGCAGTAAGTGGTTTTTGCAGATCGCCAGAGTACCCCAGTTCAGTATCAATGAGAGCATAGTTGAAAAAGAGCTTAAAGTCATTATAAGTCAGCTTTAAATTCGTTTCCATCCCCTTGGTATTAAGGTCCCCACTCGCATTTCTAAAACGATAAGTTGTACCATTGTCGGGGCTATTCAGGATAACCGGATTGTTCAGTTGAGTGTAGAAAAACAAATGGTTGATGCTAAATGTCCAGTTGTCACCAATCGCAGTACTGTAATTGATATCGAAATTGCCGCCAAATGATTTTTCCGCATCCAGGTTATTGAGGTTTAGAGATTGTAAACCCCGGAAAGACAGTCGTTCAGTATCTT
Source organism: Roseivirga sp. (assembly GCF_965216855.1). NCBI lineage: Bacteria > Pseudomonadati > Bacteroidota > Cytophagia > Cytophagales > Roseivirgaceae > Roseivirga > Roseivirga sp. The sequence goes on along the minus strand of NZ_OZ244204.1, from coordinate 2,261,104 downwards.
CCGTAAAGATGGTTGGCAACTTGTAACCTAAACCTCCTCCTATTCTGAAGGTCAGCTTCCTATTGGCCTTATGCATTACAGACAGGCGCGGAAGTGTCTGTAGCCCATAATTCCGGCTTTGGTCAACCCGAAGGCCTGTTTCAATAAACCATTGTTCGTTTAGCTGCCAATTTTGCTGAACAAATACCCCTGATGTAAACTGATTGTAGCTTCGGTCATTTGTGGAGATATCTCCTTCGCTAAACTGATCGGAGTAAATATTTAAACCGATTAACCAGCTACTTCGGGTACTGCCAAAGGAGTAAGAAGCCTCACTGAATGTAGCGGTCTGCTGGCCATTGAATCCATATTGAAATTGTTGGATGCTTCGGTCGAAGAAGAGCAGACTGTTCTTAATGTTTAGTTTTCTGTTGTCATCCCAGGTCTTAGTAAAACTCAGTTGATAAGACATTCTTCGTGTTTCATTTTCCTGCAGGTAAGCCTGACTGCTTGCTTCTCTGTTATCTACAGCACCTAAGTTACCACCCCAGCGATCTTCAAAGGTACCGTTCAGGGCCAGCCGGAATGTTGAAGATGCCGATGGTTTATAGAAAAGGGTTGGGTTGAAGGTCAGACTTCGTGTTTCAGGAATGTCTGAAAAGAAGTCGTCATTGGCATCATAGGCCTCTTGCCTGTGTGCTGAGGCAAATAAAGTGTATGACCACCTGGCCTCTTTTGAGGCATGAAATGCATTGAATGTTGTTCCTCCGGCAGAAGTCTGATCGAGCATGATTTTGCTCAGGCTTTCAGCTTCGGGCCTGATGCTCACCAGATTGACCAGGCCGGCAATGGCCCCTCCTCCGTAAAGGGTGGAATTACTTCCTTTAATCACTTCAACCTGTCGTAAATCGAGTGGAGGAATCTGCATAATGCTCAATCCACCTGAAAAGCCACCATACAATGGAAATCCATCTTTCATGAGTTGAGTATATCTTCCATCCAAACCCTGAATTCTAATGCTCTGATTAGCCGAGCTTGGGGAGGTTACCTGCATTTGAATTCCGGTACTTTCGCGAAGGAGCATGGCAATATTGGCTGAGCGCATGACGGATTTCTCCTGTAGCTCTTCTGATCCTAAAAACTCTATTCTGGTGGGAATGTCTTCTATACTTCTGCTTGTTCTGGTTGCCGTAACAATCATGGCTTCCATTTCTTCTTCATGGGGTTCCATGGCTACCAGAATGGGAGATTCACCGGTATAGGGAATATTGAAACTCAGGCTTTTGGCTTCATAACCAATGAATGAGATTTTTACCTTGACAACTCCTTCTGCCAGGTTTTCTAAAACGGCAATACCTTCCTCATTGGCTATTGCTCCAAGGTTTTCAGAAGCATAAACAGTAGCCCCTATCAGGGCCTCCTCTGAATCTGCATCTATAATTTTAAATGTAAGGTTGTTTTGACCACAAAGGACATGACTCAAAAGGAGACATGACGTAATCATCAATATTTTTAAGCTGTTCATATGTAAAGTTTAAATGCCGAAAATCGGATGCAACAGCACCCGTCAATTTGGAATATATGTGGCGGCTAAACTTTAGGCGGTTGCCAAATATCATAGACAGGAATCTGAAAAATACCAGGACTGCTTTGGTCATGGTGAATCATAAAAGTTTTTTCAGTAGCTATAAACAGAAGGTTGCTCTTAATGACTGGTAATTTACAGCAGGCACAACAGCAAGAGTCGGTACAGTCTTTTTGCGGACAGTCATCGGTATTATCCATGCTGAGACTTACCTGCGTCTGCTCTTTCTGGAAACAGTCTGGATCAGAGTCCAGACAGGGCATCAGGTGATGCAAGAGCATCAGTGTAATTAATATGACTACTGCCTGTTTCACTGTTCAAATATAGCAGATGAAGTAGTGCAACAGGCTTTCATCAATTAATTACTCCTGCCTCAGGGTATGAGCAGGGTTCTTCTGAGCCGAATTGAAAACCAAAGAACTGACCAGCACCAGGGTAATCAACAGAGAAGCTGCTACTCCGGCTATGATCAGTCCCACATTGATGCCGGTCTGATATTCAAAGTTCTGACTCCAACGATTGATACCCAGATAAGCCAGGGGAACAGCAATGACACTGGCTATGAGTAAGAGTTTAAAGGTTCCGGAGTAAATAATCGTTACAATTTGTGGCGACATGGCACCCAAGACCTTTCTGATTCCAATCTCTTTTCTGCGCTGGTCAATGTTAAAGGCTGTCAGTCCGATTAGACCAATCAGGGAAATAATCGCACAGAGAATGGTCATAAAGGTGATCAACTGGCCCTGAGTTCTGTCGGCCTCATACTGGGCATTCAGTCGGTCATTGAGGAAGCTGTATTCAAATGGATAATTAGGTAATTGTTCATTCCACACAGACTCCACAATTTTCAATGCTTCTCCCGATTGGTTCTGCTTGAAACGAACGATCAGGTTGTTACCCGGAGTTGGGTTAAACACAAAGACCAGAGGCTCAATAGGATTATGTAGTGAGAAGTGGTTGAAATCACGCATCACGCCAATCACCTGCCCCGGGTCGGCCTGATGGAAAAAGCCCATTTTCTTACCGATCGGATTGTCCCAGCCAATTTCTCTGGCTGCCGTTTCGTTGACCACAAATTTAGTGTTGCCACGGGTCTCTTCTCCTGTAAAAGATTCTCCCTCCGAAAGTGGTATACCGAATGCCTTCAAAAAGTCAGCATCTCCCTGCATGCTCTTAAACTCCATCTGCTTCATTTCACCATCTTTTTCAACCCTGAAAACTACCTGGCCAATATCAGTACCCACCAGTGAGTTCGATGAAGTGACATGCTCAATAATCGGGAATGATTCGAGACTGTTTTTAAATGCTCTGTATCGGTTTTGGGTCACTGAATCTCTGGTACTCACCAGTAGAACCTGATCCTTTTCAAAGCCCAGGTCTTTGGTTTGTAAAAAGGAAATCTGATCCTTCATTAAAAGGGTGGACAGTAATACCCCGATAGAAATAACGAATTGGAATAATACCAGACCCTGACGCATCAGTTGCCCTCCTTTTGAGGCTGACCAGGTTCCTTTTAGTGCTTTCACAGGTTTAATTTGTGAGAGATAGAAAGCGGGATATGTTCCTGCAAGGAGTCCGGTTAACAAAACAATGACCAGTGTACCCAACAATAAAGGGGTATTTTCGAAGAGCGTGAAGTCGAAATCTACGCCTAACCAGCTTTGAAAAGGAGATTGAGTAATGAGCAACCAAACGCAGCCGATGGCCAGCAGATAAGCCACAAGCACCTGCACCATTGACTCGGTAATCAGGGAAATTCTCAATCGGCTGACGTGTGTACCCAGAACCTTTCTGATACCGATTTCCTTTGCTCTCAGTCCTGCTCTGGCTGTAGCCAGGTTAATGTAATTGATACAGGCCAACAACAAAATGGCCAGCCCCACTGAAGAGAAGACCAAGAGGTTGGTGGGGTTGCCTTTGGCAAAGTCATCATCAATTTTTTCCTTATCGTAGTGAATGGAAGCAAGCTGTTGAAGTCTCAGCTTATGATTTCCATTAATCTGGTTGCCGAAAGGCATGTAATATTTTTCATTGAAAGGCTCAAACTTGCTAAGGATGTCTTCTTTAGTGGTGCCTTCTTCCAGTAATATATAATTCAGGCCGTCTGCATTCCATAAAACCTCTGAGTTGAATACGCCATCCTGAATGGCAAAATCTCTCGTCCTGACACCTGAGATCAATACATCGAAAATGAAATGTGAGTTTTTGGGAAGGTCTTCAAATACCCCCGTTACTTTCAGGTTCTGATCATTGATGCGAATGGTTTTGTCGATGCCCAATTGTTCTCCGAAGATTTTGTCATTGACTGATTTGGAAATGACAACAGTTGAGGGATTCTTCAATGCCGTTTGAGCGTCACCCATCAGAAAGTTCAGGCTGAAAATATCGAAGGCGGTCGGGTCGGTGTAATACATCCGTTCCTGACGAAAGACTTTATTGTTGTATTGGATTTCCTCTCTGCCTACAAAGCCAAATCGGGAATAACTTTCTATTCCCGGGAGTTCCTCCTTCATTTTAGGTGGCAACTCAGAAGCAGAAAAGGCAGTGTTGAATTCAACACCCGGAGCAGAAAGCACATGACTTACCCGGTAAATCCGTTCATGGTTATCGAAATGTTGATCGTATGTTAATTCGTTTTCGAGGAATAAAACCAGCCAAATGGTGGCAGAAAGGCCGAAAGTAAGGCCAATGATATTCAGAAAGCTGAACAGACGGTTTTTCCAGAGGACACGTATAGCAAACTTAACCATAACAATTACTTAAACTAAGAGTTTCGTTAAAGGTGTAAACAATCATCTACTTTTGCAAAGTCAACCGGAAAAAACAATGGCCTGTCTAGTCAGTGTCTAGTGAGAAGTTAATTAAGGTTAAAAGCTGTCACCTGATTAAACTTTTCACGTTAAGAAAGATCAGAAAGGTAGGGTATCAGGCAGTTGTTTGGTATGATAATTGAAAGAGTATTTAAAAGAAAAATTGAGAACTAGTCAGTAGTTCTCTTCATACAGTTAGTAGTTTATTTGTTTAGTGCACCCGAAGGAGTAGTTACCCTTCGGGTTTTTTTATGTCTTGCCAGGTAAAGTTCAGGCAGTAGTATCGTGTCTAATCTCTAAACCCTAATTTCCCAACCGCTCCTCTCGGGCCGCTTACCCAAACGGCTTCCTTATCTCTTGAAACATCTACGGCATAGTACTTTCCTTCCATAGGGATATAGGCTTTACCTCCATCGATATAGTAGTCGCAGCTTTCTCTGCCCACCACAAAGACGTAGTTTTTCCAGATAGCCACTCCTGACCGGTAGCCATGTGGTTTCATTCCGGCCATCACCGGAAACCAGTTGCGTCCGCCATCTGTAGTGTAGGCGGCATTGATCTTAGTCAGTGAATCGCCCCGGTAATCACCACCCACCATCAGGCCGGTCATTTCATCTTTAAAGTCGATAGAAAATATTCCTTCAGTAGATTCTCCCGATTGGATGGGTGTCATTGTCTTTTGCCAGCTTTCTCCTTTATCGAAGGAATAGAACAGACTGGCTTCTTTACCTCCCAGTCCTATATACACCTGACTTTCCCCAACAGTTCTCAGGCAGGTGCCACTGGCGGCAAAACCACCCTGACCTTCCAGGGCCTGAGGCCTCTGCTCAAAAGGCAATTCCTGCCAGGACTCTCCACCGTCTGATGTTCTCAGAATGAGCAGACGGCCATCAATGGCATCGCCAAAGGCAATACCTTCCTGTTCATTCCAGAAGTCCATGGCGTCATAAAAGGTGCCTTCTTTCATGCTAAAGTATTTTTGGTCCCAGGTCTGCCCGCCATCGGTGGTTTTATAGATCACTGCCGGAAGGCCGGCACTCAGCACTATGGCTGTATTGGCATCGAAGGCTTCAATATCTCTGAATTCAAGGGTGTCCGTTTCAGGAATAGAGACATCTTTCCAGGTGGCACCGCCATCTGTGGTACGAATGACGGTACCCCGGCTTCCACTGGCCCAGGCCACCTGATCAGATACAGCAGATAAACCCCTGAGACTGGCGCTGACTCCTGAATCCTGTGCTTGCCAGTAGGGCACAGCGCCTTTTTGTGTTTCTTCCTGCTTCTCTTCTTGTGAACAGGCGAAGAGAAACAAGAAAAGGCAGAGGGCTAGGGAAAGTCTTTTCATTGGGCTGTTTGCATTGAAGCCAGATCAGGCTTTTCAGGTGAATTGTAAACGGCAGCAGGCAGCTCTTTAAAAACCATAATGTTGCTCAGTTGTCTATCGCCTCTATTGCCGGAAATCAGGATTTCACCTTTCTTCTGATAGTCCTTAAATGGAACATTGAAGCCTTGAGCTGTGTCAGAAGCGTTGCGATAATAAGCCCATTGCTTAACGAGGTGATCTGATTGGTCAACCCAGACCCAATAACGGTTATTGGGTGTAACTCCGACTCCCTCGAAGGTAAGTTCCAGCTTTTCTGACGGAATGCTGTCCCTGGTCATTTCTTCACCCATATATTTCAGGGTAACACCTGAGTCTTTCAACTTGAAAGGCATCAACAACCAGTAAGAATCATTGATCCATGCCCGCTTACCACGCTGTACTAAATCCGCCAAAGAATCTGCGTCAGTTACTTCCCGGCCATCGATAAATACCTTACCTGAGTTGTCATTGATGTTAATCAGGTAGGTAGTATTTCTTGCGTCTACACGCACATCTCCTGTCCATTTATCCCAAACCAGATCTCTTGCACCGAAGAAATTCCAGGCAATATGTCTGGTATTATCCCAGGCTTTTCTGCCGCCCATAGCTTCCATAACTTCATCGGCAATAGCCATAGCTTTGGCATCTGAACCTTCCAGGTTAAAGCCTTCAGCCGGTGGATTTCCGTAGACCTCCTCGGCCTCATTGTTAGTGGTTTCTCCACAGCTTACCAGAAAAATGGCTAACAGGCAGGATAATGAGAATTGTAATAGAGTTTTCATGTTCAGTGGATTTGTGTTGAAATTACTGTTTTCATCAGGTACCGACAATACCTATCAAATAATCATTTCAATACAGCCTTTTGTTTATTCAGTGTAACCCTTTAACAACTGACCATGTCTTATTCTTAGGGAAAATGGTAATCACTTACCTTTAATCTTTAAACTCAAACCAAAGGTCATGTTCAAAAACTATCTTAAAGTAGCTCTTCGCAGTCTTCTGCGACATAAGGGCTATACATTCATCAATATTTTCGGGCTCACCGTAGGTCTCTGCGCTGCCTTGCTCATCTTGCTATACGCTGAAAGCGAACTCACTTACGATCGCTTTCATAGCAAAGCCGATAACATTTACATGGTGTACAAAGAGCGGGTAACACCCACCGGTACACAGGAAACTTTCGATACCTGGGCTCCCACGTGGGAAGCGCTGAAAGAGGATTATTCACAAATTGTCAATGGTGCCAGGGTATTGGAGCAGGGGCTTTGGGTAGAGGTTAACGGAGAGCGTTTCAATGAAAGTACTACACTAACTGATCCGAGTTACTTCGAGCTGTTCGACTTTGAGTTGAAAGAAGGAAACCAGGAAAGTATTCTGTCTGATCTCAATCAGGCAGTGGTTAGTCAGGAATTGGCTGACCGGTTATTCCCGGGAGCAAACGCCATGGGTAAGACCATAGAGATTCCTTCATTAGAGAATCAGTATATCATTTCAGGTATTCTGGCAGATGTACCTTATAACTCCTATCTGCAACCCAATCTGGTCATCAGGGTTCAGAGTCATCCGCAGTTTGAGGGTATTGCCGGAAACTGGGGAGGCTCGTTTCTGGAGTCTTACGTACAGCTGGAACCTCAGGCCAATGTGGCTCAGTTAGAATCATCTTTTGAAGACTTTATCACCAAGATCTGGGACGCTCAAACCGCTGAAACTACCAATTTCAAGCTGTTGAATATGTTGGATATCTATAATCGATTCAATGATAACCGACAGTACGCCTACATTTTGCTTTTCGTGGCGATTGGTATTCTGCTCATCGCTGCTATTAACTTCATGAATCTGGCAACAGCGCGTTCCATGGAAAGGTCTCGCGAAGCAGGTATGCGCAAAGTATTGGGCGCTTTAAGACCTCAGCTAATTGTTCAGTATCTCACTGAATCTATGGCCATTACTTTTATCTCTTTGATATTAGGTCTTTTTCTGGCCGTCTCTCTACTGCCCATGTTCAATGCCTATTACAGTGTAGGCTTAGATGTTAACTTCTGGCAAGAGCCAATGCATTTGTCTGCCATCATTGGCATCGGTGTGTTCATAGGTCTTTGCTCAGGGCTTTATCCTGCATTTTACCTCACCTCTCTGAAGAGTGTCGATACTTTAAAAGGGAAAGTAGTGAAGTCTAATGCTATGGGTAAATTCGTGAGAAACGGACTGGTGGTGCTACAGTTTATGTTTTCCACCCTTCTGATTGTAGGCACGCTGGTAGTAGGTAAGCAGGTGAATTACATGAAGAACAAAGACATGGCCTTCGATAAAGAGAATTTGCTGGTCTTACCCATTCGGGTAGATGACTTTCCGAGTGAGGAGCAAGGGGTCAATCAGCTGGCTGCATTGAGAAATACACTGAGAGATCATTCAGCCATCACTGACCTGACGGCCACAGCTTCTATTCCGGGTAATTTTCCGGGAAGATTCACCTTCGTGGTGCCTGATGGCTTTACTCCGGAAGAAAGGTTGCGCATGAGACTTACTTATGTAGATCATGACTTCTTCTCCAGTATGAAAATCGACTTGGTTGAAGGAAGAGACTTTATGCCGAATAGTGAGCAGGACCGAAATGAGTCGGCCATAGTCAATCAGGCTGCTTTTCAGGCCTATGGCTGGGAAGGCATTGAAGGCAAGTATCTGAACTTTGGCAGTACCAGAATCAAGGTGATTGGTGTGGTGGAAGACTACAACTTTGAGTCACTGGCCAATGAAGTAGCCCCGATTATTCACTTCTATCGCCCTTCTGAAAATGCGGTCCACGCCCTGACAGTAGCCAGAGTGGCACCGGGACGAACCACCGATGCGCTGGCCGTTGCCCGTGAGCAATGGGAGGCTGCATTGCCTTCCGTTCCTTTTGACTATTACTTCCTCGATGAGCGCTTTCAACAACAGTATGAATCTGAGGAACGCCTGACGGGAGCGATCAGCACCTTCTCTATCGTGGCCATTATCATCGCGACTATGGGCTTACTGGGGCTCTCTTCATTGATTACAGCTCAGCGAACCAAAGAAATTGGTATCCGAAAAGTACTGGGGGCTTCAGTCCTGTCTATTATGACCTTACTTTCTCAGCGTTTTGCGCTACTCATCGGGCTGGCTTTTGTATTGACAGTACCACTGGCTTCAATCTTATTGGGTAATTGGTTGTCTGACTTTGCCTACCGAATAAACCTCGGTGCGATGGTATTTTTAGTGGCTTTACTCGGGACACTCTTTGTGGCGATTGCTGCTATCAGCCTCCAGACTGCCAAAGCAGCACTGGCAAATCCTATTAAGTCCATGCGATATGAATAGATAAACTCAGGTAGAAATTACCAAATCTGATGGGGAAGACTTTTGCGCTCCTGGCTAACGTAGTTGTAGTGTGTTACAGCAGAGATGGCCAGGAGCGCAATTTTTTGATATCAAAAAAAGCAATTTCCACTACTCTATTCATGTAAAGGACCTTTCAGAGTACCTGCTCTTTGCTCAAGTTGTAGGTATTTAAATTGTTCGGCTATGTTCAAAAGCTATTTTAAGGTTGCCTTCAGAAATCTCTTCAAACACAAGGGATACTCTTTCATTAACATCTTTGGACTTACATTAGGTCTATGTACCAGCATGCTCATATTCCTGTATGTTCAGGATGAGCTTAGCTATGATAAAATGCATGAGGATTCCAGCCTGATTTTCCGCCTGGAAAACTGGTCCAGATATGAAGAGAATGAAACTCATTGGGCAGCCACACAGGGGTTCCTAATTCCCGATGTAGTCAGCCGTTATCCTGAAATCAAAAGTGCCACCCGGGTTTATGCAGCCAATACCCCTGAAACCTTTAATACGGATGTGAATTTCTATAATGAGAAAGACGTCTATTACGCAGACTCGACCTTCTTTGATGTCTTTTCTTTCAAACCTCTTTATGGCGATATCAACACCGCGCTGGATGACCCTGGCAACATTGTACTCACAGAGTCTACAGCAATGAAATACTTTGGCAGGCCAGATCCTATTGGTGATATTATTAAACGTGGCAGCACTCCTTTCCGGGTAACCGCCATCATTGAAGACATTCCATACAATTCTCATTTAAGGTTCGATTTGATGATCCCAATGTCAGAGTTTGCACGAAGGGCTCCTCAATATGTCAATGGCAGATCCGGTTCGGCCTTTTATTCCTATGTAAGAACCATTAATGAAGGGGCTGCTAAAACACTAAGATCCAAACTGGATCATGATGTGTTAGAGATCATGAATATTCGCAATGAGAATGATGAAATTGCTGCCGTTGAGGGGCTGAGCGTTCAAATCCTTATGATGCCTTTGACCGATATTCACCTTCATGGTCATGCCGAAAAAGAGATATCTGCCAATGGAGATGCTCAGTATATCTACATTTTCTCCACGGTTGCCCTATTTATACTGGTTATTGCAAGTTTCAACTATATGAACCTTGCTACTGCCCGCTCAACCAAAAGATCTAAAGAAGTGGGAATGAGAAAGGTACTCGGAGCCAGGAAAAAGCAGGTTTTCTGGCAGTTTTTGAGTGAGTCGTTTTTCTTCACCGGTATTTCAATTGTGCTCTCTCTGATGGCCGTTGTGGTATTGATTCCCTCATTTAATGACTTTACAGGCAAGCGAATATCTACTAACCTTTGGGCTAACCCGGAACTGCTGTTGACCATCGCGCTTGTGTATGTGCTGGTTAGCCTGCTTTCAGGTTTATACCCTTCCATTTTCCTTTCCAGCTTTCAGCCACTGAAGGCTTTGAAATCCAATGTATTGTCTGGAAAAACCCAGAGTACTACGGTATACCTGAGGAGGGGGCTGGTAATTCTTCAGTTCGGTATATCCATACTCCTGATTATTGGAGCAAGTACTATTTACAGGCAGCTCAGCTATATTGAAAACAAAGATGTGGGCTTCAATAAAGAGCAGGTTTTGGTGTTGAAGCTTCCGGGAAGGGGTACGGTTGGAAATTTAGAAACGATAAAGCAGGAGTTTGTGTCGGATCCTTCGGTTGTGGCAGCAGCTCCATCTTCAGTGATTCCTGGTGAAAGAGTACACATAATGAGTGTCAGGGTTCCCGATCTGGTTACTTCCGATGCCGGGAATGAGGGGCAGCAAGAAGATAATGGTTACAGGGGAATGCGTATTCTGTCTGGAGATGAGGATCTGGCAGAAGTCTTTGGTTTCCAAATCGTTGACGGACGCGACCTCTCCTCTGAAATGGTAACGGATGAGAGCCAGGGCTTTTTACTGAATGAGGCCGCTATCCGCGAATTTGGTCTGGAAGAAAATCCGGTGGGTAGAAGGTTTGAATATGTGTACGGACTGCCCGAGCCTAAAGCCGGCCATATTGTGGGAGTAATAAAGGACTTCAATTATGCATCGCTTCACAGCGAAGTAGAGCCGCTTATGATTCATGTCTTTCCAGATCATGCCGCATATCTCAATGTGCGTATCAATACCGATGAAGTCTCCGAGACCGTTGCCAGACTGGAACAGAAGTGGACTTCGTTACAACCATCAGCTCCGTTTGAATATTTCTTTTTGGATAACCTCTATGATGCTCAGTATGAAACGGAAATGAGCATGGGTAAAACCATTGCCTTCTTTACTTTTCTTGCCATAGTCATTGCCTGTATGGGTCTCTTCGGTTTGGCCTCATTCATTACGGAGCAACGCACAAAAGAAATAGGGGTACGAAAGGTTCTGGGAGCATCCATCAGCTCTATTATGTTGGCCCTATCCAGGGAGTTTGTGTTGCTGGTATTACTTGCCAGTTTGTTGGCTGTCTACCCCGCTTACTATTTGCTCAACAGCTGGCTCGATGGGTTTGCCTACCGTGTCAACATCAGCCCTTTTACATTTGTAATTGCTTCCGTTTCTGCCCTTCTTATCGCTTTTTTAACCATCAGCTTTAAAACATATATGGCGGCCAGAAATAACCCTGTTAAATCCTTGAGGCACGAATAAAGCATATTTTACCTGGCAGGCACTAAATTCCGGAACAAGCGCTCCTGACGTTTTTGGCAGTTAAGTCTGCCGGATTCGTTAGGAGCGCAAAGTCTTTTAAGAGCTTCAATACAGCATTCTACGGTTCACTCCAAAAAGCTTACAGTTCATTGCAGATGGGTTTTTTGTTGTATGTAAACTTAAGATCATTGTAATGTCAATACTGTTCAACAACAAGCAGTATTTGCCAAAGGTCAAAAACAACAAAGCTCTGTATAGTGGGATTGGTCTCCCACGCAAAGGGGCTTAAAAAAGGACCCCTGCAGGTCAACTCAAAATGTTAAGAAAATGAAAACTCAAAAAATGAAAAACAGAAGCCTGATCATGGGAGTAGCGATAGCCGCTTTAGCCTTGCTATCATTTACCCATGAATTGAAGTCGCAAGACAATAGAACATCAACCTCTACTTCCTATTCAATTAACAGAGGTGTTCATACCATAACACACAAGAATTCTCAAGGCAGATTCCAACTGGAATATGAAGGAGAGATTGAGCTGACTGATGACGACAAGTCAATCAAGTCAATCTCAAGAGGCGGTTATTTCTGGATTAGAAAAACCACTTTTGGTGACAGACGGGAAGTAATGGCCGAGCCTAATAGTGACGGAACCATCAACTTTGAATACAGAGTAGGTCGCAGCCGTCAGGAGTGGGGAAAAGAAGGTCAGGATTTCCTTGCCAATGTATTGCTCGAAGTAATCAGAACCACCGGAATGGGTGCAGAGGGTCGTGTAGAGCGATTCTACAAAAGTGGTGGCGTAAAAGCCGTTATGCAGGAACTGGGTAATATTAGAAGCGATAATGTATCCAGAATTTACCTCGATGTATTGATGGACAACCATGAGCTAACCAGCAAAGAATTGGTTGAGGTAGCCTCTTACATTACCAAGGCGATGGATTCCGATTACTACATCGCTGAGCTGTTCAAAAACCATGGCGATAAGTTCCTGAAAAACTCCGAAGCTACTTCGGCTTTCCTCGATGCCATTGGCCGTATGGATTCAGATCACTATATCAGCACTATTCTTGGCAGAATGCTGAAAGAAGACCTCGATTCAGAATCTGTAGCTAAGGTGCTTAAAGCAGCTTCTCGCATGGATTCAGACCACTACAAGACAGAGGTGTTAAAGGAATTGCTCGACAGAAGAGATTTAGATAATACTGCAGTAGATCAGATCATTACAGCAGCAGCTGACATCGATTCAGATCATTATGCTACCATCATCCTGAGAGATGCATTGGACAGACCGAACCTGACTGATGAGGCTTTCAATAACCTGATGAATGCAGTTTCAAGAATTGATTCCGATCACTATGTAACAGAGACTTTCCGCTCTATGTTGAGAAACAGAGATGTATCAGACAAAGTGGTGGAGGCCATTATGGACAGATTGGAGTACATGGACTCAGATCACTATAGAACAGTGATTCTGACCGATCTTTTCGAGAACCAAAAAATCTCCGAGAAGTACTTCGAGTCTTTACTGAGAACAGTAACAGACATGGATTCGGATCACTATGCCAGCCAGATTTTGGTCAAGCTGCTCAAAAACAAAGACCTGTCAGATGCTACTTATACTAAAGTATTGTCTAAAGTGGCTGATATTGATTCAGACCACTACAAAGTAACCATCATGAAAGATGTGATGAGAGGAAACCTCTCTAAAACACACATGATGAGCCTTTTGAAAGTAGCAGCTAACATCGATTCAGATTACTACAAATCAGAAGTACTGAGAGGTGCCTGTGATGCAGTAAGAGAACTGAATGATGATGAAATTAAAGACGAATTCCGCTCTGTAGCCAGAAGCATTCGTTCAGACACTTACTATGGTCGGGTTGCGAGATGCATCGACTAATGTTTTCTATCCTGAGGGTGGGCTTTAAATTGCTTTAACCTGTCATGCTGAACCAGTATCAGCACCTATTTTAAGAATAGACCCTGAAATAAATTCGGGGTGACGGTGACAAGATTTGAAGCTCACCCTCTTTTTTCCCTATCTTCAGTCAAATCCTGATACATGTCTAAGCTGTTCAGACTGCTTTTCTTTGTAGTGATTGGAGTCCTTTTCCTCTTCTATCTCTACTATGCTGAGAATAATTTTCTGCCCCATGTGGTAGAAGACTTTAATCTCTATGCCTTTACTGTTCTGGCAGCAGCAGGGATTGGGTTTGGAATAGGCTATATCAATGGTTGGCTAAACCGGCAAATGCCATGGCGCAGCAATGTGCTGGGGCGTTTTCTCGCGGGTCTTTCTATAGACTTTGTCTTTCTTGGCCTTGTACTGCTACTCTTTGGTTGGTTGGCCAATACCCTCGGACTTATCGACTATCAGATGTTTCCCGAAGATATGTTCATCAGGCAGATTGAGTTGAAGCTTATCGTACTTTCGCTGATTACCATGTTCATCGTCACGCTGGTAGAATTCAATCGCTTCAGCTATAATGAGTACACCGTGGGTCAGATCAGAAAGCTCAAATCGGAACGTAAGCAGCTGGAACTTCAGTTTGAAGCCTTGAAGAGCCAGTTGAGCCCTCATTACCTGTTCAACTCCATGAATACCATTTCTTCTTTAGTATATCGGGACCCCAATACAGCTGAAAATTTTATCCGTAACCTCGCTGAGACTTTCAATTATGTGCTTAATACCAGGGAGGTTCAGCTGGTTAGCCTAGAAGAAGAAATTGAAGCACTAAAAGACTATGCTTATCTATTGACCATTCGTTATGCCGATGCCATTACACTGAATATTGAAGTAGACCAGAGCCTGATGAAAAGGCCTGTACCTCCACTTACCCTTCAGTTGCTGGTTGAAAATGCCGTGAAGCATAATGTGGTGAGCCTCGATCAGCCCTTGAAAATCCATGTCAGAGCCAGTGAGGAGCAGCTAATTGTGCTGAATAACAAAACAGGAACTCCCGGACAGACGGCCAGTCACCGGGTGGGGCTTGACAATATTAAAAATCGCTATGCCTTCTTCACAGCGCAGGAAATTGTGGTAGAAGACAGCGATTACTTCGAAGTACGTTTACCCATGTTGAACCGATGAAAAAGAACCTGATACATCAGCCCATTTTTCGTCTGGTAGTGCCTCCGGTCTACGGAGTCATGATGTATATGCTCATTCTGTTGCTCAACAACAATCTGGGACAACTCAGTGAAACAGTCTTTACGGTTGAGCTTTTGGTTTGTGTAATACTCGCTTACCTCGTTTCAGAGCCACTTCGTTTAATCATCAGGGCTTTTGAGAAAAAGGCTGAAGATGATCTGAGAAAGTCAACCACGATAGGCGCCTTGCTGCTCACTAACCTTTTGGTGGGTTCGGCCATTATTCTGTTGGCGGCATATGCCTACTTCAACTATTATGAAGGCTATATCTACCAATCGGTGTTGATCAAAATGGTAGTGGTGTATGGTATCAGTGGTTTATTATTCACCATCTTCTTTCTCAGCACCCATTTCCTCTCTGTGAAGAATGAGTCAGAATTGAAAAAGGAAGACCTAAAGCGTCAGAATCTGGAGCATCAGCTGGAGATATTCAACAATGAGATTAACCCGGATCTGCTTTTTCAGAGCCTGGAGACATTGATTACTCTCGTCCATCATAATCAGGATCAGGCGGAGGATTTTGTAGACAGACTGGCTATAGTTTACCGCTATATTCTCGAGAACAGAAAGAAAGAATTGGTCACTGTAATGGATGAAATCAAAGCCGCAAAAAACATGATTTACCTTTTTCAGGAAAGGTATCCCGATCAGCTGCACTTTGAATTAAAGAATGAACTGAAGCATGCCGAAAAACTGTTGGTGCCCAATGCACTACCGACCATGCTCGACTGTATTATCAATAATAGCATCATCAATATGCACCAGCCATTGAGCATTTCAATTGATGGGGATGGTGATGAAAACTACCTGATTCTGCAGTACACGGATAATCAGAAACTCAGTCAGAATAAGTATATCAAAAAGCGATGCAAGAATGTGCACAATGCTTTTGCTTTCTTCTCTGACCGACCGGTAATAGAAATAAAGGCTTATGGAAGTGGTTTTGTGAAGCTTCCTTTGCTGGATATAAATGATAGGATATGAGGATTTATATAATTGAAGACGAAATACCAGCCGCTGAAAAGGTGGAAAGACTACTCAAGCGCTATGACGACAGCATAGAAATTGTTGGCAGGGCCATGAGTGTGAAACAGGCGGTGGAATGGGTGAGAAGTGATGGTGAAGCGGATTTGCTATTTATGGATATTCAGCTAACCGATGGCCTGAGCTTCGATATTTTCAAAGAAGTAAACCTCGAGATCCCTGTAGTCTTTACAACAGCTTATAATGAATATGCCATAGAGGCTTTCAAAGCCAATGGTATAGATTATTTGCTAAAGCCTATCTCTTATGAAGCCATTGAAGAGAGCATGGAGAAATTCAAGGCCCTGAAAAACAGGTTGCAAGATCAGGGTCAGACAGAGGTGAATTCTATTATTGACCTGCAAAGTGCCTTGCAAATGCTCAGCAAGCGAGACTACAAAACGCGCTTTATGGTGAAGATTGGTGAGCATATAAAATCAGTAACTACTGATACCATCGACCTCTTTTATGCCGAAGGTCGTAATGCCTATATCGTCACCAATGAAGGCCGCAGACTGATCATCGACTATAAGCTGGAAACCCTGGAAGAAATGCTCGATCCAAAGAAGTTCTTCCGGGTCAATCGCACCTTTATTGTAGAGATAGATGCCATCAAAGATGTGTTGGTCTACTCCAATAGCCGTCTGAAAATTATCCTCAAGCAGAATTTCGATCGCGAAATCATTGTCAGCCGCGAAAAGGTGCAAACCTTTAAAATCTGGTTCGATGGGGAAGGTTAATGTGGCTGAATTAACCTAAAACCCAACCTTCTGCCTGGGTGTCTGAAAGACCGTGGCCTCCGGGAATTGCTTTTCTATTTCCTCCAGGGCCATTGCTGAAGGCGCCTTTGGGAAGTGTATACCGATATGCTGATCTGCCTGAATCAGGTCCCTCACAATCTGCTGACCAGTAGCATCCGATAAATACCAGTAAGGAATCAGGGCCACATCAATATTATACTGAGAGAGGTTGAGCGACCTGAATCTTTCCACATCCATATCTGAATCACCCACATGCAAGAGTCTTTTTCCATTTACCTCGATCAGAAAGGCCATATTGTGGATGCTGCTCATGCGCTCTCCTCCGGCATGATTGATAAAGAAGCCATAAACCGTAATGCCATTCACCTCATGCCTGGTGGTAATGGTGTTCTTTTCCACCGCAATGATCTGCCCCTTAATCTTAGCATAGCCATCGAATTTCTCTTTTAACTCACCTTCTGTTTGTTGTGAACTCAGCAATTTTGATTCCTCATGCATAGAGAGAAACTTACCTGCTATATTGGCCTCAAAATGATCCCTGTGAATATGAGTTACCAGTACAGCCTCAACAGATTCGAAGGGTTTTTCACCATGGTTCATCTGGTTAATTGTGGCCTCATCAGGACTCAGATAATCCTCGTAGAAGTCATCAAACAAAGCATCAATCAATATCTGTTTGTCCCCCGAGCTAATCATTAATCCCTCGTTGGCCAGATAGATGATTTCGTTGGTTTGTTTTTGCGCATTTGCTGAGTTGGTGAGGGTAATAATGCCCAGGATTGTTAAAATGCTGAATAGGTGGTGAGAACGTGACATTTGCTTTCCGTTTTAATAGAGAACGGAACAAAATACATAAGTGGTTACATAATTTTTATCGTTAGTCTTATACTTGCTTAAATTTTTTAAGGTTGAAACTCAAACACTACATTACGCTGGCACTTGGTCTGGTGCTCAGTTACTCCTATGCTCAGGGACCTATTGTCTCTGCTAAAGCAACTACAGCCCCGCAGATTGATGGTGTGTTGGACGATGAAGTCTGGCAGGAAAGCCCCCAGGTAACAGGCTACAAAACCTTTGTTCCAGACTTTGCCAAAGACATGCCCTACAAGACCATTGCCTATGTAGCGCATGATGAAGAGAACCTCTATTTCGCCTTCAAATGTTATGATGATCCCCGGCAGATAAAAACTTCCATTGCTGCTCGCGATAAGATTGCGGCTGATGACTGGATCTGTATCAACCTGGACTCGTTCAACAGCGGGCAATCGCTCTATGGTCTCTATGTGAACCCTAATGGTATTCAAATGGACACCCGTTTTGCTGCCGGAAGTGAAGATATTGGACTGGACCTGATCTGGTACAGTGCGGCAAAGATTGTGGAAGACGGTTATGTGGTGGAAGCCAAAATTCCATTTAAGAGTATTCGCTATGCTGCGGAAGATGGAGACGTAGAAATGGGTGTTATTTTCGAGAGAAAAATTAGCCGCTTTTCCACTCAGGGTTCGTTTCCTGCCCTCGATCCGGAAAAGGGATTTGCATTCCTGACCCAGATGATGCCGCTTAAATACAGTGGTGTAAAGAAATCTAAGCTGGTGGAAATTCTACCTGCTATCACTTATGGAGCCAACAAGGAACATGTGAATGGTGAGCAGGTAACCGAAAGTAACTTTGAGCCCAGCCTCACTACCAAGATTGGTATTACCTCAGATCTGGTTTTTGATGCTACCATTAACCCTGATTTCAGCCAGGTAGAATCTGACGCACAACAGGTGGAGGTCAATCAGCGCTTTCCGGTAAACTATCCTGAAAGACGTCCTTTCTTCCTGGAGGGGAATGAGAACTTCAACTTTGCCGGAACGGGTGGTTTTGCTCCAGTACAAATGGTGGTGAATTCGCGCTCGATTGTGTCTCCCAAGTTTGCCACCAAGCTGACCGGGAAAGTGGGCGATAAGAATATTATTTCAGCCATTTATGCTGTAGACAGGGCAGATGAAGGCCTGGCAGATTATGCTGATGATAAAACAGCCGATGTGACGGTATTTCGCTATATGCGATCTCTGAGTCAGGATAGCTACGTTGGCCTGATTGGTACGGACCGAACCCGAAATGGTTTTGCCAATACCGTCTATGGTTTCGATGGACAGTATCGCTTTAAAGAATCGTATCAGGTTTCGGGGCACTACCTCAGTTCAGCCCTTCGCATGACATCCGGTGGAGGGGTACTGCAAAACAGAGGATCGGGCTCTATTAGTATTTCTAAGAATACCAGAAGCTTTAATGGTACCATAACTGCCTTAGACATTGGCGAAGACTTTCGTTCAGATGTAGGCTATGTTACCCGAACAGGAATTAGCCGGGTCACCGTGAGCCTTAACCCTAAGATTTTCCCTAAAATTGACGGTCTCATTAAGCGGATAGATCCTGTGCTTTATACTTCTTTGACCAAGGACAAGCCCAGCGGACTGAATGAGCATGTGATTTATGTTCAGCTCGCGGCTACCCTGCCCAGGAATACTCGTCTGGCAGTTTCAGCAGACAGGTCTTCAGAGATTTACCTGGGACAGGAGTTTAAGGATGGCAGTATCAGCCTGAACGCTTCTTCACAGATTACGAAGAGAATCTATTTCCGTCTCAATTATGACTGGGACAATGGTACCTATTATCCAACTGCTGAACAGGGCTATGGTAAGCGCATTGGCGCTACGCTCAATATTCAGGCTTCAGATAAATTCAGCCTCGATTTCACTCATCGTTTTGTCTCATTATACAATGAAGAGACAGACCTGAAATATTATGACATTCATATTGCCCGTGGCCGTCTGATCTACCAGATGAATAAGTATCTGTTCTTTAGAGGAATTGCTCAATACAATAGCCTGAGCAAGGTTTTTAGTCCTAATCTGCTGGTTTCATTTACCTATATACCCGGAACGGTGGTACACCTGGGCTGGGGCTCGGTGTATGAAAAAGTTCGTTGGGATGGTACCGACTATGTGCCGGCCAATGATTACCTGAATACCGCTCAGGGCTTCTTCTTTAAGGCCAGTTATTTGTGGAGGTGGTAGGAAAGAGCATTAAGTCTTAATCCTTCAGAATCTTCATAGACTGAATGATATCGCGCATATTGGCCTTATGTGTTTCTTCCTTGCTCTTGAGCGTCCAGGTGATGACCTGATAGAAGTTTTCCTCACCTTCAAAGATGCCCAGGTAGTAGAATAGCTCCAGATCATCAATTCCTCCTGAAATGGTGGTGAGCTTTGCCCGATGCCCATTAATCATGGTGTCCTGCACATCGGATTGTTCAGCATTGTTAAGGGCTCTGTTCATATTGCCGATGATCAGGTCGGAATAACCATCAATATTGTTCTCATACAGGCCAGCCAGGTTATTACTTTCCAGGGCTATCCTTAGTTCTTCTTTGGGTTCGTCAATGGTAACCAGGTAGAACTCCTTCCATACATTCTGGTACTGAAGGGAAGCATCTTCATTCAGGTTGGAAGATTCTGTTAGTGAGTTGGGTATGGTCAGTGAGTAGAGGCCTTCGTGGTTCACTTCAATTTTCTTCACTTTCGACCCACAGGCACACAAGGTGACAATAAGGAGTAGCAGTAGGGGCTTTTTCATGCGTTTCAAGTTTGGAGGGAGATCGGTATGACTAAAATAGTGATTTTCAATTCGCAACTTTCGCCACTGGTCAGAAATTGAAAGTGAGGAAGGAATATCGGAGAGATAATATTAGCTAATTCTCCCCCAATTAACAGTTGTCTTCTTCAGTGATTTGATGTGTCTCAAAATGTTACGGTTCGCATCAGAGTTTAGCTCGGGATCAACTTCCAGTATATCACTGGCGGCATTTCTTGCGGCCTGAAGAATCTTATTGTCTTTAGACAGGTCAGCAATCAGGAGGTCGAGTACCCCGCTTTGCTGAGTACCGGTAATGTCACCAGGTCCGCGCAGCTGCAGATCGACATCTGCTATTTCGAATCCGTTATTGGTCTTCACCATAGTATCGATACGAATGCGGGCTTCTTTGCTCAGTTTATAATCCGTCATGAGAATACAGTAAGATTGGTCGGCTCCACGGCCAACCCGTCCCCTCAGCTGATGCAATTGTGCCAAACCGAAACGTTCTGCATTTTCGATGACCATTACGGAAGCATTGGGCACGTTAACCCCAACTTCAATCACCGTGGTGGCGACCATGATCTGCGTTTCGTGTTTCACAAATCGCTGCATTTCAAAGTCCTTGTCCTGCGGCTTCATTTTGCCATGCACTATACTGATATGATTCTCGGGAAAGGCTCGGGCAATACTTTCATAGCCATCCATCAGATCCTTCAGCTCCATTTTCTGCGACTCTTCAATCAATGGATAAACCACATAGATTTGTCTTCCTTTGGCGATCTCCTTTTTCAGAAAACCAAAAACCTGCAGTCGCTTGCCATCATATTCGTGAATGGTTTTAATGGGCTTTCTTCCTGCCGGCAATTCATCAATAACCGATACATCCAGATCTCCATAGAGTGTCATGGCCAGCGTACGGGGAATTGGTGTGGCCGTCATCACCAGGATATGTGGGAATTGGGTAGCATTCTTGCTCCAGAGCTTGGCTCTTTGCGCCACGCCAAAGCGGTGCTGTTCATCAATGATGGCCAGACCGAGGTTTTTGAATTGCACCTTATCCTCAATCAAGGCATGAGTACCAACCAGTATTTGCAGAGAACCATCTTGCAAAGCTTCATGAATCACCCTTCTTTCAGCAGCCTTGGATGAGCCGGTTAGCTTGGCAATTTTGATTCCCAGTAAGTCGGCATATTCCTTCAGTCCCTGATAATGTTGATCTGCCAGAATTTCTGTAGGCGCCATCATGGAGGCCTGGGCGCCTGAGCTGACAACCAGAAGCATGCAGATAAAGGCGACAATGGTTTTACCGGAACCTACATCCCCCTGCAGCAGGCGATTCATTTGCCTACCGGACTTCATATCCTGATAAATCTCCCGAATTACCCGCTTCTGCGCTCCCGTAAGATCGAAGGGCAGGTGCTCGTTGTAAAAAGCAGTGAGCAGTGTTGAATCATTGAAAATCTGTCCTTTGAATTTATCAATCCGGGTAACCTTCATTTTGAGCAACTTCAACTGAATAAAGAAGAACTCCTCAAACTTTAGCCTGAACTGAGCCTTCTGTAGTAGCTCTGTATTGGAAGGAAAATGGATGTGCCAGAGGGCATATTTCTTTTCAATCAGGCTGAACTGTTGCAGTAGATTTTCAGGAAGTGTCTCGTGTATGTATCCCTCTGCCTGCACCATCACCTGACGGATCATTTTAAAGAGTGCCTTCGAGTCGATGTATTTGGCCTTCATCTTCTCAGAAGTATGATAGACCGGTTGAAGAAAAGCGGCCTTCTCATTCTGAGTGGTGAGTATCTCTATCTCGGGATGGGCGATGTTCACCTTTCGACCATAAACGGAGGGCTTACCAAAGACAACATAATCAACCCCCAGCTTCAGTTTTTTAGTGACCCAGGGAATGCCCTTAAACCAGACCAGCTCCATGGTATCTGTATCATCCTCGAAACGAGCTACCAGACGCTTTTTTCTGCCGGCACCTACCGTTTCCATTTTAGTGATTCGTCCTTTGATCTGCACAAAAGGCATATCGCCATGGACACTCTCTATCTGATGGAATTGGGTACGGTCTTCATACCGAAAGGGGTAGTGCTGTATGAGATCGCCATAGGAGAATATACCCAGCTCTTTCCCTATGAGGGCAGCTTTCTGCGGACCAACTCCTTTTAAGAACTCTATGCTTGTATCGAAGAATGCAGGCATAGGATGAAATTAATAGAGTTTTCTTAAGGCTGACTAATAAAAGTGAGAATAAAGCAGCTTTCTATGCTGAGCACAGGGGAAGCATACGCGATTGTCTGAGTTTGGCAGATTCCTCGTTACCTCGGAATGGAAAAGAAAGGAGGGACGGAATCAATATTTCCACTCAAAGCTATTGAGCAGATGCATCATGTCTTTCTTGATGTACTCAATGACCGGAGCCAGTGAATCATTCTTAGTCGCTGTATTAAAGTAAAGCGCTCCACGGAAGAAATGTCGCGTACTATCTGAGGTAAAAAACTGAAACTGTGTAGGTACTTCTCCTTCCAGTTCGGTGACACTGGCCACCTGACCATTTGGAATTCGAACCAGGCTTTCTTCAATGCCATAAGCCTTTACCTTGTGTTTCATGGCCAGTTCAAAGGCTTCATTGAGCAATACTTCCGGTTTGTTTCGAGGGTCTACGAGGTTCTTGTAGGTGATTTGAACAACCGCATCAAATTGCGGATAGTTGAGGTTCACCCAATAGCGTTCAGCATTTTTGGAGCTATCACGACTTAACACCGAATGATCCGAGAACTGGAATTTATAAGGAAAGGTATCAGGCAGAATCTGGTACCTCGGTTCAGGTAAGTCAATTCGG
This sequence comes from Roseivirga sp., assembly GCF_965216855.1. NCBI lineage: Bacteria > Pseudomonadati > Bacteroidota > Cytophagia > Cytophagales > Roseivirgaceae > Roseivirga > Roseivirga sp. The sequence goes on along the minus strand of NZ_OZ244204.1, from coordinate 2,237,965 downwards.
TTATAACCTTTAGGCTTAGGCAAGTAAACTTCTTCACAGCTCAGAACGGCACAGCTCAGCAGGATGATAGCAAATATGAAATGAAGGGGTTTTCTCACGAAGCTTGTGGTCTTATCAGTACCCTAACGCGCTTGATGCGTCTTAAGTCTACGGCCACAATAGTAAATAAGAATCTCTGGAATTCCAGTTTTTCACCCGCCCGAGGGAGTTTTCCTCCAATTTCCAGCAGAAGACCACCGAGAGATTCACTTTCTCCTTTTACATTGTCGAACTCGGATGTTTCTACACCAATGATTTTGCAGAAGTCGTTGAGGCTGGTTTTGCCTTCGAATACATAGGTAGAATTATCGAGTTTGTTGAAGGCGATATCCTCATCGTCATACTCATCATTAATTTCACCTACAATTTCTTCAATAATGTCTTCGAGGGTAATCAGTCCGGAAGTACCACCATATTCATCTACTACAATGGCCATGTGTACCCTTTGCTCCTGGAAGTCTTTTAAGAGAGAGTCAACCTTCTTATTCTCCGGCACGAAGAACCCGGGTCTTAACAGGGTTTGCCAGGCAAAAGTATCGTCTTTGTCAATGTGGGCAATCAGATCTTTGATATAGAGAACTCCTTCAATTTTATCGATGGTCTCATTGTAAACCGGAATTCTGGAGAATCCACTCTTATTGATCTTATCCATGAGTTCATGGAAGTCGAGCTCAATATCGGCAGCGGTAATATCCATTCTGGATTTCATGACTTGCCGAACGGATAGGGTGCTGAAGTTTACAATTCCTTTTAGGATGCCCTTTTCTTCTTCAGTGGTGTCATCACCTGTGGTGATTTCCAAAGCCTGATTAAGCTCATCTACCGTCAGATCGACTCCCTTCTTCTCCACATTTCTTTCTATAATGTTAGTGACTGAAATCAGTACCCATGAAAGGGAGTGCAGAATTTTTTCCATGAAAACGAGAGCTCTTGCCGTAAAGCGGGCAAATTTCTCATTGTTCTGAGTAGCAAAGTTCTTGGGAACAACCTCTCCAAAGAAGAGGATTACAAACGTGACAACAGCAGAGAGTGTAACGACTATCTTACCTTCAGTGGTTTTGGAGCCAACTAAGGTCCAGGTAAAGAAGGTAGATATGGTCACTATGGCAATATTGACCGTATTGTTCAGAATAAGAATAGTCGCGAGCAAATAGCGCTTGCGATGCAAGAGCTTTAATATGGCATTGCTCGTAGGAGACTGTTCTTTTTCTAAGTTGGAGACCTGATTACTATCAAGTGAAAAGAATGCTACTTCTGAACCTGAAATCAGGGCCGATGCAAGAATGAGCAAGATAAAAACAAGCACATTGATGACCAGATATGGAGTGCTCAACTCGGAGAGTTGTAAAAGTAGCGCCAAACTCGGCTCAGGTTCGTCTGGTGTTATGTCCAAAATATATTTTTTAGTCCCACATTAGAATGGCAGATCGTCCGTATCGTCTTCAGGAATGTTCGATACCGGGCTCTCAGCCATATTATTTCCACTATCTCCGGAACTGCTTCCGTCAGCACGGCTTCCCAAGAGAGTCATTTCACGACCTACTACTTCTGTAGTGTATCTCTTGTTGCCATCCTGATCGTCCCAGGAACGTGTTGTTAACTTACCTTCAATATACACCTGACCGCCTTTTTTTAAAAACTTCTCAGCGATTTCAGCAAGTGGTGTCCAGAGTACTACGTTATGCCACTCGGTATTGGTTACCCTTTCTCCCTGTTTATTTTTATAAGTTTCACTGGTGGCTAATGAGAAATTGGCTACTGCTCTGCCATTATCAAGGTGTCTTACTTCAGGGTCTTTGCCCAGGTTACCTACAAGAATTACTTTATTAACGCCTGCCATAGTATCGATTTTTTAAAGATTGAATTGAATAAATATAATTAATAAATAGTTTTTTCCAAATAGTTCTCAATGAGAATTGGCTTCGGAAGCTCTTTTATTTCTTCAGGCAAATAGGCCTTCAGATTCAATTCATCCTGAATATGGGCAAAGGTATTCAAATCATTTACCCTAAGCCTAAAAAATCTGCTTAAAATCAGGCGATGGGTTAAAACGTGTTTTACCTCACTAGAAATGTCGGTTAATTCTATATTCTTGCTGATAACCACCTGATTGAGTATATCCTCTTCCGTTAATTTTTGGTCAGATTGAATCAAATGAAACTGATGCAGCCCCTGCCAGATGTCCTTACCTTTTCTTTCATGCATCAGAATCTTATTTTCATATTCAAACAGAATATAATTGAAGAAAAGCTTCTTCACTTTCACCTTTTTGGTCTTTACGGGCAGGGTTTCTATCTCTCCTTTATTAAAGGCATGGCAATAGGTATGGAAAGGGCAGATGGCACAAGAGGGACTTTTAGGGGTACACTGAATGGCACCAAAATCCATGATAGCCTGGTTATACTCTCCGGGGTTTTCTTTTGGAATCAACTCGTTGGCCAGTTGCTCAAAGACTCTGGCCGATTTGGTATCGGCAATATCATCATAGATGCCAAAGACCCGAGACAGTACGCGGTATACATTACCATCTACCACGGCATTCACCTCATTAAAGGCCATGGAAGAGATGGCTGCTGCTGTATACCTGCCGATACCTTTTAGTTTGAGTAGCTCTTCGAATTGTTGTGGAAACTCTCCATTATAGTTACTCACTACCATTTGAGCACAGGCATGCAGGTTCCTGGCCCGGGAGTAGTACCCTAATCCCTGCCAGAGTCTGAGTACTTCCTGCTCAGAAGCATTGGCTAAATCGTAAACTGTAGGAAATGTTTCTATAAATCTCAGATAATAAGGCATTCCCTGACTGACCCGGGTCTGCTGAAGGATGATTTCAGACAACCATATATTATATGGGTTTTGTGTATGTCGCCATGGTAAATCGCGCTTTTGATAGCGATACCACTTAATTAATTGATTTACAAATATTTCTCTTTCCAAATCCCTTCCTTTTGTTCAGGCAGACAGTATTACACAATTTTTACGGAATAGGTTTTATTATTAGACCTGATCCCTTAATTTTGCAGGCCAAAATAACTGGGAATAAGTTTTTTATAAAGTTTTATCAACTAAAAGAAGTATACAGTGACTAAAGCAGATGTTATCAATCAGATTGCGGACAAAACCGGTATAGACAGATCTGATGTTACTACAACTGTTGAGACTCTTTTTGCTGTGGTGAAAGATTCGATGGCTGAGGGTGAGAACATTTATGTAAGAGGGTTTGGTAGCTTTGTGAATAAGAAAAGAGCGAAGAAAATTGCGCGTAACATTTCTAAAAACACAGCTATAGTAATTGACGAGCACTTTGTGCCGAGCTTTAAGCCGTCAAAGGTTTTTATTGAGCAGGTTAAATCCAGCTCTAAAGTAAAAGCTGCAAATAGTTAAAAAGGCCTTTGGGCTTTATGAATAAAAATCAGGTCATTCTCCTTGTTGTCGCCATTGCGGCTGTTGTGGGCTTATATAGTTTGCCTCGGGTCGTTGTTGACAATGATAATGAGAAGCCAGCAGAGTTTTTGGACGAGTCTGCTCCGGGAGGAGTGGTAGATCATAGCTCTGAAATACCTGAGGAAATTCAACCTAAAATTGACTACTGGAAGAGTCAATTAATAGTCAATCAGAACATGCAGCCAAACAATGAGGCATTAGATTCATTGATGGCGGTGTTCATGGAAATTAACCAATACGACAGTGCCGCCTATTTTGCCGGCCAGTTCGCAGAAAGGTTTAACAACATTAAAGACTGGCAAAAGGCCGGTGATGCTTATTTCGAGGCATTTACATTTGCCCTGGATGAGCAAAAAGTAGTTTTATTGGGACGTAAAGCGAGAGGAGCTTACGAAATAGTGCTCCAAGCCGAACCTGATAATCTGGATGTTAAGCACAATGTTGCACTGACTTATATTACAGGTCAGAGTCCGATGCAGGGAATTATGATGTTGAGGGAAATCATAGATGAGGATCCTAAAAACGAAAAGGCATTGATGAGCATGGGAAGAATGTCAATTCAAACCGGTCAGTTTGAAAATGGTATTGAGCGTTTCCAGTCTCTTGTAGAATACTATCCCAACCATATAGAAGGAAACTTCTTTTTGGGCGTGTGCTATTTTGAAGCCGGACAAATGGTGAAGGCTAAAGCACAGTTCGAGAAAATATTAACATTAGATGCTGGTGAGCAGGTTCTGACCGCTGCTAACGAGTATCTGGAAAGAATTAATTGAAAACATTAAAACATTAAGATTATGCCTTGCGGTAAAAAAAGAAAAAGACATAAGATTTCTACTCACAAGAGAAAGAAGAGGCTAAGAAAGAACAGACACAAGAAGAAGTAATCTTCTAACAGGGCTCCCAAGCCCTTTTTGTTCTATTTATTAACCTAAACCTCTACCAAATTGAGTAATGAATTAATCATTAATTCAACTCAGAACGGTAGTCGTATAGCCCTTCTTAAGGATAAAAATTTAACGGAGTTCCATCATGATAATGATGAGAACAAGTTTAAAGTAGGTGATATTTATCTGGGAACAGTGAAGAAAATTGTTCCCGGTTTAAATGCCGCGTTCATTGATATAGGTTATGAGAAAGATGCTTTTCTGCATTATCTGGACTTAGGTCCGCAGATCAGGTCGCTGAATAAGTACACCAAAAAAGCACTTTCCAACAAGCATACATCAGGTTCTTTAGCAAATTTCAAGAACGAACCTGATATTAATAAGCTTGGAAAAATGAACCAGGTGCTGACCAAAGGACAGCAGATTCTGGTTCAGGTTGTCAAAGAACCAATTTCTACAAAAGGGCCTCGACTTACCTGTGAGTTGTCGATTGCTGGGCGCTATATGGTTTTAGTGCCATTCTCCAATTCCATCAATATCTCTAAAAAGATCACTGATGGGGAGGAAAGGAAACGCTTGTTGCGTTTGATCTCATCTATTAAACCAGAGAACTTTGGCTGTATTATTCGCACCGTAGCCAAGGGGAAAAATGTAACCGAACTAGACAAAGACTTAAGGAACCTCGAAGAAACCTGGAAAGCAGGAATGAAGAAGGTCCACGCTGCCAAACCTCGTGAGAAGGTGATTGGTGAAATGAGCAGGGCTTCCTCTTTGCTGAGAGATATCCTGAATGAGTCTTTCGATAGTCTTGTTACAGACGATAAAGAAATACACGATGAGATTAAGGAGTATATCAGAAAGATTGCTCCCGATAAAGAAAAGATAGTAAAGCTCTACAATGGAAAGGCCAAGATATTCGAAGCCTTTAACATTGAAAGACAGCTAAAGTCTCTCTTCGGAAAATCTGTAAGTCTGCCTAAAGGCGGATACCTGATTATCGAGCATACGGAAGCCCTTCACGTGATTGATGTGAATAGTGGGAATAAGTCTAATGCTGGTGAAGATCAGGAATCTACTGCGCTTACGGTTAACCTCGAAGCTGCCCGCGAAATTGCGCGTCAGTTGAGGCTGCGCGATATGGGTGGAATCATAGTGATTGACTTTATCGATATGCGTAGGCCGGATAATAAGAAGAAGCTTTACGCAGAGATGAAAAATCTCATGGAGTCGGATCGTGCTAAAAATACGATTCTACCTCTGACCAAATTCGGATTGATGCAAATCACCCGTCAGAGGGTTCGACCAGAGCTGAACATTACTACCAGAGAGGTTTGTCCTACCTGTAATGGAACCGGAAAAGTAAGTGCTACTATTTTGGTATCAGATCAGCTGGAGAAAAACCTGGAGTATGTACTGTCTACTCAGAATGAGAAGAACGTTACGGTAACTCTCCATCCTTATTTACATGCTTACTTTACTAAAGGAGTGTTCTCTAAGAGATGGCAGTGGTACAGAAAATTCCATACCTGGGTAAAACTCGAGAAAGACAGCTCACTGGGTTTAAACCAGTATGTCTTCTACAATAAAATGGGAGAAGAAATTGAGCTGAAAGCCTAATGGCTTCAAAAGAGAAAAAAAGCCCCGATTCTGAAAAGAGTCGGGGCTTTTTCATTAGAATTTTATTCCCAGCTCAAGGGCGAACATATTGTTCTTCACTTTGATATCGTCATAAATGGGGTTCTGTTCGCTAACCTGATTCAGAAAACCCACATTGAAGTTGAGTGCTGCAAAGACATTGGTATTTACACCAATAGCTCTCTCAATTCCTCCTCCAAAATTACCAGCCAGGTCAACACTTTGAAACTTACTGATGAATCGGACTCCGGCATCTTCGGCACTGGTGTTGAGCCTGATTTCAGGGATTACGCCAAAGTTGAAAAACAGTCTGGTGTCCAAAAGTACTTCGTTGGTGTAAAGCTTAACCAACAAGGGAAGTTGCAGGTACTCATGATCGTATCTTTCGCTTACAGCCTGACCACCCATTACAGCAGGGTCAGTAACCGTAATTTTTGTGACCTTGGTAGAGTAGTTGATCCCTCCATGGAAATAGTAGTTTTCTTTAAAAGGAACGTCTACAAAGGCACCGAGCAGGAATTTCACTGCTGAACCATCTTTTTCTACAGAGGTACTGTTTCCGTCAGAAGGGCTTCTGTTGTAAGAGACTGTAGGTCCCAAAGTAATTCCGATTCTGTAGTCGCCAACTTGAGCTTTTGCAGTGTTAATGAAAAAGAAGGCAATAAGAGCAGAGAAAAGGTGTTTTTTCATGTGGGATAAAATAAATGAATAGTTTTGTCATTTAAAAAATGAGGATGTTCAAACGCTTGTCTTTTTTGCTTATCACGTTGTTTTTTGTCGCTTGTTCTACGGATAAGGACTGTAACGAAGAGGTTGATCTTAGTCAGGTGGATATTGATCTTGACTTTGAGGATCTGACACACGCCATCTATCAGATAGAAACGAAGGAACAGTTAGAGAGTTTTTTTGTGCAAAACCCTGTGATCAGGGATTACTTTTTCGGCTATGCTGATCTGGTCCCCCGTCAGAGCTTTCTCAATGAAGTGCTGAGGTTCACTCAGGTACCTAAGGTAAAATCTATTTTCAAGGCCAGGTCTTATCAAAACTTCCAGGAGCAGTTAGATGAGAACAGGGAGATAAGAGAGTACCTGAGTTTTGAATATCTGAATGCCAATAGAGATAAAGGCCTTGAAGATGTTTACAGTCTGATTTCAAACTCACGTATTGAAGACTTAACCTCTACCTCTGCCATTGATGTCTATTTGCAGGCTAATCCATCAGAGTTTGACTACTTCAAGTTTGTATTCAACTTTCAAACCCCTGAAGGGCTGACCAAGGAAAATCTGGCATTACTGAGCAATCCTTATGTAGATACCCTCTATCAGGAAACGATACGCCTGATCAATGCTCAGGAAATAGCTTATGAACTGGATCAGGCTTTTGCCCGGATCAAAAGCTTCTATCCCGACTTTGAAGCTCCGAAAGTCAAGACTGTGTATTCTGCTTTTGGAAAGGATATCTACATGTCCGATTCGTTGATCGTTATTGGATTGGACTATTATTTAGGAGAAGAGGCATCCTACAGGCCCAATGTTTACGATTACATTTTGAAAAGGCTTACACCAGACCATCTGGTTCCGCAGCTGATGCAGTTTATGTCGCAGGCTTACAACGAGATTAAAGAAGGAAAGCATTCTGTATTAGACGAAATGATCTACTACGGAAAGGCATTCGCATTTGCTAAACAAATGTTGCCTTGTACGGCAGATAGCCTTATTGTGGGCTACTCAAGACAGGACCTGGCCAATGCCACAGTAAGCGAGGCAGTGATCTGGAATCACTTTCTTGAGGAAAAACTCCTCTACAGCGAACAGCCAGTGCACGTAACTCGCTACATAGATGAAAGACCCAATGTATTGGAGATTGACAGACAATGTCCGGGAAGAATTGGTCAATGGTTGGGTTGGCAAATTGTGCAGGCCTACCAGGAAGAAACAGAAGAGGATTTTGTCAATCTGATGAAGATGACGGATGCTCAGCAATTACTTACGCGGTCAAAATATAGACCTCGTTCCCGTTAGTCTTCATTTGACTTTCGTTATTTAAAACCCTGGTTAGCTTTTCAACCTGCAACTTTCTGGAATAGAGATTCTCAGCAATTTGTCGTGCGTTGTTTTTAAAGGTTTCCAACAGGTCTTTTTGCTCCATAAAGGGAAGCAATTGCTCTATAAACTCAGCTGGTTTTTCAGGATTAGCATAAAAACCACATTTATACTGTTCTACTAAATCCTTTGTCCAGCCAGTCGAATTCACAATAGTCAGCTTACCTGAAGCCAGGCTATCGAACATTTTATTAGGGCTATTGGTGGCCAATACCGGATAATTGGCAAATGACACGTAGGTGGCATCAGTAACGTTCAATATGCGTCTTACTCCTTCTTTATTCTGGTGGCCAATGAACTCTACATTCGAAAGCTTTCTCAGATAGGCCGAAAGCTTAATATGACTCAGCCTTGAACCCTGACCTACTATTTTAAAGTCAATGTTCAGCCCTCTTTTTTTACTTTCTTCAGCAATGTCCAGGAAGTATTCGAGATGGTTGGTGACTCCAATACTACCCAGGTAGGTAATTACAAAGGGTTTATTGGCATGATAGAACTCCACCAGTTTAGGATCCTTTAATTCCTTTTTAAAGAATTGACAATCGGCCATATTGGGAATCATAAAGACCTCCTTCTCCGGAGCTACTTTTTTGATCCAGTCGCGCATTCCCGGAGAGAGTGCCACAATTTTCTCTGCTTCCTGATAGATTCGTTTTTCCAGCCTGTACAGGTAATTCTTTAGGGGCTTACCCTTAATGGCACCTAGTTCAATGGGAGCGGTAGGCCACAAATCTCTTACTTCAAAGATGTAGGGAATCTGGCGCTTCCTCTTCAACCATAAACCAATCAGTCCAACGGTTAAGGGGGTGCTGGTGATGTAGGCTTTATCTATATCCTCGATGTTACGGGCATATCGTTTAGCCAGCCGAACAAATTTCAGGAAGGACCAGACTCTCTTCAGGAAGCCCATTTCATTGGAGTAATTGACAGGCAGATAGTGTACTTTGAAGCCATCAATCTCAGCTTTGGTATAGATAGCCTCATTGTGAGTGGTTAGCATCTCTACTTCAAAACCATTTTCAACTAAGCCTTTGGCTAAATAATAAGAACGGATAGCCCCGCCTTCCTGAGGGGTTTTAAAGTATTGGTGAATGTATAAAATGCGTTGGCCCACTCGATTCTATCAATTTACTTCTAATCATAATCTTTCAGTTACAAAACCAAATGCCTGATTAAAAGGGATATACACTTCTAACTTACGAAAAATTGTTATCGCAAGATTTTTTCCTGCTTCTCAAAATAACGGCAAAAATGGGTCAGATTGCATTCTTCGCATTTTGGTTTTCTGGCGAGGCAAACATATCGGCCATGTAAGATGAGCCAATGGTGTGCCTTTGGTATTACCTCTTTATCGAGGTGTTTCACCAATTGTTTTTCTACAGCTAATGGAGTCGAGGCGTTCTGGTTAACCAGCCCCAGGCGTTTGGATACTCTGTAAACATGAGTGTCTACAGCCATCGAAGGCTGATTCCAGATTACGGAAGTAATCACATTGGCGGTTTTTCTTCCAACTCCCGGTAGCTTTTGAAGGTCTTCTATAGTCTCAGGAATCTCAGAGTTGAAGTCTTCGACCAACATTTTACCCAGGCCTAAAAGGTGCTTGGTTTTGTTATTGGGATAAGAAACGGATTTGATGTAGGGGAATAACTCATCGAAGTTTGAAGTAGCCAGATGTTCCGGTGTTGGGAAATCGGCAAACAGTTGAGGAGTTACTTTATTAATGCGCACATCAGTGCATTGGGCGGATAAAACTACAGCAACCAGTAATTCAAACGGGTTGCTGTAGTTTAATTCTGTCTCAGCCTCTGGCTGATTTTCCTTAAAGTAGGTTACAAATGCTTCGTACCTTTCTTTTCTTGTCATGCCGCTAAAATAAACTATTCAACGGAATGCAGATGGTATGATTTGGAATAACTGAGGATTGAGTCAATCGTTTTGTCAGATGGTTCTTTCATGGAGGCATCTAAACCAGAAATAACGTCTTTCAGGCTTGTATAGTTTTTCTCCAACTCTTCATCGAACAGCATAGCGCTGACCAATTCAGCATTTTCCTCTTCTGAGGTTTCTTTGTAAATGTAACGTACTAAGTCATCTTGGGTAAAGGTTTTGATCATAGGCAATGTTCTTTTTGTCCATCTTTTTTCTAAGGTTGATAAGAGCATAACGCATACGACCTAAAGCAGTATTGATGCTAACACCGGTGGTGTCGGCAATTTCCTGAAAGCTCATTTGCATATAATGCCTCATCATAAGCACCTCCCGCTGTGCATCCGGCAATTCTTTGATTAAATCGCGGAGTAAGGCGTGAGTATCTTCTTTTATTTGTCGGGACTCAATTGAGTCCTCTGAAAATTCCAATGTGTTGAAAACGCTGCTACCATCCTCCATTACTATGGTGGGGTAACGTTTCGCTTTCCGGAAATTATCAATGGCTAAATTGTGCGCTATGCGGCTTACCCATGGCAGGAACTTACCTTCCTCGTTGTATCGACCACTTTTCACGGTCTTTACCACTTTAACAAACACCTCCTGCATCAGGTCTTCGGCCAAATACTGATCTCTGACGATCATGTATATGGTGGTGTAGATTTTCTTTTTGTGACGGTTTACCAGCGTAGCGAACGCCTCTTCGTTACCATTTTTATACTGCGATATCAGTTGACTATCGCTTACAGTATATTTCCTCATGTTATTTAATGTTAGGTTAACGTAGAGGTTTATATCATATTGTGCTGGTTAGGGTTAGACAAATGTTTTTAAGAAGTAGCCTCAAATGTATTAAAAGTTGAAAACAAAGCAAATTTGTTAACTAATTCTTCCGTTTTCTTTTTTGGGATTAATTCTCTCTGAGATGCCAAAGATAAAACAATCATTGTGCCAAAAGGCCTTTATATTCTTCGGTCTAAAAGACTTTCTTGAAGTATAACATTTAGCAATCAGCTCTGTTATCTTTGCAATCTCATGTCTACAACAACTGCTTTAGCCCATACCCCTATTGATCAGCTTGACCCTAAGGAGTTTATCATCATTAAGGGGGCACGAGTAAACAACCTTAAGAACCTTAGCGTGGCCATTCCACGCAACAAATTAGTGGTAGTTACCGGACTATCAGGTTCTGGTAAATCTTCGCTGGCTTTCGATACCCTTTTTGCAGAGGGGCAAAGGATGTACGTGGAGAGCTTAAGTAGTTATGCCCGACAGTTCTTGGGTAGAATGGAAAAGCCGGAAGTAGACTATATAAAAGGGGTTTCCCCTGCCATAGCCATTGAGCAAAAGGTGAGTACAAGAAATCCCAGGTCTACCGTTGGAACAACCACAGAAATCTATGATTACCTGAAGTTGCTTTTTGCACGTATAGGGAAGACTTACTCCCCTATAAGTGGTAAAGAAGTTCAAAGAGATAGTGTTACGAGCATTGTAGAATTTATTCTGGCTAAGGAGGAAGGAACAAGACTCATGATCCTTTGTCCTCTCATTACTAAAGAGGACAGAACTCTGGAAGAAGAGTTGAATATTCTGTTGCAGAAAGGTTACACAAGAGTAATATACTCCGGAGACCCTCATTTCATTGAAGAATTGCTTGAGAAGCCAGACGAACTCAATGAAGAGGAAATAGAGATTCTGGTTGACAGGGGTGTGGTTCAACATGATGAAGATACACAGTTCCGCTTCAGTGACTCCGTTCAGACAGCCTTGTTTGAAGGTCAGGGAGACTGTATTATTGAGGTTCCCGGAGAAGGAAGAACGAACTTCTCTGATCGGTTTGAGGCTGACGGGATGCTCTTTGAAGAGCCAAGTGTGAACCTGTTTACCTTTAATAACCCCTACGGTGCCTGTAAGAGATGTGAAGGCTTCGGCAAGATTCTGGGAATTGATCCTGACCTGGTTATTCCAGATAAGACATTATCAGTTTATGACGGTGCTATTGCTCCCTGGAGAAGTGAGACCATGAAAAAATGGCTTCAACCACTATTGAAGCATGGTATAGAGTTCGACTTTCCTATTCACAGGAGCTATCACGAACTGAGTGCCGAAGAGAAGGAACTACTATGGACTGGGAATAAGTACTTCAAAGGCCTGAATAAATTCTTTCAGTATCTCGAGTCTAAGACGCATAAGATTCAATACAGAGTGATGCTTTCAAGGTATCGCGGAAGAACCGACTGTCCGGAATGTAAGGGGACTCGTTTGAGAGGAGATGCTGCTTATGTTAAGATCGGCCAAAAATCTATCACTGACCTGGTGTTGATGCCTATTGGTAAGCTCACAGCCTTTTTTGAAGAGCTTTCACTTTCTCAACACGAAGAGAAAGTAGCCGGACGACTACTCAAAGAGATCAAGAACCGCATCGACTACTTGCAAAGAGTAGGATTGAGCTATCTGACCCTCAACCGACTGACCAATACCCTTTCAGGGGGAGAGTATCAGCGGATCAAACTGGCTACCTCTTTGGGTAGCGCTTTGGTGGGATCCATGTATATTTTAGATGAACCAAGTATTGGTTTGCATCCCAGAGATACCGATCGATTGATCTCAGTACTTAAGTCCTTAAGAGATCTGGGAAACACAGTCGTTGTAGTAGAGCATGAGGAGAAAGTAATGCAGGCGGCTGATGAGATTATTGATATTGGACCTGATGCTGGTTCTCATGGTGGCGAACTTGTCTTTCAGGGAAGTCTTCCTGATCTGATTGTTCAGGGCAATACACATACTGCCCGTTTCCTGAATGGGACAGACCGTATGCCAGTTCCGGAACAAAGAAGAAAATGGAATGACAAACTCATCATTAAGGGAGCAAGGGAAAACAACCTGAGAAACATTGATGCAGAAATTCCACTAGGGGTTTTGACAGTGGTTACCGGGGTAAGTGGTTCCGGAAAGTCGACCTTAATTAAAAGAATACTCTATCCGGCTCTGGGTAAAATGCTGGGCACTGTTGGAGAACAGACTGGTAAGATGGAAGGGCTTGAAGGAAGCCTGAAGAAAGTAAGTCAGATAGAGTTTGTTGATCAGAACCCGATAGGAAAATCCTCTCGTTCAAACCCTGTCACTTATGTCAAGGCTTATGATGCCATCAGGGCATTGTTTACAGACCAACCTTTGGCCAAGCAGCGGAATTATAAACCGGCATTCTTCTCTTTCAACGTAGATGGTGGGCGATGTGAGACCTGCCAGGGAGAGGGTGTTGTAAAGATTGAGATGCAGTTTATGGCTGACATCCACCTGACCTGCGAAAGCTGTAAAGGACAACGCTTCAAGCAAGAGATTCTCGAAGTAAAATACAATGAGAAGAATATTGCTGAAGTGCTGGATATGACAATTGATGATGCCATGGATTTCTTTCAGGATGAAAGATCTATTATTAACAAGCTGGCACCATTACAGGAAGTGGGTTTGGGATATATCCGATTGGGGCAATCATCAAATTCCCTCAGTGGTGGTGAAGCACAAAGAGTGAAGCTGGCCTATTTCCTGGGCAAAGGAAAAGGTACCAGCAAAGATCATATCCTTTTTATTTTCGATGAGCCTACCACCGGCTTGCATTTTCATGACATCAGCAAGCTGATGCATTCCATCAATGCTCTGATTGAACAAGGAAACTCAGTTTTAATCATTGAGCACAACACAGAAGTGATTAAATGTGCGGACTGGATTGTGGATTTAGGCCCTGAAGGAGGTGAAGAAGGTGGTAAGGTTTGCTTTGCCGGAACGCCCGAAGATATGGTAGAGCTAAAAGACGAGAATCATACAGCCAGGTACTTGGCGGAGGTTTTGTAATTCAGTATCGGTTACCCGTCATTCCGAACTTGTTTCGGAATCCCTACTGGTAAGTGCCTGAACCAAGTTATACTGCCATTCCTGACCTTTTTTTGGTTATGCTGATCAATATATTTCGTGCAGATCCTGAAATAAATTCAGGATGACGGTGCCGTTATTTTTGACGATACTTCGAACTTGTTTCGGAACACCTAATTTAGTGCTATGGCCAAAGGAGGAAGCACATACATAATGTCCAATAAGAACAGAACCGTTCTTTATATAGGGGTCACCTCGGGTTTAATATCGAGAGTCTTAGAACATAAATCAGGCAATTGATCTAAGTTTTCAAAAAAGTATAACTGTACTGATTTAGTCTATTACGAGTCTTTCGCTTTCATTGAAGAAGCAATATCCAGAGAAAAGCAACTGAAGAATTGGCATAAGGACTGGAAATGGAACCTCATTAAGGATTTTAACCCCACACTTATTGATCTTTCTGAGTCCATTGGAATCGACCTTGAGCATGATTTGTGAGAATCAAAGAACTCGACACTTCTAGGTACGCCCAAACACACTATCAGACTCCATCTTGTTTCAATATCCTTCCAACAGATCCTGAAATAAATTCAGGATGACGGTAATCTTACTGTAGACGTCATTACGAACTTGTTTCGTAATCATTCATATTATAATTGAGTTAGGCTACAACATCGAAAGACACTAAAACAAGTTCAGCGTGACTTCATCTCTATTTTTGTATAAACTCCAGATAATTTTCACGATTCACAGTAAGTAATTCATGATTCGGGTATGCCTGGGTGAATGATTTACTGAAACGTCCTTGCTTCTTCTGACTCCATTTGAATTCGAAAGCGTGTAAGGTGCCATTATAGTCTTCAATGAAATCAATCTCCTGTTGAGCATGAGTTCTCCAGAAATAGTCATTGGAGAAGACAGAATGGTAAGATTTGTACTTAAGGCGTTCCACAATCAGGAAGTTCTCCCAAAGACTACCCACGTCTTGTCTTAAACTGATGGGATTCCAGTTCTTAATGACAGCGTTTCGAATACCCACATCGTAGAAATAGATTTTTCTACTTTTTTTCAATTCATTGCGGAGGTTCCTGCTGAGAGAGGGAAGCCTGAAAATGATGAAGGCTTTTTCAAGCAGTGAGATATAGCGCTCTACCGTCTCATTGTCCAATCCTGTAATTTGACCCAGTTCATGATAAGATACTTCTTGCCCGATTTGAAATGCCAGGGCTTGAACCAGTAGTTCCAGCTTTTGTGGTTTTTTTATATGCTCCCAGGTTAAAATATCTTTGTACAAGTAGCTGTCGGACAGCGTATTCAGTATTTCCTTTTCGTCTCCGGGGTTATTGATTACATCGGGGTACCAACCATAGACTAAGCGATGTTCCAATAACCGAGTTTCTTCCAATAAGGAGTGATGACTTATCATTTCTGAAGAGCTTATGGGCCAAAGCCTGAATTCCCACTTGCGGCCTGTCAGGGGCTCGTTGATTCGATTGGCCAATTCAAATGAGGATGAACCCGTTGCGATCACCTTGATCTCTGGAAGATTGTCGTGTATGAGCTTGAGGGTTATTCCAATATTTTCAATGCGCTGTGCTTCGTCTATAATTAGCCTGTCATGACCTGTCAAAAGCTGTTTTATCCAAGTAGCAGACTGATTGGAAAGCTGATTTCTTGTATCGGCATCATCACCGTTTAGCCAAAGTGTTTTTTTTGTTGTGAATCGCTGCTTTAACAAGGTAGTCTTTCCTACTTGTCTTGGACCAAGTAGAACAATCACTTTTTGATCTCCAAGACGCTTTTCAATAAGACCTGCTATTTCACGATTGATCATAATATTGCGTATACAATCGCAAAAATAATACAAAATTTGCGATTTGAATCGCAGATTTTATAAGATTCTTCCGGTGTTGGACTTTAATGCTCTCTAATTAAGTTTAGAAAATGGCGGATAAGCGCAGTTTTATACTAAAAAGGCAGCTTAGCCAAATCTACATTCCCGCCAGTAAGAATTACCCCAACTTTTTTACCTTGGAAGACTTCTTTATTCTTCAGAATGGCAGCGAATGGCACGGCACATGAAGGTTCAATCACAATCTTCATGCGTTCCCAGATAATGCGCATGGCTTCGACAATCTCTTTATCATTGACCAGAAAGATATCCTTAACTAATGCTTTGATGATCTCGAAGTTCTTATCGCCCATACTGGCCAAAAGACCGTCAGCAATACTCAATGGCTTATCTACCTTAGTAATGATACCGGCCTGCATAGATAAGTAGCTGTCTTTGGCTCCCTCTGGTTCTCCAGCATAGACTATCATCTCCGGCTTATAGTAATGAGCCGAAAGTGCGGTTCCTGCCATAAGCCCACCACCGCCAACCGGTGCTATGATGATTTCCAGTTCTGGCTGTTCATCTATCAGTTCCTTGGCACAGGTAGCCTGACCGGTAATGACAGAATAGTCATTGTAAGGGGAAATAAATGTGGCACCTGTTTCCTCCTGAATTCTGGCACAGGTTTCTTCTCTGGACTGCTGAGTGGGCTCGCAGAGAGTAATGTTAGCACCATAGCCGGCTACTGCCTTTTTCTTTACTTCCGGTGCAGTCTCGGGCATTACGATATAGGCTGGAATTCCGGCCATCTTTGCGGCCAGAGCGATGGCCTGAGCATGATTACCTGAACTATGTGTAGTTACTCCATTCTTTCTTTCTGCTTCAGGTAATGAAAGGACGGCATTGATTCCCCCTCTGGCCTTAAAGGCCCCAATTTTCTGGAAGTTCTCACACTTAAAGTATAGCTCAGCACCGACCATTTCATTGATGCTTTGACTGCTCATTACTGGTGTGTGGTGGATAAAAGGACGGATCCTTTCATGGGCAGCTTCTATATCTGCCTGTGTAACTTTAAACATATTCTAATGCGCTATTAGCCAGTTTTCTCCTACTCCTACTTCAACTTCCATAGGTACGTCAAGTTCTATGGCATTCTTCATCAGTTCAGGTATTTTCTTTTTCATCAGTTCCAGCTCAGAGTTGTGGACATCAAATACCAATTCATCATGAACCTGCATAATCATTTTAGACTTTAACTTTTCTTCTTTCATCCAGGCATGAATATTAATCATGGCAATCTTGATCATATCGGCAGCACTTCCCTGTATAGGGGCATTGATAGCGTTTCGCTCGGCATGACCTCTGACGGTCATGTTTTTGGAGTGAATGTCTCTTAAGTATCGTCTTCTTCCCAGGATAGTTTCGACATAAGTGTACTCCCGTGCTTTATTTACCTGAGCGTCCATATACTCCTTCACGCCAGGGAACTCATTGAAATAGGACGTTATGATCTGCTGTGCTTCGGTTCTGGAAATTCCGATATTCTGTGCCAGTCCGAAGGCTGAAATACCATAGATCAAACCGAAGTTTACCTCTTTGGCCTTACGCCTCATGTCACGATCTACTTCATCAATTGGCACTCCAAATACTTTACTGGCCGTAGTGGAGTGAATGTCCTTTCCTGAGCGGAAGGCTTCAATCATGCTCTCATCCTTGGCAAAAGCAGCCACAATACGAAGTTCTATTTGAGAGTAATCAGCAGCTAATAAGGTAAACTCTTCTGACCGGGGAATGAATGCTTTTCTGATTTCCCTTCCTTTCTCAGTTCGGATAGGAATGTTTTGAAGGTTCGGATTATTCGAGCTCAGACGACCTGTAGCGGCTACTGCCTGACGGTAATCTGTGTGGACCAAGCCATCAATCGGGCTGATCATATTGGGCAGTGCATCTACATAAGTTGATTTCAGTTTTTGATACTCTCTGAATTCGAGAATTCTTCTGGCTATGTCATGCTCTACGGCCAGTTTGGATAGAATATCTTCCCCTGTTGCATACTGACCGGTTTTTGTCTTTTTAGGCTTGTCGACCAGTTTAAGCTTGTCGAATAAAATAACTCCAAGCTGTTTTGGAGAGGCTACATTGAACTCTTCTCCGGCCAGTTCATAAATTTCCTTTTCTGCTATCGCGCTGGCCTCTTCCAGTTCTTTAGACATGGTAGACAAGGTCTCGGTGTCAATTTTAACACCATTGTATTCCACCTCGGCCAACACATGCATAAGGGGCATTTCAACCTCATCAAAAAGCTTCTGAATTCGACCCTCATTTAGTTGTGGAGCAAATTCATTTTTAAGCTGCAATGTAATGTCAGCATCTTCAGCAGCATATTCTACCACCTTGTGTACAGGCACATCTTTCATATTACCCTGCTTGCCACCACTCTTTTTACCGATGAGCTCAGTGATGGATATGGGCGTATAATTGAGATAGTTTTCTGCCAGTACATCCATATTATGTCGGGTATCCGGATCGATAAGATAGTGCGCAATCATGGTATCGAAAATTGGCCCTTTGACATCGATGTTATAGTTCTTTAAGACCTGTACATCATATTTGGCATTCTGAGCAATCTTTCCGATTTGGGCATTTTCGAAAACAGGCCTGAATTCCTCCAGAATTTTCTGTGTCTCTTCCCTATCCTCTGGTGTTGGTACATAATAGGCTTCACCCGTTACATAGCTGAACGCCAGACCGACCAGATTCGCTTCTATAGGTTCCAGGCTATCGGTCTCGGTGTCGAAACAGAATTCCTTTTGAGCAGAGAGGTACTTAATGAGTCGTTTTCTAAGCGCTGGGCTATCAATGAGATGGTATTTGTGCTTTGTGTTGGAAACGTTGAGTTTCTCATCAATCACTACCTCCTCTTTTTCTATCAAAGCAGGTGTATCGCCAAATAAAGCCATTTGTTCTGAGGCGACAGGTTTCGGTTTAGCGCTTGGTGTTGGTGAAGTAGATTCACCCAGAATTCTTTTCAGTGTGGTTCTGAATTCTAGCTCTTCAAATATCCCTGTAAGCTTTTCTACATTGGGGCCGGTATACTCTAAGGCCTTTTCATCGAATTCTACCGGTACTTCAATATTGATTCGGGCGAGTTTTTTAGAAAGTAGACCCTGCTCCGCGTTGTTGGCAATTTTCTCACCCAACTTGCCTTTAATTTCATGGGCATGTTCAAGAATAGCTTCCATACTGCCATATTCTTTGAGCAACTTGGAAGCTGTTTTGGGCCCTACTCCCGGAATACCCGGAATATTATCTACAGAGTCGCCCTGAAGGCCTAGCATGTCAACTACCTGGTCAATTCGCTCAATATCCCATTTGTCCAGAACCTGTTGAACACCCATAATGTCTACGCCATTTCCCATAAAGGCAGGCTTATAGAGGTAAACATGCTCTTCAACCAGCTGACCATAATCTTTATCCGGGGTCATCATAAATACCTCAAATCCGGCACGGGCCGCTTTCTTGGCTAGTGTTCCAATGACATCATCAGCTTCAAAGCCATCCATTTCCAATACAGGAATATTAAAGGCACGGACGATGTCTTTTACGATTGGTGTCCCGATTTTAATGTCTTCCGGAGTTTCTTCACGCTGAGCCTTGTATTCGCTGTATTCTTCATGCCTGAATGTTGGGGCACTGGTATCGAAAGCTACTCCAATGTGTGTAGGTTTTCTTTTATCTATGATTTCATAGAGGCTATTGGTAAAACCAAATGGTGCGCCTGTATTGAGACCTTTGGAATTGATTCGTGGGTTTTTGCTGAATGCGAAATGGGCTCTGTAGATAAGGGCCATCGCATCGAGCAGGAAGAGGGTCTTCTCTGGTTTACTCATTCCATAAAGGTAAATCTTTCGGGGAAAGTCAGAAAAAGGTTTTGCTGCTAATTAGTGACTTCCAAACTGACCGTTTTGGTTAATCAGTTTCAGGGTGAATTCGAAAGCAGTGTCTTTCTTATTTAGCAGGTCGGTATAACTCTGAGTAACCAGATAATCGGGGAAAGTACCACGTCCTTCAGAACTGTTGCTTACGTTGATAAACTCTTCATAGATAACAGGCACCTGAAGCATGGTTTGGGTATTAGGAAGGCTGTAGATCAACAACATATTAGCTGTTCTTCCATTATGTCCTCCTCCGGTTTCCTCACCCACCAAAGTAACATTAGACATTTCGCTAAGGATTCTGGCCAGGTCAGCGGCAGCAGAGAAAGTCTTTCCTGAAGTCAGTACATAGATGTTGCCTTTAAAGGCGGTACCTTCCCAGTGAATGCCCAGGTCAAATTGGTCGTGCCAGTTCTCGATGTCACTTCCAAAACCTTCTGCGTTTTGCAGGCTAAAATGCTGTTTCAGATAGTCACTAGCATTCTGTACTACTTCTGTTGAGCTGTTGGCACCATTAATAGCTACCAAATAGTCGGTCAGTGCGATATTTCGGTTTCTAACCGATGTTTTAGAAGGATCGACCAGTTTTCCTCCACCTAAAAACTCATACAGGAAGTTCAATATTCTGCGATCGCCCCCTTCATTCAATCTCAAATCGATTACAAGGTTGTCAAAGTCGAACTCTTTGCTTTCCTCATTATAACGCGATGCCAATTGCTTGAAGAACCAGTCAGGGTTAGCCTGGAATGTATTCAAGGTAAGCACCAGTGTTTGAAGGGAGTCGATCGCATCTAAATGTGTAAAATGATAATATCTTTCATTCAGTTTATATACAGGTCTGTAGTAGTTGTTGGCAAGCATTTTATTACCCTCAATCCCGTTTACATCTGAGGTTAATTTCTCTCCGGCCGCGGTTTCATAAGTCACTTTGAAAGTATTGGCTGCGCCATATTTCAGGAAGTAGTAGTAGCCAAATCGGCTTTCGATTTCACGAATCGGTTTGGAGGCACTGTAACCATCGGTTACTGTTAAGGCAGTAAGTGCCTGTGTCATTTGGTCAACGCTATTTCCATTGATGCTGATGAGTCTGGAACCTAATGGAAGAGAGCCGTCCTCGAAGTCGATGTAATAAGCGTCATCAATAATTCTTACGGGATATGGAAAAAACTGAGCTACATCTGTGACCGATTTAAGAAAATCTGTGTCTAGGCTTATAACAGTGTGGCCACATCTGATCTTATTGTTCAGCTGGCTTAAGAGGAGATCGAACTCTTTGTAAGTAATTGTTTCGGGTAGATTGGCAATGGTCTCATTAATAAGAGACTTAAACTCTGCCCTGGAAATGTATTGATAAGGATTACCATGCTGCTGATCTATGATATTGAAGTAAACTTCTATATCCTCAGCAGCATCTTGTTTAGAAAGTAATCGTTCGTAGTTGTTGTTGGCAAAAAGGGAATGTGTCGCTACCAGCATTACGCTGAAGAGTGTAGATAGGAATACGCTATTTAGCAACTTCTTGTACATCGATAACCCTGTTGACTGATCATCAGGGCGATGTTCAAAGCACCGTGTAAGAATTTCTTTCACGGTATGAAGTTCCTGGTAACTGCCCTTGTTCGTTAGAGGGAATTACCGATCCTTACACTTTAGGTACTTTACTTAGTTCGATCGTAAATTACCTTTCACCCTGATAGCAGGGTGTAGAAATAATACTATTGAGCACACGACTTAAATTAGTCGCTAGTTCGATTCAGGTTGTTTGGTAAAGTAGTCTTGGGGAAAGTTTTAAGATGAGGAGGTGACCTCGAGGTGTTAAGCGAAAGTGATACAAATATACAGAAAACCGCGGTTCATACAATGAATGATGTTTTTCACATACAAAAAAACGTATTTCAGAAAATAAAATATAAGTAGATACAAACGTTATAATTTTGTGGTGTTGAAATTTTCAGAATATAATTCCGTTTCAAATGACTAAATGGTTGAAAACAGTGGTCTTTAATCGTTTATGCCTAATCTTAGCTGAGTGAAAATTTTTTCAAAAATCCTTATGTAAATTGCCATTGCAAGTGACATTTCTAAGAAAATCCGCTGTTTTTATAAGTCTTTGGCTATCAATTGGTTGCTCAATGGGTGTCTGGGCACAGCAATTTAACGGGTTTATTAACTCCGACTTTTCAGGGGTAATTGGTCTCAGAGATCAACCTGCCCTGGTGGCCAAGTCACCCTATAAGTTTGACTTCAATCTGGTCAATGCAAATCTTTATCTATCGAATGATATTGCCGTGTTGACAAATGATAGCGAAGGAAACAGTGTATTCATCAGGCAAGACGGACTCGAAGAGAGGTACCTAAGTGCTAATGCAAGTCTTGGTGGATTTTCAGCCTTATTGTCCCTCTCAAGAAACAGAGGTTTTGGTTTTAGCTATCGAATGAGAGCTATGGCCAATGGTACAGATATCTCTCCCAATTTTATCATACAGATCAATCGGTTTGCTTCTCCGGCTTTCACAGACCGAAGCTATGCCAATGAAACCCTGAGACTATCGACCGCTACCTGGCAGGAATATGCATTTACCTATGGAGGTGTTTTGAAAGACGATGGCTATCACCGGTGGAAAATGGGTGTCACGCTCAAGGCGGCTAATCCCTCTGGTCATGTATGGATGGACCTTTCCGATGCTGATTATGATATTGATAATTCAGGCATTGTTGATTTCAGCACTTTTAATATCTCAGCAGGATATTCAGCCAATCTCGATCGTTATGAACAATTCGACGGCACTGAAGCCATGCAATTACCCCCTAAAGGCACAGGACTGACTTTTGGAGGAGCTGATATTGGATTGGTCTATGAACGAGTGGCTTACAGGCCTGACCCAAAAACAGCTGCCGGAACTAGTCTCAACCGAGACCTTGACTATGAATTCAGAGTAAGCGCCTCTATTACCGACATCGGCACCCTGAAGTTTGAGCAAGGGGCTGCTTCATTTATCTCAACCGGACTTGATCCTGGTGCGAATACAGCCAATCTCGACAATGTTTTGGATGGAATTGGTAGTTTCAGAGAGTTCCGAGATTCACTCAATACGCTTCTTCAGCTTCAAGATGTTTCCGGAGCTTATTCTGTCAGTTTACCCACTGCCTTCCGTTTGAATTACGATTATAACTTCGGCAATAACCTCTTCTTCAATGTGGCTGCCGTAGCAGACTTAAGTTGGGTGATGCCTACCGATTATCGGCTTAGCTACATTAATAGCATAACGGTAACGCCAAGGTACGAGACAGGACTTTATGGACTCTATCTGCCCGTTTTCCACAACTTCGAAGGAGATACGCAGCTAGGACTCGCTGGCCGATACGGACCATTGACCATTGGCACCCATGCATTGGGTACCCTGTTTGCTCCGGAAAAGAAATCGGTCGGATTCTTCTTTAGTATCAACTTAAACCAGCTGAAGGCCAATTCCCGCAAACCATATTGTTTTGGTAGTTCAAGAACCGGATCAGCCCTAGTGAGGAAGGAGAGAACACCTCTTTACAAGAGAAAGAAGTTCATCTTCTTCTAATTCCTTACATAAAAGATGAAATCTGAAGCGGGAGGGTCTATGTCCTCTTCTCTTAACATATAGGCAATTTGACCTCTGTGATGTGTGCCGTGGTTAATGACATGGGTGAGAATATCCGTAACCCGGCTCTCAAAAGACTGTCCTTTTGAATTTTTGTAATTGATTGAGTCTTGTTCCAGGTCTCCTGAATAGATGAAGTCTAGCCAATCCTGACTTGTAGAGGATAAAAGCTCCAGTGCTTCTTTGAGATCATACTCATCCCAAACCCCAACACCTGGTGTCTCGTCTTTGATTCGGCTTAGCCAAATGGCCTGGGCATTGGCCACATGCGAGATCAGTTTCAGAATTTTGGAATTATCGAATGGCTTGGCCCTTAAGATTTCTGAGAATTCGTTGTTGGCCCATAAATTATACTCGAATAGTCTGGTGTAATGTTCTTTCATGCTTTTAGTTTTTTGTACTGATATGCCTGCCAGGCGATCCACAGTAAAATTGGAACCCAAATGAGGTCGTTCATTAGTAAATGAAAGAGACCTCTTTTACCTACTTCCTGTTTCAAAATGACCTGATAAAACCAAATAGCTCCTGCTACTTTGGTTATTGCTCCGAAGAGAATGAAGAACCAGAGCTTACCCGGGTGTATGGCGCTCATCAAATAAATAGCAGCCATAACTAGTACTCCCCGACCTTGCCAGGTAATAATGGATGGCGCGGCAGCCTCTGTTTCAGTGATCCATTGATAAAAGGTTTCCGGAAACCAGCCAATTAAGACACCCCATAAAACATTGTAGGCAGCGGCTACCAAAAGAAATCCTCTCATCCACTGTGGAAATAAACTTTGCGGTGTCTCCATCGATTATATAACTTATGTCAATTCTTATTGTTGAGTAAAATTCTACCCTGCAATATTAAAGTTTAACCTTAAGCAAGATGAAAAAACTACTACCTTTTAATAGCCACCCTAAGCTTTTAGCAGCAGGGGGTATGCTGGCTTTGACATTTTTTGCAGGACTCAATTGGGTCCAGGATGATAGTGTCAGTGCTGAAGAGATCATGGCAGCGCAAAAGGTGTTGGATCTTAACTTCAACCAGAATGAGGTGGATCAACTTTTGAGGAATGTGAATCAGACCCTGAATGGTATCAAGGAACTTCATGGATACGAAATAGATAATAGTGTTCCTCCTGCCTTCACTTTCAGACCTCAACATACAGGAAAGGCTATTCCAACTACTCAACAAGCCCAACGTTGGGAATTACCCCAGAGCGTTGAAATGCCGGCCAACAGAAATGAACTGGCATTTTATACCGTAGCAGAACTTTCAGTATTGATCAGAGAAAGAAAGATTACTTCTGTTGAATTAACGGAGTTTTTCATCGAGCGCCTGAGAACATATGGTGATACGCTTCAATCGGTCATTACCATTACAGAAGAACGTGCCATGGCACAAGCCAGAAGGGCTGATGATTTGCTGAAGAATGGTACATATCTGGGTCCTCTTCATGGTATTCCTTATGGAGCTAAAGACTTATTTTCCGTGCCTGACTATAAAACAACCTGGGGAGCAGGACCATATAAAGAACAAAACAGAGGAGACGAGCTGGCCACAGTAATTAAAAAACTGGATAATGCCGGTGCGGTGTTGGTGGCCAAACTCACTCTGGGAGCACTGGCCATGGGAGATGTATGGTATGGAGGAACAACCAAAAACCCATGGAATTTACAGCAAGGTTCCAGTGGGTCTAGTGCCGGATCTGGCTCATCGACCGCAGCCGGACTGGTTCCTTTCGCCTTGGGTACAGAAACTT
Organism: Roseivirga sp.; assembly: GCF_965216855.1. Classification (NCBI taxonomy): domain Bacteria; kingdom Pseudomonadati; phylum Bacteroidota; class Cytophagia; order Cytophagales; family Roseivirgaceae; genus Roseivirga; species Roseivirga sp. The sequence continues at coordinate 2,212,917 of NZ_OZ244204.1, read as the reverse complement.
TGGGATCAATAGTATCTCCGTCCACCAGAAACGGGGTCACAGGCCTCAGACCTACCTTTGGCAGAGTTAGCAGAGCAGGTGCAATGGCCTTGAGCTGGACCATGGATAAAATCGGCCCGATGACAAGGTCTGCCCTGGATTGCGCCATCGTTTTCGATGTGATTCGTGGAGAAGATCAGAAAGACCTGACGGTGCAGAATCATCCGTTCAATTATCAGGGGAAAGCCGATTTGTCAAAGTTGAAAATCGGGTATCTGAAAGATTATTTTGATGGTGGAAGAGGCACCCAGAAAACCAATGACTCTATCTCTCTGGAGGTTTTAAAAAGCCTGGGAGCCAATCTCGAACCGGTAGAATGGGTATCGGATATGCCTTTTGGTGCCATGCAGGCCATTCTGACGGCAGAAGCTTCAGCTGCATTCGATGCTCTGACCCGATCTGACAGAGATACACTACTGGTTCGCCAGAATGCCGGAGCATGGCCAAATCTTTTCCGGGCAGCCAGATTTACCTCTGCAGTCGACTACATTAATGCCAACCGAGCCAGATACCAACTGGTAGAAAAGGTGAACGCGCTGATGAAAGAGTATGATGTGATCGTAACCCCGAGCTTTGGAGGTTCTCAATTGCTGACGACTAATCTCACCGGACATCCATGTGTTGTATTGAAAAATGGCTATAACAATCAGGGAAGTCCAACCAGTATTTCATTTATCGGTAACCTGTTCGATGAGGCCACTATTTTGAGTGTGGCAAGAGCTTATCAGGAAGCGACCGAGTTCGATGAGCAACATCCTCCAAGGTTTATTGATTAATCAGTCTCCGGAGAGAGGTCAATAAAACAGTTCAAAGTTTCTGTTGTGACTGATGAAACTTTGAACTTTAAACATTAAACTAGCCACATGCTTTTAGCCATAGATGCCGGTAATACAAATATCGTTTTTGGAATACACCAGAACGGTCAATGGATTCACGAATGGCGATTCGATACAATGCCCGTCAAAAGCCAGGTAGAGTATGAGAAGTTTCTCCGACTGAATTTCCTGGAAGCCAATCTTAAACTGGAGGAAGTAGAAGGGATCGTTATCTCCTCCGTAGTGCCTCAGCTCAATGATGTTCTACAGGAATTTTCGGCTTCATTGATAGAAAAAGACCCCTTGTTTGTTGGCCCGAAAATCTATGATCGGTTGCCGGTCAGAACCAAAAGGCCGTATCAGATTGGCACGGACCTGGTGGCCAACGCTGTAGCGGGGCATCAGATTTATCAGGAGGACATTATTATTGTCGATTTTGGTACGGCACTCACTTTTACAATTGTGGGCAAAGACGGTCTCATTCAGGGAGTGAACATAGCTCCCGGACTCAAGACAGCCATTAAAGCACTAGTGGGCAATACAGCTCAATTACCTGAGGTTCCTTTGGAGTTGCCTGACTCAATTCTTGGAACCGATACTATCCATGCCATTCAGGCCGGAGTACTTTGGGGCTATGTGAGTATGGTGGAGGGTATGCTGGATAAGATTCATGCTGAACTGGGAAAGAAAACCAAAGTTGTTGCTACGGGTGGGCTTTCTTCGATTCTGCATCCGCTGCATGAAAGATTTGATGAGGTGAAAAGACATTTGACCTTAGATGGATTAAGGCTAATACATGAAATAGCAGGCAATGACTAAATATAACTGGGCCCTTAAGGGCATTATCTACATGATTGTGATCTGGCTGATCATCTACATTGGAATTCCTTTGGTGGATGAAGAAAAGCCAATGGAACCTGAGAAGAACCTGCTCAACCTGGTCATTGCCATTCCAGCCGGAGTTGCTTTTGGCTGGTATAGATTCAAGTTCCTGAAGGAGAAACTTGAAAGAAAACAGGGTAAAAAGTGACGTTCCATTTTTTGCTCCTGAGTCTTGGTTTCGACAGCTCTTTCCGTAGTAGAGACACCTGCCTCAAGTAAGAATTTGGCATATCCTTCCTTCGTCAGGATGAAAATCAGATACATTGGTCTGGTGTCTCTGGTGTGAGATTAAAACAAATAGCTTAAGATTAAAAAAGCCCTCCTAAGAGGGCTTTATTATTCATTCTCAATTTCTAACTCTTAATCTTCTTTCCCATACAGTTCCATGCCTGTTTCATAGTACTTGTCACCCGGTAACCAGAAAGGTGTTTCTGCGGCATTACCGATCAGTCTTGAGGCATAGACATAACTCTTGAAGAACTTCTCCAGATAGTCATAGTCAACTGTATTAGGGTTGTCTCCCGCCTGATGATAATACTTGGTAACATCACCGCTGAACGATCGGAAGCCGAGACTGTAAGTGGGAGCCGGGATTCCTTTTCTGGCAAAGCTGACATTATCAGATCGGTCGAAGAGCCCCTGTTCCCCCGCAGGGTCATCAATGGCGGTTAAGCCAAAGGCTTCATTGGCTTCTTTGATCATACCTGAAGCAGTTGTGCGTTCCAAACCAATGATGGTAGAAACAGTCGTATCGTTATATCCGGCATTGTCACTGTTCCAGCAAAAGACAATTTCATCGTTAGGAATAACAGGATGATCGGCCAGATAGCGGCTTCCTAAAAGTCCTTTTTCCTCTCCGGTAAAGAGCACAAACAAGGCACTCCTTTTCATCGGGTACTTAGCAATATTTTCAGCGGCCGAAAGCACCGTAACCGAACCAATGGCATTGTCTCGGGTACCATTATAGATGGAGTCTCCTTCTTCATTAGGCCTGCCGATGCCCACATGGTCATAATGGGCAGAGAACATAATGAATTCATCTTTCAAATCAGGGTCAGTTCCTTCTACCATAGCCACCACATTCCTGTCTTTAGTGAGCTCGTTTTGCATGCCTTCAATTTCAATACTGGCCCTTTTGATACTTCGGGTCATCATATAGCGCTGATTGGCATTATCCAGATCTTTCAACCAAAGGTGAGGAATGATTTCACCTTTTTCTTCGAAAGAATCCAGCGAGATATTCACCCTGTTAAAGAGAAAACCCAACTGATTCCAGGGGGTTGCCGGTGAATTGTAAAACTCTACCAATCCGGTAGCACCCTTAGATCTGGCCAGTTCATATTTCTCGCGGCTCAATTGAAGAATTTCTCTTCTGTCAGACACCTCACCATTTCCGGCTTTGGCAAATACCATTTTGCCAGAAACATCGGCATTGGTATAATCATCTTCCAGTCCATAGTTCAGGTAAACAACCTCACCCTCATAGTTGCCGGTCTTCCCTTCAACCACCAGAAAGTCTTCATTGAGGTCAAACGCTCTGCCGCCATATTCAAAGTGGCCTGCAGTGGCAGGCGTTTTCTTTCTTAATGGTATTGCCTGAAAGTAGCCGTCCTGTCCCGCTATCGGCTGAGCTCCGTATTTTTCCAGCTGATTGGCCAGATAATTTGCAGCAATAAGGATTTCTTCCGAACCCGTATTTCTTCCCTTCAGCTCATCTGAAGCCAGGTAATAGATGTGATCTTTGATGGTGTGCTGGCTTACAGTGTCCATCGTTTTTTCCAGATCAGTTTTCTGTTCGCAAGCTGCTATGGTCAGTAGTAGCAATGCGAGTATTCCGTTGAAGACGTTTTTTTTCATGACTATTTCAATTCAAAGTATTTGAAAACAGGATACTCGACAGGCTTTTCGCTGATGTTGTTCTGCTCGAAATATTGATCGAAGAAGTTCCAGTTCACCAATCCATCATCTGACTGTGGTTCTAACATGTAGAAGATGAGATTAGCCAATGGCTGAGCCAGGTCAACATAGAAATCGCCTTTTTTAAATCTTTTAGTGGCCTCAGAAAACTCGCCCTGAACGGTAACCATATTGTGTCCCTCGAAAGGTCTCTGCGATTTTTCCAATTGAGTTACCGTGAAAGCTTCACCGGAAGCTCTCGTATTCCTGCTCAACGTGTCTACCTTAACACCCAGAATCTGAAGGTGCTTTGCGATATCACTCATTTCGGCAGGGATCACATAACCTCTTGGTAGTGTAGAAGAAACTGTGGCATCAAAGGCACTGTAGTTGGTCACATTTTCTAGTTCAATGATCTCTCTCGATCTGATATATCTTTCCTGACCATTTTCATTGGTAGTTTTAATGTGGTTGTAAAGTCTGTAGTTTTCAACCGGATCTGGTAATGGTACCATTTCAAAGCGAACTCCCTTCTTCACTTTTCCTGCCTGCTCTTTAACCAGGCTGATGGCAGCCTCCTCGGCTTGCTTATTTACGGCCATCATTTCTTTGCCATGTTCGTTGGTGTACTCCAGAATTTCGCGAACAAAGGCGTAAGTACTGGCCATACGCTGATACAATCTCTCATGAGCGAAGGCCTCACTCAAAATTGCCATGCGGTTTCTAAGTCCAAACTGGTTTACCAGATAACGCGGATGGTGATTATAGGTGTAAATCGATTTGATTGGCCAGCCTTCTCTTCTTTCATAGAAATAGCCATAAGGTCCCAGGTGAATCTCATCTTTAGTCAATACCTCGTCTGTTACTGTTGGCAAAATCTTGTCCCATGTGTAGTCAAAAGGAGCCTTCTCTCCCGCTGTATGATAACTTGGAGCCCAGGTAAGAGAGTAGCCATGCCAAACACCATTAGTAGTATGGAGATCAACGAAAAGTGTAGGATCCCAGGGAACAATGATATTCTGGAAAAGCCCCTTGGTTTCTAGTGCTTCGGCTTTTATACCATCGCGATTGAGGTCCCATCCCTGACTATTAGATCTGATTCCCACTTTAATAGGACTATCCTCCTGTGAGGGTCTTCTGCCTTGCTCAAGTTTGTCATTGCTGTCTGTGTTGTAGATAGGAGCAAAAAGGATAATCTGATTGTCCAGCAGATATGATTTATCTCCTTTCAGGATTTCGCGAAGCAAAACCTGAAGAGCTTCTTTACCCTCTACTTCACCAGAGTGAATATTACCTTGTACGTAAATGATTGGCTTACCTGAGGCTTTGGCTTCTTCAGCTGTTTCCACTTTTGGATTCGCCATAACCACCACTGGAATTTCTTTCCCTTCTTTGGATTGCCCCATAGAAATGAGGTGCGCGTAAGGGCTGTCTTTAATGGCTGCATTGACAACATCCATCACCTGCTTGTAGGTAGAGGTTTCTCTGAATGAAGTTTTCTCCGGATGCGTGAGCAATTCCATTGGCCACTCCTGAGCATGAATGCCCAGAGTGAAAGTTAATAGCAACAGTATAAGTGATTTCTTCATGAGCTGAGTTTTAGTCGGCCAAAATACCAAAAAGGGCCAACAAGCGCTTTATCTAAACTTTCAATTACATAAGTGGTTGGTACTTGGAGTACTAACCATGTAATTTCAGGTAAAATCAAACCCATGCTCAACAGACGTCACTTTATTCAGAAATCAATCATTGGCACTGCAGGCTTAAGTCTGTCTTCTCCATTGATGAAACTCCTGTTTCAAAACTCGTATCAGATGGAAATGCTACGTAATAACGTGGGCATCTTTACAGAAAGAGGAGGCACTATTGCCTATATGATTACCAATGAGGGAATTGCAGTGGTTGACTCTCAGTTTCCAGATCAGTCTCAACACTTGATTGATGAGATTAAAAAGCAGTCGGAGAGAAAGATTGACCTGTTGGTTAATACCCATCACCATGGTGACCACACTGCCGGAAATATTTCCTTCAAGGGAATAGTGAATAAGGTAATGGCCCACGAAAACTCTATGCTGAATCAGAAGCGAGGGGCTGAAGCCAGAGGAGGTCTTGACAGTCAATTGTTGCCAGATACAACTTATAGAAGTGGATCGTTCAGAGAGAAAGTGGGTGGCGAGCGTATTGCCATGCACTACTTTGGACCTGGCCATACCAATGGTGATTCTTTTGTGCACTTTGAAAATGCGAATATTGTCCATTGTGGTGACATGTTGTTCAATCGTAGAGTGCCTTTTATCGACAAAACCGCTGGGGCTAATATCACCAACTGGCAGGAGGCACTGGAGAAAGCCTATAACACCTTTGATGGAGATACCCTCTTTGTGTATGGACATTCGGGAGATGGCTATGAAGTGAAAGGAGGCAGAGAAGACTTGAAGGCTTTTCAAAACTACCTGGCCAAGGTCATGGAATTTGTGAAGAAGGGACAAGCCGATGGAAAGTCTAAAGAACAATTGGCCGAGGCCACTGAGATTCCTGGAGCTCCTGAGTGGAAAGGAGGACAGTCAAGAGCTGTTGCCGCTGCCTGGACCGAGTTGTTTGAGGAGTAACCCCTCCGCCCTAAAGGGCATCTCTCCTAGGAGGGAGGGGTAGTAGTGAGTATCTAGTACCTAGTATTGAGACTTGATTCAAGAAGCGTTCATTAAGTACCAGTAAATAGCATTATTCTCAAAAGAATTAATCACAGGCTTAATGCTATACCTTTTGTGTTGAATAACCAGGATGAATGCTTGTAGGGTTTTATAAATATTTTAGCGCCTATAGCTAATCCTAATATGTAGCTTATAATTCCCGCTACTATTCCGGCCATTAGTCTAGGTACTATGTACTCCATACTCCATACTATTTCACCGGTGCATACGGATTAATCTCTTTCAGCTTTTCTTCCAGCGCTCGAAGGTCTTTGAGTCGCATCCAGCTTACTTTGATTCGGTGTTTTCTCAGCTTGTCATCCTCGTCTAACACATTCAGGCCAATGTGAAAGTGGTCTGTCTCGAAATAGCTGTCGAAGTTATATTTAGTGATTAAAAGGGAGTGCTGTTTTTTAGAAAATAATTTCTGAGTGTTGATGACCATTCCACCATCTGCTTCCGCAGCATGAATATAGATGGGCCAGTTTACAAAAGAAGACATAAAACCAAAGAGCGGTGCAAAGGCTGCCAGTAGTACCAGGTTGGGAAGGTCAGGGGCAATAATGAACTTGTAGATGAACATGAATACCACAAAGAAACCATAGAAATACAGCAGATACTTGAATCTGTTGACTTTGCCTTTATTGTTAATGTCTTTCATTGATATTTGAGTTATGGGCTGAAAATACAGGAATTATACTTCTGAACCGAATTTCAGCTTACTCAGAATATCCCATAAAACCACTCCCATGCTTACGCTGACATTGATAGAATGTTTGGTGCCAAATTGCGGGATTTCAAGGCATAGATCAGCCGATTTTACGATGTCTTCCTCAACCCCAAAAACTTCGTTGCCAAAGACCAGGGCGAGTTTTTCTTCTGGCTGAGGCTCAAAGGTCTCCAGAGAAATGCTCTTATCGGCCTGCTCTACTGCGGCAATTTTATAGCCTGCCTCTTTCAGTGATTGGCAAGCGTCTGAAGTAGTTTCAAAATACTGCCAGTAGACAGAGTCTGTGGCGCCAAGTGCTGTTTTATGGATTTCCCGGTGCGGGGGCTGAGCCGTAATACCACAGAGATAAATGCCTTCAATGGCAAAGGCGTCAGCTGTGCGAAAAGCAGACCCAACATTGTGCATGCTTCTTATATTATCCAGTACCAGAATGATGGGGTTCTTCTCCTGTTCTTTAAAAGTTTCCAGGTCGGGGCGGTTAAGCTCTTCGTTGCTGATTTTACGCATCTTATTTGGCGTTTAGTAGTTGACAAATTTGGCCGATTGACATAACCTCTACATCATGAGCAAGTTTATAGTTATCATTTCCCGGGTATATGATCAATTTTCTTTCAGCTTGTACATCCTCAGCACCTGAATAAAAACCCTTTTCCACTTTAGGCGTTAGACTGCGTTTTACTTCCAGAGCCCATACTTTCTTTGGGCTGAACTCTATGACAAAATCAATCTCAGCTCCACCACCTGCCCGATAAAAATAGTAACGACAACCTTCAGGTAATGAAACTATGAGGTTCTCTATAACAAAGCCTTCCCAACTGGCTCCTAAAATCGGATTGCTCAGCAGCATTTCCATATTTTTGATCTGTAGAAGAGCATGCATTATGCCTGAGTCTCTAATATATATTTTAGGGCTTTTAACGAGACGTTTACCTTCATTTTTATGCCAGGCAGGTAGCCTTCGAACAAGCAGTAAATCGACCAGTAAGTCGATATAGTTGGCAATTGTTTTGGAGTCAACGCCTAAAGACCTGGCAAGCTTTGATGCATTGAGTATTCCACTTTGTTCATAGGCAAGCATCGTCCAGAAACGTCTTAGTGTTTCCGAAGGTATTTTTGGTCCTAAGAGAGGGATATCTCTCTCAATGTATGTTTTAATAAAGTTCTCTCTCCATTTGAAACTATTATAATCATTGCTGGCCAAAAAGCTTTCTGGAAAACCACCCCTCAGCCAAAGTTTATCCAATTCTGAAGCTTCTACTTCGGCATAGTTTAAAGGATTGAGATTGACATAGGCAATTCTGCCTGCCAGACTTTCTCCGCTTTGTTTCAATAGGTCTAAAGAGGCGGAACCAAGTAGAAGATAAGACCCGGCTTTCTTTCCCTGTCGTCTGTTTTCATCAATTAAGCCTCTTAGAATACTGAATAGGCCCGGTGCCCGGTGAATCTCATCTAGTATAACCAGCTTGTCTGAGTGTCTCGAGAGGTAGTCTTCCGGTTCAGAGATTTTAGCCTTGTCTCTTGGCGATTCCAGATCTAAATAAATAGAATCTTGCTCTTTGGCCAATTCAATAGCCAAAGTAGTTTTGCCTACCTGTCGCGGCCCAAGAATGGCAATAGCCGGAAAAATAGATAACATTTTCTGTATATTCTGATATTCAGATCTTAGAATCATCCTTGCAAATTCGGAATTCAATTCCAAATTTGCAAGGTTAAATGAGCCGAGGTTATATAAAAAAGAAGCCCGACTCTCCAGCCGGGCCTCCGTCCCGAAGGGCTTCGGGACTCCTCAACACCAATCAACTCATATCTTTTTAGAGATCACCAGGTACTTTGAAATTTTCCAGAAGGCCTCCGGATCGGTGATTTCCAATACTTTTTCTGATTCGCTTTCGCCAGGTACAATCTGATAAGATCCCTGAGGGTGGTTGCTTACCAGACTCAATGAGGCAGCTTCAATTCTCAGGGTTTGCATGTTTCTGCGATCAACAGTCATGAATGCTTTTTCGTCAGCTTCTTCCTGCAGAGCTACTCTTTTTCCAAAAAGGCCCAGGAAACCACCTTCTTTGGCTACTACTCCCTTAGACTCCAGGTCCTCGAAGGTTCCAATGGCCAGGAAGCTTTTGTTCAACTCACTATTCTGAGCAGTCAGTTGCTGCACTTCAAGGGCTCTCAATTCCAGATTTTCCAATTGTGCGTTGATGGTTCTGTTCAAAGAGTCTTGCTCAGTAATCATCATGGCTAAGGTTTCATCCTTTTTGCTTAATTCAGCCTTTAAAGTGCTGATCACTTCTGCGCGCTCTTTCAAGTCAGCTTGCAGTCCGTTAATGCGTTTCTCAAATACACCCAATTTCAGGTTGGAGCTTTTGGCCTCATCTTCCAGTCTCAACAAGTCCTGCTTGCTGCGAAAAATCAAATCATCTATCATACTGATCTCCTTAAAAATTTTCTCATTATTTCTTCTGTCAAGTCGATCATTACCCTGGTGTTGAATCAGGTTTTCTCTTTCCAGAATGTCACCGATTTGATCTTCGACTTTATCGTACAGTGAGAGCATGTCTTCAAATGCCGATTCTTTTTGGATCATCTGGCTTTCCAGTTGATTGTACTGGCTGCTGAGTACTTCTTTTTTTTTGGTTACAGAAGAGATTCCGAACCACATGGCGATGGTGAGCGCTCCGAGCAAAACCATGCCTACTTTCATTGTTTGTTTCATCTTACTTATGTTTAAAAGGGTTGCTAAAAAATTTCAATTCAATTCCCCGTGGGAAAAAGTGATGAAACTCTCGTATGGGCTGGTTGGTGGCTTGTGGTTCGGCCTTTCGACACACATATAACGAAAAGCTTAGTTATTAGTATGTCTGAGACCTTAGGTTCGAGGAAAAAGTGGCCTTTCGACCACTTTTATCTAGTTCAAACCTAAACCTAAACTCAGGGTCAAAGCCGAGTTTTTGGCATTTTCAGTCGCCTGACCTGCAAAAGATCCATCACGACCGATTTCTCTCATACCGTAGTTGTATCTGAGACCTATGTGTCCACCGGTAAAACCGAGTGAAAGACCCACTGCCGCACCATAGTCTACAGTATTGAAATCGTCTCTATCTAGTTCGGCAATCTGATTAATGTTGCCGTCACTGTCTACATCTTTGACATTAGCTCCTACAAGCAGGCCTAAGTAAGGACCGCCATGTATTTCCAGCGGACCGGCTTTGATACTCAACATGACAGGCATTTTGATGTAGTTCAGATTAAACCTGTAATGTCCGCTTCCCTGAAGGAAGTTATCGTATTGAGCTGCGGCACCTTTCTGGCTATACAGTAGCTCATGTCTGATGCCTAGTCCGCCTGGAGCACCCCATCGGTTATAAATACCAATGTTGAGCCCTAGCTTTGAATTCTCATCGTCTACATTGTCGATGTAAAGGTTCGACATATTAGCACCGATGATCAGTCCTCCCTGTGCTTTTGCTGAGCTTACACCAAGCAGCAGCAGTGGAAGTATTAGTATAATTAGTCGCTTTTTCATGATTGATATGTTTTGGTTTTAGTTGGTGCGGCCTGCACTAATGGAGGCCGCACCGATCTATGTTTAGGAATTATCCTTTGGTTGTAACCACCAGATAATTCGAGATTTCCCAGAACTTCTTAGGGTCAGTTACTTTCAGGTACTTTACCCCTTCTTCAATTTCGTCTTGCACAATGGTATAAGAACCTTCAGGGTGCTCAGTGACCAGTTCGAACTTGTCAGCCTCAATTTTGAGTTCTGAAAAGTCTCTCATGTCGGTTTCCACGAACTTGTCTGCTTCTACAGTTGCCTTCAGGTCAATTGTTCTACCTATCCAAAGGAAACCACCCTCTTTGTCTACAAGTCCCTGCTCTTTCAATTGCTTATAGCTTCCGACAGCATAGTGCACCTTATTCAGGTTGTCGTTATTGTTGACCAGAATGTCGATCTCTTTATCTTTTTCTGTAATCAATTGCTTTTGATTGGCCGCCTGGATTTTAACCGAGTCATACTTGACAGCAAAGACTTCCAGCTCTTTGTTCTTCTGGTCTACCTCAGCTTTTAGCGTTGTTATTGTCTCGCGTTGTTCGTCCAGCATGGTCGATAGCTTATCAATTCTGTTCTTAAAGGCACCCATTTCTATATTGCTCTTTTTGAGTTGGGCCTTCAGGTTTTGAATGGATTGATTGGACTCTTTCACAAGGCCGTCAATCAATTTTAATTCAGCGATCAACTGGTCTTCTGTCTTATTGCCTTCATTAGAGGTGCTTACAACCAGGTTTTCACGTCTGGTGATTTCTGCTACCTGCTCTTCGGCATTGTTGAGCATGTTGATTAGCTCATTGTAGGTAGAGTCTCTGCGCGCCATCTCGTTTTCCATATTTTGAATGGTTTGAGATTGAGCGGCTATCTTCTCTTCGTCTTTTTTATTACAGCTGCTCAGGATCACTGTTGCTCCAAGCATCAGGGCCACAGGCAGTTTAATTCGGGTTAATAATTGCTTTTTCATGGTTCAATTTTTTAGGTATGGTTTATACTTTGGTTTCTAAAAGAATACTTTGACGCCAAATCCCGGGTCGATACCGAAGTAGGCATTTCCGGTTGTGGCTACTTCAAAGAAAGGTTTGACATCGAGGCTTAATGCCAGAGGTGTATCAGGAATCATCATTTCCAGACCGAGAATAAAGTCTACACCCAGTCCAAATGCATCATCATCATTATCAAATCTGTTTCGGTCTACACCCAGATTGGAGTCTGACTGGAACACGGCATGTCCACCGAAACCATAGTAGAGATCTACATAATCTGAATCGAATGGTGAAGCGTATTTTTCAGAGAGTCCGGTAATACTAAATGAGTTATATCCGAATCCGAGAATTGCTTCAAAAGCATTGCCTTTTGGGTTGAAGTGTTTGTAGGTAATTCCTGTTGTACCAATTGCTCTTATACCCAGTGCATTGATGCCATAATTATTGGCGATTTGCAGCTTTGGGTCACTTACACCTGTAGTATCTCCTTCAGGTGTTCCGTTTAATGTTGAGGCTTGAACTTTGTTAGCCGTACTCATCAAGGCTATTACCATGATGGCTACTCCTAAAATTGTTATGGCTGATTTTTTCATGTTTTCTGGTTTTCGATTTTGTACTTGTTTAAATGCCAAAATGAAACCAAAACGAAAAAAAGATGTAAACAACTGACTTACAGCAGTTTGAACAATGATGAAATAAAAAAGCCTCTACTTTTGAGAGGCTTTTTTTCAGTTTGACAAGATTTGTGCGGGGTCCAAAAATGAGCTGGTGCTGTGTGCTTTAGCGCTTTTCACTTTTGCATTGGAGATCCTTAAAGATGTTTACGATATACGAAGTCTGATTGACATCAAGCATAAATCTATAATCATACATTATCTCATTAATGATTTCAGCCTACGTTTGCTTGATTACTATCAGGTAGCGACTACACACAAGACTTTAGTTACATCTCTTTGAGCATTCTATAAATCGTAGACTGCCCGATGTCCAGCTTTTGAGCGACCAGCTTAATATCATCATCATAGGTCTTAAGATATTGCTTAACAATACGCTGATTATATTCTTTGAGGGTCATTTCTTCACCGGAGAACTCTGCAACAATATCCTTGGTACCGAACGAGATGTCATTTGCCTGGATAGTGTCTTCTTCTGACATGACAACCGCTAGTTCTACCACTGATTTAAGCTCTCTGATATTGCCCGGGTAGCCATAGCCCATCAGCTTTTTGTTGGCTTCGGAACTCAGTTTCTTTTCAGGCATTCCATTCTCCTTGCAGAACAGGCTCATGAAGTGACGGGCAAGCAGTAAGATATCTTTCCCTCTTTCTCTCAGTGGTGGCAGATTGATGGTAAGTCCGAATAGTCTGAAATATAAATCTTCTCTGAAATTCCCTTCTTTCACCTCACTGAGCAGGTCTTTATGAGTGGCCGCTATAATTCTGCAGTCGATCTTGATGGTGTCTTTTCCTCCTACCCGAACGATTTCCTTTTCCTGAAGTGCGCGAAGGATTTTGGCCTGGAGTGTTTTATCCATTTCCCCCATTTCATCCAGAAAGAGGGTACCCCCCTTAGCCTGTTCGAACTTTCCGATATGACGACTGGCAGCACCGGTAAAAGCTCCTTTTTCGTGACCAAAAAGCTCACTCTCGGCCAACTCCTTCGGTATGGCACTCATGTTCACGGCCACAAAGGGGTTATCCTTTCTATTGGAATTGTAATGTATAGCCTTAGCCACTACTTCCTTACCAGTCCCTGTCTCTCCATTAATAATGACTGAGATATTGGTGGTAGTGGCTTTTTTCAGTAGATGGAATACTTTTTTGAGGGGGTCACTCTGGCCGATGATCGACTTTTGAAAGTCATACTTCTCCTGTACCTCAGTTTGTAGAACTTCGATACGTTCTTCAAGGTCTGAACGCTCACGAATGTGCTTGATCACATTGTGGAGGCGCTCTTTAATGTCTTTTGTCTTGGCGATATAATCGAAAGCGCCTGATTTCAACAGGCTCACAGCCGTTTCAATCTCGCTCTGTTCACTGATTACTATTACCGCAGTACCTGGTGAAATAGCCAGTACCTTCTTAAGTAACTCTTCACCATTCGTATCAGGAAGCCGGTAGTCAAGGGTTAAGACATTAGGCTTCTCTTTCTTGACCGCTTCTAAAAGCGAATTCCCGTCTTCAAAAGCCTGCACTTTAAAGTCGGGATTTAATTCCAGTGTATACACTAAAAGCTTTCTGTACCAGTCGTCATCATCGACAACAAAAATGGAGTAAGAACTACTGTTCATTGAAAGGTGGTTTGGTTGTTGAATTTAGGTACTTATGACTGAGTTTCTAAGTCATTTTTGATCAAGGAGTAAATTTCATTGACTACATCTATTTGCTGGTTAATGTCATCAAATGATGATCGGTCTGCCATTTTCTGAAGCTTCTCCAATGCACTGACCAGCGAATTGGCACTTAGGTGTCTGGCCGGAGGTAGCATCTTATGGGCTTCCTCCTTAATGCCGGATCTTATTTTGAGCTCGGTTGCTTTTCTTAAATTCTTCAGACTTTTAGAAGCACTGATTCTAAACGTGTTGATCATGTCATCGACAAAATCCTTGTCGCCAATCGATTTCAGTGTACTTAAGTCGTATAGAGATTCTCCGTTCATAAAGGATGAATGGTTTTTTGTTAATGGATTCGGTTTTGAGGTTAGCCTGACGATGGTCTCTAAGAATTCCTGCTCATCGAAAGGCTTGCGCATGATTTCATTAAAGCCTGAGTCTTTGCTCAGCTCCGCTTCATGAGTTGAAATGGTGGCGGTTAAAGCCAGCATCGGAATTTTCGCATTTTGCGATTTGGAATCGCGCATAATCTCTACGATTTCGAAACCACTATAGCCTGGCATTTTAACATCCAGTATGGCCAGATCAAAGCTTTCCTCTTGTAGCGCCTTGAGCGCTCTGGTACCGTCATTGGCTGCAGTGAGTTGAACATCGTGGCCTTTGAAGACCGCTTCCAGTAACTTCAGGTTGAAGGGTTCATCATCGGCAATAAGGATTTTCAGGTCTTTTAAATGTATTTCTTCGGATTTAGAGTCCTGATGCCTGATGTCTTCTTCTTTTCCTATCTCATAAGGGATGTAAAGGATAATTTCCGTGCCTACTCCTGTTTCGCTGTTAATCTTTAGCCTTCCGTCATGAAGGTTGAGGATCATGCTTGTAATGGCCAGCCCCAGACCGGTTCCTTTTCTCTGGTCTGAGGTACTTGCCTGCTCGAACTCTTCGAAGATTTTCTGCTGCTTATCTTCAGCAATACCTACTCCGGTATCTTTTACAGAGATTTTGAGGGTTACTTTCGATCCTTTTTTCTGCTCAATACCTGCGCTCAGGGTGATGGATCCCTCATCTGTGTATTTCAATGCATTGTGGACGAGGTTGGTGATCATCTGACGCAGTCGGTGCGGATCCCCATTGACATATTTAGGTACTGATTCAAATTCAGTTTTAAGCTTAATGCCTTTGGTAGAAGCCTTCTCCTCGAATATTCGGATAACCTCAAAGAGTGTTCCCCTGACATCGAAAATCTCTTTATCGAGAGTCACCTTATTGGCCTGAAGCTTAGACAGGTCGAGGATATCATTGAGTAAATGTATGAGGTGGTCAGAAGAGTTTTTCACTACTTCCAGCTGATCGCGTTGCTCAGCAGACATGTCTGATTTGAGTAATTGATTGGTGAACCCGGCAATCGCATTCATTGGGGTTCTTATTTCATGACTCATATTAGCCAGAAAGCGTTCTTTGGCGTGGGCTAAGTCTTCTGCGTTTCGCTTGGCTGCCCTCAGTGCCTGTTGATATTTTTTGTTACGGGCCAGATAGTTAATCTGTGTGATGATTGTAATCAGTAACAGTATGCTTGTCAGGGTGGAAAAGACTACAATTTCATTGTTGGTGTCACGGGCCATCGTCTCTGCGCCTCGCACATTCATTTGGTCATTTTCCAACTCAAATGCTTCCAGTTGATTAATGAGTAAGACAATATCGTCTTGTAAACCGGCTGCTTCATCATTGAGCTGGGCTAGCCTGGTTCTTAAAACATTATCCTGTCGGTTACTTTCAGACCTGGCATTGGCCAATTCATCCAGAATTTCTTTCTGAACTCTTTCAGATTGACTTGGAGTAGTGGTTGTGTCTTTCTTTCTGCGGGTAAATATTCTGCCGAGAAATCCTTTTTTCTCTTCTTCGACCGTGTCTTCTTCTATGGTTTGAGGAATGCTTTCGATCTTTTTGGCCAGATCGTCCAGGGTGCTTTCCAGTATGTCGGAGTTGAGTGCTCCAATTTGAGTTTGAACTTTGGCCCATTGGTTTACCAGGGTAGAAAGGGAATCATAGAGCCCAACGACTCTATCGTCTGTCATGGCATTTTTGAGCGAATCAATGAGATAAATACTTTCATCAAGGGCATTATTGAAGGATTTCATTAATCCCGGCTTTGGCTCATTTCTGTAGGTGTCAATGCTTCTTTCCATTTCGTTAATGTAGAAGGACACTTCATTGAGTATCAATAAATTGTAGTTAGGTTGAACACTCTCTTCCAACTCTACAACCATCTTATCCAGTTTTGTATATGCCTTATATCCCATGATGAGGATAATGATGGTAGTTATTGGCAGAGCAATGTTGATCGTCCAGGCGAGCGTCCTTCTGTTAACAATTTTCATGGAGTTCTTTGAGATGACAGCGCAAATTAAAAAATGACACTTACATCAAGATAACCTCCAAACCTGTACGATTGTTGTTTTTTAAAAAAAGCCCGATCCAAATTCAGACCGGGCTTTATTTATTTTCTAGAATATGTCGATCAAAAGGTTGGTAATGGCTCTCGCTTCTACGCTGAATACAGACATTACTTCTCCATTAATTTCTACTTCTACCGTAGTGGCAGATTCAAACTGCATGTCATTTGTAATAGCATCTTCCTGATACTTGGCTACTACCAGCTCATATTCACCTTCTGGCATAAAAGCCAGCGTGAAATTACCTGTAGAAGAAGCTACTGCACTGTTGATAGAACCTTCAAATCTTGATTCACCTTCGGCTGGTTCGTCCATTTCCGATTCATTATAAGTTCCTTCGAGGTATGCATATACTACTACTTTGTCAGCGTCTTGCATATCACTCATGTCTACAGTACCCTGAATTGAACCGGATTCTGCTTTAGAGATCAATCTGGCCGTAGGTCTTAAGTTAAAGTCACCGTTGCCTTGTTGAACGAGTGCTTTTCTCAAATCTACATCTAGTACTACTTCTGAGATACCATTGGCCATTACTTCAAAATCACCGAAGATTTTATATCCTGAGCTTGAACCGCTTGGTACGTCAATTTGCTGTGTGGTATTATCAGTAAACTCTACCCAGGCTTCTGATCCACTGGTAAGAATCAATCTTACCTCATCATAGGCACCAGCATCAAGTTCAGTTTGTCCTAAGAACTTGGTCTGTCCGTTTTGGTAAGCCATTAAGTCGAAGGTTTCAGGCTCTTCAAACATGATAGAATTTTCAACTGATCCGTTAGCGATAATTTGGAGCTCGTCTACTGATAGATAAACTCCTGAAATATTTTCAGCATCTACTGCGGCATCTGTTGCTTCAAAACTGGCTGTACCAGTTCCATTCATCTCGCTGTCATTATCGTCACAACTTGTAAAAGCGAAACCTGTGGTAATGACTAGTGCTGCAATTAATGTTTTTATAGTCTTCATTGTTCTGGAATTTAGTTTTTCAATTTTGATGTGCCATTCTATGTTCCAAAGCAATGCCATTGAATTAATCATACTGTAAATCAGTGTGTTATAGATTTAAGGAGGTGCTTTTTTCTATCAATGAGAGAAATTCACTTTCATTTTGACAAGAATTGATAGAGACAGGAACGCGATCTTAGGAAGGCGCGAATAATTGAGCCTTTCAACATTAGATTGGCTCTGGGAATTTTCTATTTTTGACCTTCGAACTGGTCAACAATCATCATTTTTTGCATGGCAAAGGCTAAATCTCCGAGCGAAACTCCTTTAATGAAACAGTACAACGCCATCAAGGCGAAGTACCCTGGTGCTCTATTACTCTTCAGGGTTGGAGACTTCTATGAAACCTTTGGTGAAGATGCCATTAAGGCCAGCAAAGTGCTGGATATAGTTTTGACCAAAAGGGCCAATGGAGCGGCAAGTCATATTGAACTGGCTGGCTTCCCTCACCATTCCCTCGACTCTTACCTGCCCAGGCTGGTGCGTGCGGGGAATAGGGTGGCTATCTGCGATCAGTTAGAAGACCCTAAGTCAGTTAAAGGAATAGTTAAGAGAGGTGTTACTGAATTGGTAACTCCGGGCCTTTCTTTCAACGATAATGTGCTGGAGCAGAAGCGCAACAATTATTTATGCTCTCTCTATTTTGACAAAGACAGTATTGGTGCTGCTTTTCTCGATTTGTCGACTGGTGAGTTTATGACCGCTGAAGGTGCTCCCGGCTATATTGACAAGCTTATTCAGGGACTAACACCTTCCGAGTTTATTTTTTCAAAAGCACAGAGGAGCCAGTTTGAGAGTCATTTCAGAGATAACTTCAATACTTATCATATTGATGACTGGGTTTATGCCTTTGACTTTGCCTATGAAAAACTGACCGGACATTTTGCTACTTCTTCCCTCAAAGGTTTTGGTATCGAGGAAATGAAATTAGGTATTGTGGCTGCGGGAGGTATTCTGCATTATCTCGAAGATACTGAGCATAAGGAAGTGAGCCACATCGCCAATATCAGCCGCATTGAGGAAGATAAGTACGTTTGGCTAGATAAGTTCACCATTAGAAACCTGGAGCTGATTCATCCACAACATCAGGGCGGTGTTCCGCTCATCGATATTCTGGATAGAACACTTACACCGATGGGTTCCCGACTGATGAAGCGCTGGATGGTATTGCCTTTAAAGGAACTCAAAAGAATTGAAGACAGACTTTCTGTGGTTGACGCTTTCTCGGAGAATACAGATTTGAGAGAGTTGGTGGCTGAGCACCTTGAACAGATTAACGACCTGGAGAGACTTATTTCAAAAGTGGCGGTGGGGCGAATTAATCCTAAGGAACTGCTACAGTTGAGAAGGTCGCTTGAACATATAGAGCCCATTAGGAAATCACTGGAGGAAACGGGTTTCGAAGCTCTTCAGCATTTAGCCAGGCAACTGGATGTGTGTACTGATTTGATCGACCGTATTACCAATGAATTGAAGGATGATGCTCCCATGCTCACTAATCAGGGAGGCATTATTAAAGAGGGAATCGATAAAGAGCTGGACGAACTACGGGCTATTGCTTTCAGTGGGAAGGATTACCTGATTCAAATTCAGCAAAGAGAGATTGAGAATACAGGCATAACTTCCTTGAAAATTGCCTACAATAAGGTCTTTGGTTATTATCTCGAAGTAAGCAATACGCATAAGGATAAGGTGCCTGAAAACTGGATCCGAAAGCAGACGCTGGTCAATGCGGAGCGCTATATTACTGAAGAGCTGAAGACCTACGAAGAGAAAATCATAGGAGCTGAAGACCAATATAAGGTCATTGAGCAGCGCCTATTTGCAGAACTGGTTGCGTTTGCCGGTGATTATGTAGCACAGATTCAACAGAATGCCCGCTACATAGCTATGATCGACTGCCTTATTTCCTTCGCTATCGTTGCTAAACAAAATAACTACTGCCGTCCTCAGCTCAACGATAAAATGGTGATCGACATTCATGAAGGCAGACACCCTGTTATCGAGAAGCAATTACCGGTGGGGGAATCGTACGTGCCTAATGATGTTTCTCTCGATGATCACAATCATCAGATTTTGATTATTACAGGGCCTAATATGGCCGGTAAGTCGGCATTGCTGAGACAAACTGCACTTATCATTCTCATGGCTCAGATGGGGAGTTATGTGCCGGCTTCCAAAGCGATTCTCGGTATTACAGATAAGGTATTTACCCGGGTAGGAGCAAGCGATAATCTCTCTAAAGGAGAGTCAACCTTTATGGTGGAGATGACAGAAACTGCCAGTATTCTCAATAACCTATCCAACAGATCTCTGGTGTTGATGGATGAAATTGGCCGTGGTACCAGTACTTACGATGGTATTTCCATTGCCTGGTCCATTGTAGAATACCTCCATAATCATGATAAGTTTAAGCCGAAGACCCTTTTCGCGACTCATTATCATGAACTGAATCAGCTGGAAGAAGATTTTCCGGCCATCAAGAACTACAATGTTTCGGTGAAAGAGGTAGGGGATAAGGTCATTTTCATGCGTAAGCTGAAAAAGGGAGGAAGCGAGCACAGTTTTGGTATTCACGTGGCCCAAATGGCCGGCATGCCTAATCAGGTTGTTATTCGCGCGGCAGAGATTATGCAGCACCTGGAAAAAGATAAGATCCGAAATAAGAGTGATGAAAAGATCAAGTCTATTCCTAAGAACAATTACCAGATGACTCTTTTTGAGGCTGACCCGGCATTCAAGGAAATTAAGGAGCTGTTGGAGAATCTGGACATTAATACCATATCTCCGGTTGAGGCTTTATTGAAGCTAAATGAGATTAAAGGGAAACTGAAGAAGTAAATTTTTTTCAATACCCGTTGCAAATTCAAACCCCTTAGTTAAATTTGCACTCCCATTCGCAATAAGAGCGAAATAAAGGGTTGAAATTATAAGCGAGAGTAGCTCAGCTGGTAGAGCACGACCTTGCCAAGGTCGGGGTCGCGGGTTCGAATCCCGTCTCTCGCTCAATAGCTCAAAAGCGTGTTCATCACGCTTTTTTAGTTTTAAACCAGCCGTAAGATTCCATGCCATATGGCGGAAAGTAAAGGTGAGACTCGAACAGAGCTAATGTAAACAAGTATTTAAAGTCTGGTTCAGGCAGAGAATACATCAAAAATATTACAACTACCAAGTAGTTGAAGCCGGAGTGGTGGAATTGGTAGACACGCAAGACTTAAAATCTTGTGACCCTCGGGTCGTGCGGGTTCAAGTCCCGCCTCTGGTACAGAAGCCTCGTCAGTTTGATGGGGCTTTTGTTTTTGCCCTAATTCTGTTTTCTGCCCGTCCTATTACAGTCCCCTTTTGCCTTGACAGAGTATCACTTTATTAAATGGTAATAGAATCCGTTATCTATAGGTAGTGGTATTAGTAGTTAGTTGAGTCTTTTCAGAACTTTGGTAAATTCAAACCCTATGGGTCAACAAGACATCTGGACTATCTTACTGACTTACAGTTTTGTGCAAGGCTTTGTGCTAAGTGTCTATACTTACCTAAGGCTGAAGAAACCCTTTTTGAGCCTGCTGCTTTTTGCTGTTTCTGTACTCATATTGATTCATCTTTATTATCACTTTGAATGGTTCAGGATCAATGCCAGTTTCATCTTTGTCGATGGTATTGTCTGGTACTTAATTGGTCCTTTTCTCTATTTCTTTGTGAGAAGGCTTTTCCGGCAGAAAATACCCCGGTGGGAGTTTATCCTGCATCTGATACCGGCTATTGCTTTTGCTGCTTATATCTTCCCTTTTGTATTCTGGACCAAGGCAGAGAAGATCTCCATTTTCCTGTCGGTCTTTTCTATTGAAACCTATTCGGTAGATATCAATCACTATTTATTTTCTGCCCATATCTTTATTTATGTGGTTTTGGCCTATCGTCTTTTTCAAAAGCAAAGTCGTCTTCAATATGAAATCAGTGCTGAACCGGGACTTATACACGATACCCTGGCCAAAAGAATATTGAGTTATTACCTGGCGCTCTCGGTTTTCGCTTTCTTTTTTTACGCAGTCACCGATATTTTCTACACACAGCTTTATGGTACTTTTCAGGTCATTTATCTGCTCTATTCAGTACTTACCCACCTTATCTTTTATTTCATACTGGTAAGAGGAGGTGAGTCTGGGGAAGAGAAAGCGGTAAATGAGAGCCCTTCCGATGAAAACGATAAGTATTCTTCAAGTTCTCTTTCGGCTGACGAGATGAAGGCCATTGTAGAGAAAGTGAACACCCATGTAGGTCAGTTTGAGGTTTATCGTAATCCTGATCTCAGATTGCGCAATGTGGCGGAAGCGCTTGAAATACCGTCACATCACATTTCTCAGTCTATCAATCAACAGAAAGGAGAAAACTTTTTCGACTTGGTGAACAAGTTCAGGGTGCATGGCATTCAGGAGAACTTATCAGACCCTAAATATGCCAACTACACTTTGGTTGGCATAGCGAATGAGTACGGGTTTAAGAGTGCTTCCTCTTTCTACAGGATCTTTAAGAAGTACACTGGCAAGACTCCAAAGGAATATGTTGATTCTGCTTCACGTTAGATTGAGTATAATGACTCTTATTTAATTGCCAGGCATTAGGACTGGTATTTAGCACTGAAAAAATCATTATCTATGCAAGGTAAGGTGTCATGAATAGTCAAGTGTCATTTTTACGGAAATCGGGGAGTGTTGATGATTAAGTTCAAAGTTGTGAGTTTTCTATCCGTTTGTCTTTTTGCCCTATTGGTCTCTTGCCAAAATGAGGAACCTCAATTGCATGAAACATTCTTTGAAAGAGGTACTCCTGAGGAATTAGGCTTAAGTAATTCCGTATTTGTCTCCCTGGCTACCAAGGCTCAGGAGTTACCCAATCTTTACAGCTATCTGGTCATTAAAGACAGAACCATAGTTGCCGAGAGCTATGCCAATGGTGCAGATAGTGAGTCCCTTTTACATATCAGATCTATTACTAAAAGTATCTCTTCCATTCTGATAGGTATTGCTCTGGACGAAGGAAGTATTTCATCGACTGACATTCGACTGGAGACACTTTACCCTGAATACATTGAACAGGATAGAGATGATAAGATTTCTCAGGTAACACTGGAGCATATTCTCGATATGCAGAGTGGGTTTCAGTGGAATGAAAACAGAGAAGCCATTGCCTGGTATACCTCTGTACCTGACAGCTGGTCATACATTTTTTCGAAGCCAGTCAATACTGCGCCCGGTACAGTCTTTAATTACAATTCCGGAGCTGCTTCATTACTTACCCGCTTCCTTGAGTCGAATCAGAGCTTAGGTTATGAGGCTTTTGCTGCCGCAAGGCTATTCAACCGACTGGGGATCAATAACTATGCCTGGGAGACGGATCGCCTGGGAAGAACCCGTCCCGATGCCGGCTTGCAAATGCGGGCTATTGACCTGGCCAAGATTGGCTATCTGATGATGCATGATGGATTCATAGGGGATTCATCTATTATACCCTCAGACTGGATAGATACCTCCTGGCAGTTCGAGATTGACCTAAAAGGTAATTATATCACCATGAACAAATTGCATTACAACAACCTATGGTGGATGGCCGAATACAAAGGAGTGAAAGTTTACTTCGCTGTGGGGTATGGTGGCCAGTTAATGCTTTGCGTTCCCCGATATGATCTTATGGTCATTACTCACCATGAATTCAGGTTAGATGCCAACGTGGTTGGCGAACATACTTCCCGCTTTATCACCCAAATCTTCACTCCATTAATGGAAGAGATTATTGCCAGCGAATAATTAAGCCACTGACTTATCTAGTCTCACTTAATTAATGGCGATGCTCTGACTCGTATTTCTTCCCTCTCCAACATCAGCTAGCACGTAATTGCTCCAAAGATTACCTGCTTATGAAACGATTAAACAAAGGCCTGTTAATGGCCATGCTGGTTGTTATGGTTCATTCAGGCCATGCTCAGCAAGAAGGATTGACACACATTTCTTTCTTCATTGGGACCTGGGACATAGAAACCATAGACAGAACTCCTCAGGGAGGTATGATTAAAGGCCGGGCAAGGTCGGTGGTTGAATATATCCTCGATGGAAAAGCTATGAAAGACGATTTCTATGGGCTGGACCCTGCCGGTAATGTCATCTTCCGTGGAACCAGCATCAGGAGCTTCAATGCCACAACGGGTAAATTCCAGATTGTATGGATCATGCCTGGCATAACCGGAATCACAGATATTTCAGCAGAATGGAAGGATGGTAAGTTGGTTAGCACCGGAAAGGGCTATGATAGTATGGGCGAGTTTCTCGAGCGATTCGAGTATTATAACATCACTTCAGATTCCTATTCTTTCCGTATGGATCGATCTTATGATGGTGGTAAAACCTGGATTAAGAACTTTGGTCAGATGCACGCAAAACGAGTCAAATAATCAACCCCACTCATCATGAAAAGTATATTTCGAATTATCACCATTACGTTTCTGTTTGCGGCAAATGTCAATGGTCAGGAGATTAAGTTTATTCCGCAATCGAGTACCCAAGGCTCACTTATTCCTAAACCAATTGCGCCCTTCCATGGAAAATATACCAGTGTGACTGAGGCTTTTGAAGACGATGGTAAGTACTACATGCTGGTGAATGATCTGGTAAATGGATGGCCTACTGAACTGATTAACATTAGTCTGCTCGAGTCCGAAGACTTGAAGACCTGGAAATGGCATGAAAAACCATTATTAACCAGCAAAGACCTGCCGTATAATCTGAAAGTACCCAATGCCTACGCTACCAGCATAATCAAAATGCCCGGGGGGGAGTATTATATGTACATGGACATTCTGGATAGTGACAAGAGCAAGGGCATAGGGCTTGCTGTTTCCAACAATCTCAAAGGGCCCTGGCGCGTTCGTGAAGATTTTATGCTGCTGCCGAACAAAAAGGGTTGGGATAAGGAGTCATTGGCGGGAGCGGATGTAATCAGGTCAAAGGAAGGCGAATATCTGATGTACTATATGGGCGTTCCCGATTCCATTGCCAATGGCGAAACGGCCGTATGTCTTGCTACATCGAAAGATGGTATTAACTGGCAGAGGAGATCTCAGCCCATTGTTACTAAATCCAGCAGCGGTTTCGATAGTCATAAGGTAGGAGTGCCTAAAGTGATTTACGACCGTGGCATGTATTATATGCTTTACCGATCAGATAGTGGAGATGGTAGCTGGGGAGCAGATTCTGCTTATGGACTGATGCAAAGTAAAGATGGACTAGAGTGGGAAAGGATGCAGTCAGAACCAGTTTTAACAGAATATGATGTATCGAACTGGAGAACCATTTGGGCCTGTGGCTTTTTAGCCATCAATAATGAATTTCACCTTCTCCTGGAATATGATGGTCCTCCGGTTTATGGTACCCGAATTAATCATGCGGTGTATAAAAGAAAGTAGTGTCATTTCATCTTCATGGTTGAATAAAAAAGTCTGCCGCTAATTGACCTTATCAGTCAATAGTCTGGCAGACTTTTCACATAACACAAACACGTGAAATGCCAGGTATCCGGCCTGAAAAACAAAGCCGGAGTACCTGGCGATGGATTGCACAACTATGATGTTTTACTGATCAAGTTTTTTGAGTTCACCAACCACTTCATTCTCTCTCATTACTTTAATTCCTTCAATATCTCCCTGGCTATTTCGCTGAAAAATGAGCTTCATGCCTATATCATCGATCAGGAAGAACTTATCGCGCTCAAAGGGCTTAAAGAGCATGGCATTATCAATTAACAGGCCACCGTTATCTACTTTGATGTTAGGCTGATGACCAGCCATCATTCCCCCTTCCTGAAACTGATAGCTGCCCAGATACTCTTCCAAAAGCTCATCAGGAACTTGCAGAGCCTGAACGCTTTTCACTTCTGAAGGGTCAATTTTTCTGGCTTTTTGTAGAAACCCGATGTCGTCTTTTCTCTCGAACTCAATAACCTCTCCCTGAGCATCTTTAATGAAAGTGAGTGTGAAATGATCATTATCAATGTCGAAGAAGCTGTTTTCCCCAATCGGAAAGAAGTCCAGGTTCTGGTCGAATTTAAGCCTGTCTTCCAGGGCCTCAACTTTAATCTGCCGGCCCTGCATCATTCCTTCATAGACCTCATAATGTCCTTCGAAAGATTTGATTGCAGCAGCTTCCATCGTTACAGGACTAAATGGTTTGAATCCATTCAACAAGTCAGCAAACCGGTCGAAAACAGGCTGTGCTCCAAAGTCCGTATTGGTAAGGCTGATGAAGGTATACCCATCATCTGGCAGATAGAAAACCATGGTGCTCACCCCATAAAATCCTCCTGAATGACCAATCACTTTTCGACCCCGATGTTCATAGCTTTGAAAACCCATGGCATAACCACCCTGTACTTCGGTAGTCATTAGCTGAAAAGTTTCGGAAGAAAGGAGCTTTCCTTTAATCAGAGAGTCTATGAACCTGTGCAGGTCTTCCGCGGTGGAGAAGGCTCCGCCTGCGGGCATGCCGCGTACTGCTTTAATGGCTCTGTTATTGCGTAGACGGCCATCGTTTGGAATGCCAAATTCAGTCGATGCCTGTGGATCGATAAAATAGCCTTCGGCCAGGTTTTTTACCGGGATGTCTGATTCAAAGAAGCCGGTATTTTGCATACCAGCCTTTTGAAAAACAGCCCGGTCCATAAACTCATAATAAGACAGGCCTGTGATCTTTTCAATCAGTCTGCCCAGAATAACGTAGTTCGAGTTAGAATAGAGAATCTGGTTTTCCGGTACCTGCCCCAAACGGAGGGTAGCGTAGAACCGATCATAATCTTCAAGATTTCTAAGCCGGTTTTTGTCTGATTCCAGATAGGCAGACTCAAAGAAGAAATCTGATAATCCACTGGTGTGGGAAAGCAATTGCCTTACGGTCACCTGCTGTGCTATGGTTTTATTTGGGAAGTCCGGAAAATACTGAAAGATGGTCTCGTCAAGGGCTATCTTCCCTTCGTCCAGAAGCATCCCAATACCGGTAGCCGTAAACATTTTGGTTACTGATGCCAGATTAAACTTTGTGTTGTATTGATTTGGGATATCCCAGATCTGATTGGCTAAACCTTCTACCTGCTGAAAGATTTGCTTTTCTTTTTGAAATACGGCTGTGACACCACTATATCGGTTATGTGCTGCCCTGAATCGAATATAATCTGACAGGTTCTTTTCAAAGCCACCGTTACTTTGTGCCGCTGCACAGCTGGTAATGATGACCATAAGGAATATAATACTTCGTTTCATTGAATTCTTTTTCCATAAAGATCAATGACGAAACTAATTTTCTAGTTGAATACGGTACTTTCCTTGTCTCATTTAATCGTATGAGAGCTTGAAAAGGAAAAAGTGGTCTGTAGTTATGGTTAGATTGGATTCACGCAAAGTATGAACGGGAGTTGAGGGAGATATTATCTTTCTTCCATCTCAATTTCGCTATCCAGTAGCAAGGCAATTACTGTGACCTGCTCATCCAGAACCGATTCAGGCACATCTATGTAGAGTAAGCCAGGCTTGGCACTCCAGTAAGGCTTGTTGTGAATTTGTTGACTCAGTTTGGTGCCGTTGCCTACTACTCTAATTCGGTTGACCTTGTTCTTCAGTCCTCTTACCACTAAAGGGCCATTGGGTTTATGTGGCACAAAAAGGTACAGTGTTTTTCTATCGGCACTGAGGGTGGTAGGGCCATAGTAGTAATCGGTGGAAATACCTGCCTGACTGCCATATATGGCTTCCTGATGTTTTTCGGTCCATCGGCCTAATTCCTTCAGCACCTGCTTCTGTTCTTCCGGGATAGTTCCATCAGCTCTTGGTCCGATATCGAGTAGGAGGTTGCCTCCCATTTTCAGGCAGTCAATGAAAATTCTAATGATCTGGTTGGCCGTTTTGTAGTTATGGTCATTGTGTTGGAAACCCCAGGAGTCGTTCATGGTCATGCATAGCTCCCAAAAGGTATCTTTAGGTTTAGTCAAAGGCACTCCCTGTTCAGGCGTTCCATAATCTCCATGGTCTTTGAGCCTTGAATTGATAATTGTTTTGGGATTATCGGCCAGCAGGCTGGCTCTCACTTTGGCTGCTTCCCATTCTTCTGCCGAGTGCTCCCAGTCACCATCGAACCACCAAAGGTCAGGGCGGTAGGCTTTGGAAAGTTCATTGAGCTGGCTTTGATAGTAAGTCTTGAACTTTGCCCACCTTTCAGGGTCATCTTCCACCTTATATCTGATTTCTGAATTGGTAAAGTGTGTATAGAGCTCGCTCGACCAGTCGGGAAGAGAGTAATACATGCCCAGCTTCAGGCCTTCTTTTCTTACCGCTTTCACAAACGGAGAAAGCAGGTCTCTTCCTACCTTGGCATTGTTGACCGCATTCAGGTTACCATATTCGGTATCCCAAAGGGCGAATCCGTCATGGTGTTTTGAGGTAATTACGGCATACCTGGCCCCACTTTCCTTAATGAGTTTGGCCCATTCCTTTGGGTTATAGTTTTCAGCACCGAAACCTTCGGTCTGTTTTAGATAGTCTTCATGGGAGATGTAACCATTGTAAAAGGACCATGATTCGTCAATACCATTGACGGCATATATACCCCAATGAATGAAGATGCCGAGTTTGGCATTGGAGAACCACTCCATCTTGGTCAGGCTGTCGGCTTCGTTTTGGCTAAAGGCCGGGTTTACATTGGCTAAGAGAAGGCAGCATGTCAGCAGAGATAGTTTCAGGGTCCGTTCCATGGCTGAATTTATTCAATTCAGTTCTACCAGCCAGTGATTTCCAAAAATTTAGCTGGCTGAAAGAGATAGTTGCTGCAAAGAATACTTTACTCAAGATAAAACCTATCTTGTAGGTTGACTACTTCAAGATTAATACACGACATGAAATTATATAGTGGTGACTTGCTGGACATGTTGATTTACTTCGGTATCAATATGGTCTTCATCAGTGTAATTATCAGATTACTTTATTACCGATATACCCAAAGAACTGAGTATGTATTTACCTACTACATGGTGAGTATCGTCCTCTTCTTTCTTTGCTTCACGCTGAAGAAATTCAGCCTTGACATTGGTATGGCACTCGGCCTCTTCGCTATTTTCGGTATCATCCGATACAGGACACAGACCGTAGAAATCAAGGAAATGACTTACCTCTTCGTGGTGATAGGGGTTTCCGTAATCAATGCACTGGTGAATGAAACCATGAGTCTGGCTGAATTATTGGGGGCCAACCTGTCCATTGTGGGTGCTATTTATTTCATCGAAAAGCTGGTATTGTCAAAAGGCAAGATTGAACAAAGAACAATTGTCTACAGCGAGCTGGAGAATATCAAGCCTGAGCATTACGATCAGTTGCTGGCCGACCTCAATCAAAAGACGGGTCTGGATGTTACAGAAGTGAATGTTCAGAAAGTGGACTTTGCCAACCAAATGGCCACCATTACCATCTTCTACCGAGTAACCCAATGAAGAAGTTTTTAATCCTGTTTTGTCTGTTTACAGGCTGGCAAAGTATCAGTCAGGCGCAGAGTACTTCTGACTTTGAATTGTGGCTGAAGTTGGGAGGAAAGGCTGATTTGAGCGAAAAGTGGAGACTCAATATGGAACAGCAGATTCGATTCGATGAGAATGTTGGTGCTGTCAAGAACTATCATACCGAGTTGGAATTGGTTTATCGGGCCAATTCAAAGGTCGATCTGTTCTTTGTCCCTCGTTTTATCAGACGTAATGATAATTCAGGAGATACTCAAGGGTATGAGAACCTCTTTCGCTTTCAGCTGGGAGGGGCCTATGAACATGAAAGCGGGCAATTTGAATTCAAGCACCGACTGCTTTTTCAGCATAGAAATGAGTTGGGGATTAAAAAGGATGAGGGAGATGTGCCTGAGCTGTTTGTCAGGTATAAAATAAATACGGAGTACAAGATTAAAGACTGGAAATACGATCCTGAATTTTCTGTAGAGTACTTTCAGGCTATCGATCAGGAATTTGCAGATAATAATAATTCCATCCGATTTGCCATTGGGACTGAAAGAGACTACGACCGGTTTGGTGAGTTAGGGATAGACTATATGATTGACCTTTCTTTGGGACTGGCCATCAGGGAAGTTGCACACATTCTCTCCTTCAAATACACCTACGTATTTTAGATTACCAGGAAGCCATTTCTGAATCCATCCAGTTCATTCTGTCAGTAATCCAGCTCTTCACATAATCTACTTCAGCCTGGTATGAATCTCCAACAAAGCTATTGAACGGTAGTGTTTCGCCAATAACATCCCAGCGTTCAAAGTTCCGGTCTATGGCCTGATTAGAGGCCAGGTAAGTTACCCAGGTATCTACCTTCTGATGGATGTTATCTGTTCTTAAGACTGAGGCACGCAAGGTATTCCATCGCTGTTTGACAGTACTTCTGAATTTAGGATCCTGCAGCAGTTTTGTCCACCAGAAATGTACCAGCCACAGGTCGCTGGGGTTAGATTGGTTGTATTGATAAATCCAGGTGTTGGTGCTACTTCGGTTATCATTGCCAAAGGCGATATTAAAGTCCCAAATAGGTCCCATCTTCAGCTTTTGATCTCTGTCTTTGTGCATAAAGGTGCTTAGTCTGTAGGCATCTGGGTTAGCACTTAATTCATTCAGAATAAAGAAATCGGCAAAGCTCTGAACATCAATATAGTCTTCATAAGCGCGGGTAGAAGAAGAAAAATCTTCGTTGATTAAAGCATCCTCAAAGTCAGCAATGTACTGCTGAATGTAGCTTTTTTGAGCATTGTTGATTTCATCATTATCAGGCTCTTCATAGAGAAAGTAGGTTTCCTCCCCCTGCTTATCGCCATAAGGGTCATAGTGCAGTTCATTGCCATAGGCTCCATATTTAGACCTGAAACCCAGGCTCGCAGTATATTGAGAGTCGCCTGCCCAGTCAGGGTTGTTGGTGTCTCCGCTGGTCTTATCAATTTTAATAATATAGCCTCCGGAAATCACACTGCTGGCAGTCATTGAAGGCTCCAGTTTTTCAAGGTCCAGTCTGTCACCATCGCGCTTAATCTTTTCCATGAAGACAAAGACCCCGGCATAATTGCCATTCATGCTGAGTTCCACTATTTCTGTTTCTGTTGCATATTGACCAATTTCATTAGAAAGGTCATAGATCAGTACATTTCTCAAAAGAGTCTTATCACTGTAAGGGCCATAAAGAATCCAGTCCTCTTCAGTTCCCATATTGAAGATATCAGCAGAGTAATCGGCTCCGTTTTCATCCCACAGTTCGATGCCATAAGATTTCTTGGGAAACAGGCGTTGCGAGGTTGAACCACGAAATTCAATACCAATACCACTAGAGAAAATGGCTGCCTGATTTCGGAAGATAGTCATTTGTGCAGCCACCTTAGGTTCATCTACCACTGTATTTCCCAGCGTATTAATGCTGACATAGGGAATGGTACTTCCGTCAGGTCCGGAATCTGTTTCTGTGGGTATATCAGGCCCTCCATCCTTATTGCAGGAAATGATAAGAAGACCGGTAAGACACCAGAGCCCAAAGCGAGTGACAGCCTTTTTCATGCGAGAATATTTGTTCTAATGTAAGGATAATGCGACAGTTGATAATTACTCAGGACTGAATTATCAGCTTTGTTTATGCAATCGTGGCCCTAATTTTCGTCTGGGGTATCCTGCATATTTTTTTAACTCCGCTATCTTTGGGCTCAAACTGAAAAATCATGAGAAAAAAGATAATTGCCGGTAACTGGAAAATGAATAAAACCCTTTCAGAAGGAATTGCTCTGGCTTCTGAAGTAGCCAACATGGCTAATGACGAGGTATCTTCAGATGTAAATTTAATTTTATGTACTCCGGCTATCCATCTTGCTCCGGTTTCTTCAGTGATTAAAGATGTGGCGAACGTATCTGCTGCTGCTCAAAACATCAGTGAGCATGAATCAGGAGCATATACAGGAGATATTTCCGCTGACATGGTATTATCTACTGGTGCTAAGTATGTGATCCTTGGACACAGTGAAAGAAGAGAGTATCATAATGAAACCAATGCGCAATTGGCTGATCGTGTGAAACTTGCTCTTGATAAAGGATTAACCCCGATTTTCTGTTGTGGTGAGAGCCTTGAAACACGTGAGTCAGGTGAGCATGTGAACTTCGTAAATAACCAATTGAAGGAGAGTCTTCATCACCTTTCGGCAGAAGAAATGAGTAAGGTGGTAATTGCCTATGAGCCCATCTGGGCGATTGGTACAGGTGTAACGGCTTCTTCAGATCAGGCGCAGGAAATGCACAAGAGCATCAGAACCGCATTGGCAGATCAATTTGGAGCAGAAGTCGCTGATGGTATCTCTATTTTATATGGTGGATCAATGAAGCCGGCCAATGCGCAGGAACTATTGACTCAGCCAGATGTAGACGGTGGTCTCATTGGTGGTGCTTCACTGAAGGCACGTGACTTTATTGACATTGCCAAGTCATACTAATGGACTTTATCCAGATCAATGTACACTGTGATCAGCCTTTCAGGGAAATCCTGATTGCAGAAATGGGCGAGCTCGACTTCGAAACCTTTATGGATACCGAAGTGGGTTTCGAAGCTTATATCAGTGAAGAACAGTTTAGTCATCCGGCACTTCAAACTCTTTTCAACCGCTACAGAAAGCAAACCCGGATCTGGTACGAACTCAAGAAGATTCCCAGAGAAAACTGGAATGAGGAATGGGAAAAGAACTATAGTCCCATAGCCGTTGGTGATAAGATTTTTGTGAGGGCTACTTTTCATCCCGCCAGACCGGAAGTGCCTTATGAGATCATTATCAATCCGCAAATGTCTTTCGGTACGGGGCACCATGAAACTACTCACCAATTACTCGCCCTTCAACTTGAATTGGATCACCAGGGAAAGAAGGTGCTCGATGTTGGTTCAGGTACAGGAATTCTGGCCATCATGGCGGCTAAACTGGGAGCAAAATCTGTAGCAGCCACCGATATTGATGACTGGTGTATTGAAAATGCATTAGAGAATCTGGCCCTCAATCAGGTGGAAGCAGAGTTTGTGAAGCAGGGCACCATTCATGAACTGCAGTTAAACGGTACCTACGAAATAATACTGGCCAATATCAATACCCATGTCTTATTGGATGAGATGGAGGCTTATACCAAACTTTTGGCCGATCAGGGGCATCTTTTCCTTAGTGGCTTTTACGAATCAGACAAACCTCAAATCATGGAACTGGCTGGTTCTTTGGGCTTAAAAGAGGTTAAATTCACAACAGAGAAAAACTGGGTAGCGTTACTATTGGAGAAAGTCTGACGATTATACAGGATTCTACCTTTTTATTCGTTTTTTAATATTGCCAAATGCAAACTCATATGCTTCAAAGCATCAGGTTGACTGTTCTGCTAGTACTCTTGTCTGTTCAGTCGGTTTATGCACAAACCGAAGCAGAGGTGGATTCTCTGGTGATTCCACCTAATGTGAAAATGCTGGTAGAAGCGGAAGACCCCTCTATTTTTCCTCAGGAGTATCAGTTCTTTATAGAAGGGTATCAAAACAATCAGTTGACAAGTGTTACAAAAGACAGGTTGCTTAGAGCTCTCATTGCTCTGGATCAGAAGAAAGTCCGAATCCGGTATGATATCAAAGAACTACTCGATGGTCTGAAGTATGCTGCTGAAGAGCGTAACTTTTCTGCCGAGGCCATGGAAAACCTGGCTTATTCCATCCAAAAGGCCGCTGAAGACTATGACCGAATCAAACTCGACTATTACATAGAAACCCTTTACACTTTTTTGAAAGATGAGGCCATTTATAAAGACCGGTATCAGTCGGTAAGCTTCAGAAATGCAGAGTATGAGGTCAAATTCGCTGAAGATAATTATACGGAAGGTGATGTTGTGGTTTATCAGCCGGCCCAGGAAGTCGATATTGAGACCCTGAAGGCTCAGGCAAGCGGTGAGTATGTAGAACCTGAAAAGGAAGTCGCTAATCCATTCACCTCCCCTATGATGGAAATGTATCAGGAATTAGGATCCATCATTCACCTGAAAAGAGGAGATATCATTTTAGCCAGCCAGACCGATACCTTTGAAATTATTGGTGCAGAGGGATTTTTCTTGTTCGATCAGAAGCTTTTCAGAGGTCAGGATGGTTATGTAGACTGGTCTGATTTCGGTCAGCCACGAGAAGCTATGCAGGTTCGGCTCAGCCAGTATGAGTTTCCTGTCAATGCGTATGAATTCAGGTTTGAAAACGTACTTTTCAATCAGCCGGCCAAGATAGACCAACCTATTTCCGGAGTGCTCGACCTTAATCTCAGACCTGCGAGGAGCGAGCGAGGGACTTACCCGAGATTCATCTCTTACAATGCCGATACCCCTATTAAAGGATTAGGATCTGAAAAACTCACTTTCAAAGGAGGAGTGAACTACCGCGGAATGAATTTCTACTCGAAAACGGCTTATGATGAAGCGTCAACCCTTTTGGGGACCGTGAACGGTGAAGTGAAATTCAGGGCTTTGAGTAAAGACTTTGTCTTCAATAATGAAGACTCAATTGTGTCGGCTACTCAGGCAGATGTTACCCTTTATCATCAGAGTGATTCAATTTTTCACCCCGCTGTTGAATTTATCTACGATTATGAGAAGGATCACCTGGAAATGGAAACCAGTGTGGAAGGGTATAAAACAACACCATTCCGATCCTCTTACTACAATATGGACCTGACAGGTGATGAATTGACCTGGGACCTGAACAGCGATTCGCTTAACATTTCCATCAATTCTGCCCGGGCAGATGTACCCCTGACCCTTGAATCCAAAGACTTTTATAGTGCAGATCGTTTCTTCGATTTGTCTCAGATCTTCAGTTTCCATCCACTGATTGCTGCCATCAATATGGCTAAGAAAAATGGGGGAACCTTCTACACCAGTTCTATGGCTAACCAGTATCGTCTGGATGAAGGACTCATCAAAAAAGCCATGGAGTTGTTGATGTCCAGAGGGCTGGTGAAATATGATGAAGTAACCGGGGGGGTTGAGGTTTTGGAAAAAGGCTATCACTACCTGGAGTCGAGTAAAGGAAATCGCGACTATGATGACCTCATTATTTCTTCGGTTATCGCTAATGCTCCCAATGCTACTTTTAGCTTTAAAGACTCTGTACTCACCGTGAGAGGTGTCGATAAGTTCCTGGTAAGTGATTCTCTCGATGTGATCATTACGCCTACCAACAAGGAGATCAGGGTTTTGAAGAACCGCGATATTGAATTCGATGGTGCCATGGACGCTGGTAACTTCCAGTTCAACGGAGAGCAGTTCACTTTTAAATACGACAGCTTTCTGGTCAACCTGGCCAAGATTGATTCCATCGAATTAAGGGTTGAAATGGATGCCGGAAAACGACAGGCATTAAGCAACCAGTTGGTGAAGACATCAGGAGTGCTGAGAATTAACGATCCCGGCAACAAGTCGGCACTCAAGTCTATGCCTGAGTTTCCTATTTTCAGTTCTACGGAAAGTGCCAGTGTGATTTTCGATAAGTCAGATGTACTGAAAGGGGCCTACGATAGTACTGTCTATTTTGATGTACCACCATTTCAGCTAGACAGTGTGGCTGATGCTGATCCTTCTCAGTATGCTTTTCAGGGGACCTTCTACTCCAACGGAATTCTACCAGACTTTAAAGAAAACCTGAAGGTGATGGAAGACCGAAGTTTCGGGTTTGTGCACGCAATTCCCGATAGTGGTTATGACCTCTACAGTACAGGGGGCAGACTGTTTGGAGAAGTTCAGCTCGACAAAAATGGCATAACCTCCCCGGGAGTAATTGAATACCTGACAGGGACTTTTGACAATGAAAGAGCCACCATGTTCCTGGACTCAATGGTGGTCAAAAAAGGAATTAAAGGAGGTCTGCAAGCCGGTTTTATCGATACGGTGTCTTATCCGGCCATGTCTATTGAGGCCTACGATATGAACTGGCTGGCCAAGAAAGACAGCATGATCCTCCACAACCTGGAGAAAGAAAAACCTTTCAGCATTTTTGAAGACCAGGCTAAGTTAAGAGGTGAAATGATATTGAAGAAGAAGGGTCTCTTTGGCAGTGGTGAAATGCAGATTTCAGGATCCACGCTTAACTCTGATTCTATTGCTTATTCAATGAATTCTTTTGAGGCCAGGAATAGTGAGTTTTTGCTCAATGCCGACAATTCTGTTAAACCTATTTTAAGTGCAGAGGAGGTAAGAATCAATTTCGATGTAGAGAACCAACAAGCTACTATTGAGCCGGAAGTAGCCGGTGCAGCTGCTGTAGAGTTTCCTTTTGCTCAGTTCAAGACATCAATCCCTTCTGCAGTTTGGGATGTGAACAACAAGATGGTGACCATGAGTAAGCCGGAAGAAACGCCATTGGAGCAATCCTTCTTTTACTCCACCAACAAGCGATTAGATTCCCTGGCTTTTTATGGTACAGACGCCCTGTACAACATAGATACTAAAGAATTAAAGGTAACAGGTATCCCATACATTAAGGTGGCTGATGCTTTGATTACCCCTGAAGGTGAGCAGCTGACCATTCTCGAAAACTCTAAAATAGAAAGGTTGACCAATGCAGTGATCCTGATGGATACGGCTGGTGCTTACCACAGATTATATGATGCTGAGATTGATATCCTTTCCAGAACAAGCTTTAAAGGACGGGGAACTTATCAGTTGGTGAATGCCGTGCAAGATACCTTCGCTATTCAATTCGATGACTTCCAGTTTATTGCCAAAGACAAAGAACACGGTCCTCATACCCGTTCGAGTGGAACCGTAAAAGCAGAAGAAGGGATTAGAATCTCTCCCGGCTTTATCTATGAAGGTAAGGTGACCATGTTTGCCTATAAAAAGGCGTTGGAGCTGGACGGGGCAGTGAAGCTGGACTTGGAGAAACTAAAAGAGAGAAATATCTGGATTGAATATTCCTCTAATGATGATATCGAAGAAGTTATCATTCCTTTCGATGAGGCCACTACCCGATTGGGGCAACCGCTTAATGCCGGTATTCACTTCGATAAACAGGAGCCTTACATGTCGTTTATTACGGAAAAGAGAAACAGAGCCGATGATGATTTCTTTGTGCCGAAAGGAGGTATCCTCTACTTCGATGCGGATAATGGCTCATTCAGAATAGATAATCCAAATAAGAAGCAAGACCCTTCACAATACTTTGCCGGAAGTATGTTCAGCTATAATGAAGATGAGCAAAATGTAACCTTTGAGGGTAAACTGAATTTTCTGGCAGGGCCAAATGTGTCTAATATTCAGGCTTCGGGAAAGGGAAAAGGGAATCTCGATTCAGCCAACTATGAAGTTGAGGCAATGTTTACCATGGCATTGGGGATGCCTCTGGAAGCACAGACCGCTATGGCGGGTAATCTCAAAGAAATGGGAGAGCAACTCGGAGTACCTAAGGCTCATGAAGATCGCTCGGAGCTTATTTATCGGGTAGCTGAATTTATGGGTGATGAGGCTACCAGAAAATGGGATCAGTCGTATCAGTCTATCCCCACGTCATTGGTCAATGCTTCAGGTGGAGCCTTGAATACTGATCTTGTGATTAGTGGGGTAAACCTGAAGTGGTCAAAGCAGAATAAGGCCTTCTACAGTGAGGGTAAGATCAAAGTCTCGAACGTATCCAATGTCGACCTGAACATGGAGTTGGATGGCTACATGGAAATTCGCAAAACTCCGGAAGGTGACGTGATGAATCTGTTGCTGGAAATGACGGATGGTACCTGGTATTACTTTATGTACGATGGCTTCCAGTTAGAAACCTTCTCTTCCAATGATGCTTTCAATGCACAGATTTCTAATATCAATACAGGAAAGGCGAAAGTAGGTAGCTTCAGAGCTTTACCAGGTTCCAAGGAACGAGTGATTCAATGGGTGGTTGATTATAAAAAGCTGTATTTTGGTATTGATGAGCCATATCAATTACTGATGGCTTCTGAATCTAACCAGACCCTCAAGAAGAAAGACACTGTTGAAGGTGACGGTTTCTAATCAACAATTACCATGAGAAAACTATTAACACTCACATTCTCCCTACTCTTTTCAGTGCTTATACAGGCTCAAACCTACGATTTTCTTGACCCGGGGCTCAAGCGGCTAACCAGTCAGAAAGGAATTCAGATAGTTCCGCAAGCGCTCGATGGATACTATCATACAGGGGAGAAGATAGCGAAGGAAGATATTATGCTCCTGTTCATGGACATTGACTACCAACCAGCCATCTATATAGATGAGCGTAATGAACCCAAAGTGATTGTCTTTGAAAAGGCTTCTGAAGAAGCGAAACTTGCTAAAATTCGCATGTTTGAAAACAGGAAAAGTGCTGACTTTATGCTTAATGAAAAGGCACCCGATTTCACGCTTAAAGACATGGATGGGAATGATGTAACCCTCGATGATCTGAAAGGTGAAGTTGTGCTGCTGAATTTCTGGTTTGTGGGTTGTAAACCATGCATCATGGAAATGCCTGAGCTGAACGAACTGGTGAAAGAATTTAAGCCCCATGGAGTCAGATTTCTGGCCATTGGCCTGGATAATCCTGAGCGCGTAAAAGCATTTCTTGAGAAGCAGGACTTCAATTATACCCTGCTGCCCAACGGCCGCAGAGTTGCAGGGGCCTACAGCATCAGTAGCTATCCCACCCATTTGCTTTTGAATGAGGAAGGAAAGGTAGTCTTCTCTCAGATAGGTTATTTCCCCGGGTTAAAATATGCACTTAGAAAGCGTCTGGAAGAAGCCGTTAAAGAATAACCCATCTTCTGACCGGAGGTCTTTACTTTCATTTTCAATCGATTAACTTGCGGCTCAAATGGTGGACATATGAGCGGAACACAAGAATTTATCAATCAAAACAAAGACAGATTTCTGAATGAACTTCTCGACTTGCTGAGAATTCCTTCTGTTAGTGCCGATAGCCGACACAAAGAAGATGTTAAGAAAGCAGCTGGGTTTATTCAGTCTAAGCTTCAGGAAGCAGGAGCTGACCGAGCAGAGATTTACGAAACTAAAGGGCACCCTATTGTCTATGGTGAAAAGCTGGTTGGCGAAAACGCACCGACTGTTTTGGTTTATGGTCACTATGATGTACAACCACCAGATCCGCTCGAACTGTGGGAGTCACCCCCGTTCGAACCAGTAATCAAGAAGACAGAAATTCACCCTGAAGGGGCTATTTTTGCCAGGGGAGCCTGTGATGATAAAGGCCAGGTGTACATGCATGTAAAAGCTTTCGAAGCTATGATGGCCGCGGGAGAATTAGCTTGTAATATCAAGTTCATCATCGAAGGAGAAGAAGAAGTAGGTTCAGATAACCTGGAAATCTTCCTGGAGGAAAATAAAGACATGCTGGCCAATGATATTGTGCTGGTTTCAGATACCGGAATCATTGCCAATGATGTCCCGTCAATTACTGTGGGCCTTCGCGGTTTAAGTTATTTGGAAATTGAAGTAACAGGGCCTAACAGAGACCTTCACTCAGGATTATATGGCGGTGCGGTACCGAACCCAATCAATGTATTGGCAGAAATGATTGCCTCATTGAAAGATGATAAGAAGCATATCACCATTCCCGGGTTCTACAACGATGTACTGGAGCTAACCGCAGAAGAGAGAGCCGCCATGGCCAGAGCCCCTTTTAATCTGGAAGACTATAAGAAGTCAATTGGCCTGAGTGATGTGGAAGGAGAAGAAGGTTACTCTACGATGGAGCGTGCTTCCATTCGCCCGACCCTTGATGTTAATGGGATTTGGGGTGGATATACCGGAGAAGGAGCCAAAACGGTGATCGCTTCCAAAGCATATGCTAAGATTTCAATGCGACTGGTGCCACATCAGGATCCTGACAAAATCACAGAATTGTTCCAAAAGCATTTTGAGTCTATCGCCCCCCCTTCTGTTAAGGTGAAAGTAACTCCACACCATGGCGCCTTGCCAGCGGTGACACCGACAGATTCACCGGCTTACCTGGCTGCAGCCAAGGCCATGAAGGAAACTTTCGGCAAAGAACCCGTTCCTTTTAGGGGAGGTGGATCTATTCCTATTGTTGCTTTGTTTGAACAAATATTGGATAGTAAAACGGTGCTAATGGGCTTTGGACTCGACTCTGATGCCATTCACTCACCGAACGAGCACTACGGTGTATTCAATTATTTTAAGGGTATTGAAACTATTCCTCTCTTCTTTAAGTATTTTTCTGAGATGAAGGGGTAGGGAAATGCCTCTTTATTGAGATATACAGACGGATATAAACCCTCGCCTAATGAAGAAGTTGAGTTTAGTTTTTAGTTTGATGCTGATGTTCCTGGCTTCTCAGGCCATGGCTCAGTTCAAAACAACTACCAGTTGGTCTTATGACGCTTCTAAAACAGAAGTAAAGACGGGCGATGAGATTGAGCTCATCTTCAAAGTAAAAATCATAGACGACTGGTACCTGTACTCCAGTGATATTGATCCCGATGTGGGGCCAATGGTTACCGAAGCAGAATTTGAACCCAATGAATCTTTTGAGGTAATAGGGCCATTAATGCCGGTAAATGCCAAAGAGAAGTATGATGATATCTGGGGAGCAGATGTAACCTACTTTGAAAAGACCGGAGAGTTTCGTCAGAAAATCAGAATACTTAAGAAAGACCTCGACATCAGAGGTTCTCTTACCTTCCAGACCTGTACTGATATTGACGGTCAGTGTATTCCGGGAGGAGCCGACTTTGACTTCAATTTTATAGAAGTGAGTGGAGGCGATGATATGAAGGCTCAGAATGACTATAGCGATTTGCTAGAGCCGGAGGGAGGCGAATCGTTATGGGGCTTCTTTCTGGCAGCATTCCTGTTCGGATTAGCAGCCTTACTGACCCCTTGTGTATTCCCGATGATTCCAATGACGGTAGCTTTTTTTACCAATAGTTCACAGTCTAAGAAACAGGCAAGGATTAAAGCAACTACCTACGGTTTATCCATTATTCTGATTTACATTCTCGTTGGACTCATCTTCACCAGCTTCTTTGGTGTTGGATTGGCCAATGATCTGGCTACAGGAGCTGTGGCTAATATTATTTTCTTTGCCGTATTCCTCATTTTTGCCATCTCATTCTTTGGCTACTTCGAAATTAATCTGCCTACCGGATTTGTGAATAAGATGGATAAGAATGCCAATAAAGGAGGTTTCCTGGGTGTTTTCTTCATGGCTTTCACTTTGGTACTGGTGTCATTTTCCTGTACCGGACCTATTGTAGGGACAGTACTCATTGAATCATTTCAGGGCGCTAAGATTAAGCCACTGGTAGGAATGCTGGGCTTTTCGTCAGCTTTTGCCATTCCGTTCACCGTTTTCGCCTTTTTCCCTGGCATGTTGAAGGATCTGCCAAAATCAGGCGGATGGTTGAATTCAGTAAAAGTAGTGCTCGGTTTCATTGAATTGGCCCTTGGTTTCAAGTTCCTTAGTGTAGCTGATCAGGCCTATCATTGGGGATTATTAGATCGAGAAATCTACATTGCTATCTGGTTTGTTCTGGCACTGGGATTAGCCCTTTATCTTTTCGGAATTATCAGATTCCCACATGACAGTAAGAAGAGAAAATTTCATCCGCTCAGAATGGCTATAGCGGTTACTTCTCTGGCATTTGCGATATACTTATTCCAGGGCTTCCGCGGTGCCCCTCTTGATGACCTCGCAGGTTATCTTCCACCCGATAAGAAAACCGACTTTTCGTTTGCCGTAAGCTTTGGTTTAGAAGAGGCTCCTGAAGAATTTAATGTGGCCCCAGTAGGATACAATGGTGAGGTAAAGCATGCGGACTTCCTGGAACTACCGCACAACCTAAAAGGCTTCTTCGACTATAATCAGGCTTTGGAGTTTGCTCAACAACAAGGGAAACCCATTTTCATTGATTTCACGGGTCATGGCTGTGTGAATTGTCGAAAAATGGAGCAGTACGTTTGGGCGGCCCCTGAAGTACTGGAAATTCTAAAGGAAGACTATATCGTTCTCGCTTTGTATGTTGATGATAAGACAGAACTTCCTGAGTCAGAATGGTACACTTCTGAATTTGATGGTAAAGTGAAGAAAACTGTCGGTAAGCAAAATTTCGACTTTCAAATAACCCAATTCAACGGGAACGCTCAGCCTTATTATGTGTTGTTAGATACAAACGAACAACCGCTGGTAGCTCCGCTTTCTTATGACCCCAGTGTAGAGAACTTCGTGAACTTCCTGCAGAAGGGTAAAGCAGAATTTGAAAGAAGAATGAGCGCAACAGCGTTGTCTAATTAAAAGACAATGCCTCCAATAGAAACCCTAAAAAAACAGCTGCCTGTAGAAGGAATGACTTGCGCAGCCTGCGCTAACACGGTTGAAAAGACTTTACAAAAGGCTCCTCATGTAGTTTCAGCTCAGGTGAACTATGCCACACATCAGGTAAGTCTTGAGGTAGATAACCAAGCCAATCTTAAGGAACTGAAGAAACTGGTTAAGAACGCGGGTTACAGCCTGATTCTGGAAGATGAGCAGAGTCGTTCTACTGAAGACAAACTCAAAGAGATCAAAAGACAGCTTTTTCTGGCTGTGCCACTGGCTGTTGTTGTGATGGTCTTGTCCATGTTCGTTGGTGACTTTCCCTACAAAAATTACCTGCTGCTTCTACTGACATTGCCTGTCTTATTCTATTCCGGTTTACACTTCTTCCGTAATGCTTTCCGGTTGGCGTTTAAGTTGCAAACCAATATGGACACCCTGATTGCCAGTGGAACAGGTGCCGCCTTTGTTTACAGTTTAATTAACACACTTGCTCCTGCCTGGATAGAGGGCTTAGGCCTTCAGGTTCATGTCTATTATGAATCGGCTGCAGTGATCGTCACTTTTATCTTACTGGGTAAATACCTGGAAGAAAGAGCCAAGTCCAGATCGTCTTCTGCCATTGAAAAGTTATTTAAGCTACAGGCCAAAAGCGCTATCAGGCTGGAAAATGGCCAGGAGAAAGAAGTTCCCCTTGAAGAGGTACAGGTTGGTGATCTGTTGCTTATTAAGGTGGGTGATCGGGTACCCGTTGATGGAGCGATTGAAAAAGGAAATGGAGTGCTTGATGAGAGCATGCTCACAGGAGAGTCAGTTCCGGTAGACAAAAAGCCGGGTGATCTTGTAAAGGCAGGAACATTGTTACAAAATGGCACACTGACTATTGAGGCCGAGAACCTTGGAGCAGATACTGCTCTCGGTCAGATCATTCAAATGGTATCTGATGCTATGGGCTCTAAAGCCCCTGCACAAAAGCTGGCTGACAAGATCTCTTCGGTTTTTGTGCCTGTGGTACTCGTTCTTGCCGTAGTGACATTCTTTGTTTGGTATACACTTGGTTCGGAAAATGCTTTTGCATTGGCCTTTGTCAATACCTTCAGTGTCTTGATTATTGCCTGTCCATGTGCGCTGGGTTTGGCTACTCCCACTGCCATTATGGTGGGTGTTGGCAAGGCAGCGTCTAAAGGCATCCTGATTAAAAATGCAGAAACGCTGGAAAAGCCCAAGAGCATTAAAGCATTGCTCTTTGACAAGACGGGAACCATTTCTAAGGGTAAATTAGAGGTAGTAGCTGAGCATCTGTTTTTTGATGATGCAGAAAAGCTTTACCTGCTAAGCATACTCAATGGTATGGAATCACAGTCCAATCACCCTATGGCTGATGCGGTGTCGAATTACCTCAACGAACGATACGCCCTAATGCCTTTCATGATCAATCAGTTGCATACTGTTTCGGGGATAGGCCTGAAAGCCATGATTGAAGAGGAGGAATATCGGGTAACCGGCTTGAAAGAATTGAATGGACTTTCGGCTGAGCAGAATAATGCAGTCAACGAATTGAAGCAACAGGGCAATTCAATAGTGGCTTTCTGGAAGGGTAGTCAGCTGCTGGCTTTATTCGGGCTACACGATAATATCAAGCCGGAAACCAGATCGGCTGTCGCCTCGCTCAAAAAGAGGGGGCTGCACCTTGAAGTTCTTTCCGGAGATCATGAGGCAGCAGTAGCAGCGGTAGCACATGACTCAGGTATTGAAGATTTTAAGGGAGGGCTTATGCCCGAAGATAAACTCAGATACCTGGAAGAGGTGCAGAAGAAATACGGACCGACTGTCTTTGTTGGTGACGGTATTAATGATGCTCCTGCCCTGGCTAAAGCCGACCTCGGTATCGCTATGAGTACCGGAACGGATGTAGCCATTGAGAGTGCAGATGTTACCCTCATGTCGGGAGATATATCTAAGATCAGTGAGTTTTTCAGGCTTTCAGAGCATATCAGCTCCACTATGAGGCAAAACCTTTTCTGGGCATTTATTTATAATGTCATTGCCATACCTGTGGCGGCCGGTGTACTTTATCCG
Organism: Roseivirga sp.; assembly: GCF_965216855.1. NCBI lineage: Bacteria > Pseudomonadati > Bacteroidota > Cytophagia > Cytophagales > Roseivirgaceae > Roseivirga > Roseivirga sp. The sequence goes on along the minus strand of NZ_OZ244204.1, from coordinate 2,169,081 downwards.
GTCAATGGATTTTTGTTAAATCCCATGATTGCAGGTGGAGCTATGGCTTTTTCTTCTGTAAGTGTGGTATTAAATAGCCTGAGACTTAAAGCAAGAAAGTAAGCCTTCCTGTACTTTTTTTCAGCTTTCTCGCAGAATTCCTTTAATTTGTCGTTAAGCTCAAAAAGTAGGTCAATGAACAAAAGAGTTGCGGGCATCGCAGGGTTGGTATTAGTAGCAGTTGCAGTCACATTTTTTATCTTCAAATCGCAGAGAGATCAGGTAGACCCTGAGCTGTTCGAGGAGGCGGAAGAAGAACTGGTAGAAGAAGTTGTAGAACCTCAGTTTAAGTTCGGTATTCCTCTGGACTTATATGATGTGGAAGAAGGTAACATCAGAAGAAATCAGACTTTTGCTGATATACTCCTACCCTATAACCTGAGCCATCAGGATATTTATACCATCGATCGTATTTCGAAAGATGTTCATAGTGCCAGAAACCTGGTCGTAGGCAAACCTTACACTATTTTCTATTCCAGCGATTCAATCAAAAGAGCTTCCTACTTCGTGTATGAGCCGAATAACACAGAATACGTTATTTATCAACTAACCGACTCACTGGCAGTCTTCAAGGAAACCAGAACTGTGGAAGTGGTTGAAAAAACCATGGCAGGACTGATTACCATTTCTCTTGATCACGCTATTAGAGAGCAAGGTGGTTCAGCGGCATTGGTGAATGCAGTAGCAGACCTTTATGGCTGGCAAATTGATATGAAGGGCCTTTTCAAAGGAGATTGGTTTAAAGTAATTTATGAAGAGAAAATGGTCGATGGCCAGTCTGTTGGTATCGGCAATATTATCGGAGCTGAGTTCAACCATAGAAAGAATGCCTACATGGCTTATGCTTATGATCAGGGAGAAGGACTCAACTACTTCGATGAAGAAGGAGAGAGTAATCAGAAGGCTTTTTTGAGATACCCTGTTGAGTATTCCCGAATTTCGTCCCGATATAACCCAAACAGATTCCACCCTGTGCTGAAGAGAAGAACTCCTCACCTGGGCACAGATTATGCGGCTAACCGGGGAACACCTATTAAAGCAGCAGGAGACGGAGTAATTATCGAAAGAGGGTATACCAAAGGCAATGGTAACTATGTGAAGATTAAGCATAATAACACTTATACGACAGGTTACCTGCACATGAGCAAGTTCAGTAGCCTCAAGAAGGGACAAAGAGTAAGAAAGGGTGATGTGATTGGCTATGTTGGTAAGACAGGATTAGCCACAGGGTATCACCTTTGTTTCAGATTCTGGAAGAGAGGCAAGCAAGTGGACTTCCTAAGAGAAGAGCTCCCTGCCGAAACACCACTGAAAGAAGATCACAGAATTAACTTCGAAACGGTTGTTCAATTGACAAATAAAAAACTCAATGACATTCCTGCCAGTTGGGGAGATGGTCGAATAACAGCCAGTAACGAATAAAAATCTTAACGAATTCTTATTTTGAAGCAGGGTTTTACCCTGCTTTTTTCGTTTACTTTGGTTAAATGAAAAAGAGTCTCCTTCTCACCTTATGGCTTGTTCCTTCCCTGCTTTATAGTCAGGAGAAAGTGGGTCTGGTCTTGAGCGGAGGTGGAGCTAAAGGACTTGCCCACATTGGGGTTATTAAAGCACTGGAGGAAAATGACATTCCCATAGATTATGTAGTGGGTACTTCCATGGGAGCCGTAGTAGGTGCTTTTTATGCGGCAGGCTACAGTCCGGAAGAAATTGAGATCATCACTAAAGATCCTGCCTTTCAGAACTGGATTGAGGGGACCTCTACAGAGCGCTACCAATACAACTATACGAAGAGCGAGGATAATGCCTCATGGGTTTCTCTCGACCTGATCATTGACCCAAAAAGAGGACCACAGTTTAATTCACCTTTGGCGAATGACCTCATCATTAATTTTGTGCTTAATGAATACCTGACCCAGGCTGCCCAGGCTTCAGGATTCAACTTCAAAGAAATGATGGTGCCCTACAAAGCCATTGCTGCCGATGTCTTTACGCAACAGACATTGGCCCTGGATACCGGGTCCATTATGAAAGCTGTCAGGTCTTCCATGGCCGTTCCGTTCTTCTACAGACCTATCAAGAACAATGACCAATACCTGTTCGATGGAGGTATTTATGATAATTTCCCTGTCGATATTATGAAGGAAGACTTCGGACCTGATATCATTATCGGATCCAATGTGGCAACCAAACTGAGTGAGACTTACCCTTTCGATACAGACGATGAAATTGTAAATGATGCCTTGCTCTTCATGTTTCTGGATAAAACGAATCCGGCAATCCTGGATGAAAAGGATATTTACGTGGAACCTGATATCCAGGCCAATTACAGCGCCATTGATTTTGCTGAAGTGGAGGCACTGATTGACTCGGGATATAATGCCACCATCAGAAAATTACCTGAACTAAGGCAGAAGATCTCAGCCAGAAGGAATAAGGCTCAGGTAACTATGTCCAGAAGAGATTTTCATCAGAAGTTTGTTCCTTATTCTTTTCAAGAGTTGAGATTGTTTGGCTTCACTGAAGATCAGGAGAAGTTCATCAATAAGTTGGTTGACTTTAAAAGTGGTCCTAAAACCATTACCGAAATCAGTAAGGCCTATTTTCAGTTAGTTTCTGAGCCTTACTTCAAAAACGTTTACCCTAACTTCTCTTTCGATCAAAAAACCGGTAAATACATTTTCGAACTTTATTTAAAGTCAACTGCGCAAAATGCACTGACCCTTGAGTTTGGAGGCAATGTATCTACCAGAGAGGTATCAACCTTACAATTAGGAGCGCAGTTGAACTCCTTCAAAAGAAAGTTGAATACTTATAAGGTACTGGCATCGACCGGAAGATTTTACGAGGGTCTAAACCTTTCTACAAGGTTCAACCTAAACCCAAAAACCAGATTCTTTGTCGAGCCTGATTTTCAGTATAATCACTGGGACTATCTCAGTACAGAAGATATTTTCGATGAGTCTGTTGACCCCATGGTGATTCAGCGAACAGACCGAAAGCTCGGTTTCACTCTCGGCTTAGGCACTGGTCAGAGGAGCGTTTTTACGCTTGATAATGATATCATTAGTAATACAGATGCTTTCAGTAATATGAGTGGGGTCTCGTCAGATGAGGTCTTAGATGTGTTTCGCTTAAGAGGCTTTAAAGGTAAATGGGCCTATGAAAGAAATAGCCTTAATCAGAAGCAGTTTCCGACTATAGGTACCCGGTTCTATACAGGCTTGAAATTTATTCAGGCTTCTACAGAATACACTCCTGGTACCACTTCCGTTAATTATAACCCGGCACAGTCTACTACTTATGAGTCGAACCGCAACTGGTTCAATCTGACTTTCAGCTTTGAGGAATACTCTGTGTCGAGAGGCAAATATACTTTCGGCTGGTTGTTTGAAGCCTCTTATTCCAACATTAAACCCCTTTATAATTATCGAAATACGATTCTCTATACACCAGCATTTGAACCGATGTTCGATTCCAGAACCTACTTTCTGGATAACTTCAGAGCTCCCGGCTATGTGGCATTGGGCATGAAGCACCTTTGGGATTTTAAGGGTAGCCTGGATTTAAGAATGGAGGTTTATGCTTTTAGTCCATTCCGCAGCTTTGTTGAAAACACCAATCAGGAGGCCCTGGTTGACCTAGGCTTCAAAAAACCAGAGTTTACCGGTATGCTGGCCCTGATTTACAATACCATTGCCGGTCCGCTAAGTGTCCGAGTCAACTACATCGAAGGAAATAGTACACCAATTGGGCTGATGTTATCGTTTGGTTACCTTATTTTTAATCAGAAATCTTACGAATAGGCATATTTTGTCGATTCCAGGGGCTCAACAAAGGACGAATCGTTAAATTTGGTTATTATTGGATCGCGCTCGGATGTGCACCTCACCATGAAACACTGCTTTAGCTTACTATTTATAGTTTGCACGTGCATTGCATTGAGTGCCCAGACTACTATTCAATGGGCAACTCGGGTAGAAGCAGTGTCGTCTGAGTTTACTGAACTGGAAAATTCTTCCCGCCAAGCTCTTCTCAAACCCAATATTCTTCCTGCCGGGGGAAGCAATCCGAATGCCTGGAGGCCCTTTAAGCCCAATACTGTAGAGTTTATCAAAGTTGGTTTCGACTTGCCCATGCCTATCGAGCAGATTGCTATTGGTGAGACCTACAATCCCGGAGCCATTAGCCAGGTATTCCTTTATGATCAGGAAGGGAATGAATATAAAGTGTATGATCAACCCGCGGGTCCGGTCAGGGAGCGATGGCGGATGTTCCGCATATTTATCGAGAAAACTACCTACAACGTGGCGGCTGTAAAGGTAGTACTGGATGGAACCAAGGTAGATGGCTTCAGTGATATCGACTGTATTGGTGTCTCCAATGCCAGGGAGCCAATTGAGGCACGGATTAATCTGATGCCCAATATCAACACACGCCTTCAGGTTTACAGACTCAATGATCTGGTCAATAGTGATAAGAGAGAAATCAAACCACTTCTGACCAAGGATGGTCAGACACTCTATTTTAGTAGAAGAGGACACGAAGGTAATGTTGGTGGCCTTGATGATCTGGAGGATATCTGGTATTCAGATTTCGATCAGAGCACCCAGGATTGGGGGCTGGCCTACAATATTGGGGAGCCGCTGAATAATCTGGATCCCAACTTTATCAGTGCCTTTCTTCAGGAAGATGAGGAACTTATTATTCTAGGGAATGAGTACCTAAAAGGAGGAATGAATTATGGCCTTTCAAAAAGCCGAAGGTTAGACCGAACCACCTGGACCTACCCACAAAACCTGAAAATCTATAATGACCTCAATGTACATGAGAACGTGAATTTCTGGCTTACACCAGACAGTGAAGTGCTCATTATTTCTGAGGAAGGAAGAGGTACGGAAGGGCAAAGAGATTTATATGTCAGCTTCCTTCAAAAGGATGGTGTCTGGACAGAGCCTGTACATATGGGGCCGGTGATTAATACAGCCGGGGAAGAAGAGGGACCATTCCTCATGCCTGATAAAAAGACTTTGATATTCACTTCTAATGGACACAGCGGTTATGGTCAGAAGGATTTGTTCATGACCAGACGACTGGATAACTCCTGGCAGAGCTGGACTGAACCAGAAAACCTCGGGCCTGTAATCAATACTGAAGTTGATGACATGTTTCTGTTCATTCCAAAGAATGGAGGCTTTGGTTATTTCTGCAGAGAGGTTGAAGGGAATAATCTGGATATCCATTCATTTACATTGCCGCTCGTTTCTCGTCAGATCAGATTGGTTTCACTCTGTGGTCGAATTGTCGACCCTGATACTCAGGAACCTTTAGATGCTGAGGTGGTCTTTTCCAGACTGAGAGACGGTGTTGAAGTGGGACGGGTAAGAACCGATGCGGGAGGAAATTATTGTATTGAACTGCCGGCTGATGAAATTTACAGCTATAGAGCTGAAATCCCGGGCTTCGTGCCGGTAGGTTCAACCATCGACTTATTGGATGTATCAGACCTGAATGTCTATGCCGTATCGCTGGACAGACTAGACCTGGACAGCTCAAGAGTGGCTCTTGGTGAACCTATTGAGGTACCTCAGGATGTAGTAAAGGCTGTTGCCATTACTCTGGCACTTCCAGAAATTAAAAGAGACACTTTTGCGGTGCTCAATGCGCAAAGAAGGGAGTTGGGTTTACCGGAATTGAGCCAGAATGCTGTGCTCTCTAATGCACCTACTCCTACTGTTTATGCCACACCACAGTTAGTGAAAGCGGCAGCTGGCAAATCATTTGCCATCAGAAATGTCTTCTTCGATTTTGATAAGGATCTGCTCAAGGAACAATCCTGGATAGAGATGCGGAATCTGGCCAAGTTCATGAACGACTATCCTAATGCCATTGTAGAACTCGGAGGCCATACCGATAGCTATGGTACTGATGCCTATAACGTTGACCTTTCACATAGACGGGTGGAAGCGGTGCGCAAAGGACTGGCCACACTGGGTATCAAAGAAGAACGATTACGCTTTGTCTGGTATGGCGAAACAATTCCTATAGCTTCTAACAGAACAAGAGCTGGCCGTGCCCTGAATAGACGGGTAGAATTTAAAATAATAAAACTGGAGTAATAAAGACCCTTACTTGGTCTGAGAGAGCTTTCTGTCTCTAACAGAAGTGATGTATTTTTCCAGATATCGATTCTTCAAATCTTCTTTGATCAAGTCGTATTTCAATATCTTATTTATAATTAACTGCATAAGTTTTTCATTCCTTTCTGATGGATACAGCTCATAGGCTTTCATGACCATCTCCATCGCATTCACATAATCTTTGCTTAAATAAAACTTGGCTGACTCATTGAAATACTGAAGTCCTGCCAATTGCTTAAGGTCGATTGTTTTGTACTGGTTGGGTAGTGTTTTAAAATCTGAGAACCACTCCCCAACTGTAGTCAACTGACTTATTCTACGATGATTTAACCATGGTTGTTTAAGTAATTGCTCCATTTCAACTGTAGTTCTCATAAAGCCATTGAAAGGTAATGTCGATTCAAAGACATATGACTTATTATCGAGCTCCAGATGTATAAAAACATGATTGGGTAATTCTATAATTCTGTAGTCATAGCCAAAGTGTTGGAGTATTATAGCATAAATCGCGGTGCCTGTGAGACAGCCGAATTGTCCATCGTTTAAAGTCTCCTGCATAGTGGCCAGGCGATCATACTCAGTTAAAAGACTATTGTGTGTTTTGTAGAATATGCTTCTTAAAAAGGCGTAATCAGACTTTCTTCGCTTTTCAACCTTCTCTAGTCTCTCAACAAGGTGACTAAACTTTTGAACCAATTCATCCTCATTTTGGGCCGAATAAATACTAAGAAACTGTTTTAAGGAATTAACTGAAAGGTTGATAGGGTCTTCTACAGAAGCTATATCATTTTGCTGAGCCCTGACTGGTGTCAGTGGTAGTATTAATAGCCATATGATGATCCTCCACTTCATTTTTTCTTCTCCCGCACCTGTGCATTGACATGGTTCTGTAAATTTCAGTTAATACAAATTTAACATTAAATTAATATTTAGCAAGAAATCGTCTCAAAAACACGACATATGAGGATAATGTTTTCTTTTACATTCAATTCATTAACATTTACATAACATATAATACTGCTTGCGTCAGAATGGCTTTTTACAGTTATTGCGTGCTTTCAGAATGGGTACACAGAAAGTCGCAAAAACATTAAGGAGCTACAGGAAAATCCATAAATGGATCGGTCTGATTTTGGCTCTTTTCCTAATTCTCAGTGCTTTAACAGGTGTTCTGTTAGGCTGGAAGAAGAATGTGGATTTGCTACAACCACCTACTCAGAAAGGAGTTGAGTTGAATATGTCAGCCTATAAGCCGGTAGAAGAATTGGCAGCGGCTGCTCTGGTCGCAGTAGATTCACTAGGCCTCACCTCCGATAACTTCGATCGAATTGAATACAGGCCTACCAAGGGGATTGCTAAGGTGCTATTCGATACAGGCAGCTGGGAAGTTCAAGTAGACGCTACAAATCTTGAAGTGCTTTCAGTAGCTAAAAGACATTCAGACTGGATTGAACATATCCATGATGGATCAATCATCTCTGAGACTTTCAAGCTCATCTCCATGAACATACTCGGCATAGGCCTTGTTTTCCTAAGTATAACAGGTTTGTGGCTTTGGTATGGGCCGAGAAAAATCAGGAGCCTTAAGAATAAGGCATAGTCACACAACCACATGCTGGCCCTTTTTAGTTGGAGCATTAATAAATCTTGAAGTATTAAAACTTTGTATCGCTCCCTATCGATATTCGTTAAATTAGCACTGATAAAGTTTGATTTATGAAGAAGGCACTCAAAATAGTCGTTGGTTTTATTCTTTTCCTTTTTGTGGCAATTCTCCTGATACCTGTCTTTTTCAAAGGCAAAATCAAGGAGCTGATTATGGAAGAGTTTGCCAAGAATACTGAGGCCACTTTGTACTTCGATGACTTTAACCTTTCTCTGATTAGAAACTTTCCAAACTTTACTTTATCCCTCGATGAGATGGGGATTATTGGAAAGGGCGTTTTCCAGGAAGACACCTTATTTAAGGTAGATGAGCTTTCTGCTACAGTAAATCTGCAGGAAGTGCTTTTTGGCGATCAGATAAGTCTGAAGTCAATTTCTGCTGATGGTGCCGATATCACCATTATTGTTCTGGAAGATGGTACTGCTAATTACGATATAGCCAAAGCTTCGGAAGAAGTTGTAGAACCAGATACCGATGAAGAAGCCGGGGCAGTAAGCCTGGGTCTTGAATCGATCTCAGTTACTAATAGCCAGTTTGTTTACTTCGATCAGGGACTGAATTACTTCATGCAACTGGCAGGCATGAATGTAACCGGTGAGGGAGATTTCACCAATGATATTTTTGATCTCACTACCAGAGGTCGGGTAGATGATGTAGAAGTTAATTATGAAGGTGTAGATTATTTACATAATAAATCGGTGGACCTTGATGTGATCCTTTCCATGGATCTCACCAACTCCAAATACACCTTTAAGGAGAATATTATCAAAGTGAATGACTTTCCGCTGGCAGCGGATGGTTCCTTTACCCTGCTGGATGAGGGCTATGGGATGGACTTATCTTTCTCTTCTCCGGGAGCAGAGTTTAAACAGCTACTCTCACTTGTTCCAGCCGTTTATTCTAGTTCATTTGAATCATTACGTGCGGCAGGGAATCTAAACTTTAATGGTACACTGAAAGGGGTTTATGCCGATGAGAGTATGCCGGCTTTTAGTTTTGGTCTTAACGTTAAAGACGGAGACTTTAAATATCCCGATTTACCCGATGCCATTAAGAATGTTCAACTCAGTCTGAATATTGACAATAAAACCGGAGTGATTGAAGACACCCGGGTTGATTTGCAGAACCTTCATTTAGAAATGGGTTCGAATCCTTTCGATGCTAAGCTTCTGATTGAGAACCTGAAAGACTATACCATGACTGCTGCTATTAATGGGCAGCTTAATCTGGCTGAAATAGGTTCTTATTATCCTATGGAAGGGTATGACATGCGCGGACTGATCAACATTAAAGCAGATGCCAGCGGTGTATATGACAGCCTGAAGAAGATGGTGCCGAAAATGGATATTGGTCTGAGCCTTGAAAACGGATATATAAAAACACCTGATGTGCCATCTGCGATTGAGAACCTGACTTTATCTGCAGGTGTCATTAACCCTTCTGGTAGATTGTCGGATACTGAAATTATGGTTGATAACCTGTCTCTTAATTTGGATGGGCAGGAGTTCATGGCCCAGTTGAAGCTGGTTAACCCTGACAACTTTACCTGGGATATGAAGTCTAGCGGATCTCTTGATTTGGAGAAATTAATGGCTATGTACCCGATGGAAGGAATGGAGCTGAAAGGAAAGATCAATACTTCGCTCCAGAGTAGCGGTAATATGAGAGATCTGGAAGCAGAGCGATATAGCAGATTACCAACTTCCGGAGAACTCATTCTCTCAGACTTCAGCTATAAGGGAGAAGGCATTGATCAGGAAATCAGTATTGCCACGGCTGAAGCCAGGTTCGATAATAACTCCATATCGCTTTCCAATTACTCAGGAAAAGCAGGTTCTACCTCTTACACCATGGATGGAAAGATCGAGAACTATCTCGGATTCGCGTTGAATAATGAAACGCTCACCGGAGCTTTGAATGTACAGGCCGATCAACTCAATGTGAACGAATGGATGGTTGAATCAGAGGAAGAGGTTGCCACAGAAAGCGGTGAACCCATGGAAGTTGTGCGTATTCCGGAGAACGTGGTGTTCAATATGACTGCCAAAGTGAATCAGGTGAAGTACAACAGCCTGAACATGAATAATGTGCAAGGGAATGTTGTGGTGAAAGATGGAGCTGTGTCTTTAAACAATACCGGGTTTAACGCATTGAATGGAACTGTTTCCGCTACCGGTATTTATGACAGTAAGCCGGAGCAACCTGTTTTCGACTTTAAATTAGGGGCTAAAGAAATTTCCATTCCTGCCTCATTCCAATCAGTAGATATGGTGCAAAAGCTGGCGCCTGTTACACAGCAGATGACCGGATTATTCTCAACAGACTTTAGCATCAAAGGAGCCCTGGGTTCTGACATGATGCCGGATTATGGAACGATTACCGGAGGAGGCCTCATACAGGTACTACAAGCCAGTCTTGGTCAGTCTGACCTACTTTCTGGTTTGACTAGTGTAACCAAGCTAAGCAATATTGGTACGGCCACACTTGAGCGTGTAAAAATGTCGGCTGAGATTAAAGATGGAAAGCTCTTCATTAAGCCGTTCGATATTAATATTGGAGACTACAAAACCACTATTTCTGGAAGTACAGGAATCGATGGTTCTATAGATTACCTGCTCAAAATGAATGTGCCGGCTGGTCAGGTAGGTGCCCAGCTGAATAGCCTGGTCTCGTCATTGACCGGAACCAGTAACCAACTGACAGGAGAAAACCTCATCTTGAATATTGGAATGGGAGGAGTCTTTACTGAGCCTAAGTTCAGTCTACAGAGTATTGCTTCTGCAGATGGCAATACTGTTCAGAATACGGTGAAGGCAACCGTTACTGCCAAGGTTGATGAAAAGAAAGAGGAGGTAAAGAAGGAAGTAGAGACCCAGGTAGATGCGGCAAAGGATTCTGCACGTGAAGTGATTACGGCCAAAACGGATACCGCTAAGGCTAAATTAGATAGCCTTGTTCAGGCACAGAAAGATAGCCTGGCTAAAGCGGCTGCCGGTAAATTGGGGGTAGAAAAGGATACCGTAGATAAAAAACTGGAAGAGGTAAAAGAGAAGGCAAAAGGGGTATTGGAAGGGCTTCTGAAGAAAAAGAAGAAGAATGAGAAGAAGGAAGATGAGGATGATGGAAACAATCCCTAAGACGACCTCAAAGACTTGAAAGTTACAGCTGAAAATCAGTCTTGATAGAAGCTTAACATTGGTAATTCACAGCTTAACAAATTCTTAAATCATTCAATATCAATTACTTTCGTAAAAACTGTTATGCTTGCATAATAATGTCGAAAGTAAGCCCACATATAGATTTAGGTACCGGATATGTTCAGATATCTCGTTTACCTTTCGATCAGGCCATCAAAATCAGACAGTTTGTGCCTGAGTCAAGTATCCTTTGTTTCAATACCAGCGAGGGATTTGTAAATGATGCATTGGAGTACAGCCAGTACGAATACTGGTTTGACTTTCATCATAACTCCTACGAATCAGAATTTAGCATTTAAGATTTCCAGCCATTTTTGGCTACGGCCTCAATACTCTCTTCAACTTTGGTTTTGAGGTTCTCTTTGTATTCAACCAGATTGGCAGCAACCCGCTCATCTGAAGTGCCTACAATCTGTGCTGCGAGGATACCGGCATTTTTAGCGCCATCAAGGGCAACTGTTGCTACGGGAACACCACCGGGCATTTGCAGAATAGAAAGGACAGAATCCCAACCATCAATAGAGTTGCTAGACTTTACCGGTACACCAATCACAGGCAAAGTAGTCAATGAAGCCACCATACCAGGCAAGTGCGCAGCACCCCCTGCTCCGGCTATTATCGCCTTGAGTCCTTTCTCAGTAGCTGATTTGGCATAAGAGAACATTCTGTCAGGGGTTCTGTGAGCTGAAACAATGGTAAGCTCAAAAGCTACTCCCAAATCTTCTAATACCTGAGCTGCTTCTCGCATCACTCTCAGGTCTGACTGACTTCCCATTATGATTCCTACAACCGGTTGGCTCATGCTTTTACTTTTAATGTCGTTTTAACGAAGTTAACTTTTTCTCTTAATTCAGTCATGTCCTGATCAGACACGGTGATATGTCCCATTTTTCTAAATGGCTTGGTCAGCTTTTTGCCATACAGATGTACATGCACTCCCGCTTTTGCTAAAACTTCAGCCATGCCTTCGTATCTGGCGTTGCCTGTGAAGCCATCTTCTCCCAATAAGTTCACCATGGCCGATGGCCATAGCGTAGCAGTATCTCCCAGTGGCCAGTTGAGGATGGCTCGTAAATGTTGCTCAAACTGAGAGGTTACATTTCCTTCGATAGTCTGATGACCACTGTTATGTGTTCTTGGAGCAATTTCATTTACCAAAAGTTTTCCCTCTTTGGTCAGGAACATTTCAATGGCTAAAAGACCTGTCATATCCAGTTTTTCAATCACTGTTTTGGCAAGTTCCTGCGCCTCATTTTCGATGTTTGAATTGATATCTGCCGGAGAGAACAGGTATTCTACCAGATTATGCTCTGGGTGGAAAACCATTTCAACGGTGGGGAATGTCTTCATTTCTCCAGACTCATTTCTGGCGACAATCACGGCAAGCTCTTTCTCAAAATCTACCAGTTCTTCAACAAAACCATGGGCATCGAACGCTTTGCTCAATGCCTCTTCAGATTTAATAACCTGTACTCCCCTTCCATCATAACCACCGGTAGCCAGCTTATTGACAAAGGGTAACAAATCTTTTTTAGCTTCTACTTCTTCTGCATTAGCAACTTCGTGAAAAGGAGCCGTAGGTATATTGTTAGCAGCATAGAATTGCTTTTGATGCAACTTGTTCTGAATGAGCTCTATAATATGGGGCTGAGGAAACACCTTTTTGCCTTGGGTTTCCAGGGCCTTTAGTGCTTCGGTATTGACGTTTTCAATTTCAATGGTGAGTAGTTCCTTGTCAGCGCCAAAAGCCATTACGGTATCGTAATCGGTTAAGGCACCATTGGTGAAAGAGGTAGAAATATCTTTGCAAGGAGCATTGGGGTCAGGGTCCAGCACATGAACGTCCAGGTTGAAATCAATGGCAGACTGAATCATCATTCGGCCTAGTTGACCGCCACCCAGTACACCAATTTTTACATTAGAGTCAAAAGACATAAGCATTTTAGAAATGAGCCCAAAAATAAGGAATTCATACTGAAATGCAGGTTCGATTATTCAACTTCAATTCCCATCAGCTGCATAAGCTTGGTGGCGTTAAAGCTTTTGCAAATACCCGGAGTGAGTTTGTAGTTGAAATCTATTTCATTTCCTGTCACTGTACTGTTGAAGCTGTAGTTTTTAACTCCTTCAAGTTCATTGGTCATATTCCCCAAAACAATGTCGTGGGTAGAGACAAAGCCAAAGGCATTGGCCTTATTCAGTTGCTTGATCAGAGCTGTGGCCCCCTTATGCCTGTCGTCAGAATTGGTGCCTTTCAGCACTTCGTCAATCATGAACAATGTGGGTCTGTCTTCGCTAATCTGACCCAACAGTTGCTTGAGTCGTTTTAACTCTGCGTAGAATGATGATACACTTTCTTCCAGATCGTCTTGGGTGCGCATACTCGTAAATACTTTCAGCTCCCCTACTTCCATCCGATCAGCACAAACGGGAGCGCCCATCAGCGCCAAAACGCTGTTAACACCTACGGTTCTTAAGAAGGTACTTTTTCCACTCATGTTCGATCCTGTAATCAGACAAATGCCTCCCCGCCCTTCAAACTCAAAATCATTATTCACTCTTTTGGCTGAGTTAATCAATGGATGGCCAAGGTTGGTGGCTTTCACAGTATGAGGATTAGTAGAAATGCCGGCAAACACATGGTTCGGATTCGAATAGGCATACCCCGCAATACTCATTAAGGCATCGAAGGTTCCGATAATTTCGAACCACTCTTCCAGGTTAGCTTCATTCTCTGCTTTCCACTTACTGATTTTCAAATACCAGTAGATATCGAGTAACAGGGTAATGTTAAATAGCAGGTAGAGTACATTAGCCCTGTTTTGAAGATTGTCCAGTATATGAGAGAGCTCACTCAGCATTCTGGATGCTTTCTGATCTTGTCGGCTTAGTTTGGACTTGAGCTCTTTCAACTTTTTGGCATTGAAATCACTTTCTTCAATGAGTAATATTTGCTCTTTCAGTGATCTTAATGATTTGTAGCCTTTTTCCGTTTGTTGGGTAATGGTCATGAGTTTCTGAAAAAGCGTACTTAAAACACCAATGTTGATGAATATCATCAGGACGATCAGGCCGAAGGGCACTATCCCCATCGAGTTTAGAACAATGCTTCCAATGGTGATGATGGCCAGGCCAAACATCAATACCTTATATAAGGCCATGTTGGCGGTCTTTGATTCACTCCTTAACCATTGAAAAAGCTCTTTGGTACTTTGTTCATCGGGCTTTTCTTCGGTCATTCCATGGGCCTGAAAATTCTGTCGGAGATCTAAGTGGTCGGTTAGTTCAGCAATGGCTCTTTGTCTTTCAGTGATTTCTTCTTGGGGTGCATGATTGCTAAGCCATTTGGCCAGGATATTTTTCCCAAATAATGAAGAGGTTCTGTTGATTAGCTGGTACAGCGAGTGTTTACCGAAGACATCCAGGTCAATATGATAAGGGTGTTCAGGCTCAAAAAACTCCATACCATCTTCAAAGCCACTCAATTGAAAGTTCAATCGCTTGATTTCATCTTCATTAACCTGTACCAGGCTATTTGTGACTAGTAACTTCTTTTTACACGTTTCATGCTTTTTGAGCAAAAACAGGTAGACGGCAATAAAGGCGAGGAAAATGTATAACAAGGCAGAGCCATTACCCAGATTGGCCGTATAGACAAAACTGACAATGAAAACGATGAAGGAGAGCACTCTGAACCATGACAATTTTTTCGATTCTGATTTGAGCTGTTCTGCGGAGGCTTTGAATTCTTCCAGTCTTTGCGAATAGATGGCTTGAGCTGTTTCTTTCAAGATGATTAGAGTTTAAAGATTATGCATACGAGTACCCCTTACAAGAGTTCACCAGAAGTGTTCTCTTTTTTGGACTTCTTCGCAATTAGTGAAATCTTTATAAATTCAACCCAACGACAAACTACTTAGTGTGGCTATAGAAGAAAGTCAGTTGCTTGAGGCCTTTGCCAAAGGTGACAAAAAAGCTTTTGAGAAACTTTTCCGAGACTATTACGACTCAACCTGTCGATATGTGATTCGCATTATTCGCGACAAGGACACGACTGAGGAAATAGTACAATCTACTTTTGTAAATCTTTGGGAGAAAAGAGAAATGATAAGATCTGATATTAGTTTCAGGTCATATCTGTTTCGTGCTGCCCATAATACGGCACTGAACTATATTAAACACAGAAAGGTTGTAGCCAAGCATGTAGCAAGTAAGCAAGACAGAATTATTGAGGTAAAGAAGAATTTTGTCAGCTATCAGCCCGATTTTGAATTGCAAAGAAGGATTGATCATGCAGTGGGTGAATTGCCTCCTCAATGCCAGAGAGTATTTCGTTTGAGTAGAGAGGAAGGGCTTAAATACCATGAGATTGCAGAAGAATTAGGGATATCCAAAAAGACGGTCGAAGTGCACATGGGTAAGGCCCTTAAGATGCTCAGAGAAAGTTTGGGAGATTATTTAACTATTTTTTTACCACTCATCATTTTATGGTAGGGGTATTAGTGCATAAAATTGTCTGAGTATTGTAGATAGAAAAACACAATGGAAGAGCAGATAGCCAAATATCTGGCTGATGAGATGGGAGAGGACGAAAGAAAGCAGTTTGAAGAACAATTGCTTTCTGATGAACAGCTTAATATTGAGCTGCAGGAGAGTATTGCCTCGTGGGAAATATCTGGTGTTAATAATCAATCCACAGAAGATTTTAATGTCGATGCTGCCTGGAACAAAGTTTCGGAGCAATTGACTATTGAAAGGGAGCTTAAACCCGCTCCGACAAGATTCTCATTCTACAAAATCGCAGCCAGCCTTATGCTGATTGCCTCACTTGGTTACTTTATCACAAAGTGGTCTGGTGTACTGGATAATGGAGATGGTGATATAGTTTCATATACCACTACTGCCAGGGTTGAAGAAGTTAATTTGCCTGACGGCTCAGTGATTAAGCTCAATGCTAATTCTTCATTAACTTATGATAAGACCTTTGGAGAAGACAATAGAAATGTAACCCTTACCGGTGCTGCCAACTTTGATGTAGCCAGAAACGAGGATTTGCCATTTGTAATCTCCACCAAGAATAGCGAAGTAAAAGTATTAGGCACAAGCTTCGATGTAAGTGCTTATGATGATGCCGATGTGGAAGTAAACGTTTCATCAGGAACGGTTGGTTTCCAATCTACCAAAGCAAAGGGAGAGCCTTTGGTACTTCAAGCCGGAGAGAAGGCCACGTTATCTTCTGATGGACTTTCTATGCAAAGAGGTAAAGTGAAAAATCAGAATTATGCTGCATGGTGGACCAGAGAATTGGTTTATGAGAATGTAAAGTTGTCTGATGTAGTAAAGGATTTTGAAAAGACTTACTGGGTAGAAATTGAATTGGCTGATGCTGTTGCGGGTTGTCCGATTACATCAACCATTAAAGATAAGACGCTCGATGAGGCACTTGAAATAGTAAAAGCTACTGTACCGACTATCACAATCAACAGAGATAAAGAAAATCATATAAAATTAGACGGAAAGGGATGTACTGATTAAATTGGTACATGCATCGAAAGCTTGCCGTCACTATTTTTTTCTTCGTTGCCACTCAACTAATCGCACAGGACAAGCAGAACTCTGTTCTTAGTAACAAAATCAGCGTTCAGTTTAACAACTCTACCTTACCCGCAGCTCTCCGTCAATTGACCAGGGAGGCTAATCTCAACTTTTCTTATATCAGCAATATCATTCCCCGGGATGTCCGAATCACCTACTCTTATGAGAATGTAAGTGTGAAGGATATGCTGGATGATCTGCTCTCCAGAGGTAATCTCTATTATCGGGAAGTGCAGGGTACCATTATTATTCTCAAGCGAATTTACAGCGAGCGAACGATAACGGGGCAGGTACTGGATAAAACAACACAGGAACCTCTGCCCTTTGCCAATGTCTTCATTGACAATAGTACCCTGGGCCTGGCTACAGATCTTGAGGGCAGGTTTAAGATTGACAATATTCCGGATATAGGCTTCAACCTGGTGGTGTCTTACGTTGGCTATAAGTCCAAATCAATTCCTTTTAATTATAAGCAGGAAGTAGAGAATAGAAATTTCATTATTGAAATGGAGCTGGATTCTATTGCGCTTGAAGAGATTATGGTGATAGGGCAGGCCAGAAGAAGAAATGACAGGGAAAAGAGAAGGCTTTTTAAAAGGTTTGAAGAAGAGTTTTTGGGGAAGTCTGAAAATGCTAAGGAGTGTGTAATAGTCAATCCGGAGGTACTGGAATTCGAGGTCTTGGATAGTCTCAATAACTATCGGGTTACTGCCGAAGACATGCTTTATATTGAGAATAATGCCTTAGGCTTCAGGATTGGATACCTGCTTGAGGAATTTATTTTTGAGAATGGTACCAAAGTCAATATTGGCTCTGCACAATTCAAGGAGCTTGAACCCAAATCTAGAAGACAATACCGAAAGTGGGAGGAAGCCCGTGATAAAGCATACAGAGGCTCGGTGCTTCATTTCCTGAATGCACTGATCATGGATCAGTTGGATGAAGAGGGCTTCAAGGTGAATATCGTCCAATACGACTCAGTTACCTCTGAATACACAACACCCTTAAACCCACAACCTTTAGATCAGATACTACAGGTTGAAAAGACTGATAAGGAGTACCTATATCGGTTGACTACAGTCGGTGATATTGAGGTAACCTACACCAGGGAATTTGAAGATGATGACTACAAGAAATTGTATCGAAGTTCTTCCAAGAGTGGTAACTATAAGTATACCGATAAGAAGGCGAGGTCTTCAATTGCACTTTCTGAAAATCAGAGTTTAACAAGTTATCAGGTGTTTGGGATAGACCTGGATGAACTAGACCTATTCCAGAAGTCTATTATTTTCTTCAACGAAAAGACCACGACCATCAATTTTCCGGGACAGTTTCTGCAGCCTCGTGATGTGACTTTTGGTGGTTGGTGGCGCTGGGGAGCCTTTTCAGATGTGTTGCCCCTTAACTACAGACCTACTAACTAAAGATATTATAAGTCGCGAGTGCTGCCAGATAGGCCACCGCAGACATATAGATGGTTTGGAGTAAAGGCCATTTCCAACCTTTGGTTTCTCTATATACTACCGCCAAAGTACTCATACACTGCATAGCAAAAGCGTAGAATACCATGAGAGAAAAACCCAAAGCAGGGGTATACATTTTTCCTCCCGTTCTGGGGTTAACTTCCTTGCTCAGCTTTTCTTTAATGGTGAGCTCATCTTCCTCATCAGCCCCAATGCTGTAAATGGTAGAGATAGTGCCTACAAATACTTCACGCGCTGCAAAAGAGGTGATTAGAGCAATGCCAATTTTCCAGTCGTAACCCAGAGGTCTGATTGCCGGTTCTATAAACTTCCCAAACATACCAGCATAGGAATGCTCTAGTCTGTAGGAGCTTATGGCGGTTTCCAATTCCTCATCAGATACCGAGGCAGGTAATTCACTCTTTACTACTTCTTCAGCATTTGAGAAGCTGTCACCCGGGCCATAGGATGCCAGAACCCAAAGAATAATAGAGATAGCCACGATTACTTTACCCGCTTCAAACACGAAAGTGGTAGACTTTTCATAAATCGTCAGGGCTACATTCTTCCACTTGGGAAGTTTATAGGTTGGCAACTCCATGATGAAGTAGCCACGCTGTTTGGTCTTGAGGATATACTTCATGGCCCAGGCAGAAAGTATAGCCGCAATCAATCCCAGTAAGTATAGTCCTGTTAAAACAAGGCCTTGTAAGTTGATAAAACCCAGTACATCTTTCTGTGGAACAACCAGTGCAATGAGCAGCGTATAGACAGGAAGTCGGGCCGAACAACTCATAAACGGAGTTACAAAAATGGTGATGAGCCTGTCCTTCCAACTTTCGATATTCCTGGTGGCCATAATGGCGGGAATAGCGCAGGCCATACCCGATACCAAAGGAACCACGCTTTTTCCATTGAGTCCGAAAACTCTCATAATCCTGTCCATGAGGAAGACAGCTCTGGACATGTAGCCAGATTCTTCTAACAGAGATATAAAGCCAAATAGCAAGGCAATTTGAGGGATGAAAACAACCACTCCGGCCAAACCAGCAATAATCCCATCCGTAATCAGGTCATTGACAACTCCTTCTGGCAAGGCACCCTTTACCCAGGAAGAAAAGTCGGCCATAGAGTTTTCAATCAATGCCATGGGCCACTCAGCCCAGGCAAAAATGGCCTGGAAAATAATGAGTAGTATAGCAGTGAAAATAAGATAACCGAAGACCTTGTGAGTTACTACCTGATCTATTCTCTGTGAAAGACTAAGCTTTTTCTCAGACTCCGTTTTAATATTGCGGTCAACCACTTCAGAGATCAGGGCGTACCTGCCCAGCACTTCCTGTGATTGCGTTGGAACGTCATAAAAGCCGGTCTTTCTTTTAATTTCTTCTATGCTCTGGCGCTCATCATCAGTCAGGAAGCTGAGCCTTACATTTTGTTGAGCATACTGATAAGCTCTGTAGTCTTCAGATAGATCAAATTTCTCTTTAATCTCATCTATGGTATCCTCAGCCAATTCTCTCACCGGATAGAATGGTTTTTTGGGAACCTTAAGATCTTGTGTAAGAATATTCTTCAGTGCTTCTACGCCAAGACCTGAATGCGAGTTAGCGGGAATAATCTTCACTCCCAGGTCGATAGACAATGACCTCAGGTCGAACTTTAACCTTTTCCTCTCGGCCAGGTCCATCATATTCAGGACGAGCACACAAGGAATATTCAGGTCTCTTAATTGAGTAAAGAGGAGGAGGTTTCTCTTCAGATTAGTGGCGTCAGCCACTACAATAATGATGTCGGGATGCTGCGGGTGATCCAAATCGAGCAACACTTCCTGTACAATTTGCTCATCCAGTGTTTTAGGGAAAATACTGTAAGTACCAGGCAAATCAGTTAGTTCTGCCACTCGGCCATCGGGAAGTTTGACCATGCCCGATTTTTTGTCTACAGTAACTCCCGGGAAATTACCAGTCTTTTGTTTTAGGCCGGTTAGTAAATTGAAAAGGGTGGTTTTCCCTGAATTGGGGTTACCTACAAGTGCTATTTTGAGATCTGCCTTGGATGCCATCAATATCAGTCTTCAATAAGAATGCTTGAAGCCTCAGTTCTTCTGAGCGATAGGCAGTAACCCGACACCTCTATGGCTAAAGGTCCTCCCCAGGGCGCCACCAGTTCCAGTGAAATTTCTGAACCGGGTAAGCAGCCCATTTCCATCAATTTCACAGAAAGCACTTCATCAGTAAAGCCTTTGATAATGGCCTTTTCATGAAGTTTCAGGTGGGTGATGTTCTTCAAAACTTATTTAGATTAATTATAAAGAGCGGCAATTTAGTGGCGAAAAACGGTATAACAAAGTGATTCAGCTTATTTGTAATCAGTGAGTATCCAGTCTGAATGTTTAAGTGATTGCCACCTGACTTTTGTAAGATCGATATTGTTATCAATTAGCCGCACCTGAGGTTCTCTGTTTAATCTTACAAAGGATTCGGCCCTGATTTCAACATCTTCAAATCCCTCTTTTTTGTATTCCTTTTCCAGATACTGAGCAAACTGCCAAATCATATCGGGGTGCCCCGGAAGGCTGTAAGCCTGTTTTCGGGTTAAATGGTCTGCTGGTCTTACTACCCAGGTTGAGTCGCTCTTAGGATCATAGACGTTGAAGTTGGTGTAACCGGCCTTATACCGGAGCATCATTCTCCAGGCCAGTCGATGCCCTTCTTCAGTATAAAAGACATCTCCTTTATATAAATGATGTCTGAGGGGTAAATACAACTGATGTGCGAAATAGATACCAAAAACCAGCATAAAGGCAAGGCAGCTGGGTGTGAGGGCTGGTAAGCTTTTTTCAATTTTAACAATTGGCTTCTTCCTGAAGAAAGTTCTCCTTACCGTTTCAGGTTCAAAGAAGAACACCATGAGTGAAATCATAAGGTAAGGGAAAATGCCTATTTGAAATACGATTGAGTTGAAGAGGTGAAATAGGATACCGATAATGAAGGCGGCTTTACGAGTTCTCTTCCATAGTAGAAAGTAGATAATTAAACCATCGAATAAAATGCCGCCATAAATGACAATTTGCTGTAACCACTCTTTCTGAAGCAGATCCCCAATGAACCAATAGTCTTTTTTCCCAACAAAATTCATAAAGATAAAATCACCATTAAGCCACCCGGGATAGAGTTTATGCAGGGAGGCAAAGGTGAAGACGATCCACATTTGTGCAATAAAGATGTTAATGCACCACCTCGGGCAGGTAGTGGATACCACGGAGTTCCAGCGTTTGGCATCTGATGAAAAGTAAGCATGTGCCGGAACAATGAGCATGAAAATACTAAGGAGAATAAGCAGGTAATAGTGGTTGTTATAATGCGTTTTTTGCATCCAGTAAACCAGTGTCCATAGCATAGTAAAGAGGCCGATTCCCAATCGATAGTAGAAACCAAACATGACCATGAGGCCACAGGCTGCCATCAGATAGAAATAGAGATACATCCAGGGGCCATCAGGAGGTTGGAGCCACTCCATACCTATGAGGGTAAAATTAAACTCTGGTTCTATCAGTGCTGACCTGACCCAACCGGTAAGTGTAGCTCCGAAGCTCTCAAGGAAGATGAGTGCCCCAAAACAAATTCTAAAAAGAATCAGTGGAGAATTGTCTACAGGTTGGAATTGAAATTTTAACCAGTTCAACTAAATTGAATTAATAGCCACAATTTACAGTTATAAAAACATGGCAAAAAGCAAAAAGAAAGCTTTGAAGCAGGAGGAGGAAGAAAAAAAGGACAAGAAGCGGTCAAACGAGTCTTCAAATGAAGAGAATGAGCAATTCGATTTCGGGGGAATTCCTTCAAATGTCAACTTCAAAAGGAATATGGGTTGTGGGGGGTAACTACTCCGAATAGTAAACCCTTTTTACCCTTCCACTTACATTTGTAAGTATTTCATAAGGAATGGTGTTAGCCCAATCTGCTAGTTGATTCACTGTGGGGGATTCGCCAAAGACTATAACCTCATCTCCTTCCTTGGCCTCCAGTCCGGTAACATCAATCATGGTCATATCCATACAGACATTTCCAATGGTTTGTGCCTTTTTACCATTAACCATCACGTAAGCATTACCATTGCTAAAGATTCTCAAATATCCATCGGCATAACCAATGGCGATTACGGCTATTTCCATGTCATCAATAGCCTTACCCTTTCTTCCATAACCAATGCTTTCTCCTTGCTTGACCTTTCTGATTTGGGAGATCACGGTTTTTAACCTGGCTGGTTTCTGAAGGCGGCCCTGAAACTTTTTATTTACTTCTACTCCATGCAGACCAATGCCTAATCTTACCATGTCCATCTGATGTTCAGTGAACCGGGTAATGCCTCCTGAATTGAGAATATGTAAGAGAGGGCGATTGGGTAGCATGGCAGCAATAGATTCCGCAGCCGATTTAAAATCTTGTATTTGTCTGAGTGAAAAGGGTTCCTCATCGGAGTCGTCAG
Organism: Roseivirga sp.; assembly: GCF_965216855.1. NCBI lineage: Bacteria > Pseudomonadati > Bacteroidota > Cytophagia > Cytophagales > Roseivirgaceae > Roseivirga > Roseivirga sp. The sequence goes on along the minus strand of NZ_OZ244204.1, from coordinate 2,146,490 downwards.
ATGCTGCCAGGTGGGAGAAAATGCTTTTGACGTCCAGAGAATCTAGTCCGGAAAGTGTCTCTTTAAGATCAGCAAGTTGATCTGCATCAAACCCCAGGCGATTCATACCAGTGTTAATGACTAAATGAAGAGGTAGTCTTTTTCCCAGGGACTTGAAGGTATCGTGAAAATGGATCAGTTGCCGGATATTATAAACCTCTGGTTCCAGTCCATGCCTGATCATACCATATACATCATCCTCTCCGGGGTTCATCACCATTATTGGTGTCTTGATGCCATCTTTTCTTAAAGTAATACCTTCATCTACATAAGCTACAGCCAGGTAATCTACCTGATTGTATTCCAGCAGGCGTGCTACTTCAGTACTACCGGATCCGTAGGCAAATGCCTTGATAACTGCCATTACTTTGGTTGTCGGTTTAAGTAGCGATCTGTAGAAGTTCAGGTTATGTGCCAGAGCATCGAGATTAATTTCCAGACTTGTCTTATGTACTTTTTCTGAAAGCTCGAGTGATACACGTTCCAGGGCAAACTGCCTTGCTCCTTTTATTAATATAAGTTGGTCACTTAGTTCGTCAAGTTTTTCTGAAGTCATCAATGCTTCAGTGCTAGTAAAGAAAGTACCTCTGATACTAAAAAGTTCTTTATTGGATTCGAGCTGGGGCCCGATTCCGATCAACTGATCTATACCCTTCGAGATGAGTAAATCATTGAGTTTTTTAAAGTCTGATTTACTGGTTTTAGACTGTATAAAATCAGAAAGAATGACGGTTTTCTTCGACCCGGAGCTTTGCTGATCCATAAAGTTCAGAGCTTTGGAAAGGCCTGCCAGGTCATTATTATAAGTGTCATCAATAATATAGTTGCCATTTTGCCCCTTTTTCAGCTCCAGCCTCATTTGTACGGGCCTGAGTTTGTTCAATTGTGTTTGAATGTCCTCATTGAGCAAACCAAATTGCAAGGCAGTAACAATACAATGCACTATGTTTTGAAAAGAAGCATCATCAAGTAAAGACGTGGTGAATTGATATGACTTACCCTTCCATCTGACCTCTATTCCATGCTCTTGTTTAATGGCTGCCAGGGCCGACTCTGGGTTTCTTGACCAGCCAATTTTCTCACCTTTAAATTCTTTCTCTATGATTGAAGCCAGTAAGTGATCATCGGAGTCATAAACCAGAACCTCTGAATCGTTAAACAGCTGGAGCTTCTCATGTACCTTCTGTTCAATGGACTCGAAGTTTTCTTCATGAGCTGAACCAATGTTAGTAAAGATGCCTGTCTGGGGCCTGAGAATCTTCTGTAGCTTATTCATCTCCCCGGGTTGGGAGATGCCCGCCTCAAACACACCAATGTCATAAAGACTGGTTAGTGGCCATACCGAGATAGGTACCCCAAGTTGAGAGTTGAAGCTTTTAGGGCTGGCCAATACTTTTTTTCTGATGGATAGCAGAACTGTCAGCCATTCCTTTACAATGGTTTTGCCATTGCTTCCGGTAATTCCTATTACTTCACCGCTAAACTCACCTCTTTGATGCTGAGCTAGTTTTTGCAAGGCCTCCAGGCTTGATGGCACCTGAATCAGGTTTACCCCATGAGCACCTTCGAGAGTTTCTTCAATAATGAAGTTTTGTGTACCCTTGGCAATTAGTTGAGGAATGTATTGATGACCATTGTACTGCCTCCCCTTCAACGCAATGAAGAGTTCCCCGGGTTGATGGGTCGCCTGCCGGCTATCAAAGCAGATACTCGTAATGGAAGTTTCGGCTTTGTTACCAGCGGAAAGGATACCTCCTGTGATATTGGCTATTTCATGAACTTTCAAATCCGGAATTAGTATAGTCTGGAACCATTAGGAACCTTAAAGTCAGGAGAACAAAGAACGACTTTTCCCTCCTGATTGGGAAAACCCGTAACCAAAACTTCTGAGATCATTTTTCCTATCTGCTTAGGAGGAAAGTTGACAACGGCTATCACTTGTTTACCAATGAGTTGTTCACAGTCATACAAATCTGTAATCTGTGCACTGGTTTTCTTTACACCAATTTCCTGTCCAAAATCCACCTCGAGGATATAAGCACTTTTTCTTGCAGAAGTATTCATTTTGGCTGAAACAACTGTTCCAACACGTATTTCTATTTTTTCAAAGTCTTGCCATTCAACTAGCCCCATGACGGTTTATCATAAAAAAGGTTTGAGATTTATTACGATTAGTTAAACAAAATTATCTACCTAACGTTAAGAGCATTACAAATTTTCTTTAAATTAGGCGTTCATTTAAGCGATATGTTTCGAAAGGCTTCAATTATTTCTCTCTGTCTGGTAAGTTTCTTACTCGTTGAGCATAATTCTTTCGCTCAGGAAGAAGGTGGTCCAATCGACAAGTCGCAGGAAGAAGTAGTAGTTCAACAAGACTCTTCAATAGTCTTTGAAAGCGGTGAAGTAGAACACATCAGTATGCCAACCACAACTCCTTTCAACATTCCTTCTCCCGATCTGTCTAAAAAACCTGCTGCCACTACCAACAATACTCCGGCTGTAGATAAAACATCGCACGATGGTGAGCCCAAGGCCAAGGAAACCAAGCAGGACTTTTCATTTAACATCATCTATTACCTTATCTACAAGTTTAAACAGGTAGATAACTAGTCATTCTTACCACTTAAGTAATTAGCAATTTAGTCTTTGCAATAGTGTTGCAGGTATGTATACCTTTGCGGCATGGTTAGCAGAATCCTTTCCACTTTTTTCTTCATTGCCTTATCGACATTGGCCTATGCTCAGGACAATTGTAATATGAGCATTAGAGGTCATGTGATTTCGGGAGAAGATGGAGGGCCTGTACCCTTTGCTACCGTACTGCTTAAGAATGGCGGTGAAAAGGCCGCGGTATCAGACGAAAGAGGTGAGTTTCTGTTTGAAAATCTTTGTGAGAGACAGGCTATTATTTCTGTTCGTTTCGTGGGTTTCATTACATATACCGATACCCTGCTCCTTCAGGCAGGCGTTAATGAGCTTAATATAAGGCTGCAGGTAGATGTAAAGGAATTGTCTGAAGTAACCATCGAAGAAGAAGGGGTCGAAGAAGTGGCAACCATCAGCAGAGCTGAGTTGAACGAACTGGCCCTGGAAAAAACGGCCGGAGAATCACTTGGAAAAAGCCTCTCAAACCTAAGCGGTGTTACCATGCTTCAGTCAGGTCCAACCATTGCCAAGCCAGTAATTCATGGATTACACAGTAATCGGATACTTATACTCAATAATGGAATTCGCCAGGAAGGTCAGCAATGGGGACAAGAACATGCTCCTGAAATAGATCCTTTCGTAGCGAATAATTTGAGGTTGATTAAAGGAGCTGCTGCCGTAAAGTATGGCTCTGATGCCATTGGTGGAGTGATTCTCGTTAACCCTGCAGAACTACCCAAAGAGGCCGGTATTTCCGGGAAGGCTAGTCTCGTTGGAGCAGATAACAATAGAATGTATGCCGGTTCTATGCTTCTGGAAGGAGGGATTGCCGGATTAAGGGGTTTCGGCTGGAGACTTCAGGGTACTTATAAAAAGGCCGGAGATGCTAAGGCTCCTGATTACAGACTTACCAATACCGGAACCTATGAGAAGAATTATTCCATTGGTGTTGGCTACCATAAAGATAACATAGGGGCAGAGTTGTTTTTTAGCAGTTTTGATGCTGAAATAGCGATTTTAAGAAGCGCCCACATAGGCAACTTAACTGACCTGGAAGAGGCTATAGGAAGTGAACGCCCTTTGTTCATTAGCGATTTTAGCTATGACATCAATAATCCCTATCAAGCTGTTAACCATAAGCTTTTAAAAGCTAATGGCCATATTCAGGTGGCGAACCTGGGCCAGCTATCTGCGCAGTATGGTCTCCAAATCAATAAGCGTGAGGAGTTCGATATTCGAAGGGCAGGACGTTCTGTAATTCCGGCTCTATCTCTCGACTTGTACACCCACACAGTGGATTTGGATTTAGACATGGACCATATGGGTGACTGGAAATGGGATGTAGGGGCAAGCTTTATGTACCAGAATAATGAGAACAATCCCGAAACGGGGATCCGTCCCTTGATACCTGATTTTGAAAACGCTACCGCTGGAGCTCATGTTATTGGAAGATACATCAGACCGCAGTTTGAGTTAGAGGCCGGGGCCCGGTATGACTTTAGACATTACCTGGTAAAGAGGTTCGATGAGAATAATAATCTGCTGAAACCTGAATTCAATTTTAATAACCTGACAGGTTCTATTGGAGCATTGGTGTTTCTTTCCAATGATTTCCAACTTAGAACTAATATCGGAACTGCCTGGAGAGCACCACATGTCAATGAGTTGTACAGTGAAGGCCTGCACCATGGGGCTGCTGCCGTTGAAGAGGGGAATGATCAGTTGAAAAGTGAAAAATCAATCAAATGGATTACCAGCCTTGAGAAAGTAACAGAAAAGGTCAATCTGAATATTTCAGCTTATCTGAATCGCATTACAGACTACATTTACCTGAGACCGGAAGATGTGACTTTAACCATAAGAGGAGCTTTCCCTATTTTTCGTTATAGACAAACAGACGCATTGCTAACCGGACTTGATTTCGATCTGAAGTATCAGTTAAGTACCAGGCTGGAGTCAACAAGTAAGGTATCTATTATCTATGCCCGTGATGAACAGCAAAAGAGCCCATTAATCAATATTCCGGCTAACACTATTTCATCAGGATTAGATTACATGCTGAACATCAGAGGCCTGAACAAAGCCAATATTGGTTTTGACCTCAACTATACAGACAGACAAAGGAATGCTCCCAGAGTGGTAAGCATTGCCGAAATCAGAGAAGCCGATGACCAAAACTCAGACTTATTTGGAGCGGACCAGTCTGTTTTTGATATACTCGATGTTCCTGATGCTTATTTCCTGACCAATATTAATGCAGGCTTTGAAAAGGCTCTTGGTCAGCAGATTTTACGCTTTAACATTTCGGTGAATAACCTTTTCAATACCTCTTACAGAGATTACTTGAACAGGTTCAGATACTATGCTGATGAAATGGGAAGAAGTGTTACCCTAAGGGTGAACTACGAGTTTTAATCTATTTAAGAAGACTTTCGATATCCTTTAAGCTTAGATTCCCTTCGTAATAAGCTTTACCAAAGATTACTCCCTTTACTCCAATGTCTTCCAGTTTCTTAATGTCATCAACTGACCGAACACCACCACTGGCGAGGAAGTGGATATTAGGGAAAAGTGCCACCACTTTTTTATACAAGTCGAAGTTAGGTCCTTCAAGAATACCATCCTTCTCCACATCAGAACACTTCACGTATTTGATGCCTCTCATGTAGAAGTAATCGATATGTTCTTCGAGGTCGTAGTTGGTAGCATGTTGCCAGCCTCTGATCGTTATTTTACCGTCCTTGGCATCCGCTCCCAGTGTGATTTTCTCACGGCCGTATGACATCAACCAGGATGAGAAAAGATCTCTTTTGTTGATGGCCACCGAAGAAGCGGTTATTGAAGTAGCACCATATTCATAGGCTTTATTGATATCGCCATCGGTTCGAAGACCCCCGCTGTAGTCCACCTTAAGGTTGGTATAACCTGCGATGGACTCAAGGATATGATAGTTAACCGGGCTGCCCTTACGTGCTCCATCAAGGTCTACAATATGGATTTTGCTGATACCATAATCCTCAAATTGTTTCGCAATATCTATCGGACTGTCCTTGTAAACAGTTTCCTGAGAATAGTCCCCTTGCTTCAGTCGGGTTAACTTTCCGTTGATAATAGAAATTGACGGTATAATCTGAATCATAGTCTAAAAAGCACTTTTAAGGCGGTCAAAACTAGCAAATTTTTAAGCAGAAAAATGAAAGAGCTGCTTTATTAATTTATTAAATGCAAGACAAATAAAGTACTAAAAACTTACTGGTTTTCCAACAGCCATATGACTCTTTAGCCATCTATTTTTGCATCGGTGATGAGCTTAAAGCCCGAACCATGCAAAGTCATGATTTGTACGCTTGGATCGGCCTTCAAGTGCTTCCTCAGCTTAGCGATATAAACGTCCATACTTCGGGCATTGAAATAGGAGTCATCTCTCCAGATAATCTTTAAAGCAGTAGAGCGATCGAGAGGTTGGTTTAGGTGGAGGCATAACAAACGAAGCAATTCCGATTCTTTCGAAGTCAGCTTGGTTTGTTGCTCGCCATGAATGAGTAGTTGTTTATCGTAATCGTAGTGAAACTCTCCAAAGTTGAACTCCTTTTGATCTGAGATCTGGGGATTCTTTTCTGCGGTCCTTCTCAATATGGCCTGGATTCTGAGTAGAAGCTCTTCCATACTGAAAGGCTTGGTGATATAGTCATCACCACCAATCTTAAAACCTTCTATGGTGTCTTCCTTCATCGATTTAGCCGTGAGGAAAATAATGGGAGTGACTGAGTCATTCTTTCTGATCTCTTTGGCCATCGAAAACCCGTCCTTCTTTGGCAGCATAATGTCGAAGAGACATAAGTCATATTGCTCCCGTTTAAAGGCCGCTAAACCCTCTTCACCATCACGGCAAAGCGTGGTAGCATAGCCTTTGAGTGTCAGGTATTCGTTCAGGATTTGCCCCAGGTTAGGGTCATCTTCCACCAGTAATATTTTAAAACTAGCCATGTGTAAAAGGTAAAAAAACTTTGAATGTACTTCCCTTGCCCGGTTCGCTTTTCACAGAAACAGAGCCTTGGTGCATATCTACTATGTTTTTGACATAGGAAAGACCTAATCCAAAGCCCTTTACATCATGAACATTGCCGGTAGAGACGCGGTAAAATTTATCGAATATTTTATCAGTAGCTTCTTTAGACATACCAATACCCTTGTCCGAAATCTTGATGATAACACCGGTAGAAATGCTCTCGGTGCGGATATGAATCTCAGGAGCTTCCGGAGAATATTTATTGGCGTTATCCAGGAGGTTGTAAATGATATTGGTCAGATGCACTCTGTCTGCTTCTATTTCAGAATTAGAGGCCAGTAGCTGGCTGGTGATCTGTCCTCCCCTCTTTTCAACTAATATGGTTATGTTAACCAGTGCCTTTTGAATGATGTCGTGCACATCAGACTTTTCAAACTTTAGCTTGAAGTCTTTTTTATCCAGGCTGGCGATTTGTAACACTTTTTCTACCTGCATACCCAGGCGCTTGTTTTCATCGCGAATCACTTGAACATAACGATCTATGATAGCCGCATTACTTTTGATGTCATCATCCTGAAGAGCCTCAGTAGCTAATGATACAGTAGCAATGGGCGTCTTAAACTCATGCGTCATGTTGTTGATGAAGTCGTTTTTGATTTCAGAGATCTTTTTCTGCTTCAAAATGACCATGATGGCATAGGCAAAGCAGCCTACCACAATAAAGATTAAAATCCCTGATGCTGATAGAGGAACCAGCGCCTGTTTTAACAGGTAATTCTTTTCATTAGGAAAGTCTATAGCCAGCAAAAAGTCTTTTTCCATAAGGTCCATAGGGAAAAGATTGGCCTTAAGAGGTGACTGTAATACATGCTCTGCATCTTCTTTGATATTCGCATTCAGCAGTTTGAGCTCATCTTTGGAACTGTCGATGATACCATAATGGTATTCCAGGTCAATCCCTTTATTTTCGAGCTCCTCTCGCAGTAGAGTATCTAAATCAGCAGGATTAATTCTTTCATAGAGGTTATTGCTTCCCATTAAATGGTCCAGCCAGGTCTGTTTAAGCATGTCCATCCTCCGGTTCATCTGCTCCTCCACAATCAGGCTTCGATTGGCATTATCTGGCATGGGACCAAACTGTGCGGCAGGATCTACAAAAGCACTAAAGTCGAAGCTGACAAACCACTCTCCGGTTTGTTCATTGACCTGAAATTGGAACAGGCTGCTGATAGTCTCTTCAATATTGTTGACCCTTTGAGGATTTCTTGGGCTGAAACCTCCTGGATTGGAAATGCGATTAATCGAGTCTCTAAGAATTTCCAGATTCCTTTGGGGGAAGGGAACATTGCGATTCATGTTTTGAACCAGGAAATCGCGATCATTTTTAATAGCCAGTTTGTAGGCTACCTCATTGAGAGCATCATTCACCGATTTATTAAAGCGTTCCTTGTTGACAGTGTTCACTTCACTTATCCAGTAGAACTGAAAACCAATCAGGCCAAGTAGTGCCACACTCAGCAAACCAATTAACCAACGTATTTTATTCTGCGTCACGGTTTAAAATTACGGCTATTTCAGAGCTCTAATCACCTGGTTAACAATAATTAACATCGTTTAACCGGCTTTTAACAACGATTTGCAATCGATCAGAGTACTTTTGACTGAATAAGGAGGTAAAAAATGATAAGGTCAATTCAAACACAATTTAAAATCATTGGAGGTACACTGATGGTGCTTCTGATGCTGACAGCCAGCCAGTCATTAAAGGCTCAGGATGAAGGTACAAAAGAAAGTAAGTCAGTCTCTATTTCTACTACTGAAGATGGAAAAGTTAAGCTTCAGGTAATACAGAGAAGAGGCGAGCATGAAACTAACTTTGAGAAGACTTATGAGTCTTACGAGGACATGCAAAATGACCCCGATCTTGAGAAATATGGCATCAACAAAGACGATTTAACCTTTAGGTTCAATGGAGGTAAACCGCAGTTTTTCTTCCACAACGGACCTGGAAAAGGTTTCTGGGATGATGAGGATTTCGATATGTCCAGGTTCGGGGATATGCAGAAACGAATCGAGGAGATGATGAAAAACTTCGGAGGTAACTTCGCTTTTGACTTCGACAATGGGCACATGATGGATATAGACTCCCTGGTAAACAGATTCCAGTTCAGAAATGACAGTGGGCGTTTCTTCTTTAATGGGGATGAAATAATGGACATTGACTCGTTGAGAGATGCTCTCAAGGATAGAATGGGTCAATTTAGCTTCGATTTTGGTGACTGGGAAGATGACGGAAACTTCGGAGTCTGGAGTTTCGACCATGATGACGATGATGATACCGGAGTAAGAGTAATCACCAGAGCCAGAGTAGTAATTCACTCGGCAAAGGAGGAAGATAAGAAAGCAGCCGGTACAGACGATATGGAGAGTCTGGAGTTAAGAGATATCAGCTTCTATCCAAACCCAAGTGATGGAAGATTTGATGTTGAGCTAGCCACAAATAGTGAGGCCCCAGTGCAGATCGTTATTATAGACGATGAAGGCAATGAAGTTTATAATCGTCTGGGACAGCCCTCAAACGGAGCGTATCACTTCAAAGTAGACTTAACCCATGAGGGTAAGGGAATATATATCATGAAGTTGGTTCAAAACGACAAAGCACTTACCAAAAGAGTGGTAATAGAGTAAAATTTAGTTTTAGTTGAGTATTTAGAAAGAGGAAGTCGGTCAAACTTCCTCTTTTTGTTTTATTGGCTATATATTTGGCGCTCAATTACAAACAGATGGAATTAGTTAACGGTCGTTATTGCGTTCAGGGAGTAGACCTGATTCAGTTGACAGAGGAATTTGGTACTCCGGTATATGTTTATGATGCTGCTAAAATAAAAGCCCAGTTCGACAGGTTACAGTCAGCATTTAGTGCAGTGGATATGAAAGTGAAGTTCGCTTGTAAATCCCTGACTAACCTTTCCATTCTAAAGTTATTGAAGAGTTACGGTTCAGAATTGGACTGTGTATCTATTCAGGAGGTAAAACTCGGTTTGAAAGCCGGTTTCAGTCCGGAGGAGATACTATATACACCCAACTGTGTGTCTTTTGAGGAAATTAAGAAAGCCGTAGAGCTTGGGGTGATGATCAACCTTGATAATATCTCCATTCTTGAGCAGTTCGGAAACGAATATCATAATACCGTTCCGGTGTGTATCAGGCTGAATCCGCATATCATGGCGGGAGGAAATAAGAAGATTTCCACGGGCCATGCCGACTCGAAATTTGGCATCTCCATTTATCAAATGGCGCATATTCTGAAGGTGGTTTCTACTTATAACCTTAATGTGGTTGGTTTGCACATGCACACCGGTTCAGATATTCTCGATGCCGAAGTATTCCTGAGAGCATCTGATATTCTATTTGATGCAGCTAAGAACTTTGAAAATCTAGAGTTCATTGATTTCGGTAGTGGATTCAAGGTCGCTTATAAAGAAGGGGACATTACTACCGATATTGAAGATGTGGGTAACAAGCTTTCCGCAGCCTTTAATGAGTTTTGTGACAGGTATGGCAGGAAACTTGAGATGTGGTTTGAGCCGGGAAAATTTCTGGTGAGTGAGTCGGGTCTGTTTTTAACCAGAACCAATGTGGTAAAGACCACTCCTGCCACAGTTTTTGCAGGAGTTGATTCTGGTATGAATCATTTGATTCGCCCGATGATGTACGATGCTTATCACGAAATAGTGAATATTTCTAATACTTCCGGTACCAAAAGAGTTTACACTGTGGTAGGCTATATTTGTGAAACAGATACTTTTGGCTTAGACCGAAAGTTAAGTGAAGTGAAGGAAGGAGATCTTCTGGCTTTCAAAAATGCTGGAGCTTATGCCTTCAGCATGGCCTCCAATTATAACTCAAGGCTAAGGCCTGCTGAAGTTTTGATCTACGAAGGCAAAGCTCACCTCATTAGAAAGAGAGAGGAGTTTGAAGACCTCCTGAGAAACCAGGTAGAATTCGAAATTTAGGTCACGATAAACTCGCGATCGTTTATTTTAGTTAAGATTCTTAGTTACTTTAGAACCCCTAGAAACGCAATATGATGAATACAAAAAAATTAACCCTGCTTGCTGCTTTTTGTGGCATATTCTTAGCCTCGTTTTCATTTAAAGCCGATCAGAGTGACGCTTTGAAAAAAAGTATGGAGGCAGGAAAGACTACATACAATCAGGTTTGTATGGCCTGCCACCTGGACAAGGGACAAGGTATTGCCAATGTCTTTCCTCCTTTGGCGGAATCTGATTATCTGATGAAAGATGTAGAAAGAAATATCGAAAATCTGATTAATGGATTACAGGGAGAGATTACTGTAAACGGAAAAAAATATAATCAGGTGATGCCTGCAACCGGTCTTGACGATGCAGACATTGCTAACGTATTAAACTATGTGATGAACTCATTCGGTAACAAAGCCGAAAAGATGGTCACGAAAGAGCAGGTTGCTAAGGTGAGAGCAGATCTCAAATAGCAAGCTGAATTAAAAATAAAAGCAGAAATTCGTAGTTAAAGAACTGAATCTCCCCATGGAATTCAATACCCTCAAAAAACTGATGAGAAACATAACTGCGGTTTTCTGCTTTTTGCTTTTAAGTGCCAATGGATGCAAATCTCCGGGGGCTGATGTAAACCCTCAGGTCGATGACCAGGAGGTTTCGACTCTCTTTTCTCAGGGCACATCTATTGGAGAACTGCAAATTGCAGAATTAGATGAGGCTTCTGGCCTGGTTAACAGCCGTTCCAACCCTATATACCTTTGGTCGCACAATGATTCTGGAGGCTTTCCAGCACTATATCTTTTCACCAAAGAAGGAGCAGATTCGAGTAGGTTAGAGTTTAGTGGAGCCCAGAACATTGACTGGGAGGATTTAGCCAGTGGTCCCGGACCAGATGATTTGCTCAATTACCTTTATGTGGGAGACATTGGAGATAACAATGCCCGCAGATCTCAATTAACTATCTACAGGGTACCAGAACCAGATTTAACCGTAGAAGATATTCCTTCTACCTTTGTAGTAGCTAGTGGCGATTATGATGCAATCGACTTCGTCTATGAAGATGGGGCGCGTGATGCAGAAGCCTTATTTGTAGAACCCCAGTCTAAAGACATTTACATTGTAACCAAGCGTGAGCCAAGTGTAATTCTTTACAGGTTACCTTTTCCTCAAAGCACTACAGAGCTCAATACTGCAGAAAGGGTAATGGTGTTGCCTTACACCTTTATTACAGCGGCCGATATTTCACCATCCGGTGATGAGGTACTCATCAAGAATTACCTGAACATCTACCATTGGAAGAAGTCGGGCAATGAAAGCCTGACAGAATTATTAGCCACTGAGCCTGATCGCCTGAATTATGAACAAGAACCACAGGGCGAAGCCATCGCCTGGTCAGTTGATGGTTCGGCTTTCTTCACTATCAGTGAATCAGATGGCTCTAACCCTGTTGTTATTTATAGCTATTCCCGAAATTAACTGGCACTGATGGTATTCAGAGTAGCAGTGAAGGCATTGTAATAAGATCTGCCAATCGGAATTTTCTTAGCTCCAAGGTACACGTAATTAGTGTCTATGGCAGTTACAGAGTCTACCAATACCACAAAAGACTTATGCACCCTCAGGAACCTGTCTTTTGGTAGCCTGTCAGTGATTTCCTTCAATGATTTGCGAATGGTAAAGTCTCTGCCGTCACGGGCGTGAATTGTAATATGGTTACCATCGGCTTCAATCCATTCCAGCTCACTATATTTAACTTTTTCCAACATACTCTTCTTCTTAATGAAGATGGAGTCATTGTTATAGGTAGTAGGGTTGTTTTCGGCTAGTCTCTCACCAGTAGCTACCGCAATACGGTTTTTATTGAACAGGGCGACTTCTATAGCCGCATATACGTCATCCTTAGTGAATGGCTTAACAATAAAGCCTAGAGGCTGAGTTTGTTTTGCTCTGTTAACAGTCTCTTTATCAGAATAAGAAGTGATGTATACAAAAGGAACTTTATACTGTTCTTTGATAATGCCTCCCAATTCAATACCATCCTGATCGCCTTTGATTTTCACATCTAATAGAATCAGGTCTGGTCTGGATGCCTTAATTGCTTTAATGGCCTGGTTAGCAGAATTGGCTATCTCTGTATTCTCATAGCCAAATATGCCGAGCATTTCCTGAAGATTTTCCGCAATAAACGGCTCATCTTCCACAATCAAAATCTTCGGGCTGCTTTGATAGTCAGTGTCCATGGTCTAATCTTTTGTTAAGGTGAATATCTTAAATATTGAGGTTAATTGGCTGAAAACTACTAAAATAGTATCTTAAAATTATCCAAAAAACACCCTTCTTGAGAGCCTAAGTGATGGAAAACATTTTAAAAGATGCCACAGACGATTTATTGGATGTTAAAAAGAGATCCGTTGAGCTTCAGGAAGTTATAAGCAATCTTACTGAGCCAGTCTGGTCAATTGACCTCACATCCGAGCCCTATGAGATCGTATATCATAATGATCCAATTAAGCGATTTGGAAATCCTGAAGAGCTTGATCCATGGCCAAAAACCATGGAAGAATGGCAGCAGCGAATTCATCCGGATGATAGAGAAAGGGTGCTGGAAGAGGTTGTTAATGCCCTGAGTTCCGGTTCGGCCAACTACGCTTATAAATCACTTAGAAAGGAAGGGACCTATCGTTATTTCCGGGATCGTATCAGTGTCTACTATGAAGATGAGAAGCCGGTAAGGCTCGATGGTATCACTACTGATATTGACTACATCCGTAGATCAAGATTAAACCTGGAACTCAGTCAGCAAAGGCTAAAGGCCATTGTTGATGCTTTACCCGATCCGGTTTTCATCTCAACCAAGGAAGACGGGCAGGTCATTTTTGCCAATGAGGTGCTCTTCGAAGTATATGAAATGTCTCCGGCAGACTTTCTTGGGAAGAAGGTAATTCACTTCTATCAGAATTTTGAAGGAAGGAAGACCTATGTGGAGAGACTTCAGGTTGAAGGACATATTCAGGGCCATGAGCTGGTGCTACGTAATAAGAAAGGTGAGTCTTTCTGGGTTAGTGCCTCTACTATGCCACTTGATTTCCAGAATCAGGAATGCTTCATTACTATTCTTCAGGACATCACAGATCGAAAAAATCTGGAAAGTCAATTACAGGAAAGTAATGAGCGATATCAGTTGGCCGTAGAAGGAACTAATGATGCCATTTGGGAATATGATTTCAATACCAAACGCTCCTATCTTTCTCCTCAGTTTTGGGAAGGAATGGGTATACCTCCGGAGCAGAACCCTTTAGATGATCAATTAATTGCCAGATATCTGCATGAAGTTGATCGTAAGGAGTTCATAGTAATTCTCAATCAGCACCTGGAGCAGGGCAAGGAGAAAATTACCCTGGAATTCAGACTGGCAGCCGCTAATAATAGAATCATTTGGGCACTTTTTAAGGCTGGAATAATATATGACAATGAGGGGAAGCCAGTCCGCGCAGTCGGTTCTCTATCTAATATTACTTCACTGAAGGAGGCTCAGACAAGGCTGAGAGAAAGTGAAGCTAAGTATAAGCTGATATCAGAGAACTCCAGTGACTGTATATGTCTACAAGAGCTCGATGGTAGATTTGTGTTTGTTTCACCCTCATCAAAAGACGTTTTAGGCTATACCCCGGAAGAACTGCATGAGCTGAGGCTTAGAGATATAATCTCTAACGAATACCTTCATAAAGTATCCGATTCAATGCTTAAAGTGATCAATGGAGAACTCAAGACTATCTCCGTTACTTTTCAGGCTAAGCACAGAGATGGTACTCTACAGTGGCTTGAGACTGTTGGAGGGACTATACTCGATGATCAGGGAGAGCCATTGTTTCTTCAGACATCAACCCGTAATGTGACGGATCGAGTTGAGGCTCAAAGAGCACTAAAGGAGAGCGAGGAAAGGTATAAGCTGATTACTGAGAACTCGAATGATATTGTTTCTCTCATGGACATCTCCGGAAAGTATGTGTTTATCACTCCTTCCATTAAAGAGACGATGGGTTATGAAGTGGATGATGTCATCGGAAGAAATAGCCGTGAATTTGTACACCCTGACGACCTGGATACGATTAATGATGCCTTTAGTGAAACCATTGATAATAAGGTGAGAGATAGCTCGGCCATATTTAGATACCGACACAAGAATGGGTCTTGGCGCTGGATTAAAGCGACTGGTGGCATTATTCTCGATGAAGACCAGAACCCGATATACATCAGGGCCAATAAGGTTGATATCACGGAGAAAAAAATTACAGAAGAGAAATTAAAGGCGAAGGAAGAGCAATACAAGCTGGTATCAGAGAACTCAGCAGATGTGATCTGCCTCCATCGCCTGAACGGTTCCTTCACTTTCGTGTCACCTTCATGTACCAGGCTGCTGGGATATACTGTGGAGGAGAAGATGCAGCTCAGTTTGAAAGACCTGATTCATCCAGACGACTATAAGCGTGCCTCTGAAGTATTTGAAGAAACTGTCAAAAATAAAAGAAAGAACACCATCACTCAGTACCGTTATCAGAAGAAAAACGGAGAGTATTTCTGGGTGGGAGTTTCTATGAGTGCTGTATTGGATGATGATGATGAGGTGCAATTCGTATTGACCTCGACTCGTGACATTACGGAAATTGTAAATGTGATTGAGAAGGAAAGACAGCTCAATAAGCTGAAGTCGAGTTTCATTTCCATGGCCTCACATGAGTTCCGTACCCCACTAACCACCATTCAGTCCAGTAATGAACTGATAAGTATGTACCTGGATAATCGTTCGGAAATGCCTGACAATAAACTAGTGAAACACGTGACCAGAATCAGGACCGAGCTAGATCGTTTAAATGCGCTACTCAAAGATGTATTCACACTTGGCCGACTGGATGTGGGTAAAACGCAGCTCAAGAAGGAGATCACCACACTGACAGGCATTGTGAAACAGGTAATTCTTGAAAGTCAGGTTCAATTCAAAAACAGAAGTGTTGGGCTGAAAGTGGAAGGAAAAGAAAGGCAGCTGCTATTGGATAGTCAATTGATTTCACATGCTCTTTCTAACCTGATCAGTAATGCACTGAAATATTCTCCTGATAAGGAAAATCCTGAAGTAACCATCAAGTATGCATCAGACTCTGTACAGATAGAGGTAAAAGATTACGGTGTGGGAATTCCTGCTAAAGACCAGTCCAGCCTCTTTGAATCTTTCTCGCGTGCATCGAACGTTGGTGATATTGAAGGAACAGGTCTGGGACTTGTCATTGTGAAGCAGTTTATTGAGATGCATGGAGGTACTGTAAACTTCAAATCAGAAGTCAATAAGGGAACCACCTTTATTGTTAAGATTCCTAATGTCTAATTAGAAATAGAAGCCTAGCTTGAATAGTGGGAGGAAGTTTTCCTCCGATTTAGCCAGAAGAATATTCAAGGCAACTTTTCCGAATGGTGTCAGGTAAATTCCACCACCATAACCGTGATGGAGTTTGTTGGAATCTTCTCCTTCAACCCAAACTCGTCCGATGTCATTGAAGAGAATAAGCCCCACCCTTGAAGGCAGGAAGTAGTTTCTCCATTCGAACAAATCTACTCTCAGGTCAATTTGATGAAAAAAGCTGCTTTCTCCCGCAAAGCGATATCTTCTATAACCTCTGAGCGTATTGAATCCATCCAGATAACTGGCCTGGAAAAACTCAAAGTCTCCAAAGGATTTGTTATAACCCACTCTGGTAGCCATGGAAGTTCTGCCGAAGCCATCTAAAATCCATCTGAAAGTCAAATCAGAGTTCCATCTGGCACTATTGTTCGAGATGGAGTTAATGCCTATATCATAAATTAGTTGCGTATTGAATGTGACACCTCTTTTCGCCACAACACCATCATCTTTAGAATCGAACTGAAAGGCAATGTTTGTCCCTGCATAAGTTCGATGCTCGTTCAGGATATTCGGATTAAGGCCGTTGTTGGCGAAGTCAGAGATAAAGCGACCTTCATTCTCCTCAATTTCCACATCCCACAACCTTCCGCCTATTTTGAAACTGGCTTTTGAACCCACCTGAAAGCTGAGAGCCGGATTCAGTAAATAAGACTGGTATCTGGTTCTGTAATAGGTCAGTTCCAGGTCGTCATTGTATTCTGTCTCATTACCCAGTCCAAAGAAGTTATTGACAAAATTAGGGGCCTTAATTTCGGCATCGATCAACAAGTTGGCTTTACCAATCGCATCTACGAATTCGGCACTATAGTCTATACTGTATGAACTTGTGGCGATGGCATAGTTGGCCACAAGGCTTTGTTTACTGGCATAAGGTTCCTTTCTGAACCCATCAGTTACCTTCAAAAAGCCACCTCCTAAGAAAATACCGTCATCTGGGTTAAAGTTGAAACTGACCAAAGGCATTCTCAGGTCAAAGTCAAACTCTTCCATGTTATAATGGTTGATATCCGGGTCTTTGTCCGTGATGAAGCTCTTGGTTTCTGAACCAGCTTCTAATGTGGTACTCTTTGCTTTATCATACACCACGGTATGTTTCTTAAGTCCTTTGACAGAGCTTTTATCAACGATCAGGTCTTTACTTCCACCTCCGATAATTCTTACAATGATGCCCTTATTCACATCTCCGCTAACTTCGAACTCATCTTCCTGGCCGAAGCCAAACAGACGGATTTCTTCAGTTTCTTCAGTTTTGAAAACACGATGGTAAATGACCTCATCTCTGTTCCCTTTATCTGAGATTTTGTAGACAGTAACATCGGTTTCTTCATCATTCAGTCGCTTGACCACAAACCACTCTCTCTTATCACTACCCAACACATTCACTGATTTAGACAGGAAGCGATAGTAATCTGAAGCGTAGATATCTAGTTTGTCTCTTCTGTTTTTAAGCTTTCTGATGATCTCCTCACCATGTAGATCGAAGATTTTCTGAGGCCATACTTCAAAAGCAGATTCAATGACCTCATCGGTGAGAGCTGCTTTCAATTCCTGCGCCTGTCGAACCCAGTCCGCCTCAGAAGGTTCTGTCATAAAGTAGCGATCGAACCAGCGGATTCTGTAGAATCCATAAGAAGGGGTGTAGGTGATTTCATCATGGAAACCTTTCAAAGCAGGTTGAGCCCATTTGGATGCTGCAATCTTTTTGAAGACACCTTCTCCGGCAAAAAAGGCTACATCCCGATCGCGAGGTATGGGGCGGTAGAGCTTTTTATCATCTTTCAGGTCATATTCAACCCATCTCCATTGGTCATCATGGCGATCCCAATCACCGAGCCACATATCGAACAACCTGTTTCTGACCACAAAGACCTGATCTACTTTCTCATCATTGTCGTCCTCCAGTTCATCATAGAGGTCAATACTTGATTCTACATCGTCACCTGCTCCGAAGAAAGGCTCAACAATCTGCTCATCATTAGCTCTCTCTTCAAATACTGCTACGGTATTGGCGAAGTCTTCCCGGTAAATGCCGAAGCGCGGGTCATCAGGGATAAAATAGATGACCGGATTGGCGTGGTATATTCCGGCCGCATCAGCCAATGATGGTATAACCACGGGAGCGTAGGGGTGAGAGGAGGAGATTCCGTCCTGAACGATGCTCTTGATAAAAGTCCTTCTCAATTCTGGTGGTAAGGTCAGTGCCGGGTTTTTGTCCATAGAACGGAGCACATACTGCTTGCCATCCTTGCCCTCGAGTCTCAGAGAGGTTGTCTGATGTCCTCCTCCTTTTTTGAGTATTTTCAATCCCCCTTCAACACTGGCTATATCGAAGATGGGTAGCTCTACTTCCGCAGCCCATTCCTCCCTGTAGTTAGCACCGAAGAGTGCTTCGTGAAACTTACTTCGGTTGTGATACTTCTGGCTGGCGGCAAAGGTTGTATCCTTGTCCTTGAAGGTGTTTGGATCGAAATCTGCCAGAAGTTCCTTAGGACCTGGTTGCCATGGTAGCTCAGAGATAGTACTTGTATACAGGGCTTTGGGCTGACCATTTTCAGGGGTAACAAAATTGAGAACCACCCTTCCATCCTCGAAATAATCGAGTCGGGCAAAGCCCATAGTATTTTGAGCAAACAAGGCATCTCCCTTCTGCTTAACATGGGCATTGTTTTTTGATCCGGAACCACTAACGATATAATGCTTACCCTCTTTTTGGATGTGCTCCAGAGCATGTTCGTGACCCGCTGCATGAACAATATCCGGGTGAGATTTCATTAGCTGCACCATACCATCGCGGAATTGCTTGTAGACCGGATGTGATGTGTCTTGAATATTTCCGAAAATCTTTCTGTATAGTGGATAGATAGAACCTACCACCGGAAGTGGTACATAAAGATTCTTCATTTTCTTTGATGCAGTGAGAGGGAACAGGTGATCTTTCGCGCTAAAGACCCCTCCATGAATACCGTAGGTATACATAGGATGGTGCGAGGCCACTATTACTTTTTTGTGTGCGTTTCTCTTGAGGATGTCCTGAAAGAGTTCTCCTACCTCGGCAATGGTACTGGCACCACAGTCATTTCCTTCCTCTGGTTTTTTCCCTTTGTGCAGAAACCACTGTGTATCTATAATTACCAGAGTGATTTGGTCGGTGAGATCAACTTCTACCGGACCAGGACATCCATTCGATGGTAGCCAAACCTCACGATCATCCAGGGCTTGCTCAACATACTTCTGTTGATTTTTTAACCACTCCAGACCATACTCTTTGCCTTGCGCCCAATCATGATTTCCTGGCACAAAGATTCTCTTTCCTTCAAAGTCTTTCACCGCGTTGATCTGACCATCTATTGCAATTTCTGCGGCTTCTCTGAGAGGATGCTCCTCTGGTGGCATTCCTTTTGGATAAATATTATCCCCTAGAAAGATGACTGCAGCGTTCTTTCCTGCAGCGTCCAATTCCTTTTTTAGCAGTGTTAATACCGGGTTCTCATAGGGTTCTCCCGCATCTCCAACCAGATAGACAGAGTAAACAGGCGTCTGAGACTGAAAGGCCAGGCCTGTTAAGGGTAGTAGCGTAAACAGTAGAGAGATTAATTTTTTCATTTCCTCACAATTGCAGGATCAAACAGCAGTTTTTAATGATTGGTTCTACTGTTTCATTTTAAACCATAGCAAGGTGCCCCCTTCACCCTCCATTTCATTGCTAATGTACAAGTCACCATTCGGACTGAAGGCTATACCTTCCGGTTGAGGGAAGAGACTTCGCTTTAAATCAGTCAGGTTCTTGGGTTGACCATCTTTTCCAAAGACCATCAATGACCTTTTATGGGCTGATAGCACATAGACTTCTTCCGTAATAGGATGTACCGCCACGGCTGAAGGGTGGAATTTATAGTCTTTACCTAATACTCTTTCCAGGTCTTTATGGCTAACTGAAAAAAGAGGAAGCTTATCGAATTCGTTCTTGAGCAGGTCATAACCGTAAATTGCTCTTCCTGCCACTTTTACATCAGGAGTGTCTCCATCCTCTTTCAATGCCACCAACAAGTGGTTGGTCTTAGCGTTGTAACCCAGTCCTTCAACATTATTTTTGGAATCGAAGGGAGTTTTAATTTTCTCAACAACTCCTTCGATATTGACATTGAAGCGATATAGGTGTCCATTGCTTTTGACTACATAGATAAAGTCACCTACTCTTTCAATTCCCTCGAAGTCACCATCACCGTCAAAGCGAACTCTTTTTACCACTTGTCTTTTTTTCAAGTCGAAGACATACATTCGTCCTTTTTCATCGTTATGCATGGCGAGCTGATCGGTGTCGAAGTAGGTTAATCCCGAAACTTCCTCCAGATAATCGGGTAATGTGTAAACAATATTCGGAGCGGAGAGGTCATAAGGGGGCTTGTCCTGAGCCTTTACTTGGGGCAGGATAAGGGGTAAAACCAATAGCATCAATAGCTTAGCTGACCTGATCATTTGCATGGTTGGGAACAAAAATATATTTATTATCATTCCTTATAGGCACTGATATTCAAGTAATTTGGGTTGAGGTCTTATATTTAAGTTTAGAAAATACTACAGTGACAGATTTACTGGTCCCAAAAGTTCAGTCTTATTGTAAAGAACTCTTTTCTGACAGGCTTTCAGAAAACTTCGTTTACCACAATTATCATCATACTGAAAGAGTTGTTGATGCCGCGCGTATTATTGGTCGCGAGAGTGAATTGACTGACGAAGAACTAGAGTTGGTTACCATTGCGGCCTGGTTTCATGATGTCGGTTATACTGAAGGTTGTGACAATCATGAGGAGACCAGTGTGAAAATAGCCGAAGCTTATTTGAGTCAGGAAGGTCTTCCGGAAGACAAAATCAGGATTATTTCAGGTTGTATTCTGGCCACCAGAATGCCGCAAGCTCCTAAGAACCTACTGGAACAAATACTCTGCGATGCAGACATGCATCACCTGGCCTGTACAGATTATCATAAGATGTCAGACCGAATGCATCGGGAGATTGAGCTGACCAAGAATAAAAAGATCAGCGAGAGCGACTGGGATAAACTTAACTTCAGCTTCTTCAATGACCATGAGTATTTCACAGAATTTGGTAAGAAGTACCTTCAGCCCATTAAAGACGATAACCTGAAAAGGATCGGAAACGGTGAAGTGAAAGAAAAGAAGAAGTCTAAGTCAGAAGACAAACAGATTAAAAAACTTGAGAAAAAGCTGGCCAAAATGGAGGAAAAGGCTAGGATAAAACCTGATCGTGGTATTGAAACCATGTTTAGAACAACCTCTAAGAATCATCTGGAATTGAGTGCTATGGCCGATAATAAGGCCAACATTATGATTTCGGTAAACACCATTATTCTCTCAGTAGTGGTGTCTGTTCTTATCAGAAAACTCTACGAATACCCTAACCTGGTCATTCCAACCATCGTGTTGATTATTGTCTGTTTGACAACTATTGTATTGGCTATTCTGGCTACCAGACCCAATGTTTCATCAGGCGTTTTCACAGATGAAGAAGTGCTGAGTAAGAGAACCAACTTACTTTTCTTCGGCAACTTCCACAAGATGAAACTAGACCGTTACGAGTGGGGTATGAAAGAAATGATGAAAGACGGTGACTACCTCTATGGTAGTTTGATCAAAGACATCTATTACCTCGGGGTTGTACTGGGTAAGAAGTATAAGCTTTTGCGCGCCTGTTACACCTTCTTCATGATTGGTTTTGTCATTTCCATTATTGCGTTTGTCTGTGCTATGCTCCTCTTCCCTCCTCAGGAACAAACAGGCTTCTACACTTTCTGATAGCGTGTCATTTGTGAACAAAAGTGAACGAAAATGTACAGTTTAAATAACTGAATGATAGGCATAAGGCCGAAAATCAATATATTCGCTATTGGCATATAAATTGGTAAACCGATAAGGTCAAAACTTAAACGATTCAAATGATTAAACTACGCGACATCGACAAGTTTGTCGATTCCAAATACCAAAGAACTTTCATTCTCAAGGGAATTGATCTCGATATAGAACAAGGTGAATTTGTGACTATCATGGGCCCTTCAGGTGCCGGAAAGTCAACATTGATGAATATTATTGGTATGCTCGATGAGCCTTCTCAGGGAGAGTATTACTTCTTCGATGAGCCTATTCATAGAATGAAAGAGCGTAAGCGTTCTGATTTGCATAAGCATCATATCGGATTCGTCTTTCAGGCATATCACCTGATCGATGAGCTAACAGTTTATGAAAATATTGAGACACCACTTTTGTATAAAGGAGTGAAGTCAAAAGAGAGAAAGAGTCTTGTGGCGGAAATGCTTGATAGGTTTCAGATGGTAGCTAAAAAGGACCTTTTTCCTGAGCAGCTTTCTGGGGGTCAGCAGCAATTGGTAGGTGTGGCCAGGGCATTGATCGGTGAGCCGAAATTACTTCTGGCTGATGAGCCAACAGGTAACCTTCACTCAGATCAGGCGGAAGAGATCATGAAGTTGTTCCAGAAATTGAATTCAGAAGGAATGACCATTGTTCAGGTTACGCACTCCAAAGAGAACGCTGCCTATGGTAAGCGTACCATCAACATTGTAGATGGAGCTATTGATACAGATGACAGACATTAGTCCCAATCGATTATAAAATATTGAAGGAGCCATTTGTGATTGCAAATGGCTTTTTTGTTGCCCTAATTTCCGGCAGAATCACTTTTGGCCTCATATGCTTCTTTGACCTTCCAAAGTTGCCACCAGGCAGTTCCCGGAGAAGCATGATGTTCATAGTGATACCCAAAGAAGTAGCAACTTAGAAAAGCCCAGGCGTGATTGAGCTTTTGACTCCTTGATTTATGAATGTTTTGGGGAGTATGCTCTCCTCTGTGAGGCAGGTATGTACCAAAATAGAACAGCTGCAACGTAGAGAGCACCGCAGGCAACATCCAGTAGATAATTAGATTCTCAGTAGGAACTAAAAGTTTAAGGACATTAAATGCTCCAGCCATTAACACAATTTGTAGTACTGTGACGTACTGACTCAGAAAACTGAAATACCAGATCAGAAATCCTCCCTGATGGTAGTCAGGATCTTTGTCTGTGGCCACGTGTTTGTGATGCTCATGATGCTTAGGGAACAACTTTCGATAAAAGTTAAAGCTGAAGAGCAAAGCAGCCACATGGCCAATGAAATGATTGATCTTCTTATTACTTGAAACCGTACCATGCATGGCATCGTGAGCAGTAATGAACAAGCCGGTATATAAGTGCATAAGTACCAGTACCAAAACATAGGTCCATACAGAGCTCGGTTTTACGGGAGCCTGCAGAGCACCGATCAGCACTATGAACCATAGAGTAATAATGGTTAGTGCAACGTAGATTCCGGTATTCGACTTGGCTTTGGCCATGTCCCTAAATTAAGGATTAAAGTTTTTCGAGATGGCCCTTTATTTCTTCCATCAACCACATGGGTGTAGAGGTAGCACCACAGATACCAACTCTCTCATCTTTCCCGAACCATTCAGACTTTACATCTCCAATACTGGAAACAAAATGGGTTCTTGGGTTTTGATCGGCACAGATTTTATGGAGGACCTTTCCGTTAGATGATTTGGTGCCGCTTACAAAGACTATCACATCGAATTTTTTAGCAAACTCACGAAGCTCCTTGTCTCTGTTCGATACTTGTCTACAGATAGTGTCATTGGTTTTAACACTGATTCCATTTTCCTGAAGCATCTGATTGATTTCGTAAAACTTGTCCGTGCTCTTGGTAGTCTGGGAATAGAGGGTAATCTCACTGGGGAGTTCTTCCAGGTTAAGTTCTTCAATGTCCTGAAAAACCACAGCCTGATCATTCGTCTGTCCCAGCAAACCAACTACCTCCGCATGGCCATGCTTTCCATAGATGTAAATGTTTTCTTCTTTGTCGAAGCTGTTTTTGATGCGATTCTGAAGTTTCAATACCACGGGGCAAGAGGCATCAATCAGTTCAAGATTATTTTGAATAGCCAGTTGATAGGTTGAAGGAGGTTCGCCATGAGCTCTGATCAGTACCTTGGCATCCCTGAGGGATTTAAGCTCTTCATGGTTGATTATCCTCAGCCCCATTTTCTCTAATCGTTTTACCTCTTCATCATTGTGCACAATGTCTCCAAGACAATAGAGATGACCTTCCTCATTCAGGATATCTTCTGCCATTTCGATGGCATATACAACGCCAAAACAAAAGCCCGAATTGATGTCGATATCTACGCTGAGGTTAAACATATATCTTAAACTTAGGGATGACCTTTATGTTCAAAAATGGCTTGTTTTCATTAACGTTTTTTTCTGAACCTCAGATCGAATGCAACCGATGTTGAAAATAAATACCCAGAAGGATACCGAATTTTCTGATATCGGGAATTCTTATCCGCTCCTCCTTAATTCTGGAAGGGGGGCATTTTTTGATTTTTCTGAACAGCTTTAGGTAGTATTTATAGGCCAGATAAACACCAAGTCGGGCTTCTCGAGGTAATTGTTTAATTCCTTCAAGTGCTTCGTCAAAGTCACTTTGAATATCCGCTTCAATAGCCTCTTTAGCCGTTAAACTAAAGTCGTTGAAATCTACTCCGGGGAAGTACACTCTTCCTCTTTCTTCATAATCACTTTTGATATCACGAATGAAGTTAACCTTCTGGAAAGCGGCTCCCAGTTTTCTGGCAGGAGGAACAAGACGTTGGTACTGTGCTTCATCTCCATTACAAAAAACCTTCAGGCACATGAGCCCAACCACCTCTGCTGAGCCATAAATGTATTCTTCATAGCCATTCTGGTTATATGTCTTTTCTTCCAGATCCAGCCTCATTGAATGAAGGAACGCAGTGATCAGTTTATGATCTATTCTGTATTGGTTGACGACCAACTGGAAAGCATGGAGAACCGGATTGAGGCTTACTCCCTGCTCAATAGCCTCAAAGGTGTCAGCTTCGAACTGGTCTAGAAGTTTTTTCTTGTCTTTGTTATGAAATGTATCTACGATCTCATCAGCATAGCGCACAAAACCATAAATGGCATAAATGGGGAAATGCAGACTTTTATCCAGCGTCTTAATCCCCAGTGTGAATGAGGTGCTGTATCGTTGAGTAATCAACTTACTGCATTCTAATGTGGTTTGATCGAAGAGATCCATGATTTAAGATAACTAATAAAGTCTAAAAGGGTTTAAATGAAATCTTTAGCAATTTCATTTGCCACAACAATTCCTGAAATCAGACTGGGTGGAACACCGGGCCCCGGAACAGTTAGCTGGCCTGTATAATACAGGTTATGTACATGCTTATTCTTCAACCCGGGTTTTAGAATAGCTGTTTGCCTTAATGTATTGGCCAATCCATAGGCATTGCCTTTGAAGGAGTGATAATCATTGACAAAATCCTGATGGGCAAAGCTTCTTTTATACACCACATGATCGACAATGTTCTGACCACAATAGGCTTCCATCCGCTTCACGATCAACTTGAAATAATGCTCTCTTATTTCCTCACTGTCCTCCAACCCTGGTGCTACAGGAATTAGTAAGAAGAGATTTTCATGGCCTGCAGGTGCGACAGTATCATCAGTTTTTGAGGTTACTGAAGCATAGAACAACGGGTTTTCAGGCCACTGCGGATCTTCATATATATGCCTGGCGTGAGGTGTAAAGTCCGTGTCGAAGAACAAGTTATGATGTAGGAGTTTGTTCAATGGTTGATCAAGTCCAACATAGTAGAGCAGGGAAGAAGGCGCAAGCACCCTGGAATCCCAGTATTTTTCTGAGTAGTTGCGATCACCAGTTGATAGCAGCTTTGAATCTACATGATGATAGTCAGCTCCAGCGACCACCACATCTGCTTTAAAGTCTCCCTGGTTGGTTTCAACTCTACTCACCTTCTTATTCTCTGTGTGTATGGCAGTTACTTCATGGCTGCATAAAATTTCTACTCCTAATTCTCTGGCCAGAGAAGCAAGGGCTTCAACTATTTTGAACATGCCTCCCTTTGGATACCAGGTTCCAAGGGCCATATCCGCATAATTCATCAAGCTATATAATGCAGGGGTGTTTTTAGGCAGAGCGCCAAGGAATAATACCGGAAACTCCATTAACTGAATCAGCTTTGGATGCGAGAAGTACGTTCTGAC
This sequence comes from Roseivirga sp., assembly GCF_965216855.1. Taxonomy (NCBI): domain Bacteria; kingdom Pseudomonadati; phylum Bacteroidota; class Cytophagia; order Cytophagales; family Roseivirgaceae; genus Roseivirga; species Roseivirga sp. The sequence continues at coordinate 2,120,139 of NZ_OZ244204.1, read as the reverse complement.
ATGCTTTGCCATGGACTGAAATACGTCCATGCGTACTACATCAATCAATAGCTTCAGGCTGGCAAATTCCGTGAGTGAGCGACCAGGCTTATAAACCAGTTGGTTAATACCTACCTCATATTTATAGGCGGCCTGCTTCATGAATGCTCTGAGCTTTAGACCTGCTCCAGGTTCTACCTGATCGAAAAGGGCTTCCAATTCCGGCATCTGAGCCGGGATGGGCATTTCTTCACCATGCTCATAGATGACCTGATATGAAGGGTCTAATCTGATAAGGTCATAGTAGTCAGAAACGCTTTTACCAAATCGATTGAAGAAAGACTCAAATACATCTGGCATCCAGTACCAACTGGGGCCCATATCAAAAGTAAAGCCCGACTCGCTGAACTGTCGGGCTCTTCCTCCAATGGAGTTATTTTTTTCCAGAATCGTGACTTGGAAACCTTTATCAGCCAGATTAATAGCGGCTGAAAGTCCTGCAAAACCGGAACCAATAACCAGTGCCTTTTTCTTATTCATTTAGGCTAAACTAGTATTAGCTTCTGTATGTTCTGAGTTTTTCTTTCAGTTGTTTTCTGGCAATGTGAATTCTATTCTTGACAGTACCAATAGGAATTTCCAATCTATCGGCAATTTCATGGTACTTGAATCCTCTGAAGTACATCATGAAGGGTGTTTTATAAACACTGTCCAGATCTTCTATAGCAGCATTAATGTCCTTTAGTGCGAAATTACTATAAGCACCATTTTCAATTTTGGTATCACTGCTGTTAATAAAATGAAGGTTATCAGTAGTATCTATGAAAGTACCTCTTCTTACCATTCTCTGATAATTAGTAATAAAGGTGTTTTTCATGATGGTATATAACCACGCTTTCAGGTTGGTTCCTTCTGAAAACTTTTCCCTGTTCTTGTAAGCCTTCATTAGGGTTTCCTGCAATAGGTCATTAGCGTCTTCGGTATCCTTCGTCAACTTTAAAGCAAATGGCTTCAGAGATTTAGTCATTTGTGTAATTGTGTAACTGTATTCTAGAGCTGTCATACGTTTTGCTTTTATGTTGAACAAATATTGTAAAACATTAAACAAAAGTCAAACAATTTCTGTGTAAACTTTTTGTTCAAACATTAAACAAACAAATGTAGGATGTCTGTTTTGCTTAATAAATGGGTATAAATAAGGCTTATATCTTCAACAAGTTGTATTTGTAAGTATATACATGTAAGTATTTATAGAAAAACTCTTCTTAAACAGAAGTGGGGGAATTATCTGGAAATAGAGACTGATTGATGTTCTTCGATGAATTGAAGTAAATGATTGGGGTTCGCAATCTGAATAACATTATCCGGAAGATCGAGGTCCTGGCCAATGACCTGGCTACCACTCACCAGAATTTCGGTATCTGGAAAGTCGGCAGATAAGTTGTTTAAGTACTCTTTGCAATCCCTTGCCTTATCTCTGCTGGTTAGAATGGTGAGCAAATAATCCGGCTGATAAGTATTGTAAACGTTAGACAGGTCATTGAAAGGCATGTTCTGACCGAGATAAATCACTTTATTGCCTTTAGCCCGGATCAGATAGTTGGCGAATAACAAGCCCAGTTCATGTAATTCTCCTTCGGGTAGGAAAAGCATGTACTTTTTGGCTTTCTCATCAAAGGTCTCATATTGGCCATCTATGGCAACAATTACCTTTTGACGAATGAGGTTGGAGATAAAATGTTCCTGAGCAGGATTGATTGAATCGGTAGTCCACATGACCCCAACCTTCGATAGGAATGGGTATATAATATTAAGCATGGTTCTCTCGAACCCGATTTTCAATGTATTTGATGAAATGATTTTTTCGAAGCGTTGCTCGTCCAAATCAATCATGGCCAGTGTTAAGCCATAAATTTGATCGGCAAAACTGGTCGTTTTGTCTGAAACCTTAAGAACCGCTTCATGAAGCTCTGGTTGACTCATTTCCGCGATGCGGGATATCTTAAAGCCGTTGTCTTTCAGCAATGAAACATTCAGCACTAATTTGAGATCATCCTGATCATAATAGCGAATATTGGTATCTGTCCTTTTTGGATTGATCAGACCATACCGCTGCTCCCAAATGCGCAACGTATGTGCTTTGATACCAGATAAATGTTCTAAATCTTTTATTGAATAATTTGCCAAACCTCGTCTCTTTTAATCTTCTTCCTTCAAATACTTCTTCGGTACAACAAATAACCCGAAAGACACAGAATTCTCTTTCTGTGTTTTGTGGTGTGCCTTATGCGCTTCAGTGATGGCTCTCAAATACTTATTTTTTGGCCTATTGAACCAGCTCAACCTTCTATGGATCAGTACATCATGTAAGATGAAGTACAGACAGCCATAAAGACTAATTCCACAGCCGAGCCAGAACCTGTAATCTAAAGCATCTACTCCCAAAAAGATCAACACAATAGCTGTTCCTCCAAAGATGAGTGTGAATACATCATTGAGTTCAAAGAAACCTTTAGTATGAGTATGATGGGTTTTATGGATATTCCAAAGAACTCCATGCATGAGATATTTGTGAATAGCCCACGAAAAGGCCTCCATACAACCAAATCCCACCAATATCCAAAGGATCGCACTCAACATATTCAACTCAAACAGCATGTTTGATCAATTGTTTACTTCAACTTTAAATAAAATTCAAAGCTATAAAAAAGCCGATCAGTATATACAAAAGTCTAATAGCCAGAGGATTGTTTGCTTTTGGCATAAAAAAAGTGAAGAAACTATGCATGATGAGGCTGGCCACAAACCAACCAACATAATTTCGGATGGGGATATAGGAAGACTCCCAGGTCCAAAAATCGAATTTGACAGCAACCGGTTCTATGATAATGTCAATAGCAGTCATTAATACCGCTCCCAGGAGAATTGGATAATACTTGCTTTTGGTCACATTTCTGGCGAGTAGATTAGTAGAGTAGATAAGTATGACCCAGTTGATACCAATCGCCAATGGTACGTCTAAAAACTTAGGCCCTAAAGTGGGCCCATAAGTATAGTAACCGAAGATAGCACCGGTTTTCACACCCGCTACTTCGACAAAGAAGCCCATCAGAAATACAGTCATAATGAAAAGAATGTAGCGGACCGACTTCTCCTTTTCGAAATGCAAGACAATTGCTGCAGTAGCGAGCAGGTTTAAAGGTGTAAGCATTTGAAAAAGCTCACGGGTCTGAGGAAAGCTTAGTCCAATGGCACCAGCGAGGTGCATGGCAAGAATCAGGTAGAAGGCATTTTTTTGATTTACGAAAGGCAGACGGTCAATCTGAGGTAGCATAAGCATCAAAACTCTGGAGCTGGGGAAATGTTTCGTCAAAAATAAGCCTTAATTTTGGGTCAAACCGCAAAAGAATGATTCTATATAACGTGACAGTTGCAATTGACAAAAGAGTAGAGCAGGATTGGGTAGTTTGGATGAAGGAAACCCATATCCCTGAGGTGCTGGAGACCAATCAGTTTGTAGATCACAAGTTTTTCAAAGTGCTGAATACAGAGGATCCTGAGTCTTCATCATACAGCGTTCAGTATTTTGCAGAGAGCATGAAACATGTAGAGCTCTATCTTGCCGCTTTTGCACCGGAGCTACAGCAAAAGCACCATCTGAAGTTCCCAAATCAGTTTGCGGCCTTCAGGACTTTACTAGAGAAGGTTTAGTAAGCTTCTATTTGTCTGGCATTGAGCGTGCAGTTGACCCACTCTTCATCAAGCTCAGCCCCTAGCTTCTGATAAAACTTAATAGCCGGTTCATTCCAATCAAGTACCTGCCATCTCACTTGCTTTGAGTTGGTGCGCTTAGCCTCATGGATTATGGCATCTAATAATAGCTGGCCGTAGCCCTTGCCTCGATGAGAAGCTCTAACAACCAGGTCTTCAAGATAAACCGCCTTGCCTTTCCAGGTGGAGTAACGAAAATAGTAAAGGGCAATGCCTACAATCTCTTTGTCATTTTCTGCCACGAAAAACTCGTATACAGGTTTATCACCAAAGCCATCTTGCTCCAACTGCTCGAGCGTAATTTCCACTTCATCAGGAGCTTTTTCATAAACGGCAAGCTCATGAATTAATTCTAATACCTGAGGCAGGTCTGCCTTAACTCCTTTACGAATCTTCATTTTCAGTTTGGTTTTATGGACTACTCTGACAAAATAAGGATTATTCCACTACCCTTTTAGGCTGTGGTAATGTCCTCACTTTCTGAACCTGCCAATTAAATACGCTCGAACCCGGTATAGCTATGCAGCACCTCAGGTATGGCGATACCGTCAGCGTCCTGATTATTTTCCAGAATAGCGGCCATAATTCTAGGCAACGCCATTGCACTTCCATTGAGGGTGTGTAAAAGCACAGATTTCTTTTGGTCATCTTTATACCTAAGCTTCAGGCGGTTGGCCTGATAGGTTTCGAAGTTTGAAACAGAGCTTACCTCCAACCATTTGCCTTGTGCGGCAGAATACACCTCAAAATCAAAGGTAATGGCTGAGGTAAAGCCTAAATCTCCACCACAAAGCCTCAGAATTCTAAAAGGTAAGTTTAGACTGGAAAGGAGGTGCTCTACGTGAGCGCACATTTCTTCCAGTGCCTGATAAGACTCCTCCGGTTTTCTTACCTGTACTACTTCTACTTTATCAAACTGATGCAGCCTATTCAGTCCCCTCACATGAGCTCCCCAGCTTCCTGCTTCTCTTCTAAAACAAGGTGTGAATCCCACATTCTTAACGGGGAGGTCCTGCTCGTTGAGAATAACATCTCTGTAAAGGTTAGTAATAGGTACTTCGGCTGTCGGGATAAGATACAGGTTCTCTTCCCCAATATGGTACATCTGACCTTCTTTATCAGGTAACTGGCCAGTGCCATAGCCGCTGGCTTCATTTACGACAATAGGTGGTTGAATTTCAGCATAGCCAGCCTTCACTGCTTCATCGAGGAAGAAGTTTACCAGCGCTCTCTGAAGTCTGGCGCCTTTACCTTTATATACCGGGAAGCCTGCTCCTGTAATTTTAATCCCCAGATCGAAATCTATGATGTCATATTTTTTAATCAGATCCCAATGGGGTTGAGCACCATCAGGCATTTGAGGGATTTCTCCTACTCTTTTAATTTCTTCATTGTCCTCATCACTGTTGCCGGCCGGAACAGAATCATTAGGAACATTAGGAATGTTGTACAGCTTTTGAGTAAGTGCTGCCTGAATTTCGTTGAGTTTGTCGCTAAGGTTTTTGTTGAGTTGTTTAAGCTCAGCCGTACGGGCCTTTACCTTTTCGGCTTCCTCCTTTTTGCCTTCTTTCATTAAGGCACCGATTTGTCTGGCTATGTTGTTGGCTTCAGATAGATTGGAATCCAGTTCCTGCTGTGTACTCTTTCTTTCTTCGTCAAGTTTAATGACCTCATCCAGCAGCTCAGTCGCATTCGCAATGTTTCTTTTTTGCAGTCCTGCAACGTACCTGTCTTTTTCAGCAATAATGTTGTTTACCTGAAGCATTCAATTTCAATTTAGGCCGCTAAATTATCTATTTCAACTGAATAAAAAGTGCCAAAACGGCTATAAAAGCCGCTATAAGAAGAAAAAGAAGTGCTAAATTTTGAGAGTTTAAATGTTTGGTCTAATATTGTGTGTCCTTAAGATGATAGGAAGCATTCCAAAAGTCATCTCTAACTACAATTCTTTTAACCGAAATCATTTTTATAATCTGCCTCTCCGAGGAGATTCCCAATAAATTCATTTATGTATAACATCGAAGAACTGAAGCTCAGACTTCTTTCAGAATTGAAAGAAATTGCTGAAAATCTTGGTGTAAAGAACTTCAAAAAGCTGAACAAGCAAGATCTCATCTACGCTATCCTCGATCAGCAAGCCATTACACCAGACGAGAAATTACCTAAGAAGGCTGATTCAGGCAAAGCTGAAGAAAAAGCACCTGAATCTAAAGAAGAAAGCACACCAGAAAAACAACCTAGGGAAAAGAGAAAACCAGCTCAGGATAAGTCGAAAAGACGTCCGAGAAGAGAAAACGTTACTGACTCTGCCGATGCAGGGGCTGCTGACGCTACTCCGGAGCCAAAATCTGATTCTGAGAAGCCGCAGCCAAAAGAGGAAAAGAAAGCTGCTGGTGATAAGCAGGAAAAGCCTGAAAGACAGGAAAAGCAAGAAAAAGGTGAGAGAAAAGATCACCGAAGAAACAAGAAGCAGGAGTACAACCAGAACATCAAGGATTTTGATGGACTGATTGAAAACGAAGGTGTTTTAGAGATGATGCAGGATGGCTATGGCTTCCTTCGCTCTTCAGACTATAACTACCTTGCCAGCCCTGATGATATCTATGTTTCTCCATCTCAAATTAAACTTTTCGGACTAAAAACAGGTGATACTGTTAAAGGTCAGATCAGACCACCGAAAGAAGGAGAAAAATACTTTGCTCTACTTAGAGTGGAATCTGTAAACGGAAAGACTACAGAAGAAATCAGAGACAGAGTAGCATTTGAATACCTTACACCACTTTTCCCTGATGAGAAATTAAAGCTGAGCACTAAGCCTTCTTTAATGTCTACCCGAATTTTGGACATGTTTGCTCCAATTGGTAAAGGACAAAGGGGTATGATTGTGGCGCAGCCAAAAACTGGTAAAACAGTATTGCTCAAAGAAATCGCGAATGCCATTGCTGAAAACCACCCTGAGTGTTACCTCATTATCTTATTGATCGATGAGCGTCCTGAGGAAGTGACAGATATGGCCCGTAGTGTAAAAGCTGAAGTAATTTCTTCAACTTTTGACGAGCAGGCAGAGCGTCACGTAAAAGTGTCGAACATTGTGCTGGAGAAAGCCAAAAGAATGGTTGAGTGCGGTCACGATGTGGTGATCTTGCTCGATTCCATAACCCGTTTGGCAAGAGCTTACAATACAGTGGTACCTTCATCAGGTAAAATCCTTTCCGGTGGTGTTGATGCCAATGCATTGCATAAGCCGAAAAGATTCTTTGGTGCTGCCAGAAACGTAGAAAACGGAGGTTCACTTTCAATCATCGCTACTGCTTTGATCGAGACTGGTTCTAAAATGGACGAGGTAATCTTCGAAGAATTCAAAGGAACAGGTAACATGGAGTTGCAGTTGGACAGAAAGCTTTCAAACAAGCGAGTATATCCTGCTATCGATGTTCCGGCTTCAGGTACCAGAAGAGAAGATTTGCTCATGAGCAAAGAGGAACTTCAAAGGGTCTGGATCCTACGCAAGTTCATGGCAGACATGAACTCGGTAGAGGCTATGGAATTCTTACTAGACAGAATGAAAGGAACAAGAGACAACAACGAGTTCCTGGTTTCAATGAATGGATAAGAACAACAAACAACCATAAAAAAAGCCCTCTTTCGGAGGGCTTTTTCATTGGGTTAAATATTTTTTATCCTTCTTCGGCCACTACTTCCTTTACTTCATTAGGAAGCATTTGCTTAAGTAAGTTCTCAATGCCATTCTTCAATGTCACAGTAGAGGCAGGGCAACCACTGCATGAACCCTGGAGGTTTACCGTCACAATGCCATCAGCGAAAGAAGAGAAACCGATAGCTCCTCCATCTTGCTCTACTGCAGGACGAATGTATTCATCAAGAATCCCTTTGATTTTCTTTACCACTTCAGAATCGTTCTCATCGAAAAGAGGATCTTTATCTAATTCTTCCAGAATCAGAGGTTTTTCATTTTCCAGGTATGGCTTAATTACAGATTTGATTTCTTCCTGAATCTCCTGCCATTCTACCTCTTCTTTTTTAGTAACAGTAACGAAGTTGCTCATGTAGAAAACCCGGTCTACATAAGGTAATTTGAATAATTCCTGAGCCAAAGGTGACTGTTCTGCAGATTCGACATTAGGGTAATCAAAGCTGACTCCGTCTTGCAGAAGCATGAAGTTAACCACAAACTTCATAGAGTTTGGGTTCGGGTTGGCTTCCATATAAATATTAACAGGTCTCATATCCACTTTCTTTTGCGCAGTTAACTTAACTGCAAAGGTATAAGATTAGTTCTTAGTCTTCTTTTAATTCTCCCTCAGTTTTAGCCACTAAGGTTGAAACCACTGTGTCACCCGTAACATTTACCACTGTTCTTAACATATCCAGTGGACGATCGACAGGGAAGATGATGGCAATCCAGGCCGGATTAAGCCCTACAGATTGTAAAACCACAATCATCATTACCAAACCTGCACTAGGTACAGCAGCACTACCAATAGATGCTAAAGTTGCTGTCAATACAATAGTAAGCTGTTGCGCAACTGTGAGGTCAACCATGTGAAGCTGTGCCATAAAGACAACCGCAACGGCCTGGTAAAGGCTGGTGCCATCCATATTGACCGTAGCCCCGATAGGCAAGACAAAGCTTGATACATTCTTAGATACTCCCAGGTTGTCTTCTACACACTCCATCGTCACAGGCAGAGTTGCCGCGCTGGAACTGGTAGAAAAAGCCAGGAACTGGGCCGGGCTTACCTTCTGGAAGAATTTTCTGTAGGTTAAAGACTTAACAAATGACCTGATAATTATTGGATAGAAAATAAAGATCAGGAATAATAAGCCAGCTACCAGAGTCACCGAATAAGAAGCCAGTCCTTTAAAGATTTCAAATACCTGTGCCGGAGTGTCGGCCATCTTGGCGATGACACCTGCCAACAGGCAGAATACAAAGAAAGGAGCAGCCTTCATTACATAGTCTACCATCTTTAGGAAGACTTCATTGGCTCCATTGACGAATGATTCTAAACCGGCTACCTTATCACCAGGCAGAGCGGCCATACAGATACCAAAAAAGATACCGAAGAAAATGACCTGTAACATCAGCTTGTCATTACTTAATGAGAGCACAATGTTGGAAGGAACCATATCAACAAGGAAAGCAAGAGGTCCTGCGTCTTTGTTTTCTGAGGCGGCAGCCTGTTTCTCCGCCACCATCTTCATATCGTCCTCTGACATCTCTTCTCTTTCGTAGAGGTGACTGTATTGAGGGTCAGACATCAGGTTCTTACCATCAAGAATTTCAACTCCATCAGTTTCTGCCACCCAGGCCTCGTATTGTAACCTGTTTCTAATTCTTTGTTCCTCGTCAATCAGGGTGCCGGGTTTGATGACATTAACCAATAGTAAACCAACAGCAACAGCGGCTACCGTAGTCACCATGTAGAAGCCTAAGGTTTTGCCTCCCATACGGCCAAGTTTGGACATGTCTTTCAGTCCGGATATTCCACTGATAATAGAGAACAATACCAATGGCACTGCAATGTATTTCAGCATTCTGATAAATATCTGTCCGAATGGATCTATCCAATCAATGGTGAATTGGTTCCAGCCGAGTGAGCTTGATAGGAATGCCCAGATGACTCCGGCCAGTAAACCAATCATGATTTTGACGTGCAAAGGTAGTTTCTTCATGACCTGAAAGTGAGGGTTTTTTAAAGTCGATTTGACCTGCTAATTAGCAAATAATCGGCAATAACCAAAGCTGACATTGCTTCAACAATAGGGACAGCACGGGGTACGACACAAGGGTCGTGACGACCTTTTCCTGATACAGTCACTGTTTCTCCGGCTTCGTTGATGCTCTCCTGATCTTGCATAATGGTAGCCACTGGCTTGAAGGCCACGTTAAAGTAGATGTCTTCACCGTTGCTGATACCACCTTGGATACCTCCAGACAAGTTGGTCCGCGTTTTCACCTGATCCTCAGCTTGATAGAATGCATCGTTGTGTTCAGACCCTTTCATCTGAATGCCATCAAAACCGCTACCGTATTCGAAGCCCTTTACCGCATTAATGCTCAGCATGGCCTTACCCAATTCGGCATGTAGCTTGTCAAACACAGGTTCGCCTAATCCGGCAGGAGTACCTTTTATGACTCCGGTAACAATTCCACCAATGGTGTCTCTTTCCTTACGTGTTTGATCGATCAGTTCGATCATGGCTTCGGCTGTCTGAGGGTCAGGACAACGAACAATGTTGTTTTCTGCCTCTGACAGATCAAGCTCCTGATAAGGTTTTTCAAGCTTCAGTTTACCCACTTGTGATACATAGGCCTGGCAGCTGATCCCGTAATGTTGCAATAGAAGTTTAGCCACAGCTCCGGCTGCTACACGAGCCACAGTTTCACGAGCCGATGAGCGACCACCTCCACGGTAGTCCCTTATCCCGTATTTGGCATGGAAAGTATAGTCTGCATGAGATGGACGAAACTTATTGGCTATATGGCTATAGTCTTTGCTTCTCTGATCACCGTTTCGGATGATGATACTGATAGGAGTTCCGGTTGATTTTCCTTCAAATACTCCGGATACAATTTCGAATTCATCAGCCTCTTTTCTCTGCGTGGTAATTTTAGACTGACCTGGTTTTCTTCTGTCCAATTCGGACTGAATAAAGGATTCATCAATCGAAAGACCAGCTGGACAGCCGTCAATTACCACACCTAATGCTTTGCCATGAGATTCACCGTAAGTGTGAATCCTGAATAAATTTCCGAAACTACTTCCCATTACTTTTTGAAGAACAAAAACGCTGCAGCGCCCAACATAGCAATAATCAACAAATTGGCGATAATCTGGGTAGTATTATTCTTCTTCAGGCTTTGCAATTCATTGGCAGCAATGTCAATATTATCGTAGAAAGAGCCCAGATCTGTGGAGGAAATGGATACGTTTTGTTTGCTTTCTCCGGTAACCTCAAGCTTGATCTCTGATTTCAGGGTATCGTATTTAGCTGTTTCTGGGTTGAAGTAAATCCAGCTAAAGAAGTCTTTCAGATCATATTCACCGGGCTCATTCGGAATTCCAAAATAGCTGTACTTCTTGGAACCGGTCACTCTGCCAGCTCCTCTATTGATGTCCTGAGCGATGTTTGGCGGATAAATGTCCATCACCTTGCTATCAGGGATAGTAGGATCAGGAATCCCGGAGATGTTACCTTCTCCATAAATATTGAACTCGTAAGAGAAGCTTTCGCCAGTCTCTACACTGTAGGTATTGATCTTTTCATCTAACTCAAAGTTACCTACTGCTACTTTGTCTTTGAGTGGGTGGGGAGGAAGTGCTTTAACCCTTACTGTCTTTTCTTTGGTATTGAAGGTTTTGAAGTCTTCTTGTCTGTCACGGCCAAAGAATGAAGGAGAGCGGGCAACTCTGTACTTGATCATTTCAAAAGGAACTGAAGGAAATACAACAGGCTCTAAATTGAGCGGATAATAGGTGGCCTGGTAAATCTTATATCGGGTATAATTCTTTCCATTAATGGTTACCCTTTCCCCATAAATATTCTCGATGTTGAAATTTTCTTCCCAACAGTTCTCAGGACGCAGGTCCTTTAGGATAGTTGAAAGTTGTTTTCCAGCTTCGTGGAACTGAAGCGGAGCTCTGTTCGCGTCCGCAACGTAAAAGGCAAATGTGGTGGTGAAGCCTTCACCCACATATACTTCATTTTTATCAGTAGTGAGTGCCAGGAAGGCATCTTCTTCTACATCCACAAATTCTGGTTCACTCTTATTTCTACCGAAAAGATCATCGAATGGGTCACGGGCAAAAGGGTCGTATCTTCTGCGCGAGTTTGATCTTCTCTCTACGGGAGGTGTTACTTTGATGGTCTTTCCCTGTGAGCTGATTTCAGTACCATTGATTTCCATGGTGAATGCCTCGAGCGTATAGGTACCTTCTTCCAAAGGCAGGTACCTCTGGGTGATGCTTTGAGAAGAGCTGATCTGACCATTGACAATATTGGTCTTACTGGAAGATGACGTTCCCCTTTTGGCAAAGCCTTCAATGTTAGGGAAGTCAGTGTAGTTTTTTATCGACTCATTGGTGATAGTAACGGTGATGGTAAAGAGCTCATTCATGCCTACCTCATCTTCACCCAGTTGTACCGTAATTTCCTGTGCGAAACTGCTGGCAGAAAGGCAGGTGATCAGGACTAAGACCGACAAAATTCCCCGAAAATTTCTCATATTTTTTTATTATATTCGTTACCCATTCAGGAAATGGTATTTCAAAGATAAACGCATTTTTGAAAGCATATAACCTGAATTATGTGACTTACGTATTGGTAGGTACGACCTGAACAAAAAGTAGATTCATAACCCTAAAACGTTCTTAACATGCTGGAATATTTCAAGACTATTCTCGCTAAGGTGAGTTTCGATAAACGCCTTTTCGAAAAGGAGTTAAGAAAAGCGATTAAATCACTCATATCAGATGAGTTACAGGAACTGAAAAACTGGTGTTACGCCAAATTTGGCCACATTTATGGGCCCATCATAGAAAAGCAGTTCGTATTAGTGCAATAAAACTAAATTTAACCAGCCCATCCTAACCAGATGGGCTTAACTATTTTTAAGGAATTTCAGATTACGTTTCAGTCCTTCCAGTTTCGTTCTTTTCACCGCAGATTTTCTAAAGGCTGCGCCAAAAACCTCTTCTGTTAAATCTTGCCAATTATTGTTAAAAAGCTGCAAAAGTTCTTCAGGCGGTAAAAAAGCCGGTTCCTGATGCGGAATGGAGAATCGATTCCATGGGCACACATCCTGGCAGATATCACAACCAAAAGCCCAGTTTTGCATATGGTCTTTAAACTCCTCTGGAATACCGTCCTTAAGTTCAATAGTCAGGTAGGAGATGCATTTGCTGGCATCTAGTTGATAGGGAGTAATTGCATCCGTAGGGCAGGCATCTATGCACCGGGTACAAGTACCACAATAGTCTTTAATGGGGCCATCAGGCTCGAGCTCAAGATCAATGATCAGCTCTGCCAAGAAGAAGAAACTGCCTCTTCCTTTATTAATCAAAAGCGTGTTTTTTCCCAGCCACCCCAAGCCTGATTTTTCGGCCCACTGCCTTTCCATTACCGGGGCAGAATCTACAAAGACCCGGCCTTCGATATGGCCGATTTCAGCTTGCAGGTCCTGAAACAAGGTTTTGAGTTTTTCCTTAATGACAAAGTGATAATCTTTGCCATAGGCATATTTGGCCAATTTCGGACTTTCAGGATATTCGTCAGCGAAATCCTGATCGGGATAGTAATTGTAAAGAAGTGAGATGACTGATTTAGCGCCTGGTACCAGCACAGTAGGATCGAGGCGTTTGTCAAAATGATTCTCCATGTAGCTCATTTTTCCATGAGCTCCTTTTTTCAACCACTTTTCCAGACGCGGGGCTTCTTCTTCCAGGAATTCAGCCCGTGAAATACCACAGAAATCAAAACCCTGTTGTCGGGCTAACTGCTTCACTATGCTCGTATTTCTGCTGATCTGATACTCCATGGAAACTCAAATCTAGCAAAGAAGTTGGAATGAATTAGTGAACCGCTACTTCACCCTTGCCAGCGAGAATACTCTGGATAATCATTTCTGAATGTACCCTGGTGTTTTCAATAAAGAGCTTACTGGTTTGAAGACCTGAGTTGATTACCCCGGCAACGTAAACGCCTTTCAAGGGAGTCTCGAGCGTTTGCTCATCATGGACGGGGATTTTGAATTCATCTTCTGTCACCGGTATGCCAAGTGACTCGAATAACTGATAGTTTGGCATGTATCCCGTCATAGCCAGAACAAAATCATTTTCTATGGTTATGTCTCCATCAGGGGTTTGGAGAACTACTTCATGGGGTCTTATTTCTTTTACGGTAGTGTTGAAGTAGGCCTTGATGCTCCCTTCCTTGATGCGATTTTCAATATTTGGCCTGATCCAGTATTTGACTTTAGGATAGATTTCCCCTTCTCTGATAGCCATAGTTACCTCAGCGCCTTTATAATAGGTCTCCAATGCCACATCGCAAGCTGAGTTGGCAGCACCAATGACCAGAACTTTTTGATCTACATAAGGATGAGGGTCATCATAGAAGTGTTTGACCTTCTTTAGTTCCTCTCCGGGAATGTGGAGTAGACGAGGCGTATCATAAAACCCGGTAGCAACTATAACATGTGATGCTGTGAAAGTCCCCTTGGTCGTTAGTACCTGATACACACCATCATATTCACTCATACTTTTTACCTCTGTATACAATTTGATGTTCAGGTCCCAGCTTTCCTGAACTCTTCTGAAGTATTCAAGTGCTTCTCTTCTTGTGGGCTTATCGTTGTGTGCGATGAAAGGAACCCCACCAATTTCAAGTAAGTTGGAGGTGGAAAAGAAGGTCATGTTGGTTGGAAAATTATAGAGGGAGTTCACTAATACCCCTTTTTCTAATACAACATAAGACAGTCCTGCCTTTTTGGCCTCAATGGCACAATTCAAACCGATTGGCCCTCCCCCAATAATTACTAAATCGTATTCCAAAGCATTAATGTTTGATTACTAAGTAAATGAAATGAAGAAGGAAAAGTTCTAAAAATACTCCCTAATTATGGATTCGATTGTTCTTCTTTTGGAACAACAGAACGAATGCTGCACTGATGATCACAATGTTCTTCACTATGTACTGCCCTTCAATAGTCAATTGAAATGGGAAATCTTTAAAAGTGATTTCGGTAAGTATGAATAAAGGCATTATGGTACAGCACATGTGGAAAAAGAGGATCCAGAAAGTCAGCTTGAATTCTCTGGAGAAAACAAGTAATAAACCCAAACCAACTTCCATTAAGGCCAGACTTGGCATAATCATGCCCTGTGGCATTAAGTTGAATGTCATGATTTGAATGGTCTGGGTAGCTAATGATTCTGCCGGACTTAGTCCAGGGAAAAACTTCAGGGCTCCAAACCAGAGGAAGAGGATGCCAATACAAATTCTCAGTATACGGAATTGATGGCGTTCGATAAAAAAGGAAATAACTCGTGCCATAGCTTAAAAAATAGAATTGCAATATAGAATTTCAGATGAGATTAGAAACTGACAAATGTCATTTTAATGATCTAATGGTAATATCTACCACCTCCTGAAGTTCCTCGCGCGAGGCAAAGGTTTTGCACACTACTCTTAAGCCATTGATATTGTTGAAGATAAAGCGGGCATATGCTTGTGCGGACTGTTTGGTATTAAATTCTCCACTTTCCTGACCCTCTTTTACGAGTTCAGCCAGGACTCTCTCAATAGTCTGCTTGTTTTCACTAACCAGCATTTGAATGTCTGGATCCAGGTTGGCCAATTCTGTGGTTGAGTTGACTACAAAACATCCTTTTTTGTCGTGGTCTTGCATCACGTCTTCTATGACATGATTGAGAAATGCCTCTATTATTTCAGAGGCAGGTTTGTCCGAGCGAATTTGATTAAGCAGCCAGGAAGATGAGTTTTGACGATAGCGCTGTAGAGCGGCAACATATAGTTGATGCTTGTCGCCCCAGGTATCATAAATACTGGCACGATTGATTCCTAATTCATCAACCAGATCCTGAATGGAGGTGGCATTATATCCCTTCTTCCAGAAGAGTTGTAAAGCTTTCTCCAATACTTCACCTTCATCAAAATTCTTCTTCCTGGCCATAACGATCTTCGATTGACTGATCGTTCTAAAATATGAAATTTTAGATTGTTGCTATACCGCCATCAACCAGAATCTCTTCACCGGCCACATATGATGAGTCTTCTGAGGCAAGGAATAAGACCGCTTTTGATACTTCGGCAGCAGTACCGAACCTCTTAAGTGGTACAATGTTGGTGAAGTTTTCGGCCATACCTTTCAACTGGTCTTCAGTCATACCCATTTTACCATAGATAGGAGTCTCAATTGGCCCAGGGCTAACAGTGTTCACTCTGATTCCTCTTGGAGCGAGTTCTGATGATAACGTTCTTGCGAAGCTTCTTACAGCCCCCTTGGTAGCAGAGTAAACCGAGCTGTTTTCAAATCCTTTGTGAATGACGGCTGAGGCATTCAATACGATCGATCCACCATCATTGAAAATAGGCAGGAACTTCTGTATGGTGAAGAAAAGGCCTCTTACATTGATGTTAAAGTGAGTATCGAAAAAGGCTTCATCACTTTGTCCGATTGGGGCGAACCATGCAATACCTGCATTGGCAAACAAAATGTCTACCTGGCCATAGTCGGCCTTTACTTCTTCAACTAAACTGTCAATATCAGCCAGCTTAGATGTATCGGACTGAATGGCCTTGAGATTCGGGTTGTTGATTTCTGCCACGGCAGCATCCAGCGTCTCTTTGGTGCGTCCTGTAATAATCACTTTGGCTCCTTCCTCAAGGAATGTTTTAGCACTGGCAAGTCCAATACCGGTGCTTCCGCCTGTAATTACGGCAACTTTGTTGTTTAATTTGCTCATGATTTTATTTTAGAATGATTGTTCCAAAAATGATTGAATGATAACAGAACGATCGTTCTAGATAATAGTTCCCGAGCTGACTATTTTTTGGATTTTCCTTTCAGAAGGTTGGTGTATTCTTTCCTGGTTTGCTGGAAATGCTGGTAGACGGTGTTGATGAAAGTAAGGATCAGGCCGACTCCTATACCAATGTAGATGATGGTAAAGACCTTTCCTCCATCAGTTTGTGGAGAGAAATCTCCATAGCCAACTGTACTTAGGGTAATTGCGGCAAAATAAAGTGAGTCCAGATAAGACCAGCCTTCCAGATAACTGTAGACCAGGGCCCCGCCAAAAAGGATAAACATGGAGGCGCCTAATAAACTTCTGTAGTGTTTATCTTTTAAGAATTCCAGTAAGGTGTGGAATAGGAATTTCACTTACCGGGGTCTAGAATTTTATTTTGCTCGACTTGGTTTCCTCTCCACGTTTGAACTCGACTGTTGTTTCATCACCTGCTTCAAAAGCGCCAAGCGCCCTCATGTAGCTCATCATGTCAACAATGGTGGAGTCGCCCAGCTTCATCACAATGTCCCCTTTCTGCATACCGGCTGAGGCAGCTGGTTTACCTTCGGTAACGCCATCTATACGCATTCCTGTACCGTCATACAGGTAATCGGGTACAACACCCAGTGACACCGTAAACCTTGGTGAGTTACCAGAGTCGTCTTTCGTCTTGGTAAAGGCCAGTTTTTCTTTATCGTCCAGCCTGTCAATGAGTCTTTCGATGTAGCGAATTACTTTGATCATACCGGAATAGTTGATTTTGTCAGCATCATCTGATGGTCTGTGGTAGTCTTCGTGTTGCCCGGTGAAGAAATGAAGCACCGGAATATCTTGTAAGTAGAATGAGGTATGGTCCGAAGGTCCAACTCCCGACTCTGAAGTAACAAGCTTTAGTGAGTCATAATTGATTTTGTCTAAAATATCATTCCAGACAGGACTGGTCCCTACCCCATTGATGGCTAGCGTATTTTCTTTCTTAAGTCTGCCCACCATGTCCATGTTGATCATATAGTTGATACTGTCCGTAGAAACAGTGCTGTTTTTAGAATAGTAGTTAGAACCCCACAGCCCATTCTCTTCTCCTGAAAACGCGATGAACAGATAATTGTAGTTTGATTTCTTCTCTTTCAGAATTCTTGCTAGTTGAATCAATGCGGCAGTTCCGCTGGCATTATCATCGGCTCCATTGTGTATAGTAGGCTCCCCACGATAAAGTGAACCTTCATTACCATAGCCGAGGTGATCGTAATGTGCCCCAATGGCAATAGTGTAAGGCACCCCATTATCGATATAGCCTACCACGTTGCGACCACTGATTCCTTCTCCACTGCTTCCAATCACTGCCTGCTCATGAGGATTGGTGGGCTTGTTTACTCTGAACACCTGAAAATATTTGTCTGAACCTTTTGGCTCTAAACCGATGGCCTTGAATTGATCAGCAATGTATCTGGCAGCCAGAATCTCACCATCAGTTCCAATGGCACGACCCTCCAGATCATCACTCGCCAAATAGCTGATATCTTCTTTCAGGCCAGTCATCAATTCCTTGTCGGTGGTGAAATCTGTGCAGGATGCTAAAAATGCAGATACGAACAGGAGTGCTAAAAACTTCTTCATGGTGGTTAAATTTAGCTCAAAGATAATAATGATTATCTTCGCGCCATTATCGAAACTTTCTAATAATGAGGCAGTATTTCCTTCTAGTTATTGTATTAGCCCTTTTTTCTTGTGGGAAGCAGCAAAGTTCCAACTCAATCGTAGAATCTCGTTCTGCTACAGATTCTTTACTGCTGCATCCTGAAGAGATGAAGTACCTGAAGAACATCAAACAAATCACGTTTGGGGGGAATAATGCGGAGGCTTATTGGAGTTTCGATGATAAGCACCTGGTTTTTCAGAGTGATTACAGTGCATGGGGTGTCAACTGTGACCAGATTTTTGTGACTGATTGGCGTAACGATGATTTAAAGAATAATAAGCCTGAGATGCTGAGCACGGGCATGGGAAGAACGACTTGCTCTTATTTCCTGCCAGATAATCAGACTATAGTTTATGGTTCTACCCATTTGGGTGGAGAGGATTGTCCTCCAGCACCGGAACCAAGAGCCGATGGCAAGTATGTATGGCCAATCTATCCAAGCTTTGACATCTTCACTGCCGATTTGGACGGAAACATCATCAAGCAATTGACCGACAATCCTGGATATGATGCCGAAGCCACCGTTTCTCCGAAGGGCGATAAAATCGTCTTTACCTCAATGAGAACAGGCGATCTCGAATTGTTTACGATGAATATTGATGGCACAGATGTAAAGCAGATTACCAATGAGTTGGGCTATGATGGTGGCGCTTTTTTCTCTCCTGACGGAACCAAGCTGATTTTCCGTTCTTCCAGACCAAAAACAGAGGAGGAGATTAAAGAGTACCAGGACCTATTAGCAGATGGACTGGTTAAGCCAACTGACATGGAACTTTACATCTGCAATGCTGATGGAAGTGACCTTAAAAAGCTGACTGATCTGGGGCAGGCCAACTGGGCACCGTTTTTTCATCCTTCAGGTGAAAAAATCATTTTTGCCAGTAACCACACCGCTACCCGTGGTTTCCCTTTCAACCTGTATATGATTAACATTGATGGAACCGGTTTAACCCGAATCACACATGATGAGACTTTCGATGCATTTCCGGTTTTCTCCAATGATGGCAAATACATTGTCTTTTCCTCGAACAGAAACAATGGTGGGACAAGAGATACCAACCTGTTCGTAGCAGAGTGGATTGGGGGTTAGTTAAAAATTTGAGGTTTTAAGTGGTAAGGTTTATCCACCACGCAAGTAGGCCAAGCCTTGCACGAATGTTCTCCTTGGGAGAAGATGTCCGAAGGACAGAGGAGGATTATCTATTACATAAAACTATTTCTCAACCACCTCCATTACCAACCTAAAGCCAGTGTAAGCAGTTGGCTTTGAAAACTCTTGTCGAGAACTGATCATTGCCCAATAAGGTGTTTGCAGATAACTTCCTCCTTTCGCCACAGTTGAAGTTTGCCCTTCAGCATAAAGTGAAGTAGTCATTTCACTCACGTTGCCACTCATATTAAATAGGCCATAAGGATTTGATATGAATTGATTGACAGGGCTGGTATAGCTGGTAGGGTTAACTTCATCCATCTGTTCTTGAGCAAGGCTAAATTCAATCGATCCATTGTCCTGAACCTGGCTGATGATATTCGTGTCACTCACCCGAAGGATGTTAGCCAATACCTCGCCTTTGGAGTTTCTAATGTAAGGACCACCCCAGGGAAAAGGAGCAATATCATTACCTCCACGAGCTGCCCATTCCCATTCCTGCTCAGTTGGCAAGCGGAAAAGGACTTTCTCAAACTCACGTTTCGGTTGGTTATTATATTCTGTCGTAAGCCAGGCTGCATAAGCCATAGCATCATTTAAGTCTACACCAACAATTGGATAGTTGTCGAAAGCTGGGTGCTTGTAGTAATATTCAAGTTTGGATTCATCAAGACCTTCGCGAAAATTCCAAACACTCACTTCAGGAGAATAGTCTTTGTTCTCTTGACCCATAAGACTATAAAACTTTCTATAATCTCCAGCTCTGGTCTCAAATTTGGCCATGTAAAACCCATTTTCACCTGTCTGGCATGGAATATATGCCCAGTGATCCTTGGAAAGAATTTCTGGAATTTTAGGGGTCTTCTTTTGAGCAAGCGAAGGAAGAGAAACCAGGAGGAATGCCAGCAAAAGTGTGTTAGCTTTGTTCATTGTTCTAAAGTTGAAGTTAAAGATGACCAATAAACGAATCAAATACTTCTTTCTTGCCTCTATTCTGATCCAGATGTTTGTGATCACCTCTTTGGCAACCGCTTCACCTCTTCTCAGTATGCCCATAGCAGGTGAAGGAAGTATGCCTTGGGGTAACCTGATGACAGCCATCCTTTTTGTGCTTTTCCCCCTGAATTTTTTACTCATCAGAACCACCCGAAAAATTCATCAGGTCCCACAAATGGCTTTTAGAATTTGTGTACTGGCCAGCCTGGTATTGGGCGTTCTCTGGATTCCGGTTTCTTTCTTATTGACAGGCAATTGGTCGGCCAGCTTTAGTGGTCAGGACGCTTCTTCCCGGTTTTGGTGGGTCTACACTACGGTGACACCATTGCTGCCTTTTGCCGGTTATTTCCTCATGAGGATATTGACTTTGTTTTTTAAAACAAAGTGAACTAATTCAATTTACCTTTTAGAATTTCAACGTCTTGCTTCAAACTCAATAGTAGGTCTTTGAGTTTCTGGTTTTCCCTTTTCAAGGCTTCCTTTTCTTTATTCTCGTCAATTAGATATAGGGTCAGTTCTTCAATCTTCTTTAAAAGAATTGTTTGAATTTTTCCTAAATCCTGTCCCTTTGTCTTGATCTCATTGGCCGATGGTACTTCGGGCAGGTGTTGATTTTCCATAATAAAAGCCTCCAACTCATTCAAGGTTCTTAATTTAAAGCTAGGGGTAAAGACATAGTCCGGCCAGTCACCTCCTGCTGTTGAAACTCTTACTCCTTTTGCTAATACAGTCCCATCTACAGAGAGTTTTTCAGTTGGCGATGTGGTCCCAATTCCAACATTACCCCCACCAGAGTAAGCCGTCCCATTTCCATCGGGATATAGGATAATATTTTGTTGAGATGATAGTAATAAATCAGAAAAGGAATAACCAGCAAGTCTTGTTGATCTAATGCGAAATTGACCATCTACCGCCTCAAATCTCAAAAGGGAATAAGTGTCATCAATTCTTAATTTGGAATCAGGTGAATCAGTTCCAATCCCAACTTTTCCATTACCAGTCACTCTAAATCGTTCGACAGAGTTTGTTTTTATCAAGAAATTTTCGTCAATATTAACTTCGAAGTTATAATTCCCCACTCCCTCGGTACCGATGAAGTGACTTGAGGTTCCTATGGTTTCTCTTTGTCCTTTAAAATATATTCTGGAGGTATTGTTTGAAGAGTTTGTATGCAATATCATTCCTGTTGTTGCCGAACTTTCTAAATGAAAAAGGAAAGTTGGGTTAACAGTGCCTATCCCTACATTACCGGAATTATAGTAAATCGGACTTGAACCAATTTGAGTGCTTTGAGCAAATATCAGGGTAGGGGAGAAAAGAATTAATAGAAAATAAATTGACTTTTTCATAAGGTTTATTGTTTAGATGAATGTAGTAAATGAATTTTAGCAATAAGAATAGTAGACATCAATAATCGGTTATCTATTATTTTCTAATTTCTTATCAACGGCATTTGCACATTCCGGAATTTCTATTTCCTTTGTCCCCTCAATGTTGAAAACAGCTCATATAGTAACCCCACCCGGAGCCCCTCTTTTTGTTAGAGGTGTGAGGACTGTTTTAGCCATAAGGCAAAATAGGCGCTAGTCGCCTCTATTCTTTAGGTCACTTACGTGGTGACTTCTTAACCTATATTTCTTAGTTTAATCTTATTGAATTTCAACCTTAGTCTGTATTCAGGCTTAGATTTGATCATAACCCAAAATGGAATTAAAATTTACAATCAGACCGGCCACCTCAGATGACATTCACTATGCACAGATCATAGTAGATGAAATTGCTTCTTCGGCAGCTAAAAGGGGAACTGGTATTGCCAGGAGAACACCGGAATATGTCTCCAGAAAAATGGATGAAGGTAAGGCCGTAATTGCCTACGCACAGGATGGCACATGGGCAGGATTTTGCTACATCGAGGTCTGGAGCCATGGGCAGTTTGTTGCCAACTCTGGCCTAATTGTCAATCCTGAATTCAGAGGACATGGTCTTGCTAAACGCATTAAGTCGGAGGTCTTCAAACTCTCTAGAAAGAAATTCCCCGAGGCTAAAATCTTTGGTCTTACCACAGGAGCTGCGGTGTTAAAGATTAACTCTGAATTAGGTTACAAGCCTGTGATCTATGAAGAGCTTACGCAGGATGATGATTTCTGGGCTGGCTGTAAAACCTGTGTGAATTATGATATTCTCACCGCCAAAAATAGGAAGAACTGTATTTGTACTGCCATGCTGTATAACCCGGCCTGGGAGAAAAATGCCAAGCCAAAAAGGACTGCCTGGACAGAAAGAGAGCTCGATAAAGACCTCAAATTATTTGAACGCTGGATTAAATTCAAGAAGAGTGTACTCCTGAAAATTGACGAAAGAAAAAAGAAGAAAGACAATGGAAAATAATAAAGTAGTACTGGCATTCAGTGGGGGATTGGATACTTCCTATTGTGTTAAGTACCTCTCTGAAGATAAAGGATTGGAAGTACACTCTGTAGTGGTGAATACCGGAGGATTTGATAGTGACGAGATAAAGAGAATTGAAGAAAGGGCTATCAGTTTAGGTGTTAAATCCCACAAGACCATTGATGAGACCGATAATTACTACCACAAAGTGGTTCGCTTTCTCATCTTCGGTAACATCCTCAAAAATGGATCTTATCCACTTTCGGTAAGTGCAGAGCGTGTTTCGCAAGCGGTTGCCATTGCTCAATATGCTAAAGAACTTGGTGCTAAAGCCATCGCTCATGGAAGTACAGGAGCCGGTAACGATCAGGTGCGCTTCGATATGATTTTCCAGACCTTTATGCCAGAGGCTGAGATCATCACCCCAATTCGTGATATGCAGCTTTCGAGAGAGGCTGAGATTGAGTACCTAAAAGCTAAAGGCGTTGATTTTGACTTTACCAAATCTGTTTATTCCATTAACAAAGGACTTTGGGGTACCTCGGTGGGAGGAAAAGAAACGCTTAGCTCCAATGGTTATTTGCCGGAAGAGGCATTCCCAACCCAAGTCACTAAAACAGCTTCCGAGGACATTAAACTGACTTTTGAAAAAGGAGAGATAAAAGCCATTAATGGAACGTATTATGATCAACCTGCGGAAGCTATTCTTGCTCTTGAAAAGATAGCAGGTCCTTTCGGTATTGGCCGGGATATTCACGTGGGAGACACCATCATTGGTATTAAAGGACGTGTAGGTTTTGAGGCAGCGGCCAGTGTTCTTCTTATCAAATCGCATCAGGCACTGGAAAAACATGTGCTTAGCAAGTGGCAGATTTACTGGAAAGATCAGGTTTCCGCTTTCTATGGTAACTGGTTGCATGAAGGACAGTTTCTTGATCCGGTCATGCGTGACCTGGAAGCTATGATGCAAAGTACACAACGTAATGTGTCTGGCGATGTATTCCTCACTTTGTTCCCATACAGGTATCAGATTAATGGTATTGAATCACCACACGATCTGATGTCAGCCAAGTTCGGTCACTATGGTGAAATGAATAAGTCATGGACGGGTGATGATGTAAGAGGCTTCGCGAAAATCTTCGGTAACCAGAATGCTATTTACCATCAGGTCAACGAAGAAGAAATATGATCAAGGTAGGAATTATAGGAGGTGCCGGATATACAGGAGGAGAGCTGATCCGCCTATTGGTCAATCACCCCGAAGCCGAAATCAGCTTTGTGCAAAGCCGAAGTCAGGCCGGTAAAAAGCTCTACTCTTCACATAGCGATTTGCTGGGAGAAACAGAACTGGCATTTGTACCAGAATGGCACGGTGATGTTGATGTTTTATTCCTTTGTATGGGACATGGCGATTCCAAAAAGTTCATGGAGTCGAATGAGGTCAATGCTTCTGTTAAAATCATCGATCTTGCACATGATTATCGATTGGACGATAGCAAGGTTTATGGTTTACCTGAGCTGAACAGAGAAGCAACGAAGTCCGCCAACTTTGTTGCTAACCCGGGGTGTTTTGCTACCGCCATTGAACTGGCGTTACTTCCTCTCGCACACAATGGTATGTTAAAGGAGGTGCATGTTTCAGGAACTACCGGGTCTACTGGAGCGGGTGTCATGCCTTCTGAATCGACTCATTTCAGCTGGAGAAATAACAACATATCTACCTATAAGGAATTTCAGCATCAGCATCTTGCAGAAATCAGGAAGTCTTTGATGCAGTATCAGCCATGGTATGAGAACAATATCAACTTTGTTCCATATCGCGGGAATTTTACCAGGGGGATATTGGTATCCGCTTACCAGTATTGTGAGTGGCCATTAGAAGAAGCCATCAGAGTTTATAAGGAGTATTATGAAGACCACCCTTTTACCTGGGTGACCGATAGCCCTCTAGACGTAAAGCAAGTGGTGAATACTAATAAATGCTTTATCCATTTGCAGATGCACAATGGCTACCTGATGGTTCAGTCGGCCATTGACAACCTGCTCAAAGGAGCTTCGGGCCAGGCGGTTCAGAATATGAATCTGATGTTCGGGCTGGACGAAACCACCGGATTGAAATTGAAAGGAAGTGCTTTTTGAGCCCCTTCCTGTAGAACAATAACTATAACACGTCATCCCCGTGAAAACGGGGATCTTAATAATGAACGGAGAGATTCTCGCCTATGCGGGAATGACGACAACAAGCAAGAAGATGAAATTATTCGATGTATATCCCCTCTATGATATTGAACCTGTGAAGGGGTTCGGTTCGAAACTATGGGATAAGGAAGGAACTGAGTATCTGGATCTCTATGGAGGTCATGCCGTTATATCAATCGGTCATACCCATCCGCATTATGTGAAGCGCCTGACAGATCAATTAAATACCCTCGGTTTCTATTCCAATGCTGTACAGAACTCAGTTCAGCAGGAGTTGGCAGACGAGATGGGGAAAGTTTCCGGCTGCGAAGATTATCAGCTTTTCCTATGTAGCACCGGAGCTGAAGCCAATGAAAACGCGCTGAAATTAGCTTCTTTTCACACCGGCAGAAAGAAAGTTATAGCCATGAAACAGGCCTTTCATGGTCGTACTTCAGGAGCCGTAGCGGCTACAGATAATCCTAAGATTGTAGCCCCATTCAATGCTGATCATGAGGTAGCTTTTGTGCCGATGAATGATATCAATGCACTTAAAGCAGAATTGGATGATCAAACCGCTGCTGTCATCATAGAAGGTATGCAAGGAGTGGCAGGTATCTATGTGCCAGACAATGAGTATCTGCAGCAGGTCTCAGCTCTTTGTAAAGAGGCGGGTGCTTTATTGATTATGGACGAAGTTCAATCAGGTGCAGGTCGCTCAGGCAAATTTTTCGCCTATCAGCATAGCGGTATTCAACCCGATGTGATTACCCTGGCCAAAGGAATTGGCAATGGTTTCCCTGTGGCAATGGTTTTGATCGCTCCACATATTGAGCCGTGGCATGGTATGCTGGGTACTACCTTCGGAGGTAATCACCTGGCTTGTGCAGCAGCACTTGCGGTATTGGAAGTGATTGAGCAGGAAAACCTGATGGACAATGCCAAGACCTTAGGTGATTGGTTGATTGATGAACTCAAGCAGATTTCTCAAATCAAGGAGGTGAGAGGAATGGGGCTAATGCTAGGCTTAAGCTTTGATTTTGCCGTGGCTGATCTTAGGAAAAAACTTCTTTTTGACCACAAGATATTCACCGGTTCAGCGGGTGATAAAAATACGATGCGACTCCTGCCTTCATTGGCCGTAAGTCGTGAAGAGCTGGAACATTTTTTAACTGCACTTAAGCAAGAACTGAATTAGTCAAATGAAAAACTTCACCTCCGTAAAAGATGTAGAAGACCCGGTGGCATTGGTTCAAAAGGCCCTTGCCTTAAAAGCTAACCCTTTTAATCCTGATTTTGCCAGAGGGAAAAAGGTAGGTCTCATATTTCTTAACCCAAGCCTAAGGACCAGGTTAAGTTCTCAGATTGCTGTTCAAAATCTGGGAGCTGAGGCCATTGTGCTTGATATAGGAAAAGATGGCTGGGCCTTGGAGTTTGAGGACGGAGTGAAGATGAATGGTAGCAAAGCCGAACACATTAAAGAAGCAGCTGGGGTAATGGGGCAGTACTTCGATGTTTTGGGAGTGAGAACTTTTCCTGAGCTGAAGGACCGTGAGCTGGATTACTCCGAGCAATTGCTCAATGCATTCATTAAGTACTCAGGTCTTCCGGTGGTAAGCCTGGAAAGTGCCACGTTGCATCCACTCCAAAGTTTAGCCGATTGGATGACCATAGCTGAGCACTGGGACAAAAAGGAAAGACCGAAGGTAGTACTAACGTGGGCGCCCCACGTAAAAGCATTACCTCAGGCTGTGCCTAATTCATTTGTGGAGTGGATGAAAGCAGCACCGGTGGATTTGACGATTACTCATCCTGAGGGGTATGAATTGGCAGGTCAATTTGCTGAATCCGTACCTGTAGAGTACAACCAGGCCAGGGCCCTCGAGGGTGCCGACTTTGTCTATGTGAAGAACTGGTCTTCTTACCACCAATATGGTCAGATCCTGAATCAGGATGAAAGCTGGAGTTTTGGTAGTGAACAACTAGCCTTAACCAACAATGCCAAAGTAATGCATTGCTTGCCAGTAAGGAGAGGTTTGGTCATCAAGGATGAAATATTAGATGGACCCAATGCAATTCACCTGCAACAGGCCAAGAATAGAATTTACAGTGCACAGGCTGTATTTGCTGAGCTGCTGGGCTAATCGTCATTCAGAGGAAGAACATTTCGATGATAATCAGAAATGTGCGACCGAAGAATCTCCCAATTATTGCACCGTAACCAGGAGGTTCTTTGCTTCACCCGAATCCTCAGGATTCACTCTGAGTTATGTAACTTCAAACCAATAACCAACAATAAATACAACCATTATGAAAAAGATACTTTTTACAACACTCTTATTAACCCTAATTTGCTCAAACTCATTTGCTCAGTGGAGCACCAACGGAAGTAATATTTATTATTCAAGTGGCCCTGTTGGAATCGGTACCTCTAATCCATCCAGAGAATTGGCCGTCATAGGAAGTATTCATTCATCGAATATCTTAGGGAATATTGACACCAATATTGGACAACAATTAGAAAGAGGGTCTGCCAGCTTAACCACCCTAAGGTTTGATTCAGATGCTTGGAGGATTTATTCTGGGGGTACTGGTTCTTCAGGAGAGCTTTTAAGAATTACCGAGTCAGGAAATATAGGTATTGGCACACCCTCACCTTCGAACAAGTTGACGGTTAGAGCATCTAATGCATTGGAAGGGCTAAGAGTCGAATCATCTTTGGGCAAAGTAGCCTACCTTGGAAATCTAGGTAGTGCCTCAAATATTGACAGGGGTTTATTAGAATTATATGATCAGGGTAGTTCCTTAATCAGATTTGCAGCCGAATCAACTTCTGTTTCTTATATCAATGCCGGCAATGTTGGCATTGGCACTACTTCGCCTGCTGAAAAATTAACTGTCGATGGAAATATTTTGGTCTTCCACCCAGATAATCAATATTATAATTCTCCCTCAACTCTCACTCTTCTGAACAACGCCTTGGTTTTCAAGCACCAACATGGAAATAAAAATGCGGAAATCAGAGGAGCTATTTCTCCAGGAAAACATACAACAGGCCTGGTCTTTAGAACCAAGTCCAGCTATGATACAAATCTGGAGAATAGGATGATAATTCATCCTGATGGCAATGTTGGCATTGGAACCACATCACCCACTGAAAAACTCTCCGTTGACGGCACTATACTGGCCAAGAAAGTCAGAGTATCTGTTGCCGGAACAGACTGGCCAGACTATGTCTTCTCTCCCAACTTTAAACTGAGAAGCCTAGACGAGCTGGAGCAATTCATTCAACAAAATCAACATCTACCTGAAGTACCCTCTGCTAAGGAAGTAGAAGCTAATGGATTGGACCTGGGAGATATGGAAGCTACTTTACTCAAGAAAATTGAAGAGCTAACCTTATATGTCATCGAACAGAATAAGAGACTTGAGAATCTGGAGACTGAGAATAAGGAATTGAAGAAAGAGGTGGCAGGACTGAAAAAGCAAGATTAAGCGTCATTCAGAGAGAGAATCATCTTGATAAATTCAAAGATGATGCGACCGAAGAATCTCCCATTTAATAAGGAGATTCTTCGCTTCGTTACACTTCGCTCTGAATGACAGAAGGATATAAAATGAACAAACTAACCATAATCAAAATAGGTGGAAATGTGATCGATGATCCCAAGTCATTAGATCTGTTTCTTGCTGATTTTGCGAAAAGAACCGAACCTACCATTCTGGTGCATGGCGGTGGAAAGATTGCTACACAAATCGGTAATCAACTGGGAATTGAAGCCAGAATGGTGGATGGCCGGAGAATTACAGATGCTGAGACGCTCGATTTGGTGACTATGGTTTATGGTGGTTTGGTCAATAAGAAAATAGTGGCACAACTTCAGGCTAACGGCATCAATGCGATTGGGTTGACTGGTGCTGATGGAAACTCCATGCTGGCAAAGAAACGTCCGGTGAAAGAGATAGACTATGGCTTTGTAGGTGATGTGGTTCCGGAAGGGGTCAATATTAATTTGTTGGTAAGCCTCTTGAATCAGGGTATTCGCCCTGTTTTTTGTGCATTGACTCATGATGGCCAGGGGAATATGCTTAATACCAATGCAGATACTATTGCTTCAGTATTGGCGGTGGCGCTCAGTAAATCTTTTGATGTAGAGTTAGTCTATTGCTTCGAACAGCCGGGTGTTCTTTCAGATTTTGAGAGTAAAACGGTAATCCCGGTACTTGATCCCGACAATTACCACGAGTATAAAAATTCAGGTATAATCAACAGTGGCATGATTCCTAAATTGGATAATGCTTTTGACGCCCTAAATGCTGGGGTGGGACAGGTTAGAATTATTCATTTCTCAAGTCTTAATAATAATCAGTCCGGAACGATAATTCAATTATAAGATTTTGACGAGGCTGCTTTTCTAAGATAAGATGATAAAGATCCTTGGTTAAGTTATGGAGTCAACACTCAAAAACAAGGGAAGGAATTTTTCTATCCACCGTCAGTCAAATAACCAAAAACGATGAAAATTCAGTTGGCTAAATTAAAAGACAAATTTTTTCAACACCAAACACCTCAACTCAACTGATATGAATTTTGACACTCAGGCTATTGCCCTTCTGAAAGAACTAATAGAGATTAAATCCATTAGTAAAGAGGAAGAAAAAACGGCTAGTCACATCGAGCATTTTTTAAAAGACAAGGGTATTGAAGCCCAAAGAATTCAGAATAATGTATGGGCAAAGAACAAACACTTCAGTCCATCAAAACCAACTCTACTTCTTAACTCACATCATGATACAGTAAAGCCTAATGTGGGTTATAAAAATGATCCTTATCAGGCCATAGAGGCCGATGGTAAACTGTATGGTTTAGGAAGTAATGATGCAGGAGGTTGCCTGGTCTCTTTGCTTTCAACCTTTCTGCATTTTTATGATCAGGAGATACCTTATAACCTGATTTTTCTGGCTTCTGCTGAAGAAGAAATTTCCGGAAAAGAGGGAGTAGGCCTTGCTCTACAGGAATTGGGAGATATTGAGTTTGCCATTGTAGGTGAGCCAACTCTAATGCAAATGGCTGTGGCTGAGAAAGGACTTATGGTACTCGACTGTACAGTAAAAGGAAAGGCCGGCCATGCCGCCAGAAATGAAGGGGAGAATGCCATATATAAGGCCCTGCCTTCTATTGCCTGGTTTAAGAACTATCGTTTTGAGCGGGAATCAGAATGGCTGGGTCCAATTAAGATGACGGTAACACAAATCAGTGCAGGTACCCAGCATAATGTTGTTCCAGATACCTGTCACTTTGTGGTAGATGTGCGTACAACTGATACCATGACCAACTGGCAAGTACTTGAGCATATTGAGCATTCGGTAGACTGTGAAGTGGTTGCCCGTTCCACAAGGCTAAATCCTTCTTCAATATCAATAGAACATCCAATAATCAAAGCCGGAGAAAGTATGGGGCTCAAGAAATTTGGATCTCCTACACTCTCAGATCAGGCACTTATGCCTTTTCCAAGTTTGAAAATAGGTCCGGGTGATTCAGCCAGATCGCATACTGCAGATGAGTATATCTATACAAATGAGATCGAGGAAGGCATAGAATTGTATATTGAGTTATTAAATCGGTTTTTTAAAAATTAAGCTGAAGACTTACTTCATTCTTCAGTCCTTGAACTTCAACATATGAAACTCTGGAAGAAAGACATAGAGAGCTCAGTTAAGGTCGAGCAATTCACGGTAGGCAGAGACCTGGAATTTGATATTTTTCTTGCACCATTCGATGTGCAGGGCTCTCTTGCACACACCGCTATGTTGGAAGCCATCGGTTTGCTAACGAGGGAAGAAAAGGAGTCTATTCACAACGAGCTGAAGAGTATTTATAGCAGTATGGAAAAGGGAGAGTTTGAGATGATGGATGATGTTGAAGACATCCATTCTCAGATTGAATTTATGCTGACGGAAAAACTCGGAGATATAGGCAAAAAAATACACAGTGGAAGATCGCGCAACGATCAGGTTTTGGTTGACCTGAAACTCTTTATGCGTTCAGAGATCAAAGAACTGGTGGAGGGCACTAAAGGACTTTTTGACCGATTGACGACTCTGAGCGATACCTACCAAAATATACTGATGCCAGGTTATACGCACATGCAGGTAGCCATGCCCAGTTCGTTTGGAATGTGGTTTGGAGCTTATGCAGAGAGTCTGGTTGATGACCTCAACGCAATGCACTCTGCCTATAGCATGGTCAATAAAAATCCTTTGGGCTCTGGTGCTGGTTTTGGCTCTTCATTTCCTTTGAATCGTCAGCTCACTACAGATCTTTTAGGCTTTGATTCTATGCATTACAATGTGGTCAATGCCATGATGTCCCGCGGCAAGGCAGAGAAACAGTTGGCTAACGGAATGGCCGCTATTGCTTCTACATTAGGCAAGTTTTCTATGGACGTTTGCCTGTATATGGGGCAGGATTTTGGTTTCCTGACTTTCCCCGATGAACTAACAACGGGGTCGAGCATTATGCCTCACAAAAAGAATCCAGACGTATTCGAGCTGATTAGAGGAAAGTGCAATCGTATTGTGGCCCTACCAAACGACATTGCTATGTTACTGGCCAATTTACCCGTTGGTTATCACCGTGAAATGCAGTTGCTTAAAGAGCTGCTCTTTCCTGCTCTGGAAGATTTGAAAGCTTGTCTGGAAATGGCTGATTACATGTTGCAGCATATCAGGATTAACACGGAAATAGTCGATCAGGAGAAATACAATTACCTTTTCACTGTAGAGGAGGTGAATAGACTTGTTCTTTCAGGAGTACCTTTCCGCGAAGCTTATGTACAGGTAGGTCAGGCGGTTAATGCAGGCAAGTTTGAAGCGAAAAGAGAAGTAGAACATTCCCACGAAGGAAGTATTGGCAACCTGATGACAGTAGAAATCCGTAGTGCCATGGATGTTCAGTTGAACAAGTTTGATTTTAAATATTGGAAAAAGAAGATAAAAATGCTTGTTAGCTAACAGCTTTCATGTTATTATGTGTGTCATTTTAAGGTTAGAATCGATGCACAGAGTTCTCTTCATTCTATGTTGCTTCCTGTTTAGCGCTGAAATCATTGCCCAATCGAATATTGAGGTTAGCTATGATTTCGATCAGAAAACAGGTGATTATAAATTCACAGCTATTAATACCAGTCCTTCTTACATGACCATAGTGGTTGAGTTTAACAAACTGGTAGGCCTGACCTGCAATACTTCTCTGCCAGCGGTTAAAGTGGTTCCCCCCGGCAGGCATCGCCTTTTTGAGCTTGAAAAATCGGGAAGCGGAAATAGTGACTTCAATTATAAGTTTTATTACTGGACCGGATCGGCAAACCCTAAAATTGATGATGTGCTTTACACGTTTCCTGTCAGTAGTGGTTTGCAGGTTGAGGTGAGAGAAGTAGGCAGCATTAAGGAACTGGTAAAGGGTGAAGAAGATGAAGACTTCTATGCCCTGTCTTTTGACCTCATCGATGGAGATACCATAACAGCGGTCAGAAGAGGAGTTGTGGAGCAGATTGAACAAGGGAACCAGACAGACACCTTAACCTATACTTTTACCAGAAGCAGGAACTTTATGACCGTTAGACATGAAGACGGAACAGTTGCCCGCTACATGAATTTTAAGAACAATAGCGCCCAGGTGGAAAAGGGAGATGAAGTACTACCAGGGACTGCCCTGGCCGTAGCAACGCAAACCAGTACTGTAGGACATGCCAGACTCTTACTCGACATTACCTATTTGGCCATCGATACCAAAGTTTCCAGGAACTATAAAGATTGGGCAAAAGTCAAAAGCCTGATCCCTAAATTTGTTGCCGAAGGATTTGAGGGCTCCTTAAAATCTGGAGAAACTTATACCTCTGTGATTAACGATGAACTTATTACTCAGGAAATGAGCAAAAGGGAGAAAAAGAAATACCTCGGTTCGAAATAGATGGTTTGATTTTTGCTAAAAAGCAGACATGAAAAAAACTTACACAATACTTCTTTTACTGATCTCAGTGCTTATTCAGGGGCAAACCATTACTTCCCAAAACAAACTGATCCAGCAAGGTTCGGGCTTTTATGACCCTCAGGGAGGAGGCTTTAGGAATGAAGACTTTCCATTAAATCTGGAATTGTTTAGAAGTCAAACCAGGTTGTGGCGCCTTAAAAATAGTACCGGGAAAACGCTCTCAATTATTATAGACTTTGAAAAACTCATAGGAGCTACAGCCACAGAAAGACTTCCTTATATTAAAACTGTCGGGCCTGGTGTTCATACTCTATTTGAACTCAAATCAACCGGAACAACCACTTTTGATTATAGCTATCTGTTCTATTACACCGAAAGCATACTGGTTACAGAGCCTGCAGATTTTGATTATTTGCTTCCCGTAGATGAGAGTGAAGAAGTCACGTTAATTTCCTATAACTATGATGCAGATGAACCCTACGTTTCTCCAATCAAGTATGCAGATGGCGTTTCTCAGTTTTATGGCCTTGAGTTTAAACCTGAAAACAGTAAAAACATTACAGCTATTCGTGGAGGGGTTGTTGAATTCGCAGAGTCAACCTTACCCGAAAGTCGGTTAAAAAACAGAATTCGCATTCGGCATGCAGATGGTACCGTGGCTGACTACCTGGGTTTTGCTAATCAAGGGTTGATGGTGAAAGAAGGAGATGTAGTGTTACCAGGTCAGAAAATTGGTGAACTGGATTATGAGAATCGCCTCTTCATTTCACTGTCTTATCAAACCGTTACGGTCGATCGTCTAAAGCCTCATAATGACTGGCTTAAAACAGTGTTTTTCAGACCAACATTTCAGACCAATCGTTTGAAAGGACAGCTAAAAATCGGTTATACCTATATTTCTAATCATTCCGAAGATTTGGTTACCCAGGAGATGAGTAGAAAGGAAAGGAAGAGATTTTTGGCAGAAAGCAATTAGATCAACTCCAACCCAAACACAGCCAGGGCATACATAGCGGAAATAACCAGTACAAGTTGACTGGTTTTCCTTGTGTGAGGTTTGATGCCCATCGTTCTGATGATCTTCACATTGATGGACATGGAAACCAGGACTAAGGCCAGTGATACACCAAACAATGCCTGAGGTTTGCTGAATTCAAACCAGCCCTGACCCGCTCCGGTTTCCAACACGAGGGATACCAGAATGAGAAGAATAGAAATGGTTTGTAAAGATTTATGTTTCATGCTGTTTTCTTCAAGGAGTATGACTATGGTAGCCAGAAGTCAAAAATGATTTCATTCATACACTTAAAATGACCTTTAGGGCATTTTTTATAGCCGATTTTTGAACATGGTCGGCAACTTAATCCCTTCTTTTCAAGAATAGTGAATTTAGTTCTGTAGGGATACATACCAAATTCAGGAATGGTATTGCCCCATATAGAGAAGATGTTCTTCTTCAGAGCGGCTGCAATATGCATCATGCCGGTATCGTGCGTGAATACATAAGTTGCCTGCTTTAAGACAGAAGCACTTTGGTTGATAGAGAATTTACCACAACCATTATAGATCAGTGCTTTTTTACCCAGGTCGTCCAAAGGCTGTTTGAAATCTTCCGTTTCATGTTTGCGATCAAAGAAGTCAGCAATCTTTTCCCCATTCTCCGCATCTTCCTTACCTCCCAACAGGATAATCGGCTTGTTGATTTTGTCGCAAAGCTCAATCATTCGGTCTAGTGGCAATTTCTTCGTTTCATGGTTTCCCCCAATAGCAAATGCCACAAACTCTTTTCTGTGTGTTTCTGGCAGCCAATCCTTTTCTACTTCATCCTTTTCAGGAATAAAATAGTCCAGCCCTAAAGCATCTGCTTTCACTCCCAAAGGCTTAGCTGCCTCCAGATAGCGGTCTACAATATGAATGTTAGGGAGCTTGTCTACTTTAAGGTTCACAATCAGCCACTTCTCCCAGTTCAATTTAGGAAAGGCAGCATGATCAGTTTTTAAGCCTGACTTTATTCTTCGGGTACGTAGGTTGTTGTGCAGGTCGACAACAAAATCGAACTTTTCCTGCTTGAGCTCATGGGTGAGCCCTTTCAGGTTACCATCCAACAAATGAAATTTGTCTATGTAGGGGTTGGCTTCCAGAACACTGTGATACTGCTTTTTGGTAGCATAGTGTACTTCTACATCATCCATCTGCGTTTTGATCGCGCGAATGACCGGAGTCGTCAGTACTATATCTCCTATAGAGGAGAAACGAATGATCAGAATTTTTTTAGGCATGTGCTGGAGCGGAAGCCCTTTTCTCTGCGAAATGTTTTTCTATAGCGTCTTTACTAAGTGCATTAAAGGTCATGTCAGCAGTCAATCCACCTTTCCGTCCGGTGAGCAAACCATACTTCATGTGATGATATCCGTTCATTTCGTGAGCATCGGGGTTAATTGATAGCATAACTCCCTGCTCCAAAGCATAGTTCACCCATCTCCAGTCGAGATCAAGGCGCCATGGGTTAGCATTGATTTCAATGACTACGTTATGCTTGGCACAGTGATCGATGACGGCTTTATGGTCAATCGGGTAACCGGCTCTCCTCAATAAAAGGCGTCCGGTCGGATGACCCAATATATTGGTATATGGGTTTTCTATCGCTGTGAGAAGACGTTGAGTGGCTTTCTGTTTGTTCATATTCAACACAGAGTGTACAGAGGCTACTGTGAAGTCGAAGCTGCTCAATACATCGTCATCATAATCCAGCCTCCCATCATTCAGGATGTCAGACTCAATGCCTTTGAAAATCCTGAATGGGGCGAGCTCTTCATTCAGTTGGTCGATTTCCTTATGTTGTTCAGCCACTCTATCCTCATTCAGGCCATTGGCGTAGAAGGCTGATTTACTGTGGTCACAAATGCCCAGGTATTCATAACCTAATTCTTTGCAGTACTCAGCCATTTGTCTGAGGCTGTGCTTGCCATCGCTGTAGGTGGAGTGATTGTGAAGAATGCCTTTCAGGTCGCTCATTTCTACCAGTTTCGGCAGGTTATTACCTTTGGATAATTCTATTTCGAAACTACCTTCCCTCAATTCCGGAGCTACATAGGCCATATTTAATGAGCCATATAATTCTTCTTCAGATTTATACTCGGCACTGTAGGCCATGTCACGAAGCGACTTGTCATTGGCAATGGGGATGGAGATATGAAGCTGATTACCGGTTTGAAGAAATTGCTCACGGACAAAGTCTTCCGGTTGACAGAAAATGAGTTCAATTACAATTTTGTGCTCCTTGTACAAACCTCGCCAAACTATCGGACCGCTTTGTTCTAAAAGCTGCGTGAATGCATCCTGTGCATTCAACTCATCTTCCAGTGCATCGAAGTCACTGGCCCCGACCAGTATCTCAATACTGTCTGCAACTTCAAGTTTTCTACGCATGGCACCGGTAACCTCAGCTCGATCTACCTGTTTGAAATCATTGAGAAGGTCAATGATTTCTTCGGCAATTGACTCTGCATCGGCATAATGAAGCTTATTGGCATTGGCTTCTTTGAATTCAAGTGCATCGATAATGGTCTGCTGTGTCTTTTCTCCGAAGCCTTTGAGGTTGGCTACTAAACCTGAGTTGGCTGCTTCTTTGAGCTCATGACCACTTTCTATCCCTAGTTCCTTCCAAAGCACCTTGATCTTTTTCGGGCCAATCCCTTTCATGTCGAGCAACTCAACGATTCCTTCAGGAGTGTTTTCCAGTAAATCATTCAAAGCATCAGAGCTACCCTTTTGTGCAATTTCCCTGATACTGGCTGCAATACCTTTTCCAACACCTTGTAAGCCTTCCAGTTCAGAGAGGCTCATAGAGGCCAAATCAAGGTCAGATTTGTCTAATTGAAAAACTGCATTTTGATAGCCTCTGATTTTGAAACTGTTTTCATCGTGAAGCTCCATAAGTGCAGCCTGTAGCTTGAGTTGTTTAAGTATTGTCGAGTTATCCAATTGACTTGCTTTTGTTAATGAGAGATGATAATTCTTGCTTTTTTAGGCCGGAAAGACTAATTATTGTCTAACTGAATGCAAAGTTAAAAATAAGTGATTATGAACTATTGGTTGATAAAATCTGAGCCAAATACCTACTCTTATGACGATCTGGTGAAATTAGGTCGTGATCATTGGGACGGAGTGAGAAACTATCAGGCCAGAAATAACCTCAAATCAATGGTTCCAGGAGACCTTGCACTTTTCTACCATAGCGTGAACGAAAAGGCTGTTGTAGGCATTGCTGAATGCGTTAGTGAGTACTATCCTGATCCGACAATAGATGATGATCGTTGGGTGGTGGTTGACTTTGTTCCTAAACAAAAGTTGAAGAACCCTATTACCCTGGAAGAGATTAAGAAAACAGATTTGCTATCGGATATGGTGTTGCTAAAGAATTCGAGATTGTCTGTTCAGCCTGTTAGAAAAGAAGAATTTGATCTGATCATTAAAATGTCTGAGAGTAAATGAAAAAGCTACTTCTCATTTTCTGGTTGTTCGGCTCTGTGGCATCTTTTGCCCAGATTGAGCATATATCCAGATATGAAATTGAACATGACTGGGACAATTTAGATTATGTGGTGATTTCGAATGAGGAGAAGGGTGTTCTGGTAATTCAACCACAGTATAGTGGTAGTTCTAATCGCTACCCGATCGTTTTTCACCACCTGGATAAGAATCTTGAATTCCAGTGGGCAGATACTCTTTCAGTCAATAAGCGACTACAGTTACGCGGCTATCACTATGCGGGAGACAAGACTATCCTGCTTTTTCAGAATGTGCAGCAAAACCGTTTGATTAAGATTGTTTCGGTTAATCTCAACGAAGAGCAGTTACTAGAGTATGAACCTAAAAGTATTGTAGACCTTCAGATTGAGGAGTTCGAAGTAGTGCAAGACCATGCCATTATTGGCGGTTATATTCAGGACAGGCCTGCGGTCTTTGCCTATGACCTCACCAATGATAAGGTGAGGACCTTATCCAATGTATTTCAGAACAGGTCGGAACTGGTTGAGGTCCGAGTGAACTATGATAGCCTGACCTTCAACGTACTGTCCTCGGTGGAGAATGCCCAAAAGGACAGAACCATTGTGGTTAATACCTATGATTATGCCGGTAATGCCATCCGCAGTTATCAACTGAACACGGCAAAGGATCATCAGCTCCTTAGCGGAGTATCATCATCTATCATTGATCGGGAGCAAGTAGTTGTTGGGCTTTACTGTATCAAGGCTGGTACCTTCCCAAGTGGTATGTATATCAATCATGTTGATAGGACGGGGAAGCAAAATATGAAATACGTGAGCTTTGGTGAGTTCTCTACCTTTTTGAATCACAATGGAGAACGTAAAGCGGAAAAGCTTAAGGAGAAAGCTCTGGAAGCCAAGAACAGTTCAAAAATATGGAGGTATAAGATTGATGCCTTATTCTCCGAAATGGTCGAGACTGAAGATCGTCTGTTGTTGATGGGTGAGTTCTATAAGCCCAATCAGATGAGTACTCAGGATTATATGAGAGCTAAGTATGGATTGAACGATTATAACAATGATGTAGATAACTACCGCAATGGTAATTATCGGTGGAACCCAATTGGTACGGCTAATTCATTCAGGAATGATGAAACAAGATTCACCCATGCTTTTGCCTTGGCTATGGACTTAAAGGGCAATATGCTTTGGGACTCAAGTATGGAAATTGAAGAAGATCAACCCATGCCACTTAATAACTTTGGGGCTTTCGAAACAAAAGGAGATCAGGTTTACTACAGCTACTATTTTGATGAGGAACTCTTTGGTAAGCTGCTCTACGAAGAGCCGGGAGAACGTTTGATGGACGTGCTTCAATTGATGTCTGAAGAAGAAAAACTCAGGTATGAGAAAGAAGAATACCAGGGTGTGGTCGGCTGGTACGATAATAAATTCCTTGTTTTTGGGGTTCAGAATATTCGCGGAGCGGAAGGGACAGAGAATAGAAGAGTATTTTTTCTGAATGCCATTGCAGTGAATAATACCGGAGATACTTCTCACTAAATGTTTAATGCTGCTTCCGAGAGCAATTCCTTTTACTATATTTGTATCCTGAAATGCAAAAAAGGCTTCTTTTAGGTCACCCTCAGTTAGCCATCACTATTGGCCGTCTCTGTCAGCAACTGATAGAAAACCATCAAAATTTCGAAAATACTGTATTGCTGGGGCTTCAACCCAGAGGGATTTTTCTGGCCGAAAGAATCAAAGAAAGACTTACAGAATTTACTAACTCCAAAATTCAACTGGGTTATCTCGATGCTACATTCTACAGAGATGACTTCAGAAGAAGAGATACACCCGTACGTGCAAATGAGACTAAAATCGACTTTCTGATTGAAGGAAAGAAGGTGATTCTCATCGATGACGTATTCTACACAGGCCGTACTGTGCGGGCTGCGCTGGATGCTATGCATGCATTTGGCAGACCAAGCAAGGTAGAGCTGCTGGTACTGGTGAGGAGAAGGTATTCCAGCCAACTGCCAATTTTCCCTGACTACATTGGTAAACAGGTAAATACCATCGACAGCCAAAGGGTATTGGTAGAGTGGGAACACCAAAAAGGTGTTGAAGAAGACAATGTGTGGCTAATCAATAAAGAAGACTAATGGATAAACTGAGCACTAAACATCTTCTGGGGATAAAGGATCTTACGCGGGAAGATATAGAGCTCATTTTTCAGACTGCTGAAGAATTTAAGGATGTAATTAACCGTCCGATTAAGAAAGTGCCTTCACTTCGTGATATCACCATTGCGAATGTGTTCTTCGAAAACTCTACCCGTACCAAACTGTCGTTTGAGTTAGCGGAGAAAAGACTTTCTGCTGATGTGGTGAACTTCTCGAGTAGTAGCAGTTCTGTAAAGAAAGGAGAAACCTTACTGGATACGGTCAATAATATCCTCTCCATGAAGGTCGATATGATTGTCATGAGACATTCAAGTCCTGGTGCTCCACACTTCTTATCCAGGCATATTCAGGCCAATATTGTCAATGCCGGAGATGGTACTCATGAGCATCCGACACAAGCATTACTCGATACTTTTTCGATTCGGGAAAAGCTAGGCGATGTGGCAGGCAAGAAAGTGGCCATTATCGGTGACATACTTCACTCAAGAGTGGCCCTGTCTAATATTTTTGCCTTGCAGAAGCTGGGAGCAGACGTGATGGTTTGCGGGCCTATTACCCTGTTACCTAAATATATCGATACGCTGGGCATTAAGGTGGAACTCGATGTTCGTAAAGCACTGGAATGGTGTGATGTTGCCAATATTCTGAGAATTCAGCTGGAAAGGCAGCATATTAAGTATTTCCCTTCTCTAAGAGAATATTCACTCTATTATGGAGTCAACAAAAAGTTGCTTGATTCCCTCAATAAAGAAATTACCATAATGCACCCGGGGCCAATCAACAGAGGTGTTGAATTGAGCAGTGATGTGGCAGACTCAGATCACGCCATTATTCTAGATCAGGTAGAAAACGGAGTGGCTGTGAGAATGGCTGTTCTTTATCTACTCGCTTCAGTTTCTAAATAAGCATCATGAAAAAGTTTCTGAGAATACTGGCCATCAGCATCTTGTTGATCGCGTTGGCCTTTTATTTTGTAGGAATCCCTCACTTTGTCGGACTCATTACAGACTACGACCGATATACTTTCGAATTTGTGACCAGCGATCCGCAGAGGGTAGCTGACTATGGCATTGGGGACAATAGGAACCCAGCAGATTATGGCTTCAGTAATTATGAGGAGGTAGATTATCAAACATTGACTGATGGATTGTCTCTGAACGGATGGTATGTGCCCTCCAGCAAAGAAGGGATCAACCAAACGTTGATGATCAATCACGGTAGAACCTCCAACCGACTGAAAACCATGAAATACCTTGAATTGATCAAGGCACAGGGATTGGATTCGCTGTTCAATATTTTCATTCCGGACCTGCGTAACTCCGGAAAGTCTGAAGAGGCATCAACAGCCTTAGGCTACGAATTCGCAGAAGATATAGTGGGCAGTATGAAGATGCTGAATGAAAAGTATGGACAAACAGACTTTGTGCTTTGGGGCTTCTCAATGGGAGCTATGGCCAGTGCGGTGGCAGTCAACCGTCCCGATTTGGTGCAATATCAGAATGAGCATGGACTTAAGGTACATAAACTCATTTTGGATAGCCCATTGAGCAATATCAAGGAGACAGCCAGAGAAGGGGCTAAAGGTATGGGTATTCCGAACTTTATTTTCAACATGGCCTGGAGCAAATTTGATCAGAAGATTGAAGGCTGGAGCGATCAAATGAAATTTTCGTTTCTGCTCTCTAATAATAAATTACCTGTGCTGATTTTATATACAGACACTGATGAGCAAACCCCTGCTTCCATATTGGAAGCCGAAATAGAAGGAGAAATGAATGTTTACCCCGTACTATTTAAAGGTTGTAAGCACGTTCAGCTATACACAAGGCCGGAGTACAAGGATCGGTACACCAGTCGTGTCAATACTTTTTTACGCACAGATGATCTTTAAGTAATCAAAGCTTGATTTTCGACAGAGGCTAATAAACGTTAGTTTTGCAGCCGCTATTATAGAACAGGAAATTATACTCAAATGAAATACTATAACTCAATCATTGATACCATTGGAGATACTCCACTGGTTAAACTTAATTCGGTTAATAAAGGCATCCCCGGAACAATATTGGTGAAGGTGGAATACTTTAACCCCGGGAATTCTATGAAAGATAGAATGGCCCTTAAAATGATTGAGGATGCTGAGGCTGCCGGTCACCTGAAGCCGGGGGGGACTATTATCGAAGGAACGTCCGGGAATACAGGAATGGGCCTGGCTTTAGCGGCTATTTCTAAAGGGTATAAATGTATTTTCACTTTGGCCGATAAACAGTCTCAGGAGAAAATAGATATCCTTAAGGCCGTTGGTGCTGAAGTAATCGTCTGCCCTACCAATGTGGAGCCTGATGACCCAAGGTCTTACTATTCTGTAGCAAAAAAGCTAAACAAGGATATCCCCAATTCATTTTATCCGAATCAGTACGATAACCTTTCCAATGCTCTGGCTCATTATGAGACAACGGGGCCTGAAATATGGAGAGACACCGAAGGAAAAATCACGCACTGGGCTGCAGGTGTAGGAACGGGAGGCTCTATGTGTGGAACAGCGAAATACCTGAAGGAACAAAATCCGGAGGTTGTTTCAGTAGGAATAGATACTTATGGATCTGTATTTAAAAAATATAAAGAAACCGGAGTCTTCGATGAGAAGGAGATTTATCCTTACCTGACTGAAG
Source organism: Roseivirga sp. (assembly GCF_965216855.1). Classification (NCBI taxonomy): domain Bacteria; kingdom Pseudomonadati; phylum Bacteroidota; class Cytophagia; order Cytophagales; family Roseivirgaceae; genus Roseivirga; species Roseivirga sp. The sequence continues at coordinate 2,078,083 of NZ_OZ244204.1, read as the reverse complement.
GTATAGGTGAAGACATTCTTCCTAAGAACGTAGATTTCGATCTGATCGATCATTTTGTAAAGGTGACTGACAAAGATGGTGCTATCATGACCAGAAGACTGGCTCGTGAAGAAGGCATGTTCTGTGGTTGGTCATGTGGTTCTGCTGTGGCTGGAGCTTTAGAGTATGCCAGGGAAATCCTCAAAGAAGATGACGTGATGGTAATCATTCTACCTGATCATGGTACACGATACCTGGGCAAAATCTATAATGATGACTGGATGAAAGCCAGAGGTTTTATAGAAGACAGAGCTTTTAGTTCCGCTGCTGATGTCATTGCGCATCAGAATGGAAATGGTAGCTTAACCACCATTGAAAAGTCAGCAACTGTTGCTGAAGCCATCAAGCTGATGACTTCTAATAGCATTTCTCAACTTCCTGTAAAAGAAGGCAATGATTTTGTAGGTAGTCTGATTGACTCTAAACTGCTGGCACAGATGATTGAAGATCCTGATCTGAAGAATAAACCGGTATCTGAGGTAATGGACCCATCGTTCCAGTTCGTATCTCCAGATAACACGCTGGATGTACTTTCTTCAGTAATTACAAAAGACAATCCTGCAGTACTGGTAAGAGATGACAACAATGAGGTACACATCCTCACGCGTCATGATTTGCTAAGCGCCATGACCAGCAACTAGGCGGAGAGTTTAGTTCTGTTGACATAATCCTGATAAACAGATAGAACAAATAGCAATGCACAGCTGATTACGGCTACCCATTGTATTGTTATTTGTTCTCCCCATTGTTTAACGGCTATGGCCGCCAGTGCCCATACACCCACGTAACCGGCATAGGCCAACCGTCTTTTCAGTATAAGGAAGATATAAATGGCTGAGGCCACTAGTATTATGGTTATGGCCCAGTTTGATTCTGAAAGGAGTGATACCCAATTGATTTTGGCCAGATAGGCACTAATGTTGGCTGCCAGGGCAACGGTTATCCATCCGGTGTAGATGGAAACAGGCCACCATGCCCAAACGGATTGCTTTCTGAACCCAATTTGAAGAGCAACGGTCAGCTTTAGCAGACTAAAGAGAATCAGTATCATGGCCAATATGCTTAGTCTGGTTAGTTCATATAGCCACAGCAATACCCATATACAATTGGCAATATTCGCGAGGCTGAGCCATGTAGCCATAGGTCTAACCATAGGGTCTTTGCTGTTGAATAGCTGGAAAACAGCATTGCCAATCAGCCCTATATAAATGAAACCCCAAATGGCGAAAGCGTAGCCTGCCGGAGTGAATAAGTTAGTGTACTCATTACTCAGGCTACCCATGGTATTGCCGTTGATGGCTCCTGTGTTAGAATAGTAGGATAGAAAAATAGTGGTGGCAACTACTATGGCGTTGAACCAGGCAAATGAGCGGTTATTCATGATAAAAAAGAAACTCCTTTACCTGAAGGTTGTTTAGATCCAGGGGCAGGAAAAAGAAAGGAGGCTGTATCAAATATAAGTTTTTGATACAGCCTCCAAATTAAATTCTCGTGTCTCGGTAGAGCTGCCGTATTTGACCTAGGGCCTGATCGTAAATGCGATCTATAAACCCGGTAAAGAGCTCTTGAGGTGTTGGAGGAGGTATTTCTTTTTGCTTAGACATGCGAATCTCATCTTTGGTCAATGCACGTTCATCACCATTAAATGATGCCCATTCGTATTGCCAGATATCTTCTCCTCCCATCTTACGGTGGATTAATACCTGATTACTGTAAGCATCTCTGATTTCGAAATTCAGTATTCCGGTCGAAGCCAGTGTTTTTCTGTAGGTAGTGAAATCCGCTTTTACTGTCCCGAAAACATCATGTGAAACACCGTCCTCGTCTTTGTACTGTCCAACCACTACACTATCTCTTTTGATTTCCTTGGTTTTAGATTCTACCAATGTCTGGCCTAAAACGAAATCATCGAATTCCATGCTGAGTATATGGTCTGGTTCTATGTCGTAAGCATCAATATCTCCCTGAGAGAAAAACTGAACAAAGCGATCTCTGCTAAAGCCATCCAGGAACTCAAACATTCTGTTGGCAAAGTACTCATTGGTCAATTCCAGGCTTCTGGAGTGAACAGGGATTGGTTCAACCAAAACGCGTACAGTTCCCATGTTTCTCGCTTCGGTTAATAAACTGTCAATGCCCTGGATTGCATTATTGAATCGAAGGGCTCTTTCAAAGTGACCAAAAGCGATTCTGCCTGCTTCAATGGTATTCAGCTGCATGGCCTGATTACCAAGGTCTACCTGAACACTGGCTGCTTGCTGAGCAGCATCTTCCTGTTCTTCAAGGTATTCCTTAGGGTTTACCAGATCTAAACAAGCAGGACATCTTTGAATGTCATTGTAATATCTGTTTAAGGCAGCGTACTCGTTGAAAACACTTTCCCATTTCAAAAGGTCCGTGCTTCGGTTGAGCTGCTGAATTCTTCTGAGGTGGTATTGCGAAGCCACCTTGTAGCCATCAACCAAAACATCCTGAGCTTTTTTGTTGGAAGGGTTTGACTGTAAACGGTTCACCGCTCTATCCAGAGCTGTTTCATAATCACCTTTATCGAAGGCATTTTTTCCTGTGGCGCAGCCTATTAAAATCAACGCCATGAACCCTATCATTAATGGTTTGTATAAAGTGTTCATAAGCTTTAATGTTTGGTTGAAAATGAGCTAGTCTAAAATAGTGCCAAATATTACTGCTGCGAATTTACAAACTTATTGGAGGCTTTGATTGACAAGTGTTTTTCTTCTTGGACTATTTTCCAAAACATATCTCATTCGGGCTATTTGCTCCTTTGTGAACTTATTCATCATAATGTCATCAGTATAGTCCATATAGTTTTCTACCATGGCTGCAGAACCATCACAAGCCAATAGGTTGTTGGGGGAACCCAGTGTGCGAATTTTGGTTGGCGGGGTGTCATCGCAAAAGTCATCGGCCTCACATGTTCCTTCATGTTCATCATCTCCCCAAATATGCAAGAGGCCTAAAAAATGTCCCATTTCATGTGTACCGGTTCTGCCCAGGTTATAGGGTGAGTCTAAATCACTTACACCAAAATGCATGGAGGTAATGGCAATTCCATCTACCAATTCAATGGGAAAGCCGGAAAGATTGTCGACACCGGGGATGACCATGTAAGCTTCATCTTCTAGTCCGGGTAAATCCGAAACAGGAAACCTGGCTTCTCCGACACCTGTATCTTTAACCCCAGGCCAGGTCCATATATTTAGGTATTTTTCGGGATCCCACATTATATAATGTGCTCCCATGGCTATCCTGTTTCCACCAAAGCCCGGAGGGGGTTGACTGTTGATATCTACTCTGTTGACCCCATTGGTAGAGGTGCCATCTGGAGCTATTTGAGCCAGGTAGAATTCAATTCCTGCGTCTTTACTGAGATGATCATCATTGAAACCGTTAGTATTGGGTTTTCGCCTAAAATCCTCATTCAAAACCCTGATTTGAGACTTTATCCTCTCCATTGACAAATTATCTCCCTGGCCAACAGGGTCTCCCATATGAAGCACATGTATCACTATTGGAATTCTATATACTTCCGGTTCTTTCGGGTCAGGGAGAGTATCTTCAATACTTCTTTCTGAACATGCGGTGACCATCAGGATCAGTAGGAGGTAATTAATGAGGTTTTTCATTTTTGACTTTACTCTGTAGACTCATCGGCAACAGGAAGGGTTGTAAAGCCTCAGGATGAACTACTGACTGTTTAGCTCGATGATTTTATTTTTCATGAGCTCATAGGTGCTGTTGGTCAGCTCGTCCAAATCGTCCTCTGTTAGGCCTTCAACAGAGATTTCAGGCAGACAATAGGAGTGTACAACACCAGGAGTAAGTAAGAGGCTTCCCCGCTTCATTAGTTTCCCTGCGTTGTGTATGATTACGGGTAGAATTGGGATTTGCGACTCTATGGCTAGCCGGAAAGGACCATATCTAAAGGGAAGCAATGGTTCGTCAGTGTTGTTACGAGTGCCCTCCGGAGCTACCAGTACAGAAGTACCTCCTGATAGTAGTTGCTTTAAGCGTTGACTTCCTGCTTTTCTGCTCTCCGGATCAGAGCGGTCTACCCAAATAGCAAAGCGGCCCGTAATCCATCCGAAAACAGGAATTTGAGAAAGCTCCTTTTTACCCAGGGCAACCAGGCTACTCGGAATAGCAATTGGAATAGCCGGAGCATCGAGAAATGACGTGTGATTAATTACGAATATGTAAGACTTCTTTCTGTCTACCACCCGTTTGTTGTGTCCTATGAACCAAATGCCTGTAGTTATGCTGAAACAGTAAACCCAGACACGGATAAAGAAGTAGGTGATAAAGTCTAGTTTCCTTGATACAATCACAGGTATAACCATAGGAATAGCCAGAATGAGCATAGGAACTACAAAAGCTATGGCACACCAACCGGTATATAGGTATTGAATTAGTTTTTTCAGCACTTTAAGTTTTCCGAAGATTTTTCGAAAATAGTTTTTTTAAGTCAAACGGCTCATTAGTTTTGACCTCGAATTTAATGAAACAAGATGATGAGCAATCATCCAACTCATCATCTTTAAAAATGGATGAAACCTAACTCTTTGCTTGCAAAACCCTGACTTTTGTCGGGGTTTTTTGTTTTCTACATGGCGCAGTTATCTTTTCGACTGGTGTCTACCAGGTGAAATATTTTCCAGCCTTCCTCGGTACGATAAAGTTTGAATGAGTTTACACCGCAGTGTGAGAACTGACCTCCCAGAAAGAACTTAAATGGGGTCCAGGCTGAAGCCATATCACCGTCTACGAGAATAGGACCAAACTCAATTTGTTCGTCCCATACCTTATCATGAGGTGTTCCTACCGCTTTAAGAAAGTTTTGGAAGTCACTGTCCTGTACAACGGTTTTACCTTCTCTGTTTTTACCGACTCTTTGAAAGACAACGTCATCGATGATGACGGAATGAACCATAGAAGAGTCTCCTGCTCTCATACCATCGAACATGGTAGTGATGGCTTTTTTGATTTGAGCCACATCCTCAGCATCCTGAGCTTTTAAAGAAGGGGCCAATAGAAAGAGCCCAAGAAGGGCTCCAAAGAATATTCTTTTCATATCTGAAGCTTTATAAGCTTCAAATTAATCATATCGGTTAAGTGGTGCTAATGCGGAATTGCTAATTATCCGCCTCTCCTTACACTTCCTCCCGTATTGGTTCGGATATCTGTTCTGGGTTTGCCACTATATCTGACAGAACCTCCTGTACCAGCACTGGCTCTGAGCCTCTCTTCTGCATTGATCATTACGTCTGCACCGGTGTTAGCTCTGGCATAAGCCATGCTGGACTGTAGTTCATAGGCATCGATCATTCCTCCTGTGGAAGCGGTTGCTTCGATTTCTTCGCTTTTTCCCTCAATGCGGATTTTTCCTGAGGTAGTAGCACTCATCTCGACTATCTTGGCTTCTACATCGATAGTGGCAATTCCACTGGTAGAAGTGGTGACGCTCAATCGGTTGGTTTTAATTTTAGTCTTGAATTCAGCTTCTGCACCAGTGCTTACATGTATATCTTCAAGCTCTTCAGTATAGGTAAGAGTAGCTCTCACCCGGTTGCTTCTATGATTACCTCTCGATAGTTTAACATAGAGCTTGCCTCCCCTCACTTCGGTGATGACATCTTCGAGGTCGATGCGTGAAACATCTAGTCTGATGGTGTTAGATGAGCCTTTCTCTGCAATCAGGTCGATGCCTTGAGATACTGAAATCTCAGTAAATTCATCCAAATCGCGAGACTCGCTATCCTGTGCCGAAAGTGAAAAAAATGCCGTAAGGCAGAGTACAGTTAATAAATATTTCATGGTATTGAGATTTTGACTTTTGTCAAAGACTTCCCTATTGAGAGAAGGGTTGCATCAATACCATGAAATCTAAAATTTATGCTGCAATGGCATGAAGGTTCGGAATAGTAATCACTTTCCTTGAGTAAAGGATTACACCTTCTTCTTTCAGTTCGTTAATGAGTGTTGTCACCGTTTGTCTTGACGAACTAATGATATTGGCAATCTCACTATGAGTCAGGTAATTTTTAATCACCGTGCCGTTCTCATCCAGCTTACCTTCTCTGTTCGCCCACTCGACAAGGAAAGATTTCAGTCTTGCTTTTACATCTTTAAAAACAAGGTTAGTGTATCTGTTCTCTAGTCCGCGTAGCTTTTCTGCCATTCTTTTGGCGAATGAAAGTGCCAGGACAGGATGCTTTTGCATTATCTCTTCGAAATCTTTCTGATTGAAAATACAGACGATCACTTCGCTAGATAGAATCTCAGCAAATTCCTGAGTCTGTTTCACATCTGTGTTGCTTAATTCACCAAAATGATCTCCCCCCAGTACGATATTCTTAATAAGCTCATTTCCAAAGCCATCAATCTCACTGATTTTGACTTTGCCATTGATCAGAAAGTAGAGCTTTCTGCCTTGTTCTGTGGCAAAATAGATAGACTGACCTTTCTTCATTCTCACAAATCGAGCTACTTCACTCAGGTCGTTAATTTGTTCTTTGTTCAGGTCTGAAAACAAATCGAAGTTTTTCAGATACCAATACTTCATTTCCCTTTGCATAGACTATAGGTTTAATAGCAGTTGTATGAGTGCAATACCAATGATGATGGTACCAAGCACTTTATTATAGTTTTTCGTTAATCTCATATAAATGAACTCCCTCTTTCTGGAGGTGAATTCAGCAACGAGATACTGCAAAAGGAAAGCTCCCAAGGCCGAGCCCAGCACAAATGCTGTTTCAACCAGCCAATGGGTTGAATTAAGTATTTGATTCGTTTTGAGATTTGTAATAACAAACAGCCAAAACGGGTATAGTTGTGGATTTAATAATCCGAAAGTAGCACCAAGCCAAAGCTCGTTGCCTTTTTTCATCTGATGCTTTGCTGCGCCTGATGAACTTTTCTGGAACATCAGAAAGGTGCCAAAAATCAGCAGTACCCCGATTGTCAAATATTTCAGAGTGTCTTGAAAACCATCGAATCTGTCGAGCAGATTGGCACTTGCAAATGCCAGTCCACAGTAGAGCAATTCGGGTAGGCTTCCTCCGAAACCAAATCGTAAAGCAGACTTTTTATCCTTGTTGAGCGCAGTGTGTATGGTGCCAAAATTGACGGGTCCTAATTGAACAGATCCGGCAAAACTGATGGCAGTGGCAAGTAATAAGCTACTGAATACCGCCCAGAGCATTTGGTACACTTAGGTTCTTGACTGATTGCATGGCCTGCTCCGGTTTTTTACCGAAGTGTTGCCTGATCAATCTGATCATTTCTGATGCCGGAGTGGTCTGAGCACCGAGCTTTCGAGACTGTTGACTTACCTGAAACATTAACTTCATGTTAGCGGCCGTGTCTTTGTAAGCGCGAAAGAGATTCAGAGAAGGGTCATAAATATGTCCTGGTTCTGAGGTTACTCCATTCAACTCCATTATCCTGATTTGTTTACCCCTCATGAGGTCTTCTACTGAGGCTACTTTAAGGTCAAATCTCCCAAAGTTGAAACCGTCAATTTTCTCAGCAATTTGCCTGAAGACGTTTTCCAGCTGTGTGTTGATGAGATGTTGTCCGCTAAGGAACTTGGTTCCTTTACAGTGGTTGCCTATTGGCTGGAGTAGCTTTTGCTCTCCTGCCGGCAGCACCTGATTCATCTCTTCTCCAAACTTTCGGGTCAGACTTTCCAGTTGTAAATGGGCTCTTTCACTTTGAAGTATCAATTCACGAAGAGTTGACCTTCCGTTGCCTGTTACACTCAGAAACTCTTTGATCACCACAGAACTGATTCCGCTTTTATTGGTACCCGGAATCCGATAGAATAATACTCCAAGTTCAAGAGGGTGATTAATAAACTCCTGTACAATAAAGCTTTCTTGATTTTGCTCAAGGTATTCTCTCAAGTCCTCTGCATTATTGATCTTTTCTACCTGGCTTCCTCTTTCTCCAACATCGGGCTTCAGTATTACCGGATAGTCGAGATTTAAGTCAGCCAGTTGCCTGTTTACTTCTAACCAGTCTGCCTGGGCTTCAAAGTAGATGGTCTTTGGTAAATACTGAGCATCGATTTTCCGAAGAATATCGATTTTGGATTCACCAAAAACTCCACTGTGAATAATACCAGGATTAGCGGCCGTGAAATAGGTCAATGACCTTGCTCTTATAGCCAGATAGATCCAATAGGGAACTAGAGGCAAGAAGAACAGCCAAAATGGCCAATATTCATAGTAAAGAATCTTAACCCAGAAAAGAGGTAGCTTATTTCTCATTAATGCATTGAATTTAATCAACGGAACATGATTTACGAAGTTTATCTCTTGTACGGGCTCAAATCAAAAAGAATAAATGTCTTTCAATACGATGTCGTTTTACCGTCTGCAAAACCGTCAGGCTATTGACAATTGGTGTGCCAAACGATTTTTTTAATAAATAACACATTGATAATCAATGAATTGAATTCATATTTTCTATTTTAAGCATGAATTTTATTCACGATATATCAGGAATAGCCTAATATGTCGTGAATAAAATATTTGAATAAAAATTCAGCTAAAATCTTAATTTGCTGCGCTTTAAGGCTCAAAGAACAAACTCAAAAGGATTAATCACGAAATATCAGGAATTGATATGAAACAACTCACACTCGCTTTATGCCTCTTAATGGCTACAGTTTTTAGTTTACATGCACAGGAAGATGTAACGACAGATACAGGTAAAAAGGTCATCATTTATCTGGAAGACAAATCTGAAATCGCGGGAGAATTGGTCTCCGAAAACGAAACTACCATTGTAATCAGGAGCACCAGTCTTGGCCTGGTTACTTTTCAGAAAGCAGAAGTTAAAAGAATTCTCTATCTGGATGAGAGAGGAAGGATTCCAAACCCGAATCCTACTCGTTATTTCATTGGACAGTCAGCTTACACCCATGAGCGTGGTGAGGGATATTATCAGAATATCTACGGACTCTTCAACCTGGTTAGTTATGGGTTGACAGATCGACTGAGCGTGATTGGCGGAGTTGAACTGACCTCGCTTTTCAACGGAAGCCCTATCCTCTTTGCCAATGCGAAATATGGAGCTCCTGTGGCACCCAATTTGAACCTGGCTGCTTCAGTGTCCTATATTACGGTAGCGGGTTCACTGGCCGATTTTAATGCCGGAACGGTTAACGGTTTACTTACCTATGGCAGTAAAGAGCACAACATTACCGTAGGAACCGGCTATGCCTTTGCCAATGGTGAAATTGATAGTAGTGGTATCATTACTCTGGGAGGTATAACCAGATTGACTAATCGTCTGGCTTTTGTCACTGAGAATTACATTCTGACTTCCGGTGAAGATGCCATTATCTCAGGTGGGCTCAGGTATATCGCTAAGAAACTTACCATAGATGTCATGTATTTTGAAGGAGGTTTACCAGCTATTGATATTGTGATCAAGCTCTAAACCAGGCCTCTTTTAATACCCAGCTTTTTCATTCTGGATTCTAATGTGGTTGGCTTTAAACCAAGTATTTTGGCAGCCCCTTTGTCTCCACTGACTCGCCATGAGGTTTTCTGGAGTACACTGAGTATATATTTTTTCTCGAACTCTTCGAGTGTTTCCAGCTCTGAACTGCTGGTTTGAGTAGCTTTTTTAGGAATCCAGTCTCCCAGTTCCAGTTTGTTGCCTGGAGATAGAATAACGGCTCGCTCAATGACGTTTTCAAGCTCCCGGATATTACCGGGCCAGTTATAGGCCTGTAGTGCATTGAGAGAACGCTTCGGGATGTTGGTTACTTTCTTGCCGGTTTTAGTGCCAAATTTTTCCATGAAGTGCCTTACTAAGAGAGGAATGTCTTCCTTTCTTTCTCTCAACGGAAGGCTATTCACGGGAAATACATTGAGTCTGTAGAACAGGTCGGCTCTGAATTTACCTTCTTCTACTTCTTCCTGGAGCTTTCTATTTGTAGCAGCAATAACCCTGACATTAACCTTTTGTGTCTGGGTACTTCCTAACCTTTCAAACTCTCCTTCCTGCAACGCGCGCAGGAGCTTTGATTGAAGCTCTAACGGAAGTTCACCTATTTCATCCAGAAATATGGTTCCTTCATCAGCTAATTCAAATCGTCCGATTTTCCGGGCCAAGGCACCGGTAAAAGCTCCTTTTTCATGGCCGAAGAGTTCACTTTCTATCAGGTTGGCAGGTAATGCGGCACAATTGACCTTAACCAAAGGCCGGTTTCTTCTAGGGCTGATGTTGTGAATAGCTCTTGCCAGCAACTCTTTACCTGTGCCTGATTCTCCCAAAATGAGCACCGTAGCATCTGTTACAGCTGCCTGCTCACAGTTGGCCAGAATTGACCTGAAATCTTCACTCTGAGTAATTATCTCCTCAAAGTTGTGCTCAAGTTGAATTTCCTGCTGTAGGTAAATGTTTTCTGCCTCCAACTTGTCTTTCAGGCTTTTTACCTCTTCCATGGCTGACATCAGTTGGTCGCTGGCTATGTTCCGTTCTATTTCTGCGGCAGCTCTATCAGAAAATATCTTCAGTATCTCCTGTTCCTCAGAGGTGAGATCCAGTACATCGTCATTGAATAGTCCGATGTGGCCAATGGTTTCGCCTTGCCTATTGATGATGGGAACCCCAAAGTACCCCTCAACCCCCACATCACGGGTGAACTGCGCATAGGTCTTTTCTTTGATCAGCAATGATTCTGAGGTTTCCATGATCACTCCGCAAGGGGTGCCATTGACATCGTACTCAACGTTCTCTCTTATTTCATCACCCTTGAAGTAGGCCAATGTTCTCAGTCTGGCTTTTGTGGCATCAGTACATTCGGTCACCACAACCATGTGCACATTAAGTGCTTTAGAGATTCTTTCGACAAGGGTTTTGAAGAAGTCTGTTCCAATTTTGGCTGCGGTGGCTTCTGAAACCAACTTGAGTAGTTGTTCTTGTCTCTTGCGTTGGCTGATATCCAGAATGAAACTGACATTATAGGCCTTTCCTTCGAACTCGATATGATTGACAAAAATCTCAACCGGGAATTCGTGTCCTCCCTTTTTAAGATGTGAAGATTCAAACCGGAGACTTTGCACATGCTTAGACTCCTTCCAGAGTTTGCTGTAGCGTTTTGGATTGAAATTGGGGTTGATATCAAAAATGGATAGCTGCCTGAATTCCTCCAATGTGTAGCCATACTGATTGATGGCCGTATGATTGGCAAAATGAATCTTACCCGCCTCATCCATCCAAAGAATAGAAGCAAGAGCTCTTTCCACCGTGAACTGAGCCAGAAGCGGATGTTCTGATATGATCTCCATAGTTACTTCACGATATATCGTGAGTAATTTATACAAACTTCCGCAGAATAGAGTTCAAGTGTCAGCCAAATGATCTTTTGATTCAACCCGATGTGTTATATTTTTCGTTTATGCCTCTAAACTTAAAGTGATGAAGCAATTTTTCGTGTTGATTATGCTGTTGGGCTTAATAATGCCCACTATGGCTCAGGACACCTACTCCAAAAAACACTATAACCTTGAAAAGAATGTGGCTATTCAAGGATACGATCCGGTGAGTTATTTCACCAAGAACAAGGCTGAGGAAGGTAAAGAGAGTATTTCATATACTCACAATGGGGTGACCTATCGTTTCGCCAGTGAAGAGAACAAAAGACTATTTGTTGCTAATCCATCAAAGTATGAACCTCAGTATGGGGGATACTGTGCCTATGCCATGGCTGATGGGGATAAGGTTAAAATTGACCCTGAGACTTTCAAAATTGTAGATGGCAAACTGTATCTTTTTTACAACTTTAGATTCACCAATACTCTTAAACTCTGGAATAAGGAAGAATCTGTACTTCTCCCCAAGGCAGAAAAGGAATGGGCTAAGATTATTAAAAACTAGAATCGGAACCTACTTTCATTAGCGCTAAAAAACCGTATTTTTAATCAAGAATTTTTTGAATGGAACTTCAAAGGGTATCAAAAGAGATATTAGATCAGCTTATTTCGGCAACTAATCAGCTGAACAGTAATAGATTCAGTCAGTCTTTAGACGTGTTATCCGGCAACACTGTTGGCAAGCACGTAAGACATATTATTGAATTTTTTGACTTAATGATGTTGGGTAAAGAAGCCGGTTTTGTCAACTATGACCAGAGGAGTCATGATAAGGTCATTGAGACTAATGCCGAATTGGCTGTTGAGAAAATGAACTCACTGAAGCAGGAAATTGAGTCATTGGACAATGATTTTTCTTTAACTCTTAAAGTCAATTACTGTGATGATCAATCGGCACAACAGACTTTGAAGAGTTCTTTTTTCAGAGAACTTCAATACAATATTGAACATGCCATACACCATATGGCGATTATAAAAATAGCGATCAGCTCGAGCTTTAAAGATGTTGAACTTCCGGCCAATTTTGGTGTTGCCTATTCAACAGTAAGGTATCAAAAGGAGCTTGAATGTGCACAGTAACATTTCTACCGAAAAAGAATCGGGACTTTATTCTTACTTCTAATCGTGATGAAGATCCCTCAAGGGCTAGTCATGAGCTGAATAGCCAATTGATAGAAGGTAGAGAGGTTCGGTTTCCCAAAGACCCTAAAGCCGGAGGAACCTGGTTTGCCACAGATGAAGACCGGTTTACTTTATGTCTTCTGAATGGGGCTTTTGAAAAACATCAACATAGACCGCCCTATCGATTGAGCAGGGGAATTATGTTGCTTGACTTTTTTGAAATCAACCACGTAGAAAGCTTTGTGAAGAATTATGATTTCGATGGTATTGAGCCCTTTACCCTGGTTCTCATTGATCATAGTGAGGAGGAGTTAAGACTCAATCAACTAGTTTGGAATGAAAATGAGCTGAACCATCAGGTATTGAATCAAGACAGTCCTTATATCTGGTCCTCTTCAACATTGTATCCTCAGCCGGTGAGGGATGAGAGAAGAAAGTGGTTCAATGAGTGGCTGAAGGGGAAAGGTAGTTTTAATCAGGACGAGATTCTTTCATTTCATCAATTTGGTGGCAAAGGTGATGCCTGGAACGACTTTGTAATGAACAGAGAAGGCAAAGTGAAAACAGTAAGTGTTACCTCGCTGGATAAACGTGGCGCTGAATTTTCCTTTGAGCACCTGAGCCTGATATAAAAAATCCTCACCAAGTAAGCTTAGTGAGGATTTTCTATTTTATGTTGATGATTATCCTAAATCGAATTTGATTCCCTGAGCTAGTGGGAGCTTGTCGGTATAGTTAATCGTATTGGTTTGTCTTCTCATGTATCCCTTCCATGCATCAGAACCAGATTCTCTTCCTCCTCCGGTTTCTTTCTCTCCTCCAAAGGCTCCTCCAATTTCGGCACCTGAAGTTCCAATATTCACATTGGCAATTCCACAATCGGATCCGGTAGCTGATAGAAAGCTATAGGCCTCTTGGACATTATTGGTCATGATGGCCGAAGAAAGCCCTTGTTTTACTCCATTTTGAATAGCTATGGCGTCATTCACATCACCAGAATATTTCAACAGATACAGAATGGGGGCAAATGTTTCTTCCTGTACTGTAGCGTAACTGTTATCAGCTTCAACAATACATGGCTTTACATAGCAACCACTTTCATAGCCTTCTCCTTCCAGGACACCACCTTCTACAATGACTTTACCTCCTTCTTTCTGTACAGATTCAATGGCGTTGAGGTAGTTATTTACTGCGTCTTTATCGATAAGAGGTCCTACATGATTAGTTTCATCGAGCGGGTTGCCGATTCTCAACTGCTTGTAAGCATTGACAATAGCATCTTTTACCTGGTCGTATATAGATTCATGAATAATAATTCTACGGGTAGAAGTACATCTTTGACCGGCAGTACCTACTGCTCCGAATACACTACCAATTACCGTCATTTTTAAATCAGCCTCTGGGGTTACAATGATGGCATTGTTTCCTCCCAACTCGAGGATTGACTTACCTAGTCTGGATGCTACTGTTTGTCCAACAATTTTACCCATTCTGATAGAGCCAGTTGCTGAGATCAAAGGAACGCGTTCGTCTTTTGTCATCATTTCACCCACCTTGTAGTCACCATTAATGATGCAGGAAATGCCTTCAGGCATGTTGTTTTCTTGCAATGTTTCGGTGATCAGGTTTTGACAGGCCACAGCGGTAAGTGGTGTCTTCTCCGATGGTTTCCATATACATACGTCTCCGCACACCCAGGCAAGTGCTGTATTCCATGACCATACGGCTACGGGGAAGTTAAAAGCGGAAATAATGCCTACGATACCAAGCGGATGCCATTGCTCCTGCATGTGGTGACCGGGTCTTTCAGACTTGATGGTCAGGCCATGTAGTTGTCTGGAAAGACCTACAGCAAAGTCACAGATGTCAATCATTTCCTGTACTTCACCTAATCCTTCCTGGTAGGATTTTCCCATTTCATAAGAAACCAGTTTTCCTAAGTCTTCTTTATATTTTCTTAGCTTCTCTCCGAACTGACGCACTACCTCGCCTCTCATTGGGGCGGTTACATCTCTCCATTGCAAAAAAGCTTGTTGAGCAGTGGCAATTACTTCTTCATATTCCTCTTCTGTTGTGGTAGTTACAGAGGCTATGTATTCACCACTAACAGGGGTGTATGACTTGAGTTCGTTTCCTTTACCGGAAGATTTTGTACCTGTGGAGGTACCATGATTGGTTTGATTAACGCCCAGGTTTTTGAGTACCTGATCAATTCCAAAATTATCCATTTCTATTTCCTTCAATTAGTTCCTAGGTTCATAATTACGAGTATTTTCACAGGTGTCCAAGAAATGACCGGATTGCTTCTCCATATAGCAAAAAAGCCTCATTTCTGAGGCTTCTTGTTTATGCTTTGTCTTTAGACTACCAGTTGATTCGGAAGTACTTTTTATCCCCATCCGGGTATTTGCCCATTACGTAGAAGTCGCGGGTTTTAGCGTCAATAATTTGCTGGAATTCTTCCAGGCTGTTAATGTCCAGGTCACCAACTTTGGTGATGACAAAACCTTCGCCAATTCCGGCTTCACTCCAGGCTCCTTCGCCTATCTCGAGTAATTGAACACCGCCCTCAATTTTCAGACGTTGTTTAATTCTGTCGCTGATGTCGATAAAGGTTGATCCTTCGATTTTATAACTGAGTTGTATTTCTTCAGGGGTAATATCAGCGACAAAATCATCTTTCTTTCTGAGTGTAAGGTTTGTCTCTTTCTGTTTTCCATCTCGCTTAAACTTTACCAGGATATTATCGCCCGGTCTTTGGCGTGCCACTAACTCCTGAAGTTCACTTGTGGTTCTTACCATACGCTCGTTGATGCCTACGATTACATCTCCTTCTTTCATACCAGCTTTATCTGCAGCCCCATCAGGAGTTACGCCACGGATCAACACTCCGCTCAATTCATTAGTGGTACGTCCGTCTGCATCCGTTATGGTTACACCGAGTAAGCCCCTTTGTACTTCGCCAAACTCCAGCAGATCATCCATTACCTTTTTCACCAGGATGGACGGAACGGCAAAGGAGTATCCGTTGAAAGTTCCAGTATTGGTAGCAATGGCTGTGTTGATACCGATTAGTTCACCATCTAAGTTCACCAGTGCACCACCACTATTGCCTCTGTTGACTACTGCATCAGTTTGAATAAATGATTCAATACCATAATTCTGTTCTCTTCCGCTTTGAATAAGATTAATATTTCTCGCCTTGGCGCTGACGATACCTGCGGTTACCGTATTGTTTAAGTCAAATGGGTTTCCTACTGCAAGCACCCATTCACCAATGTTTACCTGATCTGAGTCGCCAAACTCCACATAGGGTAGGTCAGCCGCTTTAATTTTTACCAATGCTAAATCTGTATCTTCATCGACTCCAATCAGCTCGGCTTCATATCTGCGATTATCGTCAAGTCGAACCTCTAATTCATCGGCACCTTCAACCACGTGGTAGTTGGTAGCTACATATCCATCTTTTGAAATGATAACTCCGGAACCTGTAGACTGACGGGTTCTTGTATCTCTTCCAAACCATCTGGATCTTTTGTAGCGAGCGGTATTTGTAATGTGCACAACGGCAGGTACGGCTGCACTTGAGGCCTTGATAAAATTAATGCCTTCAGGAACGATATAATCTTTGGAGGTTTTATCTATTTCACCAAAAGAGGTGGTTAGGGCAGATGGCTGTCCATAGCCATTAATCGGATTACCTCCAGATGAATCCAAAAGACTCATACCAATCAACACAATCAGGCCACCCAATAATGAAGAGGCCAATAAACCCAGGAAAAACTGTCTTTTTGAAATCATATGCTTGCAGTCTGATTTGACTAGTAAAACGGCTTAAGAAACCGCAAGTTTTAATTTATTCAAATTTCAGGAGTTATTAACCCGATTTAACAAAATTGAAATGAAAAAGGCCGCCAGAAATGGCGGCCCCTCATCAACCTCAACAACTCAAACCTACTTCACATTTATCTTACTCACTAACTTCTTGCTTTCGTCTTTTGGAATAGCCAGAGATAGTATTCCGTTTTCATAGCTGGCCTCAATTTTTTCGCTATTGATATTGTCTGGCAGCTGGAATGATTTTTTGAAAGACCCATACTCTGTTTGAATGGAGTAGAAGTTTTTCTCACTTCTTTCCTTTTCGAATTTTCTTTCACCACTGATGGTCAACAAACCGTCATTCAAGTCGATATTGAAATCCTTTTTGTTGAAGCCTGGAACGGCAATTTCAATTTCGAAGGCCTTATCTGTTTCAGCTATATCCGTTCTTGGGTTAAAGCTGTTAGCACCATTTTTCAATGAATCATTGAAAAAATTGTCGAAAAACCTGTCCATTGTGTTAGGGACAAACCAATCTGAATTTCTCTTAATCATGTTCATATCTTTTGTGTTTTTAGTTTTTTCAATCATTTGTCATCCCTATATGTGAAAATCATACCAGAGCATTTTCAATTCATTTTTGCGCCATTATGGCTTGATTTTTAAAGAAAGTTTAAAAAATGTAGACACAATGACAGTTTCCGCTTGAAAAACAGCTATATGAGATGCGATTTTGATTCTATATTTTAGGCAATCAATCATACCTGAATGTCTCTCGATAGAAAACACCTGCTCAAGGCCATGGGGCCTGGAATTCTCTTTGCCAGTACATGTATTGGAGTCTCACATTTGGTTCAGTCCACCAGGGCTGGGGCCGATTATGGTTTTCAGCTGATACTCTTTATCATTCTGGCGAATCTTTTTAAGTATCCGTTTTTTGAATTTGGAAGCAGGTATGCTGGAGCAACCAGGAAGAGTATTTTAGAAGGATACCAGAAAGAGGGGCGTTGGGTCCTTTGGGTATACTTTCTCTTGAGTCTGGCCTCTATGTTTACGGTAACTGCTGCAGTCACCTTTGTAACAGCCGGAATGCTCAATAATCTAATGGGCTGGGATTTTGATCCGACCTGGGTTTCCGCTTGTCTTTTGGCCATGTGTACACTGATATTGGCTCTTGGCAAGTATAGTTTGCTGGATGGGTTACTGAAGATTATTGGGTCTGTGCTTCTGATTTCTACGCTGGTGGCTTTTTTTGGTGTGCTAGGAAAAGGGCCTATAGAGCCGGTGGAAAACTTTATTCCGAAAGAGTTGATGGAGAGAGAGGGTATCATCTTTTTGATTGCTTTAATGGGCTGGATGCCAACGGCTGTTGATCTTTCTACCTGGAACAGCCTTTGGGCAGTTGAAAGAATGAAACAAACCGGGTACCAGCCCAGGCTGAAAGAGATACTCTTCGACTTCAACTTTGGCTACATTATTACGGCAATACTGGCGCTTTGCTTTTTGACACTAGGCACCTATGTTATGTATGGTTCTGGAGTTGAGCTATCCAGCAACAGTGCTGTCTTTTCAGATCAAGTGGTGAAACTTTACACCAGTGCCATTGGTAGCTGGGCCTATGTGATCATCGCGATAGCCGCTTTCTCTGCTATGTTCAGTACTACAATTACGGTGGTTGATGGGTTTGGTCGAGCTATGGGAGAAACCATCAGGCTACTGTTTTTTAAGACTACGGGTATTCGAACACTATACACTGCGATGATGGTTTTGGTAGCGGGTGTTTCATTCGTGTTCATTCTTTTGCTGTCTTCTAACCTGAAGGATTTGGTTGACCTGGCTACTACGCTTTCATTCGTTATTGCTCCAGTGTTTGCTTACATCAATTATAAGGTGATTATGTCTGACCAGATCAGTGAGGACTATAAGCCTAAACCATGGTTGAAGAATCTGGCTAAAGCAGGACTGATTTTTCTGACAGTGTTTGCCTTGATTTACATTGTGGTGTACTTCGATATAATTTCTATCTGATAGCGAGAAAATCTCCGAAAAGATTTTGGTTTATATTTTAGCAACTGCTAATATTGCACACCCATTCGGAAAACGATCCGGATGAAGATTAAAATTCCTCCTTAGCTCAGTTGGTTAGAGCATCTGACTGTTAATCAGAGGGTCCTTGGTTCGAGCCCAAGAGGAGGAGCAAAAGCTGACTGAAAAGTCAGCTTTTTTTGTTTGTTAGAAATTCTGATTAACAAAAAAGCCGGATCAATCCGGCTTTCTTCTTTAGGTATAATGAGGGTGAGGAATATTATTGTTATTTATCTCTTGATGGTCTCAGTGTTTTTGGATGAGTTTCTGGCATATAGCACCAGGGAATAAATAAGGTAGACCCAGGGGCTGCCATGAAGTATTATATCGAAATAATCCATTGGTCCCATACCTACGGCACCACCCCAAATCCACCTGATTTTACCCACAATATGAGGTTCGGGTACAAAAGGAGCCAGGCCTAGGGTGAGGCTCAGCATAATCGGAAATCGCAGGCTGGGTTTTTTATTTTTCATCCATTAATGATTAACTGCTTTGAGCTGATTCCAGGCATAGATACCACCTCTCAAATTGTATAGATGTTCAAAACCCATACTTGACATCATGGAGCAAACCGTTTTGCTTCTGTTGCCACTTCTGCAGTAAATCAGGTAGGTTTTACTTTTATCCAGTTTTTCAATTTTCTGTTTAAATGAAGGGTCGAATAGGTTGATTAATATGTTGCCAGGAATGGCTCCCTCCAACTGCTCTTGCGGGGATCTTACATCTAACACCACATGGTCTTCTTCCTTCATTAAGTTGGCAAATTCTGCAGCATCTATATTACTGTAATGCTTTGCGTCTGATTTAAACAATCCAAACATCTGTTTCTCCTTTATAATTACACATAGAAATAGAAAAGGATGAGGCTCAGCCTCATCCTTCATAGTTCACCAAAAACCAATCAGGCCAGGTCTTTCTTAGCCAGATAAAAATCAATTTTCTCAATAGAATCGTCTTCCAGACGAGCTTCCATTTCTTCCAATGTTTTTGGTGGGGGAACAATCACTTTATCTCCTTTTTTCCAGTCTAGCGGCATCGCCACTTTGTATTGATCGGAGGTTTGAAGAGCCTCAAGAGCTCTCAATATCTCATCCATGTTTCTTCCAACATTAAGTGGATAGTACATAATAAGTCGTACTTTCTTTTCAGGATCAATAAAGAATACGGCTCTTACTGCAGCTGTTTCGCTTTCATTAGGCTGTAGCATACCATATAGCTTCGAAACCTTCATATCAAGGTCTGCTATGATTGGAAAGTTGAAGTAAACCCCGGTGTTCTTTCTCACATTATCTACCCATCCCAGGTGCGCATGGATACTGTCGATACTCAAACCGATTAACTCTGTGTTGAGAGCATCGAACTCTCCTTTTCTTGTGGCAAAGCCACTCATCTCAGTAGTGCAAACAGGGGTGAAGTCAGCAGGGTGAGAAAACATCACTATCCACTTACCTTGAGCAAATTCTGAGAATTTGATTTTTCCTGTAGTTGTCAAAGCCTCAAAGTCTGGAGCTTGATCTCCAATTCTTGGCATTTGAGTCACGCCATTTTCTATTGCTGTTTCCATTGTCTTTGCTTTTAATTGCTACTGCAAGTAAGAGCCAATAATGTTGAGCTGTGGTAACAATTGTTACTTAAGGTTTTAGATGACGGCTACTGAAATACACTTCCGATTGATTCGTTATCTTCACGCATGCAAAAACGGTTTTTGTTGTTTGGTTTGATCTGGCTAATGACCGCCTGTGCTGGCGTAGATCAGATCTTTGCTCCTGTCGAAGAGGAGAAAGATCCAGATAAGCCGGATATTACGCTTGAAGACGAACAAGAGCCGGAAACCGATACCATTCCCGATGCTGAACTAAGAGTAAAAAGAAATGTCTTCTATGGTGAGAAGACCAAGAAGGCCTTTACCTCCTTTACCAATCGGAATACAGAAGACTATAAATTATTCTATGTTCTGCCTGAGCCAATTCAGGTTGACAGTTATGTTAGGCAGATATTCTACCATGACACAGAAAACAATGCTATAAGAGCCGTTGAAGGAAAGGGCCAGACATTGGATAGGGTACTTCACGGGCCTTATGAGCGGATTATCAATGATATAGTGGTAGAAAAGGGTGACTTCTATTATGGTACTAAACATAGTACCTGGCTCTATCAGCGTATGGACTCTACCCTTTATGAAAAAGAGCACTACAACAAGGGCTGGCTGGCCGACTCAAAGATTACCTATTATGACGAAGGTCAGAAAACCAGAATCAAGGAAGTGATTCCTTACAGATATGGTAAAAAGGAAGGTCCTTACTATCTCTTCTATCCCAGTGGAAATGTAGCTGTTGCTGGTCAATATATCTTTGATCAGAAAGTGGGTGTATGGACAGAATACCATGATATACCTGGAATTGTAGCCAGAAAAAGACAACTGCAATACCCTAAGAACTTCTATGATTGGGACTTTGAGCCATTTATAATGCGTGAGTGGGACCGAAACTCAAGCACTGTTTATGTTTCACCTAAGGCAGGTCAATAGAAAGCATCTTTGAGGTGCTCTATCTGAATAGTGGTCTGTTTTACTACTACTGCTACAATATCAAAACGAATATCTCCTTTCCACCCCGATTCCTCAACGTAATAGTTAGCCGCTCTAATGATAGCCTCCTGTTGATTCTTACCGACAAAGTCTTCGGGAAAACCAAAGCTGTTTGAGCTTCTGGTCTTTACCTCGACAAAAATGAGTAAGCCTTCTCCCTGTACAATCAGGTCGATCTCTGATTTTCCGTAGCGAAAGTTCCTTTGCAGTATCTTATAACCTTTTTGGCGAAGTTCAATCTCTGCCATGGCCTCTCCTCTTTTGCCAAACGTTTGCATGGATATCAATTGGGTTGAACTTAATTTAGGCAATAATTTGAAGTAACTTCAAAATCCATAATTGAATCCAACATGCTAAAAAATACGAATCCAACCGAGACCACTGCCTGGAAATTACTGACAGAACATGCTGAGAGCATTAAGAAAAAGCACATGAAGACGCTTTTTCAGGAAGATACTAGTCGATTTCAAAAGTTTTCCAGACGCTTCAACGACATTCATGTAGACTTCTCGAAGAATATTATTGAAGAAGAAACCTTGAGTCTGCTTATGCAACTTGCTGAAGAGTGTCAGGTGAAATCAGCAGCTGAAGCTATGTTCAGCGGAGCGTCCATCAACCAAACTGAGGGAAGAGCCGTTTTGCATGTGGCTCTGAGAAATCGAGGCAATCAGCCAATTTTGGTGGATGGAAAAGACGTTATGCCCGAGGTAAATGAGGCATTGGTTAAGATGAAGTCTTTTGCAGATAAAGTTACTTCAGGTCAATGGTTGGGATATTCCGGAAAGCCTGTCAAGAATATTGTCAATATTGGAATCGGAGGTTCAGACCTGGGTCCGGTCATGATAACAGAAGCTTTGAAGCCTTATGCTACTTTTGGCATTCGACCTTACTTTGTATCAAACGTTGATGGCACTCATATTTCTGAAATACTGAAAGAGGTAAATGCTGAGGAGACATTATTCATGATTGCTTCTAAAACATTTACTACTCAGGAAACCATGACCAATGCTCACACAGCTAAAGACTGGTTTTTGGAAAATGGTGGAAACGCTTCAGGTGTGGCCAAGCATTTCGTGGCTCTTTCCACCAATGCCGGAGCTGTTGCTGAATTTGGAATTGATACGGCTAACATGTTTGAGTTCTGGGACTGGGTTGGTGGAAGATACTCTCTGTGGTCCTCAATCGGGCTCTCTATAGCATGTACCATTGGTTACGACAACTTTGAAGAACTACTGACCGGAGCTTATGAAATGGATCAGCATTTTATAAATACACCTTTGGAAGATAACATTCCTGTTATTCTGGCTCTGATTGGTTTATGGTACGGTAACTTCTTTGGTAGTGAATCCGAAGCTATACTTCCTTATGATCAATACATGCATCGCTTTGCAGCCTATTTCCAACAAGGAAATATGGAGAGTAACGGTAAATATGTGGACCGCGGTGGTGAAAAAGTAAGCTATCAAACAGGCCCAATAGTTTGGGGAGAACCAGGGACTAACGGACAACACGCCTTTTATCAGCTGATCCATCAGGGTACTAAGCTCATTCCTTGTGATTTTCTGGCACCAGCTATCAGCCAAAATCCCATTGGAGATCATCACCCTAAGTTGTTATCCAACTTTTTTGCCCAGACAGAGGCCCTCATGAATGGTAAAACGCTTGAAGAAGTAACTGCCGAACTGAAGGCTCAGGGTAAGTCGGCCAATGAAATTGCTGAACTGGCCCCTTTTAAAGTTTTTGAGGGGAACAGGCCAACAAATAGCATCTTGTTCAGGAAACTTACTCCAAAAGTGTTGGGGAGCCTTGTAGCCATGTATGAGCATAAAATATTTGTACAGGGAGTAATCTGGAATATATTCAGTTTCGATCAATGGGGAGTTGAGCTTGGTAAAGTTCTGGCTAAAAAGATTCTTCCTGAACTGGACGGAGATAGTGAAGTAAGCAGCCATGATGCTTCTACCAATGGACTGATCAACACCTATAAAGAAATGAGAAAAGCATGACGAAGAAATACCTTTACCCACTGAAGTTCGATACAATCTTTAAAGAGAAAATCTGGGGAGGCACCAAGATCAAAGATATCCTGGGTAAAGACTTCTCGCCACTAAAGAATTGTGGTGAAACCTGGGAGATATCGGGAGTACCTGGCAATCTTTCGAAGGTTTCAGATGGAGTTTTAAAAGGAAGTACGCTGCCTGAACTCATTGAAGTGTTCAAAGGAGACCTGGTAGGTGATAAGGTTTATGAGCAGTATGGTACTGACTTTCCTTTGCTCGTCAAGTTCATTGATGCCGCTCAGGACCTGTCCATACAGGTTCATCCGGATGATAAATTGGCCAGAAAGCGACATAACTCTCTGGGTAAATCCGAAATGTGGTATGTCTTTCAGGCTGATCAGGGAGCAAAACTGATTTCTGGTTTCAACAGAGAAACGAATAGAGAAGAATACCTTCAATATCTTAATAGTGGAAAGCTTACCGAGCTACTGAATGAAGAAGAGGTTCATGATGGCGACTGTTTTTACCTTCCTGCAGGTAGAGTGCACACTATAGGGAAGGGACTTTTGTTAGCAGAAATACAACAATCGTCAGATGTGACCTATCGCATTTATGATTTCAACAGAGTAGATGATGAAGGGAATAAGCGAGAGTTACATACCGAACAAGCTTTAGACGCACTAGACTATCATGCCTATTCGGAGTACAAGACTAAGTATAAGAAGTGTCTGAATGAGGCCGTCCCACTGGTCAAATCTCAGTACTTTCAAACCAATCTTTTAGAGTATACCACAGGGATAATTCGTGAGCATTTTGACAAAGATTCCTTTGTTATTTACACCTGCTTCGATGGTTCTGCTGTTTTGGAAACAGAGGGACAAACAACAAAAATTCGTATGGGAGAAGCGGTTTTATTGCCACGAAAATTCAAAACTGTTCATATAAAAGCCAAATCTGGGTTCAAAATGTTGGAAACTTTCATGCCTTAGTCTATTTTTGGAACATGGCTGGTAAGAAGAATATGAAGAAATTCTCAGCCACGTTCCTTAATATGAAAGACGATAGCGTGGTTAAGAAAGAGTTTCTTGCGCGAAATCAAACTTCTGCCCAACGGAAAGCCAACAGACAAGTAACGAAGTATGTTCGTGTATTATCTGTTGAACTTATTGGAGACGGACAGAATGAGGCCTAATTTAGCGTGCATGTGGCCGATTGATGCAAGAGCATGAGTATTCTTCAGAATAAGAGAGTTGAGGTAATCGATCTAGGTGAGAAAGATTACCAACAAGTTTGGGATTATCAGGAATCGATCTTCAAGGAAACTGTTGATCGCAAGATCGCTAATAGAAAATTGGCGGACGATTCCACTATAATGTCTACTGACAATTATCTCATATTCTGTGAGCATCCTCATGTCTATACTCTAGGGAAAAGTGGTTCTATTGAAAACCTGCTTCTTGATGAGGCGGGGTTAGAGAGAAATCATGCCCAATTTTACAAAATCAATAGAGGCGGTGATATAACATATCATGGGCCCGGGCAAATTGTTGCCTATCCGATCCTGGATTTGGAGAACTTTTTCACTGATATCCATAAGTACCTTCGGTTACTGGAAGAAGCGGTTATTCTCACAATGGCCGACTATGGCATCAGTGCAGGACGCATTTCAGGGCTAACTGGTGTATGGGTAGATTTTGAAGAGGGAGCTAAAGATCCAAGGAAAATATGTGCAATGGGAGTCAAGTCCAGTAGATGGGTTACCATGCATGGACTTGCTTTAAATGTGAATACTGACCTGTCTTATTTCGGGCACATCGTGCCGTGCGGCATAGATGACAAGGCAGTGACTTCAATGGAAAAGGAGCTGGGACATGAGGTTGACTTCGAAGAAGTCAAGGCTAAGCTAACTCAGCACCTCGCTACAGTTTTTGAGATGGAACTGACCACATGAAATCCAGGAAACTTTCGGTACTTATCGCTCCCATACTCATCGTTCTTGTAGGGTATTTATTGTTGAATTCATCTGAAGAGAAACATCCCGTTTCTATCAATGCTATACATAAACACCGCGGAGTCTGTTGGGTAGCCTCACCATATCAAGTCGACTCTACCAGCATATTAGATTTAAAGGAGAAGAACATTAACTGGATATCTCAAACGCCTTTTGGGTGGCAAAGGGAGTTCAATTCACCCAAAATTGGTAATCAAATTGGGCGTGAAGATGGCTGGTGGGGAGAAAGTGATAAAGGTATTCGTCAAACGACACGAGTCGCCAGGCAATATGGAATTCATACCATTCTTAAACCACACATCTGGCTTAGAGATAGCCAGGGGAAATGGAGAGGAGAAATAAGAATGGAGAGTGAGGAAGATTGGAAAGCCTGGTTTCAGAGTTATGAGGAGTTTATCCTTCATTACGCTCAACTGGCGGAAGAAGAGTCGATCGAGATGCTTTGCATTGGTACAGAGCTGCACCGTACCTGCGTGGAACGTGAACAAGACTGGAGAAACTTAATCAGAAAAATCCGCGAAGTATATTCCGGGGGATTAACCTATGCAGCCAATTTTGCTGATGAATATGAAGAAGTAGCTTTCTGGGATGAGCTGGATTATATTGGAATACAAGGCTATTTTCCGGTTGTCGAAACAGAAGAGCCGACAATTCAGGAAGTAAAAGAAGGCTGGTCAAAACACCTCAAGACATTGGAGAAGTTTTCAGCCAGATACAAAAAGCCTATTCTTTTTACAGAGATCGGATACAAGAGCACCAGTGATGCTGGTATTGAGCCCTGGCAGTGGCCACAACGATTAGGCAGGGAAGAGCGTGCAGAAATTTACAGTGAGGAAACGCAGGCTGTGTTGTACAGAGGAATGTTCGAAAGTCTGGCTGACCAACCTTTTATTGCCGGATTTCACCTGTGGAAATGGTACCCGCCTGTTCCTGAGTCTGCTGAAATTCAGAGAAGGAGGAGAGATGATGGTGCCTACAATGTCGATTTTACCCCTCAGGGTAAAGCTGCCGAACAAGTAATGAAGGAGTGGTTCGGAAGGATGTCGCAGTAATTATTCAATCCTTAATTTTGCATCATGAGAAAAGATATTGATATGCCTGAAGTGACGGGCGTTAAAGTCTGCATTGGGAAAGTGATTAACAACCTGGGTGAAAGCGAATGGCATGTTTACCTGATTAACAAGAACCTGATCGAGTTGACTAATGTCATGATTGTCTCTAAAGGCTATGAAGATCAATCTGCAGACGCACGTAAGACATCTACTTTGAGGCATATGATTGAGAAGGTAGATGAACAATCTGTAGCTAAGGTGGAAAATATAACTCCAGAGGTGTTTGGCTTCTATAATGAGTTCTGGGTTAGCTACTACATTATGAATGAGTTGTTCGATAAGAAGTTTGTCATAGAACCCTTCAGTGAATTTGATCTGGAAGACATTCAAGAACTGGAAATAAAGGGTAAGTACGCTCGATAAAAAAGAAGAATTATTCATATCTTATCTTTTCTTATGAATAATGATTTTCTCAAAAACATACTTTTCCTGGATATTGAGACTGTCCCTGAGGCAAAGTCATTTCATGAGCTGCCTGAGAGAAAACAGGCATTATGGAAGAAAAAGGCATTGTTCTTTAGAGAAGCAGAAGATAAGACTCCCGAAGAGCTTTATGAACGGGCAGGTATTTACTCAGAGTTCGGTAAAATTGTTGTCATAGCCGTTGGTTACTTTTCTCAAATCGAGCCGGAACCTAAGTTGCGTATCACAGCTATTGCAAATCATGATGAGAAGCTGCTTCTTAAAGAGTTTGCTGACTTACTCAATAGCCATTTCGATAAAAAGGAAACCAGGTTTTGTGCGCATAATGGGAAAGAGTTCGATTTTCCGTATATCGGGCGAAGAATGCTGATTCAGGGTATTCCGTTACCAAAGACTTTACAGCTATCTGGAAAAAAACCCTGGGAAGTTCCTCACCTGGATACTTTGGAACTATGGAAATTTGGTGATTATAAGCACTATACTTCTCTCGATTTGTTAGCTTCAATATTTGAGATAGAAAGCAGTAAGGATGATATTGATGGGAGTCAGGTGAATGGAATTTACTATCAGATGAATGATCTTGACCGTATAGTGAAGTACTGTAAAAAAGATGTAGCTGTCTTAGTACAGGTGTTCCTTAAGATGAATCAGCTTTCAGTCCTTCGTCCCGAAAATATCACCATCGTTTAACTGGCTATTCAGTCAGAAATCCTTTTATTATATCTAATTTTAAATCACTCTATTAAATACTGTTCATGGGCAGAAAAAGAAAAGGTATTCCTCCACAAGACACATCAGTAACAAAAAAAGCAGCCAAGCAGATTGAGCCACTGGTGATGGAGTTTCTGAATAGAACTCCAGGCAGAGGATATCAGATCAAACAAATATTGAAAGGCCTGGGGGTAAGAGATGCACAGTCAAAAGGAATAGTATCCGAAGTGATTTACCGGATGGGAGATCGGGGAGTATTGAAAAAGCTTCGCAATGGCTCCTATTTGGTAGAGGCAGAACAGAAAACTATTATTGGAACTGTTGACTTCGTCAATTCCAGGTTTGCCTATGTGGTACCTGATGGTGCCGAGGAACAGGATGATATTTGGGTGGCCAGGGAAGATCTTTCAGGAGCCATGGATGACGACCGTGTAAAAGTGGTTCTGAAGTCTACCAAGCATGGTAAAAGTGTGGAGGGAAAAGTGGTAGAGGTACTTGATCGACATCGCGATGAGTTTGTCGGTCGTGTGGAAATGTCAACCCGCTATGCCTTTGTTGTTCCGGATTTCAAGAAAATGCATCACGACATTTATGTGAGGTATGAAGACCTGAATGGAGCGCAACACAATGATAAAGTCATTGTCAAAATTACTGATTGGCCGGAGCGTGACAAGAAACCCGAGGGGGTAGTACAGAGAGTGCTGGGTAAAGCAGGAGAGCATAATGCAGAAATACATTCTATCATTGCTGAATTCGGCCTGCCTCTTGAGTTTCCGGAGGTGGTGAATGATGAGGCAGAAGCTATTCCTGATAAGATAACTACAAAAGAAATTAATAAGCGTAAGGACTTCAGGGAAGTAACCACCTTTACGATTGATCCGGAAGATGCAAAGGATTTCGATGATGCTCTTTCGCTTAGAACCCTGAGTAATGGAAATTTTGAAGTAGGAATACATATAGCCGATGTGACCCATTATGTAGAGCCCAAGTCACAATTGGAAGAAGAGGCAGTAGATAGAGCCACATCTGTTTACCTGGTAGACAGAACTATTCCAATGTTACCAGAGCGTCTGTCCAATGGGTTATGCTCACTTCGTCCTCAGGAAGAAAAGCTGACTTTTAGTGCTGTCTTTGAGTTGGATCAGGAAGCGAATATTAAAAAGGAATGGTTCGGCAGAACCATCATATATTCAGATAGGAGATTCACTTATGAGGAAGCTCAGGAACGTATTGAAAATGCTGAGGGAGACTTCCATGAAGAAATTAATCAGCTCAATCAGTTAGCCGGCATACTTAGAAAGAAGAGATTCCAGCATGGAGCCGTTAACTTCGAAACAGTAGAGGTTAAGTTTAAGCTCGATGAAAAGGGAACGCCACTAGGGATTATTCCTAAGGAACGCAAAGCGGCTCATATGCTCATTGAAGAGTTTATGCTTTTGGCCAATAAGAAAGTAGCAGAGTTTGTCTACAACAAACACAAGGCTGCCAATCCACTTACCTTTGTATACAGGACTCACGATTCTCCGGACCCTGAAAAGCTGGACACTTTTGCCAAGTTTGCAAGCCGCTTTGGTCATAAAATGGATTTTGACAAAGGAGGTGTTTCTCGCACTCTCAATGGTCTCATGGATGAGATTACGGGCAAACCTGAGCAGAATGTATTAGAGCAATTGGCTATTAGAAGCATGGCAAAAGCTAAATACACAACCAGCGAAAAAGGACACTTCGGTTTAGCCTTTGCCCATTATACCCATTTCACCTCTCCTATCAGAAGATACCCTGATATGATGGTTCATCGGCTTTTGCAGCACTATCTGGATGGCGGTAAGTCGGCTGACCGTGAAGAATACGAAGAGCTATGTCTTCACTCCTCTGAAAGGGAGAAAAGAGCGGCCGATGCAGAAAGAGCCTCTATAAAATACAAGCAGGTTGAATACATGTCACTGGTAGAGAAAAAGGATTTCCCTGGTATTGTAAGTGGTGTAACCGAGTGGGGAGTATTTGTGGAGATTTCAGAGACCAAATGCGAAGGAATGGTTCGTATTTCCGATTTGAATGATGATTTTTACGAGTTCGATGAACAAAACTACCGCATCGTGGGTAGAAGAAACAAGCGAATGATCAGTCTCGGGGACAAAGTGACGGTGAGAGTAAAGGCAACCGACATCGACCGAAGAACGATCGACCTAATTTTTGTTGACAATGACGAATGATTTGAAGGCCCAGATTGGCCTGATCAATAATCGCCTGAGCGAACTTTCATACGGAGAAAATCCCAACGAATTATACGAGCCTATCAGGTACATAATGTCCCTGGGAGGAAAAAGACTGAGGCCGGTTTTGGTCCTTTTAGCTTATCGCTTGTTTAAGGACGACCCTGAATCAATTCTGGACCAGGCACTGGCAGTAGAAGTATTTCACAACTTCACACTAATGCATGATGATATCATGGATGAGGCCCCTCTAAGAAGAGGTAAACCCACGGTCCATGAGAAGTGGAATAGCAGCACGGCTATCCTATCAGGTGATGTTATGCTGGTAAAGGCTTATGACTTATTGCTAGATGCTCCAACTGATCTAAAGGCAATCATCACTGCCTTTAATGCATGTGCTGCTGGAGTTTGCGAAGGACAGCAGTTCGATATGAATTTCGAGACACTCAATACGGTTTCTGAAGCCGATTATATTCATATGATCAAACTGAAGACAGCAGTGCTGTTGGGTTTTAGTTTGAAATTAGGGGCAATGCTCGCTGGTGCAGATGAGCAGGCCTGTGAAAAGCTATATGACTTTGGAGTACACATTGGAATTGGCTTTCAGCTCAAAGATGATTTGCTCGATGTTTATGCCGACCAGGAGAAGTTTGGAAAGCAGGTAGGTGGCGATATTATTGCCAATAAAAAGACATTCCTTTTGTTGAAGGCTCTGGAGTTGTCTAATGATGAGCAAAAGAGTGAACTTGAGAACTGGATCTCAGCCACTGAATTCAACAGTGATGAAAAGGTGAGAGAGGTAACCAGGGTTTATGATGAAATGGGAATCAGACAGCTTACTCTTGATAAAATGAATGAGTATTTCAACAAGGGATTTGAGGCACTGAATGATATTCCTGTGGAAGAAGGTAAGAAACGACCGCTTATTTCCTTTGCCGAGTATTTAATAGACAGAGATAAATAATGGACATTACTTACGGACTAATGATAGTCATCGGCCTGGTGACTTATATAGCCTGGAAGCAACCTGAGCTCCACAGTAAGCTTATGTTAAATCCTTATCAGACCGTAAGAAGGAAAGAGTACTGGCGGCTGCTTACATCAGGGTTTGTTCACAATGGCCCTTTACATTTATTTCTCAACCTGTTTACACTATACTTTTTTGGAGCAGCAATTGAAAGAATCTTTAAGGTGTACTTCCATGAATCAGGAGTACTGCTCTATATCATACTTTTTGTTTCAGCCATTATAGTGGCAAATCTGCCTACGATGTTTAAGCACCGCAACAACCCCAATTATAACTCTTTAGGAGCTTCTGGGGGCGTTTCTGCATTGGTACTGGCCTTTATTCTATTCGACCCTCTGAGGGATCTTTGTCTCTATGCTATTCTCTGTTTACCCGGTTATATTTTGGGGGCTATCTTTATTGTCTACTCGATTGTAATGGGTAAAAGAGGAAGAGATAATATCAATCACGATGCCCACCTATGGGGAGCCCTTTATGGAGTGGCATTTGTGCTCTTTCTAAGGCCTTCTACTTTACAGACTTTCTTGGACGCTATATTATAACCAAGGGGTTACGTCAAGCTGGAGTGACTGGGTGTCTATTCTCAGAAAACAAAAAACCCTGACTTCTTACGAAATCAGGGTTTAGAATATCTATAGGCTTCAATTATGCTTCTCCGCCTTCTCCTTCGAAAGGAAGAACAGAAACATAAGATCTGTCTTTTCTGCCTTTTTTGAATTCAACAACACCGTCAGTCAGTGCGAATAAGGTGTGGTCTTTACCAATACCTACATTCTTACCCGGGTGATGCTGAGTACCTCTTTGTCTTACAATGATGTTTCCGGCAATCGCTGCCTGACCACCATAAATTTTAACGCCAAGTCGTTTACTTTCCGACTCTCTACCGTTTTTCGAACTACCAACTCCTTTTTTATGTGCCATGGTACTTTCTTATTTAGAGATTTTTTCGATCAATACTTTAGTGAACTGTTGACGGTGACCGTTCTTTACTTTGTAACCTTTTCTTCTTTTCTTCTTGAAGACAATTACTTTGTCACCTTTTACATGTCCGATAATTTTACCGGCTACCTTAGCACCCTTTACCATAGGGGCACCAACTTCAACTTTACCTTCGTTGTCGAGCAATAATACTTTCTCGAACTCTACGGAAGCGCCTTCTTCGCCCTCCATCAGTGGAGCGTAGACGAATTGGTCTTGCGTTACTTTGAACTGCTTTCCTGCTATATCTACAATTGCGTACATTATAAATGTATTTTTCAAAAATGGACTGCAAAGGTAACAGAATAATCGCTAATAACAAACCAAATCGCTGCGATAAATGCAAGCGATTTTCCAATATTAAATTTTCAATTTTTTTCACCTTTCCATACGCTGAAAATTGAAGGAAGTTTTCCTGTAATAAGTGGCTGTAAATGGTCTATGAAACAGCTAGTTATAAGAACACATGAAATCGTTTTCATGCATAAAAAGACTTCAGTTTTCACATTGATTTTTCAGACCCTTTTTGTAATATTTGTTTCAGGTTACGACCCCAATGAACAACCTATTAATCTGGCTAGGCTCCTACTCCGAAGAGTATCAAGGATTTAGCCAGAGACCCTGAAAAAATACATAGGAAATTGCTGTTTACACTTGTGTAAATGGCACTTGTTTTTTGAAAAGCTTTTGTTTTTCAACGTGACCTTTTTTTATCAACCCCAATAAAACAAGTAACATGAGCGAACGAACTACCGCAGTAGAGGAACCATTATTGAAGGAGAACAAAGACCGCTTTGTACTGTTTCCAATCAAACATGATGACATCTGGCAGTTCTATAAGAAAGCTGAGGCAAGCTTCTGGACTGCAGAGGAGATCGATCTTCATCAAGACTTATCAGACTGGAATAATAAACTGAATGACGAGGAGCGCTATTTCATTAAGCATGTACTGGCATTCTTCGCGGCTTCAGACGGTATCGTGAACGAAAACCTGGCAGAGAACTTCGTGAATGAAGTACAGTATACCGAAGCCAAGTTTTTCTACGGTTTCCAGATTATGATGGAAAACATTCACTCAGAAACTTATTCGTTATTAATTGATACTTATATAAAAGATCCTGTTGAAGCAGATCAGCTTTTCCATGCCATTGAAACATTCGATGCCATTAAGAAGAAAGCTGAGTGGGCTTTAAAGTGGATCGAATCACCTTCTTTTGCCGAAAGACTTATTGCCTTTGCAGCAGTTGAAGGAATCTTCTTCTCTGGCAGCTTCTGCTCTATTTTCTGGCTGAAGAAAAGAGGATTAATGCCAGGCCTCACCTTCTCTAATGAGTTGATCTCAAGAGATGAAGGATTGCACTGTGACTTTGCCTGTCATTTGCACAATAACCACCTGATTAACCAGGTGCCTGAAGAGAGAATCAAAGAGATCATTATAGATGCTTTAGATATAGAAAGAGAGTTTATTACCGAGTCACTCCCTGTTAGACTAATTGGTATGAATGCCGATCTTATGGCACAGTACCTGGAGTTTGTGGCCGACAGATTGTTGGTAGAGCTAGGTTGTAGCAAAGAATATAACTCAACTAATCCATTCGACTTTATGGAGATGATTTCCCTGCAAGGAAAGACAAACTTTTTCGAGAAGAGAGTGGGTGAATATCAGAAAGCCGGAGTCATGAAAGACAAAGACGATAAGAGCAATTCACGAACTCTGTCGTTCGATGATGACTTCTAATAATTGATTTTTAAAACAACCAAATACCCCCAAACCCCATATAAATATGTTAGTAGTAAAAAGAGATGGCAGACGAGAGTCTGTCAAATTCGACAAAATCACCGCGAGGATAGAGAAATTATCCTACGGCCTCGACCCCAACTTTGTTGAACCCATCGATGTAGCTAAAAAGGTTATTGAAGGCCTTTATGATGGAGTTAGCACTCAGGATCTAGATAACCTGGCTGCTGAAATTGCTGCAACGATGACGGTAAAACACCCTGACTATGCTAAACTGGCGGCCAGGATTGCCATTTCCAACCTGCACAAAACTACAAGTAAGTCTTTCACTAATACCATGAAGAGGCTTTACACCTATGTAGATCCAAAGACAGGTGAAAATGCTCCTTTGGTTTCAAAAGAAACCTATGGTATTATTAAGAAGAATGCGGCATTGCTTGACTCTACTATCATCTATGATAGAGACTTCAGCTATGACTACTTCGGGTTTAAGACATTAGAGCGTTCTTACCTCATGAAACTTGATGGTAAGATCGTTGAGCGTCCACAGCACATGCTTATGAGAGTTTCTGTGGGTATCCATGGTGAAGACATGGAGAAAGCTATTGAGACTTACCACTTGCTTTCTGAAAAGTGGTTTACTCATGCTACACCAACCCTGTTCAATGCAGGAACACCTAAGCCACAACTTTCATCTTGCTTCTTGTTGACCATGAAGGATGACAGTATCGATGGTATTTATGACACCCTGAAGCAGTGTGCTAAAATTTCACAGTCTGCAGGAGGTATTGGTTTATCTATCCACAATGTGAGAGCTAAAGGGTCTTACATTAAAGGAACCGGTGGAGTTTCTAATGGTATTGTACCTATGTTGAGAAACTTCGACATGACTGCCAGATATGTTGATCAGGGTGGAGGAAAGAGAAAAGGATCTTTCGCCATGTACCTTGAGCCGTGGCATGCCGATATCTTTGACTTTCTTGATCTGAAAAAGAACCATGGTAAGGAAGAGCTGAGAGCAAGAGATTTGTTCTATGCCCTATGGATTCCAGACTTGTTTATGAAGAGAGTAGAAGCTAACGAGGAGTGGACGCTGATGTGTCCTAATGAATGTCCTGGTTTGGCTGATGCCTATGGCGATGACTTCGAGAAGCTGTATGAAAAGTATGAAAAGGAAGGTAAAGGTCGTCAGACTGTAAAGGCACAAGACCTTTGGTTTGAAGTGCTGGAAGCTCAGATTGAGACAGGTACTCCTTACATGCTCTTCAAAGATGCTGCTAACAAAAAATCTAACCAGAAAAACCTGGGTACCATCAAGTCTTCAAACTTGTGTACTGAGATTATAGAATATACTGCTCCTGATGAAGTAGCTGTTTGTAACCTGGCTTCAATTGCTCTACCGAAATATGTAGATGAAGAGACCAAGACGTACGACTTCCAGAAGCTTTACGATGTCACTTACGTAGCGACTAAAAACCTGAACAAAGTAATTGATGTCAATTACTATCCGGTTGAAGAGGCCAAGAACTCTAACATGCGTCACAGACCAATTGGTTTGGGGGTTCAGGGTTTGGCCGATGCCTTCCTGATGATGGGCTTCCCATTCGAGTCAGAAGAGGCCAGAAAGCTGAACAGAGATATCTTCGAGACCATCTACTTTGCAGCCATGACTGCTTCGAAAGATGAGGCAATCGTTGATGGTCCTTATGAAACATTCAAAGGCTCTCCTGTTTCTAAAGGAATCTTCCAATTCGATATGTGGGGTGTAACTCCTGATTCAGGGCTTTGGGATTGGGATAGCCTGAAGAAGGAAGTGAAGAAACATGGTGTGAGAAACTCTTTGCTGGTTGCTCCAATGCCAACGGCTTCTACTTCTCAAATCTTGGGTAACAACGAGTGTTTTGAGCCATATACCTCAAACATCTATACCCGTAGAACGCTATCAGGTGAATTCGTTATTGTGAATAAGCATTTAATGAAAGATCTGATTGACCTGGGGCTTTGGAGCTCAGATATGAAGAACAAGCTTATTGCGGCTAAAGGCTCTGTTCAGGGTATCAAAGAGATTCCGGATAACATCAAGGAGCTTTATAAAACTGTTTGGGAAATTTCTCAGAAAGCAATTATCGATATGTCGGCCGACAGAGGAGCTTATATCTGTCAGTCGCAAAGTCTCAACATACATATTCAGGATCCGAACTTCGGTAAGATGACTTCTATGCATTTCTATGCCTGGAAGAAAGGATTGAAAACGGGTATGTATTATCTAAGATCCAGAGCAGCAGCTGATGCTATTCAGTTCACCGTAGACAAGGCCGCAGCTTCTGCGCCTACTGCAGCAGAGCTGGAGCAGAAGGCAGCCGATATGGCTTGCTCGCTAGATAACCCGGATGCCTGTGAAGCATGCGGTAGTTAGTATGTATGGGGTTGATTACTACTAACCTAGAACCCTGACGGAAACGTCAGGGTTTTTTTATTCCATACTAGTATGTCCTTTGAGAAATAGAAGTAATTCTTAATGAAGAGGAGCTGAATTCAATGTATATGAACTCATCTATTGGTACTTCCTCCGTACTATTAGCGATATCCTTTAGGTTTATAACCATAGTTGGCGGGAAGTCAGGGTTATCCAGATTCATATGCCTCTGATTGTAGCTTATGGGAAATGCAGGTTTGAAAACAGAGATTAAGTCGTTAACTCGAAATTTATAACTGCCATACTGGATGTAAAGTGTAGGGTCGTAAAACTCAAAGGAAACTAGTTTTTCCTCTTCAATAAAGAGTTTGCATCCTCTATACCACATAATCAGGACATCAATTTCGTCCATTTCATTGTAACCGTTCTGTTCCCTTGTAGGGCGGCCTAAAGTACTGATAATCTCTGATTTCGTTGCTCCGAAACTGATAACTCCATTCACTTTGAACTGGCTTTTTGATCCATATTCTTGTGAATAGGTCAGAGAGTTGATAATAATAAATAGGGTCGTTGCAAATAATATGGTTCTCATGTTCTACAAGGTTTTTTAGTTACCGAACCATCACTGTGAATGGTGCTTGAAATATAAAGTGCAGGGTTATTTCTGACATCATCTCTATTAAGCGGAACCCCTTTGACGATTACTCTCGCTTTCACATGTAAATGACCGTTGGTATTTTCGCTAGAGGCATTTCCAGTCAGACCAGTGGTACCCAATGTTGTTTGAGAGTTAACAGTGTCTCCCAAGCTTACAAAAGTGTTGTTTAAGTGATTATAGCTGATGTCTATAATTGTGCCATCGGATAGAGTAGACCTGACTACAATATAATTCCCATAACTGTTGCGCTGATAGGTATTTCTTTTGAATGTATTCTCAATGTAAATAACCTTACCTGGTAATATAGAATTAAACACCGTTCCTGGTGATGCCATTAAATCTACTCCATCATGAAACTGAGTTCCTTTTGATCTAGTATAGCCAAACGTACCACCTTTCTTGCCTGAGGCACCGGAAGAGGCAATCTCCATGTTAGGTAATGGATCTCCGGGGCATGGCTTGTTAGGATCAATTACTGCTACTTCTCCACTATTGTCACATGGATCACTATCACTGCTGGAATAGCTGACATCAAAACATTCGGTAATGAGAATAGACCTCGATGCGGTTACGCACCCCATACCGCAAGATTCATCATCGTCAAAATCTACCCAGTAAGAAATGCAATAGGTAAATGTAGTGTCATCAGTGTTCACTGTGGGTAAACCTTCTCCACCACCTCCGCTTGGGGAATCACCACTGATGCCTGTTTCTGTGTCACAGGGGTCTGAATCAATGCTCGATTTTAATTGGAAAGGGCTGGAAGAATAACCATCGGTATTTCCGGTATTAATAGTTAAATGTCGTTTTTTGACTGTTCCTTGGAAGCCTTTGATTGACTGTGAATTATCGTATTGAGCTCTGAATTCATCACTCATAATGTATGTCATCAGATAAGGTCTTTTCAAAAAACCTTCAGGTGTTTTGCCTACCACAAGGTTGTGAAATATGTAAGGGCCATTCTGTTCATCTTTTATGGCAATGGAGTAGTTTGTATTACCCAGGGTATCAATTAGCTCAACAATTTTCGACCAGTCAATCTCGAGGCTTAACAACTCATTTCCATCGTTTAACTCAAACCTGTTCTCTTTCATACCTTCATTCAAACCAAGGCTTTCTGCTAAAAGAGATTCAATTTCAGGCACCTGATTCAGGCCAATATCTCTTATTGATCTTTCTTTTTGAAATTCAGGAATTGGCTCTTGTCTATTACAAGATAGGTTCAGCAGAGTTAAGATAACGAAGGGAATAAAAATGCATAGTCTCTTCATTTTCAAAGTATAAAGAATATGGAAAAAATAAGTAATCATTATTCTTTAGTGATTTAAAAAATGAAATGTCACCCATATAAGACAATTATATTTTGATATAAATGAATTAATAAATAACTGAGTATAAAACTGAGATTGTTAAGAATGAATATCCATTATGGATAAACGGCTTGAATACAGGGCTGTAGATAGGGAGGAAGTTCTTAGAAGGACTCCTTTCAATAGACAATTAGCCTGCCTGACTTAATCAGTTCTTTTTCAATATTGAATATTCTATACAGGTACATTCCAGAGCTGAGACCATTGACCTCAAATGAATCTGCTTCCAACTTGATTTCCACCTGTTGTAAGACAGCTCCCTGATGATTGATGATCTGCATGTAGGCTGCATTCAGATTATCATTCAATATGTTCAGGTCTTCTCCATTCTGTATGGGGTTGGGGAAAACGGTTATATTGTCTTTTAAAATCACGGGGAGTTCTAATGTGTCTGTTAGTACAGTGGTTTCTCCATTGATGGCATCTAACAGATTGATTTTTGCCCTGTAACTGTAGTAACCAGATCTAGTATTTGAGTCAGTAGACTCAAGTAGGTTGGAGGTGGGGTTATCAAGTGATAAAATAGATTCAAACTGTTCAGCATTGAGCTTTTCAAAGCTGACAGAAGCAATGTTGTAAAGGCCTGAGAGATCCAGATTGAGCTTAACAATTTCCTCGTCTACCGAAGAGGTGAAGGTAGTGTAGAAACATCCTATCCCATCCGTAGTAAAATCATAAACCTGTGCCTGTAGTGTTTTTAGGTCTCCCAAACGACCCCGAATGCTAATCTTGTCGAAGAGAAACTCTTCGTTGGATCGGTTAAGAATAGCAAAGGTGTCACTTGTTACAAGAAAGGGTTCCAGATATCCGCTGTTTCCTGGTTTGGAAAGTTCATAAAATGCTCCTTCCAGGTTCAGGCTGTTCCAGCTGAGTAGAAATTCATCCTCACATAGATAGATTTTACTTACTTCAATTCTGGGACTAATGAGCAAATCATCCGAAGTATAGATGTCAGTTCCAAACCGGGCTCTTAACCTGAGTTTGCCAGAAAAGGATGGCCAGCTAATCTCGAACTGATTCTCCCCTTCGACAAAGCCCATTTCCTGCCAGGAACCATCTCCCAACTGCATTTCCAAGATGCCTGTGGTCTGATAACTGTTCAGAAACCTCAGCCTGGTACTTGTTTCGGCTTCTTGTGGATCATTAAAGCTGGGATATAGCCACTCAAATTGATGGTCAGACTGAACACTATAGGCTATGTGAAAGGCCTGGCTCGAAGTGAGCATGCTTTCACCGCTGACTTGTATGGTCAGTCTGTCTCCATTCAAGGGAAGAGTGACTAGCTCAATATTATTCAGTGTATCTATACCCCTTTGGGGAGTTTGGTCGAGTAAGTTTGTACGTGGTGATGGGTCTAGCGTCCATGGTAACCATTCCTGACCGTCATGGGCTACTTTGAGATTCAGGTTATTTTTCAATGACTTCAGGTCTCCCGCGGTGGCAGCAGGATCATTCCATACTAAGGCAATTCTAACCTTTCCACTATTAACAGGTAAGGTAATTTCCCGTGTGAATTGACCGGTGTTGTCGATCTGACCATGAATGATTTGTTCCCTTTCAATTAGTTCCAGGCTCTTTTTGGCATTGAGATTTCCAAAACCAGTGGAGTAGCTGACGACAGACTGACCAATAGAATCAGCTCCTGCAATCAGAATAGCCTTAAGAGCTGCTGAACTTACTTCTTCACCAAATTGATTAAAATAGGCTTCACGAAGCAAGATACTGGTGCCTGAAACCAAGGCTGCGGCCTCAGAAGTCCCTCCCTCGCCATAGGCCACAATTTCCGGCTTGATCCTACCATCAGATGTCGGGCCTTTTGAACTTCGTACATCCAGATTCAATTCCTGGTCTATTGCCCCTACAGTGAGTATGTTCTTTGCCATTTTGAAGCCACCTGTCAGGTTGGAGAAGGGTCCAAGTTGAGCATATCGGCCTGATTCAGGCGTGATAAAGCCTGAATTACCTGATGAGAAGACATGCAGAATTTGTGGTTGATCATTAACCTGCTCGTCATATGCTTCAGCCAGAAGGTCATAGATATTGGTGATTTCTAAACCATAGGAGTGATTCTGAACCTTCACTCCGGTTTGGTCGAAGAACGAACCGGCATCTGGTAGAATGCTGGTAAATGTACTGGAGGTGAGGGTAACTCCTGAAGCGGCTCCCAGGCTCAACTCAGAAGTATTACCTGCTCCAGCAGCGATACTGGCCATACTGGTAGCATGGGAATTGATGATTGGGTCGATAAGCTCAGATGGAAGGTACCTGGCGTATAGGTCAATGTCTAGTGTATCAAACAGCTGCTCTTTAATGGCGAGTGTTCTGCCTTCACCTTTGAGGTTTTGTCTGTAGGCATGTATCCAGCTGACTCCGTTAACCGACAGATCGTGAGAAAGTGTGTTGGCTTCTGTTTTGGCGGTTTGGGAGAAGGGTTGAGCAATATTAACAATTCCTTCTTGCAGAAGACCGGCAACCTCAGCTGCATCTGCTTCGATTTCCTCATAAACGAAGTGCTTGAGTTTCTTATCCCACCGCTTGATGATCCAATGAGTACCTGGCTGAGATTCATGAATAAAGGCTGAATCTTGTAGAAGCAAATGACTAGTAAATGGAATACGAGACTTGTTTGGCGAGTGATCTTGTAGTACCGCCAGCGTGGGAGAAAGCCAGTCAATAATCTCTGCCGAATGCTCAGCAAGAAAGTCTTCTCTTTGTTCTGGGCTGACCTGCCAAAGTTGGATGCAAGTGTTCTTAAACAGTAACCCATTCTGTATAGTGTTACCGCGAGTTTGAGCTACAGCCAAAGACTTTAAACACAATAGTAAAATGGGGATGACAATATATAGTAGTCTGCTTTTCAAATGGATTGGTGATGAAGCATATAATTATAGCTTGAATTAAATAAAATTTGAGTAGAAGCACATGTATTCAGAACCTTTCGTGTGACGAAAAGGATTAATGTGAATGTGAATGACAATTTTTGAAATAATACTATTTGATGATAGATAAATCTTACTTTTTGTTTTTGATATGAACGGTAAAATACGTTTTTTAGAAGGTCTTTCACTATGTGAATGGCAATAATTAAACAAATA
This sequence comes from Roseivirga sp., assembly GCF_965216855.1. NCBI lineage: Bacteria > Pseudomonadati > Bacteroidota > Cytophagia > Cytophagales > Roseivirgaceae > Roseivirga > Roseivirga sp. The sequence goes on along the minus strand of NZ_OZ244204.1, from coordinate 2,037,268 downwards.
CTAAACTCTAATTATTAACTTTATGAAGAAAATGAAATCGCTAATCGCATGCCTCGTTTTGGCCGCTTTTGCGCTCTATGCCTGCGACAATGTCAATGATGAAACACCTGACTTTCAGGATGACGTTTCACAAGCCGTTTTAGACAAAATTCAGGCAGCAGGTTACAGCCCAAACGATGTGATTAAAGGTGAATGGAATGGCCAGTCTGGCTACATCGTGGAATATGATTTATTCTTTGCTGAAGATGAGATCGATGGCCTTCTCAAAAACCCTAAAGTTCCTGGTACGGAGCACTATCACACCACTAACCTGGTGACTAATCTTCCGAGAGTGATTAAAGTGGGTATTGACCCATCATTTAGTCAGTCAGCTATTGATGCTCTGAATCAGACTATTGCCATGTACAATGCAGAAAATCTGGCGCTTCAATTCCAGCTGACATCAGTTACTGTATCTGGTAAAGGTAAAAATCAGACTATCACTACAGATGCTGATATCTTTATCTCCGCATTTAGTGAAAGACCAAGAAGAGGCTTTATTACTTTGGGTAGAGCAGCAGGCTTCCCGACTGCCTCCGGTGATCCGGCTGATGGTTTCGGCTTAAACACTTACTGGATTGATAATTTTGGTCCAACTGTACAGGAATTGAAGGGTGTTATGGCTCATGAAATCGGTCACTGTATTGGTTTCCGTCATACGGATTATCAAACCAGAGAAAGCTGCGGATCTAATACCAACGAAGGAAGTGCCGGAGTAGGAGCAATCTATATCCCAGGAACTCCAACAGGTTCAGATGCCACTTCTTTGATGCAGGCATGTGGCCCGGCTGATGATTTTAATGCCAATGACGTAACAGCTCTGAATTATCTTTATAATTAAGAAGTATCAAACAACAAAACCTAAAAAGCCACCCCTTGGGGTGGCTTTTTTACTAGCAGCTATCACAATCCTCATCCTGTAACTCAAATTCAAGTGTAGAGTGTTCAATCCCCATCTCATGCAGTAAATGTTTGGCTCTCTTTTTTATAGAAGACTGTAGTTTCAGCTCATAAGATTTATCGAGAACCAGGTGGGCGGAGAAAACATGGTATTCTCCATCCATAGACCAGATGTGGCAATCATGGATTTCAACTACTTCTGGTATAGTTCTCAGCTTTTCATGTACCTTATCTACATTAATGTTTTGAGGGGTAGCCTGAAGGATAATTTGAAAGCTCTTTTTCAGGTTGTTGAACACATTGTAAATAATGAACAGTGCAATCAACACAGAAAGGAGTGGATCTATAAAGTACCAGTCGAAATACATGATGAGCAAACTACCGATCAGTACTGCTATCCAACCCAGTACATCTTCCAGTAAATGAAGGCTAATTACTTTCTCATTGATGGAACTCCCCTTTCTCAGTCTTAACACAGCTGCACCGTTAACAATGACTCCGAAAATGGCAATGTACAGCATGCCTTGTTCATCTACTTCACCTGGGTTAAGCACAGCAGGTACCGCTTCACTAATAATGATCACAGAGCCGATGAGCAGCACCACGGCATTGATAATGGCTCCTAACAGGGAAAACCTCTTATAACCGTAGGAGAAGTGGTTGTCTCGCTTTTTTTCCGATAGATTCTGGAAGTACCAGCTCAATCCAATGCTGAGACTGTCGCCAAGATCGTGTAAGGCATCAGATAAAATGGCCAAACTACCCGTAATTAATCCTCCTACCAGTTCAACAACTGTAAAGAAAAGGTTAAGAAAGAAAGCAATCTTTAGGTTTTTGGTACTTTGACCATGCCCGTGATGATGGTGATGATGATGGCCCATGCTCAAATGTATTAAGAAAAGCTACGCAACAGGGTTTCAGATAAACAGCTGTGCCAGAACGGCACAAAGAGCTCCGAAAAGCGAAATGCTAAATCGCTGCCAGTTCAATTTATGGCTAGGGTCTGTTTCAATGAAAATGGTAGTGGAAATTTGAAGGAAACTTCCGGCTACAATGGCAAAAAAGATGATCAGGTAATTTTCAGGTAGTAGTTCACTGTGACTTAGGAACTCACCGGTAAACAGTCCTAGTGGAGAAGCCAGTGCAAAAATGAGTAAGACCGAATAAGCTCGAACCTTATTGGAAAACTTATGCAGCAACAATGCCATAAGGGCTACTGCTGCGGGAATCTTATGCATGACTATGCCCAGTAAGATTTTAGGAGAACTACCATGGGCATAAACTGATTCAGGACTGTGATTCGAATGAATAGAATCCGTCATAATACTTCCTTCCAGAAACGAGTGTAAGCTCAATGCTAATAGTAGATAGGTCACAGAGTAATTACCATGGTGATGTACATGACCATGTTCAACCCCACTGGTGAAATTTTCAATGACCTTCTGAAGAAAGAAACCAATAAGGATATAAAGACCTATGGCAAAAGGGTTCTCATTAGAGAGGAATAAATCGGGGATCAGGTGAATCACAGTCACCGAGAAGAGATAAGCCCCTGCAAAGACCAGGAAAAGCTGCAGTTTTCTGGCAGAAAAACCTGAAGCCTTTAGCATGAAGAAACCGGGCAGTGCTGCGGCTAGAAATAATATGATTGCGTTGATGAACAATATTCAGTCCTGTTTTTGCAACAAGATTGCAAAGATGAGAATAAAATCGAAAACGGGACGAATTAGTTCAGTTATTCCTCACTTTCTGACTTGATTGTTTTGCCTTCCAGCCCGGAGGAAAGGTAGGTGGCCATATTGCCTGATTCGTCAGTGTAGATCAGGTAACATTCTAAGCTAGGATCAGCTTCAACCAAGGCAATGCTTTTTTCTTTACCCATCACCATACAGGCTGTTGCGTAAGCATCCGCTAACATACAGTTGGGAGCCAGTATTGTGGCACTCAGCAAGGTCTGCATTTTAGGGTATCCGGTTTTGGGATCAATAGTATGTACTACCTTTCTACCATCATCAAGGACTCTGAAGTTTCTGTAATTACCTGATGTAGCCATTCCCTGGTTTTCTAAATGCAAGGCATCGAAAAGACGACCAACGCGCTTTTCATCAGGCACTTCTATGCCGATGGTCCAGAATTCACCATCCAGATTTTTGCCATGGGCACGCACTTCGCCACCAATCTCTACCATAAAATTTTCCATACCCTGATCTTTTAGCCAATCGGCAACCACATCAATCGCTTGTCCTTTGGCAATAGCCGAGAAATTGAGCTTCAGGCCATCAATCGCTTTGGAAGCGTAATTCGTATCGAACTTGATTTTGTCGAAACCGATATAATCCATGAGAGAATCTACCTGGCTGCTATCAGGGGCAATGAGCTTACCATCCCCAAAACCCCAGGCATCAATTAACTGCCCCACGGTTGGGTCAAAAGCACCGTCAGTAGCCTCGTTGACCTCGCGACTGGCTGCGAGGACATCATAGAAATAGGGATAGTAAAACTTTACCTTACCATTTTTATTGAAGGTTGATATCTCCGAGTCGGGAATGTAAGTGGATAGGGATTGATTGAAGTCTTGAAGGAGCGAGTCTATCTGAGGCTTAAAATTACGCTGATCTTTGTCCAGATACTTAATGTTATAGGCTATGGTGCCCATGGTAGTACCCTGAACCAAAACTTCTTTGGGCTGATTTTGGCGATAGGTGTAAACCAAAAAAACTGCCAGCATCAACACAATTAAATATATCCTCGAGCGCTTATTCCTGTCCATTCCCTTATTTTTGGCAAAGATAATTGAATTGAGAGCCTGGGCCTTGAATTTTAATTTCTATTCTTGATTATGCCAGGGGTTGATTATCTTTTGAATGAATTACGATTGAATGAGGGAAGATTACCTGGATCCGAACGGTGATGATTTAAATTCATCTGAGAAAGATATTGAGAGAGCCTTACGGCCGCTCTCATTTGATGACTTTTCCGGTCAGGATAAGATTGTCGGTAACATCAAGATATTTGTCCAGGCAGCGAAGCAGAGGTCAGAGCCATTAGACCACGTGTTACTACATGGACCTCCGGGCCTTGGCAAGACTACCTTGTCTCACATTATTGCCAATGAACTAGGAGCCGATATCAAGTCTACCTCGGGCCCAGTTTTGGATAAACCCAGCGATCTGGCGGGTCTCCTCACGAACTTGGAAGATGGAGACGTTCTTTTCATTGATGAAATTCACCGATTGAATCCTATTGTGGAGGAATATCTGTATTCAGCTATGGAAGACTATAAGATCGACATTATGCTCGATTCAGGCCCCAATGCCAGAACTGTTCAGATTGGTCTCAATCCATTTACCTTAGTTGGAGCCACTACCCGTTCTGGCTTATTGACTTCACCACTCAGAGCACGTTTTGGTATCAATGCCAGGTTGGAATACTATGATTCGAAACTACTGACCAGAATTGTTGGTCGTTCTTCAGAGATATTGAATACTCCTATCGATGAAGATGCTGCCTATGAAATTGCCAGAAGAAGCCGAGGCACCCCACGTATTGCCAATAACCTGTTGAGGCGCACGAGGGACTTTGCCCAGATTAAGGGAACAGGAAGAATTACCAAAGACATTAGTGAGATGGCACTGAATGCACTCGATGTGGATTCACATGGATTAGATGATATGGATAACCGCATTCTGACCACCATTATTGAGAAGTTCAAAGGAGGGCCCGTTGGTATTTCTACTATTGCCACTGCGGTTGGAGAAGAGGCAGAGACCATTGAGGAGGTTTATGAGCCATTCCTGATTCAGGAAGGGTTTCTTAAAAGAACTTCAAGAGGCAGAGAGGCGACTCACCTGGCTTATGAGCACCTGAAGATTAAAAGGCCAGGTCAGACTGGTACTTTATTCGGATAAAAGTAGAGGCTGCTGTTTTGAAACTACCAATAGTCGCGCGTCATTCTGAATTTATTTCAGAATCTCGGAATTGGTTTCGAGAGACCCTGAAACAAGTTCAGGGTGACGTAAAGCTAAGTTTCAAAACAGCAGCCTCTTTTCAATCAAACTGCACTCAAGCAGATTACTGTATAGTCACAGTAAAACTTACTCGAACATCTTCTTCACCACCTGCATTAGTGGCATCACCAGATGAAACTCCGCTGGCTGATTTATTAGGCTCGTGAATCAATACTACCGCCATGGTACCTGAGCTGGCATCGCCTGTAGTTACATTGCCCGATAAACCGATTGGATTACCGTCACCATCAGTATCATTGTAGCTGTAAGTGAAGTTAAGTGCTGAAGCTACTTCAAAGAAAACCTGATGCTCTTTCGCCTCTTCAGAAACTTCTTCAGTAATATCTTCTGCCGGAGTTTCTGTCTCATTCAGGAATTCAACCGAAACACTGTAAGTATTATTGGCAGAAAGAGTTGGGTTGGTAATTTCTGGGGCATTTCCACCTGGGCCATCCAGATCTTTAAACGTAGCCACAATCACCTCATCAGTGGCACCTGTACTAGTGAATGTAACACGCACTGTAGTGATTAATTCTTCCTCATTAACTGGTTCGGGATCGTCATTATCGCAGGCAGAGATGCTCAGCACAACTGCCAATACCAGTAACCATTTTAGTTTTAGTATGTCCTTCATATCTGATAGTTTCAATTTAAATGCAACGTTATTGCAAATACAATAATGTTGCAAATATTAAATATGAATTCTTGGTTAATCTTTTACAGGCGGTCATAGTGTAGGTAGAAATCCGCACAATGGTTCTTCGAAAAGGGTAGAGTTCTCATCAATGGATACAGATAACATCTACAAATGTTGTAGAAATGGTTCAGTCTTGCTTTATTTGTTCTACAATAGTTGTAGAAATATGAATCAAAGCTTAGGGAATCTGGAAGAATCTGTTTTGCTCATTGTGGCTGTCTTGCCTGAAGAAGCTTATGGCTATACTGTCTCAGAGGCCTACTTCGAACATATGAAGAGCCGAATTTCAATTTCTGCCATACATACTGTACTCAAGCGATTGGAGAAAAAGAGACTCATCAAGTCTAAGATGGGTGGTGCTACAGCAGAGAGAGGTGGACGGAGAAAACGAATCTTCGAGGTTACTAAACTCGGGCTGTCGACCCTGCAGGAGCTGCAGGAGAACCGTCAGAAGCTGTGGCAAATGATGCCGAAACTCAATTTCTCTTATTGATGCCAAGCGAATTTTCTAAGGATCATCATCAACTTCCTGTATGGGCCAATCGCTTTTTAGAGTGGTATTGTGCCGATGAGCTGCTGGATGAAATTCAGGGAGATTTGCTGGAGGCATTTTATTACAGAAAACAATCTATTGGGTTGAAGAAGGCCAGATGGTGGTTCATCTGGGATGTGATCAAATTCTTCAGACCCTCATCATTTAGTAAAAGGTCATTTAACTCAAACTATATCGCCATGTATAAGAACTATCTACTGGTTAGTCTACGGAATTTTAGAAAGCAGAAAGGCTACAGTTTTATTAATCTCTCGGGTCTGATAGCCGGAATAACAGCATGTTTGCTGATTAGTCTGCATGTTATCAGAGAGCTTTCATATGACAACTTCCATCCGGAATCAGAAAATACCTATCGGGTGGTTATGGATATGTATGGCAATGGTCAGCTTAAGGTCAAGAGTGCACCGGTTTATCCTGCCGTTGCTCCCAATGTCTTGGAGGAATTCCCGGAAGTGAACATGGCCACCAGAATTCTGCCTTTTGGCACCGGAGTTTATAGTGTGAAAAAGGAGGACGGAGTGCCTATTCGATACAATGAGGAGAATGCAGTACTGGCGGACGAGAATTTTTTCCGCATGTTTGGATTCTCTCTGGTGGATGGTAATGCAGATGAGGTACTCGCTCAACCCAATCAGGTAGTGGTTTCTGAAAGTACTGCACAAAGATACTTTGGTAATGAAAACCCTATTGGTCAATCCATTTTCTGGAGAGGGACTACAGAACTCACGGTAACGGGTGTATTTCAGGATTTTCCTGAAAACTCTCATATGAAATTCGACCTGATCTCTTCGCTCAAAAGCTGGAGCGGTTTTGAAGAATGGCCCAACAACTGGGGATGGTATGACTTTTACACCTTCATTAAAGTGAATGAAGGAACCAGTCAGGCAGATTTGGATGCTAAGCTTGGGGTTTATCTCGATGAAAAGAAGGCTGAACCTTATGAGAAGTACAATATAAGAGAGGTGCTCTGGACTCAGAATATTCAGGATATTCACCTTTATTCCGAAGGTCTGGGATGGGATATGGGCAAAAATGGCGGTGCCGATCAGATTTACTTTCTTTCTGCCATTGCCATGTTGGTCTTAATAATTGCCTGGGTGAACTACGTGAACCTGGCCACAGCAAGGGCCATTAAGAGGGCTAAGGAAGTTGGCATCAGAAAAGTAGTGGGTGCGCTGAGGTCTAACTTACTTGCTCAGTTCATGGTAGAGTCTTTTCTCTACAACTTCCTTGCAGTACTGGTTTCAGTTGCCATAGTCGTAGCGGTAGTTCCTGGTATCAATAGCTCTATGGATTTGCAGCTTGATCTGAATTTACTGTACTCAACTGAAATCCTTCTGGGCCTGGGCGCTTTGATCTTACTAGGCTCTCTTTGTTCAGGACTTTATCCTGCCATTGTATTGACCTCTTTTCACCCTGTTCAGGTACTGAAGGGTAAGTTGTATAGCCGAAAGGGTGGTTTTGGCTTTAGACAGCTGCTGGTGATCTTTCAGTTTGCAGCTTCGGTTACACTTATTCTGGGCACATTTCTGGTACTGAAGCAGCTTAACTTTATGCGGAGTCAGGAGCTGGGCTTGAATATTGAGCAGACTTTGGTAATCAAAGCACCGAGTTCCAGCCAGGGGGAGGGTGATTTAAGTAACAGATTAAAGGTATTTAAAGATGAACTGTCATCAATTTCAGGTATCGAAGGGTTTACCCTTTCCAATAGTGTTCCCGGTATTGAGAATTTCTCTATCAGTGGTTTCCATTCCAGGCATTTCAGAAATGACCTGAGAGATCTTTACCGGGTCAGCGTAGATGAGTTTTTCTTTGACGAATTTGAAATTGATCTTTTAGCCGGAAGAACCTTCGACAGTAATATTAAAACAGATACGGCAGCCGTGCTGCTTAATATTAATGCTGTGCAACATATGGGTTTCGACTCTCCTGAAGATGCACTCGGTGAGAAAATAAACCCTGATTCTGAAAAGCCGCATCAGATCATCGGAATAGTTCAAAGCTACCATCAGGCTTCTTTGAAGGAAGAGCTGGACCCGATGATATTCTTCTACGAGCCTGATGGAGGTAGCTATTATTCCCTCAAGCTTGCCGGAGCAAACCTGAGTCAGACATTGACCTCTGTTGAGAATACCTGGGATGAAATTTATCCTGATAATCCTTTCGACTTCTTTTTTCTGGATGAGCGCTTCGATCAACAATATAAAAGCGATGAGCAATTCAATGCAGTTTTCATTGGCTTTGCAGGATTGGCCATTTTCGTGGCTTGCCTTGGCTTGTTTGGCCTGGTTTCCTTTACGGCAGAGCAGGCTAAAAAGGAGATTGGGATTAGAAAGGTGCTGGGTGCTTCTGTTCAGAAAGTAGTACTTCTATTGGCAAAGGATTATGCAAAACTTATTCTGATTGCGATAGTAATTGCTTTTCCTCTGGCTTATTGGTGGATGACTTCCTGGCTGAAAGATTTCGCGTATCAGACCAGCATTGGAGTAGGTATATTCATTCTCGGAGCCTTGATTATTGCCATTGTAGCCTTTATCACGGTTAGCTTTAAATCATTCAAAGCGGCTACTGGCAATCCGGTGAGTGCCCTAAGGGATGAATAGATGGGAATGGTTGTGTCATCCTAAGCTCGTCTTCTGACAAGCATTTTATAAAACGGAGACCCTGAGACAAGCTCAGGATGACAAAAAGTAATTCTCTATAATGTTATCTCTGCTAATCCTTAGCGATTTCGTCAAGGCGTTTATAGATGTCTGCCTTGGTCATCCATTTGCCTCTCACCATCACCCCCAGTTGACTTCGTGTGTTATTGATGTCTTCTAAGGGATTGTTCTGAAGCATAATGAGGTCAGCGGAAGCTCCGGGTTCAATAACTCCGTATTCTCCTTCCGCCCCAAAGAAGGCTGCCGGATTGATTGTGCCAGCCTGAATGGCTTCCAATGGTGTGAAACCACTACGAGTCATTGCCTCCAGTTCCCTTTGAATAGAGAATCCTGGTACATTGAATACCTGAGGGGCGTCTGATCCTAACAAGAACCGGGCACCTCCATCATGAAGTTTTTTGATGATTTCTCTTCTAAGCTCATTGAACTTTAAGGCCTGGTCGGGATCATAATTGGCTGCCTCAATCACCTGTTTTTTGGTTCTTACCCAGGTATTCAAAGTATTGGGTGGCATATATTTCATTTCCGGTTCCTGGGCTAATATTTCCGGATCTTCCGGCCCTACCCAGCGCTCCATCATGGCCTGTGTAGGTACGATCCATACATTATGATCTACGGTCATTTGCACCAACTCATCGATCAATGCTTCGTCAGCAATTTTAGTAAAGTTGATTCCAAAGAAGCCATTGGCATTGGGGTTAACCCTGATGGTTGAAGGTACAATCCCTTCCAGATAACCATCGACATGATCAATACTGGCATATTCTGCTTCAAGAGCTCTTCTGATACCAACATCAACACTGACATGACCGGCATAAGGCATGCCCACTTCCTGAGCTGTTTGAACAATCTGATTAAAGTTCTCCATAGTGAGGCCCGGGTGGAGTTTCATAAAATCATAGCCAGCTGCTTTTTGATTCCTGACCATTTGATCTGCCTGTTCTGTTGAGGTTACTGAGTTACCATTAAGACTCGGGCCTGAAGTATAGATTCTTGGACCCAGGATTTCACCAGATAGTACTTTGTCTTTCAGCTCGAGATGATAAGGCTGACCTAACATACCCCTGATGGTGGTAACGCCATTAGACAGATAAAGGAAGAGTGTCTCTTCCAGTAATTTCATGTTCTGATTGCCTGGAATATGGGCATGCATTTCTGCCAAGCCAGGCATCAGGTAACGGCCATTACCGATAATCGTATTCATGGTGCCATCCAGATTAGCTTCCTTAGAAGGGACAATCAGCGTGATTTTACCATCTTTTACAAAAACAGTCTGTTCTGGCTTGATTTCACCCGTTTTCACATCAATGACCTGAACATTATCGAAGGCATAGTCGGCTTCCGGTGCCTTTTGGCAGGAAAGGGGACTGAGTCCAACAATCAGTAGGATAAGGAGTAGCGATGACTTTTTCATCAAGGAAGTTAGTCATTCGGTTTAAATGCAGAGTTGCCGCTGGTCAATTTGGCAAAAGTGGACAGACAATATTATTGTTTGTAGCCAGGTTCTATTAAATCCCAGAGGTTTCCATACAAGTCCTTGAAAACAGCGACCTTTCCATATGCTTCTACTTGTGGCCTACGAACCACCTCAATTTTTTGATCTAGTAGGTTTTTAAAATCACGATCAAAGCTATCGGTGTGGAGAAATAGGAAAACTCTTCCTCCCGACTGATTACCTACTGCCATTTTCTGTTCTTCATTGGCGGCTTTTGCCAGAAGGAGACAGCATTCTGAGCCTTTAGGTCGAACCAAAACCCATCTTTTTTCATCGTTGAGTTGGGTATCTTCTATCAATTCAAAGTGAAGCTTTTCGGTATAAAATGCTATAGCTTCGTCATAGTCATGGACAACAATAGCTATATGAGCAAGTCGTTGATTCATAGGTTATTTTAATCCGATTTTAGCGGGGCTCAAAAATGGTTATATAATACTGACCTATTCCTTTTTTTGATCTCTTCATTTTCAGTCCTGATCTGAGCTCTTGGCGTTTATTAAGGTAAAACAGGGTGTCTTGAAACCCTGAGGAGGATATTGTTACCCAGTTTATTCTAGGAAAAAAGCCCATGGTTCTTGGTGGAAGTTCTGTTTGTGTATTTGGGTAAACCTTAAGCTCATATTGGTCAGGCGCAATACAATTGACAACTTCTATTTCACACCAATCTTCGAGATATCCTTTATGAGCCTGTACTCTTATTAAAAGCGTGTCTGCGCTTTTATTTTCCAAACTCAAGGAGCTAACTGGATCACAAGCATACAAGGCCGATGTAGCTATTGAGAGAAGAACTATTAGTCTAATACCCCGCAGCCTGTCCATCTTTTCTGGATTCTGAAGCACCATAGTAGACCTGATTGATGGCATCCCACATAATGGCTTGGTAGCCACCATAGCTTCCTACATTAAAGGAAATCTGGTGTCCCATTTTCACCAATTCACGAATCACTTCATAGCTAATACCTGTTTCTAATTGGAGAACTCCTCCATCCGTCATGGTTTCTCCGGTAGGTTGAGAGGAGCCATTATGCAGAATTCTAGGGGCATCACCTGCTTCCTGCAAGTTCATACCAAAGTCAATCAGGTTAATAACAATTTGAACGTGGCCCTGTGGTTGAGTGGCACCACCCATCAGTCCGAAGCTTACCCATGGCTTGTCGTCTTTGGTGATAAATGCCGGGATGATGGTATGGAAAGGTCTTTTGTGTGGTTCATAAACATTGGCGTGTCCTTCTTCCAGACTGAACAACTCACCTCTGTCTTGTAAGATGAAACCGAGCCCCGGAGGTGTCATACCTGAACCCATTCCTCTGTAATTACTTTGAATAAGCGATACCATATTGCCGTCTTTGTCGGCTACGGTCATGTAAATGGTATCACCATCTTTCAATTGGCCGGCCGGGTACGATTTTCCGGCTTTTTCAGGATCGATCAGGGTTTTTCGTTGTCTGGCATAGTCATCCGAAATTAACCAGTCTACGGGGGTCTGATAAAAGTCTAAATCGGCATAGAACTTCGCCCGGTCTTCAAAGGCTAGTTTTTTGGCTTCGGTAAATGTGTGGATGTATTCCCTGCTGCCGAAACCCATCGATTTGATATCATACTCTTCAAGAATCTGAAGCATTTGCAAGGCAGCAATCCCCTGTCCGTTAGGAGGGAGTTCCCAGACATCATATCCTCTATAGTTCACGGAAACCGGCTCGACCCATTCTGAAGTATGATCGGCCAGATCCTTTTCAGAAAGGAAGCCACCCATTTGCTTCATATAGGCTGCAATAGTTCCTGCGATTTCACCTTTATAAAAGGCATCTCTACCACCCTTGGCGATTTTGGTGAGGGTGTTAGCCAAGGCCGGGTTTTTAAATACTTCTCCCTTTCGGGGAGTTCTGCCATTGGGCATAAAGGTTTCTTTAAAGCCGGGAAACTTCTGTAGGTTTTTGGCACCAGCTTCCATCAGGTAAGCAATGAGTTCTGTAACGGGAAATCCTTCATTTGCATAGTCAATGGCAGGTTGAAGTATTTCAGTCATGTCCATAGAACCAAATCGCTCATGTAGCTCGAACCAGCCATCTACTGCTCCTGGAACCGATACGGGTAGTGGGCCGTAGGACGGTATTTTGTCGTATCCGTTTTTCTTGAAGTAGTCCAGGGTAAGATCATAGGGAGATCTTCCGGAGGCATTCAGTCCGTATAGCTTTTGGGTTTTGGCGTCCCAAACAATGGCGAATAGATCACCTCCTATGCCATTACCTGTCGGTTCAACCAATCCCAGAGTGGCATTGGCAGCAATGGCCGCATCAATGGCGTTTCCACCTTTCTTCAGAATATCAAGCGCTACCTGAGTGGCCAGAGGCTGGCTGGTAGCGGCCATTCCATGTTGTGCGATTACTTCACTTCTGGTAGCCCAGGGTTTTCCTGTAATTCTGTCTTGTGAATAGGCTAATGTGGAAACGAGTATCAGACTTAGGAATAGCGCTTTTTTCATTTTTCTTAATTTGATATTTCTGCCCCGCCAAAAATCACGAGGCCTTTAATAACCAGCCTTTTGTCAGAAGTAGCATTGGGATCATGAATGATACGTTTGTCAGACATTCCTCCAAAAATATTGGTCACCCTAAGGTCTACCTGCCAGTCTTTTGGCACCCTTATCTTGGAACCACCAAACATATAGAAGATTTCCACTTCGGCTGTGTTTTGTTCCATACCGGCCATGGTCAGGTCAATATTGGAACCACCAAAGACTGCTGTAAGAGAACCTCCTTTGAAGTTTTTTGTTGAGATAATGCGATCGCCACCACTGAACACGGCTACGTCCTCTATTCTGTTCGGGTCATGGGGTTCATAGTTTTCACCAGCTTCTGAAGCTTCAGGCTTCTTAACAGTTCTTCTGATCAACTGAACTCCTGCAAAAACGAATATAAGTGGCCAGAAGTCCCAGATGGAGGTGCGAATTCTAAACCAATCATCTACTACGAAGATCAGTCCGATGACCAGTAAAATCGCTCCGGCTCTTTTGTTCTGATCGCTCAGAATAAGATAGCCACCTATGAGAATGAGGATGTTTTCCCATTGAAAAATGTAATATCTGATTTGCCAGGGGATCAGGTCAAAGTTGGCCATCACCGCAATGGATCCAATAACGATAAATACAAGCCCTAACAGCTTGTTGGTGTTTTGTTTACTCATTCTTCTGATTCAGTGATTAAATGTAGAAAACAACTAGGGTACCTACAAAGTAGAAAGGATTAAAGGCAACAATGAATTATTTGAAAAAGCGGAATTCTTATTTACTTTTGCCAACCTTTCCTGCGCACGTGGTGGAATTGGTAGACACGCCATCTTGAGGGGGTGGTGCATTAAGTTGCGTGGAGGTTCGACTCCTCTCGTGCGCACAAAAGCCTGACTAAGTAGTCAGGCTTTTTTTATGGGCTGTTCAGGCTTGTTGTTCGCAACAACGGTTCGTCAATTTTAAAGCTCTATTGTACATTGAAGTTTTCTTTAACTGTCTGTCACGAATCAAAACAGGGGCTAATGGCTCTGGTTAATTTTTTTAAGTGGATTAACATTATTCGTAATACACTATTTTGGTTGCTTGCTCATGCTGATCAAACTCAACAAAAATGCCATCTGACGAAAATGGTGGTGGCTGATAATAGTAGGTTTCGGTAGCACCCTCTTGAGTAGTTTCTTCTGAAATGGAGTTTGGTGGACCCATAACTTTCAGAACTTCTTCCTTTGACATACCTAAAACCAAAGACTTCGAATTCTCAACATTGATTTGTCCTTGTTTAATGGTTGGGTTGAGAATGACAAAATAACCAGCAACCGTAATAAGGGCCAAGATTGGAATGACTTTATACTGAAATAGCTGTTTCATTTTTAGTTACATGTTTGACGCGCATTCCATTTATTCTTTGGTGCTTATGAGTCCTTAATGAAAAGTTGTCTAGTCATCGAATTCGAACTCACTCTTCTCTTCCACAGTTTTATCGTCACATTTAATAATGGAAGTGCTTGGAATATGCATTAATCAACAAGCCAGTCAGATTGAGGGTAGTATCTATTGCCTTTTATGGAAAAGAAGGTTTTGATCTCGCCTAGAAACAGAGCCTCATAGATTGTCCTGTCCTGGTCTAGTTCGTCAGTCCTGAGACCAGGGATTCTCTCAAATAGTACTTCGCAGGGAATTTGTCTGCTGTCTGGGAAGTGAGCCTTAATTGCCTTTCTCAAATCTTCATAATAAGGTTCAAAAAGTGCACTGGGAGAGGCATGTACCGTATATGGCATAAAGCCATTATATTTTCTTTTGTCATTTTCCGATGGCATGTTTTGTGCTCTATTAAGCTTCACCCCGTCAATCCCTAAAACCGTAAAGTATGGCCCCAGCCGACTGATGCTAAATCGAATGCTCAGAGCGCCTGCCAGGTAACCGAATTCGTTCAGCTCGATAAAAAGTTCGCCATTCCAGGAGGGTTGTTGTGCATTGGTTGTGTTGCTAACCTTAAGGTTTGGATAAGTTGCTCTCAGTTCATTCAATAAAGTCTTCCATTGAGTCCCGCAATCTGAGTAATCAAGGATGGTGTTCCTATATGAGCCTTTGTCTTCCAGCTTATCCAACTCAATAACAGCGTCTTTGAGGGGGCTCTTAAAATAGAATAGGTCCTTTAAGGCCAACACCATTTTAGAGTATTCTCTTGGGAGATAGATATTATTCATTAGGTATCATTTACAGTATGTCAACCAGGTTGATCGTACGCTTTTACATGATTTTGTACTAGGGACAATATGGACATAACCTTCACCAGAGGTACTTGCCAAGGCCGTAATGTTGGAATTAAAAATAGACAAAAATTGATTGGAGAAGGTTAATTTCCCGGGGTTTGATTCCTGCCTATTCAACCAAATTTCCACTTGAATTGTTGATAGCCTCCAGGCTTCTTTAAAAATTTCTGAAGCTTTATATTCATTGTTAACCAAGTTTGCCGAAGTACCAAAAGTTACACACCAGGCTCCCCAAAAGGCTTCAACAAACTCCCCTGTTTCAGTATGGACGGCAGGCACATGAACTCTTCTAACTTCACCCGTAAAGCTCGTTTCGGAATCGTCAGTTGGAATTTTGTCAAAAGCAATAATCTTATTGCAGATATTTGAAGAGAAAGGAGTGGGATCAATAATCGGAATCTCACCATCACCTAAATCACAATCATCTTCGCCAGCTACTTCAGTATGAGAAAGGTATGAATACTCATAGCAGTCCTTCTCCATGGTGTAGTAGTAATTGGTGCTCGAATATTCTCCGTCTACATAGGTGTCGTAATAGTTCTTGACCAGATAATAATCACAGCGTGTTACAGTAACCCAGCTACCTCCACCCCCTGTAGGTCCTCCTGTCGAAGGTCCACCACCCCCGCCACCAGAGGAGCCATCATCGAAACCTATATTCTCTTCGGGGCAATCCTTGTCAGGAGTGATGGACCTGACATGGTCTGGTAAACTGGCCTGGTACTCGGTACCACTATCAGGTCCCTTTACTGGTATAATGCTCATTTCACCATCAAACCCTTCCATAGAACCTGTTGCCAGATACTGCTGCAAGAATTCGTCTGTCATGGTATACCTGACAATAAATGGCTTGTAGGCATTGTTTTCGGAATCCAGTCGCATCACCAGGTTATAGAATTCCCCTGGTCTGGTTGCATTGGAATGAAGATAAAAAGTGTAGGTGGCTGTACCGGATGAGTCGATACTTTCCAGTATTTTTTCCCAATCAATGGTAAATTCCGGCTCTCCGGTTGCTGAAGCCATACTGAACCTTTCGGTACCATTGGCCAGACCAAGCCTGTCGAATAGTTTGGAAGTTACATGAGGAATGTCTTCTGGCTGGACAGCTCTTCTGCTATTTTCTAGCGCTACTTCGGAAGACTCGTACGGGTCAGCACATGAAAAAACGGCTGCCAGGATTGCGAAAATCAAAACTGATTTCAGTCTGGTGATTAGCATAACACAAAAGTTTAGTTGTGGTTAATGCTAGTATCAGAAAGTGCGTTTTGATTTTACAGAGTCAAATCTAAATTTTGATTTGATTTAATACAATTAATCATTGAATTTATTCATTTAACAAATTGCTCTTATCACTCTGAGCTCATTGATTTGGCCGACATTGGAAAAGGAGTAAGAGGTTTTTGCAGAGCCTCTTAGTTTAGATAAGCCTATTACTTAATTTCAGCCTCATGTTCGATCGCGATCAGCCCAAGCCGAAAAGGACTTACGACAGAAAAACTGCCAAGCTCAAGGCGGCAGACTATTGTGCCTACCAGGAAAGGTCTCAGCAACAGGTGCGCGATAAACTTTATGATTATGGCTTACATCAGGATGATGTAGAGGAGGTACTCACTGAACTGATCATGGAGGGTTTCATTAATGAAGAGCGTTTTGCCAAGGCTTTTATTGGAGGGAAATTCCGAATGAAGAAGTGGGGCAAACAAAAGATACTTCAAAGTCTGAGGCCACATCGGCTTTCGGAGTATTGTATTAGAAAGGGCATGGAAGAAATCGATCCGGATGATTATTGGAACGCCCTCAGAGAACACGCCCAAAGGAAATATGCCCGGCTCGAAGGAAATTCAGCCTATGTTATCAAGGGCAAACTGACTCAGCACTTATACAATAAGGGTTTTGAAGCGGATCTCATCAGAGATGTAGTTGATGAAATCGTTAAGGATTGATCCTGCAAGTTGCAACAATTCACCTTCTTCTTAAATTGTACAACAAATTCAACCTTATGAAAAAGCTTGCTTTTCTTCTGCTTCCCTTTGTTCTCTTTTCCTGTTCAGATCATTTCTCAACATCCCTGAAGTCGCCAAAGGGTGCCGTTCAGGTGAAGGTATTTGAGAACACTGATGGCCATTTGGCTTATAGCATGAATTTTAAAGGTCAACCGGTATTGCTGGAATCTACTTTGGGTATGGAGTTGCGGGATCATGGTTTTGTAGGCACTGATCTGAAATTAGTAGGTGTAGACAGTACCGGCAGTAAGAAAACCTGGAGGCCTCTTTGGGGAGAAGACGGGGTAATCATCGATGACTTCAGGTCCTATGTTTTCCATTTTCAGCGTCCCGCAGACCAGCTGTTGGTTGATGTACATTTTAAGCTCTATGAAGAAGGAATTGGTTTTCGATATGAGTTTCCTCAGCAGGAAGGCCTGAGCGAAGTGATTATAGATGACGAACGCAGTGAGTTTCAACTTACCGGAGACCATCAGACCTGGTGGATTCCTGCCGATTACGATAGCTATGAATACCTGTATCAGAGCCATAAGATCAGCGAAATAGACTCTTCATTGGTCGATGGCAGCCTGTTGGCGGCCACCACCATAATGGAAAAACATGCGGTCAATACACCGCTGACCATGAAGAGTGAGGATGGTTTGTATATCAGTATTCATGAGGCTAACCTAACCGATTATGCAGGAATGACCCTCCGAATTGAGGAGGATAAAAGAACTTTGACCAGCTCATTGGTACCCTCTAAACTGAATGGCTGGAAGGCTAAAGTACAGGCTCCTTTTCATACTCCCTGGAGAACCATTCAGGTAGGAGAGAAAGCCGGTGACCTGGTCGAATCCAAGCTGATCGTCAACCTGAATGAGCCGAATCAATTGGAGAACACTGACTGGATCAAGCCGGGCAAGTATATCGGGATCTGGTGGGAGATGCACCTGCAAACTTCGGCCTGGGACTATGCCAGTGGAAAGCATGGCGCCACTACTGCCAAGGCGAAAAAGTATATTGATTTTGCTGCCAGGAATGGTTTCGATGGGGTGTTGGTTGAAGGCTGGAATACAGGTTGGGAGCGCTGGATTGGTTTTCCAGATCGCGAAGGTGTTTTTGATTTCGTAACCCCTTATCCTGACTATGATATCCGTGAAGTAGTGGCTTATGGAAAGCAAAAAGGAGTGGAGATTATTATGCACCATGAAACTTCTGCCGCTCCGCGTACTTATGAGCAACAGTTAGATACAGCCTATGCCCTGATGAAAGACCTGGGGATTCATGCCGTGAAAACGGGTTATGTTGGCCCTATCATTCCTGAAGGTGAATATCACCATGGTCAATGGATGGTGAATCACTACAGAAAAGTATTGAAAAAGGCAGCTGAGTCTGAGGTGATGGTCTTTGCCCATGAGCCCATTAAGGCTACAGGAATCAGAAGAACTTACCCGAACATGATGGCCAGAGAAGGCCTGCGCGGATCAGAGTTTAACTCTCCCTGGGGCTATGGTAATCCACCGGAACACCTCACCATCGTACCCTTTACCCGTATGTTGGGTGGACCAATAGACTATACTCCGGGCATATTCAAACTCGATATGAATGAATATAAAGAAGGAGCTTATGTGCCTACCACACTGGCTTACCAGCTGGCAGAATATGTGGTAGTCTACAGCCCGGTTCAAATGGCATCTGACCTGATTGAGCATTATGAAGGTCAGGCAGCATTTCAGTTTATCAAAGATGTACCAACTGACTGGGATGGTTCAGTGGTGGTCGATGGAGAAATCGGAGAGTATATTGTAATGGCCCGGCTGGAAAAAGGAGGTCACGATTGGTATTTGGGAGGCCTTACCAATGAAAATGCTAGAGAGCTCACTATAGAACTTGACTTCTTACAGGCAGGAGTTACCTATGAAGCACAGATTTATCAGGACGCAGCGGATGCGGATTTCGAAACCAATCAGGCGGCTTATGAGATCACTCAAAAGACGGTAAAGTTGGGTGATGAACTGACTTTAAAAATGGCAAGAGGTGGAGGAGTAGCGATTCGCTTTAAGGCGCTTTAAAAAGCTCTCTTTCTTGTTCCTCCCAGACCTTTTTGCCAAAGGTAGACATAGCGGAAAGTCAGCATGATCATTAAAGGAATCATGGCGGTATTGTAGTTCTGTAATTGACCTATCCATACAAAAGTCATGGCGATCAGCAGAATAACAAGGAAGCGCACATAAACCATCAACCATTGCTTGGGCTCTTTCTTAATCATCAGGAAGGCTACAATCAGGTTAGGGGCAAATGCCCATAAGATATTCAGGTTGTTCACAGTGGTGGTATGATGGGTGGCTACCCAAAGAAGTAGTACAGCCAGGCCTACCAGCCCCGTGATCAGGAAAAGGACAAAGTCCAGCCAACGAGATCTTCTTTTCGATAAATAGTCCTTTACGGTAAGAATCATCACGATCAGGGCGATTACCGAAATCAATAAGGTAGGACTGAGAGTTTCCCGGTGAATTTCATAATACTCAGACTCAAACAGTTGATTGGTGGCTTTGATGGCCGGCACTTCTTGTCCGTTGCGACTGATGGTGGCATGTTCATAGGCAGAGAGCACATAGTCGGGCAAATACATGCGGTCTTCCACATCAGCTACTTTGTCGACCAGATTGCCCAAACCGATATCTATGCCCAGATCCATCCACGGATGGTTAAATGAGTTTTCGTCAACCAGGTCTCTGAGGGTGGCTTCTTCTTCCAGGTGTCCACCATGGAACTGAAGTCTGTCGCCCAGCACTGAGCGGGGAATATCGCGAAGCTTGGTGGCGCAGTTGTCAAAGAACTGATCGTAACGGTAGAATTTATTTTGGGGAAGAATATTGTTCTCCAGAAAATCGAATATACCCTGCTTTTCAGCCTGGTCTATATTCAATACCTGCTCGGTAATCCATCGGTTTTGACCACGATAGTTGTTGTAAAAACGGCTAAAGTCATAGGCGGCCACCATGTATTCGGCAGTACCTGCGGCAAAGCGGAGATAGAAATTCTTTTCTGTCGTATCAAAAATGCCGTAGTTATAGGCCTTGTCCATATTCAGGGCCGGATCTTTCACCCTAAGCGCACTGTGACCAAAGCAATCTACCAGACTTGGGCCGGGGCCAACGGTAATCAAGCTCACTTCTGCCTGATCAGAAAGTTGTGGAAATTGCGCTGAAAGACTAAGACAAGTAAAAAGGCTTAGCAACAGTAAGTTGAGCTTCATAGATTAAAACTATTTCTTTTCTCCATTAATGCATCAAATATACAACTCAATTTTGCTGAGTTTATTCCAGCCCCTAACTTGAAAGCATGAATGGTAATTGGCGAGACGGATTGAATTACGTTTCAGGGCTTAGTCCGCTAAGGCTTTGGAATATGGTGCAGCTGGTTTCCAGTTACTATGTATCGAAAGTTACCGGCAAGGCCCATCATTGGGGAATGCCCACCAGTATTGCGCTGGAGCCCACTACTTCCTGTAACCTGCGATGTCCCGAATGCCCCAGTGGTTTGCGGAACTTTACCCGACCCACGGGAATGCTGGAAGAGGAGGTTTATCAGCAGGTGATCGATGAATTGGCACCCAGGCTTACTTATCTCATCTTTTACTTTCAGGGTGAACCTTACCTGAATCCGCGCTTTCTCGATCAGGTGACTTATGCCAGCCAAAAGAAAATTTACACAGCCACTTCTACCAATGCCCACTATCTGAAAGATGATGTCGCCCGTAAAACGGTGGAGTCTGGTCTGGACAGACTAATCATCTCCATAGATGGTACCACTCAGGAGACTTACGAACAATACCGCATCGGAGGGAAGTTGGATAGGGTAATTGAAGGCACCAAAAACGTGGTGAAATGGAAGAGAGCGCTCAAATCCAGCACTCCGCATATCATCTTTCAATACCTGGTGGTGAAGCCAAATGAACACCAGTTAGAGGAGGTGAAGCAATTGGCTAAGGAGTTGGGTGTGGATGAGGTGGCTTTTAAAACAGCCCAGGTTTATGATTACGAAGATGGCTCCGAGCTAATCCCAAGCATAGAGAAGTATAGTCGCTATCGGCAATTGGCTAATGGTAAATGGGCCATTAAGAACAAGCTGGTGAATCATTGCTGGAAGATGTGGCATTCTTGCGTCATTACCTGGGATGGTAAAGTAGTGCCCTGCTGTTTTGACAAGGACGCTCACTATCAACTGGGAGAAATGAAAGATCAGTCTTTTCGAAAGGTATGGAGAAGCCAATCATACCAGCATTTCAGACAGCAATTGATACGTTCGAGGAGTGAGATTGAAATGTGTAAGAACTGTTCGGAAGGAACGAAGGTCTGGGCTTAGCCCTTAAGATGATCGGGCATTTTAAAACCCTTTTGACTGACAGAAGGAGAGCACTTTTCACAACCTGTAGCACAACTGTCTTTGGCTTTATACTGACGATAGAGCTTTCTACCCATAAAGAAAGAAGCTGCTAAAAAGAGTATGGTAATGATTAATTCCTGCATTGTCTAGTGAACTGCGTATGGGCTGACAAAGTTCGTGAAATGAGCTGAAAGTCAAAAGTTGTTCTTCAGATCACTCATTATTTCTTCCCCCAGTGTTTCTGAATGACCTTAAGCATTTGCGGCTGAGCAACGTTACCTGCTATAATTTCCCGGCCAAAGAGATAGTCGTTGCCTCCTTTGAAATCGGTAACTTTTCCACCCGCCTCCTGCACAATGAGGGCACCTGCTGCCACATCCCAGGCATTGAGATTATACTCAAAGAAACCTTCGAAACGACCACAGGCTGTATAGACAAGGTCTACAGCGGCACTGCCCATTCTTCTCAGGCCATGTGTATTTTGCATGAAGTCGTTGAGGATGGCGAGGTAACGGTTCATTTGCTCAAAATTGTAGTAGGGAAATCCGGTAGCCAATAATGATTTATCCAGCGTTTTCACGGAGGATACCTTAATGGGCATGTGATTCAGGTATGCACCTTCACCCTTGCTGGCATGAAAGCATTCATCACGATTTAGCTCATATACTACACCTAAAGCCAATTCTCCTCTTTTCATCAGTGCTACGGAAATGGCATAAACGGGCAGGCCATGCGTAAAATTGGTAGTGCCATCCAGCGGGTCGATGATCCAGTTATAGCTATCCGATTTTTTGCTCGAAGTTCCTTCTTCGGTAATGAATCCACTGCCTGGAAGAATTTCAGACAGTCCTTTAACCAGCAGTTTTTCAGCCTCTTTATCTACGTAGGAAACCAGGTCGTTTTTGCCCTTGTATTCGATTTTGGATTCATCGAATTTGAGTGACTCCTCGCGGATAAAGTCTCCGGTTTCTTTTACCAGAACAATGACGTCTTGTAGTAGTTTTTGCATGGCCAGGTGATTTGACACAAATATAGGTCATATTATGCGCCATGTCTAAGTTGAAACGACTTTAACAGACAGCAGCTTCTTCACTCATAATTGAGGCAATGGCTCCTTTCAGGGCTCTCTTCACTTCTTCCATTTCCGCTTTACCATGGTGTTTTTGGTTGACCTCTATTTCTATACCTGAATAATTCTGGGGTCTGAACTCACGTCTTAGGTAAGTAGTGAATCCGTCAGCGGTGCCCAGGTATGGATAGTTGTGTCTGGTAGTAAGCTGAGGGGCTAATGCGCTTAACTCATTGGCCATGGTGCCGGCTATTCGGGCTTCTGGTTCTCTTTTTTCATCATAGAGTACACCTATGTCGGCCTTCCGCACTTCTCCTTTAAGCACAGGTGTAAAGGTGTGAATGGAAATGTGAACTACCTGATCAGTTTTTCGGGCTCTGTCTTTAATCCACTCATAGACCTGTTGCCTGTAAGCAGTGTAGTATTTCTTGGTCATGAATTTTTTCACCACCGGATCCAATGACCTGCTGAACTCTGAATAGATTTCAGGGTTGAATTTAGACCTGTTACTGTCGACCAAAAGCCTGGTCACCATATTGACATAGAGGGTCAGTTTGAGTGAATCGGCCAGGTATTCGGCCAGAGGTCCTGCACCAATGTCGTAACCGCGATGGGTATCTAATATGGCCTCATTTCCCAGAAACAAATAGCGATAGTTGCCGGGTACATAGTTGCCGGCATGTTCGCAGGTGATTAAAAAGCTTCTTCCAGACATTCTCTTAACATTTGATTATTCTCCAGACAATCGCATAATTCCGAATAGACCAGTTTCAGGTTGTCATGATCCAGGTTGGCTTCCAGGGCATTCAGCACCCTGGTAGAAAGGCTCCCTTCATCGAAAAGGAGCTCTATTTCCTGCTGCCAGAACTTGAGGGCATGAGGGAATTTTCGGTCTATCTTTCTCTTGATATACTGCCAGATTTCAAGGGCAGTCATTTCATCTACAGCATTCAAACCGAAGGCATTGAGATAGGCTTCATGTTGAATCAGACTGTGTTCTCCATGCCTGATCACATGTTTGAAGATGGTGGCCAGCTCTTCGGTTTCAAATGCTTTTTGACTTTCGTGAGGAACCAGGTACTCATCGACTAAAAGCTTAAGCGCATGAATAATGAGTGAGGCAATGGCTAAATCGGCTTGTGGACATTCCTGAATGTCTAGAATACGGATTTCAATAGCGCCTCGATCGAAACGGGCAATAGCTCCTCGGGAGTTAAGCCAGATAGGTTCTAATATACCTTCTGGATCATGAGCCTGAATATCTTTCGCTATCCGGTCAAAGATTTCCTCCTGGTAGGCCTTTTCCGAAAAGACGGGTTCAGGGATTACCTGCCCCGTGAGCATGGGTACTGCCTTCTGATTCTTTCGATAGAAATCTAAACGCTTGTCCCAATAGCCTGTATCTTCCCCATCAAGGATAGCCGAGCTGGCTGAAAGAGCAGGCATAATAGGCAGGAGTAGCCTGATGGCAGCATGCAGTCGGGCGAACTCCTCATCACCATTGAAGGGGAGGTTGATGTGCATGCTTTGCAGGTTGCTCCAGCCATGACCTTTGCAGTTGAATATGCGGTCATAGGTAGCATATATCTCAGCATTGTCATGTGGCCAGCGAACGGTTTCGGTTTCAGGGTCCATCCAAGGGTGTGCGGCAGATGGCATCAGTTGAGCCTGAAAGTCGGAGAGTACCTGGTTCATCTGTTGAACTGCTTCGGCAAAATCGTTCGATAGTTGCTCTAAATCGGCCGTAGGCGTAGTACACTTGAGCTCCAGTACATGGAGGGCCAATTCGTTGGACCAGGTGATATTACCGAAACTGACTTCATTGGTAATTTCTCCTGCCAGTGATTTCAACACCTCATCGGCAATCGGTTTTACATTAAGCGTTTCGATATCAACTATCATGTATTCAAGCTCTATTCCGAAGGCCTGAAACAGGTTTAAGTGTGCTTTTTCGGTACTCATTGTTTTATTTTGACACGATCCATCAGCGTTTCCATAATGGTCTCGTAAAGTCTGTTCTTTAAAATTCTGTCTTCAATTCCGGCATCGAGGTTAGGGTTGTCGTTCACCTCAATGACATAGAATTTCTTGTTCACCTCTTTGATGTCTACACCATAGAGTCCGTTGCCAATGAGCTTGGTGGCTTTGATGGCAGTATTGATGAGTGCTTTGGACACTTCATGAACAGGGTAGGTTTCAGACTTGCCTTCCTGAGCCTTTCCACTTTTCTTCCATTCAATAATTTGCCAGTGATTTCGGGCCATGAAGTACTTACATACATATAGTGGTTGGCCATTGAATACGCCTACCCGCCAATCGAATGGGGTGGGCATAAACTCCTGAGCAATCAATAGTTCGGAGCTTTTGAAAAAGCCTTTCAGCAGTTCGTTCAGCTCTTCTTCATTCTGAACCTTCTTTACGCCTTTGGAAAAGGCACCATCAGGTTCTTTAAGAATGAATGGAAACCCGATTTTCTCAATAGCGCTGGAAGGGTTTTCCTTCGAGACAATGGCTGCTTTGGGCGTATTGATGCCGTGGCTTCTCATCAGCTCGTTGAGGTAAACCTTATTGGTGCAGCGCATAATGGAGACCGGATCATCAATCACCACCAGTCCTTCTGACTGTGCCTTCTTAGCCAGTCTGAAAGTATGGTTGTTTACATTGGTGGTCTCGCGGATAAAGAGGGCATCGAACTGAGTGATTTTGCCATAGTCGTTCTTGGTAATAATCTCTGTGTTAAACCCGACTTCTTCTGCTGCTTTGACAAACTTCTGCAGCGCCCTGCTGTTGCTGGGTGGGTTGGGGTCATCCGGGTTGACCAGAATAGCCAGGTCGAACCTCCTGCGCTGGTGGTTCTTCCTCACTACCTTTTTATTGCTCATAAACAGGCCGAGGTAATCGCTGAGCTTTTGTCGCTCTTCTCCTGTCAGGTCATAGATGTTCAATGGCCTCAGGTTTTCCAACACCCATTTGTCGCGTTTTACGAATACGGCTTTGAGTATGGGCGATTGAAACAGGTTGAATAGAAGCATTCCCAGACTTGAGTTGGTCAGCTCTTCGGTATATCCAAAATAGATTTTGAACTCATGTCTGGTTGAAGCACTGTTACCCAGACTTTTTTGAATGATGGTATCAAAGTCCTGCGCATCATCCTTGATCATGGATGGAAACCTGAAATCCTGAATAGTGGCAATTTCAGGTAGTACCTTATGACCTCGGGCTTCTGCCAATAGGGAGACATAATAGCCTACACTTTGGTATTGGTAAGACTTACAGAGGTTAATGACCTTAGTGTTCTTACCAAATTGGCCCGAAGCTTCCGACAGGTAGTCATGGGCAGAGATTACATCCACGTTGGGAATGTCCAGTTGCCACTTGTGTGGCTTTTCGATAACGATGAGTTTGTTCATTGTTTAGGTCTGATGATTAGCAGGTTGGCGTCATAAGTGACCATACCCAGCATAATAGAGTTAATCAGTCGGTGAATATCTACTTCGTAATGGTGGCCATTGGCCAGGGGATTATTCTTAAGCGGATCTGCAATAGAAACCCTGGTTTCATCCGATGAAATACCGTTGAGTACCACGAAGTGTCCTGTAGGCAGACCGCGCAGGTCGTCATATTCTATTTTGAAGTCGCCAGTTTCTCTCGGGCTCTGGTATAGATAGGTTGCACTCAGGCCGGTGAGTATGGGCTGATGCTGCATTAGAAATGACTTAAGCAAGGCAGGGGTCAGGTCTTCAAATTTGATCTGCCCTCCCAAACGCAGAAATTTCTGGTAGGCTGTTGAGGCGAACCTGATCTTTCGCTGAGGTTTATAATGGCACTGCAGTGCCAGCTTATTGTTCAGGTCTACTTCGGGCTCACTGAACCAGGAAGGGTCGAACAGTTGCAGGTTGTAAGTGTAAATAACGGCTTCGTATCCACGCTTAAGGGCATGGTTGCCCAGGTTGACTGCGAGGGTTCCTCCGGACTTCAATTGTTTGACCTGAGAGATGACCTCATTCAGTTGAATGTTGTCACCGAAATACTCGTAAACCGCCTGAAGGCTGGTAGGCCCGCAAGTAACATCATTGGGTTGCGGGAGCATATTAATATCTAAAACAGCCTTTTCAGAAAGCAGCATCTTCTTTATACATTAGTGACTCTTAGACGCGACAGCGGTACAAAGTCACATGAACACAGAAAAAAAAGTTAAGGGCAATCTCGACTCTCAATTGAGCGATGAAGAGCTGGTTCACTTTCTTCAGGAAGGTGGTCCACAACGTTATTTTTCTGTGCTGGCCGATCGTTACCATGACTATGTGCTAAAGAAGTGTAAGGGGTATGTAAAAGATGCTGACGAGGCAGCAGACCTGAGCCAGGAGGTATTCATTAAAGTGTTTATGCAGCTGAATACTTTCAGGTCTGAGGCCAAATTTAAGACCTGGCTTTATACCATCGTTTATCATACCTGTGTAGACTATTTGCGAAAGAAGAAGAGGAATACACATCAGGTTATTTCTGATAAGCTTTCATCTGAGCTGGAGGAGGTAATTGAAGCGGAGGAAGTAGATCAGGAATCTTTAATGCTTGCCCTGGAGCAGTTGCTGGAGCAAATCACACCTGAAGAAAAATTACTCTTATTGCTGAAGTATAAGGAAAAGCAGTCGCTCCAGACGATCGTCAATACATTGCATATTTCGGAAAGTGCCGCTAAAATGAGGTTGATGCGCGCAAAGGAGAAAATCAATAGGCTGTATGAGAAGCAGCTGAGATCGAATTAGATGCATATGACTATCTATTTAAGGGGAATAACCATTCTGTTGTTGCTTGGTATCGGAGAACCATTGCTGGCTCAGCTTGAGTCATTTAACAGGTATTTTATCTGGAATCCCGATTCCACAGCCATTTATGAATCTCCGGATTTGAATAGCAGTGAGGTAATCAGGCTGCCTTATGGCACCGAGGTGGTGCGACTTGATGTATTACCCGAGTCTGAGTTGACGATAATGATCGGAGAGCTGGATGGGACACCTGACAGGCCAGAAAGGCTGGGAGGTTATACCATACAGACATTTTGGGTTCAGGTGAAATATGGTGATTACAGAGGATATGCCTTGAATGCCGAAGTGATCAACTTTCCTCCTTCTAAGCTTAATGATTGGGCTTTCTTTCAGTTGGATCCTAAAGAGTTGGAAAGCTCTTTTGGTATGAAATCGAAGAGATACAAAACCACGAAAAGCATAAAGTGGAAAAATTGGGATGGCTATTATGAAGTGAAGGTTGATTCACTGGTTTTTGCCGATGGCAGCTATCATGTGACTGAGTATTTTGATGGTTGTTTTAACCGCACTTACTATTACTCGGGGAAGTCATTGGACCAGGTTTATTATCTCATGATCACCAATTACTATTCCAGAATCTTATTGCCTGATGGGTCTTCTTCAGCATCGTTTCCCCGACTTAAAGACATTGAACCGGGGAAGCTTTTGTTTCATCAAATAGAAGCCCATGAAGACCTCTTTCTTGACTTTTCGAAGGCAAAAATTACTTTTGGATCGATAGACTGTACCTAACCGGCACCTTGAATTACCACCACAAATTCACCCTTCACCCCATTGGTATCAAAGTGATGGATCAATTCGGAGAGGGTTCCTCTAACGGTTTCTTCAAACATTTTGGAAATTTCTCTTGAAACCGAAGCCTGACGGTCACCTAAAAATTCCTTCAGTTGCTCTAAAGATTTGATCAGCCGGTGTGGTGATTCATAGAGTATTATGGTGCGTTCTTCCTCTGCCAGTTTTTTCAACCGGGTTTGTCTTCCTTTTTTGTGGGGAAGGAATCCTTCGAACACAAACTTGTCTGATGGAAGTCCTGAATTGACCAGAGCAGGCACAAAAGCGGTAGCTCCTGGGAGACAGTTCACTTCCAGGTCCGCGGCCAAAGTTTCTCTCACCAAAAGAAATCCGGGATCTGAGATAGAAGGGGTGCCGGCATCTGAAATCAGTGCGAAGGTTTCTCCCGCCCGCATCCGCTCAACCAGTTTGGCTACTGCCTGATGCTCATTGAAGATATGATAGCTCTGCAATGGCTTACTGATCTGATGGTGCTTGAGTAATTTGCCCGAAGTTCGGGTGTCCTCAGCCAGAATTACATCAACTTCATTAAGCGTTTTAATAGCCCTGAGCGTGATGTCATCAAGGTTGCCAATGGGGGTGGGTACCAGATATAGATGAATTTTTTCGAGCATCAGGCCAGCTGGTCTATGATTTCAGCCAATTTACGATCTTTTTCGGTCACGGTATTCCCTGCATCATGGGTAGTAAGTTCGAAGCTTACCCGGTTCCATACATTCGACCAGTTGGGATGATGGTTCATCTTTTCTGCTTCAATGGCCACTTTGCACATAAAGCCGAAAGCTTCTGTAAAGTCTTTGAATTCAAAAGTTTTAGTCAGCTTGTTGTCTTCTTCTTTCCACATGGCTTGCTAGTTTATGGCTTTGATAATGTATTGATATTGCAGACTGTTTTCGTCTACTCTGATTTTGCTGTATCCTGCCTTTCTGAGAATGGATCGAATCTCACTCGAGTCCATTTTTCTGTCTTCCGGAGGGCCTACAGGAATTCCCCCTTTCTTGAAGTCTACCACTACCAGTTCCGCTCCTGATTTCATTCCTACTTTGAGTCTTTCGAAATAGGTTTCCTGCTGAGGAATGAAACTGAAGGTATTCACCACCAATACGGCATCGGCTTCATTGGGAAGCAGATTAGGTACATCGGGTGGGGTAAGGCGGGTTTCAATGTTGTCGGCCCAATTGCCTACTATTTCCTTTTGTTCATCGATATACTCCAGTGCATTGGGGTCAATATCCAAGGCGATTACTTTCTCCGCAAGGCGGGCCAGTTTGAAACTGAAGTAGCCTGAACCTGCACCAATATCGGCTACAGTCTTTTGACTCAGGTCTCCGAGTGATTGAAGGACAGTCTCGGGATTTTGCCAGTCTGTTCTTTCCTCCAGCTCATCATCAGGGAATACCGGTTCTATCCGCTCTGAAGCCCTCTCCTGCGGAGTTGTGGCAGAATCAGGCTTTGTGGTGGTTTCTTTTTGCTCCTTAGGCTGGTTACAGCCCAGAATCAAAAGTCCCGACAGAACAAACAGATGGAATTTCTTCATTAGAGTGCGATGATGCCTTCTATTTTATGGGCTTTTTTATAAATGTCAATGACAAAATCACTTGAGTGAGCCATCACCGTGGCTGTTACGCTGGTATATTTCCCTTTACTCGAGGGTTTGAAATTTACCTCATTGAGAGGAAAAAGGGCTTTAACTTCTTCCTTCTTTTCGTCAAGGACTATGAACTTGAACATATAAAGAGAAGGGAAGTCATGGGCTGCTTCCAGCTTACTCTTAAATTCATCTGTTTCGAATTGCTTACCCGCCATTGAATGTGGTCTTTGATTAAAAGTTAAACAAAAAAAGAGGCTCTTTCAAAAGCCTCTTTATTCCTTACAGGTTTGATATTTTTTAGAAGTACTTGTAACGCTCGTCAGTTACTTCAACTTTCTCTGTAATGGCAAGGCCAATGTTTTGCTGTAGTTTAGTGCTCTCTAACTGTAGGAGCTCATTTTCATAAGCAGTGTAGTCGCCTAATTCAGAAGCCTCTGATCTGGATTTTAGTTCAATCAATACCACACCATTGCCATCGATTACCTGAGGAGCTGTTTTATCTCCAGGGTTTTGCAAGGCATAAGCTGCACCAACCGCTTCAGGAGCCAGTCCGATAGTACCGATGCTCATATCTTCCAGTCTGATGTTTTGCTTGCTGAACAACTGAGCTTCTGCGCCATAGGCTGAAGCAATTGCACTGGCAGTACCAGAAAGGCTGCTTAGTTTAGACTTGATGAACTCGGCTTTCTTTTCATTCTTCAGAATAGTAGTTACTTCAGCTCTTACTTCATCAATTGACTGAACACCTTCTTCTGTTTCATTGGTGTAAACCGCTACTACATATTCACCATCCAGGTCGAAGTCGCTTACATCCCCGATAGAAGCATCACCATATAACCAGGTTACGATTTGTCTGGCTTCTGTCAATCTACCGATTGAGTTAGCGTTTTTGTCAATTTTAGAGCCCTGGAATACAGAGTAGCCATTGTTGGCAGCATAGTCTCTGAACTCCTGAGCATTGCTCACATTAGCAGCGAATTCAGCAGCCTGCAGGTAAACTTCGTTGCTGGTTTCGTATGAAGGAACCATTTCAACAATTACCTGAGCCAGTTTGAAACGTTGCTTAATAGGTGTTTGAGTTACATTGACGATGTAGATTTTATTATTCTTCTCAATCAGTCTTCTGATGACTCCTGTTCTCGAAGCACCGAAGATTTCGTCTTTGATGTCTGCCACCTTAGAGTCGGTGTCTTTGATCCAACCCAGGTCACCACCACTGGTGCTGAACTGTCCATCGCTATATTCTCTGGCCAGTTGCTCAAATGCTTCACCATTGTTGATTCTTCTCAGTACGCTTCTGGCTGTTTCTCTTACTGTTGATTGCTCAGAAGGAGTTTTTCCCTGAAGGAAGAACACGATCTGGCTTGCTCTGGCAAAGGCGTTCTCAGAAGGGACAATGTCAGAGATTTTGTGGATCGTATAAATTCCGTTCTGAAGCTCAGGTCCGATGATGTCACCTTTCTTCAGAGTAGTCAGGTTGTTAGCCACAGAGATGGGTAGTGCACTTGGATCGTAAGTAGTGAATCCAATGCCCTGCTCGGTCATGCTGATAGCATAGATTGAATCATTATTAGTTTCATCTTCGAAAGCCGCCTGAATTTCCGCCATCTGATCGCGGTACATGGCAGAATCCTGAGCAGAAGGTACTACAGGGAATGAAACGTATTCAACGTCTTTAGACTCTTCTACTTTGAAATCTTCTTCGTGTTCGGCAATATAGTTTCTGATATCACTATCGCTTACTTGTCCGATTTGATCATCAGCTACTGAACTGAATGGTACGTATACGTAATCAGTTTCTACGAAACCGAATTGTGATCTGTATTGTCTTTGGGCTTCAGCAAGGGTCACATATTGAGTCTTAAGCAACATGTTTTCGAACTTCTGCACTTGTCTGTTGCTCATTGCCTGCTGCTCAGCATTGGTAAAATATACCTGATATTCTGCCGGATACTGATCAAGAGTTGCCAGAAAGCCTTTGATTTGAGTAGGGTCGGTTGTGCCTATGCTCTGATTGAAGAAATTCTGCATTACAGGAGACAAGTTCTTGCCCTGAACCAGGTCAATTCTTTCATTGGTACTAATCTCAAGACCAAGTTGTCTCAACTTATTAGAGAAAGCAGTTTGGCTGATAAGCCCCTGCCATACTTGTTCTCTTGCAAATTGGGTTGCTTGCTGATTGCCGGTAGGATAGCCATAGCTACGCATGTAATTATCTACCATAGTGGCAAATTCTTCCTGCGTAATATCTTCGCCATCAATTTCTCCAACTATTCTGGCGCCACCGCCAAACAGGTTCTGATTAGTCGCCAGGTCGGTTAAAACAAAAGCTAAAATCGAAAATCCCACTACGACTACCAGGAGTCGTCCCATCTTCTCACGAAGCGTATTGATTATAGACATCGGTTAAAATTTAAATAGGCGCAAACATAAATGAATTATGCCCGAAAGTCAAAGGAAAAATGGCCTAAAACTGCCTTATAATCAGTCTTCTTCGTCTGAATGGTAGATAAACATAACGTTGTCTATTCTGGCGTCTTCCATCGAAACTATTTTGATTTCAAATGGGCCGTGTTTTACAACATCATGGACTTGCGGAATGCTTTCGGTAATGGATAGAATAAAACCACCCAGCGTGTCGTAGTCGCCCTCTGGTATATCCCAGTCGAACTTGTCATTGAGGTAGTCTATTTCGTGACGGGCACTGAGTATATACTTGTTGTCATCAATTCTTTGTTCTACCCAGTCTTCGTCTTCATCATGCTCATCCTGAATTTCTCCAAAGATCTCTTCGATCACATCTTCAAGACTCACAATGCCGGAGGTGCCTCCGAATTCGTCTACCACCAGAGCCAGGCTTTTTCGTTCCTGGATGAATTGAATCATCAGTTCATTGGCCAGCATGGTTTCCGGCACAATGATAATGGGTGTAAGCATACTCTCAATGTCCTTAGGCTTTTTGAAGAGATCGAGTACATGGCAGTAGCCAATAACATCGTCTATGCTGTCTCTATAAACCAGGATTTTAGTATGCCCGCTTTCTATGAATTCGTCTTTAAGGTCTTCGACCGTATCTTCAATATCTACCGCAGAAATCTCTGTACGGGGAATCATACACTCTCTGACCCTCACCGTTTTGAACTCTAATGCATTATTAAAAATCTTGGTATCCAGTTCCACCTTGGATTTCCTGATGTCATCACGGGTATTCTGCTTGATGTAGTTGCTCAGGTCCGTTAGACCAAAAACCTGGCGATCTTCTGAATACTGCTGCTTTAGTGCGTAGATGATAATGAACTTAGACATCTGCTCAATCAACCATACCACGGGGAACATGATAAAGAAGATAATGATCATTGGAATGGCCAACAGATTGAGCAGGTTATTAGGATTGAGCAGGAAAATACTTTTAGGGGTAAATTCAGCCGTAATGAGTACAATCAGAGTCGACAGAACAGTCTGTAATACTACCACAGTACTTTGTGAGTTGAAGCTTTCAGGCAGCTTGGCTGCTATAAGTGGTTCCAGTACACTGGCCATAAAAATACCGTAGATCACCAGGGCAATGGTATTACCAACAAGTGCTGTATTGATAAGCCTGGAAGGTTTTTGGGTAAAGAAGGCCAGGATGCGGCCTGTGAGTTTTCCCTGTTGATTCTGGAGCTCAATCTGGAGCTTGCTGGCACTTACAAAAGCGATCTCAGTACCTGAGAAAAATGCGGAGAGAACAAGGCAGACCAAAATCATGGTCAGTTGATAAGTATCCATTTAGCGCTTCTTTGGCTTTTTCTTTTGGGGCTGTTGTTTTTCTTCTTCCTTTCTTTTCGCCCTTCTATATCTAACTAAAAATAGTAAACCCAGCGATACCATAAAAATGAAGTAGGAGGCTGCTATGCCATAAGTCATGGTTTGGTGTACACCGATTATGAAGCACACCACACTCAAAGAAAAAAATATAGTATCGCCCAGATTCTTCAAAACTCTTCTTTTACGGTAAAGGTAGCATCTCTTGGGTTAGTAAACTCATAAGAGGAGAAATCTTGGGGAGCGGTCATACCTTCGGCCTGAATAATCTCCGCCTCAGTTTCTACGATTACGAATTTTTCAGTGTAAATCTGCTCTTTTTCAGGGTCCCAGAAGAGCTCTTCAGTTCTTAATGTTTGCTTTTGCTGGAGGTTGTTGACAAACACATCGCCATTGGCGCGATATAGGTTGCTGTCATTTTCTTTGTATCCACTTTGGGCAGTTAGTTCCGAGGTTTGCTGACCATTCTTATCATAAAAAACGATCTTGATACCATCAGGGAATTCGATATCGCCATTCTGATGCTGGAGCTGTTTGGCTCCGGTAATGACTACCCTTACTACAGTGGAATCAGTAAATAGGATTCTAACATCTTCCGACTCATATAAAGGCCCTTCATAAACTTCCATTTCTGAAAGTTTCTTCTGGTCTGAATAGCATGCGTTTAGTCCCAGAATGACTGCTAACAGGCCTAATAAGTGGAATTTCAATTTCTTCATGAATAAAAAACGGTCTTCTCTTTACGAAAAGACCGTTCTATTGTTCAAATCTTAATCTTATTGATCAGGTCTTCTTTGAAGCTTCACAGTTTTGTTGATCCAACATCCAACAGTCA
The DNA here is from genome assembly GCF_965216855.1 of Roseivirga sp. Classification (NCBI taxonomy): domain Bacteria; kingdom Pseudomonadati; phylum Bacteroidota; class Cytophagia; order Cytophagales; family Roseivirgaceae; genus Roseivirga; species Roseivirga sp. The sequence goes on along the minus strand of NZ_OZ244204.1, from coordinate 2,002,844 downwards.
TGCTATCACCTTCTTTCTTATTTTCGGTGAAGATGTCTGAGATGGTTGGGAACTGAGCTTTGGCCTGAGACATTTTGAGCGTGTTGCCAGCTACTGCATAGTAGTCATAAGCAGCAATATATCTTGCTCTGTCATCAACCTGACTTTGTTTCTGATCACACTGAGTGCTGGCCATTACCATATCACCAATCAGTTCATACATGTCAGCCTTTAAAGTAGGATCTACTTCAGCAGCTTCTAATGCATACTTTCTGGCTTCAGTGTAGTTACCGTTGATTCTTTCAGTAGAAGCAATCTGCTTCAGGGCTTTACCTTTATCAGTATTGTCTTCGGTTAATTCAGCGGCTTTCAGGAAGTACTCTTTTGACTTTTCATACTCCTTCTCTGCTCCATACTTAACGCCTAGCAAGTAACCCACTCCATACTGAGGGCTATTGGCGAAATGCGTTTCAGCGGCTTTTACAAACCAGTCTGCATCAGTACAACCACCATCGAAGGCAAAGACAAATATCTTATTAGCCAGTTCAGCATCATTTGGATTCTGCTCGAATTCGGGAACCAACTTGTTTACAATAAAGTCACAATCGATGATACCCATATCACCAAGTTTTTCATCGATGAATTCCTTGATATCCTCATATCTTTTGGTGCTTTTGCTGGCTGCTCTTGCCTGAGCAATTTCATGGTCAATGTGCTGAGTACATTGCTCATAGATTTCAAGAATCCTCTCTTTTGAAATCTCTACATTGTCTCTTGCAAATGCCAATACTGCAAGCTGCATATAGTACCTACCCAATGGATAGAATGCATCAACTCCTTTTAATTCATAGGCTCTCTCGAATACATCAAGCAGCATTTGTGTTTTTTCGGCATCTCTAAAGTAGTATTTGAATGCATCAATGGCCTTTCTGTCAATTACTGCCTTCTCTTGCCCGTCAAAATTCTCGAACCTCATGTCATAAAGTTTCATTACCATTGAGGCGGCTTCATTTTGAACAGCTTCATCTTTGGAATTACTATAGGTCTCATCCCATACTTTAATCCCATTGATGTACAGTGAGGTGCTTAGCTTTGGATATTTCTCCAATAGTTTGGCCAAATGTGGTTTGGCACCTTCGAAATTACCCTGACGGTAATTATCATCAAAAAGCGTCCAAAGCGTTTGAGCTTCAGATCTTTTTTCCGGATCCTCTGGCCAGCTAAACTGAGCAGTGGCAGAAGAGTATAGTGCCACCATGGCCAGAATGATTAGAGCTTTTAGTCTCATAATATTCAGTAGTTTTAGTTAAATCTTTGCTTTGTGAACCAGGTTATATCTTGTAAAGAAAAACCAAGGTTCAATTTTAAATAATTCTCACGAACCAGACCAACCGTTGAAATATTTCCTCGTTGGCCAAGGGTAAATCCTGCTGTTACATGCGATAAACCCCAGAATGAGTTCAACGGCAATGATAACCCAAAATTTATACCAAAATCATTAACCGTCTCATTATTAACGAGAAACGGGGTTTGTTCATAATGGAGTCCAAATCTGAAGCTCGTTACATTAAATAACTTGGTTGGCTGTTCTATGTTTGGGACAAATTCTGCCCCAATGGCAATTCTTAATGATTCACCGTAATAGTTTTCTGCCAGGTTATCGCTATTGCGGTAAGTTTTCCAGTTCTGTAACTGAACATCTACACCCAATGCGAGAGCTCTGAATTTTTCGTAAGAAACACCGAAACCAATTCTTTCAGGTATGCGGATAGATTTATTAAGGTCTTTGTCATATACCAAAGTGTCGGAATTGATGACCGTGCCATTGATATCTTCGTTTTCAAAAGTAATAAGAGAACTCTGAGATAGGTTGAAAGAAGGATTGTAGTAAGCGCCAAAGTTAATTTGCTCACTTTCGTTTAGCTCAAGGGCATATCTGATTCCACCGCTAAGGGCAAACTCACCAAAGCTTCTTCTTTCATTTACTATGGTGGTGGCGAAAGGAGAGTTAAGACTTTCCAGAGTAAATTTCTCCTCATTATTAATGGAGCCGAAGTAATAAGTTCCTTTTAGACCAATGGAGAGGTTTCCTAAATTGTAAGCGGTAGACATGTTGACCTGGTCTATTCCACCACGTCCCGTTACGTCTACTAAAGTAGTACCCCCTTCAGGCCCTGTCCTATCCTGTGTAAATCCGTAGTTAACCGAAGAATAAGGAGTCAGGGAGATTCCAAAATTCCATTTGCCATAGATAAGTGGTGCACTTAACGAGAACTCCTTAAATCCACCCGTCATCGTTGAGTAAGTCTCGTTGCCGTTGGTAATACTTCTGTAGTCAAGGGCAGTTCCAAGCTGAAATACAGCTTCTCGGTTTGTTCCCAGAATAGCTGGGTTTAGATCGTTGAAGAAGTATCTTGAATTGTAACTGATACCAAAACCTCCCATAGCTGCATTCTGAGCAAAGCCAGACCAATTTGGACTACCAACTCCTAGAACAGAATAGCTAGATTGATCTACTTGTGCATTAATTGTTCCACCCAAGAGCAGAACTAATACAAGAAGTCTCAACTTAAAACCGAATCGCCTAAACACAGAAATTTCCAACATGCACTTTTTTGAGGGTTACAAAGATGTCAGTTTTTCGATTAGATTCAAATGTTTTCGCCAATCTGGAAGGTCTAATTGACAGGATGCCAGCTTTTTTAACAAAATTTGAGAATGGCAAACGTTTGCCTACGAACAACATTTTTGCAACTACTTAGCTTTCAATTCATTTAGAATACTCATGCTTAACAATGTTTCTGGTGAAAACCATTAGTCATTTAGATAAATTGGCAAAAATTAAGACTGTGGATATAAGGAATGAATACCATGTTTTGGGAGTAATGTCAGGCACTTCATTAGATGGTCTGGACTTAGCCATGGTGAAGTTCACAAGAGAGAGGATAGAGTCACCCTGGGCTTTTGAATTAAGTTCGGCCCGCACCATTGGTTATCCGGAGGAAGTGAGGCAAAAACTTGCAAATGCTATTCATTGGTCTGATCAGGACCGGGAAATACTGAGTCGGGACCTGGGTATATATATAGGAGAGCAGATTAACGATTTCCTGGAGGAAGTACGGGTGCCTGATTTTATTGCTTCTCATGGTCATACCATTCTGCATCAACCAGAAAAACAGTTGACATTGCAGATTGGAGATGGTGAGCAAATTTGGAAAGTAACAGGAATCCCGGTTATCAACAATTTCAGAGAGGCAGATGTATTGGCCGGAGGTCAGGGAGCTCCGTTGGTACCCATTGGTGACCGTGATTTGTTCTCGGACTATCACTATGCACTGAACCTGGGGGGTATCGCAAATATCTCATATGATGAGGGAGGAAAGAGAGTGGCTTTCGATATCTGTCCTTTTAATATGGCTTTGAACGATCTGGCCGAAGAACTGAAACTGCCTTATGATGATGGCGGGAAGCTGGCACAGGCTGGTGAGCTTGATCAGACATTGCTGGAGCAGCTGAATCAGATCAACTACCTGAATCAGAAAGCTCCGAAGTCATTGGGATTGGAAGATTATTTGGAGTATTGGCGACCCAAATTGAAAAAAAATAAAAAATCTACTGAAGATAAACTCCGAACCTTTGTGGAGCATGCTGCCGCTCAAATAGCAGAATGCATTAATAGTAAGGGGGATGTAAAAATTCTGGTAACCGGAGGTGGGGCATACAACCAGTTTTTTCTGGAAAGATTGACAAACTTTACCCAGGCTCAGGTGCTAGTGCCTGATAATCGGATAGTTGACTTCAAGGAAGCACTGGTTTTTGCTTACCTTGGCTTATTGAAGTTAGAGGGAAAGCCTAACTGTCTGGCTTCAGTAACCGGTGCTCCGCATGACATTAGTGGAGGAAATTTTCATGGTTTTGGAACCGATTATCAATAATTTCATTTCCTCTTAACATAGGATTTGAAACCTTGCCGTATCTTTCCAAACCATCTGATTGGTTTGAATATTAGTGCAACTCGCTTATTTTAGCAACTCACTCCGACCTTAATGAGAAAACCTATTATACTATTCTTGGTTTGTGCCATACTGGCAACGTTTGCTTCAACGAGCCAACTGAGAGCAGAGGTAGTATCATCGGGTGTTTCAACAACCATTTTACAGGAAAATCATGGAACAGACGCTGAACATGAAGATGCTCAGGGTCACGCAGAAGAAGGACATGAGGATGAGGAACACCATGAAAGTGCACCTCCGGGCTGGTTGGTGATACCTTTTGTACTGTTGTTGGGAATGATTGCCACAGGGCCATTATTCTATGAGCATTTCTGGCATAAGAACTACCCAATCATCGCTGTCGGACTGGCGGTAATTGTGGTGCTATTCTATCTTTTTGTGTTGGATAACACACATGCTCCTGTACATGCTCTGGCAGAGTATATTCAATTCATTGCCTTATTGTCTTCCTTATACATCGCTTCAGGTGGTATAATGATTAAAGTAGATAAAAGAGCTACACCAATGGCCAATGTTGGTCTTTTGGTTATTGGAGCTGTTATTGCCAACCTGATTGGTACTACCGGAGCGTCCATGTTATTGATCAGGCCATTCATCAGACTGAATCAGGGACGCATTAGACCTTACCATATTATCTTCTTCATCTTTATGGTGAGTAATGTAGGTGGGGCCCTCACTCCAATTGGTGATCCGCCACTGTTTCTGGGTTTCCTTAAAGGAGTACCGTTTATGTGGACAGTTGAGCACAATCTTCTTCCCTGGGTTTTTGCATTGATCATTTTGTCCGTAGTCTTCTACCTGTTGGACAGAAGAAATGTGGACCTTGAATTGGATGAGGACGTAGAGTTTTCTGGTAAGACCACCATTGTAGGTAGTAAGAATTTCTTCTGGCTGGCTATAGTTATTATTTCAGTATTTATTGACCCAAACGTGATTGAAGGGGTTCCTGCTATCGTCTATGACGGACAGAAGTTCTCTTTTATCAGGGAGATTATTATGTTCTCTGTTGGTTTCTTGTCATTCCGATTTGCCAATAAAACTGCGTTGAGTGGCAATGAATTTAATTTTGAGCCTATTCGTGAAGTGGCATTTATTTTCATTGGTATTTTCGGCACAATGATGCCGGCCCTGGCGTTGGTTTCAGAATTTGCTCAATCAGAAGCCGGAGTCGCACTGATCGGGCCGAATACTTTGTATTGGGGAACAGGGTTCCTTTCAGGGTTCCTCGATAATGCGCCTACCTATCTGAACTTCCTGGCAGCGGCCTTGGCCTCACAGGGAGGAGACATTAGTATGATTGCCGATGTTCAGGCTTATGCAGCTGGTGGGGTTTATCCCGATTCAGTTATTAATCTGAAAGCGATTGCAGTGGGTGCGGTATTCTTTGGAGCTATGACCTACATTGGAAATGGACCTAACTTTATGGTGAAATCAATTGCGGAGCAGACAGGTATACACATGCCATCTTTCTTCGGTTACATACTTCGCTATTCAGTGCCTATTCTGATTCCTACATTTATTCTGGTCTGGTTGATCTTCTTTGTATTCTGATTAGGAACAAATCTGCCTTGTATTAAGTATATTAGAGACAATGAGCAGTTTCTATTATGATCTTATTCTTAGCGGCCTCACGTATGTCTTGTTGACATACCTGTGTTTTACGCTGATGAAAAGAAGAAAGAGACCGAGCGATGATCATAATGATGGAGGTATTGAAACTGATTTCAACCCAACGCTGGATTTACCTCCAGGTGTAACATGGCCCGATGGTTCCGGAACACCCCAATCCAAACCTGAAAGAGAAGAGGAGCTGGTTTACTGATTACATTTCTTACAAATACCCGAGATGAGGTAATTGCTTTCTACTGCCTGATAGCCTTGCGGAAGCTTCACATCTGGTATATCTACTAACTCCAGACAAGTTGTTTCATCGCATTTCTGACACTTAAAATGGATATGGTTATGTCTGTGAGATTCTTCAGAGCAGTTATCGTGACAGAGGGCATATCTCGTAGCACCGGTATCATCGAGTACCTTATGTATCAGTCCTTTGTCAATAAAAGACTTTAGGGTTCTGTAAATGGTAACCCTGTCGTACTTACCATCAATTTCTGTTTCTATATCACCGTGACTGACAGCAACATTCTTGTCCAGAAAAACAGAAATAACATCACCCCGACTTTGGGTTAGCCTGAGCGAATGATCTTTCAATAACTGTTTTACTTCTGACTTCACACCTAAATATAAAAAGACATTGATATAAGCCCAATTATAAGTAAATGGTTCAAGACTTCCTTCTTTTGAAAAGCCTGCTCATTCTATTCAGGAATTGCTTTTCCCAGTTCAGGAAGAAGGCAAATTGGCCAAAGATGAATCCGTAGATAAGGATAAGGACCTGATACATGGGAAAAATCAATACTATGTAAAGGAGTATTCCCCAAATGCCTGTTACATGCTCGAATCCTACCAGGTCAAAAACAAAAGGTTTAATAAACAGTACAGTGGAACCTGTTAGTGCAAAAACAATGAGAACCATAACCGTTTGAAAAGCAGTCTTCAATCCCCACTTTTCCTGCATTCTTTCCAGAAACTTCATATTCGCTACCTCTTCCGGTTTGGGGGGCAAAGTTAAGAAAGCCATGCGCTTTACAATCAGTCATTTGTGTAAAAGCCTTAAAAAAACTATTCAGGCTCTAGAATGGGTATTTTTAATTCAATAAATTGTGCTTCAATCTGCACTAATCACCATGCAAGACCTAAGTAAGTTTCAACGAATGCTCGTGGCTCTGGATCTGAGCCAAATGGATGTTTATCTTCTTAAATATGCCTCGATGGTGGCAAAGATTTTCGACATCGATACAGTGTACTTTGTCCATGTCGCCACCTCTCTGGAATTACCTGGTGAGATTCAGGAAAAATATGGAGATGTATTTGGCCCTGTAGACGAAGCCCTGGAGCATGAAATCAATCAGGAAGTAGAAGAGCATTTTGAAATGCCTCCTAATTGCGAGGGTAAAGTGGTGGTATCAACTGGTAAAATCACGGAAGAGATACTTAAGCTCTCTAAAGTAAAGGTGGTAGACCTGGTGATTTTAGGAAGAAAAGCCGAACTGACAGGAACAGGACTCAACTCCAAAAAAATAGCAAAGTCCATTAGTTCGTCAGTGATTTTTGTTACGGAAAACCCGCCAGTTAAATGGGAGAAAATTTTGGTGTCGATTGATTACTCCGATCACTCCAAAATGGCTTTCGAAATAGCTGCGGCTATTCAGAAGCGAAGTGGGTCTATGCTCTACAGTAATCACGTTTATAAAGTGCCTACAGGGTACTATAAATCTGGGAAAACCTACGAAGAGTTTGCTGAGATCATGCTCGAAAATACCAAAAAGGAATGCGACAGGTTCTTCAAAAAGCTGGATACTGATGGTGTAGATTATGAGCATACCTATGCTCTTGATGATGACCCGCATCCGGCTGACAAAATCTACAGAACCGGCTCTGAAATAGGTGTAGACCTTATTATGATTGGTTCAAAGGGACGTTCAGGGCCCGCATCTGTACTCATAGGATCGGTAGCAGAAAAATTGGTGGAAGAAGGAAATGATATTCCTATTATGATTGTGAAGATGGGCAAAGAGAATATGAGCTTTCTCGATGCGCTATTCAGACTTTAATAGTTTTAATAGGTGATTACAGCCTGAATACTGTACTCCATATCTTCTTTCAGCTGCATATTTTCCTGACCTTCCACGTCAAATCCAATGATATGCTCGCCATTGGGATCAAAGTATAATTTAAGTGTTTTGAGACTGGTGAAGATCATGTTCTTCTCTCCAATTTGAATATTGATCTGACTCAGCAAGTCATCGGAATAAAGGCATTCGAAGGTTCTTACTGCTGTTTTTGAGCTTTTGGCGGTATATATGGTTTTACTCACACCGCTCAGTGGGCTTAATTGCTCTTCATAAAATGCACCTTTATAACCAGGCTTGTCAATATTGGCATCGAAGAACAGGCTTAATTGAGATTCCCAATCATCTTTAGTTTGCGGTTGGAAATTAGTGTTTTCCCTGATTCCGTTGGAAGTCAATGACTTTTCCAGCCCGGCATTTTGAGATAGTAAGTATTCTATTTCCTGGTTCAGTAGCTTCTCCAGGTTAAAGTAAGAATCAGTGGTAACATTGTCTTCAGGACGAACATTACAACCGACCAGTAAGGCAAGTATGATAATTATACTAAGGTTTCTCATAGAAGTAAATCGCCAGTCATATCTGAAGGGATTTCAACCCCCATCAGCTTAAGAATCGTTGGAGCCAGATCTCCCAGTTTTCCGTCTTTCATGTTCGGTTTTAACTCCTTATCAACCAATATACATGGGACAAGGTTCGTAGTATGGGCGGTATTTGGGGAACCATCAGGGTTAACCATTATGTCTGAGTTACCGTGGTCAGCAATCACAATAGCAGCATAGTCATTGGCTAGTGAAGCTTCGAGCACAGCACCTGCACAAGCATCTACTGTTTCGCAAGCCTTTACCGCAGCATCAAAGTCACCGGTGTGACCTACCATGTCGGCATTGGCAAAATTGAGGCAAATGAAATCTGCAGATTTAGCGTTAAGCTCTGGAATAATAGCTTCTTTGATATCATTGGCACTCATTTCAGGCTGTAGATCGTATGTGGCTACTTTAGGCGATGGACAGAGAATTCTCTTTTCACCTTCAAACTCAGTTTCTCTGCCACCACTAAAGAAGAAAGTCACATGAGGATACTTCTCTGTTTCGGCAATTCTAATCTGCCTTTTACCTGCTCTTTCTAAAACTTCTCCCAGTGTATTGTTGAGGTTGTCTTTATCGAAAATGACCTCTACACCCTTGAATGAATCATCATAGTTGGTCATTGTAACGTACTTCAATGACAGTTTCTTCATACCAAAATCAGGGAAGTCAGATTGTGTTAGGGCCTGGGTGATTTGTCTTCCGCGGTCTGTTCTAAAGTTGAAGCAAATGACCACGTCATCCTCTTCAATAGTAGCTACCGCTTTGCCGCCTTCGGCAGAAACAATAGGTTTAATGAACTCATCAGTAACCCCTGCTGAATAAGATGCTTCAATAGAATTAATTAAATCAGTTGATAATTCTCCGACACCATTCACCATAGCATCGTAAGCGAGTTTTACCCTTTCCCAGCGATTATCACGATCCATAGCATAGTATCTGCCAATGACTGAAGCTACTGTACCGGTGGTCTTTTGGGCATGATCCAGAAGATCTGTCATATAGGCCTTTCCACCCTTAGGGTCAGTATCCCGACCATCTGTGAAAGCATGGATAAAGACATTCTCCAGTTTTTCATTGGCACAAATACTCATCAGGCCTTTCAGGTGATTGATGTGTGAGTGCACCCCTCCATCTGACACCAGCCCGATCAGGTGAATTTTCTTGTTATTGGCCTTGGCGTAGGTAAGAGTAGATTTGAGCGTTTCATTTTCAGCCAGAGTGCCTTCTTCTACCGCTTTATTGATTTTGACCAGGTCCTGATAAACAACTCTACCAGCACCAATATTCATATGTCCTACTTCCGAGTTACCCATTTGGCCTTCTGGAAGACCAACTGCTAACCCTGAAGCTTCTAATTTACTATGGGTATATTTTTTGAAAAGGCCATCCATTACAGGAGTGTTGGCCTGGTCTATGGCGGAAACCGATTTGTCCTGTGCCAAACCCCAACCATCCAGAATCATCAATATTACGCGTTTCTCCATGTGGACAAATATAATTATTCACGGGGGTTTGTAAGAGAAGATTCATTCTATTAATTTGATCGAGCTAACGAACCAATCCGCGTAATAACTGGCATAATATTCGTTATACGCAAGCAAGTTCTAAGTCATGAAAACCTATCTGAGATACACACTGTTATCATTAGCACTGATCCTTTCACTCCCTTTGTCTGCTCAGGAAGAAGCAATCATTGGTAAGGTCGAAGAGGCACTTAAGGCCAGCAGCTCTAAAGAGCTGACGAAATATCTGCATAGTAAAGTGGAGATAAAACTCGATGGAGAGAGAAAGGAGTATAGTGTTAATCAGGCCGAAGTGATGTTGAAACAGTTCTTTCAACAATATCCTTCCAGTGGTTTCGAATTTGTTCATGATGGCAATAACTCCTCAGGTGGCATTATCTATGCCATCGGTACCTACTCCTCTTCTGCCGGAACGCATCGTGTGGTGATCAGAGCCAAAAAATTCAAAGAGGTCTACAAGATTTACAGACTGGAATTTACCAAAGAGCGATAGCCTCGTTTTGCCTACATTTGTGACATGAGACCACCTTATGTTACTGACCAGTTATTAGACGAGTTTATTCAGAGAGCCTTTGCTGAAGATATTGGTAGTGGAGATCATTCTACACTGGCTAGTATTCCTGAGCATGCAGAAAAGTCGGCATATCTGTTAATGAAGGAGTCCGGCATTATAGCGGGGATGGAATTGGCTCCTTTGATATTCCATAGGTTAGATCCTGATATGCAGATTGAAGCGCTGGCAAAGGATGGCGATAGGGTTGAAAAGGGGGATGTGATACTCAGGTTAAAGGGAAAGGTGAGAGCCATTCTTTCCGGGGAAAGATTATTGCTGAATTGCATGCAGCGTATGAGTGGGATTGCTACAAAAACAGCATACCTCAGTTCTTTGATTGCTGGAACCAATGCCAGTTTGCTGGATACCCGAAAAACCACCCCTAATTTGAGAATGCTCGAGAAGTGGGCTGTTTTAATAGGTGGGGGAGTTAACCATCGATATGGGTTATATGACATGATTATGTTAAAGGATAACCATGTTGATTTTGCCGGAGGTATTGCCCAGGCTGTTCACGCCACACAGGCTTATTTAAAGGAGAATAAGCTGGACCTGAAGATCGAAGTGGAAACAAGAAATCTGGATGAAGTGCAACAGGCGCTGGATGCCGGGGGAGTAGACAGGATCATGCTGGACAATATGAGTAATGCTGAAATGACCCAGGCAGTGGAGCTGATCGCTGGTCGCTCAGAGACTGAGGCCTCCGGTGGTATCACTGAAGAGACCATTCGTTCAGTTGCAGAAACAGGAGTAGACTATATTTCCGTTGGAGCCCTTACCCATTCTGTCAAAAGTTTGGACATTAGTTTAAAAGCAGATTAGCAATTGCCTAAATCAAAACGCAATTTTTTGGTTCTATTGGTTGAAGCCTTGGTTTTGATCATTATGTTTGTGTTCCTTTTTCGACACTGTGTTTAAAGGAGCATAGAAATGATAGTAAAGACTAAGAAATACGCTCTAGATAAGAAGGCCTATATGCGTGCCGGCCTTAAAAATGTTTTCATAGATCAATGGTGGGTTATCCTGATCGCTCTGGCCATATCGGCTATGACTTTTGTCATTCCATCGAACTGGTGGTGGATTGGTGCCCTGATCGCATTTACCTTATATATACTCTTCTGGGTGATTCAGTTTGCCGGAGTAACTCAATTGGAGCAAAGTAAGATGCTTTTCGAAAAGTTGTCTTACGAAATAGATAGCCGTCAAATTCTGATTAAGCTTAATTCTAAGCAGGGCATGCCCATGAAGTGGGAGCAGATTAAAAGAGCCTGGGCCGATAAGAAGCAATTTGTTCTGGTGGTGAACAAGGCTCAAATGATGCTTTTCCCCTATACCGTTTTTAAGTCGCAAAATGAGGTGAAGTTCATCGAGACCATTCTGAAAAGAAAAGGACTGATTAAGGAATAGAATTATTTCAAAGAAACTCAGGAGCACAGCCATTTGGTTGTGCTTTTTTGTTTTAAGGAATCAAGGTTTTTGCATCAGAGATATACTGATTTGCTTTGTAAACCAAGGTTAGCAAAAAGGGGCAACATAGGCTGATTATTGCTGTTTTATAAGCAGAAACAATTAGCCTAATTATGAATACTTTATTGAGAAAGCTACTCTCCCTTCTTTTGTTGTTTTTCTTCTTTGGATGCTCAGAAGATCCCAGAGATACAACCTCCGGTCATTTGAATGTTTCTGTAACGGATGCTCCTTTCAGGACAGATCTGGTGCAAAGCGCTACTGTGACTATCTATAAGGTTGAAGCCAGGAATAAAGGCAAAGAGGAAGGAAGTCCATTCATGACCCTTTTTGAAGGTGAGACAGAAATTAATTTGCTGGAGCTAACTAATGGAGTCACTTCCAGTCTTGTTGATGTGGAAGTACCTGTTGGTAATTATGATTTGGTAAGAATTTATATCAGCGAGGCATCTATAAAGCTGAAGAATGGAGAAACTTACGATGTGACAGTTCCAAGTGGCGATGCAAGCGGGCTTAAAATATTCATTAGTCCTGCCATTGAGGTAGCAGGAGGCCTCACAGCTGATTTACTGCTCGATTTCGATGTTAGTAGGTCGTTTGTACTGAAAGGACCTGCCGATAATCCTAATGGATTCAATTTTAGGCCAACAATTAAGGCGGCTAATTTATCGTCTGTTGGAAGTCTGAAGGGTACTGTTTCCGGCAATCAGGGAGCCCCTCTTAACGGGGCCGAAGTGGCTGTTTATGCAGCAGACACTTTGAATACCACCACATTCACTAATTCTGCCGGAGAGTATGCTGTCTTAGGACTTATACCCGGTGATTATGAGATTACCTATAGTTTTGGTGAGCTGACTCCGATTACAAAAGAAGGAGTTGAAATAGTGGTCGCTAATCAGACTACAGTAGATGTTCAATTCGAATAATATCCGTATTCCTATACAACCCTTGTAAATAAAGCCCCTCTTGAAGGGGTTTTATTTTTGGCCTTCAGTTATTTTTGATCTCGACTGTGATTTTGTGAATTCCCGCTACTATATCGAAGGCCTGATTGCGGTGGTTATATTTGGCATAACCCCGGTTTTTATCAAAGAGGTAACAGCCAATGCCTATACTATTGGCGTGGTGCGTCTGGCCATAGGCATTGTATTTCTATATCTGGTTGCCGGGCCCAGGAATATAGGAAAGCTAAGTGCCAGAGAGTGGAGAGCATTGCTTTGGATTGGCTTATTATTCGGAGCCCATTGGGTCACCTATTTTATAAGTGTTAAGCTGTCTACACCGTCTATGGCCATACTTAGTGTGTCATCATTTGGGCTCCATATGATCTATCTGAACTGGATTATCAAAGGAGTTAGGCCTAAGCTTACAGATTTAGTAGCAGTAGCCGTGGCAGTTGTTGGTATATTCCTGATCGTGCCTGATTTTGACCTGAACAACAATGTGACTTCAGGTATTTTAGTGGGGCTGGTGAGTGCCATGTTCTTTGCCTTTTTACCTTTTGTACAGCAAAGACATCAGAAGATAGATTCTATGACACGTGCCTTTGGTCAGTATACATTCGCCATGCTGGTTTTTCTTGCCTTTTCTACTGAGACTAACTGGGATCTCACCCAACTGGACTGGATTTATCTGGCCATACTGGGAGTAATTTGTACAGTGGTGGCTCATACACTCTGGCTGAGGGCTACAACCATGCTCCCTCCAACCAATACCAGCCTTATCTTTTACCTTGGTTCGCCCATTGCGATGTTCACCAGTTATTTATTTCTGGATGAAGAGATGAACACGGAGAAAGTTCTCGGGGCCGGATTGATCATTTCTGCCAATGTGTTTGGCGTGATATTGAGGAGGAGAAGAAGGCAAAAAGCCTAAAAAACACCCACTTGATCACAAGCGGGTGTCCATTTTATCTTCAAAAGACTTTTTTACAGTCCAAACATATGCTCGTTTAGCTTTTTCAAAGCCAGTTCCTTATTGGCACTATCGGTAAGGAGAGAGATGTTGTGTCTGCTTCCCCCATAGGAGATCATTCGGATAGGTGTTTCCTCCAGAGCATCGAATATTTTGGTTACTATACCTTTTTGTTCTGCCACAAAGTTGCCCACTATACAGATAATGGTTTGTGCTTTGTCTATTTCTACCTGTCCAAACTGGCTGAGCTCCTTGATGATCTTATCAAGATGCTCATCTTCATCGATAGTTACCGATACAGCTACCTCTGAAGTGGTAATCATGTCTATTGGTGTACGGTACTTCTCAAAGATTTCGAAAATCTTCCTCAGGAAACCATAGGCCAACAGCATTCTGGTCGACTTAACTTTAATGGCCGTAATGCCATCCTTAGCAGCAATGGCCTTAACATCGGCCGAAATGGTGCTTTTGCTAATTACCGTTCCCTTGGCTTCCGGCTGCATAGTGTTGAGAAGCTTCACTGGAATGCCGAATTTCTGAGCAGGCCATATAGAGGCTGGGTGGAGAATTTTCGCTCCAAAGTAAGCCAGCTCTGCAGCTTCATCGAAAGATAATTCTGCAATAGGGTAAGTCTTGTCAACTACTCTCGGATCATTGTTGTGCATCCCATCGATATCGGTCCAGATTTGAACATCTGAAGCCTTAATCGCGGCTCCGATAAGAGAGGCCGTATAATCACTTCCCCCTCTTTGCAGATTGTCAATTTCCCCTTTATGGTTTTTGCAGATATAACCCTGAGTAATGAACAAGCCCTGATTTCGGTTCTTTTCCAGAATAGCAGTTAGCTTTTCACTGATGAAGTCAAGATCTGGTTCATGGTCTTCATTGGTCTTCATGAATTCCAGAGCGGGTAATAACTTTACCGGAATCTCTCTTTCCTGAAGTAATAAGGTAAACAGCTTGGTAGACATTAATTCACCCTGAGCAAGTATGTCTCTGTTGAGTGCCTCATTGAAGGAGATTTTGAGAGTGATTTTCAGGAACTCAAAATGCTCATCTATGATTTCTTTTGCTTCTCCCTTTTTAGTCTCGGTCGAAAGAAGCTCTTCAATGAAGTTGTCGTAGTGAGCACGTAACTCATTGATTTTGTTAAGTGCCTCTTCCTTTTTATCCGCTGCCAGCGATTCGCCAATGCTTACCAGACTGTTGGTAGTACCTGATAGGGCGGATAGAACAACAATTTTAGACTGATCATCTCTGGTGATCAGATCGGCTACGGAGTGCATACGCTCTGGTCTGCCTACTGAAGTACCTCCGAATTTGTATACCTGCATTGCTGAAATTTAGAATCCTAACATTTTTATGGCTGTAATGGCTGCCTCATCACCTTTGTTACCATGCTTGCCTCCGGCTCTGTCTAATGCCTGCTTTTGGTTATTAGGAGTCAATACACCGAAAATTACGGGTTTGTTGTATTTCAGGCCTACATTGGTAATACCGTGAGCTACGGCATCACAGATAAAGTCGAAATGCTTGGTTTCTCCCTGAATGACACAACCGATACAAATAACCGCATCTATGTCTTCCTGCTCTGCCATCCATTGAGCACCGAGGGTAAGTTCGAAGCTGCCAGGTACATTCTTGCGGATGATGTTTTCTTTCTGAGCTCCATGTTGTACAAGTGTACTATAGGCACCGTGATAAAGTGCTTCGGTAACTTCTTCGTTCCATTCTGATACAATCACCGCGAATTTTCTGTCGCTGATTGATTTTACATTTTTACTGCTGTAGTCGCTGAGGTTTTTTTCGCTGCTAGCCATAGTCTGTAAATAAAAAAAGGTAAGACATTCGCCTTACCTTCCTTGTTAATGTTTTTATAAATTAACGTCCGGCAAGGACTTCTAATCGTGCTTTTTGTTTTCGGGCTTCAAGGGTCTCTGTAGCCTCTGAATAATCGTTAATGATCTTATCCAATACCTTAATGGCAGAGTTCAGATCAGAAGCTTTTTCATATGCCAAAGAGGCTTTCAGTAAATAACCGGGAGAGAAGTACTGATCGTCAACTTCGTTAGCTGCTTTTTCATAATTGTCGGCAGCATCAGTAAAGTTTCCAAGCTCCATGTAAGCATCTCCAATCAGACTGTATGCTCTGCCTTGTACTAAGATCTCATCGGTTGAGAAATCTTCCAGATAGTCGATAGCCTGATCGTATTGTCTTTGTTTGAGATAAGAAGCACCGGCATAGAAATGTGCCAGGTTAGCTACCTGAGTTCCGCTGTAGATATCCATGATATCAAGAAAACCAAGGTTTCTACCGTCACCCATCAATGCATATTCAAGACTATCATTTTCATAATAGTATTGTGCCTGAAAAATCTCGTTTTGGGCATCAATGTTCTTTTGGTCTTTTCTGTAATCAAGGAAAAACCAAACGCTGGCAATAATCACCACGACAACACCAATGATTGCTCCAAGGAAACCAATAGGACCTACTTCTTTCTTGATTTGGTCTACTGTATTTCCTTTGTTGGTCTTTTTACCTTCTTCTGAAGTATTCTCCGCCATCTCTCTCAAAAATTAGGTCGCAAATATAAAGAAATTGTTGTAAAACAAAGGGTTAAATACTATTCAGTGATAAAAGGATAGTCTTCCTGAACGTAAACATCTTTGTAAGCTTCTGATGGATCAGGGTATGGAGACTCTTCTGCGAATTTCACACATTCTTCCACTTCAGCTTTGATCTTTTTGTCAATTCCTTTCAGATCTTCTTCAGTTGCCCATTTGTTTTCGAGAATTTTTGACTTCACATACTCGATAGGGTCTCTGTCTTTATATTCGTTCAACTCGTCTTTACTTCTGTACTTAGCCGGGTCAGACATTGAGTGCCCTTTATAACGGTATGTTCTGAACTCAAGTAGAGTGGGTCCGTCACCTCTTCTGGCTCTGTCTGCAGCTTCTTCAACGGCCACATGTACATTTTCAGGGTTCATAGCATCTACAGGAGCAGATGGCATATCGTAAGATTCACCCAAAGTATAAAGCTCAGTTACATTTGAAGTTCTCTGTACCGAGGTACCCATAGCATAACCGTTGTTCTCAATGACAAAGATCACCGGAAGTTTCCAGGTCATGGCCATATTCAGGGCTTCGTGGAATGCACCTTGTCTAACAGCACCATCACCCATCATACAGATACACAGATTGTCGGTCTTGTTATACTTTTCAGCGAAAGCAATTCCTGCACCTAATGGCACCTGCCCTCCAACAATACCATGTCCACCGAAGAAACCTTTTTCACGATCGAACATGTGCATTGAACCACCTTTTCCTTTAGAGATTCCGGTAGCTTTAGCCATCAATTCAGCCATAACAGCTTTTGGATCTGATCCTAAAGCAAGTGGTTGGCCATGGTCTCTGTAAGCGGTAATCCACTTATCACCTTCTTTAAGAGCGGTAACCGAACCACTGGAACAAGCTTCCTGCCCTATATAAAGGTGACAGAAACCTCTGATTTTTTGTTGACCGTAAAGCTGTCCGGCCTTTTCTTCAAACCTTCTCTGTAAGAGCATGTTTTCGTACCAGAACATGTAGGTCTCTTTCGAAAACTTTGACTCTTTTTTTGCTTTAGCTTTTGCGTTTCCTTTTGCTGCTGCCATGAATTATACTTTAAAAGGTAAAAACCTTTAATTGTCAATAGTTTAAATGGGACTGCGAAAATAAGACAAAAACGTTCAACTTTGAAATTAACTTCCGCTTTACGGTAGAAAATGCATCTCGAATCCATAAGACTAGTTCAATACAAGAATTACACGAAAGCTCAGGTAGACTTTTCGCCCCAGATTAATTGTTTTTTGGGCGACAATGGAAGTGGTAAAACCAATCTTCTGGATGCAGTCTTTTATCTGTCATTCACCAAAAGTGCCGATCAGGCTCAGGATCTTCAATGTATCAAACACGATCATGACTTTTTTTCGATAAAAGGACAGTTCGCTCAGGATGGAAAGAAAAGAGTGGTATTATGTGCCAATCAGGTGGGCAAGAAAAAGCAGATTAAGCTGGATGATAAACCTTATAAGAAAGCCAGTGAGCATATAGGGCGTTTTCCGGCAGTACTGATTGCACCTAATGATACTGACGTGATCCGCGGAACCAGTGAAGACAGGCGTAAGTTCTTCGATGCCATTATATCGCAGGTAGATCAACGCTATTTAAATAACCTGATTGCCTATAACCATGCGCTGAAGCAGCGCAATAGCCTGCTCAAGCAATTTGCAGAGGATGATCGTTTTGATAAAGACTTGCTGGAACCCTTTACCAGAAAACTCATCGAATTGGGAATGCTTATTTATGAGGTGAGGAAAGACTTCATTGAGCAATTCAAACCAATGCTTTTGAAGCATTATGCTACTTTGAGTAGTAAGAAGGAGTTGGTTGAAATAGTTTATGAAAGTGACTTCCAGGGTAATATAGAATGGGCCTTTGCCGACTCACTTAAAAAGGATCTTATATTGAAGCGATCCAATAAAGGGACGCATAAGGATGAGTTTGTCTTTGTAATGGATGATCAACCTGTGAAGAAATTCGGGTCTCAGGGTCAGCAAAAATCCTATCTCATCGCCCTCAAGCTGGCTAATTTTGACTTTTTAAAGGAGCGATTGAAAGTTAAACCCATTCTGCTGCTGGACGATATTTTCGATAAGCTCGATGATCAGCGGATTGAGAAACTAATGGCTATGGTAGCGTCAGAAGCCTTTGGGCAAATCTTTGTCACTGATGCAAGGCCTGAAAGATCTATTTCGATTTTTAATAAGATCAAGCAGGAACATCGGTTTTTTAATGTGGTGAATGGAGAGGTACAACTAAGGGAATCTAAAACGTAAGCTGTTACGTAAAGGTAATTTGTAACCAAAAACTCAATTCCATGAAAATCAAAAACAAACTTGCCTTTGCTTTTTTAGCAATTATCCTTTTTGCTAGTCAATCATTTGCCCATGAAGGAGGCTATGACTGGATGAAGCAGCGACTTGAAGCCACGAAAGCCTATACCATCGCTGTATTAGAAGCCATGCCTGAGGGCGATTATACTTTCAAGCCTAATGACGAACAAAGAACCTTTGCCGCACAGGCGTATCATATTGTTTATAGCATAGATTATTTTCAGAGAGCGTTTAGCCAGGGGCCCAATGCTCAATGGGCACCAGGTGATGAGAACTCTAAGTCAAAGAAAGAGCTGATCGACTGGGCAAAAACCAAGTTTGATGAGATCAATGCATTTATATTGGAGCAGGAATCAAATGACCAATTGACTGCAGGTGTGATTTCATTTTTAGACCATAATGCACACCACAGAGGTCAAATCATCACTTACTTGAGACTGAAAGGAATTAACCCGCCTCAGTACAGATAGCAGATATTTATTTGTATTCCTTTTACAGGGCACTTCCAGAGCTTAATGACTTTTGAGGTGCCCTGTTTCTTTTTGATCTACCTACCTCACAGATGAAAATTCAAGACCAAATTTCATAATTGTAGAAATTGTTTCTATGTTTGTTCTACAAATACGAAATTTGAACAATGAAAGGAACTCAGTTAGGTGAATTTGAAGAGCTGGTCTTATTGATTGTCGGGGTGCTATATCCCGATGCTTATGGCTTGAACATTCGAGAAGAAATTATCAGCCAAACCAAACGAAAGGTGGCTATTGGGGCGGTACATTCTGCACTTAGTCGTCTGGAAGATAAGGGCTTTCTGAAATCAGATCTGGCAGAAGCTACTCATGAAAGAGGAGGTAGAAGAAAACGCCTGTTTACCATGACAGCAGAGGGAAAGCGTGCATTGGAGAAAAACCATGAAATGCGCAATGCTCTGTTCAACCAGATTCCCGATATCGCATTAAAACTGGCTAAAGTTGTCATCTCTTAAACCTACATATGAGCCGCCCCGCCTGGCGGCTATCATTCTTAGTTGGTTCTGCAAAGATCGTTTGCTGGAAGAAATTGAAGGCGATCTCTTTGAATACTATCAAATGGAAAGAGAGAATCGAAGCCGGTGGTTAGCCGATCTTCATTACTGGTTTCACCTGTTCAACTTTCTTCGTCCATTCGCACTCAAAAAATTCGGTCAAAACTCAAACAACGTAATCATGCTCAAAAGTCATTTTATCATTGCCAGAAGGGTAATTCTTAAGGATAAATTTTATTCCTTTCTCAATATTCTCGGTCTCACGCTGGGTATTTCAGCGTCACTCTTCATCTTCCTTTATGTTAGAGATGAATATTCATTCGATAAGTACAACAAAGATTACGATCAGATTTACCGGGTAATAACTGATTTTAAGGTAGGTGACAGAGAAATGCACTGGCCAATATCTCCGGCATTTCTGGCAGAACATCTGGAAAAAACAGTTCCTGAAGTCGAAAGTGCAGGTCGACTCATGGGCGGTAGATTCGACTCAGTAATTGATCTGGATGAGAAGCAGTTGCAAATTAAAAATGCAGGCTATGCTACTTCAGAGATTCTGTCAATGTTCACCATTCCATTTGTTGAAGGTAACCCTGAAGGGGCTTTGGATGACCCAAAAACCGCAGTAATTTCTGAGTCTATGGCGCAGCATCTGTTTCCCAACGAAGATGCACTCAACAAAACCGTAGCCTTCAATTCTGATCAGTTTATTATCAAGGGGATTTTCAAGGATATGCCTGAGAACGGGCATATTAAATACGATTTTATTATGTCGGCCATGTATCAGGATTCCAGGTTTGCAGAAAACTGGAGCTGGACAACCTTCAACTCCTATACATACATTAAACTCAGAGCAAACTCTTCTCAGGAATTTATCGAAGAGAAACTCAATGAGACGTTGGCATCTCTCATGACTCCGGCAATTCAGGAGACCTGGGAAATTGATGCATCAGATATTCAGGCTAATGGAAACCATGCGAGGTTTTACCTGCAACCGCTCGCTGATATTCATTTGAAATCTCACCTGGACAGGGAAATAATGCCTAATGGCAGCATGGCAACGGTAAAAACAGTCTCGATAATCGGGCTGATTATCATTCTTATTGCCAGCATCAACTTCATCAATTTAAGTACTGCCAGAGCCGCGGTGAGGGGTAAAGAGGTTGGAGTAAGAAAAGTGATCGGTTCGCAGCGCAGGCAACTGATTCATCAGTTTCTGTTTGAATCTACCATGTTTAGTGTTCTTTCATTTCTTCTGTCGGCCGGTATTGTCTTTCTGGCTTTGCCCTATTTCAACCAGCTGGTAGACAAAAATATTGTCAATCCTTTTGGAGGAACTATTCCGCTTTGGTTCATCATGATTATGGCTGCCGTTATTCTTGGTGTTCTGGCAGGTTTATACCCGGCTCTTCTCCTCTCATCATTCAAACCTATTAAAACCCTAAAGGGTCAAAACCAACTTAAATCCGGGAACAACTGGTTTCGTGGCAGCCTTGTGGTTCTTCAGTTTACCATTTCAACCATTCTCATCATTGCCACTTTAGTCGTCAATGACCAATTGAATTTTGTGACCAAAAAGACATTGGGCTATGACAAGGATAATGTGCTCACTATAGACGTAATGGATCTGAATAGATACCAACCAGGTAGCGAAGCACTTAGAAATGAGTTTCTCAGCCGAAGTAATGTTGAGTCTATCAGCCTCACCGGTTATACCCCCGTGAGCGACAGCAGATTGGAAATGTATCTGAAGAGAAAGGAGGCAGTTGGTATTGATGAAGCCATTACCAGTCAGGCCTGGCCGGTTCCGGAAGACTACATTTCTACCTGGGGAATGAGCATTGTTGAAGGATCAGACTTCAATGATAAAATATCATCCGACTCTGCCATCAGTGTTATCCTTAATGAAACCGCTGTAAGTCGTCTTCAATTAGCCGATCCTGTCAATAGCTATCTCACCATGACCTATGGTTCGAAGTCCTGGGACATACGCGTCATTGGTGTGGTCAAAGACTTTCACTTTGCATCTATGAAAGAAAATATAAAGCCACTCTTCTTATACAAAAGTAGTGATCCATGGACTCTGGCAGTCAGATTTAATGGTAGCCCGGCCCAAGCTATGGCCACTGCCGAGCAAATCTGGGCGGAGCACTCTGGAGGTCAGCCCTTTCTGGCTTCATTAGTCAGCGAAAAATATAGCCAGCTTTACAGTGGAGACAACCGCATGAAAGATCTGGTTAACGCCTTTTCCGGTCTGGCCATTGTAGTTGCCATCATTGGACTGTTTGGCCTTTCAACTTTTATGGCTGAGCAACGCAAAAAGGAAATGGGCATTCGGAAAGTGCTGGGAGCAAATGCCGGGCAGCTATTTCTGAACTTACTGAAAAACTTCACATTACTCATTCTTGTTTCCTGTGTGGTTGCTATTCCATTGGCCTATCTCATTACTGAAAACTGGTTGAATGAATTTGCTTATCGCATTAGTCTGAGTCCATTCTTCTTTATAGCGGCAACAGTTTTAATGCTTGCCTTGGCGTGGATAACGGTGAGCTACCAGTCATTTATGGTAGCTATCAGAAATCCGGTTAAAAACCTTCACAATGAATAGTTTGAAACAATTTAACCCTCCTCGTAGTGCCAGATTATTTCTGCGCTGGTTCTGTAAAGATCGTTTGCTGGAAGAAATTGAAGGTGATCTCTTTGAATACTATCAAATGGAAAGAGAGAATCGCAGCCGGTGGTTAGCCGATCTTCATTACTGGTTTCACCTGTTCAATTTTCTTCGTCCATTCGCACTCAAAAAAATCGGTCAAAACTCAAATACTATTATCATGTACAGAAGCTATTTCAAATTTGCCTGGCGCGGCATGATGCGTCATAAGCTACAGACAAGCTTTCACATTTTAGGATTGGTCTTAGCCTTTGCTGTTTGTGGGTTTATCTACCTCTATACCAGTTTTGAAACCTCATACGACTCGTTTCATGACGGTGCTGATGATATCTACCGCATTGCCTGGATGAATGAAAATCCTCAGACCAGAACGCCTCACCCTATGGCTCAGTCTCTGGCAAATGATTTTCCTGAAGTGGAAAAGGCCGTGAGCCTTTCCCCCATCTATGGTCCCGGACTAACCAAAACGGAAATTCTCCTTACTCATGACAAAAGCAATGTTTCTCATGAAGTATCAGACGGTTTTTTTGCTGACAGTACCTTTTTCGAGGTTTTTAGCTTCAAGACTATCGATGGAGATCCCAATAAGGCTTTAAGAAGTGAATGGGCCATTGTCTTATCAGAATCCACAGCTAAACGATTCTTTGGTGAAGAGGACCCCATTGGCCAAAGGCTTACTTTCAATGGAATGGTGGATATTTTGGAGGTAGCTGCAGTGGTAGAAGATGCCCCTCGAAACTCTCATTTTCATTTTAACTTCATCATATCTTATGTAACACTCAAGTCACTGCCCTTCAATGACCCGTGGCTGTCATGGGACGACTTCGGTCATTTCAATTATGTGAAACTAAGAGCCGGATCAAGCGCAACAGAATTTGAATCGAAAATTCCAGATTGGATTCCTAAATACCTCGATTGGTCTGAAGATTATATGGCCAGGTTAAGAGCCGGAGAAGTAAAGTTTGCTCTTCAACCTATTACGGATATCCATCTTCATTCCAATATCAGGTGGGAGCTTGAAACCAATGGTAGTTTTAGCTACCTGATGATCTATGGCATCAGTGCATTGTTTATCCTTCTGGTGTCAATAATTAACTTTGTCAACCTTAATACCGCCAGAGCTGCTCAGCGATTGAAAGAAGTGGGCGTAAGGAAAACACTTGGGGCCTTCCGTGTACAGATCTTTTCTCAGTTTATCGTCGAAGCATTGCTAACCACTTTTTTGGCGCTGATGCTATCTGTATTTGTCATGATCTGGTTAGAACACCCTTTCAACATTTTGGTAAATGGTCAGATTGAAGTGGCCAATTTAATGGATGTTGATGTTCTGCTGTTCATGGTGGCTATTGCCATATTCACCGCATTGGTATCGGCACTCTATCCATCGCTATACCTCAACTCTTTCGAAGCTGGTAAAATTCTCAGAGGTTTAAATCTGACTAAGCTTGGAGGTTCTGGTTTACGCAATGGCTTGCTGGGTGTACAATTGGTGGTAACCATTCTGATGATTAGCGGAAGTATGATGATCCGAAACCAGATACAGTTTTTGAAGAGTAAAGACTTAGGCTTCGATCAGGACAACCTTATGATTATTGATATTGGAGGGCAGCCATTCAGTAATAAGATTGAAGTATTGAAAAATGCACTGACCGCTATTCCGGGAATAAGTGATGCCTCTGCGGTTTCGAATGTACCCGGAGGACAGTTCAACCAACACCCGCTTTACATGGAGTCGAATCCACAGTTGACTGTCGATGCCTCGGAGATGTTCGTGGATGAAGATGTTGCTATAACACTGAATCTGGAGATGGCAGATGGCAGAATGCTGGACGATACCTTTGCAGCCGATTCCGCAGGAACCGCCTTTGTGTTGAACGAAACAGCCATAAGGGAATTGAACGTTACCGATCCAGTGGGTAAGCAACTGTTTTGGGTTAATAATGAAGAGTTGGTTAAAGGTACTATTGTAGGGGTGGTGAAGGACTTTCATTACAACTCACTTCACGTACCGATCAGACCAATTATTATGATGATGAATGATAACTCTTCTAACTATATGTTGGTAAAAGTTAACTCTTCGAACATAGCCGAGACAATGAAAGCTGTGGAAGCCAAATTTGTGGAAGTCGTGCCTGAGGTCGATTTTAAGTATCAATTCCTGGATAGTCAGATTGAAGAACTCTATCAGGAAGAAGCCAGAACTTTGAAGCTCACTTTGCTGCTGGCAGGAATCTCTATATTCCTGGCCTGTGGAGGTCTGTTAGGTATTGTGTCGATTGTCATCAAGCAACGCGTGAAAGAGATCAGTATCCGCAAGGTGCTGGGAGCATCTATAAGTCATATCCTTTGGTTAATGAATGTCAAGTATATGATCATTACGGTAATCGCTTTGATGTTAGCTGTTCCGCTGTCCATTTACTTTATTCAGACCTGGTTGGGTAACTTCACCTATCAGACCGCAATTAGTCCTTTTGTTTATAGCATCACAGCTATCGGTGTAGTTGGTCTTATCGCTATCACTATTAGTTTGATTTCCATGGGAACTATTCGGAGTAACCCGGCTGATTCATTAAGAAACGAATAATTGAAACCTGGCCTTGATTTGCTCAAGGCCAGGTTTTTAGTGATTAAAACTACATTTAGGAAATTTTATTTTCGTCCTATGCTTTAATAAACTACATTTAGGAATTAATTCAGGATTATGAAGAAGTATCAGCTCGGAGAATTCGAAGAATATGTATTGCTCATGGTCGGAGTACTATATGGAGAAGCCTATGGTGTATCTATTAAGGAGGAGATAGAGAAAAGGCTCAAGCGTAAAGTCTCCATTGGAGCTTTACAATCTGCTTTGAGAAGAATGGAGGAGAAAGGGTTCATCATTTCTGAGCTTGGAGAGACGACCAAGGCTCGTGGAGGGAAACGCAAGCGTTATTTTAAAATCACAGCACTGGGTAAAAAAGCGCTCGACTATAATATGGAAACCCGTATGAGCCTTTACAACGAGATACAAGACGTTGCTCTTCAATTTAAGCTATGCTGAAGCGGCTTGGTCAATATATTTTCAAATTTTATTGTCACCCCGATTTTCAGGAAGATATTCTAGGCGACCTGGAAGAATATTATGAATTCAACAGTGAGCAGAAGGGTAATCGCTATGCCAATCGCAAATTCTTGATTGATGTTTTGCTACTGTTCAGGTTATCCCTGCTAAGAGAGAATTGGTTTACTCGAAATACAACTTTTACAATTATGGTCAAAAACAACATTAAAGTGGCGTACCGCAGTATGATGCGTCACAAATTCTATTCTTTCCTCAACCTTTCAGGCCTGGCCATTAGTATGGCCGCCTGTATTTTCATAGCTATCTATGTCAAAGATGAGTTGAGTTATGACAAGCATTTTCAGGATTCGGAACGAATTTACCGAGTCGCGAACTACCTGAAATTTGCTGATAACGAATTCAACCTGCCAACGGCTCCCGACCCGATGGCCAAGACTTTAAAGGATGAATTTCCAGAAATTGAAGAAGCAGGCCGCTTCAGAGGCGATGCTTCAATGATTATTCAGGTAGGCGAAAACTTTTATCAGCAAGATCATATTACCTGGATGGATCAGGAATTGATGAACATCTTCAACTTCCCGGTAATTCAAGGGAATTCAGCTCATCTACTGGATGAACCAAATACGGTAGTTCTCACCGAGAGCACGGCTATCAAGTTCTTTGGCGATGTCGATGTACTCGGAAAAACAATCAGGGTAAATGATGAAACCGATCTCAAAGTGAGCGGGGTCATTGCAGACATTCCCTCTAATACTCACATTCAATTCAATATGTTCATAACCATGTTGAACCGTCCTGATGCTCGCCAGAACTTCTGGCTGAGTAACAACTTTGTGACCTACGTGAAGCTTCAGAGTCCTGACCAGGTCGCATCATTTGATGAGAAAATGCCTGATTTCCTGTTGAGTCATATGGGGAGCCAGGTTCAGCAATTCATGAATGCCGATATGAAGTCTGGCATTGAGGCAGGGCGTTTTGCCGTGAGATACTTCCTGCAACCTATTGAACAGATTCACCTCACTTCCAACCTCGATGCTGAATTTGGAGAAACCGGTACCATTCAGTACGTGTACATGTTTAGTGTAATCGGATTCTTTATTCTGTTAATTGCCTGTATCAACTTTACCAATATGGCAACTGCCCGTGCCTCGGTAAGAGCCAAAGAGGTTGGGGTTAGAAAAGTACTGGGTTCAGTCAGAAAACAACTGGTTAACCAGTTTCTGACAGAATCATTGTTGAGCGCTTTTCTTTCTTTGTTTCTGGCCATTGGCATCGTATTACTCATGCTGCCTGGTTTTAATCAACTCACTGAAAAGTCTTTGATGAATCCATTATTCGCCTCCAATGGCTTATGGCCATATCTTTTACTGGGAACTACAGTAGTAGGTTTGATGGCTGGAGTATATCCTGCTTTTGTACTCTCTTCTTATAAACCGGTTAAGGTGTTAAAAGGAGAAGTTTCGAAGGGAAGAAAATCACAGTGGATGAGAAATATCCTGGTGGTGATTCAGTTTGCAACTTCCATATTCCTGATTATTGGCACATTACTCGTCTACAATCAATTGAGTTATTTGCAAAACAAGGAACTCGGATTTAACAAAGATCAGGTCCTTGTAATTAATGAGACACAATTATTGGGAGATCAGATTGACGCATTCAAGACCGAATTAGAGAGAAACCCAATTATCAATTCGGTATCTATCAGTGGCTATATACCCGCCACAGATTCATTCAATGACTTTCCTATGATGAGAGAAGAGGCTACATCTCCTGATGAAGCAGTTTCAACCCAGAACTGGTATGTAGATAATGACTATGCTCAAACGTATGACCTGGATATAATTGAAGGCAGGTTCTTTAGTGATGAAATCGTCAGCGATTCCAATGCGGTGGTTATTAATCAAACCGCTGTGAGACGGTTTGGCTATACCGATGAAGAGGCTATTGGGAAAAGAATCAAAACCCTCAATGGAGTAGTAAATAATGAATCTGAGGTATTCAATATTATTGGCGTGGTGAAAGACTTTCATTTCAGAACAATGACTGATGTAATTCAGCCTCAGGTACTCTATTTAGGTAGGAGTAATGGATCAGTCAGTATTCAGTTCAATCCGGAAGCTACAGCTGAGGTGGTAAAGATTGTTGAGAATACGTGGATCGAAATGGCCAACGGAAGACCTTTTGAGTACTTTTTCTTAGATCAGTTATTTAAGAATCAGTTTGGTCGACAAGAGCGCACTAAAACCATCTTTAGTGTTTTTGCTATTCTGGCCATTGTTATTGCTTGTTTAGGTTTGTTCGCTTTGGCCGCATTTGTCACGGAGCAGCGTAAAAAGGAAATTGGTATCAGGAAAGTACTGGGAGCATCGACCTTTAAGTTACTGAGTCTATTGTTCAATAATTTCACCTGGCTTATTCTTGTTTCCGGTGCTTTAGCTGTGCCTTTTGCCTGGTGGTATATGGATAGTTGGCTGAGTGAATACCCATTCAGAATCAATCTGAGTCCGCTCATTTTTATACTTGGAGTTGGTACGGTATTGCTGATCTCATGGCTTACTGTGGGTTATCAATCACTACGAGCGGCAAGGAGAAACCCAATAGACAATTTAAGATACGAGTAGTAGAGCAACGGTATAAATAATGACATCCAAAGGCCAGTGTCTGTTTTCAGATACTGGCTTTTTCATATTTGAAATAGTAAGGCGAGTTTTCCTTACCTACCTCTTAAATCAATTTTATACAGGAAGGGTCCAAAGTCCTTCAGCATGATGCAGGCAATGTAAAGACGGGGAGGCAGGTTTGAGCAATCGATTTGCAGCAGCTGTTTATCTAGTTGTATTTCTTCGATATCCTTAACGTATTCACCGTTTTGATCAAGTAATCCAAACCATATTTTCTGATTAGTCGAAGCGTTCCCAAGTACCAGATTTACTTTTCCTGATGAGGAAGGTGTTAGCTCGCCTGCTAATTCTCCGGCAAAATTCTCTATGTCTATGGTGTCGGAATGTAGGATTGCCTTATCCGTTTCAAATGCAATGAAATATCTGAACAGTCCGAATATGGCGGAGTCATCTATATATTGTATCTGCCCCTTGTTGGATGTTTGAATCACCTCAAAGGCCTGACCATTTCTGGAGCGATAAATTGTAGCTTGCTTTTCCGGAATTTGGCTACTGGATTCCCACGATATGAGAACTCCCTGTTCAATAATCCTGGAGTCCAACTTAACCTCCTGAGCCTGGAGGTGGCAATTCCATGCCAAATAGACTACAATGAATACTAGGCAGGCAAATAATCTTTGAAAAACAATTGCAGAAGGTATCATTTCGGTAACTTTGAAAAAGTAACCTCTGGCAACACGGGGCCGCCAGAGGTTTTGTATCAGCCTCGAAAGGGTCTTACCTGATACTACCGTCATTCACACAATGACATTCTTCAACGCTGACTGGGGCTAGTAGTCAGCTTAACCAAAACACATCTGACTGAAACTAACAGATGATGTATCATCAACCGTCTGTTGATTCTTTTTAAATTTTTGTACCTGATCAGGATTGGAGAGCTGCTCGTATAGCATCGCACATAGCCGGTGTTTCAATACAACTCTCTTCTTTGTTTTAATTCTTTGATAAAATTTGTGTAGTGCCGATTTACTGACATGATTCAGCATAATGTTGTCTGGCCTGATATTGCGTAATATGCGGTTATCCAGATGTTGTTTGAGCCTTGGGCAGACACCCGAATTCAATACGGTGACATATCTGATTTTTCTCACGCTCAACTGCCTTGTATTTAAGAGTTGATGTGAATAGACATAGAGGGTTATCGTCTGATGGGTGAGATAATTTCTACAGTCGTACCAGAGGATAATATTAACAGGAATCTCTACAGACAGGGAGCCTTTAAAAATCCAGATAAAGGGTATAAATAACTTACCTGCTTTATAATTGAAAAGATCGTTATTGATCTTGAAATCAGAGAGTAAAGTACGGCTTTTAAGACTCATAGCTGTACCTCCTGACCTATAAGTGAATTGATTTCTATATGGGTAGTAAAATGGGGGGGCGCCTTATGAATAAGGTCTATCCCCCCCTCAGCTAGGATAGTATTTAATGAATATGACGATTCTATATTCCAATGGTTGGCTGGAAATCCTTTCTTAGAAGAATAATTTGAAATATAGCTTAACATAGTCCGCCTAGCTGATTTACAGCTCAAAAGTGCTGACGGATCAATATTTAAGTCTCACGTTTATCCGTGAAAAGTAGGTTTTGAGTCGTTTTTTTTACTCTTCTGTGGAGATAAGTATAGCTTTTCTGAGAAGTTCCATCTTTTTATTGTGCCTTGTTTCAATCTCGAATAGCTGATACATCTTTCTAAGGCTGGAACTGGTGCCCTCAAGACTTAGTGCTACTCTGTCTGCCAGATCCTTGTTCGAGATGAGAGGTTCTTCATACAGATAGTTCAATATACTCCAGTCAGTAGGGTTCAACTTCTTCTCAATGTATTGCTCGAGTTTTACCTTATCGAAATGGGCCTTAATGTCTTTGACTTTCTGTATTAAAGTTCGGGCAGTCTCTTTTTGCTTGAGCTCATCGATTTCACCCAACAACCTTTGTCTTTCTTTTGCGATCTTTTTTAGCTTGATCCAATACCACATAGAGCTTACTAACATGACCAGGGTAAAGGCAGAGATGAGAATCCTGATGTTTTGCTTATATCCAA
The DNA here is from genome assembly GCF_965216855.1 of Roseivirga sp. Classification (NCBI taxonomy): domain Bacteria; kingdom Pseudomonadati; phylum Bacteroidota; class Cytophagia; order Cytophagales; family Roseivirgaceae; genus Roseivirga; species Roseivirga sp. Next base: position 1,972,701 of record NZ_OZ244204.1, on the reverse strand, counting down.
AAGCCAAACCTTCAAACTGTTCATCAAACCGTAGCCTTTGTTCCTCCTGAATTTCCTCAAATCTTGCCAGCAAGACCTTGGTTCTGGCATCAGCGACATTGATACTGTCTTCGGTACTGATGAGTACATTGGCATAGAAGAGTTGTTTTTCAGGATTTTCAAAAGCTCGGTTAATCTCCATTAACTGCCTGGATATGTTAAGAATTTGCTGATGATTGCCACTGTCTTCTATTAATTCAAATAGATCTGTCGCAAGACTGTTGGCAAGTGGGAGGTTATTTTCATCTATCAGAATTTTAACCAGATCAATAGTTCCGTCTGCCAAAATTCGGTTGGTCCCCAGTTTTTTACCCCAGTCGACACTATTCTTGAGAAGGGCTTTACCCACTTCCATTTCATCAATGGCAATATGATTGTTACCCAGGTTATAGTAGATAAAGGGTTTGAGGTGATCATATTGAATCGCCTCTGAGAGAGAATCACTCATATTAAGGTAATGGAATGCAGAATCATATTGCTCACTTTGCCTGAAAGCAGAACCAAGGTTCAGGTAAATATTGGCTCTCAGGGACAATGGCATTTCATTGTCAATCAAAAAGGCTTCTTTCATCAAACTGATGGCTGAGTCAAAATCCTTCATGTCGGAATAGATATTACCCATGTTGGCTTTTATGGAGATTTGTGCCGTAGTTAGTCCCATTTCTTCCACGAGGTTGTAAGCTTGTTTATAGTAAAACAGAGCGTTTTCCCAATCGCTGTATCCCAGGTAAAGGTTGCCCAACTCATTATTGATGCTGGCTTGTTCCCTCAGGTCGCCAACTTCTTCCGCAGTTTTGAGGGCTTCGAGAAGAGAGAGCAGTGACTCCTCATTCTTACCCATTCTTTGATATATGGCCCCGGTGAGTCTTTGGGCTCTGGCCAATCGAAGCTTAAACCCCCCGTCTAAACTAGCCTGAGTTCCAAAGGCAGCATACTTTAAGGCACTGTCCATACTGCTGGTGTTCATCAGGGCAAAACCTATGTCATGGCTGAGGTCTATTTTGCTGGAGTCAGGAAGTTCTTCTTCATAAAATACTCTGGTCAGTGAGTCAAGCCCCGTTTGTGGAAAACAGTCGATAGCCTGAAAGAAGATAAAGGCGGGCAAAAAAAATACTGCCGCTCTTTTTTGTAAATCGCGTTTCATGTTGATCCTCTTGTAATACCCTGCATTGAGTGTATCCAATGCAATAAAAAATTGCCGGGCGTAATGCCTGGTGATTTATATTAATTCCTTCTAAAACCATGTATAGACACATGATTTCATCGGTGAAATTCAGAAAATGATGTTCAGTTGAATAGAGGTTAGGTTCCTTTTCAGAGTGAAATGGCTATCGAAATATAGGGATTTTTGATAAGATCTGGTATATCCAACAAAATTATAGGTGTCAGAAATAGTTATGTGTTTCTTGGAAAAATTAAATTAATCCAATTCTTCGACTGATGATATTGTTTATTCTTTCAAAAAGAACAACCGGCTTTAAGGTCCGCCATTCAATCACATCAAGATCACCACCGAAATTAATGTAGCTGTCTATTTCAAAGTTGTTCATTTCTTCTTTTACGAAGTCCCGAAAGCCAATGGCCGTAATCCAGCCATCCTCTACATCATCGAACCACTCTTCGTAATAACTGTCGTCCGATCCGTGGAAGTTGAGAATGTTCTCACCGATGAGTATATACTTGTTAATACCATATAGGTTGAAGTGATCGACTATATTCCGCTTGAAATGCATGATGTCATTATTGAGTGCATCATTCCACTCTCCTATAAATTCAATGATGATAAAACCCTGATCATAGTCGACATAGAGTATCTTGATAAACAGAGTCTCAGATCCCATAAAGTCCCAGGCAGGATCTATATAATAGCCGTATATCGTCTCGGAGTATAGCTCGTAGTTATACTCTTTGCCGGAATAGGGAGAGTTGGGGTCTTCAGCTACATTATAATATTTAAGCCAGGAATAATAGGGCTCAATCTGATGCATATGGTTTATGAATTCTTCACAAAGTCAATCACTTTTCTTACCGAGCCATGCTCTTTAAGTAATTGCTCTGCGGTTTGGTAGTCTATCTGGAGCATCTCCATGACCATTTTAGTTCCACGGTCAACCAGCTTATTATTCGAAAGCTGCATGTCTACCATGCGGTTACCCTCAACCCGGCCCAGTTGAATCATGATAGAGGTTGAAATCATATTCAGAACAAGTTTTTGGGCAGTTCCTGCTTTCATGCGCGTACTGCCGGTAACAAACTCGGGCCCCACAATGGGCTCCACAGGAAATTCGGCTTCCCAGGCCAGGGGAGAGTCAGGATTACAGGTGATGCAACCTGTCAGGATACCATGCTCTTTTGCTTTCTTAAGACCACCAATAACATAAGGTGTTTTTCCAGAGGCAGCAATACCAATCACCGTATCCTTGTGGTTGATCATATATTCTTTCAGGTCCTTCCAGGCTTGTTCTTCGTCATCTTCGGCAAACTCTACGGCCTTCCTGATGGCACCGTCTCCACCGGCAATCAATCCTACCACCATGCCATGTTCAACACCATAAGTTGGAGGGCATTCAGAAGCATCTACTACACCTAATCTTCCGCTGGTGCCTGCACCTATGTAGAAGAGTCTGCCACCTTTTTCCATTCTGGGTACTATTTCCTTTACCAAAGCTTCTATTTGAGGAATTACCTTTTCTACTGCCAGAGCAACTGTCTGATCTTCACGATTGATGTTAATCAGCAATTCTTTTACTGACATTTGCTCCAGGTGCTGATGGTTCGATTCTGACTCCGTAACGTTCATTTCTATTCTTTGTAAAAAGAGTTTAACTTCCATTCAAACATAATGGATATGGCACTGAAAACACGAAATATCATGCTAATAGTTCTTGTCTGTGTATCTTCCTTAAGCACAGTGCAGGCTCAGTCTCTGGAGCTGAAGCAGTACGATGAACTGAGCCTGGAATATGCCCGCAACTCCATGATGGAGCTTTATGAGTTCTTGTCAATTCCGAATAATGCCTTAATAGATGGTCATGTGGAGAACAACCTGGCATTTCTGCATAAGGCTTTCAGGAAGAGAAATTTTGAGACGAGAGAACTGCCGAGTAGTAGCCGTACAGCCTTTTTTGCAGAGAGAGTAGTGGATGAGGATTTGCCAACGGTTTTATTCTACATGCATTTCGATGGGCAGCCGGTAGATCCGGCCCAGTGGAATCAGGATGACCCTTACAAACCAGTTCTGATGGAGCCTATGGGTGATGGTAGTTTCGGTGAGGTGAGTGCGGTGCTGTTGAATGCTCCCAGGTTTGATGACGACTTACGCATATTTGCCCGCTCTGCCTCTGATGATAAAAGCCCGATCATTATGTTTTTGGCTGCTTTGGACGCTTTGAAGGCATCAAAGTCCAGGCCCGCATTTAATATGAAAATCATACTCGACCCCGAAGAAGAACAGGGGTCCCGAAGTATGCCGGAGGCTATAGAGAATTTTGGCGACCTGTTGCAGGCTGATCACATGGTTATCTTTGATGGGCCATTACATGATTCCAATCAACCAACGCTGGTCTTTGGGTGCAGAGGCATTGCTACTTTTGAGCTCACAGTTTATGGCCCGAGAACGCCTCAGCATAGTGGACACTTTGGAAACTATGCCCCCAATCCGGCTTTGCGATTGTCTCAATTATTGGCCGGAATGAAAGATGAAGGTGGAAGGGTGATTATTCCCGGGTTTTATGATGGCATAGAACTGACACCGGCCATCAGAGAAATACTGGCTGCGGTGCCGGATGATATTGACCAGATAAAAAGGAGAGTGGGAATAGCTGAGACTGACCTGGTTGGGGCCAACTATCAGGAAGCCATGCAATATCCAAGCCTCAATATACGGGGCATGCAGAGTGGCTGGGTGGGCAATGAGGCCCGTACCATTGTTCCCGATAAAGCAGTGGCCACCATTGATATCAGGCTCGTGCCTGAGACGGAGGGCGAGAGACTGCTTCGTCTGGTAAGAAAGTATATTCAGGACGATGGCTATTACATAATTGAAGGAAGAGAACCAACGGAAGAAGAAAGAATGACTCAGGGTAAGATCATCCGTTTTGATTATGACCGTTCAGCTATTTGGAAGGCCTTCAATACACCAATCGATTCTGAAACAGGACAATGGTTGTACAGCACTTTAAAGAATGTTCATCAGCAGGAAGTAGCCAGAATTCGTCTGGCGGGAGGCAGTGTTCCTATTGCTTTCTTTGTGAATGGGTTGAAAATTCCTGCTGTTTTGGTGCCGTTGGTTAATCCGGATAATAACCAGCATAGCCCCAATGAGAATATCCGCCTGGGACATTACCGAAATGGTATTAAAACAATACTGGGAGTGTTGACTTCCAGCATTGAGTAAAATATTGAATCTACTGATGAAACAATGTCAGGCCGGCTATTGGGTATTCTGAAATGTGCTTAACAAAAATGCCTTTGTCCTTAGCTACCTGGCGCAAGACATTGCTAAAGTAATAGGCTACCGATCCGGTAAAGTGTACCGGTAAACTATCATAGCCTTCATACTTCATCACATTTCGCGTAATGAAAGTATCGAAGCCATTGGCCACTAACTGATACATGTAGGGCTCATCGATATGCTGTCCTATGAATTTGGCAAAACTGGCAAGGAATCGGCCCGGCATTGGCTCCTGATAGATATGAGTGAGAAATTTATCTTTTGTTAAGCCGAATGTCTCCTTAAATATTTGACGCAAGTGTTCAGGCATATCCTTACGATAGTAGTCTGTCACTAACATCTTACCCAGGTAAGTCCCTCCCCCTTCATCGGCAATTGCCCACCCTAAGGATGGTACATTGTGCGTAATTTTCTGTCCATCGTATAGACAGGAGTTGGTCCCGGTGCCAATAATACAGGCAATACCCGGTTCCTCTCCACAAAGAGAACGGGCTGCTGCCAGCAGATCGTGGTTGACATCTATTTGAGCAGAGGGGTAATACTTGGCTAATAAGTCAGCAATTTTTTTTCTGTTGGTGCCTGAAGAACACCCGGTACCGTAATAGTAGATCTCATCAATCTTATCCGGAATCTGGGAATGAAGATCTTTAATAACAGTTAACATCTCCTGTTCAGATTGATAATAAGGGTTAATACCAGCTGTACGAGCCTGTTCTATTGAGCCGTCAGCCTGAATCAATCGCCAATCAGTCTTTGTAAATCCGCTATCTGCTATCAGTATTTTTGCCATCTTCTTCGGGAAAGCATCAAAAATAGTCATTCAATCGAAACCTGAAAGTCGCCTGACGCGTGTATTCATTAGGTTTATATAATAAACTACTTTACATTTGTTGAAAAATATAATCATGGAAGACAAAGAATTATCTCCTCAAGAAAGCCTGGACCTGATTCAGGCCATGATATCTAAAGCCAGGAAGCGATATTCTGACAATGGTTATTACTTTTTGCTTTGGGGCTGGATTACCGCAATTGCGAGTTTGTTCCATTTTTTTACAGCCACATACACTAGTTTTGAGTATCCGTTTGCAGCCTGGAGTCTGACATTAGTGGGAGCCGTTTTATCGGTGATCAAAAGCAACAAGCAGAAAAAGAGGGCTCAGGTGACTGATTATACCGACAAGTTGTACGGTTGGTTATGGCTCAGTCTTGGTCTGGCCATGTTCACCATTATCTTTAATGGTGATCGATTGGGATGGAATACCGTTCCGTTTATTTTACTGCTTGCGGGTGTGGGTACCAATGTTTCAGGAGCCATGATGGGGTTCAGGCCCTTGCAGTTTGGCGCTGTAGTCTTTTGGTTATTATCCTTTGCCGCTTTTAGGGTAGAAGAAAACTATCAAATGTTATTGATGGCAACTGGAGTAGCTTTCGGATATTTGCTGCCCGGTTACCTGTTGAAAAAGAATTATTCAAAAAATGCCCTTTGAAGCATTAGATCCACTTTTACATTCGCAGCTAAGATTGGCTGTTATGTCTCTTTTAATTAGTGTTGAGAGCGCTGACTTTGTATATATCAAAGAGCAAACCGGAGCAACAGCCGGCAATCTGAGTGTGCAGATAGACAAGCTTTCTACCGCTGGCTATATCTCTATAGAAAAGAAGTTCGAGGGAAAGAAACCAAAGACTACCTGCAAGATTACCAAAGAAGGGATCAATGCCTTTGAAAGCTATGTAAAGAACATTCAGCAATACCTTAAACCTTAAATTTTTTTGAAGCTATAGTTTATAATATAAACCAGTTTATAAATAGAAATAAAGAAGTATGAAACAGTTAAATAAGAGTAAGTCAATTCCATTGATATGGTTGATGGTTTTAGCCGCCTTGTTTGTAGGCCAGCAACTAAAGGCTCAGAATGCGCGCCTTTCTAAGAATGAAATGTCAAAGCTGTCCTCCTGGGTAGGAGAATGGGAGGGTGAAGGCTGGCAAATAGATCAGCAAACAAGAGAGAAAGTACCCTTCAAGGTGAAAGAACAGGTGACGTCTAAACTGGATGGTCTGGCTCTTTTGGTAGAAGGTAAAGGAACCAGTCCGGATGATGATCAGATTGGGCATCATGCCATGGCCATGGTCTATTTTAATGCTGATACCAAGGTTTATGACTTTCACTCTCTGGTAATACAAGGTCAATCCACCATGGCCCATGGCCGCTTTAACGAAGAAGGAGCATTCGAATGGGGCTTTGAAGTACCTCAGGGCCGTATTCGGTATGTGATTAAGATTGAAGGTGATACCTGGACAGAAAAAGGGGCCTTTAGTATGGACGGGAATACGTGGTACCCTACGATGGAGATGAAACTGACTAGGGTCAAATAGGTGGATATACAACAGCTCATAGACAACTCAAGGATGGTTCACAGTATAATGGGACTTTTCCATCTCGCTATGGCACTACTGGCCATGATTATAGGGCCAGTAGTACTTTGGTTTCCTAAAGGTACCAGGCTCCATAAACGCCTTGGCTATTTCTATGTCTTAAGTATGTTTTTGTTAAATGCATCTGCCTTTATGATTTATAGTCTACAGGGTAGGCCCTCCATCTTCCACCTTTTTGCCTTGATCAGTCTGATTACCTTATGGGCAGGTATATTTCCCGCCATGAAGAAGCAGAAAAAGAAGGGTTGGTATAAGAGGCACTATTACTTTATGAGTTGGTCTGTGGTTGGCCTGTATTGTGCCTTCTGGTCTGAAACAGGCACACGCCTTCTTGAGGGCCAACACTTTTGGTGGGTGGTCGCTTTAGCTTCCTGCCTTACCGCCTTTGTGGGAATGATTCTCATTAAAAGAAAAGCCCGCAGCCTATTCAGCTCTTAAACCAGTAATTACTTATGAGGGTAAATGAAAAAGGACGGGCTATAATTATAGTTTTCTGTGGTCAGTTGCTTTAACTCTGTTCCATCCCGATTCATGATATAGATATGGTGATTATCCCGTTTATTTCCACGCTCAAAAACAATTCTGGAATTATCAGGAGACCATCTTGGTCGAATGTCCATTAATGGGTGATTAGTAAGGCGATTGACAAGACCTATCTCAGTATTGAGCAGGTAAATCTCCATGTTTCCATCGGTATCGCCATAGTATAAGATGCTCTTGCCGTCAATTGATGGTTGCGGCATTAGCTTATTGTCGGGGCTATCGGTCAATATTTCTTTCTCTTTACCATCAGGCCTGATTCTGGCCAGTTGATAAACTCCATCGATACTTGCACTATAATATATGTATCCATCTTTAGACCAATAGGGCATTGCTTCTGCATCTGCCGTTTGGGTAATGTTTACCTGGTTCGAGCCGTCCTTATTCATCACATAAACCTCCTGATTTCCATCACGGGAGGAGATAAAGACAATTTGTTGACCATCGGGTGACCAGGCCGGACTATAGTCTGCACTGCTTTCATGTGTAAGCTGATGGGTCTGTTTTGTTTCCATATTCATGGTCCAGATTTTCCACCAACCCACCCGTTCAGAAGTAAATACCAGCATTTTGCCATCTGGTGAAACCATGGGGCTACTGTCTTTTCTCGGGTGATCGGCAATGACCTGAGTTTGTCCCTTTTCATCAATCAACACCAGGTCATCATTATTGCGAATTTGTCTTGTATAGATGATTTGAGCATTTGTCAGAGGCTGGATCAGTATTATGCTCACAATCGCCAGTGCACTTCTCAACACATTTGACATTATCTCAAAGAGTTTAATCGGCTCAGAAGTCCCTGGCCTACCAGTTGAGTCAATACATGCTGACCATTTTTTATGATTTCTATCCTGCTGTCCACATTTAGCTTTTGCAGCCTCTGGTGTCGGTCTTTCGAAGCATTCATCCAATAAGTATCTCTGTCTCCAACCACAAACATCACTTTTACATCTTTTAGCTTTGAAAGCCTGTCCTCACTTTTTGTTCCCGGGTTCCCGGCTACTCCCGTAATGGAATGAAAGTCCTCCGGCATATTCATAACCAAATCGAATGTACCGGCACTATTGGCACTAAAGCATACTGCATGAAACTTATTGCCTTCAATGTTAAAGCGGCTTCTCAAGTGATTAAAGAAAGCTTGCGTGAGTTTTACATCTCCTTTATAAATAGGGAAGTCGATGAGTATCCAGGAATTCGTGTCTTTCACTCCATTCCAATAAAAGGATTGCTGCTGGTCGCCTTCAAGGTCAGAAGGCCCTACCACAACAGGGTAGGTACTGTTTTGTTGAAAGTCACCCGGAAGCTGAATACCGTATTCTACTTTTTTCCCATTGTATTGAAATGATTCAATCTTTCTTTCAGAATCCTGTGCCCATAAAATGGTAGAGAAACAGAACAGAATAAATGCAAGTAAGTGCTTCATGTCTTTTCTTCGATTGTACGAAGCCCGGGAAGCCCATAGCTTTTGATTTGGGACAGATAGTTGCGGAAGTGACAGAAGTACTACTGACTGAAAGTAGCGACTATGTCTTCCTTATATGATCTTCCAGAAATAATTTCATGACCGTTCTTCATCACAAACCGATACTCATTGTTGCTCACGTAATGACATTTACCTATGTATCGCTTATTAAGAATAAATGAGCGATGCACTCTGATGAATTCTTCCGGATTGAGTTGAGATACCAGGTGACTCATGGTAATTCTGTAGAGGTAGGTTTTATCGAGTGTATTTAAGTTGACATAATTGCCATTGGCTTCAATAAATGTGACTTCGTCCAGATCAACCTCATACTCCCAGCCTCTTTCATTGATGATGATTCTGGAAAGGAAATCGTCATCAGAAGGTACTTGAAAGTCTTTCACCATTTTCATCAACTTTTTATTGAGTTCTGCCGATTTGTGTGCTTCAAAGCGTTGAAGCACTTTCTTTATAGATTCATTGAACCGGTCTTTATCAATGGGCTTAAGCAGGTAATCCATTGCGTGGATGTTGAAAGCTTCAATGGCGTATTTGTTGAAGGCCGTAGTGAATACTACATAAGGAACCTTCCCTTTTGCTAACTTCCGCACTACGCTGAAACCATCGAAGTCTGGCATTTGGATATCCAGAAAAATCAGATCGGGCTCTTTCAGTTGAATAAGTGCTACCGCTTCGGTTCCGTTTTTGGCCTCTCCGATGACACTTATATCCGGATGGTCTTCCAGTAGCTTATGGATCCGTTTTCTGGCCAGGAACTCATCGTCTATTATAATTGATCTTATCATCTGGTCTGAAATGGTAAGGTTAACTCTGAAATAAAACGTCCATTGTCGGAGCGATAAGTATAGCTATGATGTTCTCCGTATAGTTGTTTCAATCTGTTCGAAACATTCTCTATTCCGATACCATAGCCTTGCATTTGACCTCCATTGAGTGTGCCGATATCATTGATTACAGATATTCTCAAATGGGTTTCTCCACTGATATGTAAGAGTTCGGAGGAGATCAGCACTTCACCTCCATCAGGTCTTTTGGAAATCCCATGCTTAATGGCATTTTCAACGATAGGCTGTAGGAGCAATGCCGGAACTTCCGCATCCAGTGTTTCTTCCTGAATCTGATACCTGAGTACAAGCCTGTCCTGAAACCGGGTATGCTCAATTTCGAGGTAGGCCTTTATGTATTCCATTTCATGTTGAAAGGAGATCTGGTGTTTTTGATCATTCTCCAGAAGTTCTCTCATCAGAAACCCTAGCTGTGACAGCATTTTTTGGGCCTTTTGCGTATCAAAGTCGATCAATGAAGTAATGGAATTGAGCGTATTGAAAAGGAAGTGTGGGTTGATTTGCATTTTAAGAGCACTTAATCGGGCTGCATTCAGTTCTTTCTGTTGATTTGTATAGTAGGTATAATAGGAGATGGCCAGAATTAGTAACATAATGACCCAGTATTCCAGAAAACTGGAGAAGATACCTGCTCCCAGGGCCACTCTGTTTCCGGGGTCAAAGAACGCTCGAAATACACCATGTTTGAGATAGAATATCACGTCAAAAAGACGAATGGCGAGAACCCTGTGTGCAGTAGCAATCAAGACACTAAAAACAAGTAGTTTGGCCAGCAAGGCCAGAGGAAGTTTCTTGAAAGTAAAGTCTTGAGATTGCTTTAGAATGGGCTTCAGAAAGGGAACCCACAATAGGTAGTTGATGAAATTCTTGGTAGCTACTGTGAACCAACTGAACTCATAGGCATAGCCATTGATGAGGTGATCAGTGTATTGCCTCAAAATAAGAACTATACTCACTCCGCTGGCTAGTAGGATGGCATGTGAAGACTTGAATGTGACCCCGTTCATCATTTGGTATTCCGGCTCTATCGTAATTTACGGGATTATACTTAATCTCCTGGCTTTTATGGACCCGGTTGCTAACCTATTCAATTATGATTATGCGGAATCTGGGATTGTGACGAACAGGGTTTATTGTGATGCTTTTCTTGCTATTTTTCATGCTCAACTCAAACGTCAGAATCATGAGAATCGCAAAAATCTTTGTGTTGGCTTCCTTTATTATTTGCTGCACTAATGCATGTTCTTCTTCAGGCCAGAAGTCTGCTGGTAGCGCTGATGAAGAAGAACAAGGAGCAGAGACTGTTAAAGATATATCTGAGCTTTCCCTTCTGGATATAGATCAAATAATCTTCAGGGAAGATGATGGAACTAGAAAGGAATGGCACGGAGATTATTTGCCCAATACACTAAGCGACTTGATCGATATGAGCTCCTCGGGTCCCTGTGGCGAAGATGACTGCGGCAAAAAACTCACCATGACCAACAAGGGAGACAAAACCATGGGTGTGGTTACTAAACTGGCATTCAGTATAAAGGGAGAGGCAGGGCAAATGGCACGTGAATATCTCATCGGGCCAGGAGAAACATTAACCATTGGCTGCTCACATTTGTGTTATCATGGAGAATCAGTATTGTTCGAGCGCTCTATAGTAGGTTCCTGGTATGCAGAAGAATGATTGACTGGGGTGGTTATTTGTTTAACAGCTGATTGATTATCTCTTGTGTTGTTTTACTTGAAAGCCGCAAAGAATTACCCGATCTGAAAACTTTGGCCTCTTTATCCAAAAGGGTGTAAGAAGGAAACCCGGTAATTTCCAAAAGTTGTTCAAAAAAGGCCGCCTGCTCATCATCCAGAAAGTAATGTTGGCCTCCTAGTTTTCTTTCCTCAATTATTTTCTCCCAACTATTTCTTTTAGATCTGAGACATAGGTATACAAAAGCAATGTCATCTTCTTTGTAGCTTTCCATTATACCATTAGAGAATCGAAATTCAGCAATACAAGGAGGACACCAAGTGGCCCATGAGTCTATGAATATGATTTTCCCCTTATTCTTTTCAAGTATCTCAGACCAGATCTTTTTTCCGGAAGCTTCTCCTATTGCGTCAACTTGAGACAAATCTGATTTACTGACCGGAGTTGTTACCCTTTCATATCTTTCATGAATTGGTTCAAGCAGAAAGTCTTCTTTAATGATCGATTCAATGCTATTTATATTGTCTTTATAAAAACTTGAGTCGTAGCGTGCTAAAGTTGTATGTACAAATTCATTAGCGGTTAGCTGTTTAAGGAGACCCTTTTCAGGTGACCATGCAATTATGCTATTGAAAATCAGAGAGTCTGGGTTGGCTTTTGCGGTAGAATCAGAGACCTGCCAGGCCCTGCTCCAAATATACGTGTACAGAAAGCTGTTAATCAGCCACCGCGTATCAGAATAAATTAAGTCCTGTTTGGTAATCGGCTCATAATTAAGTACTGCTTCTTTATAATGGCTATCAACTTGCCATGAGTCATCTAATTCATTGAATCTTTTATGCAGTCTGGGATAATTTATAAGAGACATGAACATACTAACCTTAAGGCTGGATTTAATCCATTGCCTGACCTGAGGAGAGGTAGTCGGGTTTTTCTCCAGATAGTCTTCTATTGAATGTTGTCTGGAAACCTTTAAACTATCGTGAAAGCTGATGTATTCTAAGAGGTTTAAATCTTTAATCTGCTGATTGACAAAACCCGGATCTTCTTCTGTTTCGAAGGAATGCTTTAGGTACTGACTAAACTGTTGATTGACTTTAGCTCCGCTTCCATTGAACTTAACCGTTTCAAAGATTTTCAGTCTGTCGCTCAGCTTCCCATCAAACTCTACATAAAGACTATCCCCGGGGTTAATGAGAATCCTAAAATTAGTTCGGTAAGATATCATTACATCTTGCGCATAACGTCTTTCCAGCTTGACTTTGAAGTATCCCTCCGAATCAATTTTGGCTGGATAGCTCACCTGATTCGCTATACCATTATCATTGACAATTACGTTTACAATACTTTTATTCTCATGACTATCATAGTTGATCACTTTTCCCGTAATGGTCACTGTGCTACTCTTTTCTTCTTGTCTTGAAGCACAGGAGGTCAATAAATAAATGACCAGCATAATAAAGAATGAGTGTTTGGTAGGCATTGATCTCGGGATTGAAATGTTGGCAATTGATTCTGCTCTTCTTATGTATCGGTTGATATGAAAGAACCTGGAACCTGATGACATAAATGAATTTAAGCCTCCAATGACTTACCCAAAAACTGTTTGGGGTAAACAGCATGATAAGGGATGAAATGATCATTCCATTCCCTTATCTCATACTAACTGCTAAACAACTTAATGAATATTACCTGCAGGTATACTCATCTGATATTACCATGTGCTGTCTTTGAATTTTGAGCTATTAAAGATTTTCATGTCCAATTTTTTAGCTATGCTCATTTCATAGTATTCCTCTTTCATTACCATTTGATTGTTGCGGTAGAAAACAACTTCAGGGGCAATCCAGGCCTTGCCTAGTTTTTCATACTTATTGAACTCAGTTACTGATTCAGAACCATCAGGGTTGATCGATTTAGACTTAGTGAAGAGTAGTCTTTCTTTTTCTATCCAGGCCTGTTTCGATGATGGGTCTCCTATGATGTAATATTGATCGGTTTCAGTGAGGGAAGAAAAGTCATAGCCGGCCTCTTCGAGCCTGGCAATAGATTTTTCGGGAGAGTCGGCATATACTGTAAAGCCGAGTACCAGTATATCATGCACTCTTCTCATACTATTGGCCATGACACCATTCCGGAAAACCTGCATGCTGTCATTTTTGAAAATCATGCCATTCCCAGAGTCGAGCGACTCGAACTTAATAATTAAGGCTTCGGGTATTTTCATGGCCTCAAACCAGGTCTCTTCCCTTTGAAGCTCTTCATTGGAATAGAATGAGGTTTTTTGCACAAAGGTTAAGTTGGTGTACCATTGACCTTTATACTTGTTGTACATGGCTTCAATAACCTCCTTTGCAGAGGTGTTTTGTGCCAATACCTGCTGGATTGAACCAATGAGGAGTATGGCCAATAAGAATCTCTTCATCATAAGAATGAATGGTTATAGTTTAATGCTCTGAATTGTAGCTCACCTTTCTGCCGTCAAAGTACAGCTTGGTCAGTACCTTGCTGCTATCTGACTGATCGAATCTGACCCTAAAGCGAGCTTCTCTTGAGCTTTCCAGCTCAAAAAGTTGGTCTTTTATCCGTACCAGTGTATAACTGAATCCGCTGGCATCTGTATATACCAGATCCTGATGAACCATGCTAATTGCTATAGAGCCATAGTGGCCTGTGAAACTATTCAGGTTCTGGGCATTGTCAATATTCCATTCTTGCTTAATTCCAGACAATAACCACTCTTTCATAGGCTGACCGTGAATGGAACCCACCATCTGCATGTGAGCTTCATCTAGAGTATTTTTGGTTTTAACATCAGGTTGAACACCTGAATTTTCCAGACCATTTTCATCGAATGGATTGACTTGTCGGCCTTTGGATAACAACAGGTAATATTTACCCGAAGCTACTGGATAATATCCAGCCAGATTGACTAGGCCCATCGAGGACTGTCCATACACCTTTCCTAGTTTGAGGTTCTGGACAGCAAAAGCAAAAAGCTCTGATACCGAAGCCGTCTTTTCATCGATCAGGACCGACAAGGGTTTTCCAACCTGTTTTTCACCTTTTACCTTTTTGTGCGTTTCATAATCATATGTCTTGTCTTCTTTAGGCACATAGAACCGATCATAGACCATTGAACCTTCAATAAAGTAACCCAGAATTTCAGCAACGGTGGAGGGGTGTCCACCACGATTGCCTCTAATGTCTATGATTAAGCCATCGCTATCTTTTAAGAAGGCCATTGCAGAAGCAATGTCAGAGTAGACCTGTTCATCGGGATTGGGAAAATTGGTGATTTTTAAGTACCCGATATTTCCGTCAAGAAGTTTGATAGACTTAATAAATTTCTGTTTCCATGGAAGTGAAGGGCCGGCATTAGCCTCAATCAGCTGAATATGCCTGTCGTTGTGTATGGCATGCATGTCTATATTAATCTGAGCAAGAAGAGCCTCTTCTTCCATGAGTGCATACTCGCCTATGTTTGACCGGAGGGCCTCTGCAATTTCTTTCGCCTTATCTTCATTGACATAGTTCTGCTCAATGGTTTGGGCAATTTGTTGAACTACAAAGGCAATCTGTTCCGATTTGCTCTGTGCGAATGAGCTGAAAGCATTTAAAATGAGACAAAGTATAATGGTCTTTTTGAGCATAGCTTAATATGAAATAAGTTCAATTGAATTATTCTCCAGGTTCAGCTTATGGAGTTGAAACCCTTCGGCTCTGTTAGAAGAGAAAATAATAAAGTCAGATCCTGGGGAGAGCGATGGCATATAGTCAGTGAATTCCGAACGAGTCAGATTCCTCAATTGACGTCCATCAATAGATGCCATATAAATATCTGATGAACCCGTTGCCGCTGATTCAAAAACAATGTTCTTTTCATCTTTGGATATGCTGAGGTTTTTAACTCCACCGATTTTATACAGCTGTTTGAATGAGTTTCCTGTTTTTAGGTAAATGCCTTCTTTGCCTTCATCACTAACCGATATAATGGTGTAATTATCGCTTTTCGCTACCCAGTACTGCTGAAATTCAGTGACTATCTCTCGCTGATTACCCAGGTTGATGTCTGATGAGGTGTAAAATTTGAAGCCATCGGAGCGGGAAGCCCATAGTATGGAACTTCCTGATTCTCCGAGCCCAAATTGCATTCCTTCTTTTTGAGTTCTGACGATCTCCCTGGTCTGAAGATTAATTGAGGCTACATCCATGGTACCCATCCCTTCACCTTGTGAGAAATAAATTTGATCACCTTTGGCTGACCAGACAGGACCAATACTCCAGAGGTTCGATTTGGTGATCTGCTCCTTGTGACTACCGTCCAGGTTAATGATAAAGATTTGAGGTACATTATCTATGTAGCTGTAAAAAGCTATTCTCTTGCCATCTGGAGAAACTGACGGTGAGAAGTCTTTTTGGGCAACGGAATACATTGATATAACCATTGCTAAACCGGCTAAAACTGACCTCATTTGTTTGTTGCTTAGGCTGCAATACTACATCTGAGGCTTAAACTACATGCAAGTGATGTGATAAGTAGATAGAAAAGGGGTAAAGCGTTAGACCACTCCTATATTCGTTCAACCTGGATAAATTGCAACATTAACTACATCTGAAGGTTATATCTGTATGAGATTTTCAGCTCGATTTTTAACCATCTGCCTTTTAGGGCTAAGTACTTTTTTAATGATTTCTTGTGGCAGCGATGATGCTGATCCATCTGGAGGAGGAAACTCTAACCTGAACCTCGGTCCTGTCGGCTCTTCTGCCAATGATCTGTTATCCTCAACCAATTACCGCTTCTTGCAGGTAGAGATTCAATATGCCGAAGGGTTTGCACCACCTCAGGAAAGTATCAATTACCTGCAGAACTTTATGAACAGCAGGTTGAACAAACCGGCAGGTATTACGCTTAGTGTGTCACAAACCAGTGCCCCGGGACAAGCCTCTTATACCCTGGAGGAATTGAGAAACATAGAAGACGAATCAAGGACGACTTTTACTGAAGACGGCAAACTGGCCATCTATTTCTACTTTGCCGATGGCAATTATGATGAAAATGAAAATGTATTGGGTATTGCACATCGCAATACTTCTATGGTGCTTTTTCAAAAAAGAATTGAAGAGTTATCAGGAGGAGTCGGACAGGTTTCTACCGAGCTTTTAACCTCATCTGTTTTGGTACATGAGCTGGGCCATATCCTCGGCCTGGTTAATAATGGTTCAGAAATGCAGACACCGCATCAGGATGAGGCCAATGGAGCACATTGCGATAATGAAGAATGCCTGATGTATTTCTCCGTTGAAAGTGCTTCTGGAATTAGCGACCTGCTGGGAATGAGCAGCCCACCATCCCTCGATGCGAATTGCCTCTCGGATTTAGCGGCTAATGGTGGTAAATAGTTGATTGATTAATTTGAAAATTTGGTGATGAGCTGATTTGAAAATGTGAGTTTCTTTAAATCAACAATACCACAGTACCAAATACAAACGCAATCAAACTAAAGATAACTATCAAGGGTCTATGTCGAGCTGAACTATCAAAGATGTCCCTTCTCAGAAATCCATTGCCAATTACTAAAAAGGAATCCAAGATCAGTACATAGCCTAAAAGCTTGTAACTGAGTTCAGCGGTTAACATCGTTCCAAGAATAAAAGCTCCAATGCACAAGCCAACTGCTCTGGCTTTCACTCCGTGATTAAGACCGAATTCAAGCTCCATTAAACTGACTTTCCATATATACAGGTAAGTAGAGATCAAGATTATCCCACAGCCAAGAAGAGCCAGTATTTTTTGAATCAAAACACAAAGAGTTTATGGTTAATCAGAATCATCTACAAATTAGCCAATTGCCAGTTCTCCAATCTGCTTGAATCTTTTGAATACCTCTTCAGTATGCGGTGCATCTGGTAATTCATCAGTTAAATCCTGGCCGGCCCAGTGCTCATAATGCTTTCCGGTTTTCCAAAGTCTGGAATTAGTGACATCGTAGATTTTGCCTTCGTAGGCCACCCACACTTCTTCCCTGTCTTGCCCGTTCCTTAATGCCAGTTGTGCTTTGGTGTAGGTCTTAAGACTGCTCACGTGTGGTGTAGTAAGTGTGATCTCTCAGAATGGTGTACAGAAATTGTGTCGGGCGGAGTTCCGACTCTATTTCCAGTTTTTCTTTTACCTTTTCTGTCATGAGCATGACGGGTTTGGAGTTAGTATGATCAGCCTGCATTCTTAAAGCTTCTTTGATCAGGTTAATTTCCTGGTCAGTCAAAATCTTTACTTCAGGGAATACCGGCTCATAGTCTTCCTCCATTTTTTCTACAAGCTGTAAACGGCTCACTTTTTCCGTCTTTCTCAATTTCACTACAGTGGTACCGGCAGCCAAATCACCCAGGCGCTGACCGTTTTCAGTCAGGGCAATGCAAATAATGGCAATGGCTCCACTCAGCCAAACATCGATTGGCCTTAGAATCCAGCGTAGAATATATCCGCCAATGGTGGGGGAGCTGCCATCCAATCGCACAACTCTCAGTCCCATGGCTTGCTTGCCAATAGAGCGACCGTTGTTCAGGATTTCCATATACAGATCATAGAAGAATGCGGGAAAATAGAGCAGAATATTCATCCATACACTATCGAACCAGCCGACAATGTCCATTACATAATTAACCCCAATACTATATAGGGTAATGATAGCTGCGTCAATCAAAAAGGCCAATATCCTATTACCTACCCCGGCTTTGTCGTGTTCAATGGTTACATTCTGGGCGGTCTGGATACTGATTTGCATAGCGCGTAGACGATGACTTCGGATTCAATTTTATGGTTCTGTAATAATAGCAAGAAATTTTACTTACCACAGATGTAGAACTGATGTAAAACCACAATCTTTTTCGAATGGCTTTGTATATTGGATGCTCTACTTTAAAAATAAATCCATGCGTGAGTCTGCTTTTGTAAAGCGGAATGTGAAAAAGTGGGAGGAGTTTGAAAAGCTGCTTCTCAATCCAAATGCTGAGCCGGACAAGCTTTCTGAATTATTCATTCAGGTGACAGACGATTTAGCCTTTGCACGCACGCAATATCCGGAAAGCAGAACCTACATCTACCTGAATGATCTGGCCTCCAAAATTCATGGCAAGATCTACAAGAACAAAGCAGAAGACCGAAAGCGTTTTATCGAATTCTGGAAATTCGAAGTGCCTCTGATCATGTATCATGCACGATTTAAACTGCTTTATGCATTTATCATCTTCGCTATATCTATTGCCATAGGTGTGGTTTCTCAGCAGGCAGATCCTGACTTTGTGAGGACAATTCTGGGGGATGGCTATGTGAACATGACGCTTGAGAACATAGAAGAAGGAGATGTATTGGCTGTTTATGGCAGGGAGGATGAGATGGATTCCTTCTTCGGAATAACCTTCAATAATGTCCGTGTTTCCTTTTTTGCTTTTGCTGCCGGATTAATACTGTCTTTGGGAACGGGTTTCCTCTTATTCCAGAATGGGGTAATGGTTGGTTGTTTCTTTACTTTTCTATCCCAGCAGGGATTTATGGGAGAAGCTTTTAAAGTAGTAATGCTGCATGGTACCCTGGAGCTGTCGGCAATAGTGATAGCTGGAGCGGCCGGTTTTGTCATGGGAAATAGTATACTCTTTCCGGGTACCTATTCGCGAATGGCTTCGTTTAAAAAGGGTGCTATCCGGGGATTGAAAATCGTCATGGGTTTAATGCCTGTCTTTATCATGGCCGGGTTTATTGAAGGCTTTTTCACGAGATATACTTCTATGCCCTGGGTGATCAGCGGAACCATCATTTTAGGTTCAGCACTCTTTATTATCTACTACTATATTCTTTATCCAATTAAAATAGCCAATGAGCGCCAAAAGATTATTTGAATTAAGGAGAACAAGAAGCTTCGGCCAGAAACTGGAAGGCACTTTTGAGTTCATCAGACTTAATGTAAAACCACTGTTCAAGAGTCTGTTATTTTTCAGTGGACCATTTGCATTGGTAGGCACCTTTTTGGTCTCAAATATTTTCACCGCTTCCTTCGCTGCCGGGATCAATGCCAATGCGGGTGTAGACTCCAGCATGAATGAGGTCATGTCTATCGGTATGTCGGCACTCGGCTTTATGTTTATGATGGCCTTTGCCGGTGCTATGATCATTTCTACTATTTATGCCTGCGTTCGCTGTTATGAGCAAAATGGTAGTGCTGATTATACTACTCAGGATGTATGGGCGAGAGTCAAAAAAGTTTACTGGAGCATTTTCGGAACAACTTTTCTTTATGGAATCATCTTTTTCATTCTCTATCTGGTGATCATGATTCCGATGGCATTGTTGACGGTAATCCTTTCATTCCTGACTATTCCTTTGGTTTATATCTTCATTGGTTTTTACATGACAGTGATGTTCACAGCATTGCCCGTACAAATTTTTGAAGGAGTAGGTATAGGGACAGCACTCAATAAGTCATTCAGGTTATTGAAGGGACACTGGTGGTCTTCCCTCGGGCTGCTTATTCTACTTATGCTCATCTATAATGTGGTGATTATGGTCTTTGCCATACCATTCTATGTGAGCCTTTTTGCCAATTACTTTACCACTACCGGCACAGACCTGATGGAAGAAACACCAACCTATGTCATCTTGCTGAATTATCTTTTTGGAATCATCTTTCTGTTGGGTTCTTTCATCACCTATAGCGTTCCGCTGGTGGGTCTGACTATTCAATACTTCAGTCTTTCTGAGGAAAAGGATGCCACGGCATTGATGAGAAAGATTGATGCCTTTGGTACGGAGTCTACAGATAACGAAGAGGAGGAAGAGTACCATTAATCGCCTGCTGATCATATTAGTCATATTCATGATGGCCTGGCCCCTGAGTCCGGCCCTATCAGCTGTGCCTGTGCAGGAGCCTCAAACCTCTGAAGTACGTCAGCTCGATGAGGCCAAAATTAAGGAGCTTAAGGAGAGTGGAGATTTTGATTATGTAGAGTCTAAGAATGCTCCGCCATCTCTGATGCAACGCTTTCTGA
The DNA here is from genome assembly GCF_965216855.1 of Roseivirga sp. Classification (NCBI taxonomy): domain Bacteria; kingdom Pseudomonadati; phylum Bacteroidota; class Cytophagia; order Cytophagales; family Roseivirgaceae; genus Roseivirga; species Roseivirga sp. Next base: position 1,952,166 of record NZ_OZ244204.1, on the reverse strand, counting down.
ACTTCCTCAACAGATTGATCAGTTCCTTATTTCAGGCTACCGGTAGTCCGGTAGGTAAACTGTTCATGTATGTCTTCCTCTTTGCCCTTTTGCTGATTGCCATTATCAACATATTCAAAATCAAAGTCAGAGATGTTTTCTATGGTACTTCTGATAAAGGCAAGTCAGATTTTGAGTTTCTGGAAGAAAATATTCACGACCTCGATTTCAATCAGCTATTGGAAGATGCCCTGAAAAAGCAAGACTATCGCCTGGCCGTCAGGCTGGAATATCTCAAAACACTGAGGGCCATGAATGAGGCTAACCTTATTGAGTGGCAACCTGGAAAGACCAACTATGAATACCTCTATGAGCTGAACCAGGAGACGCTGCGTACCCAATTCAAAGACCTTTGTTATTACTTCGATTATGGTTGGTATGGAGACTTTGTGATCGACAAGCCACTGTATGAGAAGGCGCATCTGATTGCTAAGAAACTGATTGAAAAGGTCACCAGAGAGGAGGTTGCGGCATGAAGGGCGAGAGAAAATACTATGCGATCATCATACTGGTGTTTTTGGTGCTTTTTCTCATTCAGCAGAGTCAGCGCCCGCCAACCAGTTATGACCATACCTTTTCGCATAAAGACAAGAACCCTTATGGTGGCTATGTTTTAAAGGAGCTACTTCCCGATTTTATGGGCGTAGACGAAATTGAGTCACTCAATCTCACACTTTATGAAATCCAGGAAGAGGAATTGTCTTCCAAAAACCTCATCATTTTCGCGGATCAGGTTTATTTGCCTCTTGAAGATACGGAGGTATTATTAGAGGCGGTCAATGAGGGGATGACTGCATTTATTTCGGCTGCTTATATGGGTGGACCACTGGCAGATACCCTCCGTTTCGAAATAGAAACTAACGATTTTCAGTATGTCCTCACGGCAGATCAGGATACTGTAAATGCCAAAATCGGTCGTGATAGTTACAGGTTTAAGCGAGATGCCATCAGATCGAACTTTACGGGCCTGGATAGCCTGGAACATGAAGTATTAGCAATCAATCAGGACGATGAGCCTGTCGCCATCAGTGTGCCTTATGGTGAGGGTAAAATTATTTTTTCCACAACTCCACTGGCTTTCACGAACAACTATCTCTTCTTCGAAGATAACGCACAGTTTGCTTCAACGCTTCTAAGTCAACTGCCTCAGAGAGAAACCATTTGGAGCGAATATTATCAATTGGGAAGGCTGGAATATCAGACTCCCATGAGAGTTATACTGACGACTTCGTCACTCAAGTTTGCCTATTTTGTTGCCATCATTTCGCTCTTTCTGTTTATGATTTTCGAAGCCAAGCGCAAGCAAAGGATCATCCCGATAATTGAGCCACTGAGAAATACCTCACTTGAGTTTGTTAAAACTATCGGTAACCTCTATTTGAAAAGTGGTAACCATAAAGACATTGCTGAGAAGAAAATACAGTATTTCATGGAATTCATCCGAACGAAGTACTATCTCAATTTCCAGCAAATGGATAAAGACTTCTTTGAGAAGCTCAGTGCAAAATCAGGAAAAGACATTGTCGAACTGAAGAAACTGTTCGACCTCATAGAAAAAGTGAGACAACAGCCAACGGTAACAGCCGAGCAACTGAAATATTTGAACACCCAACTCGAAAATATTTATGGAACAAATTGAAGATCAACCGGAATTTGAGTCAAGGTTAAACCTAAGTGAACTCGAGGCCAAGTTACAGGCCATGAGGCAGGAAATTGGAAAAGTGCTTGTTGGCCAGCAGGAGCTGGTAGATATGCTACTCGTCAGTATTTTGTCGAATGGTCATGTGCTATTGGAAGGGGTGCCCGGAGTGGCCAAGACATTGTCGGCCAAATTATTGGCAAAGGTCATAAAAGCGGATTTTTCAAGGATACAGTTCACTCCTGATCTCATGCCATCGGATGTTTTGGGAACTTCTGTTTTCAATCAGAAAAATGCAGACTTCGAATTCAAAGCAGGGCCGATATTCTCCAACATTGTGCTCATCGATGAGATCAACAGGGCGCCTGCCAAAACACAGGCAGCTTTGTTTGAAGTGATGGAGGAGAGGCAGGTTACTGTTGATGGGGAAACCCGAAAAATGACAGAGCCTTATTTTGTCATAGCTACTCAAAACCCAATCGAACAAGAAGGTACTTACCGTCTTCCTGAAGCTCAGCTGGACAGGTTCTTATTCAAGCTTAATGTCGATTATCCTTCGGTTGAGCAGGAAGTTGACATCCTGCTGAATCATCATGAACAAAGAGTGGCAGTAGACCTAAGCCAGATAGAGGCTGTTTTGAGTGCTGAAGATATTGCCAGCTTCAAAAGCCTGGTTGGGCAGGTACATGTGGAACCGGAAATTTTGAAATACATTGCTGAAATAGTGGCAGCCACCAGAAAGCATGTATCCCTGATACTCGGAGCATCGCCTAGGGCTTCGGTTTCTATTTTGGTTGCTTCAAAGGCATTTGCCGCCATGCATGGCCGCGATTTTATAACTCCTGAGGACATCAAATACATTGCTGTTCCTGTCATGAGACATAGAGTAATTCTGACTCCTGAAAGTGAAATGGAAGGCATTTCATCTGATGAAGTCATTAAGGAAATAGTAGACAAAGTGGAGGTTCCCAGATAGTGAAGATACTCCGGGCCATATATCTGAGTAACCGATTATTTGCTGCCATTGGTGTAGTGGTGGTATGCGCCTTGTTTGGCTACACCTTTGGTGTTTTCGAAAGCCTGGCCAGGGCACTCCTATACCTTTTAGTGAGCCTTGTGCTGATAGATATAATGCTATTGTTCAGGGTGAAAAAGGGGTTGTCCGCTACTCGTTTCACTCCTGAGAAGTTCTCCAATGGCGATCAGAACCCGATCAGGATTTTCATTCAGAATCATTACCAGTTCAAAACGCAATTGAAGGTAATTGATGAGGTGCCTGACCAGTTTCAGATGCGTGAAGCTAACTTTGACATCTCTATAGCGCCTGTAGAATCTAAGGCCATTAATTATGAACTCAGGCCTGTTAAACGTGGAGAATATCATTTCGGAAGAGTGAATATCTTCGCAAGAAGTCCGATTGGCTTTATTTCAAGAAGGTTTCAGTTTGCAGAACCGGTGATGATTCCGGTTTACCCTTCTTATATCCAGATGCGTAAGTACGAACTGCTGGCCATCTCCAATCAGCTTACTTTGCAGGGGGTAAAGAAGATCAGGAGGCTGGGACATAACCAGGAGTTTGAGCAGATTAAGGAATATGTTTCGGGTGATGACTTCAGAACCATTAACTGGAAAGCAACTGCCCGAAAAGGTCAACTGATGGTGAACAACTATCAGGATGAGCGCTCACAGCAAGTCTATTGCCTGATTGATAAGAGCAGAGTAATGCAGATGCCTTTTGAAGGTTTGAGCCTGCTCGATTATGCCATTAATGCCACATTGGCCCTGACCAATATTATCATCAAGAAGGATGATAAGGCGGGAATGATCACCTTTCAACATAAGGTAAGTACAGTAATTCCGGCCAGTAAGCGCAACAAGCAGATGCAGTTGATTCAGGAGTCGCTTTATAATCAGAAAACGGCTTATAAAGAAGCGGATTACTCCAGGCTGTTTGTGGCAGTCAAGCGAAAGCTGACACAGAGAAGTTTGCTGTTGCTTTTCACCAATTTTGAATCAATGGCAGCACTAGAACGGCAATTGCCATACTTCTCCAACCTGGCGAAGAACCATGTGTTGGTAGTTGTCTTCTTTGAAAATACCGAGCTGAAAGAGCTACTGGAAAGTAAACCGAAGTCTGTCAAGGATATCTATTATAAGACTATTGCAGAGAAGTATGCGCATGAGAAGAAACTGATTGTAAAGGAACTACGGAAGTATGGTATCTACTCAGTGCTGACGCCACCACAGAATCTTACGATCAATACCATCAATAAATACCTGGAACTGAAATCCAGAGGAGTGGTATGACAAGGTCATGTCTTATGATATCTTTAGGCTGATATTCCTAAAACCTACTAAAAAACAATACTTCTGAAAACTAAGCGCTTCTTATTTCTTGCAGTGGCACTCATCATATGCATTATGTTGTGGAATGCCTTTAGTCAGAGGGGTGTGGCTGACCTGAATACCAGGTTTAACGAAGTAGCGACATACAGAAATGAGAATAATACCGGACCAGTCAGGAGAGTTTCTGTGGTGACGGTTAGTGATTCTGTCTGGACGGATTTAGAGGCTTACGGCAATTTGCAGCCTTATACCAAGCTGGGAACTACGGAGGTTTTTTATTTTATGGAAGGAAGCGATTATCCTGCAAAGCTCAATAGTTCAGCTCCTTATTTCCCCGAATCCTATAACAGCGCAGTCATTGGAAAGTATGAGAAAAATGCTTCCGGCTTGGTGTCTTTGAAGAAATATCCCTTCCGTTAATCTTCTCTCAAAAAAAGTCTTAAGTTTTTTGGTCACTCTAAATCCTACTGACATAGGGCTGTCACCATTGTGGTTTTCCTTTGAGATGTAAAAACAAACAAAACATCTTAAATCAATTCACATGGAAACCCCAACCACAACTCAACAAGAATTATTCATTTCAACCGAAGCCATGCTTGAGCACTGGCAAGGTCATCGAAATCTGACCAGAAGGGTTATCGAAGCCTTTCCTGAAGACAAACTTTTTAATCACTCTATTGGTGGCATGAGACCTTTTGCTCATATGGCCATGGAGCTCATTGATATCGCCCTGCCTGGAGTTAAAAGTCTGGTATCAGGTCAATGGGAAAATGTTTCGGAGTTTGATCATACCAAGGATATGCCTTCGACTAAGGCCGATCTACTGAAACTTTGGGATAAGACAACCGAAGTGATTAATGAGTATGGCCCGCAGATAACTTCGGAGAGATATCAAAGGGTTGAAGTGGCTTTTGGCCAATATGAAAATCATAACTATTCCACGCTGCTCTATTTTGTGGATAACGAGATTCACCACAGAGGCCAGGCCTATGTTTATCTAAGGTCTTTGGATATTCAGCCTCCGTTCTTCTGGGAAAGGTAAGTATTCAGGGCATTTCACCTGACTACATAAGTTAGTCAGGTGAGGTGCTTTTAACTTAATTAGGGATAACGGGCTGTGTCCAGGCCGTTTCAAAGTCTCCCTCTTCAAAAGGATTTTCCTTCAACCTGGAAGACACAATTTTCACGCGAACAAAGAGTACATCGTCTGGTACTTTAAATTCTATCTCATTGCCATTGTGGATGGCGATAACCTCTGAGTTACTCTTGCCTTTCTTCACTCCAATGATTTCAGACCGATAGGTCACACCTTCTTCACTGGCGATATCTATATCAATGACTCCGTTTTCAACTTCATAGGAACTAAGTGTAACTCCGGTGGAAGCATAGAACTGACCGGCTTCCATAGCCTCAATAAGTGTGGCGGCATCAAGTTGATCCGCATTGACCATTACCCATCCGCGGCCACTATTACTGAACTGTGGTCCGAACTGATGGTAGTAGTGGCTGTCATCAGTGGCAATGCCATACATCAATGGCTGGCCGCGTTCTATGTAGGCCATATTGATCTGATCCCACATTTGTTCTGTACTCATTCGGGCAGAATCGCCATAATTATGAACTGAAGGGTGCCCGTTAAATACCTCAAAGAATCTCTCGCCTCTCAGCGCTTTCATGTCTTCTACTGAAACTGCCCAGCCAAAATTGGGGTGATTGATGTGCGGCATGATTGGAACGCCTGTTGCCTCACGCTGCTCTAGTACAGCATTGATATTGTTTTGAAGCACATCAGAAACAGAATTGCCATGTCGGGGCTCAATTTTTTCCTGCACATTGGTGGCATTCATATGGAGAGGCTTGCCATCATAGCTGTCCGTAATTTCTTCTCCACGGATGATCAGGAATTCCTCATCAAGAAACAGGGGTAGATATTCATCTTCTGTTTTGAGCTTTACTCTGGTGCCACTTGAATCGCTGGTATATTCTACCCAATCTTCTCCATAGGCCTGCAGATAATCATTGAAGGCTTTCTCATAGATATGACTCTTAGGGATTTTCTTCCATTTTTCACCTTGTTGTAAAGTGTTATGGTCAGTCAAACTGAGGAAGTCATAATCATTGGACTTGTACCATTGCAGCACCATTTCAGGAAAGGCGTCTCCATCACTCCAGTAGGTATGCGTGTGTAAATTGCCTTTAAACCATTGTTGTTTCTCTTCATTCTGCTCACAGCTTGCCACTAATAGACAGGATACAAAAAGTAGGGAGAGGTAGACCGGCTTTTTCATAGTTCAATGGTTTGAGAGAAAGCAAGTTCTAAAAAATATTTGAAGAGAATAGGGTATTCAGTGTGAAGCGAGTATTAAGTACAAGTAAATAAATCTCATAGTCGGAAAAGATTTATAAAGCTTAAAAAAACCATTTATTTTAATGACCCAGCAGAAGGCTCTGACACAAACGGTGTAAGAGCCTTTTCGTTTTGCCCCATTTCATCATGGAAATGACTATTTTAGACTAACATTCTATGATGAAGACACTTTTTAAACTTGCCTTACTTTTTTGCATACTGTTGTCTTCACAGGTCCGCGCGCAGAACATTTCCCAACTGCGATCTACGGTTAACTCCGGTTCCAACGATACCCTCAGGCTCAATTCCGCCAAGCAACTTTTCGCTCAATATGTCTATTCCAAAGTGGATTCGGCTATATACTATGCTGAAAAAGTCGTGGAGCTGGGAGAAACCCTGTCCATGCCCAAGCAGGTAAGCAGTGGTATTCAATACCTGGGCATAGCCTATACTATCAAAGGAGATTTTGAAAAAGCTGGTGAATATATGAGGCAGAACCTCAGCTATTATGAAGGGTTGGGTGATTCCCTGAACATGGCTTATACCCTGAACAACATTGGTATGAATTATCTCTATGCCGAGGATTGGGTTACCTCCAGTGAGAATTTTCTTCAGGCAATCAGAATTAAGGAGGCCCTGATTAGAAGTGGTAATTCCACTTCGGCCGATGTAGATTTAGCTTCTACTTTGCTCAATGTTGCTATCACCTATGACAATCAGAGTGATACCACCAATGCAGAAAGGTACTTTACCCTGGCGCTAAATGAGGCCGAGGCTATTAGCGATACTATCAATGTGGCTAAAGCCAAAAACGGATTAGGCAATATTCTAATGGCCAAAAAGCGATACGAACAGGCCTTGCTCTATTTCAGAGCGATAGAGCCAACTTTCGCTGAAATGAACGACTTGTTCTCATTGGGTAAGATTTATAATAACCTGGCACTTGGTTATTCAGAATTACAGAATGCTTCACAGGTGATTGCCTATGCGCTAAAGTCGATAGAAACTAACCGGGAAATTGGAAATGAACTCTCAGAGGGACTAGGTTTTATGTATCTGGGCCTTGGATATGTAAAAGCTGGAAGATTCAATGAAGCGATTAGTACATCGCAGAAATCCTTGGAAATAGGTCAGAAACTGGATTCCAAAACGGTAATTTCCGGCAGCTATAAAAATCTCTATGAAGCCTATTCAGGCCTGGGTAATTATCGGAAGGCCTTTGAGTATTCTGTGCTCTATAATGAAGTTGATAAGGAGCTCTATTCAATCGAAAGAGCGGAGCAAATAGAGGAACTCAGTGCACGCTATGAAGCCGAGAAAAGGGAAACAGAGATAGATCAGTTGAACCAGGAAAAGGAGCTTCAATCCTTATTACTCTCGAAAGCTAACTCTGAAAGAAACCTCTTTCTTGCATTGCTCATCAGTGCTGTTCTTTTTATTCTGCTGGCCTTTTACTTCTACAGAAAAATCGCCCAGAGCAGGGCTCAACTCAGCGAAAAGAACATTGAGCTGGAAAACCTCAACAAGACCAAAGACAGATTCTTCGCTATTGTATCTCATGATTTAAGAGGGCATATCAGCGCATTTCAGGGAACAGGCAGGCTGTTGAAGCATTTTATGGCTAAAAAGGATGAAGCCAAGCTGGAGTCGGTGACCTCTGAGATCGACAACAATGCCAATAATCTCAGTCATTTACTGGATAACCTTCTTCAATGGTCCGTAGATCAGCTGCAGGGATATGATCCTAAACCTGAAGTCATTCAGGTAAAGCCCCTTATTACCGAACTGGCTGAGACCTTTGAACCTCTGGCCAGAGCTAAAGGACTGGAAATAAAGATTGATGTTGAGGAAAATACCAAAGTTAAGGCAGACAGAGGGAGCTTTTATGTAATTCTGCGCAACCTGATGGCCAATGCCATCAAGTTTACTGAATCTGGTTTGGTTTATGTTTTCGGTAAGAAAGAGGGCCATGAGGTAATTATTGGAGTGAATGACACGGGCATTGGAATTCCATCAGCTATGAAAGAAAAGCTATTCGAAATCAGTGAAGAAAAGATCAGGAGGGGGACAAAGAACGAAAAGGGAACCGGCCTGGGACTGAATCTGGCTTTTGAATTTACCAGGATGAATGGAGGGAGAATTGAGGTAGAGTCTGAGGAAGGCGTAGGAACCACCTTTTTAGTATATTTAATTCATGCCTGAGATTCGCGTTTTTGTGGTTGAGGATGAACTCATTCATGCCGAAAATACCAAGTTGAGTATTGAGGAGGCCGGCTTTGTTGTAGCGGGTGAATGCGATCATGGCGACATGGCACTGGAAGAAATACTCAAGTCTTCTCCCGATGTTGTATTGATGGACATTTCTCTACCCGGGAAAAACAATGGGATTACCATAGCTAAAAAACTCTCTGAGCAAAAAGGTCCACCAGTCATATTCACCACCTCTTTCAGGGATTCAGAAACCATGGCTGAGGCCGCTGAAGTTTCTCCGGTTTCCTATCTGGTGAAGCCTGTGCAAACGGATAACCTCAAAGCGGCAGTCACTCTTGCGTTAAGCAAAAGACCAAATGAAGCACCCAAATTTGCCGACAGGTCCAATGATGAATCCGTATTCATCAAATCAGGCAATAAGCTGCAAAAGATATTACTGAAGGATATTCTGTGGATAGAAGCTGCAGGTGACAATTACTGCAAAATAGTAACTCCCGGTCATCAGCTGGTTTCGCGTCACACAGTTAAAGCCATGGTTAACGAGCTGAATTCAGACCTGTTTATTCAAACGCACCGAGCTTATGTGGTCAATCGTTCAAAAATAGACAGCATTCACGAAAAGGAGCAATTAGTGATCATTAATGGTCACGAAATCCCTCTTGGAAGAAGCTACAAAGAAGAACTTTACAGCTCTTTGAAGAGGTATTAGTATCCTCACTTACATCCCCCGGCACATTCGCTTACAGAATTCAGCCATTCACTTACATTTCAAAAATGAGCCTGTCAATAAGCTTCAACTTGGATGCACATTTAAAACCATCCGAATATGAAAAAGCTATTGAATTTAATCATGATTGCAGCCCTGCTCATGTTTTGGGCCTGCAGTGAAAATGCAGATATGGATCCTCAACCAGAAGTTCCTATAAATGAGTTTCCCGAAAACTTCTATGATACTGCATCCCTAACTACAATTCTTAAGACCTTGGGCGACACTATACCGAGTTGGGAAGCACTTGCACGCTTTACTAATGAGGCTGAGTACCTTGAACTTCCGGCCTTTGAAAAACGAGCTCTGGCATGGTTTAACCCGGATGGGGAGGAGAATGAATTTAACAATCCTGAGTATGACTATATCACTAACCTCATCAATTATAACCAGTCATTGATCGATGATTTTGGGTCCAATGAATCAGCTGCTTTGTTTACAAGCGTGCCCCCATATGGCGGGCCTGATGGTGGGGAAATAATAGTCCCTTATCCTTTAGATCATCTGGATAAAAAGCTCAGAGCAACCACAGTGCTGTTTTTAAGAGAGAAAGAAATGGGTTTACCCACAGTCTTCGTCAACTTTTACCCTCCATTCATTGACATGCCTGTTTTTAACTCTAAAAGTGAATTTGAAACCTGGTTTGTAGAGAAATACTTGCCTGAAAAGGAAGCCGAAGCTAAGGCCGCAGAGATGATGAAAGCCGAAAAGTATATTCCATGGCCATTGGAATTTGAGCTCTTCATTACTCAGCTAGGGGGTATCTATGATGATGGTTTTCTTGCCAACGCCCCGGAAGAAGAAATTCTTGAGTTTGCCAATGATTTTAAGAATCGCGTGCTCAGCACAGTTAAAGCTCAATACAATGGAATTGTGGTGGCACACTTATACACCAATTATGAGATCGAAGAAAGAAGGTTTTGGAACAAAATGTCTTATGCCGGATTCGATGAGCTGGAGTTTGCCATCTTTCCTCCATTTGATGTTGCCACTACTAATACTTACATGGATTTTCAGTTAGAGAACTACCAAAAAATTATAGAAAACAGTGGCAATCTCCCATGGGTGGCCTCCGAAGTGAGCGTATTTGAGTGGTATGTTGAAGACGGCAAGTTAGAGGAATACGAAAGGGATATGTATCAAGCCGCATTTAACAAGCTATTAAATGCCTCGAATCCTCCGAGAGGAATTTCTGCGGCAGCCGGTTATATGAAAACGCAAGCAGCTAAAAATTACCTGAAAGAGTTTTTCGATGCTAACTGATCTTTGGTTGCATTGATAGTTGAGGTGTTTGGATTACTAGTAATCTAAACTAAGGCCTCTCCATGGATGGTGGAGGGGCCGACTTTTGCGTTTAGGGAGTTGCTAAAATTAAATCAGTTTGCCCTGGGCTTTGATCCATCGTTCAGGAAAGTCACCATGAGTGGCAGTGGTGTAATCTTCATAGGAGCAGGGTATGTAGGCCCTGTCCATCATCTTGTCGCCATAGTTTACCAGCATCCACCATTTTTCAGAGAGTTTGCTTTTATAGAAGGTCATGGTATCGTCAGTTCCTTCAAAGCTTACGGTGTATTTTGTGTATTGGTCTGAGTTAAATTGTCCTGTATCTTTTCTGTTGTAGTAGCCTTCAATGAAATACCAGACCATGGTGGCCACAACTCCAGCAGTTGAGAAGTGCTGGTCGTCTAAATCAGGGTTATATTCTGCTATACTGACCGAGCTCATTTTTTCATTCATGCCTGCATACCACATCACCTGACAGGCCTCTTCACCTGAAAGCCCGAAGGGTTGGGCATTGGCATTTCCTGTAGCATCAGCAGCCCGGATGGCGGTGATATCAAATGCCATCATGTTAGCCATTCTTACAACCGGTTCAGCATTCTGAAAATTTTCACGTAACTCTCCCAGGCGCAAAGATTCGAAGTAGAGCTTATCCAGAGCAGTCAGTGCACCTGATTCCACGAGATAGCCCTGGTGGCCGAGGTGGTTATAGCTGAACATGAAGTTGGGCTTATGCGTGATAAGCTTGGAGAGAAATGTTTCGTTTGAGTCACCCTGTACTTCAACATCCAGTTTGGCATCAACACTCAGGACAGAAATCAGATCCTTCTTCGATTCATAGGCCAGGTATTGGGCCAGGGCCAGGTCATGCGTTCCCCCGATAATAATCGGAGTTACTTTGGCGGCCATGAGATGTTCACAGACTTCCCTGAGTCTTTCCATCGTATCCTCGTAGGTGTCTCCATTGTGCAGATTACCTAAATCGGCAATTCTATAGGTTCGGTGCCCTTTTTTAAGTTTATAAAGCTTTTTTCTGATCTGGTCTGCTGCGCCATTTACCCCCAGATTTACTGAGGAACCTCTGTTGTCTGTTACTCCTACTATGGCCAGGTTGGTTTTGGTAATGTCGAGACTTTCGTCATTGAGTTGCTTAATGCTGTTGCCAAGTGCAGACTCATGAAGGCCATCGATTTTTTCAGCAGCTTTAAAGAAGAGTTTCAGGTTCATGGGCGTATTTGAAATCCAAAAATAAAGATATAGGATTTCAATGGACAATTATCAATGACTAAACTCTGGGTTTGGTCCACCCATTATGATAATTGGCCATAATGAGTTGATTAGCTTCACTGTCCGATCCAAAGTTTCTTTGTTCATTATTCCAATAGACCTTTCTTCCGGTTTTGAAGGCCACATTACCCATATGGGCATTAATGGCTGCCACACTTCCGGTAAAGGGGGTACAGTTGGCATGGGCAGGATCATTCTTTTGAATGGATTCAATGAAATTGCTCGTATGCAAATCGAGATAGCTGCCAGTAGTTTTTTGTGGAGGAATTTCGGCCATAAGGGTTTTCCTTTCACCATTGACCTGTTTATCTTCTACAATCACTTCGAAGCCCTGACGATTCAGTACCAGGGTTCCGTTATTGCCGATAAAAGCAATGCCTTCGGTGCGGCCATAGTTACCATTATCAATTCCGGTGGCATGTTCCCAAAGCATATTGAAGTTTTCATATTCAAAAACAGCCTGTAGGGTATCAGGGGTTTCAGAAGCATCGTTGGGGTAGGCTAGTTTTCCTCCCGAGGCCATCACCGACTTTGGTGCTCGGGCCTGCATGGCGTAAAGTGCAATGTCTATTTCGTGAACTCCCCAGTCTGTCATGAGTCCTCCGGCATAATCCCAGAACCAGCGAAAGTTGAAGTGAAACCGGTTAGGGTTGAAGGCTCTTTCCGGTGCCGGGCCGAGCCACATTTTGTAGTCAACTCCTTTAGGGGGCTGGCCATCAGGTTGAACAGGTACTGGTTTCATCCAACCCTGATAGGCCCATACTTTCACCAGGCGGATATTGCCCAGCTGTCCGCTTCGCACAATATCGATGGCCTGCGCATAGTGTGTACCACTGCGTTGCCACTGGCCTACCTGAACCACTTGCCGATTATACTTTCTGGCGGCAGCTTCCATGATGTAACATTCTTCTACCGAATTGGCCAGAGGTTTTTCGACATAGACATGTTTGCCTGCCTCCAACGCATCGACCATCATTTTGCAATGCCAGTGATCGGGAGTTCCGATAACCACGGCATCGATGTCTTTATTCTCCAGTAGTTTTCGGTAGTCCTTATAAAGGGTGGGGGTGTTCTCCCTGACTTTTTTGTAATCTTCTTTTCGTCTTGCCAGTACATTGTCATCTACATCGCATAGTCCAACGACCCGCACATTATTCATTTTCAAATGTGACATGATGTTGGACCATCCCATGCCATTGCAGCCAATGACTCCCATATTGACAATGTCGTTTTGTGAGCCCATTTCGGCAGCTGTTATAAAGGAAGGAAGTGTGCTTAAACCTAAAGCAAAGGCAGAGGATGACCTGATGAAATTTCTTCTTGATTGTTCCATGGCGCGTTTCAGAGTGGTTGAAAATGGTGAAGAAGTTAATCAAAAAGGTTTCAGTATAAAAGGATGTTGTCTGCGTTTTAAATGGCTCCTGAATCCCTTAACTTCAGTCGTCAGAATTTAAACTGGTTATTGTCATGAAGTTTGGAAGTGTCCCCGATCCGGAAAATGTTGATTTCACTTTGCCGGCAGATCATCCTGGTACGGCTACTGTTTTGGGTAAATCTCAATTTAAGGAGAGGCCAGCGGTGTATGTCGGTTGTGCCAAGTGGAATCGCTCTGACCTTAAGGGTTTTTATCCAAGAGGAACTAAAGATGAGTTGAGCTATTACGCAACACAGTTCAACAGTATTGAGCTAAATGCAACCTTCTACAATTTCTATAATCAGGAGCAGTTTAAGGCCTGGGCAGATAAAACCCCGGATGATTTCAGGTTCTTTCCCAAAATCAACCAGATGATCAGTCACCTGAAAAGATTGAATGATGTAGGCCAGTATACTGATGAATATTGTCACGCACTGGCTGGGTTGGAGGATAAGCTGGGTATGGTTTTTCTTCAATTACACAACAACTTTGCACCCAAGAACTGGGACAGGTTGGAAAAGTATCTGACTGAATTTCCCAAGGGAATCCCCCTTTCTGTAGAGGTAAGACATACCGACTGGCTTAATGATCCTGATGTATCAGATAAGTTCTATGAGCTTCTTGAAAAGAATAATGTATCGAATATCATTACCGATACTGCCGGGAGAAGAGATTTACTCCATATGCGACTGACTACTCCCGATGTGTTTATCAGGTATGTGGGAGCCAATCATGATAGTGACTACCAAAGGCTGGACGATTGGATTGAACGTTTGGGAAGTTGGATAGCTACCGGAGGGCTTAGAAACATCTATTTCTTCGTGCACCAGAACATTGAGAAAGCGTCACCCCTGCTTTCTGCTTATTTCATTGAAAAGCTGAATAAGGATCTGGGATTTAATCTGCACATCCCAAATTCCGGAGATCAAACTTCCCTGTTTTAGGAGGGACTGACTACAGTCCTGCTCCTTTGATAATCTCTTCTACCACTTCAGGATTGAGTAGTGTGGAGGTATCGCCCAGGTTTGAAAGATCTTTGCTGGCCACCTTACGCAGAATTCTGCGCATGATTTTTCCGGAACGGGTTTTAGGCAGTCCCGGAACAATTTGAACTACGTCCGGCTTGGCAATTGGACCGATGATCTTACGAACAGTATCTTTGATTTCTTCTTTCAGGTTTTCCTCTGTTCTTCCTGCCATGTCGCAGATCACATAGGCATAGATACCCTGGCCTTTGACATCGTGAGGATAGCCTACCACAGCCGACTCAATGACTTTCGGATGTTCATTGATTGCGTTTTCAACTTCAGCTGTTCCCATTCTGTGACCAGAGACATTGATGACATCATCAACACGCCCGAGAATTCTCAGGTATCCATCATGGTCGCGTTTGGCACCATCTCCCGTGAAATACATGCCTTTATAGGCTGAGAAATAAACATTCTTACACTTTTCATGATCACCATAGGTGGTACGAAGCATCGATGGCCATGGGAACTTAATACAAAGATTGCCTTCTACATTGTTTCCGGTAAGCTCTTTCCCATCGGCATCTACGATCACAGGTTGAATGCCGGGAAGGGGTAATGAAGCATGTGCCGGTTTATTGGGCGTAATGCCTGCCAATGCTGAAATCATTATGCCTCCTGTTTCGGTTTGCCACCAGGTATCTACCAGAGGACAGTTGCCTTTTCCAATATGGTCATGGTACCAGTGCCAGGCCTCCTCATTGATGGGTTCACCTACTGAACCAATAACTTTCAGGGAGTCTAGCTGATAAGGCTCTATTGGATCAAGTCCGTAAGCTTGTAGTGCTCTAATGGCCGTTGGGGCGGTGTAGAACTGATTGACCTGATACTTATCACATATTTCCCAGAAACGCCCTGCATGTGGGAAGGTAGGAACTCCTTCGAACATGAGGGTTGTAGCACCTGCCAGCAGGGGACCGTATACAATGTAACTATGGCCGGTTATCCAGCCGATATCGGCAGTACACCAGTAAACATCTCCTTGTGAGTATTGAAAAACATTGAGGAAGGAGTAATAGGAGTAAACCATATACCCCCCTGTGGTATGAACCACTCCTTTGGGCTTTCCTGTTGAGCCGGAAGTGTAAAGAATAAAGAGCATATCCTCAGAATCGACCTCCACTGCCTGAAATTCTTTCGACCTACCTTCAATGGCATCATGCCACCAGATATCCCTTCCGGTTTTCATGGTTACTTCCTGGCCGGTTCGCTTTAAGACGATCACTTTCTCTATAGTTGTGCATTTCTCCAGGGCTTCATCGACTACTGACTTTACCTCTATTTGCTTGGCTCCTCTAAAGTTGCCATCCGAAGTAAGCACCATTTTGGCTTCGCAGTCATTAATTCTATCCGCCAGGGATGATGATGAGAACCCTGCAAATACCACCGAGTGCACAGCTCCAATTCGGGCACAGGCCAGCATAGCTACTGCAGCTTCAGGCACCATTGGCATGTATATGACCACGCGGTCTCCCTTTTGAATACCTTCAGCCTGAAGTGCATTACAAAACTGATTGGTCATTTCATACAGCTCACGATAGGTGACTATTCTGTTGGCTTCATTCGGATCATTTGGCTCCCAGATAATAGCGGGAGTATCGCCTTTAGTATAGAGGTATCGCTCGAAAATATTATCAGTGATATTCAACTTACCGTTGATGAACCATTTCACATCCGGTCCATCAAAATCCCATTCCAGGGTTTTGTCCCAGGGTTTTCTCCAATGAAAGGATTCTGCAATTCTTGACCAGAAGGCTTCAGGTTGTAGTACACTCTTCTGATATTCATGGATATAACCTGAAAGGGTTTGAATTTTATGGCTCATAGGTGGTGAATTGAATTTCCAATTAGCGAAATAAGTTAAGGGATTCAGCTTTTAAGGCCAATTCAATTGTTAAAAATGGCAGGATAGTTCAGGTTTTTAGCGGATGTACTTTGATCCTAAAGCAAGAGACCCTCTCAGGACAATACCGGAGAGGGTCGAAATGCAAGGTGTAATTTTCTCATTCGTACCTCAGGCTCTTTACCGGGTTGGCATAGGCGGCCTTCAACGAATGGTAACTTACTGTAAGAATAGTAATGAGTAATGATGCGGCTCCGGCCAAAACAAAGACCATCACCCCAATATCAATGCGATATTCAAAATCATTGAGCCAGTCGTCCATAAAGAAGTAGGCCAGAGGGGCTGCAATGATGAATCCAAAACCCACCAGGATTAAGAAACTCTTAGACATATTAATCATCAGATTACCAATACCGGCACCCAGCACTTTTCTGATACCTATTTCTTTGATCCTTTGCTCAGCAGCAAAACTGGCCAGTCCGAATAAGCCTAATAATGAAATGAAGATGGCAATGCCTGAGAAGTAATTGGCGAGTAGGCCTATGGTGGTTTCACCACGATAAAGGTTGTCATAACTTTCATCAAGGAAGTTGTAGGTGAAAGGGTAGTTCGGATTCATCTCTGTTGTCAGATCTTCCAAATGGCCTAATGCTGCCTCAGTGTTACCGTTGATTTTAGCAATGAATACCTCTGCACTTTCGGGTCTTAGGGTCATTACCAATGGTTCAATATTCTGATGTAGCGAGCTAAAGTGGAAATCCTTCACAATACCAATCACCTTACCTGTTCTTCCCCAGAAAGTGACAGGGTAGTTCAGTGGATCTTCAACATTCATGGCCTGAGCGGTCTGCTCATTGATAATTACATTGACTGTATCACTGACCAACGAAGGGTCAAAGTCACGGCCTTCTAAAATCTCCATACCCATGGTTTCAATAAATCCATTACCTACCTGTAATACGTTGAAGAGCGTTTCACTCTCGTCAGATTTGCCTTCCCAACGGTAGCCGCCTGAAGTGGAAGTACTTATGCTGATAGGTGTACCACTGGCAATTGTGACATTACTAAAGACCGGGTTGTCGAGTACTCTGGACATAAACAGTTTGGCACTTTCTTCATTGGCCAGATCACCCTCAATTGGAATGGAAATGATGTTTTCCTTATTGTAACCCAGATTTTTATTCTTCACAAACTCCATTTGCTGATGGATCACCATGGTGGAAATAATGAGGAAAGTGGAAATGAGAAATTGGAAAACCACCAGGCCCTTTCTAATACCGTTTGACCAGCCTGAAGTTCTAAAACTACCTTTCAGAACACTTACTGGTTTAAAGGAGGATAAGAAGAAAGAAGGGTAGCTTCCGGCCAGCAGGCCAACAACCAGACCGATGCCGAGTAGTAGTCCTGATTGTTGGAAGTTTGTAAAGCTAAAAGCGAGTTGCTTATCGATGAGCAGATTGAGAGAGGGAATGAGTAGGCTAATCAACGATCCACTGAGAATGGCAGAGATAATGGCCATAATCAAAGACTCACCAATGAATTGGAAAATCAACTGACTTCTGGAGGAACCCACTACTTTCTTAACTCCAACTTCTTTGGCCCTTTTGGTAGAACGAGCCGTTGCCAGGTTCATAAAATTGATACAGGCAATGATCAATATAAAAATGAGTACCACGGTGAATAGTCTGACATAAACAATTCGTCCTCCTGACTGCTTGCCTTCCACCCAACTGCCTTTGAGGTACATGTCTTTAAATGGAAACAGGAATAGGTCGACTACTGACCCTTCATTTCTTTCTTTAATAAAGCCTCTTATTTTCTTATCGAACTGTTCGAACTGCACTCCTGATTGAAGTTTCACCAGTCCTCGAATACCATTATTTCCCCAGTCGTTTAGCCAGGTATTTCTCTCGAACCATGGTTCATAGGGCATTACAAAGTCGAATTTCATGGTTGAGTTGCCTGGTATATCCTCAAATACTCCGGCTACCTGGTATTCGCCCCAACCATTGACCTGAAGACTCTCCCCAACGGCCTTCTGATTACCGAAGATCTTTTCTTTCAGGCTTTTTGAAAGGTAAAGTTTGGTAGGGTCCGTCAGCGCATTTTTAGCTGAACCTTCAATGAAGGTAGTTTTGAAAATGTTGAAGAAGTCTTCACTGGCCACCCGACCGTTTTCTTTAAAACTTTGATCATTGTGGGTAAAGAGCCTCTCTTGTTCCCATGTAAACTGAGCAAAGTATTCTACTTCAGGCATTGCCTCTTTCATGGCATCCTTCAAGGGACCAGGATTCGCAGAGGTAGTAAAAATGGTTCCGGAATAATCCTGATTTTCCATCACCTGATATATTCTGTCGATATCGTCATGGAACTGGTCGTATGACTTTTCTCCCTGAATGTAAATGAGCAGTAGCATACTGGCTGTTATGCCAACGGTAAGTCCGAGAATATTAAGGAAAGCATAAGCGCGTTCTTTCCAGAATACCCGGAGAGCGGTTTTAATTATCGTTTTGAACATGGTTTGAGTTTTAGACCTAAAAATTCAATATGCTGAAGAGACGATAGCCTTCGGAATTCATTACACAGACCTCAAAAAGATGGTGAGGTTGCACCCAATGGATGTACCGATACGGCCCAAATTCAGTATTACCATTTTTAAACATCTAATTTTTTGCAGTTTGTCACGTGAATAAAATCCATTACATCAGCTTAGATCCAGACTGATAAAAAGACCGTATTTTTGAATCTTAACTCTTTGAGAGTTAATTCTTAACCAGAAACATCAGAACAGTAGTGAATCTTAGGCTGGCAGGATTTTTATTACTGGTGGTGACGAATTGTATATGGACTGATTTGGTTTCGGGAGAGAAGGATCCTGTACCGACAATTCACGCAATCTCAATTACCGCCAATGTCTCAGATGAGACTTGTCTTGGAGACAATGATGGCTCCATAGATATTACTGTGTCTGGTGGTGTGGCTCCTTATACCTTTAGTTGGAGTAATGGAGAAACCTCTGAAGACCTGAGTAATCTGGCGCCAGGCAGCTACACAATAACCGTAACAGATGATAATGGCGATACTCAAAGTGAGACTTATACAGTCAATGATGGCTTTGATCTATTCAGTGGAGCCAACAGTAACCCTAAACCTGTTACCTGTGTAAACGGAAGTGATGGTACATTGCAACTGGTTATTACAGCTGGTACAGGTCCATACACCTATGACTGGAGAGATGAGGATGGGAATCAGGTAGGGACTAATTCATTATTGAAAGATGTAACAGTAGGTCTTTATACAGTCACCATTACAGGATTTAGCAACGGAGGAGACGCCTGTACTGCTTCGGCTACTTACCTTATCACTGAACCAGCCCCCAAGTTTACCATAGATTCCAATATTACTAATGTTTCTTGTAATGGAGGCAGCGATGGAGCTATAGACCTGACCGTAACCAGTCCTGATAATGGAAATATTTCCTTTAACTGGTCTATTGGTGAGAGTAGTGAAGATATTTCCTCCTTACCTGCCGGGGATTATGAGGTTGAGATATCTCAGGGGAAGCATTGTGAGATACACACTTTTACTGTAGCTGAACCAGATGTGCTGACGCTAAGCACATCTCAAACGAATGTGTTTTGCGGGGGAGATGCTACAGGAAGTATTGACCTGTCAGTTGCGGGAGGGACGGCTCCTTATACCTATAGCTGGAATACAGGAGCAACCAGTCAGGATCTCGGTGGTCTGGCAGCGGGTGATTATGATGTGACAGTGACAGATGACAACGGTTGTACCGCCACAACATCTGTGACAATTACTCAGCCGGCTGTTCTGGCACTTTCTACTTCTCAAGTGAATGTTTTATGTAATGGAGATGCTACAGGAAGTATAGACCTGACTGTCTCAGGAGGAACTGGAAGCTATTCATTTGCCTGGAGCAATGGTCAAACTACAGAAGACCTGAGTGGTCTGCCAGCGGGCGATTATGACGTGATCGTAACAGATGATAACGGCTGTACTGAAACAGTTACGGTAACAATCACACAACCTGCTGTACTAGCGCTTAGTGTAATTCCTTCAGATGTTTTGTGTAATGGTGAGGCTACAGGGAGTGTTGACCTCACTGTGACTGGTGGTGCAGGTGGATATACCTACGATTGGGATAACGGAGCCAATACAGAAGACTTATCGGGAGTTGCTGCAGGAACTTATGAGGTAATAGTCACGGATGCCAATGGATGTACAGCGACAATTTCAACCACGGTGAATGAACCGGCAGCACTTTCCATTTCTGCTACCCAGGTGGATGTGCTTTGTAATGGAGACGCTACCGGAAGTATAGATTTGACTGTTAGCGGAGGTGCCGGAGGTAATACTTATTTGTGGAGTAATGGAGTCACCTCTCAAGATTTAAATAACCTGACAGCGGGATCTTATTCTGTTACTGTTACTGATGCCAACGGATGTACAGCCAGTACTTCGGTGACGATAAACGAACCATCGGCACTGACTGTATCAACCACTTCCACTAATGTTACATGCCAGGGAGATGGGGATGGAACCATTGATCTTACCGTTTCCGGAGGAACAGGAGCCTACACTTATTTCTGGAATTCAGGAGCTACCAGCCAGGACCTTTCTAACCTTGGCCCCGGCACTTATTCAGTGACTGTAACTGATGATAATGGCTGTACGGCAACTACCTCAGTAACCATTAATGAACCAGATGCTTTGAGTCTGTCAATAGCGTCAACGAATGTACTCTGTAATGGGGAGGCCAATGGCACTATTGATCTCACAGTGACAGGAGGAACAGGCCCTTTTACTTATTCCTGGAGTAATGGAGCAGGCACCGAAGACCTTACCGGGTTATCCGCCAACACTTATATAGTGAATGTTACTGATGCCAATGGATGTATAGCCAGTACCTCTGTAGTGATTAGTGAACCTGCTGTTTTGAGTTTAAGTACATCTAAGACGGATGTGTTGTGTAATGGAGCTGCAACGGGCGATATCGACCTTTCGGTGAGTGGAGGTTCGGTAGGCTATAGCTACTTATGGAGCAATGGGGCAACCACTCAGGATTTGAACAATGTTGTGGCCGGGACTTACTCCGTGACTGTTACAGATGCCAACGGTTGTACAGCCAGTACATCAGTCACTATAACAGAACCTACTGCTCTGACCTTGTCTTCTACTCAGACCAACGTAAGCTGTAAGGGAGATAATGACGGAAGTATAGACTTGTCAGTTACCGGAGGCACGGGGGCTTATAGTTTCAGCTGGAGTAATGGAGCTACATCCGAAGATATTTCAGCACTTGTTGCCGGAAGTTATACAGTTACCGTGACGGATGGTAATGGGTGTACTGCAACTACTACAATAAGCATTACGGAACCTGCAACATTGATTTCTGCCAGCTATACTCAGGTCAATGTGTTGTGTAATGGTGATGCTACAGGCAGTATTGATCTTACCGTGTCTAATGCAACAGCCCCAATTAGCTATGCCTGGAGCAATGGAGCCGTTACGGAAGATTTAACTAATATTTCAGCAGGCACCTATGATGTTACAATTACTGATGCCCTGGGTTGTATTACGGTTTCTAACATTGTCATTACAGAGCCTACGGCTTTAGCATTAGTAGCCACAAAAACAGATATCGATTGTAATGGAAATACTAACGGTAGCATTGATCTCTCAGTCAGTGGAGGGGTAGGTCCTTATACATATGCCTGGACGAATGGGGCCAGTTCAGAAGACATTTCCGGTCTGGCTGCAAATCTCTATTCTGTTACAGTGACCGATGCGAATGGTTGTACTGCCAGTACCTCAGTTACCATCAGTGAGCCAGCGGTTTTAGCACTAAACACCTCTAAAGTTGATGTCACCTGTAACGGTGGTTCTGACGGGTCTATTGACCTGAGTGTTTCTGGAGGTACTGCTCCTTATTCCTACGCTTGGGGTAATGGTGAAACAACTGAAGACCTTTCCAACATTGCTGCTGGAACTTATACCGTTGTAGTAACTGATTTCAGAGGATGTACTGATAATGTTTCTGTGACAATCAATGAACCCACTGCCATTACCATTACCGAATCGATAACAGATGCAGGTTGTGCTGGCGGATCGGCAGGTGTGATTGATATCAGCGTTTCGGGAGGAACCGGACCTTATACCTATTCCTGGAGTAATGGAGCTATTACTGAAGACCTTGTTGGACTCACCTATGGCAATTATTCGGTCACAGTAACAGATGCTACTGGCTGTGCGGTCAATAAGACAATAACGGTAAATGAGGATGCCTCTTTGGTACTGACTACCACAATAACCAATGTAGATTGTAATGGAAATAATACAGGTGAGATTGATTTGGAAGTGGCGGGAGGAACAGCTCCATATACTTATACCTGGGACGATACAGGAGCTAGCACAACTCAGGATTTAAACTTTCTTCAGGCAGGCACTTATTCGGTAATTGTAGAAGATGCGGCAGGTTGTACTTCAACCGCTTCAGTAGTCATAACAGAACCGAATGTACTGACACTTACCGCTACACCTGCACATATCCTCTGTAATGGTGATGCCACCGGTAGTATTAATCTGACCGTGGCTGGAGGGACAGGCCCATTTACCTATAACTGGTCAAATGGAGAAACTACTCAGGATATCAGTAACCTGGTAGCGGGGACTTACACAGTAACAGTTACTGATAATAATGTGTGTGTAGAGACACTGAGTGTTAATATTACTGAGCCAACGGCCATTGTACTGGGGACTACACAATCTAATATTTCCTGTAATGGAGCCAGTGATGGCAGCATTGACCTGACCGCCAGCGGGGGAGCTGGAGGCTTTACCTATGTATGGAGCAATGGAGCAACAACAGAAGATATTAGTGGACTAAGTGCCGGAAACTATGATGTGATCGTAACTGATGCTAATGGCTGTACAGAAACAACTTCAGTGACTATTACTGAGCCGGCTGTTCTGACATTATCCACCACTCAGGTCAATGTGTTGTGTAATGGAGATGCTACAGGAAGTGTTGATTTGACAGTATCAGGTGGTACCGGTACATATACCTATGCCTGGAGTAATGGAGATGCAATTGAAGATATAAGTGGACTCACTGCCGGTAATTACAGCGTAACAGTAACCGATGATAATGGTTGTACGGCTAGTACATCCGTGGTGATTACTCAGCCTACAGCCTTAAGTCTTTCTGTTTCGCCAACCGATGTGCTTTGTAATGGAGGTGCTACGGGGAATGTTAACTTGAGCGTTAGTGGAGGTGCCGGAGGCTATACCTATGCCTGGAGTAATGGAGAAACTACTGAAGACCTGGCGGGAGTGACTGCCGGTAATTACACGGTGACTGTTACAGATGCCAATGGATGTACTGCTTCAGTAACTGCCACCGTAAATGAACCCGCTCCGCTGACTTTGTCATCTAGCAAAGTGGATGTATTATGTAATGGAGATGCTACAGGGAGCATTGATCTGACAGTTTCGGGTGGTACGGTAGGATATACTTACAGCTGGAGTAATGGAGCAACCACTCAGGATATTAGCAACCTCGTAGCAGGAACATACACCGTTACAGTAACCGATGCTAATGGCTGTACGGCCAATACCTCAGTGACGATTAACGAACCAACTGCCTTGAATCTGACCACGAACGCTTCCAATGTGAGCTGTCAGGGGAATGGTGATGGAAGTATTGACTTGAATGTAACGGGAGGATCCGGAGCATACACCTATTTCTGGAATACAGGAGCAACCGGTCAAGACTTATCAGGATTGAGTCCCGGTACCTACAGTGTTACTGTAACGGATGCCAATGGTTGCACAGAAACTACCTCTGTAGTAATTACCCAGCCAGCTGCGCTGAGCCTGACGGTGGCCACATCCAATGTGCTATGTAACGGTGATGCCAGTGGAGCAATTGACCTTACCGTGGCAGGAGGAACGGGGCCATATACCTATTCATGGAGTAATGGAGAAACCACTCAGGACTTGACTGGACTGGTGGTGAATACCTACACTGTTACGGTTACCGATGCTAATGGCTGTACGGCTAATACCTCCGCCATGATCAGCCAACCAACAGCTTTGAGTCTTACTACCAGTAAAACAGATGTCTTATGTAATGGTGATGCCACCGGCAGCATCGATTTGTCCGTCAGTGGAGGTACAGTCGGTTATACCTATCTATGGAGCAACGGATCAACAGATCAGGATTTGAATAATGTGTTGGCTGGTACTTATTCCGTTACAGTTACTGATGCCAATGGATGTACCGAAACCACTTCAGTTACCATAAACGAACCTCCGGCCCTGGTCATCAATACCTCTCAAGTCGATGTGAATTGTAAGGGAGAGAGCAATGGTAGCATTGATTTGACGGTTACGGGAGGTAATGGGGCATATACTTACACCTGGAGTAATGGAGAAACTACTGAGGACCTTACCTCACTGGCCGCAGGAAATTATACCATCACAGTGACAGACGAAAATAATTGCTCGGCTACCGCAACAATAACCATTTCAGAACCACCAACACTGATGACGGCAAGCTATACCCAGGTTAATGTATTATGTAATGGTGATGCTTCCGGAAGTATTGACCTTTCAATTGCCAATGCTACTGCACCCGTAAGTTATGCCTGGAGCAATGGAGCGACTACTGAAGACTTAAATAATATTACTGCCGGAACCTATAGTGTTACGGTGACGGACGCATTGGGCTGTATAACCTTATCCAACATTATCATTAGTGAACCTACTGCACTTGACCTGACCAGTGTTAAAACAGATGTGGATTGTAATGGAAATGCCAATGGAAGTATTGATATCTCAGTTTCTGGCGGTATTGGCCCCTATACCTATTCATGGACTAACGGAGCTAGTTCCCAGGACCTTAACAATATTTCCAGTGGTTCATATAGTGTTACGGTAACGGATGCCAATGGCTGTACTATAGCAACCACAGTAGTCATTAATGAGCCTCCCGCCCTTACGTTAAGCACCACCAAGGTAGATGTAAGTTGTAGTGGAGGGAGTGATGGATTAGTAGATCTTACTGTATCGGGAGGTACAGCCCCATATACCTATGCATGGAACAGTGGTCATACCATTCAGGACTTAAATGATATCAGTGCAGGTACTTATCAGGTTACGGTAACCGATGCCAACGGTTGTTCACAGAGTAGCTCAGTTACTGTCACTGAGCCTGGTACAGAGCTTTCTGCCAGTGTATCAGTCACCAATATTGCTTGTAAAGGACAGAGTACAGGAGCCATTGACCTTACTGTTACCGGAGGGACAGCACCCTATACATATTTGTGGAGCTTTGGAGCAACCACAGAAGATGTTTCTTCTTTACCAGCAGGTTCTTACGATGTTGTCATTACAGATGACAATAACTGCCTTACCATTACCGGGATTACCATTTCAGAGCCGGCTGCTGCTCTGACGATTAATGCCTCCACGCTGGATGTGAGCTGTAGCGGAGGAAATGATGGTGCTATCGATTTGACTGTTTCAGGAGGAACTGCACCGTATACCTATAGCTGGAGTAATGGTTCAAGCGCTCAAGATTTGAGTAATCTCACGGCAGGTACTTATATGTTAACACTGACAGATGCTAATGGATGTTCTCTCAATTCATCCTATACAATTACTGAGCCTGTAGATTTAAGCATTACCCTTTCCAAGACTGATGTAACCTGCTTTGGTTATGACAATGGTGCTATTGATGCTACGGTAACAGGAGGTACAGGTCCCTACACTTACACCTGGTCCAACGGAGAAGCAAGTGAAGACATTGCCAGCTTAGTGGCTGGAAATTATAAGTTAACTGTGACTGATGCTCAGGGATGTACTGCATCAGAGTCTGTTCAAATCATTGAACCAACACAAATCACTTTAACTACCGCTGTAACAGATGCAGGATGTAATGGAGGAACCAATGGTGCTATTGATCTGACTGTCAGTGGCGGCACAGGGCCTTATACTTATAACTGGAGTACGGGAGCGAATAGTGAAGATATTAGCGGACTGTCCTTCGGTGCTTATGATGTGATGGTAACTGATGCTAATGGTTGTTCAGAAACCCTGACCGTCAACGTGAATGAAGACGCTTCATTTAATCTCGCACTGAACCCAACACCAGTTAGCTGTAATACAGGGAATGATGGTGCTGTAGACTTACAAATTACCGGAGGTCAGGCACCTTTCAATATCAGCTGGAGTAATGGCGCTGTATCCGAGGATATCTCAGGTCTGACAGCAGGAACCTACTCTGTTACTGTAATAGATGCCAATGGCTGTACATCTATCACTCAGGTTGAAGTTACCGAGCCGGAAGAAATCACAGTACAGTCTTCTTCAACAGACATTCTATGTAATGGTTCGACAGATGGAGAAATCACCTTAGCACTTGAGGGAGGAACGGCTCCGTACAATATTACTGTAAGCGTATTGGCTGGTGTGGGTATTCAGGCAACGGTTACAGATTCCAATGGTTGTAGCCCGGTCGTATTTGGCATTGAGTCGACAGCCACAGGGTTTCCTGCCACGGCTTCCGCCAGCATTCAAGGAAGCAATTTAGTGGTAGGCAACCTTGGGGCAGGTGATTACGATATTACACGTCCGGATCTGGGAGGAGCGGTGGTAGTTACGGAAACCATAACTGAACCGGCAAGCATCAATATTACAGCTAATGCCACTGATGTGAGTTGTAATGGAGGAACCAATGGCGCTATTGACCTTTCTGTTACCGGAGGCACTGGAACCTACACCTACCTTTGGTCAAATGGCAAGACGACAGCCGATGTGGTCAACCTCGCTAGTGGTACATACACTGTAACTGTAACAGATATTAACGGCTGTACCGCTTCGGCTTCTTATACAATAGATGAGCCTGCTCCAATCAGTATTTCAGCAGGAATACAGGATGTGCTGTGCTATGGTGGAAGAAATGGTAGTATAAACTTATCCGTGTCTGGAGGAACAGGAGGCTATACCTACAGTTGGTCGAATGGTTCCACTTCAAATTTACTCAGTGGAATTTCAGCTGGAAGCTATTCCGTTTTGGTAACCGATGCTAATGGTTGTACTGCCGAGGAAACCTTTGTGGTCAGTCAACCTACACAAATCGTGATAGATGTAATGAGTACCAACCTGACATGTTTCGAAGCCGGAGATGGTGCTATTGATGTGAGTGTTTCCGGTGGAGGAGGGGGGTATACCTATGCCTGGTCGAATGGAGAAGTGTCTGAAGATTTAAATGGATTAGCTGCAGGTACTTACACCCTTCTGGTGACGGATGCCAATGGTTGTACTGCCCAGAAGTCAGTTTTAATCACTGAACCAGCTGTGCTGGCCATTGCAGGATCGATTAACCAGATTGGCTGTTTTGGAGCCAATAACGGAGATATAGATATTACCCTGAGTGGAGGAACAGGTCCTTATACCTTTAGCTGGAGTAATGGTGCCAATACCGAAGATGTGTCTGGTCTGAGTCCGGGAGACTACACTGTCATGGTGACTGATGCCAATGGCTGTACTATTTCCGAAACTTACCAGATTACTCAGCCAACCGAAATATCTGTCTCAGTAGCACAACAGAATATTCTTTGTAGCGGAGCTGGTACAGGAACGATCAACCTGACCGTATCTGGTGGTGCAGGTAGTTATCAGATCGATTGGCTTGATGGTGCACAGGGACCTGATCGGGATAACCTGACTGCCGGAAGCTATGAGGCGACTGTACTTGACGCCAATGGATGCGCGGTCCAGGTGGCTGTGACCATTACTGAGCCGGATCCGATTGTACTGAGTCCTGCCATCACACATGTAGGATGTAATGGCGAAGCTTCCGGAGCAATTACCCTCAATGTTTCAGGAGGAGTTGGTCCATATACATATAGCTGGAGAAATGGAGGAACCACGGCAAACCTCGATCAGTTGCTGGCCGGAATATATGAGGTGACTGTCACCGATGCCAATAACTGTATAGCCACTGCAATAGTTGAAGTAGAGCAACCAGCTGAGTTGACCGGTACTATCGTTCAGACCTTAAATGTTAACTGTGATCTTCGAATTACATCAGAAACCATTTTGGCAGACATTCAGGGAGGAACCGCACCTTATACCTTTAGCTGGGATAATGAGGCTTTTGTGTCTTCAGAGAACAATACAGTGTATCAGGATGGTACGCATGAAGTTGTGATCCGAGACGCCAATCAATGTGAAATTCGTTTGGAATATACAGTGGAATTACCGGAATTAGGCCAGTCTGATTTAATCATCACAGGCCTGAAAGACCCTCAGGATGAATACATCTATAATACTCCAATAGTTTTTGAAGTTGAAAAAACTGATAATATTGTGAGTTGGGAATGGAACCTGGGAGATGGTAACACTTCAACAGAAGAATCATTCGAGTACATCTATGCCGAAGTAGGTCAATATACAGTTACACTTACCACGACCGATGATTTAGGTTGTGTTCAGGAGCATCAAATAAACATCATAGTAGATCTTGGCTATGAGATTGTCATGCCAACTGCCTTTACTCCGAATTCAGACGGTCTGAACGATCGCTTATATCCGGAATACTATGGCATCAGAGACATTAAATTAATTATATACAATACCTGGGGGGAAGTGATTTTTGTTTCAGAAGATATTGAAAGTGGTGGATGGAATGGCCTGGTAAAAGATGAGGAAGCACCGGCAGGTGGCTATGCTTATAAACTCTATGCTAAATCAATTTCTGGTGTATCAGTTGAAAGAGCAGGCTCATTCTTATTGGTGAAGAAATAATGGGGAAAAGGGTATTACTATTGAGTTTCTTGTGGTTCAGCCTACTGACCGGACTTCGGGCTCAGGATGCTCAGCTTACCCAATTCTATAATGCTCCCTTATACATTAATCCGGCATTTACCGGTTCTATTGAGCTTTCCAGGGTCGGGTTTAATCAAAGAATTCAATGGCCAACACTGGCGCAGACTGTTGAGACCAGTAGTGCCTATTATGACAATCACTTTGCGAATACACCCCATGGAATTGGTTTGATAGCCGTTAGAACCAGAGAATCAGTAGCCAAGCTTCGATATACCTACCTGGGTGCTCAGTACTCTTCACGGCTTGAACTAAACGACTCCTGGGTATTCCAGCTGGGTACAGAAGTCAGGTGGTTTCAAAAAGATGCTGACTTTGAAGAGCTCCTTTTTTCAGATCAGATTGATTTGGCGGCCGGAACCATTGCTCCCACTTCGGCAGAATTTATTCAGGGCCAGTATCAGAAAAGTGGCTTTGACCTGGCAGTAGGTGGAGTTCTTTTCTCCAATTCGTTATGGATTGGCCTTTCGGTTTTTCACTTGCTTGAACCAGACGACTCTTTCGCAGGGGAGGAATCCAATATTCCCCGCTTCTTCTCTCTGCATGCAGGGCAGAAGTTTTACCTTAAAAAGGGGAGAAGGCGCAATACCCTCAGCTACAGCTTTCAGGAGAGAAGTATATCATTTGCCGCAAACTACAAATCTCAGGGACCATTTTCTCAACTCGATGTTGGGATGCAAACCTATCTGGAGCCATTCTATGCAGGAGTCTGGTATAGAGGTATTCCCATTCAGTCTGTCGGTTCTATCAATAAGAGTGAGTCAGTGATTATTCTGGCTGGAGTACAGCTTAGAGAAGGGGTAAACATTGGATATAGCTATGACATTACTGTATCTGAATTGAGAGGCGCTTCTGGTGGCTCACATGAGATTTCCATCAGTCTGTTATTTGGAGATATCAGAAGACTGCGCAAGCATGTGAAACTCCCTTGTTTCTATGTCCCTTATGGCTAGCCCCTGGTTCTGATTTCAACAATTAGCGGAACCAGATAACGTTTCTGGTTTTGCAAATCAAGACAGAGGGCGCGAGTTCTTTTCACTTCAAGCTTTCTGAACCATCTCCTCTTAAACTCAAACTCCTCGTTTATTGGTAACTGGGCCAGCGTAGGCTTCTTTTCCTCGCTATCAAACTGCCGCAGTGCGCTTATAAGATTAGGGTCTGCCGCTGCACTGGCCTTCGGGTTTTTCATGTGCCTGGCAAGGGGCCGGAGTACTTCTTCAGGAAAGACTTCCGGATGGAGTATAGGAAGCATTAGCCTTTGAAACTCCCGCTTCCAGTGAATACCATGAGGTTTCTGCCTTCGGTTCTGCTCATGAACCCTTCTGTGCGCTACTTCATGGATATAAGTGATTAAAAACTGATAAGGGTTCAGGTCTTCATTTACCGTAATGGCATGTGATCTTACCCTTGGATCAAATCGGTAATCTCCAAGTTTGCTGCTGCGTTGACCAGATATCCTAAAGGTAAAAGGAGCTTCCAAATAGACTTGAAGACAGTAGTCTAAAGCTGAATCCGGAACCCTGCCTTTGATTTGATCCTCAATCACCCTTACTTCTTCCTGAATACCAGTTTAACGGGAGCCCCTTCAAAGTCGAAATGTTCTCTGAGCTTATTCTCCAGGTACTTCTCATAAGGAGCCTTAATGTATTGTGGCAGGTTACAGAAGAAAGCGATGGTTGGAGTTGAAGTAGGTAGCTGAGTAATGTATTTAATTTTTACATACTTGCCCTTGATCGCTGGTGGCGGATACCTTTCAATTTCCGGCAACATGGCATCATTCAGCTGTGACGTGGTGACCTTTCTGTGTCTGTTTTCATAGACCTTCACTGCCAGTTCTATGGCCTGGAAAATCCTTTTTTTATCAGTTACCGAAGTAAAGATTTTCGGGATCCAGGTATTTTGACCAAGTTTTTCATCGATTTCCGCGATGAACTTGTTCATGGTATTCGTCTCTTTCTCGATCAGATCCCACTTATTGATCATCAGCATTATACCCTTCTTGTACTTCATGGCCAGGCTGATGATGTTGACATCCTGAGCCTCTAGTCCTCTGGTAGCATCTACCATAACCACGCAGACATCAGAATCCTGTAGCGCCTGCAGCGCTCTCATGACTGAGTAAAATTCTATGTCTTCGTGTACCTTCGATTTCTTTCGAATGCCGGCAGTATCAGTCAAGATAAAGTCCTTACCAAAAAGTTTGTAGCGGGTATTGATTGAATCTCTGGTGGTACCCGCCACATCGGTCACAATCGTTCTTTCCTTACCCAGCAGCGCATTAACGAATGAAGACTTACCCGCATTCGGTCTACCCAGAATAGCGATTCTTGGAATATCAGCCTCAGGATCAGAAATACCATCATCTTCGAAGTGTTTCACGACTTCATCCAGTAACTCACCCGTACCCGAGCCATTAGCAGCAGAGATAGGGAATACATCGCCAATTCCCAGGGCATAAAACTCATGGGACTGGTAAGACCATTCAGCTGTATCTGCTTTATTGGCTACGATATAGATTGGCTTATCAAGACCTCTTACCACTTTAGCAAAGTCCTTGTCCAAATCAGTTAGTCCGTCATGACAGTCGGCCATAAACAGAATTACGGAAGCCTCACTCATGGCTTCAACAACCTGGTCTCTGATAGCTCCTTCAAAGACATCATCCGATCCGGTAACATATCCACCGGTGTCAATAACCGTGAAATGTTTACCTACCCACTGTCCGTAGCCATAATGCCTGTCGCGGGTTACCCCACTCTCATTGTCCATGATAGCCTGACGTTTCTCCACCAGTCGGTTGAAGAAGGTTGATTTGCCGACATTAGGTCGACCTACTATAGCGATAATATTTGCCATTTTCTATGTTGGATTTTTGATTGATGATTTTTGAATCCTCTCAATCCCAAATCAAAAATCGTAATTTTTAAATCTAGTTTGAATATCCAAAGCCCTTCAGCTTCTGTTCCTTTTTCCTCCAGTCCTGCTCCACTTTGACAAAGGTCTCTAAATGCACCTGCTTTCCGAAAAACTTTTCTAATTCTTCTCGTGCCTGAATGCCCACCTTCTTAATGGCCTCTCCTTTATGACCAATGACTATACCCTTTTGGCTTTTGCGTTCCACATAGATGTCAGACATAATCCGGATGATCTTTTCATCTTCCTTAAAGGTATGTGTCACCACTTCGCAGCTGTATGGAATTTCCTTTTTATAGTTCAGGAATATTTTCTCTCTGATAATTTCATTGACAAAGAACCTTTCCGGTTTATCTGTTAGCTCATCTTTTGGAAAGTAGGCCGGATGCTCAGGCAATAGCTCAATGATTTTCGCAAATAACTCTTCTATGTTGGTGCCATTTAGCGCAGATACTGTCATTTCAGCATCGAAATCATAGCGTTCTTTCCAATAAGCCATTTTATCCTCGGCCTGTGAACCCTTTGCCAGATCGACCTTATTCATGATCAGGATTTTGGGAATCTCCAGGTCTTTCAAAAAGTCTAATTGCCTTTCTCCATCGTATTTCTCGTACAGGTCGGTGACAAAAAGCAATACATCTGCATCTTCAAAAGAACTGTTGACAAAGCTCATCATAGTCTCATGAAGTTTGTATTCCGGCTTAAGAATTCCGGGGGTGTCAGAATAAATTACCTGAAAATCTTCTCCACTCAAAATTCCCATAATCCTATGGCGGGTCGTTTGCGCTTTGGAGGTAATTATGCTAAGTCGCTCACCCACAAGGGCATTCATTAAAGTCGACTTGCCAACATTGGGTTTACCAATGATACTGATGAATCCGGCTTTATGTGGTTTGGTAGACATTCTTAAAATTAAGTCGCAAAGGTACTTGTTTAGAATGGAATTGTCACCTACATTTGTAGCCCACTTCAGAAATCGTCTGAGGTTGTACACATCGCGGGATGGAGCAGTTGGTAGCTCGTTGGGCTCATAACCCAAAGGTCGCAGGTTCGAGTCCTGCTCCCGCTACTAAAAAGGACACTAAGAAATTGGTGTCCTTTTTTTATGCTCAAAATAGGCCTCTAACGTACCAAAAGCCTCGCCCCAAACTCAAAAGAAGTTCGATAATTCAGATACGGATTCAGAAAATTGACGATACACAGACCCAGAATTGCTATTGTGACTTCCAAATTATTCACTAGGTCTAAATAGGAGGTTTTTTTTCGGTTCGAGTTCGCTTCCTTTATTAAAGAATTTCTGAATTTGTGTGCAATAGGAGTTAAACATGAAAGTAGATTTGACAGAAATCACAGAGGAAGTATTCCGAATGCAGACCAATACCATCTGTATGAAGTTTAGGGAGGCATGTACAATCTATTCTGAAAAACAGCCAGATTCACAACAAACGATTAAGATTCTTAAGCACACAGATGCCCTTCTGTATAAATTCACCTTGGCTACAATCAATCTGGAATTTCTCTGGAAGATTTCTGAATTCAAGAAGGAAGCTTTGATAAAAGATGATCAACAAGTTGGTTATGAGTGGAATAATTCAAAATCCATAATTGACTCGATATTCTTTGAAAGCACCATAATTCAGATAAGAGCCTTCATTGACTTTGCACAAAAACTCAGTTGCGTCCGAATTGGCTATTACAAACCTATTAATGGTACCAATCATTTCTATAAGATTTTGAAAAGCTCAGAAAGTTATTTGGCATCTCAGATAGAGAAAGTCTTTAAAGAAGTAGATGAATCATGGGGGCAAGTCATTCGATCACTCAGAGATAAGGTATTGCACTATGATTTGATCAAAACTAGTCACTCATTTAGGCCGAGTATTCAAGAGAAGAATTATGAAGAATTTGCTCAAGGCTTAACCAACGAGATGTTTGAATTTCTTATGACACTCAGTGAAGTAATATTTGGCATTGAATGGATATCAGGAACTTTTGATCAGTTCAAAGTTCATTATAGCAGATAGTCCCATAGCGCCAGCCTTAATTAAATATTGTAAAAATTATATAGATTCATTTTGTAGTCAACTAAGATCATACACATGAAAGGGTAATGAGTGAGTTTTGGAATTATTTGCAGAATGCAACAGGGATTGACAGAGCTGTTTTGGCTCCAATTCTGATTACAATATTAGTTTTTTTCTGTGGTGAGCTTTTTAAGTTTTTGGGCCGAGCGATTCGAAAATGGAAGAGAAGGAGTAACTACAGAAAGATTTTCATGGAACTATCGAGTTCTATATCAAGCGATATTCTCAAACAATCAAATGGTTTTAAACAACTATATGAAACCTTGAACATTGAGAATCAAGAAGGCTTTGTAATGTCACATGCTACGATAGCTCATCTAGACAATTTTCTATCAATTCCATTCTCCGATTTTTACGATGCGTTCTTTGTTGGTCGGTTAAAGAAGTCCCTAGAATTATCTCAATTCAATAAAGTTTATAAGCATATAAGATCAATTTCAGAAATTCAGAATGATCTATCTAGCAAAATAGATCTGACCCAAGAAAGTTACTTGAAGTACAAAGCCAAATGGGATGAAAACGTAAGCAATTTCACATTCTTTTTAGAGAAGGTCATACACAATCCCGATATGCAAAATGTGCATCCAGATCAATGTGTTAGGTTGGACAAAATTTATAAGAATTATCAGGGAACCTCAGATCGGTTTAACCCCAATGTCATAGTAGAAACCCTTGTAAAACCTATTCAAAACTACCTCAAACAAAATGGCCCGACACCATTTAGTTTGGATATGCTAAGACTAGCAAACGATACCATTTACTCTAGGGACAATCTTAATGCAGTTTTAGAAGCTCATGCTCATGAATTTGGCGTTTATAAAGATGTGTATGATGCTGCATATCGCTTCTTGTCATCACTTCAAACATGATTTTGATTTTAAGCTGATCCCTGAAGTCTCAACCAAGGAAGGTGAAACTCCAAAATTTAAAACGTAAATAGTTCGATGTAACGCTAGCTCCCGCTACTTAGAAAAGCCAGTCATTTGACTGGCTTTTTTTGTTTCACTTTAGCCTCTTCTTTAGAAGCCATACTCTCCTTAATGGAGCCTTTCGGAATTGTTAAGAGGTAATTTCAGTTAAGTGGCTATTATGGGAGATAGCACTAACAAAAGAGCACAGCTGGTTTCATTTCTTGAACAAATTCAAATTCTTGATCAAAAAGAGATTGAGCAGTTTGTTGAATTGACCCGAATTAAAACTCTGAACAAAGGAGACTATTTTGTAAGGGAGGGAGATATATGCAGAGAGATCGCCTTTGTTAATAGTGGTATGCTGAGATCTTACTATTATTCCTCGACCGAAGAGGATATCACCTACTGTCTGACCTTTAAAAATGCTATGGCATCCGCATACTCCTCGTTTATTACAGGAAAGCAAACTCCTGAAAATATTCAGGCCTTAACGGATGTGGAGCTCCTGACCATATCAAAGAACCAAATCTTAGAGTTGGAAAAGCAAAGCCATAATTGGACAACCCTTTTTAAGCATTTCGCGGAGCAGGAGTACCTTAAGATGGAGAAGAGAATTTTTCTGCTACAAAAGGAAACGGCAGAGAAAAGGTATTCAGACTTGTTGGCGCACGAACCTGAGCTACTCCAGGCTATACCTCTCAATTATCTTTCGTCCTATCTGGGTATCACTCAACGCCATCTGAGCCGTATCCGCAAGTCACTGGTTTATTAGACAAATGTCCTTTCCGGGGCTTCTTCGTTCCTCTTCATTTGCAGAAAAAAGATGAAGAAGATTTTAGTTATCAATGGGCACCCGGATAAGGAAAGTTTTAACCATGCTTTGTCAAGGGCATATATCAAGGGTGCTCTCAAGGCGGGTGTTGATCCTGATGTGATCAATATAGCCGATCTCAGTTTTGACCCTGTCCTGAAATATGGCTATCGGAAGGTCATGGATTTAGAGCCTGATTTGGAAGAGGCTATTGGCAAGATCAAGAAGGCAGATCATATCGTCTGGTTTTTTCCCATGTGGTGGTATGGCTCTCCGGCATTGATGAAAGGCTTTATCGATAGAACATTCTTACCGGGTGTTGCTTATAAGTTTGAGGAAGGAAAAACATTTCCGAACAAGCTTTTTAAAGGTAAAACGGCCAGGGCTGTTATCACTGCGGATACTCCGAAATGGTATGATTTCCTGGTGATGGGTAAACCGGCTATTAAACAGTTCAAGAAAGGGACGATGGAGTTTTGTGGAATCAAACCGGTTAAAATAACCTACTTCGCCCCAGTCAATCATTCTAAAATGGAGCAAAGAGAGAAGTGGATCAAGCAAGTCACTGCGCTTGGTGAAAACCTTGGTTAATTCCAGACTTGTGTTCCGCTTTTTATTTAACCAGGAGATGCGGCTGGATTAATGAGTAGTTGCCTAATCCTTGGCTGGAAATACTGCTTTCAGTTAATTGACAGGTATAAAATACCTTTGTGATCAATAGAGAATATGGATTTTGGAGGCTTGCTTAATGCAATTGAAGGCTTGTGAATGTAATCACTTACGCTATTTCCTTATATTAGCAGTTACTCAAAAATCATTAAAGGTCATGTTCAAAAATTATCTAAAGGTCACTCTCAGAAATTTGAGGAGACAAGGGGGCTATACTGCTCTCAATATCATTGGTCTTACAGTTGGTATAGCATCAAGCTTGTTTATCCTGCTTTATGTATTCTACGAAACCAGTTTCGATAACTACCACGAAAAGGGAGATAGGATTTATCGAATTTCATCTAATATTTCAGAACCCGATAATTCCTTCAGGTGGGCAGTTACTCAGTTGCCTTTGGGACATATGCTCAAGCAGGAGTATGCTGAAGTAGAGCAGTATGTCCGTTATATCCCGAATGGCAGAACTCGTCTGGAGAAGGATCAGATCAACTACTTCGAAGAAAATGTCTACTACGCTGACTCCACTGTTTTCGATGTATTTGACTATGAATTCACTGCAGGAGATAAGGAAACAGCACTTGATAAGCCCAATGCTGTAATTCTCAATGAATCTGTAGCTCAAAAAATATTCAAAGGAACCAATCCAATTGGGGAGACCTTAAAAACGGATGGAGACAGAACGCTTGAGGTAACCGGGGTATTTAAGGATATGCCAGACAACTCACACATCATGGTTGATGTTATGATCTCTGCTCAGACGGTCATTCCTGCCGGTGTAGGGAACTGGGGCGGCTTCAATATATATACCTATGTGGTGCTTCAGCCTAATGTTACTCCAGCCGATTTCCAGCCCAAGCTTGACGAAATCTTGGTCAAACATGTGGATGTCATCTTCGAAAGAATGGGCATTAAGGTGCAGTATGAAATGCTACCCTTGCAGGATATTCACCTGACCTCTGATTTTGAGGGTGAACCCGTACCAGTGGGAAGTATGGAGTATGTTTATATTTTCAGTGGGGTTGGACTTTTCCTCATCATTATTGCCTGTATTAACTATATGAACCTGGCCACAGCAAGATCGGCCAGAAGAGCTATGGAAGTGGGAATCAGAAAGGTAATGGGTGCCAATCGTGGAGGCCTTGTCGGACAGTTCCTTTCCGAATCCGTGGTAATTACCTTCATTTCCATGGTCCTGAGTGTGATTATTGTCATCCTGATTGTCCCTGCAATGAATGACATGCTGGGGACTAACCTTAGCGCTGAGAATTTATTAGATACCAACATTATACTTTCATTGCTGCTGATTCTGGTT
Source organism: Roseivirga sp. (assembly GCF_965216855.1). Lineage (NCBI taxonomy): Bacteria > Pseudomonadati > Bacteroidota > Cytophagia > Cytophagales > Roseivirgaceae > Roseivirga > Roseivirga sp. Next base: position 1,914,353 of record NZ_OZ244204.1, on the reverse strand, counting down.
GTTACAGGAGTTTTAGGTGGAGCATATCCTGCTTTCTTCCTTTCTTCTTTTAAACCGGTTGACGTCATGAAAGGAGGAGGCAGTAAGACAGGAGGGAAACTGCTGAGAGTATCTTTGGTAACCGTTCAATTTGCCATTTCCATCTTCATGCTCATAGGCACCCTGGTTATTCATAACCAGATGGAGTATGTTAGAAATAAGGATTTAGGCTTTGATAAGGAACAGGTCTTACAAATTAGTCTGAATAATCCTCAGTCAAGGAATCAGTGGCCCGTACTTCAAAACCGACTATTACAAAGCCCTAATATTTCTGCGGTCGCTACGGGTAGTACTACTCCGGGCACAGGTACCGGCAAGCAAATCTATAGTATTGAAAATGCTGAAGGAGTAATGGAAGAAAAGGGCCTGGATAACTATCGGGTAGATTATGATTTCTTTCCGGCCCTGGGCATTGAGTTTGCTGCCGGAAGAAACTTTTCAAGGGAATATCCATCTGATTCTTCCAGGGCAGTTATTGTCAATCAGGCCATGGTGGAAAGGATGGGCTGGGAGAATCCACTAGGCAGAAGAGTTCAGGTGACTAATGATAGCATTCCTTCTTTGGTGATAGGTGTTGTCCAGAATTTCCATCAACAATCATTATATGATCCTATTCAGCCACTGATGTTTTTGCCTGCCCGAAACAATGGTTCGGCTATGGTTAAACTTCAGGGAAATATGACTGAAGCCATTGCCAGCGTTAGGTCGGTTTGGGAAGAAGTCTTCCCTACTTTACCCTTCGAATTTACCTTCCTCGATGAGAATTTTATGGAACAATATGAGACTGATCAATTGAGAGGTAAGTTATTTCTTGGCTTCTCCATGATGACGGTTCTAATTGCTTGTCTGGGCTTGCTGGGCTTGGCTTCTTACACTGCTGAACAACGGGCCAAAGAAATGAGCATTCGTAAGGTGCTCGGAGCCAGAACTCAGGGCATAATTGGGTTGCTGGTTCGTGACTTTGTGAAACTGGTATTGATCGCAGCAGTGCCCGCAAGTGTGGCGGCCTGGTATTTTGGCGATGGTTGGTTAAAAAGCTTTGAATTCCACTATGAGATTGGAGCTTCGGTTTTCATTATAGTCATAGTGGCTACGGTATTAATTACCATGTTGACCACAGGATACCACGCCCTGAGGTCTGCTACAGCTAACCCTGCGGAAAGACTTAAGTACGAATAGGAAAAGGCGATTATCTGATGGAAAAGGCTCATGGTTCAATCATGGGCCTTTTTTAATATGTCATATTCAACCTCAATTTGTGGCAAAGTCTAAGTAAACCCCTATTTTCAGTTTTTTGAATCGTTGAACAAAACCCAATCATCATGAGATTTGTGCTTTCCTTAATCCTTGGTATCGGCTTGGTTTTCACTGTAAATGCCCAGGCGGTTTATGAAGATGAACGTTATGTGCCTGAGACCGATCCTTTGGTATTAAAGAAGCTCGAAGAATGGCAAGGGCTTAAGTTCGGCCTGCTCATGCATTGGGGAGCCTATAGTCAGTGGGGTATTGTGGAATCATGGTCGCTATGTCCGGAGGAATATGGTTGGTGCGAGAGAACAAAGGGATCAAACCCACAAGACTATAATACTTATAGACAGGAGTATGAGAACCTGGCCCTGACTTTTAATCCGGTAAACTTTGATCCTGAGAAATGGGCAAAAGCGGCCAAAGAAGCGGGAATGCGCTATATGGTTTTTACCACCAAGCACCATGACGGCTTTACCATGTTCGATTCCCAATACACAGATTATAAGGTCACCGGTAGCAAGGGCATTTTTAAGAATCATCCCAGAGCGAATGTGACCAGGGAGATTTTTAATGCCTTTCGCAATGAAGGCATCTGGGCAGGAGCTTACTTCTCTAAACCCGATTGGCATTCTGAGTACTACTGGGATCCTTATTACCCCCCAAGAGACAGAAATGTCAATTATGAGCCGGAAGCTAATCCTGAAAAGTGGCAGCAATTTGTAGACTATACCCATAATCAGATAATGGAACTGATGACAGATTATGGCAAGGTGGATATTCTTTGGTTAGATGGAGGCTGGGTGGCCAAAACACCGAAAGGAGAAATTACCGAATGGTATGAAGGTGCCCTGGGAGAGCAAAATGCCAATGGCTACCTGAAGCACCGCATCGTCAATCAGGATATTAAAATGGATGAACTTGTTGAAAAGGCCCGGGAGCAGCAACCAGGTCTTATTGTTGTAGACCGGGCAGTTCATGGCAAGAATCAAAACTACTTAACGCCTGAAAACCGGGTACCGGAAAAACCACTCCCCTTTCCCTGGGAGTCGCCAATGATTTCAGGAGGCGGATGGTCACATACTTTCAATGCCAAATACATGAGCGGACATAAGGCCATTCATTTACTGGTAGATATTGTATCTAAGGGAGGTAATCTCTTGCTTAATATAGCCCCGGGGCCTGATGGTACCTGGCAGCAGGGAGCTTATGACTTGCTGGATGAATACGCTCAATGGATGAAGGTAAATAGTGAAGCCATTTATGAGACTCATGCTTTAGCTCCTTATAAGGAAGGTAAGATTGCCTTAACTCAAAAGCCTGATGGCACTACTTATTTCTTCTACATGGCAAATGAAGAGGAGAAGGCCATGCCTTCACAAATAGTGTTCAAAAGCTTGCAGCCTTCAGACAAGGCTGAGGTAAGTCTGTTGGGTGGTGGTAAGCTGAAATGGAAGAAAGAAGGTGAAGGTTTTGTTGTGACTATTCCATCCAAATGGCAGAAAAATCCTCCAGCCAACTATGTATGGGTGATTAAAGTGAGTGAGATTAATTGATTAGTTCTCTTTCACATTTGAATCATCTCTGCGAAGAGTGAAGCCAGAAATAGGGCTGCAAAAATAAAGAAGAAAAAGCGTGACCATTTTTTGAGTTCACCCGCCATTCTATTGAAGGCATGGGTTGCGGTTAATACAGAGATAAGTAGAAAAATGACTGTCCAGGCTAACATATTGAACTTGGCTTAGTTGAATTGGTATACCTCTCTTCAATAAGCAGACCACTTTGAGAAACGGGTAAAATCCGGAGATTCACCCTCTTCTTGGTTAAGCCTTCGGTAGAACTGAGAAAATCTTTGTCATTACAGGAAACAGCTTGGTCAGGACTTTGAATGGGAGAGAGATAAACATTGGAATATGCCCCTACTTGGAAAGATCATTAAGAAAGCAATAGATATCGGTGGCCAGTTTGCCGAAAGTGATAAATCACCTGCAGCGCTTCAGCATGAGGTATTACGAGAGCTACTGGAAAAAGCCCGCTCCACCGCTTTTGGGAAACACTACCACTTCGATAAGATCTTGTCAGAGAATGAGTTGAAAAAGGCCTTCAGTAAGGAAGTTCCAGCGTTTGACTACCATGTCATGCACGATAAATGGTGGAGTAGAACATTGGAGGGAGAAGAAGATGTTTCCTGGCCCGGAAAGCCGGAATATTTTGCATTGAGCTCCGGTACTACGGGAAGTGAGAGCAAGCGTATTCCTGTAAGTTCAGCCATGATTGAGTCGATTAGAGAGACTGGCCTCAAACAGATATTGAGCCTTTCGGAGCATGATCTGCCGGACCAGTTTTTCGAGAAACAGATTCTCATGTTGGGTAGCAGTACTGACCTTGAAGAGGTAAATGGGCACTATGAAGGAGAGATTAGCGGCATCAGTGCCAGTAACATCCCCTTCTGGTTTCAGGGGTATTATAAGCCAGGGGAAGAAATCGCCAGCATCGATGATTGGGACGAAAGAGTACTGGCTATAGCCAAAAAGGCTCCTGATTGGGATATCGGGGCTATTTCAGGCATCCCGTCATGGATTGAGCTCATGCTTCAAAAGGTAGTCGATTATCATCAGACCGATACCATTCACGATATCTGGCCCAACCTGATGGTATACAACTCGGGAGGAGTCGCCTTTGACCCATATCGCGCAAGCTTCGATAAACTGACTTCAAAGCCATTGCTTTATCTCGATACCTACCTGGCTTCTGAGGGCTTTGTGGCTTATCAATCCAGGCCTAATGAAAACATGGCCATGCAACTGTCATTACAGTCCGGAATTTACTTTGAGTTTATTCCTTTTAAAGAGGAGTATTTCAATGAAGACGGAAGTCCGATACCCGATGCTCCGGCCCTGACTTTAGAGGAGGTGCAGCCCGATGAGGAATATGCTCTGCTCATTTCTACAGTGAGTGGAGCCTGGCGATATAGCATTGGAGATACCATCAGGTTCATAGATGTGGAAAGAGCCGAAATCAAGATTACAGGTAGAACCAAGCACTTCCTCAATGTAGTTGGCTCTCAACTTTCGGTTGCTAAAATGAATGAGGCTATTCAGGAACTGGAAGGCAAATTCGGTATACAGGTACCTGAGTTTACGGTTGGCGCAGTCAAGCGGGAAGGAGAGTTCATTCATCAATGGTTCTTAGGCCTGTCGGATGATTCGCAAGCCGAAGAGCTTAAAGTGAAAGAGAGTCTTGACGATATTCTTAAAGCCAGAAATAAGAACTATAAAGTGGCCAGGTCTAAATCACTCAAAGGTATTGAAGTAAACCTGATCAAGGCGAGCGACTTCCATGACTGGAATGCCCGCAATAAGAAGAAGGGTGGCCAGGTTAAAACTCCCAGAATGATGAAGGAGGAATCTCTGCAAGAATTTGAGAGCTATTTAAAGTCTAAATAGCAGGTTCTGCTAACTTGGTCGGATTGGTATCCACCATTTTTAATATTTCTTCAGGAGCCAGGTACAAACGTTTCATTTTCTGCTTGTAGCTGTTGGGTATCTCGGCATGGTTCAAAATGTAGTTCTTGGTCTTGACTATCTTGTCACCGAGGCCGTGTTGTACTGCATATTCATCGGCTTTTCTTTCAGCCCCCTTAACAAAATGCTTCGAAAAGAGATAATTCACTCCAAACCGGATCATTCCCCAAACAGACCTGTCTTTATAATCCATTAAATGACCCAATTCGTGACCAAGCCAGCCAATTAAAACATCTTCCGGTAAATCTTCCACCTTGAGACTATCGGATCCGAGTTTGATGGTCCTGCTGATATTAACATAGTAAGCCCTTTCCTCCAATATTCTGAACATGGTCTTGAATATCGGCTGGGCACTCATGATGATATGGTCCTTAGGCTTGACGAACCTGAAGGTAATGGGGGTGTTTTTAAGTTCAGGATAATAAGAAAGGGTTTCCAGTACCGGAAAATAAATCTCTTCCGGTATGGATTTCTTATACCCAAACGTTTCTATCTTCTTCATATACTTGCCTCCTGCTTATAATCTAACCGCGATTCGCTGCTTTCTGAAGACCTGTCGATCATGGCTCTGATGAGTAAAAAGCTTACCAGAAAAAGAATCACCTCAACGGCTGTCCATCGAATCACAAATGCATTAGCCACCCCTTCCGCAATAAAGCTGTAAACTCTTCCTATCAGAAAACCAATGGTATAAAGGCTGATAAAACCTAATGCGGTTTTTTGCATTCTAAAAGCCGCATAAAACAGAAATAATGAAAAAACCAGATTCAGGCCGCCATAATATGAGCGTATTGAGTTAAAAGCGCTGTCCGATACGGCTTGAATACTGAGATATTCCATGACTTGCTCTGGAGCCAGGAAAGAGCCCAAAGAAACGGCCAGGAAAATTAAGCTGACCAATAGAATAAATCCTGTCGTAAGTATTTTCAGAAAGTTCATTGAATCACTGTTTTAAGTTCAACATTCGTTTTTTGGGTAATGCCTCTGATCATGCCTTTAAAAACAAAGCCATGAAACGGCAGTACAGAAAACCAGTATAGCCTTCCCCACAAGCCTTTAGGTCTGAATGTGGCAGTCTGATGAAGCACCTGGTTTTTATCAATCTTAAATTCCAGCCAGGCATCACCCGGTAATTTCATCTCGGCAAAAAGCAATAGTCTCTTCTTTGACCTGTCGGCAATAATTACTCTCCAGAAGTCCAAAGAGTCACCAGAATTGATTTCTGTAGGATGTGTTCGACCACGCCTCAGGCCTACTCCGCCAACGATTTTGTCCAGGTAGCCACGGATTTTCCACAACCAATTACCATAGTACCAACCTCGGTCTCCTCCAATGGACCAGATCTTGTCGAGGACATGTTTTTCATCAACTACTGATACTTGCTGATGATCTTTAAAACAACCGAAAGAAGGTACTTCTACCAGGTCTTCAAAACGCTTATTAATGGTCTCACTAGACATAGCATCTTTCCAACTGGATATTAATTGATTTTGCTTAATCCGGGAAAAGGCCCTTTTTACCGCATCCGGATAGCTAATCAAGTCTATGTTTAAATGTTCGAGTAGCTCATTCTCTCTGGCTATCACTTCAGTCTTCATGCTGTCAACCAGGTTAGAGGCCAGGTTATACGAGGTAGAAGTAACGAAGTAGAGCCAGTAGGAGCTCAATCTCGGACTTAGCACCGGAACAGATAGAATCCATCGTTTGAGCCCTCTCACCTCTGCGAACCGGAGTAGCATCTCTTTGTACGACATGGTATCCGGTCCGGCAATGTCGAAGGTTTTATTGTAGAGGTATTCATCAGCTAATGATCGGTCCAGAATTTCGAGGATATTTTTTACAGCGATAGGTTGTGACTTGGTTCTCAACCATTTCGGGGCAATCATGACTGGTAGTTTCTCTACCAGGTCTCTGATGATCTCGAATGATCCGCTTCCTGAACCTACAATAATCCCGGCCCTTAGGCTTGTGAAATTATAGTTGCCTTTGCTGAGAATTTTTTCTGTCTGTAGTCTGCTTTCCAAATGGGGCGAAAGTTCTTTATCATTAGCAATACCTCCTAGGTAGATGACATGCTTCAGGTTTCTTTTGTCACTGATTCGCTTGAAATTCAAAGCCATTTGAGTCTCCTTTTCCGCGAAGTTTCCTCCAGACATAGACATGGCATGCATGAGGTAATAGGCTGCATCAATATCTTCCGGAATATGGTTGAGCGTTTCTTCTTTCAGGAAGTCTACCTCTATGACGGAAACCTGTTGATGATCACTGAGAGAATGATTAAAGCGGGTAGCATCTCTTACACAGCAAACGACCTCAAGATTCCTTTCCACAAGAAGGTAAAGGAGTCTCTTCCCAATGTAGCCGTTCGCCCCTGTCAGTAAGACTTTCACACTATGTTAAACAATGTTGACCGGTCTGAATGTTTATATAAAAATGAATTTGTTTCCATCGGAAACAGTCACCCGACTCAAAGTGTAGAATCAAAATTTTATGAATTTTAATATTTCAAAAGCTTTTCAAATTGTTGAAGATAAGCTGGAAGGTTGGTTACAAACCTTAACCGAAATGCTGCCCAATTTTGTGGTTGCCATTCTGGTTCTTATCATTTTTTACTTTATCTCAAGGATAGTTCGCCTGGCTTCTAAAAAACTGATGTCAAGGTTTATTGAACAACCCGCAATTATTGGGTTGCTTTCAACCATCATTTCTATTGTGATCATTGGCTCGGGCCTGGTCATAGCATTGAATCTACTACATCTCAGTAAGGCCGTTACCTCGCTGTTGGCTGGTGCCGGTATTGCCGGTCTGGCTATTGGTTTTGCCTTTCAGGACATTTCAGCCAATTTCATTTCCGGGATCATTATGGCCTTCAGAAAGCCACTCAATGTGGGTGATATTATTGAGACTAATGGCGTTACCGGCTTTGTCAAAGATATTCAGCTAAGGGCGACAATACTGGAAACCTTTCAGGGCTTACATGTCATTATTCCTAATCGCTTAATTTTTCAGAATGCCATCACCAACTACACTAAGACGCACCAAAGAAGGGTAGACCTGTATGTTGGAGTTTCTTATGCAGAAGATTTAGAAAAGGTGAAGCAGGTTACCGAAGAAGCAGTAATGAAGAATCAATACCTGACAGATGACAAAAATGTTAACCTCGTGTTTGAGGGTTTTGGCGATTCATCTATCAATTACAGAGTAATGTTCTGGGTGAATTACTCTCCTACTCAGCCCAACTATCTGGAGGCACGTAGTGAAGCCATTATGGCCATCAATAAAGCCTACAAAGAAAAAGGTATTACCATTCCATTCCCTATTCGTACACTGGACTTTGGTATTAAGGGAGGAGAGAAGTTAGAAGGTCATTTGAAGACGCTTCAACCCAACTCATGAGGTGAAATGGTATGGCCTTTGAATTATTAATGGTGAACAAAACATTGAACATCATGAAAAAATTAAGCTTAACTCTAATTGCCATTATCTTTTCATTTGGTATTGTTGCCTGCAATGATGGAGATAGCTGGGTAACGGAAAAGAAAGAGCTATCGGACAAGATTGATCAATCTTTGGGTGATATAGAAAATGCCATTGACGAGATTGATAATGATCTCAAGGATGCCTCTGAAGATGTGGCCGAAAACCTGAGAGAAAAGAAAGAGGATTTACTCGATCAGAAGTCAGCTTTGGAAGAAGCAAAAGAAGACATTGCTGACGCAACCGAAGAGACCTGGGAAGACACAAAAACCTGGGTAGAAGAAGCATATTCTGATGTAGAAAGCTTCATTAACGGATAGGAAAGACGTTTTTAGATAAAGCACAAAAAAAGCCGGGACATTGCCCGGCTTTTTTTGTGCTTTATAATTTTAATATCCGACCAGTTGTAATACCAGTGAGATAGCAAATAAAACAACGAAAATAAAGAAGAGAAACTTGGCGACCTTGGTAGATGCAGAAGCTACTCCCCTGAAGCCGAAAAGTCCGGCTACTATTGCGATTACAAAAAATATAATTGCCCAGGTTAACATATTTCAAAGTTTTAGTTGAACATGATTTGTGCACTTTGCACATCCTTATAAATCAAAAATGTTTCCGATTTTGGGCATGTCCTTCAGACAGTTCAGAGAAGCCTCCATTGTCCAAATACTTTTCAGATTGAGAATTCTATTGTCAGAATAGTAAACCACCGGCATTTGCAAAGCTCAACTTTGATGCATATCATAATAAATGCTGACTTAGGTCAACAATTTTTTAAGAATAAGAAACGAGATTCAATAAGTCATAAAAACAGGAGGAGCTATGAAAAAGATTATTGTCCCGATAGATTTTTCCAAGTGTTCTAAAAACGCTTTAGGAAATGCGATTAAGATTGCTGAACGTATGAAGCTGGAGTTAATACTCTATCATGCGGTTGTTTTGCCGGTAGGTTTTGCTGAAGGGGCTCCTGTTGGCGGAATGGATTATGGCTTCGAAGAGTTAGAGAAGGAAGCCAGAAAGGATTTGGACTCTTTGATTAAGGAGTTTCCCTTGCTTGAAAAAATAAAACATCAAACTTTCGTTCAGTATGGACCTCTGCATGAAGGTATCAACGACCTCAATGAAGATGGAAAGGTAGCACTTGTGGTCATGGGAACACATGGCGCTTCAGGATTTGCCAAGTCACTCATTGGCAGCAATGCATACAATGTAATGAAGCATATTGCCTGTCCTGTTATTGCCTTGCCTGAAGATGCGGATATCACTAAAATGACCCATATTGGTATTGCTGGCGATTTCATTTCAGTTCCTAATCCTGACCTGATTCAAATCATCATTGAACTGGCTAAGGCTTTCTATGCTCAGATCCATGTAGTTCATATAGACAAAGGAGAAGTGGATGTAAAAGGTCAGATTGATGTGGCAAGAAGAATGGAGAAATACCTGAAGCATACCAATCATACTTTCCATTTCAGGAAGTTTGAAGATGTGGAAGAGGGCTTACAGGAAACTGCAAAGGAACTCCATATTCAACTTCTGGCAATGATTGCCAAGCATCATGGGTTCTTCGATAAGCTGAGACATACCAGTCATACCAAGCAGATGATTCTTGATATACCAATGCCATTAATGGTATTGCATGAATAGGTTTAATATAGTTTCAACCCCATATTAAAAGCCCACATCTCCTGTGGGCTTAATATTTTGAGCCCTTCCCCTGTATGAAAGGCATCAATGCCACAGGTCATGGGTTCAATGGCAATACTTCGTTCATCATATTTGAAAATCTGGATAAAGGGGCAATTCATGTTTTGCCATATCTCGAGAGAGCCGAAATCAGGATAGGTAAGAAATACGCTGTTCCTTTCTTCTACTCTTTCCAGACTAAAGCAAGTGTCGAGCTGACGGCCTTGAATCGAAGTAAACTCCTGAAAGTCTTTGTATAAATTCCTTTCCCCGGTAGGAATCATATTTTCGTCAACCTCTACTTTGCTGACTTTAGGGATTTTGAGCCTGCATGCCTCTTCAGTTTGGGTCAGATCGAAATATGGGTGCCAGCCAAAGCCGCAGGGCATGTTTCTGGTATCCTCGTTAATTACTTTGACATCTATGGTCAGTTCATTTTTATTGAGCTGATAGGTGATTTCCAGCCTGTAGGCAAAGGGGAATGCTTTTTCTTCACCAGAGCTCTCATAGCTTACCCTGAGTGAATTTTCGCTCTTTTCCTGAACGCTGAAAGGCTGGTTATATACCAATCCATGCAGGGCGTTCGGGCGGCCAAAGTCATTGTGATCGAACTGGTACTCATTTCCTTCAAAAGTAAAATGACCATCGGCCAAACGATTCGGAAATGGAAATAACAGCGAGCCCTCAAATGAGTTGTAGCCCCGGTTATTAATAGGAGCGAAAGTTGTTTCTCCTTTGGTGCAGGAAAAATAGGTCACAGCAGCACCATTTTGAGTGTCAATACGAACAGATGTTCCTCTAAAAGTTAATTCTTGCATTTAATCATTACTACTTAGCTGATCTGATAGACTGTGTGTGTCTGTTCATCCATCGACTACCACCAAGGCAGTGGTATTGTCAGATCCGCAATAGAGTTAATGACCATATCGGGTTTAAATGGATAGTTGTTCAAATCTTCTTTCTTAGACATGCCTGAAAGGGTAAGAATGGTATTGTAGCCCACCTGAACACCTCCCTGAATATCGGTGGCGAGTGTGTCGCCAATAACGGTTACTTCATCGGTGGCCAGGCCAATATGCTTTCTGGCCTGTCGCATCATCACAGGGCTTGGCTTACCAACAGAGAAGGCCTGTTTGCCTGTGGCCGCTTCAATCATGGCCACAATTCCTGCAATGCCGAGGTTATTCCATCCGGCTTTTCGGGGCGAAGGGTCAAGGTTGGTAGCAATGAGTTTGGAGCCGGCCAGAATAAAATCAATTGCCTTTCTCACCATTTCGAGGGTGAAGTTGATGCCTTCTCCCACCACAACAAAATCCGGATCATTTTGTACCAGGGTAAAGCCATGTTCATGAAGGCTGGAAATCAGCCCCCCTTCTCCCAGTACGTAGGCAGTTCCTTTAGGAAACTGCTGTCCCATAAAGTGGGCTGTAGCCATGGCAGAGGTATAGACATTTTCAGGCTCCACATGAATGCCCATTTTCGCCAGTTTTCTGACTGCATCCAAAGGAGTCCTTTGGCTATTGTTGGTCATAAATGTAAATGGAATGCCTTCTTTCTGAAGTGTTTTGATGAAAGTGTCGGCACCGGGAATCATCTTGTTTTCTACATAGATAACTCCATCCTGATCGATTAGAAAACCTTTGGGCATAGTGGTTATTTCAAGACGGTTGACAATATTTGTTCAACAAGCCTGGCACTTGCCAAACTCTCTTCTAAGGTAAAAAGGTTTGATTCTTTTTCCCCATGATTAATGCATTCTCTCGCTTCTATAATCTCATGGGCATAGCCTGTGCTGATGAAAGGAAGCTCTACTTTTTCTACTTCTTCTCCTTTGATGACTTCAAACTCCTGACACTTCCAGAACAGTGGCATTCTAATGAAACCTTCTTCACCGTATATGCAGGCTTCCTTATTTGAGTTAAATACGATACTGGCAGAAAGTTGTGCCGTACAGTTGTTTTCATAGGATAACTGCATAATCATGGTTTCATCAAAGCCCGTTTCACCTACTTGTGCATGGGCATCAAAGGACTCAGGCTGCCAACCAAAAAGGTCGGCTGCTATTGTCAGCGGATAAACACCCACATCGAATAGAGCTCCTCCGGCCAAATCCGGATTCAGTAATCTTCCATCACGGGTGAGCTTGTCTATTGATCTGAAGCCAAAGCTGGCAGTTATATGTTTGATTTTTCCTATCTCTCCTGATTTGGCCCTTTTTAGGGCTTCTCTATAGGCAGGTAAAAAGCGCATCCACATAGCCTCCATGAGAAACTTACCAGTTTCCTTAGCCACATGCTGCATTGCTTCAATCTCCCGGCTGTTAATACCCATTGGCTTTTCACAAACCACATGTTTGCCGGCCTTTAAGGCTGCAATGGTATGTTCTTTATGAAAGTTATGCGTGGTACTGATATAGACTATCTCTACCTGTTCATCAGATAGCAGTGCATCGTAATTGTCATAGACTTTGACATTAGGAAATTCCTTTTGTAGACTTTCAGCATTCGATCTTGAAGCAAATGCATAGGCCATTTCACCATCAACAGCCTGAAGGCTCTCCAAAAACTTACGAGCAATTCTACCGAAACCTATAAATCCCCAGTTCATATTTCTAAGATCATCATTAATGATTAAAAGGCGAGGAAAAATGCCGATTAAATCAAAATAAGATAGTTTTCAGATATTTTCTGTATGTAAAAACAATAGGGCACCAATCAGAAAAAGTGATGTAAAGTAGGGTATATATCTTTTTGATCGTATGAATGATGTACGATTACTAAGGCCTATCGAGTACAGCGCTCAGGGTTAGCGCAAGATTTACTAAATTTTATTAACCAAAACGACACAACCATGAAAGCATCTCACTTTTCATGCCTGATACTGCTATGCCTTTTTGTGCTTCCTTTTCAGGTGAAAACTCAAACTGTTCCAGCCTGGGCACAGGATCTGGATTTTGAGTATCTGACTCCCAGAACACTCTATGCCGGTCTGGATGGTAACCCCAAACTCAGGGTTAGAATTACCAACAATGGCAGCACAGCTGTTAATTACTTTGGATTTGATTTTCGACCAGACAATGAGAGCCAGAACTTTCCCGGTTGTGCTACTCACCCCAATGGTGGTTTTATCAATTTGGAGCCTGGCGAGTCTACGGTAGTGGCCGTTTGGTCCAACTGTTACTTTGGCGATGGCCTGGTTTTACCTGAGGGTACCTCCGAACATGTGGCTGAGTTCAGGTTCAGTAAAGACAATGATGAATTTCATATCATAGAGAATTTCACCATTGTCAATGATCGTGAAAGAACTTCTCCTGAATTGGAGAATGGCGAAAACATGACCATTGCCGGTACCATAAGAGTAGCTGGAGGCTATGCTCCTCAGATTAACCTCAAAGTGAGAACTGAACAGAGTCAGGAGTTTAATGTACAGGTTCAGGCATCAGGGCCGAGTGAGTATGCTTTTAGCTTCCCTGCTGCAGATCGGGACGACTGGTATCTGGTCGTAGCCGGAGGCATTCAGGATCAGCCTGAGATCAACTTTCCCAACAAAACAGTAAAAGTGTCTTCGTTTGATGATTCAGAAGCTTTGACTATTGACTGGGCACCATTAGACTATGAGTATCAGGTTCAATTTGAACTCGATCAGGCGATAGTAACTCCCACAGGCTTTTGGAGAGGGGCTGTTTCTGAGTCTGAACAAACAGTAACATTTATTCCTGGTCAGGAAAACTGGTTTGGAAACAATGATACTGAGAAGAATGTGCATAGGGTTCAATCAACTATTTACAAATACAATTTTGCGGGAGAAAAACTTTGGGAATATCAGCCTGGCTATGAATGTTGGGGTGGGGATATGAGTCCCGATGGTTCGAGAGTAGTTTATCAGTTGGTGCCCAATGGTGGAACTTATGGAGTAGGAGTATTGGATGGTGCGGATGGTTCGCTCATTTGGAAAAAGGAGTTTACCCAGTTTGGACCTGTTGCCAGATCAATAGAGGGCCTTGAAGCTGTATTAAGCAATGATGCTTCCTTGGTAGCAGTGGGTACCGTTCCAACCGGTGTGGTGACGCTCTTCAATACTGAAACCGGTGACATGATCATGCAGGTGCCGAATGCGCCCGACAATGGTGATAACTGGGGGCAGATTCGTAAGATGGCTTTTGATTCCAATGATGAATACCTCTATGTGGGATCAGGAGATAATTATTTGAGAAAGGTCCGTGTTTCAGATGGTCAACTGATGTGGAGGGCATTTATTGGCGGTTGGCCTTTTGTGAACGGTTTGCAGTTCTCATCCAATGAATCATTTATTATAACGGGGACGAAGTCATTTGATCAGGCTCGTGTCAATACGGCAACCGGGGAGACGGTTTGGATTAATGATTCGGGCAGTCTGGAAGCAGCTTTATCAGCCAATGATGAATTGGTGATCAACTTCGGTGGACATATTATGGATGCAGCTACTGGCGAGTATGTAGGATTCATCCGCCAGGGAGCTGAAAGTCACTTCATTGCGAATGATGAACTCATTGTTAAAATGGACAGGGATATAAAGCCATTCTATACCAACGGGAAGGCACTTGGTGCCTCCCCTGCCAGCGGTGGAGGCCAGGGAGGTGGAGAGCAATCACAATGGTCATACGTTAGTGAAGATGGCTCATTGGCCATTATTGCCTACAGGGATATGGTAACAGATCCCGGTAATCAAATAGGTATCGCCTTTTATAGTGGTTCAGTAGAAAGGCTAAGCCTTGACCCGAATGATGATCCGACAGATGTAAGCTTAAGTGCCAGTAATCTGGATGAGAATAATGCTGAAGGAGTCGAAGTAGGTGAGTTGACAGCAACTGATCCGGATACCAATGACTCACATACTTTTGAGCTGGTCTCTGGAGTTGAAGATAATGACAAGTTTGCCATAGATGGAAATAAACTTCTGGCAGTAGAAACACTCAATTTTGAAGAAAAGTCCTCTTACTCAGTGAAGGTAATGGCCAGGGATGTGAACAATGCTTTTGTAGAAAAGACCTTCGAAATTACGGTGAATGACGTAAATGATGATCCCTCAACAATTGACCTTGATCATGCTGAAGTGACAGAAAATGCAGATTCAGGGCAAACAGTGGGAGCACTAACTGCTACTGATGAGGATGCTAATGATACGCATACCTTTAGCTTAGTGGCTGGTGATGGCGATACAGATAATGCTTCATTTACCATTACTGATGGAGTGATTAAAGCCGCTGAGTCTTTCAACTTTGAAGAGAAAAATGAATACTCCATTCTTGTCAGGGCAGATGATGGACAGGGTGGAATACTGGATCAGCAAGTCACCATCAATGTGACCAATGCCAATGATGATCCTACTGACATTGGTTTAAGTGAAACAGTGGTTAGCCATGGTGCTGAGGCGGGTGCAGAAGTTGGTGCTTTTAGTACTACAGATGAAGATGCTGATGATACTTATACTTACACATTGGTGAGCGGTACGGGAAGCGATGATAATGCAAGCTTCACGATCAGCGAAGATCAACTATTGGCTAATACCAGTTTCGATTTCAATATTCAATCTGAATATACGATTAGGGTAAGAAGTACAGATACAGGTGGAGCATTTACTGAAAAGGCATTTACATTGACAGTGGAGATAGTTGCTGGTCTGGAGCAAAGTGCCAGTGTGGTGAATAATGTTTATCCTATACCTGCTACTGAAGTATTGCATATCGAAATGGCTTCCGAGTCTTTCCCTTTTAATCTGAGCATGTATGACCTCTCAGGGAATATGCTAAAGACTCAGGATTCAATTTTCTCCAGATCTATTGAATTGAATGTTTCACAGATGAAGGAAGGGATTTATTTACTGACTGTTCAGGATGGTGAAGGACGATTAACCAGAAAGAAAGTGATGGTAGTAAAGTAGAAGTTAGAGGTGTATTGGGAGTAATCCACTGCTTCGTCATGCTGAGCTTGACTCAGCATCTCTGCTAAGACATGTCAAGACCCTGAAACAAGTTCAGGGTGACGTTAACCCCAATACACCTTTATACTACCCTAGCAGATCAGCCATATAGGCAGCATTAGCTTCTGTGCTTTTTAATGGAGTAGTACCATCGTAACGTTCTTGCTCGACAATGAAATACTCCATTCCGGCAGTTTTGGCTTCAGGGACAATAGATGGATAGTCAATAATCCCTGTACCTAATGTACAAGTTGCTTCAGCTTCTTCGGTATTACCCAATCGGTCTTTTACGTGGCCTAACTTAAACCTACCCGGGTACTTATTGAACCAGGCCTTGGGGTCTTGTCCACCGGTTACTACCCAGTACATATCCATTTCGAAGTCTACTAAATCAGGATCGGTTTCATTCATAAAGATGTCCTGCGGCATCTCACCTTCCATTTCAGTGAAGCTATAGGCGTGATTGTGGTAGGCAAAGCGAATTCCATTAGCCCTGCAGATTTCTCCTTTAGCATTGAAGTCTGCAGCAGCCTGTCTATAGCCGTCCAGGGTTTGCTGGCTTCTCCATGGGCAGATCAGGTATTTCATGCCTATCTCAGCAGCTTCGGCAGCTTTTCGCTCAAAGTCATTGTCAATATCGCAGTGGCTGGCAACTATGTTCATGCCCAGCTCATCCATATAAGCTTTGAATTCTTTATTGGTCATTCCCCAGAACATGCCCTGAGGTCCTTCATAGCTTTCAATCTGCTTATAACCGAAGGAGGCTACCTGAGCCAGAACACCTTTCGGGTCTTTGGGGAAGTCATCTCTTAAGGTATAGAGTTGCAAACCAAAGGCGGATGTGTCTACTGCTTCTTCTGTTTTAATGCCTGAGGTACAAGCGTAAGGCGCAAGGGCTAGTCCTGCAGCAAAGCCTCCGGCTGTTTTTAAAAAACTTCTGCGTTTCTGTTTCATGTCTAACAAGGTTGAATGTTGAATATACAGATTCTTTGGCTTTTTGGTCTTTCTCCTGAGTCTAACCTAATGATATGCCTGGATTACTAGGTGTTGGATACAACTGAAGATGAAAGGGCATATTGCTTGAGTAGATACAAATAAAAAAGCCACCCGTTTCCGAGTGGCTTTCAATATTATCATGGGTTTAATTAACCTCCGAAGTCGTCAAATGAAACGTTTTCGTCAGGTACACCCCAATCGTCACACATTTTAAGAACTGCTGCGTTCATCATTGGAGGGCCGCAGAAGTAGAATTCAATCTCTTCAGGAGCATCGTGTTTGCTCAGATACTGATCGATCACAGCCTGGTGAACGAAACCTAAGAAACCATCACCTTCTTTGTCATTGACGTCTTCTTTAGTCTTCCAGTTATCTTCCGGAAGTGGTTCAGAAAGAACAATGAAGAATTGGAAGTTAGGGAACTCTTTTTCGATCTTTTTGAAATCTTCCAGATAGAAGAGCTCTCTTTTAGATCTACCACCGTACCAGTAAGTCACTTTTCTACCTGTTTTCAAAGTGTGGAAAAGGTGGAAAAGGTGAGATCTCATTGGAGCCATTCCTGCACCACCACCGATGTAAAGCATTTCAGCATCGGTAGGTTTGATGAAGAATTCACCATAAGGACCTGAGATAGTTACTTTATCACCTGGCTTTCTTGTAAATACATAAGAAGAACAAATTCCAGGATTTACATCCATCCACTTGTTATTCGCTCTATCCCAAGGTGGAGTAGCAATACGAATGTTCAGCATGATGATGTTTCCTTCAGCAGGGTGGTTAGCCATTGAGTAGGCACGGAAGATTTCTTCCTTGTTCACCATTTTCAAATCCCAAAGGTTGAACTTATCCCAGTCACCTTTGAATTTGTCCGGACCTGCAGGGTCTTCCGGATGAGGTTTAATGTCTATATCTTTGAAGTCACAAACGACAGGTGGTACATCTACCTGAATATAACCTCCGGCTTCGAACTCAAGTGTTTCACCTTCCGGCAATTTCACTACGAATTCTTTAATGAAAGAAGCTACGTTGTAGTTAGAAACTACTTCGCATTCCCACTTCTTAATACCAAAGATTTCTTCAGGGATTTCGATGCGCATGTCTTGCTTCACCTTTACCTGGCAAGAAAGTCTTACACCTTCTTTTTGCTCAGATCTGCTGAGGTGACCAACTTCTGTTGGAAGTACATCTCCTCCTCCTTCTTTCACTGTACATTTACACATGGCACATGTACCTCCACCTCCACAAGCTGACGGGAGGAATATTTTTTGTCCTGATAGTGTGCTCAAAAGGGTGGAACCTGCAGAGGTAACCACGGGATTTTTCTCGTCACCATTGATGACAATTTTAACATCGCCCGATTGTACCAGCTTAGATTGTGCATAAAGCAGAATAAAAACTAACAGCAGGATTACAGCCGAGAAAGCAACTATGGAAGTAATAATGATAGATGACATCTACTAATAGATTTTAAATCAACATTTTGTGTTACGGCCAGGCAGGCCGTTAGGGCTACAAATATATTGACTAAAAGATTAAATCAGTAAGAGAACCTGAAAAAAGATAGGAGCGGTAAAAAGGGCTTAAATTGTTATTCTTTCCCTGATTTTCTGGCCTTTCTTCAGTTCGTCTATTTCATCTTTCAGATCATTCACACATAAGTTCCCTAAACCTGTTTGGCTATCTTCTGCCGTCAGAACCACATTGATATTCTTATTGTTTCGCCAATCGTCTTTTTGGAGCTTGCCCAGACAGATATTACCAATGACATAACAGTGGTCAAAACTGAAGTATTTCTCCTGAATGCTCTCAAAATCCTGAAGGTCTACCTGTTCCGGGGAATTATAGCTCACATAAACCTTTACAGGTGACTGATTACTGAAAGGCAGTTTACCCAGGTTATAGTGTTTTTTGTACTCATACTTATAGTCATAGCTCAGGGCTGAAATGTCTGACAGTACAGCTGCTCCGGTAGGTAAGCTACCGGCTCCTTTACCAATAAATAGCTGTTCATCGCAGAACTCTCCGTCCAGAGTGACCGCATTGAATTCATTCCGAATGTCGGCCAGTTTATGGTGAGGCTTCACAAATTGTGGGATGACAAAGCCAAAGACTTTTTCACCGATTCGTCTGGCCTGCGACACTAGTTTAATCGTGTATCCATTGGATCTGGCATACTCCAGATCAGCGGTTTTGAGCCTGTCAATACCAAGATTGGTTATTTCCGATGGGGGAACATGTATGCCGAATGCGTGAGTAAGTAGAATGCTCAACTTGAATTTCGGATCGTAACCTTGCACATCGAGAGTTGGATCACTTTCAGCAAAACCTAAGTCCTGAGCTTCCTTTAATACAGAGGGGTAGTCCAGCCGATCCTCAAAGATTTTGGTGAGTATATAATTGGTGGACCCATTGAATATACCTTTGACCTCATTCAAAGGCTCATGGCCAAAGTATTCTTCCAGTGTTCTGATGATGGGGATACTTCCACATACAGCGCCTTCATAAAGTACTGCCTTACCGGTTTGCTGCTGAAGTTCTACCAGATACTCCAGGTTCTCGGCTACCATTTTCTTGTTGGCAGTGACTACCGATTTACCTGATTGCAGGGCCGATACGACAATGTCCAGCGCAGCTTCGGCATCGTCAATCAATTCTACTACAATGTCGATGTTGGGATCATTGATGATCTCTTCTTTTTGTGTGGTGAATAGGTCAGCTGATAGTTTCCTTTTCTTTTCCGGGTTCTTGATACAGATTTTAGCAATCTGGCCGGCAAAGTTTTTAGAGTTGTTGAGTGTTTCATAAAGGCCTTGTCCTACACAGCCAAAACCAAAAAGTCCGATGTTGATGTTTTTCATTTTTTCTCGTTTAAGAAATTTTCCAGAATATTTGAGATGCTTTCGGCTTCTACCAGGAAGCCGTCATGACCATAGTTTGAGTCTATAAAAGTGAGTTGGCTTTGCTTGATGCCATGTGCCAGAATTTGCTGATCGTTTCGGGTAAACAGGAGGTCTGAGTTAACCCCAATGACAAGCGTATTGGCCTTAACCTGCTTAAGGGCTTCCTGCACCCCGCCTCTTTTTCGTCCCACATCCTGAGTATCCATGCATTTCGATAGAGCATAGTAAGAGTGGGCATTGAAGCGTTTTTGCAGTTTCAGTCCCTGATAGCGTTGATAGCTTTCGGCATTGAACCCATCAATTTTTTCGCTTCCTTCTCTCTGACTGGCATTGTAAACAGAGTCAGTTCTATAGGAAATCATAGCCATGGCGCGGGCAGCTTCAAGCCCTTTCCATCCACCTTTAGGAGAGCTGGAAAAGAAACTTGGGTCAGCTTCAATGGCCATGCGTTGTGCTGTGCGAATACCAATGCCCCAGGGAGAGCTTTTGGCGCCTGTAGCTACCAGGCAGATGTTTTTAAAGAGGAGGGGTTGTTCAATAGCCCACTCCAGTACCTGCTGACCTCCCATGGAACCTCCCAGGCCAAGATAAATCTCCTTAATACCCAGGTGAGCTCTGAGGACCTCATGTGCCTTAACCATATCGCGGATGGTCAGCAATGGGAATTGTCTTAGATAGCGCTCACCGGAATGAGGGTTGAAATCTTTTGGCCCTGTGCTCCCATAGCATGAACCGAGAATGTTGGCGCATACAATGAAGTGTTCTTCCGGATTGATCAGATCGTTCTGACCTACCAGACCTGGCCACCATTCAGTTGGATTGGCATTGGCGGTCAGGGCATGACACACCCATACCACGTTTGAACCGTCATCATTAAGTTGACCGAAGGTGTGATAGGCAATAACAGGGTCGGTTAGGAAACTTCCATTTTCGAGACTGAAGTCGCCTTTGACTTTTAAATATTGTAAGGATTGCTGAGCTGAATCAGAGGATTCAGCCAGGTACTGACTTTTAGTAAACATGTTCTAAAGGATTATTTGTGAAAAAGAATTGAGCGGAGAATTACGCTCTACACATTCGCTTAGAAATGTTGGATAATAGCAGTTGCTGTTGGGTTGATTTTACCCAACCCTGTACGGGTTTCGTAATTGGATTTGTAAACATGATAACCAATTTATATTCTCCCGAATGCCACCTGGCACCCATTTTGGGATCAGGATTTAGCACCTTTGCCGAAGTATCGGCATGGTTGCTAGCGCTTCAAAGAGCCTGTCTCTCCACGCTTCTTTATAAATCGATTCTTTCCCTTGAGTCGGGATTGAATGACTTGATGATGCAAACGTAGTAGCTGCTTACGATTTTTCAAAAAGGAAGGCCAATTATTTTGATTTTGCCCCAGGCTAGTGGCTCAGAGTCTATAAAAGAAAAGCCCTCTGGCAAATAGCTATTGCTCAGAGGGCTTTATATACTTTAAGCAGGTAATTCTAATTCTTCAGCATCCTCAATAGCGTGGTGAGTTGCTTTTTCAGGTCCCTTCTGTCGACAATGAAGTCAAGGAAGCCATGATCTAATACGAACTCGGCACTTTGGAAACCCTTAGGAAGATCTTTCCCTACAGTGTCTCTGATTACCCTTGGCCCGGCAAAACCAATCAATGCACCCGGCTCGGCAATATTAAAATCACCCAGCATGGCATATGATGCAGTTACACCTCCAGTAGTAGGGTCTGTGAGTAAGGAGATATAAGGAATACCTGCTTCTGCCAACAAAGCCAACTTGGCCGATGTTTTAGCCATCTGCATGAGGGAATAACCAGCTTCCATCATTCTGGCACCTCCTGATTTGGAGATCATCAGGAAAGGTGTTTTTGTCTTCAGCGCGTGGTCGATTCCTCTGGCGATTTTTTCACCAACCACAGAACCCATTGACCCTCCAATGAAAGCGAAATCCATGCAGGAGACTACAATGTCTTCGCCATTCATCTTACCATAGGCAGTACGAACGGCATCCTTAAGTCTGGTTTTTTCCTGAGTAGCAACAATCCTTTTCGGATAAGGTTTGCTATCAACAAATTTCAGTGGATCTCCAGAAGTCATGTCTGCATCCAGCTCAGTAAACTTGTTGTTGTCGAACAGTATTTCGAAATATTCTCTAGAGCCTATTCTTACATGAAAGCCATCTTCAGGGCTCACATAGGCATTGTTTTTCAATTCTCTGGTGTGAACAATGGTTCCACCGGGGGTTTTAAACCACAAGCCATCAGGCGCATCTTTCTTCTCTTCAGTCGGAGTGGTAATTCCCTTTACTTTTCTTTGAAACCAAGACATATCTATTGGTTTAAGTTGAGTTTTCTCAAGTGAGTTGGCAAAAATACATCAAAAGTCTTCAGCCACCAAAGTTCTGGAGACTGCTTAGTCTCTTTTCGATGAATGATGTGAGTAAGAACCAGTTAGAGGGAATCGGTACCGAAAACTAATTTGATTAAACTTTGCTTTCCTGTCTTTTAGTCTTTTCCTTTGCGCGGAATGAACGTTCATTCCGCTAGGAAGATGATCGATAACAAAATAACAGACAAGAGGATTCTGATTCTGGAGACAACACTAAATCTGATTACCGCACATGGTTTTCATGCCACTCCCATGTCTCAGATTGCCCAGCAGGCAGGCATAGGTGCCGGCACCATCTATCGCTATTTCGAAAATAAGGAGCACCTGATCAATGAGCTTTTCACGGAGATTAAAAAACGCGTGATTAAAGCCATGCTTAAAGACTACAGAGAGGAGGGTACTTATAAGGAGCGCTTCAAACACCTGTGGAGGAACCTGATTCAATATTGTATAGATCACCCAAAGGAATTTCAGTTTGTAGAGCAATACAGATATGCTCCTTATGTGAGTAATATGACCAGGGAGGAGACATTTATTATCCTAGCTCCCATTATGCAGTTCTTTCTGGAGTCTAAAAAGGCCCGGGCGATGAAGGATCTGCCACTATATACTATTATCGCCCTTTTGTATGGGCCAATTGTTTCATTGGCGAAACTGCATATCGATCATAATCAACAATTGACAGACGAACGCATCGACCAGGCTTCAGAGGCTTGCTGGGATGCCGTTTCTTATAAAACAGAAAACTAAATTATGTCTAAAGTTATCATCAACGGAGTTGGAAGTTGTATTCCTGAAACGGTAGTTAGAAATGAAGACTTCCTTCAACACGAATTTTATCAGGAGAATGGTGAGGCATTTCCCTATGAGAATGATGTGATCATCAAAAAATTCGAAAAGATCACAGGCATAAAGGAAAGAAGGTACGCCCTTCAAGGACAGTCTTGCTCTGATTTGGCTTCTATAGCAGCCAAAAATGCTCTGGCAAATAGCACGGTTGATAAGGAAGAGCTGGACTACATAATTGTAGCGCATAACTTTGGAGATTTAGATAAAGATGCCAACCGAATTGATATGATGCCCAGCCTGGCAGCCAAAGTGAAACACAATCTGGCCATCGCTAATCCGGGTACCTCATGCTATGACATTATTTTCGGTTGCCCGGGATGGGTTCAGGGGTCTATTCAGGCCACCCAGATGATTCGTTGTGGAGATGCCAAAGCGGTTATGGTCATTGGTGCTGAGACACTCAGCAAAATTGTAGATGATCACGATCGTGACGCTATGATTTTTGCTGATGGTGCCGGGGCCGTTATTTTTCAGGCTGCGGACGAAAGTATTTCAGGTGGATTCTTGAGTCAGGCATCCAGAACCGATGCTTCTGTAGAATTGGAGTATCTCGCGATGGGACCGTCTTATAAGCCTGAATTGAAAGACAACGGCAATAAGTTCATCAAAATGAAAGGGCGAAAGATTTATGAGTACGCTTTGGTGAATGTAGCAGAGGCCATCAAAACGGCTATTGAAAGAGCTAACCTGGACCTCAATGATATCGATAAGGTATTGATTCACCAGGCCAATGAAAAGATGGATGAGGCTATCCTTCTGAAACTCTACAAGCTTTACGGGTATGAGCCAGATGTGAACCAGTTAATGCCGATGACTATCCAGAAGCTGGGAAATAGTTCGGTGGCTACTATTCCTACGATGCTTGATTTGATCCTCAAAGGTGAGCTGAAGGGGCATGAGATTAAATCCGGAGATCATTTGGTGTTTGCTTCGGTGGGGGCCGGAATGCACATCAATGCGATGGTATATCAGATGCCTTAAAAAACAAAAGCCGATCTGATTTCAGATCGGCTCCTTATATACTTGATTTCTAATCTTAATCTACTTCTTCGTAATCGACATAGTCTCCACCTTTAAAGTTTTCGGAAGACTTCTTCTTACCTGAGTTTTTCTTGGGGGCATAATCAATGTTCACACTACCATCTGAGCTACTTCTCTGTCTTTGCTGCTGATATTGTCTTCCGTTGTTGAAGTTCCTTTGTTGTTGTGCCTGACCAAACAGACCAATTGAAAGGAAGCGTACAACACCTCGGAAAATCCAGCTAAAAACTACGATGAATAATATGATCTTTAATAACCAACCCATTATCTACTTAAATACTGATTACGTTTTGAATAAATGTCCAGGAAGTAATCATCCATTAGATCATCGATGAAATAGATGGCTTCTCCCGTAGATTTCATTTCAGGGCCCAACTCCTTATTTACATTCGGGAATTTGTGGAAAGAGAAAACCGGTTCTTTAATGGCATATCCTTTCTTGACCGGTTTAAAGTTGAAGTCTTTCAACTTTTTCTCGCCCAGCATCACTTTGGTAGCAAAGTTTACATAAGGCTCCTGATAGGCTTTGCCTATGAATGGAACGGTTCTCGATGCTCTTGGGTTCGCCTCAATGATATAAACTTTATCGTCTTTAATGGCGAACTGTATATTAATCAGACCAACGGTTTTTAAAGCCAGTGCAATTTTCTTGGTATGGGCTTCAATCTGTTGAATCACGAAGTCACCCAGGCTATATGGAGGTAAAACAGCATAAGAATCTCCGGAGTGAATACCGGCCGGTTCAATGTGTTCCATAATACCTATGATGTATACATCTTCTCCATCACAGATGGCATCAGCTTCAGCTTCAATGGCGCCATCGAGGAAGTGATCGAGTAATACTCTGTTGCCAGGGATGTCTCTCAGGATGTTCACTACGTGTTCTTCCAGCTCTTCCTCATTGATCACAATCTTCATGCTCTGGCCTCCCAGTACATAAGATGGTCTCACCAATAATGGGAAGCCTAATTCTTTAGATAGTTCAAGAGCCTCATCGGCATCTTCTATCACTCCGAATTTTGGATAAGGAATGTTGTTTTCCGCCAATAGAGTTGAGAATCTACCTCTGTCTTCAGCAAGGTCTAAGGCTTCAAAGCTGGTTCCAATGATTTTCACACCATACTTATCAAGTTTCTCGGCCAACTTCAGAGCAGTTTGTCCACCTAACTGAACGATTACACCCTCAGGTTTTTCATGAAGGATGATATCGTAAATGTGCTCCCAGAATACAGGTTCGAAGTATAGTTTATCTGCCGTATCAAAGTCAGTGGAAACTGTCTCAGGATTACAGTTAATCATAATGGTTTCATAGCCACACTCTTTCGCAGCATACAAACCATGCACACAGCAATAGTCGAACTCGATACCCTGACCAATTCTGTTCGGACCTGAGCCTAAAACAATGATCTTCTTATTGTTCGTTGACTCCGATTCATTCTCCTGATCGAAGGTTGAGTAATAATATGGCGTCTGTGCCTCAAATTCAGCGGCACAGGTGTCTACCAGTTTGTAAACTCTTTTGATACCCAGGTCATGCCTTTTATTGAATACTTCACTTTCCCAACACTTGAGAAGGTGAGCAATTTGTCGGTCGGCATAACCCTTTTCCTTAGCTGTTCTAAGCAGTCTCTCAGGAAGGGTATCCAGTGAATATTGTTCAATTTCAGATTCAAGCTCGATTAGCTCTTCAATTTGCTGTAAGAACCATTTATCGATTTTGGTCTTCTTCTGAATGGTCTTGAATGGGATACCCAGTTTGAAGGCATCATATATATGGAACAATCTGTTCCAGCTTGGATTTTCCAGGCTATGCAACAGTGCTGCCTGATCGGTTAGTTCTTTACCATCGGCACCTAAACCGTTTCGCTTGATCTCCAGTGACTGACAAGCCTTCTGAAGAGCTTCCTGGAAGTTTCTTCCAATACCCATGGCTTCACCTACCGACTTCATCTGAAGGCCAAGCTTTCTGTCAGAGCCTTTGAATTTATCGAAGTTCCAACGAGGTATTTTCACGATCACATAGTCCAGTGCAGGCTCAAAGAAAGCTGAAGTGGTTTGAGTGATTTGGTTTTTCAGTTCATCCAGGTTGTAACCAATGGCCAACTTGGCGGCAATTTTCGCAATTGGATAACCTGTAGCTTTTGATGCGAGAGCTGAAGATCTTGATACCCTTGGGTTGATCTCAATACCGATGATATTGTCAGTCTCAGGATCTACGGAGAACTGCACATTACATCCACCAGCAAACTGACCAATGGCATTCATCATTTTAATGGCCATGTCTCTCATCTTCTGATAGACAGTGTCAGGCAGTGTCATGGCAGGAGCTACGGTAATGGAGTCACCGGTATGAACCCCCATCGGGTCGAAGTTCTCAATAGAACAGATAATAATTACGTTACCGATGTTATCTCTCAGTAGTTCCAGCTCATATTCTTTCCATCCAAGAATACTTTGCTCAACGAGAACCTCATGAATTGGAGATGCATCCAGGCCTCTTTTCAAAGCTTCGTTGAATTCTTCCTGGTTGTCTACGAAACCACCTCCGTAGCCACCAAGTGTGAATGAAGGTCTGATGACCAACGGAAAGCCTATTTCCTGAGCAATTTCTTTTCCTTTGAGGAATGAAGTAGCAGTTTCACCTTTACAAACGCCTACTCCGATTTCAATCATTTTATGCCTGAATTTCTCCCTGTCTTCGGTGGTTTCAATGGCATTGATATCTACACCAATAATCCTGACATTGTATTTGTCCCAAATTCCTGCCTTATCACAGTCTATGGCCAGGTTGAGTGCTGTCTGACCACCCATGGTAGGTAGTACAGCATCTATTTGGTGTTTTTCGAGAATTTCTATGATTGACTTTTTTGTTAATGGCTTCAGATAAATGTTATCTGCCATTACAGGGTCTGTCATAATTGTGGCAGGATTCGAGTTAATCAGGGTAACTTCAATCCCTTCTTCTCTTAATGATCTTGCTGCTTGTGAGCCGGAATAATCAAATTCACAGGCTTGTCCGATGATGATAGGTCCACTTCCGATAATTAGGATGGACTTGATGCTATTGTCTTTAGGCATGTTTCAGGTAAAGAACGACTTGTTGACTTAGGTACAAATTGGCACAAAGTTAGGCCATAATGCTTACAATCAAAACCACAGAAACATTATTAAGTTTAAACCCTTTTCAGATGAAATCAGGGCAGCTTTGCGAGGGACTCTAATAGAAAAAGTGCTATTTTCAACTCACCAATTGTCAAATAAATAATTGCCATGAAGACTTTAAAAACAATCAAAGTGGTTAGCGCCTTTTTACTGCTGGCTATTTTTGCCGTGAGCTGCGCTGCCAGCGGAACACCAACCAATTCTACCGCCAAGAAAGAGAGCAAAAAAGCCTATGATCCAACGGGAGTATGGGAATATGTGGTCGATACACCTGATGGTGGAAGCAGTGGAACCATGAGAATTAATGGTAATCCGGGAGCCTACACGGCCAGTCTTGAAACGGATCAGTTTGGAACTTTGGAAATGACAGGCGTCATGATTCAGGAAACTAATATGACCGGCTCTCTGGAAGTGATGGGAATGACTGCAGAAGTTGAATGTCAGTTTGAAGGAGATAACCTGAGTGGTGCCGTTTATATGGGGCAGGAGGTATATCCTATGTCTGGCAACAGAGTGAGCAAATAGCCTTATCAAAATCAAATAAGCCAATACAGAGCGCCTTCCTTTAGGAAGGCGTTTTTTTTGATCAAAAAATGGCCTTTTGAAGGTTCTAAGGGTTATGTAAGGAAATCACCTATAACACCTAAGTAAGTTACCGAAATCGCTTTTTCAGGTATTTATCCAATATAAAGGAGGGTTTTGTGGAAGACCTTTGATGTGTAATCA
This sequence comes from Roseivirga sp., assembly GCF_965216855.1. Taxonomy (NCBI): domain Bacteria; kingdom Pseudomonadati; phylum Bacteroidota; class Cytophagia; order Cytophagales; family Roseivirgaceae; genus Roseivirga; species Roseivirga sp. The sequence goes on along the minus strand of NZ_OZ244204.1, from coordinate 1,886,363 downwards.
ATTTGAAAACAACAAAACAGCAAGACCATGAAAAAGTTATTCATCATCGCCCTTTTTTTAGTAGCGGCACAAGCCGCATACAGCCAGTACTATTATAGAAGTAGCTATGACAATGCCCGTAATAAATCGGTGACATTTCAGGTAGCACCAACAGTACTCAGTTATGACGGAGTCAAATACGGTTTCGGATTTGGAATGAATGTCAAACAAGTACTTTCCATTAACTACTACCACACTCGCGATTACGGCACTAATGTAGAAACTCCTTATATGGACAATCGATTTGCCGGTTTACACATTAGTGTAGCTCAGCCTTTGGCAGAGACTTTGGAGTTGGCAGGAGGCCTGAGAAAAGGTTTCTTAAATGGTGATATTGAGAAAACAGTGCTCAGTGCGGAACTAAGATATAAGTTTAGTGATAGCTGGCGGTTGGCCTTCGAGTATGGAGGAAACAGTCAAAGAAATATGACTAGTGTAAGGTTACTATTTAACCTTTACTAGAACAAGACGGACTCACCAACTGGTGGTGGTGAGTTGGTTTTGTTGTGAGGCGGGCTGTGGTGGCCTGCCTTTTTTTGTTTATAGGTTTTTTACCTAGAAAAGTAAAACCAGAGATTTACGGATAGAAATGGAGGCAGGCATGGTCAACTTTGTGTAGAGCAAAAAAACAACAAGACCATGAAAAAACTGCTCACCATATTATCATTAACCCTTTTACTAACCAACTGTGCTGAGCTTTATGAGATAGATGAAGCTGTCTATCTCATTAAAGCTGGTGAACACGACAGCCAGATCGAAAACAGTCTTAATCCAAAGGGGCTACGTACTCTTAAGTCTGAGACAATGAGCCTTACAGTGAGGTTCGATGAAACGGCTATGTACAACTTAGGCAACAGAAATCAGGGAGATATCAATAAGCTATTCGGGTTTGCAGACTGTAATAGTCTTCACCATGAGAACAGTGCCCGTTTTGGATGGAACTTCAACATAGAAACCAACGAGGTAGATATCTATACTTATGTCTATCAGAGTTCCGATCGATTGTTTAAAAAAATCGGATCTATGGAGATTGGAGAGTCTGCCGATTTAAGCATAAGTCTGGATGGAGACGAGTATGTTTTCTGGTTCAAAGACGAACAACAGACCGTGAAAAGGGGAACCCAGTGTAATCTAGGTGTTTACTATTTGCTGTACCCTTATTTTGGTGGAGATGAGACAGCGCCTCATGATATTAGAATTTATATTAAAGAGCACTTATAAACGAGTGCGTTTATATAGCGTGTGTGTGTAAGACGGGGGCTCCTTTATGGAGCCCTTCTCTTTTTAATCGATCAACCGATTGCGATTAGGTGATTTACTTAGTCGCTTAAGAGAAATGCTGATAATCTGTATTCTGGTGATACTCCAATAAAATTGCTTCAGGTAGTGTGGATATTTGATATACATAATTACGGGGCAACAAAACCAAAACACCATGAAACGTTTATTCATCATCACATTTCTGATGCTAGCTGGATTATTCAGTCAGTCACTGGAAGCTCAAAGATTTAAGGGATACTATCAGGACAGAGCCACTCGGCAAACATATGTTCAGCCAATAAGTTTTGAGCTTGGGGCACAGACCACCCGATCCATCAGAGGTTGGTATAGTGGCTGGAGTATGGCAGTTACTTTTAAGAATAAATTCGGTCTTACCTATTACAATACTTCATCAGCAGGAACTTCAGAGACGGGTAAGAGAACAGATCAGGGGATAGACATTAGTTATTCATTCAATTCCAGGTCTAAATTGAGTTTCGGTCCTGAAATTCGTCTCTCGGTTATTGATAAAAGATTTGTCTCTGCTATACCTTCAATGCAAAGCCGACTGGCTCTTTCCGAAATCATAATCGTAAAAGGGGGGGTAGGATGGAGTGACAGATACCCTCTCTTTAACATGGGTTTGTCAGTTAGACTTAACTAATTCCCTTTCAATTCTTTGGTATTATCCCTATATTGGTTTGTAAGCATTCTAAGTTCATAACCTAAAAACGGTGACACGTCTGGGGCTACTATTTTTTTTCATGCACACTTGCATGCGAGTTGCCTATTGTCAGGAAGTAAGCCACGAAATGTGGCAAAATCGGCCTCTCAATCAAAATATTATTGAAAATTGGCCACTTACTGAAATCATGGGAAGGGCCACCGTGTGGGATATTGCGCAGGACCAACGTGGGTTTTTGTGGATGGCCACCAGTGAAGGTATTGTTAGGTTTGATGGGCGTGAGGCGGTTGTCTTTGACCTCGGAAATACTCCCTCTTTTGACAGCAATGAGTTTACCCAAATAGAAGTTGAAACCGATGGTACTATTTGGGCTGCGGGAAGATCTGGGCTGTTTTTCCTCAACAATGAATCCTTCGTTCAATGGACTAGTGAACACGTAGTTTTTTCAAGCATTAAGAAAATAATCACCGATCCCGATGGTGGTATCCTCCTTCTGGCAGATAAAAAGGTCTATTTCGTTATTAATGAGCAGGTAATTGCAGCACCTTATCAACTGACTAATGTGCTTCAGATAAAGCTCGGGTTTGATGGACGTATTTGGGTGGTTCTTCAGGACAATTCAGTCAAATACATTCATGACGACCAGTTGCACGACTTTGACAACCTCCGAAATAGAATTGATAGTCCGATACTTACGGTAGTAGACGATGCAGAGGGGAATGTCTATTTATCTCTAAGGAATGGCCAGGTAGTCTCATACCGTGATGATAAATTCAGTGTGTTGTTCTCTTCAGAAACAGATCAAAGGGTTGGCCTGGTTCGCGATCTTTTTCCCGATAGCCACGGTTTTGTATGGATGTCTTCGGTTACAGGTGCCTATCGCCTTAGCGATAAAGGAGTAGAAAGGCTTTCGGTTCAGGATGGTTTATCTGAGGACGGTATCAGAACGGTTTTTGAAGATGTTAACGGTGATATATGGATTGGAGCATTCAGGGGCTTATACCTGATTCATCGCTCTCCGGTTGGAAGAATCAGGTATAGCCAGGATGATAGATATCTTCCTATTGAGACCAAAAGCATTATTCAGGATTCCAGAGGTTATGTGTGGGTGGGAACGGACCGTCATGGGCTTTTCAGACTGGAGAATAGTCAACTTAGTATGCCAAAAGGAGCGGCAACGCTTCCTGCCAATATCTACACCATCTTCGAAGACAGGGATGGAGATCTTCTCTTAGGAGGGGAAAGTGGTCTTTTCAAAGTTGAGGTTAATGGTAATGAGGTAAGACTAAAAGAAAAGATATCTACCGAGGATACAAGGTTTGTTTTCGCTACCAAAGAGGGAGTTGTTTGGGTGAACACTCGTAAGAGGGGAAGTACTGCCAAAACCTACTTATACAGTAATGGCCGGTTAGAGCAAAATGAGTTTTTTGATGGAAAGGTAATACGCTGGATTTTTGAATTTGAAGATGGGGATCTGGCTATCGGTACCAATATGGGGCTGTTCAGACAAGTGAATGGACAGATTACTGAAATTGGAGTCGATTTAGGCTTGTCGAATGAGACTTTTTCTAACTTTTGGCCTGGAGAAAACAACCTTTGGACTGTTTCAGAGGGTAAACACCTGGTAAGTTTTAAAAGAAACTCAGATACCGTTTCTGTACATAATGTCAGAAATGGGTTTACCATTAAAGGGCCCACCTCTATCATTATTGACAATGATAATGGGGTTTGGTTTACCAATTTCGGAGGTTTACACAGGGTATCATCGGAGGAATTGCAGCGAAATGTAATCTTTCAGGATTCTTTAAAAAACATAGAAGATTATAGAGCCAATGTAACGGTTTGGCCTCCTGGGTTTCCGGCCAACTGGAAAACTACTGAAGGGAAGATATACTATACCAGTCCTGACGGTATAGTATATGTGGAACCGGATTTCAGAGCTACCAGAGCCATGAACTATCACCTTGAATCAGTGGACATTGATGGTGAAAAATATAAACTTGACTCAGACCTGAACCTCAAAGCAGCTAATAAGAAACTGGTTTTTTATTTCTCTACCATTGATTTCATTAATCATGGTAATATACTCTTTGAATACAAAATGGAAGGCTTTGACTCTGAGTGGTATAGGGTCGGACAAAGCAGAGAAATTACCTACACCAATTTACCTGCAGGAGATTATAATTTCAGACTCCGGGAAGTTAGTTCAGATGGCACTTACGAAGATTGGAATCAGTCCATTTATATTTCAAAAGCTCAGCATTGGTACAAGACTAATTTTGCATTGGTGTCTTATGTCATTGTCATTCTGATAGCCGCCTCTACTTTTAATAAGTTGAAGAACAGGAACATCAGAATGCAGAATAGTCGCCTGCAAACATTGGTAAAGAGTAGAACTGCACGTCTTCAGGAAGTACTGAGTCATTTGGAACAAAAAGTAGAGGAACGCACTTCTGATCTCAAATCGGCCAATGACCAGCTCAATCTGGCTATGGAGGCGGGAAAGCACGCTGCGTTTATCTGGCACTATGATCAAGATCACATTCCCAGAGGAGATTACAGTGACCGTTATTATTCGCTGTTGGGATACGAGGTACAGGAATTTCAACCCACTTTCAACACCTGGAAAGAAAGGGTACATCCTGACGATAGAGAGGCAACTTTCGCTAAGGTTAATGAGGTACTTGAAAGCCTGAAGACTGAGCAGCCTATTGAATCTTTTGAGATGACCTATAGGGTCAGAAAGAAGTCGGGTGAATATATCTGGGTAGAATCACATGCCAAAATTCATGAGAATGTCGATGGTACTGGACAGCAGGCACTGATTGGCCTTTTAACTGATATCAATGAGAGGCAACTGGCAGAGTTAGAGCAAAAAAGTGCTCAGGAAAGATTTGAAAAGATTTTTGAGGCCGGTACGAATGGAATGCTATTGGTAAGCAAGGCGGGGGAAATTGTAATGCACAATCAAAGAGCTTCAGAGATTTTTGGCTACCAGGCTGATGAATGGAAGTCTCTGAAAATAGAAGATCTGGTGCCCTCAGAATACCGAAAGTCACACTCCAGACACAGACATCACTATCATGAGAATAGTGAACCAAGGATCATGAGAGCTGAGGCTGATTTTAATGCACTCACTAAAAATGGCACTAGGATTCAGGTACAGATTGGTCTGAATCCGATCTCCATTAGAGATGAAAAATTCACGCTGGCGGTCATTATTGATATGACCGAGAGAATCAGAATGGAGAATGCCTTAATTGAAAGCAAAGATCAACTCAAGAAAGAAAGGGATAAATATGTTGGCGTTTTCCAGAACATCAATGATGGTTTATTCATTGTAGATGTGCTTGAAGATGGCAGTTTTAAATATCAGGAGTTTAATAAAACTCATGAAATGCTGACAGGCATGAGCAACTATGCGGTGTCAGGGAAACCGGTAGAAAAGGTGTTTCCGGATATTGCCAGGTATCTAAACTGGAGGTATGCAAGCTGCCGCGACAGTATGGAGGTTATTACCTTTCATGAACAACTTGAATTCAAAACCGGTAAAAAGGATTTTCAAACCAGTTTAGTCCCCCTTATCCGAGGTAATAAAGTGATGAGTATTATTGGGATTACCCGAGACATCACCGAAATACTCTCAGCAGAAAGAATTATCAGAAGTAAAGAAGAGAAACTCAGATATGCTCTTGAAGCATCTCAGGACGCTTTTGTCGACTGGAACCTGACCGAATCCACGATTGAATTTAGCCAGGCGCTTTACAGGATGCTCGGTTATGAAGGAGACGAACTTGAGCAATCACTGGAAAGTCTTATGTCACTGGTATCTCCTGTCGATCTCGGTAATACTACACCTGAAAGCCTTTCCAGAACAGTGGTACAACTAAGCGATGACCAATTCACCCGTGAGTTTAGGATGAAGAAAAAGGACAAGAGCTGGTTATGGGTGCTTTTGAAAGGAAAGATCGTGGAGAGAGATGCCGGAAAAGCAACAAGATTTGTAGGGGCAATTACTGATATCTCCTGGGAGAAACAGCGGACAAAGGAAAAACTCGAGGCGGTTCTTATTACTGAGGATAATGAACGAAGCCGCATATCTAAGGAGATTCATGATGGTCTCCAGCAATTGCTCACTATCTCTTCCCTGAACTTTGAATTTATAAAAAGGGAACATGAGCAGCTAAGTAAAAAGGCGCAGGAAAGGCTGGAGATTGGATGGGATTACCTACAAAAGTCGATTGAAGATAGCAGAACTCTGGCACATACACTGATGCCTAAGGCTATTGTAGACTTTGGATTGGTGAGTGCCTGCAAGAGTCTGATCATGGCCGTAGATGGATCTTGCGAGGATACTGATTTCCGTTTTCAGGAAAATCTGGGTGAGATGAGAATTCCTGACAAGAATGTCGAGGTCACACTATACAGAATTCTGCAGGAGGCTCTGAACAACATTGTCAAATATGCCAAGGCTACAGAAGTGTCTGTACAGCTGCGTAATTACAGCGATGTAATTATGATGACCATTGAAGATAATGGGGTTGGGTTTAATGTAGAGAAGGTAAGGAGGAATGGAAAGGGGTTTGGTTTAAAGAGTATGCAGAATAGAATTGATGCCATTTCGGGGCATTTGGAAATAGATAGTCAACCGGGCCATGGTACTTCGGTTGTGATAGAGATTTCACAAAAACATATTAACAGCTAGTAAGATGAACACGATAAAAATAATTCTGGTAGATGATCATAAAATGGTTCGGGAAGGAATTAAAACCTACCTGGCAGAAGATGAACTTTTTGAAATAGTGGGAGAGGCTGAGAATGGACAGGATTGCCTGGATCAACTTGAGCAGGTGTATACCGACATGGTTCTCACCGACTTGAATATGCCTGTGATGGACGGGCTGGATTTGACCAGGGAGATTCAAAAGAGGTACCCCGGCATGAAAATTATAGCGCTGACTATGATGGGTGAAAGTCAGCATATCAAGCAAATGCTGGCAGAAGGTGCCCTGGGTTATTTACTAAAAAATTGCGGTTCTGATGAACTAAAAATGGCCATAAAAAGCGTTATGAACGGAGGAACCTACTATTCCCCTGAGGTAACAAATATCATCATGAACAACATCAGAAGGGTGAAGTCTAAGTCGGCCAGTAAAGTAGCTGTAGAGATGCCACTAACGGATAGAGAGAAACAAGTACTTCGATTGATTCTTAAGGAGTACTCCAATCAGGAAATTGCAGAAGAATTGTTTATATCGGTTAGAACGGTTGATGCTCACAAAAGGAACTTACTTGACAAAACTGGCAGTAAAAGTGTTGCTGGCCTTGTGATGTATGCCGTTGACAGACAACTGTTTGAAGATATCTAAGGAATAGGTAGATTGCCTATATTTTACCATTAGGTAAATTGCCAATAAACACAACATTTAGTAATAGTAGTTTAACAGTTACGTCCGGGCAATCTATGCTTATAGGTAAAAACAATCCTTTGAATGCTACTTTAGCAGAGACGCTTTCCGATTATATGTCAACCGGATCCAGGGTCTCTCCTGAAGAATTCCTATCTCCCGACTTTGATTCCACTATCGAAGAGGTTGTGGTATTCGTGAACCTGATTGATTTGACCAATCAGGAATCACAGATCGTGAAAAAAGTAAGGGCTCTTAGTAAAGAGACCAAAATCGTAGCTATTCACACCTTTACCGTCCCTTCTATGATAGAGCAGGTAATCAGTCATGGTTATGATGCCTATTTATCCTTTTTTGATCTTTCAAGAGATATGGATAGCCTCATGAATTCGCTTCGTGAGAACAGCGAGGTTTAGAAAGTCTTTATTTCCCTTTTTGGGAACAATAACTATATCTGGGAGTTCATTGAGCTGTAAGTATCAGATATTCAGTCGATTAATTTAAGGCAATAGTATTGCAGCCCATATTTCAAAGAATTGGAATATGAAGGGGCTGAAACTAATCATTGCGCTAATCGGACTAAGCTTTATGACATCAAGCTGTATCAGTGATGCTTATTTATTTAATGATAAGGATGAAGAGTCGAAAGTTGAACAGCTGCAAAGTTCTCTGATCGGTCATTGGGTTTTTGAATCTGACAATGGAGAAAGCATTGTTCTGGGTGTACAGGAAGAGAGTAATGAGCTTTCTCTGAATACACCTCAAGGAGCTAAAACCATTGAGTCAGTAAAAACCATGGGGGACCTGGGGTTAATCATACAGTTTAAAGACTCGGAGAAGGTCATTGCAAAATTTAAATCCTATCAAAGAACTACACTTATGTTGATGAATCCTGAGGGCATTGACCTTGGTTTGAATTCTCAATTACTTATTACCCTAAGAAAAGCAAAAGAGGAAACCGTTCTTACAGCTTCCTCTAATGATCAATAATATTATACTAAGCAGACTATATGTGAAGTGCCCGGTTGTCGGTGGCAGCCAGGCACGCTTCTTTAAATGCCTCTGTATAGGTTGGGTGAGCATGTGACATTCTTGAGATGTCTTCTGCACTTGCTCTATACTCCATCGCTACAACAGCTTCTGCAATCATGTCAGCAGTTCTTGGCCCGATCATGTGAACACCAAGAATTTCATCAGTTTGTTTATCGGCCAGTACTTTCACCAGTCCATCTGTATCCATAGAAGCTCTGGCACGCCCTGATGCTTTGAATGGGAAAGAACCTGTTTTGTAGGCAATGCCTTTTTCCTTGAGTTGTTCTTCAGTAAATCCTACAGAAGCTACTTCGGGCCAGGTATATACCACGCCAGGAATTAGGTTGTAGTTGATATGGGGTTTTTGGCCAGCCATAGTTTCTGCTACAAAAGCACCTTCTTCTTCGGCTTTGTGAGCCAGCATGGCTCCTTTAATCACATCACCAATAGCGTAGATGTTATCGGCAGAAGTTTTCAGGTGCTCATCTACTTCTATACGTCCTCTGTCATCAGTTTGAATGCCTACATTTTCGAGGCCTAAGCCTTCAGTATAAGGCTTTCTTCCAATAGAGACGAGGCAGTAGTCACCTTTAATTTCTACCGTTTCTCCTTTTTTACTTTCCGCTTTTACCGTAACCGTTTTAGCAGTGCCTTTTACTTCGGTTACCTTATGGCCCAGGTAGAAATTGAAACCCAGCTTTTTCAGTGATTTCTTGAGCTCTTTACCCATGGTACCATCCATAGATGGAATGAGGTTATCCATGAATTCTACCACTGAAACTTCAGCACCCAGACGGGCATATACAGAGCCCAACTCCATTCCAATTACTCCTCCTCCAATCACAATCATGTGCTTTGGAACTTCTTTCAGTTCAAGAGCCTCGGTAGAAGTGATCACTCTTTTCTTATCAATTTCAATGAATGGCAATGAGGAAGGCTTAGACCCTGTAGCGATAATGACTTTATCAGTTTCGATCTGGGTTTCTTTACCTTCACTGTCAGTAACTTTGATATTGTTTTTATCAATGAATGAACCCATGCCGTGATGAACATCGATCTTGTTTTTCTTCATGAGAAAAGCAATACCATTCACGTTGTCAGCTACTACACCTCTTTTCCTCTCAATCATTTGCTCCAGATTCACCTTTAGGTTATCGAGTTCAATACCATGGGTTGTGAAAGTATGCGCAGCATTATGATAATGCTCTGAAGAATCGAGCAGCGCTTTGGATGGTATACAGCCTACGTTAAGGCAGGTTCCACCTAAAGTGTTATATTTTTCAATGATGGCGGTTTTCATGCCTAGTTGTGCACAACGAATTGCTGCCACATATCCACCGGGACCTGAGCCTATCACTGTTACATCGTACTTCATATTTTTGATTTTAGATGTTTGATTTTCGTTTTAAACCCCCAGTAAAAGTCTTGTGGGATCTTCAAGTAATTCCTTCACCCTTACAAGGAAGCTTACAGACTCACGGCCATCAATAATTCTATGGTCATAAGACAAGGCCACATACATGATTGGTAGAATCTGCACCTCTCCATTCACAGCCATAGGTCTTTCCACAATGTTATGCATTCCAAGAATTGCAGATTGCGGTGCATTAATGATTGGAGTAGACAACATTGAACCGAAGATACCGCCATTGGTAATGGTGAAGGTTCCTCCAGTCATTTCTTCAATAGAGAGCTTGCCATCTCTGGCTTTCGTTGCGAGCCTGATGATTTCTTTTTCAATCTGATCGAAGCTCATACCTTCTGCATTTCTGATCACAGGTACCATCAGACCTTTAGGTGCTGAAACGGCAATAGAAATGTCAGCATAGTCATGGTAAACAATTTCGTTTCCATCGATCTGAGCATTAACGGCAGGCCAGTCTTTCAGGGCCATAGTGACGGCCTTGGTGAAGAATGACATAAAGCCAAGATTCACTTCGTATTTCTCCTTGAATTTCTCTTTGTATTGTTTTCTCAGGTCCATGATAGGCTTCATGTTTACCTCATTAAATGTGGTAAGCATGGCGGTCTCATTTTTAACAGATACCAACCTTCTGGAAACCGTCTTTCTTAGAGAAGACATTTTTTCTCGTCTCTCATCTCTGTCTCCTGATACAGTTACCGCTGCAGGAGTTGATTCGGCTTGTTTTTCTTCTTTCTTAGGAGCCTTGGCATTCTCAGCATCTTCCTTCGTAATTCTACCGTCTTTACCGGTCCCCTTAATTTGGGAAGCATCAAGACCTTTTTCAGCGATGATCTTAGCTGCTGCAGGAGAGGCGTGACCTGTTGCATAGGTATTATCTCCACTACTGGAGGCCTCGCTGGCGCTGGTAGAGCCAGAGCTTTTTGAGTCTTCAGTTTTAGCAGGAGCTCCACCTTCAGTAACTTCTATTTTGCATATCAGGGCTCCGATTTCCAGAGTGTCTCCTTCTTCAGCTACAATTCTAAGAATACCATTGGCTTCTGCAGGTAATTCGAAAGTTGCTTTATCAGAGTCTACTTCAGCAATAACCTCATCCAGTTCTACATAGTCACCATCGGCTTTTAACCAGCTGGAGATAGTTACTTCGGTAATAGACTCACCTACGGTAGGTACAATCATGTCCTTCACTTCTCCAGTTGATTTCGGCTCATCAGTCGATTCTGATGATTCATTTGCCGCTTCTTTCTTCTCTTCTTTACCGGAGTCAGAGGAGTCGTTTCCACCTCCCGCAGCATCTGTATCGATGAGGCAAACCACATCACCTATTTCCAATGTGTCTCCTTCTTCGGCTTTAATGGTTAGTTTTCCTGCTGCTTCCGCATTCAACTCGAAAGTAGCTTTGTCGGATTCCAGTTCACAGATTACTTCGTCCATTTCAACGAAGTCTCCATCTTTTTTAAACCATTGGGCAATAGTTACTTCGGTAATCGACTCGCCAACGGCAGGAATTTTAATTTCCAAACTCATGATTCTCTATGTTTTATGCGAAAGCTTTTTCTATAATTGATTCTTGTTCTTCGGCATGCACTTTGGCAAAACCTGTAGCCGGTGAAGCACTGGCTTTTCTTGAAATTCTGGTCAAACTTCTTTCAGGATAAACTCGCTGAATATAATTCCAGTAACCCATGTTTTCCGGTTCTTCCTGTAGCCAGACAAATTCCTCTGCCTTGGTGAATTTGTTTAGCAACTTCTCTACTTGAGTCTTAGGGAAAGGATGTAGTTGCTCAATTCTGATGACGGCAACATCTTTGATTTTGTCCTTTTCTCTTTTCTCGATCAGGTCATAGTAGACCTTACCCGAGCAAAGCACCACTTTTCTGGCAGAGGCTGGTTTGACAATATCATCACCAATTACTTCCTGAAACCTGCCTGAAGTAAACTCACTTAGGTCTGAAATAGCTTTAGGATGTCTTAATAGTGATTTTGGAGACATAACCACTAGCGGTTTTCTGAAATCCCAGGTTAATTGTCTTCTTAAAGCATGGAAGAAGTTGGATGGGGTTGTTATGTTGGCAACCACCATGTTGTACTCAGCACAAAGCTGCAGATACCTTTCAGGTCTTGCATTAGAGTGCTCCGGTCCCTGACCTTCATAACCATGAGGTAGTAGTAACACCAGTCCGTTCATTCTTTGCCATTTAGATTCAGAACAAGAAATGAACTGATCTATCATCACCTGAGCACCGTTGGCAAAGTCTCCAAATTGTGCTTCCCAAATAGTCAAGGCTTTAGGGTTGGCCATAGCATAGCCAAACTCAAAGCCCATTACTCCAAATTCAGAAAGAAGTGAGTTATAAATTTCAAACTTCTGCTCAGCTCCCTCAATATGGTTAAGGCTGTGGTAAGCCTCGTTGGTGTTGGCATCATGAAGTACAGCGTGTCTGTGGGAGAAAGTCCCTCTTTGAACATCCTGTCCGGTCAGACGTACGGGATTACCCTCTAATAATAATGTACCGTAAGCCAGCAATTCTCCACCTGCCCAGTTAAGCTGCTTCTCTTTAAAGAACATGTCTTTGCGCTGCTTTAACTGCTTTTCAATCTGCTTAATTGGTTTGAAGCCTTTTGGAAGAGATGTCAGAGCCTTAGCTACTTTATCTATTTCTTCTTGTTTAACTCCGGTTTCTGGAGAAAGATCGAAGTCTTCAGGTTTAGACCTCCTCAGGTTTCTCCATTCTTCTTCCAGGGGCTGATATACATAAGGTAATGGCTTCTGCTTCACCATATTCAAACGGTCTTGAAGAAGATTGCGGAATTCCTTATCCATATTCTTAGCCAATTCAGCTTCAACCTCTCCTTTTTCAATCAGCTTTTTATTGTACACTTCTCTTGGATTAGGGTGTTTGCTAATGAGGTTATAGAGTGAAGGCTGAGTGAATTTAGGCTCATCACTTTCGTTGTGTCCATGTCTGCGGTAACATACCATGTCGACAAAAATGTCGCTACCGAATTTCTGGCGATACTCTGTGGCAAATTGAACACAGAAAACAACCGCTTCAGGGTCGTCACCATTCACATGAAGTACAGGAGCATCGATCATTTTAGCTACGTCTGTACAGTAAACGCTTGATCTTGCATCGTCAAAATCAGTAGTAAAACCTACCTGGTTATTGATAACAAAGTGAATTGTACCTCCTGTATTGTAGCCCTTTAGCTGGCTCATTTGTACCACTTCGTAGACAATACCCTGACCTGCTACGGCAGCATCGCCATGAATCAGTACCGGAAGAATTTTCGACCTGTCCTTATTATATTCTGCATCGCCCTTGGCTCTTACAAAACCTTCGACCACTGGATTTACAGCCTCAAGGTGAGAAGGGTTAGGTGCCAGTTTGATCTCTATTGTTTTGCCATCAGGGGTTTGGACCTGACTAGAGAAGCCCATGTGATATTTGACATCACCATCACCCATGGTAAGGTCGGGCTTTGCATTACCTTCGAATTCATTAAAGATTTGCTCATAGGTTTTGCCCATAATGTTAGCCAGCACGTTGAGCCTGCCTCTGTGGGCCATACCAATCATTACCTCTTCAACTCCCAGTTCTGCTCCTTTATTAAGTATAGCATCAATAGCAGGAATAGTAGTTTCTCCTCCTTCCAGAGAGAATCTTTTTTGTCCGAGGTATTTGGTATGAAGGAAATTTTCAAAAACAACGGCTTCGTTGAGTTTGCTTAATATTCTTTTGCGTTGCTCGTGTGATGGATTGAAAGAAAGGGCATCTTTTTCAATTTTCTCTCTTAACCATTTAAGCTTCTCCGGGTCTCTTACCGACATGTATTCGAAGCCCACGGTGCCCTCATAAATGTACTTAAGAGAGTCGATGATTTTTTTCAATGTGGCTCTTCCAATGCCTATTTCGGCACCACAGTTAAATTCTGTATTCAGATCCGCCTCACTGAGTCCGAAATCTTCGAGATCCAGAATAGGTTTTCTGTCACGTCTCTCTCTAACCGGGTTGGTTTTTGATCGGAGGTGAGCCCTTGTTCTGTATGCATGGATTAAGTTACGTACCTGGACTTCTTTGTCAGATACCAGACTACTGCTTTGGCTTTTCGCTGGGCTCGACTCTGTGCCAGGTAGCATTGGAAATGATTCCTGGGCAAATTCAAAACCTTCAAAGAATTTCTTCCAGCCTTCTTCAACACTGGCAGGATCTTGAGAATACTGTTGATAGAGCGCCTCAATTGCTTTTGGGTCTGCATTACCGAGGTAAGAGTAATTGCTCATAGGGTGATTTAAGTTTGTAGTACAACAAAGGTACTAGATGAGTTCCATGTATTAAAACCGTATAAACGAATATACAAATTCAATTTAATTTCAGTCATTTAACCATAGTTTTTGCATAAAAGTGCCGCTGTAGTCTATAATTTTACTGGTCACTGTGATTTTAAAACAAAAAGACTCTATCTTTGCAGTCCTTTTTCGAGACGTGTTCTCAGAAGAAGAGAGGACGTGATCCTCATTTAACCATATAAAGAAAAATGGCAGTAAAAATCAGATTGGCCAGAAGAGGCCGCAAGAAACAAGCAATGTATGATGTAGTCATTGCTGATGCTAGAGCACCACGAGATGGTCGCTTTATTGAGAAAATTGGTACTTACAATCCAAACACCGACCCTGCATTTATCAATATCGATAATGACAGAGCTTTTAAGTGGTTGATGGATGGTGCCCAACCTACAGACACTGTGAAAGCAATGCTTTCTTACAGAGGTTTGATGTTGAAAAAACACTTACAAATTGGTGTTATTAAAGGTGCTTTAACGCAAGAAGAAGCAGACAAGAAATTTGAAGCTTGGTTAGCTGATAAGGATGCTAAAATCCAAACTAAAGCTGATCAGATTGCTCAAAGCAAGGCAGACGCTAAGAAAGCTAAGCTTGAGGCAGAGGCTAAAGTAAATGCTGCCAGAGCTGAAGCTCTCGCTGCTAAGAAAGCCGAGGCTGACGCTGCTGCTCAACCTGCAGAGGAAGAAGCAACAGAAGAAGCTGCTGCTGATGCAGAAGCAACTGAGGAGGTAACTGCAGAAGCAGAAACTTCAGAAGAAGCTCCTGCCGAAGAAGGCGAAGCAAAAGAATAAATTGTTTGGGCCATGAATATTGATGACTGTTATCAGTTGGGTTACATCATCAAGCCCCATGGTTTAAAAGGTGAGTTGCAGGTGTTACTAGATGTAGATTCACCCGCAGCATATCAGAATTTGGAATCAGTTTTTGTCCGTCAAGGGCAACAGCTGGTTCCTTTTTTTATTGAATACATTAACGTCCGTTCTGAAAAGGCCATTCTCGCTTTTGATGAGATCCAGACATTGGATGAAGCTCAATCTTTAAGAGGTGCAGAGCTATACTTACCTTTGGATGTATTGCCTGAAACAAATGATGATGAGTTCTATCTTCACGAGATAGATGGCTTTCAGGTATTTGATCAGGAGGGCAGCTCGATTGGTCAAATTAACAATGTTATTGAGAGCGGTCCACAGCTGATTCTTGTCTTAGAAAATGATCAGGGCACCGAGATTCTATTGCCTTATACAAAGGAGCTTTTGATTCGAATTGATAGAAAACTCAGGGAATTTCATATTCAGGTGGCCGATGGTTTGATGGAGGTATATACTAATCCTGATGATGAGAATTGATATTATCACACTCCTTCCCAAATTATTGGAGAGTCCCTTTTCTCACTCGATACTTCAAAGGGCTCAGGATAAGAATCTGGTCAAAGTAGTGGTTCACGACTTGCGACAATGGGCAACCAATAAGCAAAAGCAACTGGATGACTATGCCTATGGTGGCGGAGCCGGAATGGTGATGATGATCGAACCAATTGACCTGTGCATCTCAGAGCTGAAGAGCCAGCGTGATTACGATGAGGTGATTTATATGACTCCTGATGGAGAACGCCTTGAGCAGGGTATTGCCAATCAGCTGTCGCTTAAGAAGAACATTATTATTCTTTGTGGACATTATAAAGGAGTTGATGAACGCGTAAGAGAGGCCTTTGTCACCAAAGAAATTAGTATCGGAGATTATGTGCTCTCAGGGGGTGAGTTAGCAGCAGCAGTTTTGTCTGATGCTATTATCAGGTTGATTCCGGGGGTACTCTCAGACGAAACCTCGGCATTAACAGATTCATTTCAGGATAATTTGTTAGCACCGCCAGTTTATACACGTCCGGCTGAGTACAAAGGAATGAAAGTTCCTGATGTCTTACTTTCTGGTCATCAGCAGAAAATTGAGGACTGGAGGGCTCAGAAATCCATGGAAAGAACCATGCAGAGAAGGCCTGATTTACTAGATGAATAAATTTTATAGCAAAAGGCAGATAATCAAAAAGTAATCTCTATATTTGCAGTCCGTTTTGCGGGAAGTGCTTTTAGACGAAGAAATCATGAGCGAACTTATCAAACTTATAGAGGAAGAAAATAACGAAAGAAGAGCTGAATTACCTTCTTTCAATGCCGGTGATACTGTTAACGTACACGTTAAGATCAAAGAAGGAAACAAGGAGAGAATCCAGCAATTCCAGGGTACAGTGATTCAAAGAAAAAATCAAGGTACTAATGGTGAGACTTTCACTGTAAGAAAAGTTTCAGGTGGTGTTGGTGTAGAAAGAATCTTCCCAATCCTTTCTCCAAGTATCGACAAAATTGAAGTAGTGAGAAGAGGTAAAGTGAGAAGAGCCAGATTGTTCTACTTGAGAGGACGTCAGGGTAAAGCTGCTCGTATCAAAGAAAAGCTTTCTAAATAAGCTTAATCATAAAGACATTTTAAAAGCCCCGGAAGGGGCTTTTTTATTTTATTCAGTCATTTTGTCACAATTCCAAAAAAGGCTCGTTAATTGCACCATCGAGTCAAATTGTATCAATGGCGACTATTTCATTCTATAAATATCAGGGAACAGGAAACGACTTTGTCATGATTGACAACCGTCAGCATGTCTTTGATAAAAAGAACCTTTCTTTAGTGACCAGTCTATGTGACAGGAGATTTGGAATAGGAGCGGATGGAGTGATCCTCATTGAAGAAAGTGAGGAGGCCGATTTTGAAATGGTCTATTTCAATCCGGATGGTTCTCAATCCCTTTGTGGTAATGGAAGCCGTTGCGCTGTTATGTTCGCCCGTTTCCTGGGAATGATCAAAGACGAAACCGAATTCATGGCCATTGACGGACTGCATTATGCCAGGGTTGAGGATGATAAGGTATTCTTGAAGATGCATGATGTAAACAGCTTTGAAAGAATAGCTGACGACTATCTGATCGACACAGGCTCTCCACATTATATAAGGTATACTGAAGATACTCAGTCTCTGGACCCGGTTGCAGAAGGCAGGGCTGTGAGGTATTCTGATCGCTTTGCTGAAAAGGGAGTAAATGTCAATTTTCTGGAGAAGGTAGATGAACATACTTTAAAGATCAGAACCTACGAGCGTGGTGTGGAAGGTGAAACTTTGAGTTGTGGCACCGGATGTACCGCAGCAGCTATCTCTTTAGGTATCCAACATGATATTGATTCTGTTAGCCTACTAGCAATGGGAGGTGAGTTGCGGGTTGATTTTAAGAAGACCAACAACTCATTTACAGATATATTTTTAATTGGCCCGGCAAAGGCTGTTTTTCAAGGTCAGATTGAGGTTTAAAGAATTGAACCAGACCTTCATTAATTAACTGCAAGAAATTAACTTTAGCACATAATTTTAAGATATGAGCATTTTAACAAAAGGGTTGGCTAAGCTTTTCGGAAGTAAGTCGGATAGGGATATAAAAGAAGTAGCCCCTTATGTTGAAGAAATCAACAAAATATATAACTCATTAAGCAGCCTGACTGATGATGAGCTAAGAAATAAAACAACAGAATTCAAAGATAGAATCGGTGCTGATCTCAAAGAAATCGATGATCAGATTGCCGAACTACATAAAAGAGTAGATGAGAATCCTGATCTGGATATTCAGGAAAAGGAAGCTGCTTTTGATGCTATCGATAAATTGGAAGAGGATAGGAATGAAGAACTCGAAAAGACCTTGATGACTATTCTTCCGGAAGCTTTCGCGGTAGTAAAGGAAACGGCCAGAAGGCTGAAGGAAAACGGAAGCCTGACAGTAGAAGCTACTATGTGGGACAGACAACTTGCTGCTCAGGGCGATCATATTCAAATTGATGGTGATAAAGCAACCTGGAAAAATGAGTGGATGGCTGCTGGTAACTTGGTGAAATGGGAAATGCTCCATTATGATGTCCAGCTGATTGGTGGAATTGTATTACATCAAGGTAAAATAGCTGAGATGGCCACAGGTGAGGGTAAAACATTGGTTGCCACCTTGCCTGCTTACCTGAATGCACTGGCGCAGAGAGGAGTTCATGTTGTAACGGTAAATGACTACCTCGCTAAGCGTGACTCAGAGTGGATGGCACCTCTGTTCCAGTTCCATGGTATGAGTATCGATTGTATCGATAAGCACCAGCCTAACTCAGAAGAAAGACGCAAAGCCTATACCTGCGATATTACCTATGGTACGAATAATGAGTTCGGATTTGATTACCTGAGAGATAACATGTCTCGTGATGCCAATGAACTGGTTCAGCCTAAGCATCACTTTGCTATGGTAGATGAGGTTGACTCGGTTTTAATTGACGAGGCCAGAACACCATTGATTATCTCAGGTCCGGTGCCAAGAGGAGATGAGCATGAGTTCCATGAATTGAAGCCTAGAATTCAAAAGTTGGTGGATGCACAAAGAAAGTTGTGTAGCCAGTACCTGAACGATGCTAAAAGATTGATTAAGGAAGGAAATGAACAAGAAGGTGGCTTAGCCCTTTTCCGTGCCTATCGCGGACTTCCTAAATACAAGCCTTTGATTAAATACCTCAGTGAGACAGGAGTTAAAATAACCCTTCAGAAAACAGAGAATTTCTACCTGCAGGATAATCAGAAAAACATGCCTCAGGCTGATGAGCCTCTCTATTTCACTATCGATGAAAAGAGCAATGCCGTCAACCTGACAGAAAGAGGTACTGAGTTGATCACTGGCGAAGGAGAAGACCCTAACTTCTTCATTTTAACAGATATTGGAGATGTAGTGGCACATCTGGAAAAGGATGAAACACTTTCTGATGAAGACAAGCTGAAGCAGAAAGATGAAGCCATCAAAGATTACAGTGTCAAAGCGCAGCGTATCCATACAGTGAATCAGTTGCTTAAGGCCTTTACTATGTTCGAGCGCGACACGGAATATATCGTGGCCGATAACAAAGTAAAGATTGTTGACGAGCAGACAGGTCGTGTCATGGAGGGCAGAAGATACTCAGACGGATTGCATCAGGCGATTGAGGCCAAAGAGAATGTGAAGGTTGAAGATGCTACGCAAACCTACGCAACCATTACGCTACAGAATTACTTCAGAATGTATCACAAACTGGCCGGTATGACCGGTACAGCCGAAACAGAAGCTGGGGAGTTCTGGGAAATCTATAAACTCGATACCGTAGTAATCCCTACTAATCGTCCAATTCAAAGAGACGATAGACAAGATAAGGTCTACAAGACGGTGAGAGAGAAATTTAATGCCGTAGTTGATGAAATTGTTGAATTGACTGAGCAAGGCAGACCAGTACTGGTGGGTACTACTTCCGTAGAAATCTCGGAGGTTCTCAGTAGAATGCTCCACCTTAAGAAACTCAATCACCAGGTATTGAACGCCAAACAACACGCCAGAGAGGCAGATGTTGTAGCAGAAGCGGGTAAGCCGGGTACGGTGACTATCGCCACCAACATGGCAGGTAGGGGTACAGATATTAAGCTTCATCCGGATTCGAAGGCAGCAGGTGGTTTGGCCATTATTGGTACTGAGCGTCACGAGTCAAGACGAGTCGACCGTCAGCTTAGGGGTCGTGCCGGTAGACAAGGTGATCCAGGGTCGTCTCAGTTCTTCGTTTCTCTCGAAGATAACCTGATGAGACTGTTTGGTTCTGACCGTGTAGCCAAACTCATGGATAGAATGGGATTGCAGGAAGGTGAGATGATTCAGCATTCTATGATTACCAAATCCATTGAAAGAGCTCAGAAAAAGGTTGAAGAGAACAACTTCGGTATCAGAAAGAGACTGCTGGAATATGACGATGTAATGAATCAGCAGAGAACGGTAATCTATGACCGAAGAAAGAATGCCCTGTTAGGAGAAAGATTGCAGCTCGACATCATGAACATGATGTATGATACTTGCGAAGAAATTGTGAGTAACAGCAAGGGAGGGGAAGATTATGATGCCTTTAAGCTGAGTACTATTAGTACGCTGGGACTGGATACGAAGATCTCTGAAGATCAGTTCAGAACGACTGAGGCCAACACCCTGACCAACGACTTGTATGAAGAAGCCTTCAGAACTTATCAGGCTAAGAATAAAATGATTGCTGAGCGTACTTTACCATTCATGAAGCATATTCAGAGTGAACGAGGCGCGACCGTAAAAAATATTCTTTTACCATTTACCGATGGAAAGAGACAGATTGCTGTAGCGGTTAATCTGGAGAAAACCATTGAGACCAATAATGCTGAAATGGTAAAAGCGATGGAAAAAGCAATTACACTTGGAGTGATTGACTTAACCTGGAAAGAGCATTTGAGAGATATGGATGACCTGAAGCAATCTGTACAAAATGCTGTGTACGAGCAGAAAGATCCATTGCTCATCTATAAATTTGAAGCATTTGAGATGTTCAAGGTATTCCTTAATAAGGTGAATGAAGAAACAATCTCATTCCTTACCAAGGCATTTATACCAAGTGAAGATCCAAATAGGGTTCAGGAAGCCAGAACATCTTCTAAGAAGCAAAGCTATAACGAGTCGAAAGAAGAGAGTAGAAGTGCTCTTGCTGCCAGACAGGACACAAGAAACAGACCTCCGGTAGAGAAGACGGCTCCAATTAAATCTGAAAAGGTTTATGGTAGAAATGACAGGGTATCTGTTCAGTATACAGACGGAACTGTAATGAAAGACGTTAAATTCAAGGTTGTTGAAGAAGATATCAAAAACAACAAATGTGTAGTCCTGGATGAATAAGCCTTTATTAAATATTGCTTTACTGCTTCTTGTTATTGCACTCGGTTTTCTGAGTTGTACTCCTCAGTCGGTTCCTCAGAAGACAGAGGTGATTGATTACACCTATGAGGATGACCTGACCAGGTACAGGCCTCTTTTCAAGGATGAGTCAGAAGAACCAGGTCAGGAACAGTCAGTGATTGCTAATGAACCGCTCAAAATATCCTATGATATTACTGAGCAGTTGAATGCTGTTGCTGATTCTATGATAGTGAAGAATGATAGTATCAGGACTGTAGATGGCTACACCATTTTGGTGTATTCAGGAAATAACGAGCTTCAGGCAGGCAGAGTGAGAAATAGGCTGTTTGATCTTGTTCCTGAATGGGAGGCTAAGTTCAGCTATAAATTGCCCACTTACTTTGTGAAGGTTGGTCAATTCTATCAGCAAATTGAGGCTCAGGCGCTCTATAAAAAAATTCGAAGCTACTATCCAACAGCTTCAATAGTACCTGAAAAATTCCCAATCGAGAATGATTGATCAGCAGCGCGTAAAAGAATTGGCTCATCAGTTTGCTGGTTCCGCCATTGAGGTAAGAAGGCATATTCATGCGCATCCCGAACTTTCCTATGAAGAAGTACAAACTGCAGCCTTCGTTGCAGGTAAGCTAAGGGAAATGGGGATTGAGGTACAGGAAGGTGTGGCTGATACAGGACTCGTTGCCTTAATACTAGGAAGAGATCCTCAGTCTAAAACTGTAGCGTTGAGAGCAGACATGGATGCTCTGCCCATCACCGAGACCAATGATGTCCCCTACAAGTCGAAGAACGAAGGTGTTATGCATGCATGCGGGCATGATGTGCATACCGCCTGTGTTTTGGGGGCAGCGAAGATCCTCAATGAATTGAAAGAACAATTCACAGGTACAGTCAAATTGATCTTTCAGCCTGGAGAAGAGAAAAACCCTGGGGGGGCTTCATTGATGATCAAAGATGGGGCTCTGGAAAATCCTAAGCCTAATGCTATGTTGGGACAGCATGTTATGCCTTTTATTCCAACCGGAAAGGTGGGTTTCAGAGAAGGTAAGTACATGGCCTCAGCAGATGAGATTTATCTCACTGTAAAAGGTAGAGGAGGGCATGCCGCGCTCCCGGACCGAGCCATTGATCCTATAGTAATATCGGCTCAGATTATTACTGCACTTCAACAAGTGATCAGCAGAAATGCCGACCCGAAGACTCCAACCGTTTTGACTTTTGGGACTATCAATGGAGGCTTCGCTCAGAATATCATTCCGGACGAAGTTAAGATATCAGGTACCTTTAGAGCGCTTGATGAAGACTGGAGGTTTAAAGCTCATGAGTTAATCACCAAGGCGGCACAAGGTATTGCGGAAGGCCTTGGAGGTAGTTGCGATGTCTTCATTGACGTTGGTTATCCTTATCTGAGCAATGATGTCAAAACTACCAGGTTAGCCCGTAAAGCGGCCGAAGATTACTTAGGCAAAGAAAACGTTGAAGACCTTGATCTTTGGCTGGGAGCAGAAGACTTTGCGTACTACAGCCATGTGGTTCCTTCGTGTTTCTATAGACTAGGAACAGGCAACGAAGCTAAAGGTACTACCAATGGTGTTCATACACCAAACTTCAATATAGACGAAGATGCTATTGAGGTTGGAATAGGTTTGATGGCTTGGATTGCTTTGCAGCAATTAAATGCCAACAGTTAAGAACCTCAGCATATAGACCAATCCAATACTTACAGCAAGTCCGAAGAAGACTTTTCCAAGGTCACCACCTAAGTCCTTCAACGTTTTATTAGGAACCGCTCCATAGGCGAAGTACTTGATACCAATTTCACGTCCGGCAAGCAAGCCAAGGAAAACCCAGGTTGTACTCATTGGAATGTGGTTCAATTCTTTGAAGAACAAGAGAATTAAAGCGTAAGAAAAGTCAATGATTGTTGCTGACCGAATGTCTATTGTATTCGTTTTGGCCTGAACAATCTTCTGAATTGCACCCCCTCGAGAGTAGAAAATGTAGCCTAGTAGAACAAGGAAAACGACCAGCGAGAATATGAGGTTAGAACTAGATACCTGTCTTGGCAGGTAAACATAAATATTGGCAAAGTCCTGAATCAACCATTGTGACCATAGGAAACCAGTTGACATCCACTGCAATACTGTCCATAACTTTTTCTCTTTGGCTGTTGCTGGGTTCTCTATAAAGTACTTCTCAAATTTTTTGGCAATGGCCAGATATAGAACAATAGCAACTCCAAATGCCACTAAATAGCCTGCCATGGATTTAACCACCATGTCATACAAATTCTTTGGGTTGAAGAAGGTAAGGATAAGGAAAGACGTACTCACCGGAATTCCAAATCTCGTAATGATCAGGAGGACAATGGGCGGTAATAAATAAGGCCATCCGAAGCCCTCTTTATCTACTGGATTTAAGTATTTAGGATTGGCCATTGAATTATCAGGAGGATCTCCAATAAGACGGCCATAGGTAACATCACCTCCATTTACATACCATCCGTAAACCAATACAGCAGTTAATATTCCAGCAGCAAAAATCCATAAGACCCACCACTTGCGATTCTCATTGGATGAAAGGAATGTTCCTAACGTCTGGATAACATCATTGCCGATGACTGAGTATGCTGAAAGGACAAAACCAACATACATTACAATTTCGAGCTGAGACATCTTTAGGAGGAAATACTAACGTCTAATTTCTTAATAGGTCAATTGAACACAAAACTAAAATAACTTTTCGGATAATTTGTAGCGCCCCAATATTGGTTCTGATTGATTGTCAAGCTATTATGACAAATAATATGCTTAACCATCACAATATCAAATAGATAGAGTCTTAACAATTTTTTCAAAAACCCCTTAATTGTTAACATAGGCTTTACATAGGTGGCAGATATACCGTGATGCTTTAATCTATTTTTGCAAAATATTTTAGGCGAGCTATATGTAGCTGGTATGACAGAATCTTTGAAAAATAGCAATCTTGAAAAGCCGATAGGCTGGTTGGGCACAACGGTCCAATTTGTGATTGCTGCATTTCTGTTTCTGTTGGCTATTGATCTTGTAGGTGAGTCTTTCACCATGCTTGGGCAAGAAACCGCTCGTTCTATTCTGTTGGCAACCTCCAACCCTTTCATTGGCTTATTCATTGGTTTGTTAGCTACCGCTTTAATTCAGAGCAGTTCTACAGTAACATCGATGACTGTTGCTGTAGTGGCTTCTGGTTATTTGACTCTTGAGAATGCCATACCCGTTGTGATGGGTGCCAATGTAGGGACAACCCTCACAAGTACTCTGGTTTCACTAGGCTTTATTACGAAGCGTAATCAGTTCAGGAAAGCTATTTCGGCTGGATCCATTCACGACTTCTTCAATATTATAACAGTACTGATAGTTTTCCCTCTGGAATACTATTATGGTACATTGACTTTTTTGGCTCAACAGCTGACAAGACTTGTTCAGGATTCAAGTTTCGGCATAGACATTTTTCATACCTCATACGGATTTGGGATTTCAAGAATTAGCAGAGAGCTGGTGACAATATTTCCTCAGAATATTATCGCATTGGTTTGTGCTCTGATACTGCTTTTTATATCCATCAAATTTCTGTCGAATATTATCTATAAGCGTCTGATTGGAACATCCAAGGATCGTTTGAAGCGATTTATTTTCGATAATCCTTACAAGTCATTTGGATGGGGCTTCTTGGTAACCGCAGGAGTTCAGTCCAGCTCGGTGACTACTTCTTTGATTGTTCCTTTGGTGGCATCCGGGAAGGTTCTTTTGAGCAAGTCATTCCCGTTTGTCATGGGAGCCAATATTGGTACTACTATTACCGCCTTACTAGCAGCTTTCAATAAATCTGATGCCGCAATTAGCTTGGCATTTGTACACCTTCTGTTCAACCTGATTGGCGTTTTGGTATTTCTTCCTTTTCCTATTCTTAGGAGAATACCTGTATTGCTCGCGAGTAAATTCGGTGCCTTAACATTGGACTCCAGAATGATTGGGTTCTCTTACATTTTATTTACTTTCTTCTTGATGCCCTTTGCGCTTATTTACTTCAATAAAGGGTATGTAACGGAACGTACTTATTTGTATGAAAATCAGGTTTCAGGAGCAGAGCCTAAGTCTATTACAATCCAGATCAGAAGAGAGGTCTCTGAAAATAAGCTGGAATATTATGTGTTCAAAGATGGAGCTCCGGTGGAAAGCTCATTGCCAGATACTATCTTTATGATTAGAGAGAGGCAACAGAAGTTTGCTTCAACTTCAGAAATATTTACTTACGACTTCTCAACTTCAAAATTCAACAAGTCAGATAAGATTCTCAGCAAGAACGACACCGCCACTTATTCGGCTGGTGCTTTAAACCTTGAGCATTTAAATTATTTCGAAGTACAGCTTCCTAACAATCAGACAGGGCATTATTGGTTTGATCCAGATCAGAAGGTACTCATCAGATCTGTTATCTATGATCAGTCCGGCAATCTTATCAAGTCCTCAAAATTGATTTCAATTCAATAATTCACGGCCTTATTCTTATCTTGCCGGAAATAAATCAGGTTTGAAGTTCTTCGATTTTAACAAGCTGACAGAAACGGTTTCTGCCTATATTGAAACCCGAATTGAGTTGATGAAGCTCGATTTCCAGGAGCAGTCTGTCAGATTCATTGCTAAGACCCTTACACTTCTTATCATTTCGCTTTGCATCCTGGCGACTTTGCTTTTCCTGTCTTTAGGGTTATCAGCACTTTTGAATCAACTGTTAGAGAGCGCCTATTGGGGTTACATGATTGTTGCGGGGCTCTATTTGATCATTGGTGTTTCTGTATTTTTATCGAAGAATAAGATTGAAGATAAGTTATTAGAAGAAGTAAAGGACTCTGGAATTCTTGAAGAACCTGAAGAAGAAAATGAGTAGTAAAGAAGAACTTATAGCGAACAGTAAAGAACTAAAGGATTCAATTGAGGATCAGTTCGAAAATCTGCGAGACAGGCTTGAGGGAGCTGGCAAAATTGGCCTGATGGCAGGAGGAGGTATTCTGGCAGTTTGGCTGCTTTCAAAAATTTTTCACTCAGGCGATGCTGAAGAGGATGAGCAAATGGAAACTGAGTCCTCAAAAAAGACAAAGAAGAAGAAAAAGAAACATAAGCCAGTGTTTAAGACATCGGGAAGCGCTGGTTTCTTGATGGATACGGTGAAGGAGCAGGCTATTTTGTTTGCTTTGGGTATGGCCGCCAATCAGTTAAGAATCTTCTTAAAGGAACTTGAAGAAAAGCATGAAAAGAAAGGTTCTGAATAGCATACTTTCCGGCACAGAGGGGGCTAAAAAATCTTTGGCCGTTTTGATTGATCCGGATGATTTGGACGAATCAGGATTGGTTCAGTGCTTAAACCGTTGTATTGAAAATACTGTCGACTATATTTTTGTCGGTGGCAGTCTGGTGACGTCTAATAGTATGCATGAAGTGGTGAGCTTCATTAAGTCTTACACTAACATTCCATGTGTTCTTTTCCCGGGCAATGCCATTCAGATCTCAGCTGATGCAGATGCTATTTTGTTTCTATCCCTTATTTCCGGTCGTAATCCTGAGTTGTTAATTGGTCAGCATGTAGTAGCCGCTCCTGTCTTAAAGAAAAGTAAGATAGAAGTCATTCCAACAGGTTATATGCTGGTAAACTCAGGAAGACCCACTAGTGCATCGTATATGAGTAACTCTCAACCCTTACCAAACGATAAACCAAGCCTAGCCGCAAGTACTGCCCTGGCAGGAGAGATGCTTGGTATGAGGTTGATCTATATGGACGCAGGTAGTGGAGCAGATGAGCCCATTTCCCAGAAAATTATCCGACAGGTGAAATCGAACCTGGGGGTGCCGTTGATTGTAGGGGGCGGATTGAATACAAAGGAAAAAGTCAAGAGAGCGTTAGATGCTGGAGCCGATATAGTGGTGATTGGTAATGGGGTACAAAAAAACCTCGATCTGATGACCGAGGCTTCTGATATCATTCAAATGTTTAATGAGACATTAAACGTTAATTAGACTTTCTCTGCGTCTCATTTTTCCGGCAGGAATTCCAAACATCATCTTAAATCTGCGGCAGAAATAAGCAGTGTCTTTATAGCCGACTTCTTTACCGATGTCTCTAATACTTTTCTTGGTCGTTCTAAGCAGGTCAACAGCCGCTTCCATGCGCTGATATTCAATATAGTCCTGAGGGTTAATGCCGGTCAGCATTTTGAAATATTGACCTACGTAATCTTCAGACACATTTGCCACTCTTGCGAGTACTTTGTTAGACAGGTCTCCGCCAATGTTTTCTTTGATGTAGCTGAAAATATCGATAAGACGTGGGTCCTTGAAATAAGTGCTGTTTGTTACTAATTGCTCTACAAAGAGTCTATTATCCAGAATATACCTGATGATTTCAACCACGAGATATTCTGTATTTACTTTGATGATTCTATTCTTTCCTGGCTTTACAGAGTTGTCTTCATCAATGATGAGTCTGATCAGGTCGGCAATAGTGTCTGAGCTTCTGATTGCAAAAGGAGTGATGTTGAGAGATGAAAAGAAATTCACAGAATCGAACACTTTTGCCTCGAACATTACCTGGCTAAATCCATCTACGTCATAGTCATTAATTTCGGACTCTGAAGCATTCTGTAAATACTTCTTTTTATTAGTAATAAAGTCCTCGTTATTGATGGCGGCCGCGGTAGATGAACCGAATGAAATATTTAGCGATTTACCACCAGGAATAAAAAGCATATCTCCTTCAGATACCTTTTCCTGGTCTGGTCCAAAATATATATCACCGTTGTTGACAATAATTATAGTGTTTTCTACATCATAAAAATTGTTGATCGTAACAGATTTGGCAATCTTGATATTACGGCTTTTAATATATCGGACCCCAAGAGATTCAATAATCTTGTTATAGTCTTCCATAGTCTCTTAAAAATATTAGTAACAGTCTCTTCATAAAGTTGCACTGATTTTATGACCAAACTAAATTTTTCAAAAAAAAAATGACCATTGGCATGATTAGATATGCCAATGGTCATATTAATTGTAATATTCTAATTATTTAAGTAACTCTCTGGAGATTACGATTTTCTGAATTTCTGAAGTGCCTTCGTAGATCTGAGTAATCTTTGCATCACGCATTAGGCGCTCTACATGATACTCCTTTACATAACCATAGCCACCGTGTACTTGTACCGCTTCAACGGTGACATCCATCGCTACTTTCGAAGCATAGAGTTTGGCCATGGCGCTGGCTTTAGCGAAGTCTTTTTTCTCATCCTTCAGATAGGCTGCCTTTAAACATAACAGACGGGCAGCATCAATCTCTGTTGCCATGTCAGCAAGCTTAAATTGAATGGCCTGATGCTGGCTAATGGGTTTACCAAATGCCTTTCTTTCCTTAGAGTAAGCCAAGGCCAGTTCATATGCTCCTGATGCAATGCCCAGTGCCTGAGAGGCAATGCCAATTCTACCTCCGTTGAGAGTAGACATGGCAAATTTAAACCCGAAGCCATCTTCTCCGATTCGATTCTCTTTAGGCACTTTTACATCGGTGAACATAAGAGAATGGGTGTCAGACCCTCTGATTCCCAGTTTGTCTTCCTTTTTACCAACGACAAAGCCTTCCATGTCCTTTTCAACAATAAGGCAGTTGATTCCTTTGTGACCTTTCTCGCGGTCAGTTTGAGCGATTACCAGATAGATAGAAGCAGAATTACCATTGGTAATCCAGTTTTTGGTACCATTTAACAGGTAGTAATCACCTTTATCTTCAGCAGTGGTTTTTTGCGAAGTGGCATCTGAACCAGCTTCCGGTTCTGAAAGACAGAAGGCACCAATTTTCTCACCTGAAGCCAGCGGCTTGAGGTATTTTTGCTTTTGCTCTTCAGTACCATACTTTTCCAGTCCCCAACATACAAGGCTGTTGTTTACTGACATACAAACGCTGGCAGAAGCATCTATTTTCGATATTTCTTCCATCGCCAGTACGTACGATACCGTATCCATTCCGCCCCCGCCATATTTAGGGTCTACCATCATTCCCATAAAACCCAGCTCACCCATTTTACGGACTTGCTCAGCTGGAAATTGCTGTTTATCATCTCTCTCAATTACGCCTGGAAGTAACTCCGATTGAGCGAATTCTCTGGCAGCATCTCTTACTGCGATCTGTTCTTCTGTTAATTCGAAATTCATGGAAAATAAAATTGCCTAACGTTTGTTAGGCAAAGTTATAATAATGTCGATAATTTTCTAATTATCTATCTCCTAAGAATGCTAATACCCAGTAGGCCAACATTGCCAAAGACCCCAAGGCGGCAACAAGATAGGTTCTGGCAGCGGCATTCAATGCATCGGCAGCCATGTCATGTTCCTGACCCGTTGTGATATTTCTTTCCTCAACCCAGGCCAATGCTCTCTTGGTTGCATCGTATTCTACAGGTAGTGTAATGAATGCGAAAAGAGTAAAAATAGTGTAGGCAGCTATGATACCAAGAATAGCCCATTCCATTGGGAACAATTTGACTCCCAAGGAGCCAATGATTAACGCCCAAAACATAATATTGATGATTCGACCACCAGCCTGTTGAACAGGAACCAGCGTAGATCTCATTTCAAGAGGTTTGTAAGCCGTAGCATGTTGTACTGCGTGTCCACACTCGTGAGCAGCCACTGCAGCGGCCATTACTGACCGACCACTGTAAACTTCAGGACTCAGATTAACGGTCTTGTCTAATGGATTGTAATGGTCTGTTAGTCTTCCCTGGACAGAAACGACTTTCACATCATGAATGCCATTATCCCTTAGCATTAGTTCTGCTATTTCTCTACCGGAAAGACCAATTTGTAATCCAACCTGAGAGTACTTTTTAAATTTACCTTTTAAAGACTGTTGAACCACCAGGCTCACAATCATAATTCCAATGATCAATACGAAATACATATTACTTGTCTTTTATTTTCTCAATTATGTTCGAGGTAGAATAGCCCTCTACCAAATCTATGGTTTTGACTTCTCCTCCATTGCCTAAAACGACATCTGCCCCAACAATGGTTTCAACAGAGTAGTCACTTCCCTTTACTAAAATATCGGGGAGCAAATACGTAATTAATTCCCTGGGAGTTTTTTCACTAAATACGGTAAGTCCATCGACAAAAGAAAGAGCTGCCAACATGCGTGATCTTGCATATTCTTTATTTACTGGTCTTTCTGGTCCTTTAAGCTCTCTTACTGAATCATCGGAATTCAACCCAACAACCAATTTGTCTCCCATGGCTGCTGCCTTTTCGAGGTAGTCGATGTGGCCTAAGTGAAGAATATCAAAGCAGCCATTGGTGAAAACTACCTTATTGCCCTGACTTTGCCACTCTTTGATTTGGGCTTTCAGGTCTTTGTGTGACTTAATTTTAACTTCTGTTTTCACTTCGGCTTTTTTTCTTTTCTCTCAGGTTTACCAAAACCAGACTGATTGATCCGATCACTAAAACAGTTATTGCCTGAGAAGTATGCATGATGGTGGCAAAAACTATTCCCTCATTCCTATCTATGCCATAAAGTACTAAAACACCTGCTATAAAGGTATGAAAGGCTCCTATTCCGTTGGGTAATGGGGTGGCCATGCCAAAACTACCCATGACGAGGATAGATAAGCCTGCCAAAATGCCAAGATTTTGTGTCAGAGGTGAACCAAAAGTGATGACATAAAGCATTAAAAAGTACAGTAGCCATATACCCAGGGTTGCTCCCCAAAAGCCGGCTTGGTTTTTTACGTGCCTGAGGCTAATTATTCCTGTCCAGATTCCCTTTACAAACTCTTTAACCTTCTTCACGAGTCCGATCTTATTGCCCAGGTTAGTATAAAATAGGACATATAAGCCCGCGAGACCAGTTACACCCAGGCTTATTAATAGCCAGATACTTTCTTCCAGTTTGGTCTTGAGTCCAATAATGCCATCGTTGAAGTAGTCTTCAAGCAAGTTGAACTGGAGGGCAAAAGTTAGCGCTGTCAATAAGAGCAGGATCAGTAGATCTATGACCCGCTCCGTTACTACCGTTCCTAACGCATGGGGTACAGGAACCTTCTCCGTTCGATTAATAACTCCGCATCGGGTTACTTCTCCCAGTCTTGGAAAAACCGAATTGGCTAAGTAACCAATCATCACCGAGAAGTAGCTGTTCAGAATAGTAGATGAGAACCCGGTGCTTTTCAAGAGCAGACTCCATCTCCAGGCTCTTAAAAAATGGCTGACTATAGACAAAAGAATGCTCAATCCTATCCACCAAAAATTGAATTGCTGAAGAGCAGATTTAAAATCCTGCAAAGGAATTTGTCTGATCACATACCAGAAGATACCTCCTGTAATGATCAGTACTATGATATACTTGAGTAGTTCTTTCGGGCTAAACTTCAACCGGGATTAATTAAGACTATTGTTTTGATCGGGAAAGATAACAATAGGCTCGTGATTTTTCGCTTCTTCTCTGTCCATGATGGCATAAGAAACGATAATGATAATGTCTCCTACCTGTACTTTTCTGGCTGCAGGGCCATTGAGACAAACAGTGCCACTATTCCTTTCACCCTTAATGACATAGGTTTCGAAACGTTCTCCGTTGTTCACGTTCACAATTTGAACCTTTTCATTTTCAATGATGTCTGCGGCTTCCATTAAGGACTCATCCAGAGTGATGCTTCCCACATAATGGAGTTCAGCTTGTGTGACTTTTGCTCTGTGTATTTTTGATTTGAAAACTTCTAACTGCATTTCTTCTCCCCCAAAAACGAGCGCAAAGCTAAGAAATTAACAATAAGTTGTCTATTAATCTGACTTCTCCTATTTCTGCAGCTATGCAAATCGCTGTTTTACTCTGTTCTACTACCTTATCTAAAGGCCTGAAATTTGAAGTGTCTACCACTTCAAAATATTCGAGTTCTAAACGTGCTGACTGGTCAAATAGTTCTGCGATGGCGAGTTTGACCGGGGCTACTTCGCTGGAAGCGAGCAACATATTTTGTGCCTTTTTCAACCCCTTGTAAAGCAGGCTGGCTTCCTCTTTCTCTTCTTCACTGAGGCGAAGGTTTCTGGATGACATGGCCAGTCCGCTTGCCTCCCTTTCGGTGGCCACCATATGTAGGTCAATTGGAAAATTGAGCTCATCGACCAGCTTCTTGATGACAAAGAACTGTTGCAAATCCTTTTGCCCAAAGAAAGCAATGTCGGGTTGAACAATATGAAAGAGTTTCGATACGACAAGTCCCACCCCATCAAAATGGCCGGGTCTGAATTTGCCCTCTAACTGATTGGTGATTGGCCCCAGATTGATTTTAACTTCAGGCTTTGAGGGGTAAACCTCATCTACTTCGGGAGTGAAGACAAAATCACATTGAGCTGCCTCTAATTTTTTGAGATCATCTTCGAGGGTTCTTGGGTATTTAATAAGGTCTTCAGGATTATTGAATTGGGCCGGATTTACAAAGATGGAGGCAACGGTGACATGGGCTTCTTTCCTGGCTGCTTTAACCAGAGACAAGTGGCCATTGTGAAGGGCGCCCATGGTAGGGATAAGACCGATTTTTGAAGTGGTACGGAAAGCTGATAATTCAGATCTGAGATCAGCAATCGTTTTGCAAACTTTCATGAATGATTAACCATAATTAACGTCCCTAATTAAAAGACTCCGAAGCCTTTTTCGTTCATTTGAAGGAAAATTGACCAAAAATCCGTAATTTTGTGCTTCTTTTTAGCAAAGAGGTTTCATTAAATTTCCATTAAATATGTCAAAATTAAGGATTCTTTACGTAGCGAGTGAGATTAACCCTTTCCTTCAAACTTCTGCTGTTGCCGATTTTGTGCGCAAATTGCCACAAGCTATGCAAGAGAGAGGTATGGAGATCAGGATTCTGGTCCCTCGTTTCGGTCTCATTAATGAGAGAAAGAACAGATTGCACGAAGTGGTTAGGTTGTCCGGTATTAATATTGCCGTGGGCGATGAGGAAAAACCATTAGTGATAAAAGTGGCGTCTATCCCGAATGCCAAACTCCAGGTTTATTTCATTGATAATGAGGATTATTTCCATAGAAAGTCTGTATTCTTCGATAAGAATGACAACTTCTACAAGGACAATGATGAAAGAGCCATTTTCTTCTGTAAAGGAGTATTGGAGACAGTTAAGAAGCTTGGCTGGGCACCGGATATCGTACATTGCAATGATTGGATGACAAGTCTGATTCCTTTGTATTTAAAAACTACCTACAAAAACGATCCTTTATTTCAGGACACAAAGTCAGTATTTACTATCTACAACAACGGTTTCGCTCACCAGTTTGACGAAGGTCTGCTAGACAAAGTGAAAATGATGGATATTTCTGACAGCATGCTTGAAAATCTTAAGTCTGCAGACTTTGCCGGGTTTATTAAGACCGGTGCACAATATGCTGATGCAGTGATAAAGGCTGAAGAAGAAGTGAGTCAAAGCTTGAATCAGCTTCTTGAAGAGATCGAAAAACAGAAGACAGTTAATACAATAGAAAAGGACGATAACTTTTTAGATTCGTACTACAACTTATATAATGAACTTGTTGGCTAAGATTAAAAATTGCGGGATCCTCATGTTGGGTCTCGCAATTTTCAATTCTTGTGAGGAGAAGGGGGGATTCGGAATTGCAACTGATGATGTTGCTCCCGTTGAATTTGTATCGACCGAACTGGATATTAACTCATCTATGGTGAAGTTAGATTCTATCATAACTTCCAGACAAGGAAGGCTTTTGGTGGGTAATGTTAATCATCCTGATTTCGGAGCACTTGAAACGGTGGGCTATACAGCATTGTCAGCGAGAACTGCGGTTCAACCTGAAATACCTTCTGCCGCCCAGCTTGATTCTGTTAAATTTAATTTCAGAATAGGGTATGCCTATGATACGACTTCCAGCAACAGAGATATGGGACTGGAGATTTATGATATAGGTGAAGAATTCCCTGATACCACTTACATCAGTTCCAATACCCGACAGATAGGCAACAGGCTACTGGCCAGTGGTGATTTTGTAATTGAAGACTTTGACTCTACTTACACCATGCATGCAGACATGACATGGGGCAATGAGTTCTTTGAAGGAGTAAGGTCTAAAAACTCCAATTTCACTGATCAAAATAACTTCAGAACCTTTTTTCCGGGCCTGACGGTGAAGTCTAAGGCAGATCAGGGCAATGTTTTTTCAATTGTGCCGGGAGAAACTTTCGAAGTGATTTTCTACTATCAGCAGCCTAATTCTGATAATACAGATGTGGTGAATCTCAGCTTTAAAATGGATACTCAGTCAATGGTGTATTTCTACGAGCTGAAATCTGATTTGTCAACCACTCAGTTTGCTGAAATTCAGGATGTGAACACACCTTACGAAAACACGCCTAAATTGGCCATGCTCACTTCACTGGGATTAGTACCAAGAATTGACTTATCTGAGCTGTCGACATTTAGTGATGCAAACGAGGGCATTATTGTCAACGAGGCTATTCTTGAGATAGGCCCCATCGATGATATGCCTGATGGTACAATACCTCCGAATTTCATCCTATTGTATTTAACAGATGAAAGGAATACACTGATTCCTAATGGTACTTCATTTAGGGCAGTGCAATTTGACGGTGCCAACCAATTGGGAGGAGGAAATGCTGTACAGTTCTTCTTTAATCCTGATGACAGAGTGTATAGTGGTTCTATTACCTCTTATGTTCAGTCATATTACAATGATGGTTTCAGAAGGGACCAAATGTTTATTTACCCCTCTGAAATGAACTTTAGTTTGAAAGGTTTGACCATTCCGAAGGACCAAGTGAGCCTTAAGATTTTCTACTCAGAATTGAGGTAGACCTTTTATTTCTTAGTACTTTTCCAGAAATATAAATCACATGTGCGGTATTGTAGGATACATCGGTAAGAGACAGGCCTATTCAGTGATTATTAAGGGGCTTCAAAGACTTGAATACAGAGGATATGATAGTGCTGGAGTTGCTTTATTGAATGGCGACCTGAATGTATATAAAAAACAAGGTAAGGTGTCGACCTTACATGACTTTGCAAAAGATCAGAAATTAGAAGCTAACGTAGGTATTGGTCATACCAGATGGGCTACACACGGAGCTCCGAGTGACACCAATGCTCACCCTCATGTTTCGAATAGTGGAAAACTAGTAATGATACACAACGGTATCATTGAAAACTATGCCGCTATCAAGACTGAGTTGATTAAAAAGGGATATACCTTCCAGAGTGAAACTGACTCTGAGGTTTTCATCAACTTTATTGAAGATATTTATCAGAATACAAAGGTAGACCTGGCCGAAGCTGTGAGACTTGCTCTCACTAAGGTGGTTGGTGCCTACGCTATTGTTATTCTTTCAGTTGACAATCCAGACTTGGTCATTGCAGCAAGAAAGGGTAGTCCACTAGTAGTTGGACTAGGAAAAGATGAGTTTTTCCTCGCTTCAGATGCTACTCCAATCATCGAATACACCAATGAGGTGGTTTATCTGGATGATCAGGAGATCGCTATCATCGAGAATAATAACCTGACTATTAAGAATATTGAAGATGTTGAAATGAAGCCTTATGTTCATAAGGTGGATATGGAACTGGAAGCAATTGAAAAAGGTGGTTACGATCACTTTATGCTGAAGGAAATCTTCGAACAACCTAAATCTATTGGAGACTGTCTCCGCGGAAGATTGAATGCTTCTGAAGGACATTTGCACCTGGGAGGTATCCATGATTATGTAAACAAAATCAAGAATGCAGACCGCATCCTGATCATTGCCTGTGGTACTTCATGGCATGCCGGTCTGGTCGCTGAATATATCTTTGAAGAGTTCTGTAGAATTCCTGTTGAAGTAGAATACGCTTCGGAATTCAGATACAGAAATCCAGTAGTAGGAGAAAAAGATGTAGTAATAGCCATTTCTCAATCTGGAGAAACGGCTGATACGCTCGCAGCGATTGAACTGGCTAAGAGTAAAGGCGCTACCATTCTGGGAGTGTGTAACGTAGTAGGTAGCTCTATTCCAAGAGCAACTCATGCCGGAAGTTATACTCATGCAGGACCGGAAATTGGCGTAGCCAGTACCAAAGCATTTACAGCTCAGATTTCTGTGCTTACGATGATGGCACTGATGATTGCCAACAAGAAGGGTACACTTAAGGAAAGCGTTTATAGAAACCTTTTACACGAGCTTGAAGCTGTACCGGAAAAGGTAGCGAAATGCCTCGATCTGAATGCACAGATTGAAATTATCGCTGAGAAATACAAAAATGCTACAAACTGTCTTTACCTCGGTAGAGGCTATAACTTCCCTGTTGCATTAGAAGGTGCCTTGAAGCTGAAGGAAATCTCTTACATCCACGCAGAAGGTTATCCTGCAGCAGAAATGAAGCATGGTCCAATCGCATTGATCGATGAGAATATGCCGGTTGTCTTTATTGCCACAAAGGATAGTTCTTATGAGAAGATCGTATCGAACATTCAGGAAGTAAAGGCCAGAAAGGGACAGGTAATAGCAGTAGTAACCGAAGGTGATACTGACATTGCCGGAATGGCAGACCACATCATTGAGGTGCCTGCGGCTCATGAGGCCCTTATGCCATTGATCTCAGTAATTCCATTACAGCTGCTTAGCTACCACATTGCAGTGATGAGAGGTTGTAATGTAGACCAGCCAAGAAATCTGGCTAAGTCAGTCACAGTAGAATAATCAGTTCAACAAAAGATATTCACGTTTGAGGAGCGGGCAGATTTTGTACCGCTCTTCTTTTGTGTCTTCATAGATCGCTTCCAAAGTTTCATAGACATGATTCAGGCCTATTCGGTCGGCCCATTCAAATGGGCCAAAGGGATAGTTGGTGCCCAGTTTCATTCCCTTATCTATATCCTCTTTTGAAGCAGTACCTTCCTGAACAGTGTAGAAAGCCTCATTAATGATCATGAAAATAACTCGTGGAGTTACCATACCCACGCGATCCTTTACAATTTCATAGTCAGTGCCTAATTGCTCACAAAGCTGTTTAAGACCTTCATCATCATTCAGGCTGGAGACCTCTAGTATTTCCCGGTTGATAAAGGTAGGCAGACCATTGAAGCCATATAGCTTACAGTCGATCTCATTTTGATAGAAAGCCAATTCAGCCAGGCTGATTTTGGGCGCATTGATAAAGACACTCAGGCCCTCTTGCTGAGTATAAACCTCCAGATCTTCGGGCTGATCAGCAATATTAAAGTCAAAAACCAGATCAACACCGTCAAAGTCCTCAATCATGTCTGCACTGGAGATGTGCTGAAGTTCATGAGAAGCTCCGAGTTTTTCTTTCAACTCATTG
Source organism: Roseivirga sp. (assembly GCF_965216855.1). NCBI lineage: Bacteria > Pseudomonadati > Bacteroidota > Cytophagia > Cytophagales > Roseivirgaceae > Roseivirga > Roseivirga sp. The sequence goes on along the minus strand of NZ_OZ244204.1, from coordinate 1,848,973 downwards.
AATTCACTTTGACTGCCTACCGCTAGAATGTTCATAAATGACTAATTTGTGACAAAAGTATAGAATCTGTAAAACTTAACTAATATGTCTAAAAAGATCATTGTCAGCGACCAAGCTCCAGCACCTATCGGACCTTACAGCCAGGCTGTAAAAGCAGGTAATACATTGTTTGTTTCCGGCCAGATTCCTTTCGATCAGGTAACCGGTGAAATGATTAATGAGAATATCACTGAAGAGACTCATCAGGTCATGAAAAATATTGAAGCCATCCTCTCTGAGGCAGGAATGGGTTTTGCCAATGTGGTGAAGTGTAGCATCTTTATTAAAGACATGAACCAATTCGCCACAATCAATGAAGCCTATGGTCAGTATTTCAAGACTGATCCCCCGGCAAGAGAAACGGTAGAGGTAGCGAGACTACCAAAGGATGTTAATGTAGAGATTTCCTGTATCGCTGTCGATCTTTAGTCTGCTGAACAATTCTTGTTCTGAGACTTTATATATTTGCGGCCTAATTAAAAAAAGACCATGAGTGTTAGAGTACGTTTTGCTCCCAGTCCAACGGGAGCTTTACATATTGGAGGAGTTCGAACGGCTTTGTATAACTACCTTTTTGCCAGAAAGCATCAGGGTACTTTTATTCTGAGAATCGAAGATACAGACCAGACCAGGTTTGTACCGGGTGCAGAAGCATACATAGAGGAATCTCTGAAATGGGCTGGTATTACGCCTGATGAAGGAGTGAACTACGGAGGAGACTTCGGTCCATACAGACAATCAGAGAGAAAGGAAACCTACCAAAAATACGCTCAGCAACTGGTCGATGAAGGCAAGGCATACTATGCTTTTGACACCCCTGAAGAGTTAGACGCTATGCGGGAGCGACTCAAGGAAGCTCGTGTGGCAAACCCTCAGTACAATGCGGTAACGAGGATGCAGATGTCTAACTCACTGACATTATCTGCTGAAGAAACTCAAGCCAAGATGGATGCGGGAGAGCCCTATGTTATTCGTATTAAGCTACCGAGGAATGAGGATGTCAGATTCAAGGATATTGTAAGAGGTTGGGTAGTTGTGAATACGGCAACACTGGACGACAAAATTTTAATGAAGTCCGATGGCATGCCTACATATCATATGGCAAACATTGTAGACGACCATCAAATGGAAATCACCCATGTGATTCGTGGTGAGGAATGGTTGCCTTCAGCTCCACTCCATATGAAGCTGTATGAGTACCTTGGATGGGATGCCCCTGAATTTGCCCATCTTCCATTGTTACTTAAACCAGATGGTAATGGAAAGCTGTCTAAGAGAGCTGCTGATCAATTAGGGTTTCCGATATTCCCATTGAACTGGAATGATCCGGAAACTGGCGAACTCTCTGTTGGGTTTAAAGAAACCGGCTATTTGCCAGATGCCTTTATCAACTTCCTCGCCTTGTTAGGATGGAACCCAGGAGGAGAGAAGGAACTATTCACCATGGATGATCTGATTGAAGCTTTCAGCCTGGAGAAGATCAATAAGGCAGGTGCCAAATTCGATATTGAGAAGGCCAAATGGTTCAATCAGCAATACTTGAAATTCATGAGTGATGATGAACTGACTGATCAGTTCCTATCGCTTATCGATGTAGATATTGATAGAGAAAGAGCTAAAGCCATTGCGCTTTCGTTAAAAGAAAGGGTAACCTTTATACAGGAGATGCCTGAGGCAGGAAGGTTCTATTTTGAAAGACCTACTGAATATGATGAGAAGGTAGTGAGGAAGAAGTGGAACGAAGAAGCTGCCAATAAACTGGTGGAGTTCTCAGAAGAACTTAAAAAGGCTGATGCTTATGATAAAGACTCAGCAAAAGCCCTTCTGATTGAAGTGCTCGAAAGAGACGGAATGCCACTAGGTAAAGTAATGCCTGCATTGAGACTGGCTCTGACCGGACAGGCAGGCGGTCCTGACCTGATGGAGATTGTAGAGATTCTCGGGGCAGATGAGGTAGCGGCCAGAATTGGAAAGGCTGCCGAAGAATTGAATTAAAGTAAAAGATTATGGCAAAGAAGAAACCTGAAGAAAAGCCGAAAGTAGCCAAGGAACTCGATGGGCTTGAATTGAACATCGACTCATTTGGTGAAATACAAAAGAGTTTGCCCATCGATAAAATCAATGAATTTCTGAACAAGAAAGTCGATGACAAAAAACTGAGAGACCGCGATGATCTTGATGAAATCAGAGGGGCCTCTGATGAAGAGGAATAAACTTATTCCTCTTCTATAGCCCTGACATAAAGCTGGTTGTTGTTCACTCCATGAACGACAATCAGCTGATCTTTCACCTGAATGGTTAATGCCTCTTTTACATCTCCTAATGCTTTGTAGTCTGACTGATCGTTGATCTCAAACTCACCTTTCTGAGCATTAAAAGTCATTTCAAATCCCCGGCTCGCATCGTACTGACCAACAGTTACCTCAGTCGAATAATCATTACCACTTAGATAGTACTTTTCTCCCTGTCTGATGATCTTCTGAAGCGGAGCAATCTGAGTTACCTTAGGTAAAGCTACAGCCTTAAAGCCATTCCCGGTATTCATGTAAGCAGTATGCATGAAGGTACGTGCATGCTTCTCATAAGCATCACTGCGCAGCTCTTCCGGTAAAATCTCTTCGAAGTTGGCCTGAGCGAAAGCCTCATGTTTCAGAAAACGTTTTTTGAAAGCTACAACCTGAGCTTCAAGCGTACTCTTTGAGTGGAGGATATGTTTTTCTCCATCAATGTAGCAACTCATGATCGCATCAATCATTCCATTGCCATCGTAGTCCTTGGCATAGATGGAAAGTGGTTCATTTTCGGAAACTTCATACTTGGTATTCAACCCAAGGTTGCCACCTATGATATCTGGTTTTCCATCATTATTAATATCTGTGACCAGTAGTGATTTCCACCAACCAGTTGTATTACCTAATCCTAATGTTTCGGTTTGATTGATGAACTGCCCGTTTTGCTGCAGTAGAACCGTAATTGGCATAAACTCTCCGGTCATTACCAAATCCAGTTGACCATCACCATTAATGTCGGCCCAATCAGCACCTCTGATCATACCAATTTCCTGAAGGTCTTGAGACACTCTGGTTGTTACATTCTTAAACTCACCTCCTTCATTTTCCAGAATGTATGAAGTACCCGGTAATGGATATTGTCTCGGTTTTAGACCGCCACCGATAAACAGGTCCATATCACCATCCTGATCATAGTCGGCTGCTGTGACTACCGAGGTACTGGTTTTCATTTCAGGGATAGATTGACCCAATGTGAAACTTCCACGACCATTGTTGATGAATAATCTGTCCTGATAGGCATCATTACCTTCTTCAAACTCATTGCTACCCGATGCTATGTAAAGGTCCAGGTCGCCATCTCCGTCAGCATCGAAGAAGAGGGCGTCTGTATCTTCTTCTACCTTGCCTGACTGAAGTACCTGTCTCCTGAATTTACCATTGGAAGCCTGAATGAACAGATGATTGTCCTTACCGCTGGAACCTCCAACGAAGAAATCTTCTAATCCATCACCATTGATATCGCCTTTGCTCATGGCAGGACCTTGTTGAGAAAGCCTGTGTGGTAGTAAAGGTTCATAGTAAAAGTCTACATAGTCGTTTTCTTCCACCAGATAATCCAGTCCATATTGAGCGGCCTGGTTTTCACTATCGAGCCTGATTTGGCCAGACTCATTGTTTTCTGAAGCATTTGAAATATTGAAGGTAACGGTGGAGTTAGCCTTTGCGTTCTTAACCTCGTAAAGCCCATTGGGCCAGGTCACTTCTATTTGAACATCAGTTGAGTCAGATCCTAATCCGAAATGTGCAATAGGGCTCATGCTCGACAAGTATCCACGAGTCTTCGATTGATAGAAAGCCTGCTGAGCACCATTTTGTCTGATCACAATCTTGCTGCCTATACCTTCAGGATTCATAGTACTACCTTCCAGTTTTACCTTAACATAGGCCGGGTTGGCAGGCTTGTCATTCAGGGTGTTTTGGTAGATGTGGGCTACATCATCAATGTTAGAAATAGCCAGATCCAGATCACCATCATTATCCAGGTCTGCATATATCATCCCATTAGACCAGGTCGGTATTTTCAGTCCCCAGTCATCGGTCTTGTCACTAAAAGTGAGATCGCCATTGTAGGCATAGGCATAGTTGGCCAGTTTAATGTCATTGGTCTTTTTGACGATAGCCAGGGCGACTTCATCAGGATCATTGCCTTTTTCCTTGGCTATTTCCAGCTGCTCACGCACATAATTTCTAAAGTCGAAATCAGTTACATTTCTTCTGAAGCCATTGGTGATAATCAGGTCTTTCGATCCGTTGCCATCATAATCCGCAAAAACAGGTGCCCAGCTCCAATCAGTTTCATGAATACCAGCAAACTGACCTATTTCTGCAAAACCAGTCTCAGCACGGTTGAGCTGAAGAGAATTACGCATAAACTGTGGCGTGTAACCTTCTTTGATCGATAGGTTGAAGAAGTCAAAGGCCATAGGACCGAGAATCTTTTTCTGTCTGTAGTTGTCTTCAGGCATCATGTCCACCTGTACAATATCAGGTAATAGGTCATTATTAAAATCCTGCACATCTACCCCCATTCCAAACTGGCTGGTATGCTTCACATAGTCTTTAGCCTTATCAGTAAAAGTGCCATCCTGATTGTTGATATAAACAATGTCATCGAAGAGGAAGTCATTACTAACATAGATATCTGGATACATGTCATTGTTGAAGTCATTAATGGCCAATCCGAGGCCATAACCTTCAACCAGTATGCCGGCTTCTATGGTTACGTCAGTGAAAGTACCATTGCCGTCATTCCTGAAGAGTTTATCATTAGAGAGGGAAGTACCGTCAATGATTTTCTTATTCACCATTTTGAGGTCAGTTCCTTCATTGTTACCATAGGTAAGCAGGTACATATCGAGGTCACCATCCAGGTCATAATCGAAGAAAGCACTGTGGGTAGAATAGCCATCATCAGCCAGACCATATTGCTCGGCCTCTTCAGTGAAAGTCATATCTCCCTGATTGATAAAGAGAAGGTTCTTGCGCTTAGTCTTATCAGGACCGGAAACGGTAATGTAGATATCCTGAAACCCGTCTGCATTGATATCCACCACTGAGGCTCCGTTACACCAGACGGTAGTTGCAATACCCGCTGTTTCGGTTACATCTTCAAACTGCATATTGCCTTTGTTGATGTATAGTTTGCTGGAAACCATGTTGCCGGTGAAGACCAGGTCTTCCAGACCATCGTTGTTGAAATCTCCAACCGCTACACCGCCACCGTTATAGATGGGAGCAAAACTGATCAGGTTGATTTCCCGGGTTTCCTGCATGACATTGTTAAAGTCAATGCCTGTTTCTTTAGGAGAGAGCAATTCAAAAAGTGTGTCCTTCTTCTTTTCTGGGCCACCACATGCGCTAACCAGTAGTATGGCAGCGATTAAGCTTAAAAAATGTTTGTTTCTATTCATGGTGATGCGTTGAATTTCCGGAATGCTGAAGCATGACTGGCTTCAGCATAACCTGTTCTACACTATTGTTTTCTTGCTGTATGGTGATGTGCTGATTGATTGACTGAGGGCCATAGTCTTCCCATTCAGAGTTGCCTGCCCACATAATGCTAAGTTGGCTGATGCTTTCAGCACCATTCAGTCCAACTTCAACATTGTAGCTGTTACCACCGAAGCTGGCACCGGAAGACACCGTTCTATAAATCTCCTGACCTTTGTTGGTGACAATGCGCACTTTGGAGCCAATGGCTTTTTTATTCTCTTCTCCGATCAACTTTAGGTTAAGCCATGCCGAAGAGGTAGTTGGGTTAACCAGCAACTGATTCTGATAGCTGTCTCCTTCATGAGCTCCGCCCATGGTGATGTAAATATCCTCATCACCATCGGCATCAATGTCTCCCCAGCTAATGCCGTGCCCTTTCTGAATATTCGAAAAACCTCCGGCATAGCTTACTTCAATGAAGTTTTTGCCCTCTATGTTTTTGAACATTCTGTTGGGAATAATGCTCTCCAGATTGGGATCCCCCGTTCCAAAGTACATGTCGAGATAGCCATCGTTATCCAGATCACCAAAATTGAAGCCCATGCCATAGATTGAGTGATTCATTCCTGTAGATTCGGTTATATCGCTAAAGGTGCCGTCTCCATTGTTTCTATACAGCCTCGGTAATGCAGCATTGGCCTGATTGCCCATAGACTCAAAAGCAATCTCATGGGAAAGTGGATTGTTGGAAGTGGTATAAGCACCTACATAAAGATCTTCCCATCCGTCATTATCGAAATCCAGTGTTCCTGTTGAAAAGCTCACGAATGGTTCCTGTACACCAGCCTGCACAGAAACATCTTCAAACTGAAGGCTTCCATTATTCTTCAGCAATATGTTATTGGCCCCCATAATAGAAATATAAATGTCTTGCCATCCATCATTGTTGAAGTCGAAAGAAGTAACACCTTTAATTAGGCCTTTGAAATTCAGGCCTAATTCGGCAGCAACATCTTTAAATGTGCCGTCACCCTGGTTGATGTAAAACTCGGCTTCATGGACACGGCCCCTTCCTGCCCTTGTTCGGGCATTGGCAGCAGTTGATTCATTGCCGATGAAAACATCGAGCCATCCGTCATTATTAAAGTCTTTCCAGGTAGCGGTTTGCGTTGGGTGAAAGCTCAGCAGTCCGGCTTCTTCGGTGACATCGGTGAATGTACTATCGCCATTGTTTCTTAATAAGGAGTTAGGGTGTTGGCCCCATCTGCCGAACCAGCCGCCACGAAGCACAAAGATGTCTGTGAGCCCGTCATTATTATAATCTGTTGGTACGCAATTCAGCCCACCTACCAGGCCCTTCAAAGCAGCCTCTTCAGTCTTATCCGTGAATGTGCCATCACCATTGTTGACAAAGAAATGCATCTGGTCAGAGTCTTTGATCCCGGAAGAAGTGGCTACAATATCGGGATAACCATCGTTGTTAAAGTCTTCCAAAATGGAACCACCGGCTATGCCCATAACATCCAGACCCAGCTCCGGAGCCATGTCTTTAAACTTGTTGATGTTGGCTTCGGTATTGGAAAAGGAATTGGCAGGAATCAGGTATTCCTTCGGAACATATTCGGGATAAAGCCCAAGGGTTTGGTAGCAAATGTTTAGCAGCCAGACCAACTCCAGGTCATCGGGATAGTCTTTTAAAAGGGGCTCAATAATCTCAATGGCGCGAGTCGAACCATCAGTCAGTTGGTGAACTCCATCGTCACTGATCGGTAATATGCAAGAACTGGAACTGTGATTAAGCTGACAGTTTTGTTGTTCTCCCAGGCGGATATATGAGAGGGCCAGCAGCCTCTGATAGAAGTAGTTCCACTGATCACTCAAAGTCTGACCGTTTTTATTCAGGTCTTCCATAAAGGTGTCGATGAGGTCAATACTCTCTTCCGTGAGTCCGGCATTGAGTGTTTCACGGAAATACCAGTAACTATGAGAAATGTAATCTTCCGAAAATTTAGGATAGTTCTGTCGAATAGAATCCAGAGCGCGAGCCCTTTCAGCATTGAAATAGTAGGTAATATCAGTTGGGCTGACTGCAAAATGCCGCTCTTTGAGCAGGTCTGCCATTTGCTGGTTTTCGGCAAAGGGATCAGACTGCTTTTTGCCACAAGCTGATAGTAGTAGTAAAAGGGCGATTGTCAAAATGCCAAGCCGAACCTCCATGTGTCAAATATAAGAATATGAATAGCAAAAGCCGACTGTAAAACTAATGGTCGGTGCCGTCTTGATTCATTTCCAGAACTACCTTCCAGATTGTACCCAATAGCATCAGAGCAAAGCCAATAATGAAACTACCGGTACGCTGGTCTACAGTAAGGAAATGAACAAACCGACTGAGTATGCCGGTAATGACCATTGCCAAACCAAAAAATGCTGCCCATGCCGATATCTTCTGTTTCAATCCGATTATTTTTTCAATCCTAAAGATGGGAATAATGCCGGAACTTTGCTCCGGTATTGTTCATAAGCCTCACCATAAAGGGCGATCAGTTTTTTTTCTTCCCAGCGAATACCAAAAGGCAGGTATATCAGTAGGGCAATCAAGATGACCAGGCTGGTTAATTGAGGGTTGAAAAAGACATAACCTATCACTACAAGCAAAGTGCCTGTGTATAGGGGGTGACGAATTTTTGCCTGTATACCGTCTGTCTTCAGTCCTTCCTTCAGATTCTTTTTGAATCCCATAAAGGCTCTGAAACTGTAGTTCCTGAATGCTCTTTTCATAATAAACAGACCAATGGCTGCCAGCATAAGTCCTGTATATTGAGTGAAAGGCGTTGGAGGAAAGAGTAGCATACTATAGATCATGGCACCAAGCAGCAGTAGCCCAAAGAATAAGATGGTACTCAGCAGGCTGTAGAGGATTCTATAAATGCTGTCCCCCAATGGGATAGCCTGTTTGACTCTGGTGCTGGCCAGAGCGCTATGGATGCCATAAAATAACAGCCAGGCAAGAAATAGTATCAGGTGATCTACCCACATGCCGCAATGATAATGATAATTTGTCTTTAGGTTTCTGCTGTCTTCGAAGAAGTTAAACGGATGACGTCTAGCTGTCAGGAATTTAACCTTCGATAATTGCGCTCTACGCTGTCATCTTAGCGTCCTAAATTTTAACTTTCAGCTTCATGAACAGAATAGACCGCCTTACCGCCATGCTTATTCAGCTGCAAACCAAAAAGCTGATTACCGCACAGGAAATAGCAGATCGTTTTGAAATAAGTCTGCGTACGGTGTATCGTGACATGCGCGCTTTGGAAGAGGCCGGGGTTCCCATTGGAGCAGAGGCAGGTAAAGGCTATTTTATCATGGACGGTTATTATCTTCCCCCGGTCATGTTCAGCGAGGAAGAAGCTAATGCGTTAGTCTTAGGAGCTAAATTGATAGAAGGTCAAACAGACGCCTCCATTAAAAAGCACTTTTCAGAGGCCATGATGAAGATTAAGTCTGTACTTAAAACGGCTCAGAAGGAGGGCCTGGAAAAGCTGGAAGATACCATACAGGTGAGTCAGCCTGTTATTCCTTCAGACGAGAACTTCCCCAATAATTTTATCGCTACCATACAAAAGGCACTGATAGAAAAGCGGGTATTGCAGTTTAAATATTTCTCTAATTATCGGGGAGATATGACAGAAAGAGCGGTTGAACCCATGGGGCTTATCTACTATGGCAATAGCTGGCATTTACTGGCCTGGTGTCGCATGAGGAAAGATCATCGCGACTTTCGCGTAGACAGACTGGTTAAGCTGGAAATGCTGGAAGAACGATTTGAGCCAAAAGGAGTGTTGGAAGATTTTGTCAATCGGTTGACGCATGGTTCCGGATTAGAAGATGTGGTAGTACAGATTCGAAGAGATGCTTCCAGGTTTATTATTAACCAAAAGTACTATCAGGGTTTTGTCAGTGAGACAGATCTTGGTGAATACATTGAGATGAAGTTTCTGGTACCCTCACTTAATTACTTTTCACGTTGGCTGGTTTGTTTGGGAGATGCCGTTAAAATTGTTTCGCCAGCCAAACTCAATGAATTGATGATTGAAAGGGTGGAAGAACTAAAGCAGAATTACATCTAACTTTTTTGAGTCTCCAAATCCTACTGACATAGGGTTGTCACTAGCCCGCGCTTACTTGCTCAAAATTTCAAGTTATGAGCAAAAATTCAATCAAAGAAATCGTCATTTACAGGTCACAGGAAGGTCAATCGGAGACTTTCGTTGAGCAAGGCTTACCGCAATTGCAAGGCATGGCATCCCAATTTGATGGTATTAAAAGCCATCTCACTTTTCAGTCAACCAAAGAGCCGGAGCTTTTTCTTGATATTGTAGAATGGGAATCACTGGAGCAGGCTGAACGGGCTGCTCAGATGATGGAGGAGCAGATGAAAAAAGCTGACCCAACGGCACAAATTGCCGGCTTCGGTAAAACAGATTTTTTCAATCACTTTAAACTCATTTCCTGATGCTGACTATGGAAAAGCTAGATCTGAAAAAGGCCTATCCAGAATACTATACGGCAGGTCAAAAGCCCAAAGTTGTCAATCTCGAACCCTATTATTACATCATGTCTCAAGGTCAGAGTGCTCCCGAAGCACCTGACTTTGAACATGCTATCGGGCATCTCTATGCACTGGCTTATAAGCTGAAGTTCAGCAGTAAGGCGGGGGATATGGATTTTGTTGTGCCTAAACTGGAAGGTTTCTGGTGGGTGGAAGGTGATAAACCTTTCGAACAGACATCCAGAACCGAATGGCACTGGAAATTGATGATGCGTATGCCTGATTTTATAGGGAAGTCCGACTTCGATGAAGCAATTGCTGCCCTGGTAGCGGATGAGAAACTTCCTGCAGATCACAAACTTGTTTTCGAAGAGCTGCATGAAGGCCTCTGTTTACAGGTCATGCATTTAGGTTCTTATGAGGAGGAAGGTCCTTCAATAGAGAAAATCCTGCGTTTTGCTGCACAAGAAGGGTTTGAGATAACAGGTAAACACCATGAAATCTATCTGTCAGACCCTACAAAGACAGAAGTGAGTAAATTAAAAACCATCATCAGATATTCTATTCAATGAGAAAACTCATCACTTACATTGCCATTAGCCTGGACGGTAAGATAGCCGACCGGGATGGCGGTGTGGAGTGGCTGGAAAGCCTTCCACACCCTAAGGACGAAGATTACGGATATGCGACATTTATCCAGTCCATTGATACTACCATTATGGGTAATACCACATATCAGCAGGTATTGGGCTTCGATGTGCCATTTCCATATCAGGAGCAGACCAATTATGTACTCACCCGAAATACTGATTTGAAGGATGATGAAAATGTCCTCTTCATTTCGAAAGATCATGCAGCGCGCATTGAAGAATTGAAGAAAGAGGAGGGAAAGGATATCTGGTTAATTGGCGGAGGTCAGATCAACACACTTTGTCTGCAGGCAGGTCTGATTGATGAAATGATTGTACATGTAATGCCCTACGTAATGGGAGCAGGTATTCCGCTTTTTTCAAATGAACAGCTGATGCAACAAATCCGACTAACAGACTCTAAGGTCTACAGTTCAGGAGTTATGGAGCTGAGGTATGAAGTTTTCTGAGCTTAAGGTCATAGCGAGAGATAGGCCTGATTCATACAGGTTTGTCTTTCGAGCAATGGCCTTTGCCATCATATAGGCAGCCCATTCTCATTTTTGATTGTCCGCTTTATGGTCTAATTTAAAGGGGAATCATAATTATGGACAATTCTGAAAAACTCATCAGTCAATTTCCCCGGCTGAAGAAAGAAGCAATACAAATTCTGATAGACAATACCTGGGACAACAGATACACAGTGCCCAGCGGTAATTTATACCCATATCAATGGAATTGGGATAGTGGTTTTGTTGCCATGGGGTTTGCCCGTTTCGACTTACAAAGGGCTTTTAAAGAACTGGAAACCCTGTTCGAAGGGCAATGGGAAAATGGTATGTTGCCTCATATAATCTTTCATTCCAAGAAGAGAGAAGGCTATTTTCCCGGGCCTAACTATTGGCAGTCCAGTAAGGTGCCAAGGGCAACCCGAAAGGTAGAAACATCGGGAATTACCCAGCCTCCGGTTCATGCCTTTATTATCGAGAGAATATATCAGATGTATCCTGATAGCCAGGAGGTGAAAGACTTTATTAAGTCCTTCTACCCTAAGCTCATGAAGTTACATCGGTACTATTATCAGCATCGCGATCCGGAGAATGAAGGCCTCATTTATATCTATCACCCCTGGGCCTCTGGAAGAGACAATTCACCTTTATGGGACGATTTGGTCAAGACCATTCCCATCAACAAGGAAGATCTGCCACCATACGAACGCTACGATAATAAAAAGGCAGACCCGTCAGAGCGCCCTTCTGACCGGGATTATGACATTTATGTCTATCTCATGGAACTGGGTAAAAAGCATGAATACAAGGGAAGAGAAATTGCCAAGGAATCTCCCTTTGTGGTTCAGGACACCCTGTACAATGCGGTATTGATTAAGTCAAACGATGCGCTGGTCAATCTGGGTAAAGAATTCGGTTTTGATACGGCAGAAATTGAGGAACTGAATGAACTGAGCAAAAAATCATTCGATGAAAAGCTGTGGATGGATGAATTGGGGATGTATGCACCCTATGATCTCAGGAATCAAAAGCACATTAAGATGAAAGAAGTCGGTTCTTTTGTTTCTCTGTTTGCAGGAATCCCAAGTCAGAAAAGAGCAGATCAGATCATCGACTATATGGATATCCTCAGCGACAGGAAAGAGGGCTTCAGGATTATGCCAAGTTTCGATCCTGACCATTGGATATTTGACCCCAAGAAATATTGGAAAGGACCAGTTTGGCCACAGATGAACTGGCTGCTTTATCAGGGTTGCCGTAAATATGGACATCATGGAACGGCTAATATCCTTAAATGGGATTTTTTGGAATTAGTTAATAATTTAGGTTTCTACGAATATTTCGATCCGCGCAAGGCTGTCGCAGATACACTGGAGAAAGGGTATGGTGGCGATAGGTTCTCATGGACAGCCGCTGTGGTTTTAGACCTAATGGCTGACTAATGAACATTCTTGACTATGCGATTGTCCTTCTGTATATAGGAGGCTTTCTTTATCTCGGTTATCGATTTAAAAATCAGGCAGACAAAAACGACTACTACCTTGGAGGCAGAAGCTTTGGCTGGTTTCCATTAGCCATGAGTACCGCTGCTACCCAGCTTTCGGCTGTAAGCTTTATTTCAGCCCCTGCATTTGTTGGACTGAAAGAGGGAGGAGGCATGATCTGGCTAACCTACGAGTTTGCTGTGCCTTTGGCCATGATTTTTCTGATGGTGGTATTAGTACCCTCCTTTTATAAATCAGGGATAGTTAGTGTTTATGAATTTCTGGAAAGAAGATTCGGGCCCAGCACACGCGTATTATTAAGCATTGTGTTTCAAATCAGTCGCGCTTTCGGAACAGGAGTGATGATTTATACCGTGGCCATTATTCTGGAAAGCGTAATGGAAATTCCTATGTGGCAGAGTATCGTGTTAATTGGTATCGTCACAATGATCTACTCTTACCAGGGGGGAATGAAGGCAGTAGTGTATGGTGATATGATTCAGATGATTATTCTATTTATAGGAATCATCATCTGCTTTGGCTTTGGACTGAAAGAGTTGGGTGGCTGGAGTACCTTCATGGAAAAGGTAGACCCTGAAAGAATTACGGCCGTTGACTTCTCTTCGTTAGGTTTTTCCGGAGATCAATTCGGCTTCTGGCCAATGTTAATTGGAGGGTTCTTTCTTTATGTGTCCTATTATGGCACAGATCAGAGCCAGGTGCAACGGCTGCTTTCTGCGAGCAGCATGAAAACCATGCGACAGACCTTACTTTGTAATGGGTTGATGCGCTTCCCCATCACCTTTGCCTATTGCATCATGGGTTTGGTTTTGGGAACACTCGCTTTGTCGCAAACCGATTTCATCAGTCAAATACCTGCTGATCAACCGGACAGGATGATTCCTATCTTCATTCGCGACTTTCTACCAAATGGCGTGGTGGGTTTGCTGATTGTAGCCATATTTTCTGCAGCCATGTCGAGCCTTAGTTCTGCCATTAACTCCTTGTCGGCTGCTTCAGTCGAAGATCTTTTTGCCCGAGGTAAGGAAGTTGGAGAGAAAGCGTATATGCGTCTATCCCACATGACCGCTTTGTTTTGGGGGGTAGTTTGTGTGATCATTGCCTTCTTCGTGGGAGATATCGCTGATACGGTAATTGAGGCCATTAATAAAGTGGGTTCGGTTTCCTTCGGCCCAATCCTGGCCACATTTGTGGCGGCCATTTTGGTGAAAAGGGTGAATACAAGAGGAGCGAATGTTGGTTTGTTGGCAGGGGTTGGTGTGAATGTTTACCTATGGTTATTTGTGCCCGAAATCTTCTGGTTTTGGTGGAATGCCATCGGAGCAGTAGTCACCTTTGCTGTGGCCTGGTTGGTGAGCGTCTTACAGCCTGTTAAGTCAGCTCAACCGGATGTAGCCATGGAGCCCGTCAATTTTAATCAAAAGCCGGTGTATTATCTGCTGGCCTTTTTTGTTGTGATCGTTTTGGTATCTGTCTTATTGCCAGGGTTATTCTGATGAATATTCTTATCTCTCCCGACAAGTTTAAAAATTCACTTACTGCATATCAGGTCTGTGATGCCATTGAAAGAGGGCTTTCCAGGGTGATGCCCGATGCCAAAGTTACCAAGTTACCACTGGCCGATGGTGGCGAGGGGACACTGGATATACTCGAAAAGGAGCTCGGAGCTGATAGAATAGAAGTGGAGGTTTCCGATCCCCTGTTCAGGCCGGTCAAGGCGGCTTACCTCTTGAAAGGAGATAAGGCCTATATTGAGATGGCCAGCGCATCGGGCTTACCATTGCTTAAGAACTTTGAGCGCTCTGCTTCAAACACTTCAACCTATGGTACCGGTGAACTGATCGCTCATGCTGTCGAGCATGGAGCGAAGACAATCGATGTAATGATCGGTGGGAGTGCCACCAACGATGGTGGCTGCGGAATGGCCGAGGCACTTGGTGTCAGATTCTATGCCACCAATGGTAATGAGCTGAAAGCGATTCGGGGAAGAGACCTGGCCAAAATCGAAAGGATAGATCAGTCCGCTCTCAAAAAATATAAAGACATCCGGTTTACCATTCTGTCCGATGTGCAAAACTCCTTGACCGGGCCCAATGGAGCCTCTCATGTCTTTGCAAAGCAAAAGGGAGCAACACCTCAGGAAATAGAGATGCTTGACCAGGGGCTTAGCCATCTGGCGAGTATTGTCAATAATGGGAAAGAAGAACATCCGGGAACAGGTGCTGCCGGTGGATTGGGGTATGGATTGATTAGTTTTTTGAATGCCAGACTTTGCTCCGGAATTGAGCAGGTATTTCATATACTGGATTATGATAAAGTATTAAAAGATGTTGACCTGATTATAACAGGAGAAGGTAAACTGGACGGTCAAACCCTGGGAGGAAAAGTAATATCTGGTGTAGTGGGTAAGGCAAAAACTTATAATATACCAATTGGTATAATATGTGGAATAACGGAAAACCTCGCTATTGTCAGGGAGCATTTGGCCGTAGATCAGATCTTGCAGGTGAGAGAAAAAGCTTCAGGTATTCAGGACTCCATGCAGAATGCAGCTCAATATGTTGAAGAATTGGCGGCAGAGATGTTGCAAAGCTTTATCAAGTAGTTGGTTCATGCCTTCAGAATCCTAATTTTGCATCATGGCAAAACTCACCATAGGTATTATCAAAGAAGGCAAAGTGCCTATCGACAGAAGAGTCCCTCTGACTCCCGAGCAAGTGAAATCAATCCTTGATCTGAATCCATCAGTAGACATCAGGTGTCAGCGCAGCGATATCCGTTGTTTTAAGGATGAAGAGTATGAGCAGGCAGGAGCTACTTTGGTCGATGACGTGAGTGATTGTGAAATCATTCTTGGAGTGAAAGAAGTGCCCATGAATATGCTTGCTGATGGTAAGACACACTTTTTCTTTTCACATACCATTAAGAAGCAAGAGTATAACAGGAAACTACTCCAAACCATTATTAGTAAAAAAATCCGGCTCATCGATTGGGAATGCCTGACCAATAAGAATGGCAAACGTCTCATTGCCTTTGGCCGATATGCGGGGATAGTGGGTGCGTACAATGGTATTTTAACCTATGGCGAACGCTATAATCTATTTCACCTGAGACCGGCCCATACCTGTTTCGACCTGGATGATCTGAAGACAGAGTTTCCCAAAGTAGATTTACCAAAAATTAAGATTTTGCTGACGGGAGGAGGCCGGGTTTCCAAAGGGGCTATGGAAGTACTGGATGGAATGAAGATCAGGAAAGTGAGTGCCGCTGAATTCCTCAATGAGCATTTCAATGAACCTGTATATACTCAGCTGAATACCCGTGACTATAACCAGAAGAAAGATGGTGGTCTGTTCGATCGCGATGAATTCTATGCTGACCCTTCGCTTTATGAGTCTGGCTTTCTGCCTTATGCCAAGAAGGCAGACTTACTCATTGCGGGAGCATACTGGGACCCAAGAGCTCCTGTGCTCTTCACCAGAGAAGATATTTCACGGAATGACTTCAAAATTCATGTGGTAGCAGATATTACCTGCGATATTGAAGGTTCAATCCCTTCTACCAAGCAGCCGAGTACTATTGAAAATCCTGTATATGATTATAACCCGAGTAATGATCGGGTCGAAGAAGCCTATACGGATGAGGGGAACATCACGGTGATGGCGGTAGACAACCTGCCATGTGAATTACCTCGTAACGCTTCCGAAGACTTCGGTAAAGAATTTATGACACATATTTTACCTAACCTCTTGGGTGAAGATAAGGACGCGATCATAGAAAGAGCCACCATAACCGAAGGTGGAAAGCTTACCAATAAATTCAGCTACCTTCAGGATTATGTCAATGGACATTAATCGATACATAGAACATACTATACTCAAGCCCACTTTGCTGGCTGCAGATGTAGATCAAATCGTTTCTGAGGCTAAAGAACATCAGTTTTTGGGCGTTTGCGTTCCTCCATTTTGGGTGAAAAGAGCCGCTCGGGAATTAGAAGGATCTGATATTCAACTGGTGACCGTAATTGGTTTTCCTTTGGGATACAATCAAACCGAAGTCAAAGAATTCGAGATCAAACGCGCTATTGAGCAAGGTGCCAATGAATTGGATATTGTCATGAACATATCTGCCTTTAAAGAGGGAATGCCCTGGGTAAAGGTAGAACTGGCCAAATGTGCTCATCAGATTCATGAAGCAGGCTGTATGATGAAGGTGATCATCGAGACGGCCTACCTAAGCGATGAGGAAATTGTAAGAGCTACTAAAATCTGTTCTGAAGCCGGAGCCGACTTTGTTAAAACATCGACAGGGTTTGCCGGGGCCGGGGCCAAAGTGGAGCACGTCAGGTTAATGAGGTCTGCCGCACCATCTAATGTAGGAATAAAGGCTTCGGGAGGTATTAAATCTTTGGCAGATGCTCAGGCCATGATTGAAGCCGGTGCTGATCGACTTGGAACTTCTTCAGGATTAATTATCATGGAAGAATATGCCAAAAGCCACTAAGATTACGGTCAAAGGAAAAGTTCAGGGAGTTTACTACCGGGCCTCAACCAGAGAAAAGGCTACGGAGCTCAAAGTCAATGGTTGGTGTAAGAACCTTCCCAATGGTGATGTGCAAATTCATGCCGAAGGAGATTCTGATTCCATTGAAGAACTGATCCAGTGGTGCCATCAAGGTCCAACCTATGCAGTAGTTACAGAAGTTTTAACGGAAGAGGTTAACTCAGAAGGCTTTGAGACCTTCAGTATTCAATGGGGTTAAGCACTCTTGCTTTTGAAGGTTTGGATGCCCTTGTGCTTGTATACCTTCAGTTCAAAATGATCGAAGATGGCCACTTTCATTCGGTTTTGTGCCAGCTCGATTCTATTCTCCATGGTATGGAATACGGTAAGCTCTAAAGCTGCCAGAATAAAGTTCTTCTTCTGGCATAGTGCCCTGACATAGCCTTGAAAAGTTTCCTTCCAGTCGATAAGGTATTTTTCATAGTGACTGCTCCCGTCAAAGAGTAGTTCCAACTGATTATCTCCAATCTGATACCTGTAAATTCCCGCGAGAATATCATATAGATCGTCAAAGAAGGATAGGTGAACGGGGCGAAAGTTTTCTACCTGCTCGCTTACTTCATCAGGCAGGCGCAGTGGATTGAAGCAGTCAAAATAGGCTGCTTTTACCAGGTCAACTAGCTGTGCTTGTAGTTCCAGTCTGAGATCTGACTGGGCCTGTTTGAGTATATAATTCTTATCGAGTAAAAATAAGCGGTTGTCCACCGTCAGGAAATTTTGACAAAAATAACTAAAAAATACGTCCTATGCCGGGCTTTGATTGATATTATCGCGCAGCATAGCCATTTACAATTCTTCCGAAGAATATAGCGTTCATCATCAGCTTGTTAGTTCCGTACCAGAAAGCCCTGAAGTTAGGGTTGTCTACCAGAGAAACTACGCGACCTCTGCCCAGGCTGTTTACTCTAATGGTAGAAGTACCTTTCATGGCTTCCAGATTTGCATCACTAATCCAGCCTGAAACCAAGGGTTCCTCGGTATAAACGCCAACATTGGCAAACTTACTCTCAGAAGGTTCAATCAGTAAAGTGCCCCTTTTGAAGGTTGGTAGGTTCTCCTTATAAAAACCAAAGGCCATCGGATGAGACAGCTCTAGTTTAGACATGTAAACACCTCCGGGTATGTAAAGAGAACGGGAGTAATTATCGATCTGGTCGTAGGCAATTTCTTCCGTACCCGGGTACTCGACTTCTACACTTTTCAGGTTGGTCAGTTTGTTTCTTGACATCCAGCTTACTGCTGATCCAATACCCACTAAGGTGCCTCCATCGCCAATCCATCTTCTAAGATTTTGCATTCCATTTTCAGAAAGATCCAGGCCTCCGGTGATAATGATCGTGTTATATCGATCAATCGCACTTGAGCCAACTCTGTTCTCTGGTAGTTTGGTTACCTGCATGTGCATGCGGGTATCTAATAAATGCCATACTTCCCCCGCATCATAAGAGCTGCCTGCTTCAACCACAAGGGCTACCTCAGGTTTTTCTAACGCCTCAAAGCTGTTGCTGCCTAAAGCCACCCCCTCAGTGAGACCACTGGTCATAGCATGTATCATCAGACCATCTTCCCGGGCAATATTTTGCATTTCGTAGAACAGCTCATTTTCTGAGAGTGACTGACCTGCAACAGGTACTAAGATCGTTCCCCGATCAAATTCTTTTTCACCCGGACCAATAAACTTGTTCGTAGAAACTTTAATTCTGATACCTTTCTCAAGCAGTTTATTGGCGGCCCTGGGAGCATAATACCCATGCCACTCAAAGATGTAGGCATAGGCACTCTGGCCACCTAATACCTGTCCGGCTGGAAACTCCAACTGATCAATTTTAGCCCCAAGCTGATTTCTACTGTAATCGCGACTACTCATTTCTGCATACTCTAGATTGAATGCCATCGGGTAGGTCCATCCTGAAATGTCATAGAAAAGGCTGTCCTGAAACTCCTTCCTTTTTTCAAACATGGCCTTAATAAGCTTGTAGTTGCGCTGCTTTAGAGGAATGATGAAGCTATTGTCTTCCTGATATCTTTCATCGTTCATTCTAATCTCTCGGGAGGGCCTGTAGAAATCTATTTCCTGAGCATCGAGAATTTCAGCCAAATGATAAGCCCTCGCAGGATCTTTTTCTGCTTTAAAGATGTAGGCTTTAACATTGTCATTGTCAGCTTCACGTAAAACTCTTTTATAAAAGTCTCTCTGATAATCGAGCAGTTCTTCTCTCATTTCTACCGCAGCCTTCCAGGTAGAAAGCGCTGTATTGAACTGGTTTTTAATGGTGAATGGAAATTCCAGTACCCCATTGATGCTTTCCTGAGCATGGCCTCTTGAGCTGGCCTGCTCGAAAAGAATACCTATACCTCCATTAATGTCGGGGAAGGTTGAGCCTTTACCATAATAAAAGTCATCATAACCCTCTTCTGTAAAATAGAGTGAGCCTATGCTGTCAAGTGCTGCTGCATGGTAGGTGCCTATCTTTTTGGTGAGTTCCTGATTCAATTCAGGAGTCAAGGGGTGAGTTCGTTGGGGCACTCCGGGCTGGAAAAAGAAAGTGGAGTTGGTACCCATTTCATGATGATCAGTCAGAACGTTGGGTTTCCATTGGTGATATTGAGCTACTCTGTTTTTTGACTCCGGCTGTTGTACAGGGAGCCAGTCTCTGTTCAGATCGAACCAGTAGTGATTGGTCCTTCCTCCCGGCCAAACCTCGCTATACTCTCTGTCTGCAGGGTCTGGGTTAATATATTTGCTCTTGTGGTTATTAGCCCATGTTGAAAAGCGGGTTAGTCCGTCAGGGTTGAAAGAAGGATCAAGTAATACCACAGAGTTTCTGAGCATGTTTTCAATCTCCGGTCCCTGGGCAGCTGCAAGATAATAGGCCACGAGCATGGAAGCATTAGATCCACTGGGCTCATTACCATGAATACTGAAGCCCATATAGGTCACAACAGGCATTTTCTTGATGTCGAATTTGTCGGCTTCGTTCGGGTAGGTCAGCCAGACATGATCACTTCTGATTTTATCTATTCCGGCCAGATTGCTGGGGTGGGTAATGGTCAGTAATAACTGAGGTCTGTCTTCGTGTGTTCTGCCAATTTCTTCGATGCTAATGCGGTCCGAAACCCTTGCCAGTTCACGCATATAATAAACCAGCTTGTCGTGTGTGATGTGCCACTCGCCCACTTCGTGTCCAATGATTGAAGCAGGAGTTGGGATGGCCGGGTTAAACGACACATTCTGAGGCAGATAGTAATTTAAATTAAGCTGACCAAAAGCGAAATGACTAACACACAGAGTTACTGTGAAAATCAGTCCCACCAATCTCTTTCTCATAGTATAGGAGTTCTCGTCAGGCAATATACTGATAACCTTCACTTAATAAAACAGTCATGTTAGTTGTTGAGTCAAGCAAGGTTGACAAAAAAATAAATGAAAGAGTGGTTCGAAAATGATTTCTGGTTAATTTCGCTACTCGAAAGCGAACCGTATAAGGATTGTACAAAATGCCACCCTGAAGGCTCTTTCCAAGTACATCGGAATTTCGCTTCACTCACCAATGGAAAAGCCAAATATGATGAAGTTAACCAATGTTAAGAATAGGTTAATGCATAAGTAGAATCGTAGCGAAATCATAACATTTGTCAAACAGTCGTGACTGAAGACAATGTTAATTTTGCCACCAATAAACGTTGAATATCTGTCTAAATTAACAACTATGAAGCAATTTTTACTCTGTTTGGTGCTGGCATTGGCATCACAAGTATCATTCGCACAAATTACCGGTAAGGTGGTTGATGCGGAAACGAAAGACCCGCTGCCAGGAGCAACGGTTGTGCTGAAAGGAACTACTACAGGAGCCATTACCGGTTTCGATGGTTCTTTCAGAATCCAAGGAGTTTCAGAAGGTCAAACTCTACAAGTATCATTCATCGGTTTTGAAGCTAAAGATGTAGCTGCAAAAGATGGAATGGTAATCGAATTGGTTCCTCAAGCTAATCAACTAGGCGAGATCGTTATTTCTTCTAGTGTAATTGATGTAGCTAAGGAAAGAGAAACACCAGTAGCAATTTCAACTATTGCTCCGGCTGAGATTTCTCTGAAGGTTGGTAACCTCGAGTTCCCTGAAATTATGAACAGAACTCCAGGTGTTTACGCTACTAAGCAAGGTGGTGGTTATGGTGACTCAAGACTTTCATTGAGAGGTTTTGATCAGAGTAACACTTCTTTCCTTATTAACGGTCAGCCTGTTAACGATATGGAAAATGGTTGGGTATACTGGAGTAACTGGCAAGGTTTGACTGACGTTGCTTCTGGTATCCAGATTCAAAGAGGTCTTGGAGCTTCAAGACTGGCTGTACCTTCAGTAGGTGGTACAGTTTCTATCTTCACTAAAGCTGCTGAAATCGATAAGGGTGGAACTTTCACTCAAGGTATTGGTAACGATGGTTATGTGAAAACTGGTGTTTCTTTCAACACTGGTAAAAACGACAAAGGCTGGGCATTCTCTGGCCTGGTTAGCAGATGGTCTGGTAACGGTTATGTCAATGGTACTTCTGGTGAAGGCTGGACATACTTTGCTGCTGTTGGTTATTCTCCGGAAGACTCAAAACACAGCCTGAACCTGTCACTACTTGGTGCTGGTCAGTGGCACCACCAAAGAAGCACATGGGTATCTATCCGTGACTACATCAACTTCGGTGAGTCTGGTGTTGACAGAAGATGGAATACTGATGCTGGTGAGTTGAACGGTGAGGAGTTCAACATGAGAAGAAACTTCTACAACAAGCCTTTGGCTACTTTCAACTGGGATTGGGAGATCAATGAAAACATGAAATTGGCTACTTCACTTTACGGTTCTGCCGGTAGAGGTGGAGGAACAGGTCCAAGAGGTAACAACTTCAGAAATGCCGATATCGACCTTTATCCTTTCAACATTGACTTAACTGAGCATTTGTTGAACAGAGGAAGAGGTGCTGCTTCAAGAAACGCTGATGGTTCTATCAACTTCGACAACGTAGTAGCTGTAAACAGATCAACTACTTCTCCTTATACAGGTTCCATCTCTGGTTTCCAGGGGCAATTGATCGGTTCTAATGGTTTCAGAAATGACGGTGTGAACAGAGCTGTATTGGTAAGAAGAGCTTCTATGAACTCTCACAACTGGGTAGGTGGTATCTCTACTCTTGACATTACCAAAAACAACTGGAGATACTCAGTAGGTATCGATTTGAGAAGCTACACTGGCTTCCACTACAGATCATTGGAGAACCTAATGGGTCTTGATGGTTACTTCTCAACTGGTAACAGAAACTCTGCAGGTCAGATTCAAAATGTTACTATCAATGCTTCTCCATTCAGAAACACTGGTTTGGAAAGAGAGAAAATTGACTACTTCAACACTGGTATTGTTGGATGGCAAGGTTTCAACGGTCTGATTGAGTACAATGACGAAGTAAACTTCACTGCTGTACTTCAGGCTGGTATCTCTAACCAATCATTCACAAGAGAGGATTTCTTCGATCAACCTGCTAACCCAATTTCTGAGAAGAAAAGCATTACAGGTGGATATGTAAAAGGTGGTGCTAACTACAACATCGATGCTAAGTCTAACGTGTTCTTCAACGCTGGATACATCTCAAGACAACCATTGTTCGATGCTGTATTCCCTAATTTCGCAAATAATGTGAACCCTGATCTTCAAAACGAAGAAATTACTTCAATTGAAGTAGGTTACGGTTACGTAAGCAATAACCTGAAAGTAAACTTGAACGCTTACTCTACTAACTGGGGTAACAGATTCATCTCCAGAGGTGTAACTCTTCCAGGTGGTATCAATGGTACTGCTCAGTTCAACGATGTTGATGTACGTCACATGGGTGTTGAAATCGAAGCAGAATACAGATACAACAGCCAATTGAAATTCAGAGGTATGATCTCTGCCGGTGATTGGAAATACACTAAGGATTTCGAAGCTCAGGTATTTGATGATCAAAACCAGCCTGTAGGTACTGCTACCCTTTACGTGGAAGATGCTAAAGTAGGTGATGCTGCTCAGTTCACTTCTTATATCGAAGCTGACTATAGAATCGGTAAATTCAACTTCGATCTATCTTATCGTTTTGTAGACGGTCTTTATGCTGATTACTCAATCAACAACTCTGACTTCTTACAACCAGATAACGATGGCGCATTGAAGCTTCCTTCTTACGGATTGGTTGACCTTGGTGCAACTGTAAGATTCGACCTGATTGGTAACACTTCTTCTTTCAGAGTGAACGTGAACAACCTGTTGAACACATTGTACATTGCTGAGTCTGAGACTAACATCCACAGAGCTGATGAGTCTGCTCCTGCCTGGAATGGTATCGACTACCAAAACTCAGTATGGTTCGGTTTCGGAACTACTTGGAATGCTACATTGAGAATTAACTTCTAAGAAGGAAGTCAGTTTCTGACTAAACCTTTTCAAGAATATAAAGTCTAAAAAAGTCCCGGGTGCTATCCCGGGACTTTTTTTGTGTCACATTAACACTAAGACTTCTACAAACGGTAAAACTTATTCATGTTCCTACAGTTACTTTTGCAGTAATTTCCAATGCTTTATCACAAAACATATAGACACAGTCATTCTAAGGAATGGGTCACCTTCGTCCATGGTGCCGGGGGGAGTTCATCAATATGGTTCAAGCAGATCAAATCTTTTAAGGCAGAGTACAACGTGCTCCTGCTCGATCTGAGAGGACATGGTAAGTCTCAGGAGATGTTTAAGAGATACTTCACTGATGAGTACAACTTTGAAAATATTGTCAAAGACATCATTGAGGTGATGGATCACCTGGAGATTGAAAAGTCGCACTTTGTAGGTATCTCATTGGGAACTATCCTGATGAGACAATTGGGAGAAATGGCTCCCGAAAGAGTGAGCAGTATGATTATGGGTGGAGCAGTGACCCGTCTGAATGTGAGGTCAAGATTCCTGGTGGCGGTAGGAAATGCCACCAAGAGATTCATTCCATATATGTGGTTATATAAACTATTTGCCTGGATTATCATGCCGAGAAAGAGAAATCAGGAATCTCGGGTACTTTTTGCCAACCAGGCTAAAAAGCTGTGTCAGAAGGAGTTTATACGCTGGTTTAACCTTACACATAAGCTAAACCCGCTTTTAAAATATTTCAATGAAAGAGAGATTGGGCTTCCCGTACTCTACTTAATGGGAGACCAGGATTATATGTTTTTGCCCCAGGTTATGGAACTGGCAAGGAAGCATTCTAATTCTACCTTGAGAATAATACCCGATTGCGGTCATGTTTGCAATGTTGAACAAGCCGATACATTCAACACATTCGCAGTCGACTTTATAAAAACTAACTCGGAATACACCTTAAACTAATGAGTAAAACATCCAGATTAATAGTTATAGTAATCATTATACTAGCTGTTGCAGCGTGGGTAATTTATCCTCGCATGGACGAGATTTTCGGAACCGAAAGCCAGGGAGTGGGAGCAGGTCCTGCTGCTGCGAGAGGTCCAAGTACCGTGCCTGTCAGTGGCATTGTGGTTACACCTAAAAGGCTAGAGAATAAGATTAAAGTCACAGGTTCCATTCTACCCAACGAATCGCTGGAACTGAAAAGTGAGGTTTCAGGACTGATTACAAAGATTCACTTCAATGAAGGTGAGACAGTAAAGAAAGGTACCTTGCTGGTGAGCCTGAAAAACGATCAGTTGCAGGCTCAGTTGGAGAAGTTGAAATATAGCAGACAACTCGCTCAGGAAACTGAAAGACGTCAAAAACTACTACTCAACAAAGAAGCTATTAGCCAGGAAGAATACGACATTTCCCTTACTTCCCTCAATACAGTAGAAGCCGATATCAAAGTAGTGGAGGCACAAATTGCCCAAACATCCATTGTGGCACCCTTTGATGGAATTCTTGGTTTGAGAGAAATCAGTGAAGGAGCATATATCACCAACAGTACAGTCATTACTAACCTTTACAGCATCGATCCGGTAAAGCTTGATTTTGCCATTCCGGGTAAGTATGCCGCTGAAGTGAAAAAAGGTGACATTATTTATTTCCAGACCGAAAGTTTGTCGGAGCAGTTTGAAGGGGAGGTTTATGCCATCGAGCCTCAAATTGATCAGACCACAAGAACTCTCAGATTAAGAGCTATTTGCAGCAATGAAGACGGAAAATTATTGCCAGGTCAGTTTGCCAGAATTGAATTGGTAATGTCTGCTATTGATGATGCCCTGATGGTGCCAACCGTTTCAGTAATTCCTGAACTCAACGGACATAAGGTTTTCATAGCACGAGGAGGCAAAGTGTCGTCTAAAGTCGTGCAGATTGGTATGCGTACAGAAGATGCTGTTCAGATTGTTGAAGGCATCAGCCCGCAGGATACGGTAATTACTTCAGGATTACTTGAGATTAGAGAAGGTTCATCCATTTCCATTTCAAACTTAACCAGATAATATGGCTAGTTTATCTACCATCAGTATAAGACGCCCCGTGCTGGCATTGGTGATGAATATCATCATTGTCATCTTCGGTATCATTGGGTTTACTTTCCTGGGAGTAAGGGAATTCCCAAGTGTCGATCCGCCAGTAATTTCTGTTTCTACCAGTTATACCGGTGCTAATGCCGAGATTATTGAGGCTCAGATAACCGAGCCTATTGAAGAAGCCCTTAACAGTATTGCAGGTATTAAAACCCTGACCTCTTCCAGCCGAGATGGAGGTAGCTCCATTAGTGCTGAGTTCGATTTGGGTGTTGATCTTGAAGCCGCTGCGAACGATGTGCGTGATAAAGTATCGGGCGTAGTGAGAAGGCTTCCTCCGGATGTGGAAGCACCGACAGTAAGAAAGGCAGATTCTGATGCCAGTCCGATTATCTTCCTCAATGTATCGAGTAAACAGAGAAGTTTGCTGGAACTGAGTCAGATCACGGAAACTATTCTGAAAGAAAGAGTACAAACCATTCAGGGCGTGAGCTCAGTTCAGGTATGGGGTGAAAAGAGATACTCTATGAGGCTCTGGATGGACCCTGATAAGCTGGCTGCCTATGAATTAACACCGCTCGATGTTCAAAATGCGGTGAATCGCGATAACGTAGAATTGCCATCAGGCTCAGTTGAAGGTTCCAGTACGGAGCTTACAGTGAGAACAGTAGGAAGGATTAACTCTCCGGAGCAATTCAATAACCTGATCGTCAAAGAAGATAACGGAATCATTGTCCGGTTCAGAGATATTGGTAGGGCCGAACTCGCTCCGGAAAACCAAAGAACGGTACTGAAGAGAGACGGAGTACCTATGGTGGGTATTGCCGTAATTAACCAGCCGGGTGCTAACCAGATTGAAATTGCAGATGCTTTCTACAAGCGTATAGAGCAAGTGAAAAAAGACCTTCCTGAAGATATTGAATTGGGAATGGGCTTTGACAATACTGAGTATATCAGAGAGTCAATTACTGAGGTGCAGCAAACCATTATGATTGCCTTCGCCCTGGTGGTGGTGATTATTTTTGCTTTCCTCAGAGACTGGAGAACAACTGTAATTCCGGTAATGACCATTCCTATTTCATTGATAGGAACCTTCTTCATTATGTATGTCTTTGGGTTCTCCATTAACGTATTGACCCTGCTTGGAGTGGTGTTGGCCATTGGTTTGGTGGTGGATGATACGATTGTAGTACTCGAGAATATCTATTCAAAGATTGAAGGTGGCATGAAGCCGATTGATGCAGGTATTACCGGGACGAATGAGATATTCTTTGCCGTTATTTCAACCACCGTTGCCCTGGTGGCGGTATTTATGCCGGTGATCTTCCTTCAGGGATTGACAGGAAGGCTCTTTAGAGAGTTTGGAATTGTAGTGGCAGGAGCCGTAGTTATTTCCTCTTTCGTAGCCTTGACGCTCACACCAATGATGAGCTCCAAGCTTCTGAAGAAGCGCGAGAAGCACAATTGGATCTATAATAAAACAGAGCCATTCTTTGTCATGCTTAACAGAGGTTATAACAATACCCTCGATGCATTTATGAACATCAGATGGATGGCTTTTGTGGTCGTACTTGTTTCCGGAGGTTTAATTGCCCTCTTATTATCCAATAATAACATCACCGAAGAGATTGCTCCGTTAGAAGACAGAAGCTCATTGAGTGGAATGGCAACTGGTCCGGAAGGAGCTACTTTCGAATATATGGATGCCTACGTGGATACCATTATTGGAGCGGTGAGAAAACATATACCGGAAACCGAAGCATTAATTACCGTAACCTCTCCTGGCTTTGGTGCAAGTGCAACTAACTCCGCCAGGATTAATATCAAACTGGTTGACCCGGAATTGAGAGAAAGAAGTCAGCAAGACATTCTGAATGACTTTGGTCCGATACTTTCCAAGTACACAAACGCCAGGGCATTCCTTTCTCAACCACCTACAATCGGTGGTAGAAGTGCCAGAGGTTTCCCTGTTCAGTATGTAATTCAGGCACAAAACCTTGACAAACTGAAGGAGGTACTTCCTGAGTTTATGAGAAGAGCCAAAGAAGCTCCCGAATTTTCATTCGTAGACCTGAACCTGAAATTTACCAAGCCTGAGATCACTATTGAGATTGACAGAGAAAAAGCCAGAACGCTAGGTATCTCTGTAAGAGATGTGGCACAAACCCTTCAATTGGGTCTGGCAGGTCAGCGTTTTGGTTACTTCATCATGGCAGGTAAGCAGTATCAGATCATTGGTCAGGTAGACAGAGAGAACAGGAACGATCCACTCGATTTGAAGACACTTTATGTAAGATCAGCAGATGGTCGATTGATACAGTTAGATAACCTGGTAACCCTGGAAGAGAGAAGTTCTCCACCGCAATTGTATCGATTCAACCGCTTCGCTTCAGCAACAATCTCAGCCAACCTGGCGGGTAAGACTACCACAGGTCAGGGAATTGAGGCGATGGATAAAATAGCTAAGGATGTACTGGACGATACGTTTACCACTGATTTGGCAGGACAGTCGAGAGAATTCAGAGACAGTACCAATAGCTTGTACTTCGCCTTCGCTTTTGCACTCATTCTGATTTACCTCGTACTTTCAGCACAGTTCGAAAGCTTTGTAGATCCGCTCATTATCATGTTCACCGTGCCTTTGGCACTAGCCGGAGCCTTCCTGGTGCTTTGGAGATATGAAGAAACTCTGAATATTTTCAGTCAGATTGGTATCATCATGTTGGTGGGATTGGTGACGAAGAACGGTATCCTTATCGTGGAATTCGCTAACCAGAGAAAAGCACAAGGCTTAACGGTAAGAGAAGCCGCACTGGACGCTGCCAAGTCAAGATTCAGACCTATTCTGATGACATCCCTGTCTACTATTCTCGGTATTCTCCCAATCGCCCTGGCGCTGGGAGCCGGATCCGAAAGTAGAGTTTCTATGGGGGTAGCTATTATTGGAGGTTTGATATTCTCGACCATTCTCACCCTTTATGTCATTCCAGCTATCTATACTTATTTCACCAGTAAAAAGGCCAGATTAGCCAGAACTACAGTTTAGTATGAAAAGAATTATTTCAAGCATATTAATGGTATGCCTTTCGGCAGGTCTGATAGCCCAGGAAGGTCTAACATTAGAGCAGGCTATAACCACAGGTTTAGATAAAAATCTAAACATTAAAATTGTTGAGAAAACAGTAGACCAGACTACGAATGACTACGATAGGAGTATTGGAGCACTATTGCCGCAGGTAACAGTTACCGCTGGCAAAAGCTTTTCAAATACCAACGTAAGTCAGCAGTTCCTCAATGATGATGCCCCCAGAGAAATCAATGGAGCAAAGTCCAATACCTTGGATATTAGCCCTAGTTTGCGCTGGACAATTTTCGATGGTTTGGGTATGTTTTATACCAGAGACAGACTGGCTGAGCAAATGGGTTTGGCTGAAGATGATCTCAAGGTTCAGATTGAAAATACCATAGCTCAAATCTCCACTGCCTATTACGTAATTGTATTGGAGCAGGAAAGACTTAGGGTATTGGAAGATGCCTTAGAACTGTCTGCAGCCCGTGTGGAACTGGCTAAAACGCGCTATGAAGTAGGTAAAACTTCAAAGCTCGAATACCTCCAGGCCCAGGTAGACTACAATACAGACCAGTCCAATGTACTTCAGCAAAAAGAAGTAGTATACAATGCTTTTGTAGACCTGAACAGGCTGATGGGCACCGAGCTGGATACACGTTATCACGTGGAGTCTAACTTTGCTGTATTGGGAAGCCTTGAACTACCGGGCCTGTTGCAAAGTGCCAACCTCAATAATCCAAGCCTGTTAAGAGCACAAAGGAACAGAGAGATTGCCTATTTGCAGACCAAGGAAGTAAAGGCAGAGTTCTTACCACAGATTTCTCTGAACCTCGGGTACAATTACAACAACAGAAACTCCGATGCGGGATTCCTGATTAGCAACCAATCCAGAGGTTTCAATTATGGAGTGAGTGCTTCATGGACTATTCTGAATGGTTTCGATATCAAAAGACGCCAGCAGAATGCCAAGATTCAGGTAGAAAGCAGGGAGCTGGAAGTACAAAACCTGAAGCAACAGCTTGAAGCAGATATTCGAAAGGCCTTTATCAATTATGAGAATAGTATCGCCCTCAGAGAGCTGGAAGAACGTAATTTCGAGATAGCTCAGGAGAACTACGATATCGCTCAGGAAAGATATAATATCGGTAATGCTACTGCCCTTGAAATCCGGGAAGCACAGGTGAGTTTTGTGCAGGCTGAGTTAAGAAAAGTACAGGCCGCATTCAGTGTTCAGGTGCAGGAAATTGAGCTGAACCGACTGGCCGGAAATAATCTTAGATAGTCTACAGGGTTGAATTTTTCAGCCCTGTTTCATATCTTCTGAAATTATCCATTTGAACCTTAAGGCTTTAAATGGGTTTTTAAGGAAGATGATGCTTCAAATCGTTTCAAAACTAAAGCTGCATACTCTCTTTGCTTTCACCCTGTTAGCAATCCTTTCCTGTTCGTCTTCCACCAATGAAGACAAGGGAAAGACAGAGAATTCTAAGGCCATATCCGAACCCATAGATTTCGACATTGATCAAATCATGGAACGCGGTAGCTTAACTGCAGTGGTAGATAACAGCACTACCGGATATTTCATCTATAGAGGTCGCCCGATGGGCTATGAGTACGAACTGCTCAACAGACTGACCAAATCAATGGGGGTAGATCTCAAAGTAGTACTTACTGATAATATTGAAGAGGCTTTTGAGATGCTTAACTCTGGTGAAGCAGATATCATGGCCTACCATCTAACCATCACCAGAGAGAGAAGCCAAAGAGTAGCCTTTTCTGAGCCTCATAATTATGTGCGTCAGGTACTGATACAAAGAAAGCCAGATAACTGGAGAGATTTGAAGCGCCACCAGATTGATGCTTCTCTCATCAGAAACCCAATCGATCTTGGAGGTGAAAAGGTTTATACCCGGAGAGGATCTTCTTTTTCAGAACGACTGCATAATCTTTCCAATGAAATAGGTCAGGATATTGATATTGTTGAACTGGATGCGGATACGGAAACACTCATCAGGCAGGTAGCCAGTGGGGAAATTGATTACACTATTGCCGATGAAGATGTGGCCATGATCAATGCTACCTATTCCCCGATTCTGGATGTCAACACTGATATCAGCTTTCCTCAACAAATTGCCTGGGCCATGAGAAAGAATGCCGATGGCCTGAAAAGTACTGTGGATGAGTGGATTGATGAAATGAAGAAGAAGCCGGACTTTTTCGTCATCTATAATAAGTACTTCAAGAACAGCAAGACCCAAAGAATCAGAGCCCAAAGTGACTATTCATCGATTAGCCAGGGAAAAATTTCTCCTTATGATGACCTCATTTCAGAAGCTGCAGCAGAGCTGGATATTGACTGGCTATTGCTGGCATCAATCATTTTTCAGGAGTCTAAGTTCGATCCGGAAGTAGAATCATGGGCTGGAGCGAAAGGGCTGATGCAATTGACCAGCAATGTGATTAATGAGTATTCGGTAGAAGATGTTTATAATCCCCAGGAAAATATCTGGGCAGGGGTAAAACACCTCAAGTGGCTAATAGACTATTGGCAAGATGATCTGGAAAACCCTGATGAGCTTATGAAATTTACGCTTGGGTCATACAACGTGGGTCAGGGTCATGTAAGGGATGCTATGAGATTGGCTGAAAAGTATGACGAAGACCCTAATAGTTGGGAAGTGGTTTCAAAGTACCTTTTGCTCAAGTCAAAGTCCGAATATTATACAGATCCCGTTGTCAATTTTGGTTATTGTCGAGGGTCTGAACCTGTAAACTATGTGAAGCAGATTATGAATCGGTATGAGCAATACCAATTGTTCTTTTCTAATGAACGCCCGGTTCAGGACTCAACAGTAATTATCGAAGCCTCACTGATTCATTAATTCATCTACCAGTTTAGCAGAAGACAGGCATAGCGGAATGCCACCGCCAGGGTGAACACTGCCTCCACAGAAATACAGTTGCTTGATTCTTTTAGAGAAGTTCGGATGACGCAGAAAGGCTGCGTACTTATTGTTGGAACTGTTGCCATACAGAGCTCCGGCAACGCTACTGGTTTTCTGCTCTATTAATCGAGGGTCCAGAATTTCTTCTACTTCTATCAGCGACTCAATGTTTTCACCCAGGTGCTGAGAGAGCTTTTTGATGATCGCTTTTCTGGCATACTGAATCAGATAATCCCAATCTTGACCCTGATTGTTAGGTACATTAATCATGGTGAACCAGTTCTGGCAGCCCTCGGGAGCATCTGCCGGGTTTTTAACGGATGTGATATTGATATAGACCGTAGGATCTTTGTAAATACTTCCCTTATTGAAAATGTGCTCAAACTCCGTTTTATAATCTTCGCTGAAGAAGATGTTGTGCAGTCCCAGTTGACTAAACTCTTTTTTAATTCCCCAGTAAAATATGAGAGCTGAGCTGGACTTAGGTTGATTGAGCAGCTTCTTGGGTTGATGTTGATCTTTCAGTAATGTCTTGTAGGCCGCTACCATGTCCATGTTGCAGACCACTGTGTCTGCTTTATGAAAGCCCATTTTGGTGTCAATCCCTTTGGCCTTATTATCATGAACCACAATTTTCTCTACAGGAGTGTTGAAGTAGAAATTAACTCCAATGCTTTGAGCCAGTTCATAGAGAGTCTGGGTAATAGAATGCATTCCGCCCTGAGGGAAAAATGCCCCTATTCCGAATTCAAGATGGGGGATGATATTCAGTGTAGCAGGTGTCTGATAAGGGTCGGAGCCATTGTAAGTTGCGTACCTATTGAAAAGCTGTGCAGTCTCAGGTTGCTTGAATCGCTTCTTATTGACTTCATTCATGGTTTTATTGAAGTCAAACCGATTGAGTTTAGAATAGGCCGATACTGCCTTGCCACTCAACCAGGTTTCAGCTTTGTGTAAGCTCTTCTCAATAAAAAGTGGAGCGAGGTGCTCATATAACATAGCACTGTTTTTCAGTGCCTTCGAAATATTCGCTTTCGGTTCACCTAATTGCTTTTCAAATTCACTGGCCAATTTTTCATGATCAGACCAGGCCACCATTTCTTTGCCATCAGGGAAGAAGTATCGGCAGGTTTCATCTAACTGATCGTAATTGAAATACTTTCGTGGATCAATATCGCAGAGCTCGAAAAGTTCATCTACCAGAGAAGGCAAAGTGAATAGAGAGGGACCGGCATCGAATCGATATCCGCCTTTAGTGATTTCGGTGAGTTTACCCCCGGGGTAACTGTTCGTCTCAAAAACAGAGACAGTATATCCTCGTCTGGCCAGGCGAATAGAGGATGCAATACCTGCTATGCCCGAGCCAATTACAATTGCAATTTTGCCCATAAGTAGTCTGTTTGTCTAACGGGTCGAGGGAACGGATTAAAAATGTCAAGTATTAGCGATTAATCCAACTTTTTCAGTGTAATCGCGACCTTTTTTGGTTTGAAAGGTATGGGTAACGACCTGACTGAATGTACAGTTTATGCGTATCGGTCGACACTGATTAATGGCGAGTCGATAGACATCTTTTTTGAAGTAATCTTTTCAGCGATTAATAAACCGGTAGCAGGTCCCAAAGTCCAGCCTAGCATGGCATGTCCCGTACCTACGTAGAGATTTCTGGCCGCTTTGGTATTGCCAATATATGGTAGTCCATCGGGTGTGCAAGGTCTTAAGCCAGCCCAGGGCTTTATGTCAGAAAAGTCTACTTCTCTGAAATCTGGCATGAATTCCCGAATACTCTTGATAATGCCATTCAGTCGGTTTTGATTAATGTCGTGGTTAATGCCTGAAAGCTCCATGGTTCCGGCAAAGCGAAGACCATCAACCATAGGGGTGGTGGCTAATCTTCCTTCAACCAATATGGAAGGGAGCCGGGTCATTTTTGGTGGGTTGGTGAGCATGAAACTATAGCCCTTGCCTCCCTGCAATGGAATTCTCAGACCGATTTGCCTGGCAAGTAATGGAGACCAGGCTCCGGCAGTAATGACAAAATGATCGGCCTGATGTTTACCTTTGGATGTGACTATTTCGGTGATTTGACCTTCTGACTTGATCAGTTCTTCCAGCCTTTCTCCATAACTGATTTTCACACCCACTTCCTGAAGTCTGTTTTGAAATTGCCTCATAAAGATGTGTGGTGTCATCCAGGCATCACAGCCAAAATAGACGGAGCCTTCCATCTCGTACCTGACATGAGGTTCAAGTTGCTCTGTTTCCTCTCGGGTCAGTATTTCTGCATCCAGTCCAAAGCTTTTGGCCATGTTCACCAATTCCTTTTCATGATGAAGCGACTCCTTGGTTTTGCAGATCATCAGGAGCCCGGAGTGGTCATAGCCAGCCTGAATGTTTTCATCACGAATGATCTCTTCGTATAAAGTCTGTGATTTGACCATCAGGTCTTTGAGCACAGGAGCTGCGGCATTGACTCTTGCCGATGTGGAGGCTTTTTTGAAGAGCCAACCCCATCGGATAAGGTCAGCATTTAACCTGGGCTTGATATAGAAGGGGCTTTCAGGATTGAGCATCCAGCGTAGACCCTGACTAATAATTCCGGGAGATGCCAGAGGAATCAGATGACTTGGCGAAATATATCCCGCATTGCCAAATGAGCAATTATTGTTGCCATCACCAGCATCGATGATTTCAACATCTACACCTCTTTGGTGTAGGTAGTAAGCTGTGCTTAGTCCTACTATACCTGCTCCTATAATTATAGCCTTTTCTTTACCCATTTATATGACTGAAAAACCAAATGCATATGGATCAGAATCGTCAATCAGAATGGTGTTGTAACCGGTGATTTTAGCCCATCCTTCAATGCTTGGAATAATTGCCTGTTGATCACCTAAAATAACTTCATCTTCAACACATCCCACAAACTGACTTCCGATAATGCTTTCATGAACAAACTTATCGCCTTTTTTGAGAAGACCTTTCGCATGTAATTGGGCCATTCTTGCCGAAGTGCCGGTGCCACAAGGGGAGCGATCTATGGCTTTTTCTCCATAGAACACGGCATTCCTTGCGTCAGAGTCCTCTTTCACCGGCTTTCCGGTCCACATAACATGTGAAAGCCCACCAATAGTTGGGTCAGTCGGGTGGCTGAATTGATAGTCTTCATTCATTCTGAATCTGATTTCACGACTCCAGCCAATAATATCAAGTGCTGAGTAATCGGCCAAATCAGTATAATTTTCCTGTGGTTCTACTATGGCATAGTAGTTACCTCCATAAGCAACATCTACTTTTAGTTTACCTAAGCCAGCGCACCCCACTTCTAGAGAATTGGCAGCAAGATAAGCCGGTACATTGGTCAATTTCACTGATTTTACCTCCTGGCCTTCCTGCGTGTAGTCTATTTTAACCAGGCCTGCGGGAGTTTCAAGTCTCAATTGGCCTGGGATTTTAGGCGTAACCAGTCCCTCTTCAATCATTATGGTAACGGTGCCAATGGTCCCATGTCCGCACATAGGAAGACATCCACTGGTTTCTATATACAAGACAGCGATGTCATTTTCAGGATTGGAAGGAGGATAAAGTATGGAGCCGGACATCATGTCGTGACCACGGGGTTCAAACATCAGTCCTTTGCGAATCCAGTCGAATTCACGCATAAAGTGCTGGCGCTTTTCGCTCATATTGGCCCCATTGAGCTGTGGTCCACCACCTGCCACCAGTCGCACCGGGTTACCACAAGTATGGGCATCGATGCAGAAAAACCTTTTTTTCAAAGACGTTCAATTAAGGTTGAAAATATACGCAAACCCTTACAAATTAAGGTAATCAGGTAGTTTAGGACGGTTTCTTATTCCTTCCTCGATGATCTCCAGAACTCTGGTTCTTTCTTCACCATACAATGGAAGCCTTGGTGCCCTTACATTTTCTGTACCGATACCCGTGGCCACTTCTGCCAGTTTAATGTTCTGAACCAGTTTGGCATTAATATCCAGTTCCAATAGAGGAAGGAACCAGCGGTATATGGCGCGAGCTTCTTCAATTCTTCCGGCTTTCTGTAGTCTGTATATGGCTACCGTCTCTTCAGGGAAAGCGCAAACCAATCCTGCCACCCAACCATCAGCCCCCATTAACAAGCTTTCAAGCGCTAATGTGTCTACACCGGAAAGTATGTTGAAGCGGTTGCCAAAACGATTTCTCATTCTGGTGGTATTGGAGATATCCCGGGTCGATTCTTTTACTGCCTGAATATTCTCACACTCACTGAGCGACTCGAACATGTCTAGTGTTACTTCGATTTTGTAATCTACCGGATTGTTATAAATCATAATCGGCAGATCAGTGGAGTTGGCTACTGCTTTGAAATAAGTGACAGTCTCCAGGTCATCAGCCTTGTAGCGCATGGGAGGCAGCATCATTAGTCCATTGGCGCCATTGGCTTTGGCTTTTTCAGCAGCTCTGATAGCACCTTTGGTCGTTTGCTCGGCAATGTTCATGACTACCGGAACCTGTCCATTGGCTAATTCGACAGTATATTTAACCAGCTCATCTTTTTCATCTTCCATGAGAGAACTGGCTTCGCCAAGAGTCCCTCCGAGAATAATTCCATCGACCCCAGCCTGAAGCTGGGCTTTGATGTTTTTAGCAAACATTTCATGATCCAGTCGATCGTCTACAGTAAACTTGGTTGTTACTGCCGGGTATACACCTTCCCAATTCACTTTCATAGCAATAAATTTTCACGAAGCTACAGCCGCTTGTCCGGTTGTACTTCTGGGAAATTGATTATTTATGATGAAATATTTGCAGTTTGATTTGTTTAAATGGACACTCTGAGACAATATGTCTTACTTTTCTTGAGTAATGAATTTAAGTGAGGTGTTAGGGTCAAAGGATTCTTTTGCCACTACTCTCTTCGATTCTAGATGGATCAACTGGGGATATATTGAATATACTTCTTGGTGCATGAATAGGTCTGAAGAGTCTATTAATACTTGTCTATTCTGAATAAACTCCTGTCCAACTTGATTTTTAAAAAGCTTATAATCCTTAATACCAGTAAATATTATTGATGTGTTTCTTTCTATCATTCCTGTTATGTTATCCTGAATAAACTGTGTTGCTCCACTGATACATCCGCCACAGCCCTCATTAGGGATGATAATGACGAAGTCGTTTTGTAGTAAGTCTGGATTGATAGTTTTTAGTCTTCTTTCGTAGGATGTGTAGCTACTTGTACAACTCCATAAGGTAATTGGAAGGAGTAAGAGGATGAATTGCTTATTCATTAGGAAGTACTTTAAGGGTGAACAGGTCAAACTTCAAGAAACCTTCATTCTTGTAGTAATAATTCAAATCAGCTAAATAAACCCCCTTGGAAGAAGTAAAAAATAGAGAAGTCATGTATTGTTCTGGTACCAGGTATTCACCGGTTTGATTGAGGTTTTTGTCAGAAATGATAAATGATTTTCTAAGATTGTTGATGCCTGCCTGAATATCTTCTTCCTTTCTTGGAAGAAAGGTTTCTCTTAGGAAGTATTCGTTGTCTTGATTAGAAAAGTGAAGCAGTTTGTAATACTTTGGATTGAGCATACTATGATTCATCCTCTTCTCATAGGAAGACATATTCATATAGTCTTTTACATTACTTGAGTATGGCTCAATCGAACCGAAGAATTTAGAACCGTTATTAACTCTGTCCTTTTCTCTTCCGGTTGAATCATATACATACAAGTCTGACTCTACACCATAACTCATGATGAATTGTTTTCTCTCAGCATGGTAGGTACTGAATACATTAGTTGAATAGTTTACTCCCCAACAATAATCCGAGTATGAGTTTGGTGGTATTATAATGCCTTGGAGTTCTGCGGTTTTCAAATTGAGTGCTAACAGAACAGGTTTTTTACCAAACTGGCGAGCAGGAACTGACTGACAGTTGAAGTAAATTTTATTTCCAATTCGATAAGGACGATTGTCATTTGTTATTGAAATCACAAAAGGGCCTTCAGATTCAAAAATACTTGAGCTTGCAAAATCAAAGGTTTTGAGTTTGCTGCCTAGTCCGTCAAATAAATACCCTCTTAAATCCCAGCCGTTGTAGATAAATACCGAGTCCATTCCTATAGGAAGGTGTGTTATTTGTTCGGCATGGGCTCCAATACCATTTGGGCCTTCCATTTCATATTGAGTGATTTTTACTGTAGCACCAGTTTTTAAGTTGTAATAATAAAGCTTACCAGTCATCTGATTAAACAGGGTAATGAATTGATTTCCTTCGATTTCTAACTGGTTTATATTGTTGCTGTAAAAACCTTGAGTTGAATCAAGTTCGAACAGGACTGAGTCTTGTGAATGCAATGTTGCAATTTGATTGTAACTGGGTTTATTAGAGTTGACATTTTCGGGAGAACTGCATGAGTAGATTAGCATTACCATTAGCAGTGGAGTGATTTGTTGTAAAAACATACTAATTGAGTTTGAACCAGAGCCCTTCAGGCTCTGGTGTCTTGATTCAAAATGATGAGTTGCTGCTATTTTCTTTCAATAACCCAGATAAACTCGTTTCCAGTACATCCATATCCAGGAGGGATAGACAAGCACTGTCTGCCATTTCCATCTTCACGGAGACTACAATAACCTGGGCCGCCACCTTCAGCATGACGCTGTAAGCAAAACCACATTCCTCCATCTGCAACACCTACAGATGAGAAGGACAAGGTCATAATGACCATTAAAACTAAAGCTCTCTTTTTCATATTGATATTTTAATTGATGCCTACTCACTTAATGGCTTTTCGGCTTACTCCAATTAGAAATCAAGATTGACCCATCTGTTTGGCACAGCCTGTAGCGAATAGCTTAAAGTAGATGCTTAGTTGGCTCCTGCAGAATTGCAGTGTTGAAGAAGTGATTTGAAATAGCTTAATATTTAAATTAAAAACAAGATTAATTTTATATTAAGGAAAGATTTTTCAGATATATACAATTTTATAGGAAGCATGCATCTTAGCCTAGTATTGGCCTCGTGCGGTCAACTTACTACCATTTCTTAAAGTCTGACCGATAAATTCCCTGTTGAGATTCGTTGATTCTGAGTTTGAAGTAAAGAGTTGAATCCTTAATGGCCAGGATATTTAAAAAGGGTAGATTTTCAAAGGGTAATTTTTTCCAGCTTTTGGTAAGATTATCCCATTTAAAAAGCATCCCGTTTGACTTAGTGTTTGTGAAGGTTCCTATATACAGGTAACTGGAATGAGTGTATGGGTCATAAATAATTCTGGAGAAGTAGTCATATTGACCAGCAAAATATCCTCTAATGAGTTCAGAATTATGATCAGAAGCCAATTGTTTTAAGTCTAGCTCATCAATGAGTTTACCCGACTCATTGATTACCAATATGATACCTTGCTTGAAGTTTTGTATAGCATAGCAATTATAATTTTCCATCATGGAGATTTCATAATTGCTACTCTTGTATGGGTTAAGGAAAGTGGTTTCGTTGGTTTTCTTGATTACTGAAATAGTATCCGGTGCTTCATTTGTCTTTTTAAAGAGAACAGCCGCTTCAATGTTATTTCCATCAGAGTCAATGCCATAGGAGTCAAAGTGTATGAGTTGGTTGCCATTGGGGGAAATTATCTCTTTTTGATAGTATATTTTTTTCGAGCCATTCAGCTGTAATTTGTTTTTGCTTATCTGCACTTTGCCTCGCTTCAACTCAAAGGTATACAACAGACTGTTTTCGGGACGTGTAGCCAGAAAAGCCCTATGACCCACCTGATAAAGACCAGCCACGGCACCCTTACCTTTGCCTTTCAATACTATTTTATCCTGTAACAAATTGTTCTGGTCGTAGACGAAGATCTGTCCTGGAAATTTGATAGAAGTGATTAGCTTATAATTATCTAAAAAGACCAGCTCATCTATGGTTGCAAGTTCTTCGCCAGACAGATATAATTCCCCGTTTTGTTTGAAAACAAGAAGTGAATCTTTCTCATCTAGAAATGGAAGCTGCTCCTGAGCTATAGAAAAGTTGCCCACCAGGCATATAATGATCAATATAAGTTGTGCTTTCATTCTGTATCCATGATGGCTTTTACTATCCGAACTTTATCAATGAAGGCGCTGCTCAGAAAAAACTCCAGTGTATCACTTTTTATAATTCCTGACAGCTTAGGATTAAACGGTCCTCTTAAGGTTTTGGAAAGATTTACCTCATGAGCCTGGTTATTGTCGAGGTTAATCCGCATAAGGTACACATCATTGTTGCCATGTGTCTCCAATAATCTCTGATAACCTATATAGTAGATGTTTCGGTCTTCAACCTTTACAAAAAAGTGATTGAGGTCGTTAGTGGGACTGGTAAGCCTTTCTTCGGAATAAAATGGTATGTGAGAGGGCTTAAAGATATATGACCTGTGGGAGGCCCTCACGTTAATAAATTCCATTTGTCCATCTTCCTTATAGACCCTTAACCGGTCTTCATGATCGAATAGAAAATGATGCTTCCCCTCAATTTGACTGTACCTGAAGAACTGGAAGGGTGTCTGACTGAACTTACCTGCGTCTGCTATATCTTGAGGGAATTTCCCTATAGTTTTCACCAGTTTGCCTTCGAGATTAAAGCCTGCAATAAGTGGAGATTTTTGAAAAAATGCTTTGGGATTCTCAATACCTACCGCATTTCCAACTGAGATATAGACCAACTGCTCATGTTCAGAATACTCTAAGTGGGGTATTTGAAGGAACCATAAATCTTCTGGGAATTCAAGGTTGATTCGTTTGTCAATTTTGCCCCGCTCATCTACTAGAAATAAGGTTGGATCTCCCGCAAACAGTAACAAAACTCTGTTTTCTTTAGGAATGTATTCATAAGCAATGGGAAGGGAATTGGGGTATTCGTAGTGATTTTCAAGGCTTTTTTTGTCGTAAAGAAACTCAATGGTTCCTGACTGATTGTAGACTCGTATAACACCTCCCCGACTTACGAAACAGTAAAAGTCATCTTCTTTCTCGTAAGTTAAGTTGGCTGAGGAAGGGTCGAAAAAATCGTTTTCTCCCAACACCAATGTATCGATAATCCGAAGATGGGTATCGTGATATTCAAAGCCACTCATTGGAGGGATTTGACCTAGCTTTTCTTTCTTCTTTTCACAAGATAACAGAAGCATCAATAGACAAACCAGAGCAAGAGACACACTTGTAGTAGAAGCGTAACCATCATGGTTATGATCCATTATTATCTCTCAGCCATTAATAGCATATTAACACAACTTGAACTGGTTGCATCAAAAACTGCTCGGGTTTCTCCATATTCACAGCCATCAAAAGACAAAAATCGTCTGTCACAATATTGGTGAGTAATTTCGCAACCTGCTACAACCTCTGTAAAACTATCCTTCCATTTAGTTGCTTTTGCACTAGTACTGATGAAAATCACTCCCATCGCCACAAAGGCTACACTTAGTATTTTTTTCATAATGAGTTATTTGTTGATTAATTACCTACTCACTTAATGGCTTTTCGGCTTACTCCAATTAGAATCAAGATTGACTCATCTGTTTGGCGCAGCCTGTAGCGAATAGCTTAAAATAGATGGTTTGTTGGCTCCTGCAGAATTGCAGTTTTGAAGAAGTGGATTATAAAATAGCTTAATATTTAAATTAAAAACAAGATTAGTTTTAATTGTAGAAATTATCGACTGAGATAGTCAGTTGTTCTGATAGAAATTTTGCCTTTTTTAACCTTTAATAGAGTCTTATATGCTTACATTTCATGCATGAGGTCTCTTCCTTTTAAGATTCCAAAAATTGAAAACAGCTCTCTTTATCTTCAGGTCGATGATGAAGCCTATTTCTATGATCAATTACACCAGCATCCGGAACTGCAGCTGACCTGGATAGTAAAAGGAGAGGGGACTTTAATTTATGGTGACTACCTGGGGCAATTTAAGGCTGGTGATATTTATCTTTTCGGCAGCAATATGCCCCATGTATTCAGAAGTAGTAGTGTATATTATCAGCCAGGTTCTTCTGGTGTACTCTCAAGAACCATATTTTTCAGACCCGAGTTTATAAAGGATGGAGCTCTGGTTTTTCCTGAACTGGAGAGTTTGACAGACTTTCTTCAACAATCAGATCGTGGCCTGAAAATCTCTTCAACTACTTCAGAAGTAATTACTGACTGGTTTCAGGAAGTTTTCCAGTCCACTTCAATTGCTCGTTTGGGAAAATTCTTCGGGTTGTTAAATCAACTGATGGATACTCATTATGAATGGCTGAGCTTTCAACCTCAGAAGTCAATTAATGAAAGTCAGGGAAGGAGGTTAGACGATGTATTCCAGTTTACCCTTGATCATTATCAGAAACCTATTCGCCTGGATGAAGTAGCTGACATAGTACATATGAATAAGGCAGCCTTTTGCCGCTATTTCAAACAACAT
Organism: Roseivirga sp.; assembly: GCF_965216855.1. NCBI lineage: Bacteria > Pseudomonadati > Bacteroidota > Cytophagia > Cytophagales > Roseivirgaceae > Roseivirga > Roseivirga sp. The sequence continues at coordinate 1,806,713 of NZ_OZ244204.1, read as the reverse complement.
ACGAGAAAGACCTACCTGAATTTTTTGAATGAGATCAGAATGCAGAAGGCTGTTGAACTCCTTAGAAATTCAGAATTGAGCATTGCTCAGGTAGCCTATGAGGTGGGCTTTAATAACCTGTCTAACTTCAATAGAACCTACAAACTGCTCAGGGCTAAAACACCAATGCAGGAGCGAATGAGTTTTAGAGTTGAGCTACAATAGAAGCAAAGTCCAGGTTCTCCCAACGGCTTTCGACTTCAGGATCAGCCAATACCTTGTCCATAATGGACTGCTGCTTTCTTCCGATAGCCAGGGCCTCTGAATATCTTAAGTCACTAAAAGTAACCATTGGGTAAAGCGGCAACCACTGATCAGGATACAGCTCGTTGAGTCTCTTTTCTATTTTTTTCTGTAGAATGAATTGGGGGTCTGCTACTTTGTCGCGCATTTCGATGAAGTTGTACAAAGCCAAATCGGCAATGGCTTCGCCATCAGGCTTGCGCAGTTCCTGATACCTGGCCAGCAGGTCTTGGTTCAGTTCTCCATGCTGTTCGAGTAGTTGATCCAGTACAAAGCAATCTTCAAAGCCTGCATTCATGCCTTGTCCATAGAAGGGTACTATGGCATGTGCTGCATCGCCAATCAGGGCGCAATTTTCTTTCACCCAGGGATAACACCTGACTGTCACCAAACTTGAAGTGGGGTTGGTGAAGAAATCATGAAGTAAATCAGGCATCAGTGGGACTGCATCAGCAAACTCTTCCTGAAAGAATTGCCTGACAGAGTTCTCATCCTGAAGCTTCTCGAATGACTTTTCCCCTTCGAATGGAAGAAAAAGGGTTACGGTAAAGCTTTTGTCCAGATTGGGAAGGGCTATGAGCATGAACTTGCCTCTGGGCCAGATATGCAATGCATTTGGATCGATAGCGAATTCGCCACTGTCAGTTGGCGGAATATGTAGCTCCTTATAGCCAGCTGTGATATAATGCTGCTGGTAATTGAATCGATCGGTGCGCATGAAGGCATTACGCATAGCGCTGAAAGCACCATCGGCACCAAAGATAAAATCCGCACTTATGGTCAGTTCCTGTCCATCATGGAGAAAGCGCGATTGTGTGAGTTGGTAGTCTACTTCAATGCATTTATAGTCGAAGTAGATTTTGGCTCCGGCTTCTTCGGCTTTATCCAGAAGCAATTCATTCAATCCGCTTCTTGAAACAGAGTTAATATACTGCCCTTCTTTTCCATAAGGCTGAAAATTCAGGTCTCCGGCTAAATCATGAATCATACGTCCCGGCATGGGGATGCATCGCTCCTTAACCTCGTTGGCTAGTCCAACAGCATGTAGTCCCTTCAAACCTCTATGACTGAGCGCCAAGTTAATAGAGCGGCCGGCAGAAAGATCTGCTTTTCTCGGATCGGGTCGGCTTTCATAGGTGTTTACCTGATACCCCCTTTTTGAGAGGAATATTGAAAGCAGTGAACCTACCAGCCCTGCTCCGAGAATAGTGATCTTTTTGTCCATAGTTTAAAAAGTTGTCATAACTAAAAAGCTATATGTCGAATGATATTACCCATGGGCATATTTGGCAATGGCCTCTTTTAACAGTCTTCCAAAGTGATAGACATCTTCGAAAGAATTGTATAGGGGGGCAGGCGCAATACGAATGACATTGGGTTCACGCCAGTCGCCAATAACACCTTGCTCTACCAGGTAGTCGAATAACTGCTTTCCATTCTTATGAAAGAAAATAGAAAGCTGAGCGCCTCTTTCCTCCGGATTCCTTGGTGTGATGATCTCGAACAGCTTCTCTTCACCACTTAACTGGTCAATAATAAATTCGAGATAACCGGTCAATTGAAGGCTCTTCTTGCGGAGTGCTTCCATACCCACTTCTTCGAAAATCTCCAGAGATGCCAGGTGAGCTGCAGTGCCAATTACATTCACATTACTCAGTTGCCAGCCATCGGCACCGGGCATCGGTTGAAATCCTTTTTGCATGAGAAACCTCTCGTTTTCATTATGTCCCCACCAGCCTGCAAAACGCGGAATGCTATTATCTTCCGCGAATCTTTCGTGAACAAAGATTCCACTGACATTACCAGGGCCTGAATTCAGGTATTTATAAGAGCACCATGTAGCGAAGTCAACATCCCAGTCATGCAGATGAAGCGGAACGTTTCCGGCAGCATGAGCTAAATCAAAACCTACAAATGCTCCTGCCTGATGTCCGGCAGCAGTGATACTTTTCATATCGAACAGCTGGCCGGAATAGTATTGCAAGCCACCAAAGATCACAAGGGCCAATTCATTTTTATGCTCTTCAATGGCAGAAATAATATCTTCAGTTTTTAATGTGTTTTCACCGGGCCTGGGAGCTAGTTCAATCAGTGCCTTATCAACATCCTGACCATGAAATTTCAACTGACTTTCGAACATGTACTGATCTGAAGGAAAGGCGCCTGCTTCACAAATGATTTTGAAACGCTCAGCAGTAGGTCGGTAAAAGGAGACCATCAGTAAATGTAGATTCACTGAAAGGTTGTTCATAGAAACAACCTCCAATGGTTTAGCTCCGACTATTTTGGCGAGCGCTTTTTTACTAGCCTCATGGAACTTCATCCATGGTCTTTCCTTGGGAACAAAATGACCTTCAACACCATAGGTTTCCCATTTCTTCATTTCCTCTTCAATGAAGCCACGGGTTCTCTTAGGTTGAAGCCCTAAAGAGTTGCCGGTAAAATAATAGGCATCGCGACCATTGATTTGAGGGAAATGAAATTCAGATCTCCACTTTCTTAGTGGATCGGCCTGATCGGCATTTTGTGCAAAGGTGATGGTATTCTCGTATGTCATCCAAATAGATTGAGTTGATTAAAACCAGGAATAGACTGTTCATGTTTTAAGAGCCATTCCTTTCGATGTAGTCCTCCCGCATAGCCTGTCAGACTGCCATCGCTGCCAATAATCCTGTGACAGGGAATAATGATGGCGATTGGGTTTTTGCCATTGGCTGTTCCAACCGCTCTGATTTTCTTTAGGTTACCAAGCTTTATGGCTTGCTTGGCATAGGTTGATGTTTTACCGAAAGGGACATTCAGGAGTTCATCCCACACTTCCTTTTGAAATTCGGTTCCATCTGGATCAACCGGAACATCGAATGTCTTACGTTTCCCTTCAAAGTATTCCTTTAGCTGGAACTTACAGTTCCTGACCACAATAGGAACTTTGCCATCGGTTGAACGCTCTTCATCATCAGTGAACGAAACCAGTTTGATAGCCAGTTCATCACCAATAATCTTCAGTTTCCCGATGGGGGTGTCCAGAAAGGAAATCGCTGTGTGTTTCATGATTCGAATTGTGATCTGTCGAGGTTCAACCACTCTAGTGTGGCATTGCAAAAAATATCGTCTACTACTTCGGGGTTAAGCCCCATCTTTTCGATGTAGGCTCCGATTTCCAGGTCACCTAATGGAAAAGGGTAATCTGAACCCAATGTGACTTTTTTCGAACCCTGCATTTTCAGAACATAGTCCATTAAAACAGGATCATGCGTAATGGAGTCTACCCAGAACTTACCAATATAATCTCTTGGGTTGACAGGGTTATCAATGGCTACCAGGTCAGGTCGGCAATTGAAGCCGTGCTCAATGCGGCCCAGGGTAGGCAGAAAGGAACCACCAGCATGAGAAAAGTTGATACGCAAGTCAGGTAAACGTTCCATTACTCCACCAAAAATCAGAGAACAGGCAGCACGGGAAGTTTCTGCTGGCATACCCACCAGCCATGGGAGCCAGTATTTTTCAATACTATTGAAGCCCATCATGTTCCAGGGATGGATCATGATGCTCATGCCCATTTCCTCGCAGGCTTTGAAAATAGGGAAGAAGCGAGGAGAGCTTAGGTTCTTGTCATTGATATTGGACCCGATCTGAATTCCAGGTAAGCCCAGCTCATTCTTGCATCTTTCTAATTCCTGAATAGCAAGGTCCTCATCTTGCATAGGAATGGTGGCCAGGCCGATATAGTTTTTTGGATATCGATTGCAGATATCTGCAATATGATCATTAAGAAAACGTGATACCTCAAATCCATCTTCCGGCTTAGCATCATAAGAGAACATAACCGGAATGGTTGAGATCACCTGCACCTGAGTACCGAATTCGGCATACTCCTCAATACGAATTTCCGGATCCCAGCAATTAGCCTGAATTTCCCTGAAAAACTTTGTTCCCTTCATCATCATGGCTGCGCCTTCTTTATGATGGTGCAGGTGGATGAAATCACCATAACCGAACTTGTCTGTCCACTTAGGCAGATGCTCAGGGATGATGTGGGTATGCATATCGATCTTTAGCATAGGCAAATAGGGAATTGGGTAATTGGTAAATTAGTCTTTTTGAATTTTGCTCTGATCCGTAATGTATTTTATATATCCATTGAGTGATTTATGAAGATCCTCCAGTTCTTTAATCATCGAGAAATAAAAATCGCTCTTTATGAGATTTCTTCTGTATGCCTTACCTAGCCAATTCTTGGTTTCCAGCAATGAACCTCTGGAATAATAGCAAAAATTTCGATTTTCCTTAAAAAAGTATCTTCCGTATCCTTCAGCAATATTGGCACTAATAGAATCAGCAGCTCTGACTAGTTGCTTGCCCAGAGTGTCTTTTCTGTAGTAATCCCACTCTTCTACGATTCCCCAGATTTTGTCAGATATCATATCTGCGCTTTTGTAAATATTTAACTCTTCAAGCTTCATGTGTTTACTTTTTAGTTCACCAGTTTCCTGATTACCTAATTCACTGGTTCCCCAATTACCCTACAAAGCGTGGATCGGTTTCCATCACATGACCACAGCTCTTACAGGTTCTGAGTTCTTCGGAGTTATAAAATTCCTTGAATCTTGGAAGAAAGTCTTTTTCAATATTCGTTAATGGGAAATAAGTGTCATGAAGTTTCTCATTGCAATTATCGCAAAACCACATCAGACCATCTTTGTGCTCAGGTTGTCTTACCCGTTCAATCACCAAACCCAGGGAGCCCTCACTTCGCATAGGTGAGTGCGGTACTTTAGGCGGATGGAGGTACATGTCTCCCGGACCAAGAGGAATATCTACAGCCTGACCATCTTCCTGAATCCGCACGGTAATATTACCCTCCAGCTGATAAAATAACTCCTCCGTTTCATTGTAATGGTAGTCTTTACGGGCATTAGGTCCGGCAACAATCATCACAATGTAATCTGTGCCTTCCGGATAGAGGTTTTTGTTACCTACTGGTGGTTTGAGTAAGTCACGGTTGTCTTCTATCCACTGTGTCAGGTTAAATGGTCTGCGTATCGACATGTGATTTCCATTTGGTGTGCCCGAATTTACCAAATTTCATCTGAAGCCTAAATGTGATTTTCATAACTTTACCTGAACCCCAAAACCTATGGATTTAAACTTAAAAGGAAAGTCGGCACTGGTTTGCGGCAGTACACAAGGAATCGGTAAAGCCATTGCTGAAGAGCTGGCCAACCTCGGATGTAGTATTACGCTCTGTTCCAGGAATGAAGAAAAGTTGAATAAGGTAAAAGAGCAGCTTTTTCATGCTTCAGGTCAGCAGCATCAGGTCTTAGTCGCTGACTTTGCCAAACCTAATGAAGTCAAGTCAATCATCGATGCGCATATTGCTGCAGGTAACCAATATCAGATACTGATCAACAACACCGGAGGCCCTCCTGGTGGCCAGGCGATTGATGCTGAATTAGAGGCTTTTAGAATTGCTTTCAATCAGCACCTTATTTGTAATCAGATCCTTGCTCAGGCATGTGTGCCGGCAATGAAAGAATCTGGCTATGGGAGAATTATCAATGTCATTTCTACCTCGGTGAAAATGCCAATTCCTGGACTAGGCGTTTCGAATACCATCAGAGGAGCAGTGGCGAATTGGTCTAAAACATTGGCGAATGAACTGGGGCCTTTTGGGATTACCGTGAATAATGTGCTTCCCGGTGCTACCTCCACACAAAGGCTCAGCTCCATAATTGAGAATAAAGCCAATAAGAGTGGAAAAACAATTGCTGAAATGGAGGAAGAAATGAAGTCAGAGATTCCTGCCAGACGCTTTGCTGATGCCAGTGAGGTGGCCGCTGCCGCGGCATTTTTAGCTTCACCATCGGCAGGCTATATCAATGGAGTCAATATTCCTGTAGATGGTGGCAGAACAGGTTGTCTTTAGTCTATGGAAAGGATTTTAAATTATATAGGTGGAGAACTCATAGCACCACAATCAGGTAAATACCTGGAAAATGTTGAGCCGGCTACGGGAAAAGTATATGGGGAGATTCCTGATTCAGAAGCTGCTGATGTCGATTTAGCAGTGAAGGCTGCTCAGGCAGCATTTCCCGTTTGGTCGAAGACATCGAGGGCTGAGAGATCTAAACTGATGCTCAAAGTGGCTGACCTAATCGACCAGAACCTGGAAGAGTTGGCAATGGCTGAGTCAAAAGACAATGGAAAGCCGATCAAGTTGGCCAGAGCAGTAGATATTCCCAGAGCCTCGGCTAATATGAGGTTTTTTGCTACGGCCATTCTTCATGAGTCTTCTGAGGCCCATCAAACGGATGATGAAGCGATCAATGTTACGGTCAAGTCTCCACTTGGTGTGGTGGGATGTATTTCGCCATGGAATTTACCCTTGTATTTGTTCACCTGGAAAATTGCTCCGGCTTTAGCTTCCGGAAATACAGTGGTGGCTAAGCCATCTGAAATTACTCCAATGACGGCCTACCTCTTTTCAAAGCTTTGTATTGAGGCCGGTTTACCAAAAGGAGTTCTGAATATTGTTCATGGATTAGGCCCGAAAGTGGGGCAGGCCGTTGTTGAGCATAATGATACGCAGGCCATTTCATTTACTGGAGGAACCAAGACAGGGAAGCAGATTGCAGCCACAGCAGCACCCATGTTTAAGAAACTGTCTCTCGAACTGGGTGGAAAGAATCCGAATATCATTTTTGCTGATTGTGATTTTGATAAGGCATTAAAAACCTCGTTACAATCCAGCTTTGCTAATCAAGGCCAAATCTGTTTATGTGGATCCAGAATATTTATTGAACGACCTATCTATGAGCAATTCAGAGATGCATTTGTTGAAAAGGCCTCGAAACTAAAGATAGGTTCTCCCTATGATGACAGTACTCAGGTAGGAGCATTGGTTTCTGCTCAGCATCTGGAAAAGGTCATGTCCTATGTTAAAATAGCTCAAGAAGAAGGAGGAAGATTATTATGTGGAGGCCAAATAGTAGAAGTGGAAGGCGAATGCTCACAAGGGTTCTATTTGCAGCCAGCTGTTTTTGAAGGACTGGCATATGATTGCAGAACCAATCAGGAAGAAATTTTCGGTCCTGTTGTTACACTTACTCCCTTCGACACAGAAGACGATGTCTTAGAAATGGCCAATTCTACAGATTATGGTCTCTCTGCTACGGTTTGGACATCTAACCTGAACCGAGCCAACAGAATTTCCCGCGATTTGCATAGTGGTATTGTATGGGTGAATTGTTGGTTATTCAGGGATTTGAGAACTCCTTTCGGGGGAGTGAAAAACAGTGGTGCCGGTAGAGAAGGAGGATGGGATGCGCTGGACTTTTTCACAGAAAAAAAGAATATCTGCATTAAATACTAAATTGTTGTAAACAACAAAAAAATGTATGTGAAGCAAATTTTGCTTGTGAATAGTGTCCACTATAACTTTTTGCAATTATTAGTTTGTTAAATTTTATTTAATAAAAAATCCTACTAACTTTGATTTCATCTGAGGCCAAAAGCCTCTTACATTAAGACAATTCGCGAAAGCATTAAAGATAAGTCTGGGTGTAGGAACCGAAAGGTTCACTATGAGTAGTTAGTTACCCAGGTGTTTAGGTGAAAGGGAGTCGCTCCAACGGGAGTGACTCTTTTATTTTATAGCCTTCTGTGTTTTCCTTCCTTCTTAAAGTTCAATTCCAGAATACCCAGGCATCTGAAAAAGGAATGGTGCTGAGTGCAACCTTTTTCGATTATGTCGGTCACTAGTGTAAGTTTTTGCGAATCGTTTCGTCTTAGCTTCAGTATATACAGAAATCAGGTTAACTAACTCAAATCACCATGGTCAAAAACTATTTAAAAGTAGCATTCCGCTCGCTACAGAAAAATCGTGCATTTTCTTTGATTAATATCACCGGTCTTGCACTGGGTATTGCTGCAAGTTTGCTCATTATGCAATACGTCAATTATGAGCTCAGCTATGAAGACTTTAATCCCAAAAAAGATAGGGTTTACAGGCTCAAAACGAATCGCTATGAAAAAGGAGAGCTTAGCACAGAGTGGGCGGCAGGAGTAGTCTCAATTGGTCATTTAACCAAAGAGCATCTGGCCGATGTTGAGGCTTATGCTAGACTGAATCAGACAGGGGGAGTGTTCTCCAAAGGAGACATAGAGTTCCGGGAGAACAAAGTTTATTTTGCTAACCCTTCAGTATTCGATCTCTTCCACACTCAAATATTATACGGTGACAAGGAAACGGCCCTTACAGAGCCAGGCTCAGTGGCGTTATCGAGAAGTACCGCTAAAAAGTATTTCGGGCGGGAAGATGTGGTAGGTGAAGACCTTTACTTCAACCGGGATAGATTGATTAAAGTGACGGCCGTTTTTGAGGATGTTCCTCAGAACACCCATTTCAAATATGACATACTAGCTTCCTGGAGTACAATTGCTCAGGGAGAGTTTGCCCAGGATGCGAACAGGGTTTGGTACTGGGATGGATATTTCAATTACATCATGTTGAAAGAAGGTGTAGATGCAAAGGCCTTTGCCAAGAAGGTAGATGATCTGGTTGAGCAACAATGGGGGGAAGAAATGAGAGAGAACGAATCCTGGATGGATTTTGAACTCCAGCCTCTGGGTGATATTCACCTCTACTCCAATTTTATGGGAGAGGCGGAAGTCAATGGCGATGGTGATGCCGTTTATGCACTGCTGGGAATTTCATTTTTCATTATAGTCATTGCCTGGGTTAACTATATCAACCTGGCGACTGCCAAATCTATGGAGAGGGCCAGAGAGGTTGGTCTCAGAAAAGTGCTGGGCTCACTTCGTGGACAATTGATCAGGCAGTTTCTGACAGAGAGCCTTATTATCAATTTCTTTGCTGTATTACTGGCCTTCTGTATAGTTATGTTAGTGATGCCGGCTTTCGCTCAACTAGCAGATCAGCCTATGACCATGGCGCTGTTTACGGAGCAGGGTTTTTGGATTGGGCTCGCAACATTGTTTCTGGCTGGTACTTTTCTTTCCGGACTTTACCCGGCTCTGGTACTATCTTCTTTCAAGCCAATAGATTCATTGAAAGGCAGCAAATTGTCTAATACCGGTGGAACCTGGTTGCGGAAAGGATTGGTGGTATTCCAGTTTATGGCTTCTGTTGGGTTAATTATTGGGACCTATACGGTATATGAGCAAATCACTTTTATGCGAAATCAGGATCTCGGAGTAGATATCAACCAGACCCTCGTGATCAACGGTCCCAACGTGCTCGATTCTACCTATCAGGAAAAGTTGACCGCTTTTGGAGATATGATGAAGTCCAATGCCAATGTTGAAAATGTAGTAGTGAGTACAGGAGTACCGGGAAGGAATGTGTTCTGGAATGCCGGAGGAATTAGAAAGGAAGGGGAGCCAGATACCGAAGGCAAGCAGTACAGGGTTATTGGTATCGGATATGATTTTGTGGAAACCTATGACCTTGAGTTAATCGCAGGTAGAAGCTTTGATAGAAGTTTCGGAGATGAAGAGTCTAAGATTTTATTCACGAGATCAGCCGTTGAACAGATGGGCTTTAGAGATCCTGAAGAAGCTTTGAATACAAGAGTCAATTTCTGGGGACAGATATATACCATTGTTGGTGTCTTGGAAGACTACCACCATACTTCTCTTAAAGAAGATTATGATCAATTGATATTCAGAATGATCCCTGATGCGACCGGCTATTATTCTATTAAGTATAATTCAGCCAATACGCAACAGGTGGTGAGTCTGGCGCAAGAACAGTGGGCTCGGTTCTTTCCGGGAAATCCATTTGAGTATTTCTTCCTCGATGATCGTTTCAATGAGCAATATAAAGCAGATCAGCAATTCGGAGCGGTGTTTAGTATTTTCTCAGGTCTCGCGATTTTTGTGGCTTGCTTAGGCTTATTTGGTCTGGCTGCATTCATGACCACCACCAGAATTAAGGAGATTGGAATTCGTAAGGTGCTAGGAGCTTCTATCGCCAGTATTTTACAGCTACTGTCTACAGATTTCCTGAAGCTGATTCTGATTGCCGTCATTCTGGCCATTCCTGTGGCCTATTATGGAATGGATCAATGGCTGAATGGTTTTGCCTTCAGAATTAATTTGGCCTGGTATATCTTCCTGATTCCTGCAGTTTTGGTTCTGCTGATAGCCTTATTCACGGTAAGCTTCCAGACTTTAAGAGCGGCAAGAGCCAACCCTGTTGATAGCCTGAGATACGAATAAGATATTCAGGAAGTATGCTTCTCAAAATTAGGAGCATACTTCTCACTTTCCGTTTTCATTAACTTATCCCAGAAAGTAAAATACAGTCCAAAATTATACCTGTACTGTGTATGGTGGAGGCTGTGATGTGTCGCCCCTATCAACCAACGGCCTAGCCAGTGTTTGTGAAAACCCTTAGGGTAAATCTCAACATTGGAGTGGTTAATCGCACTGGTGATAGTCATAAAAGTGAGCAGGGCGACAATGGTCCAATAGTGCATTGGAAGAAAGAGTATAATGACCGGGATAATCAAAGACTGCAAAACGCCTTCACCCGGGTGAAAAGAGAAACTGGTCCATGGAGAAGTTATATGGCTGTCGTGATGCGTTTTATGGATGAGGCGATAGACACTGGGTCGGTGCATCCAGCGATGAAGCCAATAGTAATAAGTCTCATGAATAAAGGCCGCAATGAGAAAGCTCACCGGTACCCACCACCAGCTGAATTGATCCATGTCGTCATAAATGGCCGTGTAGCCTTTCTGCCACATCACTACCATGCCGGCACCTGCCAGAGCAAAGAGCATTGATGTGAATGTAGACCAGAAGATTTCCTTTCGGAATTGCTCTTTGGATGAACCAGAACTGAAAATTTTTCTACTGCGTGTTGATTCAGGATCTATCACATAAAACACCACATAGAATATGCCTGCCACCAGTGTATAACGGAAAACCACTATCAGGAACATGAGTCCCGTTAGGGCCAGGAAACTTAAAGGCTCAGTAAAGTCGTATTGATGCATATGGCTAGAGACTGATCACTTGCAGTTAGGAACAATTAAAAGGATGAAGCTGTTTTTCATTTGATTAATTTAAGGGTATGAAAGGAAAATTCGATGCTTTAGTAGATCAGGAAACACCAGTGCTGGTAGATTTTTATGCTGATTGGTGTGGACCTTGTCAAATGATGGCACCCGTTTTAAAAGAAGTAGCTCAGGAAACAGATGGCAGGGTGAAAATTATTAAAGTGGATGTTGATAAAAACCAGCCTATAGCTCAAAGGTTCGGGGTGAGAAGTATTCCTACGTTAATTCTCTTTAAGAGTGGAAAAATTGTCTGGCAGAAAGCAGGGGTTGTAACCAAAAGAGAATTGTCTCATGTCTTAAGTCAGAACTAGTCAAAGCCTCTCATCCCAAAAGAAAGTTTCTAAGGCTGCAATTTTCAATTGATTAAAATGAGAGTGCTTAACATTGATGACGTAGTTGTATTCCTGCGCGACTAATACAGAAGGGACTTTCAAAATAAGGCTACTCTGTTTATGATACCAATGTGAGCCTATTCGTTGAAGAGCAGGATATGACTTAATGGATTTCCAATTGGAGGGGAGTGCATCCATGCTAACCTCCTCGATCGTAGGCTCGGAAATATCAATAACCATTACCTTATAATTGCCTTGAGGGGTAACTCCATTGGTATGAGCCAATAGTTCAAGGGCACAAAGTGCTCGCGATTCAGCAGCATAAATCACAAATTCACCTTCCTTGTTCCAGCGATTGATCCTACCAGAAGCTTTTAATTCAGTTGAGTACTCTTCCTTACAGATTCTGTAGGCCAGCATATTTAGATAGTATCTCCGGATTCAATAGCGCTCAGTTTGTGGTCTATAAACTGAATACCCGATATAGTTTTGAGAAAATCTAAAGGGGGGCGGTTGTCAAAAAAGAAATTGGGTTTTTCTAACCATTCGGTGAGCTTTTCTTTATTGCCAAAAACTCTAATACCATGTTGCAATACCGATAGTATGGCCAGGGTATGTTCTTGTTGAATTGGCTTGAGTTCTACCGTTTTGTCTCTGTAACTGCGGTAGGTTTTAACGTTAATGTTCAGACAGTCTGAGATAACCTCATCACTGAGGGTAGTAAAGTTCTTAATTAAGGGCACGAAATTGGAATCTATGGTGGTGCTTACTAAATAAGCTACAAAGGCTTCTTCAGCTACTGATTGGGGTATGTCTGGTATGGTATATTCACTGCCCATACCATAAGTTACAAAATCATTTTAGGTTTAGGAAATTTTACCTAAATAATTCTCCAAAATTACCTGAAATTGATTTCTGTCCTCGAACATGCCCATATGACCAATACCCTGTAATATATATCCGTCAACAGTTTCCCTGCCATAAATATGTTCTTCGGAAATCTCTGGCCCGATTCGGATGTCCTCTGTTCCACCCACAAAAAGGCAATGAGCCATGATGTTTTTCCAGACGTTGAACCTGTCTGGCCTGTCGCGCATAGCTTTTGTGTAAGCCAATATTGACTCCTGAGAAGTATTTAGGCCCATTTGTCTGATGGCTTCAACAGCTTCTTGACAATGATTCAGATTATCCCTGGCAAATAAACTGGGAGCGAAGGTCTCTATCCATTTTTGGTGACCATGTTTGAGGATAAACTCCATCACCCTGTTACGGTTCTCCTTTCCTTCGATAGTGTCTGCAAATGCTGTTGAGTGAATGAGTCCAAAGCCCTTGATGGTTTCAGGGAATAGGTCGGCTAGTGCCAGCCCAACATATCCCCCCAGAGAATGCCCTATCCAAACGGCTTCATCAATACCCTGAGCAATAGCCCAATCTTTGAGTATCTCAGCCACCAGCTCGAGGGAGATGTTGTTTGTTGGCAATTCAGATTTGCCAAACCCCGGGAGGTCAATGGAATAGATTTGATAATGTTCTGATAGTGGAGCAGCGATATTATTCCACATAGTCAGGTTTTCACAAAACCCGTGAATGAGAATAACAGGTATTCCCTGACCCTGAACTCTGAAATTAATTGCTGGCATAAGGGGAAGACACTTTTACCCCTAACATTTGTTTTGCAGTGTTGGCAATGCCAGCCGGATCGAAACCACATTCAGCATGCAGTTCCAGCTGTGTACCATGCTCCACGATTTTGTCAGGAATACCCAGAATCTTCACCTGTGCAGAATAATTATTAGCTGCCATGAATTCCAGTACAGCACTTCCGAAACCACCAGTAACACAGCCATCTTCGACTGTAATTACCTTCTTGAAGTTTCTGAAGATATCATGCAGTAATTCTTCATCTAATGGCTTTACAAAGCGCATGTCGTAATGAGCCGGATTAATACCCGCCTGATTCATTGATTCGCGTGCTTCGATTACATAGTTACCAATGTGGCCTAATGTAAGAATTGCTAAATCCTCGCCATCAGCTATTTTTCTGCCTGTACCAATGGTCACTTTTTCCATCTGTGTACGCCATTCAGGCATTACACCCTGACCACGAGGATAACGAATTGTAAATGCCTGCCCATCTCTTGGTAATTGAGAAGTATACATCAGATTTCTTAATTCAGCTTCATTCATTGGAGCTGCCAGAATCATATTAGGTATACACCGCATGTAGGCCACATCATAGGCGCCATGGTGAGTCGGGCCATCAGCTCCTGCGAAACCTGCACGGTCTAGGCAGAAGTTTACGGCCAGGTCCTGAATACATACGTCATGGATTACCTGGTCATAAGCCCTTTGCATGAATGTACTGTAGATATTACAGAAAGGTATAAGGCCCTGAGTTGCCAGGCCAGCGGAGAAAGTCACAGCATGTTGTTCAGCTATACCCACATCGAATGCTCTTTCCGGCATTGCCTTCATCATAATATTCATAGAAGAACCAGAAGGCATGGCAGGTGTTACCCCCATGATTTTGTCGTTCTTCTCGGCCAGTTCCACTAGGGTATGACCAAATACATCCTGATATTTTGGTGGTTCTGGTTTGTCATTAATCTTCTTGAATACCTCTCCGGTAACCTTGTCAAATTTGCCAGGAGCATGCCATTTAGTAGCATTTCCTTCTTCAGCAGGTTTGTATCCTTTACCTTTTACAGTTACACAATGAAGGATTTTTGGACCGGGTATATTTTTAAGATCATTGAGTACATGGGTCAGGTGATGAACATCATGTCCATCTACCGGGCCAAAATATCTCAAATTCAGAGATTCAAAGAGGTTACTCTGCTTGAGCAGCATGGCCTTGATCGAATGCTCAACCTTTGAAATAACGTCTTGAGCACTTTTTCCAAACTTGGAAAACTTGCTTAATAATTTCCAGACATCATCCTTAACCCTGTTATAAGTTCCTGAAGTAGTGACATCAGTCAGATAATCCTTAAGTGCACCCACGTTCGGGTCAATCGACATGCAGTTATCATTCAAAATGATCAGCAGGTTGGCATTGGTAGCTCCGGCATGGTTCATTCCCTCAAAGGCGAGTCCACCCGTCATTGCACCATCTCCAATTACCGCAATGTGCTGTCTGTCATCTTTTTTATACTGGTTGGCAATGGCCATACCCAAGGCGCCTGAAATAGAAGTAGAAGAGTGGCCGACACCGAAGGTATCGTATTCACTTTCTTTTCTCTTCGGAAAGCCTGAAATGCCTTTATAGAGTCTGTTGGTGTGGAAACTGTCTCTGCGACCGGTCAAGATTTTATGACCATATGCCTGATGCCCTACGTCCCATACCAGTTGATCAGTTGGAGTATTGAAGATGTAGTGAATCGCCACGGTTAGTTCTACTACACCCAGACTTGCTCCAAAATGTCCGCCATAGACCGATACGTTATCAACAATATACTGTCTCAGTTCGTCACAGATTTGTACCAGCTGTGTCTGATCTAATTTCTTTAGATCGTCTGGACAGTTGATTTTAGAGAGTAAAGGTCCGGGCTTGATCAACATTTTTTCATTTGGATGTCTAGTGAACAAACATACGGTTCAAATGTTTGTCACAGATTCTAGTTCGTGGCAAAATTAAAAATAATTTTTGCATGAAAGCCTCAGTTCTTTCAATCTCTATATATTTGATTCAAAACAATTTGTAACCGTGAGCTTCGAAATCAAGCTGCCACTTTTTGAGGGTCCCTTCGATTTGCTGCTGTTCTTCATTCAGCGCGATGAGCTTGATATACACGATATTCCAATTCATACAATCACGAAAGACTTTCTCGACTATCTCCATCATTTAGAGGAAATGAATGTCGAAGTGGCCAGTGAGTTTATTTTGGTAGCTGCTACGTTGATGCGTATTAAGGCGAAAATGCTTTTGCCAAGGCCTGTGCTCGATGAAGAGGGGAATGAAATTGACCCTCGGGAAGAGTTAGTGAAACACCTGCTGGAGTACAAGAAGTACAAGTCGGTGGTTGAAGAGCTGGGTAAAATGGAGTTCAACCGATCGCAGAAGGAATCGCGGGGTAATATTGTGAAGGAATTGAAGAAGCTGGCAGAGGGCAATAATGTCGAGTCAGAGCTTCAGGATATAGACCTGTATAAACTGGTTAAAGTGTTCCAGCGTGTAATGGAACGTTATGAATACGAGCAGAACAAGCCAAAACATGAAGTGGTCCAATATCCATATACCATTTCTAAGCAAAGAGATTTTATTATGAATAAGCTGGAAGACAAGCCGCGCTTGTCTTTCGAACAGCTGATAGAATTCGAACCCAATAAGATTGCCGTCATCTTTAACTTTTTGTCTATCCTCGACTTGCTTCAAATGCGTCTTATTACCATGCATTTGGGTGAGGGCTTCAATAACTTCTGGATCGAAAAAATTGAAGAAGATCTGGTAGAACAACCCTAGCTATGGAAAATAAGAAAGCGCTGAAAGTACTCAATCCTCGAAGCGTTTGGTTGCCTGTTGTCATTGGACTCTCTCTGATTTTTTACATGGCTTATCGCGATGATCAGCTTTCTTTAGAGACACTTCATCTCCTTTCAGACTTTTACCTGCCCTTTCTTCTGATAATATTTTTGGTGGCTGCCATTAAAGATAGTTTGAATGCCTGGCGTGTAAGGAGTATATCCCATAATGAAATGGGTGTAGCTCATGCTTTTAGAATCATCTTACTCTGGGAGTTTGCCATTGCAGTGACTCCACCGATCATCGGAGCAGCGGCCGTATTGGTTTTCATTATATATAAGGAAGGACAACCCTTTGGGAAAGCACTGGCTTATACCCTGCTATTGGCTATACTCGATAATTTGTTTCTGCTTACCTCTTCTCCTTTGGCGATTTGGTGGAGTGGTGGGGCCGTGTTGCCAGAGGTACCTGCCGGGACAAGTATTTTTGAAGAAAGCCTCTCTCATGTGTTCTGGCTTAGTTATTCTTCTATTGTGGTATACACTTCATTTATGCTTTCGGCATTGCTGTTATTTCCCAAAACCATAAGGAAGTTGATGTCGGGGTTGATGGGAATAAAAATGCTTAGCCGTTGGAAAGCTCAGGTCATGAAGCAGAGTGATGAATTGATTCTGGCCTCACAGGTCCTGAAAGGCCAGTCAGCTCTCTACTGGCTTAAATTATTGGCTATTACCTATATGGTCTGGATCTTCAAATTCGCCATGGTCAATATTTGGGTGAATGGCTTTGCTGGAATAGAATCGGGGGATCAACTTTTAATGATTGGCAGGCATATTACCATGTGGGTGGTTATGCTGGTGTCTCCATCACCGGGAAATGCCGGGACCGCAGAGTTCATCTATCCGGTCTTCTATCGTGATTTTGCGGGGAGTTATACTTTCGTATCCAGTATGCTTTGGCGTTTTTCAACTTACTACCCCTATCTATTGATTGGTGTGTTTTTAATTCCACGCTGGTGGAAAAAATAAAAGCGCTCTGACCTAAGTCAAAGCGCTTTTGAATTTCTTATTACTCAATCCTATTTAGAATCTCTCGAATTGGCTGAAGTAGAAATTACCTTCAATCTGAGCATTCTCGTCAGAATCTGAACCGTGTACTGCATTTTCGCCAATTGACTTAGCATACAGTTTACGGATAGTACCTTCTGCAGCATCTGCAGGATTAGTAGCACCGATCAGAGTTCTGAAATCTTCTACTGCATTGTCTTTCTCAAGAATAGCAGCTACGATTGGTCCGGAAGACATATAGTCTACCAACTCACCGTAGAAAGGTCTTTCTTTGTGTACTTCATAGAACTTACCGGCCAATTCAGCAGTAAGTCTGGTGTATTTCATAGAAATGATTTTGAAGCCAGCGTCCTCAATCATTTTCAAAATTGCTCCCATGTTACCATCAGCTACCGCATCAGGTTTAATCATTGTAAATGTTCTGTTTCCCGCCATTTTACTTTATTATCAATAGTTGCGTTTCAAAATTCGGTCGCAAAAATAGAAGATAATTTTGATTTAACCCCTTCAGCCTCATTTCTTTTAAATTCTTAATAATCAGATAATCAAGGGCTAGCATTGTTTAGTAAAACTATTCTTGTCAAATTTGCCCTCCTTTCAAATACCCATTGGGTTATTGATTGCATGCAAGAGATCAGACTACTACAGGAAAAACTCGCAAACCCCTCTCGAATCGTTATCACTACTCACGATAAGCCGGATGCTGATGCGCTTGGCTCATCTTTGGGAATGGCGAATTATCTGGAGAAGCTCGGACACCAGGTAACTGTAATTACTCCCTCAGATTATCCGGAGTTTTTACACTGGATGAAAGGCAATGATCAGGTGAAAATCTTCACCCATGAAAAAGCCGAAGATTGCGAACAGTGGGTCAATGAAGCCGACATTATCTTTGCCCTGGACTTTTCAGTACTCAGTAGAATCAATGAGTTGGGTGAAATGGTTCGAGCTGCCAAAGGCTTTAAGGTGAACGTTGATCACCACCTGAACCCGGAAGACTTTGCAGATTTCAGCTATTGGAGTACAGAAGCAGCGGCTACCTGTGAACTCTGTTATGATCTGATTGTGAATCTCGGTCACGAAGATTTGATTGACCAGGATATTGCCGAATGCCTTTATGCTGGAATCATGACTGATACCGGAGGTTTTCGTCATCCCAATACCACCAAGAATGTACATGAGGTGGTTGCTCAACTTATTGAGAAAGGGGCTGATAACAGCAAGGTTTCCAAAAATATTTACGACAAGAATTCACTGAACCGGCTGAGATTTCTTGGCTATGCGTTGAGTGAAATACTGGAAGTCATTCCGGAATATAGGGTAGCTTTCTTTGCGATTACTGAAGAGGAGCTGGCCCGTTATGAGACAAAGACTGGCGATACAGAAGGCTTGGTTAATTATGCCCTGTCTATAGAAGGTATTACTCTGGCAGGCTTATTTAAAGAATCAGAAGGCAAGGTGAAAATTTCACTAAGATCAATTGGTGATTTTCCTGCCAATGAGATTGCCGCCAGATTTTTCGATGGTGGAGGGCATAAGAACGCTGCCGGTGGCAGAGTCAATCTGAGCCTGGATGAAACCATTAAGTTATTCAAAAGCATCCTTCCTGAGTATGCTGCTCAGCTGGAGGAGGAATCAAAGAAAGTATGAGAAAGTATAGAAATATAATTGGTGCAGGCCTACTTGTGGCTGCCATTGCAGGTTGTAATCAAAGCCCGGAATTCATTGAATTAGAATCTGGTCTGAAGTTCAGAAAACTGGAAGCAGGAGATACTACTGCTGCTCAAATGGGAGATGTGATGAATCTTATCATGACTCACACCTTAGGCGATTCAGATTCTGTTCTTTATGATTCAGGAGACGAATTGGGATACTATATGAATCCTTTCACCGGTTTGCCACCGAACCTTCAGGAAGCCTTCCTTCAATGTAATGAGGGAGACAGTGCACAAATTCAGATGAAGTACTCAGAATATGCTGCTATGACAGGACGTCCTTTTACCCCGGCCGATAGTGCTAAAGTGGTGAATTGGAACATTCGAGTCAGAGAAATCGAGAACGAAAGAGTAGTTGTTGAAAGAATTCAGAACGAGCAACTGGAGAAGGATCAGACAATTATTGAAGACTATCTTGTTAACAATAATTTAGAAGCTCAAACTACAGAAGACGGTATTGCCGTTGTAACTTTGGAAAACGGAAATGGTGAATATCCAAAAGAGGGAGACCTTGTAAAGGTTAACTATGCGGTGAGACTATTAGATGGTACACTGATTGATACCAGCAACGAAGCGCTGGCTAAGGAAAATAACCTCTATAACCCGAATCGTGATTATGCTCCGTATGAGTTTACCTTAGGTAGAGGAGAAGTAATCAGAGGTTGGGATCTGGGTATTCCCCAAGTAGATAAAGGAGGTAAAGCGAAGCTCTTTATCCCTTCAGGCTTAGGGTACGGTGCCAGAAATAATGGAGGTCCAATCCCACCTAATTCCGTGTTGATGTTTGATATTGAAGTTGTTGATTTTTAACCAATGAAGAGAATAAAGTTATTGTTTGTGCTGATGGTTGCCATTCTGGCAAGTTGTGACACGGAAAGCGTATTTGATGAAGCTGAGCAATTGGCCATCGACAGACAATTAATTCTGGATTACATGGCGGATAATAATATTCAGGGCGAAGAAATCGGAGACCTGGGTATTTATTATGTGCTTACTCAGCCTGGATCAGGTCCCAATGCCGAATTTGCCAGCTCAGTTTTTACGCATTACAGAGGCTACCTCCTCGATGGAACCGAGTTCGATACTTCAGTAGGTAGAGGTGTTTTCGATTTTGTGATCGGTGCAGGTGATGTGATTCAGGGATGGGAAATTGCGTTCAAGGAATTGAATAAAGGGGCCAGCGCGACCCTATTCATCCCTTCTAAATATGGTTATGGTACCAGAAGACAAGGCAATATTCCTCCTAACTCTGTTTTATTATTCGATGTCGATGTGACAGACATCCGATAATCTGACTCAAAATGAATATCTGTTTTACCACCAATAATGCTCATAAGCTAAAGGAGGTTAAGGAAATTGTAGGGGATAGCATTGAACTGCTATCCCTTTCTGATATCGGCTTTAGTGGAGATATACCCGAAACGCACGAAACACTGGAAGAAAACTCTCTGGAGAAAGCCCAGTACATTTTCGATCGGTATCATACTCCTGTTTTTTCAGACGATTCAGGACTCGAGGTACTAGCCCTTGACGGCCGCCCCGGAGTACATACAGCCTATTATTCCGGATCGAGAGATGCCGTGGCCAATATGTCTAAGGTGTTGGATGAACTTAAGGGTGAATCGAACCGGAAGGCCCGTTTCAGAGCCGTGATGACTTACATCGACCAGGAAGGTCGAATAAATCAATTCGAAGGAATAGTGGATGGTCAGATTGCTGATGATATGTCTGGTGCCGATGGCTTTGGTTACGACCCTATCTTTATTCCCGATGGTTATGACCAAACCTTTGCAGAACTTTCTTCGGAAATTAAGAATACGATAAGCCATAGAAAAAGAGCACTCGAAAAGCTCGTACAATTCATAAAATCCTCTCTATAATTCATTTGCCTTTCTAAATTTGCAGAATGGAAAAACCGTACGTCATTGGAATTACTGGTGGAAGTGGTTCTGGAAAGACTCTATTCCTCAATCAACTCCGTAAAGAGTTTGATGCCAAATCGGTAACCTGTATTTCTCAGGATGATTACTACATGCCCCGAGAATTCCAGCTGGTCGATAAAAACGGTCAGCATAATTTCGACAGGCCCGAATCCATAGACTACGAACATTTTGCCAGTGACCTGAAGTCACTTAGCGAGGGCAAAGAGATTGAAAAGGAGGAATATACCTTTAACAACCCGAATGTGGTGCCCAAGAAGATCATCAGGAGACCTGCTCCTGTTATTCTGGTAGAGGGTATTTTCATCTTTCATTACAAGAAGATTTCTGAATTGATCGATCTGAAGGTGTTTATCGATGCCAAGGATTATATCAAGTTGCAGAGAAGGCTGAAACGTGACAGAGAAGAGCGAGGCTATGATGCCGATGATGTGCTATACAAGTACGAAAACCACATCATGCCATCCTTCCAAAAATATATTGCACCCTACAAGGAGAACGCAGACCTGATTATTCCGAATAATACCGGTTTTGAAAAAGCATTAGATGTAATGAGAGCGGTTATCCAGTCGAAAATTCCGGTGAAAAGCTGATTTTCTCACATCTATTGCTACATTTGTCACCGCATTATGAAAAACATTGACCATATGAAAAAACTCAAGCAGGGACTCGTGTTCCTCCTGGGGCTTTTTGTGGCCGTTTTCGTAATTGCGCAGGAAGTAATTACCGTTCAGTGCGAGGAGGTTAAAGATCAGCAGGAACAAGCCGATCAGGATTCTTCACAGGAAGATGTTAGCTATGAACTCTCTTATCAGGCATTACTTCCTATTAGTAGCATTTCAATAGAGCCTTTCCAGGCTATCCTATTAGCTGAAATTAACTTTGAATCAGAGGTAGATGAGCAACATCCTGAGGTGGATGTTCCGCTATGTGATTCACCCTACTATAAAACCCTTTTCCGGCAGATAATATCACCTAACGCACCCTAGTTAGGTTTACTGTTTTCGGATTACGGGAGCATATCAGCTCCTTACATGAATTACCCTAATTTTTGCTAACAACACTTTATTGAAATGAAAAATAAGAATACAATTGTTTTCTTGACAGTTATCATCACCGCATTATGCGTGTATTATCTGTCAATTACATTCTTCTCAAGAGGTATTCAAGCGGATGCTATTGAATATGCGAAGGATGATGCTGGTGTAATTGACCAGCAGAAAAAGCAGGCCTATCTGGATTCAATCTGGATGGAGCCGGTGCTCAATATCCTGGGTGCCGAATTTACCTACAAAGACATTAAAGAAATTGAGCTGAATCTTGGACTTGACCTTCAGGGTGGAATGCACGTTACACTTGAAGTTTCTCCTGTAGAAATTATCAAGGGACTTTCGGGTAACAGCCAAAATGCCGACTTCTTACGTGCTTTGGAACTGGCTTCTGAGCGTCAGCGTAACAGCCAGGCTGCCTATACTCAATTGTTTGAGTCAGCCTGGGATGAAGTAAATCCCGGAGGAAAGCTGAGCAGAGTATTTGCCAATGCTGCTAACCGTGGCAGAATCAGCTTCGAATCTACCAATGCAGAAGTGATGTCTGTCATTGAAGGAGAGGTTGATCAGGCAATCGACAGAGCCTTCCAGATTCTAAGAACCAGAGTTGACCGTTTCGGTACTTCTCAGCCTAATATTCAGAGACTTCAGGGTACAGGTAGAATTCAGATTGAATTACCAGGCGTTGATAACCCTGCCAGGGTTAGAAAACTGCTTCAGGGTGTAGCCAAGCTCGAGTTCTGGGAAGTATATGAAGACGGTGAGATCAATTCTACGCTTAGCGCTATGAATGATGAGCTATTGAGAATTGAAAGACAACAAAGAAACAGCAATACCAACCTAAGCACTGAGATTGCTGCCACTACGGGTGAAGAGCAACCTTCAAACTCATTAGAGGCGCAAATGGAGCAAGGTGCTGATACAGCTGCTGCAGATTCAACCAGCCTTGATACCGACTCTGGTGTTTCTCAATTCTTCGCTCTTCAGCAACAAACACAATATAGCGGGTTCTACTATAACCTGGCCGATACTTCATTGATCAACAGAATGTTGAAGAATGAAAGAATACAGAGATTGATTCCTGCCAACCTTGACTTCAAATGGTCAGTTAAGCCAATGCCTGATACTGAGATTCTTCAGCTGTTCCCTATTAAAGTGAGCAGAGGTGAGGCTCCATTGACAGGTGAAGTGGTAACTGATGCCAGACAAACACTAGACGATAGAGCAAGAAATGCAGTGAGCATGCAGATGAACACTGTGGGTGCCAAGAAATGGAAAAACCTTACTGCTCAGAATATTGGTAGAAGAATCGCTATTGTACTTGATAATTATGTATACACTGCTCCGGTAGTAGAAGGTGAAATCCCTAGCGGAAGCTCATCTATTGCCGGTAACTTTACTCAGGAAGAGGCAGAAGATTTAGCCAATATCCTTAAGGCTGGTTCACTTCCTGCTCCTACAAGAATTGTTGAAGAAGCTGTAGTTGGCCCTACTTTGGGTATTGAAGCACAAAGGCAAGGGGTGACTTCTATCGTAGCTGGTCTTTTGATTGTAGTAATCTTTATGATTTTTTACTACGCCAAAGGTGGTTTGGTAGCTAACGTAGCCCTACTGTTCAACATCTTCTTCATTCTCGGTATTCTGGCTAACCTTGGTGCTGCCCTTACGCTACCGGGTATTGCTGGTATTGTACTGACTATTGGTATGTCTATTGATGCCAACGTACTGATCTTTGAAAGAATCAGGGAAGAACTAAGAAACGATGTACCATTGGTACAAGCCATTAGCTCTGGTTATCAGAAAGCTTACAGTTCAATTATAGATGCCAACGTAACTACTTTGTTAACAGGTATTATACTTTATGCCTTGGGTCAGGGTCCTGTTAAAGGATTTGCCGTAACCTTAATGATTGGTATTATCTGTTCATTCTTCTCTGCAGTATTCATTACCAGAGTAATTGTGACCTGGATGACCAAGAAGGGTAATGAGAGCAAAATCTCTTTCGAGACTCCGGTATCTAAAGGTTTGTTGAGCAACATCAATATCGATTTCCTTGGCAAGAGAAGAATGGCCTACATGATTTCTTCTATCGTGATTGTTATCGGTATTGCTGCACTAAGCACTAATGGTTTGAGATTGGGTGTTGACTTTAAAGGAGGTCGCTCTTATGTGGTTGAATTCGATCAGCCAATGGTGGCTTCTGATATTAAGACTGCACTTTCAACTGGTGTATTTACTGAAGATGGTGTTGAAGTGAAAGAGTATGATGCGAGTAACGTACTTAAAATCACTACCTCTTATCTGGTAGATGAAGAGTCTACTGAAGCTGATCAGGAAGTAAAAGATGCTTTGACTTCTGGTTTAGCTCAGGCCACTGGTAAGACCTTCATCGATGGTACAGTTGAGCTGGGTGATGGTCAGTTTACTATTGTAGCTTCATCTAAAGTAGGTGCTACTATTGCCGATGATATCAAGAAGTCTTCTTACGAAGCATTCGGTTTATCTATCCTGGCCATATTTATCTACATCCTTATCAGGTTTAGAAGATGGCAGTTCTCACTTGGTGCTATTGTGGCTCTAGTTCACGATGCATTCATTGTGATGTCGGCTTTTGCCATTGCAGGCTGGTTTGGTATCTCATTCGAAATCGATCAGGTATTTATTGCTGCATTGCTGACCATCATAGGTTACTCCATAAACGATACCGTGGTAGTATTTGACCGTATTCGTGAGACACTCCAAATGAAAGGATCTAAAGACTTGATCGGTACTTTCAACCTTTCAATCAATTCCACAGTGAGCCGTACATTGATTACTTCATTAACCACTCTGATTGTGGTATTGATTCTATTGATCTTTGGTGGTGAAGTATTGAGAGGTTTCTCATTTGCCCTGTTTATTGGTATTATAGTGGGTACCTACTCATCAGTATTCATTGCAACTCCAACAGTAGTTGACTTGACTAAGAAATCACTCGGTGCTGCTGCCGAAAGAGAGCAGGCATCGGCCAGAGCAAAAGCTGCTGCTAAAGCAGAGGCTACTGCTCAACAAGGTTAGGAGATATCAGACGTCAGATATTAGACATTAGAAAAAGCCACTTCGCAAGGAGTGGCTTTTTTCGTTGTGGTTCATTCTCTGTTATGTGAGAATCCAGAATAATGCTTTTAACCGACTTTCTTATCTAAGTTTGGCTACAGAGCCAGATGAAATAGTCCGGGTTAAAAAAAGAAGCCAGTCCGGTGAGGACTGGCTTCTTGAATAACTCAATCAGTTAAATTCTTTTATCTGCTATAGTTTGGAGCCTCTCTGGTGATGAAGATATCATGAGGGTGACTTTCTCTCACACCTGCACCAGTGATTTTCACAAAGCGGGCTTTTTGCATAGCCTCAATATCGGCAGCGCCACAGTAACCCATACCAGCCTGCAGGCCGCCAACAATTTGATACAATACCTCTTGAACCAGGCCTTTGTATGGTACACGACCTACAATACCTTCAGGTACCAGTTTCTTAATATCATCTTCCGCATCCTGGAAGTAACGGTCTTTTGAGCCATCTTCCATGGCCTCAACGGAACCCATACCTCTGTAAGATTTGAATTTTCTTCCTTCATAGAGGATTACCTCTCCCGGAGCCTCTTCTGTTCCTGCTAACAGCGAACCAATCATTACTGTGCTGGCACCGGCAGCAATGGCCTTCACTACATCTCCGGAGTAACGAATACCGCCATCAGCGATTACAGGGACGCCACTACCAACTATAGCCTTGGCCGATTCATATACTGCAGAAAGCTGAGGCATTCCAACACCGGCAATAACACGAGTGGTACAAATACTTCCCGGGCCAACTCCTACTTTAACTGCATCAGCTCCGGCATCTACCAATGCTTTGGCAGCATCTGCGGTGGCAATATTTCCTACGATTACATCAAGATCTCCGTAAGCCTTTTTGATTCTCTTTGCCGTGTCGATTACCCCTTTGGAATGGCCATGAGCGGTGTCGATACTTACAACATCCACACCCGCGTTGACCAATGCCTGAATTCTATCCTCAATATCAGGGGTAACGCCAACCGCTGCGCCTACTCTAAGTCTGCCATAGCCATCTTTACAGGCATTTGGACGGTTTCTGTTTTTAAGAATGTCCTTATAAGTGATCAGACCTGTCAGCTTGCCTTTCTCATCAATGATTGGCAGTTTTTCGATTTTGTATTCCTCTAAAACACCCTCGGCTTCATCGAGACTGATTCCCATTTTGGCGGTGATCAGGTTTTCCTGTGTCATAATCGTTCTTACAGGAGTGGTCATGTCCTTGATAAAACGCATGTCGCGATTGGTAACAATACCCACCAGGTTTTTGTCATTGTCGACCACTGGGATACCACCAATCTTGTTTTCACGCATAATGCTCTCTGCCTCGCGTGCAGTGCTCTCTACGTTCAATGTAATTGGATCGAGGATCATCCCACTTTGTGAACGCTTAACCTTTCTTACCTGAAGGGCCTGCTGTTCTACACTCATGTTTTTGTGAATGAATCCCAAACCTCCTTCAAGCGCCATGGCAATGGCCAGCTTGTATTCGGTGACAGTGTCCATGGCAGCAGAAACCAAAGGAATATTCAATTGAATATTTCTGGTTAGCTGTGTCTTGGTTACTGTATTTCTGGGTAAAACTTCGGAATAATCCGGTAGAAGAAGCACATCGTCATAGGTAAGCGCTTCAAAGAGGAATTTGTCTGTATCGAGTGGCATAGCAAATAAATACTTGATTTTATTTGCCGGACAAAACTACGGAGATTGAATGATTGAAAAAAGTATGTGTCAACAAATAAATTTTGACACTATAAATTACTTGTTCTTTTTGTCTCTCAGGCGATCTAGTGACCACATGTCCCACTCTTGAGGCAAAAGTAAAATTCCTGTTAACAAGATGGACCTGAAAAGGACATCACTCAGGTTCCAAATTGGAGTAGCAAGTCCATGACCGAATGAAACGATGAGTAGAACTGCTGCCAATGCATAAAGTGTATAATTTCTAAATAAGCCTAGTATGAGCAGTAACCCTCCAATGAGTTCGGTATATGATGTAAAGTAAGCCGTTAACTGAACCATGAATTTCGGTAGCTGTTCTTCATAACCTTTGAACATATTGTCATATATGTTGCTGATACCCCAGTTGAATACTTTTCCGTAACCCTGCATTAAAAAAATGATGCCGAGTAAGGTTCTGATAAAAAACAGAGCTACGACTTTATTGAGCATCTTTGACTAGTTCTTAAAGCTATTGAGTAGGCGCTGAAAGTCTTCAGTGCCATTATAAAGATGAGGTGCGATTCTGATAGAGTTACCCCTGATGGAAACAAAGATTTTATTCGACTCGAATTTTAACCTGACTGTTTCCATATCCATATGTTTGGGTAATCGAAGGCCAAATAAATGTTCACCTCTATAGGCTTCATCTTCAATTTGAACTCCCATTTCCATTAATTCTTTCAGATAGGGTGCGGTGAGCTTTTTGCAATAGGCTTGTATATTTTGAGGCCCCCATTCATTGATTTGCCGGATAGCTCTGGTCAACATGGGTGTTTGAATGAAGTTGGCACTTTCACCTACTTCATAGCGAATTGATCCTGGCTGGTACTCATCCTGATAATTGATAAGATTTCGAAAATCCTCACTATGAAGTCTGTTCATCCAGTTGTTTTCTATAGGACTCCCATTTTGGAAATACTCGCCATAGTAAGCAATACCGGAAGCATAAGGGCCCATGAGCCATTTATAACCAGCCGCCACTACTGCATCCGGCTTGAATTCCTTCACATCGAATGGGAGGGCTCCGATGGACTGCGTACCGTCAATCACCAGAATTGCTCCCACTTCATCGGCTCTTTCTCTGATGGCTTTCAGGTCGAATCGGGTACCATCTGTCCAGTGTACATGACCGGTGGCTACCATCTTCGTATTGGAGTCAATGCTTTCCAGTAACAGTTCATTCCAGGCCTTTCCACGACCTTCCTGAATATGAGGAGGAGCGACCAGTTTCAGAGTAATGCCTCTTTCATTCTCTAACTCTTTCCAGGCATACACGTTGCTCGGAAACTGTTCACCAGCGATGACGATATTATCGCCTTTACCCGCTTTCAGGTTTTTGGCCACATTCGCCAACCCATAGGAAACAGAAGGTATAATAGCACAGTCTTGTTCTTTGTCTGCATTAATGAGTCTGGCAAACTCACTTCTCAATGCTGAAGTGTTTTTGAAGAAGTCTTCCGGTTTTACAGAAGTAGGATCGTCCTTTCCGTAAAGACATCTTACACCCACTTCTGCCACGCTTTTTAGCATGGGAGACATGTAGCTGCAATTTAAATAAGTGATGTCGTCAGGAAGGTTAAAGAGGTCTTTTTGGTTCTCTAGCATTATTGATTAAAGATTAGCTCCATGGAGTGTTCGAAAGATATTTCAGGTTCTTCCAATATCCTGCCTATTTCTTCTCCATTGCGTAAAAAAATGATGGTCGGAGTTTTTCTTATATCCCAGCCTTCTTCTGTGTTCAGCCTGCTTTTCTTATTCACATCTACGCCATACAATTCAAGCTTATCATAGATGCCCAGTTCTTCACATACCCTCATCAGTCTTGGGATTTCGCGATTGCTATCGTGACACCAGGTGCCCATAAAGACTTTGATTTCAACTCCTTTTAGATTTTTCTTTCTAATGTTTTTGAGTGTATTGATATCTACAAGGTAGGTTTTGTAATTGGTGTTGAACCATATCTTATAAGGCATTTTTTGCAGGCCTTCTTTGGTGATTGGTCCGTTCAGAATTTTGTCGACATACTCAGAAACACTCTCGGTTTCTACATTGTATTCCTTCTCCTGAGCTGACATAAACATCGGAAAAACCCACATCAAAATGATCAATACTGCTACTGCCTTATACATTTCCATAAAAATTTAATCAACCAACGAAATATACCAATTAATCATATCTTTGGCGCCATGGACCTCAACCAGATTTGGCAAGATATTGTCGCCAATATCCAGGGATTTGATTTCTGGGGGTTAATTGCATTTGTATCGGGAATTCTTGCCGTTGTATTCCTCATTAAGGAAAATATCTGGACATGGCCGTTTGGTATCCTCTACACCGTTATCTCACTTTTCGTTTTTTATGAGTACCGACTTTACGGTGATTTATTGCTTCACATCTTTTTTCTGGTGCTTAATATCTATGGGTGGGTACACTGGATCAAAGGCAAAGACAAAAAGGATGATGAACTTCCGGTTACCCGGCTACGGCTGAAGCCAGCCCTGACTTATTTGGCCATCACCGGAGTTTTTCTCTACTTCTTTGCTCAGTTTTTAATGCAGCTACCCGTATGGTTTGAAGGAATAGATGCTCCGAGTCTGCCTTATTGGGATAGCGCCACTTCAACTTTGAGCGTAACTGCCATGTGGCTCACGGCTCGCAAACGTATTGACAACTGGTACTACTGGTTTGCCATTGACGTATTGGCGACTGGCATATACTTTTATAAAGAACTTTATTTTTATTCGATACTCTATCTCATTTACATCGTTATGGCCATTGCAGGTTACTTAGCCTGGAAAAAAAGCCTGAAACTCAACCAAACATAAATGATAACAGTAGGAATTGTAGGTCCGGAGAGTACTGGTAAGACAACTCTTGCCCAGTCGCTGGCCCAACACTTTAAAACACTTTGGGTGCCCGAATATTCGAGGCAATTTTTGACCCAGCTCGATAGACCATATGTGCAAGAAGATCTCATAGCGATTGCGAGAGGTCAGCTTGAGGCGGAAAGGCAGTACAAAAAAAAGGTAAAGGACCTGCTTCTGCTTGATACCGACCTCTTTGTGGTTAAAATATGGAGTGAATTCAAGTATGGCTCATGTGATCCCTGGATTCTTCAACAGCTCAATATGAATCACGCCAGCTTTTACTTCCTCACCCACCATGACTTGCCTTATGAATATGACCCGCTCAGGGAAAGTCCCGAAGACAGAGAGGAACTCTTTCACCTGTATGAGGCAGCATTGAAGGAGGCCAATGTGCCATACCTGATTATAAGGGGAGATGAGGAGGAAAGGCTGGAGATAGCCATACAAAGAATTAACTCAATCCTGTAAAGGGTTAGTTTTCTAAATTATCATTACTAGATTTGCGCAACAATAAAGGGGTGCCCTTCCTGA
Organism: Roseivirga sp.; assembly: GCF_965216855.1. NCBI lineage: Bacteria > Pseudomonadati > Bacteroidota > Cytophagia > Cytophagales > Roseivirgaceae > Roseivirga > Roseivirga sp. The sequence goes on along the minus strand of NZ_OZ244204.1, from coordinate 1,776,570 downwards.
TATGCTTCAGGATTAAAGACGGGCTGAGATTATACCCATTGAACCTGATGCAGGTAATGCTGTCGCAGGGATATGGTGGTCTAACGTTTTCGGCAGGCTTCCCCTAGCCGCCATTGTTGAACCATTAAATAATTACAATGAGAAAATGGATTGTGTTGTCGGCATATATGCTGATGATCACGCAGATGTTTGCGCAAAGCAACATCAGAGGGAAGGTAGTCGATGATGCTACCGGAGAAACGGTTTATGGTGCCAGCATTATGCTTTCACCAGGTGCGCAGGGAACCACAACTGATGAAGAGGGTAATTTCCTTTTACAGAATGTAGAAAATGGAAACTATACCCTGAGAGTTTCTATGATTGGCTATGCCAATCTGTCCAGAGAGCTTAGAGTGGCAGGTAATGTGAACCTGACGCTCAGATTGGTTCAAAAAGCTGAGCAATTGCAGGATGTAATTGTTACGGGAACCAGAGCCAATGAAAAAACACCTACCACCTTTACCAATGTGAGTTCAGAAGAAATTGAAAAGCAGAACCTGGGACAGGATTTACCTTTTCTCCTGAATTGGACTCCCTCGGTAGTGGTTACTTCAGATGCAGGTGCCGGAGTGGGATACACTGGGATTCGTATTCGGGGGAGTGATCCCACACGAATCAACGTGACTATCAATGGTATTCCGGTTAATGATTCTGAATCTCAGGGAGTATTTTGGGTAAACACGCCAGATTTTGCTTCCTCTACTTCCTCCATACAGGTGCAAAGAGGAGTGGGAACATCGACTAACGGAGCAGGTGCATTTGGCGCTTCAATCAATGTGTTGACCAATGGAGTCAGTACAGTGCCAAAGGCGCAGGTAAATACCAGTGTTGGTTCTTATAACACCCAGAAGTACAATGCCATCTATTCAACAGGCTTGTTGGAAAGCAATTGGGCTTTTGAAGGCAGGCTGTCGAAAATTACTTCTGATGGTTACATAGACAGAGCTTCATCTGATTTAAGTTCATATTACCTTTCAGGGGGCTACTATGGTAAGAAGACAAGCCTTCAATTCATTCATTTCGGTGGAAATGAAGTGACCTACCAAAGCTGGTGGGGTACGCCTGAAGCTCGTTTGGAAAATGATGCAGCGGGCATTGAGGAAGTGATTGCCAATAATGGCTACACCGCAGAACAGGCAGCTAACCTGAGAAATTCAGGAAGAACTTTTAATTACTATCTGTACGATAATCAGGTAGACGATTATGGCCAGGACCATTATCAACTGCACTTCAGTCAGGAGTTGAGCCCATCGTGGAACCTGAATACTGCGCTGCACTACACCAAAGGGTCAGGATTTTTCGAAGAGTATAAAGACGATGAAGACCTGGCTGACTATGGCTTACAGGAGGTGACCATCGGAGGAAGTACTATCACATCGACCGACCTGATCAGAAGGCGTTGGCTGGATAATGACTTCTATGGAATGACCTATGACCTGAATTATGACGGGAGTGATGTCCAATTCACCTTAGGAGGAGCCTACAACGAGTACGATGGATTACATTTTGGAGAAGTGATCTGGGCTCAGTATGCCAGCAACGGAGAAATCCGTCATCGCTTCTATGAAAGCCGATCTGATAAGTCTGACTTCAATACTTATGCTAAAGTTAACTATCAGATTTCTGATCAGCTGAATTTGTTTGGAGATGTTCAGGTGAGAAATATCGTTTACACCGGAGCAGGCACCGATAATGACCTCAGGGTGATTGATTTCGATCAGAATTATACCTTCTTCAATCCCAAAGTAGGTTTGACTTATAACCTTACGAATAACAGCAGTTTATATGGATCGTTCGCCATAGGTAATAAAGAGCCCAATCGCTCTGATATTATCGATGCCGCGCCCGGTACAGAGCCTGAGCATGAAACGCTCAATAACCTGGAAATCGGCTATAGAAAGAGAACCGGCAGAGCTGCTTTTGAAGCCAACTACTACCTGATGGATTATAAAAATCAGCTTGTGCTTACCGGTGAGGTAAACGATGTAGGGGCAGGTGTCAGAACCAATGTGCCAGATAGTTATCGTATGGGTATAGAACTGTCTGGAGCTATGCAGGTAAATAGCTGGTTTGCCTTTCAGGCCAACCTTGCTCTGAGTGAAAATAAGATCAAATCTTTTGAAGAAGTGATTTTCGACTATGGGGTTAATTTCGATGAGTATAACGAGGTGAGAACAGAGTTTGAAGATACCGACATTAGCTTTTCTCCTGCTGTGATTGCCGGTGGGCAGTTAATGTTTACTCCGGTTGCTAATCTGGAAATTGCTCTTCTTTCGAAATATGTTGGCGATCAGTACCTGGATAATACATCAAATGAAAACAGAAAGATTGATGCCTTCTTCGTGAATGATATCAGGTTCAATTATGGATTTGAAACCTCGTTAGTGAAGCGTATCAATCTGAGTCTTTTGATCAATAATCTGTTGAATACAGAATATGAATCAAATGGCTACACCTTCGGATACTTCGGAGGCCCGGATTATGAAGTCAGAGAGAATTACTTCTACCCGCAGGCAGGTACCAATTTCCTCTTTTCGGTTGGCCTGGACTTCTAGTCTGACAGACCGAGATTTGAATAAGCCCCTGTATGATAGATACAGGGGCTTATTTTTTATGCAATCGTTTACCTAAAAACTCTAAACCATTGTTCCGCTTATCAACCGCTAATCCTCATATTGTACTAATTTTAGATACTGTGATTGCGAAATCGCGAATTTCTGCTAAATCGCAAGACAGTTAGGATAGGCAAGAAATAGTGATGTCATGAGAGAGACAGCCATAGGTATAGATATAGGCGGAACCTTTACCAAATACGGGCTAACCGATGTGGAGGGAAACGTCTTGATGGAGGGATCCATACCCACCTATACTCATAAGGAAATCAAATCTTTTTTAGATGCTTTAAGTGAGGCTATTCATAAGAGTCTGGACGAGCTGGGTGAACCCATTGAAATTCTTGGAATAGGTATCGGAGCACCTAATGGCAATTACTACAAGGGAACAATCGAACATGCTCCCAACCTGCACTGGAAGGGCATTGTGCCCTTTATCGACATGTTCAAAGAGTACTTCGATTTACCCATGGTACTTACCAATGACGCCAATGCCGCGGCTATTGGTGAAAAGGTCTTTGGTGGAGCTAAAGATATGGACGATTTCATCGTCATTACTTTAGGTACAGGCCTTGGCTCGGGATTGGTGACCCGTGGAAAACTGATATACGGTCACGATGGTCTGGCAGGTGAACTGGGACATACCAATGTTTACCCTGATGGCCGCGAGTGTAATTGTGGCAAGAGAGGTTGTCTGGAAACGTATGCTTCAGCTTCCGGTATCAAAAGAACCGTCTTTAAGCTATTGGCTACCAATAATGTAGATACCCCTTTGCGTAGCTACACTTATGAATCTCTCACCTCTAAGAAAATTACCGAAATGGCTTTGCAGGGAGATCCAATTGCCCTGGAAGCTTATAATTATACTTCTGATATTCTTGGCCTAAAGCTGGCCGATGCTGCAGCAGTGACCAGCCCCGAGGCTATTTTCCTATTTGGTGGCTTGGCTAAGGCCGGAGATATTCTGGTGGAAGCTACCAAGAAGTCATTCAATGAATACCTCTACCCTGGATACAAGGGAAAAATCAAAATTAAGCTGTCTGAGCTGATGGATCGCAATGCTGCTGTACTGGGTGCAAGTGCCTTGGTATGGAGTGAAATTGCTAATAGCAATACCATTAGAATTCCTCAGCAGGCCAGAGCGGTTTAATATGTCTTCACATCACATCGTCAGAGATGAGCAGGAGCCTGCTCTTTTGATTGATGATGCATCGGTCATCCATTACAACTTTGTTGAACTGTTATTGGAATGGTCACCCAAGGTCATTGTTACGGTCAATGCGCTCGATGATGTACTTCAATGGGGAGTGAAGATCGATACAGTCATAGCCAGACCTGATCAGGTGAAAGATTTTAAGGAGAAACTCAAACCTCAGTCTCCCGTCCAACTATTGGTTTTCGAATCGTCCGATTTGTTACAATCTGCTTTTGTTGTACTGGAAGACTTCAAGCATCATGCTGTCAATATTCTTGCAGATACATTTAACAGTAGCTGTCTGGACACCATAAAACACTATGCTGACCAAATAGACTCAGTACTCTACTACAATGATCAGAAGTGGGTTTATGAGTCGAAGGGAGTGTTTCAAAAGTGGGTAAATATCGGTGATGTTTTTGGAGTACACCCCATTGTTCCCGGAACCTATTTTAAAACTGAAGGATTCTACACCAACCTTGAGAATGAAATGTATCTGGAGCCCTTTGAGCTAACTTCAGAGGTAGAAGGTAAGGTGAGGGTGCAATCAAATCAAAAACCCTTTTGGCTGATTGAAAGCCTGAAGACGGACTTGTATCTGTGAAAATGAGAATGGCACCCTAAAGTAAGATGCCATTCAATGAACCTCAATCAATCAAATTTCTTACATCATGTATTTGGTGGGTATGGAGATTTTTACTCTTACTTTTACCTGCTCCCCATCTTTCACGCCTCTTTTCCATGTATAGAACTGTCTTGTCTTGTTCTGTATGTCTTCCATAACCTCACCAAAAAATAAATAGAGAGGTTTGTTTTTTCTGTCACTTCCCTTCAGCTCTGTGGTTAGGTTTAGATTAGATATTTGTCTTCCTCCGTAAACTACGGCTGTAAAATCTATGGTTTCCGGTAGATCTTCCTTTCGAATATGCGAAGGTAGCTTTGTATCAAGAGCAATGGCTCGAGTGAAGGTTTCGAGTCCGCCTACGGGTTCAGGTTTAACATCGACTTCATCCTCATCAAACACTTCTGTTTCCCGGTCGAACGAAGGCTCGTAAAACATGATGTATTTCAATTCAATTTCAACTTCCCGCTCAAATTCATTGATCAGTTCATATAGGTCGAACATATAATTGGGCATAGTATTACTCGAAATGCGAGTAGACCTGATCCTGATGCTGTCTTTTAGCGACAACTGTATCAGTTCTTTCCGGTCATTTTTATCCAGCTCGCCAAAGTATAGCGGACTGTTGTTTTTGTAATAGGTGCCCTGATAGTCGAAGCTTGCCGGATTCTGCATGTATTGGTACCTGATCTGTTTATCCGGATAGACTTCTTTCAACCTTTTTAAAACCACCTCGAATTTAGGAGGGAGTTTATCTGAGGCGATAAAGGAAGGAAGAATACCAAGTCTGTTCCTCATCAGTTGTAAGGCCTCATCTTTTGAGTTTACCGGAGTAGGCTCAATGATAAGACCGAAGTTTTTGTCGTTATCGTTTCCAGGCTTTTCCTGTGCCTGGATGGCATTCCAGCCCAGAATACCTAGTCCGTAGGTGGTGATAAATAATACTGCTACTATAGTTGTTCCAAGTCTGGTTTTGTGTGCATTCATAAACTTCAGTCTTTTAGATAATGTGGAAATTGAGGCAAAGGAGTGGCCCAGTGCATGCTGCTGACCATTGAGACTCACCGCTATCAATGCTTCGGCATAATGTCTCAGTTGAAATGACTTTAATGCAGCTTCATCAGCAAGTGCTTCGTGGAGCACTCTAAGTTCGCGTCCAATCAAATAGATGATCGGATTATACCAAAGTAATGCCTGACAGATTTGATTAAATATCAGATCTATTGTATGCTTTTGAGCAATATGAGTGGTTTCGTGATGTTGAATGATTCTCCATATCTCAGGAGTATAAGTATGATCTTTAGGTATAAAGATGACTTTGCTAACCGAAAATGGTGTGGATACTGCCGGATGGAAGACGCAGGTTACACCATTAATCAGTCGTTTTTCGCCTGAATATCTCCAATACAATAGTTTAATAGCCTGGAGAACTAAAGCAAGAAGAGATATCATGACACCAACCACATAGATGATTGAAAGACGCTCTTGCCAATCGATACCAGTATAGGTAACACTGAATGAATCGACCTCGGTAAGAATGTTTTGTTGTGATGGAGTGGTCTCAGGAACCGTCTTAAAGATGACAGGTTTTTGTTCTGCAACCTGTTGAATGAACCGAGGTTCACCTTTGGTCACCTTATACTCCAAAAAGGGGGATAAGCAGCAGGTGGCTAATATAATGAGAACAAGCCCTCTTCTTAGGTGAAAACTGGTGTTGTTCCTGAATATGAAATAGTAGGCAGCAAATAGGAGTGTTAACATTGCACTTACCCTTAAGCTCCATATCATTAATTCTTCCATGCTCATAGAGTTTTGAAGATTACATCATGTATTTGGTGGGTATAGCAATTTTCACCCTCACCAGTACTTCCTTACCGTCCTTGATGCCGCGTTTCCAGGGGTAGATGCTTGAAATTTTAGACCTGAGTTCGTCATGAACTTTACCGAAAAAGCGATAATAGGCTAGGTTTTCTTTTTCAGACCCATTCAGTTCAGTGAGTAGATTAAGGTGGGAAATACTCTTTCCTCCCCTTACCACAAACTCAAAATCTACGGTTTCCGGTAGTTTATTGGTGGCCAGGTCCTCTGGTATTGTGATGTTGAGTGCTATGGATTTGGCCAGGTTGTCAAGGCCGCCAATAACCTCTGGTTGCTTTTCTACTTCATTAATGCTATAGATAATACCGTCATCTGCCAGTTTGGTTGGTGTGGCCTCATAAATCATCAGGTAGTTGGCATTGGCCAATATGATTTCTTTCAGGTCAGGAACGGTTTCGGAGTAGGTGTAATACATGGGAGATGATTTACCGTTTTTGTTAAGGTTAACACTGATTTTGGAAGTATCCTGTTGGACCAGGTTGAATACCTCCAATTTCTGATCATCTGAAACCTCATCAATATAAATCGGTTTATAGCCTGGTTCATAAGCATCGAAGTACATGGAAAAATCGCCTTTTTCGAAATACCTGTAGCGAATGGATTTATCTGGGTTTTCTTCCTTCAGTCTTACAAAGGCTTGTTTATGCTCCTTGCTGAGCTTATTAATAAGCCCTATTTTAAAAGGGAAGGACATTAACTCCTGGATTTTAGCATCAACCTGCTCTACCGTGATTTCAGAGTCAATTTCATCTTTGTCTTGTGCTTTGAGCGAAGTCCAGCCAATCAGGCCTGTAACGCTGATCAGAAAGATGGTCAGCACAAGAATGGTCTTTTGGATTTTTGTTTTGTGCGTTTTCATAAGGGATATTCTTTTAGATAATGAAGATTTTAAAGCAAAGGAGTGTATCAGCTTAAATTGTCTTGTGGCCAGGCTCACACTCATCAATGTCTCTGCATAGGTGTTAAAATCAAATTGCCGTAACACCTGCTCATCGGCCAGCGCTTCATGAACCACTTTGAGTTCTTTTTGAAGCAGATAAATCATTGGATTGTACCACTGAAATGCCTGGATAATCCGGCACAGTAAAAGATCGAGGCTATGCTTTTGGTTGATATGGACAGTTTCATGCTGGGCGATAATTGACCAGGCTGTTTCCGAATAGACTGATTCAGCAGGTATGAAAATCCATGAGCCAAAGGAGAAGGGAGACTTGACAGAGGAATGTTTCCATACTGTGATGCCTGATATGTTGTCCTTCTTTGCGATCAATAGCAGCCTCAAAATTTTGCCAAGATCAATCAGAAGAATGATGAAAGATACAGCAAGTCCGCTCAGGTAAAGCCATTGAAATGTGTGATTCCAGTCGATCGCCCGTTTTTTGGAGGACTCTGCAGATACTATACTGATTTCTGTATGTGTCTCGGGTTCAAGAGACTGGCGGATGCCAAGAGGCATCATCTCATAAGCTTCTTTGATTACCCGGGGCTGTTGATCACTTACTCCAATTTCAATGAAAGGAGCTATGGAACATATGATCAAAAGGATCATCAGAAGTGCCCTTTTTAGTGTGTACTCAGTATTATATCTAAAGAGAAAGTAATAGAAAGAGAACACAATGAACAATAATGCACCAGCCTTGAGGCTCCAAAGTAAAACCGGGTTCATTAGTCCTCCTCTTTTTTGCTTTCCAATATCTTAATGATCTCATCCAACTCGTCTATATCCATTTTTTTACGGTCAGCAAAAAAGGAAACGAGCCTGGTCAATGAGCCTTCAAAGTATTTGCTCATCACATTGTTCATGGCAAAGTCAGAGTACTTGGACTTGCTGATTAATGGATAGTATCGCTTGCTATTCCCCAGCATTTCGTGCGCTACGAATCCTTTTTGTTCTAATACAGTGAGTACTGTAGCAACAGTGGTATAGCTGGGTGGATCTTTCTTGAACTGTTCAAGTATTTCTCTGGTAAAAGCCATTTCAAGCCCCCAGAGTATCTGCATAATCCGCTCTTCAGCTTTGGTTAATTCTTTCATAGAAAATCAATCTACTATAAATATAGTAATTAAACTATATAAATAGTAAAACTTCGAAAAAGATAGTAGTTAAAGAAGGTTAAAGAGAATCTCTATCTGAAAGCAGCCATGACCATTCGGTCTTTGCTCTGCAGGTCTTTCCGAATGGTTACCTGATTATATCCCTCATCCTCAAGCAATGATTTTACTTCAGGTCCATAAGACTCATGTATTTCAAAATAGAGGAGGCCTCCAGCATTCAAGGATGGTTGGGCTTTCTGAGCGATTGTCCTGTAGAAAAGCAGAGGGTCATTATTGGGTACAAAGAGTGCCTGGCCAGGCTCATGCTCCAGCACGTTGCTGTGCATTTGGTTTTTGTCAGATTCAGGGATATAAGGAGGATTGCTAACGATAATGTCGTATTGGCCGTTTAGATCTTCTTCCAGAATATTGAGTTCAGAGAAGGTGACATCAGCTTTCAACAGCTCGGCATTCCGCATGGCAAGGTTTAGCGCTTTCGTTGAAATATCAATGCCGTCAGCTTTCAAACCACTTATTTCCAGAGCCAGTGTAATCGGAATACAACCGGTACCTGTTCCAATGTCAAGGAGGTAAATTTCCTGTTTTCCCAATTCCCTAATTCCCTCAATTACCCAATTCACCAGTTCTTCTGTTTCGGGTCTGGGAATTAATGCTTCGGGTCCACACTTAAACCTTCTTCCATAGAATTCACCAAAACCTACTACATGTTGAAGAGGGGTTGCCGCTCGCAGTAGCCTTAAGTCGTGATGCATGAGTTTTTCATCGAAATGGATGGGGCTATTCATGGCCAGTTTCATTGCATCTACATGAAAGCGATCGTGTAAATAGTGTCTGGCCAATGCCGATACTTCACGCTCTTCGTACAAGTTTGCCAATTCATTGATAACTTGGCGCAGCAAATCTTTTGCAGGCTTTTGCGACATGGTACAAAGTAAAGCAATTATCGAATCAAAGAATTTCAGTGAAGATGATATTCGCTTTATGCGAAGAGCTTTGGAACTGGCTGCTTTAGGCAGGGGATCTGTAAGCCCCAACCCTATGGTAGGCTGTGTCATTGTTCATGAAGGTAAAATCATTGGGGAAGGATGGCATAAACAATATGGTCAGGCACATGCTGAAGTCAATGCTATTCAATCTGTATCGGATCATAACCTTTTACCGGAGTCTACCTGCTATGTTACACTGGAACCATGTGCTCATCACGGTAAGACGCCTCCTTGTGCAGATCTGCTGGTGAGTAAAAAGTTGAAAAAAGTGGTAATCGCAGCTTTTGACTCTAATCCATTAGTGGGAGGAAAAGGCATTGCCAGAATGAGAGACGCTGGTATTGAAGTATTGACAGGCTGTCTGGAAGAGGAAGCCAGGGCTCAAAACTGTCGCTTCTTCAGCCTGATAGAAAGAAAGAGACCTTATGTTATTCTGAAGTGGGCTCAAACAGCCGATGGTTTTGTAGCCAGAAAGAACTTCGACTCTAAGTGGATAAGCCATGAGTACTCCAGAAGTCTGGTACACCAATGGAGGGCTGAAGAAGATGCGATTATGGTAGGGGTGAATACTGCTATTTATGATGACCCTGCTTTGAATGTGAGAAGTTACATAGGAAAGGATCCCATAAGAGTTTTGGTAGACAGAAACTTGAAAACTCCAGGTCAACTGAAAATTAAGGATCAATCAATTCCTACGCTTGTCTATAATATCAAAGAGAACCTACAGTCTGATCAGCTGGAATATGTTAAGCTAGGTCAGAAGGAGTTTCTGTCCGAGCTCTTGCTTGACTTAGGTAAAAGACAAATTCAATCCGTCATCATTGAAGGTGGTGCGGCTTTGCTGAATGCTTTTATTGAAGCAGGTCTTTGGGATGAGGCCAGGATATTTACAGCTGCCAACCAATTTGAGGAGGGGTTTAAAGCCCCCATGGTCTCAGGAGAGCTGGTGTCTGTTTCAAATGTGCTGGGCGATGAGCTCAAAATATACCTCAACAATTAACTGAACTGATTCGAAGTAGGGTGTAGAAAGAATCAGAGATACTTGAACTCTATTAGCTGGTACGTAGTTACCTTTGCAATTCATTAAAAAGCTATGGCTGAAGAACTTTTGATCAACAATACTGCTACCAAAGCAGAGAAATATGAAAGCTTACTTCCACAGATAGAAGCGCTGGTAACGGGTGAGCCTGATCTTACCGCTAACCTTGCTAACATCGCCTCGGCACTGAAGTATGGCATGGGCTTCTTCTGGGTTGGATTTTATTTGGTAAAAGAAGGTGAGTTGGTGTTAGGTCCATTCCAGGGCCCCATTGCCTGTACAAGAATCAGAAAGGGTAAAGGGGTTTGCGGAACCAGTTGGGAAAAAGGCGAAACGGTATTGGTGCCCAATGTAGATGAGTTTCCCGGTCATATTGCCTGTAGTTCAGATTCTAAGTCTGAAATCGTATTGCCAGCTTTTAAGCATAATGAAGTGGCTTTAATTCTGGATGTAGATTCAGATCAGTTGAATGATTTTGATACAGTGGATCAGGAGTATTTAGAGAAATTGATGAGAGTCATTGATAAACTCCTTTGATGGGTAGATCTTCTGAAAATCAATTTTCGTTATCTTTAAAACAATGACAACAATTACGATTTCAGAGAATATCAATCTTCGAAAGAAACATTTCGAGTCTGTCGAAGAATTTCAGACTTATCTTTTGCTGTCAAGGCAAGAGGAGGATTTGAGTGAAGGACATAAGACTATTTTAGATGAGCGCTTGGAGGAGATGGAGCGTTTTCCGGAGAAAAGCATCAATCTTGAAGAATTAAAAAAGCGAATAAAGAGAAGGTAAATGTCTAGCCTTCAAATACGCACACACGCCCAACTGGATATTCAAGAGATTGTCGATTACTATGATGGAATATCTTCAGTTATTACAGACAAGTTCCTTGACCAATTGTATCAGTCATTAGATTTTCTGGCTGAGCATCCTAAGAATTTTCAAGTAAAGTATCGAAATACAAGGGTTTACTATCTTAAGGATTTTCCCTTTGGAATACATTACTTAGAAAGGAATGATCTGGTGGTTGTTCTGGCTGTGCTGCATACAAGTCGCAACCCAAAGGTCTGGAAAACTCGATCTTAAGCAATCCAATGGGGTCCATGCTTTTGGTCTCTTCCTGTAAAAGCAGATTTTCACCAGCAAGTTGATAGGGTTAAAAGCTTGATTGTTTTGGTCTAACAGGTAAATAAGCACCTCACAAGACCAACAAAGGCAAGAAGTTCAGATTAACGGAACGAATTCAATTTTAAATAATTGGAGAAACCAGAAAGACTAAACTAAGGCTTACTTTAACTCAGCAATCACAGTTTGTCCACCACGCGTAACCTGCCCCATTTCCACTTTAACGTCAGCATCAAGCGGGAGGAATAAGTCTACACGGGAGCCAAATTTGATAAAGCCGAATTCACGTCCCTGAATTACACTGTCTCCCTCATTGATATACCATTTGATTCTTCTGGCGGCTGCTCCGGCAATTTGCCTGATCAGTATCTCAACATTCTTATGAATCTGGTAAACTACGGTTGTTCTTTCGTTTTCGGTGCTTGACTTGGGGTGCCAGGCTACCAGGTATTTACCCGGATGATATTTAAAGTATTTGATGAGTCCCGTGACCGGGTTTCGGTTTACATGCACATTAGTAGGTGACATGAAGATAGATACCTGGATTCTTTCCTTTCCACGAAAGTATTCGTCTTCTGTGGTGGTTTCAATCACTACCACTTTACCATCGGCAGGAGCCAGGATTTGCTTTTCATTGAGTTCAATTTTTCTGGCAGGATTCCTGAAAAACTGAAGAAAGAATAGGAAGATGATCAAGGATACTCCTCCGATAATGCCTTTCAGTATATCTCCAAAAGGAGCCAGAATAATGATGCCGGCATTAAGAACCAATAAAATAAAGAAGAGGACTGTTAACAATCCTCTTCCTTCCTTGTGTACTTTCATATAGTTAAAAACCTCCTCTGAACTTATAGGTTTCAGCTACCTTCTCAATGGCTACAACATAAGCCGCTATTCTCATAGGGATGTCGTATTTCTGAGAGGCATTATAAACCTTGTCAAAGGCATCTTTCATAATTCTGTCAGACCTTCTGTTTACGCGCTCGCGAGTCCACTTATAGCCTAAACGGTTTTGTACCCACTCGAAGTAAGAAACGGTTACACCACCAGCATTGGCCAGGATATCAGGCACAGCCATAATTCCCTTTTCGTTGATCACTTTGTCAGCTTCAGCAGATGTTGGTCCGTTGGCACCTTCTACAATCAACTTAGCCTTAATCTGGTCTACATTGCCCAGGTGAATAACATCTTCTACAGCTGCAGGTACGAGCACATCGACTTCCAAAGTAAGAAGTTCTTCAGGCTTGTCCATCAGGGTTGCACCAGTATAGCCTTCGAGAGTTCCGTTGTTATTATCGCGGTACTCAATAGCTTTCTTAATGTCTATTCCCTTCTCGTTGTAATAAGCACCTGAAATGTCGCTGATCGAAACAACAGTACATCCTCTTTCTTCCAATAGAAGTGCAGCAAAAGAACCTACATTACCAAATCCTTGCACAGCAATTGAAGCATGGTAAGGGTTGATTTTTAGTTTTTCCATGGCTGCCAGGGCAGAAACCATTACACCACGACCTGTCGCTTCAACACGGCCAAGTGAACCACCTAGAACGAGAGGCTTTCCTGTTACAACGGCATTGACTGTGGTTCCCATAGAACGTGAATACTCATCCATCAGCCAGGCCATCTCTCTGGGGCCAGTTCCCATATCAGGGGCAGGTATGTCCCTGTCGGGACCAAAAACGCCAGACATTGCTTGCGTATAAGCACGGGTCAATCTTTCAATTTCACCGGCAGACATTTGCCTTGGGTTGCACTTAATACCCCCCTTGGCACCACCGTATGGAATATCCACAACGGCACATTTCCATGTCATCCACGCTGCAAGTGCCTTCACTTCGTCCAAATGCACATCCATGGCGTAACGAACGCCACCTTTTGAAGGCCCCAAAATATTCGAGTGGATCACGCGGTGACCTTCGAACACTTGAATAGAGCCATCATCCATAGTGATGGGGAGTGAAACAGAGACTTGCTTTGAGGGTGACTTTAAAACATTGTAAACTTGTTCGTCCAGTCCCAGCACCTCGGCCGCAATATTGAACCTGGACATCATTGACTCAAAAGGATTGGATTTATCCTTAATCGGAGCCGGTTCGATGTAACCCATAGGGAGTATTTTGTTGTTTAAGACGGGGCAAAATTAACTAAATTTTAAGCGAATATGTCCAACCCCATTGGCCTTATTTTCTGAATTAAAGTATAAAGTGAAGGTAGGCCGTAGTGAACGGTAAGCTAAGGAGTAGTCCATCAAATCTATCGAGAAAGCCCCCATGTCCCGGTAAACTGCGTCCTGAGTCCTTTATTGCCAATGTTCTTTTGAATAGAGATTCCGCAAGATCGCCAATAGTGCCAAACACTCCGATGATAACTGCCAGACCTAACCACTCATAAAGATTCATAATGCCAAAGATTGAAAAGCCTGCATAGGCCAGAATAAGCCCGAAAACAAAACCACCAATGGTTCCTTCCCAGGTTTTCTTGGGAGATACTTTTTCAAAAAGCTTGGTTTTTCCTATCGTTTTGCCAACAAAGTAGGCTCCCGTGTCATTAGCCCATTGCAAAAAAAGCATACCCAGTATCAGCTCGTACTGATATTCACCTCCGATAAAGGCAATGGGATGCATAAGTGCAAAAGGAAAAGCGATGTAAACCACTCCTAAGGTGGTAATGGCCAGGCAACTGATGGCATGCGATGTTTTCATCGCCTGCAAAGGATAAATAAATACTATGGCAAAAAGAGCAGGCAAAAGCCAGAAAAGCTCTGCCGAAAGTTCTAACTGAAAATAACAGAAGAACAGCACATAGGTGATGAGCGAAAAGCCAAGTCCCCAGACTTCATAAGGTCTTCTGCCTGATTGACGGGCCAAACCGTAGAATTCTTTCAGGGTAATGAGCATAATGAGTACAAAAACAGCAGCGAAAGCCCAGGGAGAAAGAACCGTTGCGGCAATGATAGCTCCAACACCTATAAGAGCTGTTAATATCCGCAGGGCTAAATTATTCATTGTTAAAGCTGATCTGTTCGTTGATAATTTTTAGAGCTCTGATTACACTATCAGGGTTTACCTTAACCTCCAACTGACCAAATTTATAAGCATGGTCCTGAAGATTTAAAACAATCGCAGCAAAGCCCTCATTGTTCAAAACATCTTTGACAATTTCAGCCTGGTGTGGAATAGTAGTGCGGTAAACTGTTTGCCAACTGCTCACTCTTGTGATTTTGACCGAAGATACTGATTTCTGAAAAGAACCATAAATGCAACGAAAAATACCGCAGCGATAATCTGCCAGACCAGAGGTACAGTTTCGGTATCGTCAAGATTGACTTCTGATTCTGAAAACTGAGCTGAATAAGCAAGAATAACTCCGATGCCATTGTTCACAGCGTGTGCGATAATTGGGTACCAGATGTTGCCCGACCATACATAAAGGTAGCCAAAGGCCGCTCCAAGCATCATCCTCGGCAACAGACCAAAGAACTGCATGTGAATAGCGCCAAAGATGAAGGCAGATATCCAGATGGCAACATGCTTGTTTTTAGCCAGACGATGCAGGCTGTTTTGCAGAACTCCCCGGAACATAATTTCCTCACCAATACCGGGCAAAATAGAAATGGCGATAAGTCCGAAAATAAACTCGCCTATATTATTGAAAGTGGTAAAACGCTCAGTGGCCTCAGCCAATTGATCTTCCATTTCTCTGGCCCACTGCTCAAAACCTGACATGAATTCAGGAAAGTGGAAATTCTCATTCCATTCTATGAATATGGAGTTAACCACCATAAAGGCTGCTGTAGCCAAAACAGTGAGGATCAAAGGGATTGCGCTTACACCTTTTTCGTTTGAAAGAACTGAGATGCTTTTGTTGGCAAGTACCTTTAAGTAAAACCATGGTGTAACAAAGGTGAATATCAGGGTATAGCCAATTTGACTCACTAAAACCTGAGTCAGACTCATATGATCATAAATGGCATTTGGGTCAGACATGAGTGTGGCCATATCAGCACCATTAGAAAAGGCAAAAACAAATGCTGCAATGGCACCTACAAACTGGCCAACAAAGAAGCCTACTATTAGAAATCCCAGGACAATTAAAAATGAAGCTCTCTCCGATCTTCCTCCCGTAATATCAATTCCCTTGTCAAGTCTCGTCATAATGGCGTAAATTTACGCGAAAATTTGAATAGCCCTTGGTACAGATAGGAAACGTAGAGGTTGGAGATTTTCCATTGCTGCTTGCCCCCATGGAGGATGTGAGTGATCCGCCATTCAGAGCAGTGTGTAAAGAGAATGGTGCAGATTTGATGTACACCGAGTTTATTTCGTCAGAAGGATTGATCAGAAATGCCGAGAAGAGTGTGCAGAAGCTGGATATCTATGACTACGAAAGACCGATTGGTATTCAGATTTTTGGTGACAAAATTGAATCCATGCGTCAGGCAGCTGCTATTGCTGAAGAAGCTCAGCCTGAAATCGTAGATATTAACTATGGCTGTCCGGTTAAGAAAGTAGCCTGCAAGGGGGCTGGTGCAGGAATACTGCTCGATATCCCGAAAATGCAGAAGATGACGGAAGAGATTGTCAAACAGGTACAGCTTCCGGTTACTGTAAAAACGCGCCTGGGTTGGGACGATAGTACCATTAAAATTGTAGAGGTGGCCAAGCGCCTTCAGGATGTGGGTATTAAAGCGCTGACAATCCATGGTAGAACCAGAGTACAGATGTACAAGGGTGTTGCCGACTGGACCAAAATTGCTGAAGTTAAAAACCACCCTGATATTCATATTCCAATTTTCGGTAATGGTGATATCGACTCTCCGCAGAAAGCGCTGGAGTATAAGCAGAAGTATGAAGTGGATGGTATTATGATTGGCAGGGCCAGTATTGGCTATCCCTGGATTTTCAATGAGATCAAGCATTTCATGAAAACCGGTGAATTACTCGATCCACCAAGCATGGCGGAGAGAGTGCAAACCGCTAAAAAGCATCTGAGTTTCTCTTTGGAATGGAAAAATGAAAGACAGGGTATCTATGAAATGAGAAGGCATTATACTAACTATTTCAGAGGGGTGCCCAATTTCAAACCTTACAGATCGAGGCTGGTAGAGTCGGAAGACCCGGAAGAACTTTTTGCTATTCTCGATGAAGTAGCCGATGAGTTTGCGGGGGCTTATTCAATGGCATGATTTCGCTTCGCTACATTCATTAATTATTCTACATTTGGGCTTCTTTCAGAAGCATGAAAAATACCAATGTACTTGCCTGGGCTATCTTGGCCATCCTTTCTCTGATCTGGGGAACCAGTTTCATCTTAATTAAGAAGGGTTTAGTAGTTTATAATCCAGGTGAAGTGGGTGCTATCAGAATTCTGGCTGCCTGTCTTTTTCTGGTTCCGGTAAGTATACCAAAAGTCAGAAAGCTGACAGCAAGGCAATTAAAGTTGCTCTTTTTAATTGGTATGGTGGGCACCTTTGGTCCGGCATTCCTATTTGCTCTTGGTCAGACCCGATTAGATAGTGGTATTACTGGTGTTCTGAATGGGCTGACCCCAATCTTTACCCTGATAATCGGAGCGGTATTCTTCAAGCAGAAGTTTAACAGGGGAAATTACATTGGTATCATACTCGCTTTTATCGGAACGGTGGTACTTCTAACAGCTGGTAGTGGAGGTGAAATCAGCGAGTTCAATTACTACGCCCTGTTCATAGTACTTGCTACGGCCTGTTATGGTACCAATCTCAATGTGATTAAGTTTTATCTGTCAGACTTGACACCGGTAGTGATCACCAGTGTGAGTATTCTACTGGTCGGCCCTCTGGCCGGGCTTTATCTTGTTTTCGGAACGGACTTCTCTGTGAAACTGGCCACAGAACCAGGGGCGGTAAAGGCCTTAGGTTATCTCAGCTTACTGGGAGTTATGAGTACTTCACTGGCCCTGATCTTATTCAATAAACTGGTACAACTTACTACTCCGATTTTTTCAAGCACCGTTACTTACCTCATTCCTATTGTTGCCTTAACATGGGGAATACTAGATGGCGAAGTTATTATAGTAGGTCAGGTTGTGGGGATAGTAGCCATTCTGTTGGGTGTTATTATCAATAACAGAAGAAGAGCTAAAGCACAAAAGGCTCAAAGCCTCGGAAAGGGCACTAATTAAAACTGAATTTCCCCACTATTGGATAATGGTCTGAAGGAAAAAAGAACTTGTTTTTCCATCGGTCTATGGTGAAGCTATTCAACTGCAGGTCATCGGCTTTCAGGTAAAAGATATAGTCAATTCGTTCACAGTGACTGCCACCATTCCAGTTATGGTAAGTACAGCCTTCCAGTTCATCGCCCTTATAGGTGTCTTCAAAATACTCCTTTATCCTTTGGATGTTTTCACCTTGCGGAACCTCATTGAAGTCTCCGAGTAGAATGGTGGGCATGGGCTCTACTTCCGTCATCAATTTTCTGAGCAGTAGCTCCACACTTCTTTCCCGGCTGTAAACTGAGCGATGATCCAGGTGAGCATTAAGCAGGCGAAGCTTTTTACCAGTTGACTTATGTTCGAGAATTACCAATGTCGCAATTCTGGGTAGTGTATTTCCCCAGCTTTTGGTGGCCGGCTCATCGGGAGTATCAGAGAACCAGAAAGTTTCATCCTCAACCACCTTCCAGGTTTTCTTATTGTAGAAGACTGCGTTCGATTCGCCCTTTTTCTCTTCTAAAGTTCTCGATCGAAATACCACATCGAGTTGCGAAACTTCATCCAGAATTTCATCTACCTGAAGAGGTAGTGCCTCCTGGGTAGCAATAATGCCATCTTTGTAGCGATTGAAAATGGTCATAACCCGTCCGCGTCTGCTTTTCCATTTATTTTCACCATCTCCGGGTGTTCCATAGCGGATATTAAATGAGACTACTTCAAATTCCTGTGCCTGAGTTTGATGTGTGATAAGTAGGTTGAAAAATATTAGTCCTACCAGAAAAGCATTTCGCATACATAAAAGTGGTAAATCCACGCAAAACAGACAAGTCAGGAACTTGATTGCTTTCAATTTGACTTTACATGCAACCCTGTAAATGCTAACTTGTCCCTTATTGTAATTCGTACAAGCTTAAATTGTACGTACTAACACTCAAATCAAAAAAAGGTCATGCTCAAAAACTATTTTAAGGTTGCGCTCAGAAATCTTCTGAAGCACAAAGGATTTTCATTTATCAATATTGTAGGGCTCTCGGTAGGGCTCACCTGCTGTTTACTCATTGGTCTCTATATCAATGAAGAAATGAGCTACGATAAGTTTCATGAGAATGCTGATGAAACCTATCGCTTTACCAGAGAATTTATGAGTCAGGATGGTAGCACCTCGCTGCACTTATCGCGGCTGGCCCCACCGTTTGCTCACTACCTCAGAGATTACTATGAAGGGGATATTGATAAAATTGGTCGTTTTATCACCACTTCCGGTACTGTAGAATATGGCGAAAAGCTATTCAATGAGAGTGATCTGGCATTTGCCGATCCGGAGATAGTAGATATCCTGACTTTCGAAACCATTGAAGGGAACCTGAAGGATGCGCTTCAAAAACCAGGGTCCGTTGTGATCTCCAAAAGTCTGGCTGAGAAATATTTCGGTAATGAAGACCCAATGGGTAAAACCATCAGAGTTTTCGATCAGGTAGATTTATTGGTTCAGGGAGTTTACAGCGACTGGCCTGAGAATTCAAGTTTTGAACTCAATATGATGGCTGACTTCTCAGCCATGGAGCAGTTTTATGGTGGACGAGAAAACCTGCTACAGGCCTGGGGTAGTAACAACTTTACCACACTCTTTACTTTAACAGAAACCGGAAGTATTGATGGTATCCTGGGTAGAATGGAGGAATTCCTCAAAATCCAATTGGGAGAAACGGCTCCAACCTGGACACGACTTCATGTACAGAAACTGACCGATATTCACTTGCACTCTAGCTTGTCAGATGAGTTGGGAGAGAACTCGGATATTACTTATGTCTATATTTTCACTTCTATTGCTGTTTTAATTCTTTTGATAGCCTGTATTAACTACATGAACCTGGCCACGGCAAGATCGACCAGAAGGGCCAAAGAAGTGGGCATGCGCAAAGTATTTGGGGCAGGAAAAACCAGTCTGATTAACCAATTCCTGATTGAGTCTATGGTGCTTACCCTGTTTGCGGTAGTACTCTCGATTGGAGCCACTTCAGTAATTCTCCCTTTCTTCAGACAGTTTACAGATCTTCAGCTGAACTTTAATGTGGTAGATAATTTCGGATTACTGGCCATAATATTTGGAAGTGCCTTGTTAGTAGGAGTATTGGCTGGAAGCTATCCGGCATTTTACCTGTCAGCTTTCAGGCCACTGGAAGTCATGAGAGGTAGTAAAGGTTCGGCACCAGGTAAATCTGGTTTGTTGAGAAAAATACTTGTGGTAGCTCAGTTTTCTATTTCTGTAGTGCTCATCATTTCCACTGTAGTGGTGGTGCAGCAGCTCAACTTTATGCAGAATAAGAACCTGGGTTATGATAAAGATCAGATGATGATTCTGAATGTCAGTCAGGAAGTGGCGGCTAATTTCCAAACCTTCAAGAATGAACTGACCAATATTTCAGGAGTAAAATCGGTAGGAGGTTCCAGTAGAATTCCTTCAGGGCAGTTGCTCGATTCACAAGGAGCTCAGGCCGAAGTAGACGGACAAATGCAACCTACCCAAGTGGTCATTAAGCAATTACAGATTGATCCTGACTTTATTCCGAACTACCAGATGGAGGTCATAGCCGGAAGAAATTTCTCTGACGACTGGAGCCGGGACTCGGCCAACTTTATCTTGAATGAAAAATCTGTGGAGATTATTGGCTGGGAAGGCCCGGAAGACGCCATCGGCAAAAGAATGAATTATGGAGGTGTAGTCGGTAGAGTGATCGGGGTGGTAAAGGATTTCCACTTTGAGTCTTTACAGAGTGAAATTGTTCCGGTGATTATGGAAAATAACCGAAACAGAATGCAATACCTGTCCATTAAAATTGAGGGGCAAAACCTGAGAAGCTCGGTGAGTGAGATTGAGCAGAAGTATGCTGAATTTTCTCCTAACTCACCTATCCGCTACAATTTCCTCAATGAAAGATTCGACAACCTATATCAGTCGGAGTCACAGAGGAGTGAGCTTTTTACTATTTTCTCTGGTCTGGCGATTTTCCTGGCCTGTCTTGGTTTATTTGGTTTAGCCTCATTCACTGTAGCACAAAGAGGTAAGGAAATCAGTATCAGAAAGGTTTTAGGAGCTTCTGTTAATCAGATTGTATCTACGCTAAGCAAGGAGTTCGTCATTTTAGTAGGAATTGCCATGCTTCTGGCCGCCCCGGTGGGTTGGTATTTTATGAGTGACTGGTTAGGTGGATATGCCTACAGAATTAGTCTGGGTGCTTTGCCTTTTGTTATCGCAGGAGGTGTGGCCTTGTCTATTGCCTTTATCACCATTAGCATGCAGACCTTCAAAGCCGCATTTTCAAATCCGGCTACCCGATTGAGGGAAGATTAGTTGTTTAAAGTTGCTAATCAATTAACTGAGAGTATTTCAACTTAGTTTTTAGTTATAAAGTGCCTTTATTGCTTTCATGAAGTTGATAAAGGCATTTTTATTTTTTCTTACTCTGGCCTTAACTGCCTGCGGAGGTGCTGATAATGAGCAGACGCTTCAAGAGGCTGGGCCTCCATCGGAAACCTTACCAACCACAGCCGAACTTGTCCTAAAGGATTCTATTATGATTGATGTAATGGGTAACCTGAGCATCTATGATTATAATGCCCGTACCGGGTTATTCCTGGCTGGCGATATCGGTGCGGGGATTATCATGATGGGGGCCAGGCAAAAGTTTAATACACTAGGGCATCTGGTAATTGATCAGAAAGGCCAAATCATTCAGCAGTTTAAGAGGTTCGACCGGGGTCCTGAAGGATTTGGGAGTAATGCGATGGACAATTTCTTTATCGGTGATAGTACTATTGGCGTGCTTTCGAAACTCGGGCTTTTTCAGTATGGATTAGATGGTTCTTTTATCAAGAAGTATAAAGAGATCAATACACTAGACTTTATTGGTTTCTCACAGCATAAAATTGCTGCGGCCGATGACAAGGGTAATCTGGCGCTGGGCCTGGCTAAAGGTCTGGAAGAAGCCGGTCGTGCCTGGGACAGTCTTTTTCAGATTGTTAAGCCCATGCGCTTCTATGATCTTAATGCCTATGAAACAGGTTACGAGGCATTGGAGACCGGAGAAAAGGCAAAGTATGGATTTCCCGATGACCCGGTGTATTACCCGGAAAACGACTATGGTGTAAGGCAATTTCCGCCTCATGTAGTATATAATGATGCCAGAAAAGAAGTCTATGTTATGTACCCCAAAATTAAAGTGTTGGAGGTTTATGATATGGAGACTGGTGAGTCGAAAGGTGAGATTGATTTAGCTCCTGAGCATTTTGGAGATCCGGTGAAGTCAGGTTCAGTAGCAGGAGCCATTGGTGGATATGAAGGCCTGGCCTGGCTCAATAGAGGTGGGCGCATGGCTAGCTCTGATTACCTGCATATAATTCAACTGGGTGAGTATACTCTGTTGAGGTATAGTACAGCCATTCCTATGGATGTTTTAAACCCGCTGATTAATGCGGGTTATAGAAAGGATGACAGATGGCCATCAGTGAGGAGGGAGCATTATAAGTTTTATTATCAACTCTTTAAGGATGGCAAAAAGGTGGTGCCTGATTTTCAGATTCCACAGCTGGAACCTCAAAAAGGACAAATGGAGTTTAATGTACATTCATTAACCAGAGGAGTGATTGTTGGAGGCGATGGCTTGAATCGCTTATATGTGTATATGCCCAATGATGGTGACTTTGAGCGTGATTATGAACTCATCTATGTGTATGAGATTAGGCTCAAATAGCCTAGTCTTTGTTGCGCTGCCTGTTGATCATTTCAAAGCCGAAACCCATGGCAATACCAACCGCCATGCCTATTGCGAGGTTATCCATCGCTATGCCAATACCTGCTCCAATGGCGATGCCGGTACCAATTCCTACACCTCTGGGGCGCTTTACTTGCTTGTTATCTTTGTCTTCACTGCTCATGAGTTAATTATTTAAGGCGCTCCACATATCTGCTGACATCCGCCATTGGCCATCAGCTTCTTTTCGCCAGGTAATCAGGTATTGCCCCCTGAAAGTAATCGTATCTCCATTCCTTACTGATTTGCCTTCATAGTAACCAAAATCCTTCGCCATGTCACCTGATACTTCCAGTTCGACAGGTGTGGAGGCATGTTCCAATACTTTGACGGATGCCGGAAGCCTCCAATAATTGGTCACTTCCTCTTTCCCACGAATCATTTCCCTGCTTCCCGACATAATGACGATATCATCGGTATAATATGACATCTGCTCTTCAAGATTTCCATCCATATAGGCCTGAGAAAAGGCCTTAGAGGCAACGGCTATGGCGGCTTTCTCTGCTTCAGGATCAGTTGAAGGAGTTCCGCATGAATACAAAAAGGGGATTATTAGAGCAGAAA
Source organism: Roseivirga sp. (assembly GCF_965216855.1). Lineage (NCBI taxonomy): Bacteria > Pseudomonadati > Bacteroidota > Cytophagia > Cytophagales > Roseivirgaceae > Roseivirga > Roseivirga sp. Next base: position 1,753,448 of record NZ_OZ244204.1, on the reverse strand, counting down.
GTAGTATTCGTTTCATCAAGTTGAATGTAACGAATACTCATGGGATTAGACTATGGCATTCTTGATTCTTTTGACCTGAAGCACATGTCGGTCCAGGTGACCTAAAAGAAAACGGAAGGCATCGCCTAATCTGAGCTTAACCAATGGGCCCAATGCAGTGGGTACTTTTACTTTATTCAGGCTGTAGTTCGATGATTTTCTGATCAACTCAATTAATTGCTCATGCGTCTGGAAAAACTCTTCAATGGCAGATTTGGAATCCAATGCCTGACGGGGGTCCATCGACTTGAAGGTCTTCATGGTATTCTTTATTTCTCCGTTGTCTTTTGGGGAGATCATTTTAGTGAAGTAGTCACCCTTCCAGTGTGATTTGAAGAAATCATCAGGCTTTTGACTATACTTCTGATATGCCTTTTCAATATTCTTTACATAGATTTCATTGGCAATGCTTAGGTGTTTCAGACATTGAAGAATACTCCATTTCCCTGGAGCTTCCTGGGTGTTCAGTTCTTCATCGCTTAAACCGGAGATAGCATTTCTGACTTCAGAAAGTGCGTTTTCGCATTGTGCGATAGAATTGTCTATATGTTCCTGAGCTTTGATCTGCATTTTTTGCTGTAAAATAAATCGTTCAGATTTTAAGATGTATTGATATAGATCAAGTTATTCTTGGGCCCACTTTTTCCTCATCCTGGAAAAGGTTTCAGGGGTCATCCCCAAATATGAGGCTAAATGTTTTTGAGGTACCAATTGGAGTACATGCGGACTTTGATGCATCAGGCGTTTGAACTTCTCTTCCGCAGTATCTGCCAACAGACTCCTGATAAATATACCCAATCCGAACATTACCTGTTGATTGAATTTGAACAGCCACTCTTTCACAAAGGGATGCTTTTCCTGTAGTTCCATAAGACTTTGATGGTGAAGTCTGAGGCCGGTAGTATCTACCAGAGCCTCTACCGTCCAGTCAGAAGGACGCTGGAAAATGAGAGAGTCATATACCCCACTAAACTCGCCATTGTACGAAAAGCCCATATTGTATTCCTGTCCGTTCTTTTCGAAATAGCCTCTCAAGAGACCTTCATGGATGTAATAAAAGTATTTCTCTACCTCTCCACATAAGGTAACAGGCTGGTTGCGCTTCACTTCATAAGGCTTCCAAGCCTGATGAAAGATATTCCAGTCTGCCTCTGAAAGACTAACAAACTGACTGATGCTTTTGCGCAATCCCTGCTTTACTTCTTCCATGTGGGAAATTATTAAATCGGGACCATTTTTGATAGCTTTATAAGTGGCCAAAGAAATGCGAATACATAAAAATCACGAGGAAGCTGAGCGCTACGTTCTGGAGCAGGGATTCAAAAGAACTCCTGAAGAAAGAATTCTTTGGTTATTGAAGCATATAAAGACAATGCAAAGATTTAATCCAATCAAAAGGAAGCCAGGGGGATATGTATTAAGAAGAAAGGATGGATGATTTTTATTTGAAAGTGGTCCAAAGCTTCAATACTGAAGGAGTGAAGTATCTGGTGGTCGGTGGCTTTGCTGTCAACTTTCATGGATATAATCGATCTACGGCAGATCTTGATTTGTGGGTTTCGAATGAAGAGGACAATCTCGATAGGATTCATAGAGCCATTGAAACGGTTGGTTTTGAGTTTGATGAAGATGCCAGTGAGGAACTGAGATCGGATCGTATGGTTTCCTTTTCTGACTCCAACTCCGTTGTCGAACTGATGACCAGGTTAAATATAAGTGAGGAAGTAGGTTTTGAATTGGCTTATCAAAGCGCTGTTTCCAAAACAGTAGAAGGAGTTGAGATGAAGGTCATTTCATTCCATGATCTCAAAAGGGAAAAGGCAAAGTCGAAACGTTATAAAGACCTTGATGACCTTTCTAAGCTGGAGGAAGCGGAGGCTTTTTATGCCCGTAAATCAGGAAAAGAATAGCTTAATAGCGAAAGCTATGGCCGTAAACATCACAAAGTACCGAATATACTTCTCATTTACTTTGGTGCTCCATCGGCTGGTCAACCAACCTCCTGCACCATTTCCCGCTGCCAAGGCCAATCCCAGCTCCCAATTGATAATGCCTGAATAAATAAAGACACCAAGGGCAGAAAGGGTATAGATAAGTACAGTAAGTGACTTGATCATGTTGATCTTAATGATGCTAAAGTGGTGAATGAAGGACAATGAAGCAATAATCAAATAACCGACCCCTGCCTGAATGAATCCTCCATAAATACCAATGAAGAAGAAGGTGACGAGCCCAATGATCCTGGACTTTCGGTTGGTACGAATGCCCTCACCGGAGTTCACCCTTTTACCAAACACCATGTAGGCCACAATCATGACGATGACTGCTGCCAGGATTTTGTTGAAAGTATCTCCCTTAATATCAACTGCTATATAGGAACCCAGAATAGCTCCGATAAAAGAAGTAACTCCCAGCCAGATATCGTAAGCTTCGGTTTTAACACCCTTGGATTGATAACCTTTCCATGACAATAAGCCATTGAAAAAGACCCCAATGCGATTGGTGGCATTGGCTACATTGGGAGGGAGCCCCAGAAAGATAAGGGCGGGTAAAGTAAGCAGAGAACCTCCTCCTGCCAGTGTATTGATAACACCTGCAATCAGGCCGACTGCAAAGAGCAGGAGGATGTTCCAGATTTCCATCGTTAAGTGTTGAGTTTGTTAAGCATTAAGTCCAGGCGGAAGTGTCAACAAAAACCTTCATAATAATTGCTGTGACTTTCATGTGGATAATATGCGATAATCTATCGGACAGGGAGATGTTATTCTAATCTTCCCATCTCCAGTCACCACCAATCTGAAGTTTAAGCTTCAGGTTATGGCCCTCCAAAAAGGCTTTGGTAGCAGCATCGTCAAGCTTTTCAGTTGGCAGCTTCTCAGCATCGGCCAGAGCATATAGCATCATGGAACTGAAGCGCACATTGTTAACCATGTGCTCTCTGTTGACCAGGTCGAAGTCATCGCAGTCTGAGTGGTAGCAACCGTAAATCGATCTGTCGAGATTTGAGCTCGGAGAAGTGTAAGGAACTCCCTGAAGCATAAACGGCTGGTGGTCACTATGCAATCCGGCACCGTTAGACACCTGATTTTTGAAGGTTGAAGAATCAACCGCCATAATCTCCAGTCCTACGGTTTTGAAAAATGCTTCTGCTTCAGGGCGGCCACCCGTTCCGAATCCAACAGGATTACCTGACATGTCCTGATTCATCACATATTTGATCTGATCGATAGTGCCATTGGCTACCGCCTGATTCACCATATACCTGGAGCCAAGCAGTCCTTCTTCTTCACCCATGAACATAACAAACTGAACAGTTCTTTTAGGTTGAAGGTCCAGTGCAGCGAATGTTCTGGCCATATCCAAAACCGCAAATGAGCCAATACCATTGTCGATGGCACCTGTTGCCAGGTCCCATGAGTCAAGGTGGCCTCCAACGATTACTTTCTCATCCGGGAATTCGCTACCCTTAATGGTGGCAATTACATTTCTGGCATTGATCAAACCCGACTGATTGGTCATATGAATCTCAGCATATTGCTGGCTGTTCTTTAAAGTCTCTTTCAGGGCCATACCATCTTCCTTGCCAATACACACAGCGGGAATATCGATTAAACTACCGGTCACGGAGGCTGTACCTGTCAGCAGTACACCGTCATCCACCTGATTGATAATGATGATGCCGATAGCGCCATTTTTTATGGCCAAAGCAGTCTTCTCAGATCGGTGAAGGTTTTGGGTGCCCTGAGGGCTTCCAGGAAGAACGCCAATGTATACGAGAGCGATTTTGCCCTCAACAGCTCCAGGTTTAGCTTCGTAATCAGCTTCCAGGCCATTGCCCATATCTACAATAGCGGCATTGATATCAGCTTCTACCGGTGAGTGAGCCAAGGTAACAGAAGGAACTGCTTCTTTTCTTCCTTTCGGGCCGATCTTCACTTCCAGTTCTCCTCTTGACCATGATTCTACTTCAAAAGGCTGGTATTCCACTTCAAGGCCATAACTCTTCATCAGGTTATAGGTGTATTCCTCAGCTTTGGCTCCTTCTTCAGAACCTGTTAAGCGGTGACCGATCGTTCTGGTGGCTTCTTCCAGTGTTTCATAGGCTTTGGAGTTAGCCAGGGCCTCTTCATTGATCTTTTGAAAAACAGTGGCTCGATCATCTTTTTGAGGGGTGCAGCTAAAAATAATGACTGATACAAAAAGTAGTAAGATGGGTTTTTTCATAATTAACAGAGTTGAGCGGTGAAGTTAAAAAGAAAAAGCAGCGGTTAAGCTGCTTTTTAAATGATTGGTTTATGCTGTGAGTGCAGGGTCGTCATTATCTTTTACAAACCTCAGGGTGAAGGCGGCCAGAATCATAAATACGCCAGACATAACAATGGCGAAGATAGGATTACCTCCATACAGATTCTTTACTATAGGACCACCAATAATCGCATTGATGATTTGTGGGAAAACGATGAAGAAGTTAAAGAGCCCCATATAGATTCCCATTTTTTTAAGTGGTATTGATCCGGCAAGAATTGCATATGGCATCGCTAAAATACTGCCCCAGGCAATCCCAACTCCAACCATTGATCCAATGAGCCAATATTTATCCGGAGCCAAATACATCGATATCAGTCCAATTCCGCCAATAACCAGAGACAAGGCATGGGTTTGTTTTCTACCCAGCTTGGCAGCAATAGAGGGTAGTAAAAAGGCATAAATGGCCGAAACTAAATTGTAGACCCCGAATATGATTCCAACCCAATCTCCGGCATCCTGATATGAGCTTGAAGAAGTGTCATCGGTTGGTAATCCCCATATGTGATGGGCGATGGCGGGTGTAGTAAATACCCACATGCCAAACAAAGCAAACCAGGAAAAGAACTGGACCAACCCTAATTGCTTCATGGTGGTTGGCATAGCAGCTATGTCTTGCAATATTTGGCTAAAACCTCTTTTCTCAGGAAGCTCATTTACCTCCGGCTCCCTTTCTTCTTCAAAAGCAGCTGTTTCTTCGGGACTATACTCCTTAGTAGTAGTAACTGTGATGAGTATGGTTACAATGAGTACTACAGCTCCACAGATAAAGGATACTATTAAGCTGGGTGGCACGGTGCCCGGCTCAGCAGTATTGGAAATGCCGAACCAATTGGTAACTGCCCAAGGCAGCCAGGAACCAATTACTGCTCCTAGTCCAATCAATACCGTTTGAATACTAAAGCCTAAGGTTGTTTGATCACCTGGCAATTTGTCGGCTACCAAAGCTCTGAAAGGTTCCATAGCCACGTTGAAACTGGCGTCCATAATCATCAGGAACCCAGCCCCAACCCATAATGCAGGTAAAAAAGCAATGAACAGATCAGCCTGTGGCATTAGAATAAGACCCACAGAGGCCAATAAAGCACCAGTTAGAAAATAGGGTCTTCTTCTTCCAAGTTTGGTCCAGGTCTTATCACTATAATGTCCTATGATGGGTTGAACAATCATTCCTGTTAAAGGAGCTACTACCCAGAACCAGGATAATTCTTCGACATTGGCTCCAAAAATCTGGAGGATACGGCTGGCATTAGCATTTTGAAGAGCAAAGCCCATCTGAATTCCGAGGAACCCGAAACTCATATTCCATATCTGGGCAAAACTAAGGCGAGGTTTCGTTTGCATATCTTTTTATTTAGAGAAGACTCTGTATCCGTTGGTTGGCTGGCTTTGTTGAATTCCAACTACTATATTCTCCCCTCCAAAAACATCCTGCATTGGGCCATAATCCATATCGATGGTAAATTCAACCGGCTGGTCTGTCACATTGATCATGGTAATGACCTCATGATCATCTTTTACCCTTTTGAAGGCAAGAACCTGATCGTCAGCTGAAGTGGTAATCCATTCCAGACTTCCTCCGGCTTCTCCATTCCACAAGGCTGGATTGTCTTCTTTTAGTTTGAAGAGGGTCTGGAACAAGTCTGAGAAAACATAACCCCCGGACCAGTCGATTGGGTCTTTTTCAAAGAACTCTAATCGTTTGGTGTTATTGACTTCTTGTCCCGAGTACACCAGAGGCATTCCATAGGTGGTTGCGGCAAATACGAACCAGGGACTTTGTCCCTCGCCAAAGAATTCTTCCGCTGTGCCATTCCATGAGTTCTCATCATGATTGGTCACAATGTTCATCTTAATATAGCCCTCCGGGTATCTGGCAAAATCGCGGGCATACATGTCTTTAATCACCTGTGGCTTTTCTTCTCCGGAGGCTACCTGGCGCATCAGGTGCATCAATTCCCAGGCATAAGTCATGTCAAAGGCTTTTTCATGATGCTCTGGTTCCTGACCTTCAGAAAGCATAAAAACTGGCTTGATAGCATCGAGTGCAGGTCTTACGTCATTCCAAAAATCGGTCGGTACACTTTCAGCCACATCGCAGCGGTAGCCATCAATGTTGAATTCGGTGATCCAGTACTTCATAGCATCCAGCATAGCGGCTCTCATTTCAGGGTTGTCATAGTTGAGGTCTATCACATCGGACCAATCCGGTACCGGTGGTTGGAAATTACCTTCCTCGGTGAGGTTATAGTAATCGGGATGATCGATCGTCCATACATGATCCCATCCGGTATGGTTTGGTACCCAGTCAATGATTGCCTTCATTCCATTGTCATGGATGGTGTTCACCAGGTTCTGGAAATCTTCATCCGTGCCAAATTCAGGGTTAACAGCTTTGTAGTCTTGTACCGCATAATAGCTGCCTAAGCTTCCCTTTTTATTCTTTTCGCTAATTGGGTGAATTGGCATTAACCAGATGATATCTATGCCCATAGCGGCAATTCTCGGGACATCTTCTGCAAAGGCGTTGAAAGTGCCCTCCTGGGTATGTTGGCGAATATTGGCTTCGTAGATTACCGCATCTTTGCTCCACTCCGGATGTACAACTCCCTGATGGGCTTCTTCTTTTGTTTCTTTCTGCTCGGTTTTACCACAGCTCACTGCCAGAACAAGGCAGCAAAGTATGAGTAAAGACTGATGTATATTTTTTCTGATTATTTCCATTGAATCTTGATTTCAGTGTCTTTCAATTCTGTTTCCAGTGTCTTTAAGGCTTTAATCTGATAGTTTCTCTTCTCTCTTTGAGGAAGCGGGTCAAATTCAGTAACAGGATCAATCAGACGGATATCTTCCATTACGTAATTTACTGATTCGCCATTGATTTCGAAGTAATCTGCCTCAAAACCGTGTAGATATACCTTGAGCTTTTGAAAAGCAGAACCCAGTTTTCCTTCTCTGGCAGAAAGGATTAGGGTATTCGACTCTCCGTTGAGCTGTATTTGTCTTTTGTAGAAATGTCCCTCTTTAAAGTCATAGGTAGAACCATCATCTTCATAGTATAACTGTTCTGAATTTTGCCGGCTGAAGTAGATATGGAGCCTTAATGTACCATCGGCTGCTTCCTGCGTAGTCTGAACGGTGTTTTGCATAGGTATAATGGCCCCGGCCTTAGCATAAACGGGAAGGTCTTCCATGGTGGTTTCTACCACAAGGTGCTGGCCACCCTGAACTTTCTCGTCTGTGAAGAAGTGATACCATTCTCCTTCAGGAAGGTAAATCTTAGCGTACTGCTGTTCGCTGGTTGTTGGGCATACGAGTAGCCACTGTCCCAAAGTAAACTCGTCCTGTGCACTACCCCCATAGATGTTATGGTCATTGTAATAATCTACAGCCAATGAACGGTTGAGGGGTAGTCCGTTGCTATGTGCTTCATAAGCAAGAGAGTAGATATAAGGCATGAGCTTATAGCGCAGGTTGATGTAGTTTCTGGCAATTTCTTCCACCTCTTCACCATAGGCCCAGGGTTCTGAATCTCTTACATTTACCATACTGTGCACGCGGAAGAAAGGAGCGAAGGTGGCTACTGCGAGCCAACGGGCAAACAGTGCTGGACCCGATTCTCCCACAAAACCACCAATATCATAACCCGCAATAGGTACTCCGGCCATGCCAAGGCTATTGACCAGGCGGACACCCAACAGCATATGGTCATCTCCCGCCACATTGTCTCCGGTCCAAACGGCTGAATAGCGTTGAACACCCGAGAAGCCGGAGCGGGTGAGCGTGAAGGGTCTCTTATTACCGAGTTGTTTTCTGGCTCCCTCGAAAGTGGCCCTTACCATTTGGAAACCGTAAACATTCCTAGCCTTTTTATGAGAGGTTTGTTGACCGTCATAGTCGAACTCAATCATGTTGGGAATGTCTTGTCCCCAGCAGGCAGGTTCGTTCATGTCATTCCAGAAACCTTCCAGACCAAGGTCGGTGTAGAACTTGAGCTCATCAGCCCACCAGTCTCTTCCTTTTTCGGAGGTGAAATCTGTAAAGTGGCTATTGCCAGGCCAGACGCCTGCTTCATACCGACTGCCATCAGGGTATTTTACAAAGACGTCCTGTTCAATACCCCGGTCATAAGTACCATAGCCCGGTTTGGTTGCTATGCCAGGGTCAAGAATGACAACGACTTTGAATCCCTGAGATTCCAGCTTTTCGATCAATGCCTTAGGGTCAGGGAATCTTTCATTGTCGAAAGTGAAAGCCATATAGTCTTTCATATAATGGATGTCGAGGTAAATGACATCGGCAGGGATCTTTTTATTTCTGAAGGTGTCTGCAATATTATAGACCTCATGGTCGGGGTAATAGCTATATCGACACTGCTGAAACCCGAGGCTCCACTTTGGAGGGAGTTCACAGGTGCCGGTTAGCTTCGCATACTCCTGAATTACCTGAGCAACTGTATCGCCCTGGATAAAGTAGTAATTCAGATCGCCTGCTTCAGCGGAGAAATAACTGAATCGGTTATTGTTTGAAGTGCCGAAATTGAAATGACTCTTGAAAGTATTGTCAAGGAAAATACCGTAAGGCTTTCCTTCTCTTACCCCAATGAAGAATGGGGTAGACATGTACAGTGGGTCAGTATCATTATTGAATCCAAAGGCATCGGAGTTCCAATTGTCGAAAGAAGAACCTCTTCTGTTCAGCCCTCCTCCCTTTTCACCCATACCCAGGAATATCTCATCCTGGGCCAGACTCTTATAGTTAGTGACTTCATGTCCGAGCCAGCTAATGCCAAAACCTGGATCATCAGCATTCAATATTTCTCCACACTTAGTCTTGAAGGTGATCCTCATAGGAGACTTTTGAACCTCTACAGAAAGGTGAGGAGAGTGGAGCTCCAACCTGTCGTCTTTTTCCCGGGCATCTATTCCTGTCTTCTGTGGAGTGAGGATGACTGAAAAAGGATAATGCTCAAAGCTATCGTTCAATGAGGCCTGAACACGACAGATTCTTTCGTTGTAAAAGGTTAGGGCGAATTTTTTATTTCCGGCCTGGCCCTCGAAGCCATTTTCTTTCCAGTTAAAAGAGGTAATGGTTCCTATAGATTCATTCTTATAGTTCATCCTGATATATCTTGTTGCTGAATCTCTCAGTAGTTAATCAGGTGAAAATAATGGATTTAGGGTGTAAGGAACTGTATTGAGCTGACTATTCAACTCACAAACGTTTGCATGACCTATACAGCCGTGGCCTCAACTCCTGCCTTTTTGCTGGAAGACTCCCTAACAATCAATTCTGTATCGAGAATCTTGATTACGCTTTTGCCACGCTCCTTTTTATTGATTTCTTCGAACATTAATCTGGCGGCTTCCCGACCCATTTCATAACCGGGTTGAGAAACACTGCTGATTGAAGGATGAACCAGAGAGCTGAATTGCCAGTCACTATAGCCTACGATGGCAATTTCTTCCGGAATTCTTAGGCCTGCTTTTTTAATGGCCTTGAGTGCACCCAGAGCGGCCATGTCGTTATTGGCAAAAACACCATCTATGGCTTTACCGGAGGCCAGAAGTGTTTCCATGGCTATTTCAGCTTCTTCCTGAGTGCCATATCGACATTCTACAATGTAGCTTTCATCAATAGGCAATTCATAGTCTTCATAGGCTGAGATATAACCTTCTTTTCTTTTTCGACCAATAATCAGGTTTTCAGGTCCTGCCAGGTGAACAATATTCTTGCAGCCCTGATCAATCAGGTGCTCTACAGCATCGTAGGCTCCCTGATAGTCGTCTACTATGACGGAAGTCGCATTCATACCTTCCACCAATCGATCGAAGAAGACCATGGGCATGCCTTCATCTACCACCTTTTGCAAATGAGCCAGGTCTGAAGTTTCGCGCGAAATGCTGACCAGCAGTCCATCTACCCTGGCACTCATCAGGGCATCAATACTGTCAGCTTCTCTTTCGTAGTTTTCATTGGACTGACAGATCATTACATTATAGCCTTCTTTCATGGCTTCATCTTCAATACCACTGATGACGGTAGAAAAGAAAAAATGCACTGTTTCGGGAATAATAACACCGATGACATTGGTGCGCTGATTTCTCAGTGAAAGAGCAATAGAGTTGGGTCGGTAATTGTATTTATTGGCCAGTTCGGTAACTGCCTTGCGGGTGCTGGGGCTAATTCCGGGAAAGTCTTTAAGGGCTCTGGAAACGGTTGAACACGAGATGTTTAGTTCTTTCGCAATGTCTTTAATGGTAACCTGTCCCTTTTTCATTCCTGTCGGCTTCGAATAATCTTTTGACTAAAAGCTTAAATAAGCTGATATGTTTCGAATAATCCAGAAAAGGCAAAATTTTTTCGAAAAATTAATTCTTCGAATTTGCTTTGTTTTGGCCGTTTCAATCGTTTGCACTTTCGGGCTAGTATACTGCCATAGAAGCGGTTAGATTGATATATTCTGCATTAATCCCTACTTTGGTATTCTGATAGACAGTCAGTAAGATCATCTGTCAGTAATTTCCTCCATTTCTATTATAGTTTACTTTACTTATAGCGCAAACCTTTGCGCTATAAGTGTTTTATACCATTTCTGTTTTCGAATGAAGGAATTAACTTCACAATTGCTTTCTTTGCAACACTATCTAAAAACATAATTTAATCGTCATGGGAAAATTCAGAAGCGGAGTGCTATACGGCCAGGAATTGATGGACTGTCTTAGCTATGCTAAGGAAAATGAATTTGCGCTACCTGCTGTCAATGTAGTGGGAACGAATAGTATCAACGCTGTATTGGAAACGGCTAAAAAGGTGAACTCACCTGTAATTGTTCAGTTTTCAAATGGTGGGGCATCATTTTATGCCGGTAAATCACTTTCTAACGATGGACAAAATGCAGCTATTCAGGGGGCAATCTCTGGAGCGATGCATGTGCACCAAATGGCTGAGCACTATGGTGTTCCTGTGATCTTACATACTGACCACTGTGCTAAGAAGCTTTTACCATGGATTGATGGCCTGCTTGATGCAGGTAAGAAATACTTCGAGAAGAATGGTCAGCCATTGTTCAGTACGCATATGCTCGATTTATCAGAAGAGCCACTTCATGAAAATATTGAGATCAGTACCGAGTACTTCAAAAGAATGGCTCCACTGGGTATGGGTATTGAAATTGAATTGGGAATTACCGGTGGTGAAGAAGATGGTGTAGATAATACCGATGTAGATTCTTCAAGACTATATACTCAGCCTGAAGAAGTAGCTGAGGCATGGGATGCTCTACGTCAGGTAGGTGATATCTTTACTGTTGCTGCTTCATTCGGTAATGTTCACGGTGTCTATAAGCCGGGTAATGTAGAGTTGAGACCAGAGATTCTGAAGAACTCTCAGGAATATATCAAAGAGAAGTTCGGTACTGAGGATAAGCCGGTTTACTTCGTGTTCCATGGTGGTTCAGGTTCTGAGCCTGAGAAAATCAAAGAGGCTACTTCATACGGTTCAATTAAAATGAACATTGATACTGATGTTCAATGGGCTATGTGGGATGGTATCCATGGTTACTACAATGAGAAGAAAGATTATCTGCAGGGACAGATTGGTAACCCTGATGGAGAAGATTCTCCTAATAAGAAATATTATGATCCACGTGTTTGGTTGAGAAAAGGCGAAGAGTCTGTTGTGAAGAGACTGGAGAGAGCTTTTGATGAGTTGAATGCTGTTGGCAGAAACTAAGAGCTTAAAAGCATAGATTAAAAAGGCATCCCTCAGGGATGCCTTTTTAATTGTTTGTCAGCGAACTTTTGCATTTTGTCAGGGTTTTCTATCAAACTCTTCCTATGTCTAATACAGATCTTATCATTGAAGAACGAAGCCGCGATATTGGCGACTTCCTGGTTGGTCGGCTTATTCCTTTCCGCAAAAAAAGAATGGTTGGCCCATTTATATTCATCGACCATATGGGGCCATCCACAATTGGCCCGGGTCATTACCTCGATATTGGTCAACATCCACATATAGGCCTTTCCACCTTGACCTATTTACTGGAAGGGGAAGTAGAACATCGCGATACTTTGGGAACGAAGCAACTGGTGAAGCCGGGCTCGGTGGGTTGGATGACTGCCGGAAAGGGGATTGTCCATACTGAAAGAACACCACAGGCTTTGCGAGATGGTAGTAGTTTCACGATGCATGGATATCAGATATGGGTGGCTTTGCCTAAAGATAAGGAATTGATAGAACCGCAGTTTTCTTACACAGAAGCCGGTGAATTACCCAGCTGGCAGGAAGGTGAACTCGATTTTAAACTGGTGGCAGGTAAAGGCTTTGGTTATGAATCTCCTGTGCCTGTTTTTTCTGATCTGTTTATGGTTGATATTCGGGCCAGGGGAAAGTCACCGATTAAGATATCTGGTCAGTTGAAGGGTGAGATCGGAATATGTATTGTGGAGGGTTATATAGAGGCCTGTTCCGAGCGGATTGAGCAAGGAAATATGCTGGTGTCTAAGGAAGAGGATATCTGTTCCATTACCCTTGGAGAAAACTCACATGTGTTGTTGTTTGGAGGATCTCCTTTTCCTGAAGAAAGGCATATCTTCTGGAATTTTGTGGCCTCAGATAAAGAGTTGATAGAAACTGCCAAGGCTAACTGGCAGGAAAAGAAATTTCAGATGCTGGAAGATGACGCTAGTTACATTCCGCTTCCTTAAGGAGTAAATGTAATAAAGGAGGCTGTATCTGACCTGAACATGGTTACTGATACAGCCTCTTTATTGAAGCTCTTATGAATTAGCTTTTGGATAGTCTGTATATCCCTCGGGGCCCGGAGTATAGAAAGTGTCCTGGTTAGGCTGAGACAGCTCAAGGTCTTCTTTCATTCTTGTCACCAAATCAGGATTAGCAATGAAAGAAGAGGCAAAACAGATAAGATCACCATTTCCTGCTTCCAGATCTTCAGTTGCTCTTTCCTTATTATAGCCACCGTTTAAGATCAACGTACCTTTGAAATTTTCACGAAGCTTCTGCTTCATCGATTGCGGTACCGGAACATTAGTGACAGCCGACATATCAGCTGTATGCAGGTAAGCAATTCCATAGGCCTGAAGTTTACTGGCAATGGCAGTGAATTGTTCTTCGATACCATCGAATTCGCCCATGCTGTTGAATACACCATAAGGAGAAATACGAACGGCTACCTTATCGCTACCAATGGCATCGATACAGGCTTCTACTACTTCATACAGGAATCTTGAGCGGTTTTCAGCATTACCCCCATATTCATCAGTTCTTTGATTGGAATTAGCATTAAGGAACTGGTTGATCAGGTAGCCATTGGCACCATGTAGTTCAATACCATCGAAGCCACCAACTTCAACAGCCAGTCTGGCTGACTCTGCATATTCTTTCACAGCCTGTTGAATATCTTCCAGGCTCATGGCTTTAGGCGTAGGGATATCTAGCATACCCTGACCATCCACATACATTTGACTGAATGGTTCTGATGGAGCAATAGCAGATGGTGCTAATACTTCGCCTCCCTCTGCAAGGTTATCAGGATGAGATACTCTCCCTGTGTGCATGACCTGCATGAAAATTTTAGCACCCTTGGCTTGTACAGCCTCAGTTACCTCTTTCCATGTTTTAGCTTGCTTTTCGCTGAAAACTGCCGGTATTCTGGGATAGCCAATACCGTTAGGTGAGGGAGATACACCCTCTGTGATGATCAATCCTGCCTCTGACCTTTGTTCATAATAGGTCTTCATGATTTCATTGGCAAGATTATCAATAGCCCTTGACCTGGTCATTGGGCCCATAACTACCTTGTTCTTCAGTTGAAGAGCACCTTGTTGATAGGGTTGAAATAATATATCTGACATATGATTTTGTTTGTTTCTACTTGAGTTTAGGCAACAGGGTGGAGACTATATTAGTTCTCTGTACGTACATTAAAATTCTGTTAAGAAGAGTAGGCCGGCTGAGTAAAGGACTTCAGTTTTCCGGTCAGCAGAGATAAATGCCTTTTATTCAAAGCATGGTAAATCTGAGTCATGTGCCTGACATATTTGTGTATGGAAAATCTGCAACCAGTTATAGAAGAACTTTCTAAGCGGGCAACAACTGCGGAAAATGAGAAGCTCAAGAAGTGGTTGAACTGTAGTATTAAGGTACTTAAGGTGCTCGATGATAAAGGTGTTGATCCAAAGGCAATGGACAAAGAACTAAAAGTACTTAGAAAGCAGCTGGATGCTGATACGCGTTATGAGCAGATCAGGTCTTTTTATGGGATGTTGACTGTCTTTGCTAAAAAGGAATACAACTTGTTACCACCAAGGTATTATCAGAACCAATGGATGGCCATTGGTATGACAGCTTTTGGTCTTCCCTTCGGTTTGATGTTTGCCCTAACGTTGGACAACATGGCTTTTTTAGGAATAGGTCTTCCTATTGGTATGTCTTTGGGAATAGCCATAGGGGCTGAGAAGGATAAAAAGGCGAAAGCGCAGGGACTGCAGTTGTAGAAAATAAAGACGGAATTCTTATCTTCCTCTTTATTTTTTGAACTCATGTCAAGTTTTAGAATCAGACCTAGATTCAGAGAGGAACTACCATTAGATAACTCCGAATACATCGCTATTCTCAAAAAGGCGATTGACGAATCAGATGGATTTACCGGCATTGTATCTGATCATTATGCCGTCATCAAGATACCCAGAGAGGAACGGCACTACTGGTCTCCTCAGCTGGCATTGACGATTGAACCTTATGATGATAAGAAGGCAGTTTTTGTAAGAGGACTTTACGGACCGAAACCGAGTGTCTGGGCTGTTTTCTTTATGTCTTATGCGGCACTGGGAGTTCTCGCCTTATTTGTTGGGGTGTATGGCCTTTCCCAGCTGATGTTAGATAAGCCCGCACCCATACTCTGGGCTATTCCTGTGTTTGCTTTGATTGCCGTTGGATTGTATCTGGTAGCCCAGGCCGGGCAGAAGGTAGGAGCGGAGCAGATGTTTAGAATCCACCACTTCTATGAGGGGCTTTATCATGATAAAGTCAGAATCAGTTAAAAAGAAAAAAGCCCCTTGCGGGGCTTCTTACTTACCTTTTCGGTAATGATCCACAATGATATCTCTCACTGAAACGCGCTGGTGATTGAAACTTTGTGAACTTCTCTCTTGAGGTACATCAGAACCAGTTTTAACCTTTCCATTCTGTGACATACCCAATTGATTGGATTTTAATACCTCCATCTAGCTTACTTTACTTATAAAAACCAAAATGCCTGTTATGGCATATATCCAATTTCCTGTTGCAATATTATGCAAACGTTTGCATAATCCAAAACAGCACCGAGAATTTTAGAAAGATTAATACAAAATTCTTGGGATGGTATTTCTACTACGATTAAGTAGAGGTTCACCCTACTTTTAGAGCAAGAATCTATTCTGCTTCCTGACCCTGACCAAAAGTTATTCGGAAGCCATTGAGGTCATATAGGTCAAAATCTGTCATTCCGTAGTCTGCTTTTACTAATTCACCCAGTTTAACGTCTCTTTTTTTGAATTCTTCATAGAGTGCTTCGACATTTCTTACGAAGACATATAGAGATGGATGAGTTTTTTGAAGCTTGTAGTCTTTCTCTACCTGAGCCAAATGGATGACCAGATTATCACGTTTCATTATGGCATAGGAAACAGGGTTCTCCCAGGTAAACTCGAGATTGAAGCCTAGGGAATCCTGATACCATTCAATACTGTCCTGAATATTAGCCACGGGAATGGTGGCGGCAAAATGATCTAAGAAGGGTTTGGTGTCGCTCATGGTTAATTGGGTAATTGACGGAAGTACGCCATAATAATATCTCTTACATCGTTTTTAACTCCATTGAATTGTTCAGGGTTATTGGCCTGGTCAGCATAGTCTTTCAAAAAAGCAAGATTGGCCTCTCCTCCACTCATGACAAACTGGGGTAACGCCAGTTTATAGGTTTGGCTTGTTGAAAGCTTTTGGCCTTTAATATACCAGCCATCGGCTTTTTTCTCGGCATTAGCCAATTGCAGGTAGCCTCCAATGCCTACATTGGTAACTGTTCCCGTTTCAAGAATTCTTTCAATTACATCTCCCTTCAAATCGATTAGTGAGATACCCCCGCCAAATGGAAAGGAGCGGAGAATGTCGTATTCAGTAATGGTGCCAGTCAGGATATCGTCCAGCCGAATGGAGCCTGAATTGAATACGGCCAGGTCGGCTTCCGGAGCCACATACAAGAAGGATTCAGCAGTCATAATTGGGTAGTTGGTTGGTTTATAACGAATGCTGCTTTCACGACCATCCAGTACTTCCTGAGTAACCATCACTACTTTCTCGGGCTCATAGCCCATATTAGCCATGCTTTCATTGCTAATGTTAATCCATTTATCAACCACTTTTTTAACCTCCGGGTCATCAGTAATGGTATCGTCAATCTTCACCAGTTCAGATTGGATGGTCGTTTTTCCGGTCGCCTTATTGTAGCTCACCCGGTGTACATAAACCGTTTTGGCATTGGCATCAGCCTTGGTCATAAGAACATCACCATACTGATGTTTCATATTCACGTGGTCATGGCCTCCCAGAATCAGGTCTAGTTCAGGTACATAGTGCGTGGCTAGGGAATCATCCATTTCTTCTTCCAGGTGGGTGATGGCAATAAATACCTCAGCTTCCTCTTTTATCTTATTGTAGGTAGCCTTTACAGATTCATACTTATCCGTATAGCTCACATAGTCTGTTTGGTTGAAAGGTACTGTTGATCCAAAAAAGGCAATGTCAACACCTTCAATGCGCTTCATTATATGGTCCGGGAAAGGCTGTCCGTTTTGTTCCCAGGGTACTGCCTTGCCATCAACCATATGGAAGCAGTTGGTGGTTGTCCAATGAAACTCAGATTCAGCAATCCTTTTCAAGTGCTCATCTTCTTTGATGTCATATTCATGATTGCCCGGCACCACATAGTCAACACCCATGGCGTTCATTACTTCAACCATTTGCTTTCCGGCTATTTTTTCATTTTGATAGGTCAGTGTACCAATCAAGGAGGGACTGACAAAATCTCCTGAAAGCGTAGTGATTACATTAGGGTTTTCCTGAAGTAGTTGTTTCCTGATGGTGGCTACGCGGGCCATACCGCCAGCTTTGCCACCTTCGACCGGAGCGATTTCATAAACATCATTCATCTGTAATATGATGAAATCTACTGTTTCGGATTGCTGGCAAGTATTAAGTAAGAGAACTACTAAAGAGAGTGCTAATAATTTTTTCATGGCATAGGTGTTTATCTAGGTAAGATAATAATTTGAGATTGCTTAATAATTAACTATAATTATAGTTAATGAAAGTTGCCAGAAATAGAAGACATACAAAAACCTTTAATTCATTTCATTATTTCTGGTGTTGGAGTGTTATCGTCATTTTTTGGGCACTAACAATGATAGGTTTATTTCCAGGGCAGAGCTCAGTTAATTCTTTTGACTGGTCTGGGTTTAATCCAGATGTTAGAGATTCAGTAGAGGCCATAGCGGATGCTCATTTTCTGTCGGGAGGAGTTATTGGACCTGCCGGTCTTGCGCCTCAGCAGTGGCATAGGGGAAATTGGTTGGGGAAAGAGGCTACAGAATCAGAACTGCTTCGCTTGACTGATTATCCGAATAGCGCAGTCAAAGCAATAGCTTATGAAGAATTAATTAAAGCCAAACCAGAAAGTAGTTATCAGCTATTGAGCAAAGTCCTTTTAGATCGACCTTTTACTGTTGATTATGTCTCTGGTTGTGAAGGAAAGGAGATCCTGGTACAGGAGTATTTAATGGACTATGTCTTGGGGTTGTCTAAAAATGTTCCTTCTACATTTTGGTCTGATCAGGTGATAAATAATCTTACGGATAAGGAACTGGACTTTTTAATAAGGCTTTATCAAAGTAACAGATAGTTGCTAAGTGTTTGATAATTTCTGTAAGCCTGGCCCCATCGTAGAATGTCTTGGTTCCTCCGCTAATCTTGGGTCATGGATATACTGAAGTTTCCGCATGCTGATCATTTCCAGGCTCAGGAAGTCGAATTCTTCTACCACTTTGCCATGTAGTTCATAGATGCCTTTCCCCCGGAATGGATATTTGGCAGCCATAGGGGGAAAATGAGTAGTATCGATGAAGTGCCCCTCTCTATCCAACCAGGTACCAAACTGCATGCGTTTGCCTCCGGAGGTATTCGTGTTTTTAATGTGAATTAAATAGCCTACCATTCTGACTTCCTTGTTTCTATGCTGATCCATCTCTCTTACCATAACTTCTTCTTCAGGCAGGTCTTTCAGAATATCGAAGGGATTACAAAGTGGAAATCCCAGTAAATCAATCTGGTCGAAAGCATCTTCCAATACATCATAGCTCAGTTCCGGAATTCTGAACCTTTTCACTTCAGGATCGAAAAGCATTCTCTCCGGTCTTGATTTCTTATTATTACTTAGTCTGAAGTGAGCTTCCCAGAGGAGTTCTTTCTTCCCAATACCGGTAAATCGGAAGGCATTGATTCTGATAAGCAAGCTGAGCTGATCCAATGAAATGGGGACACGCTTCATAAAATTATCAAAGCTCATGAATACTCCATTCTCATTTCTCTCATAGAGAATAGCCTCAATGGTTGATTGTTCCAGCTCACTAATAAAACCGAAGCCCATATATATGCTATTACCATAGATGGTGCAAAGGTGCTCACTTTGGTTAATGCAGGGAGCCTGAATATCGGCACCATGCATAAAGGCCTCATGAGCATACAGTTCTACCCTGTAAAAACCACCTCCATTATTCATGGTGGCTACCATATATTCAAGCGGATAATAGGCCTTGAGGTACAGACTTTGATAACTTTCTACAGCATAGCTGGCTGAGTGCCCCTTGGCAAAAGCATAACCGGCAAAACTTTCAATTTGTCGCCAAACGTCTGCTGATAGTTCATACGAATGCCCCTTACGTCTGCAATTCTCGAAGTATTTATCCCGGACCTTCTGAAATTCTTCACGGGAGCGGTATTTACCAGACATACCCCTGCGTAATACATCTGCCTCACCCAATGTGAGGTCTGCGAAGTAGTGAGCTACCTTAATGACATCTTCCTGGTAAACCATTACGCCATAGGTCTCAGGCATAATTTTTCTCAGGATTGGATGAGCCTCTTTCCTTCTTTCAGGCTCCCTAAAACGAAGAATGTACTGACGCATCATACCTGACTTGGCTACGCCAGGTCTGATGACGGAACTGGCTGCTACCAGGCCCAGGTACTCGTCCACCTTCAACTTTTTCAGGAGCATGCGCATGGCAGGAGACTCTACGTAAAAGCAACCAATGGCCTGGCCTTCTTTTAGCATTCCCTTAATTCGGTCATCGCACTTAAATTTCGGGATATCGTGAATATCAATTGTCTCGTCTTCGGGGTGATTCCGAGCAATGATCTCCAGGCTATCCTTGATTTTACCCAGGCCTCTCTGGCTGAGGATATCAAACTTATAGAGCCCAATATCTTCCGCAACAATCATATCGAAATGAGTGGTTGGGAAATTTTTGGGTGGAAGGTCAGTGGCGGTATAATAGTGTATGGGCTTTTCAGAAATAAGAATACCCCCTGCATGAATGCTCAGATGGCTGGGAAAGCCCTGAATATATTGTCCGTAGTGGAGTACCAGTCTTTGGGTTTCATCCAGGTCCTCAAATCTGGCTCCCTGAATATGCTCTATTTCATGGGGTGGAAGACCCAGGACTTTGCCCAGTTCCCGGATCACAGCCCTGAACTGAAAGGTACTGTAAGTTGCCAGCAATGCTACATTGTTACCCTCACCATGCTGAAATTCTCTGAAGATGAATTCCGTAATATCTTCCCTGTCTTTCCATGAAAAGTCGATATCGAAATCAGGAGGGTTTTGTCGATAGAGGTTAATAAAGCGCTCAAAGTAGAGGTCGAGCTCAATAGGGTCTACATCGGTAATGCGCAGCAGATAAGCCACCACACTATTGGCTCCGCTGCCTCGCCCGACATAATAGTAGCCTTTTTCCCGTGCGTACTTGCATAGCTTCCAATTGATGAGAAAGTAAGACATAAAACCCTGCTGCCTGATTACATCCAGCTCAGTTTTAATCCGGTTCTTTATGGTTTCGGAAGGATTGGGGTAACGATAAGGCAAACCTTTTTCGCAAAGCTCTTCAAGTAACTGGTAATCCTGTTCAGGAGAGTCCGTAAAGGCCTTCAGGTTTTTATTGAGGTTTTCCCCTTCAAAATCGAAATGAATACGACATTGATCGAGCAGTCTTTCCGTATTCTCAATCATATAAGGATAGGCTGAATAAACCTCTCTTAACTCATCCACCGGATAGATAAAATCTCCAGGGTCAGCTTCTTCAGCTTTGGGAAGTTTACTGAGTAGAGTGTTGTTATCGATAGCCCGTAACAAGCGGTGTGCGTTGAAGTCACGTTTCAGGACCACTCGTTCCCCTGTCTTATCTATCTTACTTCGGAAGGTGGCGGTTGGTAAGGCCACCAGCTTGTTACTATCCATTTGATGAGGCGGATAAACCAGCTTGGGCAAATCTTTAGGTTTCACCCCAATGAATTCTAAGTTTTTTAGCTCAAAGCCTGTGTATTTGCTAAAAGGATAAACCACAAAAGCATGCTGAAATTCAGGAGCCCGTGGAGGGATTTCTTCTTTGCCATGGAGATACTGCGACAAATATTCATTGATCTCCCTAAAGCCCTCATTGTTTTGGGCAACAGCCACAAAAAGCTGATCTGCCTCATTTCTAAAATCAATCCCTAAAACCGGTTTTATATCGAATTTGGAAGCTAGTCGAACAAAGTTGATACTGGCTGCGGTGCTATTGATGTCTGTTAGGGCAAAGGTTTTTACTCCCGCTTGCTGCATCATCTCAAGCAGTGATTTGGTATTTATGGTACCATATTTAAAGCTGTAGTATGAGTGGGAGTTGAGGTACATGTTAAGAAACTGCTATCCTGTTTTCATTCCTGATAGATGATGTAGATAAATCTAGAATTGGATCGACTAAATTTTATCTAAATTACTAATATAAATAGTAAACTAAAATAATTAGATTTGAGTTTCAGTTCTACAACAAACCAAACATTCTGATTCTGTAATAATAGCAGTAGTGGAGAAGACGATACTACATCTCGATCTCGACACTTTCTTTGTGTCGGTTGAGCGGTTATATGATAGCCGTTTAATTGGTAAGCCTGTGCTTATTGGCGGAACCTCAGACCGTGGCGTGGTGGCATCGTGTAGTTATGAGGCCCGGGCTTATGGTGTACATTCTGCTATGCCCATGAAGCGGGCCAAAGAACTTTGTCCTGACGCCATACAGATTAGAGGAAACTCGGGTACTTACACCAAGCTCTCGGAAGATGTTACAGAGATTATTAAGGAAACAGTCCCTCTCTATGAGAAGACTTCCATAGATGAATTCTATGCCGATCTGACAGGGCTCGATAAGTTTTTCAATAGCTATCAGATGGCCAAAGAGCTTAGGGTACGGATTAAACAGCAGACTGGCTTACCTATATCTTTTGGTCTTTCTAAAAACAAAACTGTATCTAAGGTCGCGACCGGAGAGGCAAAGCCTGATAATGAGATCAAAATAGATTATGGGCTGGAGAAGCCTTTTTTGGCTCCTCTCTCTGTGAGTAAGATCCCTATGGTAGGACAACAAACTCAGCTTACACTATATAGTTTGGGAGTAAAGAAAATCCAAACCATTCAGGAAATGCCGGTAGAACTGATGGAGAAAGTTTTAGGTAAAAATGGTGTAAGTATTTGGAAAAAGGCGAATGGTCTGGATAACTCACCTGTTATTCCCTACAGTGAACGGAAATCTATTTCTACAGAAAGAACCTTTGATAGAGATACTATTGATGTTCATAAGCTCAAAGGTATTTTGCTGGCGATGGCTGAAAACCTGGCTTTTCAGCTAAGAAGGGGACTTAAACTTACAGCCTGTGTTACGGTAAAGGTCCGTTACTCCGACTTCAATACTTATACCTTGCAATCGCGGATTCCTTATACTTCTGCAGATCATGTTTTGATTCCTAAAACACTGGAACTCTTCGATAAACTCTATAATAAGCGATTGTTGGTGCGTCTTATAGGGGTGCGCTTTAGTCACCTGGTGGAAGGTGGTTTGCAGATCAACCTTTTTGAAGACAATGAAGAGATTATCAACCTATATCATGCTATGGATAAAATTCGCGATAAGCATGGTGATCGCAGTGTGCTCAGGGCCTATGGCATGGAGGCCAAAACTATCAGCCGATTCAACCCTTTTACAGGAGAACCCCCACCGTTATTGGCCAATAGAAGACAATAGGTGTTTTACTTCCACTTAATATTACAACCCAAGCTGGGTATTTGCTGGGCTGACACCGCTTTACCTGCCAGTATTTCATCTAAGGCTGCTCGCAAATCTTTTCCGGTGACAGGTTTACCATTGCCGGGACGTGAATCGTCTAACTGGCCTCTATAAGCACATTTTAAATCCGAATCAAAAACATAGAAATCAGGAGTGCAGGCAGCGTCATAGGCTTTGGCTACAGCTTGTGTTTCATCATAGAGGTAAGGAAAGGTGTAACCCTCTTTCTCAGCTTCTTCTTTCATTAGGTGAGGAGCATCTTGCGGGTAGTTCTCGACATCATTTGAACTGATGGCTACAAACGAAACGCCTTTAGCCTGGTAATCTTTGGCAAGAGACACAATGCCTTCATCCACATGCTTTACAAAAGGACAGTGATTGCAGATGAACATAATGACAGTGGCCTTGTCAGACCTCAGCTCATTAAGACTGAGCGTTTTGCCGGAAACAGCATCGGGGAGTCTGAAATCAGGAGCTGGTGTACCCAGCGGTAACATATTGGAAGGTGTTCTGGCCATGGGTTCGGTTATTAGGTAATTGGTTGATTAGTTAATGGTCTGTCACACCAAATAGTTCATCGCTACACCTGCAAAGGTGAGGGCAAGGAAGAATCCCAGCATATCGGTTACAGTGGTAAGGATCGGGCCTGATGCTAAGGCCGGGTCGGTATTCATTTTCTTCAGAAATAGCGGAATTGTACCTCCAATGCTTACAGCCACCACTGTATTAATAGCCAGAGCACCTCCTACAACTAAACCCAGGTAGGCATTGCCCTGATAGATAAAGGCCGCTAAGCCAATCAGGAATCCCAGCACTACTCCATTGATAAGGCCTACTTTAATTTCCTGCCAAAGTACACGAGCCAGTTCATAAGGTTTCACAACCCCCAGCGAGAGCTCTCTTAAACTTACTGCAACGGCCTGGTTGCCAGAGCAACCACTCATGTCTGAGATAACCGGAAGGAAAACGGCCAGGGCTATGACTTCTTCCAGCGTGTCCTGATAAAAGGCAATAACGCTGGCTGCAATAATATTCAGAACAATATTTACCGAAAGCCAGGAAAGCCTTCTTTTAGAACGCAACCAAAGTGGCATGGAGCGTAACTCTTCACCACCCACAATACCCTGGGTCTCTAATAACTCAAGGTTTGATTTTTCTGATTCTGCTTCCCTCAGGTCTTTCCGAAGGACTATGCCAAGTAGCTGATCTTCTCCGTCTACAATGGGCACTCCGTAAAAGTCATACTTATCGAAAAAGCTGATCAGGTCTTCCAACCGGGCATCCGGAGGCATAGTGAAAGCATTTTTGATCACTATGGTGTTTAGCTTAGTGTTGGGTTTGGAGAGCAACAGGTCTCTCATTTGCAAAACCCCTACGAAGCGGTCATGGCTGGTTACATAGATATACTGAACATGGTAGTCCTCATACTCTTCGGCCTTCTCCTGCAGGTCTTTTACCGTTTGTGCAACAGTCAGATTAGCATCAAAAGCGAGGTACTCTGTTACCATTAGACCACCAGCCGATTCAGGGTCATACTGAATCAGTCTGCGAACATTTTCAGCCTCTTCCGGATGCATTTCCTCCAGAATGGCTTCAGCATCCCGGGTGTCCAGTTCAGCTAGAATATCTACCTGGTCATCACTATATAATTCATTTAGAATGGAGGCCGCTGTTTCAACCTGGGCATTTTCAATGGCAGCAATGGCCTGGTTTTGAGGAATGCGTTCCAGCAAGGTGGCAGCGTCCTCCGGACTAAGCAGGTTGACGAGTTCCGTCTGCTCATCTTTAGAAAAACGGTTATAAGCGTAGACTAAATCTTCGGCTTTCAGGCTTTCCATCATGTCATGAATAGCCGTCTCATCTTTTGCCTTGATCAGGTCTGATAATTCTTCCAAAAACGTAGTTTCCTTCTCCATTATTTGAAATTATGATTTGCAGATTTCGTCAATCTAAAATCTTGCTTTTCAGCTGCCTTTATTTATTCACCCCAATGTGCATAATAGCATCGCCTTGATGCACGATCGGGTTATTATTGAGTCCGATAACATAACCATTGGCCGGACTTTTTACTTTGTGTTTAAAAGAACCGAAAGGTTCGGCAATGTAGCCTACAACCTGGTTTTTCTCAATTAATTCACCAGACTTAACCTGAGTGAGAAATATACCTGAGTACTTGGCTCTCACCCACGAGGAGTGATAAATAATTTTCGTTTTATGTATGGGTTCCGGAGCTCTTTCTCTCATGCCCAGGTGCTTCATTACACGCAGTGCCCCATTAATACCGGATTGGATGGCCTGTTCATCGAAGCGGGCTGACTCTCCTCCTTCATAAACTAGAATATGTTTACCCATTCTGGCGGCAGTTTGCCTTAGCGATTTTTTCCTGAAGGGGGAATTCAGAATAAAAGGAGGTTCAAAAGCTTCGGCAATAGCTTTGTTTTTTGGATCCTTCATCACACACCTGATTTGAGGAAAGTTGGTGCGATCGGCTCCACCCGTATGAAAGTCGAGGCCCACATCAATTTTAGGAATGATATTATTCGTCAGGTAGTGAGCCACACGTGAAGCAAGTGAACCATTTTTGTTGCCTGGAAACGATCGGTTTACATCTTTGCCATCGGGTACATAGCGGCTGAAATTAATAAACCCGAACATGTTGATGATGGGGATACAGATGACCGTACCGATTTTGGGTTTATGCTGATCCTTCTCAATGATTCTCCGCACGATTTCAGTTCCATTAATTTCATCTCCATGCAGACCACCACTCAATAATAGGGTTGGGCCATCTTCCAATGCACGAGCTACTGTAATTTTTAGATTGATGTCTGAATGGGAAGGAAGCCGTGCAATATTCACATTGATAACTGCTTCTTCTCCCGGCATTACGGGTTTACCGCTGATGATAAATGGTGCTCTCAAATTTTTAGTAATTGTTCCGATAAATCTACGCACAAACGCTGAATAGGCTTAACCTATTTTAACATTTCACTCCACAAGTTTTCTGCTGCATGAGCATCAAACCTGACAAATAAAATAGCAGAAATTATGAAAAAGATGACAAAGGTAAAATGGAGCTTGGCCATGGTAATGATGATGTTCATGGTTACAACAGTAGATGGTTATGCACAAAGGAGACAAGGTCCCCCACCACAACAAGGTGAACGCCATCAATCAGATGAGGGGGAGAGAGAAAGGGGACCGAAGATTCCTAATCTAACCGAAGAGCAGAAGACTCAGATGAAAGCACTTCATCTCGAAACAGAGAAACTGAGTCAGCCTATACACAATGAAATAGGTGAAAAGGAGGCCAGATTAAAGTCGATTACCTCAGCTTCTGAAATCGATTTAAAAGAGGCGGGTAGGGTAATTCAGGAGATATCGGATTTAAAGGTGAAACTGATGAATCTCAGGGTCGAGCATCTCGCTAAGGTGAAGGAAGTGCTGACGGATGAGCAAGAGTTGGCCCTGAATCATCAATTGCCTGGAAGACCAGAAAGGCCGGAAGCCGGAAAGCATGGCTTTGGCAGAGGTCGGTAAGGGCAATTATTAAGTGTAGTTTTTACGGGCTGTTTCACTGGCTAAGTAGGTGAGACAGCCATTTCTCCAACCAAAATTGACAGGAAGAGCACTCATATCGGCATTACAGCAAAAGTCTGAACAGGCTTTTCGGGAGTTGGTTGAAAATTTTCAAGACAAGGTTTACAATACCTGTTTGGGAATGTTGAGAGATACGGCCGAAGCAGAAGAGTGTGCACAAGATGTTTTTATAGAAGTCTATAGATCAATTGACGGTTTTAGGGAAGAGGCGAAGTTAAGTACCTGGATATACAGAATTGCTACGACTAAAAGTCTGGAGCGCATCAGAAAACGAAAGGCAAAAAGGAGATTCGCTTTTCTAAGTAGTCTTTCTGAAGATGGAAAATCCGAAGTAAAGCAGGTTTCCAATTTCGTTCATCCAGGTCTGCAAATGGAGCAAAATGAAAATGCCAAAGCACTTTTTCATGCTTTGGAGCAATTGTCCGAAAATCAAAGAGTAGCCTTTACACTGCACAAGCTGGAAGGGCTTCCCTATGAAGAGATTGCTGCAGTATTGGAGCTTTCACTCTCTTCAGTTGAATCACTAATGTTCAGGGCAAAGCAGAACCTGAAGAAGTTGCTAAAGAATTATTACGAAAAAAATATGGTGGATTAGCGCAAGTTTCAATCTGCTAAAGCATCCAATAGGTCAGAACAATGAGGAAGAATGATCAACATACAGAGTCAAAGGTTGACGAAAGCTTGAGAAGCCTTGATCATATTGAACAAGCTAAAGCTCCTGATTTCTTTTACACGCGCCTGCAGGCAAGAATGGAGGCAGAAATGCTGGGTAAGCCATCAGGATTTTTCAGGCTGGGTAATTTGAGGTTGAGCGTGGCTTTGCTGGTGATCGTTTTCGTCATGAACTTCCTGAGTTTGGTACTTATCGATTTTTCGGGAAATACTTCTCCTGATGGTTTGAGTACCCTATCGAGCGAGTATTTCTCTCCTACGGATGACTATGACTATTTAAGTGTACAGGAATGAAGAACTCGAAAACCATAGGGATAGCCGTAATCATTTTAGCCATCATGAATGTCGCATTGTTGATCTTCTTATGGCTGGGTTATCAGCATAATCAAAGATTGGTAGGAAGGGCTGGAGGTCTATCTGTACTGACTGAGCAATTAAACTTGTCAGTTGAACAAGAAAACCAGTTGGAGCAACTGAGGAGAGAGCATTTCCAGATCATGGAACCACTTAGAAGGCAGTCACGCCAGACCAGGGCCAGCTTGCATGCACTTTGGGCAAAGAACTCGAGGGAAGGTGAAATAGATAGTTTGATCAACAGAATCGGAGAGCTTCAGGCTCAGATTGAGAAAACTACTTTTGAGCATTTTGCAGAAATACGCGCTATCTGCAATGATGAGCAAAAACGACTTTTCGATGAGGTAATTCAAGATGTATTAAAACAAGGAGAACGGCCACCACGCCAGAGACCAGGACAGGAGGGGAGACCACCACCTATAGGTAGAAATTAATCAAACCTCAACCGGTTTGAATCGAACTGCACCATAACATAACATACTATATAATGCGAAAGAGATGGATTTTTTTAGTGGTAATAGTTACTGTGCTGAGTAGCTGTTCGCAAGATGGAGATGATGTTGATATGGATGATATCAACAGCGGAAACTTTTCAGAAGTAATCAATTTACCTGATGATACTTACAACTATGCAAACATTGATCTGCCTGATCATTTTTTGGCGAATGCAGTAAGCAGAATTGACAATACTCCGAATAACAATCAGGTAACGGATGCCGGAGCCACACTCGGAAGGGTGCTGTTTTACGACAAGATTCTCAGCGCAAACAATACTACTGCTTGTGCGTCTTGTCATATTCAAGCCAATGGCTTTGCTGATGGAAGAGCCCTGAGTATAGGTTTTGAAGGGGGTGAAACAGGCAGGAATAGCATGGGGCTTGCGAATGCCAGGTACTACGACAATGGTCATTTTTTCTGGGATGAAAGAGCCGGTACACTGGAAGATCAGGTGCTGATGCCAATTCAGGATGATGTGGAAATGGGACTTACTCTAGACGAGTTGGTAAGCAAAATCCAGGAGCAGGACTATTATGAACCCCTTTTCACTGAAGCTTTTGGCAATTCAACCGTTACAACTAACAGGATTGCCGATGCATTGGCACAGTTTGTACGGTCAATGGTTTCATACGAATCGAGATTCGATGTAGGTCTGGCGGCAGTTAATGGAAATGAGAATGCAGATTTCCCGAACTTCAGTCAGCTTGAAAACCTGGGCAAGGATCTGTTTTTTAGTGGAAGAACACAGTGTAGTAATTGTCATGCAACAGCCACTATGAGCGGAGATCGGGCAAGAAATAATGGTCTCGATGCCGGGTTCCCAGACTTAGGTCTGGGAGCAGTAACAGGTAACGCGAACGACAATGGTAAGTTCAAAGTTAATTCATTGAGAAACATTGCTTTAACAGCTCCGTACATGCATGATGGGAGATTTGAAACTTTAGAGGAGGTTATTGGGTTTTACGATAGAGGAATTCAAAATAATCCCAATCTTGATCAACGATTGAGAACCAATAATGGGAATGTAAGACGAATGAATCTCAATCCACAAGAAAGACAGGCCTTGGTTGCCTTTCTGAGAACACTGACAGACGACAATTTTATTTCAGATGTTAAGTTCTCCAATCCTTTCACAGATCAGTAAGAAATTATAGTTCATATACTATATATTTTGGTTGAAGAATGAGGGCCCGGATGGGGCCCTCTTCATTTTTTGATATAAAAAAAGCCACAACTCAGTAGCTGTGGCCTTAATCTTTATAATCGGGGAAGTTACTCCGGAGAATCTTCTTCCTCTTTCTTCTTATTTGATTTTCGCTTTTTCTTGACCTTAATGGTCAATTCTTCTGCTCCTTCAGCATGATCGGCCTGTAATGTATCGCCTTCATTGATATCTCCTTTCAGAATCTCTTCAGCTATCTGATCTTCCAGATATTTCTGAATAGCTCTGTTCAAAGGTCTTGCGCCATATTGAGGGTCGAAACCTTTATCGGCTAAGAAATCTTTAGCCTTTTCGGTCAGGGAGATTTTATAGCCCATCGCTTCAACTCTGCCCAGAAGCTTTTTAAGCGTAATGTCAATGATTTGGTGAATGTGCTCTCTTGAAAGAGAGTTGAAAATAATCACGTCATCCAGTCTATTCAGAAATTCAGGGCTGAATGTTTTCTTCAGTGCCTTCTGAATAGTGTCCTTGATCATGGCATCTTCATTATCGCGCTTTAGCTGAGTAGCGAAACCGATCCCGGTACCGAAATCTTTCAAGTCTCTTACACCAATGTTTGAAGTCATGATGATGATAGTATTTCTAAAGTCCACTCTTCGACCCAATCCATCTGTCAAAATACCGTCATCCAGTACCTGCAACAGAATATTGAATACATCGGGGTGAGCTTTTTCTATCTCATCGAGCAGTACTACTGAATAAGGCTTACGTCTTACTTTTTCAGTTAACTGACCTCCTTCTTCGTACCCTACATAGCCCGGAGGCGCTCCTACCAGTCTGGATACCGAGAATTTCTCCATATACTCACTCATGTCAATTCTGACCAGTGAATCTTCTTTATCGAAAAGATAGGTAGCTAATACCTTGGCCAATTCTGTTTTACCCACACCAGTTGGTCCAAGGAAAACGAATGTTCCAATTGGCTTGGCTGGATCTTTCAAACCTACCCGGGTTCTTTGAATGGCTTTTGTTAGCTTCTTAATAGCTTCTTCTTGCCCGATAACTTTTCCGCTCAGTTCGCTAGCCATGCCTACCAATTTGGCCTGCTCTTTCTGAGCTACCCTCTTAGTTGGAATTCCCGTCATCATGGCAATAACTTCAGCCACATTATCTTCGTCAACTACGTAACGCTTAGACTTACTTTCTTCTTCCCAACGGGCCTTGGCCTTGTCAAGCTGATCGATTAGCTTTTTCTCTTTATCTCTGAGTTGTGCCGCCTCTTCATACTTCTGGCTTTTCACTACTCTGTTTTTCTCTTTCTTGATTTCCTCGATCGACTCTTCGAGTTTCACGATTTCATCAGGGACATGGATGTTGTTGATATGAACTCTTGCACCGGCTTCGTCCAATACATCAATGGCTTTGTCTGGTAAGAATCTGTCAGAAATATATCTGTCAGAAAGGCTCACACAGGCTTTAATAGCTTCTTCAGTATAATTCACGTGGTGGTGATCTTCATATCGCTCCTTGATATTCTCCAGAATCTGGATTGTTTCTTCAGGAGTTGTAGGATCTACCATTACCTGCTGGAATCTACGGGCAAGGGCACCGTCTTTCTCAATATATTGACGATACTCATCGAGAGTAGTCGCTCCAATACATTGAATTTCGCCACGGGCCAATGCTGGCTTGAACATGTTCGAAGCATCCAGTGATCCGGAAGCTCCACCGGCACCAACAATGGTATGTAGCTCATCTATGAAGAGTATCACTTCAGGAGATTTTTCCAGCTCGTTCATTACGGCCTTCATTCTCTCCTCAAACTGACCTCTGTACTTAGTACCAGCTACCAAAGAGGCCAAATCCAAGGTTACCACCCTCTTATTAAAGAGTACTCTGGATACTTTCTTCTGAATGATTCTAAGTGCAAGGCCTTCTGCAATAGCAGATTTACCAACACCCGGTTCACCAATAAGGATAGGATTGTTCTTCTTTCTTCTGGAAAGAATTTGTCCTACTCTTTCAATTTCTTTTTCGCGGCCTACGATCGGATCAAGCTTTCCTTCTTCTGCATATTTCGTCAGATCTCTTCCGAAATTATCCAAAACCGGAGTTCTTGATTTCTCTGCGCCTTTGCCAGAGGATCTCTCGGATCCTCCGCCTCCTGAACCACTGCTAAACATTCTTGATGAATCATCATCAGGATCCTCAGTGTCAGATGAGGCTATAGGGTTGTCTGTCTGATATTCCAGCATTTCTTTCACTACTTCATAATTCACATCGAATTTCTCCAATATCTGCGTAGCGATATTGTCTTCATCTCTCAATATCGACAGCAAAAGATGTTCTGTTCCAATTAATTGACTCTTGAAAATCTTTGCTTCGAGATAAGTGATTTTTAATACTTTTTCTGACTGCCTTGTCAGAGGAATATTAGCCAAGTTTTTTACGTTGTGGTTTGCTGTACCTTTAGTAGCTCGCTCAATTGCTTCGCGAAGCTCTTCAAGGGAAGTACCTAATTTTTTAAGAATACTTACAGCAACTCCTTCTCCCTCACGGATCATCCCTAAAAGCAAGTGCTCTGTTCCTATGTAGTCATGGCCAAGGCGTAATGCCTCTTCACGACTCAGGGAGATCACTTCTTTTACTCTATTCGAAAATTTTGCTTCCATTTAATACCTTTCTCTTGGTCTATTAAACCTCAAATCAATATAAGAAGATATGGTTAAGATTTAATAGCAAACAATGCCAAAAACCGATTAGTTCTCTGAGAAAACACCTGACCGCTTTAATACCATTAAAGCATCGGGTCCCATACAGAACAACAAATCTAAGACGCTCAGGTTTGGTACAAAGTTGTTGCCAAAAACCTGATAGTAACTTTCTGGCCTAAACCATGTCAGACCTTCATGCCCTTTTTTTGGATGAATTGTCGACCTGAAGTCAAAAATGTCCTCAGAAACCTTTAATTCATATTTTTCAGTGAAATTTATTTTTACTGGCAGATTGAGCATTTTGAGACATAATGTCAGCAGCCGGTTATTTAATTCGAAAACAGTGGAGCAGGGTTTGAATAATTCCCGCTGAATGTAGTCTGCATAATAATCATAGAAAGGGGCCTTTCCATAGGCCGATTGTATAGCCCGCCAATGATTGTTAAGCCATTTCTGTCGATGGTCAATGGACATACTTTGTATAGGCCTTCCACTATTGGCAAAGCGCACAGGTACGGTTAGTCTTTGTATACCATTAGCCCCAAGAATCTCACATCGGTTCCTATAGGTTTGCTTCTCAAAATGCTCATGAGCTTCAATCCAGATTTCAGTGGAGTGAGCCATTAGCACAAAGCTGGCAATGGGTGGGAAGTATTGTGACTCTAATAAGATTTTCACTACAGGAATGCTTCTATATCACCTAAGCCTTCACGAATCACTTCAAAATAATCACCTGAGCAATCGACCACGGTAGAAGGTACGTTGGCACCATAGCCACCATCAATAACAACATCTACCAGGTTTTGATACTTCTCGTAGATAAGCTCAGGGTCTGTTGAATATTCAATTACCTCGTCTTCATCCCGGATTGAAGTGGTAATAATAGGATTGCCCAGTCTTTTGACCAGCTCTCTTGGGATATTGTTGTTCGGTACCCTGATTCCTACTGTTTTCTTCTTAGCGTTGAGTACTTTAGGAACCTTGCTATTGGCTTCAAGGATAAAAGTGAAAGGCCCCGGAAGGGCTTTCTTCATTACCTTAAAAACAGGAGTGCTCAAGTGCTTGGTGTACTCTGCGATCTCACTTAAATCATAACAAATAAAGGACAGTGTACTGGGCTTCGCATTTTTAATCTGGCAAACCCGTTGGACTGCCTTCACGTTACTGAAGTCACAGCCGATACCATAGACAGTGTCGGTAGGATAAATCACTACACCACCATCTTTAAGTACCTTAACCACCTCGTCTAATTTGTGAGGTTCGGGATTTTCTTCGTAGAGTCTGATGTACTCGGCTGGCATGAATCTGAAATAAAATCGAAGTTAGGACAAATTCACTATTTTTGAGCCCTTATGAAGAAAAGAAAGCGTTTTGTGTTGTTTATGGTCATCTTTTCAGTGCTGTTGACCTCGTTTTCATTTTATTTCTATCAGCTCTTCTATGGCGTAAATATTTTGCCTGAAGAGCAGCCAAGAATGGTTTTGATAGACCGTGATGATACCTTCGACTCCCTGAGAAACTTTCTCTACGAGGAGCAGATTATTGAAGATGCCCTGTCATTCAGTTTTGTAGCCAAAATATTGAAGTATCCTGACCTGATTAAGCCTGGAATGTATTTGCTTGAACCGGGTATGACCAATCTGGAGGCGGTAAGAAAGTTGCGCTCGGGTGATCAGATTCCGGTTGATGTAACATTTAATAACGTCCGTTTCAAAACCGATCTGGCTGAAAAAATCACTACTGGTACGGGAGTTCAACCTCAGGAATTCGAGGCATTGCTTAATGATGACGACTTCCTCTCAAAATACGACTTCAATAGTGATAATGTGATGGCCATGTTCATCCCCAATACTTATGAGGTTTACTGGACTATCTCGGCAGAAGCACTTTTTGAGCGTATGAATAAGGAGTATGTCAATTTCTGGAATGATAGCAGAACCAGACAGGCAGAATTGTTGGGCCTGACTCCCGTTCAGGTATCTACTTTAGCTTCCATTGTTCAGGATGAAAGCATCATTGCCGAGGAAAAACCAGTGATAGCTGGTCTTTACATCAATCGACTCAATAGGAATATGCTTCTTCAGGCAGATCCTACCGTCAAGTATGCCTTAGGTGATTTTGCTATACAAAGAATTCTTACAGCAGATACTCGTATCGACAGTCCTTATAATACTTACCGATACCGTGGATTACCTCCCGGACCAATTAACTTGCCTTCAATTAGTTCTCTCAATGCAGTTCTCAATTATGAGAACCATTCCTATATTTATATGTGCGCGAAAGAAGACTTCTCGGGCTATCATCGTTTTGCAGAGACGTTGGTAGAACATAACCGCAATGCCAGGCTTTTTCAGCAAGCACTCAACAACAGGAAAATATACAGGTAATACATGTACACAGCAGAGACGCAGCTTCGGATCAGGTACGCAGAGACAGATCAGATGGGCTACGCCTATTACGGGAATTATGCCACTTACTATGAAGTGGCCAGGGTAGAAGCGTTGAGGCAGTTGGGGTTTCAGTACAGGAAGATGGAAGAAGAGGGTGTAATGATGCCTGTGACAGAACTCAAATGTAAATTCCTTAAGGCAGCTAAGTACGATGAATTAATAACCGTTAGGGTAACAATTACCCAAATGCCGGCAGTAAGAATGTTTTTCACTTATGAGGTGATTGGAGAAACAGGAGAGAAGCTTAATGAGGGCGAGACAACATTAGTGTTCATCAATATGTTGACCAACAGACCTTGTAAAGCCCCAGAATATCTTCTGAGTATTCTGAAGCCCTATTTTAAATGAAAAGTCGCTTAATCAAGTACATCACCAGTCACCCGGCCTATCAAAGGTTCGTCAGTTTTCTGCAGCGGATTAAGCTGGGAAAGAAGAAGATTGGACTGTATGATGCGATTGTTATTTTTCTCCAGAAAATGGGCGATGATGAGATTCTCGGTCGGGCCAATGCGGTAGCCTTTAGTTTTACCATGGCCATATTTCCGGCAATCATCTTCTTGTTCACTTTAGTACCCTACATCCAGATTTTCTTTCCGGAAGTCACTAATGATCAGATTATCGGTTTTATGGAAGACCTGCTCCCGGCTAACCTTTATGCTGCGGCTGATACCACCATTCATGATATAATCAATAAACAAAGGGGAGGACTCCTATCCTTCGGTTTCATCTTAACCTTGATTCTCTCTACCAATGGAATGAATTCATTGATGGCCGCATTCAATGCTTGTTATAAAACAAAAGAAACAAGAGGCTTCCTGAAAATGCGATTTATCGCCACTATGCTCATTGTTATTCTGTCCCTTTCTGTAATTGTTTCCATTGCATTATTGGTGGTAGGGCAGCAGTTGTTACAGGATTATAAAGTCAGAGAGTTTGTGCAGGAAGTGGTGTCGCTCGATTTGATTATTGTATTACGCTTTGTTGTACTCTATCTGATCTTTCAGATTGCCATCTCCTTTATATATTACTTTGCTCCGGCTGTACATGAGCGATGGCATTTCTTCAGTGCCGGTTCCATCTTTTCTACACTGGCCTGTTTGGCAGCCTTCTTCGGTTTCTCTTTTTACATCAATAATTTTGGTACCTATAATAAGCTTTATGGCTCCATAGGAGTGTTGCTCGTTTTGATGCTCCTCCTTTTTATTCTTTCGTTGATTTTGCTCGTTGGCTTTGAAATGAATGCTGCCCTGGATAAGGCTAAATTCGACAAATTGAAGACGGAAGATAATATTTGATAATTCTTGCTTGCACAAAAAAAACTTCCACTTATCTTTGCAGTCCCAATCGGGAGATCACATCCAGAGGAGTGGCAGAGTGGTCGAATGCGGCGGTCTTGAAAACCGTTGTACCGCGAGGTACCGGGGGTTCGAATCCCTCCTCCTCTGCTTTTATTGACAAAGTCAAGGTCCCTTCGTCTAGGGGTTAGGACGCCAGGTTTTCATCCTGGAAACAGGGGTTCGATTCCCCTAGGGACTGCAAGAGAAAGCTCAGAGAAATCTGGGCTTTTTTTGTTTCCACTTAGTTTTCATCAAAACACTTCCCCTCGTATTATACTTCAACTCAGCTTTTGCAGATTTTTGAAATCAAACGTTTGCATGGGAATCGAACGGTATTGAGGGTTCACTTCCAATTGAATCGAGTAATTTTGATTATACTTGACCCAACATGAAACCAGAAATCAAGAAAATTGGTGTGCTTACCAGTGGAGGTGATGCGCCCGGAATGAATGCAGCAGTTCGTGCCGTGGTAAGAGCTTCCATCTATTATGATATAGATGTTTATGGCATTTATAAGGGCTACGATGGCCTGATCAAGGGTAATATGGAACAGCTTTATGTGCGTTCCGTCTCCAATATTCTGAGTCGTGGTGGTACATTCCTGCTATCTGCCAGAAGTAAAGAGTTCAGAACCAAAGAAGGGAGGGCTCAGGCTTATGAGCATTTTAAGTCTAATGGTCTGGATGCACTGGTAGTCATTGGTGGTGATGGTTCATTCACAGGGGCTGATATTTTTAGTCAGGAGTTTGATGTGCCAGTGATTGGTATTCCCGGTACCATTGATAATGACCTGGCAGGAACTGATTTTACCATTGGTTTCGATACAGCCTGCAATACCGCAAGAGAAGCGATAGATAAGATTCGTGATACTGCCTCTTCTCATGAGAGGCTATTCTTTGTGGAGGTAATGGGTAGAGATGCCGGTTTCATTGCTCTTAACTCCGCCATAGGTGGTGGTGCTGTGGCTATGATTGTCCCGGAACATAACTGGAGCATAGAGTCCCTGATCAACCGATTGAGAAAAGGTGCAGCAAATCAGAAGACCTCTAACGTGGTTATTGTGGCCGAAGGTTGTCACCTGGGTAGCTCATACGAAATTGCAGAAAAGGTAAAGGAGCAGATTCCTCAGTACGATATCAGAGTGAGTGTGCTTGGACACATGCAGCGAGGAGGTACACCTACCACCCTGGACAGGGTGCTGGCCAGCAGAATGGGTGTTGCTGCGGTTGAAGGGCTTAAGAATGGCCAATCGAAAGTAATGGTAGGTGTCGTCAAAAACGAAATTGTCTACACTCCGATTGGTGAAGCCATCAAAACGGTGAAGAAGCTCGATAACGAGGAATTCCGAATCGCGAAGATTCTTTCAATTTAATCGTTAACGAGCCTTTAGAGTCCGATAAGTGTCTTGGTGTTTCTCAGCAATTGGCGTCATAAGCTTGTTGGAACCAATCCTCAAGACCGTCAAGGTCATCGACAGAAGATGCTTTAATACGATGTGACACCATACCGTTCCAACTGCCGGCAGCTTCTACTTTTCCCTCTGGGTCCACGCCTTTCAGGTTAAGGCCAATGTCTACCCGTGTTTTAGTACTGGGTTGTAAAATGGCAAACTGTTTTTTAGGCGTTCTCAGGCTGATATAAGTCTTCTTATACGAGAATTCAACCTCTCCATTGACCGATTCAAACATTGACTTAGTCTTATTGAAAACCTCAGTCATATCTTCCTTGCCTTTGAGCAGTTCAGTATCCAGGTTCTCGGCAGAGGTTGTTTGAGGTTTCAATAATTCCGGCTTCAGATAAAGCTGGGCGATGGTATTCGCAAAACCATGGCTTACCCCATGATCACCTTTCAATACTTTCATTAGTTCTCCATGTTTCTGAAGGCCTGTCTTGCTCAATACGTCATGCCATTCTGTGAGAGATTTGCCAGTCTTTTCTGGCATATTAGCAATCATTGTCTGGAGCATTTCTTCTGGTGTCGCCATTATTCTGAGTTTTGTTCGATTTTCAATATAGCACGTTGCAGGTTTTCTGTCCATCAGAAGGCGTATTTTTGCCTATATTTCAACTGTGAGAGTACCTTATCTTGATTTAAAAGCCTTACACGATCCGATCCAGGATGAACTGAATGCCATTTTTCATCAGGTATTAGGAGAGTCTTACTTTGTCTATGGTCAACAAGTCACGGACTTTGAAAAGGCCTTTGCCAGGAGATTAGGGATCGATCATTGCCTGGCCGTAGGTAATTGCACCGATGCCCTCTTCATTACTTTAAAAATGATGGGGATTGGTGAAGGAGATGAGGTAATTGTACCTGCTATGACCTGGATTACCGATGCTGAAGTGGTCAGTAATCTGGGAGCTCAACCTGTTTTTGTTGATGTAGATCCGCAGACTTATACTTTGGATGTCTCTCAAATCGAAGAGAAGTTAACCTCCCGAACAAAAGCTATTATTCCTGTGCACCTGTATTGGCAAATGGCTGATATGATGGCTATAATGGAAATGGCTGAAGTTCATGATCTAAAGGTCATTGAAGACTGTGCTCAGTCTCATTTTGCTCAGTCTCATGGTAGGCTGGCAGGCACATTTGGGCATGCAGCGGTTTTTAGCTTCTATCCCACTAAAAATATGGGCGCTCTCGGAGATGCCGGATGCATGGTAACCCATGATGAAAGGCTATATCTGGATTGCAGGAAATGGGCCAACCATGGAGCGGCCGATAAGCATAGTCATGAGTTTCCCGGAGGCAATAGCCGCATGGATACACTGCAGGCGGCCGTGCTCTTACTGAAGCTGAAATATATTGATGGCTGGAATAAGGAAAGAGTCATGTTAGCTGAGAGGTATGGAAAGTCCTTTTCGGTACTCAATGATATAGAGACTCCCAAAACTGATTCAGAGAATGAACATGTTTTTCATGTCTATAATGTACTCACTAAGGAAAGAGATTCACTAAAGAAGTTCTTGAAAGAAGAGGGTATTCAAACTCAGGTTCATTATCCCAAGGCCCTGCCATTTACCAAAGCTTATGCTTATTTAGGTTCAAAAGCTTCTGATTTTCCCGTTGCTTACCGAATGCAGGAGGAGGGACTCTCATTGCCCATTTTTCCCGGAATGGAAAAGAGTCAGCAAGACTATGTCATTGAGAAGGTGATGCGCTTTTACGGGATATAACAAAAAATGTAATTCGCAGGCTCGGCAGTATAATCACCAAGCCTGCAAAGTACATCCTTGCTTATAAATCATACATAACGCTGAACAGCCAATACCTTTTTTGAATAAAGTATTCGTAAGTGCTGATCAAGCTGTCTGAGAAAGAATCTCTTCTGATCCCTGTGGTATTCATGAGGTTCATACCCTCTACTTTAAACTCCCATGGAGAACCTTCTTTTCTGTATCTCAACTCAGCATCCAGTAAGTCGAACTGCTGCGTTGGATTGGCCTGAGAAACATAGCTGTTGTACTCATAATCGGCATCCAGTGTAAACCCTTTCAGGAAGTTAATCTGAATACCAATAAACGGCTGATGATTCTCAAATTTACTGCTGGTATTTCTTCCTTCATAGTCGCTTAGGGTTACCGTATAACCGAAGTCCATGAAAAGCTTTTTGAAAAGGGTGGTTCCAATGGTTGTTTTATAAGTTTGAGTAAAGCTCACATTCTCATTAGGAGTATCACTAATAATATTGTTGCTCACGCTTCTGCTCAAGTTCGCATTTACACTTACTCTGAAGTCATTGAAACGCTTGTCAATATTGGCGTAGCCGGAAAGCATTTCATTCGCTGTATTGATATTTACAGGCGAATTAACCCTTTCAAGATTATTGAACTGCACCACATTGGTCACATCATCAAGCCTTTTTGAGTAATTCATGCCGCCATAGACGTTGAGGAAGTTGTACATGTTAAAATTCATGTAGTTCACATTCACACTATGGTATAGGCTGTTCATCAGGTTTTGATTACCCCGGAAGAGCGAGTTATAGCTTCTCACAATAAGGCCTTCAGCAAAATTCTGAATATCCGTAAAGTCTGCCGCTACGTTGTAAGTTAGATTCAGACTATGAGAACCTCTGAACTTGTACTGGGCATTTAATGCTGGCAGCAGAAGGGTTTTATCGAAACCACCTTCAGTATTATTCTGATCTGTGCTTACCCTGTAATAGTGCAGGTTCAGTGAAGGCGTTAAAATCAACTTGTCCAGTTTAGTTTTATAGAGCAATGAAGCATAGTAATCCTCAAAAGTGTAATCTACCAGGTTCACTAATTCGCTTTCACCGAAGGTATTGATGGTGCCATCACTTAGTCTTTCATACAAACTGGAGGTCAGGGTTTGACTTGAATAAGTATTTCCGACTTTCAGATTAATGTGATTGGTTTTGTTCAACACTCGGTAATAATTCAGTGCCGCTTCCTGCTTAATGGTTTCCACATCTCTCAACTGAGTTAAGTCATAAGGACTGTTGCCTGTCATTGGAATAATAGAAGCGAAAGGCTGTCCTGAGTTAATCAGGTTGTAAGTAGGGTCCTGCTTTTGAGCCTGA
Organism: Roseivirga sp.; assembly: GCF_965216855.1. Classification (NCBI taxonomy): domain Bacteria; kingdom Pseudomonadati; phylum Bacteroidota; class Cytophagia; order Cytophagales; family Roseivirgaceae; genus Roseivirga; species Roseivirga sp. The sequence continues at coordinate 1,713,336 of NZ_OZ244204.1, read as the reverse complement.
AATGAGCCTTCAAAAGAGAAGATGTTTCTGTCACTCTGTGCCCAGAATGCCCTGAGTTGCTGCTCTATTGAATAAGGTCGTTGGGTAGTTGTACCTCTGATGTCATTAGACAGATTACTGAATGTAGAGTTTTGTGTATCCAGATTTTGTATATCAGCCAATCTACCAAAAGCACTGTAGTCTATTTGAAGGTTATAGTTTGGTGTATACTTCAAAGCTATTTTGGCTAGTCCCGAAGAACTCTTTACCCTTTGCTCTGAAGTCAACACTTCCTGATTCAAATTGGGCTGGAGGATGTAAGTTCTGTTAGAAACTGAACCCAGCGTATTATCTACTTTCGATCCAATAGCGAAACCTGAGATGGACCACTGCTTATTCGGAGTGAAATTGTAATTCAAAGCGGCTAATTCATTCTTCAGACTTTTGGCATTATTCCTTTCCGCCATAGGGATACCTAATGAACTGGAAGTCGTTCTGAATGATGAACCAGCACTTCTTGAGAAGCTTCCAAAGCCACCGGTGAACCTGAAGTAATCATTCATGGTAAATGCCAGTTCCCCAATGTTATTGGCATCAGCAATCAGGTTAATATTGGTTTTGGCATTGTAGAAAAATGAATTCAGGTGACCCAAATATCTGTCTTCAGGTCCCCCGCCTGCACGGATATCCCCAAAGAGGATGTTCTTTTTGTCTTCCTTCAATTGAATATTGAGTGCCAGTTGTTCACTGTTATTCACCCCACTCAATGGACCAATGTTGTTGTAATTCTGAAGCACCTGTACTTTGTCTACTACATTGGCGGGAAGGTTTTTGGTAGCTAGTTTAGTGTCTCCTTCGAAGAACTCTTTGCCATCAACCAGAACTTTGTCTACGCTTTTGCCTTGAATTTTGACTCCTCCATCTTCATCAACCTCAAAGCCCGGTAGGTCTTCGAGTACTTCACCAAGCTTCCTTTCATTGCCCTGGGTGAAGACCTCCGTCTTATAGGTAATTGTATCACCCTGAATAAGCACCGGCATTTCGCTGACCACTTCCACATCACCCAGGTTGGTGGCATCGGCAGACAATTGAATTCCGAAAGGAACCTCATTAGATTCTGTAGCCTGATAGACTTTTTCAAAAGGAAGGAAGCCAATGAAGCTTACCTTGATATTGTAAACCTTGTCCTTTTCCAGAGATAGTCTGAAAAGACCCTGTTCATTGGTTACTGAGAAGGCTGCCATTTTTTTGGAAACAGTATCGATGGCAATAACATTGGCGAAGCTAAGCGCTGCCCCGGTTTCATCTCTCACTTCTCCACTAAAGGACACTTTTTGCTGAGCTTTGGCAAAGGTACTCAATGCCAGAGCCAATAGAGTAAGCAGTAAATATTTTCGCATAATGCTGAGTTTTTGACCTTTTGGGATTAATTACCGCCAATTTTGATGGTTACACCACCGCCACCTTTGCCCTGATTGAATTTCTCTGCCATCTCGGCTGTTTTGGCATCTATTTCTGCTCTCAGCTCTTCACGGGTTACTTTCTTGCCTTTGCTGGGCTGTTTAATTTTTACCTCATCTTCGGGGTTTAAGACCACTTTAGTACAGGCATAAGTGGTGGTGCCGTCAGAAACTTCTAGAATAAGGCCCGGAAGACCCCAGTAATCATCAGGACCTTGTGATACAGGTATTTGAGGAGTATACCATGCCTCAATTTTAATGGTATCGGATACTATTTTAGGCTCCATTTCATCATCAGTCTCATCACCATCAGAAGAGCTGCCGAATGAAATGGTTCTTCTTTCTCTGATGTCGGTAAAGATGGCTTTATATGCCTGATAATTACCTATGGTTTTTACCTCATCAGTCAGCTCCCATTCGCGGGATTCCAATTCATCTTTGACCAGAAATGGCTTACTAAAGACTTCAGTTTCTTGTAGGAACAGGTTCTCGGAAGTGTTTTTATAAGTAACACCTCCTCCGGCTGACATGGTAATCACCATACCGCCAGAGCTGGCGGTGGCCGGTCCACCATTCAGGCTTTCAACCTCTGACCAAACAGACTCAGTCAGATTAAACTTTAGTTCGTACTCTTTTTGGAATTGCTTTTTCATTTGTTCCTGTATCTGTTGCTCCATGGCCGGAGTCATACCCTCTCCTTTAAAAGAGAAGCCATCCATTTTTCTTGATGACTGATAAGTCGCAATGCCTTGAAAGTTTTGTGCATTGATTGAAATGACCAGGGCTACCATCAAGCCGATAACTAGTGTGATCTGTCTTTTGAGATTTTTCATTTTGAATGATTTTTATGCACTACAAATGAAAAGTGATTAGTGAAAACAATGAGTTAACCAGTGTTAACGTGTGTTAAGCTTCAAATCCACTGAATGGTAAGTCCGTATATTTGAATCGTGAATGCTCTGAAATTCAAAAGGATAATCTATATCATTGCTGCTACAGCAGTACTGACTATTGCTACTCAGGTGTACAGAAATACTCAGAACTATCAGCTGAATAAGCTGCAGTATATGAATGATGTGCAGCAAGCTCTGGACTTAAGTATAGAGTCGTACTTCGCTGATCTGGCCAGACAGGATATTCTCTTTTATACCAGTCTCAAAGACAGTGATTCCATTCGGGCAACAGGTAAATCGTTTATTTCCGGAGCCTGGTCGACCAGTAACACTTTCGAGGACTTTAATGGAGAGACCTATAGTATTATTACCAATGGAGAAAGGACTGATACCATTAGACATAAATTAAATGGTGAGCAGGGCTTAAACTTTGACTCCGTATTTTCTCTGGTAGGTTCTCATGCTGTTTCAAGGATTGATATTACTAATAACCTGGATATCCAGGACTCCATCTTCGATTTGCCAGACTTTAGGAATGAAGTAAGGTTGAATTTTACGGATTCACTGGAACGACTAAGGGGCTTTGCCAAGCAGATTATCATTTCCATGAGTTCGAACTCTCTGGATTTTGAAAGACTGGAAGGCTATCTGCAAAGTGAACTAGAGAGAAAGAATCTGGACGTCAATTACCTGCTTTTACTCTACAAAATGGGTACACCCAGGAGATTTGAGTTGAGGACTAAAGAAGCTGACAAACGCTTTGTTCAGGTTAATGCGGATAAGCCGGATACTTTATTATCAGATCCTGATGCCGAGATTTCAGATTACCCATTAGAGGTTTATTCCAAAAGTACCTACCTGTCGAATGATCAGAAACTCGGTATCAGATTTCAGAATGCGTCACTGAATATTCTAAAGAGAGGGGGGGTAGACCTTTTTATATCCCTTATGATCTCTATGGTAGTCATTGGCTCACTCATGTATCTCTACGGAATCATCAATGAACAAAAACAGCTGGCTGAGATAAAAAACGATCTCATCAGTAATATCACACATGAGTTTAAGACCCCAATTGCTACCATTTCTACCGCAATTGAAGGGATTTCTAATTTCAATCAGGCCAATGACCTTGAAAAGACTAACAAGTACCTGGGTATTTCCAAAGACCAGCTTAAAAAGCTGAATGGTATGGTTGAGAAGCTTCTGGAGACGGCCAGTCTTGATTCCAATGAACTGGAAATCTCCAGGGAAGAGGTGGAAGTAGTCTCATTTACCCGACAGTTATTTGAAAAGTATCATGTCATTAAAGGTGATAAGAGTCTTTCATTTCAAACCGATATGAGTCAGAAGTGGGTAAATATTGATTCCTTCCATATGGAAAACGCCCTGGGTAACCTGCTGGATAACGCCATCAAGTATGGAGGGGAGAAAATTTCCATGAGATTGATAGAGAGGGGTGATGCTGTGGTCTGGGAGGTGGAAGACGATGGCGGTAAAATTGATAAGCTGGAGCAACAGCGCATATTCGAAAAGTTCTACAGGATACCTACCGGTAATGTGCATAATGTAAAAGGGTTTGGTATAGGCCTTTACTATACCAAAACTCTGGTTGAAAAACACGGAGGTAAGATTGACTTACAGGTGAAACCCGGTTCTACACTCTTCTCAATCGAATTATTAAATGACAAAGCATAAGATTCTACTGGCCGAAGACGAAATGGCCCTAGGTACTATTGTAAAGGAAAGCCTTGAAACAAGAGGCTTTGATGTGATTTTTTGTACCGATGGTGAAGAGGCGCGGGAGGCCTATGAAACCCACAGACCTGAGTTGATGGTGTTGGATGTGATGATGCCGAAGAAAGATGGGTTTACACTCGTGAAAGAAATCCGCAAAAAGGACGACAGAATACCCATCATCTTTCTCACCGCAAAAAGCCGTACCGAAGATGTGGTTGAAGGCTTCGGATATGGAGCCAATGACTATCTGAAGAAACCCTTTTCCATGGAAGAGCTGATTGTAAGAATCAAGGCCTTGCTCGATCGTAAAGGAGGAAAGGAAGCTTCAGAAGATGTTAATATAGGAGCTTATACCTTCAACTTTTCGCGACAAACCCTTCGTTTCGGAGAAGATGAATCATTGCTGACCCACCGTGAAGCACAACTGTTGAACGAGTTGTATTTGCATAAAAATGAGCTTACCGAAAGAACGCTGATCCTCAATACACTATGGGGCAGTGATGACTTTTTTAATGCACGGAGTATGGACGTGTTTATTACTAAACTCCGTAAAAAACTAGCTAAGGACGACCAGATTCAGATTCTCAATGTGAGGGGATATGGGTACAAACTCATCTGCTAGTCTCGCTTTGAACTTCATATTTAGCAGATCAAAACAGATAAATTCCATCTGTCAATCCCATCGACATTAATTGTTGAGATATTTTTACTTTCGTAGTGTTTCAAAATGACTCAACGCTCGAGAGAAATAACGGCTGCCCTTTTTTTACTGTGCTTTTTGGCACCGTTGGGGCTGACTTATGGCTTGTTGAAAGTGAAGCAGTGGAAGGTGAAGACCGAGGTGGAACAGCAAATCTTACAGGGAATTGATAAAGGAGAACTGCTTGAGTTAACCTTCAGTCTGGAAGAGGCTGCCAATCTTGATTGGGAACATGAGCGTGAATTTGAATACCAAGGCCAGAGCTATGATGTGGTAGACAAAGTAGTGAAAGATGGCTATGTCACTTACCAGGTCTGGTGGGATAAAATCGAAACCAGAATTAAAAACCAACTGGCACAATTAGTCTCAAGAGCATTAAGTCAGGACGAACAGCAACAGGGAAATCAGGATAACCTCGAACGCCTGTTGAAAGCAGTTTACTATCAGAATTCGGAAAACCCGGTTCAGGTTGCTGGGCAATCGGAACAAGTAAGGTTCCACTCATTTAGTCAAGGCTATAAATCCATGGAGTGGGCACCGCCCGTTCCCCCTCCCATTACTTCTTGATCGATATTTTTTGACATGGCCCTGATAATTCTATCCGGGTCCAAAATCCTATTCTTTAATCGATTAAGAGAAACAATTCTATGAAGAAAATAATGTTTCTGTGCCTGTTCGGCATGAGTTTCATCATGTCTCAGGCACAGGTTATTACTGTGGTAGATCAGGAGAATAATACTCCTTTAGAACTGGTAACCATAGTAAGTAATTCAGATAATGTGGTGCTGACTACCAACCATAAAGGTCAGGCAGATATAACCATTTTCGAAGGAGCCCGGGCTATTCAGATCAGAATGGTGGGCTATGCCACTGTGATCATGAGTTTCGATGAGCTGGAAAATCAGGGCTTTCAGGTGGCCCTGGAGCCCACCTCTGTTGAGATTGACCAATATGTGGTTTCAGCTACCCGTTGGAGTCAGTCGACCGCGGAGGTTCCTCAGAAAATCATATCAGTAACCCCTAAAGAAGTTGCTTTTATGAACCCGCAAACCGCAGCCGATTTGTTGAGTATTTCAGGACAGGTATATGTGCAAAAAAGCCAGTTGGGTGGAGGTAGCCCTATGATTCGGGGCTTTGCTACCAACCGATTACTCTATACTATTGACGGTGTTCGAATGAATACGGCTATTTTCAGGGGGGGCAATATTCAGAATGTAATCTCGCTTGATCCTTTTGCCATTGAGAGTACTGAAATTTCATTCGGGCCCGGATCAGTGATTTACGGAAGTGATGCCATAGGAGGTGTTATGAGCTTTCAAACGTTAACACCTCAGTTCTCATTGGAAGATAAGCCGACAATAAGTGGCAAGGCGAACATGAGGTACGCTTCTGCCAGCAATGAGCAAACCATTCATGCTGACTTAAATATAGGCCTGGAGAAATGGGCTTTTGCAACGAGCTTTAGTGGCAACGATTTTGGTGATCTTCGTATGGGCAGCAATGGTCCTGATGATTACCTTAAACCATTCGTTGTAGTCAGAGGTAACGGAGAGGATCTTGTGTTACCGAATGAAGATCCAAGAATTCAGAATCCAAGTGGTTATACTCAGTATAACATCATGCAGAAAGTGAGATTTCAGCCTAATGAGGCCTGGGATTTTCAATATGGATTTCACTATTCCCAAACCTCATCCTACGGACGTTATGACCGTCACAATAGAATGAGAAATGGTGCTCCTCGTTACGGAGAGTGGAGTTATGGCCCACAAGTATGGATGATGAATAACCTGAATGTGTTTCATAATACACAGAACGCTCTATTTGATGGGATGACCATTAGAGTGGCTCAACAGCATTTTGAGGAGAGCAGAAGGGATAGAAACCTAAACAGTACCGAAAGATCTGTAAGAAACGAGGAGGTAGAGGCCTATTCCCTGAATCTCGATTTTACTAAGTCACTGAGTGGCAAAAGCAGGTTGTTCTATGGTTTGGAGTATGTTTTGAATGATGTCAACTCTACGGGTGAAGATCAGGACATTGTTTCCGGTACTTCGCAACCTGGTCCTTCCAGATATCCTCAGGCCAATTGGTCGTCTTATGCGGCCTATATCACTCAGGAGTTTAAAGCTTCAGAGCAACTGACTCTTCAGGCAGGGTTGAGATATAATCGTTTTGACCTTGATGCTACTTTCGATACCAATTTCTATCCCTTCCCTTTTTCAAAGGCCGAGATTAATGAAGGGGCATTGACCGGAAGTGTAGGGGCTGTGTTCAGGCCAACCTCTTCGTGGGTCATCAATGCCAATCTGGCAACTGGTTTCAGGTCTCCGAATGTAGATGATGTAGGTAAGGTTTTCGATTCAGAGCCTGGAGCCGTGGTAGTACCCAACCCCGATTTAGAGGCCGAAACTGCCTATAATGCAGACTTCGGCATAGCTAAAATTTTCTCAAACCTCTTGAAAGTGGAGGTAACAGCATTCTACACTTATCTGGACAATGCTATGGTGAGGAGAGACTTTCAACTAAATGGTATGGATGAAATCATCTATGATGGAGAGTTGAGTCAGGTTCAGGCTATACAGAATGCTGCCAGTGCAGAAGTGTATGGCTTTCAGCTGGGGGCTGAATTGAAACTACCTGCCGGCTTCAGCTTATCTACTATGTACAACTATCAGCATGGTGAAGAAGAGTTAGATGATGGCACAAAAAGCCCTATGAGACATGCCGCACCCTCCTTTGGTATGACCAGACTGAACTACAGTGCCAGTAAATGGAGGTTGAGTTTATATGCTGATTATCATGCCGAAGTAGCTTATGAAGACTTACCTGAAAGTGAAAAAGGTAAAACCGAGATTTATGCAGCAGATAGCAACGGGAATCCATATACGCCAGCGTGGTATACGCTCAATTTCAAAGCCCAATACCTTCTGAACAGAACAGTGACTTTGACATCAGGGGTGGAAAATATCACCGATCAGAGATACCGTCCTTACAGTTCGGGAATTTCTGGTGCAGGTACCAATTTTATAATTGCATTGAAGGTTAATTTCTAGTCAGATTCGGAGCTTGTCCGGACCTGGTTCGGGCAGGCTCTATTTCCTGTATCAATGGCCTGAATGGTCTCAAATAAAAGTCAGATTTCACCCTTTCAATACCTTTTTTCAGTGTGTGAGGAACCACCTGAACCCCTGCAGTAGACGTGTATTGTGTAAGGACTTTGATTTTTTTACATACATATATTCGCAATTGAGAATTATAAAAAACACTTTTTACAGCTAAAAAGCTGAAAAACAGCGCAAATGAGTTAGCCAATCTCTAGGAAATGCAGTTCCATTCTCTTTATATTTGGAATACCTAACACCAGACGAACTAACTTATTGTGACTACGTGTGACCCCAGATTTAGGAGTTATATCTCCTTTATGGTTTGCGCTAGCTGTGTCCTTCTCTGTATGATGCTGGCTTTCCAGGCCAACGCGCAACAAGGCTCAGCCAGTGGCCTCACGCTCCAATTTTTAAAATCCCAAACAAGTGGTTCTGTAGATGAAGTAGCCTCCAACGTATTGAAGGTGGTTAACCGTACAGGAAGAACTTCAGTATTCAAAGTTGAGATTGCTACTCCTCCAAACTGGTCAAGGGTACGTGCAGATGACAAGATGTACAACGTGGCCAATAACGACAGCTTATTTATTCCAATTCGTGTAGTTCCTGATAAATCAGCCACAGGAAACGTCAATTACTTTATTAATGCGACAGCGCTCACCGGTAACGGTATCCCGCTGGCATCAACACCCTGGTCAATGCAGGTAGTTAAGGTTTCACGTTGGTATGCTTCCATTGTGGATTCAGAAATTTACTTCCCGGCAGATAAGAAAGAAGCACAGTTTCAGATTAAGCTGAGAAACGATGGAAACTCGGCAGAAGATGTGATGATTCTCTTCAATCCGGATGTTAAGGTGAAGATTCTCGATATGCAGGGAAACCCCTTTTCCGATAATTCATTGCCCATGAAGCTACCGGTTGATATTGACACCACCCTGACTTTCACGGCTCAACTCGATGAAGAGGCTAAAAAGGAAAACTTCTTCACAGCCGGAGCGATTGATCAGGAAGAGACAGATGCTTCTGAATACAATGTCAATATTCAGGTGAAAGATGTCGCTGGTCAGAGAGCCAGCTGGGGTGGACGTGTAGATTTCAAAAAATTAAATCAGGAACATAAGTTTAAATCGAATTATGGAGAGTCGACTATTCCCATCAATGTTGAATTCAATACATACAATGTACTCTCTCAGTTTACGAATTTCAGTCTAGATCTCAGCGGGGAAGCAGATCTTGGAGAAGATCGCTTCCTTCGCTATTACTATCAGACCATAATTTCCAGCAACAGCATAGCGGGAACCCAGTTTCTAGGATCCTATCGTTTTGCTGAATACCGAACCAATCAATATTCCATATCTGCAGGAGACATTGGACAGAATATGGAGTTGCTGTTGAATGGTACAGGAGTGAAGGGCTCTTACTATTTCGACAAAGTAGGTGTCAGTGGTATATATGTTACCAGACCTCAGAATGGTAACCTGAACAATAACCTGAACAGCATTGGGGCTTCAGTCAGGTATCAGGTAATGCAGGGATTGAATGCTACAGCTGAACTGGTCAATCAAGATGATCAGTTCAATCAGGTAAGCCGCAACCTGGCCACAGTTAGAGCAAACTATCGTTTACCCAACCAAAGCATACTGGACGTGAAAATGGGTTACTCCATGGAAAATCATGAGCCTACCACCGGAGATGCATTTACCACTCCTGGTTATGGTGTCACGGCCAGATACACCGGGAGAATTCAGGGGGTAAGCATTTCGGCTCAGGGACGTTACAATTCGCCAAATTATTCATCGCAGTTTAGAGGTTCATCAGACTTCAATACTAATGCCCGTTACAATCTCACCGACTCCAAGTATGTAGGTGTCAGGGTGAATATGAACAGTCGAAACCCGGAGATATACAGTAAGGGAGTACTTTTCCCGAGAAGACAATTTACCAGAAACTCCTTCGAGGGGCAGTTTGGCTGGACGAGTGAGAACGGAAACTTCGTGCTTTATCCAAGGTATCAGTATGATGAGGTATTGGAGTTAAGAACTGCCACAACCGGGATGGGGTTGAGTTTTGCAACGAATAAAAGTCAGGATGCAAAAATCTATACCAGATTCTTTACCGGTTTTACCAAGGCTCTGGACTATGAGAACAAACCTTACATGGTTGCCCGTTGGGAGAACTCTATCCGCTATAAAAACCTGAATGTCTCTGCCAGATATTACTACGGTCCATTCAATGTGCTCGATAACCTGAGGGTAGTTGAAGATGGTATCAACCCACAATCCCTGTTCTTAAGTGCATTTGCGCAATTGAACTTTACCAAAGCAAGGGTATCTATCAGACCTATGTTCACCATGGGATATGAGTCTGTGTTGGCCCGCTGGAGAGCAAACATTGCCCCTCAGATTACCTATTTCTCAAAGAATGGGCTGGAATTCAAAATGGCCATTGAATACTTCAGCATAAAACAAGGAGAGAGTCCATTAGCCAACGTGAGTGAGTTTGGTACTCAGGCCTTTAATCCATTTAGTCAGAGTAATGCATTCCTGAGATTCGGACTGAAGAAACAGTTCAATATCAAAAAACCGGGTAAAAAAGCCCATGATTTAGAAGTGGTTGTTTTCAAGGATCTTAATGGCAATAACCTAAGAGATCAGGGTGAAGAGTTTGAAAAGAATGTAATCGTTAAAGTGAATGGCGAAGCGTTGATGACCAACGATGATGGTATAGTTTATTTCAGAAACCTTCCAGAAGGTTCTTATGTCATCGAAAACGAATTATTGAGTAATGCTGAAGGATGGTTCAAATCAAAAGGCATTGAAGTAGACATTAAATCAGATCAGGCTGTGTATGTGCCGCTGAAAAGAGGCGTACAGATTACCGGAAATATCATTCTGCAGAAGGCACAGTATTCTTCTTTGGGAGATGGCAATATGAAGTTGGATGGAATCAGGGTAACTGCTACTGATAATAATGGCGAATCTTTTACTTCTCTGACAGACTTGTCTGGTCAGTTCAGACTCTATGTGCCATTCGGTTCATATACAATCAGGGTGAATGAACAGGCAATAGATAGTCAGTTTGAATTTGCACAGTCATCCTATACGCTGGATGTGAATAATCAGGGGGGGAATTATCAGCTGGCTTTCTATCTGATAGAAAAGAGGAGACAATTGAATATCAAGCGATTTGATAATAAAGACAACTAACAATCAACAATAATGAAAACTATTATTCAACACAATCGAACGAGAGGAGCAGCGCTCATAGCAGTGATGTTGTTCCTTACATTTTTTGATGCTTTCGGTCAGAAAATCTCCACGTCACCGACAAGGTTGAACTACAAGGTGAGTCCGGGCGGGTCTGCCACAGGACTGATCACGGTAACTAATAATGCCGATCGTAGACAAACCTTTACTGTAGACTTCGGAGACTTTGATGCTTCAAGAGCAGGAAAGAGTAAGTTTCTCGATAAGGGAGTCTTGCCTCGCTCATGTGCAGATTGGTTAAGTGCTACTCCGGGACTTTTTGAATTAGATCCAGGGGAATCACAACAAATCAGGGTTGTAATGGATGTACCACAGGATTCTACTGCATTGATTGCCCGCTGGGCTGTGGCCTATATCAGGCTGAGCGAAGAAAGGCAGGCGCAGCAGGAAGCCAATGATGGTCTCATTGTAAACCTGAATCAGGCATACCGTTTTGGGGTATACATTTTTCAAACACCACCTAATGCAGTATATGCTAAAGGAGAGCTGATTGATTTCACACAGAATGAAGATCAGTTAATCTTAAGGCTTAGAAATGTGGGTGAGACATTTTTAAAATGCGCCTCTTATGCCGAGTTCACCAATTTGCAAACGGGAGAGATAAGCCGTCTCAAGCCAAGGAACTTTACAGTACTGCCTGCCAGTAACCGCGATGTCACTTTCATTATTCCAAAAGATTATCCACCGGGTAAATATTCTGTCCTGGGTGTGTTGGATTACGGGAATAGAGATGAAGTGGCCGCAGCAGAAATAGAAATAGAAATTAAAGAAAAAAGTAACGAATAGGTGGACACCCGAAAATCTTCCATATGGCAGTTTTTTGCATTCCTTTTACAAAAGGCTGTAAAAAAAGTTGGAAAATTTTTAAGGGATATTTGTATATATGAATATAAGTCCATATATTCACATGTCTAAACTTTTAACCTAAACATTAATACTCATGAAAAGATTAGTAAACATTAAGGCCTTTGTCGTTGTGGCATTGCTAGCCTTGACAATCGGAAATCGTGCAAACGCACAAGTTTTACCAGACGATAACGAATTCGTCTATGTAGCCATGGACCTTCAGGGTGTATTGGATCTAACACTAGCTACTGACCCTAATGTTGAGTTCACTTTCAACACTATTCCTAGCTATGTAAATGGTATCATCAAGCCTAACGTGACTGAATTAAGAGTTGAGTCTACTGTGCCTTGGGATCTTTACGTACAAGCGGAAACTGCTAACTGGGCTCAGTTACAAGCTTTCTCTAGTGCTGGTACTTCTACAGTTCCTTCTACTTTGTTGGAAGTTAGAGTAATCGATGGTGCAGGCTCTTCTGCGCTTAACAACTTTACTGCTTTAACTGATACCAGATTGGATATTGTAGGTACTGTTGCTGCTGGTGACGGTGTATCTGCCGGATCTTACCTGACAACTCCTGATTCTCACTTCTTCAGAGTGGATTATAGAATTATCCCTACTCTGACTGCTCAATATCAGGCTGGTTACTACGGTTTGAACGTGATCTACACTTTGGCAGAAGATCTTTAAGAAATAAAGAAATACAGATTTACTAATACGTAGTAAATAAGTTAGTTCGATTTATGTTGATTGGTAAAAGGGGTAACATCTAAATGTTACCTCTTTTTATATTTATATTACTTATTTTTGTATATGATCAGAAGGACCTTCCTTCTTATTACTTTTCACCTTTTCACCTCTTATTGCTTTGCCCAGTCGCTGGACATTTCTATTACAAGAGGTACAGATCTCGATTTTACCTTTACTACCATACGCCAATACACTAACGGAATTATTCGCCCCAATGCCACTGAGTTCAGGGTTGAATCTACTGCCGAATGGGATTTGTATGTGGGAGCTCAAACCATTACTCCCGGTCAGTGGGACCTGATTACTTCTTATTCCAGTGCCGGCTCATCAACGGTTCCGGTATCCATACTCGAGATAAGAGCGGTAAGCCCCGGGGGAACTTCACAACAGAATACCTTTTTTCAATTACAGGATGTCTCTAATCCGGTCTATCTCATTGGTTCTGGTGCAGATGATGCCTTGGTGAATTCAGGTGTAGGTACCAATGCTCCCGGTGATGGCTCCAACAATCCATTTACACATCGTTTCAGGGTTGATTATAAGCTTACTCCCGGCATGGGATACCGACCAGGTGTCTATTCGCTGACTGTAGTCTTTACAGTTGCGGAAGATTTATAATTCCTCCTTTCAAAGACCTGCGACAAGCTTTATATTCGGCTTAAAATTTTTACTTATGGCCATTAATGTTTCCCTGCTAAAAAGAATCTGTGAAGTTGCCGGAGCTCCCGGTTATGAAAAGAGAGTGCGAGATCTGGTGATTGAAGAGGTTAAGTCATACGTAGATGAATTAACTGTCGATAACCTGGGGAATGTTATCGCCCTTAAAAAGGGAAATAACAATCCGGAGGGTAAGAAGGCCATGGTAGGCGCACACATGGATGAAATAGGCTTTATTGTTACGCATATTGACGACAAGGGCTTTGTACGCTTCCATACTTTAGGTGGCTTTGACCCTAAGACACTCACTGCGCAAAGAGTGATTATTCATGGGAAGCAGGATATTGTTGGTGTGATGGGGAGTAAACCTATTCATGTGATGAGCCAGGAAGAGCGGGGCAAGGTAGCCAAGACTACCGACTACTTTATCGACTTGGGTATGTCCAAAGAAGACGTGGAAGCAGTAGTCTCTATTGGAGATCCGATTACCCGTGAGCGCGAACTGATTGAAATGGGCAATTGTGTGAATTGCAAATCCATAGATAACCGTGTATCTGTTTTCATTCTCATTGAAGCACTTAAGAACCTGAAAGACCATCCTTATGATGTTTATGGGGTCTTTACCGTCCAGGAAGAAGTGGGAATCAGAGGGGCTAATGTTTCTGCCCATAGCATTAATCCTGATTTTGGTTTTGGTTTAGATACCACCATCGCTTTTGATTTACCGGGAGCACAACCCCATGAAATGGTGACTCAACTGGGAGAAGGTGTAGCTATTAAAATCATGGATGCGTCAACCATATGCGATTATCGAATGGTTGACTTTATGAAGAAAACGGCCGACCAAAAACACATACAGTGGCAACCTGAAATTCTGACTGCCGGTGGTACTGATACTGCCGGTATTCAGAGAATGGGTAAGGACGGGGCCATTTCAGGGGCTATTTCCATTCCGACTCGTCACTTGCATCAGGTGATTGAAATGGCCGACAAAGATGATATTCGGGGAGCTATTGATCTACTGATTGCTTGCCTTCAGAATCTGGATCAGCATGACTGGAGTCACTAAATCTCTTTAACTATTAGGATTTATAAATAATTTATTTTTAAATTTCTCATGTTAAAATGGTTGCGCGCTATTTTGCGATGCAACCTTTTGACATCCTACCATAATACACCACATCCTTTTTCTTCAATTGATTAATCAACACCTGAGGTATTAAATTCATTTAGTACCCATGACTGTTCTGGTATGCAGTGTATTACTGCCGATGTATTCCCTAATGTTATTCCAGGGGGATGCCGAAAACCCATAATAGAGTAGGCTCATCTTAAATTTTAACCAATGAATAAGTTAATCAGAAAGGCTGTGGTGCTTTCAATTCTATTAATGGTGTTTGTGGCTTCATTCTTAACTATGAAGGCTCAGACTATTGAGACAACTGGAAAATTTGACAGGCATTTTAGGGTGTCAGAACGTCCGATAATCGTGTACAGTATTGATGCTCATACTGATAAGGTTAGTATGTACGAAATGTGGGTGAAAAGCTATGACTGCGATAGTTCAGGAACTAACTGTATGGATATCAAGGTGATTGACTAATCAACTAAACCAGTTTAGGATGATCAAGTACTATTATTCAATAGCACTGGGAGTCCTTCTTTTTTCGTGTAGTAGTGAGCATTCAATTAGTTCGAATGGTCACTACTCACTCGAAAACTATAAAGAAGGAGACGTGGTATTTAATCTCGATGAGTATACTTCTTTCCATTTACGCAGCATACGTTATCTATATGATCAATCAGGAGAAGAGTTTCTTTATCTGCTCAATGACCAGAACAACAGTATCTATCGATACTCTTTAGCAGATTCAAACTACACCCATCGGGTGAAATTTCCAATCGATGGTCCCCTGGGGGTAGGACAGCTTAATGGCTTTGATATTAAAGGTCCTGACAGCTTATTTCTTCTGGCCAGATATGATTACAAACTCAGTCTGGTGGTTAACCCATTAGATTCTGTCAGAAAGGTCACGGTCTATAAGTTGATAGACTCAAAAGCCGATATGGACATGACGGCCTATGCTGATACTTATGCACCTATGTACTTGGAGGGTGATACGCTCAATATTTTATCTGTTCCATTCTTTTACGTTCAATCCAAAAGCTACTATGAAGCGGGGAATTGCCTGGTCAGGCTCAATCTGAGCGATTCAGCTATAAGCAAGGTAAACCTGTATAGTGATCTTTACAGGAATAGATATACACCTTATTATGCCCGGGCAAGCACCACTAAGAACAAAGCAGGTGAAGTGATTATAAGCCTACCGGCTGACCCTTATTTATATCGCTATGATTCACATTATAATTGGATTGGGAAGTCTTTATCGGTTACACCGACAGTACCTGAGATTAAAGCCTTTAGGGGAGAGTTTATAATGGAAGAAGAATTGATCCATATGTATCAAAATACCCGATACATATCTATACAGTATGATCCTTTTAGAGAAGTTTACTATCGGATTGCTGAACTGCCCAACAGGCAGGCATTGTCGAAGGGAGATAGGAAATATTATTCTTTAAGGTCTTTTGCCGTCATTATTTATGATAAGGATTTAAACATAATTGGCGAGCAAATATTACCACCACATTACATGATAGAGATGCTATTCGTAGGAAAAAGGGGTTTATACCTTGGTCAGCCAGTAGGCACAAGTAGTGGGGTCGATGAAAACAAAGTTAGGTTCGTGTGCTTTCAATTGACCAATAAAAATGAATAAACGTCTGTTGTTATTATTACTGCTTCTTTGTTTCGGTTGCCGGAGTAATCCTATCAAAGAAGATACGGCATGCAATCCACCGGAGTTGAGCACCAAGAGTTACGATTTTGTTATTCATTTACCATTGGAGGGTTGTAGTCCGTGTATTGGCAAGACCATTGATTTTATAAAGGACAATGCCGATGCAGCAAATCTCGGAGTGATTTTGCACGCGAGTTTACAGAAGCAGAAGGAGGTTTTGAAAAGAGAGTATTTTCAAAACATTGATTTTGTTAAGGTAGGTACTGCTTCCACTTTGCAAGTGGATGGATTTCCTCAACTGCTTATAAAAACCAGAGATCAGTGTGAAAAGCTGGTCTTAGATGCTTCTAATCTTGAACTGGAATTGGGTAAGCTGAAATTGAAACTTGAAAGGAATAAGGATGGGATAGACTAAGACTTTCCGAGTTTGAGCCCAACATAAGCCAGGGCCATACCTACCATGACACTGAGGCCTATATAAATGATGGCCTGTACTGGTTTGTGATCGAGCATGAGGCCATCGCTCTGCATAGCGAAGGTAGAAAACGTAGTAAATCCACCACAGAATCCGGAAATGAGCAGGAGGTTGGTAGTCTCAGTCAGGTATTTTTCATTTTCTACCCAGCCCATAAAAAGGCCAATGAGAAAACAACCCATCATATTCACCACAAAGGTTCCATAGGGGGTAATATGGTCGAATTGCTTATGAATGGTCTCCTGAATGAGATAGCGCAGGGCGCTTCCAACGCCACCACCAAGGGCCACTATAAGCAAGTTACGCATCATTCTTTCACCTCAAGTTTAGGGGCTTTTCTTTTAATGTACTTATATACTTTGTCATACTCACTGTTTTCCTGGTTAGTGATTTTGACAAAGCCCTTGTTGTTAAATACCAGCTTGAGTTCTCTGAACTGAGTCTTATTTGTTTCAATGACTACTTCCTGCCAGGCGCCCAGTTCTTTAATACCCTGAACCGATTTGAAAAAACGAAATGGATAGTACACATGAACCTGATCATGGCTAATCTTTATTACCTTATAATTGAAGAGGAGCTTGTAAATGAGAATAGAGGTGCACAGTAAAAGTATACCCAGTACAATGTATTTCCAGGTGGCAGGTTCGGCCAAAACCTGACGCATAAAATAAAGGGAGCCCATACCGCATATCAGAGTGGAGGCCGTCAAGGCAAAAATCGTTTGACGCTTTGGGCGGGAAATAATCATAGCTTCGAAATAATCAAATCTTCACGGAATTGAGAAATGTGAGCCTGAATTTCAATGAAGAACTGCCTGAATTCTTCTTCGAAGCTTTCATAATGCATGATTAGGTCCTGAATGGCCAGCTCCAGTCCTGAATCGAACTTGGTCCTTCTCGAAAGTCCGGTGAGTGATCTGTGAATTCCTTCTTTTCTGGCATAATTAGTCAACCAGTCGCCTTTGATCATGTAGGGTAGCATGTTTTGACCTTTTGGAGGAATCAAGTCCATATGGTTTTGCAACAACTCATATTTCTCCTGTGCATAAGTCTTTAATGGAACCGGGTGATAGTCTTGAAAGTGAATGGCCAGAAAATGATCATAATACATGTCTACAATGACACCCGAATAGTGCCTGTATTTATCCCTAAGCTTGTCCTTACTTTGGTTAACTATAGCGTGATTATCAGTGTAGGAATCAATTTCTCGATGAAGAATGATGCCCTTGGCTACGAGATCCGGCAAATGATCTAAGCGGCTTCCCTTTACAAAGTCTCCCATAAAATTGCCAACTGCAATCTGGTCATGTTCACCTGAAAGGTATAGATGGGCTAGGAAATTGATGACTTATGCTTTTTCTTCTGCCGCTTACTTGCGAAAGAGGTTTCTGATTTTAAGATAGTCAACAAAGTACACCATTCTAATAGTTATGGTGTCAAAGTTTGGCGCTGAGAATGTATTTCCGAAGTTATTGAAGAAATCCAGCTGAGTATTCAGGTCATCAGTACCGATGGCTCGTTTCCAGATGATTCTAATTTCACTTCCGGGACGGAACTGCCAGTTATACTCCATATCAATATTAAACTGGTTGAAGTTCCTGTCGTGCCGAGGATTCCCTGTGTCGGCATCAATACCATCGTAGGTAGTGTCAATCAATCGATCATCTTCTGTCAACTCAAGGAAGTCACTATATTCCACTCTACTCCAATAATGTCTCATTCTGAAGGTGAGTCCCATACGATTCGTGAAAATATAACTGGATGAAAGTGTGTTAGTGAGATTTTTCACATCTCGGACTCCCAGAATAACACTCTCCAGAGCTCCTGAGTTATCGTACAGTCGGGTAGCATACCCTCTTTCTTTTGTTCTGTAAGAGAAGTCTATGTTGTGATCCAGTTCTATTCTTGAACCAATTCTTAATCGACCTGACACATTCATGAATCTGTCTGTCTGATCCCAGTCAGGTCTTTTCCAATATCTACCTCTTAAAGACAGTCTGAAGTTTTTACGTCCATCTGTCCCCAGACGGCCTCCGATGGAATAGCTTTCAGGTCTTTTGAATACATAACCAAATACCCTGGATTCAAAGAAGTCATTTGAGGTGGTAGGGTTGGCATTGCCATCAATAGAGAAGTTCCAGAAGTTCCTTAATGTACCGGAGAAACCACCACTAATCTGGAATTCGGAGAACATGTCAGGATCAAAAAGCTTATTATGCTCCAACTCTATACGGTACCTATAGTCATTGAATGCCCCTTTTGGCTGGAACTGGTTGTATGACATTTCGAGTCGGTGATCTATTCTGTTAGCCCTACGTTGGAAACCCAGGTCATTGATGTCATAATCGTCAGATTCAACATTACGGCTCAAATCAAACTGGAAATTCCCTCGTGTTTTTGAGAATCTTAGATTGTACTTAAAACCAGTTTTATTGCTGTTGGCACCAGTTTCCAATCCGTGCGAAGTAATATGGCTGTAGGCGTAAAAACCTCTTAATCTCCAGGTGAGCGTTTGATCATTGAGATTGAAATTAACGCCTGTTACATTAGCATCATCAGCATTCTTTCCTCTCCAGACATTGGTGTTGGTTAGTGTTACACTGGAGTTGTTTTTCAGGTTCTGATCAAGCACCAATACATTGAAGTTAGTGAGAGGGTCGGCCTCTACTTCCCTTCTCTCACCAGTTTCATCATTTTCTACGGAAACAAAGGTTCTGTCCGTGACTGCATTAAAAAAGCCAATGCCTAAACCTCCATTAGTTCTACCGGTAATCTTCGAGGCATTGATAAGTTGGGCTGCCTGAGGTCTTGAAACGATGCTTTCATTATCTGCCAGTTCTTCTGAAACATGTCCGAAAGTCGCACCAATCCGTCTCGAATAGAATAAGCCGGCTTTATTGAATAACTCAACACCCTCCGTAAAGAACTGCCGGTTTTCATTAAATCTTACTTCAAAAGGAGACAGGTTCAATACCTGATTGTCGGAACGCACACCGCTAAAATCAGGAATCAACGTTGCGTCAAGCGTAAAAGCATCATTAATACCGTACTTAATATCCATACCACCGTTCAACTGAGGGGTTACAAAACCCGTTTCAGTAGATCTGCTGACGACTGTTGAGATGTAAGGATAGAAGAATAACCTTGTGGGAGTTTCAATATTTCTTAAATCAGTGACAACACCCGACTGGTTGAGATACCCATCAATTTGAGGATCAATTGGGTTCCAGAATGAGTCTTCATTCAGGAAGGTAGACTTTCTCATAAAGTTGATGCCCCATTCCTGAATATCCTTTGAGTTAAATCTCAAAACAGCATAAGGGATTTTATACTCTACAGTCCAGTGATCTTCATTAATCTGGGTATTTGAAAGCCAGACAGCATTCCAGTCATTGTCATTTCGCCAGATGCGCTCGTTTCCACCATTGGAGTATAGCGCATCATATTGTACACCTGCCACGGTAACAAAGAGTCCCACACCATTAAGTCCTGCTTTAAAAGGATCTATAGTAACTCCGAAATAGTCAGAGTTTCCAATATTATCCCTGTTAGTAAGAAGGTCGAAGATTTGATCTCTCTGCTCATAGATTTTGGCTGCCACATAGATAGCCTCATCATCATAGATAAAACGAACTTCAGTTTTTCTTTCTGATGGAGCTCCTGGATCAGGTCTTCTTTGCACAAAGTCCGAAAGTATGGGAGCATTCTGCCATGATGCCTCGTCAAAAACACCATCGACTTTTATTTTGTCTGTTGCACGCACAGCCTTGAAGCTCTTCTTCTGAGACTGAGCGTAATTAATGTTTACAATTAGTAGTAGTGATAGTAAAAGAAGCGTTCCTCTCATTTCGGGCAACAATATTCCAATGTATGAACACACAAACCTCGTTATTGTTGGGCTGCTACCGAATTACAATTATCAAATTGGTCGATTTTGGGTTTGAATGGTTGCCGTTCATGTAAGTATCTGTAATACTGATATTTACCTAATATAATGTAGGTGTTAAATAGTCTTAATAAATCGATTGTCATAAGTTCCGTCAAGGGGCTTAAATGGTGGTTTTAAATTGCCTTTGCAGAATATTATTTGGTGAAGTATGCTGTTGAAAATTACTATGTTTGAGCCTCGAAATGAAAGACCCTTACAATACCGCATTATCTGAATTTTATTCAGGGAAGACTGAAGATGGATTATGGCTGAACACCTCTTATGGAGAACCTGAAGAGATGCCACTCTGGTACTTCTTTAGATCTTATGACGAAATGCCTGATCTGGAAAAAATGGCCTTAAGTGTTTGTGAAGGAAGAGTTCTGGATGTGGGATCCGGCACCGGCTGTCATGCATTGATCCTTCAACAATTCGGAAATGACGTGATGGCCATTGATACCTCTGAAGAGGCTGTAGCCATTATGAAGGATTCGGGTTTGAAGGAGGCGTATGTCAAAGATTACTTTAAACTGAAAGACCAGAAGTTCGATACGCTCCTGTGCTTAATGAATGGCATTGGTTTCATTGGTAAGCTCAATAAGCTAGAGGCATTTTTGAATAAGGCTGATGAACTTCTGAATGAAGAAGGTCAGATCATTTTCGATTCAAGCGATATCTCCTACCTCTATGAAGAGGCCAAACCAAGTGATCATTACTATGGGGAGGTCAGCTTTCAGTACGAGTACAAGGAACAAAAAGGGGAATGGTTCGATTGGGTATACATTGATCACCAGATCTTAACCGAAACTGCAGATAAATTGGGTTGGTACACCTACATCTTACACCAGGAGAATGATCAGTATTTGGCTCGTCTGATAAGAAAGTAAGCCAGACGATCAGTAGGATAGAAGACTTCTTGTTGACAGACTAATTTCTATATTTAAGGATCAAACAAGTCTCCTATGAAAAGAATATTCATTGCCTTATTGCTCATTTTCAGTGTTTCAACAGTTTTTGCTCAAAAGAAGCTCATTCATTGTGGTAAGCTAGTCGATGTTAACTCCGGGCAGGTGCTCAAGGAAATGACTATTGTAGTAGAAGGCAACAAAATTGTTGCCGTAAACAATGGATACACCAGGGCTTCAAACGGAGATGAAGTAATTAATCTGAAAGATAAAACAGTAATGCCTGGCCTCATGGATATGCATGTACATATTGAGAGCCAAAGCAGTCCTAACTCTCAGATTGAGAGATACACTCTGAACCCTGCTGATATTGCTTACAATGCCCAGGTATATGCCGAAAGAACGCTTATGGCAGGCTTTACTACAGTAAGAGATTTGGGAGGAAGCGGTGTGAACGTTTCGCTTCGCAAAGCCATTGATGCCGGCAAAGTAGTAGGTCCGAAGATATTCACAGCTGAAAAAACCATTGCCACCACTGGTGGTCATGGCGACCCAACCAATGGTGGACGTGCAGACCTGATTGGAGATCCGGGGCCTAAAGATGGGGTAATCAACAGTTATGATGATGCCAAGAAGGCTGTTCGTCAGCGATATAAAAATGGTGCTGATGTTATTAAAATAACCTCAACAGGAGGTGTGCTTTCTGTAGCCAAAGATGGTCAGGGTCCGCAATTTCAAATGGACGAACTAAAGGGGATTGTAGAAACAGCTAAAGAATATGGTTTTGTCACTGCAGCACATGCCCATGGCGATGAAGGGATGTACAGAGCAGTAGCTGCCGGTATCACCAGCATTGAACACGGCACCTTTATGAGTGAGAGAACCATGGAAAAAATGATTGAAATGGGTACTTATTATGTGCCAACCATTTCAGCAGGAAAGTTTGTGGTGGAGAAAGCACAGATACCGGGTTATTTTCCACCAGTTGTTGTACCCAAAGCACTGGAAGTAGGCCCACAAATACAGGAAACCTTTGGCAAAGCTTATCAGAAGGGTGTGAAGATTGCCTTTGGTACCGATGCCGGTGTCTTCCCTCATGGTGATAATGGGAAAGAATTCATCTATATGGTTGAAGCGGGAATGAAGCCTTTGGAAGCCATTCAGGCCGCCACTAAAACTGCTGCTGAGTTACTCAGAATATATGATGTGGTTGGTTCTTTGGAAGCAGGTAAACTAGCCGATATAGTGGCTGTAGATGGAGATCCCACTGAGAATATCGAGACCATGACCGAAGTGACTTTTGTAATGAAAGGCGGGAAGGTGTTTAAGCAGTAAGTTATTGAACGGAATTATTCTTAACGCTTTTGAGCAGAGAGAAAAGAAAGCACGTTGCCGAAATGTTCTATTTGATCCATAGTTTCCTGGGGAACCTCTTTCCCATTCATTCGGGCAATGAGTAAACCA
Source organism: Roseivirga sp. (assembly GCF_965216855.1). Classification (NCBI taxonomy): domain Bacteria; kingdom Pseudomonadati; phylum Bacteroidota; class Cytophagia; order Cytophagales; family Roseivirgaceae; genus Roseivirga; species Roseivirga sp. The sequence continues at coordinate 1,690,377 of NZ_OZ244204.1, read as the reverse complement.
AGCACACCATTCAGGCAGGCCTGGATTGGGTTTGTGATTAATCCTTCGGAAGCCTGAATATTTTCTCTGATAGCAGGTCTGGCAGCATTGAATATGACCTGATAGTCTTCGTTTTCAACCAGAAGCTTCATGCTTAGGTCAGTCAACTGTTGAACTTCATCCTGAACATAAGATAAGTGCCCTTCGTTTTCCAGGCCTTCAGTTTTCATCTGATCAATTATCTGTGCATACCATTCAAGGGCAGCTTCTCTTTTTTCTTCACTCAGTTTTTCGGCAGGGATGTTTCCGAATACATGGATTTTGATTTTTTCAATGTCGAAATCAAAATTCCTTACCAGCATTTCTGTTTGGTACATATAGATGATGTACTCCGAGATATTTTCCTGTTTTTTCTTTTCGGCCAAAAGCATGGGGCAAAACTATGTAATCTAATCTAAAAATGAAGCCAGTTGACCCGTCTGACTTTATGAACTGTTAACATACAGTCCTTGTGTTTGTTAGTTTAAATAGTCTTGTAAAATGTGTAAGCAACAACATCATAGAATTGCATCACTTTTTTCTATTTTTGCGGTTCGTTTAAGAGGTATATGAAGAGAATTCGGAATTTCTGCATTATTGCGCATATCGATCATGGTAAAAGTACATTGGCTGACAGACTACTGCAGCACACGGGTACAGTGAGCGATCGTGAAATGCAAGATCAGTTGTTGGACGATATGGATTTGGAGCGTGAGAGAGGGATTACCATCAAGTCACACGCTATCCAAATGAACTATAATTATAAAGGAGAGGAATATGTGCTTAACCTGATCGACACTCCAGGTCACGTAGACTTTTCCTATGAAGTGTCAAGGTCTATTGCGGCTTGTGAAGGTGCTTTACTTATAGTTGATGCTTCACAAGGTGTGGAGGCCCAGACCATTTCTAACCTCTACCTGGCTTTGGAACATGATCTGGAAATTATTCCTGTGCTCAACAAAATAGATCTTCCGGGTGCCATGCCCGATGAAATGACTGACCAGGTAGTTGAACTACTCGGTTGCGATAGAGAAGATATCATTTTAGCCAGTGGTAAGGCAGGTATTGGAATCGATGAGATTTTAGAGGCCATTGTTGAAAAGATACCAGCTCCTCAGGGAGACCCTGAAGAACCTCTTCAGGCCATGATTTTCGATTCTGTTTTTAATTCATTCAGGGGAATCGAGGTGATCTTCCGTGTTTTCAACGGAACGATTAAAAAAGGAGATAAGGTAAAGTTCGTGAATACGGGCAAGACTTACGATGCCGATGAAATTGGTATTCTTAAGCTTAAGCAATCTCCCCAGCAGGAAATTCAGGCCGGAAATGTTGGTTATCTAATCTCAGGTATCAAAGTGGCCAAAGAGGTGAAAGTGGGTGATACCATTACCCATGTGGACCGGCCCACCCAAAGAATGGTGAAAGGCTTTGAAGATGTAAAGCCTATGGTTTTTGCCGGTATTTATCCGGTAGACACGCAAGACTTCGAAGAGCTGAGAGCCTCAATGGAGAAGCTACAGCTAAATGATGCTTCTTTGGTATGGGAGCCTGAAACATCGGCAGCCCTTGGTTTTGGTTTTCGTTGCGGATTTCTGGGGATGTTACACCTGGAAATTGTTCAGGAGCGCCTGGAGCGTGAATTTGACATGACCGTGATTACTACGGTACCATCAGTGCAGTTTCACGCCATCATGAATGATGGAGAAGTCAGAAAAATCAATGCCCCTTCTGAAATGCCAGAGCCCAATAAAATGGCTCACATGGAAGAACCTTTCATTAGAGCTCAGATTATTACCAAGTCAGAGTATGTAGGTGCTATTATGGGGCTTTGCATGGAAAAGCGGGGTATTATCAAGAACCAGGTATATCTGACTTCAGATCGAGTAGAGCTCTCTTTTGAGATGCCGCTGGCCGAGATTGTTTTCGACTTCTTCGATAAGTTGAAGACCCTTTCTCGTGGATATGCTTCACTGGACTATGAACTGATTGGTTTCAGACAGTCCAACATGGTGAAACTGGATATCCAATTGAATGGAGATAAAGTAGATGCACTTTCTGCGATTGTACATAGAGATAAGGCCTACGAATGGGGTAAGAGACTTTGTGAAAAGTTGAAAGACCTGATTCCAAGACAGATGTTTGAAATTGCGGTTCAGGCATCTATAGGCACAAAAATTATTGCCAGAGAAACGGTAAAAGCCATGCGTAAAAACGTATTGGCTAAGTGTTATGGAGGTGATATTACCAGAAAGCGAAAGCTTTTGGAGAAACAGAAAAAAGGTAAAAAGAGAATGCGTCAGGTAGGTAATGTGGAGATTCCACAGGAAGCCTTCATGGCGGTTTTGAAGTTAGATTAAATAGGCAATAGTGCTTGGTGCATAGTGAATGAAGACCATATTACGATTTAGATGTTTGGAAAAAATCTCGTGAATTGGTTTCTAAAACTTACGATGTACTAAAGAATTTTCCTGAATTGGAAAAATATGCACTGACGAGTCAAATTCGAAGAGCGGCTATTTCCATACCTTCAAATATTGCTGAGAGTATAGGAAGACAACATGATGATGAAAGAATTCAGTTTCTTTATATAGCCAGGGGTTCGTTATATGAATCAGAGACTCAATTGTTCCTATCTTTTGATCAGGCTTATCTTGAGGAAGGTAATCTCAATTTTTTGCTTGATTTGATAACAGAATGTAAAAAGTTGATTCACGGGTATGTGAATTATCTCAAAAGAAATAAGAACTAATTATTGACTAAGCACTAGGCACTAAGAACTATGAAGCTACTAGACGGAAAAGCTACCGCCCAATCGATTAAAGATGAACTGGCAGAAAAAGTAAGTGAAATCAAGTCGAAAGGGGGAAAGGTCCCTCATCTGGCTGCCGTATTGGTGGGAGAAGATGGAGCCAGCAAGACCTACGTCAATGCCAAAGTAAAAGCTTGTGAGGCTATTGGTTTTGGATCGACATTGATTCATCTGCCAGAAGAAACTTCAGAAGAAGAAGTAATGGCTACGGTTCAGCGTCTGAATAATGATCCCGAGATAGATGGGTTCATCGTACAGGTTCCATTGCCCAGGCAAATTGATGAACAAAAGGTAGTAGAGGCTATTCTTCCTGAAAAGGATGTTGATGGTTTCCATCCGTCCAACCTGGGTAAGATGTTATTAGATCTTCCTACACTTCTGCCTGCAACGCCAAAGGGTATGATGTTGCTGATGGAAAGAAACGGTATTGAAACGTCAGGGAAGCATTGTGTGGTAATTGGGAGAAGTCATACGGTAGGAACACCCATTAGTGTTCTCATGTCCAGAAACGCAAACCCGGGAAATGCTACTGTTACACTTTGCCACAGTAGAACAAAGGATTTGCCAGAAGTAACCAGGCAGGCAGATATTCTAATAGTGGCCATAGGAAGAGAAGGCTTTGTAACCGGTGATATGGTGAAAGAAGGAGCTGTTGTTATCGATGTGGGTATTCACCGAGTGCCGTCTACCGAAACGAAGTCAGGGTTCAAATTGAAAGGCGATGTCAGGTTCGATGAGGTAGCACCTAAATGTAGCTACATTACACCAGTACCTGGAGGTGTGGGTCCGATGACTATAGCCTCTTTACTTTGGAACACTTACCTGGCCAATCAGAAGTTAGTTTAAAACTTTCTCTCAACCGTCATTCCCGCGCAGGCGGGAATCCTTCTTTGGAAAGGATAGAAGGGATGAGGCGCGGTTAGATTGAATAAATCAGCAGTTTCAACACCTGCTATAAAAAATTGATTATGACAGAAAACAAACAAACAGCCGGACTCAACAGCAAGCTTCCCGTAATGGAAGCCTTTTATACCATTCAGGGTGAAGGTCATTTCACAGGTAATGCTGCCTACTTCATCAGACTCGGAGGCTGCGATGTGGGCTGTGTCTGGTGCGATGTTAAGGACAGTTGGGAAGCAGAAAAGTGGCCGTTACAAACAGTGTCACAAATAGTAGAAGGAGTTGCTGAATATAAAAGTAAGTTGGTAGTCATTACCGGAGGCGAACCACTCATGTACCCTCTTGATGAGCTTACTGATTCTTTGAGAGCTAAAGGATTTCATGCCAACATTGAGACCTCTGGAGCTCATCCACTGTCAGGCACCTGGGACTGGATTTGTTTCTCTCCTAAAAAGTTCATGAAGCCAAGAGATGAGTTTTATGAAACGGCTGACGAACTAAAAGTAGTCATCTATAATAAGAGTGATTTCAAATGGGCAGAGGAGCATGCTGCCCTCGTCAGACCTGAGTGCTTATTGTATCTTCAGCCCGAATGGGATAAGTCAGAAACCATGTTGCCACAAATAATAGAGTATGTAAAAGACAACCCCAGATGGAAAATTTCGCTACAAACACATAAGTTTATGCAGATTCCATAGTCTTGAGGTTCTCTTTTATCATATTGCTCCTGTTCGTTTCTTCCCTTTGCTGGGGGCAGGAGCAACTTCACACCAAAAGATCCAGATTGGTTGAAGCATACAATGAAGCCAAAGAATTGGTAGCTGTTGGCAACTTCTACAAGTCAGAAACAATTCTAACCGAGATACTGGATAAGGATGAAAGCTTCGATGAAGCAATAGTTCTTCTGCATGAAGTTTATTTAAAAAGAAGTGAACCTCAGAGAGCTAATGCCATCATTGCTCAATATGCCAAAGAAATTGAGGATGCCTTTTTAGGTAGACTATTAGTGCTACAAGCTAATCATGCTTATCAATCAGGAGATTATCAACAAGCCAATAAGCTTCTCTCTAATATAAAAGGGGATGTTTCGGGGATAGATTCAGTGGGGGTGGAATACTTGAAGCGTTTGGTAAGCTTCTCTATTGATGCAGTTAATAATCCGGAGGAGATTATTTTTGAAAAACTTCCTCAACCGCTTAATAAATTCACTCAACAGTATTTCCCATCGGTTACCGCGCGGGGGCAGCTCGTATTTACTATGAGAGACCAGCTTGGTCGTGGTGACGAAAATCTATATACGAGCCGGCTTGTTGCAGAGGGGCAATGGTCAGAGCCAACGAGTATCTCATTTAATATTAACACGGATCGAAACGAAGGAACGGCTTCAATCTCAGCAGACGGCAAGACGCTGGTCTTCACAAGTTGTAATAGGCCTGACAATATTGGTAGTTGCGACCTCTACATATCCTACCTCATCAATAGCAACTGGACTGAACCTGAACTGTTGGGTGAAGAAGTAAATAGTGAGTCCTGGGATTCTCAGCCATCACTGACTGCCACCGGTAACACACTTTATTTTGTGAGTACCAGAGAAGGAGGTTTTGGAAAGCAGGATATCTGGAAGAGCGAGAAGGTAGCAGGGGAATGGACTCAGGCAATTAACCTGGGAGAACAAGTAAACACGAAGGATGATGATTGCTCCCCTTTTATTTATCTCGATGGAGAGACACTCATTTATTCGAGTCGCGGAAGAATTGGAATGGGGGGGTATGACCTGTTTAAATCAACATTAACAAATAACACATGGTCTGAGCCTGAGAATCTGGGTTATCCTATTAATAATGCGTTCGATCAGATTGGCTATTGTATTTCAGCAGATCAATGGGCCTACTTCTCATCAAGCGATGAAAGTGGTCAGATTTACCTTCAGCGTTTTAAAGTACCGGAAACGCTTGTGCCTGAAGTTAATGCTGTAGAACCTGTTTATGGAAAGGTCATTAGTGCAGTTACAGGTAATCCCTTATCGGCAGAAGTCAGGTTCTTAAATGGGGCAGATACGGTAAGTCAGGAGATAGGCAATGAAGGAGGTGTGTTGCTGGATGAAACTGACTTTGAGTCCATCATTACGATTAAAAGAGGCTACTGGCAAAAGAGAATGAATAGAACTGAATTCCTAAAGGATTCAACAATCAGGTTGGAGCCAATCCAAACAGGAATTAATCTTCTTGAGACTCCCTTAGCATTTGAATTTGATAGCGATATAATACTGCCCGGGGCACATCAGGAATTAAACAGGGTAATAGAGGTATTATCCAGCTACCCGGAAATCTATGTGGAGGTTCAAGGCCATACAGATGCCGTAGGAGGCTCTGACTATAACCAGACCTTATCTGAGCGTAGAGCCAGGGCTGTATTCCAATACATTGCCAGTTACCTGGGAGACACCGGCAGAGTAAGTTGGAAGGGCTATGGAGAAACAAGGCCACGGTCGCAAGACAGGGTAGATAACCGAAGGGTAGAAGTTGTTATCACCGAAGTGGATCACTAAACTGTTCATCTTAATTCAGAATCTGCTGGTTTTGGGCCTGAAGGCCCACCTCTATTCCAACTAGGATTCCCCTCTTCTCTGATTCCGGGGAGTTGTCATCTTCTTTTTTGAGAGTTCAAAAAACTGTTTTCCGGCTGTTGATTTTTATAGAGAGACAGAAAATAGGGCTCTTAGTGTGGACTTTTTTTGAAGGATGGACCCTGATGGGTCTTCAAATGACCAAATAGTTAAAAAAAGTTAAACCAAATTAAATTCTGTGTTTGACCGTGGTTTTTAAAAGCCTGAAATATTTTCGAAAGGCAAAAAAGCCGGAAACCCTTCATTTCTTATTTTTTCTAATCAGGCTTTGGTTAGTGGATAATGTTAAATTATAAATTGGATAAATTACATTATTGGTCTAATTATTGAATTTGAAGGGAATGTTATTTGGTCAAACTTGCGATGTTGCAATCGAATTCTTGCCAATTTTTAAATACCCTTACTCATCAGAAGAAAATTTTTTTTTAACTCTTATATAGGCTCTATTGCCAAAAAATGAAAGGTTTGAGGCTTACGGGAGGGTCTTCATTTTGTTTCGCCTTTATTATTAAAAGATGACATTTTCTTTTATGTTTGGCTTTCTAAACAAACTTTTTACTCATCAATTAAACTAAAACGAAAGCAAAATGAAGAGAATTTTACTGACTTGCGTCTCGTTGATGTTGCTGTTCTTGACAACAGCTGCATTTGCTCAAGACAGGACAGTCTCTGGTAAAGTGACAGGTTCAGATGATGGCCTGCCATTGCCTCAGGTGACTATTCTTGTTAAGGGTACAACCAACGGTACTGCTACTGATTTGGATGGTAACTATAGTCTTACCGTTCCGCAGGGCTCTACCCTTGTGTTTAGATACCTAGGTTATGTTACTCAAGAAATTGTAGTAAGTAACCAAACGGTAGTTAACGTTCAGTTAGCGCCAGATGCGACTTCACTTGGTGAAGTAGTTGTTACTGGTGTTGCTGCAGCGACTCCTGAGAAAAAACTGGCTTTTTCTATTTCTAAAGTAGATGAAGAGCTCATTCAGCAAGTACCACAAGCTAACGCTGGTGCTGCTTTGAGAGGTAAAGTAGCCGGTGTGAAAGTACGTCAGGGAGGTGCTCCTTTGACAACTCCTACTTTCCAAATCAGAGGTGCTGCTCAGTTGAGAACTTCAAACGATCCTCTAATTGTTGTAGATGGTATCTTGATTGAAGGTTCTTTGGCCGATATCAACATGCAAGATGTTGAGAATATTGAAGTACTTAAAGGTGCTTCTGCTGCTTCACTTTACGGTTCACGTGCTGCTAACGGTGTAATTGCTATTACAACCAGAAGAGGTAACAAAAACGCTGTAGGTGAAACTAAGATTAGATTCAGAAATGAGGTAGGGAAAGAATTCTTGTATGCTTCAAGAGCTCCTGAGAAAACTACTTCTCACCACTTCCTGACTAACCCTGATGGTTCTATTCAGGTTAACCCTGATCCAAACGGTTTCGGTCTTGGTGTTGATGATCCGGATTTGTTGCAAGACAACCCACTTCCTCAGGTAATTGATCACCTTGATCAGTTCTTCAAAGGAAATACTTTCTGGACTTCTTACCTTCAGGTAACTTCAAACTATGGTAATGGTAACATTGCTGCTTCATTTGAAAATACTTTGAATGGTGGTGTAGTTCCAATGAACGATGGTGGTTCTCGTCAAAACTTGAGAGTTAACCTTGATCAAAACATTACTGATAAATTGAAACTTTCTGTTTCAACCCTTTATGGTATCAGAAAATTAGATCAAAACTATGCTGGTGGATTGGGTACTAGAGGTACTTTAAGAAATTTGTTCATGATGGACCCTTCTGCTGACCTTTATGAGGATAACGTGGATGGAACTCCTTACAGATGGAATGTTAACAAATTCGGTAACTCAGAAGGTAACCCGCTTTACACTTTGAGCAGACTGGACAGAACATTCGAACAACACAGATTCTTGGCAAACTTGAGATTGAACTATGAAATCGTTGATGGTTTAACTCTTGAATATGCTGCTTCATTGGATAGAAGCCAGTCTCAGAACTACTCTTACCTTCCTAAAGGTCACTTAGACGTTTCTGCTGGTAACAACCCAGGTTTGGGTCAGAGATCTGATTCATTCGGTACTAACACTGCTATTATCTCTACTACTACTCTATCATATGTTAAGTCTTATGGTGATTTCAACTTGAGATCAAGAGTATTCTATCAGTATGAGGATAACCAAGGTGAGAGCTGGGGACTATCTGCTCAAGATCAGTCTGCTGCTGGAATCACAGCTTACAACAACTTTGTAACTACGCTTCCTCTTTCTTCAGGACAGTCTCAAATCACTGCTCATAACTTTGCTGCAGCGATCGCTGGTGACTACCAGAACAAATACATTGCTGACCTTATCGTAAGATATGAAGGTGTGTCATTGTTCGGTGAGGATCAGAGATACCAGACATTCTACAGAGGTTCATTCAACTACAGAATTTCTGAAGATGTTGAAATCCCTGGATTCCAGGAATTGTCAATCAGAGGTTCTTATGGTACTTCTGGTAACAGACCTAACTTCTCTGACCAATACGAAACATTCGGTGTTTCTGCTGGTAACATTTCTGCCAGTGGTTCATTGGGTAACCCTGACTTGAAAAACGCTATCACTACTGAGTATGAAATCTCTTTGAGAGCTGACTTCCTTGACAGATTCTCATTATTGGCTTCTTACTCTAACCAAGAGAACGCTGACCAAATTTTGACTGTACCAGTTTCTGGTGCTGCTTCAGGTGGTTTCAGCTCTCAAATTGCTAATGCCGGTACAGTAGAAAGTAACTCTCTTGAGTTCACTTTAGACTATGAAGCAATCAGATCTGAAGATCTAGGTTTGACTTTCGGTTTAGTTTGGGATAGATATCAAGGTGAGATCACTGAGTTCGACAGAAGAGATCAGGTTGTTGGTTTGAACATCTGGAAAGAAGGTTCTAAAATCGGTGACATCTACGGTGAAGACTTCGCTACTTCATTAGATCAACTTTCTGTTGATGCTAACGGATTTGTATTGAACGATCCATTCAGACAAGATGGTGTGTTGGCTGACTACAGCGTTAACGCTGATGGTTATGTAGTACACACAGCTTCTATCGGAACTGCTCAAGAGTCTGTATTGAGACTTATGGACGAAAATGGTGTGGTATTGAATGACCTTCTTTTAGGTAATGCTACTCCTGACTTCAACCTTGGTTTGAATACTAACTTCAGATATAAAGGTTTGAATGTTTACATGTTGTGGTCATATCAGAGTGGTGGATTGGTGTACAACCAGTCTAGACAGTGGTTGTCTCGTGACTTGGTTGACGTAATGTTCGATCAGGCAGGTAAAGCTGATAGCGAGAAGAAAACTACTGCTTACTACTTGTCTATTTACAACGTAAACAGATCTAACTCTCACTTCCTGGAAGATGCTACTAACCTTAGACTAGCTGAGCTTGCTGTTAACTATAACTTCAGCAAATCTGCTTTGGATAGAATGGGTCTTGGTAACATTTTCAAGAGTGCTAAACTTTCTGTGATTGGTCGTAACCTGTTGTTGATCTCTGATTACACTGGCTTCGATCCTGAGACTGGTAACTTGCAGAGACCTGTTGATGACTTCAACTATCCTCTAGTAAGATCATTCACTGGCTCTTTAGACCTAACATTCTAATAACTCAAAAAAAGAATGAGAAAAATGAAAAATTATAAATTACTGATTGTAGCATTAGCTTTTCTAACGATCATCTCTGGTTGCGAGGATCTCGAAGTAGAAAACCTGAACAACCCGAACAGACAAGCTTTGCTAGCTAACCCTGCTGAGTACCCTGCCAGTATTAATGGTGCGTACTCTGCTTTCTGGGCAGCATTGCAACAAAGTAGCCCTAACTTCCCTCTTTCTGTGATGGCTCAAGGCCCATCTATGTCTTGGGGTAACTGGGGTGCTAGAGACTTAGGTACTATTCCAAGACAGTCTTTACAGAACAACCTGACTTACTCTAACAGAGCAATTTTTACTCAGGCTTGGAATGGATTGTACTCTGCTATTGGTCCTGTTAACAACATTCTTGGAATTATTGCTGAGGATGATGTAACTGTACCTGATGCAAATGGTGTGGATATCACTGACCAAGTGGTTGCTAATGGTAAAGCACTTCAAGGTCTTGTTATGGGTTACTTGTCATTACTTTATGACCAGGCTTATATCACTGACGAGACTACCGATCCTACTTCTCTTTCATTCAGCCCTTATGGTGACGTGAATGATGCTGCAATTGCCAAGCTTCAAGAAGCTATCGCTTTGTTCGCTGGTTCGAACAATGTATTGACTGGTTTCAACCAGCTTACTTACACTGGTGACGATGCGGCTAACCTTCTTAGAGGTTTCATCGCTAAATTCGAAGCACTTCAAGCTAGAAATACTACTGAAGCAAGCGCTGTAGATTGGAACAGAGTTCTTTCTAACTCAGCTAACTCTGTAGATCTTGCACCTGTTGGTGACGGTGGTTTCACATGGTGGCACAGACTTCTGATCCAAGGTCAGGATGCACTTTGGGCCAGAGTATCACAGAAAGTGATCAAAATGATGAACCCATCTAAAACTGATGCTGAAGTACCTTACCCATGGCCTGATGGTTTGGCTGTTCTTCCTGAAATCTCTAACCCAGATGATTCTAGACTAGGAACAGACATTACTTATGCTGGTGCTCCTGATTTCTCAGCAGCTAGAGGTTACTACTTCTTCAGTACTTACGATTATAGCCGTTATGAGTCTTACAGAGCTGGATTTACCGATCCAATGGTATTCCTTTCATCTGAAGAGGTTGATCTTCTTCAAGCAGAAGCTCTTGTTAGAACTGGTGGAAATAAAGTAGCTGCAGCTGGCCTTATCAACAACACTAGAGTAAATAGAGGTGGTTTGGCTCCGCTTACAGGACTTGAGTCTGATGCTGACCTGTTGAACGCTATTCTTTATGAAAGAATTGTTGAGTTCACATGGCATGGATCATGTAACATCTGGTTCCACAGAAGAATGATGACTCCTGCAGGAAACACTGATGCAACTAACTTGTATTATCTGGAGCCTGCTTCGGCTAGACACTTGCCAGTACCTGCTGACGAATTGTCTATCTTTGGTCTTCCATTCTATACATTCGGTGGTAATCAGCCTGAGCAATAGAATTAATTGAAATAATTATAAAAGAGCCACTTCTATTAGGAGTGGCTCTTTTTTTATAGAATAATTTATTATATCTCCTTCCGCCTCTGGGATAACTTTCTTAAGTTCAGGAACTGACAGTGTTGCTTGACACTATTTTTTCAACCTTAAAACTAACTCATGAATTTTCAAAGGCTTCTTGGAGGTTCACTGCTATTGCTATTGCTGACTTTAAGTTGTCAGAAAGAGGAAAATGGCAATGCCTTATTCTCCCTGGAAAACGAGTCTGGAATTAAATTCACCAACCAACTCTCTGAAAGCGATTCTCTAAATGCATTTCGGTTCCTTTATATCTACAACGGTTCTGGTGTAGGTGTCGCTGATCTGAACAATGATGGATTAAAAGATGTGGTCTTTGCTGGTAACATGGTTACAAGTAAGATTTTCATCAACAAAGGTAACTTCAAGTTTCATGAGCTGGATCCGGTTGAGTCAGGCTTTGAAACCAAATCCTGGGTACATGGAGTAACAATAGCTGATATTAATAATGACGGTTATGACGATATATACTGTAGCGTTGGGGGAGTTGGGGCGAGTACAGGTAACCTACTGTATATAAATAATGGAGACTTAACCTTTACAGAAAAGTCTATAGACTATAATTTACACGACAAGTCTCTGACAACACACTCGGTCTTTTTTGATTACGATAATGATGGAGACCTTGATGCTTACCTCATGAACTATGAGAATAACCCTAATAAAGATCCAAATACTATCAGGCCTAAAGACCAGACAGGAAATACAATAAGTCAGGATAGATTATATAGAAATGATGGAAGCAGGTTCACGGAGGTAACCGCTCAGGCAGGAATTCATGAAGAAGGATATGGCCTGGGTATTTCCGTAAGCGATTTTAATAATGATGGCTGGCTTGATCTTTATGTCAGTAATGATTTTATCTACGATGACCTCCTATACCTGAATAACCATGATGGTACCTTTAGCGAGTCCCTGGATAAGTATGTGGCGCATACCAGTAATTTTGGGATGGGTATAGATGTGGCGGACCTTGACAACGATGGTAATACGGATATTGTGCAGGTAGATATGCTACCTGAAGACAATAGGAGGCAAAAGAAACTTTTGAGCGGACTGAATTACGATCGGCATCAGATGCTGGTTCAGCGGGGGTACACGCCTCAATACATGCGTAACTCTATGCAGCTCAACACAGGTAGGGGCGGCTACCAGGAGATTGGTATGTTAACTGGTATTAGTAATACGGACTGGAGCTGGAGCCCATTAGTTGCTGATCTTGATAATGATGGAACGAGAGATATCTTTATCACTAATGGTTATGTTAAGGATGTTACTGATGTCGACTTTAGAGATTATATCGTTAATGAGAGTCGAAACTCAAACATGCCATTCGATCCCAGTGTTATCGTTAGTTCATTGGAAGAACTGAACGGTGAAATGGTTCCCAACTATGCCTATAAGAACTTGGGGGGGCTTCAATTTGAAAATGTGGCGACAGCGTGGGGGCTTGGTACACCATCTTTTTCTACCGGGAGTGCCTATGCTGATCTGGATAATGACGGTGATCTTGACCTCCTGGTAAATAACCTCAATCAACCATCATTTGTCTATAAAAACAAGGCCGTAGAAAGAGATAGTACTAACTACATTCAACTTAATCTATCTGTTAATAATAATTCCTTATTGGCCATAGGATCAAGGGCCGAGGTCTATTTTGACGGTAAGGTAATGGTGGCTGAGATGAGTCCATTCAGAGGATTTCAGTCAAGTGTTGACCCGGTTTTGCACTTTGGATTGGGAAGTAGTACTACTATTGATAGTTTGGTAGTTATTTGGCCTGATCATACAACGGAAATCATTCTTCGACCCGAATTAAATCAAAGGATTGAGTTGAATAAAGACGGTTTGGTACTTCCTGCTATTAAAGCTAGCAATGAACCAAGAATCGACCTCTTTACCAATAAGTCCTCACAACTAAACTTCAATTATAAGCATAAGGAATCGCCATTCGTAGACTTTAAAAGAGAAGCTCTGTTACCTCATAAACTATCCACAGAAGGTCCCATATCTGTTGTTGGCGATGTAAATAATGACGGTTTGGATGACATCTATATAGGCAGTGCAGCAGGTCAGAAGAGTAAATTATTCATTCAGGTGCACAACATTCAGGAAGCCACTTTCAGGGAGGTAGATTTTCCCGAGAGTCTTAGCTTCGAAGATGCTGACGCTATCTTTGTTGATATTGATATGGATCACGATCTGGACTTATATGTTGTGAGTGGTTCTAATGAATTTAAAACAGAATCAGCTTCATACAAGGACAGGCTCTATTTAAATGATGGGAAGGGTAATTTTTCCATTACGAGTGACAGGTTACCTGAAATCTATGTTAGTGGTAGCAAAGTGGTTTCAAACGATTTTGACCACGATGGCGATTTGGACCTGTTTGTGGCTGGTCACGTCCTGCCGGGCAGTTATCCAATGCCTGGCACAAGTCAATTGCTTGTCAATGAAGGTGGTATACTGATAAACAAGATAAAGGAGATTGCACCTGAGTTGGAGCACCTGGGTATGATTAAAGACGTGATTTGGAGTGATATTGATAACAATGGAGAGGGTGAACTGATTCTTGCCGGTGAATTCATGCCTATCTCTATTTTTAAGTGGACCAATGGGAAATTTGTCAATCAAACCAAACAAGCTGGTCTGGCAGCTTATTCCGGTTGGTGGAATTCCATCGAATTGGCAGATTTAGATCAAGATGGCGACCTGGATATTATTGGAGGAAACCTGGGACTGAATAGCAGATATAAGGCTAGTCAGAATGAACCACTTTCAGTTTATGCGAATGATTATGACGCGAATGGTCAACTCGATGCTGTAATTGGTTATTACAATAATGGCCAGGAATATGTGATTCATGACCGTGTTACTCTGACCCAACAGATTTCTGCTATCAAAAAGAAATTCCCTAAAAACCTGGCTTTTGCAGAGGCTACCTTAGACCAGGTGTTCGATGAGAAGTCTTTGAATGAGGCATATGTAGTACGGGCTACTCATTTCCAGAGCTCAGTCTTCATCAATAATGGTGATGGACAATTCCAAATGGTACCGCTTCCTGTGAGAGCACAGTTTTCACCGGTTAATGATATCCTCGTTTTTGATTATGATAAGGACGGTCAGCTTGACATCCTGATTGGAGGTAACTCCTACGCACCGGAAGTCTTTAATGGAAATATTGATGCTCAGGCTACTCTATTGTTGAGGGGTCTTGGAAATGGTCAGTTTCAGGCTAACCCATTATTTGGCTCAGGTTTTGTCGAGAAGGGAGTGGTGACCGATTTGGATGAAGTTGTAATTGATGATAAGCCTTATCTGCTGGCTTTAAAAAATAATGAAGCCGCAGGATTATATGCAATTTCAGACTCTAAGTCTTTCCGAAGATCAGGCTTTTAGAAGGGCATATCTTAGCATAATTCTTATTTAAATCACTTTTAACAGGTATCTTTGGCCACCAAAGTATCTTATGATAGTAGTAACAGGAGCAGCAGGATTTATTGGGAGCGCGTTAGTACAAAGACTCAACGAAGAAGGGTACAAATCCATTATTGTCGTTGATCATTTCGATAACAGCGAGAAGAATAAAAACCTTCAGGGAAAGGCTATTCAGGAAAGAGTGGATAGAGATGTTTTCTTTGATTGGTTAGATAATAATGGTGAGCAGGTAGAGTTCATTTTCCACTTAGGCGCTAGAACTGATACAACAGAATTCGATCTGGACCTGTTGAGCAAACTCAATACGGAATACACCAAAACTATTTGGAATCTTTGCATTAAATATCAGATACCATTGGTCTATGCTTCATCTGCAGCTACCTATGGTGGTGGAGAAAATGGCTACGATGACGACCATGAAGTGATACCTAAACTGGAGCCATTGAACCCATATGGCGTTTCGAAAAATGAATTCGACAAATGGGCACTTCAACAGTCAAAAACACCATTCTTCTGGGCCGGACTTAAGTTCTTTAATGTTTATGGGCCTAACGAGTATCACA
Source organism: Roseivirga sp. (assembly GCF_965216855.1). Classification (NCBI taxonomy): domain Bacteria; kingdom Pseudomonadati; phylum Bacteroidota; class Cytophagia; order Cytophagales; family Roseivirgaceae; genus Roseivirga; species Roseivirga sp. The sequence continues at coordinate 1,674,786 of NZ_OZ244204.1, read as the reverse complement.
AGGGCAGAATGGCCTCTGTAGTGCTTCACGCTTTTAAGCAGATTTCAGAAACGGGTCAGATGAAACTTTTCCGTTCACATAACCCAGATTATAAGGATGGTGGACAAATGAGAGATTTTGTTTATGTAAAGGATGTGGTTGATGTATGCTTATTTCTGATGCATCATCGAAAGGATTCGGCTATTTATAACTTGGGAAGTGGCAAGGCGAGAACATTTCTGGATCTGACTAACGCTACATTTAAGGCCTTAGACAAATCCGAGAATATTGACTTTATCGATACACCAATCGATATTCGCGATAAATACCAGTATTTTACAGAAGCGAATATGAACAAGCTGAAAGGTATTGGCTATACTAAGGAATTTACTACCCTTGAAGAGGGGGTGAAGGATTATGTTAGTAATTATTTGATTCACGGTAAACATTATTGAAATGAAGAGACTATTTGTTGTTTTATTGATGCTGGGTTTATCAGTGAACTTAATGGCACAAAATAAACCCGTTAAGCAAAAAGGAGATAGTACTGTATACTTTTATGGTACTATGAAATTAAGCTCAGGCATGCATGTCATGACCAAGATTGATTCAATATCAACTGAGTCAGAAAAGGTTGAACAGTTGTTGCTGACTATCAATGAGTCTAACAAAGCCCGTGTCCTGGGTTTTGCAAGAACGGAATTAGGCAATAACAGGCTGTCTGCAAATATTAACAAAAAGACCAATATACTTGAAGTCAAGCCTACTTTGAGAGAGCTCAAAGCCGCGATGGATGAGTTTCTTAGAGTGAACGATGGAAAGGTATATACCCTAATGCAGTTCATGTTTAATAAGCCGGGACAAAACGAAAAAATAAGAGTTCAGAGGTATGAAGAGTAAGATAGCTGTCCTACTGTTAGTAGGAATGATGGTTTACTCCTGCGGGAGTAAGCAAAAGTATGTTGTTTCAGAAGAGATAGACATAGAGTTCTGGGGAGATATTGAAGACGGAGATTGGATTGAAATTGATGGAATGAAAATCTATCACGTCACAAATGACACCTTGGGAGATTGTAATCTGGACTATGAGCACAATTACCTTGTCCTTAATGAAGGATCTGATGATAAAGTATATATGCCTTCTACAAGTTATTTCACCTGTCTTGATGAAGGAAACTGGGTGACTAGAAAACTCACCTTTGGCGATTTGGCTCAAAACCTTATTTCAGTATTGAATGAATTCGGGCAGCAAGATTCTAATTCGTTACAGTTGCCATATAGAAATGAAAACAATACCCTGCAAACTACCTTGGGGAAGCTTCGAATAAGAAGGACAGACGGTAAGAAAATTAGGGTGACCACTAGTGAGGGCTATAAAGGCGCTGTTCAAAAAGTAAATTCCGGACAAGCAGGATGAAAAAATCCAAGAAGAGGCTCTTTTACCTGATTACCGTTTCTATTCCATTTGTCTTCTTCTTGTTGTTGGAGGTAGTTCTTCGAATCTCGAATTATGGAGAACAACCTCCTGTGTTTATATCTGATGTTGCTGCTTCTGAATATCTCATCTTTAATCCGAAAGTTTCTGAGCGCTATTTTGCACAAAAGGAGTTCAGCACTCAGGGACAGTATGATGTTTTTCTGAAGGAAAAGAGCCCGAACACGGTTCGCATATTTGTTCAGGGAGCTTCGACATCAGCTGGTTTTCCGTATAATCATAGCGGATCTTTTCCTCGTTTGCTGGAACAGAAATTACAACATCAGTATTCAGACCGGAATATTGAAGTGATCAACACCAGCCTGGCCGCTACCAATAGTTTTACCCTGCTCGATTTATCAGATGAAATTATAGAGCAGAAACCCGATATGGTAATTATATATGGAGGGCACAATGAATACTACGGAGCACTAGGAGTAGGTTCCAGTCAATCCTTTGGTAAGTCAACCGCTGCGACTAACTTCTATCTGCGACTTAAGAATGTAAGAATCGTCCAGTTGATGAAAAATATTGTCAAAGGAATTTACAGTGTTCGCATTCAGGAAGATGATCAACAGACTTTGATGGCCAAGATGGTCAAGAACGAAAGTATTCCATTCGATTCAGATCTCTATCACCGAGGCATAGATCAATATAAAACCAATATCACTGCTTTACTCACTAAATATAAGGAAGCGGGAATTCCGGTTTACATATGCACCCTGGTGAGTAACCTGAGAGATTTTGAGCCTTTTGAGTCGGCAGAAGATTCAGAGTACAATGCAGAAGAAGCCTTTAAACAGGGTAGAAGCATATTGGATACTGATAGTTTAGGCGCTAAAGCCAAACTATCCGATGCCCGCGATTTCGATCTGCTTAAGTTTCGGGCACCGTCCGCCATTGAGCAGGCAGTGGTGGAAATAGCACAGGAGCTGAATGTTCCAGTGATTGATACTCATGATGCTTTCGAAAAAAACAGTGACGAGGCAATCATAGGTAATGAGTTACTTTTGGAGCATGTTCATGCTAACCTCAATGGACAACGCCTTTTTGCAGAAACTATCTACAACTCAGTTAGTGAATTATTGACTCAAAAGGGGATAAGGGAAAGGCCACTAGCTGAAGAGTTTGACTATATAACTGCAGAAGTTGATAGCCTTTACGGTACTACATTGTTAAAGCAGTTACTCAACAACTGGCCGTTTACAGATAATGCCACTTCTCCTTCAGCTCCAACCAATGATATAGAAAGATTAATTATTGGAGAAACTCCCTGGGTAGCAGTGATGAACTCGAAGTATGTAGAGCAGATTCAGTCAGAGCCTGCTAAGGCCTTAAGAACGGCAAAAGTTCTGATGCAGGAATATCCACACCAAACTCAACCATACATCATGGTAGGAGAGTCTTACAACAAGATGGGGGACTATGAGAAGGCAGAGATATTTTTGAGTAGAGTGCCTAAAAACCTGGCTACTCTCGATGTATATAAAGTCAGGCTCACAAACCTGATAGATATGAAAAACTATAGAGGGGCCATTCCTATTGCAAGAGTGATTCAGCAAACTGAGGCTACTCTTCCTAACCAATATACGCTCCAGGCATTATCAGATATTTCAGCAGTCAACTGGACTGACCTGAATACTCAAGCCATTCAGGCGGAACCCGATAAACATGTAAAGGCTTTGGGAGCTCTCTTTTATCTAAAGAGAACTGAAGAGGTCAATACATTGTATCAAAAACTCAAAGTAGCTCTACCAGACAACGAGGAATTAAAACGACTGGCAAACACTATTCAGCTCAAGTAGTTAAGTATAATATTTATTTGAACTGATTAATCCTTTCTGTTTCAGAATTGTCAATAAGACGACATGAAACTAAGCTACTATCTAATCACAGCACTGGTGCCCGTGGTTTTCTTTCTGTTATTTGAGGGAGTTCTAAGGTTGTTGGGTTATGGACAAGATCAACCTGTGGCTTTTATCTCCGACCCCATAGATTCTCAATACCAGATTATGAATCCGCAGGTGTCAACCAGATACTTTTCCGATGCAGCTTTTGCACCCGTTGGGGCATACGACCTTTTTAGAAAGGAGAAAACTGATTCCACGTTCAGAATCTTTGTACAAGGCGCCTCTTCATCTGCAGGCTTCCCCTTCCGCTCTGCTTCATTCCCCCGATTATTGGAGCAAAAATTACAGGCTTATTATCCACAGCTAGATGTTGAGGTAGTCAATACCAGCCTGGTAGCCACCAATAGCTATGCAATACTCGACCTGACAGACGAAATCATTGAGAAACAACCTGACCTGGTTATTATATATGGAGGTCACAATGAGTACTATGGTGCATTGGGCGTAGGGTCAAGTCAGAGTTTAGGAAGGTCACCAGTAGTTACAAACTTTTACCTCAGGCTTAAGAATGTGAGGATAATGCAATTGGTCAGGAATATGGTCAAAGGAATATATGCCACTGGAGCTACAAGCGATAGAAGTGAGACACTGATGTCCAAAATGGTTAGAGAAGAATCTATCCCACTGAACTCGAAACTATATGAAGCCGGTCTGAACCAATACGAATACAATATTGCTAAGACACTCGAAAAATATAAGGAGAATCAGGTTCCTGTTTTCCTGAGCACTCTGGTGAGTAATTTGAAAGATTTTGAGCCCTTTGAGAGTTCAGTACAAGACAGTGCCATGTTCTTTTTCAATAGAGGAAAGGAGTTTCTTAACAAGGGCCAGGCTAAGCCCGCAAAGGAGGCTTTCACTCAGGCAAGAGACAGAGATCTGCTTAAGTTTAGAGCAACTTCTGGGTTTCAGCAAATCGTACGGAAGCTAAGCAATGAGCATGATGCGCGCCTGCTAGATATGTATGATGCTTTTGAGAAAGCCAGTCCAAATGAGATTATAGGTAACGAGCTCTTAGTGGAGCATGTGCATGCCAACCTGAATGGTCAAAGACTCTTTGCGGAAACGGCATTTCATGAAGTAGTGAACTATCTCGATTCGCAAGGAATTGAACCAAGTGCTCCTGAGAGTTTCGAGTTTGCCATTGCCGAGCTGGATAGTATGTACGGTTATCAATTGGCTAATCAGCTGATGCAGAACTGGCCATTTACCGAAAAGGCTGTTGATCCACAGGCCGAACCAACCTTTTTAGATAGACTTACCTCAGGCGAAATTTCATGGGTTGGCATAATGAATGAGAATTTCTATGAGAATATCGGTAAGAATCCTAAACAGGCCCTATCAACGGCTAGAGTGCTTCTACAGGAATTTCCAAATCAATTGCAGCCATACCTGTTTGTAAGCCAGGCATACACTGCCTTAGGTCGCTTTGATGATGCTGACAGGATATTGAATTCAGTTCCTGATCGCCTCATTACAAGAGAAGTGCTTGAAAACAAAGTGAATAATAGCTTAAGAGCGAAGAGATATTCTGCGGCCTTATCGTATGTAAGTGATTTACTAAAAGGCCAGTCCGATATTCACTATAACAAAGTGAAAGAGTCTCTTGAAGTTATAACAAACCAGCATAGTTTACCCTTCAACCGGAGAAACGTGCTGGCAAATGCTGATCAGTTTATTCAAAAACTGGAAGCTTTGATTTTCCTTCAAAATTTGGATGAGGCCAAAGAACTTAATGATAATTTACTTAAGTTGATCCCTCAAAATGATGCTTTAAAAAGGATCAACCAGAGAGGAGTTTTTTAATATGAATCAGTTTAGAGAGTTACTACAATTCATGGCCGCTCGAAAGAGACTTTGGCTGGCACCAATCATCATCGTACTACTTCTGCTAGGCCTGTTAATTGTTTTTGTAGAAGGCTCCGCCATAGCGCCATTCATTTACAGCATGTTCTAAACTTGCTTGTTGATGTACATCTTAGGTATTTCTGCTTTATATCACGATTCTGCTGCCTGCATCATTCATAATGGTGAAATAATAGCTGCAGCGCAGGAAGAACGTTTTACACGACTTAAGCATGATTCTGGTTTTCCTGTTAATGCTATTCGTTTCTGCCTGGACTATGCCCATATCAGTTTAGATCAGGTAGAAGAAATAGCCTTCTATGAGAAGCCATTGTTGAAGTTCGAAAGGGTACTGGAGAACTTCTTTCATATTGCTCCCGGAGGGTTTACCAGCTTTGTGAAATATATTCCTGCATGGATTAAGCAAAAGGTGTTTTTCAGAAAGTTTCTGAATGACCAGTTGAAGGCGATGAACCTGGGAGGAGTCAAACACCTGAAGGTAAACTTTGTAGAACATCACTTGTCCCATGCCGCCTGGGCATATTATACCTCGCCATTCAAAAGTAGTGCTGTACTCACTATTGATGGAGTGGGTGAGTGGACAGCGTCTTCTCTTTATCGGGCTAAAGAAGCAAAGTTTACAGTCTTAAAGGAACAGCATTATCCACACTCCCTCGGTCTCCTCTATTCATCATTCACCCAGTACCTTGGGTTCAGGGTCAATGATGGTGAATATAAAATGATGGGATTGGCTCCTTATGGTAGTGCAGACTCTGATATTTATAGAAGAGTTAAGGCGGGCCTTGAAGAGCATATGGTTAAGGTGTTCAATGATGGTTCTATTGAATTGAATCTGAAATACTTCAGGTTTCTTTATGGTGAGAGTATGATCGATGCAGATCAGTGGAAGGCTCTCTTTGGGCTCGCTGTCCGAAAGGAAAAGGAGGGCTTAACACAAGCCCATTGCGATGTGGCGCTGGCAGCACAAGACTTCACAGAAGAAGTTGTAGTGAAACTAGCCCGTCACATTAAAGAAATCACCGGAGAGTCAAATCTATGTTTAGCCGGAGGAGTAGCTTATAACTGTGTGGCTAATGGCAGACTCATTAGAGAAGAGATATTTGATAATATCCATATTCCCCCCGCAGTGGGAGATGCTGGATCGGCTGTGGGGGCGGCACTTTTTTGTCACCATGTTTCAGGCAATGGGGCTGCTAAACAGGATAAGTTCCTGAAAAATAAAATCTCATTCCTGGGCCCTGAATTCAGTGATCAAGTGGTGAGCTCACTTCTTCAATCTAAGGGGCAACTAAGTACATACTTTTCAGAGGACGAACTACTGGCACAGGTTGTTGACAGCCTTGTTCATGGTAAAGTAGTAGGCTGGTTTCAGGGAAGGATGGAGTTTGGTGCGCGGGCATTAGGTGCCAGGTCAATCCTGGGGAACCCGATGAAATCCGATATCCAGAAACAGATTAATCTAAAAATTAAGTTTCGGGAGTCTTTCAGACCTTTTGCGGTGATTTTACTGGAAGAAGATCTCAAAGACTATTTTGAGTTGAAGATGGCCTCACCCTACATGGCCATTATTACCGATATCTTAGAGTCAAGAAGAAAACCTCTACCGAAGAACTTCAACACTTTGTCAATCAGAGAAAAGTGTGACTTCGTTAACTCTGAATTCCCTGGCATTAGTCATGTCGATTATTCAAGTAGAATTCAGACAGTAGATGCAGAAACTAATCCATTGCTATATAAACTGTTAGTGGCTTTTAAGAGGGAGACAGGCCATTCTCTACTCATCAACACAAGTTTTAATGTGAACAATGAGCCAATTGTTTGTAGTCCGGAAGAGGCGTATCAGTGTTTTTTAAAGACAGATATGGATGCGCTTGCCCTGGGAAATCATTGGATGGTTAAGTCAGGAAAGGAGAGTAATGAAGCTTAAGAAAATAGCCAATCCCCACGGAATCATTGTTGGCCTATTGGCAGGTTTGCTGGTGATTCAGTTGATCATGGCGAAAAAGTACCCCGAGGAAAGTGAAATACTGGGTTATGTTATCATAGGAATTGCTGTTTTGAGCGCCTTGTTTAAATCATTTGCTTCATGGCTGGCCACACTTTGGATGGCGTTTGGAATGCTCTTAGGTAAGATCAATGGTGCTATCTTACTAACTCTGGTTTACTTTCTTATTCTTACCCCTTTGTCATGGCTTAAGAAGTTATTTTCTCCATCCACTACTTTCAAACCCCTAAAGGAAGGGGATACGAGGTTCATCAACCGAGATCATACCTACTCTGAAAAGGATATTCAGCATCCCTGGTAGAGGAAATATTCCAGGTTGAAAATCCCTTTGTCTCTAAAACCATTATATTTGCAGCCAATTTGATAATCAATGGTTTACGTCAGCAGAAAAGAACATTTTAACGCAGCACATAAGCTTTATAACCCCAATTGGAGCGAAGAGAAGAACGTAGAGGTATTTGGACCATGTGCTAATGCAAACTGGCATGGCCATAACTTTGAGCTCATAACTACGGTAAAGGGATTGCCTGACCCAGAGACTGGTTTTGTGGTAGACCTGAAGCAGCTTTCTACCCTTATTAGAGAAGAAGTGGTAGACAAGTTAGATCATAAGAACCTAAACGTAGATGTTGATTTTATGCTGGGGAAAATGGCTAGCTGCGAAAACCTGATTATTGAAATCTGGAAAATATTGGCGCCTAAAGTAGATGCGATTACTCCTCAAGGTCAGCTGCATTCTCTGAAACTTTATGAGACTCCAAGAAACTATGTCGAGTACTTCGGAGAGTAAGAGAAAATCAGAAAACCAACATCTTACAATTCAGTTGGCCTTATCTGACATCTGACATCTGACATCTGACATCTGACATCTGACATCTGACATCTGACATCTGACATCTTAAGCCACCTTCAACTTCTTGAACTTCGACTTTTCAAATTGCTCACGGGCGTATTTCTTGTCGATAACCAGCTCATGGGTTTCCTTGTCAGAAGGAAGCTCGAACATGGCATCCGTCATAATAGCTTCACAGATGGACCTTAACCCTCTGGCTCCGAGCTTATATTCAAGTGCCTTTTCTACGATGTAGTCTAATGCACCCTCATCGAAAACGAGCTTCTTCTCCTCCATATCAAACAGTTTTGTGTACTGTTTAATAAGAGCATTTTTAGGTGCTGTAAGAATGTTTTTAAGGATTTCAGGGTTCAATGGATTCAGGTGGGTTACAATCGGCAATCGACCGATTAATTCAGGTATGAGCCCGAAGTTCTTTAAATCCTGAGCATTCACATATTGATGCAGATTGTCCTTATCAACCAACATCTGCTCGTCCTTGGCTACCGAGAAGCCCAGTGGTTGGGTATTCAGTCTGCTCGCAATATGGCGGGCTATTCCATCAAAGGCACCACCACAAATGAATAAGATGTTATCTGTATTAACAGAAATCATCTTCTGATCAGGGTGTTTTCTTCCCCCCTGAGGTGGAACATTAACAGCTGTACCCTCTAGCAACTTCAAGAGAGCCTGCTGAACACCCTCTCCACTCACATCTCTGGTGATGGAAGGGTTATCAGATTTTCTGGCAATCTTATCGATTTCATCAATATAGATGATACCTCTCTCGGCAGAGTCTACATCGTAATTGGCTGCTTGCAGTAGTCTGGTTAGAATGCTTTCCACATCTTCACCCACATATCCTGCTTCAGTAAGAACAGTAGCATCGGCAATACAGAAAGGTACCTGAAGTATTTTTGCCAGAGTTTTGGCAATGTATGTTTTACCTGTACCCGTTTCACCAACCATGATGATATTGGATTTTTCAATCACAATATCATCATCGTTAGATTTCTGAATCAATCGTTTATAGTGATTGTAAACAGCAACAGAAATTACCTTTTTAGCTTCATCCTGACCAACAACATACTGATCGAGATACTTTTTCATCTCAACAGGTTTGATCAGATTGAATTTAGGAGAGTCTTCTGAAGATTTGGTTTTCATCTCTTCAGCAAGAATCTGGTTGGCCTGAGTAATACAATGATTACAGATATGAGCATGTATGCCCGATATCATCAAGTCAACATCCTTTTTATTTCGTCCGCAAAATGAACAGGTAACCTCTGCCATAAAATTATTTTTTAGTGAGCACTTCGTCAATCAGACCGTACTCTTTTGCTTCAGCCGCACGCATCCAGTAGTCTCTGTCAGAGTCCTGCTCGATTTTATCATAAGGCTGACCTGTGTGTTTAGCTAATATTTCGTACAAATCTTTTCTCAGCTCCTGCATTTGTTTGAGAGTTATTTCCATATCTCTCGATTGCCCTTGCATACCACCACTAGGTTGGTGAATCATGATTCTGGAGTGAGGAAGAGCCGCTCTCTTTCCTTCTGCACCTGAGCTCATGAGCACAGCCGCCATTGAAGCAGCCATTCCTACACAAATGGTTGAGACATCAGGTTTCACCAATTGCATAGTGTCATACATTCCTAATCCTGCATATACCGAGCCTCCGGGGCTGTTGATGTACATGGTAATGTCTCTGGTCGGGTCTGCTGATTCCAGGAACAGCAACTGAGCTGTTATAATATTGGCGATATTATCATCAACGCCCATGCCCAAAAAGATGATGCGGTCCATAATCAATCTGGAGAAAACATCGATTTCTGCAAAACGAGTAGGTCTCTCCTCAATTACAGAACGGGTCATGTTCTCTACATGGTTGGTATAAGCATCAAATGTACTTCCGCTAACTCCTTGATTATGAATGGCGTATTTTCTGAATTCTTCCTTGTTGATCATTAGTTTCTATAACCTTTTAACTGAACAAAAATAAAAAAAAAGCCCTTCCGCAAAAGGACTTTATCTTAACATCTTACTCCGGTCAAAGGTTCGGTCTATGCATTGACAATCTCCTTGAACTTATCAAGGCTTACCTTTTTAGACTTGATATCTATCTGAGACTTAATATGCTCCAACACTTTTTCCTGTTGAACCTGCTCAGCCATCTTCATGTAATTCTGACCATTCTCACCTTGTAAATAATGCTCAACGAATGAATCCATTTGATCTGCCATTTGCCCAAGACCAGACCCCATAAACTGGGCTTCGATCATTTTTCTGGTGGCTTCCTTGATGTCTTCATGTTCAGCTTTTACCTCGCTATCCTTCGAGATTTGACCTGAAATAAGATTCCATCTTAGTTGGTCAGCATATTGATCATACTCGTTTTCCAGGTCAGCATCGGTGATTTTACCTTCACCAGTTAGCTTAAGCCAATCTTTAAGGAAGGCATCAGGCAAGTTGATAGTCGTGTTTTTGATCAGCTCATCCTGAATGGTCTTATTCAACCAGGCATTGGTTTCTCTCTCGTAGTTTTCAGAAATGGTATCAGAAACTTTGGCTCTGAATTCCTCTTCAGTTTTCACGGTATCCGGACCGAATGTCTTATCGAAAAGCTCCTGATCAATTTCTGCCAGTTCTCTTCTGTTTACATTCTTCACCTCAAAGTTGAACTTCAGATCAATACCTTCGAGTTCATCTTCTGTTTTACCCAATTGAGCTGCCTGCTGAGATTTTTCTTTGTAAAGTTTAGCAAGATCGACCGCGATTACATCGCCTTGTTTCTTGCCTACAAATTTCTTCGCATTGGTTTTTGTGAACTCTGAAGGATCGATTGTGGTGTCATGCGTGATGTCTGAAGACTCCTGGCTCAATGTACCGAAAAGCATATCTCCTTCTTCGCTCACTTCAGGATTGGTCATTTTACCAAACTGAGTTCTTACATTTTCTACTGTTTCGTCAATCACCTGATCATTTACCTCAATTTCGTACTGGGTAACTTTTACTTTCTTACCAAGATCAACGGTGAAGTCTTCAACCAGACCAACATTGTATTCAAACTCAAAGTCCGACTGAGTATCCCAGTCAATCGCTTCAATTTGTTGCTGGTTTGGAATAGGCTCTCCAAGAATCTTTAGCTCATTGTCTCTGATGTAGTCCTGAATGGCATGACCAACCATGTGGTTAATCTCATCGACTAGAATAGACTTGCCATACATTTTCTTTACAAGGCCCTGAGGTACCTTGCCTGGTCTGAATCCTTTGATCTGGGCCTTCTTGCTGTAGTCCTTGATCTTTTCATCTACCTTCGATTGATAATCAGCTTCGTTTAATTTAACTTTAATTGAAGCGATGTTAGAATCTTTTTTGTCCAGAGTAATATCCAATGCTCTACTGTTTTTGTTCATAAATAAAAACCCTCCAATCTTGCGACCGAGGGTTCAATTTGTGCGGATGGAGGGACTCGAACCCCCATGCCCTGAGGCGCTAGATCCTAAGTCTAGTGCGTCTACCAATTTCGCCACATCCGCTTGCTGTTTTGAAATGGACTGCAAAGGTATATTATTTCCGATTGAAGTCAACAAATAGTTTGCTTATTTTTTTAAAAGTTTTGACCTTTCTCTTAAGTAACAGAATTATATGATAGCAGTTGATCTAGAAGCAGAAAGAAAAGAGATATTAAGGAGGTATAGAAGACTGCTCAGAAAGGCTAAACCTTTTCTGAAAGACAATGACGCCAAGCTCATCAAAAAGGCTTTTAACTTATCGGTAGAGGCCCACAAGGAGATGAGACGCAAGTCAGGAGAGCCATACATCTTTCATCCTTTGGCCGTTGCCGAAATATGTGTTGAGGAAATTGGGCTCGGCACAACGTCTATAGTAGCCGCACTTTTACATGACGTAGTAGAAGATACCGAAATAGAACTCGATGAGATTAAGGAATCTTTTGGTCCAAAGGTGGCCAAGATCATAGATGGTCTTACTAAGATTTCCGGTGTATTCGATCACGGAAGCTCGCAACAAGCAGAGAATTTTAGAAAAATGCTGCTCACCCTGTCAGAAGATGTGAGGGTCATTCTTGTGAAGCTGGCCGACAGGTTACATAATATGAGAACGCTGGGCAGCATGCCGAGACATAAACAGTTGAAGATAATTTCGGAGACTATTTATTTATATGCTCCACTCGCTCACCGTTTAGGACTTTATGCCATTAAATCTGAACTGGAAGACCTCTGGCTGAAATATACAGAACCGGAAGTCTATGAAGAATTGGTAGCTAAAATTGCCGAAAGTAAGACGTCAAGAAACAGATTCATTAAAAGCTTCATGAATCCAATTCTCGATGAGCTAAATAAAACAGGGTTCAACTTTGAAGTAAAGGGCCGGCCAAAGTCTATCTATTCCATTTGGAATAAGATGAAGAAGCAAAACATTCCTTTCGAGGAAGTTTATGATCTGTTTGCGGTAAGAATCATTTTGGATACCCCTTATGATCAGGAAAAGGCAGCCTGTTGGCAAGTGTACTCTATCGTGACAGACTTCTATACCCCTAATCCTGACCGACTTCGTGACTGGGTGAGTACGCCCAAGGGAAATGGATACGAATCACTGCATACAACGGTAATGAGTAGAACAGGTAGATGGGTTGAAGTGCAGATCAGGACTCAGCGCATGAATGACATTGCAGAAAAGGGATATGCAGCTCATTGGAAATACAAGGATGGTATGAACCCGGCCCATGAATCCGGCTTGGAGTCCTGGATCCAGAAGGTTAGAGATATGCTGGAGCAAAATGATACAAACGCTATTGAGTTTGTTGACGACTTCAGGTCTAACCTCTTTAATGAAGAAGTCTTTGTTTTCACTCCTAAAGGAGATCTTAAAATATTGCCAAGTGGAGCAACGGCACTCGATTTTGCTTTTGATATTCATACAGAAATTGGGGCCAAATGTCTTGGTGCTAAGGTGAATAACAAACTGGTACCGCTCAACTATCAGTTGAGAAATGGAGATCAGGTAGAAATATTAACCAGTAATAAGCAACGGCCCAATGAAGATTGGCTGCGCTTTGTGGCTACCTCAAAGGCGAAATCTAAGATTAAGGAGACACTAAAAGAGTCGAAGAAGCAGGCCGCCATTGACGGAAAGGAAATCGTCCAACGTAAGCTCCGTCAAATGAAAGTTCCATTCGATGGAGATGTGGCCAATCAGCTACGAGCCTATTTCGATGAGAAAACAGTCACAGAATTCTATTATAAAGTAGGAAGAGGAATTATTGATCCCTCACAGATCAAGAACTTCAAAGACTTCAAGAAAGAAAGGCAAAAAAGTCAGCGAGTAAAAACCAAGAAGTTTGAGTACTCAGACGACATTAAGAAAGTCGAAGAGCTCGGCAAAGATATTCTGCTCATTGGTGAAGATATGGATGTGCTTGATTATCGTTTTGCCAGATGTTGTAACCCAATTCCTGGCGATGATGTATTCGGTTTCATAACGGTCAATGAAGGAATAAAGATCCACCGAACCACCTGCCCGAATGCCCCGGAGTTACTGTCAAGGCATGGCAACAGGATTGTGAAGGCCAAATGGATGTCGCAGCAGCAGAACGCCTTCCTTGCTGTCTTGAGAATTATTGGTACTGACAGGGTCGGGCTAATGAGAGATGTAACCGATATTATTTCCAACGAGCTAAAGGTGAATATGCAGTCCATTAGTATTGATACCGAAACTGGTATTTTCGATGGTCAGATTCGACTCTATATCAATAACACTAAGCACCTGGATGAACTCATTAAGAAGCTCGAAAAGGTAACGGGTGTCATGAGAGTTACCAGGCATGATTCAACTGAAGTGAACTAGCTCCGTTGTATTAACTAAACTATCTTATATTTGCACCCTAACCCAGACAAATGGCGCTAAATCCAAAGGTTTTTGATCAGGTAAAGCAGATATTCACAGCATATCTGGAAAATAAAGGTTTGCGAAAAACCCCTGAGCGCTTTGCTATACTAGAAGAAATCTACACACGAGACGGACACTTCGATGTAGAGTCGCTTTATATTAGTATGAAGAATAAAAACTATCGTGTCTCAAGAGCAACAGTGTATAATACACTCGACCTGTTGGTGGAATGCGATTTGGTTACTAAGCATCAGTTTGGTAAAAATATGGCCCAGTATGAAAAGTCTTACGGCTTTAAGCAACATGACCATATATTAATGATGAACTCTTCGGATGTTATCGAGTTTTGCGATCCAAGAATTCAGAATATAAAGAATACGCTGGAAGAGATGTTTGATATAGATATTATGCATCATACACTATACTTCTTCGCAAAACCAAAATCAAAAAACACCAAGGCAGAATAATATGACATTCAACAGTGCAGAGAACAATGGAGTGCTAGTGCTCAAATTGGAAGGGAATCTTATTGGTGAAGAAGTTGGATCAGGTCTGCTTGATGCCGCAAATGATGCCATTAATAAAGGAACATTGCTTTGTGCTATTGACATAAGCGATGTTAAATACATCAACAGCAGTGGTATTGGTGTTTTGATTACATTACTTACAAAATTCAGAAATAACGAAGGAGAGGTGGTGATTGTCAATCCTTCAGAGCATGTCAAAAAACTGTTGATCATAACTAAATTGACAGCCATATTCAAAATAGCCGATTCTGTTGAAGAGGCCATTCAACAATTAAAATCCTGAGAGAA